>NZ_JACIFF010000004.1:0-67451 GCF_014197245.1 Neolewinella aquimaris | reverse complement strand
AAAAGGGGGAGGTACTGTGATCGCAACCGCGGCAAGATGCCACGAACCGGGTCAACCGCAGATTAAAGTCGGAGCACACCCAATCCTATAGGCACCCGCCGAATACAACGGATACGGGGTCACCACGGATGGCCACTGATTCAACACGGATTGAACCCACTTGGTAGAGGATTAAAGCTCCGCTGCTGATTAGATGGCAAAGGGGCCGGCGAAGCGCGGGTGTCGGAGCTAAATTCGGCAGCTGTGTATATTGGTTCCCAAACCCCGTCCAGTGAAGCTATTCTTACCCCTACTATTCGTTCTATTGCCAATATTTGCCGTTAGCCAGTCGAGCGTGGATTCCTATGCGGCTGTTACCCCGGTGCAAACCCAACTCGATGCCTACAACACGGGCGATCTGGAGCTTTTCCTCAGTACTTACGCCGACGACATCAAAATATACAACTTCCCGGACGAGCTGACCAGCGAAGGCAAAGAGATCATGCGCGAACGCTACGGCAAAATGTTCCGGGATATGCCCGACTTGCAGTGCCGTCTGGTGAGCCGCACGGTCATGGGCAACCGAATTCTCGACCACGAAAGCGTTAAGTTCAGTGCTGACGGTACGCCACGGGAGGTCATCGCCATCTATCTGGTAGAAGACGGATTGATTTCGGAGGTCAGATTTTTGCGGTGATTCCCAGTCGTCGGCCGACCGAGGCACGAGGCTCGTCCGACGACTAGACAGGAGAGGTGAAGGGGCAGATTAGCTCCGATACTCGGCGGGCGACTTAGGGTCGGCCGACGAGGCAGCCCGAAGTCGTCGGCCGACCGAGGCACGAGGCTCGTCCGCCGACTAAACTGGGGAAGCAAAAGGGTGAATACCTCCGATACTCGGCGGACGAGCTTGGGCTCGGCCGACGAAAGTGATCATGCCGGCATCGGCGGCAGACTCCAACCCTCCCGGTAGCTGTGTTTGATGTACTCCGTGGCGGCTTCCAGCGCGTTCAGTTCGACGCGCTCGGTGGACCAGGTCGGTATGCGGTTGACCATGGCGAAGCCGTCGGTTTTCGTGACCTGCATGGTTTCGTCGGGTCCGATGTTGGTGAAGCGCATGTTGTCTCCGTCCCACTCGAGAACCTTGTTCAGGCCCTTGAGGCGGATGGCCAGGACGCCCAGCAGGACCATCTCGTTGAAGGGGCCGGAGTAGGCGAAGTGGGCCGACGGGTTCACCCGCTGTTCCGGAGATTCCTTGCAGGCCCGGATCCAGTCCTGCTCGTGGGGGCCGTCGCTGTAGTCGACCGAGCCCGGCACCCTGCGGAGGTAGGGCTTTACTTCAGGTATCCGGCCGGAGAGCAAGCGTGGATTGAAGCCTCCCGCATCGCTGATGAGGGTATCCTTGGTGCCGACGAACATACAGCCGCCAAGTCCGTCGCGGATGAGGGGGACTCCCTGGGCCAGCCCTTCGGGCCGGTCGGGCAGGAAGCCGCCGTCGTACCAGTGCACCTTTACCGCGGGCATCTTGACCTTGTCCATGTCGGCGCGGGCGGGGAAGTCGAAGCGCACCTTTTCCGCCTGGGGCGCGCTCTCGGTATTTGCCGTGGTGGAGCTGCCCGAAATCCCTTCGGGGTACTTCAACTTCAGGGCCCGGTACACGGGGTCCATAATGTGGCAGGCCATGTCACCGAAGGCACCGGTGCCGAAGTCCCAGAATCCGCGCCAGTTCCAGGGCGTGTAAATTTCGTGGTAGGGCCGCATGGGGGCGGGGCCGATGAAGAGGTCCCAGTCGAAATTATCCGGAATGGGCATGGCTTCTTCGGGGCGCTCCAATCCCTGGGGCCAGATGGGGCGGTCGGTCCAGGTATGGGCCTCGGTGACTTCGCCGATCTCGCCGTTCCAGATCCACTCGCAGAGTTGGCGGACGCCGTCTCCGGAGTTGCCCTGGTTGCCCATTTGAGTGGCTACGGGGTATTCGGCGGCGAGTCTGGTCAGCAGGCGCGATTCGTAGATGGAGTGGGTGAGCGGCTTCTGGCAGTACACGTGCTTGTTCATCATCATGGCCGTAGCCGCGATGGCCGCGTGGGTATGGTCGGCGGTGGCTACCACTACCGCATCCATGGAGTCGCCGAGCTCGTCGAACATCCGACGCCAGTCATAATACTTTTTGGCCTTCGGGAAGGTATCGAAGCACCGCTGGCTGTAGTTCCAGTCGATGTCGCACAGGCCAATGATGTTTTCGGAGTTCATCGCCTGCAGGTTCTGGAGGCCCTTGCCCCCCACGCCGACGCCGACGATGTTCAGCTTATCACTCGGTGCGGTGTAGCCCAGCCCACTGACCACCGAACTGGGAACGATGGAAAAAACGGCACCGGCCGCTAGGCTTTTTTTGACAAAAGTTCTTCGCGAGACGTTGGTTGGCTTAGTGGTCATCGGTAGTTGCCTTTTGGTCTGAGTTATGGGCGTAACTGACGAATGCGAATTTCTTGCCGTCCGGTGCCCAGGAGGGTACGTTGAGTGATCCCTGTCCGCCGGTCAGCGTGCAGAGGGTACGGATCGAGCCGTCTTCAAGGTTGTAGAGGCGCAGGGCGACTTCCTTCATGGCGGGGTGATCGCTGCCCTGGTCCTCGAGGTAGGAGATGAAAACGAAGTGCTTACCGTCGGGGGAGGGGTGGGGGAACCAGTTGGAGTAGCTGTCGTCCGTCAATTGTTCCTGGCGGCTCCCGTCGGGATGCATGCGCCAGATCTCCATGCTGCCGGAGTTGATTGAGTTGTAGTAGATGTGCTTGCCGTCGGGAGCGTATTCGGGGCCATCGTCGAGCCCTTCCGAGTCCGTCAGCTGCACCTCCTGACCACCGGTTGCCGGTACTGCGAACAGGTTGAAGCGGCCTCCCCGCATGGCGGTATACACCAGGGTATCGCTGCCGGGCGACCAGCCGTGCCAGAAGGACGGAACGCTGTCCGTGACTCGGGTGGGTTCACCGCCCTCCGCCGGAACGGTGAAGATGCAGGAAGTGAGCCAGCCGTCGGGGCCCCTTTCGAGGTTGTTGCTGAACGCCAGCATGCGGCCGTCGGGCGAGAAACCGTGGTCGTTGTTGCAGCGATCCGCGGAGCCGGTATTGAATTTTTCCTTCTTCCCGTCCATGGAGACCGTATACAGACTCCCGTTCTGGTTGATCAGGAAGTACTCGCCGTCGGGGCTCCAGTTCGGGGCTTCGAAGTGGCGGTCCTCCTGCATGATCTGCGTTCGCTCGTTGGTTTCGATATCGAATACTTCAAGCGTGGAGACAACCTCCTGTTGCGCGTAGCCGATGGCGGGCATCAGCAGTAGGAGGAGGAAGCAGCGTGTGATATTCACTTTCATAACTCCTTAATTTTGATGTTACGGTACACGACTTTTCCCGCGTTCTGCAGTCCGATGTGGCCGCTGGTGGCTACTCCGTAGTCGGCTACGTCGGCCCACTTTCCCGCTGCTTTGCGCTGCTTCCAGTCGTCGCTGCCCAGTTTGTACTCGACCACTTTCGTGCCGTTGAGCCAGTGCTCTACGCGGGGGTGATTTACGACGATGCGCGTGCTGTTCCATTCGCCGGCCGGCCGGGGTTCGGCGCCTTCCGGAGCGTGCATGGCGTAATTGCCGGCCGTGCGTTGATTTGGTTCCAGCGGGTCGGACCACCCTTCGTCGTCCATGACTTGGTATTCGGGGGCCGCTTCGTAGATGGGCGTGGCGGGGTCCCGCTGGGCGTGGTAAAAGATGCCCGAACTGTTCCCGGGCTCGACCTTCCACTCCAGTGCAAGCTCGAAGTTGTCGTATTCCTCCCGGGTGATCAGGTCCTGGTCCGCGTCCCAGCCGGCTCCCGAGGCGTGGAGCTCTCCGTCCCGGAACTCCCATCCCCGCAGCGCGTCGCCGTTGTACATTTCCCACTCCGTGAGGTCGGCATCGAGCAGGTCGACCCACTCACTGGAGGGAGCCGCTGTCGCGGTGGCTGATTCCGTTTGTCGGGCGGGGTCGCGGGAGCAGGAGAATACTGCCAAAGCAACGAGGGCGGAAAGCAAAGTGTAACGGTATTGCATAGATTCGACATTCAGCGGTAACCGCAGTTGTAAGTTTTAACATGTATTGGGTGGGGCACCCTCCCCGGCTAATCGTAGTCCTTCCATCAACGATACGAAAAATGGGTGAGCTGGGCAAGCAGGGAATTAATATCGGTCATTCGCGCGAAATTTATTGTTGGTGTTGTAACGCGAAAGGGGTGTGTGATAATAGAGGGGTATAGCCACTTTACTGGAGTTCGTCACCCGAAAAAGGGAATACGACATCCACTACAGACCATCCATAAATCTCACCGTCATGCTACTTTTTTACCTGCTTGCCGGGGCGCTTCGGCTGCTCCGCTACCTCCTCGTGCTGCCCCTCCTGATCGGACTGACGGCAACCACCATGGCTCAAACCCCGGTACTCATCGATTTTGAAGGGCTGTCGGGCACCCTCACCGACAACCTGCAAAGTAGCCAGGGTATTTCTTTCGGGGATCCAAGTATTCCTCTGCAAGATCTGCCGCCGCTCAATCTGGGTACCCCCGGCCCGGTCACCATATTTCCCCGGCCCAATGCCCCTTCCGGGAGCAACGTGGCCGCCAACTGTAGGGGTGGTATCAGCTGCGAGTTTCCCGCCGGTGCCGTGCTGATGGAGTTCGACGAGACCATATCGGAGTTGTCCTTCCGCATTCAGGGATTCAACACATCTGATCAGTTCCTCATCTATGGGTACAACGACCTCGGGGTAGTCACCCTCCTGAGCACCGTTGCCGTTACGACGGATTACCAGACGGTCCGGGTGTCCGGAGCGCGGGGGTATATCATCGACCTGCTCGCCAGCACTGCGGTGAGGACTTTCTTTATCGATGATATTGTCTACACTCCGACCCAGCGTCCCGATCAACTTACGATGGATTGCGGTACCGGAGAGGAGCTCCTGGAGCGGTTGGAAACCGATCGCGTGTTCCGCCAGAATTACGACCGTATCGAGCGGCTCACCGAGGAATACATTCGTACTCTGCGCGAAGGAGATGAACTCGGCTTCGGTGGCGAAGTAATCACCATTCCGGTCGTGGTGCACGTGGTGTACAATACGGCCGCACAGAATATATCGGACGCCCAGGTGGAAAGTCAGATCGACGCCCTGAACGAACTGTTTCGGGCCACCAACGCCAGCATCGGATCGGTACCCTCCGCGTTCTCCCCTCAGGTGGCCGATATGCAGGTACAGTTTGCCCTGGCCAGTCGGGATCCGGACTGCGAACCCACAAACGGCATCACGCGGACCTCGACCAGCGTAACCTCCTTTACCAAAAGCTCCATCAGTACCGACCCCCTGGTGCGTAACCCCGTAAAATTTGCGGCTACGGGTGGTAAGGCAGGCTGGCCGTCGGATGATTACCTGAACATCTGGGTCTGCAACCTCTCCAGTGGGTTGCTCGGCTAATCCTCCTGGCCCGCCGACCTGGCTACCCGCCCGGCGGAGGATGGGGTGGTCATGGATTACGTGGCCTTCGGCACCCTCGGAACAGCTACCAGTCCCTTCGATTTGGGTTACGTCTGCGGTCACGAGATCGGCCACTGGCTTAACCTCCGGCACATTTGGGGGGACGACACTACGGAACCCGACAACTGCGCCTTTTCCGACTTGGTGGACGATACCCCGAACCAGGGGCCGAACAACACCGGTTGCCCGAGTTTCCCCAGCGTGACGTGCGACAATGGTCCGAACGGGGACATGTTCATGAACCAGATGGACTACACCGACGATGCCTGTCGTACGATGTTTACGGTAGGGCAGCACGTACGGGCAGCCGCCACGCTGTTCGGCGTCCGCGCATCCATCATTGGTTCCGATGCCCTGTCGCCCCCACCCGCCAGTCCGGCCACGCCCGACCTGTGGTCCGCCGACACTTACGACGATGTGGGCGACGAGCCCAACGCCTCCACGGAAGCCATGTACCACAGTGCCGACATCTGGGTACGGCGAACCAACGACGGGTTCCTGAATCAGGAGCACCAAAATCCGGTGTACCGCCCTTCTTCCGAGCCCAACTACGTGTACGTACGCGTCCGCAATCGGGGCTGTGACGGCAGCCAGTCCGGCACGACCAATCTGTACTGGGCGAAGGCGGGATCCGGACTCAGCTGGCCCTCCCCCTGGGACGGCAGCGTCGTTTCCCCCGCACTGATGGGCGACCCCATCGGTAGCCAGGCGGTGACCGTCGCCGGCGGTGAATTCGAGATACTGGAGTTCGAGTGGGTCGTGCCGAATCCGGACGATTACGCCGCCATCCCGGGCGATCAGGCCCACTTCTGTTTGCTGTCGCGTACGGAGACACCGGGCGGAATGACCTTTCCCGAGACCGGTAACCTATACCAGAACGTACAGAACAACAACAACATCGTCTGGAAGAACATCAGCATCGGCTCCGAAGCGGAAGAGGAAGGCGGTTTCGTCAGTCAGGTAATCGTAGGCAACTTCTCCGAAGGGTTTCAGCGGGTAAATCTCCAGTTCGATCTGCCGGGACGGGAAGTGCGCTCCCTCTTCGATCACGGGCGGGTGACCGTAGAGCTGGGCGATCTCTACGAAATATGGCGGGACAACGACGCCCAGGGAACGGACATTCTCATCCCCGAACAGGGGATCATTGAGCTGCTCGGTCCGGGTTCCTCCATCGACCTGCTTCCCCTGGAAGCCGGCGATCTCTACGGCATCCAGGTGCGCTTCATCCCTGACGACAATCCGATCAATGCCGTATACGCCCTGAACATGACGCAGGTGGATGCGGAGACCCTCGCTCCGATCGGCGGCAATCAGTTTCGCTTCCGCACCGCGGCCCGGGGGGTGATCCTTCCCGGAGACGGCGGAGGTTCGGGGGGCGACGATGGTCCGCTGGTGGCACTCGATTGTCCGCAGGAGACGGCACAGTTCTGTGAATTTCCCCTTACGGTACGGATCGACATGAGCGGCGTTCCCAGCCCCGACCACTTCCTTGGCAACTTTACGGCGGCGCTGTACTACGATTCTACGGAAATAGAGTACGTCGGCGACGCGGAAATACTGTCGGGGTACACCGGTCAGATCAATGCGACTACCCCCGGGGTTATCATCTTTAACGGAGCCGACGCAACGGGCCGGGCGGGAGACGTGCCCGTCTTCACCGCCCGCTTCCGGGCCCTGGCTCCCGCCGGTACCACCGTGGATCCCGATCTCATTCTGCGCACCGCGGCTGCCGCAACCACCTTCCGGGATTTGCTGCCGGATGCTAGCGTAGAGAACTGCAACTTCGTCATCTCAGAAAATCAACTGCTCGGCGACGTGAACGGTGACGGTCGGATAAATTCAACCGACGCTGCCCTGATTCTGGCTTATGCTGTGGGCAATCCGATTCCCACAAGCGCACTGGCCCGCATAGAATCGGGTATTGCCGACGTAGATACTAACGGAATCGTCACCGCCGCCGACGCCCTCGTGATCATCTCCTACGACGTGGGCTTACCGGTCGGCTACCCCTTGGGCACTGCTACCGTCTGTACCAACGACGCCCGACCAGAGATGGATAAACCGGCCGAGGCGGGTCCGGTAGTGCCCGTAGAGATCACACCTGAGCTGGACGGTACCGGTTATTTGGTACCCCTACGGGTGGACATGCGCAACAGTGGCGAGCGACTGGGCAGCTACCAAATGGACTTCACCTGGGACCCCACCCAGTGGCGCTTTGGCGGACTGGAAGACGGGTCGACCCCCGGCTTTGCCCGCCCGACCGTCAACCTGGAAGAAACCGCGTCGGGTAAGCTGCGGCTTGCGCACGCCAACGCTTACGGTGCGGACGGCATGGTTCACCTGGGTAGTGTGCGACTGATTCCGCAAGTCATGGGTACCGAAAGCAAACCTGAGCCTGAAGTTTACCTGAGCGACCTTACCGCGGCTGGCACCTTTCATGCGCTCGAACCGCAGGTGGTAAGTGAGACCACGGCGGTCGGTGATCCCGACGGGATCGAAGGAGTGACCTTTTCCGCCTTCCCCAATCCGTTCCGGGGAGCGACTTCCCTTACCGTGGGCCTAACCCGGGCGGGTTCACTGACGCTGACCGTTCTCGACGGACGGGGACGGGAGGTGGCGGAACTTGCTTCCGGCAACTATCCTGCCGGGGTACACCGCTTCGACTGGAGCACCGACCGTACTTCGCCCCTGCCCGCCGGCATTTACGTGGCGCGCATTCGACTGGGTAATCAAGTTATGGCGAAACGCCTGGTGCTGCTTCGCTGATCGACTGACCTGAGTGTTCTTTTTTTCCGCGCCCGGACAGCTCACTGCTGCCGGGCGCAGTTTTTATGCTTGTTAAGGATACGTAAACGGCTGGTGCGTGTGATCGAGGTCACCGAAGAAAGAGGGGGAGCTGGCTAGGTTTGTGACATCGCAACCTAACTCACCGACTATGCACCAACTTACCGTCAGCCGTACCTCCGTCCGTATCCTCCGCATTTTCCTCAGTGGGATCTTCCTGGTAGCCGGGGCGAATCACCTGCTCAACGTCGACCAGACCGTAGCGCGCATGCACCAGGCGAGCCTGAAGAACTTTGCGCTTTACTTCGGCGAGCCGGGCTGGCTGGTGATCCTTTCGGGCATCGTCATGCTGACGGCCGGACTCGCCCTGCTGGCGGGCTTCCTGACTCGCTGGGCGGCGCTGGTGTTGCTACTGGTGCTCATTCCGATCACCATCACCGTACAACTGGGGCAGATGACCACCCTCGGGCCGCTCTTTAAGAACGTGGCCATCGCGGGCGGACTGCTCTTCTTTATCCTTAATACGTTTACTCCTTCAAACCAACCCGATGAAACGCTTCCTTCTCGCAATTCTACTCCTCAGCCTGACCACCTCGTTTAGCAGCGGCCTGTTCGCCCAGGACACCACCCGCACGACTCCCTACCACCAGCAGACGAACAACTACGTCGTGCTGACCAAGAAGATCCCCCAACTCAAGCCCATCCTACTGACCGCCGAGGCATTTAAGCAGGAAGACGGCGACACCTTCGGAGATTTTCGGATCGTCATCTGCGGACAGGGCATCGTTGATATTACTGATCGCGCGCAGATCGATCCCTTCATCGCCCAGGCGAAGGAATTTGGCGTCAAGCTCGTCGCCTGCGGCTTCTCGCTCGACAAATTCAAGGTGGCCCGCACCGATGTGCCCGCTGACATCGAGATCGTCGACAACGGAATCCAGTACAACTTCACCCTGCAGAAAGCGGGCTATTACTCGCTGAGCCTATGAGTCCGGGAACGAAAAAAGACCTGATGTTTTACGGCATCGCCGGTACGATCGCGCTGCTGCTGTACCTCACCGGTCTGCATACCCAGGCCATTGCGTACGTTCAGCAGGGCATTCTGGCGACCGGGCTCATTCGGCCGGATACCGAATTAGTTCGCTCTTCACCGACCGACACGGCACCTGCGCGCCCCGCCCGAATGGAGAACCTGGACTTCCGGATGGTCGACGCTGCAGGCGAGGTGGTGGCGGCGGAACGTCTGGCGGGAAAAGTGATTTTCCTGAACCTCTGGGCCGTGTGGTGCCCGCCCTGTCTGGCCGAAATGCCGGGCATCGACCGGCTGTACCGCGACTTTGCCGACGACGAGCGCGTGGCCTTCGTGCTGCTGAACGTGGAGCGCGACTTTACGAAGGGGAGGGCACTGGTGGAGGATCGTGGATTTGCATTTCCCGTCTATCAGTTGTTGGGCCCGCTGCCCGCGGAACTTGCTTCGTCTACTTTGCCGACCACCTACGTGCTGGGACCGGCGGGTGAGGTGCTACTCAGCCACCGTGGAATGGCGGATTACGATACGGAGGAGTTTCGGGAAGTACTCGAGAAGTTGGCAGCGGAAGCAGAGTAGATCAGACGCAAGGGTTTTTTCTGAGAAAGGGGTAGTAATTATCAGGATATAGTTTGTTTTCCACAAGGTTTGGAAAATAAAGTTCTAAAAACTTGTCTAAACACAATAAATAATTACTTTTGGGCAACCCCAGCCGTTTTCGGCGCCCACCTTTCCCCTCTTTTCCACACACTTACCCCTCCGCAACTTTTGCCGTCCGGCAATTGGCAGACCCGCTATGGGGGAACAACTCAGTCCCATGTTATACCTCTACCGTACGTTTCTTTTCCTCTGCCTGTCGGTGGGGTTATCAGCCGTTGCTACGGCCCAGGCGGGGTACTTTCCCGAGTGTGCGGAACTGGCAAGCGGGTTCGGCACTTCCAGCAGCGTTCACCGCTTCTGTGTCTCCCAGGCTACGAGCGACTACTACATCCGCTTCAGCTACCAGAACATTGCTCCGGCCGGAGTGGCCTGCGACTGTAGCGAGCCGCAGCGGGAGATCATTGTTGCCCGCGAAAGTTTTCGTAGCGGCAACAACTACTTTCGGTTTTCCCCGGCCAGCAGCACGATAACCGGTTCCTATGATTATGGTTTCGGGCCGGGACAGAAGGGCGATTTTTATCCCCGTGCGGTCTATTCCGGCAGCAAGGCCTTTGTTACCTGTGCAACCACCTTCACCTGTTACGAAGAATCCCGCGGTGACGCGTCCGGCAGCCTTGGAGCCATCACCGGTTCTACCGAGCCCATTCGCAAGCCGGGGAATTTGTCGGCCACCGACGGTGCCTTTGACGATAAGATTGTGGTTAGCTGGACCCGCACGACCGACATTCCCACCAATTTGCATCGGTATCAGGTTTACCGCGATGGCGAGCTTCTCCATACGCTTCCGGGAACCCAGACCAGCTTTGAGGACGAAAACATCGAACCCAACAAAACCTACACTTACGAAGTGACGACCCGCGCCGGTGGTTGGGGCGGTCATGAATCCGACCCGGTGACGGATAAGGGCTCCTCCTACCAGCCCTTCCTGAACGCCAGCGACGGGACGCGCTACAACTCCGTGCGGCTGGAGTGGGCCAATATGTCCAATGTGGCGGAGGAAATTCGCCTGGAGCGCTCGTACCTGGATGAGAATAGCGTGGAGGTGCGGGAAGAACTCGTCGTCCTGAGCAAGAATGCCGAGGGCTACAACGATCAGGACGCCATTCCCGGTTTCGCTTACACTTACCACCTCATCCCCATCGGGGGAACGGCCCTGGCGTTAAGCGATGTGGGCTACAGTCGTCCGGACGGCGTCATCAAAGGCTACGTGCGCTCCACCCTCGGGGCCGGAGTAAGTGGCGTAGACATATCGGTGAAACTGACCGAGTCCATACCCGCCGGCGGGGCGGCCTATCCGGTGACCTGTGACGTGCAGAGCTACTGCGCCACGACGGATATCGACGGCTACTACGAGATCCGCGACATTTACTACCACGAGCAGGCGTCCTTTCGGGTTGAGCCCGAAAAGATCGGTACCAGCGTCACCCATGCCTTCAAGCCCGTGCAGCTAACCCGCATACTGGACGTGAACGCCAAGACGCTCAGCGGGGTAGATTTTACCGACGAGACGGTCTTTACCGTGGCGGGAAAGGTACACTATCCGGCTTATCAGGGGCAGGGACCCGAGTGTGGCGTACCCGAGGTTAAGATCCTGATCGACAGTGCGGATTACGGCATCCGTACCGACAACAACGGCAACTGGAGCTTCTCCATTCAGGACGAGGGGACTTACTCCGTCACCCCGGTCTTCCTGCACCACACCTTCGTACCCAGCGGAGCGGTGACCAACCCTTCCTCGATCCTGGTGGAAGGTGACGTGATCGACATCGACTTCGAGAACACCACCACCGATTCCTTGCGCATCGTGGTACAGGGAAGTTGCAACACCAGCCTCGGAACAGCGACCAAGGTGACGGTTTCCTCAAGTGACCCATTCTGCTACAACGTCGTGCATCCCATACCCGAGAGTGGTGTACTGACCCTTTACAACCTGCCCGCCCGGGCCTACCGGGTGCGGGTAACCGAGGTGGCCAGTACCAACGTCTATGGTCAAATCGGAAACAAACCGCTCATCGTCGACCTGACCGTCCGCGACACTTCCGAGCTGATCACCGAAAATGAGACGACCACCATCACGCCGGCGATCATCGATACGCTGAGAAACGACTCCATCATCATCATCCAGCCGGCCGATACCGTGCTTGCGGGTTCTTTCGATACCCTCCGAGCCGATGTGGAGCCACAGGCGCGCTTCATCTACCGGGCACCGCTGATCATCACGGACAACCTGCACGAGGTGGCGAAGGTGCCGGCTTGCGCAAGTCCCGGATCCGATCTGGAGTACATCATGGAGCAAGGGGAGGCCTACACCATTACACTGGAAATACGTGAGGACGTGGACGTGGATTGCTACCTCGACACGGGCTTCGTCAAAATCTACGACTTCATCTCCGACCGCGGGGGCGAGGCCATCCGCCTGCCGATCAAGAACGGGCAGGTCATCTACACCATCGAGCCCGGTGCGCCGAACCTGGCCACCAACGGTGGGGAACGGGATTACCAAAAACTGCTCTACGTGATTCCGGAAGTGGATTTCGCGGAGTCCCAACCCATTGAATTATGGGCCCTGGTGGAGGGGGTGAAGGCGAATACGCCGACCTTCATCAGCCGCACGCCGGATATTCCCATGCTGATCCTGCACGATCCTCCGGGAGACAACAGCTATGCCTTCGTCGAAAAGGGGACTACCATCGAGGCCTTTACCACTGTTGAAACCGAAGTCGGCGGTGCCGCGGGCGGATTTGTCGACCTGCTGCTGGGTGCCAAATTCAAGACGCCCTTTAGCGGCCACGGTTTTGGTACTATTATTCGCTTTTCCGCCGAGGCAGGGCGTGATAATTTCAACCGGGAGGGCATCAAAACCAGCATGACCTTCAACGAGACCTTCAAGACGTCGGATCTGGAGAACATCACCGGTCACGACGGCGACGTCTACGTCGGTGCCGCCTTTAACCAGGAATTTTCACTCTCGGAGTCACTTTCCTACAACGAGGACAGTTGTAAGGCACTGGTCGATATCATCCCGGCCATGGCGGATAACACCTTTGCTACCACCTTCATTTACACGGAGCAGCACATCCGAAACGTCCTGCTCCCGACCTACGGCGTCATACGCGCCAACCTGCAGGACAACAGGGACTTCATTACGCTTGACATAGTAGAGCAGACGCAGATCAACAACCTGATCATGGACAGTCTCTCCTGGGAGAACATCCTGGCCAAGAACGACACCGCCCGGGGGGAGAACGCCGTATTCCAGGAGAACATCAGTTTCAGCGCGGGGGCATCCTACGCCGAGGACTGGGAGTCCAGCGGATCATCGAGCGTTTCCTACGAGTACACCCGCTTCGTGAATACGGAATTCGCCATCGGTGCGAAGATCGACAACGTCGGGGGCATCTGGTTCGAGAGCTCACTGGGCCTTACGGGTCGGTTTCGCTTCTCCACCACCAATAATACGGGGTCGGAGACCACCAATACCCGTAAGGTAGGCTACATCCTGGAGGACAACGACATCGGCGACTTTTTCAGCGTTGACATTTTGCGAGACACCAGCTACGACGTGCCCGCGTTTAACCTCAAACTCGGTACTTCGAGTTGCCCCCAGGAACCGGGTACCCAGGGCCGTGATAGCACCACCATCCAGATTCCGTTTCCCGAGCGCGAGGACGTACCCGCAGACGGTACCGCCAAATTTTCCTGCCGGATCACCAACTGGAGCCAAAGCCGGGAGACCAGGGAATACCACGTCCGTACGGTAAGTACCACGAACCCCGACGGAGCTATACTCTTCCTGGGTGGGCACCGGATCAACAACAGCCCGGCTTCCTTCTTCCTGGAGTACGGACAGACGCTTGACTTAGCGCTGGACGTCCAGCGCGGCCCGCGCGCCAGTAATTATCAGGATATCGGTATCATGGTGTACCCCCCCTGTGAATACGAGTTGTGGCAGGACAATGGCGTACTGCGAAACGCCGATACTGCCTACATCCAGCTCCTGAATTTCTCCACGGAATGCACCAACATCAGCCTGCGCTACCCCTTCAATAACTGGGTGGTCAATGCGGCCTCTCCGGCACTGATGAAAACGACACTGTCGGGATATGATCTGAATAATGAAAAATTCGAATCGGTCAGCCTGGAAGTGCGCCGGGAGGGTGAAGGGTATGCCGAAATCCTCAACGTTGCAAAGGACCAATTGCAGGGGGCAAACTACGATTACCTCCTCAACGTGACCAACTTCCCGGACGGAGCCTACACCTTCCGGGCGGTGGCCTACTGCGGATCGGAGGGCGTCACCTACTCCAGCGAAAAGCGCGGCATCGTCGACCGCAAGAGTCTCGCACCCTTCGGGTACCCGCAGCCGAGCGACGGCTTCCTGCGTCCGGGCGGGGAGATCTCCGTCACCTTCGATAAACCGGTCGACTGCGCCTTCCCCGCCGTGGGCAACAATCCCGTCTTCCGACTGACCCGGGCGGATACCGACGCCGACATACCGGTGACCGTAAGCTGCAGTGGCGACAAGATCATCCTGCAGACTAATCCCCCGCTCACCGACCGGCCCGACCTCGCCGGCGTCGTACTCAACGCCCACGTTGACAGCCTAATGGACCTGAACGGAAACGTACAGAAGTACGCTACCGACTGGTCCTTCAAGGTCAATTCCCGCCCCGTGTTCTGGGATCCCTCGCCGGTCACCTATACCGGGAACGCCGGAGAGACGCACGTCGTCGAAGCAGTACTGAAGAACAACTCCCTGCTGTCAAAGCCCTTTACGCTCGACCAACAGGATACTTCCGGAGTAGTCACCTATCCAGACTGGCTGAGTCCGAGGCGGATCAACGGGACCATCCTACCGAACGGCGATGAGGTGATCAAATTCGATCTCGATCCCGAACTGACGCCGGGCATTTACACCGGAACCATCGTAGCCCTGGTCGACGGTGAGGCCATACCCACCGAAGTGAGGGTAGAACTGGTGGCCAAACCCGTGTACTGGCCCTTCGACCCGACCGAATTCCAGCACAGCATGACGCTGGTGACCACCTTCAGTCTCGATGGCACCGATGATCTACTTTCCACCGATGAACGCGACCTCGTCGGCGCCTTCGTCAACGGCGAGATCCGTGGAGTGACGAATATCGAATATGTCCCCTCCCTCGACCTCTACCGTGCCTTCCTCACCATTTACAGCAACGACGTGGGCGGGAACAACGGCGAGGAGATTACCTTCCGCTTCTGGCACGCCCTCAACGGGGTGGAGTACGGGGCGGTGGAGCGACTGACCTTCGTGACGGGTACCTCCCAGGGCTCGCCGGAGCAGCCGCTGATCCTGCATCCCGAGGGCGTCTTCCAGGTCATCCCTTTAAATGTGGGCTGGAACTGGGTCTCGCTGAACGTGCAGACCGACGATATGACCCGCGAGCACCTGCTGGGCAGCATCGTTGGCGATCAGACCACCAACGACGTAGTGGTCAAGAGCCAGAGCAACATGACTTCCCACGAGGCGGGCAAGAGCTGGAACGGCAACCTCAAAACCCTCGAATTGGGTGAGGGCTACCTGGTTCACCTCAGTACTCATCCCGATACGCTGAAGGTCGTCGGTCTTCCGAGCCCGACGCCCATTGACGTCGCGGTGAGCCGACAGTGGAACTGGATCGGGTATCCGCAGCTGGAACAGCGATCGGTGAACGACGTCCTCGACGGACTCAATGCCTCCGCGGGCGATCAGCTCAAGGGGCAGCGCACCTTCTCCGTTTACAACGATGCGGCCGCCGGCTGGGTGGGTAACCTTAGTCAGTTCGTACCCGGAAGTGGGTACAAACTCCACCTGGCCAGGTCGGGCACCATCAGCTTCCCCACGCCGAAAAGTTCCGGTTACGACGTAACGCCCGGTGAGTACGAGCATAACCTGAGCGTAGTGGGCACCTTCGACCTGTCGGTCCTCGACGAAGCGACCTACAGTCCGCTCGACGTGGTGGCATTCGTCGACGGCGAGGTGCGCGGCCGGGGCAGTCTGGAATACTGTCCTTCGGTCAAGGCTCACCGCACCTTCCTGCTGGTCCACGGCAACGCAGAGGATTTTGACCACGAGATCACCTTCCGCATCCTGAATACCGAAACCGACCGGGAGTACACCGCCGACGGCGATCCGATCCCCTTCGCTCCGGACCTGCTGGTCGGCAACATCGACGAACCGTACCCCTACCTGAGCATGAGCACTTCGGCTTACGATCCGGTGCCCGCTGGCTACGAATTACTCGGTGCCGCTCCGAATCCGACCACCGGTCGGCTTACCATCTCCTTCCGCATTCCGGTGCAGGAGGAAGTTGAGATCACCATCCTCGACCTGAACGGCCGACAGCTACGGCCCGCCCTGCGCAACGACTACGCGGCCGGCATCAATCAGCAGACCGTCGACCTGAGCGAATTGCCGGCTGGCATCTACTTCTACCGCCTGGAATCACCTGGGTTTAGTGCCTCCAGAAAGGTGGTGGTGCATTAAGGGGTGGAGTGACTTCACTGGGAAAAGGCGCGGTCGGTGATTGCGCCTTTTTTCTGTGGGTTAAAGTGAACGCGGCGGGACGGCACGAACCAGTACCGCGGCGAGACGCCACGAACCAGTACCGCGGCGAGACGCCACGAACCGGGAGCCGCGGCGGGGCGCCACGAACCGTGTTGGTTGCCGGGGTCATGCGGGTTTGTACCAGCCCTAACGCCGACCACTCTCCATCACGCCGGGCACGACCTCACCGACCTCACCACCACCCGGCCCGGGGTAATCGTAGCCCAGCAGTCGGGCGAGGGTGCGGGCTATTTGATCCTGATGGAGTTGTTGGTTGGTGGTTACCTCGCCGTGGTTTGGCGTGTCGGGGCCGATCACGGCCAGCCAGATGGCGTCCGATCCGGGGGCGCCGTCGCCGTGTCCTTTCCACTTTTCCATGGGACTGTCGCCGCGGCCATGGTCGGTGGTGATAACCAGGGTCGTTTTTCCCGCGTACTGGGGATCGGTTTGGAGGAAGGTCCAGAGGTCGCGCCACATGGCGTCGGTTGCGTGGGCGGCGTCGAGGTAGCGATTGTAGCTGCCGTCGTGGGCGAAATCGTCCGTCTCGCCGTAGCTGATGAAGGCGACCCGGGGATGATCCTTGCGGAGGGTTTCCAGGAGGAAGTTGTGGGTGAACATGTCGGGGCGTACGCTGCCCCAGAGCCGGGGAGCTTGTTCTTGCAGCTTGTTCAGAAAGCGTTCGCGTTCCGTGAGGTCGTTGCCTTCGGCCAGGTCGAAACCGCTGTTAACGGGGATGCCGCTCCGCCGTTCGTTTACGATGTAGTCGAAGACGTCCCAACTGCCGAAGGCAGCCACCCGGCCGGTGAGCGCTTCCTGCTGGTTGAGCCACTCCAGTACCGTGACGTTGGGGTTCCACTCCTTGTCGTTGCTGTTGATGGCCGGGTCGGCGCGTCCCGTGAGGATTTCGTTGTAGCCCGGGTAGGAGAACCAGTAGGGGTTGCGACAATCGACCTTGTTGTCCTTCCACCGGTTCCCGAACACCATGCCCTGCGGGGCGAGCGTGTCCCAGAAAAAAGGCATCAGGCGCCGGCGGCGTGCTTCCGCCGTTTCAACGAGGTAACTTTCCGTCATGCGATCGCGGTCGTGCGTCAGGGCCTCGTTGGCGATCATGGAGTCTACCGCCCCACCGAAGAGCTCCTGCCAGCGCAGACCGTCCATGGTGATCAGGATGACGTTCTCCGTGACGGTCGTCTGGGCCATCAGGGTGAAGGGTAACAGCAACAGGCAAACAAGGCGAAGTCTCATAGTGCAGTGGGTTGTGAGGGTGCTCCAGCAAATTAATAAGCCCCCGCTTTAACATAGTGCTAGTGGTAGTCGATGTCCAGGTCGTTCGTCCGCACCTCCTGCAGCTTTTCCCGCAGGCGCTGCTGCATCTCCGCGAGGGTGTCGGCGTAGGCGGGGTCATAGGCCAGGTTGGTGAACTGTTGGGGATCGCGGTCCATATCAAAGAGTTCCATCTCGGCATCCTCTCCTTCACCGTACTGGATGTAGGCCCAGTTGGCGGTCCTGACGAGCAGCGCATTTCCGCCTAACGAAACCGAAAAGGCCATATCCCTCACCGCGTGACCGGGATCGTCGAGGGTCCCGACCAGGCTTTTGCCCTGCAGGTGGTCGGAGTGGGGGACACCCGCCAGTTCGGCCACCGTAGGGTACAGATCGAGGAGTTCGACGAAGGAGTTGCAGACGGCGGGGTCCTTACCCGGCACCCGGATGATGAGCGGTACCCGCACCGATTCCTCGTGCAGGGAGACCTTCATCCAGAAGTCGTGCTCCCCGAGGTGAAATCCGTGGTCGGAAGTAAAGATCACGATGGTGCTGTCGGCCAGGCCCTCCTCCTCAAGCGTCCGCAGCACCTTGCCCACCTGGGCGTCCATGAAGGTGACCGAGGCGTAGTAGGCGGCCACGGCCTTTTGCTGCTGTTCCAGACTCATCTGTCCGTTCTGACTGGTCACGTAGTTGATGCCGGGTTCGGGGATGTCGTCCCAGTCGCCGGGCACCTTCTCGGGCAGGTCAATCTGCGCGTAGGGGTAGGGATCGAAGTAGGCGGATGGCGCAACGAAGGGAACATGGGGACGCACCATACCCACCGCGAGGAAGAAGGGCTCGTCCCGCTTCGTCCGCAGCAGCTCACTGGCCCGTTCGGCGGTCTTTCCGTCGGCGTGGACCAGGTCGTCTCCCTCGGCCCGGACGATGGTCATCACGTTGCCGCCCTTCCGCTCGATCGTGCCGTCCGGATTGCCCTGCACCAGTTCGGCCGCTCCCGGCGTTTGCCACTCCGCGGCCTGGCTGTTGTAGGTTTCGTCCCAGGACGCCGGATCGTCGGCCCCGTCGCTTCCCTCCTCGATGTGGATCGGGACGCCCATGTGAAAGATCTTACTCACCCGGGCGGTATGGTAACCCGCTTCCCGAAAGGCCTGCGGCCAGGTATGGCGTTCTTCACCGATTTGCTCCCGCCCACTGACGTAGCCGTAGGTTTCCGTCGCCGTCGGATAGTAGCCCCCGAGCAGGGAGGCCCGCGAAGGTCCGCACACCGGATACTGGCAGTAGGCGCGGGTATACTTTACGCCCTCGGCGGCCAGTCGGTCGATATTGGGGGTCTGACAGACCTCGCTCCCGTAGCTGGAGACTGCCGTAGCGGTCAGGTCGTCGGCGATGATGAAGAGTACGTTGTATGCTTTTTGGGCGCTGGCACTAGCCGAAAGAAGTAGGGCGGCTAGCAGGATCACTGACCTGAGGCGGCGGAATGGGTTCGGCGGATTTACGTATCGCGGCATACGAGTAAAGTACGGAGTGTTTGGGAGCTTGGGGGTTTGGGGGTGGTTATCGGCAGCTTGTAGGGGTATACATGCCGAGGGTGAGCCCTTCTAGGTTGAACCTGTTGAGATGGGGGCTTGTTGGTTCCCGGCATCTTGCCGGGGCTCATCACGGGTCAGGAGTGAACTCACCCACACTGACCGCGGCTAGAAGCTACGAACCGTAGTGGTTCCCGGCATCCTGCCGGGGCTCATTACGGGTTAAGATTAAACTCACCCATAATGACCGCGGCGGGACGCCACGAACCGTAGTGGTTCCCGGCATCTTGCCGGGGTCACTAAGGGTGATGATATACACCAATTTATAGAGTCAGTGAATATGCTTCTGCCGGTTTATTGATGCTTACCGCGGCGGGACGCCACGAACCAGTACCGCGGCTAGAAGCCACGAGCCGTGGTGGTTCCCGGCATCTTGCCGGGGTCACTAAGGGTGATGATATACACCAATTTAGAGTCAGTGAATATGCTTCTGCCGGTTTATTGTCCGATTTATTGATGCTTACCGCGGCGGGACGCCACGAACCAGTACCGCGGCTAAAAGCCAGGAACCGTAGTGGTTCCCGGCATCTTGCCGGGGTCAATGAAGAGGATAATAGACATGCTCCCCGTAAGACCTTTACAATCTCTACTCCACTATCCCTATACCTTTCCGAACAGGTCGGCCACCCGTTGATTTGTTCAGCTTAGATTCCTTCCCCCGGTAGGCAGTAGTGCATATTCCCCTTTCGAAGTAATAGAAGAGGCCCGTTACCCATCCTACGGGAATGGTGGCCTGCTGCTAGCTCGGCAATACGGCCGTAGCTTCCTCGCGAATCTTTTAGTAGAAGCGCCAGAGGTGTCGGGCTCAGTCGCCGATCCCAGGGATGACAGTGCCTATTACGGTAACAAGGGCGGCGGCGCGCGGGTGCAATGATTGGGTGGAATAGCCAAGGTAACTGGCAGCAGACTTACTGGCGCGGCTGGTCAGCTACTACGGCCGGCAGGCCAGAATGGGGCTCAGGAACCTCAGTTGCAGCCGTGCGCTTACACAACCCACAGCTCTTGTTCTTTTGGCTGCAATGCTTGCAGTACTTGCAATTCTTGCACGCCTTACAGTTCGCCGCCCCGGTGCAGGTCGCGGCCTCTTCCGCGTCGGCCGGAGTAATTTCGCTGCACATCGGAGCGGCAACAGGTGGTTGGACGTGCTGGGCCACTATCTCGGAGGAATCAAAGCAGAGGAAGAATAGGAGCAGGCAAAGGAGGTGATTGAAGTTCATGTTGGATGGTGCGTGGTGTTGGAGAATGAGGGGGGAAACCGAGCGTCAAGATATTGCTCCAGTTCGGCTAGGCTCACGTTATTTTTTCCACATTCCCGAATTAAGTATTTCTCTAAGCTTTTTAAGTCGGCTAAGACGGCCTTGTGCTTCCGCGTAATCTGATAATACCCGCCGTTGGCCATCAGCTCTCGCACAGATGGAGGCAATTCCTTTATGCTTTGTGAAATCGCCCTCCTGTATGGCGCGGTAAGCTCCATCCATTTCTTGTTTAATTCGAACTGATTCCGCTTCCGCAAAGCCTCGTTCTGCTTGGATAGCTCGTTCAGTTTCTTCGATTTTAGTTTCGAAACTTGCGACAGCTCGCTGAGCTTTCGGAAGAGGTTCGCCATCCTCTCCCTGCCAGGTCCGAAGGTTTCGCAGTTCGAGTCGTACCGACTCCACCTTTCCCCTAAGCTCTTCAACTCGTTCTGTATCTGCTGATTGATAATCTGCTTGTTCAGCGTCAAGCTCTTCTCTCTTTTTTCTATATCTATTTTCCAATCGTCTATAGCGGCGTTCACAGTCTTCGATCGCTCTCGATACAGTTGTTGTTTCTGCTGCAATTCGATCTGTTTTTGCTGCATGTGTTCTTTGAAGTCGATCTCGCACTGCGCTTCTATGGTCTTTAAGGCGCTGTCCAAGTCCCGCTCTTCGCTCTTCAACATTTGATAGTTCTCCTGTAGCTGCTTGTTTAACTGCGCGATATCGTTCTCCTGCCACGCACTTTCTAAGTCCGCGTATAAGGTCTCTAAGCTGGAAACTTCGGCAGGTGTAAGTCTCGCCTGCTTGAAAAACGGCTCTTTGGAATTCTGCAACCGGTGGTATTCCATGATCAGTTCCCTGGGGAAAGTGTACTCCGTTGGCATAGGCTTCAGCTTGTTGATGGTTGTAGAGCCACTCGGTTTCTTCGGTGACGGTAAATACTTTTTCGATGGATTCCGGGCTATCCTTAGGTATCCTGACCTCGACGGTATCTAAACCGAGTCGTCGGATCTTGGCGATCTTCTGGGCGTCAACCTTATGCGTAGCCATCAGCTCAATCAGGAGAATGGGCTCACCTTGCTCATTGAAGAAGGTGACGTCTGGCTGGATGATGAAGTCTACCCCCTCTGTGTTGAAGTTTACCCCACGGCCCCATTTAACCTCCCCGTCCTTGTCCTCGTAAAACTGAATTTCGTTGCGTACCGTGGTAGAGGTAACGGTCCTAGCCGGACATAGCTCAGCCGCTTTTTTCCCGTCATCCGAAAAGACGTAGACGGCAGGAACCCGTATTTTTTTCGTTCGTTGCAAAATTTCTTTTGCCAATTTATGACGGTACGTTTCGTCCGAGTAGGTACACGCTCCCTTATCGTCCCAATTTCGCGGAGCATGCGCGAAATGATGATCACGGATCGCACCCTTGCGGGCAATCATCTCCCAACTACAACCCATGCAGTGGTAGCCTTTTTTACCGCTATCTACTTCCGAAATGTGTCGGGGATTGCGGCTACTATCGTAGGCGTACACATTATTATCAATAGGTCGGTGTGGGCTGCCGGTGGCAGGATGTTGCTTCATGCTTTAGTTAAAGGATATTGTCAAATCAACCGTAGCGGAGGTGCCCTATTGTCTGCCTGCATCACCTTAACGCTACCGTACGATACGCGCGTAATGTTTCGCAGATCGTCTAGTCTCAATACCGTTCAAGTTCGGCATCCGAAGATATATTGTATGTTTAGCAATACGTTTATGATCAACCACTCTCCTTTGCCCCAAATCACAGACCGAACTTCAGCCCCTAACTTCTTCCGGCTCAACTACAATCACGGCCGCACCCATAGCGGCATGATCGCATATCTCGCCGAACTGTGGCAGGCCGATAACGAGGCCCCATTGCAGAGCTTAATCAAAGGTTTAGGACTGGCGGAAATTCCCTCTGGAACGTACCTGACCCCTAAACTGGAATACGAAAACATCGATCTCGCCCTGCTGGATGAGCAGGATAAGCCTCTCTTCCTGCTGGAAATGAAGGTGGACGATGCGGAAGGCTGGAAAAAGCTTGGTAAGCAGGACCTGGAGAAGTGGAAATGTATGGAGTCCGATGTCAGAGCTAAATATTTCTCCGGCTACGGCGACGAAATCAGCCACATGCGGCAAACCGAACTCTACACCCTGCGCCACAAAATGGCTCACGGTGAGAACCCACGCTGTGCCTTCATCACCCTGGGTACGGGGGAATACGAAAAGGACTTTGACAGCTGTGGTAAAGTATGGAAGCACTGCGGACTTGAGCGCTTCGTAGAAGCCACCCAATCCATAGAATTGCCGGCCGACGAACTGTTCAAACAATGGCGTTGGAGTCTGGAAAAGGAACTTAGTCTACGGAAGAATTGCTTTCCAGGGGAGCAGGCGGAGGCGGACACGGAGGAAGATGAAGTTGAAGCCGATAGCGGAGACCGTAGGGGCTTGTTACCACTCATGCGGCTTGGAAGAATTAGGCGGGGACTACTCGACCGCCATGAAGTAAACAAGCTAGGCTATCGGGCGAGCGTTTACAAGTATGGCGCCAACGCCGATACTATCATGAACTTCATCCAGCCGACCGATCAGACACCCGGGGGCGGCCGCTACTGTGAGATAAACAGCAACGGATTGCTCAATTTTAAACTCATGTTTTTCTGGAAGGAAACCAGCGCTGAAGTGAAGGAAAAACAGCTACGGCTATTCCAGCAAGAACTCACAGAAACATTTGGCGATGCCATCAAACTGAAAGCAAGCGGGAAGTACAGGAAATCCAAAACTGCAGGAAGCCTGAACGTTAATCTTCAGGCAAACGACCTTCTACCATCGAATGGAGAGAACATCCATTCCATCACTCAAAATATTGCTACCGCACTACAAAGTGCGCAACATCTCTTTAAGCAAACACCAACAGAAGCATGACTAAAAACAGACTCTCATCCCAGGCTATCTCCGATTTGGTTCTCGGGGAGCGAAAGGGGGAAGCCGACTACGACGAACTACAGGTCCAGTTTGCCCGGGACATCAAAAAGCTGGAGCACCAGCACGCCTACGCGATCGAGGATCTCGTCGGTTTCCGTAAGGGCAAAAGCGCCGCCCGCAAGCTGCTCATCGACGATGGTCATGAGGACTGGTTCCCAAATGAGGCCGACGACTTCCGGGGTATCTACGTTTGGTACCACGATGGGAAGCCGTTTTATGCCGGCATTTCGCGTGGCGTACTGGGTCGACTCAAACAGCACGTAAACGGCAAGAGTCATTTTTCCGCCTCCATGGCCTATAAGATTGCCCGGACGCTCTACAACGAGTACGACGGCGGACGGGAAGACTTCGACCCGGACTGCGAAAAGATTGGCCATGTACAGAATTGGTTGCTCCAGCAAGAAATTGCCATGTTGCCGATTTCCGATCCCGATCAACTGGCCCTGTTTGAAATCTACTGTTCCATAAAAATGGGTACGGTACTCAACACGTTTGAGACGCATTGACCTAAATTGTCCGTTCTTTCAGCAAAAAATATCGCACCTGCGCGCCGCCGCCCGAATAGTTCCGGGCAAAAGTGTCTACTTTGGATCAGTTGTGCGGGTACGGCAAGTGAGTTTATCGACGACTTGGTGATGGAGCCGCTAGGAACTGGGTAAACTCCATACGACCGGCCCGAATGTCACTTCCCTAGTACTGCAGTAAACTCCCCGATTACCCGCATTTCTGAAGCAGACTCCTCAGTCAGCTCAAGGGGTTGAAAAGATGAGCCATGTGAACGGGGGTGTAGTGAAATACTCCGGTGCCCCCAGTTCTCATCGTTATGGACCTTTTTACTTCGGTATTCCTTAACCGTATAGGCAGAGCCAGCCTCCGCGTCCGTAAAAGCATTTAGCTCAACCAAGAATATTTTCCCGCTTCGGGATCCACCTTTGTAACGGCGAAACAAACAAATGCTTCCATTCGGGATAACTTGATTCATTGATTCTCCCACTACGCGGCAGGCAAAACAGTCGGTGTCCAGTGTATACCGAGAGGGGACAGTGATCCAGTCTTCCTCTTCAACCGCTTCAACCGGACCGAAGCCTCCCGCGGCGGCCTTCATGCTGTATAGGGGGACGCTGTTTTCGAAGGGGACGACCCGATGAGCAGGAAGTGGAATAATGGGTTTCTCAATGGGGGTTTCGGAGATAGCTAACGGGATGTAGCGGGACATGTACTCCCGCAAAGCAGGGTCGCAGACGTATACGTAGGCACCGAGAATTCCTCTCTGCATTATAGTCCGGTAAATGTTGAGTACATAATTCTTCAGTAACTCTTCGTCCTCCACCCCGCTCTTTCCTTTTGGATCTTTGTATCGGTCCTTCCAAAATACTATTTCCTCGGTGTTAGAGTTATATCCAATTTCATATCCGAAGATGACACTTACATAATTTAGATCGTACCCTTGAGTGGTGTGGATGCATCCTGCTTCATCAATTGCTCCGGGAGAGTTAATCCAATCCTCATTTGTGCTATTCCATTTTAGACTAACTCCATCTTCATAAATATCGTAGGGCGCGTAGTAATCCTTGGTTTGGTCTTTGGACACCCATCGCCAGCTGAACCCCGCTACCAAGCGGCTAAGACCATAGTTAGATTCGTTCTCGCTTGTTGCCTCAATCATGGCCTTGAGAGAAGTGAATAGTTTTAGATCGTAATTAGAGTTTTCAAAAGCAGTTAGATTTCTTTTCGAGCCATTCCTCAACAAATTATCTACGAAGTTGATGTACCCATTACCTCCCCTACATCGCATTTGCGATTTCAACGTCTGTACGACTGTGGTTTTTTGAGATTTAAGCCTGTCAAAATCTTCCGTGTCTACGTCTGACGGCCTGATTGACTGCCCAACATCGTAGAAGAAAACTGCTTTTTGGGATTGTTTTAAAACCCAGTCAAGTTCCGTATGCTTATACTTGCCGAGGCCCAACCTTTTATTTACAGCATCATACGCTCCAAAACTTGTTAGGCCTTTCCGCTTTCTCAGGCGGTGAGCCTCGTCAACAATCAAAATATCGTATGGGCGCTTAGCAGTTTCTGAAGGTCCAATAACCATACTCGCGGTAAGTCCCCCTATGCCCTTAAAAATTTTTTTAAGCGTTTTACGAAAAGAGGTCATGGGCACTACCAGCCCCATGTGTAAGTTTTTATATCTACTTTTTATAGTGGTTACCAACTTGACTACCTCCTGTTCAAATTCGCCAAATTCCTGATAGTCCAAATTACTGATTGGAGCCTTTAGCAGCTTAAAAATAAATATGGCCAGTATTGATTTACCGGTACCAGCCCCTCCACGAACTATTATGTTGTCACCTGTATCATTCGCCAAGACTTTCAAAATATTAAGTAAACCTAAGCTTTGCTCTTTAGACAGTGCTTTGTAAGGTGAGTATTTAAAAACATCGGAGTTGTCAATAACTTTAAGGGAATGTTTAGCAAGACCTTCTGCTAGCAATTTATCCCAAATGAATGTGAAAGTCTGCCAGTATTCCGCCTTTTGGTAATAAGTGTGGTTTGCAATGCCTAGATTGCCATTCATTAGTTTAAACACGCCGTCAGCTGACATATATTGAATTAGGCTTGACTCAATATCTAACGCCGCTGATTTGTTGAAATAGTCACTCCAAATCAAGTGGACGGTAGTCAAGGATTGCTTTCTGGCGTGTTTTTGATGAACGTCCATACGAGATAATACATCCGTAGTTTCTCCTACGTATGCTTGCTTCTCCCTCCCATCGCTCAGAATATAAACTAATGGCCATTGGTCTCTTGCGTACCTTTTCACCGCAAGTTCCTTGAGATATGAAGAATTGAAGTCTCCTACCTCAACTTGAAATTCAAATGGTAAACTCATAGCTCGTCGTACTTCTTCGCAGACCCCTTCGCTTTATCCACCGGATATTTTATCCTGTTCTGTTGTACTTTTCTCTCAACGATATCGACAACATCTAGGTCATATTTATCGGCTAGCAATAGCGCATAGGCAAATACATCAGCCAGTTCCTCTGCAACTCGGTCTCTATCTGCTTCATTGGCGTCCTTCCAAAGGAACAATTCCAGCAACTCAGCAGCTTCAATGTTAAGTGCGACGGCTAAATCCTTGGTATTATGGAATTGCTCCCAATCCCTGTCATCACGAAATTGGACCAAGAGTTGAATCAATTTTTCCGTTTCACTCATACTTCAACCATGTCCGACAAACATAGGCATAGTTATTCTTTAGCAGCTTGCCTTGTCAGGAAATCCCCTGTCGAAATACTTTGGCCATCGGCTGCCTTCTAGTTTGCACCTACCTAATAATGACATGAAGTAAACCATCTGGATTTCAGGATGTGGGGGAAACGCGTAATGGCGACGCCCATGGTGACTGAATAGAAAAGGCTTCACATTTGTGCGACAGCGCGGTCGGAGACCGCCTTATGCTTCCACCCCGATAGCTATCGGGGAGGCCGCATCTTACCGCTCCTACCCCCCACACCCCCCAAACCCCATCCCCCGAAAAGCCATACTCCCCACAACCGCCCGCACCCAATCCTCCTCCGCCGCCACCCGATCCACCTTCTTCCCCCGGCCCGTAGCGGTGATGGTCTCCTTGTCCAAAATTTGCCCGGTACGAACATCAACCAGTTCGATCGTCACCAGACCGGTCACCGTAGTAAAGACCTCGCCTCCCCGAAAATTGGGTTGTGCGGTGAGCTCGCCGGGGAGGACGCGGCAGAGGCAGTGGACGCGGTCGGCCAGTTGGAGTTCCGGTAAGAAGGACCAGTCACCCGCGGCAATATGACGCCGGAATCGCGTCATGAATTCTGCGTAAAATACGTCACTGCCAACGGTGAGTCCCTCGGATTCGAGCTGTTCGGTCAGCCCACCGACCAGCGCTGCGCTGGCGTCGTTGGGGGCGAAGAGCACAATGTCGTAAACCTGAGTGCCCGGAAGGTAGGAAGAGCTCATTGGCGATAGGGTAGGGCGGTCGGCAGTCTCCCTCCTGGCCGATAAGATCACCTCCGGAGAGCGCGTCGGTTCCGCCATGCGCGGTCGTCGTGCCCGGGTGACAGTCGGGCGATCGGGCTGTAACGACGGCTCGGTGGCGCGCACCACGCTGGCGGTATCCAGGGACGAACGCGTAACGGACGTACGCGGATCGATAGGCGATGGCTCGGCGGGCACCGGTATCTCGGGCTCGGGCTCCGATGGAGTCGGCTGCTCGGTGTCCGACTCGGCGGGCGACCCCCCGGCTAGGAGGGGATTGTCCTGGTCAAGCAGGGCATAAATCTCGACGGCGTAATCCCGCAATACGCCCTCCCGCTTCCGCTCCTTCTCCGCGGCGGTGAGCACCTGGCTGCGACAGTACAGTTGATCGAAGGCGCAGGCCACCGCCCGGTAAAGGTTGGCGTGCTGAGTAGTGGTGGTGTTTCCGGCAAGTATGGAATTGTAGGTTCGGGTCACCTGTCCCTCGGATACCCCCAGCGTGTGGCCGGAGGACAGCTCCGTACTGACCTGATCGCTCACCTTTAACTCGACCTCCGCCTCCACTTTCGAATCCAGGCTCTTCCTGAACGCCGCGGCATTGAGGTGTTCCTCCGCGTCGAAGGCCTTGTAAATGATGCACTCGGAACACCCATCGGCCGGCGGATCGGGCGTAGGCGTAAATACAACGTACAGCCCGGCCGCGACCATCGACAGCACGGCAAAGGCAATGAAAATTAACCAGAGAGTTCGCTGCTGCACGGTGGTGGCTTTACGCGTTTATGAGATTCGGGGAGGTGGTGTTCCCATAAGTTACGGGAATTGGGCGTTATCACGTACACTCGCTGACATTTGGGTGGCATTTAATAATCTCGGTACCCACCCTACGTTTAATTACTGTACCCCACCACTCCACCCGCATGCCCACACCCCCCCGCCCGTCTCCGGGTATCTACGCCGAGGATCTCTACAACCCGCGGCGGTACATCAGCCGCGAATATTTTCCCGCCTTTGCCCTCTTGTTATTGATTACTCCCGCACTCATATTCTTCGGGGTGCCTACGCTGCTCGCTATCCTGGCGAACCTCAGAC
Organism: Neolewinella aquimaris; assembly: GCF_014197245.1. GTDB lineage: Bacteria > Bacteroidota > Bacteroidia > Chitinophagales > Saprospiraceae > Neolewinella > Neolewinella aquimaris. The sequence continues at coordinate 38,710 of NZ_JACIFF010000004.1, read as the reverse complement.
GACATGGCGATGGATTACTGTTCGGGCACCCGCCGATCACGTTTGCCTCCTACTTGTATCCGTGGTTTTATTTGGCGTATGTATACTTGGTGATTACCGTATGCGTCAATCGGGTGCGGGCGGCGGGTCGGTCGCTGTGGGTGTTGCTTGTTCCGGGGTATAATGCGTACGTGTTGTTTACGGGGGCGGATCGGATAGGGGAGAACGGGGAGTAGCAGGGGATTGGTGGACGTAGAGTTCAGCGCGGCCGGAGGCCGCATTGTACTTGGCTGGCTCCGGACGGCCCTACAACGTATACGGCAAGGCGCACTTCGATTCGGGCGGCGAAGCGCAGGAGCTGACACGCTATCAAAGGAGCAATGCAGACGCGGAAGCCATCGCTACCAAACCCGGTGCCCGTCCCCCGCGTTCTCTCCCTTTACCCCAATCGAATACCAATCCCCCTATGGCCAGTCCCAATACCCCGGAAGTAGCGTCTCCCCTCGTCCACCCCGAAATCGAGAAGGTGGAGTTGAAATACCTCACGATCCGGGAATACAAGCAGCTGCGGGCCATTATGGAGAAGGCCTACGCCATGCTGCCCGACGCGGCCTGGTCGCGGGGCGAGATTCAGCAATTGATCGAACGGTTTCCGGAGGGGCAGGTCGCTATCCACATCAACGGACAACTCGCCGGCTGTGCCCTGTCGATCATCGTGGACTATTCCAAGTTCACGGACAGCCATACCTACGAGGAAATTACCGGCAAGTACACCTTTGATACCCACGACCCGGAGGGAAATATCCTCTACGGAGTAGACGTCTTCGTAGCGCCCCAGTTTCGCGGCCTTCGTCTCGGCCGGCGCATGTACGACTACCGCAAGGAGCTCTGTGAGGAGTGGAACCTGGAAGGCATCATGTTCGGCGGCCGCCTGCCGAAGTACTACGAGTACGCCGACAAGCTGACGCCCAAGCAGTACATCGACCGGGTGAAGTCGAAAGACATCCACGACCCCGTCCTGAATTTCCAGTTTGCCAACGACTTCGTGGTCAAGAAGATCATGAAGAACTACCTCGAGGGCGACCTTGAAAGCAAGGAATACGCCGCGCTGCTGATGTGGAACAACGTACTCTACACCGCCCCGACCCGCAAGGTGGGCACCGACAAGAGCGTCGTGCGCCTCGGACTCGTCCAGTGGCAGATGCGGCCCTACCGGAGCGTCGAGGAATTGCTCGAGCACGCGGAGTACTTCGTAGATGCTGTAGCGGCCTACCGCTCGGATTTCGCCCTGTTCCCGGAGTTCTTCAATGCGCCGCTGATGGCGGATTACAACGACCTCCCCGAACCGGAAGCCATCCGCAAACTGGCGGAGTTCACAGAGCCCCTCGTGAAGAAGTTCTCGGAGTTCAGCATCTCCTACAACATCAACATCATCACCGGCTCCATGCCCTCGGTGGAGGACGGCAAGCTCTACAACGTCGGCTACCTCTGCAAGCGCGACGGCTCAGTGGAGAAGTTCTACAAGCTGCACGTGACCCCCGATGAGGCCAAGGTCTGGGGCATGGTCGGCGGCACCCAGTTGCGCGCCTTCGATACCGACTGCGGCAAGATCGGCATCCTGATCTGCTACGACGTCGAGTTCCCCGAACTGCCCCGCCTACTGGCCGAGCAGGACGTAGATATCCTCTTCGTTCCCTTCCTCACCGACACCCAGAATGGCTACAGCCGGGTCCGCCACTGCGCCCAGGCCCGCGCCATCGAGAACGAGTGCTACGTAGCCATCGCCGGTTCGGTCGGCAACCTGCCGAAGGTGCACAACATGGACATCCAGTATGCCCAGTCGATGGTCTTTACGCCCTGCGACTTCGCCTTCCCCAGCAACGGCGTCAAAGCGGAAGCCACTCCCAATACGGAGATGATCCTGGTGGCCGACGTCGACCTCGATCTGCTCAAGGAACTCCACGAGCACGGCAGCGTGCACAATCTGCGGGACCGGCGAACGGATGTATATTCACTGACACTGAAATAGTCGTCCGCCGAATGCTTCGGCTATCGCGCTGAGCGATGGCTGAAGTTCGTCGGCCGACTAGACTATGCTCTAGATTGAGCGGCCTTTGGTCCGAGACTCTTTTTTTCACCACGGATGGCCACGGATTTGACACGGATTGTTGTCGTCCGCCGAATGCTTCGGCTATCGGCACAAGCGATAGCTGAAGTTCGTCGGCCGACTAGCGCAGTAGAAGCCTCTCCCTCACACCAGCACATCCTTCACCACCTCCCCGTGCACATCCGTAAGCCGGTACCGCCGGCCCTGGTGCTTGAAGGTGAGGCGCTCGTGGTCGACGCCGGTGAGGTGGAGGAGGGTGGCCTGGAAGTCATGGACGTGGACGGGGTTTTCTACGATGTTGTAGCCCAGTTCGTCGGTCTGGCCGTAGCTGATGCCGGGTTTGACGCCGGCACCGGCCATCCAGATGGTGAAGCAGCGGGGGTGGTGGTCGCGGCCGTAGTTGGTGGCGGTGAGGCTGCCCTGACTGAAGTTGGTGCGGCCGAATTCACCGCCCCAGATCACGAGGGTGTCCTCCAGGAGGCCGCGGCGTTTGAGGTCGGTCACGAGGGCGGCGGAGGCTTGGTCGGTGTCGCGGGCCTGACTGGCGAGCTCGCGGGGCAGGTCGCTGTGCTGGTCCCAACCGAGGTGATAGAGCTGGATGAATTTCACGTCCCGTTCGGCCATGCGGCGGGCCAGGAGGCAGTTGGCGGCGTAGGTGCCGGGCTTGCGGGCGTCCTCGCCGTACAGCTCGAATACTTCGTCGGGCTCGTCGGAGAGGTCCATCACCTCGGGGACGGAGGTTTGCATCCGGTAGGCCATTTCGTACTGGCTGATGCGGCTGTCGATCTCGGGGTCACCGAAGTCCTCGAGGCGTAGCTCGTTCAGTTTGGCGAGTCCGTCGAGGAAGCGGCGGCGGGTGTTGCGGTCTACGCCCTGGGGGTCGCGAAGGTAGAGGACGGGATCCTTGCCGCTACGGAACTGCACGCCCTGGTGCAGGGAGGGCAGGAAGCCGTTGCCCCACAGCCGCGAGTAAATGGGTTGGGGCCGCTGGGCGCCCCGGCTCAGCAGTACCGTGAAGGCGGGCATGTTCTCGTTGTCGCTGCCCAGTCCGTAACTCATCCACGAGCCGATGCTCGGTCGTCCCGCCTGCTGACTGCCGGTCTGAAAGAAGGTGATGGCCGGGTCGTGGTTGATGGCCTCCGTATGCATCGTTTTGATGAAGCAGAGGTCATCGGCGATGGCTGCCGTATGGGGCATCAGTTCGCTCACCCAGGCCCGACTTTCGCCGTGCTGCTGGAAGTCGAAGAGCGAGCCGGCCATCGGTTTGCTGCCCTGGCCGGAGGTCATACCGGTGAGCCGCTGGTCGCCGCGGACGCTTTCGGGCAGCTCCTCGCCCTGCCGTTCGCGCAGCAGTGGTTTGTGGTCGAAGAGCTCGTACTGACTCGGCCCGCCCGACTGAAAGAGATAAATCACCCGCTTTGCAATGCGCGGCAGGTGGAGGCGGGAGGTCGGATCCGCAGACTGAAGGAGGGCGGTTTTTTCCTTGCTACAGCCCAGCAGGGTACCCATAGCCAGTGACCCCAAACCCAGGCTGGCCCGGCCGAAAAAGTGGCGGCGGTTCATCCGTAATCTGGCCTCATCGGTAGGATCTAGTAGCATGGTTCGATGATTTGGGCGCGGCTCACTTTCGCTGGGCTTCGTCGAGGTTAAAGATGGCACTTACGACCAGGCTCGCGGCGACCAGCTCGTCGGCGTCGTTCGAATCGGAAGAAAAATAAGATATGTTCTCCTCCAGCATTTCGTTCAGGATGGCCTGCTCCTCCGCCCGGGGCGGGCGCGAGACAATGCGTTGAAAGGCGCGCTCAATTAGTGCGTTATCGTCGGCTTCTTCGGTCAGGAGCTTCTGCGCCAGGTGCTGCGAGGCTTCCTGGTACAGCTTCGAATTCAGGATCACTAGGGCCTGCAGCGGTGTGCTCGTTTCCTGTCGTTTCACCGTACAGACGGTCCGCTCGGCGGCGTCCATCGTGAGCATATCCGGGGGCGGGATGGTGCGTTTGAAGTAGGTGTAGAGGCTGCGACGAAACAGGTCGGATCCCCGGCTCGGACGGTAGACGGGCTCCCCAATCTCGGAGGCCATTTCGTTCCAGAGCCCCTTGGGTTGGTACGGCTTTACCCACTTTCCGCCGATCTCGTCGTTGAGTAGTCCGCTGGCGGCAAGCGCCTGGTCACGCAGCATTTCGGCGGTGAGTTTGCCGGCCGGTCCGCGCGCCAGCCACTTGTTTTCGGTGTCCCGTTCGCGGTCGCCGGGACGTAGGTGTCCGCTCTGCCGGTAGGTGCTGGAGAGCACCATCGTTCGCAGCATCGCTTTTGTATCCCACCCCCCGTCGCGGTATTCGAGGGCCAAATAGTCCAGCAGTTCCGGGTGAGTGGGCAGCTCCCCCTGGTTGCCGAAGTCGTCGGCGGTTTTGACGAGTCCGCGGCCGAAAATTTGCTGCCACAATCGGTTCACGGCAACCCGTGCGGTGAGGGGGTGCTCTTCGGAGAACAGCCACTGCGCCAGTCCGAGGCGGTTCTTCGGCGCGTCGTCCGGTAGGGGAGGCAGGGCACTCGGTGCTTTGCGCTCGACCCGCTCTCCAAGCTTGTCGTATTCCCCCCGCAGTCGCAGGTAGGTCGGGGCCACCGTGTCGCGTTCTTCCATCACCATGACGGAGGGCAGGCTTTGATCCACCGCCCGTAGGCTATCCAGCAGCTCCACATTGCGGCGGTACACGTCCGAATAGTGCAGCAGCTTATGTTTATGCGCGGACGCGGGTGCAAACCGATCCAGGGAAAGCGGGCCTTCCGGGTAGTCTTCGGGAGTGGTCGTCCGGGCCAGTAGTGCTATTTCCACCGGACTAAGCTCACGGTCGTACAGCCGCAGTTCGTCGATCGCGCCGCCGGCAAAGCCGCCCAGCGCTCCCTTTATTTTTCCGCGTTGGTTCCAGTTGCCCAGAGAAAAGTGGTTGCCGTTCAGGATGGTGTTGCCCCGCAGGTTATCGACCAAGGTTCGTTGCTCCTGCGCTCGTCCGCCCAGGTATAGCTGAATGCCGTCCGCCCGCCCGGAGCCGTCGTAAGTGACCGACACCTGCTGCCAGGAACCGGCGGGGACGGAAGCTACACTCTGCACCTCCACGGCTTCGAGGCCCTCAGGATACTGGTCCGGTTGCCACCAGTAACCCGCCAGGCGGAAGGCCAGTTTGTTGTTTCCGGTGAGTACCAGGTCGTAGCCATTATGCCGCAGTTCGTCCATGCGCTTGCCGAAGATCGCGCGCGAATCACCCCGCCCGTTGTGCTTGATCCAGACGGTCGCGGAGAAGGGCTGGTGGTGCTCGAAATCGCCGACCAGGCCGAGGGAGACGTAGTTTTCTCCGTCAAACGCCAGGGCATCGCCGCTCTTCCCCTCAGTTACCTTGACGTCCGCAAAAGTTGGTGGCAGGTTGTAGTTCATCCAGCCGATCCCATCTTCCGGCACCGTAGCAAGGGTGCGTTTTCCCCGGTTGTCATCGAGGCGGTAGTGGGCGATCAGCCCCCGGTCCAGGAGTTCCGCCGCTGACTCCTCCGGTGCATGTACGGTCGGCACACCGCGGGACTGCTCCAGTTCCCGCTGGGTGCTTTCCAACCGTGCGATGTACTGCTTTACCCCGTCCATCCGCTCCACTAGTGCGGGATCCTCGATCGGCATATTCGGTACGGGGGCTTCGTCGTAGTAGCCGTTGGCCGCACCCCGCTCGTTGATGTTGTTGAAGAAGGCGGTGAGCTGGTAGTAGTCGGTGTGGAGGATCGGATCGTACTTATGGGTATGGCACTTGGCGCACTCCACAGTAAGGCCGAGGAAAGCGGTGCCGAAGACGTGGGTACGGTCGCTGGCGTATTCGGCCAGGTACTCTTCCGGGATGATCCCGCCCTCCTGGGTGATGGGGTGGTTGCGGTTGAAGCCGGTAGCTAGCCGTTGGGCGTAGGTCGCGTCGGGCAGCAGGTCGCCGGCCAGTTGCCAGGTGACGAAGTCGCGGTAATTCAGGTTTTGGTTGTAGGCACTTACGACCCAGTCGCGCCAGGGCCACATGGTGCGCGGACGGTCGTCCTGGTACCCGTGACTGTCGGCGTAGCGGCTCAGATCCAACCAGATGGAGGCCATCCGCTCGCCGTAGTGGGGGGAAGCGAGCAGCCGGTCGACCACTTTATCGTAGGCGTCCGGGGAATTGTCCGCCAGAAAGGCTTCGATCTCCTCCGGGGTCGGCGGCAGGCCGGTGAGGTCAAAGGTCACCCGACGCAGGAGGGTGGATTTATCCGCTTCAGGACTGGGCTCCATCCCCTTTCTCTTCAGGGTCGCGAGTACAAATTTATCGATCGGACTCCGGGCCCAATTATTTGCATCGTCCACCTCCGGCACGGCAACCGGCTGCGGTGCCGTAAACGCCCAGTGGGGCTGGTAGGTCGCCCCCTGCTCGATCCACCGCCGAATCACTTCGCGCTCGTAAGCGTCCGTAGTCAGGTGGCTCTCTGGTGGGGGCATGACCATATCTGCCCGCTCGCTGGTGATGCGCCGGTACACTTCACTTGCCGCGGGATCTCCGGGTACGATGGCAAAACGTCCGGGACTATCGGACAGCTCCGCGAAAGCACCCTCCGCGGTATGCAGGGCGAGTCCGGCCTTCTGCTTTGTCGGATCCGGACCGTGGCAGGTAAAGCAGCGATCGGACAAAATAGGCTTGACGTCATAAGTAAAATCCGGCTGATCCGGAACCGCGGCGATCCAGTCCTCCTCGGTACCCCTACCGCAGCCGGTCATCCAAAGCAGCGACACCGCTACGGCTAACCAGGGCAAAAGGGAGTTCGATTTCCGGGGGTTTCGGTGCATGGTGCGGATTCGACTTGAGCTACCAAGTATACGAAGTTCCGCAGACTACTAAGCATTTACTCAATGCAGTAGGCAACTGTGCTCTATGACTCGAATCGGAAGCCGCTGGATTCGAACCCGCGACGTAATCTGCGACTTTTACGTGATCCGCGGTCAATGTACCGGACCAGCCACCGCACGACCTGTCTCCCAAACAGCCCTAATCGGCCGACGAACTTCAGCTACCGCTTTATGGCGCCAGCCGAAGCATTCGGCGGAGGACAAAAATCCGTGAAAATCAGTGGCCATCCGTGGTGAAGTGTCTCGGATCAAAGGCCGCTCTACCTTATGCTTTGCCTGAATCTGCGAAAATCCGCGAAAAAAATCTGCCTAAATCTGCGTTTAAAAAAAGTCTCGGACCAAAGGCCGCTCGTCCTACCCCATCACACCAACCGCGTCCCCGCCGACCGCGTCAGCTCCCGAAACATCTCCTGCACCTGCTCCAGTACCGACCCCCCGTACTTATTCACGATTTCCCGCCCGTCGATGGCCCGTACTCTCGTCAGCTCGCCCATGGTGCCGGTGGTGAAGACCTCGTCGGCCACGTAAAATTCGCTGGGGGAGAGGCGGGCTTCCTCGCAGGGAATGCCGTGGGCGTTGCACAGCCGAATCACCGTAGCGCGGGTGATGCCCGGCAGACAGTAATCCGCCCAGGGGGTCCGTACTTTTCCGCGACGGATGAGGAAAACGTTGACGCCATTGGCTTCCGACACGAAACCGTCCTTATCGAGCATCAATCCGGCATCCGCCCCCGCCTGGTTGGCTTCGATCTTGGCCATAATGTTGTTGATCAGGTTGTTGTGGTGGATCTTGGAGTCGACGCTCATCGGACTGTTGCGCCGTACGGAGCTGGTCGCCAGGGTGATCGATTCGGGATATACCGGGGGCTTGTGCTCGGCCAGTACGATCAGCGTGCAGCCCGCCTGGTTGAGACGGGGATCCATGCCGGAGGTGATCTTACGGCCGCGGGTAAGGGTGAGCCGGATGTGAACGTCGTCGTGCATGTCGTTGGCTTCGAGCGTCTGACGAATAGCTTCCACGACGGTTTCCCGGGGCGGTACACCCTGAAACCACAGCGCGTGGGCGGAGTCAAAGAGTCGGTCTAGGTGAGCATTCAGCGAGAACACCCGGCCGTCGTACACCCGCAGTCCTTCCCAGACGGCATCACCGCCCTGTACGCTGCTGTCGAAGACACTGATTTTCGCCTCGTCGCGGTGCAGCAGTTCGCCGTCGATGTAAACCTGGATGTCCTTGTTGGCGGGGTTAAATCCTTGTAGCATAGCTAATTTCCTAAAGTGCGTGGGCAAGCAGTTCTGTGTAAATGGGTCGACACTGCTCCGCAATATCGTTCAGCGCCGGGGAAAGTCGGATGGGTTTGGGCCGGTATGCCCGGAAGCCCGTACTCCCGTGAACGCCGGCGTACCAGTGCTCGGCCCAGCTGCCGTCGTAGGGTTTGGGGCCCGGGGGCCAACTGAGCATGGCCGGGTCGTAGGGAAGTGCGAGACGGTGACAAAGTTTTTCGAGAACGCCCGCCGGATTTTCCAGCAAACGGCGGCTGTCAACCACGGTGGCGGGGCCGCGGGTGCCGTGCAAATGGGCAAAAAGCCGGGCCTGCTGGGGTAAGCCGATGTCCTCCGCGGTAACCCGTTCGATGACCTGGGAAAAGGAGGCCAGGATCTCACGGGGATCACGGATCAGCAGGACATTGGTCATCTCGTCCAGAAAATCCAGGGGAAGGTCGACCAGGTGGTGGGTCATCTGCTTGAATACGACCGTCGGCTTTCCGTAGTCCTCGTGTAGCATCTGTCGCACCACTTCCCGGCCGTCTCCCGATTGATTGGCCAGCACGGTTTCTCGGCCCGGATGACTGGCTTCGGTAGGCTGGTGGAGCAGGTAGTGGGCGTAGAGGGGCTCATCGACGACGTGGGTGTCCGACCGCTGGGCAAAGGCGTACATAATTGCCGTACTAATATTACGCGGTGATGACCACAGGTTGATGCGCTGGCGGGTTATGGGAAGCATGGGAAAGAAAAAGAAGGAGAAAAAAGGGAAAAAGAAGAAATGCTGCGAAAAATACCTGAAGAAGGGAAAGTACTGTAAGCGGTGTCCGTTGGCGCCGAAAAGGTAGGTAACGGACTTTAAACGGTTCCGCGCCCAGTGTGCGACGCGCCAAAAGTGCCGGATTTTTTCCGTGCGGGTAAATCCAAAGTGCTCCAATTTGGTGTAAGTGCGGTAGATTTATGATCAGCCTATAGAATTTTTAGATTGGATTAGTGTTTTTTTAAAGTGTCTCTCAGATCCCAAATGCCCCCGGCCCGTTAGGCCGGGGGTTGGCTTTTTTAGGCCGGGTCTTCGGGAAGCATCCTCCCCCTCGCAACCAAATCCGCTCCCCCCTCATTGTTGCAGGCATGTACGCCTCCCTCCGCGCCGCCGCCGCCGACCTCGAACGCACGGGTCAGTTGATCCGCATCACCGAAACCGTCGACCCCGACCTGGAAATGGCCGAGATCCACCGCCAGGTATTCGCTGCCGGCGGCCCGGCCGTCCTCTACGAGCGCGTGAAGGGCAGTCCCTTTCAGGCCCTCTCCAACCTCTACGGCACCCGGGAGCGCACCGATTTCCTCTTCCGCGATACCCTGCCGCGGGTCAAAAAGGTCGTAGAGCTCAAGGCCGACCCCGCCAACTTCGCAAAGAACCCGCTGCGCTACGTTGGAAGCCCATTTACTGCGCTCTCCGCCTTCCCGCGCCGGCACCTGCGCCCCGCCGTCCAGTACGCTAAAACGACGATCGACCAGCTGCCGCTCATCAAATCGTGGCCCATGGACGGCGGTGCTTTCGTGACCCTGCCCCAGGTGTGTACGCTGCCACCCGGCAGCAAAAAAGTGATGCAGAGCAACATCGGCATGTACCGCATCCAGCTCACCGGCAACGACTACCGGCCGAACGAAGAAATTGGTCTCCACTACCAGTTGCACCGCGGCATCGGCGTGCACCACACCGAGTACCTGAAGTCGGACGAGCCCTTCCGCTGCTCGATTTTCGTGGGCGGACCGCCGAGCCACGCCTTCTGCGCCATCATGCCGCTGCCCGAGGGACTGAGCGAAATGACCTTCGCCGGAATGCTGGCCGGCCGCCGCTTCGGATATGCCTGGGACGGCGATCACCTGCTCTCCGCCGACGCCGACTTCGTGATCACCGGCACCATTCGCAAGGGAGAGAAAAAACCGGAAGGGCCCTTCGGCGATCACCTGGGCTACTATTCCCTACAGCACGACTTTCCGGTCATGGACGTAGAGGCCGTCTGGCACCGCAGGGACCCGCTGTGGCACTTCACGGTCGTGGGGCGCCCGCCGGCGGAGGATTCCAACTTTGGCTACCTCATCCACAAGATCGTCAAGGAGCTCACTCCGGGTGAATTTCCCGGCATCCGCCAGATCAATGCGGTCGACGAAGCGGGCGTTCACCCCCTCCTCCTGGCCATCGGATCGGAACGCTACATGCCCTTCCGCGAGCGGGTGCCGGAAGAAATTATCACCCAGGCCAACCGCATTCTGGGCTCGGGACAGACGAGCCTCGCCAAGTACTGCCTCATCGTCGCCGAAGAGGACAACCCCGATCTCGACGCCAACGACCAACCGGCCTTCTTTCAGCACCTACTCGAACGCTTCGACCCCACCCGCGACCTCCACTTCCAGACCCGCACCACCATCGATACCCTGGACTACTCCGGCTCCGGCTGGAACGCGGGCTCCAAACTCATCTGGGCCTGTCGCGGCGAAAAACGACGGGAGCTGGCCACCGAAATCCCCGATCAGCTGCAGCTACCCGCAGGCTTCGGCAACCCCCGCATGGTCGCCCCGGGCATCCTGGCCATCGAAGCGCCCCCCTTCAATGACAAGAATAGCTACGAAGATGTCAAACGGCTGGAATCCACCCCTTCATTCCTTCACTCCTCCACCCCTTCACTCCTTCACTCCCTCACCCACCCCCTCCTCATCCTCTGCGACGACAGCGACTTCCTCGCCGCCGACTTCTCCAATTTCGTCTGGGCCACCTTCACCCGCAGCAACCCGAGTCACGACGTACACGGCATCGACGCCTTCACCGAGCACAAGCACTGGGGCTGCCGGGGTCCGGTCGTGATCGACGCTCGCGTGAAGCCCTGGCACGCACCCGGACTGGTGAGGGACACGGAAGTGCAGGAGCGTGCAGCGGAAATCGTCAGCCGCTACCTCTGAGGTCGAGGCGTTGCACGCCGCGTAACCAAAGTGGATACCTTGCACGCCGAGTAGCCTACCTTACCCCCATGATCCACTACAGCGCCGCCCTCGACCTTGTCCTGCAGCAATCCTTCGACTGGGGCACCGAAACCGTCCCCCTCGACCGGGCGACCGGCCGCGTCCTACGCCAGGAAGTGCACGCCGACCGCGACCAGCCCCCTTTCGACCGCGTGGCCATGGACGGCATTGCCGTGGATTACACCGCGTATGCCGCCGGTCAGCGTCGCTTTTCGGTTTCCCACCTTGCTCCCGCGGGTACCGCCCCCCAAGTCCTGCGCGATAAAACGCAGTGCGTGGAAGTCATGACGGGCGCGCCCCTGCCACCCGGCACCACCACGGTGATCCGCTACGAGGACCTCGAAAAAGACGGACAGGACTTCCGGTTGCCGGAGGGGGTTACGGACGGCAATAGCATTCACCGGAGGGCCAAGGATGCCGTGGCTGGTGACCTGATGATGGAAGCGGGGCGAAAGATCGGGCCGGCGGAACTGGCGATACTTGCCACCTACGGCGTGGCACAGGTAAAAGTGGGTCGCCTGCCCCGCGTCGCGATCGCCTCTACCGGAGACGAGGTGGTACCGGTAGACCGCACGCCCCTCGATCACCAGATCCGCAGTTCCAACGTGCACCAGCTGGCGGGACTTTTCCGGTCCGTCGGCATCGAGCCCACCCTGGACCACCTGCCCGATGCCGCCGACCGGGGACAGGAAAAACTCCGCAACCTGATCGATCGCCACGACCTGCTCCTCCTCAGCGGTGGCGTATCGAAGGGCAAGCTGGATCACGTGCCCGACTGGCTGGCCGCGGCCGGCATCGAACGACTCTTCCACCGCGTGGCCCAGCGACCGGGAAAACCCCTGTGGGTAGGCCGCAATGCGGACGCTATGGTGTTTGCCCTGCCCGGAAATCCGGTGTCGAGCCTAGTAGGTGCGGTGGCGTACGTCGGACCGTGGTTGCGGCGACAACTGGGAGTAGCGGATGACAAATATGCCGTTGGCCTGGCCGAGGAGGTAAGCTTTTTGCCCGCCCTTACGCTGTTTTTATCCGTAACGGTCGATGCTTCTACCGAAGTGCTGAGCGCCCGACCGGTGGTCGGCAGTGGCAGTGGAGACCTCGTAAGTCTGCTCCGTACCGACGGATTTGCCGTGCTTTCCGCCGACCGATCCAACTTTCCCGCCGGCGAAAGTTTTCCATACTTACCCCTCCGCCTCCTCTAACTCCGGCCGCCATGCACCAGAAGCACCCGAAAATCGCCCGCCCCGCCCTGGGAAATTACGCCCGTACCGAATTTGCCCTCGTCGGTTCTACTTGCGAACGCATGGAAAAATTGATGCGGGCGTGGGCCGATTCGCTCTCGCGCGACTTCCGCTGTCTGCTGGTCACCGGCGAGCACCACGAACCCGACGTGCCGACATCCGTGCGCTATGACCGCAAGCACTTTACCGCTCCGGACGCATCCTGGAACGACTTCGACGACCGGCTGCTGGGTCAGGCGTACGATCTTGCACTTGTCAACGGCAACCACTATCCGGCCGCCCGGCAGATCGTCTTCGTAGACGAAAATAAGGCGGGAACGCTGGAGCGAAGAAGGGACCAACTGAGCGATGTGTTCGCGGTCGTGCACGTGAGTGGCGAACTGCCCGAATGGCTGCCCGCGGCGCCGGTGTACCCGCTGGAGCGGGTGGGGGAGCTGCTTCCGCTCATTGCCGACGAATTGCGTGCCGCCGTGCCCCGCTTGCGGGCATTGATCCTTGCCGGGGGGCGGAGTGAACGAATGGGAGAGGACAAAAGCAAACTCGTGTACCGCGACGGGAATACGGAAGTCGAGCGACTGGCGAAGGTCTGCGCCGATCTGGGTGTTGCGGCCAGCGTCTCGGTTCGTGAGGCGGAGGACGGCGATCGTTTCCCCATACCGGTAGTTACCGACCGTTTTCTGGGGCTCGGCCCGGCCGGTGCCATCTGCTCCGCCTTCCTCATTGATCCGGATGCGGCCTGGCTGGTTCTCGCCTGCGACCTGCCCCTGCTCGAAGCACCGACTTTACGTCAATTGATTTCCGCCCGTCGGCCGGATCACGTGGCCACCGCCGTTCGTGGTCCCGGTCGGGAGTGGCCCGAGCCGCTGGTGGCCATTTACGAGCCGCGGGCGTATCCGCGTTTGCTGCAGTTTCTGGCTTTGGGGTATTCCTGTCCGCGCAAGTTGCTCATCAACAGCAATACCGCCATCGTTGACCTCGAGGACCTTGAGCCCCTCACCAACGCCAACACCCCGGAGGAGCGGCGGCGGGTGCAGGAGTTGCTGGGGTGATCGCGTGAAAAGGGTGGCCTACGTATTTACGTACTACGGAATTCTGCGGGTTTCTGACACCGTCCGACGGCTTAAGCCGTTGGACGGTGTCGATATTTCTGCCCAAAAGCTTGCGTATATACGTAAATAGTACGTATTTTTGCCTACGTAGTTAATTACGTAACCCTAAGCCGCGCCCACATGCAACAGATCGTCGTCATCGGCAATGGAATGGTAGGACACAAGTTCTGCGACCTATTCGCCCGCCACCCGCGTCGTCATGCGTTTCAACTCACCGTATTCGGGGAGGAGCAGCGACCGGCTTACGACCGCGTCCACCTGAGCGCCTACTTCACCGACCGCGACGCCGACAAGCTTTCCCTCGCCACCCGGGAGTGGTACGCCGAAAACCAGATCGAGCTCCGCACCGGCGAACTGGTCACCGAGCTCGACACGGCAAACCGCCAACTCGGTACCCACCTGGGCTACGAGATGCACTACGATTACCTGGTGCTCGCCACCGGCTCCGTACCATTCGTCCCGCCGATTCCGGGAAAGGAAAAATCGGGGGTGTTCGTATACCGCACCATCGAAGACCTCGACGCCATTCTCGACTATGCCGCCAAACTTCGGGAGTTGCCCGGAGCCCGCTCGGTGGTCATGGGTGGCGGTCTGCTCGGACTCGAAGCGGCGAAGGCCACCCTCGACATGGGACTGCCGACAGATGTAGTAGAGTTCGCCCCGCGGCTTATGCCCCGACAACTGGACGAGGGCGGGGCCGCCACCCTTACGTCGACACTGGAGGGGCTCGGATTGGGCGTTCACCTATCCAAATCTACCTCGGCCGTCGGGGGCAACGGCTGCATCACTCACCTCGATTTTAGCGACGGAAGCCAACTGGAGGCCGACCTACTCATTATTTCGGCGGGCATTCGGCCGCGGGATGAGCTGGCCAGAAAGGCCGGAATTGAAGTCGGTCCCCGGGGCGGTATTCTGGCCGATGAATACATGCGCACGAGCGCACCGGATGTCTTCGTGATCGGGGAAGCGGCCCTCTACCGCGAGATGATCTACGGCCTGGTGGCCCCCGGCTACGATATGGCGCGGGTGTCGCTCAGTACCATTATGGCCGACGCCGACGGAGGGTGCATGCCGGAGTCAATCGACCTCTCCACGAAGCTCAAACTGATCGGTACCGACGTGGCCAGTTTCGGCGAGTGCTTCCCGGAACCGGGTACGGCCCGCTCCATTGTCTACCACGACGAAGCCGCCGGAATCTACAAGCGCATCAATGTTTCTCCCGACGGAAGTCGTTTGCTGGGCGGTATCCTCGTCGGCGACGCGGCGGACTACAACATGCTCCACCAGATCTACAAAAACGCCATGGCGCTGCCGCCCCAGCCGGAGGACCTGATTCTCGGCACGCGGGGTTCGGGCGGGGACGCAGGTGCAGGGATCATGGACCTTCCGGACGCTGCGGTTATTTGTTCCTGCGAGAACGTCACGAAGGGTACCCTCTGCGGTCACCTCTCAGCAGAGCAAGCTCATTCGGTAAAGGACCTGGTTGCTTGCACCAAAGCCGGAACCGGGTGTGGGGGCTGTAAGCCGATTCTCTCCGACCTGGTAGAGAACTACTTAAAGTCGCAGGGTAGGGTGGTCCGCAACACCCTCTGCGAACACTTCGCCTACACCCGCCAGGAACTCCGCGACCTGATCGTGCTGAAGCAACTGCGCACTTACGACGAAGCGCTAGATGAACTGGGCCACGGCCACGGATGCGAAACGTGCAAACCGGCGCTGGCCGGCATCTTCGCCACCGTTTACGCCGAAACGGCAAACCCCCAGGCCGCCATTCAGGATACGAACGATCGCTTCCTCGCTAACATTCAGCGCAACGGTACCTACTCCGTCGTACCCCGCGTGCCCGCCGGCGAGATCACGCCCGACAAGCTGATTGCCATTGGGGCCGTCGCCAAAAAGTACGGGCTGTACACCAAGATCACCGGCGGACAACGCATTGACCTCTTCGGTGCCCGCCTGGACCAGTTGCCCCCGATCTGGGAAGAACTCATCGCGGCCGGCTTCGAAAGCGGTCATGCCTACGGTAAATCGTTGCGGACCGTCAAGAGCTGCGTAGGCAGTACCTGGTGCCGTTACGGGATGGATGAGTCGGTCACCTTCGCCATCGAGATCGAAGAACGGTACAAGGGACTTCGCTCCCCCCACAAACTGAAGGGCGGGGTAAGCGGCTGCATCCGGGAGTGCGCCGAGGCACGGGGGAAAGACTTCGGCCTGATCGCCGTCGAGGAAGGGTACAACGTGTACGTCTGCGGCAACGGAGGCGCCCGCCCGAAGCATGCGGAACTACTGGCCGGACCGGTGGATCGCCAAACGGCCGTACGCTACCTTGATCGCTTCCTGATGTTTTACCTGCGCACCGCCGGCCCGCTGGTCCGCACCGCCAAGTGGCTGGAGGGACTCGAGGGCGGCATCGCCTATCTGCGGAGTGTAGTGGTCGATGACGTCCTGGGCATCAATGAGGAGCTGGAAACCGAAATGCAGGGCCTCGTGAACGGCTACCGCTGCGAGTGGAAGGAAGCCGTGAACGATCCCGCCCTGAGGGCCCGCTTCCGCCCCTTTGTCAACACGGACGAAGCGGAAGAACTCGAATTCGTAGCCCTACGGGAGCAAAAAATGCCCAAACCCTGGTAACTCCAAATCCTGAACCTATGACCGCTTACCAAACCATCCTTCCCAATCAAGTGACTACCTGGTTCCGCGCCGGGCGCACCGATCAGTTTCCCGTGGGGGCCGGCGCGACCATCAAGTACGGTCAGCGTCAGATCGCCGTTTTTTACTTCAACCGCACCCAGCGGTGGTACGCCTGCCAGAACCTGTGTCCCCATAAACTGGAAAACGTACTGGGGCGCGGCCTCATCGGCGAGCAGGATGGCGTGCCTAAGGTGGCCTGTCCCCTGCACAAACGGACCTTTAGCCTCGAAACCGGGGAGAACCTCAACGGCGACTGCCCCCCCGTAGCCGTCTTTCCCGTGCGAATTGAAGGGGGGGACGTGTACGTCGGTTTTATCGATTAGCCCGTACCTTTCCCGCATGCCTGCACCGGATCAACAAAAACAACTTGCCGCCGCTTTCGCCACCCTCGATGCCGCCAATGCGGCCGACCCCCGTCACGTTGCGACCGGCGGGGACGAGGTGCCCTACGAACTCCTCTATGCCCGCCGGATGACGGAGGAATTGGACCGCTTTTCTCCCGATGCCCCCTTGCCCCTGCGCCTCGCCGCCCGCGCCCAACACCTCGAACGCTGGCGAAGCCCGCGGGAAGATTACCCCATGGACCGGACGGGCTACCTGCGGTGGCGGGAAGACCTGAAGAAATTTCACGCGGAACGGGCCAGGGAGCTCCTTTCGGCGGTCGGATATACGGACGAAGTACTCGACCGCGTCGCGTTCCTCCTGCAGAAAAAACGCCTCAAACGGGATGAGGATACCCAGACCCTGGAAGATGTGATCTGCATCGTGTTCCTGAAGTATTACGCGGCGGAGTTTGCCGCGGAGCATCCCCGCGAAAAGGTGGTGGACATCCTGCACAAGACCCTGCGGAAAATGTCGGAGCGGGGTAAGGAAGCTGCCCTTGCCTCCGACCTGCCCCCGGCCGTCCGTGCCATGGTGGGTGAGGCGATGGAAATATCGTAGGCAATGGGAGAGAACCGCATCTTCTCCCGACTCCGCCGCGCCTACCTGTTGGCCCTCTCGCTCATTGCCCTGTCGCTAGTGGGGGAGTTGTTGCTGGTCGACGGATTCCTCATCGATCAAAAGAAGGACGCCGAGATCATCAACGTGGCCGGACGGCAGCGGATGCTCAGTCAGCGTATCGCTAAGATGGTGGCGCTCGAACAACCTGCCGTAGCCACCGAAATAGCCGCCTGGCAGGACCGGCACGAGTGGCTCAAAACGGAACTGGCCGGACAACCCGTTTTGGATAGCCTGCGTACGCTCGATACCCTCGTTGCGGTACTCTCGCAGGTAGCTAGTTCGAATACGCGAGATCGTGTCGATACAGTGAACGGACTTTCCGAAGATTTCCTGGTCAGCATGGATGCCATTGTGGGCCACCTATCGGTTGCGGCAACGCGCAAGGTCAATCGCTTGCAACAGGTAAACCGGTGGCTAACCGTATTCACCCTGGGGATTTTGCTGCTCGAACTGATCTTTATTTTTCGCCCGATCGGTCACTTTGTGCGCCGACAGTTTGAGCGCATCGACTCCGAACGAGGGGCACAGGAGTCGGCCCGTGCGGCGGCGGAGGATGCGGTCACCGAAAAAAATGCCACGCTACGCCAACTTTACGCCCTTAATAGCGCCATCGACGAAGCGGCTCTCTTTGCGTCATTGCGCGCGGACGGGACGATCATTCACCTCAGTAAAAAATTCCGCGACCTCCTCGACCCCGAAGCCTCGGTGGCAAACCGGCCCTTCGCGCAGGTACTCAACCGCAACGAAGGGCGGCAGATCCGGATGGCCGAATTGCTCCGTAACGTCACGGTCACTCCCTGGCGTGGGGAATGGCAGTTGACGGATCGGGCCGGCGCGGTACGCTACCTAGAGATGAGCATTCTGCCGGCGCGCCGAGCTGGAGCGGAGGTCGACCTATTCGTATTAGCAACGGACGTCACCGAGAACCGTATGGCCCGGGATGCGCTCAGCACCCTCACCGAACAACAGATTACCAAGGAAAAGGAGCGGGTGCTGCAGCGCGCCCAGCAGACGACGGAGGCCCAGGAAAAGGAGCGCTTGCGGGTAGCCCGTGACCTGCACGACGGAGTCGGACAAAACCTGACCGCCCTCAAGTTCAGTCTGGAGAGTATGAAACTGGACGACCCCGAGCGAAGTCGCGCCGATCTGGATCGCCTCAAGGAACTTGCCGGCGAGATCATTCGGGGCGTCAGAATGGCCACCTTTAACCTGCGCCCGCCCGAGCTCAGTGACTACGGACTGGCCGCTACCCTCGAACGAATGGCCCGCGAGCTCAGCCGGCTTACCGGTGAACGGGTCGTATTTGAAAACGACAACTTTAGTGCCAAGCTGTCCCCCGCCGCCGAACTCAATTTATACCGCATCACCCAGGAGGCCGTCAACAACGCCATCAAGTACGCCGGTGCCAACTACATCCTCGTGACCCTGTCGGCCGGTGAGGAGTTGGTGAGCATTACCGTAGACGACGATGGGCGGGGCTTCGATCCGGAAACCGTGAAGTCGCGCACCGACGGTTCCGGTCTGGGACTTGCCTCAATGGAGGACCGTATCGCCCAACTCCGGGGGAGGTTGTTTATTCGCAGTTCTCCCGAAACGGGTACGCGGATCACCATCAACGTACCCCTCGGCAGCGGCTAAACGGGTAATCCTGTATTTTGTCGCCTGCTAAAGACCCCGTACCGATTATGCCAACTAAAATTCTCCTCGCCGACGATCATGCGCTGGTGCGCGATGGTATTCGGCGGCTGCTCGAAGACGATGCCGACCTCGAAGTTGTCGGTGAGGCAAACGACGGCGAGGAGATGCTACAGTTGATACGGGACGTGAAGCCCGATCTAGCCATCGTTGACATCCGGATGCCCAAGCTAAACGGGATCGATGCCGTTCGTAAGCTTCGTCGGGACGGAGATCCTACCCCCTGCCTCATGCTTTCCATGCACGACAGCGAGGAATACGTACTTCAGTCGATCGATGCCGGTGCCTTCGGGTACCTGCTCAAAGATGCCAGCCGGGAAGAATTTCTCCGGGCGGTACACACCATCGTCGGGGGAGACCGGTACTTCAGCGGCGACCTCTCCAATATCCTGATTCGACAACTGACGAAACCGGAGGGATCACGGAATACGCCCGTGGCTACCGCTCAGGAAGACGTGGTGCTGACCCGCCGCGAGCGACAGATTCTTCCCATCATTTTACAGGGTGCCACTAACCAAGAAATTGCTGACCAGTTGGAGCTGAGCCGCCGTACCGTCGAAACCCACCGCTTCAATATGATGAAGAAGCTCGGCGTGAGCAACAGCAGCGAACTCAATCGCCGGGTCCGGGAGCTGGGACTGCTCTAGTGCTCCAAAAATCCGATCAGGTGTTCCCGGTATCCGTAGTAGTCGGGATGCCGCAGGATGTCTTTTCGCAGCCGGGGCCGGGCAAAATCAATTTCCAGAATATCCCCAATCTGTGCGCGGGGGCCGGAGGTCATCATGATCACCCGATCGGCCAGGAAGATTGCTTCGTCGACGTCGTGAGTAATCTGGATGGCAGTAATCTTTTCCTTCTCCCATACTTCGAGCAGCACGTCCTGAAGCTCGGCCCTTGTGAGGGAATCGAGCATGCCGAAGGGTTCATCGAGCAATAGGATTTTGGGTTTGAGGGCGAAAGCACGCGCGATACCCACCCGTTGTTGCATGCCCTGGCTAAGCTCCGACGCCCGGCGGTGGAGCGCCTGACCGAGACCGACCTTGTCCAGGTAATACTTGCAAATATCTTCTCTCTGCTTCCGGGTGCCGTGGGGGTACACTTGTTCGACGCCGAGCCTGACGTTCTCCAGGGCGGTCATCCAGGGCAGGAGGCTGGGCGACTGGAAGATGACGCCGCGGTCGGGACCGGGTCCGTCAATGGGAAACTCATTGAGGAGGATCTCACCCCGGGAAATGTCGTTGAGTCCTGCGATCATGGTAAGCAGGGTGGTCTTGCCGCAGCCGGAGTGTCCGATGATGGATACGAACTCTTCTTTTTTGATTTGCAATTGCAGGTTTTCCAGGACGACGTACTCCCCGGTCGGGGTAGGGTAAATTTTGGTCAGGTCACGGAAATCCAGGACGACGTCCCGCAGGGAAAAGGGAGCGGTAGGGGGCAGGGTAGACATGGGCGTTAAATTTAGGCGCGGCGCCACTTAGACACGAAGCTGCGGCTGCCGGGTTTAATGGGTTGGATTGCGGGCAGGGCGAGGGATTCGTCGCGTTGGGGCCGGTCCGATTCACCGAGAGCAACGAGGTAGTTGAGGATGTCGGTGCGTACCCGCTTGAAGTGAGGGTCGTGGTTCATGGCCGTCTTGTCGCGCGGACGGTCTAGGGCAATGCTAAATTCCGGTCCGAGGCCGGCGGCGGGTCCGGGGTCGAGGGGGATGATGCGATCGGCCATGTAAATACCTTCGTCCACGTCGTTGGTGATGAGGACTGCCGTACGTTGGTTGGCGCTCCAGATGCGGAGGATCTCATCCTGCAGGTTGCCGCGGGTGAGGGCATCGAGGGCACCGAGGGGCTCGTCCATGAGCAGCAGATCGGGATCGGTGGCCAGGACGCGGGCGATCGAGACGCGTTGCCGCATGCCACCACTCAGCTCACCGGGATGCTTATCGATGGCGTGGGACAGGCCGACCATCTCGACGAATTTCCGGATGTGGGCGTCGCGTTGGTCGCTCGTCCAGGCGGAGTACACCTCATTAACCGAGAGGGCCACATTTTGGTAGACCGTATACCAGGGCAGCAGGGAATAATTCTGGAAAATGATCCCACGCTCGGGGGCTGGGCCGGTGATGGGCTTGCCGCGATAGAGCACCTCCCCTTCGCTCGGTTGCAGCAGGCCCGTCATAAGGTTGACCAGGGTCGTCTTGCCGGAGCCGGTGAAGCCGACGATGGCCAGAAACTCACCTTCGGTGACCGTCAGGTTGATGTTGGAAAGTACCTCGGTGCGGGAAGCGCCCTCTCCGTACCAGTGGCTGACGTTGCGGAATTGGATGATGGGGGTCATGGGGGAGGGGTGAGGGGGTGAAGGTTTGAGGGATTGAGGGATTGAGGGATTGAAGGGGTGAGGGGGTTAGGCGACGACGGTTTCGAAGGAGACGCGGCGCTGGACGTAGAACATGAGGCGATCGAGGAGGAAGCCGACGAGGCCGATGACGAACATGGCGACGAGGATTTTGGCGTTGGAGTCGGAGCCGCCGTTCTGGAATTCTTCCCAGACGAAGGAGCCGAGGCCGGGACTCTGGGCGAGCAGTTCGATGGCGATGAGGACCATCCAGGCGACGCTGACGGTGATGCGCATGCCGGTGAAGATCATCGGGATGGCGGAGGGCAGTATGACCTTGAATATCTTCTTGCCGATGCCGAGATTAAGGACGCGGGCGACGTTGATGTAGTCCTTATTGACCGACGATACGCCGACGCTGGTGTTGACCAGGGTGGCCCACATGGCGCACAGCCCGACGCTGATGGAAGAAATGAGGAAAGACGTATCGGTGTCGGAGCCCAGGGTGAGGGTCTTGACGATCATGAAGACCAGCAGCAGCCACACCACCGGTGAGACGGGCTTGAAGACCTGGATCATCCAGTTGAAGGCGATGCGCAGGTTGTTGTTGAGTCCGATGACGACTCCGAGCGGAACCGCGATCAGCAGGGAAATCAGAAAGCCGACCACGACGGTCTTCAGGCTGGTACCGATCTGATCAACAAAGGAGGGACGGCCGGTATAGGTGATCGCCGACAGGCCCTGCGCACTGCGGGCGGCATTGACGGCTTCCGTTTCGGCTTGGAACTCCGCTTTCTTCGCCCGGATGGCCCGGTGGTCGGCCAGCAAAAGCCCCGCTGCCCGAACGACTTCGCTGGGGAAGGGCAGGGTGTTGGGTTTACAGCTCACGTTACCGGAGGCGATACAGGCTGCCATCTCCGCTCCTGCGTCCCCGCCCTGCTCTTGTGTCGTGCGTTCGATGCGCGCTTCGGCCTCCACGCCGTACAGGTAGCTGGCGCTGAGTTGCCACACGAGCAGGAACACCGCCATCGAAGCCAGCGAAATGCCGAGGGTGCGGGCGGTATCGGGTAGCCGTTGTGCGAGTTTGGCCCGGCGGGGCAGAAATTTTGCGAGGGTAGCGAAGGTGGCCCGGGGGGCGGGTGCTACGGGGGTGGTGGTGGGGTGGCCCATGGGGGGGAAGGGATTGAGGGGGGGAGGGGTGAGGGATTGAAGGGGGGGGAAGGATTGAGGAGGGAGTTGTTGGGTTGTAGGGTTGTTGGGTTGCGCGCAATTCAACAACTCAACACCCCTACAATTCACCGTCCTTATTGCCGAGGTTGAAGCTGTTGAGGTAGCCGATGGGGTCTTTGCCGTCGTAGGGGAGGCCGTCGATGAAGGCGGAGGTGGGGGGCTTGTAGCCGTCGGTGTCCGGGAGGTCGGTGGCGGGGAGGATGCCCTCGGCGACGAGTTCCTGGGCGGCCTGGCGCCAGAGGTCGGGGCGGTAGATGTCGGCGATGGTTTCGTGGTACCAGTCGGCGGGTTTGGCTTCGGGGATCTGGCCCCAGCGGCGCATTTGGGTAAGGAACCAGATGCCGTCGGAGTAGAAGGGGAAGGTGGCGTGGTACTTGTAGAAGACATTGAAGTCGGGCATGGCGCGTTTGTCGCCTTTTTCGAATTCGAAGGTGCCGGTCATGGAGTTGGCCAGGACGACGGAGTCGGCGCCGACGTAATCGGGGCGGGAAAGGATGCCGACGGCCCGGGCGCGATTGGTGGGGTCGTCGAGCCAACGGCCGGCGCGGATAAGAGCCTTAGTTATGGCCTTGGTGGTATTGGGGTACTTGGTAGCGAAATCCGCGCGGAGGGCGAAGACTTTTTCGGGGTTGTTCTGCCAGATGTCGGTGTTGGTGACGACCGGTACGCCAATGCCCTTAAAGACGGCCTGCTGGTTCCATGGTTCGCCCACGCAGTAGCCGTAGATGGTGCCGGCCTCGAGGGTTGCGGGCATCTGGGGCGGGGGCGTAACGGAGAGGAGCACTTCGGCGTCGACCTGTCCCTGGATGTTATCGGCCGTGTAGAAGCCGGGGTTGATGTCGGCCGCGGCCAGCCAGTAGCGGAGTTCGTAGTTGTGGGTGGAGACGGGAAAGACCATGCCCATTTTGAAGGGGTTGCCGGCGTTGCGGTACTCCTCGATCACGGGGGCGAGGGCGGCAGCGGAGATAGGGTGGGCCGGCTTGCCGCTGTCGTCCATGGCAACGTGGGGTTTCATTTTGTCCCACACCTCGTTGCTTACTGTGATGGCATTGCCGTTGAGGTTCATGCTGAAGGGGGTGATCAGCTTCGCTTGCCGTCCGAATCCGGCTCCGGCGGCGATGGGCTGTCCGGCCAGCATGTGGGCTCCGTCGAGCTGGCCGTCGATGACGCGGTCGAGGATGTTCTTCCAGTTGGACTGCGCCTCGATGGTGACGTACAGTCCCTCGTCGGAGAAGTAGCCGAGTTCCTTCGCGATCGCTAGCGGGGCCATATCCGTAAGCTTGATGAAGCCAAAGGTGAGCTGGGGCTTTTCGATGGCGGCAAACTTGGCCATATTCGGTGCGCCTTCGGCGACGGTGCTGGTCTGGGCGTTGCTTTCACCGCAGGAGTTGAGGAGGAGGGCAAGGGGGAGCAGGAGTAGGAGTAGGTACTTCATTGATTTAGCATTTGGGTTTTTATTCGTCGGCCGAGCGAGGCACGAGCCTCGTCCGCCGAAAGACGGGGGGTTGGCTTATTTGGCGGTTGGGCCTGGGAACCTTAGTCGGCGGACGAGCTCGCGACCGGCCGACGATTATCGACGATTACTTCTTCTTTTTGGCGTCGGATTCAAAGAGGGTGGGCTTGAAGGTGAGCATGGTCCAGGCCCAGTTGTTGGATTTTTCGTTGCCGGGGCGGAGGGCGGTGAGGGTCTCGGTACCGAGTAAGTGGGAGTAGCCGATGTGGAGGGTGACGCCGGTGGCGAGGGGGCGGACGTACACCAGGTCGATCTCGGTGCCCATGGAGGCGGACAGTTTATCGCCGGCTGCGTCCAGTTGTTCGGAGGCCGTGAGAAAGTGGTGAGCGTGGGCGAGGAGGGCGGCGGATCCCAGCTTCCACTTGGTTTTCAGGTAAAGGTCGGTGACGCCTACGGTGCCGTTGGCGGGGCCGACGTAGAAGTAATCCATCAGTCCGTTGAAGGCGTGGTTGGTGCCGTAGTCGGGCATGAAGGAGGTGACGCGGCCGGTTTCGTCGGTATCGTCCTTGCCGGAAATGTACTCGACGCCGAGGGTGAGGGGAGTGGCTTTGGTGGGGTAGGTGGCACTGAAGCCCGCCAGCAGGGCGCCAACGGATTGACCGTTCTGGCTGCCGGTCTGGGCGTAGAGGTCGCCGGTGAGGGTGAACTTGCCGGCCCGGTAATTGAGGTAGGTGCCGAGGGTTTGCTTATTGGAGTGGGTGGAATCGGCGTTCTGCAGTGTCGCGTTCAGGGCCAGGAGCGACACGGTTCCTTTTTCTTCCGCGAAGGTGCGGTTGAACCAAGCGTACTGCAGGCTTTTGTAATTACCGCTTACGGAGTAGAAGTTTGCCGCGGGTGCCTGGAGGTAGACGGGCTCGGGGCGGTCGTCGTCGGCATTATAGGCCAGGCCGACGTGAAGGCGATTCACCTTCTTTTCGTCCTCGAACTGGAGGAGCAGGGCATCGTGGCGCCGCCCCTGCTGGGCCCATTCGAGACCTCCCAGAATACGCTCGTTGTCGTAACTGATGACCTGACGCCCGGCCCTGACCGAGAAGCGGGGGCTCACGTTGTACTGTCCCCACGCTTCACTCAGGAAGGTGTTTCCATTCTCGCTTTTGAAGATTTGGGGTACTTCCCCCCACAGGCGAACATCCTGGAAGACAAGCCGGAAGGTGTACTTCTCCTCGGCGTAGTCCAGGTACAGCCGACTGCGTTGCTCGACGAAGAAGGCCGGGTCGCTGTCCGTCGAGCGCGGGGTCTTGAAGCCGTTGCGGAATTCCGTGCGGGGACGCACCTCGGCACTCAATTTAAACTGGCTAAGCAGGGGCGAGCTGCAGACGAAAAGCAGGAAGAGGTAGGCGATTGTTTTCATAGGGAGAAGCGGCTAGTGAAGAGTAGCTCGGCCCTGCCTGTAGGTCCGATGGTACAAATCTACGTACTTCCAAGACAACTACGTAATAAAATACGTATTTAACTAAGTATTTTTATTTCATTCCTTAGGTTTGCCTACCTTTACGGCCAGATAATTGTCACGCTTCTACGTATTTTAATTCCTTCCCCATGGGCACTGCAACCGAAGTAAAGACCACCTGCTCCTACTGTGGCGTCGGTTGTGGCATCATCGCCCGCCGTGACTTGCACGGCCGATTGACCGTCGAGGGCGACCCCGACCACCCGGCCAACCAGGGGCAGTTGTGCTCGAAGGGCCGAACCCTTAACTACGTAGTACAGGACCAATCGGACCGCCTCCTCTACCCCCAGCTTCGCCTGCACCGCGACCACCCCCTGCAGCGGGTAAGTTGGGAACAGGCAATCGACCGGGCGGCCGCCGTCTTCCGATCGGTTATCGCGGAGCACGGACCGGATAGCGTAGCTTTCTATATCTCCGGACAGTGCCTTACCGAAGAGTACTACCTGGTCAATAAGCTGGTCAAGGGCTACCTCGGCACCAACAACATCGATACCAATTCCCGCCTCTGCATGAGTTCCGCCGTCGTGGCCTACACCAAGATGTTGGGAGAGGATGCCGTGCCGGTGAGCTACGAAGACATCGATCATACCGACTGCCTGCTGGTGGCCGGGGCCAATCCCGCCTGGTGCCACCCCATCATCTGGCGGCGCGTCGAAGCCCGCAAGGCCGTCTATCCCGACCTGAAGGTCATCGTCGTAGACCCCCGGCGTACCGATACCTGCGCCCTGGCCGACCTCCACCTACAGATCGTCCCCGGTACGGACGTGCTGCTTTACCACGCCATCGCGCGCCGGCTGTACGATACGGACCGGATGGATCTCGAGTTTATCCGCCAGCACACCGAGGCGGGAGAAAACTACGTGCGCATCCTGAAGTCATTGCACCTGCGCTCCGCCGCAAAAACCTGTGGCGTGACCCTGGAAGAAATTAAGCTGGCCGCCGACTACATCGGCGACGCCCGCGCCTTCCTCTCCATGTGGGCCATGGGCCTCAACCAGAGCAGGGTAGGGGTGGAAAAGAACGGTGCCCTCATCAACCTGCACCTACTCACCGGCCAGATCGGGAAAATCGGTGCCGGCCCCTTCTCCCTGACCGGCCAACCCAATGCCATGGGGGGAAGAGAAGTGGGAGGCATGGCCAGTTTGCTCGCTGCCCACCGCGTACTTTCCAATCCCGCCGACCGCGAGGAGATCGCCCGCTTCTGGGGGGTCGACCGAATTCCCGCGGAGCCCGGACTGACCGCAACACAGCTGTTCGACGGCCTGGAAACCGGAAAGGTGAAGGCCGTCTGGATCATCTGCACCAACCCCTCCGTGAGCCTGCCGAATGCCCTGCAGGCCGACGCCGCCCTGAAGCGGGCGAAATTCGTGGTCGTACAGGACATCAGCAACCGCAGCGACACCGCCGACTACGCCGACCTCCTGCTTCCCGCCGCCGGCTGGCTCGAAAAGACCGGGACCATGACCAATTCCGACCGCCGCGTAAGCCTACTCCAACCCCTGGTGGCACCCCCCGGTGAGGCACGGCCAGACGCGGACATCATCATCGATTTCGCCCGCCGCATGGGGTATTCTGGATTTGACTACCGCGACGTCAGCGAAGTGTACGACGAATACGCCCGCCTGACCGCCGGCACCCGCATCGACGTCAGCGGCCTGAGCCACGACCGCCTGCAGCGCGAGGGTACCTTTCAGTGGCCCGTCCCCTCACCCGTTCACCCGGGCACGCCCCGCCTGTTTACCGACCACCGCTTCTATACGCCGACGGGGCGGGCGCGATTCATGTCGACCATATCCCACGCCGATGCACCTCCGGTGGCGCCACCCGACCGCCCGCTAATCCTTACTACCGGCCGCATCCGCGACCAGTGGCATACCATGACGCGTACCGGCAAGGTGGCTCGCCTGCGCAAACACATCGACCTGCCCTACCTCGAAATCCATCCGCTGGACGCCGCCGCGGAGAAACTGGAGAATGACCAGCTTGCCGTGGTGCATTCGCAAAGAGGGGAGGTGAGGGTTAAGGTCCGCTACACCCGCGACCTGCGCCGGGGCGTCGTGTTCCTGCCCATGCACTGGGGTAAAACCCTCGGTTCCGACCTTACGCGCGCCAATAATCTCACCGACGACGCCGTCGATCCCTACAGCAAGCAACCGAACTTCAAGTTTTGCCACGTGGGGGTGCGTGCCTACCAAAAGCCCCGGGAGCATATCCTCGTCATCGGAGCCGGGGCCGCTGCCTACCGCTTCATCGCCCGCTACCGGGAACTGAATACCCGCGACCGCATCACGGTATTTTCCAAGGAGACCCACGCATTCTACAACCGCGTCCTGTTGCCGGAGTACGTGACCGACCACCTAAGTTGGGAACAGCTGGAAAAACTGCGGGAAAAGGAGCGCCGTCGCCTCGATTTCGACCTGCAGTTGGAAACCTCAATCGAGCGCATCGATCGCGCAAACCGCACCCTGTACACCGCCGCCGGGGAGGCCCACACTTACGACCGCCTCATCATCGCCACGGGCAGCCGACCCTTCGTACCCCGCGACGTTCCCCTTCATCTGCCGGGCGTCTTCACCATGCGCCGCCGCGAGGATGCGGATGGCCTCAGCGATTATTTACAGTTGGGCAAGCAGCCGCGGGAGGCACACGTGCTGATCGTGGGGGGCGGCTTGCTGGGATTGGAACTTGCCGCGGCACTGCAGGACATCGGCGTACGCATTACCCTCGTCCAGCGCAGCAACCGGCTCATGGAGCGGCAGCTCGACCCAACGGCCAGTCACTTGCTGGCGGAAGACGTGGGCGAGCGCGGCATTCAAACCTACTTTCGCAACGAGGTCGACACCATCTTCCGCATACCGAAGGGAGAAGCGGGCGGGGACGCAGGAGCAATGCGGGTTACGTTTAAAAGCGGTATTTCCCTAGTATGCAACGCGGTGGTCTACGCCATCGGAACCCGGCCCAATTTGGAGGTCGGGCGCACGGCCGGCCTGAAATGCGGTGGCGGTATCCAGGTCGACGACCGGCTGACCACCAGCGACCCACACATTCACGCCATCGGCGAAGTAGCCGAATGGCGGGGCAAGCGCTTCGGCATCACCGCCGCGGCCGAACAACAGGCCCAGGTACTGGCCGCTTACCTGTCCGGCGACCTCACCGCCGCCTACGGCGGCTCGGTACCGATGAACATCCTGAAATTCCGGGACCTCGACCTGTGCAGTCTGGGCGAGGTGAGTCCGCCGCCCGATGACCCCGACTACGAGGAGGTGATCTTCCGGGATCTGAGCCGGCGCTACTACAAAAAGTGCGTCGTGTACCAGGACCGGCTCGTCGGGGCGGTGCTCATCGGCGATAAAAACGAATTTGCCGAATACCGCGCCCTCATCGAAGACCGGCTGGAGCTTGGCGACCGGCGGGAAGAACTGCTGCGCTCGGGGAGCAGTCGGGAGCCGTTGCGGGGCCGCGTGGTCTGCAGTTGCAACAACGTCGGAGAAGGCAACCTTACCAACGCTATCGCCAAGGGGTGTCATGGTTTCGACGAACTCGTGGCTCAGACCGGTGCCGGACTCGGCTGCGGCAGCTGCAAACCCGAAGTAAAAACCATCCTGGACCACCAACTACAAACGACATGACCTCCGACCTTCACCGCGTTTCTGTCCGGGGCGGCATCCTGGCCCCCAGCGAACTGCTCACCGTGATCGACCTGGCCCGCGAACTGGGGCTCGACGGCATTCACTTCGGTTCGCGACAGGATATTCTGTTTCCGGTGCGTCCGGATCAGATTGACATTCTACGGAAGTACCCCCGCCTGCAGGTGGAATCGCCGGCCAACGGACACCACGCCAACATAATGTGCAGCTACGTTGCTGCGGATATTTTTCCGTCCACGCCCTGGCTCACCAGCTCCGCCTACCTCTACATCCTCGAACAGTTTTCCTTCCCCACTCCGCTGGAGATCAATCTCACCGATCCCCGGCAGCGGCTGGTACCCCTCTTTACCGGTCACCTTAACTTCGTGGCCTCCGACGAGGAAGACTACTGGTACCTCTACCTCAAGCTACCCGGATGGACGGAGATGCGCACCTTTCCCGCCCTCATTCACGGCTGGGACCTGGGCCGGGTAGCGGGCAGCCTGTGTGCCGCGGAACTCCCCGAAGATCTCGAGGAGGTGATCGCCATCGTGCACGAAAACGAGAACCTCAACCTGCGGGACCTGCAGCGCGACTTGGCCATTACCTTCCGCCCCTTTCCCTACTACGAGGGCATGAACCGCCTCGACACCGATCACTACTGGCTGGGGCTATACTGGCGCAACAACTGGTACGCCCTCGACTTCATGGCGGCCGCCTGCGAGCTCTGTCTCGAGCACCGGATCGGCAAGATCAGCATCACGCCGTGGAAAAGCTTCATCGTCAGCGGCATCCCGGACGGAGAGCGCCTCAGCTGGGAAAAACTGCTCGGGCGCTTCGGCATCAACGCCCGCCACAGTAGCCTGGAGCTGAACTGGCACCTGCCCGTCGCCGATGGTGATGCCCTCGAGCTGAAGCGCTACCTCGTGCGGGAATTCGATCGGCGGGACATCAGCACTTACGGACTCACGTTCGGCATCAGTCGGGGAAGCGATGTGCCCTTTACCAGCATCGTGATCGAGCGGGAGGAACTGCGTGCCGGATTCGTCGACGGATTCGTGGTGCGCCCACTGTATACCCTAAAGTGTGCCCGCAACTTCGATCCCAACACCCGGGTCTATGCGGAGTACGCTAGGCGGGTCGACCGATCCGAGTTGGCGGAGCTTATGGTGGAGATCAGTCAGCTGTACTTCGATCAGCTCAACGAGCAACTCGAACAGGTGATCGAGAGCAAGCCGCAGGCCGAAAGCCAGGCACCGGGGCGTGACGTGCAGCAGTGCGGCCGGTGTCTGAGCGTCTACGACCCCGCGCTGGGCGAACCGGAGTCCGAGATCGCGCCCGGCACCCCCTTTGCGGACCTGCCCGTCGGTTACCGATGTTGGACTTGTGGTGCTGAAAAAGACAGTTTTACGACGATACAACTTACATTAGGGGTACATTAACAAACAAATAGGACACCCTCCGGGGTTCTCCAGTATAGTTTAGCCCCAGACGATTAGTAACCCCCCGCCCCTTGGCCACTCATATTATTCATCCTACCAAGCAAATCGCGCCCGGCGAACTGGACGGATACCTGGATCGCGGATGGCGACCTACCGGCCAATCGATCTATACCTCCGATTTTTTGCGCACCGACGACGACGAGCTACACGGCTGTCTGCAAATTCGGTTGCCGCTCCGGGGATTTACCTTCAAAAAACGCCACCGCAAGCTCATGCGCCGCAACCAGCGTCGCTTCAGGACGGTGTACGAACGGGCCAAGATTCCCGACGGGGAGTTGTTGCGGGTCAACCGGCTTTACATGGCCCACCATCCCGAAAAAACGCGGTCGGATTTGGAGTATAACGTCATTACCGACGAGGGACAGCGGGTACTTAACACCCAACTGATCCGCATTTACGACGGCGACAAACTGGTGGCCTTTAGTTACTTTGACGTTGGCCAGCGGGTCGTCTACTCCAAAGCCGGAATTTACGATCCGGCCTACGCAGCGGACAGCCTGGGTATTTACACCATGCTACTCGAGGTGGATCTGGCCCAGCGATGGAAATACGACTATTACTATCCGGGCTATTACTCGCCCACCTTTTCCGCCTTCGACTACAAATTGACCCTTGGCCAGATGGAATTTCGGGATATCTCGGCCGGATGCTGGATCCCTCACCCCACCCAGTCTGAGTCGGGACCAACGGACCCCCTGGAAGTAAACCGGACCAAACTGTTTGAAGCCCTAGATGCGCTAAAGGCGGCCGGCATTCCGGCGGAATTTCGGGAGTACCCTTCCTTCACCGGACGGTTTCGCCCCACCCGGGAAGGCGACAACCTGATGCTGGACGCTCCCCAACTGCTGCTCATCGGACGCCCCCTGCCCCTTGAATTTTACTTCACCCTGACCTACGACAACGAGAAGCAGTGCTACCGCTACGACGTGGTACGGACCGCGAACCTGTACGATATGCGGGTGCAGGCGGCCAGTCGCGAGGGCGTACCCCGGTTCATCACCCCGGTGGTGGTGCACAATCGGATCATGGAGTCGGAGCAGCTGCCTGCCGTTATCGGTAAGGTTGCGGAGCGGCTCCGGGTGGCCTCAAATTCGTGAGAATACCAGGTACATCAGGAACAGAATAACGCCCACGATTGCCGCAGTAATTAGGAAGAACCGTTTGGTCTGCCGGGCGGATTCGGCATTACGCTTGCGCTTTTTTCTGACTTTTGCCATGGTATAAATTTTGGTGGTAGACTTACGCTCAAGTTAGTGTCCACCGGGCAAACTGAAAAGCGTAGTATATCTACTACCTTTGCCCGCCACCAGAAAAAGCAACCCACCATGAGCAGCCAACTACTTGCCGGAAAACGCGGCGTAATTTTCGGAGCCCTCGACGACCAGAGCATCGCCTGGCAGGTAGCCGAAGTATGCGCCGAAATGGGCGCCACCTTTACCCTCACCAATGCCCCCGTCGCCCTGCGTTTCGGAACCCTGAACGAACTGGGCGAAAAGCTGAACGCGGAGATCATTCCCGCCGACGCGACGAGCGTGGAAGACCTGGAAAACCTTTTCCAGCGATCGGAGGAGATCCTCGGCGGCAAACTCGACTTCGTACTCCACGCCATCGGGATGTCGCTGAACGTACGCAAGGGGAAAAGCTACACCGACATCAAGCACGAGTGGATGCTGAAGACCTTCGACATCAGCGCGATCAGCTTTCACAAGATGTGTCAGGTGCTCTACCAGGGCGATCACATGGCCGAGTGGGGCAGCATCCTGGGACTCAGCTACATCGCCGCCCAGCGCACCTTCCCCGACTACAGTGAGATGGCCGAATCCAAGGCCCTGCTCGAAAGCTTCGCCCGCAGCTTCGGCTACCACTTCGGCGAGAAGAATAAGGTCCGCGTAAACACCATCAGCCAGTCGCCCACCATGACCACCGCCGGGAAGGGCGTAAAGGGTTTCGACGAATTTTTCGGCTACGCCGACAAGATGTCGCCCCTCGGCAACGCGACCGCCCGCGCCTGCGGCGAGTACTGTGCGAGCCTCTTCAGCGACCATACGCGCTACGTAACGATGCAAAACCTTTACCACGACGGAGGATTTTCGAATATGGGGATGAATCCGAAGTTGGTCGGTTAGTCTTCTAGTCGGATAGTATTTTAGGGCTGGGGTATGGGTACAACGATCGGTGGCTCGGGGAGACTCTCTGGGTGGATCGGTAGGGTCAGTGCGTGAGTAAGGAGCATGATAAGAGACGGAGGTCATCGGTGGAAGGGTTGGGGGTGTCGGGTAGGCCTGGTGCTGGCGTTGTTGCTGGTGCTCGGTCCTGATTGCTACCGTGGGGTACAGGCTCAGGTGATCGATCCGAGCGATACGGGGCGGCTCGATCCCGGCGATCCGGATTACGACGAGGCGACGGATCGGCGGGCGCGGCCCCAGGACCAGCGGGAGACCCTGCCGGATACGTTCGGGATCTTCATCTATAGGGTAGATAATCCCAATCAGGAGGAAACGTTTAGGGATAGTCTGCTGAACGGATTTCAGCAATATGAACCCGACCGGGCGACCGATTACGATTACGGGACGCTGGGGGCAATCGGTTCGGCGGCTTACGCCCTTCGGTACACCCCCGTACACCGTAAGGGGCTGGAGGTAGGGCTGCGGCAATTCGATCTCTACCGGGTAGATGCGGACGAACTCGACTTCTACCGTCTCGAGCGGCCCTTTACCTACCTGCGGTATCTGCGGGGCAGTGAACAGAACGACGGTCGCCTGACGGCACGCTTCAGCCGCAACTTCGCCGACGGGGTGAACCTGCTTCTCGATTACGACCGCATTTTCCAACTGGGCACCCAGGACCAGTATCCCTCGACCGCCGTGCGCAATACCACCGTTGCAACGGGAATCTCCGTACGGCCACCGGGCAGTCGGTACAGCGGGTACTTCAGCTACCTGGCCAATACCTTCGAAAATCAGCAGAACGGCGGCATTGCCGATGCACGGACCGACGCCGGCGGGGAGATCGACAATCTAGAGAACCAGCTTCCCTTTTTGGAGGAAACTTACGTGCGCTACGCCTTTCGGGAAGCTTCGGCTACGCAATACCTGCAGTTTGGCGCGGCAATGGATACGCTTTCGGGTCGCGAGCGACGGGCCTTCACCCTCAAGCACCAACTCAAGATTCGGGAGGAGACTTACCGAATGAGTAGCCTTCGTGTAGCCCTGGACAGCAATTTTTACAATCGTTTTCCGCTGCTGAACCTTGACGCGCGCGGACTGCGCAGTCGCATCACCCACAATGTCATCAGCAACGAGCTGGGCTTCTCTACCTTCCGACGATCGACGGCGGGGGGAAAGGAAACCGTGCAGCGTGACCTCCTGGAGGTTGGCCTGATCCACCAGTTGCACCGCGTCGGTAGGGAAACGGGGGATAGCACGGCCAACATCGTGCTGGCGCGGGCGAGCATCGGTCTGCGGCCCAGCGATCGCCTGCAACTGCTCGTGGACGGACAGCTCAACCTGGTCGGCCAAATCGGAGATTACCGCATTGCGGCTGAGGGAGCGCTCGACTTGGGGGTAGGGGGCAAACTGGAAGTATCGGCGGTCAATCAGCTCTATTCCCCTGACCTGGTCCAGCGCACCTATCTGCTGAACGGCAGCGAACTGTACGACCGCGACTTCGGCAAAACGCTGGAGCTGCGCCTGGAGGGGGCCTACACGCTTCCCTTCCTCGGGATACGGGCCGGAGTGGCGTACAGTCTCGTGACTAACTACATCTACTTCAACGAGGACGGCCTGCCGGTACAGAGCGACGGTCCGAACAGCATCGTACAGCTCACGGCTGAGCGCAATTTTACCCTGGGAAACTACCGCATCGACAACCGGCTCCTGCTCCAGGAGGCCGATCAGTCGGTCTTTCGGCTCCCCCGGGTGTACGGGGAACACAGCCTGTACTACGCCGGTAAGTGGTTCGGGGTGCTTAACGTCAACCTTGGGCTCGACGTCCGCTACTTCACCGGTTTTCAGCCCTACTACTACAATCCGATACTTCAGCAGTTTCAGTTGCAGGACCGGCAGGCAACCGATTTTTCGGTACAGGTGGATCCGTTTTTCAGCCTACGGGTGACCAGGTTTCGCTTCTTCGTCAAGTTCGTTCAGGCGCAGACCTTGCTCTCACCGGATCGCCTCCTCTACCTGACGGCGGAACATCCCTATCCGGATGCCGCACTACGATTGGGAGCCAGCTGGCGGATGCTTGATTAAGCAATGAAAAAGGGCACGGAGGTTATCCTCCGTGCCCTCGGCCTTCTCAGCCAGTGTAATCGCTTTAGAACTCGCGCATGGTGGTGGGCGCAACGAATTCGTTCATTTCGTCGACGTTGGTCACCTTCATTTCCTCGCCGTCCCAGAGCAGTTTGGTGCGGCCGCGTACTTCGTACTCGTCCTCCGTACCGTCCGCCTTCGGGAAGCGGTAGTCGTAGCCGCGTACGGCCAGGTTGCCCATGAGGATCGTTTCGGTCAGGGGACCGGCCTTGCCGAGGTGGCTGCTGGGCTGGTAGCCTTCCTTGATGCCGTTGACCCAGTCCATCTCGTGGGAGGTTTCGACCCGGGGCAGGGTTTCCGGTACGGTTGACTCCTCCATTCGGGAGGTCGGAAGCAGGCGGGGGTTCTGACCGTAGGTGTTGGCCATGAGCTTGCCCTTGTCTCCGACCATGATGATGCCGCTGCCGCCGTCGCCCATCTGTTCGTCGACGCCGAGCTCTTCGGGGCGACCGGGGAGAATGCCGCCGTCGGTCCAGATCAGTTCCACGGGGGGCTTATTGCCGCGTGCGGGAAACTTGACGTGAATCTTCGAGGCCGGGGGCGCGGTGCCGGGGTTGTAGTCGGCCACCCAGTCCTGGCTGTACACCTGCACTACGCTGGCCTCCGCGCTTTCGGGGTAGCCGAGTTCCAAAATGTAGAAGGGCGTATCGATGATGTGACAGCCCATATCGCCGAGTGCGCCGGTACCGAAGTCCCAGTAGCCCCGCCACGAGAAGGGGTGGTAGGCCTTATTGTGGGGCCGCATTTCGGCGATGCCGAGCCAGAGGTTCCAGTCGAAATCGGGCGGAATGGGGTCGGTGGTCGTCGGCACCTTACCTCCCTGGGGCCAGATCGGGCGGTTCGTCCACGCGTAGATGGTGTGTACGTCGCCGATCGCACCGGATTCGTAGAGCTCCTGGGTTTTGCGGATTCCTTCCCCGCTGGCGCCCTGGTTGCCCATCTGGGTCACGAGTTGGGGTTTGGATTTGGCCATCTCCGTGAGCATCCGCACTTCGGCGATGGTACGCGCCAGGGGTTTCTCAATGTAGAGGTGCTTATCGAGGCTCATGGCGGCCAGGCCGGCCGTCGCGTGCATGTGATCGGGGGTGGTCACTACTACGGCGTCGATGTCCTTGCCGTACTTGTCGAGCATGACCCGGAAGTCGCGGTCGTAGCTCGCCTTGGGAAAACGTCCGCGGGTTTCGGCGGCGCGGGAGTCGTCGACGTCACAGAGGGCCATGACGTTTTCACTCATGAGCGCCTGAAGGGTTCCGGTGGCCTTGCCTCCGGCACCGATGGCAGCGATGTTGAGGGTGTCGCTCGGGGCCTTAAAACCCTTTCCGCCGAGGACGTGGCGGGGTACGATGGTGAATGCGGCAGCGGCGGTGGCTGCGGTGCGTAGAAATCTCCGGCGATTGGAGATGCTTTGTTTTGGCATAATCGTTGATTGCTAATTGTGCGGTTAAGATAAGCAACTATGCCTTTTCGCCATTATCGGTCAGAAGGCCGCGTCGGCCCGCGAACCTTATTCGGAAGGAACCGATTAGAGCAGGCATGGATCCAACCACCAAGATCAACATTCCGGAAAGCGCACTGGAGCGCGTCGTCATCGTGGGCGGTGGCTTCGGTGGCCTGCAACTGGCCCGCAAGTTGAACAAAGCCAACTTCCAGGTCGTCCTGATCGATAAGAACAATTACCACCAATTCCAACCGCTCTTCTACCAGGTCGCCATGTCGGGCCTGGAACCGAGCAGCATCGTCTTTCCCTTCCGCAAACTCTTCCAGGGGCGCAAGGACCTGTACATCCGCATGGCGGAAGTAACCCACGTCGACACCACCGCCAAGCAACTGCAGACGCCCCTCGGCCACTGCAACTACGACCACCTGATCGTGGCCACGGGCGCCGATACCAACTACTACGGAAACGAGGAGCTCGAGCGCCGTACCCTGCCCATGAAATCGGTCTCGGAAGCCCTCTACCTGCGCAACTCGATCCTCGACGACTACGAAGATGCCCTCACGACCCCCGCCTACGACGACCGGCAGGAACTGGTCGACATCGTAATCGTCGGCGGCGGCGCCACGGGGGTGGAGCTGGCCGGCTCGCTCGCAGAGATGAAGACGCACGTGCTCCCGAAAGACTACCCCGAACTGGCTGTACAGGAGGAATTCGACATTTACCTGGTACAATCCGGGGATGCCCTGCTCAAAGGGATGAGTGCCAACAGCAGCGAAAAGGCGCTCCGCTACCTCGAAGATTTGGGCGTCACGGTCCTCCTGAATAGCCGGGTGACGGGCTTCGACGGCCGGATCGTAACCTTCGACGACGACCGGACCATCGCCACCCAGAAGGTGATCTGGGCGGCGGGCATCAAGGGACAACCCATTCCCGGACTACCGGAAGAAGCCATCACCTACGGCAATCGTCTGGCGGTTGACCGCCACAATCGGGTGAAGGGTACCGACTGCGTCTACGCGATCGGTGACGTAGCCTACATGGAGGAGCCGGATTTCCCCCAGGGACACCCACAGGTGGCCCAGGTAGCGATACAAATGGGGGAACACCTGGCCAAGAACCTCCGGTACCGCCACGAACGCGGCGAGGAGTGGGAGCCGTTCCACTACAGCGATAAGGGCAGCATGGCTACGATCGGGCGCGGCAGGGCGGTCGTCGATATCCCGAAGCCCGAATTCCACTTTGCCGGAGTACTGGCCTGGTTGGTGTGGCTGATCGTGCACCTGTTCGCGATCCTGGGGACCCGCAACAAGATTTTCGTCTTCCTCAACTGGCTGTATAACTACATCAATTACAATCAGAGCCTCCGACTGATCATCCGACCCGCCAAAGCCCGGTAGGCGGCTAGTCGAGCCAGGCAATTGCCCGGTTGCGCTCTACGGTAGAAAAGGCGGCCAGGTCGAGCCCGGGCGTGAGAAGGTCGCTTAGTTTGACGCTGGTCTTGAGCCACGTTTGATCGCCCACGATGGCCACCCGTTCTAGGTCTTTATAGTACTTGATGCTTGTCTTGAGGTCTTCCCAGAGGGTACGGGCGTTGATGCCGTCCGTGCTGACGATCTCGAGCAGGATGCGGGCCTTGCCGTGGTGACGGACCTTTTCCTCTACCAGCGCATTGATGCGGTCGTAATCGGCCGTATTGAGCTTGCCCACGATCGCCAGCCCTAACAGCCGGCTGCTGCCGAGGTCGATCTCCTTGACTCCATTCGATACCAGCGGCTCCTTGTCGATCTTCAGCCAGCGGTGTGCTATCTCACCCTCGTCGAGGCGAAAGGTCTTCACTTCCATCCGCGGCGTGATCCAGTCGATGCCGCCGGAAAGGGTAGTCAGCCACCCGTGATCGGTAAGGATGGCGTACTTCTCGATCTTGTCCAGCAACTCCTTTTTAGCCTTTATGGTGTTCCAGAACGCCTGGTAGCTGGGGAAGCCACCTACGTTCTTGATGTTGCCAAGTAGGCGCAGGCGGCCGTGGGTCACGACCTTGGCCTCTACGGCCATCAGCAGCCGGCGCATGCCTTCTTCATCCACCTCACCGTCGAGGGTGAAGCCGAGCATATTATCCTGGGAGAGCGGGAAAACCGAGATCATTGAGTGTTTTTCTCTTCTTAACTGCGTGGCCCCGCTAATTGATTAGCATCCACCACCTTATTCGACGAACGTGGGGCGGGAGCAGCAGTTCCCCAGGTAAGGTGTACACGTAATCAGACCAATTGTACGCCAAAGAGCTCGGCTAATCGTCCGTATATACCTGAAAAATCCTCGAA
>NZ_JACIFF010000003.1:260076-527900 GCF_014197245.1 Neolewinella aquimaris | reverse complement strand
GGGCCCGCACCAAAACACCAGCTTTTCTATTCGTTTTGTTCGCCTTGCTTCCAAAGCGGCTGCAAAAGTACAGCAAGTTATTTTCCCGTGCAAGTTTTGAAGCAAATTAATTTCATTCGCTCCCCTTCCTACCCGGTCAATCACCCCCGCTCATTCGCCGGGGCCGCAAAGGTACACTCACCCGCCCCGTTCCTGCAAGCCCTCCGAAACATATTTTCGAAAACTTATCCAGAAGCCGAAGCCGTCCCCCCGGGGCGATCCCACCACCGCGCTGCCGGCCGTTGCCGCAGACGCCTCGGGGGCGGAAAGCTTGGTATGGGGGGCGCCAGATGCCTGTAAAAGACCCGGCGGAGTGCGCACACGTATCGTTTGCGGGACGGCAAAGATAGGGCGCGTGATTGTAAACGTACAAGCACAACAGTAGTTTAAATCAAGACTCTTTTTCTTCCCTCACCCAAGTCCGTGATTCACAGCAGCTCCCGCACGAAAGTACTTCCGAACACCCCCACGGGAGTGGTCGCCATCAGCCGCAATTCTTGCCATAGACTACTCTCCCCGTTCAGAAAGGCCAGTACCCGTGCCGGCGGATTGTCGCGAAATAGATTGACGAAAAGTTCTTCCCCCGCCAGCTTGCGTTCCTGCAGGATGCGTAGCAAGGTCGCATCGTACAGCAGGTGCTTCTCCGGCCACACCCGCGTATCGGTGATGTCCGGGTAGTCACGGGCCATCCGCGCCAGTTGCCGCTGTAGTCCGTAAAAGGTGTATCCCGTAGAGGGTCGCGCCGCCCCACCGCCCAGTCCTATATATATATGGTTGCCGCGGCGACGGGGATAACCGTAGGTCGTCATGGGAATATTCCCCGCTTCCGTGTGCGTCACGCGGTAGGTCCCCCTGGTCCAGTTCGCTCGGATGTACTCCCCTATCAGTACATCGTAAGCTTCCGTGGTCAGGTGATCGTTGCTAAAGATCGCGATCTCCACCAGTGCCCGGCGCTGACTGAAGGGAAGCACGTAGAAGAAGCGGGTCTCTCCTTCCTGTGGCGTACGAAAGTCCATCATGGCCGCCGTCCCGGGATCGAAGGTATCCTCATCGGTCTCCACAAACCACCCCCGAAAGTGCTGATCGAGGTAGGGCTGATTCACTTCCCGGTAATCCAGCGGGTGCGGCAGACTACTGAAAAGGTGAGTGGCACTATACCCTTCCCCCTGCATTCGAAAGTGCACCTTGTCGTCGGTGGGAAGAAACTGGTCCGCCGTTGTAAACCGACGTTCCAGATTCGGCAGCTTATCCAAAATACGATTGACGTACCCATAAAAGTCATTGCTCAAAATCACCTTGTAG
Source organism: Neolewinella aquimaris (assembly GCF_014197245.1). Taxonomy (GTDB): domain Bacteria; phylum Bacteroidota; class Bacteroidia; order Chitinophagales; family Saprospiraceae; genus Neolewinella; species Neolewinella aquimaris. The sequence continues at coordinate 526,559 of NZ_JACIFF010000003.1, read as the reverse complement.
GCATAGGGGCGCAGCGCGCAGGAGCAATGAGTGTTGCCGTTGTGCAACGTTACCTGGTGCCAACGGTGGTGCACCAACTTTTCAAAGGGGCCTTCCCCCTTCTCCCAAAACGACCAGGTACGATCGTGACCCTCCTTGCGCTCCGGATCGACCAGCAGTACCCGCTTCTCCCCAAGTTTCCCGGCCGTGTGCAGGTGATACAGCATGCTCAGTCCGGCCAGTCCGCCCCCGGCCACTACGATATCGTAATCGGTATCGGTATCGGTCATAAAGCCAAGTTAAGCACCATAAAGAAGAATAACTGAGCAAACAGATAGACCACCAGGACCGGACTCCTAAACCGAATGCGCAACAACTGCAACGGCAGGGAGATCATAAAGGCCACCACCGCCCACATCAGGTAGTTCTGCAGCGGTATGCTCCCCCCGGCCCACTGCCAGTAGTCAAGCTTAATGGCCACCGGCTCGATCGCCACGTCGTATACGGCGATCAGGACACTCGCCAGTCCGGCCACTAACCAGGGTTGCTTCCCGATAATCCGCTCGGCCAGGTCGTTGGTGGCCAGCGTCAGCACGCACCAGTTCAGCGCAATCACGAAGGGCACCCCCAGCCACTGCCACCACATAGTAGCGCCGTATGCGTACTCACCGAAGATGGCGCCGGTAGCCACCCCCACCGCCTCGGCCGCGAAGGTGAAGCAGTAAGCAAAGACCAGCCACCAGAGCAACCGGACATCGCCCCACCGTCGATAAAGGCTAAAGATCAATAGCCCATTGATGACCAGCAACAACCCATCCGTCGTATACCGAGTCACCGGCAGCACGGCCGGAAGGGTATGCGCCAGTGCCCCCGAAGCAAAGGCAAACAGCAGGAACCATATCAGGTATTTCTCACCAGCGGTTAGCGGCGATTCTGTTGCATCGTTAACAACCGGAAGACGTATAGGCAAGGGGGCTCTCCATTTGATCACAGTATAGACGTAAGATGGAGAAAATGGTTGGAAGCTCGTCCGCCGAGTACCTACTCAGTCGGCGGACGAGCCTCGTGCCTCGGTCGGCCGACGACACCGGCACTTCTCCCGCCAAGTACAGCAAAAAGATCCGTGTGAATCTGTGCCCGAGCGCAGCGAATCAGCGACTGCCGCAGGCAATCTGTGTTGAAAAATTGTAGCAGACCAAGCTTGCTATTATTGAATAACCACCGCTCCCGCGCGCCGCCGCCCACCTACAACAGATTGAAGCGGTGCTTTACGGCCGAACTGGCCAGCAGGTACACCTTCCGACTGTCCGCCACCCGAATGCGCCGCTCCGTGACGTGCTTTGCCGGGGCATTGCGGATCTTCTGAAAAAGCTTGGTGTAGTAGACGTAGGCCAGGTAAACCCCCAACCGTGCACTGGTCGGTAGCTCCACGATTCCCCGGTAGGCATGGTCGAAATCGGCCTTGATGTCGGCCTCGATGGTGGCCTTTACGTCGTTGTCGAATTTATCGTAGTCCACGCCGGGAAAGTACACCCGCCCCCGGTCGTGGTAGTCGGAGCGGATGTCGCGCAGGAAATTGACCTTCTGGAATGCTGCCCCCAGCGACTGAGCGGGCGCACGCAGCCGGTCGTACTCCTCCTCATCGCCGTCTACAAAGACCCGCAGGCACATCAACCCCACCACTTCGGCCGAACCGTAGATGTACTCCTTATATAAGGACGGGTTGTAGCGGGTGTTATCGAGGTCCATTTCCATGCTGTCGAGGAAGGGATCGATGAGGTCGCGGCCGATCTGGTAGCGATGAGCCACTTCCTGAAAGGCCTGTAGAATGGGATTGAGGCTTATCCCGTGCTCGAGCGCATGGTAGGTATCCTGACGAAACCGCTCGAAGAGCATCTGCTTGTCCTGGTGGTGAAAGGTGTCGACGATCTCATCGGCAAACCGCACGAAACCGTAGATACCGTAGATCGGCGCCCGCAGTGGAGCATCGAAGACCCGAATGCCCATGCTGAAGCTGGTGCTGTACCGGCGGGTGACCAGGGAGGCGCACTCGCGACATACTTGTTTGTACAGATTAAGCATGTGCTACGGGATAAGCTTTTTTGATGTCACGGGCGGCCACTTCTCCGGAGATGATGCTGGGCGGCATGCCGGGGCCCGGGGTGGTTAACTGACCGGCGTACCATAGATTACGAACCTTCTTACTCCGCAATTTAGGCTTTAAAAAGGCAGTTTGCGTGAGTGTATTCGCAAGACCGTAGGCATTTCCGCGGTATGCGTTGTAGTCTTCCCGAAACTCGCGGTGGGCGTACGACCTGCGGTACACCACGTGCGGACGAATATCAAACCCAATGCGGCGCGACAGGCGATCGCACATGAGGTTCCAGTAATGCTCGCGCATTTCCTCGTTATCGTCGAGGTCCGGAGCCAGGGGAAGAAGGAAGAACATATTCTCGCAACCCTCCGGAGCCACGGTTTGATCGGTCACCGAGGGGGCACACACGTAAAAAAGCGGGTCTTCGGGCAGGGCCGGCTCCTCGTAAATGTCGTGGGCGTGGCGATCGAAATCGGCGTCGAAGAAGAGGGTGTGGTGGTGCAATCCCGGCACCTTGCGGTCGATACCTACATAAAACAGTAGGCTGGAGGGGGCCATGGTACGCTTCGTCCAGTACTGCTCGGTATACATGCGATCCCTGGGCTGCAGCACTTCCTGCTCGAAGTGGTGGTAGTCGGCGGCGCAGACGAGGATGTCGGTCGGGTAGGTCCGTCCGTCCTGTGTCTTTACCGATTGTACTTTCCCCTCTACGGTCTTCACGGAAGAAACGGCGCTGCCACTGATGATCTCCACCCCCTGCTCGCGGGCGACGGTCGCCATCCCCTCGATGATGCGGTGCATGCCACCCAGGGGGTACCAGGTACCGAGGGCCAGGTCGGCGTAGTTCATCAGGCTGTACAGGGCGGGGGTATTGGCGGGCGTAGCCCCTAGGAACAGCACCGGAAATTCGAGCAACTGAATCAATTGCGGGTGCTTGAAGAGGCGGCGGACGTAGGTCGACATGTCCGTCAGCATCTGCAACTTGAAGGCGGACTTAAAGACCCGCAGATCGGCAAAATCCAGGATACTGTGCCCCGGCTTCTGTACGAACTCGTTGATCCCCACACGGTATTTGTACTCGGCCTCCTGCAGGAATTTGCGCAAGTTGGGCGCACTTCCCGGTTCGAGGCGCTCGAAAAGGGCAAACAGTTCGTGGACCGTCGCCGGCACCTCCACTCGGTCCTCGACGCCGAAGACGATCTCGTAGCTGGGGTCGAGGCGCACCAGTTCGTAAAAATCGGCGGCGCTGCGGCCGAAGGCGTTGAAGAAATTCTCGAAGACCTCCGGCATCCAGTACCAGCTCGGTCCCATGTCAAAGGTGAATCCTTCGGCGGAAAACTGACGGGCCCGGCCACCCAGGCCCTCGTTCTTTTCCAGGATTCTGACGCGATACCCGTCGCGCGCGAGGTGGGCGGCGGCGGACAGGCCGGCGAATCCGGCCCCAATGACGGTAACTTGCTTGCTCAACTAGGCTGGGGATGATGTACCGGCCTAACAGCAATGTGGGGAGAGGGTTTATCGGTTGAAGGCGGTCATGGTATTTCCCAGTCCGTGAGCGCAAAAGCTGAGGCAGGCCTCACTGGCGTCCTTCAGCAGGGCGGGTAATTCCTCACGCTCCTCCCGGGTCCATTTGCTCAGCACGTAGTCGGCCTGCTGCCCCGGGTGAAAATCCTTACCGATGCCTACGCGCAGGCGGGCGTAGTTGTTGCCGCCGGTGAGCCGGTCGATGTCCTTCAGTCCGTTGTGGCCCGCATCGCTGCCCTTTCCGCGCAGGCGTAGGCGGCCGAAATCGAGGTGGAGGTCGTCCATCACCACCAGCAGGTTCTCCTTCGGGATATTTTCGGCCTGCAGCCAGTAGCGGACGGCCTTGCCGCTGAGGTTCATGTACGTATTCGGCTTGAGCAGAATCAGTTGCTTGCCCCGGTGTTTGATGCGGGCCAGATCGCCGTGGGTCTCGCTCTTCCACTCGTCCGCCAGCTGCTCCACGACGCGGAAGCCTACATTATGGCGGGTGTCTTCGTACTTGGGGCCGGGGTTGCCGAGGCCGGCGATGAGAAACTTCATGGGGGAGAATCTGATAAACTTCGGTCGCTCCATTTGGCGGGGCCGCAGGTGCAGCGCAAAGGTAGAAAAGCAGGCTTACCCGCACCCCCGTTGGACCAAGGTTGAGCCCTTCTAGGGCGACCCTGCAAGGCGGGTAACACAGTGCCGAAATACATGGCCCTCTTCACCTGAGTTTTTAGTTTAGGGCCAAAAAGTAAAAACTCGCCGACTGAGTTTTTACTTTCCTAAAAACTCGGGTCCCGGAGGGCTTACTACCTTCGCGCCAATGCAGTTTACCCTCGAGCACACGGACCCCACGACCGACGCCCGCGCCGGCGTACTCACTACCGACCACGGACAAATCCAGACGCCCATCTTCATGCCGGTAGGTACCCTAGGCACCGTCAAGGGGGTGCACCAGCGGGAGCTGAAAGAGCAGGTAAAGGCCCAAATCATTCTTGGCAATACCTACCACCTATACCTGCGCCCCGGAATGGAAGTGATGGAGGCCGCGGGTGGTTTGCACAAATTTATGGGATGGGACGGTCCGATTCTAACCGACAGCGGCGGCTACCAGGTCTTCAGCCTGGCCCACCGGCGCAAAATCACCGAGGAGGGGGCCACCTTTGCCAGCCACATCGACGGGAGCAAGCACCTGTTCAGTCCGGAAAGTAGCCTGGGCATTCAGCGCACGATCGGGGCCGATATCGTTATGGCCTTTGACGAGTGTCCGCCCTATCCTTCAACCCGGCAGTACGCCGAAAAAAGCATGCACCTGACCCACCGCTGGCTCGAACGCTGCGTTAGCTTCATGCGGGGTTCACAGCCGAGGTACAGTCACTCCCAGGCCCTCTTCCCCATTGTACAAGGGGGCAGCTACGATGATCTGCGGGTAAAGTCCTGTGAATTTATCGCTTCCCAGGACCAGCCGGGCAACGCGATCGGTGGCCTTTCGGTAGGGGAGCCCATTCCGGATATGTACCGCATCACGAAGCTCTGCTGCGACATTCTGCCGAAGGAGAAGCCCCGTTACCTCATGGGCGTCGGCACCCCGGCCAATCTACTGGAGTGCATCAGTCGCGGCATCGACATGTTCGACTGCGTACTTCCCAGCCGCAACGCCCGCCACGGCATGCTCTACACCCGCGATGGCATCATCAACATCCGCAACGCCAAGTGGAAGAACGACCACTCCCCCATCGACGATCACCCTGCGGCCGCCCCGACTTCCCAACTTCACTCGAAGGCCTACCTCTGTCACCTCCTCCGCTGCGGAGAATTACTGGCCGGACAATTGGCGACATTACACAACCTGACCTTCTACCTTTCCATCGTTCGGGAGGCTCGACAGCACATTCTCGACGGTTCCTTTACCGCTTGGAAGGAAAACCTCGTGCCCCTGCTGGAGCGAAAGCTGTAATGTCAAAAGCCACCCCCGGCGAAGCGTCATTTAATTACCTTTGTCCGGCGCCGCAGGCAGCAGCGATAATAAACCTACCCGCCTCATGGCTTTGAAGTACCGCCGCATTATGCTCAAATTGTCCGGTGAAACCCTGATGGGTGACCAGCAATACGGCATCGACCCCAAAATGCTCACCTACTACACCAAGCAGATCAAGGAGCTCATCGACATCGGGGTGGAAGTGGCCGTAGTCATTGGTGGCGGCAACATTTTCCGGGGGCTCTCCGCCGCCGAATCCGGTGTCGAACGTACCCAGGGAGACTACATGGGCATGCTGGCTACCGTGATCAATGGCATGGCGCTGCAGAGCATGATGGAAACCCACGGTGTCTACACCCGCCTGATCTCCGCCATCGAAATGCAGCAGATCGCCGAGCCCTACATCCGCCGCCGGGCGATCCGTCACCTGGAAAAGGGGCGCGTGGTAATCTTCAGCGCCGGTACCGGCAATCCCTACTTCACGACCGACTCCGCCGCCGCACTCCGCGCCAACGAGATCGGGGCCGACGTCATCCTAAAGGGCACCCGCGTCGACGGCATCTACACCGCCGATCCGGAAAAGGACCCTACGGCTACGAAGTACGAACGGATCTCCTTCCGCGAAGTGATGAACAAAAACCTGCGCGTCATGGACCAGGCTGCCTTCGCCCTCTGTGCCGAAAACGACCTGCCCATCATCGTTTTCGACATCAACGAGCCCGCCAACCTTCGTAAGATCATGTTCGGTGAATCCGTCGGCACGCTGGTCACCAACGTCGAGACCGCCCGCGTCCCCGCGTAGCGTCGGCTTCAGCCCCCCAGTAGCGTCGGCCTTCAGCCGACAAGCTGCCTCCAACACCCAACTCCCCAGTAACGTCTCCCTTCAGCCGACAAGCTGCCCCTACCTCCGGCCCCGCTCATACTCCATCACCGCACGTCCTAACCGGCCGAAAAAGGGCATCCCCACTTCCTCATATTCATACACTCCATCGTTAAAAATTCGATTGGCATTGGTGTGAATTGTCCCAACGAGGATAAACTCCACTTCCCCGTCGGTAATGTAGGCCGCGTCCGTCAGGTAACCGTAGGCCCATCCTACCTTGTTGAGGATCCGGACGTTATCGGGTATACGCGTCCCCTCCGGCTCATCCCCGTAGATCCAGAACTTGACGTAGTTATCCGGCTGTGCGTAGCGGGGAGAAGCACTCTCCCGGGGCCGTTCCGCCATAGCCGACCGCAGTAGTGCATAATCGGCCCCGGTTAGGTTGAACGGCGTATCTACCGCCTCCGGCAACACGATGCGCAGTAGAATATCGTGCAGGTTCCGCACCGACAGGTAATTTTTGTGACTAAAGTCAAAGGGCTTTCGAATCAGTGAGTCCCCCTCCGTATAACCGATGCCCCGCTGTTGACCGCCTATACCGGGCAGTGAATCGTAATACTTATCGTGGCGTTCACCGATCTGGTACAGCGTCTCGTATCCATCCGCAAACTGTACGGGATTGAGGTAAGCGTGGGAGATGTTTTCGAATCCGTCTACCCCCACCCGGTGCTGGATCCGGCCACCGTTTATACCCGCAGCGCGTAGTGAAGCGTTGATGTAGGTTGGGCCCAGCCACTCGAACAGCCGATTATAGGCATCGTTATCACTGGCCAGAAAAATTTTTCGGACATAGTGGCCGACACTCGGCAGGCCGCTTTCCGCACTCGTATCGGAACGTACGGACGTCTGGGGCGCGGACGCAGGTGCAAGCCCGATTCCGTGAAGCAAGGGCGTCTGGCTGTCCAATCCGAGCACCCCCAGTCCATTGAGCTTTTGCAGCGCGAGAACGGCAACCGGCATCTTCACGGTGCTGGCAGGGTAGAAGTAGCGCGTCGAATCCGCCCCCCAACGGTAGGTACGCAGTTGTACGGTACCGTCAGTTTGCCGGTCGATCTGCGTGTACAGCACTTGTACCTCAAAACTGTCGGGGTATTCCACCCAGGGTCCGAAGTCTTCTCGGTGGCGCTCGATTAGGGTAGCCAGGGGATCGGCCTGCGCCTTCGTTGTCTGCATCGAACCCACCACTGCTATCAGCAGTAACGGAGTCAAAACGGCTAGGTGACGAGGAGTACGGCGCATACCGGTAAATCTAACCATCAACCACCATTCCCAGTAGCGTCGGCCTTCAGCCGACAAGCTGCCTCCAACACCCAACTCCCCAGTAGCGTCGGCCTTCAGCCGACATGCTGCCTCCAACATCCGAACAGCGGGACGACTAAAGTCGTCGCTACTCGCCCAGCATCCGATCCCACAGCTCCCCGAAGAACGCCCCCATGCGCTCCCCACGTTCCGCCTGCGCTTCCTCGCTCTCCGGCATCACCCGTACGGGATGGACGGTCGTATCGATCTGCCAGTTGAAAAGGTAGGAGGTCGGGTCGTCGGGATCATCACCGAGCAGGCCGTAGCGCAGGTCATTCAGCTGTACCCTACCGCCGCCCACCGGGGTAACGGAATAGATGCCGTTGCTAAACCACCGCAGAATGTCGAGCTCCCGGTCGCCGTGGTAGGGGGCGAGCAAGTCGTGACGGCCATCGATGCGGAGCATGGGTTCGAAGGTACGCCGCTCGTCGAGCAGGCTGTATTCTCCGACGTAGAAGGTATCGCTGCCGGTTTGTGCCAGGCCGGTCCACAGTAGGTTATTGCCGAGGGTCGGGCCCTGCAACGTACGCTGGGCTACGATATCCTTAGCGGCGATTGTGTCCCCTAACACACTTCGGACGTTGAAGTGATTGACCGTCGTTAGTAATAGGTAGGCGGACGACACCACGAGCCCCGCTGTATTGAGTTTGCGCCGCTCCTGCGTTCCCCGCCCGCTTCTCGCCGCCAGAATGAGGAGGAGCAAAAAAGGGAGGGTGTAGAGGGGATCGACAACGGATACCGTGTTCCAGGCCAGGCGGGTCGCGGCGAAGGGTTCGAAGAATTGGGTGCCATAGGCGGTGAAGCAGTCGAGCAGTGGATGGGTTACAATAGCCAGAAAGAACAGCAGAATCCACTGCCTCCTTTTCGGATTGACGTGAATACCCGACTTGACGTGAATACGCCCCCGGGAGCGCTGTACCCGCAATGACCACCACCCAACTATCGCGCACATTCCCGCGAAGACCGCCGTAACGATCGCTGCAATACCCGGCACGCCGTACACCGGAATGGGCATGGCATAGCTGCCTACCGTGAGCAGGACCCAGAAGGCGAGGACGCCCCCTAAAATATGAATCCAGCGGCGCTTGTCGGGCGGATCGGCGTGTAGCCGGTGCACGGTCCAGCCGATCAGGGGACCGGCCAGTATCGCGAAAGGCAGGCTGTGGGTAAAGGCCCGGTGGTAGGCCAGGGCGCTCATCGGGTCGGTCACGAGCCCCGACAGCACGTCGAGATCCGGCAGGGTACCGGCGATACCGCCCCAGAGCATGGCGCGGTTGCCGAGCTTTCGGCCGAGAACGGCTTCCCCGACGGCGGCGCCGAGAATAACTTGGGTGAGTGAATCCACCCGCTAGAAGCCGGCCGTGAAGCCGCGGAATCCAACGGTGAGCAGAACGGAGACGCGGGTGCGGTCGGTCGTCAGGGTCTGGCCGGTGACGAGCAGCGTCTCATAAGGTTCTTCGAAGGTGGCGTACGGCTGCTCGACCTGAGCGGCTAAATCGACGAAAAACTTGCCCAGACTGTACCCTGCCCCGGCACTGTAGGTCATGATGCTCTGATCCTCAACTTCCGCGTAGTTAGCGTAGGGGACCTGGCGATAACCTACACCGGCACGCAACTGTACGGGAGTAAGATTGAGCTCTCCGCCCACGCGTAACCCGATGCTGCTGCCGAGAATGGCATCAACGTCGGCATTTACGGCCTCTGATTTTGCGTTGGCGGTGGCGAAATCATCAAAGCTGATCTGGTTGCTGGTGAAATCGCTGTAGTCTGCATCTACACTGATAAAACCGGTCTTACCCACCAGTACACCGGCCCCTACCATAAATTTCCAGGGCGTCTGCAAATTATACGTGAGTTGCTGAATATCGCTGACTTCCGTACCACCCTGTTCTGTGCCATCGACATCGGTATAGACGTAGGTAAAAGTAGCACCGGAACGATCATCGATCGACCAGAAGGTCGGCGTATGAATCGCTGCGGAAAACCGCAGTTGCTCGGTGGGCAGGAAGTTCACCCCGGCCTTCAGATTGAAACCGGCCCCGGAAGAGGTAATATTTCGAATGTAGGCTAAGTTTTCGAAGGATGGAATAAGGCGCTCATCGTCGATCTCTTCGTAAGTGAAGTCTTCCTTATAGGAGAAGAACGGAATCCCTACCGAAAGGCCCCAGAGAAATTTTTCCCGGTAGTTGCCCCCGAAACCAATAGCTACCTCATTCATGCTGCCGCGGCGATCGTAGAGGCCATCGCGCTGAATGGGGTCGTTGCGATTATCATTGATGGCGAAATCGAAAAAATCAGAACGTATTCGATTCGTCCCCTCCTCATATATTACGAAGGGTTCGGCCAGGTCAGCTCCGAAGGGGTCGGATTCGCCGATATCCAGCAATTCCGCAAAACCTTCGATGATGCTGCCCGGGCTGCGGCCGGAAAATCGGTATTGCTGGTTGAAGTCGGCCAGGCGGGTCATGCTAATGCCGAAATTGAGGGTCGACCAGTTGACCGAGCGGGTGTTTCCGGCCAGGATCACGCCCATGCTGGGCAGGGTGAAGGTGGCGGCCGATTCACTGAGCGATTCGTTGCCCGGCTCACCTCCCAGCAGGGCATCCGTACCGGTGAAGCTGAAGCCAGGTGTGACCTGTGCCATGTTGTAACGGTTCCAACCAATGCCGGCCGGATTGGTATGCAGGGTAGTGGCATCTACGCCCATTGGCGTGAGGCTGCCACCGGTACCGGCAAAACGCGCGGAACCCTGGGGAGAGATGAAGGAGTAGCGAAACACGTCGGTGTACGATTGCCCGCTCACCACACCCAGGGTCAGCAGGACAAACGCGGCGGAGAGTAAGCTTTTCATGGTCGGCAGTCTTAGCATAAGGTTAATTGCCCCCGGAATTGAAAGTTTTCCCTCCGGGCTTGAATTATGACTTCTTTAAGGGCAGGCGGCAAAAAAGGGGTGAGAACGTCCGTTCTCACCCCTTCTCGGATGCACTACCGTAGTAGCGTAGATTCGGTGTTACTCTCCTCCACCGCCGCGACGTGTAGGAGCACTGCTCCGACTGGGCGAAGCACTCCGGCTGGGAGTAGCGCTGCGGCTGGGGGTAGCACTTCTGGTCGGCATACTGCTGCGGCTGGGTGTAGCGCTACGGGTAGGCACGTTGCTGCGACTCGGAGTGTACTGCCGGCTGGGCGTGGTGCTGCGGCTAGGAGTAGCGCTGCGGCTAGGGGTGGCACTACGAGTTGGCGTTGCGCGCCGGGTGGGGGTAGCTGAGCGTGATGGGGTGTAGGTACGCGAAGGAGTAGCCGTGCGACTCGGGGCGGTACGGGCGTTCGTCCGAGTGGGTGCCGCCGTAGAACGGGTGGCACTAGAACTGCGGGTCGAACGGGCACCGTTCGTGGCGGTACGGCTATTGGGTGCTACGGCATTCCGCTGACGGGCACGCTCTACGCGATCGGCGATCGACGTGGTGCCGCCACGTGCGGTATTCACGACAGGGCGACTGTTCACGCTGTTGGGCACGGCATAGACATTACCGGCTCCCCATGCGGGAGGGCAGTAATAGCCGACACCACCGTAGCCGCCGAATCCACCGCCGTACGCACCGGCTCCGTAGCCGAACGCGCTACCGTAGTAGCCCCGGTTGAAGCCACCGCCGTAGAAAGGATCGTTCCAGCCGAAACTGTTACCGTAAAATCCACGGTTCCAGCGGTTGAAGCCGCGGTTGCCGTATGCGAATCCGTAGGGGGAATAGGCCGAGCGGCCGAAACGGTTAAAGTTACCGTAGTTGTTGTAGATCAGCACCGTTGTTCCGCCGGGACGGAAGAAGGGATCGTAGTACGCTACGTCGACGTACACCGGATCGTAATAGCCAAAACCGGCGTAGGGGCGGTTGAAGCGCCGGATGCGGCTGGAGTAGTAGTAATCGTAGTAATCGTCTTCGTAATTGCTGGCCCGACGTTCGTCGCGATCTACGTAATCATCACGATCGTCTTCGTAGTAATCACGGGTGGTTTCCGCGCTGCGGAACTCATCCGGATCGTAGTACATATCGTCGTACTGGGCCCTGACACTCGTGGACACGAGCATCAAAGCGAAGAGCGAGGTGGCCGCGAAAAGTAGCTTTTGCTTAAGCATGATGGTTGTGTTTGCGTAATCCGTGAGTCTGCCACTTATTACAAAGTCGAAAGTAGTAAGTTTGTGCCCCGGATTCGGTTAAAGCGGACTTAAAGTAGGCAAGAAAAGCGTTAAACGCCCGCTTACCGACCGAAACCCGTGTAAAATTGGGTTGGGCGGGGACGCAGGAGCTGTGCCTTAGTCCACTCTATTTCAACGTTTTATCCAACCCCAAAGTTGACCCATGGCCAAAGCGATCACCAGTAGAGAAGAGAACTATTCGGAGTGGTACCTCGACATCGTTAAGAAAGCCAATTTGGCGGCAAACAGTGCGGTCCGCGGCTGTATGGTCATCAAGCCCAACGGCTTCGCCATCTGGGAGCGGATGCAGCGGCAGCTCGACGATATGTTCAAGGAGACGGGTCACGTCAACGCCTACTTCCCCCTCTTTATCCCCAAATCGTTCCTGAGCCGGGAGGCCGAGCACGTTGAAGGATTTGCCAAAGAGTGCGCCGTAGTCACTCACCATCGCCTGATGAACGATCCCAACGGCGGCGGCGTCGTGGTTGACCCCAGCGCCAAACTGGAGGAGGAACTGATCGTCCGGCCCACCTCCGAAACCATTATCTGGCACACTTTCCGGGACTGGATCACCAGCTACCGCGACCTGCCCCTGCTGATCAACCAATGGGCCAATGTCGTCCGCTGGGAACTGCGCACCCGCTTGTTCCTGCGCACCTCCGAGTTTCTCTGGCAGGAAGGCCATACGGCGCACGCCACCGCCGAAGAAGCCCTCGAGGAAGCACTTAAAATCCAGGAGGTATACGCCACCTTCGCCGAAGAGTACATGGCGATGCCGGTACTTCGTGGGGTCAAGACAGCCAATGAGCGCTTCGCCGGTGCCATCGACACCTACACCATCGAGGCCCTGATGCAGGACGGCAAGGCCCTCCAGGCCGGCACCAGCCACAACCTCGGACAAAACTTCGCTAAGGCCTTCGACGTCAAGTTCAGCAACGCCGAAAACCAGGAAGAATACGTGTGGGCCAGCAGCTGGGGCGTTTCCACCCGCTTGGTCGGTGGGCTCATCATGACCCACAGCGACGACGAAGGCCTCGTCCTTCCGCCCAAAATGGCACCGGTGCAGGTCGTGATCGTCCCCATCCCGAAGCCCAGCGAAGAGTTGAACACCAAGGCCAAAGAACTGATGCAGGAACTCAAGGCCCGCGGCATCCGCGTCACTTACGACGACGATGACAAACAACGCCCCGGCTTCAAGTTCGCCGAAAACGAACTGAAGGGCATTCCCATTCGCCTGGGCCTCGGCAAGCGCGATCTCGACAAAGGCACCATTGAGGTAGCCCGCCGCGACGAGAAGACCAAGGAGAGCCAGCCCCTCGACGGCATCGTGGACCACGTCGCTAACCTGCTCGAGGAAATCCAGCAGAACCTCTTCGACCGGGCCGTCCGCTTCCGGGAAGAGAACAGCACCCACGTCGACACCTTCGAGGAATTCCAGGCGGCGATCGACCGCGACATCCCCGGCTTCGTCTACGCCCACTGGGACGGCACCACCGAGACCGAACTCAAGATCAAGGAACTCACCAAGGCTACGATCCGCTGCATCCCGAATGATCGGGTAGAGGAAACCGGCAGCTGCATCCTTTCGGGTAAGCCGAGTGCGGGGAAGGTGGTGTTTGCAAAGGCTTACTAACCGTAAATTTCAGGTTGAGCGGCCTCTGGTCCGAGACAATTTTAACACAGATTGACTTCGTCGAACGCGGATTCGCTGCGCTCGGGCACAGATTTGCACGGATTTTTCGTGCTGCGGTCTGAGTACGCGGATTTAGATCAGGTCGAGCGACCTCGGGTCCGAGACGTTCTCCATGATTTCTCGTCGGCTACTCACCTGCTCTCAGAGAGAAAGAACGGCGCCCAGTACCGCGGATGCCGCTGCACTTCCGGCGCCGTAGCCAGGTAGTGTCGTTGGCTGAGTGCCAGTGCGGTGGCGGGCTCCTCGCCCCGGAGCAGTTGCCGGTGAAACTCGGTCATCAGTTCCGTGCCGGCCCGGTCGTCGACGGCCCAGAGGGCACCGAGGACGCGGTGGGCACCGGCGGCAAAGAAGGCGGCCTGGAAGCCGAACAGGTCGTCGGCGGGAAGGTAGGGCAGCTCGCGACCGGCACCGGGGCGGTTGCCGGCAAAACAACTGCTCAGCACGACCAGTGGAAAGGGCAGGTTACGCAGCAGCAGATCGAAGCCATCGGTGGTGCCGCGGTGCAGAAAGAGGCGGGTATCGAGCGGTACATCGCCCGGCGCGTCTTCGCCGTGAACGGCCAGGTGGAGGACTGATGGGAGATCTGACTGCTCAAACGCATCGAGCAGGTCCAAAAATTTGGTGCGGGTACAGTCACTTCCGGATAGTAGCTCCTGCGGCAATCCTTGTTTGCGGTAGGCTTCGGTGATCTGTTTTACTTCCAGCTCCGTGCCGGGTATGGGAGGCAGATCGACGCCCGCGTGCGGCAAGTAGAATGCACTGGCGATGGCCGACACTCCGGTAAGTTCCCACACCGGCCGCTCAGTTAGCAATACGCTCAAGTTGGGGACGTAGCTCACGACGTGGCGTGTAAGCAGGTAATCACCCCCGATCCGCAGGGCATGGAAGGGCACACGGTGCAGTTGGCGGTGGGGACAAACGTACAGTTGCTTCTTTTTGGAAATTAGGGCGTACGCTTCTGGGGGCAGCAGCCAGTCGGTCAGGGAATCCCAGTCGATAACTTCACGCGGTGACTCATCCGTACCGGGTACGTAGCGCGGGGAACGCAGGAGCGGAGAAGAGAAATCGGAAGCAAAGAGCTCCCGGTGAGCCAGCTGATCGAACTGAGCGGCGCTGTCCGTTACCTGCCGGATCACTAGCTGCTTTTCTCGCGTGAGTACGGTGATCAGCAGCACCTGGTTGGCGAGATTGGTGTAATTCACTACGGCGGCGTCGGTGGGCAACCGACGGCGGATGGCACCGGCAAAGTCTTCCGGCATCGCTTCCCACCGATCGGGCGGCGTGGGCTGGTCGAGCATGAAGCGGTCGTAGCGTCGCTGCCGGGACTCTAGGGAAGAAGGATCTTCTCCGGCCCGGTCGGACAAGCTCCGCAACTCCTCATTGACGGTGGCCCGTGATTCCGGCGACCCACCGTATTCGACCGGGTGCCCCTTCAAAAGTTCTCCGGTGCGCAGTAGGGCGTCGGTTTGATTCAGTTTCCAGGCGGAGATCATGGCTACCCCGTAGAACATTTCCTTGTTGGCCATGTAGGCCGACTGCTGGTAGGGGGTTCGCAATTCGGCCCGTACGGCCTCCACCTGTCGGATCGCGCGGAGGGCTGCTTTGAGGCTACCGGCGACATCCGCCGCGGGTCGGTGAACCATGAGCAAGCTTAGGGAATGTAGGCTGATGTCATCGTCTTCGGATTCCTGACCTAATTTGTACGCCGCCTCGAAGTGCTGGTGGGCGAGGGTATAGTCTCCCGCTTCCGCCGCCTGCTCCCCGGCTTCCCAGTACAGGACGGCCGGCGGCGGACCGGTGTCTATCGCGGCATTCTCCCTTGGAGTCTGAGAAAACCCATCGCCGGAAGAGAACGACAGGATCGCCGCGTGATCCTCCGTTTCCTGTTCCCGCACCGCTTCCCACAATTTTTCGATCACCCGGGTGTATTCTTTCGTAGGCACCTCCTCATCCCCTCCGTTCAATTTCGCTTCCAGACGCTCCAGCTGAAGATTAAGCATGAGGGCCTTGAGCAGTTCCGCCATAAAGTCCTCCGGCACTTCAAACCGGGGGGCAAGCTGTTCGATCCAGTGATCGGTAGTGGCCACAAGCGCGGTACCGGCGTCGTGCTCCAATTCGAGCTCCCCGAGTTGCCGCCGTGCCGTACCGGCATATTTGCGTGCTTCGTAGGTATCCCCGGCATTGAAGTAAGTATCGGCCAGCAAAAGGGTCAGTTCGGCGGCCGGCAAATGCAGGGTGTCCTCCCGCTGTTCTTCCCAGAGGGGTAAGATCAGGCGAAGGGCCTCGGCGGCTTCTCGCCCCCCACGCTGGTGAATCTCGGCACGACTGACGAGCACCTCCAGCCACCGTTCCTCCATTCCGTGCCGACGGGCCAGTTCCGCCTCCGTAACGTACCAGCGCAGGGCCTCCCCATAATCGGACCGCTGCTTGTTCACCAGGGCCAGTTGCCCCAGTACCTTGGTCTCCAGTTCAACCAGCTCTAGTCGCTCGTCCCGTTCGCCCCACCGTTGCCGTTCGGCACGGACGTCATGCAGCAACTTTTCCGCCTCAACGAGTGGGTCGTCAATCGACCCCAGTTGGATGTACCGGTCCGTCAGTGCGGCAAACTGCTCCCTCATTGCGGAATTGCGGGAATAGTACGCGTCAATTGCCAGGTCGGTCTTTTGCAGATCTCCCAAAAATTCCTCCAGCGTCTGCTCCGAAAGCTCGGGCAGATCCGGGATGCGCGTCTCTTCCGGTCCGTTTCCACTCAGCAATTGCACGTAGTAGAAAAGGGACCGCCGTTGGGCCGGATTACTCAGCTCCAGCGCGCGCCGCCACCCGTCAGACCGTTCCGCGGGCGGCAGCTTGGCGGTGAGTTGTAATACCTGGATGGCCCACGCGACGGGATTCTGCATTTTCGCCCGGAAGCGGTGTAGCATGCGTTGCTCCGTGGTCATATGTCTTTGTTTGGGGCGAGGGCATGTTCGTTCGGAGCCAGGAATTCTTCCAGGATCACGGTGCTCTCCGGCTCGGTGAAGTAATTGAGATGGTGGCAGGCAACTTCCCGGGCCTCCGCTAAGGGTTGGCGACGAACGGGAACGGACCGAATGCTGTCGATACTCACGGCCACATCGTTGGGCAGGTTCCGGTAGAACAGCTGCCCGCCCATACGGTAGAGCTTGTCCATTAGGCGGCGCACGTCGGAGCGTGAGGATAGGTAGTCGTCCAGGTTACCGGCCAGCACCCGGTAGTCGACGCCGGGGTCGGGGGCATCTTCCAGTTGGTCCAGGTAGGTGCTGTTGGGCAGCATTTGCTCGAGGGTCTTGGTCACTTTACCCGATGCTTTTAGGGCAGCGCTTAGGGCCGCGGCGGCGGGGAAGGACCACCCGAAATTGATGGCCAAGCCCAGAAGAATTACTGCCCCATCGCGGTATTTGGTCACCCGGGCGATCTCGGAACCTGCATTGGGGGTACCGGCCATGATCAATCGGTCGACCAGCTCCCCCCCGCGGCGGCATTCGATGAAGTGGCGGGCGACCAGTCCGCCCATCGAGTGGGCAAGAATGGTGAGTTCGTGTTCCGGAGTCATACCGGCTTCCTGGCGCAGGGCATCCCCGAGGGTTTTCGAGGTATCCTCCAGCAGGGTGGACAAGTTCTCGTAATCAAAGGTCAGGACCAGATCATACTGTCCGCTTTCCACCTGCGCCTGTCCGAAGGCCGCCATGCCCTCCGTATCCCCGATGATGCCGTGGATGCAGAGCAATATCCGGCGGGCCTTCCCCACCCTAGCCTTCAGATCGGTGGCGGTGCGGCGGGGCGTGACACCGGAATAGTCCACCCAGCGCAACCGGTGGCCGGGTTGCCGCAGTACGTACTTTAAAAAAACCAGTTTCAGTGCGCCGGTGAGGCTGCGGCGGTCCCCGGCACCCGGCTCGGGCAGGTGGTGAATGCGCAGGATGCTGCGCGAGGCACTGGCGGGGGTAGATAATTCTCCGATGGGCAGCAAGTACTCCCCGTCGAAGGCAACGGCCTGTAGTCCATCGTCCGGTTCCATTGCAAGATCGAGCTCCAGTTCCAGGGGGTTATCGGCGAGCGCCCCGGCGTTGTGGATGTTCCTGAGTTCCAGCACGGCGTAATTAGTCGATCCACGTCGCCCCGAAGAAAACTGCACCACTTCCGTCCCACGCTGCCCGTCCAGTAGCTCCCGCAACCGGCTATTTTCCGATAGGCTTCGTTTTCCCTGCCCGAGCGAACTTACCGCCACTTCCGCCCGAAAGGTGTCCCGGCGCTGCCGCACGGTGACCTGCCCATCCAGCAGCACCAGCGGTTCTGCCCCGATCGCAGGCTGTTGCTCGTCGACCCGAATTCGCAGAAGTTGCGCCCACCAGTCGGCACCCGCCGGAGCCGAATCCATAGGGTCGATTCCCGGCACGACGCTCCGTTTGTTGCTACTGACCCGTTCCGTTTCCCCGATGGTAAACCCCGGAGAGTTCATCCCGCTTACGTCCAACTCCCGCTCGCTTACGAACAGCTTCAGAAGGTGCAGGCTGGTTGGGGTACCGGATGCGGCAAAACGGGTGGGTGATCCATCGGCCACCTCATCCCAGGCTACGACCGTCGTGCCGGCATCCACCCGTGCGTTGAAGCCGGTGAAGTAGTAATGGTAGCGGTCGGTAGGGAAAAACAGGGCGCAGTAAAGCGGCTTGTCCGGGTGACGATTGCGCACGGAAACCCGAAACTGCAGAAAATCAGTTCTTCCGTCCGTGTGCGGAATGGCAACTACCGTCTCATTATTCATTACCGGCGGCACCACCCAGTGGCCCCGCTCCCTTACTTCCAGAATCAGTTCGACTGCATCCCGATCGGCTATCGGCGCGGTGGCATCGAGCGCTACCAGATACTCCCACCGCATGACCGTTTCTAGGCGATTGAGTAGCGCACGTACAACCCCTTCGGCGGGCGCTCCGGAGACGGTGTAGAGCGTACGGTCATCCGCCTGCCTTACGATCCGTAGTCCTCCCCCACCCTCGACGACGGAGTAGGCGGCGCGCGTGCCGGAAGGAGAAAGGTGATAATAGGGAGAAGGCCGACCAGCGCCCCCCTCCAACAGCTGCGTCTCCCAATCTGCGCCGACCTTCAGGTGCACGGGAGCCGCCGGGCGTGGTGGGGATTGTAGCCGTGCCGTGTAAGCTACCCCTTCATCGCCACCGGGAAACTTCTCGATCACCGTACGATCGAACCCCACCGAGCGGGCGCGAACTATTACAGGTGTTTTTCCGCTTGCGCTAAGTCGAAAACTGATGCGTTCGGGCTCCTGGTCGGGCAGGCCATCCCGTGCGCCGATCGATACGTAGTACTCCCCCGTTTCAGCGCGGCCCGCCGGCAGTTCGGCCAGTGCGACGGTGGCCTCCGACCCGAGAAAGCCGCCCGACCCGTCGAAGCCGCCGTAAGTTTCCAACTGGGGGTGTTGGGAGGCGGTCACGTTGAGCGCGCCCACCGTGATGCGCCGGTACAGGTCGGCGTGGGTGATCCGTCCGTCGGTCTCCCTGACGGCCTGCTCTACGAGTCCGGAAAGGAGTCCGCGGCGGTTGGGCAATTCCCGGGCTTCCTCATTCCGGCGGCATGCGGCCAGTAAGAGGTGGCGCGGCGCGGGAAGGCGGTACTCTTCGCCTGCTTTTCCCATCTCCGCGATTAGTTTCCCTCCCAGGTAGCTGGCGAGCGGCCGGGGTGTACGGCGGTCGGGCGCGCGGCGGATGAGGGTACCGTTGCCGGTAACACTGCGGGTACCCGATCCGGAGTGGCAGCAGTCAAGCACCACCGTCACTTCGGCACCCCGGTCGGCAATGTCGCGAATCAGATAGAGCAATTCCTTGTCGGCCAGGTCATGGCCGCCGGGCAGGCGACTATCGTAGCATACCAGGGTCTCCTGCAACGCTTCGGGGAAGTAGCGCGCGAACTCCCCGGCTGCGGGTTCCCGGGAGCCGTGGCCGGCATACACGAAGCAGAAGCGGTCGCCCGGACCGACCTCATCCGCCGTATTCGCGAGGGCCGCGACGATGTTGGAGTAACTGGCCGACTCATCCTTGAGGACCCGAATACGGGCCGCATCTCCCCCAAAGTAGGTGAGCAGCAAGTCCTTCCAGTGATCGATGTCGTTGCCACATCCCCGCAGCGGAGAGACGCCCGACTCAGCCGGATAACGATCGATTCCGACCAGGAGCGCGGTAAGTGTTGCCATGAGTCTCAATATAGTCGCTTTGCTTCTGTTCCAACAAGCACCGCTCCTGCGTCCCCGCCCCGATCCTTGTGTGCGTTTGACCTATTTTGTGACTGATGAATAGGTCCTACCCCGCCAAGATTTTGCTGTTCGGCGAGCATACTCTACTACGCGGCGGTCGTGGCCTGGCCGTTCCCTACCCCCGTTTTGCCCTGCGGTGGACCGTGGGCGTGCCCGACGAGCGCCTCCTCAAATTTGTTGACTACCTGGATCAGCCGGATTTTCACCCGCTCCTCGATACGGTCCGCCTCTATGATGAAACCAATAAAGGGGCCCGCCTGGCCGGAGATATTCCTACCGGCTACGGGCTGGGCAGCAGTGGGGCCGTATGTGCGGCGGTTCTAGAAAACTATGCCACCCCCTCCGCACAGCAGCTGAACTTCAACTACTTACGCACATTACTTGCCCGTATGGAGGGACATTTTCACGGTCAGAGTTCGGGTACCGACCCCCTGATATCGTACCTACGGCAGCCACTGTTGTTAAGTCAGGGCGGGGCCGCGGGTGCCGTGAATCTTCCGGAAAGCTGGCCTACTGGGTTCTTCCTCCTGGACACCGGCCACACCCGTAGGGCTTCCCGGCTGATCGAGCAATTTCTGAACGCCCACGATGGGGAAATGGCTAACCTGATTGAACAGGGTTGGAGTAAACCGGTGGAGCGCGCCATAACCGCCCTGATTGCGGACGATCGAAACCTATTGTACGACACATTCGCGCAAATCTCTGCCTTCCAAATTGCCCGCTTTCCCCACTTCATTCCTGAAGAATTCCATGCGCAGTGGAACGGCGGAGGTGCGTACCGACTCAAACTCTGCGGCGCCGGCGGAGGTGGAATGTTGTTGGGCCTGGCCAACGATTGTGCGGTTGCGGAAAGAGTGTTTGGCTCCCAACTCAGCTGGCTTTAAATTTCAAATTATACATTTAAAATTTACATCCCACTGGTCATCAGGAGATCGATGTCCGTATGGCGCATTTCGAAGCGCTGGCCGAGGTAGCGATTGGTGAGGCAGCCGCGGAAGGTGTAAATGCCCTGACGCATGCCGCTGTTCTGGACGAGGAAGTGCTCGAAGTTGCGAGCTCCTTCGGCCTGTAGCAGCAGGGGGGTGAGGATGTTGCTGACGGCGATGGAGGCGGTACGCCCTACCCGACTGGCGATGTTGGGGACGCAGTAGTGGATAACGTCGTGCTTGCGGAAGGTGGGCCGATCGAGACTAGTAAGTTCGCTCGTAGCGAAGCAGCCGCCCTGATCGATGCTTACGTCAATGATGACCGAGTGTGGCTTCATGGCCCGGACCATGTCTTCACTTACCACGACGGGAGCCCGTCCGTGCTCGGCGTGAATTGCTCCGATGGCAACATCCGCGTCAATCAATTCGCGGCGCAGGTACACCGGGTTCATGGCCGAGGTGTATAATTGGCGGCCGACGGAGTTCTGCAGCCGCATCAACTTGTGGATGTTGTCGTCAAAGATGCGTACTTCCGCCCCCATGCCGAGGGCTGCCCGGGTGGCGTATTCGGCTACGACCCCGCCACCGAGAATGACCACCTTGGCACTCGGTACGCCGGAGATGCCTCCGAGCAGTACGCCGGGTCCGCCATGACTGGTGCTAAGCAGCTCGGCGGCCGTCTGAATTGCGGAGACGCCGGCCATTTCACTCATGATGCGGACCAGTGGGTAGCTTCCCTCATCGTCCTGCATGTACTCCATGGCCAGGGCAATGATGCGCTTATGTTTGAGGCGGTAGAGGTATTCCGCGTTGATGATGGGCAACTGAAGCGGAGAGATCAGGATACATCCTTCCTGCATCATCTCAATCTCGTCGAGGGTAGGTGGTGCGACCTTAATGATTACGCGGGCCTTTTTGTATACCTCCTGGGCGGAATAAGCGATCTCGGCTCCGCACTCGCTAAAGTCGTGGTCGGTGAAGCTGCTGGGACTACCGGCTTCCGTCTCGATCAGCACCCGGTGGCCGCGACTGGTGAGGTTGTGTACACCGCTGGGAACGATGGCGACGCGTTTTTCCTGGAGCGTTATTTCCTTTGGAATGCCAATGAAAAGTTCCTCCGCTTTCGGCTCGACGGCAAGCGTTTCCGTCTGCGTCTGGCCGTATCCGGAAGTGAGCTCCTTCGGGAGATCAATCTTTTCCTTTTCCTTACTGCTCATAGTTTAGCTTGGGGGGTGGCCGGTGTTTATACTGAGTCGACGCCTTCCCCCGCCATCCGGATC
This sequence comes from Neolewinella aquimaris, assembly GCF_014197245.1. Lineage (GTDB taxonomy): Bacteria > Bacteroidota > Bacteroidia > Chitinophagales > Saprospiraceae > Neolewinella > Neolewinella aquimaris. Next base: position 504,451 of record NZ_JACIFF010000003.1, on the reverse strand, counting down.
GTGGTACAAGCTCAGAAAAACAACGCGGTCGGGCAACAAGGGTTCTATCACCGCCGGCCATTCTACAAATACGGCATCAGCGGTGGTTGCCGGAGCAGTGGCCAGTAACTCTTCAAGGCCGGCCTCGATGGCTTCCTCCACGCTTTCGAGGCGGTAGCAGTCGAGGTGGTGTATCGTGCCGCCGGCCGCAGTGCGGTACTCGTTCACGATACTGAAGGTGGGGCTGGATACGGGCTCACTCACCTTGAGCTGCCTGCATAATTCGGCAACCAGGGTAGTTTTGCCCGTACCCAACTCCCCTTCCAGGGTATAAATGCGCTGGTTACCGTAAGTGGTAAGCAGCTGTGTTGCTACGCGGGACAGGTCGTCCAGGGTGTACCAAATGTCCATCCCGCAAAGCTACTACGTCGGCTACCGCTTGGCAACCAAATCGAGCTTCAGGCCGATCTCGTCGTTGATGACCTTATCCTTCACGATACCGACCGTAGAGCCGGCGTTGTACACGATGCCCCATTCGGTGCGGTCGATGACGAAGTCGGGCGTAGTGGAGACGATCCGATCTTCTTCCATGGTCACGCTAGCGGGAATGGTGATGCTGCGGGAATTGCCCTTCATCGTCAGGTTGCCGGTGATGTCGTAATTATGGTCATCTCCTGCATTCTCGGCGGGAGTGACCCCCGTGATGGTGAACTTGGCCGTCGGGTGCTGCTCTACATCGAAGAAATCCGCACTTTTGAGGTGGCCTTCGAGCTTACCCTTGCCGTCGCCGTCGAGGTCCGTGTTCTCCAGACCGGCCAGGTCGAGCGTGAACTCGCCACCGACGAGCTTGCCGTTGTCGGTCTCGAGGTTTCCACTCGCAATGGGTACGATACCGGTGTGGCCGCCGCCAATCAGCTTGGTACCATTCCAGATAACGGTGCTGGCCTGTGGGTCGACCGTGTAGCTTGCAGTAGCCTGGGCAGTTGCGTTCTCAGCAACCGCATCGGAGGATTCAACTTCGGTGCCGGACGGGCCACAAGCGGTAAGTAATGCCGAAAAAACGGCGAGGGACAGTAAACGAATCATAGTTTTCTGGTTTTTATGAGTACCGCACATTTTTCGCTGCGGCAGTACACAAAACCCCCTGTCCCAACGCATAGTTGAGAAAAGATGAAAATTTAATGTACATACATTGAATTTTTATGTGAGCGCCCTAGCCTTCGGCTCCACTTGGGGGGTCCATTACCTTGGCGGTCTGGGGTTCGTCCCAGGAGGTATGGAAAATGCCCTTCTGATCTAGTCGCTCGTAGGAGTGGGAGCCGAAATAATCCCGTTGGGCCTGTACCAGGTTAAGGGGCAGGCTTTCGGAGCGGAAGGCATCGAAGTACTGGAGGGATGCGGACATGCACATTGTGGGGATGCCCCGTTCGGTCGCTTGGTGTACGACCTCCGCGATGCCGTCGCGGCAGGCGAAGAGGTCGTCCCGAAATTCCTTCGTAGCCATCATATTCTTTAGGCCTTCCCGCTTTCCGTAGGCTTCGCGAATTTTTTCCAGCATTTCGGCCCGGATGATGCACCCCCCGCGCCAGATGCGGGCAATGCCCTCGAGGTCGAGGTTGTACTCGCGGTCCACGCTGGTCTCTGCGAGGAGTTGCATGCCCTGGGCGTAGCAGGTGATGAAACTGAAGTAAAGGGCTTTCTCTACGGCTTCGGCCAACCCCTCGCCCCTGAGTGCTACTTCCTCGGGGTGAATGTCCTTGTACAGCTTGCTCGTATCCTGGCGGTACTCCTTGAAGGCCGAGATGGCGCGCATGGTGACGGCTGCATCGATGGTTGGGACGGGTACGCCGTGGTCCATTGCCGACTGGCTGGTCCACTTGCCGGTACCTTTCTGCTTTGCCTTATCGAGGATAACGTCCAGCAGGTGGGTGTCTTTCCCCTCTTCACGGTACTTCAGAATGGACGCGGTGATCTCGATGAGGTAACCGTTCAGGCGGCCTTCGTTCCACTTGGTGAAAAGGGCCGACATTTCGTCGTTGCCCATGCCGCCTACTCGTTTGAGTACGTCGTAAGCCTCGGCGATGAGTTCCATCAGGCCGTATTCGATGCCGTTGTGGACCATCTTTACGTAGTGGCCGCTGCTTGATTCGCCGATGTAGGTCACGCAGGGTTCGCCGTCTACCTTCGCGGCGACGGTTTCCAAGATGGGCTTCACATCCTCCCAGGCCGAGCGATCTCCACCGGGCATGATGCTGGGACCGAGCCGGGCTCCCTTCGCGCCGCCGGACACCCCGGTACCGAGGAAGCGGATGCCCTTGCCCTTCAGAAATTCGTAGCGGCGGTCGGTATCGTCGTAGTGGCTGTTGCCGCCATCGATGAGTATATCGCCCTCGTCGAGCAGGGGCAGCAGTCCCTCGATGACCTTATCGACGATCTTGCCGGCGGGGACCAGCATCATTATTTTACGGGGCTTAGTGAGCAGGCTTACAAATTCCTTTTGGGTACCTACCCCCTTGACGCGCATGTCTTTGCCTTCGTGGTTCAGGGCCTCCACCGATTCGTCGTCGATGTCGGTGCCTAGGGCTCCGTAGCCATCGTCGGCGACGTTAAGCAAAAAGTTCCGGCCCATTACGCCGAGGCCGATCATACCGAAATCATAAAGTTGCTGGTCCATAGGGGAGATATTTTTATTGCGTCCCCGAAGGTCACCGGGGCAGGTACAAGGTAAAGCGGTAAAAAGCAACGCGCCAACTTTGGTTCGTTTACTTGTAAAAGTAGATGTTGCCGTAGCTCGACCAGGCCGCCGTATCCGCGCTGGAGGTACGTGATTCGATTCGGAGGGCATGTTTCCCAACCGGCAACTGGTGGGTAGGGATCATGTAGAGCAGGCCGTGTTGCTCCCGACCTCCGTGAAAGTAAAAGAGGGGATCTACGGAAAGGGCAAGACTGTCTAGTAAAACGCGGTGCAACCTGCCCATGATAGCCAGCGTAGCGCCATAATCGGCCTCCTCGTTGTACATTCTGCCGGCGTAAATGCCGCCGCGAAGTTTAATGCCCGGGTAGGCGGTCTCGGTTAGAGCGGGAGCTATTTTGCGTATGACCGGATCATTGATGGCCGGCAGGTAGGGAATGAATAGTTCCAGGTAATCGTGTTCCGGAAACTTGGAACGCAGGGTCGGTCGGTGAAACTGGGTGGCTGGGTTCGTTGCGGTATCGTCGTAGTTGTTTGCGGCAATGGCGTAGTGACTATCCCTAGCGTACTGTGGTTGAAAACGACCACTTACATACTGGACGGATACGGCCACCATGGCGAGCAGCACGAAGACGGGCAGGAGGCGGGCTAGTCGGCGCCCGAAGCGATGGTCTACCAAATTGTGGTACAGGGGTCGGTAGAGATTGGCAAGCGTGATCCAGCCCACAAAGCGGTAGATGGGATAGAAAGCGGCGGCCGTCCAGCGGTTGCGCTTCAGGAAACCCAGGGTCAGAAAGTCGATAAAAAACAGGATACCGGTGGGCAGGGCGATCAGCCGGCCCAGCCCACTGCCGCTCAGCAGCCCACTCTGGTGCACTTCCTGACCGAAGAGCCAGCTTAGGACAAATTGGAGCGTGGTGGTGAACAGCCCGAAGGCAGTGACGCTGAAGAAGCAAAAAATGATGAGAAAGGCCACCGAAAACACCACGCTGCAGAGGCGTTCCAGCTTTTCGAGGTAGTTATCGAAACTGCCGATGCGCCGCCGGAGAAAGCGGGTGTACCGTGGTCGGTATCCGAGCGCCGCGTAGTCGATATCGCCGGAGACGTACCGCAAGCCGATGGCGGCGATCCAAATGCCCCGCAGGAGCACGTGGATCACCAAACTGGCGATAAGCACTAGGTAAGCGGTACGCATGATGTAGTAGGTGATCGCCAGGGGTTGCCAGTGGTTGGCATCGAGAAGCAAGCGTTGGATCAGCCCGTTGAGTCCGTTCAGGGATTCGTAGCCGGCGATCAGCAAAAAGATGGCGAAGCCGCTGATGAGGAGTTCCAGTTGCCAGCTCTCCTGCTGGAGGTTGTCGAACCACCCTTTGAGCTGTGATGGCCGGTCCAAGTTGCCCTGCTCCTCTTCTGTTTTCATGGCTCCTGCGCTCCGCCGCCCTACTTTTCCAGGTCGGCGACCTTGCCCATTCGGCGCAGCTGGCGGGGCAGTGCCTGATATTCGGCGGCTAGAAAATTATCGAGTAATTCCGTCGCCAGGGCGATGCCGATGACGCGACCGCCGAGGCAGATCATGTTCATGTCGTCGTGCTCAACGCCCTGGCGGGCGGAGTACGACTCATTGATGAGGCATGCCCGCACATTTTTGATTTTGTTGGCGGCGATGCTCGCTCCTACCCCGCTTCCGCAGACGGCTACGGCCCGATCGACCTCGCCGGAGCCGACGGCACGCGCCAGGGGAATGACGTAATCGGGGAAATCGTCCTTTGCGTCGTAGGTATATGCGCCGAAATCGCGGACGGTGTACCCCTTCTCTTCGAGGTACTGCTGGAGTTTTTCTTTAAGTTCGATGCCGCCGTGATCGGTTGCGATGCCAATGGTCATGGACATAGTTTTTATGGACAGGGCCTAAAATTACCTTGCCCGGGGCGTAAACCTTATAAAAAGTACCCACCTTTGCTAGAGAAACCCCAAACTATGGCCAGCAAAGTAGAACCCCACATCCTCGTCATCTTCGGAGCTTCCGGCGACCTGGCGCAACGAAAACTCATTCCGGCGGTGTACGATCTTTACCGGGGTGGCTACTTGCCGGACCATTTCGCCTTGTTGGGAGCCAGTCGCACCGATTTTTCGGACGAGGAATTTCGCCAGAAGGTGGTGTTCGACAATGAGTTTTTTGACGAGGACAAAAAGGCGGAGCCCAAATTGAAGGAGTTTGCCAAGCTCCTGTTCTACCAGGACCTAAAGCAGTACGACGGCGAGGAGGACATCAACAAGCTCAAAGCCCGCCTTCAGGACCTGAGCCAGCAGTTCCAGACCGGCAACCGCTTCATCTTCTACCTCTCCACTCCGCCCAAACTATACAGTACCATCCCCAACGCCCTGGCCGCTTCGGGGCTGAACGAGCCGGAAGGTGGCTGGGCGCGCATCGTGATCGAAAAACCCTTCGGATACGACGAGGAATCGGCTAAGCGGCTGAATAAAGAGATCCAATCCGTCTTTCCGGAGAACAACATCTACCGGATCGACCATTATCTGGGTAAGGAGACCGTGCAAAATCTGCTGGTCACCCGCTTTGCCAACGGCTTCTTCGAGCCCCTCTGGAACCGCAACTACGTGCAGTCGGTCCAAATAACCGCGGCCGAAACGGTCGGTGTGGGCAGTCGTGGCGGTTACTACGACGAGAGTGGCGCACTGCGCGACATGATCCAGAATCACCTCCTGCAGGTGCTCGCCCACGTGGCTATGGAGCCGCCGATCCGGGCGGATGCCTACTCGATCCGGGGGGAGAAAATGAAGCTGTTCCAATCGCTGCGGCCCATCAAGGGTGAGCAGGTAGCCGAGCAGGTCGTACGGGCGCAGTATACGGGTGGGAAGACCAAGGATGGCGAAGTCGTCGCCTACCGCGACGCCGAGGGCGTGCCCGACGACAGCACGACGGAAACCTACGTCGGCATGAAGTTTTTCATCGACAACTGGCGCTGGGCCGGCGTACCCTTCTTCATCCGTACCGGAAAGTGCCTGCCGCTGAAGGTCACCGAGGTAGTTATTACCTTCAAGAATCCACCGCAGGCCATCTTCGCCTCCTACGACGATTACGCGATGAAGTGCGACAATCAGCTCATCATCCGCATCCAACCCGACGAGGGAATGGCCATGGAGTTCGGCATGAAGGTTCCCGGTGAGGGCTTCCGCGTAAAGAACGTCGACATGGACTTCTTCTACCGCGAACTCACCACCAAGGACGTCCCCGAGTCCTACAGCCGCCTGCTGCTCGATTGCATGAAGGGGGACCCCACCCTCTACGCCCGCGGCGACAGTGTCGAAGCGGCCTGGGGATTCGTGGATCCCATCATCGAGGCCTGGGAAAAGAACGAAGCCCCCCTAGTCACCTACGAAGCCGGCACCTGGGGACCGGAAGAAGCCGACCGCCTCTGGGACAATGTCGGTGGCGGATGGCGCAATCCGCAGGCATCGCTGACGGAGGAGAAGCATTATACTAAGTTGTAGTTGTTGGGTTGTCGGGTTCTTAAGTTGCCCGCAATAACCCGACAACCCAATAACCCAACAACGCACCCCCCCCACCCATGACCACTGACGTACTAATCATCGGTTCCGGAATTGCCGGTCTGAGCACAGGAATTAAACTCGCCATGTTGCGGCCGGAGTTGAAGATTGACGTGCTGACTAAAGTGAACGAGCGTGAGTCAAACACCAGTTACGCCCAGGGTGGTGTGGCGGCGGTGTGGGACCACGGGACCGACAACTACGAAAAGCACATTGCGGATACGCTGGATGCCGGAGCCGGTCTCTGCGACGAGCACATCGTGCGCATCGTGGTCGAGGAGGGGCCCGAGCGGGTGGAGGAAATTATCGAGTGGGGTACGCGCTTTGACCTGGACCAGTTTCAGAAGTACGACCTCGGTCGGGAGGGTGGGCATTCGGAGAACCGGATCCTGCACTACAAGGACCTGACCGGCTGGGAAATACAGCGGGCCCTGAGTGCGAAGGCGGCTACCCTGGACAACCTCAAGGTACACGAGCATTATTTTGCCCTCGACTTGCTGACGCAGCACCACCTGGGCCACATCGTGACCCGCCTGACCGAAAACATCGAATGCTACGGCGCGTATGTGATCAACAAGGAGAACTGGGAAATTAGCACCATTCTGGCACGTACGACCGTGCTCTGCGCCGGGGGCAACGGACAGATCTACCGCAGCACCACCAATCCCATCATCGCTACCGGCGACGGCATTGCCATGGCCTACCGGGCAAAGGTGCACTTGGAGAATATGGAATTCGTGCAGTTTCACCCCACGGCATTGTACAATCCGGGTCGGGAGAAGCAGGCATTTCTCGTGAGTGAGGCGGTAAGAGGGTTCGGGGCGATCCTGAAGCGGCCGGACGGTACGGAATTCATGCACGATTATGATTCCCGCGGCAGCCTCGCTCCCCGCGACATTGTCGCCCGGGCCATCGACAACGAAATGAAACTCGGTGGAGTCGAGTATATGTGCCTGGACTGCACCCACCTCGATGAGGAGAAGTTCATCGCCCACTTCCCCACGATTTACGAAAAGTGTAAGAGTATCGGCATCGACCCCATGCGTGACCTGATACCCGTGACCCCCGCCTGCCACTATATGTGTGGTGGAGTAAAGGTGGATGAGTTCGGGCGCAGTTCGGTCAACCGGCTCTACGCCGCAGGAGAGTGCACTAGTACCGGCCTGCACGGAGCCAATCGCCTGGCCAGCAACAGCCTGCTGGAAGCCCTGGTTTTCGGTCATCGCATCGCGCATTCCATCGCCAGCAACATCGACCACGACGGCCTCCAAAAGAACATCCCCCAGTGGGAGCGCACCGGCACCACCAAACCGAAGGAGCAGGTACTGATCACCCAGAGCATCAAGGAGCTGAAGGAGGTGATGTCCAGCTACGTCGGTATCGTTCGCAGCGACAAACGCCTCAAGCGCGCCCGGGACCGGCTCACCCTCCTCCACAACGAGACGGAAGAACTCTACCGTCACAGCCTGGTCAGCCCCCAGCTTTGCGAGCTACGGAACCTCATCACCGTCGGCTACCTCGTCACCAAGGCCGCCTCCCTGCGGAAGGAAAGCCGCGGACTGCACTACACAACCGACTATCCCGAACGGGCGGATTTCGTGCAGTATTCGGTACTGTAGCGTGGGTACTTAGGAGCAACGTTCTGTGTAGCGACCTCCGGTAGGCCGCCTTGCACATATGGCAACTTCTGGTTAATTTGAACAGCCGGCCCCGGCGGTTGTCCCCTGATCGTTTCGCGAAATCACCAATGCGTACGACAGGTTACCTGTCCGTTTGTGCAGGATAAACAATAGTTATTTGCCCGATGGTGCCAACCGACGTACGATGGACCGCTATGTGTACTTACTGATCTTTCTGCTAATCGCAGGTTGCAGAGAGAGTGGAGTGACCTCCGGCGATCCACCATCGCCCTACACCACGGAGGCAGGAGCCCCCCTGCCCGTTCGCGCGCAGTCGGTTCCGCTGGTTGTTACGGAGGTCCACCCCGACAGTATCGCTTTGGCACGGACTCGACCGGTTGCCGGACAGCCCCGGGTAATCTCAGGTCCTGACAACGTACGTGCGGCCGGGGCACCACGCGTGACGGACATCACCGTTCCTCCGACCATCATCCAACCCGGCACCGACGGCGTTCCGCCGCCCCGGGTCGTGACCGCGCATGCGATTGTTCGGCCCGCCATCCAGCCCAAACCCGAGCCGGTGCCCGCACTAGGGTTATCACGGACCGCCACCGGCTACTTTCAGTTTCTGGACGCAGGAAGCCTGATGAACGGTGGCCGGATCTACGCTATACTTCAGGACCGCGCTGGCAACATCTGGTTCGGGCAGGACGGTGGCATAAGCAAATACGACGGGAATTTTATCACGAACTATACCACGGAACAGGGGCTGGGGGTCACCTGGGTAAAAAGTATGTTTGAAGACGCGGACGGGAACTTATGGATTGGCGGTGAACCGGGCATCAGTAAATACGACGGCCGTAACTTCACCAATTACACCACCGTAGAGACTATCGGCGACAACCTGGTGCTGGCCCTAGCCGGAGATCGCCACGGCAATGTATGGGTGGGTACCCGGGAAGGCATCAAGCGCCTTACCCCGTCCGGGGAAGGAGGTGGGGCAACCTTCACCCACTTTACGACCCGGCAGGGACTAAGCGACAACAACATCAAAGCCATTCTGGAAGACCGCCGGGGAAACCTCTGGTTCGGCACCCTGAACGGCGGGGCGATTAAGTTTGACCCGGACACCTCGGTGGCCCCCTTTGGCACGTTGACCCGCTACACTACCGAGCAGGGGCTGGTCAATAACCACGTCCTGTCGATTTACGAAGACCGCACCGGCAGACTGTGGTTCGGCTCGGGTGGCGGAGGACAATCCTTCGACGTCAATTTCAGCGGTGACGCGGGCGGAGGAGTAGACTGCCTGCACCCGGCCCCACACGGTGGCGGTGAAACGTTGGTGCACTATGGACGTCAGCAAGGGCTGAACGGCCAGGTGATCACTGATATACACGAGGACCTCACGGGCAACTTCTGGTTCGCTACCGCCGACGCGGGCGTCACTAAATTGCGCGATGTCGATGGAGATACACCCACGTTTACGAGCTACACCGCCAGCCACGGACTATCCAACAACGACATCACGACCATTCACGAAGACGGGCAGGGGAACCTCTGGTTTGGGTCGGGCACCAATGGTGCCATCAAACACAAACCCGGCATTCAGTACTTCACGCGGGAGAATGGCTTCACCGGCGGGAACACTTACACCGTTCAGGGCGATAGTAGGGGCAATGTTTGGATCGCGACGAATGGGGCGGGCGTATTCCGCTACGACGGCCACGACTTTACCCAGTTCACCAAGCAGGAGGGGCTGGCCGGAGATGCGGTTTTTGCCGTCGCCGAGGACAGACGGGGCAATCTTTGGTTCGGCACCAATGGCGGACTGAGCCGCTATGACCCCACCTCCCACCGGGGCCGGGGCGCTTTCACCACCTACACTACGCGGCAAGGCTTACGGGAAGACGCGTTGTTCTCCCTGCACCACGACGAAAACGACGCCCTCTGGATGGGTGGTGTCGGAGTCGGGGTCACACGCATGTTGGCGAACGAGGGTTCCGCCAAACCCCGCTTTACGCATTTCATCGTATCGTCGGACTCAACGACCGCAGCGGCCGATCCGAACTACCTTCCCTGGGTAAATACCATCGTGGACGACCGGCGGGGTAAACTTTGGTTCAATACCCGCCACGTCGGTCTCTTTAGCATCGATACCACCGGCAGTAAGGAAAGCGCTACCTACTATCGCGGGCTCATCGACCCGGCCACCGAGAGTCACCGGGTGTTTGCCCTGACCGTAGATCGACCCGGCGCGCTGTGGCTGGGAACGCAGCAGGGCTTACGCTACTACGACGGCACTGATTTTTTTCCGTTTCGGTTAAATGACAAACTGGGGGCACCGCTCTCCGTTCTTGCCGATGGGCGGGGGAACATCTGGCTGGGAAGGCATCAGGGGCTGAGCCTGCTTGCTCCCGCGCTCCCCGCCGACACCGAAACACGCCTTCCCCCCACGGTAGTGGAATCGGTATACCGCAACACACCCTACGCCAAGCACGACGGCTTACTACACCTTAATTTTTGGCGTGGCGCTTACCTGGATCGCGAGGATCGACTGTGGTTTGGCACGGGGGAATCGCTGACCCGACTGGACCTTAATGAATTTCACTTCCCGTCCGGCAGCCCGCAGATCAGTCTGAATTCCATAGATATCAACCAGCACTTCATTGATTTTCATCGGCTTTCGGATACGGCCTACCAACGTACGCTGCCCTTCGGTAAGCGTCTGGCCCGGTCAGCAGGTCCGGCAACGACCTTTTCTAACTACCCTCAGAGCTTGTCCCTACCCAGCCGGCTCAATCACCTCAACTTCCGTTTCTCGGCCATCGACTGGAGTGCGCCCCATAAGGTGCAGTATAGCTACCGGATGGAGGGCCTCGACGAATCGTGGAGCATCCCCTCCCCTTCCGCCACCGCCGAGTACCGAAATTTGCCCTATGGTACCTTTACCCTAAAGGTGCGCGCGATCGGTGAGGGATCGGTGTGGAGCGACCCGATCGCCTACACCTTCACCATTCTCCCCCCCCTGTACCAAACCTGGTGGGCACGACTCGGATATGGGTTGGCCGGAGCTCTTCTTCTGTTCCGCTTCGTGCGGTGGCGGACCGGTCGTCACAAACGTCGCCTCCGGCTCCGGGAGCGCGAGCTGGCCCAGGAGCGGCTGATGACGGATCGGCTGCGGGAGATCGATAAGCTGAAGGATCAATTCCTGGCGAACACGTCCCACGAGTTAAGGACGCCCCTCCACGGGATCATTGGGCTATCCGAGTCGCTATACGAAACCGTTGGTACGGTACCGATCGAAAAACAGCGCACCGACCTCAGCATGATCATCTCTTCCGGCAAGCGGCTGAGTCATCTGGTCAATGACATTCTTGACTTCTCCAAACTCAAGAATTCCGATCTCGCGCTGCAACGAAAGCCGCTCAACCTGCGGATCGTCTGCGATATCGTATTCCACAGCAACGCCCCGCTGATTGGTGCGAAGGACTTGCAGTTGCTGAACGAAATTCCTGCCGATCTGCCGGCGGCACTGGCCGACGAGAATCGGATGCAGCAGATCCTCTATAACCTGGTAGGTAATGCCATGAAATTTACCGAACGAGGCCACGTACGGGTGGCGGCCGTACACCACGACGACCGCATCCGGGTGGAAGTAGCAGACACCGGGGTGGGCATTCCGGAAGACAAGCGGCACCTCCTGTTCACGGAATTCAGCCAACTGGACGGTGCGGCCGATCGGCAATTCTCCGGTACCGGTCTGGGGCTCAGCATCAGCAAGCGGCTCGTCGAACTGCACGGGGGCACCATCTGGGTAGAGAGCGAAGTCGGAAGAGGTTCTACCTTTTACTTTACCGTGCCCACCGCCGGAGAAAGTGCTCCGGTACCGACGGTCGAGGTGGCCTCCCCTGCCTTATTCGCCCCGTATCAGCCGTTGCCGGAGGTACTGGCGGAAAGCAACCCGGGCGATGTCCGCATTTTGGTTGTCGACGACGAACCGGTCAACCAACAGGTTATGTGTAATCACCTATCGCGTCAGGGATTTCACCTGACGCGGGCTATGAACGGAGAAGAAGCGATTCGCACAATCGAGCTGAGTGAACCCTTCGATCTGGTGTTGTTGGACGTCATGATGCCCCGCATGTCGGGGTACGAGGTTTGTCAACAACTCCGGCAAACTTACCTGACCTCCGAGCTGCCCATTATCATGGTGACCGCTAAAAACCAGTTGAGGAACGTGGTCCAGGGGCTGGCCCTCGGTGCCAACGACTACCTACCCAAACCCATCCACAAGCAAGAACTGCTGGCCCGCATCAATACCCAGCTCGACCTACACCGCATCTTCAAAGTAGCCGGCAAGTTCGTCCCTAACGCCTTTTTACATTCCCTCAACCGCAACCGGTTGACGGAGGTGCTCCTGGGTGACCATATCGAACGCGAAGTGACCGTCCTCTTCACCGATATCCGTGACTATACCACCATTTCGGAAGCCATGACACCGGAAGAGACGTTCATGTTCGTCAACGACTTCAACGGACGCATCGGGCCCCTCATCCAGGAAAACCACGGCTTCGTAAATCAGTACCTGGGCGACGGCATCATGGCCATTTTTCCCCGCCGTTGTCAGGACGCACTGGATGCAGCCATTGCCATTCAAACCACCATTCGGCAGCGAAATCGTGGACTCCGGCAGGCTGGTCAACCCCCACTGCGGGTGGGAACGGGCCTGCACAGCGGTCCGCTCATCATGGGCATCACCGGAGACAAAAACCGGATGGACGCGACCACGATCGCGGATACCGTGAACACCTCCTCCCGCATCGAGAGCCTGACCAAATACTATGGTGCATCGATCCTGCTCAGTCAGGATAGCCTTGACCGGATCGAGGATACGACGGCCTATAACCTGCGATACCTGGGCAAGGTGGTCGTCAAGGGCAAAAAAGACCCCATCGGCCTGTACGAGTGTTTCAACGGCGATCCGCCATCGCTCATCAAGAAAAAACTTGCGGCCCATGGGCTGTTCGAACGGGGCTTAGCCCATTTTTACCATCGAGACTTCGCCATGGCCGTTGCCGCATTCGATCAGGTCCTGAAAATCACGCCGGACGATCAACCTGCCCGGCTGTTTCTCCACCGCGCCAGTAAACTGCTCGTGAAGGGCACCGACCAGGAATGGACCGGCGTCGAGATAATGACCTTTAAGTAAACTGCGAGGCGGGGGCGCAGGAGCTGAGCATCAACTGAGACGTGCCTAGTTATACCCGGGATTTTGCTGCAAATTCGGGTTTGCTACCGTCTCGCGTTGGGGGATCGGGAAAACCAACTCATTGGCATTGTAGGCGAAATTGCCCACGCTGCCCTGAAGCCGCTTGATGTCGTGGATGCGGAACCCTTCAAAGGCCAATTCCCGGCGGCGCTCGGCGAGAATGTACGTCAGATCCACTTCCTCGAGATCATCCAGTCCGGCACGCCTGCGCAGGCGGTTGATGTCCGCTAGTGGAGTGGCTCCCGTGTCGGTGCCCAGGCGTTCGTTTGCTTCGGCCCGGATCAGGTACATCTCCGCTAGGCGGAGCAGGCTGATGTTGGCAAACTGGTTGTTGAACTTACCGGTGTAGGTAACGCCGCCCCGCTCGAAGAAGAGTGCGCGCCGGGCGTCGCCCTCTTCGTAGAGAGCCAGGTGGGAGGGCAGTACTTCGATGTCTCCGTCGCGACCGCCGAACTCAGGAACCGAGAAGAAGATCGTCAGGTTGTTGACGCCGTCCTGAGCGCTGACCTGAATGGCGAAGATGTCTTCGGTGGAGTTGCTGCCGTTCTTGAAGGCGGCTTCGTAGGTTGGCGTAAGGGAATAGAATCCGCTTTCGATCACGGTATTGGCGGCATCGCGTGCTTCGGCGTAGCGGTCCATTTGCAGGTAGACCCGCGCAAGCAGTGCGGTAGCGGCGTACTTGTCGGCAAATATTCCGTTGGTTTCCGGAAGCAGGTCGGCTGCCGTGGTCAGGTCAGAAATCACCTGAGTGTAGACGTCTTCCACCGACGACCGGGCAACGTTGCTTTCTTCCGAGATTCCGCGGGTGGGGGTCAGTACGAGGGGCACACCTAATTGATCGTTGCTCTGACCGGATTCGTACGGAAGGCCGTAGAGGCGAACCAGGTCGAAGTACACCAGTGCGCGAATGAAGCGGGCCTCTCCTTCTATTCGTTCGCGATCGTCGGCGTCCACGACCTCGAGAGCGGAAAGTACGTTGTTGGTGATGTTGATGGCATCGTAGCTATCGAGCCAGGTAGACTCCGCATCGGCATTGCCGGTACTGATTTGCTTGCGCGCGATCTCGTCGGGGCTGTTGAAGGTGCCGACAAAGAGGATTTCGCCGGTTCCGCCGAGCAGGTCAGCGTCGCGTAGGTTGTTACCGCCGTATAGGTCGCCGTCGCCGAGGATGTCGTAGGCACCGACGAGTACGGCCTTTACCGTAGCGTCGGAGCTGAGGGCGACATCTTCGCTGATGCTCTGGGAGGGTTGCAGTTGGAGCTGGTCGCTACAGGAAGCGGAGAAGATACCGAGCCCCAGCAGCGTAACGAGAATAGAATAGTTCATGATGTTCGTTTGGGTTGGTGGGGAATTACAGTCCGACGTTGATACCAAAAATGATGGTTCGGGGCTGGGGAGCGGTGTAGAAATCCACGCTCGTCAGCACGTTCGGTGAGTCGTCGGCCAGGAAGTCGGCGGCCACCTCGGGGTCCCAACCGGCGTAGTTGGTGATGATGGCCAGGTTCTGACCGGTGACGTAGAACCGCAGACGGTTGACTCCGATGCGGTCGACGATGCTCGTCGGCAGCTCGTAAGACAGGGTGACCGTCTTGAGGCGAACGAAGTTGCCGCTGCTGAGGTAGCGACTGCTCCGGCCGTTGTCGGCGTTACCCCAGAAGAAGCGGGCTTCGGGTACGTTGGTGATGGTATTCTCGGGGGTCCAGGCATCTAGCTGGTCGCGGGTCTGGTTGTCGAACCAGCAGCCACCGCAGCTCTGGAAGACACCGGCGGAATTGTGCACCTGATTGCCGAAGCTGCCCTGCATGAAGACGCTCAGGCTGACGCCCTTGTAGCTAAAGTCGTTGGTCCAGCCGGCCAATTTATTGGGTAGGGCATCGCCGAGCACCACGAAATTGGCTTCGTTGGCACTGTTGGTGGTAGCTTCAGGATTGATGATGTTGCCGTCGTCATCCTGCTCGTTAATGTAAAACAGGCCGTCTCCGTTGGCGGGATCCACGCCGGCGTACTCGTAGCCGTAGAAAGTGCCGATGCTCTCGCCGACCTTTACGACATTCATGTACCGGCTCCCCCCGTCGTCAATGATATCCTGCCCCTCGGCGAGGGAAAGAATTTCATTTTCATTGAGCGCGAAGTTGGCGCTCGAACTCCAGCTAAAGGCCTGGTCAAAAATGACGGCGTTGAGCAACACTTCCACTCCCCGGTTGCGCAGTTCTCCGACGTTGCGGAACTGGGTACGGAAGCCGGTGGTTCCGGGTACGGGCACGTTTAGGAGTAGGTCGTTGGTGTTCTTAACGTAGTAATCTACTTCACCGCTGAGTCGGTTGTTGAACAGACCGAAATCGATACCGACGTCAAACTGAGCAGTTTCTTCCCAGGTCAGGTCGGGGTTCGCGATCTGGATAGGTCCGAGACCGGAGGTAGCAGCATAGCTGGACGCATCATACAGACCCCGACTCGCGAAGTTGTTGATGTCGGCGTTGCCGGTCAGGCCGTAGCTCGACCGCAATTTCAGGTAGCTGACGGTGGCGTTGCTTTCGAAGAAGTCTTCCTCGCTGATGACCCAGCCCGCGGCAACGGCCGGGAAGAAACCATACTGATTGTTGGTCCCGAAGCGGCTCGAGCCGTCCAGGCGACCGCTGATGCTAAATAGGTACTTCCGGTTGAAGTTGTAGTTCGCCCGCCCGAAGTAGCTGAGGAAGGTGAATTCGGTCAGGTCGGTGGTGCCGTCCGTGATCTCCGCCGCACTGGCGATCGTCCGGAGCTGGTCGAGGGGAAACTCCTGTCCTTCGACGAGGATGTTCTCCTGGTCTGACTTTTGAAACTCGATACCTCCGACAAAATCAACGTTGTGGCCGGCGTCGAAGTCCTTATTGTACAGCAGCAGGGCCTTCGTGTTGTAGTTGACGATGTTACTCCAGCGGCTGTCCGCGAAGCCGTTGGTGCTCTCGCCGCCGTCGGTGAGCCGCCCGAGGAACCTGTCCTGTTTGATGTTGGCCACGTCGACACCCGCCTCCGCACGCAGGGATAGCCCCTCGACGAGGTCGAATTCGCCGAATACGTTGGCCAGTGTACGGAAGCTGATGGACTGTTTTTCACTGTTCTCCAGTTCCACCAATCCGTTGTAGTAGGTGGTTACGGGCCGGTCGAAGAGCTGGCCCGGTTCGAAACCCTGGTATTCTTCTCCGGTAGTGTTCCGTACGGGAGTGATGGGCGACAGGGCGATCAGTTGGAGTGGGGTGCTGAACTGATTGTCGTTGCTTACCCGGCTGTTGTCGGAGCGGCTAAGACCGAGGCGCAGTCCGTAGCGAAACCGATCGGAGGCCTCCGCGTCCAGGTTGAGGCGGGTGCTGAGGCGCTGAAAGCCGTTGTCCACCAGAATACCCTCCTGATCGGAGTAACCGAAGCTGGCGTAGTAGGTCAGTTTGTCGCTGCCTCCGCTGGCGCTCAGGTCGGCGTTGCGGCTCTGGCCGGTACGGAAGGCCTCGTCTTCCCAGTTGGTATTGGTTTCGTTGGTGCGCCAGTTGCTCGGACCACTGTAGCGGTCGAAGCGGCCTTCCACGAAATCCAGATAGGCCTGGGTGGTGTTTTCCAGGGTGTACTCATCGTCGGAGAGGCCGAACTCGTTGAGCCCGTTGTTAAAATCGTAGCGGGCACCGCCCCGGGCCGTTTGTTGGAAGAATTCGACGAATTCCTGGGCATTGAGAAATTCCTGACGGCGGCTCGGTTCGCTGCTGCCGAAGCTGACGTTGAAGTTGATTTTCGTACGGCCGCTGACGCCTTCTTTGGTGGTGATGAGCACGACTCCGTTGGCGGCCCGTGATCCGTAAATGGCGGCAGAGGAGGCGTCCTTCAGGATCTCGATCGACTGAATGTCGTTAGGATTGAGGTCGGCCAGGAAGTTCTGACTTCCCGAACCCGGGCTGCTGAAGGTACCGCTGGTGATGGGTACGCCATCGACCACGTAGAGCGGATTGTTGCCGGCTGAGATGGAGGAGCTTCCACGTACCCGGACGTTGATCCGGCCACCGGGCTTGCCGCTGACCGCCTGTACGAACACACCGGCGGTACGTCCCTGAATGGCTTGCTCGGCACTGGTAACGGGCAGGTTCTGGATGGCATCTCCCTCGATCTGGGCGATGTTGCCGGTCAGGGTACTCCGAATCTGCTTACCGTAGCCTACGACGACCACTTCAGACAACTGGGCGGCGTCTTCATCCATGACGATATCGTAGGTAGTTCGACCGTCAAGGGGTATGTTTTGGGTCTTGAATCCGGTATACGAGGCCACCAGTGCTTCCACTCCCGCGGGGACGTTTAGGCTAAAGTTGCCGTCGATATCGGAGACCGTCCCGGTGCTGGTGCCCTCGGCGAGGACCGAAGCTCCGATGAGTGGCTCCCCGGATTGGTCGGTAATGGTTCCGCTTACGGTAGTCTGTGCCGTCAACCCGAGCACAAAACCCAGGCAGAACAGGCTTAGTAGTAGTCTCTTCATTTCACTAGTGAGTTGTTGAACCGATAAAGGTAATATTGTCTCATATACCAGCAATCGCAATCTATGTGGTATTTGTGACGGGTAACCACCATCCTATGGCGATATCACTAAGATAAGCTATTGATAGATTGGTTGTTACTAACCAATGGGCAAGCTTGCTTACGTTGTGTTCACTGCCCCGCCCTAGCTGCCGTATGTTTTCAGCAGCGCCTCCAGATCGTCCTTGGTATTAGCTTCTTCGACGGGCTTGTCCTGCCGCCAGCGGAGCATTCGCGGGAACCGGAGGGCCACGCCCGATTTGTGACGTGTACTGCGGCGAATGCCCTCGAAACCGATCTCGAACACCTGCTTTGGTTTAACGCTCCGCACCGGACCGAACTTCTCTACGGTGTTGCGGCGTACCCAGGCGGTGATCTGGTTAAATTCTTTGTCGGTAAGCCCGCTGTATGCCTTGGTGAAGGGCACGAGCTGCTCGCCGTCCCAAACGCCGAAGGTGAAGTCGGTATACAGGTTGGCGCGCCGGCCATGGCCCCGCTGTGCGTACATCATCACGGCGTCGATGGTGAGGGGATCGACCTTCCACTTCCACCAGTCGCCCTTTTTTCTACCCTGTTTGTATTCGCTATCGAGGCGCTTGAGCATGATGCCCTCGCTAAATTTCTCCCGTGCGGTTTCCCGCTCGATGGCCAAATCTTCCCAGTGCTCGAAGGCAAAGACGGGGGACAATTGCAGGATGCCCTCGGTGTCGTATTCCTCCACCACCCGTTCGAGTAGTTGGCGGCGCCCGGACATGGGCAGCTTGCGGATGTCGCGGCCTTCGTATTCGAGCAGGTCGTAGCACATCAGCACCACAGGGGCGTCCTTCAGCAGTTTTTTGCTAACGTTTTTGCGGCCGATGCGGGTTTGGAGCACGTTGAAGCCAAGGGGCCGGCCGTCCTTAAAGGGCAGTATTTCTCCGTCGATCACCGTGCCGTTGGGAAGGGCCTGGGCTAAGATGGCGTATTCAGGATACTTATCGTTGACCAGTTCTTCCCCCCGCGACCAGATGAAGGCCTGATCGTCGCGCACGATGAGCTGGCCGCGGATCCCGTCCCACTTATGCTCCGCCTGCCATTCCGCGGGTGTACCCAGGTCTTCGGCGGGCTGCTCCAGTTGGTAGGCCAGGTAGAAGGGATAGGGGCGGGAGATATCGTCGGTGGCCGACTCCGAGTGAATCAGGTCTCCAAAGGTGGTGTCGTTGGGCGTCCAGTTGCCCATGAGTCGGTGGGCCAGGTTTGTTTCCTCGATGCCAGTGGCGCGGGCGAGGGCGCGGGTCATCAGTTTTTGACTAACCCCTACCCGAAAATTGCCGGTGATGAGCTTATTGAAGAGGTAGCGCTCGGTGGTGCCGAGGCCGCGCCAGGCTTCCTGTACGGCTTCCTTTTTACCCTCCTCGTCGTAGCCGGCGAAGCGCTCGATGTAGTCGATCCAGTAGGTAAGGGTGTGGTCGTAGTCGGCCTCCGGCGGCGGCAGCACGAGCGCAATGGTTTCGGCCAGATCACCGACGACGTGGTAGCTTTCTTCCAGGATCCAGGTGTCGATGCCGCTGAGTTCGGAGGCCCAGGCGCGCAGCAGTTTGGAGTTGACCGTCCTGCGGGGCCGGCGGTGGGAGAGCAGGGCAACGGTCCAGAGCTTGTCCTCATCATCGACCTGCAGAAAATAGTCGGCCAGGGACTCCACTTTGGAGTTGATCTTGGTGGTGCGGTCGAGGCGGCGAAAGAGTTCGGCGAAGTTTTTCATGGGTTAACCGCAGATTTTGGCAGATTTTGGTCGCGGATCAACACAGATTGCCGCGTCAGGTCCCCTGGGCCCCAAAGGGGGGCAACAGCCGTGCAAGAAAATCCGCGAAAATCTGCGAAGCCAATCTGCCCTGATCTGCGGTTCACCTCACTCCCCATCAGCTACCGCATTTTCCTTGTTTGTCTCCTCGTTCCCCTTGGTTTCGATCTCTGCCAGTTCGCCCTCGTATTCGGTCTCCAGTTCCGTGGCGTTGTAGCCGAGTTCGCGGAGGTATTTGCTGAAGATGGAGGTGTAGCCGTGGGTGACGTAGATGTTATCGGCTTCGGTGAGCTTGATGGCTTCGAGCAGACTGGGCCAGTCGCAGTGGTCGCTGAGGATGAAGCCCCGGTCGGCTCCCCGTCTTCTTCGCGCGCCACGCAGCGTCATCCAGCCCGAGGCGGCGGCCACGGAGGCATTGCCGAATTTCTTCACCCAGGGCTGTCCTATGGCACCGGGGGTCGCCACGACGATATTGCCGGGGTATTCTTTTTTATTGACTTCCCGGGTCACGCGGGTGGTCTCGGGCAGCACGATGCCCTGATTGCGCAGCACCTCGTTGGTGTTTTCGATGGCGCCGTGGGTGTATATTTTGCCGATGGAAGTGTCCAGACCGTTGAGCAGGCGCTGGGCCTTACCGAGGGCATAGCCGGTAATGATGGCGGTGCGTCCTTCGGCAGCGGTGGCGCGCCACCAGTCGTTGATGTCGGCGAAGAGTTCTTCCTGGGGCGTCCAGCGGTACACGGGGAGTCCGAAGGTAGATTCGGTGATGAAGTGCTGGCACTTCACCGGTTCGTAGGGCTGGCAGAGGCCGTCGTCCTCGAGCTTATAATCGCCGCTGGCCACCCAGATTTCCCCCTTATACTCGACCCGAATCTGGGCCGAACCGATGATGTGTCCCGCCGGGTGAAAGCTGAACTTCACCCCGTTGATGGTCTTCACCTCGCCGTATTCGACCGTCTCGAGCTTGATGTCGCCCAGGCGGTACTTGATCACGGGGGCGGCCAGGCGGGTGGACAGGTAGTACTCGTTGCCCCACCGCGAGTGGTCGGCGTGGCCGTGGGTGATCAGGGCGCGGGGGACCGGTTTCCAGGGGTCGATGTAGACGTCGGCGCGTTCACAGTAGATTCCGCGGTCGTTGAAGGTGAGGAGGGGCATCGGGAGTGGAACGGGGAGAATCGCCCATCGGTTCAGGCCCCTCGTCCGCCGAATCCTTAACTCTTACTCGGCCGACGAGCCGGCTACCGCCGGAACTCGGCGGACGAGACCACCGGCACCCGCACCACACTCGGATACTCCGCCGAGTGGTGAATGGCATTACGCGCCACCACGCCCTCCTGCTCCGTCACGTTATCGCCCCCCGTATTCAGGTTGCGGTCGAAGCGGGGAAAATTGCTGCTGCTGACCTCGATGCGAAGGCTGTGCCCCGCCCGGAAGAGATTGCTGGTGCTCATCGGCGTGAGGTCCACCCGGTAGACGTTGCTTTCCTCCATGAATACTTCCTTGTCGTAGCCCTCGCGGTAGCGGACACGCTGGATGGTCTCGTCGAGGTTATAGGCCGCACCGTCGGGGCTTACGTCGATCAGTTTGATGGTCACGTCGGTGTCCTTTGCGTCGCTGCTGAGGTAGAGGCTGGATTCTACGAAACCACTGATTTCCGTATCATCCGTAAAGGGTTCGGAAGTATAGACCAGAATGTCGTTGCGCGCCTCCATCACCCGCTGATCAAAGCTACCGCCCTCCACTGCATCACCGGTGCAGCAAACGTTGCCGCCGTAGCTCTTCACCGGGTTCATCGGGTCGTAGAGATAGTGGTCCGGACGGTCTTCCCCGGGGGCTTCCTTTACCAGGCGACCATTTCCGTACATGGTGTTGGCGCCACCGTCGCTGTCGAGGTAGAAGCTCATCATTTCCGCGCTCGGCGGGGGCCAGGCGGTGGTGGTTTGCCATTCGTTGCTGCCCATGGTGTAGTAAGTGACCCGGGCTAGCGTATCGATTATTTCGGGGGAAGCGTCTTTGAGCCACTTGTCGAAGAAACCGTATACCAGCGCATCGTAGTCGTAGCGGGCATCGCCCACGCTGCGCTCGCCCACGATGGTGTTCTCGGTTGCGCGGGTGTAGGCGCAGTGCAGCGTCGGTGCGATCCAGAGAAACTGGTTGTCGCGGGCTTCCTGGGATTCCGCATTCTCGCGTACGTGATTGAACAGCGCCAGGTTCGGACTGATCGATACGTCGTACCAACTCGTGAACCAGAAGGTCGGCACGTCGAAGGGCATATCGTCGTGGTAAAGTCCGCCCTCAAACCACGCCAGATCGTTGGGCTTACGCTTGATCATGTCTTCGTAGATGCCCTTCGGTCCCTTCCCTTCCTTGATGATATCTGCCACCGGGAGGGTCGCAAGCAATTCGGTAGAGGAGATCTCCGGGTATTCGGGAGCCATATCGTAAAAGCGAGACAAACGCAGCAGGTCTTCCCGGCTAAGCCCTTCCTGCAACCGGGGCGCCTGGGGGTCGTGCTGCACCTGGTAGAGCCAGCTGGTAAAGAGCATTTGCTGGGCCCCGCCGCGGTACCAGTTGCCCTGTTCCATGTAGTCCCCTACCCTGCCCACGCCGGCACCGTAGCCCATCGGCACCATGGCCTTGAGGGCGGGATGTCCCATGCTGGCGACGGCCATTTGCCACTCGGCGGTGGAGCTGCAGCCGTACAGACCGACGTTTCCGTTGCTCCAGCGCTGCTTACTCAGCCAGTCGATCGCGTCGTAGCCGTCGGTCAGTGGCACGCCCAGTATGTCCCATTCCCCCTCGCTGAAGTAGCGCCCCCGCTCGTTCTGCACCACGTAGGCGTAGCCGCGCTCCACGGCTTCCATGGCCCGTTCGTAGTTGCGCGTTTGCTCCTCGCCGTCCACCCATGCGTTAAATTGGTAGGGCGTACGCACCAAAATCACCGGGGCCCGGTCAACATTTTTCGGGCGATATACGTCGGTGGCCAGCCGCTTCCCGTCGCGCATCGGCACCATGATTTTTTGCTCGATCACCGCTATCTCCGCTAGCTCGTTGTAGGCGTCGGAGGTCTGGGCGGGGACGCGGGTGCAAAGGAAAATCAGTAAGAGCAATGATAAATGGCGCAGCATAACAGGTTGGTTTGGTAGTCGTCGTGAAGATAGTTTACCCGCCCGACGATTCTCTATGCACACCCAACAGCATCATCCCCCGTCCGACGGATCCTTCTGCTCACCCAAAGGCATCATCCCCCCGTCCGACGGATTCTTTTGCTCACCCAAAGGCAACGTCCCCCCGTCCGACGGATCCTTCTGCGTGCGAAGCAGCAGAAGTCCGTCGGACGGGTATACCAATCCCACCCGCCGATAAAGCTCAATATCCGCCGCACTCCCCACCAACTCAAAGTTTCCTTCGGGCAGTGGTTCCCGCCGCTCCTTCATGTAAAATTCGGCTACCGCGGGATCCTCCACGACGGTAATCTCCCGGTTCTTCCCCAAATACCGCGCATAAAATCCCTCGTCGGAAAAGGCTACCCGTGCAGTGGTGGGTACCTGACTGACCAACTCGGCCACGGCAGTGTAGGTGGGGACAATGTCGTAGTAGTACAGGTGCAGCGAGAATTTCTGCGGGGTATCAAGGGCGAGATACAGTGCCGACAGCAGTACCGTAGCCGCCGCAATAGGAGTACCCTTCACCCTGAGCCGCCTACCTAACGCTACAATTCCCCAGATTAGGAACAGGGCAACCACCATCCCGCCAAACTGCAACTGAAAGATGATCGTCCGGTGGAACGGCACCGCCCGCATCAGCAGGACTGTAACGACCGTACAGCTGATCAATAGGAGCTGAAAACATGCCAGTCGTCGGTACCCTTTCACCCGCGACCGCCACCAGGCCACCACGGGCAGCAGAAACAACAGCGACATCAGCCAGGGAAAGACCTCCGCCAGTTCCTGGGTACTGTAGTTAGCGTAATCCGGAAGGGTCGGCAGAAACCGGGCCGCAAATGCCCCGTATTCCTCCGTACCCGCCGCCACGTATCGGTTGGCCGTGATGGACTGGAATCCGGAAAAAGTGAGGGCGGGCAGATAGAACATGAGCACCGCTGCTCCGGCGATCAATTGGGAGATCAATAGCTGGTAATCAATGCGCCGCTCCTTAATCCAGTCGGTCAGGACCCAGCACAGCATAGCAACGTGCACGTACAGAAATACCGGCACCGTAGCGTAAGCCATCACGCTCCCCACCGCGAATAACCCTCGCCAACGCGCCTTTCCACTACCCAGGTAATGCCACAGTCCCACAAAGGCCAACCAACTGGCCAAAAGAAGCAACAAATACCCCCGCGCCTGGACGGCAAAGCCCCAAACTGGTAGTAGCACCGATAAGAGTACGATGACGGCCCCAGCCAGCCAGCGGTTTTTAATCACCCCTTTCAACCAGAAAAACTGAATTGCCCCCAGGGCGATAAAGCTTACGAGCGATATTATCCGACCGGTAAGCAATAGGTCGCCCATACTTCCGAAAGCGGCGGCATTGAGGGCATTGAACAGCAGGTGATTGTTGGGGAGCATGTAGTACGACAGCGACCGAAACACCCCCTCCCCCGCCGCGTTAAGGGCCGAAAAGATTTCGTCAAAGGAAGGGGGCAACAAGCCGTTGCCGTACCACCATAGGGCACCCTGAATCATGGCAATGGAAGAGATAACCGCAACATCCACTCTCGGTACCGAGAATCGCGAGGTTGCAAACCCCCTCCGCTCCCGCTTCCGCCACGATCGGTACAGGTAGGCCAGGCTGATCAGGCCGACAACTATCCCGATTGTAGCAAAGGCGTTTCCCGCGTGCTTGACGGTCGGGGTAAAGAAATCAGTGGTCCACTGCGCATCCCGGTAAAATGCATCCCGCTGCATATAGAATACGACCAGATTGTCGTATTTCCGACTCAGGTACCACGCCGCGTAACCCGTCCCCGCCAAAAAGCAGCTCGCCGCAACCAGGTAGGCCACCCTCGACGCACTCCTGCACATGGTACCGGACAGGATCATGATATTTTTTTGCCAAGATAGCGCGTCGGGATACGTTGTCGTGGCAACCTCTGTGGGCCGCGCGCCGTTGTCTAATTTTCCTATAACCCCACCTAAGGTCCTTTGATGCGTCTACTCCTTCCCCTCCTCTTTATCCTGTCCGTTGGCCTTTCCGCCCAGCAAAAGGCCATCACCCTCGAAGACATTTGGGCCGATTATACCTTTAACCCCGACGGAGTCAGCGGCTTTAATTTTCTACAGGACGGCCGGTCCTACGTTCGCCTGGAAGATAACCGGGTAGTCACCTACGACATCGCCACCGGCAACCGGGAGCGGGTGATCCTAAACGCAGATGTCCTCCCCACCGATAGCGGGTTTAGTGGTCGAATGGACGACTATACCTTCAGCGACGACGAGACGAAAATTCTCCTGAGTAGCCAGACGGAACAACTCTTCCGCCGCAGCTCCCAGTCGTACTTCTTCGTCTACGATACGGAAACGGAGCAGCTTACGCCGGTCTACTCCGAAGGGAAGCACCGGCTGGCTACCCTCGATCCCGCAGGCGAACGGGTAGCCTTCGTGGTCGACAATAATGTATTTATCAAGAATCTGGCCGACGGGAAGCTCACCCAGGTCACCGAGGACGGGGAAGCCAATGCCATCATCAACGGTGCCACCGACTGGGTATACGAGGAAGAATTTGGGTTCAGCAAGGCACTGTACTGGAGCCCCGACGGGGAGCGGCTCGCCTACCTGAAGTTCGATGAGCGCAGGGTACCGGAATTCACTTACACCAATTTCAAGAACGGGATGTACCCCGAGTACGTCACCTTCAAGTATCCGAAGGTTGGCGAGGCCAACAGTACCGTCAGCCTGCACAGCTACAGCGTTTCCAGCGCACAGACCACCGACCTCCTCACCGTAAACCAGGAGAACTCCGGCGACTGGCACTACCTGCCCCGCGTAAGGTGGACCGAAAACCCCGATGAGCTCACCGCCCAGCGCATGAACCGCCACCAGAATAAACTGGAACTGCTGCTTTTTGATCTCCACACCGGCGAACGGCGTACCCTGCTGACGGAGGAGAACAAGTACTACGTCGACGTTCACGACAACCTGACCTTCGTCGACGACGGCTTCATCTGGAGCAGCGAGCAGGATGGCTTCAACCAGCTCTACCTCTACGATATGCAGGGAGAAAAGCCCCAACAACTTACTTCCGCCCGCTACGACGTCACCGAATTTTACGGGGTATACGATGGCCGGTTGTATTTCCAGGCTGCCGGGCGCGATCCCATGCAGCGGGAAGTGTACACCAAGAGCCTGCGCGGGCGCGATCTGCCCCGTCCGGTTGCCGCCGAGCCGGGCTATAATTCAGCCCAGTTCTCGAATACCTACGACTACTTCGTGCTGAGTAACTCGACGATCAATCGCCCGGAAACCGTCACGGTCATGGATGCTACGGGCAGTCCGGTACGCAAGATCATCAGCAACACGGAACTTGCCGAGCGTGCGGCGGCCTACGGTTACCGGCCTGCGGAATTCTTCACCTTTGCGACGGAAGAAGGAACCGAGCTTAACGGTTACATGATTAAGCCCGCCAGTGCGACCACCAACAAAAAGCATTCCCTGCTGATGCACGTCTACGGCGGTCCGGGTAGCCAGCAGGTTGTCGACAACTGGCGCGGGCAGAACATGGCCTGGTTTCAATACCTCGTACAGCAAGGTTTCGTGGTGGCGGTAGTCGACAACCGGGGTACCGGCGCCCGGGGGGAAGAAATGAAAAAGCGCACCTACCTCACACTGGGTAAAGAAGAAACGGAGGATCAGATCAGCGCGGCCCGCTACCTCGGTTCCCTGGATTACATCGACGAAAAGAAGATCGGCATTTTCGGGTGGAGCTACGGTGGATTTATGGCCCTGCACGGTATTCTACAGGGCAACGACGTTTTCGCCGCCGCCATCGCCGTAGCCCCGGTAACCAACTGGAAGTGGTACGACACCATCTACACCGAGCGCTACATGCGTACCTACGCCGAAAACCAACGGGGGTACGACGAGAACAGCCCGATCAATTACGCCGATCGGTTAAAGGGGGACCTGCTGCTCGTACACGGAATGGGAGACGATAACGTCCATTTCCAGCATACCGCCGAGATGGCGAATGCACTAATTATGAACAACAAGCAGTTTGATACCTACTTTTACCCCAACCGAAACCACGGCATCTACGGCGGCCCCACCCGGCTGCACCTGTACACGAAGATGACTAACTTTCTGATGAACAGCATCGGACCGAGTATTACTTCAAAATAAGATTTTACCGCTTAGAGCGAACTCCAAAGCTAAGGGGGCAGTTGATCCACCCACAGTATAAGTTTAATTGATTCAGAAAGGCACGTCATGACCCGGCAGTGCCTTTCTTCTTTTTACTCCTTTCGGTGGCCTAATCCCGGGGTTGGCCTGTCCGTATCCACTTACGGCCCGAAAAGAGGAATATTTAACTAAATGCGTCGGGTTTTTTCAATACGGGCACGCTCCGGGGCCGCTAATTTCATATAACGGTTAGGCCCGTTCGCCCTCGGTATACTCCGCTTCGCACCAGTTAAATATCCGCTATGCTATCCGTGACCACAACGCTGGCTCGCACGGCCATTTCTCGCCTGCGAACTGCCGAGGATTCCCTTACCCGGCACACCATACTGGCCACCTTCGATCACTGGAGAAGCAACTTCCCCTCAAAGAAAAACTGTCGCTTCCAGCGGACGCTGGCGATTCTCCGGCAATCCGACGGGCCCAGTTCGGTGGAAGAATTAAGCCAGGCCGTCGGGGTAAGTGAACGGCAGCTGCAACGCCTCTTTCGCGATCGGGTGGGAATGACGCCCAAATTTTACCTCCGATTTCTCCGCTTCGAGCGCACCTACCAATTCTTAGTGGCTAACCCCCGGCACCCCTACGCGGAAATCGCCTTCCGGTACGGATATGCCGACGAAGCACACCTCATTCGGGAGTTCCGATTCTTCTGCGGCCTTACCCCTCGTGGGCTAGCGGCTACTATTCCCGCCTTATCCTAAATTCAATTATCCAAGCTATGAAGACACCCATCCTCCAACTAGCCGTTTTCCTTCTCCTGACCTGCCCGCTTATTGCGCAGACCAGCCAACTACCGTACGCGCTGCGAAGCCACCGGGCGGACCTGCCCACACCCGTAAGCAAACACTTGCAAGAGCTGGAACAGCGGTTACTTGCCGGACCGTTGGAGCGCACGCTCACCAAAGCTATTGCCGATTCCATGTACCTAGATTCTACCATCACCTATCATCCGGTAGACGTGGGTGAAGCCAACCCCGTATTCGTCCCCAGTTCCCGCAGTGTATTCATGGAAACCGGCCCCGGGCAACTGCGTATCGTCGAATCGGTATTCGAGGAAGACGCCTGGCACTTCAGTACTCAGACCCGCACTCAACACGATGAACTGGGCCGGGTAATCACCCAGTTTGCCGAGGCCTTCGATCGTGACATCGGTACCTGGCTGCCCGTATCGCGGCTAAGAACGTACCCCCGGGCTGTCTCTACCACGCTGTTAGATTCCCTCTATGTGGAAATGTGGATAGAGGAGGATAACAGTTGGCAACGCGTGATCAATGTCCGCCATACCTACGGCGAAATGGAAAGGCTGCAAAAATCCACGACGTCCCTCATCCTCGATGGGGAAGAATTAACGTTCGAGGATGAGTATTCCTACGACGAGAACGGCGACAATACGGAGATCCACTATTACTTGATCAGTGATTCCGAGCGCCTACTAACCAGTCAGGAAACCAGAGAATATTCCAATCATCTGGTGACAAATTCGACCCTATTTCTCTATGATCAAATCGACGAAGACCTGCTCCCGGAAGAGTACATTACTTACACCTACACGGGTACTGGATTGACGGATTCGATCACAACTTACCTATGGGACGATGCCCAGGAGGACTGGTCGTTGAGTAGCCTGAACAACTACGACTACAACGGCCTGGATGCCGTGACCGATGAGTACACCGCCACCTTCGATATTTTCGGAGATACGAGCCTGACCTGGATTAAAAATACCTACGTGGCCGGAACAACGTATCTCGAAACAGTAGAGGAGTTTGCCTTCGTGGAAGACCTGAATTCCTACCGGCGGGACGCCTACACCCGTTACTTCTACCGCGAGGCTTCTACCGCGGTCAACGACCGGCCACGACTCACTCGTCAACTTGCCATCTGGCCAAATCCAACCGCCCATTCGGTGGAAATTAACCTTCAGGAATCCGCCCTGCTCCACCTCTACGACCAGACCGGCAGGCTGATTCTGACCCGCAACTGGGCTCCCGGTCAGGATCGCTTCGACCTGCCCGGTCTGTCCCCGGGAATCTACCAGCTAAGTGCCCGAACCGCTGAGGGAGTATATGGAGCGCGTCTCATCAAGAATTGATTGTAGGGGACCAGGAGTTGCATGTTTTAACATAAAATGTCTGAAACATACAATCCTGCCGGGTGCTGGGGGACTATTTTTATAGGCGACCTCCCCTCACCTGCTTTCTCCGTCCGTTATGGTTGCCCTGGGTTCCGGCTTCGTCTCCAACGCGATCGACCTGCTACGCAGCGCCGAACGTCACGAAGCACGCCACCTTGTCCTGGCGAGCCTCGCCCGCTGGCGGGAAAAGCTACGCACATCGCCCCCCGGACACTTCCGAAGAGCGATCCACCTGATTCATCGGGGGTCTCCGGTTCC
Source organism: Neolewinella aquimaris (assembly GCF_014197245.1). GTDB lineage: Bacteria > Bacteroidota > Bacteroidia > Chitinophagales > Saprospiraceae > Neolewinella > Neolewinella aquimaris. The sequence goes on along the minus strand of NZ_JACIFF010000003.1, from coordinate 475,226 downwards.
GCGATCCGTGCGTGACCTCAGTCTGGCCGTGGGAGTAAGTGAACGACAGCTGCAGCGCATCTTTCGCGACCGTACCGGAGTGACGCCGAAGGTCTATCTGCGCTTCTTCCGGTTCGAACGAGCCTTCCTGTTTATGCAAGGCAATTTCTGGGCGTCGCTGGCTACTACCGCTTTCCTCCATGATTATACGGATGCGGCCCACTTAATCCGGGAGTTTCATGCCTTTGCCAGATCCACGCCACAGGGCTTGCTGCGTGGGGTCGGAAATTGACGCTCCCCCTAATTCGCTTGACTATGAACCACGCTACACTCCTTTATCTGCTTCTCTGTTTATCCTTCGCGACGCCCGTGTTAGCTCAGGTACATCAACTACCACCCAGCGTGGCCACTCACTGGGAAGAGGTGCCCCCGACCATCCGGTTTCAGTTGGAGTCCGCCGGATGGCAGATCGGGGATCCGGTGCCGGAGGAAGCGGTCCGTAGGAGCCGTTCGCGGACCGATACGATGTACCTGGATTCAACGATCACGTCCGTCCCGTTCGGTGCGGGAGGCGGGAATGCGGCGTTACGACCCTTCCACCGAATAGATTTTACCGACGTCGAGCCGCGGGTGCAGTCGATCGTCAGCTCGTTTTATGACACCATTACCACCAGCTGGGAGTTACACAGCCGTCAGTTGATTACGCGGGACGATCTGGGTCGAAACATTTTTCACACCAACGATTTTTACAACGACACCTTAGATAGTTGGCAGCCGAATACCCGGACATTTACCTTTCCCTACGGGACTTCCTTGACACAGGTCGATTCACTCACTATTGAATCTTTGTACCCCGATAGCTCGGAGTGGACGCATACACTGACTCAGAAAAACGAGTTCGACGGCCAGAACCGACTCGTGCTCTCCCGAAACTGGTTGGGCGAAGGAGACAACCTGCTTCTGTTTGAGGACCGCTACGCATACGACACGGCCGGAGACAACCACGAGATCCGCAGCTATATTCTTCAGGATACGGGAGAGTACTGGGCCACACTCACCGAGAAAGAATACGACAACCACTACCTCACTACGCAGACCATAAGCAGGTTTCCGGCGCCCGGCATCCGGTTACCGATTCAGCAATTCCGGTTCAGCTACACGCCAGAAAATCTCGTCGATACCTTCGAAGATCATTACTACGGCATCGTAAAAGAAGATTGGGAGCTCGCGCGTAGGGAACACTACGAGTACAATGAGGATCAGCAGCGTACCGACGCATACACTACCTTTTACAATTTTGCCCAACCCGGTACCCCCTCCCTCGAGGCCTGGCACCATGTCGACTACCTGGCGGGTTTGAGCTACGCGGATACGGAAGATTACTACATCTACGATACGATCGCGGACACCTACGTGAGGGAGGAGCACACCCAACATCATTACCGCTCGCAGGCTACCTCCCTGTGGGAACGACAACTAGTCGCACGCCCTTTATCCGTTTGGCCGAATCCGGCCGCCCAATGGGTGGAACTCAGGCTGGATGAACCGGCTACCCTACGTGTCATCGATCAGTTCGGTCGCTCGCTCATCGAGCGAAGGCACCCGCCCGGAACGGGACGGCTCAGTCTTGCCGCACTTCCGGCCGGCAGCTATTACCTTACCGCGACGACCGCCACCGGAATATACCTGGCCCGCTTACTTAGATCGGGCAGCCCGTAACCGGAAAGCCGCGAGCCTTAGGTAGGAGCAACTTTTCCGCCGGTCGGCGTATTATATCCCAGCTATGGCCAAGAAAAATAAGGAAAAGGAGTTCGTAAACCGTAAAGCCAGATTCGAGTACGAATTTCTGGAATCGGTGGAGGCGGGCATTAAGTTACTGGGTACCGAGATCAAGAGCATCCGGGCCGGCCACGTGAACCTGCGGGATGGCTACTGCGCCTTTGACCGCGGTGAGCTCATCCTGCGCTCCCTCTACATTGGCGAGTACAAACAGGGCAACCAGTTTAATCACGAAGAACGCCGCCCCCGGAAGTTGCTGCTCAAACGGCAGGAACTGCGCAAGTGGGAAAAGAAGGTCAAGGAAAAGGGCTTCACGATCGTTCCCTACCGATTGTTTCTCAACGAGCGGGGCCTGGCCAAGGTCGAAGTGGTCCTCGTACAGGGTAAGAAGGTCTACGATAAGCGGGACACCATCCGGCAGCGCGAGAACAAACGCACCATGGACCGGATCAAGAAGGAGTACCTATAGACTGGCGAAGGCGCGGTAGTCCGTGAGGAAGCCCAGCAACATCCGCTCCTCAAGCAGGCGTAAGCTCCATACGGGCGAACGGTAAGCGAGGCGGCTGGCACTGATTCCCAGCAGGGTGAACTTCGGGTCGAAGCCCATCATGTTTGCTGCCTCATTTGCCGCTACGAGGTTCTCGTCGAAGGGCAACTCGACCAGGTTTGGTCGTCCCCAAATGAATTGCTGCACCCGATATTTTTGCTCCTGCGGTACCCGCAACCTATATCCCTGCTCACTGGCCGGAATGTAGTGCTGAACGAAGGTGGGATTCATACGGATCAGGGTGGAGAGCCGTACGTCACATTCGCGGGCAATCTTGGCCAGGCTCATGCGGGTATACACCCGGATGCTCTCTACGCCCTCGGCCGCCATGGGATTCAGTCCGTGATCGTCGTAATAGTTTACCGCATAGGCGGCGGCGAGGTAGGCGGCAACGTAGCGGCGCGTCTCCCGGGGCAGGTAGTTGCTCGCCTTGTCGTACTGCCTGCTGCCCGCCGAGCGGATGGCCTTGCGTACACGACCGGCACCGCAGTTGTACGCGGCCAGCGCGAGGTGCCAGTCTCCGAACTGAGCGTGCAGGTCCTTCAGCATGAGCACGGCGGCTTCGGTGCTGCGGTGCAGGTCGAGGCGCTCGTCGATGATACCGTCTACCCGCAAGCCCATTTCGCGGGCGGTGGCGGGCATCAGTTGCCACAGGCCGGCCGCACGCGCCGAAGAGACGGCATTGGGTACGAGCATCGACTCAGCTACTGCCAGGTACTTCAGTGAAGCGGGCAGGTCGTGCTTGCGGAGGTAAAAATCGAAAATGGGGAAATACTGGTTGGCACGGCCGAGCATGCGCTCGGTACTGCTGCCGCCACCGCCCATGTAATCGTTGATCTTGCGTTGAACGAAGGCGTCGGAAGTGGGAATGCCGGGGGGAAGGTCCAGTCGTTCTAGCCGGTGTACCATCTGGGCACGGCTGCGACTTTTAAATTTGACGGGTGAGGAAAGGGAAGCGACAGCTATGGAGGGGACTGCTACCAGTAGGAGTAATAACCACTGGCAGAGCGTCCTTTGCAGCTTGCTCATTAAAGTAAATTTCGTGAAAAGATGACGTCCCGCAGTGCAATGCGTGACGTGTGGCGGACGGATATCCTGTCCTGGTGAGCAGGTCCAAAAGGACCGTTGTCCTGCACCTGTGACCACAAAGCTAGGGGCATTGGCCTACACCGATCAAGGGTTTAGGGGGTACCCCGGGGTTTTTTAACAGTTCCGGGTGTGGGAGGACAGACGCCCGGATTTCGTCACTTTCCGCGACTTCCGACGTTTCGTTGGCCCCCGCCTCCCGCACCGTTGATTACCCGTATCGTCTGCACCTCTGCGGAATTTAATTGCAGGGGATCGAACGCCTCCCGGAGAAGCCATTCTTTCTTTAATGTTTTGTTAATAATCCGCCAAGTTGACTTTTTAACACTTCCCAACGCCTCCGGTCAGCGGTTGCTGCGCCCGATCGTTGTGGCCGGTGCGACTTAGCTTTGCCGTCACTTAACTACTGACACCATGCTCAAGATCGGACTCATCGGCGTAGGCCACTTGGGCAAGATTCACCTAAAGTGTATCCGCCTGGCCCGGGAGGTCTACGATCTGGTCGGGGTCTACGATGCCGATGCGGAACTTGCTGCCCGAATTGCCGAAGAGTATAAGGTGCGGGCCTTCGGTTCGGCCGCCGAACTCATTGCGGCGGCGGAGGTCATCGACGTAGTGACGCCTACCTCCACCCACTTTCGGGTAGTGAAGCAGGCACTGGAGGGCAACTGCCACGTCTTCGTGGAAAAACCCCTGACCGAGACGTTGGAGGAAGCCAAGGAGCTCATCGAACTGAGCCGCCGCGCCAAAAAGTTGGTGCAGGTCGGACACGTAGAGCGCTTCAATCCGGCCCTGCTCGCACTCGGAGAGGTCAGCGTACAACCCTACTTCATCGAGGCCCACCGCCTAGCCATGTTCAATCCGCGCGGAACGGACGTGAGTGTCGTGCTCGACCTGATGATCCACGACCTCGACATCGTGCTTAAACTGGCCGACAGTGAGGTAAGTGAAGTGCGCGCCAGCGGAGTTGCCGTCCTGAGTGAAACCCCCGATATCGTGAATGCCCGCATCGAATTTTGTAACGGTGCCGTGGCGAATCTCACCGCCTCCCGCATCAGCCTCAAAAACATGCGCAAGGTCCGCCTCTTCCAGCGCGATGCGTACATCAGCCTCGACCTGCTGGAAAAAGAGAGCCAGGTGATCCGGCTTTTTGACGCCGATGCCACCGGCATTCCCGAACGCGGGCAGCAGTTTCCGCTCGAGACGCCCCGCGGTCACCGGATCATTCATGTCGACCAACCGCCGAGCGGACCGGTCAACGCCATTCAGATGGAACTTGAGAGCCTGGCCCACAGCATTCGGGAAGGCAAACCCGCCGCCGTCAGCATCGAAGACGGGTACCGCGCCCTCTCCCTCGCCCAGCGCATCTCCGACGCAGTCGCTGAGAACCAGCGCCGGTTGCCGCACCCCCAATCCTGATTCCCGAGCATGCGCCCGCTGTTTCTCCTCTCTCTGACCCTGTTACTGACCGCCTGCCCGCCCGATCTGGAGGTAGCCCCGGCCCTGCTCCTGGTGGAAGATTTTTCCCTTTCCACCACCGAGGGGCAAGGCGCTCCGACTACCGAGATCACCGAGGTATGGGCCTTTGCCGACGAGGAATTCATTGGCGTCTTCCCCCTCCCGGCCAGAATCCCCCTGCTGCGCGTAGGCACCGTAGCTATTCGACTGGAAGCGGGCATCCACCAGGACGGTCGTAGCGTGACGCCGGACATTTACCCCTTCTACACCTCCTTCAGCAGCAGCATTGACGTGGCCAGCGGCCAAACCCTGGACCTGGGCGTACTGCCCATCCGTTACCGTGACGAAACCGTCTTCGGGTTCATCGAAGATTTTGAGCCGGGTCGCGGGCGGACGTTTACCGAAATCCTGGCTGGCACCGGCGGAATTCGTCCGCAAACGGACGTAGTAAGAAGTGGCGGGGCCGCGGGTGCCGTGGAACTCGGGGACAGCAATCGGCTCGCCGAGATTGCAACTGGCCAAACCTTCACCGGGCTCGCTACCGTACCTATCAACGTCTGGTTGGAAGTCGACTACCGTGGCGACGCCCCGGCGGTCTTCGGCGTGATCGGAGAGCAAAACGGGATCGCGGTGCGCGTCTTCGATCCCGGCTTTCTGCCGCGGGACAATTGGACAAAGATTTACTTCAACCTCGGCCCCGTGATCGGTTCGTCCGGGCTGGAGCAACTGCAGGTGGCCATTTCCACTCTGCTCGGCGACGAGCGGGATCGGGGCACTGTTTACCTCGACAACCTTAAATTGCTCTACTTTCCACCCCAATGACCCACGTCCTACCCGATACTACCGGTTTTCCACCGGACACGGCCGCGCGGCGGCGGCGTGACGGGTGGGTCTACATCGCCGGCGATCTGGTGGCCGCCTGGCTGGCCTGGACGATCTTCTTCTGGTACCGGGGCGTGGCGGAAGGTTCCATGGACCGGATAACGGACATCCTCGGTGACATCAACTACGCCTGGGGCAGTTTCTTCATCCCCCTCTGTTGGGTGCTGGCCTATGCCCTCTTCGATCAGTACCGCGACATCTACCGCCTGAGCCGGCTAACTACCCTGGTGCAAACCCTGGTGCTATCGGTACTCGGTACCCTGGTCCTTTTTTTCGCGGTGCTGATCGACGATGCGGTGGCCGACTATTCCTACTATTCCCGTAGCCTGCTCGTCCTGTTTAGCCTCCACTTCCTGCTTACCTCCTTCGTGCGGATGTACCTGCTCACCCGCGCCAGCCAGCGCCTGAAGGCGGGGGAAGTATCCTTTAATACCCTCATCATCGGGGGCGGGGATCGCGCCCTCGATCTCTACCAGGAGATCGCCTCCCGCCCGAAGGCCCTGGGATACCGCTTCATCGGCTTCGTAGATGGTCGTCCGCGTGCCAACTCCCCCCTGGCGGAGGAACTGCCGAAGCTCGGTAACCTAAGCGATCTCGGGCACCTCATCGAATCCGGGGGAATCGAGGAGGTGATCATTGCCGTCGACAACAGCCAGCACAGCCGGTTGCGTGACCTGCTCGGCATCCTGAGTGCGTACGAGGCGCAGGTATTGGTCAAGGTTATTCCGGACATGTACGACATCATGCTCGGTACGGTGAAGATGAACCACGTCTTCGGGGCCGTACTCATCGAAATCCGGCAGAACCTGATGCCCCGGTGGCAGCGGGTAGTGAAACGACTTCTTGACGTGGCTTCCTCCGCGGTCCTGCTCCTGCTGCTGTTTCCCCTCTGCGTATACATCGCGATCCGGGTCAAACTCTCTTCTCCCGGGCCCGTGCTCTATACCCAGGAACGCATCGGGCTGAACGGAAAACCGTTTCGCATCATCAAGTTTCGGTCCATGCTCCCCCACGCCGAGGCGGCGGGACCGCAGCTGAGCAAGGACGACGACGACCGGTGCACCCCCTGGGGAGCCACGATGCGCAAGTGGCGGCTCGACGAAATCCCCCAGTTCTGGAACGTGCTGCGGGGAGACATGTCGATCGTCGGTCCCCGCCCGGAGCGGCAGTACTACATCGACCTGATCAGTGCCCGGGCACCCCACTACCGCCACCTGCTGCGGGTACGCCCCGGCATCACCAGCTGGGGACAGGTCAAGTACGGGTACGCGAGCAACGTAGAGGAAATGATCCAGCGGTTGAAGTTCGATATTCTCTACATCGAGAACCGTTCGCTGGGGCTCGACTTTAAGATCCTCTTTTACACCGTGGTGGTATTGGTACAGGGCAAGGGCAAGTAGCTCCTACCTACGTAGCGCGCTACACAGGATGCCGGCCGCCACCGCAGCGTTCAGGCTCTCGGCGGTTCTGCCCGGGGCACGGGGAATGGTGATCCACCGGTTGACTTGCTCCCGCGTCCCCGCCCCGATGCCCGGCCCTTCCGCTCCGATGACCAGCACGCCCGCGGCGGGTGGGGTGATCGAATAGATGTTTTCGCCGGCAAGGTCGGCTCCGAACACGGGGAGGTCGGGGCTAGTGCGGATTACCTCTTCCAGGAATTGCTCCCGGTAAACGATGCGTAGGAACGACCCCATACTGGCCTGGATGCTTTTGCTGTTGTAAAGATCCGCTGTACCGGGGCCGCCGAAGACGTAGGAAAAGCCGAACCAATCGGCAATGCGGAGTAGCGCACCGAGGTTGCTGGGCGACTGAACGCCGTCGAGGTAAAGCGACCAGCCGTCCGCCAGATCGGGGGGCAGTGCCGGATCGTGAGCCGGCATATCGACTACGGCGAGGACCTGGTTGGGGGTAGTGAGCTGGGAAATGCGGCCTAACTCCCGTGGGGTAACAACGGTGAGCGGAACATCGGCTTGGCGGGGGGCGTTATCGGCCCAGGTTTCGAGGGCGTAGAGGTGATCGACGCGGTAACGGTCCTGGGATAGGAGCTCCGCTACGATCCGGGTTCCCTCTACGGTGAATTTATGGTAGTTTTGCCTTACTTTTTTCTGACGTAGGCTGCTTATGAACTTGATGGTACCGGAGCTGATGGGCATACTGGCTGGGGGTCTGCGGCGCGTCGTTCCGGTCTTGGTAGCCGCCCTGTTGCTGACATCCTGCAATGTTACGAAATACCTGGGGGACGGCGAAGAACTGCTCACCGCCCAGCGGGTAGCGGTCGCTAAGGGCAGTAAACTGGAAAACCGGAGTGAGGTCGTGTACGAGCTTTCCACCCTCACCCGCCAGAAACCCAACGGCAACTTCCTGTTCCTCTTCCCCCGCGAGCATTTTTACCTGGCCAACAGCAAAGCCCGGGACACCACCCGCATCGACCGTTTCCTGCGCAACACCATCGGTCAGCCCCCGGTGCTGTACAGCGACAGCCTCTCGCGGCGTTCGGCGATCCTGATGACCGATTTTCTCCGGTACCGGGGCTACTTCAACGCGACGGCCTACCACGAAGCCGATCGCCGCCGGCGCAAGAAAGTCAGCCTGATCTACCACGTTTCCCCCGGTGCCCGCTACGTGATCGATACCGTGGAGTACGGCAGTCCGGAGCCGCAGATCGACAGCATTCTGCAGGTACTGAAGCAGGAAAGTGCCCTGCAACCGGGAGCGCCCCTCAACCTTACCGCCTTCGACGAGGAGAAATCGCGGATCAGTCAGGCGCTCCGCAACGAGGGCTACGCCTACTTCTCGGCCAACTACTTCGACAAACTGGAGATCGATACCAGTCAGCGGAAGGGGCACGCGAACATTTACCTGAATATCCTGCCCCCACAGCAGGACGATGCCTACCGCAAGTACCGGGTGGGACAGATCACCGTGCTCACCGATTACTCTCCCGCCCGCAGCGCCACGGGTACTACCTATCCCGGCGACACCGTTGTGGAGGGCATCCGTTTCCTCTCACCCACCGTCGATTTTCGGATGCGCCCCGAGCTGCTGGTCGATAATATATTCCTGCAGCAAGACAGTCTCTACAGCCGGGAAGCCTACGAAAAGACCAACCTATCGCTCGGCGGTCTCGGGATCTATCGCTTCGTCCGAATCAATCAGGTGGTCGACCCGAATCAGGACGATGTCCTCAACTACGAGATCCAGCTGTCTCCCAATAAACGCATGGCGATCGGGGTGGACCTTGACCTGAACTTCACCAACCGGAGCCTCCTCGACAGCACCGGCAGCGCGGGGGGTGCCCAGAACAACAACCTGATCGGCATCAGCGTAAGTCCGAATTTTCGCAACCGCAACGTGTTCGGGGGGGCGGAACTGCTCTCGATTTCCCTACGCGCGGGGGTGGAAGTAAACCCCAGCCCCGACAGCTCCCTGCAGTTTTTTAACACCATCGACCTGGCGGCCGAGGCCACCCTAAACCTGCCACGCTTCAAGGATTTCGGCCTGTACGGCCTTGCCCGGAGGACCGGTCTGGTGTCGAGCGACTTTTACCAGCAGTTGCGGGAGCGAGCGAGTACCCGGTACAGCATGGCCTACGAATACCTGCTGATCCGCACCTTCTACGCCTACACTACGGCCAACGCCCGGCTGGGCTACGATTTCAGGAGGTCCGCTACCACCTCCTACCGCATCAATCATGCGGCCCTCGACATCCTCAACTTTACGATCGAGCCGCAGTTTGAGGCCATCCTGAGTACCAACCAGCGGTTGCGGCGCAGCATCAGCGATCAATATTTTTTGAGCTTGCTGTTCCGTAACCTGGAGTATACCCGCGTGGGTCGCCCGGACCGGCGGGGCCGGTCGATCACCTTCAACGGTCAGTTCGAACTGACCGGGGCGGAGATGTTCCTTGCCCAGCAGTTGTACGATCAGCTGGACACCCGCAACGACTTCGCCCGCTACGCCCTGCTGGTGGCAGATACCCGATTTGCCAAACAGATCTCCCCGCTACGGAGCATCGCCACCCGTTTACTCGTCGGCATCGGCAGGCCCTTCAACAGCGACCAGGAACTACCTTACGTCAAGCAATTTTTCGCCGGTGGCGCCAACTCCATGCGGGCCTGGGCACCCCGGGGCCTCGGGCCGGGCGGCTACGTCGATACCCTGAGCATCGACAACTCGAGCGGAAGCTTCAACAACAACCTGCGGCTGTACCAGACGGGCGACCTCCAACTGGAACTGAACCTGGAATACCGCTTCAACCTGTTTTCCTTCGTCCGCGGAGCCATCTTCACGGATATCGGCAATGTGTGGACGATCCGGGAAGATCCCGATCGGCCGGGATCTCAGTTTCTCCTGAAGGGCAGAATTCGGGAGGAAGAGGGCTCTACACCCTTCTATCACCAGCCGTTTTACCGGCAGCTGGCGGTAGCGGGGGGCACGGGCATACGAATCGACCTGAGTTACTTCGTATTCAGGCTCGATGCCGCCATTCCCCTTCGCTACAATTATCCCCAGCTGGGAGACGGAGAGCCCATCCGGCCCCGGGAACCGATCAGCTATCCGGAGCGTGCCTACTGGAGGAGTTTCGACAAATTCGGCCTGGGCGACATTACGTTCCAGCTGGGCCTGGGCTACCCCTTCTGATTACCGGGCTAGGGTGACCGTCACTACGGTAGAGGCACCCGGCTCGGTGACGCGCAGGGTGTAATTGCCCGCAGGCAAGTCGTCCAGCATGAAGGGGATGGAATTTTGTCCGGCCGCCAGCCAGCGGGATTGGGAGAGTACCCTCCGACCCGCGGCACTCCAGAGCTCGATGTGTGCATCTCCCGCCACCTTCGCGGCGAGGGACACGGTGGCGGAACCCGTGGTGGGGTTGGGAAACAGGCTTACGGAAGGGTTGCGGGGAGCGGTGCCGGCTACGCCGCTCACGAGTTCCCCGCGGTCGACTACAACGCCGAGTTCGGGAGCCTGTGCGGTCGCGCGATCGCCGGCACTGGTCGTCACGGTGACCTCTCCGTTGTAGGAAAAAAGGTCCAGCACCTCCACGTTATCTATCCACCAGCCGTCGTCTCCGGCGGAAGCGTCCGCGACAAATCGCCAGCGCACGTACAGGTCTTCGTCCCGGAAATCACTGAGGTCAACAATGGCTTCGTGATAACCCTCACTGTCTCCCCAGAAGGAAGGCGTACCGCGGAGGGCGGCCGGCGCCCGGGGGCCTACCGTGCCCCGGTAACCAAAGCGCATGAACCGGCGATCGACGTTCTCCCACGTAGTACCGTCCCTGCTTACCTGGACGATACCGGCGTCGTAGGCGGGCTCCGTACGGTACCTGGTGTGAAACCGGAGGGCCGGGTGCGTGCCGGTTACCCGGACGGGTTCGGTAAACTGTAGGATTTGGTCCTGTTCCGCCGATGCATTGGGGATAAACCAGGCGTGCTGTCCGGCAAAAGTCAGTGAATCACCCCGTACCCAACCGAGGTTGCCCTCCCGGGAGATCGTTGTCCACGGCGAGGTCTCCGTTGCTTCGGCCCCGTCAAAAAACAGCCGGTCGCTGAAGCGTTCCGGATCGGTCACCGCCGTGTAGACGATCACTTCCCGTTCGCCGGGCGCAATGTCGTCTAGCTGGAATACCAGGCGGTTTCCCTCCAGAGCGAAAGCGAGGGCGCCCCGCACACTGCCGCCGTCGATCGTGAGCCCGTCGGGCAGCTCGTCGGTCAGCGTAATGCCGGTGGCCGGATCCGGCTTATCGTTGCGTACCGTGAGGGTGTACTCGATGCGCTCGCCGGCGGTGACCGTTGGGGCACTCGCCGACTTGGAAACCTTTATCGTACGAATGCAACTCGGTTCCGTGTCGAAGGCCTCCCGGTTGTCGTCGCGAAACTGACTGTCGCCCTGCGTTGCGGAACGTCCGAGCCCGCGCCGTTGAAACACCTCCCACAGCAGGCACTGATTCGCACCGTCGTTCTCGAAGCGGTCGGCGATGAGGAGGGCGTCGCGACCGTCGATGAGTCCGGGACTACAGGGGGTGTACTTCATCGCTTCGATGACAAGGCGTACGGCGGCATTGTTTCCGCCGGTTCCGTTGACGAGGTCAGCGTCGAAACCGTAGGTTTTGGTCATTTTCCAGTAGATGTCCCAGAGGGTAGTCGCCCATACTTCTCCGAGTCCGTGGGGCACGGCGGCCGTGATCACGTCGTCGTACGTATGGTTGTTGATCCGAAAATCAGTAGAGTAGTACTGGGAACGCAGGCCCCGCGCGCCGGGTCGGCTGGAGGTGGAGTACACACCAATGCTTCTTGGTTCAGTGCCCGTGGGGGTGGAAGTAGGGGATTGGGGGGTGGAAGCCAGGAGGAAAAAGTCGGACCACCCCTCCCCCATTTGCTCGTCGTTGAGCAGGCAGGTATTGGTTTGGGGGCCACCGACGAGGCGGATGCTGACGCCGTGTCCGTACTCGTGGGCCACGACGCCGTTGTCGAAGGCACCGTCCAGCGGACTGAGGTCGTTGTCGCGCAGTTCTACCGCTACGGCACCCCCGGTTTCGACGATTTGGCGCAGCGGCTGGCAGTCACTTTCCCTCATGAGCACGGCGGGAATGGTGACGGGAATGTCGTCGGGTTCGCTCGCTCCCGACATGGTGAGAATCCCGTTAGCGGGATTGGAGATGATGACGCCTACCGCCCCCGCCCGCTCGGCGTGGTAGGCCTTGAGCTGAAAGGAGCAGGACCCACGGGAGAGCATGGCGATTTTCCCCCTGACTTCTTCGGAATTGATCAATTCGGAACACCCCTCGGTGGGTTTTTCAGTGCCGTCGCGACCGATGGCAACCTCCGCCCGTACTTCAGTTCCGTTGATCCTGGCACCAAACATCGCGCCCCCGGTCGCACGAATACCCGATTGCTCGACGGGAGCGATCACCCGCAGGAGGCTGTTGGAACGCCACAGGTACATTTGCATCCGCGCGGACCTGCCGTCCCTCCCGGTATAGAAATTGGCATTGTTCGAGCCGGCACCGTCCTGGCTTTCCGCGTGAACGGGGTCGTTACCGATACCCCCCCGGCCGTAGTTGTTCTGCTGGAAGTTGCCCGCCGCCTCATCGAAGCCGTGGCGGTAGGTCCAGTCGTGGATCATGTTGCCGAGGTAGAACAACTGGGTGATCGAGGAACGGTAGATGCTGTCGGGCGACTGCTGCGGCTGAAAGGGAAAATCAAAATCGAGCTCCCGCCCACCGTCGGCGACGAAGCCGGAGTCGGGTTGGTTGCGCTGCTCGTCCGCGTCGCGGTAGGCAAATACGTTGTTGCCGCGGGTGCTGGTGTATTCCGGCCCCGGTTTACCGTCGGTATCGTGCCAGCCATAGGGGGAAGCCACCGGGTCGGAAGGGTCGATCAGCAGCTTCCGCCCACCGTCGTTTGGTGATTCCAGCCCGAAGGGGAACACGTGATACAGTGCTTCGTCATTGGGTGACATGAGGGTTTCGGAAGTCTTTGCTTTCAGTGGTGGCGTTACACCCGCGGCCCCGCCCGTATCCGGTGCTTCAAGTTGGCAGCTGACCGTAAGGGAAGCGCGGTACAGCTCGGTGCCGTCGGTCGCGTCGATCATGGAAAGGTAGTGGATCGATGAATCGAGGTTCTCGATGTCGAGTTGCCAGGCCAGCCGAATATCGTGGTTTCCCGGAAGCGGATAGTAGGTCAGCTCCGCCGAAGCAAGATGGGAGTTTGGGGCTGGCCGGGAAGCACTGAAGGCGCGCTGGGCAGACAGGGAGGGGGAAAGTGCGGCGGTGCGTTCGTGGATGTTCGCCTCCAGCCGGGAGGTGTAGTGCCCGACGCGTCCGTTGCGAAAATGTACCGCGGCCTGGGCGTTGTAGACGGGGGTGCCGTAAAGAAACTGGCCGACGTACACGTGCTCGACGCCACTCGGCGAAGCGTACCCGCGCACAATGCGCAATTCGGCCAGATCGCTGGCCACGAGCCCTAGGTCCTCCTGTTGTGTCCGTAAAAAATCAAGTGCGGGAATGCTGCCCTCCTGAGCCAGCAAAGCAGCCGTGGTGCCATAAAGGCACAGGCAAAAAAGAAAACGTGTCATGAGAGAAAATTAGCGACCCGCTCCAAAGCGGCATCGGGGATCATACCCGAAGCTAACGTCACGAACTGCCCCCGGCGTGTGGCGACCGGTATATCTCTCTATTTATCCGCTCTTTATCGTTCCACGTAAAATACCTGATCGTCCTCAAAGAGTGGCTTGCGTTGGTAGCGGAGAAACAACTGCGCGGTGGCCAACACGTCTTTCTCGCAGTATACGGCAATGCGCTCCACGTCGTCTTCTTCCCAGAACACTCGGCCTACATCGCTGCCGTCGATGTCGTCCTTCGGGCTGGGAAACCCGAGTACGGCGGCCAGCAACTTGAGGGAGACGTAGGCCTTGCGGTCGCCGAATTTCCACAGGTCCATCGTATCCACCAGGTGCTTCGTCTCCCAGGGCTTTTTGCCACTGATGTCGAGCAGGGCGGGCAGTTTCTGCTGGTGGGTCACGATCCGGCGACACATGTAGGGCACGTCGAATTCCTTGATGTTGTGCCCGCAGAGGAAGTACTTACCGGGGTCGCCGTAGTACTGGTCGAGCATTTCGTTGAAGTCGGCAAGCAGCTTGGCCTCGTCGCGGCTGGCGAACGACTTCAGGCGGATCTTGAGCTGCTTGTCCTTGTCGCGGTACACGGCTCCGACGCTGATGCAGACAATCTTACCGAACTCGGCGAAGATGGCGGCCTTGTCGGTGTAGGAGGCTGCCAGCTCGTCTTCCGTCAGTTCTTCCCCGTACCGCTTGAGGGCACTGGGGGCTTTATACGCCCAGAGCTTTTGAAAATTTTCGTCCAGCTGCCCGTACGTGGGCTGGCCGCTGACCGTCTCGACGTCTAGAAATAATACCCGGGTAATATCAATCTGCTCGACCATACGTATAGAATAGGGCAACAAGTTATCAACTTATTGCTAAATTTAAAACAATTGTTAGCAAAAAGTTTACTCTTCGCCGATGCGGGCGACCTTATTCAGTTCCCTCAGTAAGTTGCCGATGTTGCTGGTAAAGATGAAGTCGATGCGGCGGTTGCGGGTGCGGCCGTCTTCGGTGGCGTTGCTGCGGGTGGGTCCGTATTCGCCCTGGCTGGCGGCGATGAGCCGGTTGGGACTGACGTAGTAGGCAGTGGCCAGTTCGTCGGCTAATTTGCTGGCACGCAGGGCCCCGTATTTCCAGTTGTCGGTACCCCGCAGGGGGTTGGGCTGGTTGTCGGTATGGCCCACGATGCGCAGTTTCAGTAGGGGGTTCTGCTGCAGGGTTTCGGTGACCAATTTGAGTATGGCCTCACTCCCATTGGCGAGGTAGCCGACCGATCGCGGTCGAAACAGGACCATTTCCTGAATGCTCAAAATGATCTCCCCGGGCATTTCGGCCACCTCGTAATCTTCCGGGGGGAGCTTCGTTTCCAGGGAATCGCTCAAGCGGTTTGCGGCCCGGCGCAGCCCGTCGGAGTACTGCCCGATGGCCAGGGCCTGGGCGTTGATGAGCGAATCGAGCGTACGCTGTCGGTCCAGCAGTCGCCGCCGCAAATCCTCGATTTGTCCGCTCATGTCGGAGTTGGTGGAGCTCAGGCTACGCTGGAGGCGCTCGATTTCGTCGTCCTGAACGAGGAGGCGGTCCTGTAATCGGTTCTGGGTTTCGAGGAGCATGTCGTTGCCGCCCCGGCTGCGTTCGAGGGCGAGGGTGAGTTGCTGAATGGTATCGGCCTGCATCCGCGTCACGGTAGCCAGGCTATCGATCCGGGGCTGATAGCGTTCGGCGGCTTTTTTGGGGGAGATGCAACTGGATAAAACGATGGCCAATAGGCCGTAGATGAGAGGACGCATGGGGTAAAATTAGGGTAAGGCGATGGGATTGAAACGCAATCCGGCCCCGTGTTCTTTTAGCCACGCGTCGTATACGACATAATCCGGCAGGGCACGGGCCACTTCGGCCCAGAAGCGGGCGGAGTGATTCTGCTCTACGAGGTGTGCCAGCTCGTGGATGATCACGGCATCCAGTACCGCGGTCGGCGCCAGCAGCAGGCGGGTGGCCAGGTTGATGTTCCCGACGTGGGAGCACGATCCCCAGCGGGTGTAGGTGTCGCTCAGTTTGACCTTTCTGATCGGCCTGCGGAAGTGCTGTTCGTTCAGTTGCCGTACGCGTTCACTAACGAGGGGAAGGCACTGTCCGGCAAAGTACTTGGCCAGCAACTTCGGGATCACCTTCGTCGTATTTGGGCGGGAATCGCGGGAGCAAAGCAAAATTCGCAAGGAGCCGTGCCCGGTACGCTCGATCTTGTGCAGGCTCTGGTCGTGGGTCTCCAGCTCGATCCGGTAGGCCTCTCCCCGGAAGTCGAAGCGGTACGCACTGGCGGCGGCGGGTACGGCAAAGTGTTGGAACGCCTCGGGCTTTTCACGGGCGGTCTGCTCGGCCCAGGCCATCATTTCCGCAACGCGCCGCTCCCGTTCACCGGCCCGCAATCCGTGGGGCAGGCGGATGTAGAGTGCGCGCTGCCGCACCGAAGCGATGGTCGAGCGCCGCCCGCGCTCGGTGATGATGCGTACCGGGACCGGGAGGCCATCCAAATCAATGATGCTGCGCGTCTCGCTCGTTTTACGGGGCATTACGTGGCGTGTTTTTTAGGTATCCGAATCTTCCCTGACCGCAAACCCCAGTAGCTGCAGGTCTTCGTAAAAATCAGGATAGCTCTTTTCGACCACTCCGGGATTTTCGATCCTGACGGGATGGAGCAATCCGAGCGGAGCCAGGGCCATGGCCATCCGGTGATCGTGGTAAGTCGCGAAGGTGGGGGTGCCGCCGGCAAAGGAGGCTTCTCCCTCCTGGGCAAAGTACTGGATGCCGGTCTTTCCGGACATGCGCGGGGGAATTTTGTAAAGCGACACGCCCAGTTTGCCCAACTCCGCCTTCATAGCCTTGACCCGGTCGGTTTCCTTGATGAACAGGGTCTGCAGACCGGAGTAAAGCCCCTGCACCCCCAGCCCCGCACAGGTAGCCATCAGGGTCTGGGCGATGTCGGGGCACTCCACGAAATTATGCTCGAAGAGGGCGGGAGCCGCCGTACCGTTTGCCTTGGTCAACCGGATACCCGTATCGGTAAACTCGGTTGCAACGCCGAAGTCCTCGTACAGGCGAGCGACTACTGAATCCCCCTGCAGGCTGTCGCGGAAGAGTCCTTCGATTTCCAGGTCCGCCGCTTCGGCCATTGCCGCCAGACTGTAGTAGTAGCTGGCCGCCGACCAATCGGCTTCCACCGTGAAGTCGCGCGCCTGGTAGTACTGGGGGTTGATGACGATGGTCTGCCCCTCCCAGTGGTGGTGGATGCCGAAGTAGCTCATCAGCCCCAGCGTCATATTGATGTAGGGCAGACTCACGATGTCGCCCTCCAGGGTGAGCTTGAGCCCGGTCGGCAGGGTGGGAGCCAGCATGAGCAGACTGGAAATATACTGGCTGCTGGTATTGGCGGCGATGCTGATGCGGTCGGTCTTGTCCAGGGCGCTGTAGCCGATGCGGAGGGGAGGGAACCCTTCCTTTTCCGCGTATTCGATGTTTGCGCCGAGCGCGCGCAGGGCTTCCACCAGGATGCCGATGGGTCGCTCCTTCATGCGCTGGCTACCGGTCAGCAACTGGGTGCCCCGGCGGCGGCAGAGGTAGCCGGTGAGGAAGCGGTAGGTGGTGCCGGCCGGTCCGCAGTCGAGGGTATCCTCTTCGGAATCGATGAGCCGTTGCAGGCGTACGGTATCGTCGGCGGCGGCCAGGCGCTTGATGGCAAAGCCGCCGGGGGTCAGGGCCCGGATGAGCAACGCACGGTTGGCGATGGACTTGGAGCCGGTAAGCTCGACGCGGCCCCGCAGGGGCCCGCCGGGATGGGTGATCTCGAGGGGGGCATTCATGGCGGACAAAGGTAGCTAGTCAGCAGACAAGGACCCACCCGCCCTGAGACAGCGGATAAGGTAGCCTAGGACCTGGAGGGCTTACCCGTAAGTTCTAAATATCATTCTTTGGGGCTTAGCGGGCGGCTACCAGAACAGCATCCGGTATCTTCGGCATCGACACCAAACCGCCCGCAAGAGAATGAGCAACCGCATGAGTCAGGACGAGAGCCTTCGGTTAAAGGCCCTGTTCGAGATGGCGACCGATGGCATCATCACCATGAACAAGTACGGAGTGATCGAGAACGTCAACCGCGCCGCCGGTGAACTATTCGGATACGACCCGGAGGAGCTGCGGGGGCAAAAAGTGAATATCCTGATGGCGGAGTACGATCGCACCCACCACGATGAGTACCTCGAACGCTACCAACGAACCAACGTCCCCCATATCATCGGCATCGGTCGCGAGGTGACCGGTAAGTGCAAAGACGGACGGGAGTTCCCGCTGCGCCTCGCGGTAAGCGAGGTGAAACTCGACGGAGGCATCCTCTATACCGGTATGCTGCACGACCTGAGCAGTTTCAAGTTGGCCCAGAAGCGGGTGGAGGATCTGAATAAAAACCTGGAAGAAAAAGTAAAGGAACGCACGGTGGAACTCCGCCGCCGGGAGGAAGATCTCCAAAATGCGCTCGGGAAAGAACGGGAGCTCAACGAACTAAAGAGCCGGTTCCTGAGCATGGCCAGTCACGAGTTTAAAACTCCCCTCAGCACCATACTCAGCTCGGTGGAGCTGATCGATCTGTACCAGGAGACGGAGCAGCAACCCAAGCGTTCGCGTCACATCGGGCGCATTAAGGCCGCCGTGGGCCAACTCATCGACGTACTCAACGATTTTCTCTCCTTTTCGCAGCTCGAACAGGGGCAGGTAGCGGTCAACATCACTGCGGTAAACATCCGTTCCCTGCTCTCGTCAAGCATCGAAAGCAGTCAGGGACAGTTCCGCTCCGGCCAGGAAGTCACCCTCGATACCAATGGCGCACCCGACCAGATACACACGGATCCCAAGCTGCTCCGGCATGCCGTAATCAACATCATATCCAATGCCGCCAAGTACTCCGGAGACGATGCGCCGATCCACATAGCCGCGGGAGCGGCGGAAGATGGGGTATTCATCAACGTTACCGACCAGGGAATCGGCATCCCCCCCGAAGATCGACCGCACCTCTACGACCGGTTCTTCCGGGCACGCAACGTTGAGAACATCCAGGGTACCGGCCTGGGGCTTAACATCGTGAACCACTACGTGAAACTACTGGGCGGGCGCCTCGATTTCACCAGCACCCTGGGCCAGGGCTCCACCTTCACCATATTTCTTCCCCTAACTATCGACAATGGCAACGGAGACTGAATGCATCTTAATCGTTGAGGACAACCAGGAAGTAAGGGAGAATCTTGCCGAAATATTGGAATTGTACGGTTACCGGATTCGCATTGCTTCCAACGGCCTCGACGGGGCCAAAGCGGCCATCGAGCACCTTCCGGATCTCATTCTTTGCGATGTCATGATGCCGGAGTTGGACGGCTTCGGCGTACTGAACCTGCTCTCGGAAAACGAACGTACCGCCGCCATCCCCTTCGTATTTATTACGGCTAAGACCGACTCGGAAGACATCCGCCGGGGCATGAACCTGGGTGCGGACGACTACATCACCAAACCCTTCTATAAGGACGAACTGCTACAGGTCGTCCGCACCCGCCTAAAAAAGGCCAGAACCCGCGTCAGGGTACTGGAGGGGAATGCTCCAGCCGGAGTACACCTGAGCGACCCGGAACGAGGGCATGCCCGACTAGAAGAATACTTCGCTTCCGAAGGAGAACGACGCGAATTCGAACAGGGTACTATGCTGGTCCGTGAGGGAGAATACCCCCACTTTATCTACCGGATCACGCAGGGACATGTCCACCTGAGCCGCACCCACGAGTACGGCCGCAATTACATTATCGCCGAGGTTGGCAACGGGGAGATGTTCGGCATTTCGAGCGCGCTCGAGCGAAGCCCCTTTCACTATACGGCCAGGGCGGCGTCTCAGCAGGTAGTCGCCCTGTGTCTCCCGATTGCCAAGCTGCTCCACCTCCTGAACAGCGACCGTTTTGTCGCCGAAGCCCTCATGCACACCCTCGCCAGGCGCGTGGTTAACTACAGCGAACGGCTGGTCAACCAGGCGTACGACAGCGTCAGAAGACGCACCGCCCTCGTACTCTGCGACCTGCACCAGCAGTATGCGGAAGGAAAAATCGATCTGTCGCGGGAGGAACTCGCACAAATGGTGGGCACCACGAAGGAAAGCGTGACCCGCGCCCTGTCGGAATTCAAGCGCGACAACATGGTAGAGATCAGCGGCCGGGAAGTACGTGTCACGAAGCCGGACGCGCTCTACACCCTACTGGTGTAGGTACCCGAATCGGTAAGGGGCTATATCCGGAATTCCTCATCGGGACCGAACAGAAACAGCAGATCCCAGAGCGCTTCGCTTACCCGCTCCACCCTAATTTTGACCTGGGCGGGCGACCGCTCCCCTGCATCCCGACGGAATGCCTGTAACTCTTTCGTAAGCCGGTCGTGCGCCGCCCGGAACGGGAGGGGGTCGGACTTGATCCCGGGATAGAACTGGGCAGACGGCTGAATATGCTTGACGTCCTGCCAAACTTCCCGCGCGTCGAGGCCACAGTCCTCGATCTCTTCCCAATCGAATAATTCATCGGTGTGGGAGATCATATAGTCTACTGCCAACCAGGACGCAACGAAGTCGTAAATACTGGCTACGTACAGCTCGTTGAACGAAGCGGGATCGCCCACAGACAATTCGTACACGGCACGGTCCAGTTGCACCGCGGCCAGCACCAGGTCGCCGTCTTCAATGCTGTTGCGGGCATCCTCGTACGCACACTCCGCCATGTCGATATGGTACAGTACGCGGTCGACGGCGTCGGTCGTCATGGGCCGGTACCACTGCTGACGCAGTTGCCGGATCGTAAGGTCGAAGTCCCGTACCGCAGCAACACTTGCTTTGGGCTGTTGAAAATGCACAGCATGCAGCAAGTTGACGTACTGCTGTTCCGCCTGCAGCCCCAGCGCTTGCTGCTCGTCGGTGCAGTGGAGCATAAGCAAGGCCGTGACGGTCAGAACCAGGGTGCGGAGTGGGTAGCGTAGGAAATTCATGCTTCTTCATTTTCACGGTAGGCCCGAACGGCACTTCCCTCCTGCTTGTCGTTGCCCGCGTGTAGGACCAGCACGGGCAACTTGGAACGAAGCGCCAGATCCTGGGTCAGGGAAGCCTTGAGCAGTGCGCGCCAGTGGCTGCGCATCCGATTGACGATGACGATCAGGTCGGCATCGATTTCGTCGGCGTAGTCGAGGAGGCCCTGACTGAGGTCTCCGGCCTTTACGGTGGCAACCTCGAAGGGATAGTTCATGCCGGCATCCTGATCGATCAGCTGCTCCATCAAGTCCCACGGAATGACCCTTCGCTCTCCGTCCGCCTTTGCGTCCTGCACGTGCACGAAGTCCACTTTACTCGCGTACCGGCCGGCCAGTTCGGATAGCTGCCACAGGGGGAAGGGATCGGCGGTGGTGTGGTTGTTCGCCACCACCATGCGGCGAAAGGGACGGTACCGCATGTGGGGTGGCACAATGAATACGGGCCGCTCGCACGCTTCGCTCACGGTCGTGGCCGTGCTACCCAACCACTTGCCGAGGATGGAACGGCTGCTGCGCGGAGCCATGACCACCATCGCGATATCGGGTTTACTGGCGCGCCGTACGATGGCAGCGGCCGGGGTCAGGCTCACCCCCGTCTCGAACGCGAGTTCAACGCCGCAGGGGGGCTCGACCAGGGGATATTCCGTCCCGTCGCCGCTGGGATAAGCGAATTGCCGCAGTCGCTCTTCGTAACTGCCCTGTATCGTACCGTCCCCCCCGATGTACAGGGTTGAACGGGGGTCGATGGAGCCGCTATAGTAGTGCACGAGCACCACGTTGAGGTTCATCTCGCGGGCCAGGTGGAGGCCGAAGCGGTACGCATTGTGGGAGGGGATGCTGAAGTCAGTGGGAATTAGGATGTTTGGCATGGTAGTTGGATTGGATTACCCTCCAAAATTGCGCCCTACCGGCGACCCCGGGACTGTTCGGCATCAGGTGACCGGATGATTCGTATCACTTTTCAGTCGGCGCCCCGGCCGGCGGTCCCGAACCCGATCGGCAACTGTTTCGGTTCGCCGTAGTAGCTCGGATAGTCATCCTCCGATTCCGCGAGGTAGTCCAGCAGGCGTCGAGATGGTCTGGGAGTAGGTTAGATCGCCGGAGCGGCGAAGGGGTAATCCGTGATTACGGCGAGGTAATAGAAAAAGTGATCGCGAATTTCCTCGCTCGGGACGGCCATGAGGCCGTGATCCGCCCGCTGAATCAACTCACCGAATTCTACCAGGGCGACACTAAGCGTCACCCGCGCATTCTCGGCCTGGGCGCTGTAGCGCGTCAGACCCGGAAATAGGTGATCGGAGTAGCCTACCGTGAGAGCAGCGGACTCTTGCCACTTTTCGGCCGCGCGCTCGTAGGCATCCCGGTATTCGTTCCACTCTACCAGGCACATCATCTGGTCGTGACTGATCTCCTCTACCCACTCCCAGGATCGAATGAAATCGTAGAGCACGTCGGCCGGATGATCGATGCCGTACTGGGGCCGCAGATCTTGCAGGGCGTTGCGCAAGTGTTGCAGGTGCATCGCTACGGTTTGGGACTGACCGTTGTCAAGCGACGCATTCAGACCCGTCATCCACAGGTCGAACATTCGGACGACTACCTTCTCCCGGTCGGTCAGCGGCAACGAGACGTATTTCTCACGCAGTTGCCGCCAGCTGTGCTGGGCCAGCGAGTTATAGGCGGTAACCACCGATTTATGGTTCCACTCCGTACCGATCCATACGATCATTAACTGCCGCTCGAGCGGGCTGAAGTCGATGCGTTGATCTTCCGTACAACTCCCGCCGGAGACGGAAGCCAAGGTAGTGAGCAGGAGTACGGCCGTAGTACGTAGCATTACTAACATGTCAAACTTGGTTTAATGGGCAAAAGAGAGTTGTTCCTGAAGTACCAGGATGGGCACCGCGGAAGTCCACACCGCACGCCGGGTATTCGAAGACATCAGCACCCGACTGAGCCAGTGGGAGTCTCGGTGGACGATCGCGAGGAGATCGGCAGCTACCGTCCTGACAAATCCCCGGATCGCCTGATCCACGGAAGCGCCGTCGTTGGACTGAGTGAACAGGTCGTAACGGACGTCGCTAAGCAATTCCTTGACCCGGTCTTCGGGGAAGGCCTTCGGCTTACTGCCGCGGTAGTGAAATACCTTCAGTTCCGTGCCCGCCCGGTCGACCAGGTCGAACAGGGGGTACAGCGTTTCGGCACGTCGGACGGAAATTTCGTCCGTAGTCCACACCATTTTTTGCGGGAACGCGGGTGCAAAGTCACCGGGAACAGCAAGGATGGGAACCGCTACCTCATCCATCAATTCGGTAGTGGTACTCCCAAAAAATTTGGCTGGTATGTAGTGTTCTCCCTGGCACCCCATGACCACCAGGTCGGTATCGCTGTGCTGTATGATGCTCTTCAGCCGGGCCGCCGGCGTTCCGAGCTCCATCCGTACTTCGACGGCTAGGCCCTGCTGCCGCAGCCGTTCGGCCAGGGCGTTCATGTGGGCCTCTCCGTCCCGGTATAGTTCGGCGCTGACTTCACCGATACGCATCGGGTCCATCGGCATAGAGTGGATGTACGCCAGGGTGATCCGCGCGCCGAATTCCGTGGCCAGGATGGCTGCGTAGGCGGTGGCGTTGTCCGCGGCCTTACTGAAATCGGTGGGAACGAGTATGTGTCGCATCAGACTAGTTCTGATTGGTATCGGTAGGAAGGATCAGCAGGGGAATGCGGCAGTGTGTAAGCAGCTTTGCCGTGGTGGTGCCGAAGAACAGACGCACCAGTAGCGAGTGCTGCCGCCGGCCCAGCACCAGCAGATCGATCTGTCGATCGTCGATGTATGTTCCAAGCCGATCGCACAGCTCGCCGGGGGGAATGAGGTCGACCTCCACCGGATAGCCGGGGAAATCATCGTTGAATGCGAGCTGCACTGCCTCCCGCTGGATCCGGTCTTCCCGGCTTTCGTCTTCCCGGATAACGTGGACAAACCGGATGGACACATCGAGGGCAGACCGAAAAAAGTCGAAGCCCCGCTTAGTTTTCCGTAGATCTTCCTCCCGGTCGAAAGCCAGCGCAACATTGGCGATTGCGGGTCGGTCGAATCCCTGAGGAATAACGAGTACCGGACAACTGCTGCGTAGGGTCACGGCCCGCACGATACTTCCGTCGAGCATCGGCCGGTCGCGCTCCAGCCCGGATCCTACTCCCCCCATCACGATGAGTTTCGTTTCGGGATCCCGGGACATTTCGATGATCTGGGATGCCGGATTACCAATGATCGCGCTCTTTTTGACGACCGTAAGGGTGTCGCCCCGCCGCCCGGAAACCGGCGAGTAGAGGAGACTGTTGACGCGAACGAACTCCTCCAGCCTCCGCTCCGCCCGAATCTGGGCTTCCGGTCGCCCCTTCAGTTCGATGAGGGTATCCTGGGAAGTGAAGCCGTCGTAGACGTGTACGACGTGCAGGGTGGACGCGGTGAGCTCGGCAAGGTGATTGGCGTATCCGAGGGCAAAGGCTGAGGTGGGCGAAAAATCGGTGGGGACGAGAACGGTGGACATTGTGTTGGCGGTTGGTGTCCAACAAATATGCCGGGGGGTGACCGGCTTTTCGCTGACACGTGTCATACCGCTATATGATAAAGATCATCAACTGTCGGATACTGCGCCACGACATCAGCATTACCTCCTATTCCTACATGCCGGCGGCGACCCCACGCCACAGCTTTGCGGTCTTGCGCATCAGCTCGTCGGTGAACCCGCGGGGGATAAGGATCACCGGGCACCCGCCGCCGTCCGATACCTGCTGGGCGATACCGCCGAACAGATCGAGCTTTCCCCCGACACCCGTCCCGATACCGCCCATGATGATGAAGGCCACGTTTTCGTCCTGGCTGCGCCACTTGATGTACACCGGCGGCACGCCCTCGGCCAGAATGGTCTCAACCGTATTGATCGCGCTGCTGGAAAAGACGTGCGCCTCGGTAAATTGGCGGAGCTCCTTGCGGAGGGCCTCCCGGGCCGCGGCACGTTCCTCCGGGGTTTCGGGCCGGTTGCTGCTGATCAATGAGTTATACACATGGATCACCGACAGCTGAAGCCCCGTGGCCTCCGACAGGTAAGTGGCAAACCGCAGTGCGGCGGCGGAAGCCGTAGAAAAGTCGACGGGTACGAGTATTTTATTCATGACTGCGCGGTGTTAGTTGTAGCGTGAAGTTCGGCCACAGAAAAATGTCACCGAATGATGCAAATCAGTCTAGATAATGACCCTCATCAACCCCAAGGCTGAGGCTTTCCAAGCCGACCCTGCAATTCCAAGGTTGAGGCTTTCCAAGCCGACCCTGCTCCACCCGCCTTTCAGGGTCGCCCCAGAGGGGCTCAACCTGAGACCATACCAAGGATGAGGCTTTCTAAGCCGACCCTGCAACACCCGCCTTTCAGGGTCGCCCCAGAGGGGCTCAGCCTCAGACCACTCCAAGGATGAGGCTTTCTAAGCCGACCCTGCTCCACCCGCCTTTCAGGGTCGCCCCAGAGGGGCTCAACCTTACCCCCCAGCAATCCTTACCCCATCATCCAGTACAACAACAGATTAGTCAGTATACCGGCCACCAGTCCGCGCACGATTTGCACCTGCCTGCGGTGGGCAGTCGGCCACAACCGGACCATGAAAACAAGCCCCCCGAGCACGCAGCCGGCAACCAGTACCGACGGCACGGTCGACAACGGGAACCCCGACCACCCCAGCACCGAAAGCAGCAGGTCCTCCCCCACGTAAGCGACGAAATAGGTGAGCGCCAGGACCATCCACTTCGTCCCGAACAGGAGACCCGTTCCGGCAATCAGTAGGGTAACGTAAATGGAAATCGCAGTCACGGCATCCCAAAAAATCGGATCAAAGTACGGGGACGGCCCAACGAAGTCCGCTGCCGAATAGGGAAAATGGTAGAGCAACTGGTTCGTCAGCAAGCCCACCGCCAGCAGGCAAAAAACCGAACCATACACCCGCCGGGTGCGCCGGGAAATGAAAGTAGTCTGGGTCATCGTCTGCATTAGTAAGATGGTTGGGATTAGGAAGACCGTTCAATGACCACAAGTAGCCGGCTTTCCCACATTTCTCCCAAATCCATTCTACTACCGGCGGGGTAAGGTCGACGTCCGTCGCAGCCCGTTCGATCCGGTGATCTAAATCACGCCCCGGAATGACGTACGTCACTTGCGGACTTCCCCGTCCACCGGACATTTGTAAAAAGCCTTTCACTTGTCTCTTTTCCAGAAATACGACCGCCCGGTACCCCGCTACACCAGCTACCCGACTGTCCCCTACTGGCAATCCACCGCGCCGTCGGAGCAGGCCTGGCTCGGCGCGATCAACCGGCGACTGTCGGCCTCCCCGGAAATTAGCCTGTACGTCCACCTTCCTTTTTGCGAACGGCTGTGCACCTACTGCGGCTGCAACAAACGCATCACCAATAACCACGCGGTAGAGGGAATATACATCGATGCCGTACTGGCGGAGCTGGCTATTTACAGAAGAACATTGCACCCGCGGCCCCGCCTGAAGGAACTCCACCTCGGCGGCGGTACGCCCACTTTTTTCTCACCGGCCTCGCTGGCCAGGCTCGTCGACGGAATCACCCAAGAACTGGATGTGGCGGAGCAACCCTCCTTCAGTTTCGAGGCCCACCCCGGCAGTACGACGCTGGAACACCTGCGCGTGCTGGCCGAACGGGGATTCAACCGGATCAGCATCGGTGTACAGGACTTCAGTCCCGCGATCATGCGGCTCATTAACCGATGGCAAACGGAAGCCGACGTGATCCGTACCATCGAAGACGCCCGACAATCCGGTTACCAATCCGTCAACTTCGACCTGATCTACGGACTACCCCGGCAGGCAATCCGCGACGTGGTGTACACGGCC
Source organism: Neolewinella aquimaris (assembly GCF_014197245.1). Lineage (GTDB taxonomy): Bacteria > Bacteroidota > Bacteroidia > Chitinophagales > Saprospiraceae > Neolewinella > Neolewinella aquimaris. The sequence continues at coordinate 448,393 of NZ_JACIFF010000003.1, read as the reverse complement.
GAAAAAGTACACGACCTGCGTCCCGACCGGATCGCTTTTTACGGCTACGCTCACGCACCCTGGGTCAGTCCGGGACAGCGCGCCTACGCCGAGTCTGACCTGCCGCGCGGCCGGGAAAAATGGAACCTGTACACCATCGGCCGCAGCCTGTTGGAAGAGGCGGACTACCGGGACATCGGCCTCGATCACTTCGCCCAACCCGGGGACGAGCTGTACCGCGCGCACAACAACGGCACCCTGCACCGCAACTTTATGGGGTATACCACGGCCAGCAGCCCGGTTACCCTGGCCCTGGGTTGTTCTGCCATCGGCGACAGTTGGGACACTTACGTCCAGAACGAAAAACAAGTAGAGGCATACCAGTACGCGGTGCTCGTGCAGGGCAAACTGCCCATCGTGCGTGGCCACCAGCTTACGGACGAGGAGCAAATCGTGCGCCGCCACATCCTGAACCTCATGTGCCGCGGCTACACGGATTGGAAGGACGAAAACCTTCAGTGCCCGGCACTCGACCGCGCCGTGGAGCAGTGGAACGAGATGGCCGTCGACGGTATCGTAAGGCGCTCCCCCTACCGGGTGGAGGTGACCGCGGCCGGACGGCCCTTCCTGCGCAACATTTGCCTGCCGCTCGACGACCATTACTGGGAGAAGCAGCCCGGCCGTGTGGCGGGTAGCACCCCGCTTGCTACTGAGCTAGAGTTTTACGACCGGCAGATACCCGAACTCACCATCCAGAATGCGATAGATTCCCGTAGATAGACCGGTGAGGTCCAGTCGGTAAGTATTGGTGCCACTGCGCTTCATCCTTCCGCTAAGATCGATGGATCGGCCCAGGGGATCCAGTACGCGGGGAAGTTGCTCGGAAGTGGTGGTCGTAAATTCCAGCACGCCGGCGGTGGGGTTTGGAAAGGCTACCGGGCCAGTTCGGCTGCTGCTACCCTTGTGGACGGCAACTTTGGCTATGAGTGAATAGGTGTATGTCTGCCCGAAATCGACCTGCCGTAGCCGGTAAAATGAAGTGCCGGTGAGCGGATTGCGATCCGTAAAGTCATACCGATTGGTGCTTGCGGAGGTACCACTTCCGGTTACTCGTCCAAGTGCTTCCCACGCGCTGCCGGTTGCCGATCGCTCCACCTCGAAGTAGTCGTTGTCGATTTCCGTGGCGGTGGTCCAGTTGAGGTTTACCTGACCGTTTTCGGGGATGGCGGCGAAGTCAGTCAGTTCGATGGGCAATTGTGTCTGAAAGTTGGGCTCCTGCAGCAGCAGATTATCCATCAGCGCGTTTCCTTTTCCGCCTCCGTCCATGAGGGTACCGATTACGATTTCGCCGTCGTCGGTCCAGCAGAGATCCTGATTGGGGGTTTCGGTACCGGTGTTTGTCCAGAGTTGGGTGTTGTCTCGGTACAGGGTGCCTACGCCGGAGGTAGGGTCGTAGGTAAAGCGATAGTTACGGTAAACGTCGTCGTCGGCGATGGAAAAATTCGGCGAACTGATCACCGCGGAACATCCGCCCCCGGCTTCGGTAACCCGGTATTTGACGTTCATGTCATTTGCCCCCATGATGAAATTACCCCGCTTGAAGATCGTGGCCGTCGTCTCATCGCGCTGGTAGTCGAAGGACAGGTCGATTCCCTTCACGTTGAATTGGGCTACGGAGGGAATGGTCAGTAGAATATCCTGCTTATTGGTACCACCGCCCGGGGTAAGTCCCTTCGAATTTCCATCTATGCGGGTCTTGGTATTAGCGAAGGAACCGACCGAGGTTGCGTTGGGACCGACGACCGCAACCTTAGGATCGGTATTCTCCCAGTTGTAGTATAGTACTATAGTTTGGGCTTTGGCGGCGAATGAAAGGGTGAAACACAGGAAGAGAAAGTACAGATTCTTCATGGAGTGTAGTGTAAAGGTGAGCGGGCAAAGCGGTCCCGGCATCCTTGCTCTGAAGGAACCAAGGCATCAGGAAACTCGAAAATCAGGAATGGAGGAGGGGGACCGTTATTGCACCAGCTAAGAAAGCGACAAGGGTGATTTACTGTCGAAAATTCGGCAGTAAGTAGTCCGGTCAGTTTACGAATTTGGACACGGAATCCCATTAACGCCAAGCAGCCGGACCCTCGTATATGTTAATTCAACTCTGGTTGAAAAAGAAGCGGTAATTCTTCAAAATCGACTCAGATCCCCTAACCCGATCCGCCCCTCGTAAATCGCCTTCCCCACGATCACCCCGTAGCAGTCCAGCGCAGCCAGCGCGTCCAGGTCTTCGGTCGTGGTCACTCCCCCGCTAGCGATCAGGTTCACCTCCGGCTGTTCCCGACGGATGCGGGCGTACAGCTCGCGGGCCGTCCCCTGCAGCAGCCCGTCCTTACTTACGTCGGTACAGATGGTATACTTCACCCCCCGCTCCACGTAATCCGCCAAAAACTCAAACAGCTCCCGGTCGCTGGCCTCCTCCCAGCCGCTTACGGCGATCTTATCACCGCGCACGTCAGTCCCCAGAATAATCCGCTCCGGCCCGAAGCGCTCCAACCACCCCAGAAATACTTCCGGCTGCTTCACGGCAATCGTTCCCCCGGTCACCTGGTGGGCTCCCGCCTCGAAGGCCACCCGCAAATCCTCGTCGCTCTTCATCCCCCCACCCCAGTCGATCTTCAACTTCGTTCCCCCGGCAATCCGCTCCAGCACCTTATGGTTGACGATCCCGCCACCCCGCGCCCCGTCCAGGTCCACCACGTGCAACCGCTCCAGCCCCGCCGCCTCAAACTCCCGCGCCACCGCCAGCGGATCTTCATTGTAAACCGTCTTCCGCGCATAATCGCCCTGCGTCAGGCGCACGCACTTACCATCAATCAAATCAATCGCGGGAATAATAAACATAGCGCTCACTTTAATTTAAAGCCCCAAGGTAACCACCCCCCTCAATCCCTCTCCCCTTCACCCCCTCACTCCTTCTCCCCTTCACTCCCCCACCACCACCGTCCACTTCCTCACCCACCACCGCTTCACCAGCCCGTTCTTGACGTACGGATCCTCCCGGGCGAATTCCTCCACCGTATCCTGATGTTTGCAGCGGAACACCAGGGCAGCCCCGTCGATTGGGTCGTAGGCGCCGGCCATCAGGAGCGTCCCCTCCTCCTGTGCCTTTCTGAGCATATTCAGGTGGGTATCGCGGTAGGGTTGCCGGCGCTCTTCGTAGCCGTCGGCCGTTTCGTAGAATAGAATGTAGTAGTTCATATCAGCTAAACAGTTCTTGCTTGACGTGTTCCCGGTAACTGCCGCCAATGGGAATTTTTGCTCCCCCGATGTGCAACATGTTTCCCTCCAGGACCTCGACCTTGTCCTTCGCTACGATGTACGACTTGTGTACCCGCAGGAAGTTGGCCGGCAGTTCTTCCTCCAATTGCTTCAGGGAGCCCAGCGCGAGGGTGCGCCCGGTAGGGGTATGGTAAGCGACGTACTCCCGCATGCTCTCGATGTAGAGGATATCGGCGTGGGGAATGCGGTAGGTTTTTCGGTCCGAGCGGACCAACTGGTAGGGCGGGGCGTCACTCTGGGGCGGCGGCGCGCCGGAGCGGGCTACATCGGAAAAGCGGTATTCTCTGGCCTTACCCACCGCGCGGACGAAGCGTTCAAAACTGAATGGCTTGACCAGGTAGTCCACCACGTCGAGTTCAAAGCCCTCCAGTGCATAATCGCTGTAAGCGGTGGTCAGGATCACGGCGGGCGGGCGGCGCAGGGTACGCAGAAAGTCGAGCCCGGTCATTTCCGGCATCTGAATGTCGAGAAAGAGCAGATCGATCTCGTGCTCCCGTAGGATGTCCATGGCCGCTACCGGATTGTTCGCTTCCCCCACCACCCGCAGGTCGCTTAGGCGATCACAGTAGGAACCGACTAACCGGCGGGCCAGTTCTTCGTCGTCGACGATCAGGCAGTTGATGGGGTTCACGTTAGTTGGAGGTTCAGGGTGACGGCAAAACGTTCCTCGGCTGACTCGATGCTCATTTGGTGCCGGTTCGGGTACAGGAGTTCCAGCCGCTTGCGGACATTATCCAACCCGATCCCCCCTACACCGTCCAACGGGGTGGGGATCGCGGGGACGCTATTGATCACCGTGAATTCAATGCCCTGCGACGTCGTTGCCAGGTTGATCTCGATAAAGCCCACCCCAATATCCTCCACGCGGCTGTGCTTAAAGGCGTTCTCCACGAAGGGAATCAGCAGGAGGGGGGCGATCGGCAGGTTCGGACGGCTGTCGTCCAGGTCAGCGGTGATGTTCATTCCCCGACTGTCCTTCAGTTGCAGCAGCGCGATGTAGTTGCGGATGTATTCGATCTCCCGGCTGAGGGCTACTGCTTCCGTTTCCGAATCATACAGCATGTACCGAAGCATACCGGAGAGGCGGAGGAGACTTTCCGGAGCCTTCTCGTCCCGCAGCAGGGTCAGGGTATAGATGTTGTTGAGGCTATTGAAGAGGAAGTGGGGGTTGACCTGCGACTTCAGAAACTTGAGCTCCGTAGTCAGCTGCTCCCGCTGGGCCTGCACGGCCTGTTTCTCCCGGTAGCCGGCGTAGCGCATCACCTCGATCAGGGAAGAACCCAGAAAGGCCGTCGCCACGGGCAGCAAGTACCGTAGGGTGGCCATACCCATTCCGCGCGGACGTGCACCCCGTCCGAAATCGATCGGAAAGGCCCGGTCGGGTACCGAGCCGTATTGCAGGATCAGTGTAGCCGCAGCGACTAGGGCCGCTCCCGCCACCACGTACCAGCCCCGCCGGTCGGAAAAGTAAAGCCGGGGAAGCAGTACCGCCCCGTTAATGATCACTACCGCAGCAATAGCGACCAGCAGTGGCCACAGGCGGCGAAAGAAGCGCAACGGTGCATCGTTCCCGCCGCCAAGAATCATAAAGACCACCACCCACAGACCTACCCAGGCCAGGGCCTGCAGGGCGATCCGCGAGAGTTTTAGTCTTTCCATGGGGCAAAGGTCGCCCGTGGGGGGCGGGGATTAAAGTCCGTTTCGACCTGTTCATTGATGAAACCGGCCCGTTGATTGAAAAGAATTGCGGAGGGCAGTCGGCCGCGGCACTTTTGTATCACAAACCGCGGGAACGCCCGCTTCTTCAATCATCATCAAAACCAAATCACGATGAAAACTACAAAAGCAATCTTATTCTCCCTCTTCTTCGTCCTGGCCGTCGGCTCCGTCAGCGCGCAGCGCGGCGGCAACCACGACCCCGTAGCCCAGGCCGAGCAACAAACCGAACACCTTACCGAGGTACTCGAGCTCACCCCCGAACAGACCGAACGCGTAAAGGCGATCAACCTGCAGTTCGCCGAAACCGTGAAGGGTGCCCGTGAGGAAATCGGCGACGAACGCGCGGCCATGCGTGAAATCGTGGAGAAGGCCAACGAAGCCCGCAGGGAGGAAATGAAGTCCGTGCTCAACGACGAGCAACTGGTCAAACTCGAAGCCCTGGAAGCCGACCGCGAGCGTCGTCAGGAAAACGGCAAGAAAGGCGGCCGCAAGGGTGGTAAGGACCGGAGCTGATTTCACCCGTAGCGACGGCCTTCAGCCGTTACGCTGCCTGGCATATCCGGGTGGGGTGACGGCTGGAGGCCGTCGCTAAATTAATAGCGTGACGGCTGAAGGCCGTCGCTACTTGACTATGCGAATCACCTTACTACTACTTATTGTTGTCGGAATTCCTGGCGTAATTCTGGCCCAAACCGTCCGCGGTCATGTCGTGGATGCCGGCGAGACGCTGCCCCTGCCCGGTGCGTACATCAGCTTAGCGGTTGCCGGCGAATCGGCTCCGGTACGCCAGACTACTACGGATGCGGACGGTGATTTTGTGCTTGCCCCGGTTTCTCCCGGAAGCTACCGACTCACCGTCAGCTTTCTCGGCTACCGCACCGAAGAGCTGCTACTTACGGTAACGGATACCGACCTACAACTACCCACCTTCAAGCTCGTGCCGGGCATTGAACTCGATGAGGTGGAGGTCACCGAAGCCGTCGTGCCCGTCCGCCAGCGCGGCGATACGACCGAGTTCAACGCCGACGCCTACAAAACCATGCCGGACGCCACGGCCGAGGACCTCATCGAAAAGATGCCCACCATCACCATTACTGACGGCAAGGTGCAGGCCCAGGGGGAAGACGTGGCGCGGGTACTCGTAGACGGACGTCCCTTCTTCGGCAACGACCCCACCGCCGCCCTGCGCAACCTGCCGGCGGAAGTGATCCAGCGCATTGAAGTATTCGACCAGCAGAGCGACCAGGCTGAGTTTACCGGCTTCGACGATGGAGAAACCACTAAAACGGTAAACATCATCACCCGTCCGTCCATGCGCAACGGAGAGTTCGGCAGCGGATACGCGGGCTACGGCACCGACGATCGCTACTCCGTGGGCGGCAACCTCAACTGGTTCGACGACGATCGCCGCATCTCCGTGGTGGGGCTCTCCAACAACGTAAGCAAGCAAAACTTCTCCTCGGAGGACCTTCTCGGCGTAACCAGTTCGGCCTCCAGCGGACGCGGGCGGAGGGGACCGGGCGGCGGAGGCGGAGGCGGCGGGCAACGCGGGAGCGACGGCGGCGGCCCGGAAAGCAACACGGCCAGCGATTTCCTCGTCAGCGACCAGGCGGGGATCGTAGCCTCCGACGCGTTCGGCATCAACTACTCCAATAAGTGGAGCGACAAACTGGAAGCCACGGGCAGCTACTTTTTCAACCGGGCGGACAGCTACACCGAAAGCGACATCAGCCGGCAGTTCTTCGACGCGGAGGAGCTACGGGAAACCTACCTGGAGGAAGGAGTAACCACCAGCACCAACACCAACCACCGCTTCACCGGAAAACTGGAGTACGCCCTCGACGAGCGAAACTCCTTTATCTACCGCCCCCGCCTGACCTGGCAGGGCAATACCGGTACGGAAAGCATCTTTGGGCAAACCCTAGACAGCGGCCAGCTGCTGAACGACAACCAGAGCGACTACACCGCCGACCTCACGGCCCTCAATTTTTCCAACAACCTGCTCTGGCGCCACCGCTTCGCCACCCGGGGCCGTACGCTTTCCGTCAACCTCAGCGGCGGCATCAGCCCGAACGACGGCAGCAGCTACCTGAATTACGTAAGCACGTCGGCCACCGATACGCTCGCTAACGAGCAAGTCGACCAGCAGTCGCTCCTTGATACGCGACAGTGGAACGGGGGCCTTAATGTCCGGTATACCGAACCCCTCAGCCGCTCCGCCATGCTGCTTTTCTCCGCCGCCACCGGCTACCGGCGGGAAGACAGTGAAACGTTCACCTACGACCTGGACCCCACCAACGAAGCATACACCGCCCTGAATTCCACCCTGAGCTACGTGTTCGTCAACGACTACTTCACCCAGGAAGTGGGCACGGGAATCAACTACCGCAGGGGCAGCCTGAACGCTAGTGCCTCCGCCGGACTACAGTACGCTAGCCTGGCCGGCGATCGCAGCTACTGGACGGTGCTCCCCACGCTCCGCCTGCGGTACCGTACCGGTAATTCGGGTAACCTGACTGCCCACTACCGTAGCCGCACCGAACTGCCGTCGATCCTGCAGTTGCAGGAGGTGATCGACAACTCCAATCCGCTCTTCCTCACCACGGGCAATGCCGACCTGCTCCCCGCCACGGACCATAACTTCACGGCCCGCTACAACCTGACCGACACGGAACGCTCCAGCGTCTTCTTCGCCCTGCTCGGAGGAAGCTACACGGCCAACGCAATCGTCAACAGCACCACCCTCTCCGAATCAGCCGGCGGTGTACAGCTTACCCGCCCCGTAAATTTGGACAACGACTGGACCCTGCGCGCCCTGACTACCTACGGCTTCCCGGTCGGGGTGCTGGGCAGCAACCTCAATGTCGATCTATCGACTAATCTGCGCAACGCCCCCGGCCTGATTGACGAACAGCTCAATAATGCCCTTACCACCACCACCGGCCTGGGCCTCACCTTGAGCAGCAACATCAGTGAGCGCATCGACTTCACCCTCTCCTCCCGCAGTAGCATGAACTGGGTCCGCAACGACCTGCAACTTGCCAGTAACAACGACTTCTTCCAGCAGCGCAGTCGGGTGAAATTCAGCTGGCTCCCCGGGGAGAAGATCGTAGTGCGTACCGACCTTACCCACCAGCTCTACCGGGGCCTGGAGGAGAGTTTCGACCAGGACTACCTGCTCTGGAATGCCAGCATCGGTATGAAGGTGATGGAAAACGACCGGGGTGAAATCAGCCTGAATGCCTTCGACATACTAGGGCAAAATACCGCCCTGACCCGCAGCGTGACCGAAACCTACACCGAAGATATTCGGACGAACGCCCTGCAGCAGTATTTCATGCTGAGCTTCAAGTACGACCTGCGCCGCTTCCAGTAACGTGCCCACGTAGTCTGCTTTTCCGAATTTGCCCGGCTCCCGCGCGCCGCCGCCCTAAAGTCCCGTTAACGAAAGTCCGTTGTCCAAACAATTAGCGCCCTGGCGCGTCATACTTGCTTAAATCAAGTCTTGATGTACAGATCCGCGATTCTGAGTCTGCTGGCCACCCTGCTGCTGGCCGTAAGCTGCAACACCACCCGTCCGACGGTCGACCCCGTTCAAACCACGCCCGCCCCGGTAGAGGAACCGGCCATCACCGAAACGCGGGACCTGGACACGATGACCGTCACCCCCGAAGCCAACGGCACGATCACCGAGGAAGAGATGGAGGGGACTCCGGAACCCACGGAAACGCGGGTAGCGCCCCGCGCCATTGCCTTCACCCGCGTCAACGACCTGATGCACACCAAGTTGGAGATCAGCTTCGACTGGGAGCAGGAAATGGTGATCGGTAAAGCCACCCTACGCCTGAGGCCGATCTTCAAGCCGGCTACGGAGGTTACCCTGGATGCGAAGAATTTTGAGTTCAAGTCCATCACTTCCGCCAGTGGTGAGCCGCTGGAGTACAGCTACGGCGAGGACAAGCAGCAGGTGACCATCCAGCTGGATAAGGTGTATACCCGCGGAAAGGAGTTTACCGTGGTGATCGACTATACGGCCATCCCCCACGACGCGGGCGGTGCCGGTGAGGCCATTACCTCCGACAAGGGCCTGTTTTTTATCAACCCCCGCGGAGAGGAGGGCGATAAGCCCCGCCAGATCTGGACACAGGGAGAGACCGAAAACAACAGCCGCTGGTTCCCGACCATCGACAAACCTAACGAACGTACCACCCAGGAAATCTACGTCACCGTCGAGGATGAATACAAAACCCTCTCCAACGGCACCCTTGTGAGCTCCACGCCCGCCGGCGACGGCATGCGGACCGACTACTGGAAGATGGACATCCCCCACGCCCCCTACCTCTTTGCCCTGATTGTGGGTGATTTCGAGATCGTGGAAGACGAACCCTGGAAAGGCAAACCCGTCAACTATTACATGGAGCCCAAGTACGCCGACCACGCCAAGGCGATCTTCCCCCACACCCGCGAGATGCTGACCTTCTTCAGCAACCTGACCGGCGTGGAGTATCCCTGGCCGAAATACAGCCAGGTGGTCGTGCGCGACTACGTTAGCGGCGCGATGGAGAATACCACCGCCGTGATCTTCGGCGAGTACATGAACGGCACGGCCCGCGACCTGATCGACGTAGACCAGAACGAAAAGGTCGTGGCCCACGAGATGTTTCACCACTGGTTCGGCGACTACGTGACCTGCGAAAGCTGGTCGCAACTGACCCTCAACGAGGGATTTGCCAACTACAGCGAGTACCTGTGGATGGAGAAGAAGTACGGCCAGGACGCCGCTGACTATCACCTGATCAACGAGTGGCAGGGCTACTTCGGCTCCGTCCGCAACGGCGAGCCCCACGAGCTGATCTGGTACGACTACGACGACAAAGAGCAAATGTTTGACGCCCACAGCTACAATAAGGGCGGCTCGGTGCTGCACATGCTGCGTAGCTACGTGGGCGACGAAGCCTTCTTCAGCAGCCTGAACAACTACCTCGAACAGAATAAGCTTTCCGCCGTCGAGATCGATGAACTGCGCATGGCCTTCGAGGACACTACCGGCGAGGACCTGAGCTGGTTCTTCGAGCAGTGGTTCCATAAGGCGGGACATCCACAGCTCAGCATCACGACCGACTACGCCGACGGCAGCGTATCGCTTACCGTGGAGCAGACCCAGGCGACGGACTACAACGTTCCCGCTGTTTTCCGCCTCCCGGTCGACATCGCGGTGTACACCAACGGCACACCCGAAATTCATTCAGTAGTCATCGATCAACGCGAGCAAACTTTTACCTTCCCGGTCGCCGCCAAGCCCGACGTCGTGATCTTCGACCCCACCCACCAGTTGCTGGCCGAATACGACTACGAGAAGTCACCAGAGGAACTCGCCGCCCAGTACCGCTACGCCCCGGCCTTCCTCGACCGCTATAGCGCGGTGGGACGCCTCTCGATGCTCGAGGGCAACGATACGCTGCGAGAGGAAATCCTGACGGCAGCCCTGCAGGATACCTTTTACGCCATTCGTGGCACGGCACTCCAGAGCCTGGAAGCGCCCACCCCAGTCCAGCTCGACCTGATCCGGGAGATCGCACGCAACGACAATCACTCCCAGGTACGTGTCACCGCGATCATGCTGCTCACGGAAGCGGTAGACGAGCAACTCCCCGAGATTGCCGCCGCCGCTATGGAAGCCCAGCCCTACACCGTTGTGGCCGCCGGCCTGCAGGCTATGGTCGCCACCGATGCCGACGCCGCCGCCCGGGCCGCCGAGCAACTCGAAGCGATCGACAATGCCAGCATCAGCGGGGCGCTGGCCGCCCTGTACAGCGAAACGGGTGCCCTGGAGAAGCTTCCCTACCTGGAGCAGCGACTGGCAACCACCGACGGCTACGAAGCGATCTCCCTCTATACCGCCTACCAGGCCCTGCTGGCGAAGGGAGCTTCGGCACAGCAAACGAGTGGCGTGGCGATCCTCAAGGACCTGGCCCTCGACCAGTCGCAGAGCCCCTGGCGCCGCCTGGCCGCTACCAAGGCCATCAGTGACCTGCGCAACGACCTTTCTACCCGGGTAGAGGAGGCAACCGAAGACGCCGACCTGAATAAGCTCATCATGGAAATGGGCAACAGCCTGGAGACGATCAAGGCCACCGAAACGAACGCGGAGCTCAAGAGCATTTACCAGCAGTTCTGAGCGGGTAGACTGCATGGCGGAACTTTCTATCTTTGCCGCCATTTATGATCAGTCCCGCCATAGCTACACTGACGATTGCCCTGGTGGCGGTCATCCTGTTCGTTACCGAATGGCTTTCCGTCGACCTCATCGCTATGCTGCTGGTGGTGGCCCTGGTGGTCACCGGAGTAATCAGTCCGCAGGAGGGCCTGGCGGGTTTCAGCAACGAAGCGACGCTGACGGTGGCCTTCATGTTCGTGCTTTCGGCGGCCCTGCTGAAAACCGGTGCACTGCAGCAAGTGGCCGGCAAGATGGCGGGGCGGTTTCGCCGTCAGCCTAAGAAAGCCATGCTGTTTCTGGTCTTGGTGGTGGCCATCTGCTCCGCTTTCATCAACAATACGCCGGTGGTGGCCGTGTTTATCCCCGTCGTTAATCGCATTGCCGCTACCGCTAAGATCAAGGCCTCGAAGCTCCTGATCCCCCTTTCCTTCGCCAGCATCTTCGGGGGGCTCTGTACCCTGATCGGTACGTCGACCAATATTTTGGTCAGCGGGATCGCTCAGGACCACGGCCATGTAGGGTTCAGCATGTTTACCCTGGCCCCCGTCGGCCTGATTTTGCTCGTCATCGGTGCCCTGTACCTAACCTACTTCGGCAGCCGGCTGCTTCCTGACCGCGACAGCGACGATAGCCTGGCCGACAAGTTTGCCATGCACGATTACCTGGCCGAGATCGTCATTCTCGACCATCCCGATCTGGCCGGCAAGCGCATCATGGACTCCTCGCTGGTGCGCGAACTCGACATGGACATCATCGAGATCCGACGCGAAGATCAGATGTTCGTCCTGCCCCCCGGTGATTTTCGGCTGGTAGCGGGGGATACCCTCAAGGTCCGCTGTGACCGCAAGAAGATCCTGAACCTAAAGGACTGGGTTCGCCTCGTCGACAACAGTGGCAGCGTGCGCGTGATGGGAACGGGACTGGAGCGCGACAACAGCAGCCTGGTGGAAATGGTAGTGACCCCTAATTCCGAATTCGTGGGGAAAAACCTGCGCGAGGTCGACTTCCGCCGGAGTTACCGGGCCGTCCCCCTAGCCATTCGCCAGCGTGAGGAAACCCTGCACGAGCAACTCTACAACCTGCCCCTCACCCCCGGCGACGTTATCCTGGCCGAAGTAAAGAGCCACTACCTGGCCGAACTACAACACATCGAGCAGCGGCAGGACAGCCCCTTCATCCTGCTTTCCAGCGACTCGATCACCGACTTTAACCGCGGGCGGTTCCTATTTGTCAGTGGGTTGATTCTCACCGTCATTGCCCTGGCAACTTCGGGCCTGCTCCCGATCAGCATCGCCGCCCTACTCGGTGTATGCGTGTTAGTTTTAGGGCGTACGGTAACGATGTCCGAGGCTTACGAGTCCATCGACTGGAAGATCGTGTTTCTCCTTGCCGGTGCCCTCAGCCTGGGACGGGCAATGAGCAACAGCGGACTGGACAGCGACATCGCCGCCCTCCTTACGGGATCGATTTACGCCTGGGGCCCCTTCGCCCTGGTGGCCGGAATGTACTTGGCGACCAACCTGCTTACCGAAATGATGAGCAACAACGCTACCGCTGCCCTGCTGGCTCCCGTAGCGCTGGCCTGTGCCGAGCAGATCGGAATTGACCCGATGCCGCTACTGGTTACGGTAGCCATTGCGGCCTCCGCCAGTTTTATGACGCCGGTGGGGTACCAGACCAACGCCATGGTGTACAGCGCGGGGCGCTACAAATTTCTTGATTTTACCCGCTTTGGCGCGCCACTGAGCCTCACCTTCTGGGTGGTTACTTCCCTGGCCGTTCCCTTGTTGTTCGGCATGGTCTAGGGCGGGGACGCAGGTGCAATGAAAAAGCCAAACTGCGGGGCAATTTGGCTTCGTGGAGTCGGGATGACTGGATTCGAACCAGCGGCCTCGTCGTCCCGAACGACGCGCGCTACCGGGCTGCGCTACATCCCGCGCGGAACAAATATAGGGTGGGAAATGAATTTTCTCTCCCCGGTAAGTTTATCCCCATTAAGCCCAAATGAAAAGAGCCGGCATCCTGGGGGATACCGGCTCTTTTTTCAGTAAACGGGAAGGAGTGTTTACTCCAGTTTGAACTTCACGGGGAGGTTGAACTGTACGCGAACGTTACGTCCACCCTGCTTACCGGGGCTCCACTTGAGGCCTTTCTCGTTCATGAGGTTGACTACGCGGAGGGCTTCTTCACCGGTTTTCGCACCCGGGTTACGGACGACCTTGGCGTCGGTAACGGTTCCGTCTTTCTCGACAACGAAGGAGACAACGGCCATTCCTTCCACGCCGTTCTCACGGGCGATCGCGGGATACTTGATGTTGCCGTAGATGAATTCGAGCATCTTCTTGTCGGCACAGGCTTTCTTTTCCGCGTAGCTGCCCAGGTCATCGCAACCGGGGAAGAGGGGCATTTGCTCTACGACCTTAAAGATCTCCTCTACTTCGGGGGCGGGTGGCGGTGGCGGGGGTGGCGGGGGTGGGGGCGGTGCCTTGTCCTCCTTTACTTCGGGCGGGGCTTCCTCCATGATGGTTTCTTCGTCGACGGAAGTGTCCTCAAACTCGGGGGGATCTTCCTCGATAAGTTCTTCCTCCGGTACTTCCTCGATCACCGGTGGCGGGGGCGGGGGCGGGGGCGGGGGGGGTTCGGCCGTCCGGGGTGGTTCCATTTCGATCTCCTCGTCCAGTTCGAGCGCTCCTGCCGGAATGATGATCTCTGCGGAGTACTGCGTCCAGGCGAAGGCGAGGAGCGACAGGCCTACGGCGAGTGCCAGACCGAAATTGAAGAAGGTGGAACTGAGTCCGAACACATCGACCCGCTCGTACTTGGCGCGGTTCTCGATGTACGAGCTGTTCTTATCTGCGGCTTCGGTATACTCACCGGCGATTCCCTTTTCCGTTCTTTTTTTGTACACGTTGCGCATCATTACAATGAGCCCAATGAGCAAAGCCAGAATAGCTATTAGAGTAATCGCCAGGGTGCTACCACTAATTGATAGGTCTCCCATGACAAAGGTTTATAAAAGTTATTGCTGCGACTTCAACGTAGTGAAGTACTTATCTACAAAATGATGGAGGGCCAAAAAGATGAATCCTCCGAGGACCGACCCAATCAGGTTGGCTACCATATCGACGGGATCGAAATCCCTACCGGTACCGGCAACTCCCTGTAACACCTCCATTAGTACTCCGAAGAGGGTGGCGGCGGCAGCGGCCGTTGCCGCTTGCTTCCGTACGGAGGATGCTCTGATTGAGAAAGACAATAATACTGCAAAAATGGCGTAAGCGCCAAAATGTGCAACCTTATCCGGTGAAAATAGCTGTCCCCAGTCAAAAATTCCCGGAATGCGCTGGCCTGGGGCTAAACTCACGTAGGTGATCAGGCAAGCGTACGCCAGACAAACGTACCGTTGTAGCTGCTGACGGTGGTAAGATGTAGCGACGGCCGATTTTGGTGGTTGGCCCATAAAAGTTATCCGATTAATTTCGCGTAGGCGGCCGCGTCGAGCAGTCCCTCCCGGTCATCGGGGTCGGAAAGTTCCACCTTGACGATCCAGCCCTTGCCGTAAGCGTCCTCGTTGACCATGGTGGGGTTGTCCCCTTCGCTCTCGTTGAGTTCAGGGTTGAACTCGATGACCTTGCCGGCAAGTGGCATGAACAGGTCGCTGGTTGTCTTGATGGCTTCGACGGTTCCGAAGACTTCGTTGCGGTCAAGCGTTTCGCCTACCGTATCTACCTCGACGTAGACCAGTTCGTCCAGTTGTTCCTGGGCAAAGTCAGTGATACCGATGGTGGCGATGTTGCCTTCGATCAGCACCCACTCGTGCTCCTCGGTATATAAAAGGTGGTCGGGAACGTTCATAAAATTTGGCTTACTTGGATGGTTTAATTGTCTTTCACCTGGGCCTTGACCCAGTCGCTGGTTACTGACTTAGGTCGCTCGAGTGGCATTCCAAGAGCCCGGCTCCAGATACCGGCGGCCAGTACCCCGAATGCCCGGCTGACTCCGAACAGCACGGTGTAGTAGCTGAATTCCCGAAATCCGTAGTGAACGAGAAGTGCTCCGGAGTGGGCGTCTACGTTCGGCCAGGGATTCTTGACCTTACCTAGTCCCTGAAGGATCGGGGGCACCACGTCGAAGATTTTCCACACGGTGGTAATCAGATCGCTATCCTTGACGTACTGCTCGGCGAAGCGGCGTTGGGCGGTGAAGCGGGGGTCTGGTTCGCGGAGCACCGCATGTCCGTATCCCGGTATCACTTTTCCCTCATCGAGGGTTTGCTGGACGTAATCGGCAATTTGCTCCTCGGTGGGCGTTTCCGTCCCGAGGCTGTCGATCATTTCGAAGATCCACTTGATGACCTCCTGATTGGCCAGTCCATGGAGGGGTCCGGCCAGGGCATTCATTCCCGCGGAAAACGCGAGGTACGGATCACTCAGGGTAGATCCAACCAGGCTGACGGTATGAGCCGAGGCATTTCCGCCCTCGTGATCGGCGTGGATCGTGAGGTAGAGCCGCATGAGGCTGCGGAAATCTTCATCGTCGCTGCCCAGCATGTGGGCGTAGTTCGCGCTGTAGTCGAGGCTGGTATCCGGCTCGATGTGTGCTCCGCCCTTGAATGCGCGCCGGTAAATGTAGGCGGCTACGTGGGGCAAACGTGCAATGAGGTTCATGCTGTCTTCGTAGACGGCATCCCAGTATTCAGACTTCGGCAGGCCTTCCGCATACCGGCGGGAGAAAACGCTGTCCGACTGCATGGCCATGATCCCGATGGTAAACTGGGTCATCGGGTGGGTATCGGCCGGCATACTGTCGAGGGTAGTGTACACCTGCTGGGGGATGTCGGCCCGCCGGTGCCACTCCTGCGTAAGGGCGTCGACCTGCTCCGCGGTGGGTACCTCACCCGTCAGCATGAGCCAGAAGAGTCCTTCGGGTTTCGGTTCACCCTGGGGGCCGCTGGGAAGTTTCTCCTTTACCTCGGGGATGGAGTAGCCCCTGAACCGAATGCCCTTGGTTGCGTCGAGCTGACTCGTTTCCCAGAGCATCATTTTAATACCACGCGCTCCGCCGAGTACCTGCCCGAGGGTAACCTCATCTACTTTGGTGGATCCCTTTTCCTTGGCGATGGTGCGTAATTCCTGGTAGAGGGCGAGGGCTTTGTCGGCGAATTTCTGTTTGAGGGCTTCCATTAAGGGTGTAAGAATTTGAAAATATGGTCACGATCGACTTCCCGCACGCGGCGGAGGATAACTGGCTAACGCCCCCGTGTAGGTAGGGTTCGTCACCGGACAACCGGCGGCGGTCCGTTCGGCAAATAACGGAATTTTACGCGGATTGGCCGGCGGTACCCTGCTTATCTGAATCCTCCGAATCCGGTGGGTGCATCCGTTCCCGTTCCCGCTTGGTGAGTAGCTCCCCGTCGTCGTCGCTGATGTAAAGGTCCGCCGCCGTTTGGTTGGGATGAGCAATGAGGATGATGTCGCGGGCGGCTTGGTAGAGCAGCAGAATGATGGTAATCATAAATCCACCGATAATGGCGGCATACACCAGCATTATGTAGTAGACCACATTGTAGGTGCCGGCGAGTGTTTCCTCTGCATTGTTGATGGGTACGTTAAGCAACATCAACAGAATAAGGGCCGCCACGAAAACAATGGCGGCGAAGCGGGCAATCCACCAGATTCGATCGTAGTGATATCCCTTCAGTTTCCGGTCGGCATTCTGGCTGAACGAAAGCAGGGTAAGCATCAGGGCAAGAATGGTTGCCGTCGAGGTCATTGCCCCGCTCGCGGTAAATCGAAGCGTCGGCCGAATTTCCCGCAGGTTGTCGATGGCCTCCGCATCCGAAATGTTGCCAAGAAACTTTGTACCGAAAAAGATGACCAGCGCGGAGATCGCCCCGCCGGAAAGCGACGATCGTAGAATGGAGAAGTGGGATTCGCTCATGGATTCGGTTGGGGGGGGGGTGCGTCCGCTCGGTTAAAATTGTCCTGGAATAATATGTTCGGGTAGCTGGTACTAAAAATCAAAATTGTGGGGGTCCGGCCCGAAGCGCTGCCCCCGCTCCAGTTGGTCGATGGCCACCATGTCGCTTTCCTGCAATTCGAAGTCAAACAGCTGGCCGTTCTCGTTGATGCGACTCTGGTGAACGCTTTTGGGGATCACGATTACGTCGTTCTGCACACACCAACGCAGGACTACCTGTGCCGGCGTTTTATTGTAGCGCTTGGCGATCTCGGCAAAGAGGGGTTCCTGGAGAAACTTGCCCTGCATCAGTGGACTCCAGGCCGTGATTGCAATGTCGTGCTCGTCACTCGCCGCAATTGCCTCCGCCTGTACGAGGTAAGGGTGATATTCGATCTGGTTGACGGCCGGTACAACATTACCCGCAGCGATGATTTCCTCAATATCCGCTTCCATAAAGTTGCTCAGCCCGATGCTGCGCACTTTCCCCTGTTCCAGCGCGCGTTCAAGTTCTTGCCACGCTGCCGCTTTTCCGTCGACCGGCCAGTGAAGCAGGATCAGGTCGACGTAGTCGGTCTGTAGCCGCCGCAGGCTTTCTTCGAGGGCTGCCGTAGTTCGGCCTTCGCGAATGTCGTCGTTCCAGATCTTGGTGGTCAGCCATACGTCCTGTCGGGGCAGTTCTGCCTGCTTGATCGCCTTCCCGACTGCTTCCTCGTTCTTGTAAATCCGGGCGGTATCGATGTGGCGGTAACCCGCCTCGAATGCCCAGTGTATGGCATAGATGGCTTCCTGCCCGTTATTGGATTGCCATACGCCGAGACCGAGGCGGGGCATTTCGAGTCCGTTGTTTAGTCGTTGAGTTTTCATACCGCCATGAACGGACTTTGGCGGAACGAGTTCTCAATTAGATTCTTTGTGGGACAGATAATCTCCAAACCGCTTCATTACCCAGGAGTGAGCGGGTGCCTGAGTCATGATGTAGAGATACCAGGGTAGCGACGGCACAAAGTCATGAATTGCAGAGATGATGTAGCGATCATTCAGTACGCTCCGAAATTCTAACCAGCCCTTGTTTTTACGCTTCACCAGTAGCCCCCCGACGATGTAGAACAGCTGGCGGTGATCATCGCTCCGGCTCGGGATGAAGGTGAGCTTCAGTAGGGGAACACCCATGACCTGAAACGTAGAGTGTTCACCCGAACTCTTTACTCCCACCAGCGCCCGGAAGAAAACGGGTAACCAGCGCTGGTACAGTCTGGCCACAAAAGTAGCCGTATGGCGTCGGGGATTGGGCAAGCGTTGAACGCTCCGGACGGTGTTTTTCTCCTCCCGCTCGGGTACCCGCTGTGGTAAAGGCGATAGGGTCGAGGGGGTAAACAGGACCTTGCTTGCCGATTCCCTGAAGTTCAGGCGATCGGGAAAAGTGGAGAGGACGTTGCTGTCGGCAGCGACCATGCGATGCCGCAAGCTCTCGACCAGGGGCTTGACTAAATCACCGGAGGTATCGGTAAAGTTGCTCACCCAGAAGGTGGAAAGTCCGGGGCTGAAGTAGCGGACGGGCCGCAGGATGCGGCGCTTACCCAGCAAGCTGGCCACGGTGCCTAACATGCTCATATAGGTTGTAGTGTCGGCACCACCAATGTCGATGGCCTGGTCGTAAGTAGACGTATTTCCCAGACAGTGATCGATGATCTTTAGTGCGTCGTCTAAGTCGATGGGGTGGGTTACGGACTGGCACCAGGACGGGCAGATCATCACCGGGAGGCGCCGGACCAACTTTTCGATCATTTGAAAGGAGGAGCCGCCCGCCCCGACAATAATACCGGCACGAAGCGTGGTCACGGGCACCCCGGTGGAGGCCAGGGTAAGCTCGACCTCCCGGCGGCTGCGTAGGTGACGGCTGTACTGTTCGGGCACTTCATCACTAGGAAGTAGACCACCCACGAATAGAATTTGCTTTATTCCTCGGTTGCTGGCGGCACGGGCGAAGTTGTCGGCTAGTAGCAGGTCGGTGTCCTCAAAACTGCCCTGTGACAGACGCGTAGAAGGAGACATCGAATGCACCAGGTAGAGTGCCATATCCGCCCCCTCTAGCCCTTTTTCGGTACTGGTAATTGAGTAAAGTTCTACTTTTCTCCATTCGGCTTTGTCGTAGTCCGGATCGGGGCGCATAGTGCTGCGGCTAAGCGCGATGATCCGATACTCACGGTGATAGCGTTCGATGAACCAGCGGCCGATAAAGCCGGTCGCGCCGGCAATAACGAGGGTAGGTCGTTCCATGCAGGTCAAACGGGAACGCGGCTCCTTGGTTGTCAGCCCTGCACCCGCGTCCCCGCCAGATTAGAAACGCAAATCTTCGACGTGATAGCCGGGAAACTCAGCTTTGCTGAAGGTGAAGGTGCCGTCGGCCAGCGGAGCGTTGCCGCGGGGGGTGTCAAGGAAGAAGGCGTAGGTGCTACCATCGCGGCTGAAGGCCCTCACGGAAACGATCTCCTTGCGCTTGTCGTCGACCAGCAACCGTAGTTTCGTAAAGTCACTGGCGTTGCGATCAACGGGTTTCATTTCGATGACCATGAGGCGGTTGCCGTCCTGTACTTCCTCTCCCTGGAGAGCGAATATGTACTGATCCCCTTCGTAGAAAGAGAAAAGGTTCTGGGGGGTAAGCATACCGGTGGTTTCGCCGGGCGCCGGAAGGTCATTGATCTGTACTTCCTTGCTGGCGTGAAGGATGAAGTAGGCAGCTTCCTTGTTAATGATTCCTTCCTGATCGCCAAGCTTGAAGCGCACCAGATCTCCCTGCCGGCTGAGCGTGCCGCGCTGAATTTCCGCCGGCTGTCCGGGAAATTGCAATTCCAGGCGGAAGTTGGCCGCTAGGGTGTTGAACCCATCGTATTTATCGCGAATCTGCTCCAAAATTTGTTTGGCAGCGGGATCGCTGTCGGACGCCTTTCCGTAATATCCGTCCTGGGCGGACAGGGGGAGGAACGCGATGAGCAGCGAAAGAGTGATCAAAATAGCTTTCATAAGTAGGTTGGCTTTCGTAGTCTTAAACGTCAAATTCGGGGCGGTGGCCGTTGCGAGTTTATTAATTCAACGTTAAACACCGGCGAACAGGATCGAACGTATCGACACGAATTAGACTTATAGCTGTTAGACCACTAAGATTGCAGAAATTAGTTTTTGAATTGCTTATATTTCAGAACATTTACGCTTATTTGTTACTTTTGCTATTACCCCTTGTTATAACTACCAGATTGCGCTAACCCCAACAAGCCCTACCCAATGAAAAATGAAGATTTTGGACGCAACGGAATCATCTCCGATGATCAGTTTCGTGATTTACGTTTCAACATTTTACACAGTTGCAGCTGGATCAACAACAGCATGCGGCAGTTCCTTCTGCCCCACGGCGTCACACCGAAGCAGTACAATATCCTACGCATTTTGAACGACCGGTCACCGGACTCCCTGTCCATTCAGGAGATCCGGGACATGTTGGCCGATAAAATGTCGGACGCTAGCCGCCTGGTGGATCGCCTGGAGAAGAAGAACCTAATCAGTAAGTTTCCCTCGGATCACGACAAGCGAAGCAACCGTGCGACCATCACTACCCAGGGTAGGTCACTGTTGTCGGCGATCAACCGCAACAGGAGGCAACTGGACACAATGATTAGCGAACGACTGTCGGAGACTGAGATCGAGCACCTTAACACGCTGCTCGACCGGCTCAAGTAAGGGACGCTTGACTACCTTTGGGCAATGAATCTTCCCGCGCGGATGGCGTGGCGGTATCTCTTCGCCCGTAAGTCAACCAATGCCATCAACATCATCACCTTTGTGGCCGCCTTCGGCGTCGCCATCGGTGCGGCTGCGCTGATCATTGCCCTTAGTGTGTTCAATGGATTTGAGGACATCTTCGTGGGTATGTTCAACAACCTCAATCCCGACGTACGCATTACCGCGGCCCGGGGTAAGACCTTTGAAGCAACCGATGACCTACTGGCCCGGATCCGAAAAGTAGATGGCGTCAGGGTAATTTCCCAGACCCTGGAGGAGACGGCTCGTTTCCAGTACCTCGGTCACCAAGCCTTCGGGCCGCTGAAGGGGGTAGATAGCGACTACGCCGCCGTCAACGGGATCGACACGATGATCGGGGAGGGAAGGTATGACCTCGATTATCCGCAGGTACAGGCACTCGGAGCCATCGTGGGGCAGAATCTCGCTCAGGAGTTACTCATCGATCCCCTCAACCAATTCAATACGCTGTCCATTTATGTCCCCCGCCCCCGCACGCGCGGTGGTGGAACGATACTGGCCTCGGGGAGGCTCCCCTACCAGGTACGCGAAGTGTTGCCGGTCGGGATCGTGCGCAGTCAGGAGGCTTTTGAAAACCAGGCGGTGGTGATCAAACTTTCACTGGCCCGCGAAATTATGGGGGTTGAGGATGGGATTGTCTCCGGACTCGAAATTAAACTCCACCCAGGATTTGCTAACGGAAATACCTACCAACGGATTCGCGAGGCGGTCGGGGATCAGTTCGTCGTTAAAAATCGCTTCGAACAGGAGAACAGCATTCTGAAGCTGATGCGCGTGGAAAAATACGTTGCTTACGCAATTGTATCCCTAATGATGATCCTCATCAGCTTCAATCTGGTCGGAGCGTTGTGGATGATCGTACTGGAAAAGCGAAAGGACATCGTAATTCTTCGGAGCCTGGGGATGGAGGGCCGCGACATCAGAAATGTCTTTCTCCGGGTGGGTCTGCTGATTTGCGCCCTCGGATTGCTGGCCGGCTTTGGTCTGGCAACGCTGGTCTACATCATTCAGACGCGCTACGAGATCATCGGTCTACCGTATACCCTGGCGGAGGCCTACCCCCTATCCTTGCGTCCGCTTGACTTCGTCGTGGTCGCAGTCACGGTACTGTTCATTGGGTTGTTAGCATCCATTCTACCCGCGCGACGTGCGGAGCTGGTCGAACTGGCGGTGAAGGAAGGATAGCGTACAAAAGAAAACGACCCGCCCCGAGGTGATCGGAGGCGGGTCGTCAGTGCAAGAGATTCTTTGCCGGATTTAGGCGGCGAGTTTGCCTTCACCCCGGTAGAACTCCCGGAAGGAGATCATACGCTGCTTTTCCTCGTCCCATAGTTTGTTGAACATAAGAGGAAGGCTCTGGAGGAAGGTGATCTTAGTTACGTGGCGCTGCAGAACGGGGTTCTCCTTAGCACACCGGCGCAGGTTGTAATTTGGAATACGGCTACTAAGGTGGTGAATGTGGTGGTAGCCGATGTTGCCGGTAAGGAAGTGCATGAAGCGGGGAAGCTTGTAGAAAGTTGCACCCTTGATGGCGGCGGTAAGGTAGTCCCAGTTCTTGGACCACTGCATGTAGGTATGATCGTGCTGGTGCTGTACGTAGAAGAACCAGAATGCGATAATACCGAAGAAGAAGATGATGCTGCCCTGAACGATCAGGAACGCTTTCCAACCCACCAGGAAGCCGAGCCCGACGTAGGCGGCGAGGATCAGCAGGTTGTTGATCTGCTGCTTCCGGATGATGGGTGACCAACCGGGGAAATTGATGCGGGGCATACGGAGCACCACACCCAGGTAGATCATCGGGAGGATCAGGAAGAGGACGACCGGATTGCGGAAGACCCGGTATTTAAAGCGCCCCCAAGCATTCAGCTTGCGGAACTCACCTACCGTGAGGAAGTCGATGTCTCCGATATCACGGTGCTCCAACTGGCCGGTGTGACCGTGGTGGAAGCTGTGTACTCGTGCCCAATACGTGTAGGGAATGGAACTAAAGAAGGAGCAAACGAAGCCGATGGCGTCGTTCATCTTCCGCTTTCCGAGGAAGCTGTAGTGGCCGCAATCGTGCTGAATAATGAAGATGCGAACCAGGAAAAACGCGTTTACCATACCGAGCGCCAGGGTCAGCCAGATGGAGTATTCGACGCTGAAGTACATCGCAACCCACAGGGCCAGGAAGGGACCGAAGCTACTGAACAGCTGTCCGATTGCACGCCAGGTGTTTGCTTTCTGGTACTGGGAAATGATGGTTTTCCAATTTTTGAGGGATTGGTGGATATCATCCACACCGTTTTGGATATTTACTTGCACGTTGGTGATTTTGAAAATGATCTCATGGTCAAATCAGGATGGATAGAAGCGCCGAATATACTACTGCCGGCGCTGATTGCACGAGTTCACAACAGTCATAACGCATGCTCTCCCTTAGTGTTACGGGTCAAAACGTTATTGTTGCGTCATATTATACGAAGGCAAACTCACCGGAAACCGTACAGCAACTTCATCTTGTCGAAGATGGCAGTGTTCTCGTAGATACCGGAGAACCGCGCAGCTCCGGGACCAAAAGCGAAAACCGGGATGAGATCGGCCGTGTGGTAGTCGGAGGTAAACGCTCCCTGGATGTTGCCAAGCTCGGAACCAGTATTGATGGCATAGCCACCGGTTTCGTGGTCGGCAGTGACGATGACGAGCGTTTCACCATCCCGTTGGGCGAAGTTGAGGACCTCTCCGATGGCGTTGTCGAATTCGATCATTTCGGAGATAATGTAGTCGCTTTTGTTGGCGTGCCCTCCCCAGTCGATTTGCGAACCCTCGATCATCAAGAAGAAGCCCTGATCGCCCGTATCCCGCTCGTCCAGAAAGTTGACCGCGAGCTTACTGGCCTCCACGAGATAATCCCTTCCTTCACTGTAGGGAAGCGGCTCCCCGTCCGCGGTGTAGTACGCGAAGTTTTTGGCCCGATCGACTTTCAGGTTCTTGAGATCGGTGTCGACAAACGATCGGACATCGTTGCCCCTTTTTCTCAATTCATCGCTGAGGTTGCGGGTGTCCCCCTCCCGTCGCTCGAAGAACTTCACGCCGCCGCCGATGAAGAGGTCAATGTCGGTGTCCATGAGGTCCGCCGCGATCTCTTCGTAATTTTGTCGAAACTTCGCGTGGGCATAAAAGGACGCGGGAGTAGCATGGACAATGGATGAAGTAGCGACCAGACCGGTAGGCATTCCGGCGGCCTCCGCCATTTCCAGTATGGTGGTTACCGGCATCGTATCCAGATCGACCCCAATGGCACCGTTGTAAGTTTTAACTCCCGCGCTAAAGGCCGTCGCTCCGGCGGCGGAGTCCGTAATGAGGTTGTTCCCACTGTAGCTTTTGTGTAGACCGATCACCGGGAACCGTTCCAGGTTGAGTCGGTTGCCGTTGCTGTACAGCCCCGCCGTAATCTGGCTAATGCCCATGCCATCTCCAATCATCAGGATGATGTTTTTGGGACCACCCTGAGTTCTGGCGTAACCATCGACCGATGGGGGAAGCGCAGCATCATTTGATCCCGGCTCTCCAGGGGTGTTCCTTCCCGACGGGGCGGTAGAAGTTTGGGGAGCCGGCGGACAAGCGGTGAAAATCAGTACGGCAAAGAAACCGGAAAGTAAACGCAGGTAGTTCATGCAGCAAAGATAGAGCAAGGACCGAATGCAGCAGGGCAAGCAACTTTAAATAAGCGTCAAAGTTTACGAAGCCCTCTGACCTCAGCCACTGGCGACCCGGTACCGCTGTCCAGGCAGTGCTGTAATAATTCCCTTCATCTCTAGCGTGAGGAGGGTACCGGCAAGTTTTGTCGGCGGAAGTTCCATCCCGCGGATGAGGTCATCGATTGCCAGAGATTCCTCTGTTCGTAGTAGGTCTACCAGCTGGCGCTCGCCCGGTTCGAGGTCGAACAACCGCAACTGAGAGGACGCCGCTCCCGATTGCCAATTCAACAGCCGTAGGATGTCGTCGCCACCCTCAATTAAGTGAGCGCGCCCACTTTTTATCAGGGCATTGCATCCGGCCGTCCGGCTATCCCCGCCCCGCCCCGGACACGCCCCCACCCTACGGCCGTAACCGTGGGCCATGTTGGCCGTGATCATGGATCCCCCCGACGTGTCGGACTCGACCACTACCGTGATGTCGGCAAGCATGGCAACGATGCGATTACGTGCGGGAAAATGCTCCCGTTCGGGCGACTGCCAGGGAGGATATTCGGTAAGCAAGCCACCACCCCGCTCCGCCATCTCAAGGGCTACTTTTCGGTGGGTGCGCGGGTAGATGTGCTGTAGACCACTTCCTAGTACTGCTAGAGTGGGCAGGCCGAACTGCATGGAGCGACGGTGTGCGGTGATGTCCACGCCATAGGCCAATCCACTGACCACCAGGACTCCGGAGCCGGCGAGCGGATCGATAATTCGCTCGACCTGTTGTGCTCCGAGGGCACTCATCCTGCGGGTGCCGACTATGGCTACGGAGCGTGTATTAGTAAAGTCGGTCGTCCCGTAGTGGTATAGAACGGCCGGGGCGGTATCGTATTTAGCCAAGGGAAAGGGATATGCCTCACCGCTCCAGAAAAGAACGTTGACCCGGTGGCTGGTACAGAACTGACCAATCCTTTCCGCCTCCCTCAGGTGCTGAGTACCTTCAAACTGGGTGGCGGTCCTTTCCGCTATTCCGGGAATCTCCAACAGTTCTCTGCGACCAGCTTCCAACACTGCGGCCGGGCTGCCGAAGTGCCTAACCAGCAGACGAAACAATTTAGGCCCGATGGCCGGAACGCGGCTCAGTGCGACGGCGGCGTATTCCTCCGAAGACATAACTAGGGGTGTACAATCCAGGAATTTGCCGCGAGCGAGGAAAAAATACGGGGCGGGAGCTAATTAAATTTGTAGTGCGCGGCAGCTCAAATATACTACATTCAAACAGAATGTTTCGATAATCCGTCTTAAATTTGCCGAGCTTCCGGAGGATTGGCGGAGCTGGTTGAACGTGCCTGATTCGAAATCAGGTGTGCCCTTACGGGTACCGGGGGTTCGAATCCCTCATCCTCCGCATCGGGTGTTTAGGGGTTGAAGGAAAGAAGGATTGAGGGAATGATGTTCCTGATGCCCCTCAATCCTTCAATCCCTTCAATCCCTCCTCCCTGTCAATTCGCCATTTCGCTCAAAAACTTGATGCGCACCAGCTTGATCTCATCGATGGTGACATCCTCTTCTTTGAGCTGCTGGAAAGCCAGATCGGGATCGTCCGTATCGGCGTTCATGAAGTAGTCGTAGGTTTCTTCGAGGCTGTATTCGTCGACTTCCTCCTCGACGTAGTAGTCGATGTTCAGCTTGGTTCCGGAGGAGACGATGACAACCATTTCGCTGAGTAGCTCGTCCATGGTGAGCTGGTTACCGGAAGCAATATCCTCTAACGGTAGCTTGCGGTCCACTCCCTGAATGATGTTGACCTTTGTCTTTGATTTGTTGGCCACCTGCTTCACGACAAAGTCGCTGGGCCGGTCGATGTTATTCTCCTCGCAGTATTTCTCGATCAGAACCAGAAAGGGAGTCGCGTACCGACGTGCTTTGCCAATGCTGACGCCGTGAATGTTCTTCATCTCCTCCAGATCCACGGGATAGCGCGTGGCCATATCTGTCAGAGAGGGATCTTGGAAGATCACGAAGGGAGGAATCCCGAGCCGCTTGGCCTCCTTCTTCCGCAGGTCCTTAAGGGCCAGCAACAGGGCCTGATCCAGCACGACAGACTTAGCATCGTCCGCCTCACCCTGCATATCTTGGGCCAGTTCCTTTTCGAAGTCGTGGTCGATGGGGATTTCGAACTTTACGGGCTTTTTGAGAAAAGCTTCGCCCTTCTTCGTTAGCTTGATGGTGCCGTAAGATTCAATGTCCTTGCGCACCAAATTATTGAGAAGTGCTTGACGAAATACGGAACTCCAGAAGACCTCTTCCTTGCCCTTTCCCGAGCCGAAACCCGGAAGCTGGGTGAACTCGTAGTCCTTCATCTGCTTCGTCTCCTTCCCCAGTACGAACTCGATGAGTGTCTTAAGCGGGTAGTTTTCGTCAAGTAGCCTGACCGACGTAAGTGCCTGGACCATCTCCTCGGTCACCGCTACTCTTTCGCGCGGGTGCCGGCAGTTGTCGCACATCTTGTTGCAGTTCGCTTCGTCGTATTCTTCACCAAAATAGTGAAGCAGGAAGCGTCGGCGACAGGCGGTCGTTTCAGAGTACGACATCACCTCCTGCATCAGCTGGGCTCCCATTTCGCGCTCCATCAGGGGTTTATCGCGAAGAAATTTTTCCAGTTTCAGGATGTCCTTGTAGGCGTAAAACGCAATACACCGCCCTCCCATACCGTCGCGGCCGGCGCGGCCGGTCTCCTGGTAGTAGTTCTCTATGGACTTAGGAATGTCGTAGTGCATCACGAAGCGCACGTCGGGCTTATCGATGCCCATGCCGAAGGCGATCGTGGCGCAGATGACGTCTACATCCTCCATCAGGAATTCGTCCTGGGTGCGGGACCGGGTCTTGGGATCCAGTCCGGCGTGGTAGGGTGCGGCCTTGATGCCATTCACCACCAGCGCTTGTGCGATCTCTTCGGCCGATTTGCGGCTCTGTACGTAGATGATCCCCGACTGATCGGGCATCTCCTTCACGATCTTGATGATCTGTCGGAAGGTGTACTCCTTCTTTCCCTTGGGACGAACCTCGTAGTAAAGGTTGTCGCGATTGAAGGAGGAGACGAAGGTGTTCTGATCCTCCCCCATGCGGAGGTTCTTCACGATGTCGGACTGCACCTTGGGGGTAGCCGTAGCCGTGAGGGCGATGATCGGAATGTCGTGTCCGATCATGTCGAGCATTTCTCGGATACGCCGGTATTCGGGGCGGAAATCGTGTCCCCACTCCGAAATACAGTGGGCTTCATCGATGGCAACGAAGGAGATCACGGCTTCCCGGAAAAAATCGATGTTCTCCTCTTTGGTAAGGGTCTCGGGGGCAACGAAGAGCAACTTGGTCTTACCGGAGGTGATGTCTTCCTTTACCTGCCGCATCTGCGTTTTCGAGAGGGAGGAGTTGAGGAAGTGAGCGATCTCGTCGCTATCGCCGTGCGAACGGATCGAATCGACCTGATTCTTCATGAGTGCGATCAGCGGCGAGATGACGAGGGCGCAGCCCTCCATCATGATACCCGGTAGTTGGTAGCAGAGGCTTTTTCCGCCGCCCGTAGGCATGATGACAAAGGTGTCTTTGCCGTCGAAGAGAGACTGGATGATGGCCTCCTGATTTCCCTTGAATGTGTCGAACCCGAAATTTTCGGCTAATGCTTCCTCAAGAAAGTTAACTGACGCTTTTGCAGTCATTGATGTATCGCTTTGTTCCAATCAACCCATGGTCATTGCCCGCCTCTACACGGATCGACCGTGGATGCAATGACAGTGTAAAAAGGTGATTGGTTCGGATTTATTCCGCAGTTATATGGTTAAGTAGTCCTTTCCCTTTAAAATAGGGCTAATTCTGGCTTCCAAATCATGAGACGATAGAATATACCAAAAGTCATTCCCAACTTTGCCCATCGCTCATCGCGACGAAAATACAAACCGACTTGAAATATTCCAGCCCCGTTTCCGAAACAGCCCGCCAGACCCTCCGCATCGAAGCCAAGGCACTGGAACAGCTAGCTGATAGCATCGGAGAAGACTTTACAACTTGCGTGGAAGCCATCTACCGGCGGGGAGATCGACTCATCGTGACCGGTGTAGGTAAAACCGCATTAGTGGCCCAAAAGATTGTTGCTACCCTTAATTCAACCGGAACTCCGGCATTTTTTTTACACGCAGGAGACGCGATTCACGGCGATATCGGTATGGTGCAACCCTCAGACCTGGTACTTGTCCTCAGTCGCAGCGGCGAAACCGCCGAAATAGATGTGCTTTCCCTGCTCGTCAAAAACATGGGCAATACCCTGATCGCCATGACCAGTAAGCGCGATTCAACCCTGGCCCGCCGAGCACAATACCTTCTGCTGACTCCCTTCGAGAGGGAAGCAGACCCCAATGAGCTCGCACCCACCACCAGCACGACCCTGCAAATGGCGATGGGAGACGCGCTAGCCACCTCCCTACTCGCGCTGCGTGGATTCACTCCCGCCGATTTCGCGAAATTTCATCCGGGTGGGTCGCTAGGCAAACAACTGTACCTAAAAGTGGGAGATCTTTACCCACGTAACCAGCGCCCCCTGGTCTATCCCGACACCCCACTACTGGACACCCTGTACGAGATGACCAGTAAGTGCCTGGGAGCCACTGCGGTAGTAAATCGTACGGGTGAACGACTCGTCGGTATCATCACGGATGGCGACCTGCGAAGAATGCTGAATCGCCACACCGATCTGACCGATATCCGGGCCGAAGATATGATGACCACCTCTCCCAAATCCGTTATTGACACGGACCTCGCGGTCGCCGCGGTTACCCGGTTGAGGGAAGACAGCATCAGTCAGCTCATCGTAACGGATGAAGCCGGTGCGTACCTGGGTTTCGTACACCTCCACGACTTTATGCGGGAAGGGATGGTCTAGAAGTTGTTGCCTACTCCTGGACGATCTCCATATCCATCTCCTGTACCACTTCCGGGTGCAGGCGCATGGTAAACTGGTAGGTACCGAGTTCCTTTGCTTCTTCGGGAAGAATGATCTTCTTGCGCTCGACGTCTACGCCGAACTGCTCCTGCAGCAAATTGCGGATTTGCAGCTGGGTGATCGAACCGAAAATGCGTCCGCTCGTACCCGATTTGGCACCTACCCGCAGGGTCTTGCCCTTCAGCTTGTTGGCTACCTCACGGTACACGTCCAGTTTCTTCTGCTCCTGCGCGTTCTCACGACGGATCATCTCATTGAGACGGCCCATGTTAGACTTATTGCCAATGATGGCCAGCCCGCGGGGAAGCAGGTAGTTGCGGCCGAAACCGTCCTTCACTTCAATTACTTCGTGCTTATCGCCGACTTTCTCGACGTCTTGCAGCATAATTACTTTCATGGTATGAAATTTAAAATCTCAAACTTCACATTTGAAATTTATTATGGTGTCCCGGCCTTTAGGAGCGGTGCCCCGTACTGTACGCCGGTTAGTTTCTATAAATGGAGTGAGGGGGTCAAGGATTGAAGGAGTGAGGGGATGAAGGATCGAGGTGGCTCTCACCCTTCAATCCTTCATTCCTTCAACCCTTAAGTCCTTCACTCCCTCACACCCTACTTAAGCAGGTCCGTCACGTAAGGCAACATCGCCAGATGACGGGCACGCTTGATCGCGGAGGCGACTTTACGCTGGTACTTGAGGGAGTTGCCGGTGATGCGGCGGGGAAGGATCTTACCTTGCTCGTTGACGAAGGTCAGGAGGAAATCGGGATCCTTGTAATCGATGTACTTGATGCCGAACCTCCGGAAGCGGCAGTACTTTTTTCTACGTCCTCCGATCTTGGGATTCGAGAGGAACTTAATATCATCGCGAGTGGCCATGATGCGCTGTTTTAAGGGTTACTACTGTAGTTATTCCTCTTCCTTAAAGGATTCGGCATCGCCCGAGGGCACGCCGGTGAGGTGAGGGCTATCGGCCTTCTTACGGCTGATGCCGTGGGCGGCGGGCTCGGTCTTGGCAGGCTTCTCCTGCTTGTGCCGCTTGGCCTTGCCAATTTTGCCGGCACGCTTGTCGGCATTGTACTGCACGCCGTACTTGTCAAGCGCAACCGTAAGGAAACGCAGGATGCGCTCGTCGCGGCGCATGCCAAGTTCGTAGTTTCTCAGAAAGGCGCCGTTTGGAGCGGTGTACTCCACACAGTAGTAGACACCGTTGTTGCGCTTGTTGATGTCGTAAGCCAGCGTACGCAGGCCCATCTCATCCACAAAAACAATCTCACAGCCCTCCTTCTGGAGGTTGTCTACGTACGCCTGAGCTGTCGCTTTGATCTCATCCCCCGACAGCACTGGGTCTACGATAAAGGTAGTCTCGTAATTTCTCATCGGATCAGGTGTACTGATTAGTTAAAAACAATGGTTTCGCACGCTTCAGTCCCGTGGGTGGGTCCAAAGCGGGTGCAAAGATACGTTTTTTCGCTTATCCTGCAAGCATCTGAAGGAGAAAGAACCAAAGCGTAGCAGCGGCGGGCGGGTACGCAGGAGCAGTGAACTTCAGAAAGAGCAGCGCCCTACCCCCAAAAACAAATGGGGCAATCATCAAAAAATGATCGCCCCAATTTGAATGGTTTGTAAAAAATCCCGGTTATTCGTCGAACGACATGTTCATCTGCCGCGAGGCCGTGACCAGTTCACGGTACTCTTCCGTAGTCAGGCCATCGTAGCAGTACTGAATCGGATCTACCCGCTCGCCGTCTTTCTCAATTTCGTAGTGAAGGTGATCGCCGGTGCTCTGCCCCGTGCTTCCGACCAGGCCGAGGAGGTGGCCACGGTCTACCTTCTGTCCTTTCTTAACCTTGATGGAGCTCATGTGCGCATACCGCGATTTGAATCCGTACCCATGATCGATCACCACGCAATTTCCGTATCCCGCATGCTGTCCGGCAGATTCGACGACGCCCTTACCTGACGCCTGTATTTCGGTGCCCTTACGGCAGTTGAAGTCGATGCCGTAATGCATCTTATTCACACCCAGGGTTGGGTGGATCCGGAAGCCAAAGCCGGATAGATTTTCCATTTTGCGCGTAAACTGGTCGTCGCGAATGGGCTTAATGCTGGGAATGGACGCCAGCATGTCTTCTTTGCGCAGGGCAATATCGGCAACCTCATCGATCGAGCGACTGTGCAAGTCGATCTGGTACCGGAGCTGGTCTACCCTGGCGCGCAGGTCCGCCATTTCCGACCCGACATTCGGGAAACTTCGCAGATCTTCGTAAGCATCGTGACCTCCCTTACCACCTAGGAACACATCATCATCAACCGGTTCCATACGCAGAGCCAGTCGAACGGTGTTGTTGCTGCGATCATGTAGATGAGAGACGACCTCGGAGAGGTCCGCGTACTCGGTGGCTAGCGCTTCGTTCTCTGCTTTGGCAATTTCAAGTTCCTGCATCAGCATTCGCTCGCCGGGACTGGGAAAGTACCGGTGCACAACTGCCGTGAACACTAGGCCGGTCAGCACTGCAGCGCACAAAAACCCAAATGCCTTGAGTAAGGTGAAGTTTAGGGGCCTTCCGAGTCCGTCGTACTTTAGGGTACGCGGGTTAAAAACAAACTTTTCACGCCTCATTAACGAAATCTTGAACCAGAAAAAAACCGCTATGGCATGGATTGTTGGTTTGTTAATCCTCCACTGCGGTATGTGCAAACGACGGCTTACTCGTCAACGCGGCACGGTGGCCGGCGGCAAAGTAAGTCGTCGTTCGTAAAGCTACAACTCCAAATAAATAAAGTTGAGCGTTGTATCACCATGTAGCTTACACGATACGGAGACGAAGGGCCCGATCGCGGCAGTTACACTTATTTGGTTCAGCTAAGTCGAAAAATTTAAGATTTGGGTAACGCGCTAGAGGGCAGACGGGCGCTCCCCGATCAGCACCTTGAGTTTCTTGCGGGCCAGAAAGATCCTACTCTTGACCGTTCCGATGGGGATGTTCAGGTAGCTGGCGATCTCCTTATACTCGTATCCCCGGTAAAACATCAGGAAGGGAACGCTGTAAATCTCACTGATCTGGCGAAGCTTATCCTCTAGCTCCTCCATGCGCATGTTCATCTCTCCGCCATTGGCGATCGCACTCTTGTTCTCGACGGCAAACAGAAAACTTTCGACCGGCTCGTTGACGTGCTTACGGCTCTTCATCTTCCGGTACCGGTTGATGTAAGTGTTGCGCATGATGGTGGATGACCAGCTTTTGAAGTTGGTGCCCATAGCAAACTTATCCCGGTGCTTGTAGGCACGGAAGATGGTCTCTTGCATGAGGTCCTGGGCGTCTTCGTAATTACGGGTGAGGCGGAGTGCAAACGAAAAAAGAATGTTTTCAAGTCGGTCCATTTCGGACATGAACTGCTGGTTGGTCATATTAAAACTGTAAAAATGTGTGTAAGGTGGTAGAATGCACTCTGCCAATAGGCAGCAAAGATCGTGCCATGCAGCTATTTGTTTACATATCAGTCTATTACAAATATCTAAAGCGGCTAAGGCACAGTGGTATTCAACCAAATGATTATATACAGTAAATGAAGTTGTGTCGTTGGAACTGCAATTGAGCGGTCTGCCACCTCCGGAGAAGACAAATTCGGATCCGTGCGAACAAGCACTGATTGACCTCGTTAATCCGACCAAGGACAACCACATCAGGGGCTGTTAAACTATACTGGTCCACTACATACTGCCGCCTTTCGCCTGGAACAGGCGAATCTGGAATTTAATCGATGCAAAGCCACACCCTCAAGAAAATCGATGATGATAAGATAAATGAGCTATTGACTCGTTCGGGCCTCTCGCTACTGCTCATCACCTCCTCCTGGGACGGGCACGGCATCATCATGCGTACCTTACTGGAAGGGCTTTCAAACCGCTACGGAAAAGTGCTCTTCGCGGTAGCTGATGTTGAGGATTCGCCGCGAATTTGCAAGATCTTCAATGTGACCAATCCTCCGGGGCTGCTCTTTGTACGGGACGGCGAGTTGATTGACCGGGTGCAGGGAGCCGTAGGTGGAAGCAGCATCGTAGAACTCATCGAGCAGAACTCATAAGACAAATTAGAATCCATGATGAGCGACGAAATATTTAAGGTGTTCGTACTAGAGGACATGCCGGTTGACCTTGAACTGGTCAAGCGACAGGTTAGGAAGTTTAACCCCAGTGTGCTGTTTGCGGTAGCCCGGCACCGCGCCGAATTTGAAGAAAAGGTTACCATGTTTCAGCCAGACGTCGTCTTATCTGACTACAACCTTCCGGACATGAACGGCCTGGAAGCGCTACTCTACGTGAGAGAGCACCTGGATAGTACACCTTTCATATTCATTACCGGCATTCTCAACGACGAAGAGAAAGTTGCCGAAGCGATCCTCACCGGTGCCTCCGGTTACTTGCTGAAGGAGAACCTCCGCAACCTGCCGGAGTTGCTCACCAGTGTGATCAAGCAGAACGAGCAAGCAATGGCTCAGCGGGAGATCGAGTGGGATCGCCGCCGTAATAATCAGATCAAACTTGGTAAGAGTATCGCACTCCTCCGCCAACTCAACTTTCCCGGCAGCGATGAAATCGCCCTTAGCCTCCAGGAAGTTGCCGATAACCTGAGGTAGCTCCCGGCTGGCTGCCTGACGCTGCCCTACATGGACATCATTGCGGAAGCGGACGAACGGGGTTCGCTATTGTTGACTTCACTGTGACCGCCAGTAACGGGGTAAGTGGGCCGCAAGGAGTTTTCGATCAGCCGGTTGTACTCCGACATGTGGTTGATAAAAACCAGAAAGTTGTCGATGTCGCCGTCGATCGATGGCGCCGAACCGTCGGTCATGTCGCGCTTGAACTCATAGAAGATCTTGAATCCATCGAGCATTCGCTGGATCTTGTTGGACACCTCTTTGATTTCTTCGATCGTATTCTGGCTGAGACCCCGGTTGAACCCGTTAATCACTTCATCATCGTTGCTGATTGAAGCGATGTCGGTCACGACCATGTCCTCCAAGGGGACCGAAAAATAGCGTGCCATGTCGTTAATGAGCGATAGCCTCGGCTCAACGTTCTTTGTCTCGTAAGCGGCAATATTGCTTCGCTTGATGCCCAGATCGTCGGCGAGCTGTTGTTGTGACAACTTACGCCGCTTCCGCAGAAACCGGATGTTGCTGGATAAAAAATTCACTTGTTGGGGTTTATTTGGTTGTAGTGTCACCACATGATGAACACGAAGATAAAGCTTCAACGTCGGTTCTGCGGACGACGATATGTGTCAGGTAATATTAAACACAATGAACGGACGAAATAGGGGATAAACGTAGTCTATATCGTATCTTAGATGGAGCTCAATGAACATTTTTATCTCCCTCCACGATCTAATTACTGAACGTCGTTTTGATGCTCACTAACTTAAATTTTCCACAAATGAATGACAACAATAGTTCCGGTAAAGGGTGGGCGCTTGGCTTTGGTCTGCTTGCAGGCATTGCCGTAGGTTACTACCTCAACTCCAACGAAGGCCGCTCCATGCAGCGCAAGGCTCGGGCCCAGTTCGACGAGTACGGCAATCAAATCAACGACTATTCCCAGCAAGTTTCCACTAAGGCAAACCAACTGGTAGATACCGCCAAGACCAAGAGCCAGGAATACTTGGAGCAAGCCAAGGCCAAAACCAACGACCTGACCAATCAGGCAAAGGTAAAACTCGAAGAAGGCAAGCAATGGGCTTCTACCCAGGCCGATTCCGTCAAGAAGACCGTCGAAGAAAAGGCCCACGCCGCCGGCGAATCAGCCAAGGCTACGGCCAGCGATGCGGAAAGCAGCTTCAACCGCGGCGTCAACAAGGCCGAACGGAAGATGGACGAGAATCGCGAAAAGATCGACCGCACTACCAAAAGCTAATTTAAACGAGGCTGCCGCCCGTTTAGCTTCAACCAGCAACGGCCATGCAATGTACCCACCACTGCATGGCCGTTTTTATTTAAATCAACCCTAGATATGCAGGCAAAAGAAGAACTGCTCGAACAGTTAGGAGAAAGCTACGGCTACGTCAACCGTCTCGTCGAGAAGAAAATAGAGTACTTTAAACTGAACCTGGCGGAAACCTCAGCAAATGTGATTTCGGGAATCATCACCGGCATCGTACTGGCCGTGGTAGGACTGATCACGCTTCTCTTTGCACTCGTCACGCTGGGATTCGCACTGGCCGACGCCTTCGACAACAGTGTGTACGGGTTTGGAGCAGTCACCCTCATCCTACTGGTGATATTCCTGATCATACTTTTACTAAAGCGTAGCCTCATTACGGACCCTACGGTAAGCAAGGTGATCACCAAATTCTTCCAACACGACGGAAAAGAAGTTTAAGATGATACGCAAGTCAAAAATCAATAGCCTAGCGGAACTCCAACAACGCAAAAAGCAGGTCCGCATGGAAACCGAACTCGCAAAACGTGAGTTCGCCCACAGCATCGGTACCACAAAGGGCAACGCCGGAAGTTTCCTGCTCAAGAACGTCGCCCTGCCCGCTGGTGGCGCGGTTGTCGGGATGATGGTCCTGAGCAACCTCCTGTCCTCTAAGAAGGGAGGTACCCCGGTGATCAAGGAAACCAAGGTGATTCACGAATATCCCGACGGACGACCCTACGACGGCAAAAAATCCCCCAAACGACGCAACCGGGCAAAAACCCTTACCTCCATCATCGGCATCGGCCGCTTGCTTATCCCCATCATCCAGGCCGTCATCGGTACGGTGAATACCCAGCAGGCGAAGGAAGCCGCTCATACCGCCAAACGAGCAGCAGTACGCAAATAGCGCGGGATGGAAAACCCCATATTTTCTCTCTCTGCGATTATCGGAAGTGAAATTAAATCCACGGCCGGAACGGATATTGCCATCCTGGAGGACATAATCTGTAACAAGGACAACGGTAAGATCACCTACCTGATCCTGTCACCCCACGGCAAAGAGGCAAGCAGCGAAGAAACCCTCCTATTTGCCGTTCATCACTCCTTCTTCTACTTCGATACGGCCGTAGAATCGCTGACCTTTAACGCGAAAATCGGCAAGGCCGACCATAGTTTTTTTCTGGATCTGCCCGGTCAGTACGGCGATACGGAGGTCGAGGACGTCTCCAGCTTTAGCCGGTATCTATCTACCTACTCGGCCGTTGCCGGGCACCGGAGCGATAACGACTAGTCGCCTTTACGCACGTGCCTTCTCCACTTCTCCCGTCTGAGACAGGGGTCGGAGGACGTATACGAACGGATAAGCAAGCATCAGCAAGCCCACGGGGGCGATTACGGTTGGCGACGCAAAATGGTCTCCGAAGGAGAAAACGGTCAGGATGACCAGGGTCGAAAAAGGCAGGGAGAAGGCAAGAAGGTTCAGCCCTAAGTCTAGATCGAACACGGCAGCCCCGCTTTTTCCCCTCAGCAATTCAACCGCGGACATGTGGGCGAAGGGCCAAAAACTCACGGCGCACTGGGCAAAGATCACCGCAAGCAAAGCCGTTGCTCCTGCGATCCCGCCCAGGTAGATCAGCACTCCACTCAGTAAAAAAGCTAGCCCCGAACGAAAGCAGAGTACCCGTACGATGCGCGCGATTTCCCCGCGTCGAATGTTGACGGCCATGCCGATGAACAACAATACGATAGGCGTCATCAGCCCGGCCAGGCGGGCCACGGTGTCCTCCACGAAGAAGGGTAAACTGCTGAGGTCCAACCCAAACGTAAGCATCAGCAGCGCGGTGATGATGACCAGATTCACCGGTTCCTTTAGTAGGGATATTCCCAGGTCCTTCAATTTGGTACGCCGGTTGATCTTTTCGGAGTCCGCTTCGCGACCGCGGTAGTACCAGTTCATGGCGATAAGGTAGAGCACGATAAGTACGAACACCTTGTTTCCCACGTCGGCCAGGGCGGCCAGGGCGAGCGACCCATCCCCCAGGTACTCCAGAATGAATGGGAAGGCGCTCAGCCCCGGCGCCAGGGAGGGGACAAGCATCATTATCGTACGCCACTCCTTACCGTCCGCCGCAAACCCAAGCCGGGGCAAGGCCCAGGAAGACACGAGATACAGGGCGGCATTCAGAACCAGCGCCAGCACCGGCAACAGGAGCAGGCTAACGGAAATCTCGACCTTTAGTAGGGCCACGAAGATGGTCGCCGGCAGGATGATGCTCAGGATGAGCACCTTCACACCGGCCAGATCCTGCTTCCCGCTGAGCTTGCGCTGCATCAGGTAACCGGCGAGGATCAGTAAGGCGAAGGCAATTGTTTTTTGGAGCGCTGGATTCATTCTGGTAGTTGGGGTTCAGTAGTCAAAAATTGCTCCGGGCGGCCAACAATAACCCCCCGGAGCGGAGCAACATAAATTACACCAGGGTCTGTTTGAGTGCCGTGAGAAACAGGTCAACCTCCTCCGGCTTACCCACACTTACGCGACAGTAATCTTTTCCGTGTACGTTGAACGATCGGACTCCGATCCCCTGGTCGAACATGCGTTCCAGAAAGACTTTTCCCTCCAACTGAATCGGGAAGAGGATGAAACTGGTTACGGAGGGCACGTACGCGAGTTCCAGACTCTCCAGGCCCGCGTAGGTCTGCTCGCGGAAGGCGGTCGTTTGCTCCCGGCTTGCATCCTGGAATTCGGTATCGCCCAAGCTCGCCATGGCGCCCTCCAGGCTGGTCTTACACAGCCCCATATTTCCCCGACTCACCCGGTATACCAGGTCGAGCGTTTCGGGTAACGCGACCGCGTAGCCGATACGCAAGCCGGCCATGCCGTGGATTTTACTGAAGGTGCGCGCGACGATGACATTCTTGCCCTCCAGGATGAGCGGGACCATCGTTTGGGATTTGTAATCCGGCAGAAACTCCAGGTACGCCTCGTCGACGAAGACGGGCGTGGTATCCGCTACGTCCCGGCAAAACTGCTTCAGTTCCTCGTTGTCCGTGAGCGTACCGGTTGGGTTGTTGGGATTGCAGATGTACACCATTTTGGTGTCGTCGTTGATCGCGGCCTTCATCGCGGGCAGATCGTGCGACCAGTCGTCGGTCAGTTTCACTTTGTTCCACTCACCGCCCATACCCATCGTAACCTTGATGAGCGACATGTAGGCGGGGTCGGCGGCAACTACGTTGCCCCCTCCAACGAAGTGAATGATGGCCATTTTTTCCAGAACGTCGGAGGAACCCGGCGTAAGCATGATGTAGTCCTCCGGTACGCCTTCGAAGTCAGCGATCATCTTCTGCAGCTGAGCCGCCGCCTCGTGCTGGTACCGGTTGCCGGCGGAGGCGGAAGCGGCAATGGCCTGAATCGCCAGGGGAGAAGGGCCGTAGGGGTTTTCGTTAGCGAGCATACGGGCCTTGAGTTCGGGGCGTCCGGCCAGCGTACGTTCCCATTCGTACTGGGGCATGTACTCCCGGAAGCCCAGGTGCCCGGCGTGGGGAGTGTGTCCGCTTAGGGACAGGTTGGGCAGGGCGGCCAGCCCGGCTCCGGTAAGGGCGGCGCGGCGAAGCCACTGGCGGCGGGTAGTAGGTTGCATCGTGGGATAGTTGTGAAAGTGATTAAAGGTTGGTGAGAATGCGGAAGGCCGCTCCGTTGTGGGTGCCGGACCATTCGAGGCGGGTCACTCCCGACAGGGAAGTGGCAGGTAGGTTGAGCAGTGCCTTGCCGTTCTCGTCCGTCGTGATGGTGGTGAGCAGGTCCTGCGTCTGACTGTAAATGTTGAGTTCCAGATCCGGGACCGGTGTGGCGATGATTCCAATATTGACGTCGAGGATGTTTTCCTTGTCCAGCTCGGTGAAGGTGGCCCGGTAGCTGACGGAGTCGCCGGTGCCGTCGTCTAGTTTTTCGACTTCCGCGTTGACCGGCGAGGCGACGACCGTAAAGGCAAGCTCGTCGTCCAGACAGGAACAGAGGAAAGTAAGCGGGAGAAATAATAGGATACGAAAGTTCATCGGTATATAGTTTGGGGTTATTCGGCCCACCAGAGCGCGGTGAGCTTGTTGTCGGGTCCGCCGTTCGTGCTCACGGCGGCGGTTACGTTGGCGGAGTTGAGGCTGTATTCAGACTCCGGGTAGCGCAGTCGGGTGGGCACCTTTCCTTCGTTCTCCATTACGGCCCGTGGATCGGGGGCGGGCAGCACGGGGTAACCCGTCCGTCGGTACTCCGTCCAGGCTTCGATTCCCTGGGGAAAGAGCGCTTTCCACTTTTCGGTAATGATCGTTTCCTTACTCGCCTCCAGACCGCTGCCGTAACCGGACGGCCGTGCGAGTCCGTACTGTTGAAAGCTGGCGTCTATACCGGCGTCGAGGTACTCCGCTGCGCTAAGTCCGGCGGTATAATCCCCATCCAGTGCGGCTTCGGCCAGGATGAAGTTTACCTCCGCGCTA
Organism: Neolewinella aquimaris; assembly: GCF_014197245.1. Classification (GTDB taxonomy): domain Bacteria; phylum Bacteroidota; class Bacteroidia; order Chitinophagales; family Saprospiraceae; genus Neolewinella; species Neolewinella aquimaris. The sequence goes on along the minus strand of NZ_JACIFF010000003.1, from coordinate 408,299 downwards.
GTGATGATCGGGACCGGGGTCGACTCCTGCATGAAGTAGGTACCCGGACGACTGGCGGTAGTAAAGTAGGCTACGGCATCGCCCTCGGGCAGTCCGTTGGGTGCGCCGGCGTACTTGCCCACCCGCTCGCCGGCCTGGGCCGTCTCGGCGTACACTTCCAGCCGGGGATCGGTAGCATTGCCTTCACCGTCCGACATCGCATTGATCAGCGTGGTGCTGATCGACCAGTCCTCGCGGCTGTTGAAGACCATCACTTCGTGCCAGCTGTTGTTGTTCTCGCTGTTCTGCCGCGCGGTAGGCTGGAAGAATAGGGCGTCTTCGGTGGAGGTGACGACGGGATACTGAGCCGGGTTGCCCAGGATCTCCGCAAAGACGGCGCGGCTCTCGGTTTCGGCTTTGGCGGCCTGGCGGTTCGCCAGGCGCAGGCGCAGGCTATTGGCAAACCGCTTCCAGGCCGTAATATCGCTCCCGAAGAGGATGTCCTTTTCGATGGCGGGGCCGTTTTCGTCGAGCTGGTCGCTGGCCGATTTGAGGTTGGCGAGCATCGCTGCGTACACCTCCTGCTGGCTGTTGTAGGCGGGGGCCAGGTTGCCTTCGGTGGAGCCTACGAGGGCCTCAGCGTAGGGGATGGCACCCCAGGTATCGGTCATAATGGAGTAGACGTACTCCCGCATGATCAGTGCCGCCGCCGCGAAGTTTTGATTGTAGTAGCTTCCTTCGGGATCGGAGGTGAGGTTGATGACCGTCTGCAGGTTCACCAGACTTTCGGTGTAGAATCCGTCCCAGGTACCGTTGCGGAGGGTGGCCGCGGGGTTATACGTATCACCCTCGTTTACGTACTGGTTGCGGGCGAAGTACTGCATCCAGAGCATCCCCCCGTCGAGGTTGAGGCGTTCGTTGCGGTTGCGGTGGCCGTGGATGCGATCGAACGACTCGCGGATCGCCAGGGGGAACACCGTTGCCGGCGGCACCAGTTCGGGTTCGTTGGGGTTTGCGTTGAGCTCCTCGAATCCCTCGTCACAGGAGGTGGCAAACAGGAGGAGCAGCGCCAGGACTGGCAGCGTAAATAGTGCTTTCATCGTATTGTTTTTTGGGCGGGGACGCAGGTGCGATCCAATGCCGTTAGAGCGGTGAAACTGGCTTAGAACGTCACATTCAGGTTGACGCCAAAGCTGCGGGTGCTGGGGATCGATGTATAGTTTAGGGCTCCCTGCAGGTTACCGCCGTAGCTGTTGAATTCCGGGTCCACCTGGCTGTGGTTGCTGTAGAGCATTGCCAGGTTGCGCCCGATGATACTGATGCTGGCCGCGCGCAGAAACGATACCTGATCGAGGAGGACGGCGGGCAGGGCGTAGGTGAGTCCGGCTTCCCGCAGCTTCACGTAACTGGCGTCGAAGATGGCGCCCTCGTTTGCGTAGCGCACGCTCAGCGCACCGACTACGTCGCGGGTTTCGTTCACCACGTCGTTGACTACGTACTCCGGTGCTTCATCCGTACCGATGTTGCGGGCCCCGATGCCGATCACGCCCTCTTCCCGTCCGACGGCGGTGAGTTCGTAGACACCGGTTTGCATCCCGATGGAGGAACTCTCCTCGGCAATGTTGCCGCCGAGCCGGGCATCGATCAGGAAGTTGGCACTGAAGGCGCCCAGGCGGAAGTTGTTGCGGATTCCTCCGATCCAGTCCGGCGAGACGTTGCCCAGCACCTTCAGGTCCGGATCTTTGACCGGTATTCCATCCTCATAGATCACCTGTCCGGCCAGCGGGCCGTCCGGAACCCGGGCGAACCCACTTCCGAAGAGGGTACCGAAGGGCTCACCCACCCGGGCTTCCAGACTGAGGCCACGGCGGCTTTGTAGTACGATGGTTTCCAGTTCGTTGCCGCTTTCGTCGGTGAACAGCTTGAGCACCGTGTTTTCGTTCTTGGCGTAGTTTATCGCGACGTCCCATCCGAATTTCGGCAGGTCGATCACCGCGCCGGTCAGCACGACTTCTACTCCCCGGTTTCTCACCTTGCCGGCGTTGATGAGCTTGCTTTCGTAGCCCGTTGCGCGACTGACGGCAATGTTGATGATCTGGTCTTCGGTCGTTTGCTCGTAGCCGGTGACGTCCAGTCCGATCCGCCCGTTCAGGAAGCGAAGGTCAAGGCCAACCTCCTTACCGGTGGTTCTTTCCGGCCGCAGGTCGGTGCTGGCGATGGAAGCCTGTTCGGCGAAGAGCGGCGTGGTTGCATTCCAGGGGGTGGTCGGATCGTACACTTGGCGCAGGCGGTACGGGTCGGTATCGGAGCCCACCTGCGCCCAGCCGGCGCGCACCTTGGCGTAGCTAAGGATGAACGAGCCGATATCGAAGGCATCGGTGAGCACGCCACTCAGGCTGACGGAGGGGTAGAAGTAGCTGTTGTTGGCGGCGGGAAGGGTACTCGACCAGTCGTTGCGGGCGGTCACGTCCAGGTAGAGAAAACTTTTGTACCCAAAGCTGGCGGCTCCGAAGAACGAGTTCACTTCCTTTTCCTCGATGCGGCTGGCGTTGGTGTTCTGGCTGGCGTTGTTGGCGACATTGTAGAGGCCGTTAATGGTTACGTCATTGACTCCGATGTAATTGCGCTTGTAATAGTTGGTGCGGTGGTTGCCCCCAAACTGGGCGTTAAGGCTGAGGTTTTCTCCAAAATAATTGTTATAACTGAGGATAAAGTCCAGGTTGGTTTCCTGGCGGCGCAGTACATCTTCGCTGAAAGACTGGGTGCGTTCGGTACCGCTCTTGATGCGTTCCGAGCGGTTGATGGAGCGGCGGGTGTCGGTCCAAAGGTCCGTACCGCCCCGCACCATTAGGCTAAGGCTGGGTAAAAAATCATAAGTGAAGGCGATGTTCCCCAGTAGCCGGTCCTTGTCGTTGCTATTGGTTAGGTAAAGCTGCTCGTAGAACCGGTTCTCGGCAAACGAATGCTGCCAGTTGGCATAAGGGTACTGATCGCCTTCTCTAACAATATGAACGTCCATATACTGTTCGTAATCGCGCAGCAGGCCCCAGTCGTCGTGGCGGTGGTGCCAGGTCCCCAATTCCCACAGTGCGGGCTGCTGGCGGTTGTCGCTGCCTGACTTTACGTACTCCGAGCTTACGCTCACCCGGAATTTAGGAGCCAGTTCCTGGTCGATGTTGAGGCGGAAGTTGTTGCGCTTGTAGTCGTTGTTGTACATCAGCCCCTTGGTATCCATCTGTCCGAAGCTGAAGCGAAAGTTGCCGCTGCCGTAGTTGTTGGAGATGCTCAGGGTGTTGTTGGCCGTCTTGCCGGTATCCCAAAAATTACTCCAGCTGTCGGGGACGGGGACCAGGGGCGCTACCTCGGTACCCGTCCACCACTGCCGCACCAGTCGTCCGTCCATGGGCGCTCCCCAGCTTTCGTCTACCCCGGCGGTACCCACGAGGGGCGCATCGGGGTAGGCGCTACGGAACTGCTCCACGGCCAGGGGGTCGGTAATGCCTCCGTTGCGGCCGTCGGCATACCAGGTGACTCCGCCGGTGCCCCCTCCGTAGATGTTCTGAAACTGGGGGGTTACGAACGGATTCTCTACCGAGTAACTGCCGGAGTAGCTGACCGTCAGGCCATCGGCCCCCTTGCCGCTCTTCGTGGTGACCAGGATTACGCCGTTTGCCGCCCTGCTTCCGTAGAGGGCCGCGGCGTTCGCTCCCTTTAAGATGGTCATCGATTCGATGTTGTCGGGGCTGATCTCGGAGATGCCACCCCCGTAGACGTTGTTATCTACCGCTCCGTCGATGGGCGTGGCGAAGTCGCCCTCCATGGGTACTCCGTCGATCACGTACAGGGGCTGGTTGTTGCCCAGCACCGAGGAGTTTCCCCGGATGGTCACCTGGGATCCGCCGCCCGGCACGTTGGCCGCCGTCACTTGCAGTCCGGCAACCTTTCCCGACAGGCCGTTGACGACGTTGGTGCTACGGGTCTGTTCGAGGGCGTCACCGGCAAGGTCCTGGACGGCATAGCCGAGCGATTTCTTTTCCCGCTTCACGCCCAGTGCGGTCACTACCACTTCCTCCAGGTCGAGGGCAGATTCCCGTAGAATGATGGCAAAGGAAGTTTCGGTACCTACCTGGAGGGTAAGGCTTTCGTAACCCGTATAGGTAACGATCAGGTTGTCGACTGCGTCCGGCAGCGTGAGTTCGAAGCGGCCGTCGAAGTCGGTGACCGTACCAATGGTGGTCCCTTCGGCCATTACGGTCGCTCCGATGAGCGATCCGACATCATCGGTGACCGTACCGCTGATGGTGCGTTGTTGGGCGAGCAGGCTGCCGGATAGCAGCAGGAACAAGCCGGCGAGGTGTCTGAGAAGTTTCATATACTAGGTAGGATGCTGCCCGGTGAGGCGTGAGTAGGAAAAAGTGTTCTTGCAGGATCCCGATCGGTAAATCTGTGCCACAAATTTCACTACAGCAGCGGGGGGGATTCAAATCATAAAGAAGCCGATATTGTGATGGCTTAACTTTACATTTGCCCCCGTTTCGTCCGGGATATATTCGTCCCGCCGCGAACCAACTGGCTGTATTCACCCTATTAAAGCACACTCGTTAGTTGAACCGCGTGCTTCATCCCACCCCCATTTCCCGCCCCTTTTGTTATGTCAATAGCTAAAAAAGAGATGCTAATGGAGCTGATCGCCAGCCTGGACAGTTCCGAAAAACGCTTCTTCACCCGTCACACCAATCGAACCGCATCCGCCAATTCCGATAAGTTCTACCGACTGTTCCGCCACCTGAGCAACGGCGGTACGCTGGAAGACCCCGGATTACAGAAACTACTCGACCTGAGCGGACCGACCCAACTAGTCAATATTCAACGGCATTTGTACGGACAAATCCTCGACGCACTGCGGCTCCAGCACCGGCGACGCGACCCCGGCGTCCAGGTGAGGGAACAAATCGACTACGCCAACCTGCTTTACGACCGGGGACTTTACCTGCACGCCCTAAAGATTTTGGCCCGCGCGAAGGAGCTGGCCTTCTCTTTCCACCTCGACCTGCACCATCTGCTCATCATTGACTTCGAAAAAACCATCGAGAGCCGGCACATTACCCGATCCTCTACGGAGCGCATGACCTCCCTTACCTCCGAGAGCCGCAAGCGACAGGAGGTGATGAGCAGTACCGTACGGCAGTCCAACCTGCAGCTTACACTCCAGCGCCACTTCATCGAGCACGGCCACGTATCTACTCCCCGCGAGGCCCGTAACTTCTACGCTTTGTACCATCACTACTTCAGCGATCCGGTGCCGGCTACGGCAACCTATAAAGAGCGGGTACTCGGTCACCAGTGCCGCTTTTGGTACCACTACAATCAGTTGCAGCTAGACCAGGCGAAGGTTCATACGGCCAGCTGGACGGACATCATCGAGGCCCGCAGCGAACTACGCGAGCGGGATGCGAACTTTTACATCAAAGGAATGGACCGCCGGCTGCTCGTTGCTTTCCTCCTGGGCGATGCGGAGGATCACCGGAGCATTTACGCCCGCCTGCAGGAGTTTTTGTCCCACACCCAGGGCACCCGGCAGCAGCGGAATAGCGAAATTATGGCCGAGATCGTTCTGTTCCGTGCCGAATTAAACCAGCTATTACTCGATTTGCCCGGCACCTGCGCCCCCGCCCAACTACGCGAGATCGGCAAACGCATCGGGGCAGTGGTCGGGGTGGATCGCCACAAGCAGCTCGTCCTGTACTACAAGCTTGCGGTGTTGTGCGTACTGAACGGCGAACGGCAGCTGGCCCTGGACTACCTGGAGCCGGTACTCAACGAACGGAGTACGCTGCGCTACGACCTGATGGTGTACGCCCGGCTACTGCAGTTGTGGTGCCACTACCGGCTAGGGCATACCGAGTTTGTGGATTACGGGGTCAATAACCTGGCGCGCTACCTCGGTCGGATCGGCTACCGCAGCCCCTATCCCTCCCTGATCTTGCAATTGTTGCGGGGGCTGCTGCGCAGTGAGGAGGCCGTGGCGCGGGCGAATTTTGCGGAGCGGGTAGCGCCACTACGGGAGAACGTCTTTCACCTGAGGGAGCTGAGATACCTGAACGTCGATCAACTTAAGTGAGCATAAGGGCCTATATTGTCGCGCTTTACGCCACCGTGGCGTCGAGCACTCACAACGTCTTAAAGGAACATCATGGAGTTAGGTCAGCTAGGTACGATCGATACGATCATTTTTGCCGTATACATTGTTTCCGTCATTGCCTTTGGGGTGTGGATTGCTAACCGGGAGAAGACGAATACAGCGAGCGACTACTTCCTTGCCAGCCGTAGCCTGCCCTGGTGGGCGGTGGGCGGCTCCCTGATCGCGTCCAATATTTCGGCCGAGCAGATCATCGGCATGAACGGTTCGGGCTTTGAGCTGGGACTGGCGATCGCGACCTACGAACTGATGGCGGCCATTACGCTGATCCTGGTGGCCAAATTTTTCCTGCCCGTGTTCCTGAAACAGGAGATCTACACGATGCCCCAGTTTCTTGAGGAGCGCTATGACGGCACCGTCCGCACGATCATGTCGGTTTTCTGGATCGCGCTGTTCGTCTTTGTGAACATCGCAACGGTACTGTACCTGGGCGCGCTGGCCATTCAGACGCTGCTGGGGGTTGACCTGTGGATCGGCATTGTGGGGCTCGTCCTGTACTCTGCCTCCTTTTCCATCTTCGGCGGTCTGAAGGCGGTGGTCTGGACGGACGTCGTGCAGGTGGTCGTCCTGATGGTCGGCGGCACGGTAGCTGCTTACGGGATACTTACGGTAGTGGGTGACGGCAACTTTATCGTCGGCATCGAGAACCTGTTCAATACCCTCCCCGATCACTTTGAGATGCTCTTCGAACCCGGCGACACTTACCTCGACGTAGCCAATGCCCACGAACTTTCCACCGGCGTAACCCCGGACGGCGTGGCGACGACCCTCCAGCCGGGCGACCAGTTCAAGTCATCCTTCCAGTTGCTGCCGGGCATGGCCCTGTTGCTGGGTGGTATGTGGATCGTGAACAGCTACTACTGGGGCAACAACCAGTACATCATCCAGCGGGCACTGGCGGCCAAGGACCTGCCCGAGGCACAACGGGGCGTGGCCTTCGCGGCCTTCATGAAGCTCTTCATCCCCTTCTTCGCCGTCCTGCCCGGCATCGCCGCCTGGTACCTGCTGCGCGAGCAAGACCCCGCTAACCTTCCCATCACCAAGGCCGACCAGGCCTTTCCATGGGTACTGGCCAACTACGTCGGTGTAGGATTCAAAGGACTCACCTTCGCGGCCCTGGTGGCCGCCATCGGCTCCTCCATCAGTTCGATGGTAAACTCGACCTCGACCATCTTCACGATGGACATTTATAACAAGTTCATTGCTCCCAACGCCACCCAGGGCCGGCAGGTGAGGGTCGGCCAGATTTCGGCCGCCGTTGCTCTGTTGATCGGCGCAATGGTGGCACCGGCGCTGGCTAATGCCGGACAGGTGTTTCAGATCATCCAGGAGTACACGGGCTTCATCAGTCCGGGGGTACTTACGGTATTCGTCTTCGGCATGTTCTACCGCCGGGGCACCTCACAGGCCGCGCTGGTCGTGGTCCTTGCATCGGTACCCCTCTCCTGGGCCTTCCAACAGCTGATGCCGGACCTTCCCTTCCTCGACCGGATGGCCTTCATCTTCCTCCTCTCCGCCGCCCTGATGATCGTGGTAAGTGCCCTGACCGCTAAGAGTAAGCAACAGCAGGTCGCGGAACAGGAAAAGGTCGCCGGCTACGGTGAACAGCAGAAGCGCGACCTGAGCGGCAAACTGATCAAGGACATCAAGCTTCGCAACGGCCTCAGTATTGCCGTCATCGGGGTGGGCCTGGCAACCGGCATCCGCCTGCTGCTGCAACCCGTGCCCGGCGTACCGGAACTCATGGCCTGGATCTTCGTGGTGCTCTCGGTGATCGTGATCGCGTTGCTGTACACCGATAAGACGGCGGACGATTACAAGGCCATCGACCTGGATCCGGCGCTCTTCCGGACCCGGATGGGCTTCAACATCGCGGCCATCGCCATCATTCTGCTGCTCGCCTTCATCTATACGTTCCTCGCGTAAGTAGGGAGGCAAGGGCCAAACGTAAAATCCCCCGCTCACGGCCGTGAGCGGGGGATTTTACGTTTGGGTTGCGCCTAAGCTTAGAAGTTAGCGTCGAGCGAGGCACCGGCACCGACCGAACTAACGGCCAGGGCGGTAAGGATGCAGAGGGTGAACAGTGCGATGGCCAGTCCCCAGGTCACCTTCTCGATGACGTCGGTAGAGCGCGAGGCACCGAGCATTTGGTTGGCCTGTCCGCCACCGAAGGTGGAGTCGATGCCACCGCCCTTGGGATTCTGGATGAGTACGACGAGCATGAGCAGCAGACAGACTACGCCGGTCAGGATGGTAAGCAGATTGACCATGGGGCTATAAGTTTTCCTTCACTTCTTTAATGAGGCCGGCAAAGATCGTCTTTTTCTCCGGATAAATCAAACTGAGCCGGCGGTACATCCGGATCGCGTTCTGGTACTGCCCCTGCTTCACCAGTAGGGCGGCCAGCGTTTCGCTTACCACCGCGCCCGTTTCACCATCTCCGCCGATCGTGCTCCCACCCGATTCCCGGAGGTTTCGTAACTGCTTTAGCCGCGACCGCAGGCTGTCCCGGTCTCGCCTGCGCCGCACGACTTCGGCGAAGCGGGCGGGGTCTTCGGGGTGAGGGGTGGAAGTAACGGGCGGCGGCGTGGGCATTCTTTGGATGACGGCGTGGTAGGCGGATGCGGTTTCAATCCAATTCCCCTCGTTTGCCGGTTGTACCGGTCGCTTTGGTGTAGTGGAAGGAAATACGGGATCCGACGGTGTGCTCCGGGGGGGTACCGGGCGCGGGGCTACCGGATCCGGTGCCTGAATTTCATTGAGGCGGGAGGGCAATTCTTCAAAGGGGTCGGCCAGGGGGGCCAGTTCCAGCTCTTCGAGCTCGAGAAGTTCGAGGACCTCACCGCGCTCCTCTTCCGATCGCTTGATGGCCTCCAGCAGATCGAACAAGTGAGGCCGGTCGAACGTAGCCGCCGCGAACCGATTGAGGTAGCGTTCGAAACCAGGATCGTGGTCTTGCCGGGCTTTCATGACGACGAGCAGGCGCACGTTTGGGGCGTACGGATAATCGCTAGCCAGCTGCAACAGTTCCTCCATGCTCACTTCCGACAGCAGGGCGGGCTGTTCGAGGTAGCGAAGGATTGATTGATTATTCATAGATCGCGGTGCGAAAGCCGAAGGTCGGTTGAAACCCCTGAACGTGCAAATGGGGCGATAATTCACCACCATTCGGAAAAAAAGAAGATCCTTTTGTTAAATTTTGTAAAAAAGTGGTCTTTTTGTTCCTATCTTTGTGATCGACCCGAAATCATACACACCACCCTAAAGATCTTGTGTTGTTCATAGTGTTTGTTATGTAGCCTTTAACTTAACCGTTAAAGGCTTTTTTTTTGCCCCTAATCAGGTGGAATTTGTCCTCATCCGTTGGGGGAGATCGGATGTAAAGTCGTAGCTTATATCTTAATTATCCAGCGTCCGATGCTTCCAAACGATCAAAACCACCCACCCGATCCCGACGATCGTCGTTTAAACATTGATTCTGAGCAACTTCGCCGAGCGGTAAGCCTGCTGCGCGCGCTCAATCACGATCTACGCCGGGACATCATCGAACTCCTTAAATCGGAAGGAAAGATCACGGTTACCGACATCTTCGTGTCCCTGCGGATCGAGCAGTCAGTAGCCTCCCAGCACCTGGCGATCCTACGAAAAGCGGAAATTGTCATATCTGAACGCGATGGAAAGTACATTTTCTACTCCCTCGACCGCGAAAAGCTAGAGAAGATAGTCGATTTCATCGCCAACCTGCAGAATTAACGTCGAAACGTCCGCTCAAACCGCGCCTCGTTCCCCCGTGAATCACTTACCGTCAGCTCGAAGCGGTGACTACTCCCCGCCGCGATCAGCTTGCCCTCGAAGGTGTGCGAGAGGCGGCCCGATTTAGCGTCGTATTCCATAAGCACCCACTTGTCGTCTACAGTTCCCCGGTAGGTCAATCCACCCCCCTCATCGTTATCGATGAGAAGACTGAAGCCCGCAGCCCGCCGCAGATCGGTTCCGAACCGTTCGATCCTGATCCGGGGCGGGAGGGTATCGAGCAGCATGGCAAAATCGCCGAAGCCCTTAATCCGCGTCATCATGCCCCCATCGGGAAGCCACTCGCCCCCCACACTGCTGAATTTCCCGTCCTTGCCGCAGCGGCCGATGTAGACTTTATCCCGCAAGCGCTCGGGAATCGGTGCCCGGGGCTGCAAGGTGAGTTTTCCACTACCGTGCAGCGGGGTTTCCTCATCCTGCAGTTGGTGGGTATCGCTCAGGTATCCCGCCGACTCATCCACCAACCTGACGTACCGGAAGCGCAACGGCGCATACAGCGCATCCTCACCCAACTCCAACCGCAGCCCGCCGGTGTCGATGACACTCGCTTCTCCCTGCGGCAGAAAATACTGAAAGGGCAGGTCTGGCGGGGTCGCAGGAGCAGCGGAAGATACAGATGAGCGGTCGCGCTGCACGATAAAGCGGGCGATCGACTCATTGCCGGCGTAGTCCCGAACAACGGCGGAGATAGCAACCGGGTTGTTGCCCGGCAAGCGGATCACCCCCGTACCGCTGCCGTCGGGCACCGACTTCCAGAACATCGCCTCCGGGACACGGGCGAAGAGCAGGTAGTACCACGATTTGTTGCGCTTCCATTCGACGTAGTCGGTCAGTGCGTTCAGGTACTCCGTCTTTTCGTAAGGGATGCGGTCGTAGGTGAAGGAGAATACCGGGACGGAGTCCACCAGAATTCGGGCACCGTAAATGCCGTTCCAGTTGGGCATGACGTTCTGTCGGTCGAAGGCCTTTAGGGCAAAGCCCACCCGATCCGAGCGGACGCGAATGGTGTCGGGCAGCTCCTTCTCCAGCAGGTTGAATATCCGGGTGGCTCCTGGCTCTCCTTCCTCGGTGAACTCGTAAAGCTTAAGTTCCCGCAACTGGGGGGTTCGGGTGTCCGGTATCGTAAAGCCCAGAGAAAGTGGATTGAGGGGTGCATCGGTGGCCGATTCCCGGATCTCGAAGTGGAGGTGCGGTCCGAAACTGAACCCGCGGTTTCCTACCCCACCGATTCGCTGGCCGGCGGTGACCGGGAAGTCCTCCGCTCCGAGGGACAGGTCCACTTCAAACGTTTCCCGGGCGTACTGCAGACTGCGGATCGTGTCCAGAAGCTCCGGTGCCAGCACTTCGAGGTGACCGTATACGCTTCGCTTTCCGTCGGGATGATCGATGTAGATCGCCTGCCCGTAACCGCCGCCGGTGATCTTGATGCGACTTACGAAGCCCTCCCTCACGGCATAGACCGGCGTACCGACCGCCGCCCGGAAATCGAGGCCGCCGTGGAAGTGATCGCTGCGTAGTTCACCAAAGGTACCGGTGACCAGGAGCGGCCCACGCAGGGGCGGGGTGTACTGGGCGTAGAGGTGGGAGGGCAACAAAAATGTGAGCCCAACACAAAACAGAAAAACAATTCTCACAACTGATCTTTGAGGTGCGGTAAAGATACGCACCGGTCAGACCGGATCAGCCGAATGCATTCAGCCCGGTCACGTCGTGCCCCGTGATGAGTAGGTGTACGTCGTGCGTTCCCTCATACGTCAGTACCGTTTCGAGGTTCATCAGGTGACGCATGATGGGATATTCGCTGGTGATGCCCATACCGCCGTGAATCTGCCGCGCCTCGCGGGCGACTTCCAGGGCCATGTGTACGTTGTTGCGTTTGGCCATGCTGATCTGGGCGGGCGTTGCTTCGCCCCGGTTGGCCAGGGTACCGAGGCGCCACGCCAGTAGCTGCGCCTTGGTGATCTCCGTGATCATTTCGGCCAACTTCTTCTGCTGTAACTGGAAACCGGCAATGGGCTTACCGAACTGTTCGCGCTCCAGTCCGTAGCGCAGGGCCGAGTCATAACAGTCGAGGGCAGCACCGATGGCTCCCCAGGCAATGCCGTAGCGGGCCTTGCTGAGGCAACTTAGCGGACCGCGCAGGCCACGAATATCGGGAAAGACGTTGCCCTTCGGCACCCGCACGTTTTCGAAAACCAATTCGCCGGTGATGCTCGCCCGCAGGCTCCACTTCCCGTGAATCTCCGGCGCACTGAATCCCGGGGCGTCGGCGTCGACCACCATCCCCCTTACCTTACCTTCCTCGTCCTTCGCCCAGACTACCGCCAGGTCCGCGATGGGGCTGTTGGTGATCCACATCTTGGCACCATTGAGCAGGTACGCATCTCCGTCGTCGACGATAGTGGTTCGCATGCTACCGGGATCGGAGCCGGCGTCGGGCTCGGTAAGACCGAAGCAACCGATGAATTCCCCGCTGCCCAATTTGGGTAAATACTTCCGTTTGACCTCTTCGCTTGCGTACTTAAAGATGGGGTACATCACCAGGCTTCCCTGCACCGAGGCCATGGAGCGCAACCCGCTGTCGCAGCGTTCGAGTTCCTGCATGATGACGCCGTAGGCGATCTCGTCCATGCCGCCGCCGCCGTATTCGACGGGCAGGCTGGGCCCGAAGGCGCCGACCTCCGCCAGTCCTCTGAACAGGTGGGTGGGGCACTTGCCGCGCATGGCCGCATCCTCGATGATGGGGCTTACCTCCGCCTTCACCCAGTCCCGGACGGCCTGCCGGGCCATGCGGTGGTGGTCTTCGAGCAGGTCGTCAACCAGGTAGTAGTCGTGAAACTGGTAGCGATCGGCGCGGGCCGTATGGTGAAAGTCGGCTTTGGTGGTAAATTTCTTGGGGGGGGTGGTGGTTTCGGGCATGAGCTGACAACTAAATGATTGTGAGGTAAAAGTACGTACTCGGCGGCGTTGCTTCACCACCCCGGGGGCTGAGATTCCACCGCTAAACCGGCGGGCGACAAAAAATAATCCCGCCCCACCTGCCGAATGGTTTACTTTGAAGAAAAAAACCCAATCGGTTGTGATTCATCCTGATACCGAGTTAAGATTTATCGGCGACGACATCGGCTACGGCGTCTTTGCCACTGCTCCAATCCCGGCCGGCACCATCGTTTACGTAAAGGATAGCCTGGAAATCGTCATCTCCCCGGAAGCCTTTCAGCAGCACACCCTCCCGATGCAGGAAGTGATGGAGAAATACTCCTACATCGACGAGCGGGGAAACCGTATCGTGAGCTGGGATTTTGCCAAGTACGTCAACCACTGCTGCAACTGCAATACCATGAGCACCGGCTACGGCTTCGAGATCGCCCTGCGGGACATCGCGGCCGGAGAGCAAATTACCGACGAGTACGGGCTGTTTAATCTACAGTACGCGATGCCGCTGGTCTGTTCTCACACCAATTGCCGCGGATGCGTAGGCCCCGGTGACCTCGACCGCCACTACCGGGAGTGGGACCGGAAAGTCATCCAGTCGATGACTCACTTCACTTCCGTAGCCCAACCCCTGCTGCCGCTCGTCGATGCCGAAACGAAGCAGGCGCTGGACGCCTTTCTGGCGGACCCCCGCGCCTACCGCTCCGTACTCGCCCTGAAGCACAGCGACTGATCAATACCTGCACTTGAACGTACTCATTACGGGAGCTTCGCGGGGAATCGGGAGGGCGTGTGCCGAACGGTTTGCCGCCGCCGGAAACCACGTAGCGGCCGTGGCCCGCACGGAAGAACAACTGTCGAACCTACGGGATACATTCCCGGGCCTCGTCAGGATGGTGGTGGCCGATCTGAACGAATCTCCCGACCTGAGTGGCGAATACGATGTAGTGATCCTCAACGCGGGTTACTACGCCCCGGGGGGGTTACTCGACCGGGAACGCGACGTATTTTCAGAATCCTGGCGGCTCAATGTCGTGGCCAACCACCACGCTGCCCGTCAACTGCTGCCCGCCATGATCGCCCGGGGGAGCGGACACCTGGTGGTCATCGGATCAACGGCAACGGACGACCCCTCTCCCCACATGACGGCCTACGCTGCCACGAAAAAAGCACTACGGGGACTGTTTGATGGATGGACCCAGGAACTGGCGGGGAGCGGCGTACGCACCACGCTCATTGCGCCGGGCGCGACGCTGACGAGTAGTTGGGAAGGCGAAACGCCACCGCCCCGCATCCTGGCCGCCACGAGTGTGGCTGACCTGGTGTACCGGACGGTGACGGAAGGGCTTACCGGAAGATTGGTACTGAAGGCCGACTAGCCGTAGTGGCTTTCCATACCCAGTTCCTTTACGACCAGGTAGTAAAATACGGCGCGGTGCTTGCTGCGGTCGACGTACTGCTTGCATACGGACTGTACGGCTTCCATCGCCTTCGCCTCGTCGGTCATGCCCAGCTTCTTCTTGCAGAAGTTGTCTACCACCCGCTTCAGTTCCGCCTTATCGCTACAGGCGACCTTGTTGGAGTCGTTGTTGTAGATCGATGGGCCAAGACCCTTAGCCACCTTGCGGAGCAGCTCCTTATCGCCGCCCTTGTCGATTTTTTCCAACGAAGCTTCGTAGGCAGCTACCTTCTCATCAAATTTACTCACGTGCATGATTTTATGCCGACACAGTGGGTCGGCGGTTCGAAAGGCTGGTAATTTAACAAAATATCGCAGTCCAGCGCATACGCAACCGCTGTTTGGGCCCGTCCGCCAAACCCCTACCTTAGCCGCACCCACCCCGCCCGAATGTCGCCAATTCCGAACGCCTGCGTCTTTCTGTTGCTTTGCCTCTCCCTCGCCGTACGGGGGCAGACGGGGTCTCCGATCTTTCCGGCGGAGCGTCACGGTGAACTGCGGCAGGAAGTAGTATACCAACCACCGGAGGTGCCCGAAACAGTAGCGCAATCCGAACCTACCGGTCCCCTCCTCGACTTTGGGGCATTCCGCTGGCCCCTGATCGTGGGTGTTTCCGTCCTGCTGTTGATCGGTCTGGCCGTTCTCCTGCACCGGATACAGAAGGACCTAGGCTCCACCCGAAGTGGCAAATCCTCTTCCGAAACCGCTGCCGGCCCCGTCAGTGTATCCGAGGTACGGGAGGAAGAGTTGGTGAGCCGTGGAATTTCTCCGCAACTCCTGCAGCGAGCGGAGGCCGCCGCACAGTACGACTTAGCGGTACGGCTGCTGTACCTCGACCTGCTCAATCGCCTCCAGCTCGCTCAATTGATTGGGTACCGACCACACTTCAGCAACCGGGATTACCGGGCGCAACTAGACGGTCACCCACTGAGTGAAGAATTTGCCCAAGCCGTCCGAACCTACGAACGATACTGGTACGGCAAGCACCGCATCGACCGCCTCAGCTACCGGGTTGCCCACGGAGTATTCACCAATTTGCAGGCCCGTATCCCGTGAAATCAATCGCCCATCCTCCGCGCTTGCTGCTAGGTCTGGCACTGCTGACCCTTTTCGGCTGTCCCTCCGTCGACTGGTCTGAATCGTACCGCTACGACCAACAGTCTCCCTTCGACCTCTACACCCTGTACGAGTTACTCGCGGCGCGGCCCGAGGGGATGACCGTGCTCCGGGACAGCCTCGATCTCGAACGCCTGGACACCGCTACAGCGAGCAACTACGTCTTCATCGGTCACTGGCCCTTTTACCGGGAGCGTGCCGTGACCGGCTTACTCGATTACGTAGAGCGAGGCAATACCGTCTTCCTGGCCGCAACCGAAATACCCGAAGACCTGGCCTATCACTTATTCGGTGACGCTTGCTACTACGAAGAGTTTGAAGACTACGCGGGCTACGGCAATGAGCGCTTTCCGCTCGTGATGGTCGACTCGGTCACCACCTACCGCTACCCCGCTGGCGATAGTTTTCACCTGGTCAACATCCGTTTCTGGAAGCCGACCCCTACCGCGCTACACGTGGTCAGCGACCGGCTACTCTGCAACGAGACCCTCGACAATCAGGTACTGGGCGTGCTCCACACCAGCGGGATCAATTTCGTCCGCTTCGGTTGGGGCAGGGGCAACTTTTACTTTCACTCCAATCCCGTCTTTTTTACCAATTGGTTCCTGGTAGATTCGACGGCGTACCGGTATCCGGAAGCGATGCTGTCCGTGATCGCCGAGGGGCCGATCTACTGGGACGAATACCACCGTCGCTACCGCCGGGACCCCAACTCCGTCGGGGGGCAGGGTGCCACTCCCCGCAACTATACGGGCGGCAGAAATTTGCTCAACGGCAACCGGACGTTGCTCTACGTACTGGAGCGGCGCGAACTGGCCTTTGCCTGGTACACCCTGCTGGCCGGGGCCATCCTCTTCGTGGTTTTTCGGGGCAAGCGCCGGCAACGCATCATCCCCATTATCCCGCCGCGGGAAAACGGCAGTCGCCGGTTCATCGATACCATCGGCCGGCTCCTGTACCAAAAGGGCAATCATGCCGCTCTGGCCCGACGCGAACTGGCTTTTCTACGCCTGCACCTCAATCACCGTTTCGGGGTAAAGTGGGCCGAGGGAGATCCCCCGCCGGCCGATCTTGCTAGTCGCTGCGGTCTGCCCCCCGAAGTGGTCGAACGGGCCCTGCTGCAGATTCGGGTTGTTTCGTCGGGGAAGGCCCTCCACGACGGTGACTTGCTCCGTTTCTACCGGGCGATCGAACCGTTGTACGGGTAGGGCTTACAGGATCTTAATGTCGTAGCTCATCTCGTACACTTCGTTAGGTTGCAACTCGACGATGCCTTCCTTGCGTACAAATTCACCACCGGACGTTGCGCTATCCGCCAGGCCGATCCAGGGTTCGATGCATACGAAGTCGCCGTTCGTTTTGGCCCAGATGCCAAGGTGAGTCCAGCCGGCGTAATCTAATTTAAGTACCGGCCCGTGCTTGCGGCTTTCGAGAATGACGCTGCGCGACTCGAGATCCTTGAAGACCAGCGCGTCCTCGGCGAAAAGATCGTGGGTGAGCGGCAGTATAGTACCGTCTTCCTGCCAGGGTACGGGCCGGGTTTCGTTGCTGATCGTCCCCTGCTCGGTGACGCGGTAGCTCTGGCTGGCTTCCGGGTGTTCGAACCGCAGCACGTAATCTTCGTAGGTATCTCCCTCAAAGAAGGGCACCCGGAACGCCGGATGTCCGCCCAGATGGAAGAAGATCGGCTTATCGTCCGTGTTCATCACCTCGTGGTAAATGATCAGGTGCTCGTTGCGCAGCCGGAAGGTGATGCGAAAATCGAAGTGAAAGGGGTACTGCTCCAGGCTTTCCTCGTCGGAGCACAGGCGAAACACGATACGATCTTCGAGTTTAGAGAAGAATTCGAGCTTGTCGTTGTTGCGAACAATGCCGTGCTTGGGGATGCGGTACTCCCGACCGTCGATGGTGGTCTTGTCGTCTTTGAGCTTGCCGATGATGGGAAAAAGTACCGGCGCGGTGCTTCCCCAGACGTCGGGATTGCCCTCCCAAATGTATTCCTTGCCGGTAGACCGTTTGACCAGGCTCTTCAACTCCGCTCCGGTTGACTGAATCTTGATGCTGAGTTGGTCGTTGTGCAGGCTAAAATCCATTGGGAATTTGGTAAATTGGTGCAGCCAAAACTAGGCTGCCACAAAGTAATCATTTACGCCTTTCCGGCTTGCGCCCCACACTAATCCTCTTCGCCCTCCTTCTACTCCCGCCCGTCGCTTCCGTTGACGCGCAGGCACAACTGCTATCCTTTGACCCGGCACCCGGCGTTTACCGCAACGCGCAGGACGTGTTTATTTCGGGCGGGGACGCAGGAGCGGTGTACTACACTACCGATGGCAGCCGGCCCGATCCGAGGTCCCGACAGTACGACGGGCGTCCCGTGAAGGTCACCGCCACCACGGTGCTGCGGGCAGCGGTCTTCGATGGCTTTATCCAGTCCGGGCCGGAGCACGGCGGCACTTACCTCATCGATGAGCCGGCGTCGGAGCTGCTCACGGTTTCGGTAGGCATTGACCCCTGGCGGTTGTTCAACCCCGTTTCCGGTTGGTTCATGCCCGGTCCCGATCCCGGCACCAGCGAGTGGGATCCCACCGGCGCCAACTGGTGGACGCGTAAGGAATTTCCCGGCCAGGTCGACCTCATCGAATCCGACGGCACTACCGTTCACAGCGGCGTTCTCGGCTTCCGGATGTTCGGTGGCCTCAGCCGCACCTTCCCCCAGAAGTCCTTTTCCCTTTCCGGCCGGAAGGCGTACGGCAACAAGAAGATCGATTACCCCCTCTTCGGACCGGAAGGCAACCGGGACTTCCGTTTCCTGGTCGTGCGCAACGGGGGGTCCGACTGGGGCCGCAGTTACATTCGCGATGCCCTACTGACGGGTTTGCTCCGCGACGAAAGTTGGGATCTCGACCTACAGGACGCCCGCCCGGTGCGGGTCTACCTCAACGGGAAGTACTGGGGGCTGTACCACCTGCGCGAAAAGATCAATCCGCGCTTCCTGGCCGATCGCCACGACGTCGACAAGGATTCCCTGAGCCTGCTCGAGCACGAACTGACCGTCAAACACGGCAGCTCCCGGGAGTACGAACGGCTGCGCGATTTTATCATCAATTCCGACCTCACGCTACCGGAGAATTACGAACGGCTGGGCGAGCTCATGGACATCGACAACTTCCAGCGGCTCCAGATCGCCCAGACCTACTTCGACAACCGGGACGCCGGCGGCAACATCCGCTACTGGCGGCCCGACGGTCCCGGTGAGCGATTTCGCTGGATCCTCTACGACGTCGACCAGGGGTTCGGTCTGCACCGGGAGGAAGGATGGAAGATCAATACCCTGGAATTTTATACTGAGGCCCACGGCCCCCAGTGGCCGAATCCGCCCTGGTCCACCCTGTTCCAGCGGCAGTTGCTCACCAACCCCCGGTACCGGCGCGGCTTCGTCAACCGTACCCTCGATTACCTGCATACCGACTTCAGTGCCGAGGCGGTATCGGAGCGGACCGAAGCGGCAATTGCCTCCGTAGCGGTTGAGATGCCGCGACAGTTGGAGCGGTGGAATCAACGTCCGGACTACTGGCAGTACCACATCGACAAGCTCCGGCAGTTTGCTCGTCTCCGGCCGGACTACCTGCGTGAGCACTTTCGTCAATTCTTCCGTGGGGGGGACGATCGATCAGTAGACCTGGCGGCGGGGCGTGGGGGATACATCATACTCAACGAAAACCTGCACGTGGCGAGCGACGGCCTTACCGGAGCGTACTTTGCCAACGTACCAATTACCCTGGAAGCCGTCCCCGAGCCCGGGTATCACTTTGTAGGGTGGGAAGGGATTGACGATGCCGCTCCCCGACTGGAACTGGACCTGCAGCGAGATCAGGCGTACCGCATCAGGGCCGTCTTCACGCCCGCCACCCACGCGCTGGCCGGAGAGGTGATCATCAACGAGGTATGCCCCCGCAGCAAACTTGCCGGCGACTGGTTGGAATTACACAACCGGGGAACGGTAGCCGCCGACCTGACCGGTTGGTACCTGACGGACAACAGCGACCGGAGGTTTACCCTGCCGGCCGGCACCCTGCAGCCCGGTGCCTACCTCGTGATCTGCCGGGAGGAGAGCAACTTCCGGGTGATCTATCCCGAGGTGCCGGACTTCATCAGCGGCTTACCCTTTGGGCTGAACAAAGAGGACGAACGCATCGGCTTATTCAGTCAAGACGGCAGTTACGTCAACGCCATTGCCTACCAGCTTCCCCCGCAGCGGGATAGTTCTTTCTCCTACGCGCTGGCCCTACCCGGCCTCGACAACAGCAAGCACCGCAACTGGGTGGTGGAGGCCGGTCGCGGCACCCCCGGCTTTGCTAACCCCGCCCACCTGCAAAGCGCCGTCATCACGCGACAGAACTTCTGGGCCCGGATCGGCGTGGGTATCGCGGTACTGCTGGTGGTGGGGGTTGTACGGTCATTGCACCTGCGTCCCCGCCCCTCCTGAATGATACTATCTTGCGGGCATGAAGCAACGTGAGGACCTCATTTACGGCCGCCACCCGGTACTCGAAGCCCTGGCGGCGGGCCAACCCGTAGACAAAGTGTACCTGCAACAGGGTACGCGGGGGGAGTTTGAGAAGGAGCTGCGACAGTCGTGTAAACTACACGCGGTACCCATGACGCTCATTCCCCAGGCGAAGCTACAGCGAATGGTGAGGGGCAATCACCAGGGGGTCGTCGCGCAACTTGCCGCCGCCGCCTACCATAGCGTGGAGGACATCCTGCCCCTCGTATACGAACGGGGAGAGACGCCGCTGTTCCTCCTCCTCGACGGGGTGACGGACGTACGGAACTTAGGTGCCATCGCACGCTCGGCCGAAGTGTGCGGCGCACAGACGATCATCATTCCACAAAAGAACAGTGCCGGGCTGACCGCCGATGCGGTGAAGAGCAGTGCGGGTGCGCTCAGCCGAATACCCGTGTGCCGCGAAAAGAGCCTCGTAAACACCGTCGAATTCCTACAGATGAGTGGCGTCCGTGTGATCGCCAGCGATCTCGAAGCGGAGCGATACCTCCACGACATCGAGCTCACTGGGCCGCTGTGTATCGTGATGGGAGCCGAGGACGAGGGCATCAGTACCGGCGTGGCCCGGGCGGCGGACGTGACCTTTAAAATACCGCAGGCGGGTACACTCAATAGTTTCAATGTGTCGGTTGCCGCGGGTATTCTCCTCTACGAGACCATGCGCAAACGTATGGGAATGGGCTGATGCTTGCGTATATTTACCGCAAATTGTTTTAACTTAGCATGACGCCCTCCGTCTCCAAGGCCGGTGTACTGGACCGTGGCATTGCCAGTTTGCGGGGCATCGGGCCCGCCAAGGCCGAACTCCTGGCCAAGGAGCTTCAGATCTTCTCACTGGGTGATTTGGTCTACAGCTACCCCTTCCGCTACGTCGACCGCACCCAATTTTACCGCATCATCGACCTGTTGCCCGATCAGGGCAACGTGCAGATCAGGGGGAAGCTGGTCACGCTCATGACCAAGGGGGAGAACCGCAAGAAACGGCTGGTGGGCCGGCTACGCGACGAGAGCGGGGCGGCCCTCGAACTCGTGTGGTTTCGCGGCGTCAACTACCTGGACCGGACCTTCAAGATCGGGGAAGAATACGTGGTGTACGGTACCGTACAGGAGTTTAACGGCAAGCTGAACATCACCCATCCGGAAATGGAACTGGCGGCCCGTGCGGTGGCGGAGGAGGCGGCAACCTTCGAGCCGGTTTACGCCAGCACCGAAAAGCTCAATAAGCGGGGGCTGGATACGCGGGGGCGGCGCAAGTTGATCCGCAGCGTGATCGATCAGCTGCAGCCGGCCGATCTGCCGGACATGCTGCCCGAATACTTACGGGAGGAATTGCGGCTCATCAGCCATTACGATGCGGTACGATCGATCCACTTACCGGCCAGTCAGGCGGAGCTGGATGCCGCCGTGCGCCGGCTAAAATTCGAGGAATTGTTTCTGCTGCAGCTGCGGTTGTTGCAGCTCAAGGTAAGCCGGGAAGCACAGGTGGCGGGCTACGCCTTCGGGCAGATCGGAACGCACTTCAACCGGTTCTACCAGGAATTTTTACCCTTCAGCCTCACGGGGGCACAAAAACGGGTGCTGCGGGAAATCCGTCAGGACCTCGGCCGGGGCATCCAGATGAACCGCCTGCTACAGGGAGACGTCGGTTCGGGAAAGACGATGGTCGGGCTGATGTCGATGCTGATGGCCCTCGACAATGGCTTCCAGGCCTGCATGATGGCCCCCACCGAGATCCTGGCGTACCAACATTACGAGTCCATCCGGGAGTACCTGAATGGCATGGATCTGCGGGTAGCCTTTCTGTCGGGCAACGTGAAGGGGAAGGCCCGCAGGCAAATCTTGGAGGACCTCGCAGCCGGTGAGATCGATATTCTCCTGGGCACCCATGCATTGATCGAGCCTCCCGTAGTGTTCAAGAACCTCGGGCTTGCGATCATCGACGAGCAGCACCGTTTTGGGGTGAAGCAGCGGGCGAAGCTCTGGAAAAAAAACAGCCCCTACCCGCCCCACGTGCTGGTGATGACGGCCACGCCGATCCCCCGGACGCTGGCCATGACCGCCTACGGCGACCTCGACGTGAGCGTTATCGACGAATTGCCGCCGGGCAGAACCCCCATCAAGACCGTTCACTTTACGGAGCACCGCAGGGAGCGGGTATTCGGGCGCATTCGGGAGGAAATTGCCAAGGGGCGTCAGGCATACGTCGTCTATCCCTTGATCGAAGAGAACGAAACACTCGACCTGCTGGCGCTGGAGGCCGCGTACGACGAAATGCTGGTCCGTTTTCCCCGACCGGATTACCAGATCAGCGTCGTACACGGTAAGATGAAGCCGGCGGATAAGGATTTCGAGATGGCCCGCTTCAAAAACGGGGAGACGCAGATCATGATGGCTACCACGGTGATCGAGGTGGGGGTGAACGTTCCGAATGCCACCATTATGGTGATCGTACATACCGAGCGATTCGGGCTTAGTCAGTTGCACCAGTTGCGGGGCCGCGTGGGGCGGGGGGCGGAAGAGAGCTTCTGCATTTTGTTATCCAGCGTTAAGCTAAGTAAGGAGGGGCGGCAGCGGATCAATACCATGGTAGCCACCACCGACGGATTCAAGATTGCCGAGGCCGACCTCAAGTTGCGGGGACCCGGCATGATCGACGGGACCCAACAAAGCGGTGTTTTACAGATGCGGATTGCCGATTTGGCGCAGGACGGCAGGATTCTTTCCGTAGCCCGGGACAAGGCCAAGGATATCCTGGCCGATGATCCGAAGCTCGAAAAGCCTCCACACCGAAGACTCGGGGCGCATCTGGAGCGCAACCTGAAAGCCATCAGGGGCTGGAGTCTTATTTCTTAACAAAAAAAACGGCCCGTAACGAGATCTCGTTACGGGCCGTTAGCGTACGGGGCGTGTCGCCGTTGCTAGCGCAATTTGACAAACTTCCTTACCAGTTGACGGTCACCTTCGATGACTCGTAGGGTGTAAGTGCCCATGGGCAAGTCGGAGACGTCCAGCCTATCCTGTAGGATAGTATCCTCCTTGTCGTACTGGAGATTGCTGATCATTCTGCCGTTGATGTCCAGGATCATTACGTCCACGCGTCCGGTATGGTCACTTTCCAACTGGAAATTTAGGTTAGCGGAAGCGGGGTTGGGGAAGATGTCTATACCGTATTCCGTGGTCGGCAGCTGTTCGCCCCCCAGCGTGTAGGGAAGCGCGTCGGCCGCTTTTCCACTTCCGGGCGGGGTTCCGGTAAAGTCGGCCTCGCAGTTTACGCCCTTCCCACCCATATCGGCAGGCAGGGATTTGAACTTCGACAGCAGCACCTTATCCAGCAGGCTGTACGATTCGCGGCTGGCAATCCGGAGGGTGTGCTCGCCGGCGGCCAGGTCGAAGGATACATCCGTGCCGTTGTCGTTGACTTTGACCCACTTGAAGCCTTCGGTAAGCAGCTCGGTACCCCCGATGAACTTCGAGAAGTTGACCCAGGGGGAGTCGTCGATCTTAACCCAGAAGGAGTTACTCGAATTCCTCCAGGCGTTCATCCGGAAGAACAGGTGGTAACGTCCCTCCAGTTCAACGTCCACCAACATGGAGATCTCGGAGGCGGGAGAAGCGGTACTCGGAGGAGTAAAGCGACTTTGGCCCCGGTAACCGATGTAGGCACCGTTGGACACGGTGGAGTGGTAAGCCGTCTCCCATCCGGTGTTCAGGGTCGCGCATTCCGCTTCCAGCCAGTAGTTTCCATCGTTGGCGGGAGCTTCCTCGCACGCGTCACCAATACCGTCGTTGTCGGTGTCGGTTTGGTCCGGATTGGCAACGGCAGGGCAGTTGTCCGTGTAGTCCGACACGTAACCGGTGGGTTGTACACATTCGAAGACGTACACATTGGGGTCACCGAATCCGTCCCCGTCTGCATCGGCAAAGAACACGCGCTTGAAGGAGATCGATCTGTCCAGTGGATCACAATCGAATTCATCTTCGGCACCGTCGCCGTCGTCATCGTTGTCGCAGGCGTCACCCAGGCCGTCACTATCGGTGTCGGTGAGGTCGCTGGAGTTGAACTCAGGACAGTTGTCCAATGCATTGAGCACGTAACCTTCCGGCGCTTCGCAACTCTCTACCGAAACGTTCGGGTCTCCGTATCCGTCGCCATCCGCATCTGAGTAGAAGACCGGTAGTTTCTGATCAGGGTTAGCGACCGTGGGGCAATTGTCGTCGACATCGTAGACGCCATCGCCGTCCGTATCGGCTTCGTCCTGGAATGCTGTGATCGTGACGGAATCACGCGCAACATTACCGTTGTTGTCCGTTACGGTGAGCACGACGGAGTAGACTCCCACGCCGAAGGTTTGTTGGGGAGCGATGCCAGTAAGGCTCCCTCCCGTCCATGACCAATCGTAAGAAACGATCTCTCCATCCGGGTCGTTGGAACCGCTACCGTCGAACTGTACGTTCAGCGGTGCCAGGCCAGAAACGGGGGTTGCACGGGCCACGGCGATTGGTAGTTCGCCTCCGGCTTCCAGTACAGTTACCGTGACAGTGTCCCGGGCAATCGCATCCCGATCGTCAGTGACGGTGAGTACGATTTCGTAGACTCCCGGCGTCGTAAGCTCGATCTCGGGGGAGACACCGGTGCTGCTACCTCCTCCGGTCCACGTCCAGTTGTAGGCAACGATCGTGCCGTCCGGATCGGACGACTTGCTGCCATCAAGCTGTACGGTAAGGGGGGTAGACCCGCTTTCGGGACTTGCTTCCGCAACTGCGATCGGCAACTCGTTCGTCGATTCTAACACTGTGACCGAAAGCTCGTCGGTATCGGTAGCTCCCTGGTCGTCGGTTACCGTCAGAGTAATGTTATACACCTCCGGCGTTTCGAAGACCACGGTAGGCTTGACGCCCTCTGCAGATCCGCCGTTCCAGGTCCAGACATAGCTCACGATGGTGCCATCGTTATCCGTAGAAGCCGAACCGTCGAGCGTGACGCTGAGCGGAGCGAATCCACTGGTTACGCTGGGCTGCCCCTGCGCTATGGGTGGCTGATTGGGCGTACTGCCGGTGCAGGCCGTGTCCACCTCACCAAATCCGGCAGGCTTTACGTCCTCTACGTTCAGGTGCAATTTATCCAGGTAGGCGCCATTTTCGCGGAAGGCAAAGTCTACGGTATTCGCTCCCGCCGCAAGGGCAAAGGAGTTACCGGTCACCTTGCTCCAAGCGAAAGCATTGTACTGTGAAAATCCATTCCACTCCTTCCACTGTCCGTCGTTGACCCGGACCCAGAAGGAATCGTCGCCACCATTGACGGCAAATACACGGGCGTACATGAAATATGCTCCGGCCTCGGCGCTTTCGACGAGGAACCGTATCCGGGTAGATGGAATGTCGGCGGGCGGAACCGATTTGGCGTCCGGTCCTAGGTAGACGACGTACTGGCCACCCGATGCATTGGTATTCGATCGGTTTACCCAATCGCTCCCCACTACAGCGCACTCTGCTTCCAGGGTGAACTCAGTGAATCCAAGCACATTGTCGTCGCAGCTGTCTCCCAGACCGTCGCCGTCGCTATCGGCCTGGTCGGGGTTGGCAACGGCGGGGCAGTTGTCCGTGTTGTTGGTTACGTAGCCGGCCGGCTGTTCACAGACGACCAGGCTGTCGTTGGGATCACCGAAGCCATCTTCGTCCGTATCCGCGTAGTAGGTCTGGTATGCACCTACGTTGCGGTCGAGCGGATCGCAGTCGTCGCCATCCGGAACATTATCTCCATCGTCATCATCGTCGCAGTTGTCCCCAAGTCCGTCACCATCGGTGTCGGTAGTATCGGTGGATGCGAAGTCCGGACAGTTGTCATCGGCATTAGCAACGTACCCGTCTGGGGCGATACACGCTTCTAGCGAATTGTTGGGATCCCCGAGTCCGTCTCCGTCCGCATCCGCATAGAATACGGAGATAGCCTGATCCGGATTTGCTACGGTCGGACAGTTGTCGTCGGCATCTGCGATGCCGTCACCGTCCGTATCCGCACCCTCTTCGTAAGCCTGCACGGTAATTACGTCCGTGTCGGTTGCACCTTCGTTGTCCGTAACGGTCAGCGTAACGGAATAGACTCCGGTAGTAAACGACTGTGAAACCACGACACCCGTAGCCGACCCACTTCCCCAGCTCCAGTCGTAGCTGGTGATGGTACCGTCCTGGTCGCTAGAGGCACTGGCAATCAGATCTACTCGCAGGGGAGCGGCACCACTGGCCGGGCGGGCGGATGCAACGGCAACCGGAGCAATGTTCGCGGCCCTCTCCACGGTGACCGTTACCCGGTCTGTAGCCGTAGCTCCCAGATTGTCGGTAACCGTTAGGAGGATATTGTAGATGCCCTGGTTGGCCAGCGTAATGGCAGGATTGACACCGCTAGCGGAGCCACCCTCCCACGTCCAGGCGTAGCTGACGATACTTCCATCCGCATCGGTGGATGCACTGGCGTCTAACTGCACGTTGAGCGGAGCCGGTCCACTGGTGGGGGTTGCTAAAGCCGACGCAACGGGGCGGCGGTTGTCCGTAGTGGATCCGCCACAGTTTATGCCAGTTTCACCTTTGCCGACCGGTAGGGCCTTATCGTAGTCAATGTGGATCTTATCTAGCTGACCGCCGTTCTCACGGAAGGCGATGTCGATGGTGTTGTAACCTTCCTGCAAACTGAAGGGGCTGTTCACCAGCTCGCTCCAGTTGAACTTTCCGTCGGCTACGATTCCGTTGGACCACTGAATCCAATTGCCGGTGTTGATGCGAATCCAGTAGGAATCGTCTCCGGTAGTTGCGGCCAGTACCCGTCCGAAAATGTGGTACCGTCCGGCACGTACCTTCTCGAGGGCGAAACGTATGCGGTTGGCGGGGATATCGCTGGGAGCTGCGTTTTTGGATTCAGCCGTTCTGCTGACTACGTAGTCGCCACCGGATGCGGTCGTGTCGGACTCGATGCTCCAGGCGTTGCCGACTTGGGCACACTCCGCTTCCAGCCAGAATACGTTTACCCCCGCAATCGAGGAATCACATGCATCACCAATTCCGTCGTTGTCGGAATCAGCCTGGGTGGGGTTGGGTGTAGCGGGGCAGTTGTCTACGTTATTCAGTACGTATCCGGCAGGTTGATTACAGGCGACGATCGAGTTGTTTGGATCACCGAACCCGTCCCGATCAAGGTCCGCGTAGTAGGTGGTACCGATACTTTGCGTTCTATCAAGGGGGAAACAATCCTGACCATCGGGAACGCCGTCGTTGTCGTCATCTGGATCACAGGCATCGCCCAGTCCGTCACCATCCGTGTCCGTCAGGTTGGTGGAAGTGCGATCGGGACAGTTGTCCAGACTATTCGTCACGTAATCTGCGGGTACCACGCATCCCTTTATGGTGTTGTTGGGGTCACCGTAGCCGTCGCCGTCCAGATCGGCGTAGTACGTTTCCTGACTTTGGTCGGGGTTAGCAACGGTGGGGCAGTTGTCTTCAACGTCGCGAATGCCGTCGCCGTCGGTGTCGGTCTGATTAGCCTGAACACTGATGTTCACGACATCGGTATCCGATGCGCCGTCTTCGTCCTTTACCGTAAGCGTAACGGCGTAGGTTCCATCGGGGAAGGTTACGGTGGGTTTCACTCCCACTGTCGAACCACCGTTCCACTTCCAGTCGTAGCTGACGATCACGCCATCCGCATCGGATGATTCGCTTCCGTCGAGTTCTACGGTCAGGGGGCCGAGCCCACTGTTTGGTGTGGCGGTAGCAACGGCTACGGGAGCCTGATTGGGGTTGAAGCCACAGTTCGAAGCCTGCTCGCCCACGCCGGTTGGCCTGATTCCATCCACGTTTACGTGGATTTTATCCAGTTGGAGGCCGTCTTCTCTGTACGCAAAATCAATGGTAGAAGTACCATCGGGCAGTTGAAGCGGGTTACCTATCAGCTCATTCCACTCAAATCTCGGTCCCTGGCTTATGCCGCTAGCCCAGCGGACCCAGCTTCCGTCGTTTACGCGGAACCACACTGAGTCGTCCCCTCCATCCTGAGCGAGTAAGCGGGCGAAAACGTAGTAAGTTCCCGGCTGGACACTATTCAGGGTAAAGCGGATGCGGTTAGCGGGTACATCAGCGGGCGGCTCATTAAATGAATTGCCGCTGGGGAATACCACGTACTTCCCATTGGAAGCCTCACTGCTGCTGCCTTCGATCCACGCCGTACCTACGGTTGCACACTCGGCTTCCAGCCAGAAGATGCGCTTTCCGACTACTGAAGGATCACAGGCATTGCCGATCCCGTCGTTGTCGCTGTCCATCTGATCGACATTGGCGACTGTCGGGCAATTGTCGGTATTGTTCAGCACGTAGCCTTCCGGAGCGACACAGTCGGTAATGCTTACCGCCGGATCACCAAATCCGTCTCCGTCCGTGTCTGCATAGTATGTGTTAAACCTGCCGACGCGTTCGTTGAGGGGGTTACAGTCCTGATCGTCAGGGACTCCGTCACCGTCGTCGTCGTCGTCGCACTGGTCGCCGATTCCGTCGCCATCCGTGTCCGTAACGTCACTGGAGGATAGCCCAGGACAGTTATCGTCCGCGTTGGAGACGTATCCGACCGGTGCTTCGCAATTTTCCACGAATACGGCCGGATCACCCAGGCCGTCGTTGTCGAAATCAGCGTAGAAGGTGGGCAACACCTGGTTAGGATTCGCAATTAGGGGGCAGATGTCTTCATCGTTGATGATGCCGTCGCCGTCCGTATCTCCCTGTCCATTCAGTACCCGAAGTTCGGCACTGGCAGTACCCTCCGTTCCTTCGTCGTCCGTCACCGTTAGCGTGATATTGTAGGTTCCTTCGGGGAAGGTGACCCGGGGATTCGGTCCACTAGCAGTGCCCGTGCCCCAGTCCCAGCTGTAGCTGACGATGGTTCCTTCCGTGTCGCGTGATTCACTTGCATCGAGATTGACCGCTAGGGGTGCGGAACCGTAAGGGGGTTGCAGGTTGATGATCGCGATGGGTGCTTCGTTCACCGAAGCGCAGTTGATTGCATCCTCGCCGAATGAGGTAGGAACCTTTCCGTCCAGGGACAGGTACAACTTATCCAGCAGGGCACCATCCTCGCGGAAGGCGATGTCGATCGTAACCGTGCCGTCGGGAAGGGTGAGGGGTAGTTTTCCGACTTCCGTCCATCCCCAAACGCCGTGGGTGAATCCTTCCCACCAGCGGAACCACTCGCCCCCGTTGATCCGGACCCAGAACGAGTCATCAGCCGGACTAGGCGCGAAGGCACGACCGAAGAGACGATACGTACCGGCCTGCACATTTCGGATGGTGAACCTCACCTGATCCTGAGCAAGATCGGCGGGGGGCTCGCTGGTAGAAGTACCGTTCAGGTAGACCACGTAGGATCCGCTGGACGCGCTGTCGCTCCTCATCTTCGTCCAGTTTGACCCTACATCACCACATTCGGCTTCGAGCCAGAAAATACTGGATCCGCTGGCCGAACCGTCGCAGACGTCACCGATGCCGTCTCCATCCGTATCGATCTGGTTGGGGTTGGCGTTGTCCGGACAGTTGTCCGTGTTGTTGGCGACGTAGTTGGCGGGCGGCAGGGCACAGGTGGCGAAGCCATTGTTGGGATCACCAAAGCCATCTCCGTCGAAATCGGCGTAGTAGAAGGTTGCTACACCAACCCGGGAGTTGAAGGGTTCACAGTCGTCGATGTCGTTAACACCGTCGTTGTCGTCGTCGGGGTCACAACCGTCGCCGATACCGTCGCCGTCGGCGTCGGAGAGCGTCGTCGAGTTCACCGTGGGACAGTTATCGGACCGATTGGTCACGTAGCCGGGAGGCGCAACACACGATTGAACCGCCTGATTGGGATCTCCAAATCCATCCCGGTCGATGTCGGCGTAGTACGTTACCGGGTTGGTAAGTTTTACCGTAAGGGTAGCGTTGTCGGAGGCACAGCCGTTGGCTCCACCCGCCGTATAGACGTAGGCACCGGCAGGGAAAGTAGCAGGATTGAATGCATCGGACACCGTTGCACCTTCGAAAGTCCAGCTTCCTCCCGCCTGGGGATTCCCACCAAGCGCAGCCAGGCGGCTGTACAGGCTGAAGGAATCTTCGTTGCGACAGACGGAGATGGTACCGTCGTTGCCCGCGCTGGCCGCCTCGTAGTTTTCATCGAGGGTAACCGAAACGGATGCCTGGCACCCTCCGGAACTGGTAGCTACGGCACGGTAAGTACCCGGTGCAGTTACTACAATCGAAGTTTCAGTACTGATCTGCTGGTTGCTGCCGTTAAACCACTTGACAGCGGCAGATTCATCGTCCGATACGGCAGTGAGTTCAATCGAACTGACCGAGCAGCTGAAGGTCGTATAGGGTGCGGCGATCTGAAGGTTTGACGGCGTAAGTCCCTCCAGAACTTCTACGGTACTGCTGAGGGGACAATTGGCCCCCGTCGTTTTCAGCGTGTAGGTGCCGGCCACCGTAACGACCGGATTCTGTTGTGTTGAAGTATAGCCATTGGGGCCCGTCCAGCGGTATTCACCGGTCGATACATTGCCCTTTAGGGCGACACTTCCCGTGGTACAGTCCAGTACCTTCGGCTGTCCGTCGGTATTCGCATTGACCGTACAGTTGATGTCCGTGTCCCGGACGTTGATCGTAAAGTTCGAGGAGACCTTTATGTTATTGTAATCGGTGGCGGTCACCGTCACCTGCACACTCTGGCGGGCTTGATCTACACCGGCCTCGATCAGGAAGACTCCGGTTGTGGTATCGAAGCTGATCCAGCTTGGCAAGGCTTGCCCGCCCGCAAGGGTGGCAGCATATACGAGTCGGTTACCGGGGTATCCTTTATTAAAGGACGGAGATACATCGTACGAGCGTTCTTGCAGAACATCCACCGTCACGTTGGCGATAGCCGCCGCCGTGGGCAATTGCTGCGGCCGCACGTTGATCATGTACAGGACGTTGTCCTGCCAATCGCAGTTGCCCTGACCGGGTCCACATCCATTTCCGATGTTGTCCTGAAGTACGATGTACTCGTTGGGAATCACCCGGCCATCCCGGTCTACCGCTTTGTAGAATCTGACGCCCACAATTTTATCGGCAAAGTCACCCTTTATGTTTCCACCCCGCGAGCTGTAACCATTGACGGTTATTGAAAACGGTACGTCGATTACCGGAGCCCGGTCACCGGCAACGGTAGGGAAGGTGTTTTGCAACCAGGGAAGTACGGCCTGGAACCAGGACGTTCCGTGGTCGAACTGCATGGAAGCAGGTACATTGTTGTTCGGATCCCGTAAGGAGGAAATATTGGAACTGCGGGAGTGGAAAGCAGCTAACTGGACAACCCGCACATCCTGATTCGGATCAGCCTGCACGAAGAATTCCGTTAGGATCAAATCTCCCTCCTTGCCGGAATTTACCTGTTCCGCGGTAGGAATGTCGGAGCTCGGCCGGATGTTGGGCTGTCCGTTGCTGTCCTTGCCGAACTGCGTTTTGAAGCCGAACACGTCAAAGATCTGCTGGGCGGTAATTTCGCTACTGCCCTCCGGAGTGTCCATCCAGGCTCCCCGCAGGGTGGCGGAGATGTCGACGCCATTGTCAGCATTAGACTCGATCACCAGCTGCTCGGTAATCAACTGCCGGTACGGTGCACCTTCGTGCACGAAGCGAATCACCGCATCGACAAACTGTCCCGGTTCAATAACCAGACCATTCCTGGGGACCAGGTCCCCCAACACGATAAAGTTGTTCTGATTGGTCGTAGTAAGCTTGGTGATGACCAGCGGATTGATGCCGTCGTTATGGATTCTCACCGTGTTCTCCAGGCGGGTGATGGTAGTGTCTCCCTGGAAGTTGATCGGCCGCTCGATTTTGTTGAAACTGTAGAAATCGTCGGCGGGCAGTCCGCGGTCGGTATTGCGCAGTACCGTCAGGTTCTGTAACCGCAGCACCGCACCCGTCTGGGGGATGAGGGTAAACGACCGCACCGACTTGCCCTGGTTGCCGAACTTGTCTTTAACCGTGACGGTCAGCAGATTGCTCTGCGCCGGCACGCCGTTCGCAATGGTTACGTTGAATGGACCTTCGTAAAGGGTCGGACCTTCACCATTTAGGGTGTAGTAAATATCCTCCAGCCCTCCGCTTCCCGACTTGTCGGTAGCGGCGAGGGTCACGCTGACCTGTCCGTAGTATTCGCCGGCCTGGTTCTTGTTGCCCCGAATACTGACGGCGATCTCCGGTGCGAAGGCACTACTGTCTACCGGTACGATGTCGAGGTAGATGATCTTGGTATTTCCGTTGGCGGGGGCGCCTACGTCGTCAAGGGTCATCTTGCCGTCGCTTACCCGTACCGTGTCTACCCCAACCTGAAACTTACTATCGGCGGAGGGGACGAAGTCGTTGATTACGGTTTCCCCCTCTACGCGAATGGTATGACGGCTGTTGGTACTGACCAGGTCGCCGGCGGCCAGTTCGATTTTGTACAACCCATTGGGCAAAGCGATCTCCCAGTCGTGGGGATTGTTCTGCCCGAACATATCGAGGTGGTTGAACGACCGCAGCAGTTTGTCCTCATCGGAGCTTGAATTGGTTATGCCCCGCTCATCGCCGCGGGCTGCGGCGGTATTGTCCAGCGGTTGCTTGGTTTCGGGGTTGATCCAACCGTAAAACATTCCATTTCCCCGTGCGCCGTAGGCCGCGCCTACATCGGCCAGGTATCCTGCGGGAGGATTGAAGGAGTTGTCCTGAAAGTTGATTTGAATGGTTCCGTCCTTCACCTGTCCGTTCACGGTTGCCGTGATGGTAAGAATGCCGGACTCGAATCCGGCCGCCGTAGCGGTAACGGTACCGGTGTACACCCCGACGTCCAGCTTGGTGGCATCAACCGCGACATCGATCTGCTCGCCGTAGGTAAAGCTACTGGGCAGCACGATCCAGGGTTGATCAGCCGTGAGGGTCACGGCATCATCGGCGATGTTGGTATTGGCAATCAACTCAGTAGTGTACTGACCCGACATTTTACCTTCGATGGCACCGATGCTGATCGTTGCGGGCTCGAAACTGAGTGCGGGATCAGGTGCTACGTAAGGCTTCGCATTAGTCAGCAAGAACACGTAGTCTTGATAGTCGCCGTTTTCCGCATCCTCAAAGGCAACCAGGTAGCTGTTTGGGACTATCGCACCCTGGCGGTCGCGGGCCGGGTAGATACGGGCGCGGTGAGCAACCGTCCCGGTGTTGATTCCGTCCTCGGTGTAGCTGTAGCGACCGAAGGAATTGGAGTAGACATACACTCCGAATGCTCCACGGCCGGGGGTAAAGCTAGTCGTACCCGATTCCAGGCTGGGGTAAAGGGTCTGCGCTTCGGATAATCCGTCAGCCATGACCCCGAGTTGGTTACGGGTGATGTTGTTCTCGATCCGGGTGTACCAACCAAAGGGTAGTAGCTCCGCCGGCGAATAACGCGCTACGGCTACCATACCGACCGGGCCGGGGCCGGCTGCTTCAAACAACGGTTCGTTGATTTCCTGGCCCACCAGCGCGGGGTCGGTGCTGCTTTTTAGCGTAGTCCAACCCACGTCGATTTTCACGCCAAGGGTGTTCACGACATCCTGCAGGGGCGGTTCCAGACTGCCCTCGTAACCGACGGTTTTCAGGCCGTGCAGTCCAAGCGTGAACGTTCCGTTTCCGGCGTTCGTGGTAAACACCAGACTTCCTTCCTGGTAGCCCAGGTTATCCAGCGTGCGCAGCGGCTTGTAGGTCACGACATAATTTTGCGAGGACGCAGGAGCAAGCACTACGGTCGATGGGCCGGTAAAGGAAAAGTTGTTGGCGAAGGGGCCGTTACCTATCCTCACCCCCGTAATTTCGAGGGGGGCATTACCGGAATTGGTGATGGTGACCGTCTTGGTATCTTCCTGGGGCGCGGGTGCTCTTTCGGAGGCCTCAAACAGCAGCTCAGCGGGATTGGCCGTGATGACGGGAGCAAGCACCAGTTGGGCGGGCTCAACGTTTCGGACCAGAACTACCACATCCTGGTAGTCAAATCCGCTCGTATGCTCTTCGAAGGCTATGATGTAGGTATTGTCTACGTTTGGCACCTCGTACACCCGCACGTGGTGAGGAATGGCCTGGTCGAAGGAGTTCTGGGCGTCTTCCGAGTAGATGTAGCGGTTGTTGAAGAAGGGCCAGCGGCTGTAGAATCCAAACACCTTGGCGCCCGGATTAAAGCTCGACACTCCGTTAATTTCCGGAGCAAGGGTTTGCCCGTTGCCCGAAATTTTGTTCTCTACCGTAAAGAGCTCGGCGGCGGAAGTGCTGATGCCGCTCTCGTACCAGCCAAAGCCCAGAATGGGGTTGTTGGCTTCCGGACCGTACACGCTTAGCACTTCCATGGTTACGGGAGCATCTACCGCCCGCTTGAAGTACTGAATACGCAGTTCGTCGCCCAGGATATCGTTATATGTTTTGCCGGCAGGCAAATCAATCGTGTTGGTTGCGGGATCCCGGTCTCCCACCTGGATGGCAAGGCCATAGGTGTCGAAGATCTGCTGGAGGGAGGGTTCGTTGCCGCCGCCGTTGCCCTTCTTACCCAGGCCGCGTAGTTCGATCTCCGCGGAAACGGACGTGTTCTCGCCCGAAACTTTCAGGGTAGCAATCTTGGATCCGATGGTGGTCGGATTAAAGTTGATGAGAAAAGAAGCCGAGCGGTTGGGATCAAGGGAGGTGGGAAGCGTAGACAGGTTGGCCTCGAACTGGTCGCCGTCGTCGCCGGAAATGGTGACCGTCGGACGCAGCAGTGCCGCGTTACCCGTATTGGTAATAAAGACCGTGATGTCTTCGCCCGGAATACCGTCGGCCACATCGTCGGTAATCACCGAGATCGGGTTGAGCTGAATCGCGGGCTCGGGAGAGGAATTTTCACTGGGCTTCACCAGGACGATCGACTGCCGGCCGAAATCCGACACGTACAGGTTACCGGTTACCTGATCTTCTGTGATGTCCAGCGGATCCTGGAATCCGGTCAGACCGGGAATACCGATTTTGCTGGTCAGGATGTCGCCATTGGGACCGTTGGGTATCAGGGCGATGATGTCACTACCACCACTGTAACGGCACACCAGCAGGGCGCCCTGTAGGTTGCCGCCCTCTGCGGAGCTACGGTATTCGATGACTCCGTTCGGCGACTTATTGTACTCAAAATTGAAAGCAATACCCCGGTAGTTTGGATCGGGGGATACGGAGTTCGGGTATCCGGAAACGTCAACCGGTCCCCGGTTCAGCACGAACTCCCCGCGGAGGGGGTTGGCGTGACCGTAGAAGCCCAGCGACTTGGTGGGATCGACGCGGAACAGAAAATCTCGCTGCGTATTGTTGTTAAACGTAGCGGGAATGACCGGGTACTTTCCCGATGGATCGGCGTGATTGTAAATTTCTCCGTTCGGCCGGCGGGTACCGTTAACTGATGCGGGAGTGTTACTTCCGCCTGCCGTTCCGTTTGTGGGAATGTACAGTTGTCCGTTGGAGTGCCACGCCAGATCGTAGGCATTGCGAATACCGGTCGCATAGAGCGTAAGGGGTGCGTCGACGTAGTAAGGATTGTACGTACCGTCGTCGGGAAACTGTTCTCCATTTTCCTCGTAGGTGCCGGTGCCACTACCGAGAGTAGGCGAATTGACATCGACGGCATTTATCGCTGCCTGATCCATGGTGGTCTTCGCGTTCAGCGGCCACTTACTGGAGGGAAGCTTGTCGAGGTCGAGGCGCAGCGTTGCGCCCGATAACAACCGCTCCTCACGAAAACCCCACGACTTATCGGGAGCTCCGCCCGCGGTGTTACTACCAACGTTGAAGTAGATTACGTTGGTCTCTCCCGGCCGGAAGGACAGTCCGTTGACCAGGTGGTCGCGACGCGACCGGGGCAGGTTCGTTACGATGAGGTTCTCAACCTCCAGATCCGGACCCGAAAGCCGGCTGATCTTACCGTCCCAGGATGGACCATTGGTCAGGACACCGGTGGAGTGGCTCACGTAAGCGACCAGGTTGCCGGAGGTAGCGTCGGGAGCGAATACGAGACCGATCGCGGCCCGTTCGCCGTACTTATTCTCAATAACCGAGATGGATTGCTTTCCGGTAAGGGTACCGTCCAACTCGATGTTCCAGCGATCGATCGTTCCGGAAATGCGGAGACCGTACAGCTTGCGGTCCGGACCGATGGTAAGGGAGGTGTAGAATTCACCCGTGGCCACGTTGCCGGCCTGGCGAAAGGAGACATTGTCCAGGGCCGAGGCGCTACCGCCGTTGTCGGCAGCCGTGGTAAAGACCGCGGTATAAACTTCGAACACCGCTCCCGTAAGGTCCTTCACCCCGTCGATGACGAAGCGGTAGGAAGTGTTTGCTTCCAGAGGGATGGACGGGGTCAGGTTGATGGCATCGCCTCCACCCGTTCCGTTGGCCGTTGAGGGAATTTCCACGCCGGTCGCCGCATTAAACAGCTTGACCGTACGGTTATTGACCGTGTTGTTGTCAACGCCGAAAATTCCGTTCTGTCCGTTGGGCAGATACAGTTCGTTCGCTGAGATAGAAGTGGTAAGCGAGACTCCGGAAGCTCCGTTTGCCGGAGTACTTGCGATGACCCGTGGCGCTTCCTGTACGCGTGCGTGAACTTCGAGTTTCGAAGCACTCACCTCATTCTCCGCCAGCAAGCCAGTGGCGCAGAATAAGCAGACAAGGAGGAACCGACTTTTGGCTAATAATTGTAAAGTGTCTTTCATTAGTGTCGTTTTCTAAAGCGTAGCCGGAGGGGTGCACTCCGGCCAAACAATGCTGATAGTCTATAAAATATAGAGCAGCCCCACCTATCCTTTGCGGCAGCAACTACCGTTTAAGCCGGGCGGGGGGGGGGAAGTAGGGTTTTTGTCGCTGGGTACCTTCCGGAGCTTCTTACCGAAACGGTGGAAGGAGAGGTGTCGCGACAGTTTTCAGTTGGTTTTTAGTGAACGCGAGAATGGCTTAAAAAAAGTCATGGCCGGGGTTGGGCGAATGTTGTTCCAGCAAATACGAAAACTTAAGGGGGGAGGGATTGCCCCAGCTGGCATACTGTAGAAGGATTAAGCAAATGGAATGTTCTTAGTAAAGGTAACAATCCCCCTAAGGCCGTGCAAGGTAACGAGCAGCGAGGGCGACAAAAACATCTGTGCAAGTATTGCACCTGAGCCGACAAACATAGGGAAGATGGAGTATAATTTTGACGCTTCCGTGGCCTTTAGGCGGTTCTGCGGGAGGGATTCAGTGAATTAAATCACCAATACGGGGTAAACGTGTTGTTGTTTCGAACGGATGGAGCTTCCCAAACTATGGCTTGTGCATGTGTTAACGATAGTTTAAATATGCGCGGGCGCGAAAAAGGCCCATTCTCTTGCCGGCGTTAGCCGCCCGGGAAAGCTTGCACCTGCGACCCCGCCCTATTGTGCTGTCGGTGACTTCTCCCGGAAGTCGTCACATTTGTAATAACCTACCGACGGCCCTATGTTTGCAGTAGAATTCGCGCGGGATCCGGTGTCCGGCGCATTCTAGCTCACCGGCTGGCGGAGGGCTTAGCGACACTTGAACAAACACGACCGTACTTACCGCAGTCAGCCTGTGGTACCAAACAATTATCGGCATCAGCACCGCCTGGATGTACCACGGTCGGTGCATTGCGCGTTGTCATTCAGCCCGTGGTGCCGTTGGGTTGTGCAGACAACTTAGCAACCACGGGAGTTGGGCCTTCAGGTATTATGTCTGGGCCAAAATCAACTTGCTGCAATGGGACATTCAGGACAACCGTAACCATCGTTTATACCTGCCCACCACAAACATGCTCCAAAATCTCATTGATCCGATAATCTAAGCGAGTGCCGTCGGTCAGCTTGATGTTGACCGCGACCGGAAGTCGATTCTTTCAAACGGTAAAAAATTTAGGGTGGCCCCTCGTCACCGCCAACTGTATTGTGTACCGTATCCATTTTGTCCAATCGTGAAGATGTGTTGCCCCGACACATAGAGGCCGGAGGCGTATGTTCTCTATCTTGTCCTTCTTTTCGCTAACCACCCCTCCGAAAATTCTACCAATGCGGCTACTTTCCCTGTTGCTTACCCTGGCGGTGCTCACCGCCTCCGGTTGTGTTTCTTACAAAGAACTGGTCAATTTCGATTCCGTCCGCATGCCCCAGGGTAAAACGGAAGACATTGAAAACGCCCTCGAACTCAGAATTCAACCCCGCGATCTGCTGCGGATCGAAGTGGAAAGCGTCGACCCCCTCGCCGCGGCCCCCTTCAATGAAGCCGTTACGGTTGGCGGGCTCGGACAGGTCAGCAACCAGAACCTACAGTTGTTTCAGGGGTACCTGGTGGACCAGGATGGGTACATAGACCTACCGTTGCTTGGTCGGATAGAGGTCGCCGGTCTGACCGTAGAGTCGCTACAGCTACTGGTACGGGGAAAACTGAAGACCTATATCGTGGATCCGGTGGTAAGCGTTCGTTACCTTAACTTCAAGGTTACCGTTCTTGGCGAGGTCACCATTCCGGGGGTAATTCCCCTCCCTAACTCCCGCGTCACCATCCTCGAAGCCCTCGGCATGGCGGGTGACCTGACCGACTACGCCAACCGCTCATCCGTACTCATCGTCCGGGAGCAAGACGGAGAGCGGAGCTACAGGCGATTGAACCTGCAATCCGATGAGATCTTCGCTTCCGAATATTACTACCTCAAGCAGAACGACGTGATTTACGTAGAACCCATCAAGGCCCGCACGGCTACGGTTTCCGATCCCGGCCAACGCTTGCTATCTTATTTAACCCCCGTCTTATCCGTCGCCGGAATCGTTATTGCCCTGGTGACGCGTTGATCGTAGGTCACGCCGAAAGTCTTACCACTATGAAAAACTTTTCCGAGGATTTCAAGCCGCAGATGCGCGGTAGCGTGCCGAACGGCGGGGGGTTCACCCCGGAGATTCGGCTGAACTACGCCGCGCTTCTGGGGCGGATGCTCCGCAACTGGTACTGGTTCGTGCTGGCCGTCGGCGTGTGCATCGGCCTGGCCTGGCTGAACCTGCGCTACACCACTCCGGTCTACCTTGCCCAAACGTCGATGCTCATACAGGAGCAGTCCGGCGGTACGAGCGGACTATCGAAGGAAGTGATCGCCCAGGAACTGGGATTCGAGAACAGCTACGTGATCGACAACGAAGTGCACATGTTGCGCTCCAAGTATCTCATGCAGCGGGTAGTCAATCTACTGGGCCTCGACACCAAATTCATCCACCAGGGGTCGGTACGCAACACGGAGATTTACAATCCTGAGTCCTTTAGTCTGGTACCGGCTGACACCAGTGCTACCGATATTGCGGGCAGCCCGGTCCAGTACGGTAGCGTCATGGTCCGCTTCGACAATGAGGACAACTTTTCGCTCATTCGGGCGGAGGGGGATACGCTTTCCGTTCCTTATACTCAACCGTTTAACATCGGCAGCCGCGAGTTCCGTTTGCAGCTTACACCCGAATCTCCACCCACCGACCATCGCTCCGTCTTCGAAATCAAGGTGATGAACCCCTCGGATGTGGCAAACAGCTACACCAAGGCACTGACGGTTAGCCAGGTAGAGCGCTCGGGGGTGGTGAACCTTTCTCTGACGGATCCCATCCCTGAAAAAGCCGAAGACATACTCGATGCGCTGGTGAACGCCTACGAGCAGCAAATCGTCGAGCAACAGAGCCAAACGGGCGGACTGACCCTGAGCTTTATTGAGGAGCGTCTTGGTTACGTAACCGAGGAGCTCTACGAGGTGGAATCGGACGTAGCCAGTTTCAAGCGGGGGGCCAATCTAAGTGTAGATATTCAGACCCAGGGGGCCAACTACCTGGCTCAACTCAACGAAGCGGACGCCCAACTGGCCGAGCTACAGGTGAGGCAGGAACTGATCGAGGAGATCCGGAACACCCTGACCTCCTCCAACGAAAACTTCGAAGCCCTGCCGGTTGCTTCCGAGATCATCTCCGGGGTACTGACGGACTTGATCGTACAGTACAACCAGCTCATTTTTGATCGCGACAACAAGCTGGAGGGCTACACCCAGCAGCACCCCCTGATGGCGACTTACAACGAGAAGTTGAACAACATCCGGGAGAGCATCCTTCGCAGCATCAACTCCGTTCTGAGGGAAACCAACGAGCGGATCGCCCGCATCCAGGAGCGGATTCGGCCACTGGAGAGCCAGATGACCCGCATTCCCGGCAACGAACAGAAATTGCTACAGATCATGCGTCAGCAGGAGATCAAGCAGAATCTGTTTATGTACTTACTGGAAAGGAGGGAAGAAGCCGCCCTGACCGTAGCCGCCCAGGTGCCCAACACCCGGATCATCGACCGTGCGGAGGCCAGCCCTTCCCCGATATCACCGAATAAGCCGATCATCTACCTGCTCGCAATTGGCGTCGGCCTCTTTATCCCGGCGGGTACCATGTTCTTACGGGAATTGCTAGGAACTACGGTACCTACGGAAGATGAGGTACTGAACTACCTGCCGTACCCCATTGTGGGCCGGATCGTGAAGAGTTCCGAGCACGGCAAGCTGGTCGTCAACCAATCTACCCGCACTGGTATCGCCGAGGCGTTCCGGTTGCTGCGAACCAACCTGGGCTTTTTACTGCCCGGCGAGCAGTCATCGGTGGTTCTGGTCACTTCCAGCGTCAGTGGAG
Organism: Neolewinella aquimaris; assembly: GCF_014197245.1. Lineage (GTDB taxonomy): Bacteria > Bacteroidota > Bacteroidia > Chitinophagales > Saprospiraceae > Neolewinella > Neolewinella aquimaris. The sequence goes on along the minus strand of NZ_JACIFF010000003.1, from coordinate 367,485 downwards.
AAGGCAAAAGCTTCATCTCTTCCAACCTTGCTGCTGCCCTGGCCCTGACTAAAAAGAAAGTAGTCGTAGTGGGGCTGGATATGCGTAAGCCTAAGCTGGCCGAGATGGTCCTGAAGGATGAGGGCGAACGAAAGAATGCCGGTTTGTCAAACTACCTCATCGGCAAATCTTCCTACGAAGACATCATCAGGCCTACCGTCCTCGATCGGTTGTACATCGTACCCAGTGGCCCCCTGCCCCCCAATCCGGCGGAACTACTTATGGAGAACAACATGGGAACCCTGATCCAGCGATTGCGACAGGATTTTGACGTTGTCATCCTCGACGCTCCACCGGTTGGCATCGTAACCGACGGTTTGCTCATGAAGGATTACGTGAACGTAACGCTCTTCATTACCCGCTTAGGCGTCACGCCGAAGAAGAGCATGCCCTACATCAATGAAATGGTGGAGGAGGGCAAGCTACCGCGCTTCAACCTCATCGTGAACGGCATCAATCCCAAGGCCGCTTACGGTTACGGTTACGGCTATTATCAATAGAGAATCCCTTGCAAATCTTTTCTGATTTAGCGGCCCGCTCTCCCAAACTGTTTAAGTGGGGGAAGCTTCTTGGGGTTACCGGAGGGGCCCAACTGGTCATCCAGGGTGTTGGATTCATCGTCGGAATCTTCATCATCCGTACCCTTTCCACGGAGCAGTACGCCTACTACACCCTGGCAAACACCATGCTGGGAACTATGACGGTACTGGCCGACGGCGGCATTTCCACCGGCGTCATGTCGGAGGGAGGAAAAAAGTGGCAGGACAAGCAGGAACTCGGCAAGATTCTGGCTACCGGGATGCACATGCGACAGCAGTTTGCGGTCGGCAGCCTAATCGTTTCCGTGCCGATCCTCTACTACTTGTTGCAGGAACAGGGGGTCGTGTGGTGGGAGTCGATCTTACTCATCCTATGCCTTGCGCCTACCTTCTGGGCCGCGCTTTCCGGTTCGCTCCTGCAGATCGTGCCCAAGCTGCACCAGGACATCAACGAGCTACTGAAGATCAACGTCACCATCAACGTGGTACGTTTGCTGGTCACGCTTCCCGTGTTGCTCCTCTTCCCCTTTGCTTCACTGGCGGTTCTGGCCTCCGGGGTCAGTCAGGTCGGAGGCAACCTTCAATTTCGCAAACTGTCGCTGAAGAAGGCAGACTGGCAAACGGCCTTTAGTCCGGAGTACCGCACCAAGATCATGGCCTCGGTGAAGCGCATCCTACCGGGGAGCATATATTACTGCATCTCGGGCCAGATTACCGTCTGGCTGATTGCCATCTTCAGCAGTACGGAAAGCATTGCCCAGATCGGCGCACTGTCGCGGCTGATGATGTTGCTCACCCTGGTGCGCCTGTCCATCGAGATGTTGATCGTGCCGCGCTACGCCCGCCTTCCCGCGGATAGAAGGTTGATCATCGTGCGTTTCTTTCAGGTGGTGGGCCTGATCAGTTTGCTCTGTGCCGCAATCGTGGGTGCGGTCTACCTGTTCCCGAATATCTTTCTCTGGATTTTGGGTAGCAAGTACCAGGATCTGGAGCATGAAGTTGTGTTGATGACTATGGGAAGCTGTTTGATGCTCATTAGTGGAGTGATGCACATGATGTCTTCCTCACGGGGCATCATCCCCCAACCTTACCTCTTCATCGGTGCCACCATTGTATTTCAGGTGCTGGTACTGTTGTATTTAGTCGACTACACGACCCTGGCCGGCGTGCTCTGGTTTTCGATCTTATCGGCCTTGTCAAACATTCTCTACCGGATAGTCGATTTTTTCTATCAGACTCTTAAAAAGATGGAATTTCCGGACCACGAAGTGGTCTGAGCAGTTTCCAAGTGAACGACTTACACTATGAAGGTTTTGACTACCCTCGCCGAGCGTGACTATTTTTTAGGTTTCGCGGCCCTGCTCAACTCCATGGCTCGCCACGGTACCTACGTGGATAAAGTCATCGTGGGATACCGGGAAGCGCTGCCGGAGTGGCTGCCCGCCCTGGAGCCATCGACGCACGGTAAAACCTTCGTTACCCCCGGCGGATTAGAAGTAGAACTGGTCGAGCTTGACGGAAGCCTGCACATGGTGCACGAAAAACCAAAATGGTTCCGGCACGTCTCCGAAGTCCTGGCCCCCGAGGCCGAGGAGTATTTCTTCTTCGACTCGGACATCGTGATCAACACCCGCATGGACTTCTTCGGCGAGTGGGTCCAGGAAGGGGTAGCCATCTGCGGCGACGTAAACTTCATCTTCGACCGCACGCATCCCGTGCGAAAAAAGTGGGCCTCAATTGCCCGTGCTGGAGGAAAGACCATTACCAACGAAATCGACGGGTACTACAACAGCGGCTTTCTGGGCTGGACAAAGGAGACGAAGTCCTTCATCACCGACTGGAACGACGCCTTTGCCCTCCTTGCTCCGTACAGCGGCGATATGAATGAGTTCCGGGTGTTTGACCGTACGGCCACCGTACTGAGCACCAACCAGGACTCCCTCAACCTGGCCGCCATGATGACCGATCAGCCCATTTCCCTCATCGGGCCGGAAGCCATGGGCTTCATTTACGGGATGCGGCTCATGCACCACCCGATCGGCCCCAAACCGTGGACGAGGAGCTTCACCAAAGAATTTCTGAACGGCAAGCCCCCCCGGGAAGCCGATCTGATCTTTTGGGAAAACATCAACGGCCCGGAACTTAGCCCCCTGCCCGCAGGCAAAGTCAACAAGATGTTGCGCCTGTGTAAAACACTCCGTTTCGGCGGTCGGTACTACAAAAGCCTGGCCTAAACTAACATGAAGCGTATTCAATTCTTTTGTGGCTCACTGGCTCCCGGCAAGGACGGGGTAGGCGACTATACCCGCCGGCTCGCCGCCGAGTTGATCGGTATGGGCTACGCGGTGGCAATAGTGGCTACCCACGATAAAGTCACTCCGGAACTGGTTAGCGGGACGCAGGCCGCGGACGGTACGTCGGTTTCGGTTGTCAGAATCCCCTATGCCACCACGGAAAACGAGCGCACCCACCTGCTGCAGGCCGCGATCGATGAGTTCGACCCCGACTGGTTGAGCCTGCAGTACGTCCCTTATTCCTTCAATGCCTACGGATTACCCCTATCCTTCGCCCGCAAACTGCGCACCCTCCGCAACCGCGGAAAATGGCACGTAATGTTTCACGAACTGTGGATCGACCAACGCGGGCTACTTACCCCCAAGGACACTACCATCTCGCTCCTGCAACGACTGGCGGCAGTGGCCGTAGTGCGATCGTTGCGGCCCGAAATCCGGCACACCCACCTTCCGGGCTACCAAAACAAACTCCGTAGTCTGGGAATTCAGACGCAGCCCCTCCCGCTTTTTCCGAACATCAGCCCCGTCAATCGGCCGGTTACCTTACCTAGTCAGGAGACTTTCCGCCTGGGATTCTTCAGTCAGATGGACCTCCGGGAGGAGATCCTCACCTTGATTCGGAAACTGATGCAGTGGACGGATTCCCAGCAAAAGACGCTAGAAATTTTCCTGATGGGGGGGTCGGAATCGAAGTCGCGGGAGACCTCGGCTACGCTAAATGAGCTCTTCCCCGGCGCTACCATTCATGCCCTGGGATTCATGCCATCCGAAGAAATCAGTCAGATAATGGCCTCCCTTAATCTGGGAATCACGCCTGTACCGTACCACGCAATCGGAAAAAGTGGGACCGTAGCGGCATTTTTGAGTCACGGCGTTCCGGTAGCTGCCCCCTGGAAGACGGAACGCAGCCCGAGCTTCTTCTCCCCGGAACTGACCGCAGCTGTTCTGCAGACCTTCTCTGCTCCTGCGCTCCGCGCCGCCACGGAAGCTGCCGCCGTGCTTGACACCACCACCATTTCGGTACAGGGTGTTGCCCGCCGCTTTACCGCAGACTTAGGGCTAGCACCCAGCCACCAGCCAACCGAATTTTCCGCATTCTCACGCCCCCAATGATCATTCTCTCCCACCCTACCGGAAACGCAAATCTTCGTGCGATCGCCGAAAGTCTGTACCGCAGCGAATCACTGGAAGCCTTCTATACTTCCATCGCCACTTTTCCCGGTAATTTTTGGGACAAGGCAGGCAAGCTTCCCGGTATGGGCGACTTCGGCCGCCGCGCCTATCCTTCCCACCTGCAGGCTTTGACCCATCAGTACCCCCCGGTCGAATTGGGCCGCATGTTTGCGGGCAAGGCCGGTCTGCCCGCACTCACCGCCCACGAAAAGGGGGTGTTTTCGGTCGATAAGGTCTACCAGGCCCTCGATACCCGGGTGGCACGCCACCTTGACGATCACCCCACTGTCCGCGGGGTGTACGCCTACGAAGACGGAGCCCTGGCTACCTTTACCGCCGCAAAGGAACGTGGCCTCAGGTGCTACTACGATCTTCCCATCGCGTACTGGGACACCAAAGGACGGTTGGTCTCCGAAGAAGCCGAGCGCTACCCCGCGTGGAGCCCGACCATGGGCGGCGGCACCGGCGACAGCGACGAAAAACTGGAACGTAAGACCAGGGAACTGGAACTGGCGGACGCGGTCATCGGGCCCGGATCCTTCGTAATGGACTCCCTGCCCGACTGGGCGGCCGACAAGCACCGCATCGTCGCCCCGTTCGGCTCACCACTCGTGCCTGCCGTCAGCGGTCCCGTCCCCGCCAAACCTACCGACCGCCCGCTGCGGGTACTGTTTGCGGGATCCCTTACCCAGCGCAAGGGACTCGCGGATTTGTTTGCCGCAATGAAACTGCTCGATACTTCGGCAGTAGAGCTGGTTGTTCTCGGAGGGCTCCGCCAACCGCTCGAATTTTACCGCTCACAGTACGCCGGCTTCACCTACGAGCGCACGCGTCCCCACAGTGAAGTCCTCAAGCTCATGGGCAGTTGCGACGTGTTCTGTTTGCCCTCCATCGTAGAGGGGAGGGCCCTGGTCATGCAGGAAGCGATGAGCCAGGGGCTACCCATCATCATCACCCCTAACACCGGGGGGGCGGACCTGGTCATCCCGGATGAGACCGGCTTTTTGGTGCCCATTCGGTCACCCGAAGCAATTGCCAAAAGCATAGAGTGGTTCGTGCAAAATCGCACCGAAATTCCCCGCATGGGGGAGGCCGCCCGGCGGCACGCCGCCCGCTACACCTGGGAAGCGTACGGTAATGCAGTGGTCCGCGGTCTACAGCAACACCTACAGTTAAATCCTGTGGATTGATGGCGTCTCCCTCCCTCTCCCGCACGATGAGCTTGCCCTCAACCCAGACGTATGATCACGGGGCAGCCCGGACCATCAAGCAGTTGTTCTGGTTGTACGTGCTCCTGCTCATTTTCGAGGGAGCGTTGAGAAAGTGGTTCTTACCCGGGCTGGCGACTCCCCTGCTCATCGCACGTGATCCGGTGGCTTTGCTCATTCTGTTGCAAGCCGCCGCGAGCCGTTTCCGGGTACTCAATCCCTACACGCTCGTATCCTTCGCGTTTACGATCGTAGCTTTCTTTCTGGCGCTCGCGGTAGGACACCAAAACCTGATGGTCGACATCTTCGGTGCCCGAATTACCGCCCTGCATTTTCCCCTGATCTTCGTACTCGGTCAGGTCCTGACCCGCGACGACGTACTCCAGGTCGGGCGCTTTATTCTCTGGCTGGTGATCCCCATGGTGATCCTGATCGGGATTCAGTTCTACAGTCCCCAGTCGGCCTGGGTAAATCGGGGCGTAGGTGGCGATATGGAGGGTGCGGGGTTCAGCGGCGCAATGGGGTACTTCCGCCCACCCGGCACCTTTTCGTTCACCATCGGCGTAACGCTGTTCTTCGACCTGGCGGCCAGTTTCGTCGCTTACTTCTGGATCAGCCGCAAACATGAAATTTCGAGCCTCCTGTTGTTGGTGGCAACGGCAGGCGTATTGCTGGCGATTCCGTTGTCCCTCAGCCGCGGCTACGTATTCCAGCTGGGAATTACGATAGCCTTTCTACTCATCGCCTCCTTCAGGAGCGGCCGTTCTTTCGGTCGCATCGTCATCTTTTTACTCGTCCTTCCCCCCGCGTTGCTGATCATGTATCAGTTTCCCTTCTTCCAGACCAGTATCGACGTGCTACTGACGCGGTTTACCCTGGCAGCTAAATCGGAGGGCGGCAGCATCGAGGGGACCCTAATGACCCGCTTCCTGGGCGGCAACCTGGGCGCCATCAATAACTCTACCCGCGAGGGATTATGGGGGTTCGGGATGGGCATGGGCACCAACGTGGGCAGCAAACTGATCAGCGGAGAGTTGGTGTTTCTGGTGGGGGAAAACGAGTGGCAGCGGGTCATGGGTGAATTCGGCCCCTTTATCGGCATTATCGCCATCGGTACCCGGGTAGTTTTGGCCATCCACCTGATGCTCAAGAGCCTCGCCACCCTGCTGACGAACAGCGACGCCCTTCCCTGGATCCTGCTCAGTTTCGGCCTGGTTCAGATCGTTTACGGCCAGTGGGGACCACCCACCATTCTGGGCTTTGGAATACTGACGGCATCCCTGATCGTTGCCGCGATCAACGACCCCTACACCGAAAACCAAGATGCCTGAGCCAAACTATACCCTCAAGTTGGTATTTCGCAAGCGGTACCCCACGGCCTTTAGCATTGAGAGACTGTTCGAGCAGCTCAGCCCGGAGTTTGTCCGTAAGGGCCTTCGGGTGCAACAACTCGAACTTCCCGTTTACAACAATACGCTTCCCAACGTCCGGCAGAACCTGGCGTGGGCGGGCGCGCAGGAGCAGAGCAGTTCAGAACAGCAAAGCATTTGGCACGTTACCGGTGATGTCAATTCCGTTGTTTTCAACCTTTCCGGGCCGACCGTGATCACCATCCACGACTGCAATCCGCTACTGCGGTACGCCAAGTGGCATCCGCGGTACTGGTTTTACCGTTGGCTGATCTTCGAGTGGCCCATTCGGCGGGCATCCGCCGTAACCGTGATCAGTGAAAAGACCCGCCAGGAACTTCTCGAACTGACCAGCTGCGACCCGAACAAGCTGCGGGTGATCCCCAATTTCGTCGATCCCGCCTTCACCCACCATCCGGCCGACTTCCGTGCGGAGTACCCTACCATCCTACAGATCGGGGTGAAGAAAAATAAGAACATCGCGCGGCTTGCGGAAGCCCTCCACGGTTTGCCCTGCCGGCTGGAGATCGTGGGTCAGCCCGATCCCACCGATCTCCAGGTACTGGATGACTTCGGGATCGATGCGCACTGGGCCACCGGACTAAGCGATGAGGAAGTTAGACAGCGTTACGTAGACTGTGATCTACTGGTTTTCGTTTCAACCTACGAGGGGTTTGGTCTTCCGATCCTCGAAGCACAAATGACCGGCCGGGCCGTAGTCACCAGCGACCTTTCCCCCCACCGGGAAGTTGCCGGCGAAGACGGTGCCGTTCTGGTAGATCCTTATGATCCAACGGACATCCGGCGCGGTATCACTCAAATTATCCAGGACAAGACGTACCGTCAAAATCTTATTCAAAGGGGGCGGGCCAATGCCGACAACTATCACATCGGGTCGATTGCCAATCAATACCTTGCTCTATACTCCAGCTTACTGTGAAAGATAAACTTACTATTCTCTTCCCCGCGGGAAGCTTTTACCCAGCCCAGACGGGCGGTCCTGACAATACCGTATACTGGATTACCAAGGCGCTGACCCGGCGCGGGCATAAGGCCATCATCTCCACCACCGACTTCGGGCAGTCACTGCCCATGCCCAGGGGAAGATGGCTCGACACCGACTACGGGTTGGTGGTCTATACCCGCACCCCACTCCATTATTTGCCCCTGGGGTTGGTTGCCCGGGCGTTGGGCAAAATTCGCAAGGCCGACATTCTTCACCTTTCGATGATCAGCTACCCGGCCTCCTTGGTCATGGCGACGCTGAACACCTGGTTTTTCGGCAAGCCGATGATCTGGTCTTCGCGTGGCGATTTGGATCCGCCCATGCTCCTGCGTTCCCGCCGAAAGAAGGCGGCGGTGATTCAACTGATCAACTACCTGGTCAGTAAGGACCTCCTCTGGTTTCATTCGACCTGTGATGCAGAAACCCAGTACATTAGAGACAATTTTGGGACTGAATCCAAGATCATTCAGATCCCGAACTACATGGAATTGCCGGAACCCATCGTCACGACCAAGGAAAAATACTTTCTATACATTGGCCGCATCGACCCCAAAAAGGCCGTTGAGAACCTGATCACCGGATTGGCAAATTCGGAAACCTTCCTGAAGGGTGAGTTTACCCTGAAGATCGTCGGAGACTACTACAACGAATACGGCTACGGCCTGGTCAAACAGGTAGAAGATCTCGGTCTGACCAATAAGATCCGCTTTCTCGGACACCGAGACGGGCGCCAGAAGGAAGAATTACTGGCTGCCGCGTGGTTTACCTTTATGCCGTCCCACACGGAGAACTTCGGTATCGTAGTGATGGAAGGATTAGCGCAGGGCACTCCGGCGGTGGCCTCTACCGGCACCCCCTGGCAAGTACTCGAAGAACACAATGCGGGCTACTGGATCGACAACGACCCGGACAGCCTGACCCGTATCATTGACCATATTCACACCCTCTCCCCTCCCCAAATGAAGGAACTAAACAAGAATGCTCTGCGGCTCGCCCGGGAGAAGTTCAGTATCCACGCCAACGTAGGCGAATGGGAAGCAGCTTACCAAAAGATGCTATCATGAAACAGCTTACCATCGTCATCCTCACCTACAACGAAGAGGCAAACATCGAGCGCTGTCTCGATTCGCTGGCGACCGTGCAGGCACCCGTTTTCGTAGTTGACTCCTTTTCCAAAGATCGGACCCTCGATATTTTGGAACAGCGGGGCATCCCCTACGTGCAGCACGTGTTCAAGAATTACGCCGCGCAGCGCAACTGGGCACAGGCCAACCTACCCAACCCCGGCGAGTGGGTCCTTCACCTCGACGCCGGTGAGCGGTTAACCCCCGGTATGGCCAAATGGATCAACGAATCTTTCGACCCCGACCAGCGGGAGGTTGACGGGTACATGTTTGCCCGCCGGGCCATTTTCATGGACCGCTGGATCAAGTACGGCGGCTACCACCCCATTTATCACCTTCGCCTCTACCGGCGGCACCTGGGTCACTGTGAAAACAAGGTCTACGATCAGCACTTTGTGGTGGACGGCGAGACCGCCAAGGCCAGCAAGGATGCCGATCTCGAGGACGGTGTAATGAGCAGCCTGCGCGACTTTACCGTTTCCCACGCCCGCTGGGCCGTCTTCGAGGCGGTTGAGTCCATCCTGGCGGAGAGCGACACAGGGGAGGTAAATGCCCGGCTGATGGGCAATCCCATCGAGCGTAAACGGTGGCTGAAGAGTCGCGTATTCCAACGATCGCCCCTTTTTCTGCGCAGCTTCATGTACCTGTTTCACCGGTACATCATCAAGTTGGGCTTTCTGGACGGCAAGGAGGGACTCATCTTTCACTTTCTGCAGGGTTTCTGGTTCCGCTTCCTCGTTGATTCCACGATTTTCGAGATCAAGCAGGAAATGAAGCACCGCCCGCTGGAGGAAGTAGTCAGGGATAAGTACGACCTCGACGTAAACCTCTTTCTCAACCGTGAGCCGGCAACCGTTGCGTAGAATGTCCCGCCGCATCCAGGACCTGAGTAAATTCAGTATGCCGGAAGGCTTCCGGGGAAGGCCCGCCTGGGTCGTTCAACTGTGGTGGATCACCGAATCGCTCCTGTTCCGCCCCTCGCCCCAGTTCATGTACGGCTGGCGCCGGTGGCTGCTCCGACGCTTCGGAGCCGCGGTGGGGGAAGGTGTGGTAATTCGCCCTTCGGTACGTACCCAGTTCCCCTGGAAAGTCTCCATTGGCGACCACGCTTGGATCGGCGATGACGTGGTGCTTTACAGTTTGGGCAACATTACGATCGGCCATGACGCAGTAGTTTCACAAAAAAGCTATCTTTGCACCGGTAGCCATGACGCGGAAAGCCCCGAATTTGCTATTTACAGTTGCCCTATATATGTAGAGGCAGAATGTTGGATAGCCACCGATGTGTACATTGCTCCGGGGGTTACCATAGGCCGAGGCACCTTGGTGGGTGCCAGATCCTCCGTTTTTAAAGACCTCCCACCGGGAAAGATCTGTATGGGATCGCCCGCGCGGGTTATAAAAGACCGAATCCAATCCGAAGGTGAATCTACCGGATCAGAGTCAAATGACTTAGATCAAGTAAGACAAGCACCATGAAGTTTATACCCAACCAATCAACCCCCACGCCCCAGCGAATCTAAGACGAAACCTAAAAGCCGGCAATAATCGTCGGCCCTACTACTGTGAGAATTTTAATCTACGGCATAAATTATGCCCCGGAACTTACCGGTATCGGTAAATATACCGGGGAGATGGCAGCGCACTTTGCCAGCATCGGGGATGAGGTGGAAGTAATCACCGCTCCTCCTTACTACCCCCAGTGGAAGGTCAAGGAAGAATACCGGGGAGGATATCGCCAAGAAACGATCGACGGGGTCCGTGTGCTACGGTGTCCACTGTACGTGCCGACCGAAGTCACCGGCGTGCGGCGCATCCTCCATGAGGTTAGTTTTGTCGTGAGCTCGCTCTGGTACTGGCTTCCGCGTTATTTCCGGACGTACGACCTGATCCTGTGCATCAGCCCGCCCTTTCACCTCGGTTTCGTAGCCTTGCCCCACAAGTGGATTCACGGCACCCCGGTGATCAATCACATCCAGGACCTGCAGGTGGATGCGGCACGCGATTTGGAGATGATTCGCCAGGAAGGACTGCTGCAACTGCTCGAACGAGCCGAACGGTGGCTGCTGCGGCAAGTAACTGCCATCTCGACCATCAGCACCGGAATGGTCCGGAAAATTGTTAAAAAAGGGGTAAATCGAGAAAATATCGTTCTCTTTCCGAACTGGGTGGACCAAAATCTCGTATACCCAGTATCGCGCGAAGCATCCGCCAGGAGCGATTGGGGTTTTACTGACCACGATCGCATCGTCCTGTACGCAGGCAACCTGGGGGAAAAGCAAGGATTAGAAGATGTTTTATTCGTTGCTGAGCGACTCCGCGACATTCCGAATCTGACCTTTCTCATTATAGGGGAGGGCGGAGCAAAGTCTCGCCTTATGGCGATGGCCGAGGAAATGAATCTGGATAATGTCGTCTTCAAGCCACTTCAGCCGTTAAAACGGCTGGCAGCCTCACTTGCCGCGGCGGATGTCCATCTCGTATTACAGAAAAAAGCCGCTGCTGACCTGGTCATGCCCTCCAAACTAACGAACATTCTGGCCGTTGGTGGACATGCACTCGTAACGGCGGAGGCCGGTACCACCCTTCACGATGTCGTGTCGGAACACCACCTTGGAACAACCATTGAACCTGAAGACATAAACGCTCTAGAAAAGGGCATCAGAGAAATACTGAGCGGGCAGCGCGCGGCGGATTGTCGTGGTGCGCATGCATTTGCTGCGAAAAATTTAGATAAAGAGAATATCTTATTAGGCTTTAGACGGATTCTGACACTAGACACTAAACAACACACTTCATGGAAATCTCATCCCAGTTAAACACGGCGTCCCACACGAGGGTGCTGCGGGCGACCCCGCACCGCTATGATCTTATTGCTACGGACTTCATCCTTATCAATCTCTCCTTTTTTCTTGCGAGCATAATCACCTACGGAGTTTTCGATTACGACAGCGTAATCAACGGGCGCAACCTGGCGCTGGTGGTTTTTGTCAACATCGCCTGGGGCTGGCTCTGCGTGTACTTCAACGCATACCGCTGGTACGAGCGGGTAAGGATGGAACAGCAACTATCTAAAGTCTTCAAACTTTTGATCTTCCTGCTGTCCTTCACCTCTCTATTTTATTATAACGTACTGAGGGAAGCACCGTATACCCCCTTCATCCTGCTCGCACACGGCCTGGCCCTGATCCTGGTATCCACCGGCCGGGTGTTCCACCGCCTACGGGAGGAAAGCCCGTTTGAAAAGTTTCGCTACGTGATCGTGGGCGGAAAGGCGGAAAACCTCCAACAGCTCTTCAAGGCCTTCGATTATTGTTTCCCCGGAAGCGCGGAGTTCGTGGGCCGTTTCGGCAATACTCCCCACGCTAACGTATCCAATATTGGCCAGTACGATGAACTGAAGTCTTACCTGCTAAGTCGACCAAACATCGATAAGCTAATCTTCTTCCACAGCGACCTGTCCCTAAAGGAGGAGCGGGAGATCATGCGTATCTGCGAGGCGCAGTTCATCGATGTGGAGGTCGCACCCCGTGAGACGACCCTCTTCCCTCGGACCTACAAGTGCCAACAACTCGGTGACTTGTCCATGCTTACCCTGAAGGAGGAACCCCTCACCGCGCTCCGTAATAAGTTCTTTAAGCGCGCCTTTGACATTGTCGTCAGCACGCTGGTGATCCTGTTCATTTTTCCAATCCTGATGCCCATCGTGGCCATCGCCATCTACCGGGAAGACCCGGGACCAATCTTCTTCCGCCAGGAGCGTACGGGCTACCGCAACAATGTGTTCCGGATGTGGAAGTTCCGCTCGATGCGCCTTAACGAACGCGCCGACGAGAAGCAAGCGACCCGCGGCGACGATCGCATCACTAAGGTAGGAGCCTTCCTGCGTAGGACCAGTCTGGATGAGTTTCCTCAGTTCATCAACGTGTTCCTGGGTCAAATGTCCGTCGTCGGTCCCCGCCCGCACATGGTGAAGCACACCGAAGAGTATTCCCGCATCATCGACACCTTCATGATCCGCCACAAAGTGAAGCCCGGCGTGACCGGACTGGCGCAAATTAACGGCTACCGGAGTCCTACCGATGAGGTGTGGAAGATGGAAAAGCGGGTCGAATACGATGTATGGTACCTAGAGAACTGGAGTCTGTTGATGGACATCCGCTGCGTACTGATGACCGTGTATAATGCCCTCAAGGGTGAAGAAAACGCGCTATAGGAATAAATTTACACACCGGTTTAACTCATGAGGGGGTGGGGGAGATGGTACTTTTACCGACTCCCCTGCCCCCCTTCTTTTTAAATGCACCCAATAAAACCATAGACCATGTCAAAAAAGGCCATTATAACCGGTGTCACCGGACAGGACGGCGCCTATCTAACCGAGCTGCTGCTGGGTAAAGGCTACGAAGTTCACGGGATCAAACGCCGCGCATCGCAGTTCAACACCGATCGCATAGATCACCTCTACCAGGACCCCCACGTATCGGAACGCAACCTGATTCTCCACTACGGAGACCTAACGGACTCCACGAACCTCGTTCGCATTGTTCAGGAAGTACAACCCGACGAGATTTACAACCTAGCAGCCATGAGCCACGTGAAGGTGAGCTTCGACATGCCGGAATACGCCGCCGACGCCGATGGCATCGGTACGACCCGCTTACTGGAAGCCATCCGGTTGTTAGGGCTGACGGAAAAAACAAAGTTCTATCAGGCATCCACTTCTGAGCTGTACGGTCTGGTTCAGGAGGTTCCCCAGTCGGAGACCACTCCTTTCTATCCGCGTTCGCCCTACGCCGTAGCGAAACTTTACGCCTACTGGATCACGGTCAACTACCGGGAAGCATACGGTATGTTCGCCAGCAACGGCATCCTGTTCAATCACGAAAGCCCCCTTCGCGGAGAGACCTTCGTAACCCGCAAGATCACCCGCGCCGTTGCCAAGATCTCGCTCGGCCTGCAGGATCAATTGTTCCTGGGTAACCTGGACGCACAACGTGACTGGGGCCACGCAAAGGACTACGTCGAGGGAATGTGGCGCATCCTCCAGCACGATGAACCCGATGACTTTGTCTTGGCGACGGGCATCACGACCCGCGTTCGCGATTTTGTCCGCATGTCCTTTAAGGAAGTAGGAGTCGAGTTAGAGTTCCGGGGCGAGGGCGCCGATGAGGTGGGCATCATCTCCGAAATCCACAACGACGACTTCCCACTTGCGGTAGGAACTACGGTCGTCTCGGTCGATCCCCGTTACTTCCGGCCTACGGAAGTTGAGCTCCTGCTTGGCAACCCGGCCAAGGCGCAGGAGAAGCTTAACTGGAAGCATACTTACGATCTGGCGGCAATGTGTTCCGAGATGGTGCGGGCCGACGTGACCCTTTTCCGTCGCGACCAGTTGTTAAAGCGCGAGGGCTTTGAGGTGAGAAACCAGTACGAATAGCGAGCACTTGACCTCCCAACCGTGAAAATTTTTGTCACTTGCAAAATATCTTTCGTGGTTGGGAGGTTAATACTTCCGACAGCCGATTACTCGCGGTTGTTCTAGCAATAGCGATCAAATTCAGCCCGTTTCGCTTTATTTCCTCCGATGTTATCATCGGATTATAGTGAGGGCTTGTTTCGCAACTTGATTAACGATTTGGTTTTTAGACACGGTCCTTGTAATTTTGGGCCGCCGGGAGAAATCCTGGGTATGACACGCCTTCTAACGGTATTCCAATTTGCAAAGCTCTCAAGATTAGTTCCAACGACGTAAGTCGCGGGGGCATCACCTGATTGTTTTACGTTAAATACCGAAGATTTGTCTAAACAGTCCACACAGCAGCCAACTGCTGCTTCTCCGATCTCACCCTATACTGGGGCTTGGGATCTCGAAAAAGCTGCTCACCTTCTCCGCCGCACCGTTTTAGGTCCCTCCTTAAAAGAGATTAAAACCGCCCAGCAAGCCGGCCTTAGTGCTACGCTGGATCTGCTTCTAAAGTCAGCCCCCATTCCAGACCCCCCGGTTAAGTACCGGAACGACTACGACGAATACGTCCAGCTCGGCCAAACCTGGATAAACGCCAGCTACAAGGGGTCCAACCAGTACCGTGGCATGTCCCTCAAGGGGTGGTACTACAACAACATGATGCGGGTCGACCAGACCAACATTCAGGAAAGAATGTGCTTCTTCTGGCTGAACTACTTCGCCATCTCAGGTCCCCTGACCGATCACCGCGCGATGTACAAGGAACTCCGGTTGTACCAGGAGCTAGCGGTTGGCAACTTCCGGACTATGCTGCAGCGCATTGCTGTGGAACCCCGGATGCTTTTCTGCCTCGATGGTCACACCAACCACAAGAAGAATCCCAACGAAAACTTCGCCCGCGAAGTAATGGAGCTCTTTACGGTAGGTAAAGGAGAACTGGCGGGTGAAGGAGATTACACCACCTTCACGGAGCAGGATGTCGCCGCACTGGCCCGTGCCTTCACCGGATGGCGCAACAAAGACTTCCTCTACAGTGACTACGATATTCCCGTAGAAAGCTACTTCGACAGCGCTGCCCACGATACCGGCGACAAGCAGTTGAGCCATCGGTTCGGCAACAAAGTGATTCGCAACGGTGGAGCCAACGAATACAAGCAGGTCATCGACATCCTGCTCAGTTCCAAAGCCGCAGCCCTCAACTTCTGTAAGCGACTCTATCGGTACTTCGTGTACTACGATATCGACGACGACGTGCTCGCCCACGTAATCTACCCCCTGGCGGATACGCTTATTGCCAATAACTTCGAAGTCAAGCCCGTACTGCGTCAGTTGCTTTCTTCGCAGCACTTTTACGGGCAAAGTATCCGGGGTGCAGTCATCAAGAATCCGCACGACTTCATTTGCAGTATGGTGCGCCCCTTCGGTGAGTTTTGGCACGAAACCAAAACCCTGAATCTCCAGCGACGGTACGAACTTGGCAACCAGTACGCCAACTACTGCACGGAACTGCAGCTCGAATTCCTGGAACCGCCCAGCATCTCGGGCTGGAAAGCCTACTACGATGCTCCGCAGTACTACCGCCACTGGTTGAGTCCTGCACTGATGCAGTCACGCGATAGGATCGCATTGGACAACATCCTGGACGAGGATTACCACATCAAAGGAGACCGGATTGATCTGGATTACTATTCGTACGTCAGATCACTCTCCGACCCCCACAACGTTGACAAGGTGGTCGAAGAGACGGTACTTGTTTTTCTTCCCCGCCCGATTACGAGTGCGCAGACAAGCAAGTTGAGGAACATGCTCCTAAGGGGAGCGGCCGTCAGCGATTGGAACTGGCTAGTAACCAAGTACATCCAAAATCCCGGTGTGGACACGTATTCCCGCCCCGTAGACGACCGTCTTCGCGATTTTTTCAAAGTAATGTTTGGCTTCGCCGAATTTCAACTACAGTAACTCCTCACTCCCATGAAACGTAGAAATTTCCTGCAAACGGCGGCAGCCTTTAGTATTCCTGCACTAGTTCCCATCACCGGTGTCAGAGCCAACAGTTCCCGCTTCACCTCACTCATCGAGCCTGAGTCCGATCGCATCCTGGTGATCATCCACCTCTTCGGTGGCAACGACGGACTCAATACCGTCATTCCGATCGACCGCTACGACGACCTACTTAATGTCCGGCGTAGTGTAGCCATCGAGGAGAAAAGAGTCCTCAAACTCACCGATACCCTAGGCCTTCACCCCGAGATGAAGGACATGAAGAACCTCTTCTCGGACGGCCGACTCGGCATCGTTCAGAGCGTCGGATACCCCAACCAGAACCGGAGTCACTTCCGTTCCACCGACATTTACACATCGGGTTCCGCGGCCGACGAATTCCTGACCTCCGGTTGGATGGGCCGCTACCTCGAAACGCAGTACGCTGGTTACCCCGCAGGCTACCCGAGTAGTGCCGAGCCCCATCCGCCCGCAGTCTCGATCGGCGACGTGGCTCACCCAACCTGTGAGGGTACGAAGATCAACTTTAGTCAGACGGTCCTCGATCCGAACAACACCCGGACGCTTGCCATGATGAACGGCATGAGCCCGGACGACAAGTACGGCGAGGAGTTGGCGTTCATTCGTACGACCATTCGCCAGACGAATAGCTACAACGACGTAATCAAGGATGCGGCCGACCGTGGTCGCAATGCGGTAACGTACCGCTACCGCGACGAATCGCTTTGGCCCAAAAACTCGAGCAACCCCCTGGCAGAGCAACTCAAAAAGGTTGCCCGAATGATCAGCGGAGGCCTTCGCTCGAAGGTGTACACCGTCTATATGGATGGTTTCGACCTACACGCCTCGCAGGTTGTCGAGAACAACACCCACATGGGTACTCACGCTCAACTTCTGAGCGACGTAAGCCGGGCCATCGGCGATTTCCAGAACGACCTGAAAGCTCAGGGGCTGGACGAGCGCGTACTTGGCCTGACCTTCAGCGAGTTCGGCCGCCGTATTCGTCCCAACGCGAGTTTCGGTACCGACCACGGTTCCGCCGCGCCGATGTTCCTCTTCGGAAGCTGTATTCAATCCCAGGTGAGTGGGGATAACGTCGATCTAAACGGCGACATCTCCCAGGGCGACGGGGTCTCCATGCAGTTTGACTTCCGGGACGTATACGGATCGATCCTTGTCGACTGGTTCAACGTACGCACCTCCCAGGTCAAGAACTTACTCCACGACGGGTTCAAGTACCTGCCGCTAACCAATAAGTGTAACGAGGACGATGTAGTCAACACCGACGATACCAGTACGGAAGACGGATGGACCATCGGTCAACCCTTCCAGAGTGGAGACGGCAAGGAGATTTCGATCTCCGTGGACAGCCCGGGCAGCAATCGCCTTCGCTACTCCCTCTTCGACGGCCGCGGCCGCCTGGTCCTTGCCAATGAGATTGGTGTCGAGGGCAAGGCCGACCATAAGCTCTTCACCCGACCCAGTCGTCTGCCCTCCGGCACTTACGTACTTCGACTAGCAACTGATTCTGGCGCCGCACTTACCCGTGAAGTGCAGTTCAACTAGGTTGCCGTACGGTACAAAACGGTACTTTAGCCAATAACACACTCGATGATTTTGTGGTTACCAGGGGGGTCGTAGACCTCCCTGGTTTTCCTTTTCCGCCCCCTTACTATTTTCAACCCCAGCTCCTATGAAAAAAGTCTTGATCACCGGCGCGGCCGGCTTTTTGGGTTCCCACCTGTCCGATCGCTTTATCGCCGAAGGGTTTCACGTTATCGGAATGGATAACCTGATCACCGGATCGATGGACAACATCGCCCATCTGATGCCCCGAAAGGAATTTGAATTCTACTACCACGACGTGAGCAAGTTTGTCCACGTACCCGGTGAATTGGACTACATCCTGCACTTCGCCAGTCCGGCCAGTCCTATCGACTACTTGAAGATGCCGATTCAGACCCTGAAAGTTGGTAGCCTCGGCACCCACAACCTTCTGGGTCTGGCGAAGGCCAAAAACGCCCGGATGTTGATCGCTTCCACGAGTGAGGTCTACGGAGACCCCCTGGAGCACCCCCAACAGGAGAATTACTGGGGTAACGTAAACCCCGTGGGTCCGCGCGGAGTGTACGACGAAGCTAAGCGCTTCCAGGAAGCCATGACCATGGCCTACCACACCTTCCACAATCTGGAAACGCGCATCGTCCGCATCTTCAATACCTACGGCCCACGTATGCGACTAAACGACGGTCGCGTACTGCCCGCCTTCTTCAGTCAGGCCATTCGTGGGCAGGGCCTTACGGTTTTTGGCGACGGCAGCCAGACGCGTTCCTTCTGCTACGTCGATGACCTGGTGGAAGGAATCTACCGCCTACTGATGAGCGACTACGCCCAGCCGGTTAATATCGGCAACCAGGACGAGACGACCATTATGCAATTCGCGGAGGAGATCCTCGAGCTGGTAGGAAACCCGGATGCTCACCTCGACCGCCGTCCGTTGCCGGTCGACGATCCCAAAGTGCGCCAGCCCGATATCACCCGGGCGCGCGAAATCCTGGACTGGTCGCCGAAGATCAGCCGCGAGGAAGGACTGCGCCGTACCCTCCCTTACTTCCGCGACGCGGTTGCCCGGGCCGATGCAAAAAAGAATTAACAACCAAACCAATTAACCATTTTAGGTAGGGCCCCTGCGCACGGCTTTTTATGAGTACGCTGCTCCTGCGTCCCCGCCCACTTAACCCCTTTACAAAACCTTACCACACTATGAAAATTGCAGTAGTTGGAACCGGATACGTAGGACTCGTGACCGGAACGTGTTTTGCCGAAACCGGCAACGAAGTGATCTGTGTCGACATCGACGCGGACAAAGTAGAAAAAATGAAGCAGGGCCACGTGCCCATTTACGAACCCGACCTGGAGGTGCTCTTTGAGCGCAACCAACGTCAGGGTCGCCTCAAATTCACGACCGATCTGAAGGAAGCGGTAGATGCTTCCGACATTATTTTCCTGGCCCTCCCTACCCCTCCCGGTGAGGACGGTTCGGCCGACCTGCGCTACATCCTGGGTGTAGCAAAAGACCTCTCTAAGCTGATCACAAAGTACACTATTGTCATCGACAAAAGTACCGTACCCGTAGGCACAGCCGAAAAGGTACACGCCGCCCTCGTGGAAAACTTGGACGAAAGCCTCTTCGACGTAGTTTCTAACCCTGAATTCCTCCGGGAAGGCGTGGCGGTCGATGACTTCCTCAAGCCCGACCGCGTGGTCATCGGTACCGACAGCAAGAAGGCGGAAGACAAGATGCGGCGCCTCTACGAACCCTTCGTACGCAGCGGCAACCCCATCATTTTTATGGACCTGCGCAGTGCCGAAATGACCAAGTACGCCGCAAATTCCTACCTGGCCACCCGCATTTCGTTCATGAACGAGATCGCTAACCTCTGTGAGAAGGCCGGCGCCGATGTCGATGCCGTACGCAAGGGCATGGGCAGCGATTCCCGTATCGGTAAACGATTCCTCTTCCCCGGCGTAGGCTACGGCGGCTCTTGCTTCCCCAAAGACGTACAGGCACTCGCCCATACAGCCGGACAGCACGACTACGACTTCCGTATCCTCAACGCCGTGATGGGCGTCAATACCAAGCAGCGCTTCCGCATTGCCGATAAGCTCGAGGCTCACTTCGGCGAGGAACTGAAGGGCAAGACCATTGCCCTGTGGGGACTGGCCTTTAAGCCAAACACCGACGACATTCGTGAAGCACCAGCCCTCTACACCATCGACCGGCTCCTGGAGGCGGGAGCGCAGGTGCGGGCATTCGACCCCGAAGCGACCGAGCACGTACGTAAGATCTACGGCGAAAAAGTTACCTTCTGCGAAGACCAGTACGAAGCCCTCGACGGTGCCGACGCTCTGGCCATCGTTACGGAGTGGAGCGTATTCCGTACCCCCGATTTTGACCGGATGAAATCCCTGCTCAAGCAACCAATCATTTTTGACGGACGTAACCTTTACGACCTGGAGAGAATGCAGGAAGCGGGTTTCCACTACGACAGTATTGGCCGCCAGCCCGTCGTCAGCTAGTCGATAAAGACTCCATTCATGAAACCAACTAGCAAGATCTACGTCGCGGGTCACCGTGGCATGGTAGGCTCAGCCATTGTCCGCAAACTCCGCGCCGACGGCTACGACAACCTGATTACCCGTACGAGTCGGGAGCTTGACCTGCGCGATCAACGCGCAGTGAACGAGTTCTTTGCCACCGAACGACCCGAATATGTATTCCTCGCCGCCGCCAAGGTGGGGGGGATCATGGCCAACAACGTTTACCGGGGCCAGTTCCTTTACGACAACCTCATGATCGAGGCCAACGTAATCGAAGCCGCCCGGGTGAATGAAGTGAAGAAACTACAGTTCCTTGGCTCTTCGTGCATCTATCCCAAGCTGGCTCCCCAGCCGCTAACGGAGGATGCCCTGCTTACCGGCCCCCTGGAACCGACCAACGAACCCTACGCGATCGCAAAGATCACCGGCATCAAACTGTGCGACGCCTACCGGGCGCAGTACGGCTGCGATTTCATCTCGGTGATGCCAACCAATCTGTACGGTCCGAACGACAACTACGACCTGGAAACCAGCCACGTGCTCCCGGCACTGATTCGCAAGATTCACGAAGCGAAGAAGGAGGGTAGTCCGGAAGTCGTAATGTGGGGCACCGGATCACCAAAACGGGAGTTTCTCCACTCCGACGACCTGGCCGCTGCCTGCGTGTACCTGATGCACGAGTTCAGCGATTACGGCTTCGTCAACGTAGGAACGGGAGAGGACCTGAGCATTCTCGACCTGGCCCGGACCATCAAGGAGGTGGTCGGCTACGACGGGGAGATCACTCAGGATCGCAGCAAACCCGACGGTACGCCGCGTAAGTTGATGAACGTGGATAAACTCCACGCCATGGGCTGGAAACACACGATCGGGCTCCGGGAGGGGATTGAGCGGGTGTACGCGGAACTGGAGGGAAAGGACTGGTACTAGAACCGGACTTACCGTACATGCGAAGGGCGCCGAGATGATCTCGGCGCCCTTTTTTTGTCGCTGCCGGAGGCAGCATTCTGCTTGCGCGGTCAGAGACCGCATTGTACTAACGCTGCCGGAGGCAGCTTTTTACTTCGCTGCCGGAGGCAGCATCGTACTAGTTGAGGGCCTTGACCATGGTGCTGCCGATGTCGGCGGGACTCTTGACTACGTGGATGCCGCACTCCTCCATGATCTTCATCTTGGCTTCGGCGGTATCTTCGTGGCCACCGACGATGGCACCGGCATGGCCCATGGTGCGGCCTTTAGGGGCGGTTTGTCCGGCGATAAAGCCTACGACGGGTTTGGTACCGTGCTCCTTGATGTAGCGGGCGGCATCAGCCTCCATCGTGCCTCCGATTTCCCCGATCATGATGATGCCCTCGGTATCCGGGTCGTTCATTAGCAGTTCGACCGCGTCCTTCGTGGTGGTTCCGATGATGGGATCACCGCCGACGCCGATGCAGGTACTCTGGCCCATACCGGCCTTGGTTACCTGGTCAACGGCTTCGTAGGTCAGCGTACCGGAGCGGCTGACGATACCGATCTTGCCGGGAGTGTGAATGAAGCCGGGCATGATGCCGCACTTGGCCTGTCCGGGAGTGATCACACCGGGGCAGTTGGGGCCGATCAGGCGGGTATCGTAATCGTTGATGTAGGAGCGGACCTTCACCATGTCCTGCACCGGAATTCCTTCCGTGATACAGATGATCACCTTAATTCCGGCAGCGGCGGCTTCCATGATCGCATCGGCAGCGAAGGGAGGTGGAACGAAGATGACGGAGACATCCGCGCCCGCCTGCTGTACGGCTTCCGCTACGGTGTTGAATACGGGTCGGTCGAGGTGAGTTTGTCCTCCCTTACCGGGGGTAACGCCGCCGACGACATTGGTGCCGTATTCGATCATCTGCTCGGCGTGGAAGCTTCCCTCCTTACCGGTGATGCCCTGTACGATTACGTTGGAATCTTTAGTGACTAAAACTGCCATCTTATCTATTGTGGGTTGTAGGCTCCGCCAAATACCGGAAAAGCCCTATTGATCTACTATGATGAATACGTCCTCATCGTCCTGCTGCATGTAGTAGTTCTCCCGGGCAAAACGCTCGCGATTCTGCTCCATGTTCAGCTTTTCCGCCTCCGCTTCCGCCGTAAGCCTGTCGTACCGCTTCAGGTCCGCTTCCAGTCGGTTGACGGTGGAGTTCAGCCGAAACTGGGTACCGACGTCGTGACGATCGAAAAAGAGCATCAATCCGGTAAAGCAGACGAGCGTAACGAAGTAGCGATTCCGCAAATAAGCGGGCACCTTCATCCACAACTCGGTAACGGGATTGGTTTTTTTGCGGGTGGACATGCGGGTGAAGATAGGGATAGTGTGGGAGTACGGTAGTAGTTTAGTACGGTAGTAGTTTAGTACGGTAGTAAGTTAGCGGAGTAGGTGGCGTCCGGGGAAGTAGGCGGTTTCGGCGAGTTCTTCCTCGATGCGGATCAGTTGGTTGTACTTGGCGATCCGATCGGAGCGGCTGGCGGATCCGGTTTTGATTTGTCCGGTATTGAGGGCTACGGCCAGGTCGGCAATGGTGGTATCCTCGGTTTCTCCGCTGCGGTGGCTCATCACGCTGGTGTAACCCGCCAACTGGGCCATGCTGACGGCGTTGATGGTCTCGGTAAGGGAACCGATCTGGTTTACCTTGATGAGGATGCTGTTGGCACTCTTTTCCTTGATGCCGCGGCCTAAGCGCTCGGTGTTGGTTACGAACAGGTCGTCGCCAACCAACTGACAGCGATCGCCGATGCTGGCATTGAGGGCTGCCCAGGCCGACCAGTCGTCTTCGTCGAGGCCGTCTTCGATGCTGAAAATGGGGTACTTGTCTACCCAGCCCTTCCAATAGTCAACCATTGCGGCCGATTCGATCTTGCGACCGTCGGATTTGTGGAAGTGGTACACACCTTCCTTGCTGTCGTAGAACTCGGACGCCGCGGCATCCATGGCGATCATGATGTCCTCACCGGGCTTGTAGCCGGCCGCTTCGATGGCACGTAGGACGATCTCGATGGCCTCCTCGTTGCTCTTGATGTTGGGGGCGAAGCCTCCCTCGTCACCCACATTGGTGCTGTAGCCCTTACTCTGCAATACCTTTTTGAGGTGGTGGAAGGTCTCGACGCCCATGCGCAGCGATTCGCTGAAGGTGTCGGCGCCCAGGGGCATAATCATAAATTCCTGAAAGTCGATGCTGTTGTCCGCATGGCTACCGCCGTTGAGGATGTTCATCATCGGCACCGGCATGGTGTGGGCGTTGACGCCGCCGATGTAGCGGTAGAGGGGCTGGTTGAGTTCCAGCGCGGCGGCCTTTGCGGCGGCCAGGCTTACTCCGAGGATCGCGTTCGCGCCCAGTTTGCTCTTGTTCGGGGTACCGTCGAGCTCGATCATCACGTCGTCAATGTAGCGTTGGTCGGTCACGTCGACCCCCAATAGTTCTTCGGCAATTTTCTCCTCGACGTTGCTGATGGCCTTCTGCACGCCCTTGCCCAGGTAGACGCCCTTGTCTTCGTCGCGCAGCTCCACGGCTTCGTACTTACCGGTACTCGCTCCACTGGGGACGGCGGCACGGCCGACGATTCCTTCGGCGGTGACCACTTCTACTTCTACGGTTGGGTTGCCACGGCTGTCCAGAATTTGGCGGGCGCGGATGTCAAGGATACTACTCATAGTCGATGGTTGTGAGGACGCAAGATATTGCGTCTTTGCTTAAGATATACTGCGGGCGGGGCCGCGGGTCCGGTGTTTACGGACGGGAACAGCAAAGGAAGGTGGTGAGCGGCTTAATCCCGCACCCCCCCATTCATTCTTTCTTTGATCGAATCAACGAACTGGTCGAAGAGATAAGCGGCGTCGTGGGGGCCGGGGCTGGCCTCCGGATGGTACTGCACACTGAACGCGGGCTTGCCCAGAATTCTGATTCCCTCGATGGTGTCGTCGTTGAGGTTTCGGTGAGTAACCTCGACGATATCGAGATTCTTTTCGATTTCTTCCGGGCTGACGCCAAACCCGTGGTTCTGGCTCGTGATCTCGCTCTTACCCGTGAGCAGGTTGAACACGGGATGATTGATGCCCCGGTGGCCGTTGTGCATCTTGTAGGTGGGGATACCGACGGCGCGGGCCAGAATTTGGTGGCCCAGGCAGATACCGAACATCGGTTTGTCCTCGGCCAGCATGGCCTGAGCCGTGTGGACGGCATAGTCCATGGCTCCCGGATCGCCGGGGCCGTTGCTGATGAAGAGTCCATCCGCGCCAAAGGCATTGATCTCCTCGATGCCGGCACGGGCCGGGAACACCTTTACGTAGCAGTCGCGACTAAGGAAATTCCGTAGAATGTTCTTCTTGGTTCCCAGATCGAGTACGGCTATTTTGATGGATGCGTTGGGGTCACCCATGGTGTAAGCCTCCTTGGTGGTTACCCGACTGCTGAGTTCAAGTCCCTCCATATTGGGGGCCGCGCCCAGTTGTTGCTTCAGGTCTTCCAGATCAAAATTTTCGCTGGAGATGATCGCGTTCATGGCACCCTTATCGCGAATGTGGCGGACGATGGCCCGGGTGTCGACATCGCTGATGCCCACTACGCCCTCTTTTTCGAAGTATTCCTGGATGGAGGATTGTGCCTGTTGGCGGCTGTAGGGAACCGTAAAGTTCTTACAGATCAGTCCGGCAATCTTGACGCTGTCCGATTCAATCTCCGAATCGCTGATGCCGTAGTTCCCGATGTGAGCGTTGGTAGCAACCAGGAGCTGGCCAAAATAGCTGGGGTCGGTGAAGATTTCCTGGTACCCCGTCATGCCGGTGTTGAAGCAAATTTCTCCGATGGTCGTACCGATCTTGCCTGCTGCTTTGCCGTGGTAAGTGGTTCCGTCTGCCAGAAGCAGTATTGCGCGTTGGTCGCTCATATTTATTCGGCGAGTTAATATATTGCTCGCAAAGATAGTTAAAGGCGGAGGACCTGGAAGACAGGTAGTAAATTGCATTTTGTGAAAGGAAAAGAAAAGCAGACTTACGACGCGATCGTCGTAGGTACCGGAATCAGCGGCGGATGGGCAGCCATGGAGTTGTGCCGCGCCGGACTCAAAACACTTGTACTCGAACGCGGCCGGTCCGTCGAACACGGTGATTACCCCACCGCTAACCTCGACCCCTGGGAACTCCCCTACAACGATCGGGTACCCGCCCACGAAAGGGAGGCCCACTACGCGAAGTTGGGCCGTAAGGATTACGTGCTCCGGCAAAGCAGCAAAGATTTTTTCGTTAAGGACGACGAGTACCCCTATACCGAAAAGCGCCGTTTCGACTGGATTCGGGGATACCAGACCGGCGGGCGCAGCCTCATGTGGGGTCGCCAGTGTTACCGGCTCAGCGATCTCGACTTCACGGCCAACGCCCGGGAGGGAATCGCGATCGATTGGCCCATCCGCTACGCCGATCTGGAGCCATGGTACGATAAAGTGAGCCGCTTTGTCGGCGTAAGCGGCCGCTCCGAAAACATGACCCAGTTGCCCGACGGCCCCTTCCTCCCCGCCATGCCGTTCAACTGCATTGAAACCCAGTTCCGCGATCGGGTGCAGCAGAAGTATCCCGAACGCCGGGTCACCCACGGCCGTGCCGCTCACCTTACCGCTTACGACCCGGAAGTGCACCTCGGCACCCGGGGCAAATGCCAGTACCGCGACCGGTGCATCCGGGGCTGTCCGTACGGAGGCTACTTCGCAAGCAACTCCAGCACCATTCCGGTAGCGCGAGCCACCGGCAACATGACGCTGCTCAATCACGCCGCCGTACGGGAGGTGATCTACAACGCCGATGCCGGACGCGCCACCGGCGTCAGGGTAAAGCATTCCGACACGGGCGAAGAAACCGAATACTTCAGTCGTGGAGTGGTTTTTCTCAATGCCTCAACCCTCAATACCGCCGCTATCCTACTCGCCAGTAAGTCCGATGCCCAACCCAACGGATTAGGGAACGACAACGATCAGGTCGGGCGCAACGTCATGGACCACCACCACCGCATCGGTGCGTCGGGATCGTTCGAGGGCCACCGCGACCAAATTGAAAAAGGCCGCAAGCCCAACGGCTTTTACGTTCCCCGCTTCGTAAATCTCGGCACGAAGGAGTCAAAGCGCGACTACCTGCGCGGCTTCGGCTACCAGGGCGGCGCAAGCCGCGATGGGTGGTGGCGCCTGGTACGGGAGGCCGACCTGGCCCTCGGACCGGAACTCAAACAACGACTCCTGGAACCGGGAGGATGGAGCATCGGCATGACCGGCTTCGGCGAATCCCTCTCCAACCCCAACAACCGCGTAACGCTGAATTACGACCTGCTCGACAAGGACGGACTGCCGACCCTCACCATGGACGCCGGCTTCGGAGAGAACGAGGCGCTAATGCGCGAAGACATGGGCACCTACGCCGCCGAAATGCTGGAAGCGGCGGGCGCCAAGAATATTCAGATCTTTCGGGAAGAGGCTCACCCCGGCTTCTCGATCCACGAGATGGGTGCCGCCCGCATGGGTCGCGATCCGAAGACGAGCGTTCTAAACCGACACAACCAGGTATGGAACTGTAAAAACCTGTACGTCACTGACGGTGCGGCCATGACCAGCGCCGCTTGCGTTAATCCAAGCCTAACCTACATGGCCCTCACCGCCCGGGCGGTAGACCACGCTGTCAGCGAGCTGAATAAGCAAAATCTGTAGGTAGGCCCTGCACAGATTTACTGAGGGTTCGTCTCCGGATCCGTACCAAGGATTTCGGTGAGCTCGGGCTCGAACAGTCGGGCAATGTATTCGGCGCCCGACTTCGTAAGGTGCTCCGTATCCTGACTCATGAACTTACCTTCCGGCGTAAATACGAGGATCTCCCCCTCGTCGTTCGCCAGCTTGGCCAGTATGTCTATATAGCGGTCGCCCCACTCTTCCTGCAGCTCCCGGTTGCGCCGCGGTCCGTGCGCCTTCATTTTGGTACGGTACGTAACAAAATTAGTTTCGTCAGTGATGTTGTTATAGTGAATTCCATTGCTGAACCCGAAATCTTTCGTTCCGAACACCCAGACCTTGCTCCGGTCCGCGGTAAAATTATGCGCCTGGCCGAGAGATTCTAAAAAGTCCTTGCCGAAGGTGCCCTGGGCGCCCAGTATCACCCTATCGGCTTCCTCAAAGCGGATGCGCAGGGAATCATCGGTCATAACCCGGCTCAGTTCGAAGTACCTTACCTCCAGCTTATCGGCAAGCGCCGACTCCAGCAGTACGTTCGCGACGTCACGGCCGAAGCTGTTTCCGATCACCAGCACCTTGGTCTTACCGGTATCGGAAAATCCTCGATCGAGTCGCTTTACCTTTTCGTTGTACTCGATGTGGATGTTACTCGATCCGCTGAAGAAGTTGCGCCGGTCACCGAGCTCCGCACGGTAGAGGTTCAGTTCTGGATAATCCTTGACGATCCCCCCAATGGTATAAATGTAAAATGCCGCACCGGTCGTAACTACGAATGCGGTTCCTACCGCCAGCAGTACGGTCCGGGTTTTCATCACCTGTGGCTTGCGGAAGGGGTTCTCAATACCGTAGTACGTAGCAACCGACAGGACTAAGGTAAGCAGGCTCAGCGCTACCGCCCACCCGGTGGTGATCTCCTCGATGAAGGCTGTCCGCGCGAAGGCAAACACGAGCTGGTGCCACATATACAGGCTGAAACTGATGTTGCCAATGAACCTGACGACAGGGTTCGCCATGATCGCCTGGTACACCCGATCCTGATCGAAGTATTGTTTGCCGGTTATCAGTACACCGACCGTGAGCATGGTCGTCAGCAGCACCTTACTGGTGTTGCTCTCCAGAATAGGGGCATACATGATCAACGTGGTCAGTGCCAGTAGGGTGTAAAGCAGCACGCGGCCCTGTCCGTACCGTTTAATGGTAGTATTCGTAAACAGGATGGCCCCGAGTCCACCGATCGATAGCTCGAAGAAGCGGTACTGAATGAAGTAGAAACTTGCCGCCACGTTACTCTGCAGCAGGAAGGCAACCATGGAAAGCAGCGTCAGGACGATCAAGATTCCCTTAACGTACCTGATTTTTTCTCCCTTGAAGAGAAAGAACAGAAAGGGATAGAGCATATAAAACTGCTCTTCAATGCCCAGACTCCAGGTGTGCATCAGCGGCTTATACTCATTCTTTACGGCCCAGTAGTCCGAAGAAGTGATGTACATCAGAATATTGTTGGCCGAAAAATTCGACGCGACGACAGCCTGGCTCAGGTTCTCCAGATCGTCGGGCAACATGTAGATGAGCCCGAGCACCAATGCAACGCCGGTAATGAACAGCAGGAGAGGGATTATCCTCCGAATTCTTCGCTCGTAGAAGTGAATGATGGAAAACTTCCCCTTCTCACTCTGGTGATAAACGATACTGGTGATCAGGTACCCGCTTATGACGAAGAACACATCTACCCCCAGGTAACCGTTCGGGAGCAACCCCAGGTGAAACAAAATGACGGAAACGACCGCGAGTGCGCGCAATCCATCAATATCCGTTCTATACTTCAAAGTAAATACTTTACTGAATTCAAGGCTGGTGGGAGTAGATGGGGCGTTTGGTACGGCTACCCCGGTTGATAAACAACAGTGAGTCAATGCCCGGCATCCACATTATAGTGTCGAAAAGGCTACGTTCGGTCCATCGCCAACCTTTTGCTGTACGAAGATACGGTCCGGCCAGTAGGACGACAAAGTACTAACGTGTAAAACGTCGACATCGACATCCGGGCCGATATTATAAATTTCTCCGCCCTACGCGCGCGTTTTCCTCATCCCACCGTCTCGCCCTGATTCATCGGCAAGTAGGCCTGTCCGGCAACCGAACTACTCAGCGACGGCGCGCGCTCGTAAAGCCCGGCGAAATCAGACAGCGTAGCCCCCGGATTGTCCGCCAGGAACTGAGCCAGCCTAGCCGTCACGATGGGTGCCGAGATCGATGTACCCAGTGGGAAAGTGGTATCTCCGGAGTTGAATTCCGGAACCCGGGTGGTCTCATAGGCGGCAACCGTAACCCGCCGGGGACCGTAGTTCGAAAATTTGCTGAGCCGTACGGCATCGGCGGTGGGCTTGCCGTCGTAGTGGTAAGCTGCCGTGGTGATCAGGTGCTTTTTGAAGGTAGAAACCGTTGAGAAGCCGGCGGGCCACTGGGGCGTTTTGTCGATGTTGGTCGTGTCGTTACCGGCGGAAGCGACCAGGTAGCAGCCTTGCTTCACGGCCGCTTCCAGGGCACACTGAAGGGCCGGGGGTGCCTTTTCGGCGTACATGCCCCAGCTCATGTTAATAATGGTACTCTTTACGGTCGCCGCTTCAAAGATGCCCACCAGGGCCCCGAAGTAGGAAGAGATGGCCTCCTCGCCGAAGATCTTGAAGTGTACCATCTTTAGGGGAGCCTCGGCACGGTAGCCACCGATAATGGCACCGGCCACGTAGGTACCGTGGGGAGCTTCGTCCTGGGGCTCCTTGTCCTTACCGATGAAGTCGTATCCTAATCCGCCGGTCTTCACAAATTCCGATTCCAGGGGCCGATCGTACCGGCTGGGCTCCCAGTGATTGCGGTTGTGAACCGAGTAATCCACCCCCCCATCGACGACGGAAACAACAATGGGCGTCCGGTCCCGATCAAACTTCGTGTGCGGCCGAAAGACCGGTTCGCTGTCTCCCCGGGGTCCGGTGGGGGACTTATCCACGTCGCCTTCCCTATTAGTAGGGTCGTCCGGGTGTCTTGCATTGACGATGTAATCGGGCTCGGCAGTCGCGTCGATCGTATCCTTCTGCGGTCGGACCCGGGCCGCTGCACCGCCGGTCGTATTGGGATCCAGACCAGGAGGAATTCCGAGCACAACGACACTGCCCAGCGGACCAAAATACGCTTCCGCTTCCTCGAGCCCCGTTCTGCCCGCCCATTTTCGCAGGTATTCTCCGTCTGCCTCGCAACTGCTGAGTAAGATGCGCTGGAACGACTTTCGATTGTGGCTAAAGGATAGCACCGTTCGGGGGCCGTCCGTTGGCTGATTACCTAGGGCCCGATAACGGATGCCGGGCTGAGCCGGGGGCTCGCGCTCGTAAACGGCCAGGGCGACGAAATCCGCCGGATCGAATTTTTCCTCGGGATTATCCGCCAGACTGAACCGGATGATGTACTCACCACCCCCCGGCAGGCCCCCGTCTACCTTCACTTTCTTGACCACCTCCCGGATTTCAATACATTCCGTCAGTGGCTTCACTCCATCATCGGATCGCCCGTACACCCGCAGCTGGAGCGTGGCCGGAGAGCCGTTGTACACGTGGAGGGTAAAGGAATTTCCGGCTATGCCCTTCAGTCGCGCGATCCGGTAGTTCCCTTCGGAACTACAGTCTTCTTTAAGTCCGGACAGGTCGTCTTCGGAGTAAACCACGCGATCCTGGAGGCGGTCAAAGCGCAGCAATTCGGGTTCGGGTTTATCGGGATGACTGGGCCGCAATACGGACGGGCTTGCCCGTAAATCCTGCTTTTGGCGTCGCTTGAGCCATATTCCGACAGCAACTAGACCGGCGCCGATCCAGCGAAGAGTGTGCTTGGGTGGTTTCATGTGTGTAAACGTTAAATTGAGTGTTCTACGTTGCTTCGGCTTACCTGCAGGTATGACAGAAAATAGGAAGTGTAAAAAAAGGATAACGAGGTACCGGCTGATGCTACGCACGGAAGCGCGCCCTGCACTGTTAATACGCCACACCAATTGTGCGTTACTAATTTAGTCCCCATTTTGTTACGCCTCACACTTCTTTTTGCCACCTGCCCGTCCTCCGACCTGCCTATAGCGCCGATAATTGCATTATCTTGTCAATCCATTACAATCCAATTTTAGCCTAATGAATCGCCGCAAAGTCCTTAAGAATACTGCCCTCGGTCTTGGTACCCTCGCCATGGGGCGGGCCATCGCCGCTACCGATGCCGCCACTAATACTGTCGCTGGGACCACCGCCGGGACCGCTACCACCAATCACAGCGCTTGCTTCTGGTGCTACAATGGCATGACCCTCGAAGAGCTCTGTGAACGCGGCGGCGACGTCGGCCTCAAAAGTATCGAGCTTACTACCGTCGATCAATGGCCCATCCTGAAAGCACACGGCATGACCTGCGCCATGGGCACCCTCAAGGAGTTCAGTATCGACCAGGGCTGGAACAATCCCGCCAACCACGAAACCCTGCAGGCAAACTACACCAAGGCCATTCGCGACGCAGCCGATCACGGCATCCCCAGCATGATCGTGATGAGCGGTAACCGGCGCGGCATGAGCGATTACGACGGCATGATCAACTGCGCCGTCGGACTAAAACCCATGGTGAAACTCGCGGAAGAAGCCGGCGTAACCCTCCAGATGGAGCTGCTCAACAGCAAGGTCAACCACCCCGACTACATGTGCGACCGTACCCAGTGGGGCGCCGCGCTGGCCGAAATGATCGGATCCGACCGCTTCAAACTGCTTTACGACATCTACCATATGCAAATTATGGAGGGAGACATCATCGCGACCATCGAAAAATATCACCCCTACATCGGGCACTACCACACCGGTGGAGTACCGGGCCGCCACGAGATCAACGACAGCCAGGAACTCAACTACCCGGCCATCATCCGGGCGATCCACGAAACCGGATTTACCGGCTACGTAGCCCAGGAATTCATTCCCACCTACGACGACAAAATCAAAGCGCTGGAAGAAGGATTGCGCATCTGCGAGGTATGAAAACCCCGCCGTACCAACTGATCGCCAACGTTGGAAGCATCCTGCTGGTAATGTTCGTCATCGCCGCTTACCGCTTCCTGCCCGGCCGTATGCCGGAGTGGGGATTCAGCCTCGCCTGGGTCGTCGCCGGACTGGTCACCGCCAGTTTGGCTATAGAGCTCTGGCTGCTGTGGCGCGACTTCCGCTCCGGGGTGCTCTTCCCCATGCGCAATGCTTCACTGTTCATTCTCCTGCTCAGCGTGGTCGGCATGCCGACCTACCTGATCTACCTCCTGTTCACGGGGCAGGACCCCGGACCGTCGACCCTCCTCCTGCTTCCCGTATTCCTGGCATTCGCGGTGCGCAACCTGTTCCGGATCCGAATTGACAACCTCACCCTACGGGCAAAAACGGGCTTCCGTTCCCCCGTCGAATTTCCCCTTTTCGACATTACTGCCGTGGAGCAGGACGATCGCTCAATTACGGTACAATCGGAGAACGGACGTACCGTTAGGCTACTCCGTGCCTTTTTCTTCCCCGGTCACTGGGAACGATTGTCAACCAAGCTGTCCGGCCTGTCCCGCCGGGCGGAATAATCGCCCCCCCGGAGCCTGAACAGTAACAAGCCCGCAACAAGCAACGCCAGTACCCCACCTATGCCCCATCCCACCACGGGTACTGCACCCACTGACCAGCTGTCGGTCAGCACAATGGGTCCCGGATCACCGTAAAGCACTACCCCCGACCAGTAGTACGGGTGGGCGTAGTCCGGCGAGGAGCGATGATCGGCCTGCGCGTGGTTTAGAGCGGTAGCCCGCCCCTCTCCATTCACCAATCGGCGGTAAAAGTCTACGATCAGCCCCTTAGTCGCCCGGTCGTCGACCTCCCATAGGGTAGTGAGCGTACTACGCGCTCCGGCACTGGCCAGGGCACTGGCAAAACTCATCGTCGTTTCCCCGGCCGCCAGTTCTCCCAGGGAAGTTTCACAGGCCGAGAGTACCGTCAATTCATTGTCCAGGGGCAAATTGCGCAGGTCATTGAAGTAGAGCATTTCCGCCCGGTCGATGCTGTCGCCCAGTTGGCTAAAGGCCACGTAGCTCAGATTCGGGTTGCCCGGATGAACGCTCCCGTGACTCGACAAGTGCAGCATCCGGGCACGCCCCAGCGAAGCCAGAAAGTTGTCGCGGTTGGCTTCCCGGCCGTAAAAAGCGGTTGTACGTGCCACCAATTTGGCGATCTGGCTCACCTCGTCCTTGTTGTTGGCCAGGGGGTGTAGGGTTCCCCGACCCGGCCGAAACGTCGGAGCAAAAGCAAGCAGGTCCTCTTCATAAGTCCGCGCCGGGCGCTGCGCCACTTCCAGCACGAAGCCCGCACTATAGGCGTAGTGCACGTCAGTCTTGCCCTGCAGGTACTTCACCGTATGGTAATCGAGCGGTAGGGGGGCGGCTTCCAGCGGTAAGGCCGCGAACGGCAGGTAATTAAGGCCACCGTCCGGCACAATGCACAGGCGGGGCCGCAGGTGCAGTGAATTGAGCACGGGAGGCGGTATCAATTGGTGGGTAAGCCTAAGCCCCTGCTCCAGAAATTGGCGGTCGAGGGAATCCTGTACGGCAACGGGCCGAAGGCTTTTGCGGCGGTACTCCCCCTCCGCAATACTCTCCCGCCACCGGTTGATCTCCGCATTAAGGTCCGCGGCCCCCTCAATGGGATAAACACTTAGCCGGCCGTCGGGAGTAACGACGAACACGAGGCCAAGTGAGCTGCCCAGGTGATATTCCAGCAGGGTACACTCGTTGCGTTTTATGTATTCGGTAAGGACTCCGCGATCCAGGACAAAGGGCTGTGGCGGAGTGGACTCGCTGCTTTCGCGCAGCAGGTCCAACTGAATCCGAGCTTCGGCAAGCACGTCGCGCTGCGCCGTTTCCCCCTCCGCCACCCGCCGTTCCAGGGCAGCTATACGCTCGTTCAGTCGTTGTTCCTCCACTGTTCGTTGACCGGCGGAGCGCAGGTTGGCCAGCAGACTGTAGGAGCGGGCGCGTTCGCTAAGAGCAAAAGCTTCCCAGAGGTGCGCCGTATCCTGGGTATTGCAGTACGCTCGGTAGTGGAGCGCGATGGCATTATCGAAGAAGGGGCGGAGGTTCTTACTCAAATAACTACGGCTATCGAAGTCGCTGACCCGTGAGCGGAGGTGGTCCTGCAGTGAAAGTACCGTATTGTAATCCTTCAGTGCCGCATTGCCTTTGTTCAGGGCGGTCAGGAATTCCGCCCGCGCCGAGAGCAGATCGATCATCGGCACGATATCGCCGGGATGATTGATCGCCCACCGCCCCACCGTATCGCCCGGCGAGGTGCCCAGGTAGCCGAGTTTCTGGTTAATCAGGGCGATGGCCTGTTCGCTACGCCCCATTGCGTGGAGCGCCCGGGGGTACTTGTCTACGATGGCGTATTCCCGCAGCATACCGGAATCATCAAAAACCTTCCGGGCCCGACCGTCGAATACATCACCCTTAGCGGCATTGCCCTTCCCCCCGTGATACTCTGCCAGGTTAAGGTACAGGTAGCCTAGAATGTAGGACTCCGGATTGCTGGCCACGAGAACTTCTACACCCTTCGTCAGACTATGAAAACTCGCTTCTTCATCGCCGAGCTCCCGTTGAGTGATGGCCAGTTGGTTGTATGCGCTGGCGGTATTGGCGGCCTCGTCGTACTTCGTAAGGGAAGCGTACGTCAGGGAACGCCTGGCATTTACGAGCGCTTGGTTCAGCTTGTCCAGCCGGAGCTGTACGATGGATGCATTATAGCAGGTATAAAACGCATCGTCGGGGGAGATTCCGTGCATTCCGTCGAGCAAAGTGAGTGCCCGGTAGCTGGCACTCAGTGCAAGCTGAAAGTTTCTACGCTGCTGGGCTACATTACTCAGGGTATTGAGGCTTCGGAGCAAGTTGAGGCTGTCTACGTCCGCGACGGATTCATAAATAGCAACGGCTTCACGGATTACGTCCATGGCTTCATCCAACCGCCCCAGGTAGGATAAGGGGTCTGCCAGCCCACCCCGCGAATGGGCGCGATCGTTGTGGGGACCGGCATAGATGCTATCCCTCACCCCAATGGCCTCCTGAAACCAGTGGGCAGATAGGGAATCCTCTGCCTCACTAAAGGCCAATACGCCCAGTTTATGCAGGGCTAGGCCAGAGAGACTATCTACGATCATTCGGCCCGCTCCGTCATAGGGAACAGTCGTCAACAACTCCCCAGCCCGTGCATAGTCCGCTGTATTCAAATACTGAATCCCCTGCGTCAAATTTACCCTACGGGCGGAATCACGAAGGGCGGGGACACTGGTTACCTGGGCGGTCAGCGACCACGGCAGCAGACCAATGAGTAAAACTGCCAACAAGGTCCGGTATGCGGTAGTCATGAAATGGATTCATTCAGGTGTGCTCCTTTAAGATAGGCCACTGCTTGGAATTCCCCGCGTTGTCCCGACTTTCCCCATCTTTGCGGGCTTACCAGCTACACCAGAACAGTATAAAGATGCAAGACCTCCGCAAATCCATAGAATCCGCCTGGGACAACCGCGACCTGCTCCAGGAGTCAAGCACCCAGGAAGCCATCAACTCCGTCATCGAGGAGCTCGACAAGGGCAGGTTGAGGGTAGCCGAACCCGGTCCGGACGGTGAGTGGATGGTCAATGATTGGGTAAAGAAGGCCGTCGTCCTCTACTTCCCCATTCGCAAAATGGAAACCGTGGAGGTGGGCCCCTTCGAGTTTCACGACAAGATGGAGCTGAAGCGGGACTACGCCAGTCAGGGAGTGCGAGTGGTACCCCACGCCATCGCCCGTTACGGAGCCTACCTAGAGAGCGGAGTCATCATGATGCCCAGCTACGTCAACATCGGTGCCTGGGTCGGTAGCGGCACCATGGTCGATACCTGGGCCACGGTCGGCAGTTGCGGGCAGATCGGTCGCAACGTCCACCTCAGCGGCGGCGTCGGTATCGGAGGCGTCCTCGAACCCCTGCAGGCCACTCCCACAATTATCGAAGACAACTGCTTCATTGGCTCCCGTTCCATCATCGTGGAAGGGGTACGCGTACGGAAAGAAGCGGTTCTGGGAGCCAATGTCGTTCTGACTCAGAGCACACGGATCATTGACGTTACCGGCTCCGAACCCGTCACCTACCGTGGTGAGGTGCCCGAGCGGTCAGTGGTCATTCCCGGCAGCTATACCAAGTCGTTTCCCGCCGGCGATTACCAGGTAAGTTGCGCGTTGATCATCGGTAAGCGGAAGGAAAGCACGGACAAGAAAACGAGTTTGAATGCGGCGTTGCGGGAGCATGATGTGGCGGTGTGAAAATTTACAATTTCAAATTTACCATGTACCATTTAGCTACCGCTGTTACATGCTCGCTGCGCTCGTCTCTGAGATTTTCCACCGCGGATCGGCTGCGCCTAGGGCAGATTGCTTCGCAGATTAACGCGGATTTCTGGCCCGCTCCTCTGTGCGTTCCTTGCACCTACGGCCCCGTCCTACTGTTACGCGTGTGACGTGCGGAGCTAAATTTAAAATTGGCCATTTGAAATTTGAAATTTGTTACCGCAGATCGGCTGCGCCTAAGCAGATTGCTTCGACGATTCACGCGGATTTTTGGCCCGCTCTTCTCCGTATTCATTGCACCTGCGGCCCCGTCTAACTGTGGTTCCTGTAGCGTGCGGAGCAAAATTTGAAATTGGCCATTTGAAATTTAAAATTTGTTTACCGCAGATCGGCTGCGCCTAAAGTAGATTGCTTCGCAGATTAACGCGGATTTTTGGCCCGCTCCTCTGTGCGTTCCTTGCACCTACGGCCCCGTCCTACTGTTACGCGTGTGCCGTGCGGAGCAAAATTTGAAATTGGATATTTGAAATTTGAAATTTGCTTACCGCAGATTTATTGCTTGCTCTTCCATGCTTATCCTTGCACCTGCGGACCCGCCCTCCTGTTGCGCCGTTGCCGTGCGGAGCAAAATGGTACTTTGTACATCGTCCTTTGTAAATTGTAAATCTACTTGCACCTTTCCCACCTCAAGCTCACCCAGTTCAAGAACTACGAAAGTCAGCACCTGGACTTCTCGCCGCGGTTGAACTGTTTCGTGGGATTTAACGGGGCGGGAAAGACCAATCTGCTGGAGGCCATATACTACCTCTGTATGAGCAAGGGGTACGGCAGTACCGTGGATCAGTACAGCATCCGCCACGGGGACCGGGGGGCAAGGATCGGTGGGACGTTTGTACTGGACGACGAGCGGGAAGACCGCATCGTGGTCAAATTACGGAAGCGCCAGCGGAAGGTGATCGAGCGCAACGGCACCGCTTACGCGCGCATCAGCGAGCACGTGGGTAGATATCCGGTGGTGATCGTGACGCCCGACGACATTAATTTAGTGCTCGAGGGCAGTGCGACCCGTCGAAAATTGCTCGATAATAGCCTGAGCCAGACCGATCCCCAGTACCTCAATCACCTGATCACCTACAACCGGCTGCTCGACAACCGCAACGCCCGCCTGAAGGAACTCGAAGGCCACCCCGACCATACCGGACTGCTCGGTGTGTACGATGCCCAAATGGAAGCACCGGCGATGTACATCTTCGAGAAGCGAAAAGAATTCGTGGACCCGTTCACCGAATTGCTCACCCAGGCGTACGCTACCATCAGCGGACGGCGGGAAGAAGTGGGGCTGGAGTATAAATCGCAACTGCTGGATACCGGCTGGGAAACCCTACTCGCCGAGCGCGCCGAAAAGGATCGCATCCTGCAACGGACCACCGGGGGCATACACCGCGACGAACTGGTGTTCACCCAGGACGAGCATCCCCTGCGCCGGGTTGCCAGTCAGGGACAGTTGAAATCGTTCGTTCTTTCCCTGAAATTGGCTCAGTACCGCCTGCTTGAGCGCAGCACTAATCGTACCCCGATCCTGCTGCTCGATGACATCTTCGATAAGCTCGATCACGAGCGGGTCAAGCAGTTGCTCGGCCTGGTGATGGGTTCCACATTCGGTCAGCTCTTCATCACCGATACCGATCCGGAGCGCATTACCTCCCTCATCAGTCATGATCCCGCGGTGGAGTGGCAGCGATTTTTGGTAGTCGACGGTGTGGCACGCAACGAAGCGGAGTGGAAACGGTTTCTAGAGGAAGAGTAGTCGCCATGTACAAAATCCCGCCAAAGAAACCCGAGCCCCAGGAGCTGAAGATGGCCTTCATGCGCCTCCTTCGCAACAACCACAACGAGGCCGGCTACTTCAAGGCCCGCACGAAGATGGTCTGGGAAAAATTCTTCGGCAAGCACGTAGCCCAGCACACCCGCGACTTCCTGGTCCGCAACCGCAAACTCTACGTCTACGTCACCAATGCCCCCCTGCGCAACCAGCTCACGATGGTAAGGGAAGGCATCCGCACCCGACTGAATGAGGAGTTTGGGGAGGAGTATTTGGTGGAGGTGGTGATTAAGTGAGTTAGTCGGTTAGTTCGGTAGTCTGTTAGTCGGTTAGTCATTTCGCCCCGCTAACGCACTAAACGACTAACGAACTAAAAGACTACCCCACTCCCACTCTCGCACAGTCATCAACCACCGGGCAGCTTTGGCATTTTGGACGGGTACCGGTGCAGACGTGTTTGCCGAAGGGGACGAGGACGCGGTTGATTTCTATCCACAGGTCTTCGGGCAAAATTTTGGTGAGGGCGTCGCGGGTTTGGTCGGGTGTTTTTGTGGCGACATAGCCCCAGCGGTTGGTGATGCGGTGGACGTGAATGTCGACGGCGATGATCGGATAATTGAGGGCAACGCCGAGGGCAAGGCTGGCGACTTTGGGTCCGACGCCGCGGAAGGCGATGAGCTGGTCGTAGTCGGCCGGGGTTTCTCCTCCGTAATTTTCGATGATGCTGCGGCTAAGGGCGAGGATGTTATCCGCTTTGGCGGGGG
Organism: Neolewinella aquimaris; assembly: GCF_014197245.1. GTDB lineage: Bacteria > Bacteroidota > Bacteroidia > Chitinophagales > Saprospiraceae > Neolewinella > Neolewinella aquimaris. The sequence continues at coordinate 328,411 of NZ_JACIFF010000003.1, read as the reverse complement.
CAAAGGTGGACTTGCTGATAGTTTCGATGAGCGTTTCCCGGTCGAGGCGGACCATATCTGCGGGCGTACGGGCCAGGGCGAAGAGCTTGCGGCTGACTTCGGTGCTCGTCTCGTCGTAGGTGCGGACGCTGATGATGCTGCTCACCAGTTGCTCGTAGAGGCTGTCGTAGCCTTCGTCGCGCAGACCGAACATGGCGGCGGGTGCCTTATCGGCGACGGCCCCGGCGCAACGCGACAGGACGGAGTGAATGGGGAAATCGCTCATGTATGAGAAACCGGTATCCATCCACCAAATGTTTGGCGGCGCATAGGTCTGATCCGCCCAGGATTCTGGAAAGTTACTCGATAAATGGTCACAAAACTTGAAAAATGCTTGAAACTCAAAAAACGTACAACTAACTGGGAATGAATATTTTACAATATTCATAATCGTTTTTATACGTTTACATACATTTATACTCGCAAGTATGCGTTTAAATGACGATTACTGGATTGGGATGCCTTCACCTTTGCATCGTCACCGATTGAAAGCATGGTGTACTGCTTCATCAGCGATCGACCGGCGGCACATTTCATCACCAATGCTTGTGTCCATTATTAATGCGACAAGGGGCACGAGCCATTACCAATCCTTTTTATCATGAATGTACGTAACAGTGTAACCCTCATCGGTAACGTCGGTCAGCTTCCCATCACCAAGACGCTGCCGAGCGGCAACCGGGTGATCGAATTCAGCCTGGCCACCAACGACAGCTACCGCAACCGCGAAGGGGAGAAGGTCACCCGCACCGAGTGGCATCGCGTCAAGGCATACGGCAAGTTGGTTGATACCCTCGAGCGCTACCTCACCAAGGGCACTCAGATCGCTCTTACCGGCATGCTTCGTTACAATAAGTGGACGGACAAGTACGAGCAGCAGCGAAGCAGCGCCGAGATCATCCTCGAGGAATTCACCTTCCTGAGTGCAAAGGAGCGCAGCACGAGCGACGCCGATCACGAAACCGCCGAAATGGAGGTAGCCGAGCCCGCACCCAAGAAGACCTCGAAGCGGCGGGCAACGAAGAAGTCGGAAAAAACATCCGTTACCCCGGCCGAAGACCTGCCCTTCTGAATGCAGTTGGGCACCCACCTTCCTTTCATCCTTTAATCACATAACCGGATACGGAAGGGAGGACATTTTTGCAACGTAATGACGCCTTACCCCGGATCCGTCTACCGCTTAGAGAAACCATAGGCGCGTTTTCTTCACCCAGACGAACAGCAGGAAAGGTCGGGACCGGCATTCCTCCCCCCCCCCCAGGGCGAGTGAGTGCTGGTCTTTTTACTATACCACCTTCAGGCTGAGATCCAGGCTAACGGCCGAGTGCGTGAGTGCGCCTACAGAGATGAAGTCTACCCCGGTTTCTCCGACTTCCCGAATGCTATCGAGGGTGATGCCGCCGCTGGCCTCCGTCTCGTACCGGCCGTCGATGTGCGCTACGGCTTCGCGGAGCAGGGGAATCTCGAAGTTATCGAGCATAATGCGGTCGATCTGGCCCACCTCGAGCACTTCCATCAGTTCCACCAGATTGCGGACCTCCACTGTGATGGGAAGTTGCATGGCGTTCTCGCGGAAGAAAGACTGTACGCCCTCAATGGCCTTCGTGAGGGAACCTGCCGCATCCACGTGGTTGTCTTTGATCATGATGCGATCGTAGAGCCCGTCGCGGTAGTTGTAAGCTCCGCCCAGGCGCACCGCCCACTTCTCGAGGAAACGCAGATTGGGCGTTGTTTTTCGCGTGTCGAGCACCTTAACCGGCAAATCTTCCACTTCGAAGGAGTAGCGATTGGCCAGTGTAGCGATGCCACTCATGCGCTGCATGGTGTTGAGTACCAGGCGTTCGGCCTGGAGTAAGGCCCGCGTGTTGCAGGTCACGAAGAAGGCTTCGTCGCCTACGTGCATCAGGTCGCCGTCCTCCATTTTCTGTTCGAACTCCATACTGGGATCGACTGCGCTGAAGATCATCTTGGCTACCTCTACTCCGGCCAGGATGCCGACATCCTTGACTAAAAGCCTGGCGGTGTCCCGCTTATTCACGGGGATGGTTGCCTCGCTGGTGAAGTCACCGGGGCCGACGTCTTCGGCAAGGGCTTCGTTGATAAATTGCAGTATGCGTTGACGTAAGCTTTCGTCTATTTTGGCCGACATATGTTTACTTTGGTGCGCTACCAGACGTCTGGCAGTCTATTCAGTTAGGTCCCTGGCGGCAAAGGTACGCCTTCCCGCTACCACCGGTAAATCGTACCCCGTGATCGAAGCGTATTTTTTCGAGGTGCAGGCTCAACTGTCCAGTTCGTTGGTCGACTGGAAGAACATCAGACGTGCCTACGCGGGTCGGCCATACCACAACCTGGACCACCTCAATGAGATGCTGACCCACCTTAAACGGCACCAATCAGCGGCCGGCGCCGACCCGCTTCCCTTGGACCCACTGATCTTTGGAGTAGCACTGATCTACCACGACATCGTGTACCAACCAACCAGGGCCGACAACGAAGCCCGCAGCGCCCAGTCCGCGGTCAAAATGCTCCGGCGGGAAGGTAATCTCAGCGAGGGCCGCATCGACCGCTGTCGCCGGCTCATCTTGTCGACCAAAAAGCACCGCCCTTCCCCCGACGACGACGGCGACGAAGCACTGCTCAACGACCTGGACCTGGCCGTACTGGCGCGCGATCCCATCAGCTACGACCGCTATGCCGACGCCATTCGCAAAGAGTTCTGGATGTTTCCCGGTTTCGTCTTCCGTACCGGACGGATCAAGACCCTCACTAACCTGCTCGATCGGCCGCATATCTACCACACTGAATTGGGCCGCCAGGAATACGAAACACCCGCCCGGGAAAACCTCTGGCGTGAACTCCGCAATCTCTGATCGGAATTCAGGCTAGTTAGCGCGCCTTCTCATCCAGCAGCAGCCGGATGTCCTCCATCAAGTGATCGACCTCTTCCTCCACCAGTCCGCTGGCGTAGGCCCGTACGAAGCCCTCCCGATCCACGAGTACGATATACCCACTGTGATCGAATCCCCCCGGCGCGGCGTCGTTCTCCATGGCGATGCTCAGGTAATCCTCATCCAGATCATAGATTTCGAACTTGTCGCCGTAGATGAAGCGCCAGCGATCCATGTCCTTAATGCCCAGTTTATTGGCATAATCGGTCATCCGCTCCGGGGTGTCGCGCTTCGGATCGACGGTAAAGGAAACGAGGCGAAAATCAGGATCGTCCCCGAATTCTTCCTCTAACCGCAGCATCTGACTGGCCACCTTCGGACAGATGGTCGGGCAGGAAGTAAAGAAGAAGTCGGCTACGTACACCTTACCCCGCAGGTCCTCACTGCCGAAGGGGCGGTTGGACTGATCGACGTACTTCCAGGTCCGCACCGGCTCCGGAGAAACCACTCCCGTTTCCGGATCGAAGGGGTGGTTGCCCGGAAAGCCCAGGCTGTCGGTCAGGTAATACCCCGATTCCGAATCGACCGGATGGTGCTGCAGGTAGGGCGGAGCATGCTCCGGATCGACGCCGTTTTCGTGGTCGTGCCCACAGGAGACCAATGTCAGAGCAGCAAGCAAAGTAAGGCCGCGTAAATAAGTCATGCGCAATGGTATTCTGTCCTATTTGGAAAGCTGTTCGAAGGTCGACAAGCCGCACCGCAGGAATGTTTCGTAATCCTCCACGTCGGGAGTGTAGGCGACCGGCGGATTCAGCAACTGCCCATCGGGAGAAACCAGCGCATAGTACGGCTGGGTAGCGTGCTGGAAAACCTGCTGTTGAAAATAGTGCCACTTCTCCCCCACCTGATCGATCTTCTGGGTACGCCCCGATCCGTCCAGCCGCGCCACCTCGCGGTGTTCCGCCTCGGGCAGTTCCTTGCGGTCGTCGACGTAGAGGCTGATGAGTACGAAGTCCTCCGTCAGAAGCTCGTTGATCCGGTCCTCGCTCCAGACGTTCTCCTCCATCTTGCGGCAATTGACGCAAGTGTAGCCGGTGAAGTCCAGCATCACCGGCTTATTCACCTTACGCGCGTAAGCCAGACCCGCATCCAGGTCCTTAAAACAGGTGATGCCCTGCGGACAATCACAGGGATTGAGGTAACTGTAACACACCGGCGGTGCGATCCCACTGAGCAGATTGAGAGATTGGTAGCTGCCCGTTTCTTTATTCGTCGTAAACCCGAAGGCTAAGTAAGCGGTAAACAGTACGCCGGCAACGGCAATAATGGCAGCCACGGGCCCCACTTTTCGCTTGCTGCTGTCGTGCGGGAAGCTGATCCAGCCGAAGAGGTAAGCCGCAATTCCGAAAGAACACAGCATCCATACGATCAAAAAGGGTTCGATGCGCAGCAGGTTCCAGTCGCCCACCAGATCGGCGTTGCTCAGGAACTTGAAGGCCAGGGCCACCTCCACGAAGCCCAGCACCACCTTCACGCTATTGAGCCAGCCACCCGACTTGGGCATGCTGTTCATCACGCCGGGGAAGGCCGCAAAGAGGGCGAAGGGCAAGCCGAGTGCCACCCCGAATCCGGCCATACCGGCCGTTAGGGGCCAAGCACCATCACTCACCGCCTCTACCAGCAGGCTACCCAGGATCGGACCGGTACAGCTAAAACTGACCAGTGCGAGCGTAAGCGCCATGAAGAAAATTCCCGTTACGCCCCCCGTCCCCTCGGCCTGACTGGCGCGATTGCTCCAACTCTGCGGCAGCACCAGCTCATAAAAGCCGAAAAAGCTCCCCGCAAAGACCAGAAAAACGGCAAAGAAGACCAAATTCAGCCAGACGTTGCTGGCAATGCTGTTCAAAATCGAGGGATCGATGCCCGCCACTAGGTGAAAGGGCACACTCAACAGCACGTATATCAGGAAAATGAAGAAGCCGTAGAGGGCCGCCCGTTGCACCCCCTGGCTCCGACTGCCGCTGCTCTTCGTAAAGAAGCTCACCGTCAGCGGGATCATCGGAAAGATGCAGGGCATGATCAGCGCGAACAGTCCGCCCAGTAGCCCCAGTCCGAACACCCCCCAGAGGCTTCTGCCCCGGGTCACGGCCTCCCCCTCGCTGCACGTTCCGGCCGGTTCGGTGTTGAAGCATACCTCCGTTTCGGTCCCCGATTCGGCGAATACCTCACTATCCGTTACTGCTTCTCCACCAATTCCGTCCAGCGTAGCTACTCCGGCCGCCGGATCGAAGGTGAAGGGCAGGTCGCGGGGCGGCAGACACATTTCGTCGTTGCAGGTCTGGTAGGTCAGGTACCCACTCACCGTTGCATCCCCTTCTAGTTGCACAACCTGGGAATACGTGACGTTGCCTCCGTCGATCTTACTCACCACGGCCTCCCAGGTTGTATCGTATTTTTTCTTGAGGGTAGCGGAAGTTTCGGTGACCTCCCCGATGGCCGTCACCCCGCTGCCCTCGTCGATTACCAGTTCGGTCGGGATGGGCCCGATCTCCGGGTCGACGGTGGTGCTGTACACGGTCCAGTCGTCGATCATGGTGCCGGTCATGGATATTCGGTAACGGCTTCCCTCCAGCGTTTCGACGCGCAGTTCCCAGGCTACCGGCTCGTTCTCGGTCGGCGCGGGCGTAGCGGCGGTGTAGGTGGCCAGCACTTCCTCCTGCGGTTGGTCGTTCACTTCAGTGGGGGCGGCGGCGGGTGCTACTTCTTCCGGCACTACAGGGACAGCCGTCGCTTCTTTGGGCGGGGCCGCAGGTGCCGGCGGACTCAGGCTAAAAGCAAACTCCTCGGTCGTCGGCGGCAGGCACTGCTCGTCGTCGCAGCACATGAATTCCACCTCACCGGTGATGGGCGTCGTGTAATCAGTCACCCGGACGGTCTGGGTGAAGATCGCCGGCTCGTCGCTCAGGTACTTGATCACGTTTACGCCGAACAGCTCGTCCATTCCCTCCTTGCGGTGACCGGATTCCTCTACCTCGCCGATCCGTTCGTAGTGGTCGCCTTCCGTCCAGTAGAAGGTGGTCGGCACGGGCCCACCGTCGTCCGTATGCTGACTGTAAATGGCCCAGCCGTCTTCCGCAGTTGCCGTGGCGATCAGCTCGAAGCGGTCCTCGCCCAGGGCCCGTTGCTCGAAGGTCCAGGAGATCGGACTGGCAAACTGGGCGAACAGGGTAACGGAAAGCAGACTGAACAGCAGAGTCAGGCGTAACGCCATGGGAAAACAATTTACCGTGGTAAGACGAAGGATGATGAAGATAACGCCGTGTCCGCCCGGGTAGTTATGTCGGGTTAGTAGCGGATGGCTTTCCCCCCGAAAATCGCCGGTTTCCTTGCAGGACTTTTACATTGGCGCAAGGAGCAGGAACATGGCCGGCCGTTTCTGAATCTCTGCTCCTGCGTCCCCGCCCCAGTCCGCAATGGGTGCCGTGTGGATCCACTCCGTGTCCGTTGTCAGGTCCACGGCGACGGAAAACAGGGTTGTTGACGAAAGTGCCTCCACGGCGGTTTCGATGGTGGCCTGGTTGCGGTAGGGTGCTTCGATCCAGAGCTGGGTCTGCTTATTGCGGCGACTGTCGGCTTCGAGGCGGCGCAGGTCTTTGGCGAGTTGCGGGCGTTTGGGACTCAGGTAGCCGTGAAAGGTAAACGACTGGCCGTTCAACCCGGCAGCCATTAAACTCAGCAGTATGGCGGACGGCCCCGCCAGCGGAACCACCCGAACGCCCGTCCGGTGGGCCAACAGCACCAGTCTTGACCCGGGGTCGGCCACCCCCGGCGCTCCGGCATCGGAGAGCAGGCCTACATCTTGCCCCCCGAGCGCGGCTTCCAGAAAGGCCGGTAACTCATGGTCGCGGGTACGCTTATTGAGCTCGTAGTAAGTGCATTCCTGCAGGCGGTGGTCGAGTTCTACTTCTTTAAGGAAGGCACGGGCCACCTTTCCGGTTTCGACTACGAAGTGCTTGATCCGGCGTGTGATCGCCAGGGTACGTTCGGGGATGGTGTCGATGGCCCCCGGTCCGAGGGTGGAGGGAATGAGGTAAAGGGTGCCGGTCATGGCCCAAAAGTACTAGTCCACGATCAGCTCGGCCCGGTTGAGCTCCTGCTGGCGGATGTTCTGGGGCAGTTCCCGGTATTCGTACTGCTGGGTACGGAGCTGCGGACGGAAGCCGGCTTCCCGTATGGCTTCCTGAATGCCGTCGGCCGTAAAGCGCCAGCGGGCTCCGGCGGCGCTCACTACGTTCTCCTCGATCATGATGGAGCCGAAGTCGTTCGCGCCGGCGTGCAGACAAATTTGCGCCACCTGCTTGCCGACCGTCAGCCAGCTCGCCTGAATGTTGGTCACGTTGGGCAGCATGATGCGACTGAGGGCGATCATGCGGATGTACTCATCGCCGGTCACCGTATTGCGGGCACGTTTGATCTTTTTAAGTATGGTATCCTCATCCTGGAATGGCCACGGGATGAAGGCCAAAAAACCCTTGGCGTCGGCCGGCTTTTCGCTCTGCACCTGCCGCATGCGCACGAGGTGGTCCATACGCTCCCAGTTCGTCTCGATGTGGCCGAACATCATCGTTGCCGAGGTCGTGATGTCGAGCTTATGGGCAGCGCGCATAACGTCGAGCCATTCTTCTCCACCACACTTACCCTTGGAGATTAGGCGGCGTACCCGGTCGCTTAGGATTTCCGCCCCGGCGCCGGGGAGGCTGTCGAGTCCGGACTCCTTGAGTGCCTTCAAAACGTCGTAGTGACTCATACCCTCCAGCTTGGCCACGTGGGCGATCTCCGGGGGGCCGAGGGCGTGTAATTTTAGTTGGGGGTACAGCGATTTCAATTCACTGAACAGGTCGCAGTAGAATTTCAGTCCCAGATCGGGGTGGTGGCCGCCCTGCAACAGGAGCTGCTCGCCGCCGAAGGCAAAGGTCTCTTCGATCTTCTGCTTGTACTCCTCGATGCTGGTGATGTAGCTCTCTTCGTGACCGGGCCGCCGGTAGAAATTGCAGAACTTACAGTTGGCGATACAGACGTTGGTCGTATTGCTGTTGCGGTCGATGATCCACGTTACGGTCTGCTCCGGCACCGACTCGAAGCGCAGCCGGTTGGCTACGTACATCAGCTCGGCGGTCGCGGCATTTTCCAGGAGCCATACCCCTTCCTCGGCGGTGAGCCATTCGCGGTTGAGCCCCTTTTCCAGCAGTTCGGCAGTGTTCATACCGGGAAAACGGTCGAGGGGGAGGGTAGTTGTCTGGGTACTTTCATTTTTTACTGAAAGTTTGCCCCCTCGTCGGCCGACTATAAGTCGTCCGCCGAGTAGGGCAGGGTAAACATTGAACATTCCTACTCCAGTCGGCGGACGAGCCTCGTGCCTCGGTCGGCCGATGACCTACTCGCCGGCCGACTACAAGTCGTCCGCCGAGTAGGGGCAAGGATAACGTTGAAATTACCTACCTAGTCGGCGGACGAGCCTCGTGCCTCGGTCGGCCGACGACATCTCGTGGGCCGACTACAAGTCATCCGCCGAGTGGGGGCACGGGATGAACAATCAGGATTAGAACAAAATTTGGATTTATCAATAAAATTCCCAATAAATCGGTGCTGCCGCTTGGATTTTATTTTCATACCTTCCTGTTACCGTTTAATCACCAGAATTATTGCGGCCGCGCAACTCACTATACACGCACATGAAACTCCAGCTCCTACTCTATGCGCTTCTCTTTGGTGCATTGGCGTCCGTTCAGGCGCAGACCACGGTTACCGGTACCGTAACCGATCTTGATAATCAACCGCTTACGGGCGTAACCGTCAGCATACCCACCTCCGGCGCCGGTACCGTAACGGATGTCGACGGTCGCTTCAGTCTGCCGGCACAAATTGGCGACGTGCTGCGCTTTACCTACATCGGGATGGAGGCGCAGGAAGTCGAAGTAGAGGGCGACAGCCCGTTGAACATCGTGCTGGAAGAGGATGCCACCCAACTTGATGAGGTGGTAGTCGTCGGCTACGGAACCAGCAAACGCTCGGACGTAACGGGATCCATCGCCTCCGTCAACGATAAGGACTTCAACAAGGGCGTGGTCGTCAACCCCGGCCAGCTGTTGCAGGGCAAGGTCGCGGGGGTGAACGTCACGGCGGCGAGCGGAGAGCCGGGGGCGGCCCAGGACATCATCATCCGCGGGGTGGGGAGTCTGCGTTCGGGTACCACTCCCCTGTTCGTAGTAGATGGCTTTGCGCTGGATAACTCGGGCAACGGCGTACCGACCAACCCGCTCAACTTCATCAACCCAGCCGACATCGAAAGCATCGACGTCCTGAAGGACGCTTCCGCCGCGGCGATCTACGGCGCCCGGGCGGCCAACGGGGTGATCGTGATCACGACGAAGAAGGGGCGGGCCGGACAGTCTCAGATCAACGTTTCGGCCTCCGCCGCGGTGACCTCCCTGGCCCACCAGATCGACGTGTTTTCCGCCGATGAATTCCGCAACCAGATCCGGGCCATCGGCGGCATCCTCAACGACGGCGGTGCGAATACGAACTGGCAGGAAGACCTGACCCGTACCGCCAACACCCACCGCGTCAACCTCTCCCTGAGCGGCGGTGCGGGTAGCGGCAGTTACTTCGCTTCGTTTTCCGCCGAAGACCAGGAAGGGCTGCTGCGCAACAACGACCTGCAGCGGTACTCCGGACGATTGAACATGACCCAAAAAGCACTGAATGATCGCCTGAACGTAGCCCTGAATTTTTCCGCCACCCGCTTCAGCAACCGCCGGCCCAACTCCAATTCGGTGGTAACGGATATGCTACAGCTCAACCCGACCTTCCCGAGCGGGACGGACGGCGACCTGCCCGACCTGGTCGGCGATAACATCAACCCCCTCGTCCGGGAGCGCATCTACGACGATGTCTCCCTGAACAACCGCATCCTGGCCAACATCGCTCCCTCCCTCGAAATCGTTGACGGGCTCACCTACCGCTTCAGCATCGGCGTGGACTACTCCCTCACGAATCGCGACGTGCAGTACATGCCGTACCCCAGCATTGCCGACTTCGACCTGGGCAGCCTGGATTCGTACAATACCACGAACACCAATACCCAGACCGAAAACACCCTGACCTACGATTGGGACCGGGGCGCTCACGACGTGTCCCTCCTGGCCGGACATACCTACCAACAGATTGAGGTGGCCCGGAAGGGATTCTTCACCGCCGGTTTTCCGAACAACGGGGTAGAGCCCCGCTATCAGGTAGGCGCAGCGAGCGAGCCAACGCGGCAGTCCGCCTCCGCCACGATCAACGAACTGCAATCCTTCTTCGGCCGGGTCAATTATGGCTTCGACGATAGGTACCTGATCACCCTCACCATGCGGGCGGACGGCTCCTCCAAATTCGGGGCCAACAACAAATACGGCTATTTCCCCTCCGTCGCCATAGGCTGGAACCTGACCAACGAAGACTTCCTGGCCTCCAGCAAGGTGCTCACGATGCTGAAGCTGCGCGGCAGTTGGGGGCAGACGGGCAACCAGGAGATTCCCGCGAAGATCACCCAGGCCAGCTTCACGGAAAGCAACAGCAACAACGACACTTACCCCCTCGACCCGAATGCTACCGACCTCAGCGGCTACCCGTACGGCTCCATCTATACCCGCCTGGCCAATCCCGATATCCAGTGGGAGGTGTCCACCCAGGCCAACGTCGGGCTGGACTTCGCGTTGTTCAACTACCGCCTGACCGGCAATGTCGACGTCTTCAATAAAGTATCGGAGAACATCCTGCTCGAAGTCGCGCCGGTCGACCCCATCCAACCCGTCGACAAGTTCTGGACCAACATTCCGAATATGGAGATCCGGAATACCGGGGTAGAACTGGCCCTGAACTACAGCAGCGACGAGGCCCGGGACTTCGTCTTCGGGATCGGTGGCAACATCTCCATCACCGGCAACGAGGTGCGCAACTCCCCCTACAGCATCCTCACCACCGGTTCGGTGATCGGGGCCGGACAGACCGGCGCTACGGTCAATGGCGTCCTGAACGGCGAGCCCATCGGCACCTTTTTCGTGCAGGACTTCCTGGGCATAGGAGAGGATGGCCTAAACCTATTCGCCGACCTCAACGGCGACGGGGAGATTCTGGACAACGACCGCTTCTCCGCGGGCACGGCCCTGCCGACCTACATCTACGCGATGAACTTTGACTTCGCCTACCGCAATTTCGACCTGGGCATCAATTTTAACGGCGTCGGAGGTAACAAGATATTTAACCACGTGGCCCTGTCCATCTTCAATAAAGGCAATCTGGCCAACTCCCTCAACACCACCGACCTGGCGGTACAGTACCCCAACGAGGACGTATCGAACTCCAACCGGGTATCCACCCGCTACCTCGAAAACGGTGACTTCCTCCGACTTAACAACGCCACCCTCGGCTACAATTTTGATCTGGACCGGCTCGGCATCGGGCAGGCCGTAAGGAACATTCGGCTGTCCATCACCGGGCAGAACCTGCTGCTGTTCACTGACTATTCCGGCTTCGATCCGGAGATCAACACCGGCAGTTCCGTCGGCGACATCCAGACCTTCGGCATCGACTACTTCAGCTACCCGAGGGGCCGCACCTTCCTCTTCTCCGTTGACGTCACTTTCTAACTTCCCCAAGCGCAACATCATGACTACCCTCCGATATACCCTGTTGATCGCTTTCCTGAGCCTACTAAGTGGGTGCACCGATCTGAAGGAAGAAGTACTGGACGAATCCTTTACCGGCAGCGGCCTGGCGGAAACCATCAGCGGTGCTATTGCCCCTGCCTACGGGCAGGTTTCCTGGACCTGGCGACACACCAACTACTACGGCTTACAGCTCATCGCCTCCGACGAGGCGATCCTGCCCCACCGGGGCGGCACGGACTGGTTCGACGGCGGCAAGTTCCTCGCGGTGCACAGCCACAACATCACCCCCACCAACGATCTGGTCAGCAGCTCCTGGAACGAGCTCACCCGCAACATCTCGCGCACCCTCACCGCCATCGAAACCCTGCGCCCGCTGGTCGACGTGGGCAACAGCCAGGCCGAAAGCGCGCTCTACGAAATGATCGCCCTGCGCGGCTACCTCAACATGCTCATGCTCGACAGCTGGGGACTGATCTTTAAAAAGGAAGTTTCCCTCGAGACCTCGGAAATTCTGCGCGGACAGGATGCGGTGGACTACATCGCGAGCGAGTTTCTCTCCGTGGTCGATGTGATCAATACGGACCTCGGATCGGGTCGAATGACGCAGACCGCCGTTTATGGCTTCCTGGCCCGCCTGCACCTCAACGCCGCCGTGTACCGCGACCCCTACGGTACGCCAAACTTTCAGGATGAGGACCTGAGCAAGGTGATCGAATACACCTCCAACGTCATCAACTCCGGCCTGTACGACCTCTCCCCGGAGTACTTCAAACTGTTCGACGACGACAACAACAGCAACAGGGAACTGATCTTCGCCCTCGACCAGCGCGGCGTGCTGGAACGGGAACACAGTCGCTGGACGTACTGGTCGCTGGCGGGATCTCTGTGGGGCCGCCCCGAATTCCCCAGCTCGGACGGCACCGACGGTCCGGCCATCACGCCCGATTTTTACCGGACCTGGGAAGATGCTTACTCGGTGGACCCGGCCGAAGCCGACGCCCGCTTCTACATGCAGAACCAGAAAATTCCGGACGAGCTGCGTGATCTTACCGGCCTGTCGCCGGCCAACGACGAAGACCATTACTACTGCACGACGCCGGAGGAATACGAATTCGACCGGGGCATTATCCGGGGCATCATTTGGGGGCCGCGGAAGGACGAAAACGGCGCGTTCCTGCGCTGCGACGGCAACGACAACGTCTACCGCATCTATCCCGTGATTCAGATCAAGGGCAACGGCCCCGACCGCGACGTGGGGTACGTGAACCACGAACTTCAGATCGACTACACCAACGAGGGCCGGCTGCACTCCAAGGGATACCGGGTTTCGAAGTACCAGTTCAGCCGCACCTCCCCCAATGCCAACAACTTCAGCAGCATCGACATCGTACTCATGCGTCTGGCGGAAATGTACCTGATGCGGGCCGAGGCCCAACTACGAATGGGCAACGCCGAGGCTGCCCTGGCGGACGTCAATACCGTCAGGACGTCGCGTACGGCCCGCGAACCGGTACCGGAAGCCCTGGCCTCCGTCGATCTGGATATCCTCTTCCGGGAACTCGGGTTCGAATTTTACTGGGAGGGCCTGCGCCGTACGAACCAGATCCGCTTCGGGCGGTACGAGGACACCTGGACCGAAAAAACCGACAACGACCCCATGAATCGACTGTTCCCCATTCCGCAGTCGGCCATCGACGGCGCATCGAACACTCCGGGGTACCTGTCCCAGAACGCCGGCTACTAGCTACCTTAGGCGCGATACCGGCATATTCATGACACTTACCCACCACTGGCTGATCGCAGGCCTGCTCCTCCTGGCTACCACCCCCCTGCTCGCACAGGCCGAATACCGGGTCCACTCCCACAACGACTACCTCCAGGAAGTGCCCTTCTGGCTTGCGTACAGCAGCGGTGCCGCCTCGATCGAGGTGGATCTGGTGCTACAAAACGACACCCTGTACGTCGCCCACGCCCGTCAAGAGATCGACCCCACCAGAACCTTCTCCAATACCTACCTGGAAGAACTCGACCGCTTGACGGAAACGGAAAGACTTCGCCCCGTCCGGCTGCTCATCGACCTTAAAACCGAAGCCTACGCTACCCTGGATCGCGTGATTGCCGCTATTAATGCATACTCCAGTCTGACCCGTGACGGTAAGGTCACCTTCATCATTTCCGGCAACCGCCCACCTCCGGAAGATTATCCCAACTACCCGGACTTTATCTATTTCGATCACCAGAACCTGGATGATCTCGACCGGGTAGACCTGGCCAAAGTGGCCATGATCAGTCAGAGCTTCCGCAGCTACTCCGTCTGGAACGGCTACGGCAGAATGACCGCCCGTGATCTGGCCCGCGTGGATTCGGTCATCCAGCTAGCCCAAAGCACCGGCGCCCCCTTCCGCTTCTGGGCCACTCCTGACACTAAAACGGCCTGGGCGAGCTTTGCCCGTCTTGGGCTAGATTACATCAACACCGACCAGCCCACGGCGGCCCGGGCCTTTCTCAACAAGCTAAACCAACATACTTACGCGGCGCGTCCCCCCTTTGCACCCTATGCTCCCCAATACGAGATCGACGCTTCCGCATCTCCCCGAAACATCATCCTCATGATCGGTGACGGCAACGGGCTGGCGCAAATTTCAGCGGCCCGCATGGCTAACGGGGGAGAACTGTCACTCACCAGCCTCAAACACATCGGCCTGGTGAGTACCGCAGCGGCCGATGACCCCGTTACCGATTCGGCCGCGGCCGGCACCGCCATGGCAACGGGAGTAAAGACGAACAATCGCGCCATCGGAGTCGACACCGCCGGTCGGCCGTTGCTATCGCTCGTCGAGCAGCTCAGCGCCCACAATTACCGGACGGGCGTCATCACCACCGACGGGATTGCCGGGGCCACCCCCGCCGCCTTTTACGCCCACACGCCGGAACGGGACGATTCCGAAAAAATCCTTGGCGATCTAATCCGGAGCGACCTCTCGTTCTTCATCTCCGGCGGACAATCGCTGGAAAAAGCCATTAGCGGCCGCTTTACCCCTACCTCGCTGGATCGGTTCGAAACCCTGGACCATCCCGTGGCCATTCTCAACGGCACCGACAAAATGCCGGCAATGGCAGACGGCCGCGGTGCTTTCCTACCCGGGAGCGTAGCCAAAGCCCTTTCGGTCCTGGGTGCAGATGAACGCCCCTTCTTCCTCCTGATCGAGGGTGCCCAAATCGACAACGGCGGCCACGCAAACGAAATCTCGACCATCGTCACCGAAATGCTCGATTTCGACCGTACGATTGGCGAGGCCCTCCGATTTGCCGATACCGACGGCCAAACCCTGGTGATCGTCACCGCCGACCACGAAACCGGTGGACTAGGCATTGCGGGCGGCTCCACGGAAGGCGAAGTGCGGGCCGATTTTCTGAGCGTCGATCATTCAGGCACGATGGTCCCCCTATTCGCCTATGGCCCCGGCGCTCACGCATTCACCGGCGTATTCGAGAACACGGAGATCTTCCACCGCATCATGGCTGTTCTCGGAATCGAAAAGTAGGGAAGCGGGCGGCGGCGCGCAGGAGCAGAGAAGTCCCTGAGGAGCCGTTACCTCACCCATCCACCGGGCCTACACCGTCCAACGGGGTGTCCGAATTTCCCTCAGTCGGCGGACGAGCCTCGTACCTCGGTCGGCCGACGACTGCCCCCTCGTCGGCCGACTACAAGTCGTCCGCCGAGTAGGGGCAGGACCATTTAGAGGTAGGACCATTATTGAAGGTTACGATTTTTCAAGCACGCGTCCAGTCGGCGGACGAGCCTCGTGCCTCGGTCGGCCGACGACTTGTCTTGGCCGACGCCTACCGTTTCAGTCGCTCCCGCTCACTGAGTTCCTTTAGTTTTTCCCAGAAGGCTTCGTTTTCGCGCTCCTTCTTGGTTTTATTGAAGGCGTCCTCCTTTAGGAAGGGTTCCTTCTTCCGGGTTTCGCGGGTGATCTTCTTCTGGCGGGCTTTGACCTCGTGCTCCTCCAGCTCCGAGCGATAGACATAGGCGCCGAAAATGCCCATCACCAGACCGAGCAGGTGACTTTCCCAACTTACGCCCTCCTGACCGGGAAGGATGCCGACGATCATACCGCCGTAGTAAAACAGGACAAGCAGCGACACCGCTACCGCCCGAAAATCGCGCCGGAAGATGCCGCTAAAGGCGAGGAATGCTGCTAGCGCGTACACCACTCCACTGGCACCGATGTGGGTCACGTGCCGTCCGAGCACCCAAACGAGTGCCCCGGTGCCGATCCACAGGGAAGCCAGAACGCGGGGCCATAGCCGTGGGTAGAAAAACACCAGCAGGCCCGTCAGGGAAATGAAGGGCACGCTGTTACTGAGCAGGTGACCCCAGCTGCCGTGGAAAAAAGGGGATAGCACGATTCCCGGCACCCCGGCCAGCTCCCGCGTGTGGAGGCCATAGTAGGCGCTCAGCAGGCCGCCGGTGAGGTAATAGTCGATCACAAACACAACCCACATTAGTGCCAGCAGCCCGAGGGGCCATTTAATGACGTTCTTGAGGTTGCGTTTGCTGAGCATGGCGTGAGACTTATTCGTCGCGCTTACCGGCCTGTTGGCCCTCGGGCATTTGATCGTCGGAGTAAAGGCGCTCGAAGATGGTGTCGACCTTATTCATCTCATCGAGGGTCTCGTCCATAAAGTAGGAGAGATCGGGTAAGCGGCGGAGGTGACGCTTCAGGCGATGGGCCAGCGCACTTTTCAGACGGGAATGCTCCTCGTCCATTTGCAGGATCACGGCCTGTTTGTTGTCGGTATTCCAGATGCTGAGGTACACTTTGCCTACGCTCAGATCGGGGCTGACCTGTACGTCCATCACCGTGACCAGGGGCTGAGCACCGTAGATGTACGATCCTTCCTGCTGGAGCACGATGCTGAAGTTGCGCTTAATGAGTTCGGCGACCTGCCGTTGTCGTTTGGATTCCATGGGGAAAGGTTTTTTGGTTGGTACAAGGCAACGCTGACACTTAAAGATAGGTTGCTCGGGAGGGAGCTTACAGGGTTTTAAGATATTCCACTACCGCCCACCGCTCCCGATCGCTCAGTTTATCGCCGAAAGTGTGGCCGCCGTTTCCGTATCCCGGTACCGTGGTGTCAAAGGTCCACTGCTTATTTTTCGGTTCCGGATCATACAGCCAACCGAGTCTTTCGTGGTCGTAGGCTTTGGTGTCGCCACTCCGCGTCCAACGGTCGGGGCGGCTCTTGCTGTCCAGCAGCTCATAGATCGTGGGTACCGACCCATTGTGCAGGTAGGGAGCGGAGGCCCAGATGCCGTCTAGTGGGGGTGCCACGTACCCATCCGTTGGCTGGAAATAAGATTTCGGCTCACTGGTGGCAAACCAGCTCTTGTTGTACCACTCGACAATCCCCGATTGGCGGATGTAATCAGCGTAGAGGCGATCGGTCTTTACTACGTCGAGGTGAATCACCTTGTTTGGATAGGTTTCTTCCGCACCGTAAGTACCGTGGCAACCGGCGCACTTGTCGTTGAAGAGTAATTCACCTTCCCTGGCCATTACCTCATCCACCTCACCGGGGTAGGCAGGGGGTTCCAAAGTCTGCAACCAGGCATACACGTCCTTAAAGGCTTCCACCGATTTGCGGCTGTGGGTGCTGTCCGGCACGCCAAGTACGCTGGCCTGGAGTAGCAATTTAGGCATGCTGCCCCGGCCGATGCCATTATAATAGAGCGCATTTTTCTTCTTGACGTTCCAGAGGGGCGGGGTATCGGTGGCGATGTTGTAGTCCCACATCTCGTACTGCGGCTCGTCTACGTAGGTAAGATCCTCGGGATCACGGTGCATCATGCACGCTTCCGCCAGGCGAAAGGCCGGGTTGGCACCGGGTTGCGTGGTTTTGATCTTCGGTGCCATCACCTTGAAGTAGCGACCGAAATCCTTGAATGCCGCCACTTCGGGGTCTTCCTTTTTGTACTTCAGGCCCATACCGATGCGCATGCCCTGCCCCATCACGACCATGCTTTTTTCGTAGTCGGACCAGCTATCTCCCAATCCCAGTACGAGTTGTCCGTCCACCTCTCCCGAATGGCAGGTGAAGCAATTTCCATTGACCGTCTCCGCACCGTTGGGGGCCAGAAAAGCGGTCATGAAGTAGGGCATTCCTTCATTCAGTGCATTGCGGGGATACAGACTGTCCTGCGGCATTGTCGGTGCCTGCTTCCGCATTATGGCCATGGGTACGCCACTGCCGATGTAGTCGCCGTGGATGAGGTAATCCAGTCCGGCCACCGGATCGCCTCCTTCCGGCTGAGGACTAGCGGGGATGACCTGCGATTTCCAGGGAGCATCGCTGACGGGCTCCACCTCCGTAAGGGGCATGTATTTATTGCACGCCACCAGAAGGGCGAACGCCAGAAAAACGAATAGTTTACGCACGTGGCTTATTAAGGGTAGGTCGTGCCGGTTAAACAGCGAATTTTCGTTTTCGTTGCGGGTTGAGTATGGGCGTTTCAGGTTGAGGGGCCTTCGGTCCGAGATAGGTTCAACCGCGGATTACGCGGAGGGCGCAGATTTATTCGCGGATTTTGAGCCGCGCCAAAAAGGTCGAGGGGCCTCTGGTGCGAGATAAATCACTGACAACCGCGGCGGGACGCCACGAACCATGAGACCGCGGTGGGACGCCGCGAACCGTTATTCTCCGCAGCGTGCTCCGTGGAAACTTACGGGTATGCCCAGTTCTATGTCGAAGGGTTCGCCACGCTTAGTGGCTGGTGACCAGCGCACCTTTCGTTCTACGAGCAGATTAAGTACCCGCAGGGCTTCTTGTCCGTTGCGGTGATCCTTGCACCGGCGAACCTGCAGCGCTTCCATCAATCCGGTGGACTTGTTAATTTTGAAGGATACGATTACTTGCTCGCGGGCGGAACCCTTGGGATGGACTCTGTTCGTTTCGATGAAGGTGGAGAACCGCTTGATCCCACAGAATACCCGGTCTTCGTAGCCGGCTTCATCTTCGCATCCCGGATAGATCGGTAGGGACAACTTTTCTTTTGGAGGCAGGCGGGGCCGTTGTACGGAAATATCGCCACACTCCCGCCCGCTGCCGTTGAAGTAGATCTCCATTGCCCGTCTTTCGTGCCCGTACCTGGTATCCTGGCGTAGGGTTTCCCTGGCCGCTTCGGGTGCCTGCCGAAATCCCCAAGCCAGCATGGATAGCAGGAGGGTAAGTACCATGCCGGCGGCAAAAAAGCGGGAGTTCAGACCGAAGGTATTCATGGTAGAGGCGTTTTACCAAAGTTAACGCATGGAACTGAGTTTGTCAATGCCCCTCACCCCTCAATCCTTCATTCCTCGTTCACCCCCTCACTGTACCGGATCCCCCCTCAACTCCCGGTATTTTTTACGGGCCTCCACCGCCAAAATGCTGTTGCTGTAGTCGATAAAAAGGGTTTCGTATAGCTGTTGTGCCTTGGCCTTGTCGTCGAGCTGATTTTCGTAAAGCCCGGCCAGGGCGAAAAGGGCGTTGTCGAGGCGGATACTCTTAGGGTAGTTGTCGATGACTTTTTGGTACTGCCCGGCAGCCTCATCGTACTTCCGGAGTTTGTGGTACAGGCGGCCGCGGAGGTAAACCACATCATCCTCCAGATCATGACCGGGAAAGTCATCGACTAACTTATCCAGGGTGGCGAAGGCTTCGTCGAATCGGTTCTGAAACGTAAGCAGTTCGGCATCGGCGTAGGTCTGTAGGGCAACGGCACTGGTATCGAGACCGAGATTATCCATTATGAAGACCGACAGGTCGAGGGCATCATTGGCGATGAGGCGGGAGGTAGAGGCTTTGAGCACGTCAAACTGCGACTGCGCCCACTCGAAATCGCCCCGAAAGTAGCTGAGGCGGGCGTTGCGGAAGCGAGCTTCGTGCCCCAACAAATCCTCCTTAAATTGCTTGTCAACCTGACTGTACAACAGCGTCGACTCCCATACTTCTCCCTGCATCAGGTAGTAGTCTGCCAGGGCGATCTTGGCACGGGCGCGTACGTTTTCCTCCACGCCGTTGAGCTCGACAATACGAAGGAGAATCTCCGTTGCTTTGGGGAGGTCATTGAGGTAAAGGGCTTCAAGTTCCGCCAGTTGGATCGCGATGCGGGCCGAGGCCGGGTTGTTACCGAACTGACCCAGAAATTCCAGGTAGGCGGTTTCGAGAATTCGCAGATCGTCTTCGGTGTAGGCGTAACCGTTCGTGATCGCCCGGCGGCGGGTCAGCAGACCTTCCCGCTTGGCCTCCAGGTAATAGGGGGAGGCGGGTGCCTTATTCTCCACGATGTAGTCGAAGGCGGCGATGGCCGTCTCGTAGTCGCTGGCATTCGAGGCCAGGGTCCCGATGTCGAACACCCGTTCTCCATTCTCGCTAAGCTTCCTATCCAGGGCCCGCGCTTGCCGTAGGGCACCCTTGTAGTCTTTGCGCTGAATGAGGATCCAACCGAGCATTTCGGGGTATACGGGATTGTCCTTGCGGTCCTCCTGAATCCGGGCGTACAACTGCTTTTGGGCCTCCTCCAGGCCCTCACTGTCGAGGTAGCGTTGAAAGTAGGTCTGCACGTTGCGGCCCCGGCGGGGATCCTCGACCAGCGCATCGAGGTAGTTGGAAATCATGGGTTCCACGTCTCCCTTCCGGCGGTACAGGTCACCGAGGTTAAAGGCGAACGACACGTTTCCCTTCAACAGCTTATCGCCGCGCTCGTAGGTTTCGATGGCGTATTCGTACTTGGTCAGGACGATGAAGGCGTTGGCCAGTTGGGTGATCTGGATGTGGTCGCCCTTCAGGCTTTTGATGGCTTCCCGGTACTGCTTTTCGGCCGCCGGCGCGTCAAATTTTTGTTCGAGCAGCTGTCCGTACTTGACCCGTAGCGCGAGCTCGTCGGGCATGCGTTTGATCTGCTTTTTCAGGGCGTCTTCGGCCTCGTCGTAGCGCTGCAGGTTCATGAGGCTGCTCACGTAGCGGTCGAAGTAGAACGGATTGTAATTCTCCTCGGCCAGTGCCAGGTAGAGCTCTGCCGATTTTTCGTATTCGCCGTCCATGAAATACTGCTGCGCCAGCTGATTGGACTGGGCGGAAAGCCGGCACACGCCAGCGAGAATAAGGAGCAGGAGAAGATTGCGCATAGTCCAAGATAAACGCAGTCGCGCCGGATTAGGTGTAATCCGCCCGGCATTTCCGGCCTTCACTGCTCCTGCGTCCCCGCCCAAACAATGTGCGAACACCAATATTGACGAGATAACGTATATTAGCAAGGGCCGAGACAAGCCGCCACGTGTTCCCCAGCTTGTTTTGAAACGAGGCACTGATGACGGTAGAAAAAGTACTTTACGAGAGCATACGCTCGCGCATTTCCTATGTGCCCGAAAGTAAGTGGGGGCAGCCCGTGCTGCGTAAAAGCCTCAACTATGAGTTCCCTACACCCCGTGAAATCGCCAAATTTTATACCGAACACGACATTACCGAGGGACTCAACCTGCCCGGGGTGCGCCGCACGCTGGGAAAGGAAAAAATCAAGAACCGCCATTCGCTGATCCTGGAATGGATCGATGCGCCCACCCTGGCGGATCTGGCCGGGGAACACCAACACGATGTCACCGACGTGCTGCACCTAGCCGTTTCACTCAGCGATGCCCTGCGGAACATCCACGAGAGCGGCATCATCCACCGCGACATCAGCCCCTACAATATCCTGGTCGACCTGCCGGAGCGGAGGGTGACGGTTATTGACTTCGGCATTTCGACGCGCATCAACCTAAAGGAACAAAACCTCGGCAACCCCGAGCGGCTGGAGGGCAACTTACGCTACATTTCCCCCGAGCAAACCGGCCGCATGAACCGGGTGGTGGACTACCGCACCGACCTCTATTCGGCCGGCGTCGTGTTCTACGAGATGCTGACGGGTTGCCACCCCTTCGACACCCACGACCCCCTTGAACTGGTACACCGCCACATCGCCCAGCGACCGGTGCCGGTGAACACGGTGAACCCCGAAGTACCCGAGCAACTCTCCCGCTTGGTCGACCGACTGCTGGCAAAGAACGCGGAGGACCGGTACCAATCCGCCCGCGGCCTGCACCACGACCTGTGCCGTTGTTTGAAGGCCCACACATCCGGCGGGGGTATCGGCTCATTTCCCCTTGGAGAAAACGATCATTCGGGGAAGTTCCAACTCGTTCAGAAGCTCTACGGCCGCGAACGGGAAGTGACCGAGTTGCTGCGCGCCTTCGAGCGAGTGGGTCAGGGCAAAATGGAGGTGGTACTGGTGGCCGGATACTCCGGTACGGGCAAATCGGCGCTCGTGCGGGAGGTACACAAACCAATCACCCGGGCGCGGGGCTACTTCATCGAGGGCAAGTTCGACCAATTCCAGCGGGCGGTGCCCTACTTTGCCCTCATCGAGGCCTTTACCCGCTTCGTCGACCTCATTCTGACCGAAAAGGAGGAGCGACTGGCGGGTATTCGCGATAATATTCAGGCTGCCGTCGGGACCGAGGGGCGGGTGCTTACCGCCGTCATTCCGAACCTGGAACTGGTCATCGGTCCCCAACCGGAAGTACCGGAACTGGGTGGGTCGGAATCCCAGAACCGCTTCAACTACGTCTTCCGCAAATTCGTACAGACGATCTCCAGCGCGGACCAGCCGATCGTGCTCTTCATCGACGACCTGCAGTGGGCCGATTCAGCCTCCCTCGGCCTGCTGCGTATGCTGCTCACGGACATCGACAACCGGTACATCCTCTGTATCGGCGCCTACCGCGATAATGAGGTGAGCGCATCCCACCCCTTTATACAAACCATCAACGAAGTGCGCGAGGCCGGCGCCACCGTCTCCACCATCGAGATCGGCAACCTAAGCCGGGAAGACGTCAGCCAACTAATCGGTGACGCCACCGCCGTATCCCCGGAAAAAGCGGATGAACTGACCAAGCTGGTGTACGAAAAGACGCGCGGCAACGCCTTCTTCACCACCCAGTTCCTCCACTCCCTGTACGAAGAAGGGTGGCTGAGCTTCGATCACCAGCGGGCGATCTGGGACTGGAACGCTACCGAAATCCAAGC
The DNA here is from genome assembly GCF_014197245.1 of Neolewinella aquimaris. Taxonomy (GTDB): domain Bacteria; phylum Bacteroidota; class Bacteroidia; order Chitinophagales; family Saprospiraceae; genus Neolewinella; species Neolewinella aquimaris. The sequence goes on along the minus strand of NZ_JACIFF010000003.1, from coordinate 305,664 downwards.
CCTGAACATCACCGATAACGTGGTCGAGCTGATGGCCGGGAAGATCCGCAAGTTACCGGGCCCCACTCAGGAACTGCTAAAGGTCGGATCCAGCATCGGCAGCAGCTTCCGGGTCGAGACGCTGGCCCTGATCGAGGGCACCTCCGAGCGGGAGGTGACCGAGACGCTCTTCGCAGCCCTGTACGAAGGACTCATCGTACCCGACGGCGAGGATTACAGCTTCGCCCACGACCGGATCCAGCAGGCCGTCTACTCCCTCATCCCGCCCGCCGAAAGCGCCCCGATGCACGCCCGGATCGGTCGGCTGCTGCTCTCCAGCATCCCGGAGGCCGAGCACGGTGAGCGGCTCTTCGACATTGCCAACCAGCTCAACCGTGGGCTATCGGCCATCACCGATCCGGAAGAACGACTCCGCTTGGTCGACCTGAACCTGGCCGCCGGCCGGCGGGCCAAGCAGGCTTCGGCCTTCCGCAGGGCGGCGGAGTACCTGCAAGTGGGGATCGACCTGTTGCCGGAGAACCACTGGCAGGAGCACTACGCGCTCAGTCGCGACCTCCACACCGAAGCCGCGGAGTGCAACTACCTGAGCGGCGAGTTCGCTACCATGGACGCCCTGATCAAAGAAGTGCTCGATCACGCCCGGGCCCTGCTCGACAAGGTGGCTCCCTACGAGATCCGCATCCTTTCCTACAAAGCCAAAAACCAGCTGCACGAGGCCATCGATACCGGGCTGGAAGTACTGGCCCAGCTCGGAGAGCGGTTCCCGAAGAAGCCCCGGTTGCCGCACGTGATGGCCGACCTGCTGCGCACCAAACTGAAGCTTTACGGAAAGGACGTCGATGCGCTCGAGCAACTGCCGGTGATGGTCAACCCGGAAAAGATCGCGGCCATGCGCATCATTGCCGACATCGCCTCATCCTCCTACTGGGCCCGGCCCAACCTTTTTCCCCTCGTCATTTTCCGCATGTGCCACATGTCGCTCCGCTACGGCAATACCGCCCTGAGTGCCTTCGCCTTCGCTACCTACGGCGTCATCATGTGTGGCGTGCTGGAGGATATGAAGTCGGGCTACCGTTACGGAAAACTGGGCCTGGCCCTGATGGAAAAATTCGAGGAGCGCGCCTGGACTACCCAGATCTACTGTCCCGTCTACGCCCTGATCATCAACTGGAACGAGCACGTCCGCAATACGCTGCGGCCCCTCCAGGAGTCCTACCACATCGGCCTGGAGACCGGTGCCATCGAGTTTGCCTGCATCAACTCCAACATTTACTGCATTCACTCTTACCTCATCGGCCGCCCCCTGCCGCGCATCGAGGAAGAGACCGCCGCCTACAGCCGCAGCTACCGCCAACTGAAGCAGGAAACCAACTTCAACTACAATGAAGTATACCGCCAGGGGATGCTCAACTTCATGGGCAAGTCCGCCAACCCCCTCATCCTGACCGGCACGGCCTACGACGAGGAGAAGATGACCGTCCAGAATGCCGAACGCAAGGACCAGACGGGCACCTTCTTCATTCACTTCAATAAGCTCATCCTGGGCTGTCACTTCCGCGACTATGCGAACGCAGCCGTCCATGCCGAACGTTGCCGCGACCTCCTCGAAGCCGTGCTGGCCAAATTCGAGATCCCGAACCACCATTTTTACGAAGCCCTGGTGTACCTGTCGCTGTACCGGAAAGCCGACGCGACGCTCCAGCGCAAGTACATGCGCCGCGCCAAGGCCAACATCCGAAAGATGCGGAAGTGGGCCAGGGATGCCCCCGAAAACTACCGGCACAAGGCCGACCTGATGGAAGCGGAGCGGTACCGGGTACAGGGCAGGTTCGGTGAGGCTCGCCTGGCTTACGATCGTGCCATCGCCGGGGCGGCGGCCAACGACTATCTCCACGAAGCGGCCCTGGCTTACGAGCTGGCCGGGCGGGCCTACCTGAACGAAAAGTTCGAGAAGCTGGCCGAGTTTTACATTAAGTCGGCCTACAGCAATTACCGGGAGTGGGGAGCCGAAGCCAAACTGAAGGACCTGGAGCGCCGCTACCCATCGTTCGTATCGGCCACGGGACGATTGGGCGGTAGCGCTACCAGCGGCACCCACACCCTGCAATCCTTTTCGGATTTCAACCACACCACCAATCTGGATCTCCAGACCGTGCTGAAGGCCGCCACTTCCATCTCGGGGGAGATCCAGCTGGGGAGTATGCTGAACAACCTGATGTCCATCGTCATTGAAAACGCCGGAGCCGACGAGGGAGTCCTCCTGCTAAAGCGGGACGATCGGCTGCTCGTTCAGGCCGCGTTTTCCGTAGAAGGGGCGGGGACGCAGGTGCTGCAGGCTATTCCAGTAGAGCAATCGGATCTGGTGGCACAGTCCGTAGTGGAGTTCGTGAGCCGTACGCGCCGCCCCGTTGTAATTGACGATGCGGCCAACGACGAGCGGTTTGCCCACGATCCCCACCTGTCGTCGGAAAAGTCCCGCTCCGTGCTCTGCCTGCCCTTCGTCAACCAGGGCAAATTCGTCGGCATCCTCTACCTCGAAAACAAGCTGGCGACGGGTGTCTTCACGCCCGAGCGGATCGACCTGCTGGCGCTGCTGTCCGGACAGATCGCCATCTCCATCGACAATGCCCTGCTTTACGAGAACCTGGAGGAAAAAGTGCGCGAACGTACCGAGGAGCTGGCGGTGGAAAAAGCCAAGTCGGATGATCTCCTACTCAACATCCTGCCCCAGGAAACGGCCGAAGAACTCAAGCAATTCGGCCGCACCGTGCCACGTCGCTTCGATAGCGTAACCGTGATGTTCACCGACTTCAAGGGCTTCACCTACCACGCGGAGGGCATGACGGCCGAGGAGCTCGTCAGCAGCATCGACGTGTACTTCCGGGCCTTCGACGAGATCATCGGCCGCCACAACATCGAAAAGATCAAGACCATCGGCGACGCTTACATGTGCGTGGGTGGCCTGCCGACCCCCAACGACACCCACGCGGTGGACATGGTCAATGCCGCCATCGAGATTCAGGCGTGGACGGTGGCGCAAAGCCGGGAACAAAAAGCGCTCGGCCTACCCCACTTTGAACTCCGCATCGGGCTGCACTCCGGACCGGTGGTGGCCGGGGTGGTTGGCCAGAAGAAGTTTGCCTACGACATCTGGGGGGACACCGTCAATACTGCCGCCCGGATGGAATCGAGCGGTATTCCCGGCAAGATCAATATTTCGGGCACTACCCGCGACCTGATCGCCCACCGCTTCAACTGCGTACACCGGGGGAAGGTGGCCGCCAAGAATAAGGGGGAAATCGACATGTACTTCGTGAAGCCGGATGTACCCAGCACCCGGGAAGCCTACTCCCATAACTATGAACTATGACTCACCCACCCACTACTTCCCGATCATGGGCAGATACCGCCATTCTCGATACCCTTGGCGGACTTCGTGACCGAGCCGTGCTCTGGTTCACCGCTAAGGGCTTTGCGGTCGCCATCGCGTTGCTGGTTTCCCTGTTTGGTAAACGCCGCATGTCGCACGACAACGGGATCGCGGCCCGGGGCATGGTGACCATTCTCGATAATCCGCAACTACCCCCCCACGAATTTTTCCGTCCCGGACGCACCTTCCCGTGCCGGATCCGCCACGCAACGGCCACCTTCCTGGACGATGCCGTACGGGGAATACGCAGCATGTCAATCAAGTTTTCGGACCACCACCTCCGTAGCCCCTTCGATATTCAGATGAACACGGGTGCGGTGAGCCTCTTCTGGTCGGCGGCGAGCTTCCTGCAGTTTGCCCGCATGCGCAAGGAGAAGTGGGGGGTCGAGTACCACGACTATTACCGCAAGTACCCCAGCGGCCTCGCGGGAGCGGAGGAGGCCATTCGCGAAAACCCGGCATCCTTCCATGATCTGCGCTACTACTGCAAAACCCCCTTCCGCTTCGTGGGCGACGACAACATCAAGCGCTACGCCAAGTACCGGGTCCGCCCCTTCGACAACCAGCCGGAGTCGGGTATCCTGCACAGTCCCGATGCGACCGACATCGCCAACCAACGCGTTCCCCGCCACGATCCACGGGGCCGCAACTACCTGAAGTACGAATACGAAGACCGGGTGAAGCGGGAGGGTGCCAAGTACACGATGCAGATCCAGCTGCTGACCGCCGCCGCCGATGAGGACCCGGAGATCTTCAACAACATGAAGCCCTGGAACGAAGACCTTCACCCCTGGCACGATCTGGCCGTGATCGAGATCGACGAAGCCCTGGACTGGAAGGAAAGCTGCCGCACCACCTTCTCGATTCGCAACATGCCGAAGACATTGGGGTTCCTGCCCGCCAAATCCATTTTCGATTACAATTCCCTCAATTACATGCGGGCCCAATCCGGTCTGGCCCACCGGGCGCGGTTCCTTAACTATGCTCTTTTCGGTTACCCACCGAGGATTCCCGACAACGACAACCGCAACTACTCCGACTGGGAGAATCCGCCCAGCATCATTAATCGCACCTATCCCGGTGTAACAAAGTAGTAGCCATGCAGTCCGACAATCGATCCGGTAAGCGCGTAATCATGGAAGTAGACCAGCCGATGGTTGATCCCCGTGAGGTATGCGAAGAATGCCTGAAGAAGACCAAGATCCGCTATCCGGACCAGGGCAATTTTTTCACGCCCCACCTGCGCAGCATCAACCACCTCGAGGTTGGCCGCTCCAAGATCATCTCCAGTCCCCTCACCATCCTGCTCGAGTATGTCGTGCTGCTCTACCAACGGACCAAGGAGGGCATACAGCACTTTCTGCGGCAATTGTTCCCGCGTCACCCCCGCATCCGGGGTCGCAATTTCACGGGGGCATCTTTCGTCGGTCGCACCACCTACGCCGGTCGCTACGACCACGGCAAGCCCATTCATCACCTCCACGTAGACGCATGGGCTCGCACCTGGTGGGGCAGTTGGCGACACCTGGCGGAGGGGGTCGCCGGTCACGACGGCAGATTCCGGCTTCCCTACGACCTGCGCGAAGCCCGGTCTTGGGCGGTGCGGCGAATCATAGTCGAAGTATCCCAGCTGTCCTTCCTCTACACCGAACGCGACAAACCGCGCCCCGTCCACTCCATCGCCGAATCGATCCGGGTGCCGAAGAAGGAACTCACCGGGATGGAATACAACCTGCGCGACATCCAGATCGACCTCTGGGCCTACCGCCGCGATACCCGCATCCCGCGCACCTACATCAACGACCACGACAAGGACGCCCCCGAGCGCTACGTGCAGGGCCGTACCGACGCACTGCAGGACCAGATCATCCCCATCGAACTCACCAAGCTCAAACACCTCGCCCAGCTGGAAACGGCACCGGAAACCCTCTCCATTCCACAGATCCAGGCGGATTACCCCCCTAATCTGACCACCTGCATCGAAAATACCCTGCCCCCGGAACTTAAGGGATACACCCGCGGCGATGAGTTTTTCGGCGCTCGCATGATGAACGGCATGAACGCCGCCAGTTTCACCCCCGACCCCGGCCACCCCCAGCATTACTGGATGCTTTACTGGGGCTACCAGGGATACGATCACAACGACATCTTCGCCTTCCCGACTACCGAGATCAAGTACACCATCCGTCCGGGCAACCATACTCCGATGCCCGTGGAGATCATCCTGACCGGCCAGCTCAACGCCTACAACCGGGATCCCTGGCAACGACGCCGGTTCCGCCCCGCGGACGGGGAGCAGTGGATGTACGCCAAGCGCGTCGCCCGCTCGGTCGGCGGACTGGTATCGGAGGTCGACGACCACTTCGCCCATACCCACACCAATACGGAGCAATACGCCCTGGCCGCCTTCCGCAACCTCCGCCTGAACCCCGTCAACTGGCTGATGCAGCCCCACCTCCGGGAAGTCTCTCTCGTAGATCATACCGCCGACCGCATTCTAGTCTCCCAAAAACACGGCTACATCCCCCGCGCCTCGGCACTTACCGGTCTCGGCATCCAGCAACGGGTAGAGGATACCATGGGCGTCCTGGACTGGAAGGGGCGCGAACCCATGAAGGTGATCAACGACGCCCACACCTTCGCAAAGGCGGAAAACCTCTTCTGGGACATTACCCGGGAGTACGTCAACGACTTTTTCGAACGCAATCTGGAAGCCATCGCCGAGCACTGGCTGGAGATCTACCTCATGTCGGAGGATATGGTCAACCACAGTGTCCGCGTCTTCCGGTCCCGGATCGACCTGGATAAGCTCGACGAACGCGAGCGCGAAATGATGGAAAAGCGGATTGCGTACTTCGAGTCCCGCTATAGCTTCGATCCCACCCTGCCCCGCCGGACCGTCGACGGGGAACTGAAAATCCTGTCCCCCATCACCGAATCAAAGACCTTCCTCGACGCACGGCCGGAGGATCTGCAAAACCTAAAGGACTGGTGCGTATACGTCATCCACACCGCTACCTTCATGCATACCTGGGTCAACGAGCACCAGTACGAAGACATCGGTGAGGTCCTCTACAGTTGTCTCGGCCTGCGCTTCGGCGATGGTCCCGACGGCGTCTTAGCCCCCGAATCGGATTACCGCATTGCCCCCGACCCCGTCCGCGCTACCCAGATGATGTGGTGGAGCAACTTGCTTTCCCGCACCGAATACGGCTTCATCACCCGCAACGAGGACGGCGACATCAATCCCCGCTTCTCCGAAATGCTCAAGGCCCACGAGGAGGAATTCCGTCGCTACGGCGTCATCGTGGATGACATCGAGGCACGTACCAATATCTAACGCTTATTCCGATTTTCCCAGCACCCGCGCGCCGCCGCCCGTTACGACCACGTCATCCTCCAGGCGGATGCCGCCGAAATTACGGTAGGCCGCAACTGCTTCGTAGTCAATAAATTGTGTGTGGTTATTCTCCTCGCGCCAGCGATCGATCAGCGTGGGGATGAAGTAGATGCCCGGCTCGACGGTGACCACAAAGCCTTCGCGTAGCTCACGGCCGAGGCGTAGGTTGCGGGTGCCGAAGAGGGGACTGCGTTTGATCCTATCGTCGTAGCCGACGAAGTCCTCCCCCAGGTCTTCCATATCGTGGACGTCGAGACCGATCATGTGGCCCAGGCCGTGGGGGTAAAAAAGGGCGTGGGCCCCGGCAGCAACAGCCTCGTTGGTATCGCCGCGCATGAGCCCCAGTTCTTTGAGTCCGTCGACGATGATGCGTGCCGACTGGTCGTGCAGATCGCGGTAGGCAACGCCCGGGCGGATGGCCTTAATTACCCGTTCCTTCGCATCGTTTACGATATCGTACACCGCCTGCTGACGTTCGTCCATTTCCCGGCCTACGGCGAAGGTTCGCGTAAGATCGCCCGCATATCCGGTGGGGGTTTCGGCTCCGGCGTCGATCAGGAGCAGGTCGCCTTCCTGCAGGGTGTTGCCGTGGTAGTGGTTGTGCAGGATGTGGCCATTGCGGGTCACGATGGCCGGGTAGCTGAGCCTGCCTCCGCCCGAGATGGCGATGCCTTCGATGAGTCCGGCAACCTCGGCTTCCGTCATGCCCGGCTTCGTCTGGGCGCGGGCTGCTTCGTGCATTTTCAGGCTGGTGCGGACGGCCCGTTCCATCTCCGCGATCTCTTCCGCGCTCTTCACCGATCGCAGCTCGACGACGGCACGGATCAATTCTTTACTAGGTGCGGTGCCTTCTCCGAGCCACTCCTCGATGTGGCGCTGGCGTGCTTCGCGGTAGGGGGGCAGGTAGTGGACGTTTTTCGCGGTTTTGAGGAGTTGGGCGAGGTCTTCCAGGCTTCCTCCGGCCCGGGCACCGATGCGTTCGGCCAGTTCGGCGGTACTGGGGTGTTCGCCCATCCAGACGATATCGTCGAGGGTCAGGTCGTCTCCGTAGAGGTGGCTTTCTCCCGTTGCGGCATCGATGGTGAGCACCAGGTCGGGCTGGTTGTGGCCGGCAAAATAGCGGAAGTTAGAGTCCTGCTTGAAGGGGTAGGTATTGCCGCGGTAGTTCATGGCTGCCTCGCCGTTTCCGGGCAGGAGGATGAGGCCGCTACCGACCAGTTGGGCCAGTCGTTTACGGCGTTCGGTATAGGTGGTGGGGGAAAACATGGGGCGTAAATTTAGGGCGGCGGTGCGCGGGTGCAAGGTAATGAGCGGATAGCGGTCGGACGGCTTAAGCGGTCGGACGGGGTGACCCCGTCCGTCGTTTCGATTGCCGGACGGGGGGTACCGGTTGGACGGGGGGTACCCGTTGGACGGTGGTACCCCGTCGGACCGCTGTAGCTCACCTCCAGCAAAAATCCAAGGGTTAGCGACAAATAGGCTTTTAGTGGGGATTAAATATTGACTAACCGCCATAACTAGCACACATATCAATCAAATATTTCGTTGAACAGCAATACCCTCTACCCGTTGGACGGGGTCACCCCGTCCAACGGGTAGAACCACCGGGATGATTGGCCGTTAGAGGATCGTGTCCGCATCCCCTTCCCCAAATCTCCTCCGCCGCGGCGACGACTGGTTCACCGGGCGTGGCTGGACGGCCTTCCCCTTCCAGCACGAAGCCTGGAAGGCCTACCTCGACGGCAAGAGCGGACTGGTCAATGCGCCTACCGGCAGCGGCAAGACCTACTCGCTGATCCTACCTATTCTGCTGGAATTTCTAAAGGAGCACCCTGACGATCCCGCTAAAGCAAACAATGGGCTGCAAGCCATCTGGATCACCCCCATCCGTGCCCTGACCCGGGAAATACAGGCGGCCGCTGAACGAGCCATCGAGGACCTGGGAATGAAGTGGCGCGTCGGCATCCGCTCGGGAGATACGAAGACCGGCGAGCGAACCAAGCAGCGAAATAAGCCCCCGGAAATTCTCATCACTACCCCCGAAAGCCTTCACCTGCTACTAGCCAGCAAGGGGTACGAAAAGTTTTTCTCCGACTTGCGCGTGCTGGTCGCCGACGAGTGGCACGAGCTGCTGGGCACGAAGCGGGGGGTACTGGTCGAGCTGGCGCTGAGCCGTTTGCGGGGAATCAGAGGCAATGCCTTTCGCACCTGGGGCATCTCCGCCACCATCGGAAATATGCAGGAGGCACTGGATGTTCTTGTGCCGGCGGGGACGCGGGAGCGAATCATCATCCGGGCAAAAGCCAGCAAGGAAACCGAGATGATCACCGTGATGCCCGACGAGATCGAGACCTTCCCGTGGGCCGGTCACCTCGGCATCAAATTATTGGAGAAGGTGGTGCCCATTATCTACGAATCCGGCTCTACTCTCATCTTTACAAATACCCGCAGCCAGTGCGAGATCTGGTACCAGCGGTTGCTGGAGGCCGACCCCGACCTTTCGGGAGCTATTGCCATGCACCACGGAAGCATCAGTCGGGAACTGCGCGACTGGGTAGAAGATGCGCTCCACCAGGGTACGCTGAAGGCAGTGGTATGTACCTCCAGCCTCGATTTGGGAGTCGATTTCCGACCAGTAGAAACCATCGTGCAGATCGGCAGTCCGAAGGGAGTAGCCCGTTTTCTGCAGCGCGCCGGACGCAGCGGTCACCGACCGGGCGCCAAAAGCACCATCCACTTCGTACCCACGAACAGCCTGGAACTGCTGGAGGCCTCCGCCCTACGACGCTGCATCGAGAATGAGGTGATCGAAAGCCGCATCCCCTACATCCGCAGTTTCGACGTACTGGTACAATACCTGGTGACGCTGGCCGTGAGTGGAGGCTTTCGGCGCGAGGAGGTGCTGAAGGAGATCAGGGGCACCTTCTGCTTTGCTTCGGTCAGCGACGAGGAATTTGCCTGGTGCCTTGATTTCATCACTACGGGGGGCAATAGTCTGGGGGCATACGACGAGTACCACAAGGTCGTCCGCGACGAGGAAGGCGTATATAAAGTAGAAAGCAAGCGGGTAGCTATGATGCACCGCCTCAGCATTGGCGCGATCGTGAGCGAAACCACCCTGATGATCAAGTATATGTCGGGCGGCTACATCGGTGCCATTGAGGAGTACTTTATTTCGAGCCTCAAACCCGGCGATACCTTCTGGTTTGCGGGGCGCAGCCTTAAATTTATGAAGGTCAAGGGGACGGAGGCCCTCGTCAAGAAAAGCAACGCGAAGAAGGGGAAGGTACCCAGCTGGCGAGGTGGGCGAATGCAACTCTCCAGCCAGCTTTCGGCCTACCTGCGTAAATCGCTGGAGGAACTAAAGCTGGAAGATTACCACGACGCCGAATTACTTAAACTGGCCCCCCTCCGCGACATTCAGGCCCACCGCAGTGCCGTACCTGCCACCGACGAGCTGCTGATTGAGTACTTCCACGACCGCGAGGGCTACCACCTGCTGATGTACCCCTGCGAGGGCCGCGGAATCCACGAAGGACTGAGCTCGCTCATCGCCTACCGCATCGGTCAGTTTGCACCCCTCACATTCACCATTGCCATGAACGATTACGGCTTCGAGCTCCTGAGCGACCAGCCCATCCCGATCGAAGAAGCCCTCGGCAGCGATCTCTTCAACCTGACCGAACTCACGGCCGACCTCAACGCCGGCATCAACGCCACCGAAATGGCCAAACGACGCTTCCGCGATATCGCCGCCATTGCCGGCCTAATCTTCAAGGGCTACCCCGGCAAGCAGAAAAAGGAAAAACACCTCCAGAGCGGCTCCCAACTCTTCTTCGACGTCTTCACCGACTACGAGCCCACCAACCTGCTCCTACAGCAGGCCTACGACGAGATCATGACCTTCCAACTCCAGGAGGCCCGTCTGCGCAGTGCCCTCGAGCGCATCAACGGTCAAACCATTCTCTTCCAACAACCCCGCAAGGCCACGCCCTTCAGCTTCTCGCTCATCGTCGACCGTCTGCGGGAGCGCGTCTCCTCGGAAAGCCTGCAGGACCGGATCAAGCGGATGCGGCTGGCGCTGGTGAGGGAGTAGGGGGGATGAAATTTAAAATTGGGAAGTTGAAATTTAAAATTTGCTGCGCAGACCCGTAGAGAGCTGGGGTAGCCGGCGTGTAGTCGTGGTCGTGCGTAGTGAGATCGTCTGGGAGTAGAGGCCGCCCCGCTTTACACCGTACCTCGATCTGCGAAAAAATCTGCGCCTTCTGCGTAATCCGCGGTGGAAACTACTCCGGACCGCAGGTCCTCCCCCCTTCATACGCTTGGCGTACAACGCCTCTACCCGTGAAGCACACGTACGAAACAGCGGTAGCCAAATTGTAAATGGCACCTTGGAAATGGTAATTGGTAAATTCCTCCCTCTAGTCAGCGGACGAACCTCGTACCTCGGTCGGCCGACGACTTATAATCCGCCGATCGCCCCGATCGTCCACTCTAGTCGGGCGTCGATGTTGCGGGTGGTGACCTCGAGGGGGAAGAAGACGAGCTCCATGCGAACATTTTCTTCGGTAAGGAAGAGGCTGCGGAAATTTTTCTCACCGGGATTGAGGTTTACCACCTGCTGCCGGCGCCCGCCCAGGTCACTGATGCTAAACATCAGATCGATGAAGGTGCAGTCGCTCTCCGAGGCGGGACAGACCCGCAGCTCTATCCGCTCGATCTCCCGGAAATCCTCGCCGGATATACTGGTGATGCGCGCACGCACGCCGCCGACTAGATCAATGTCGTCTACGTCCACTCCATTGTCGGCGAGTGCCTGATTGAATCCCGTAGCGAACTCCGGTCGAGCGACGACAAAGGTGCGGAAGGAGGATTGGCCGGCCGGAACAGTAAACTCAAGCACCGGGTAATTGATATCAAACAGGCGATCGCCAATCGTGCTTTTCGGGCAACCGAAAAGCGTCAGGACCAGTACCGAAAACAGTAAAAAGCGCATCCACATCGGTTTTATTTACCAAACTTACCCTGCTCCTGCGACCCCGCCCTAGCGTACCACTGTGACGTCGCCCCGGTAGCCCTCGCGGCGGCCGTTGATGTAACTGACCTCGACCACGTAAACGTATGTGCCCCCGCCAACGGGTCGGCCATTCACCCTTCCATCCCAACCCAGGGCGGGTTCGTTAGCCGGGAAGGGCTCGGGGGCCTCAAAAACCAGTCCGCCCCAGCGGTCGTAGACGCGCATGAACTCGATCCGCGCCACCGCCCGGCCACCAAAGACCGTAAAGCGATCGTTGCTGTCGTCGTCGTTCGGCGTGAATGCGTTGGGTATGTAGATCGGAAGGTCTTCAATGACGATGAAATTTATCAGCGCCGTATCGACGCAGCCTGCCGGATTGGTCCCCGTAACGAAGTAATCGCCCGAAACGACCGGCATTACGTTTACGCGTGCGCAATCGGGTGTAAGACAGGTAACGCTGTCCGGCCCCCAGGAAAACGTGACGGGGAAGTAGTTGCTCCGCGCCAGTAGCGTGGTATCGTACCCCAGCAACAGCTGCACCCGATCGGCAGTTTCAATGACGAATTCAGTGGGTTGGCTCAGGCTGCCGGACAGGCTATCGACGCAGCCATTGATGTCACGAACGTGGAGAGTGTACTCGTCCGCAAACAGTCCGCCGAGCCGTGGTTCGGACTGAAAATTGACCCCGTCGGCACTGTAGGTGTACTCCGGCGACCCGCCCGCCGCCGCCAGGGTAAAGGATCCGGTGGGTACTCCAAAACAGATCAGATTCTCCTGATCGACGATAGCGGCCACGATTTCTTCCGGATCATTTAGCGTGACGGAATCGGCTACCGTGCAGCCAAGGCTGTCCGTAAGATTGACGGTGTAGGTGCCGGCGGGCAGGTTGATCCGGTCGGGTCCTGATGGGCCGTCGGTCCAGGTAAACGTATAGTTGCCCCTCCCCCCCTCTCCGGAGGCGAAAATGGAGCCGTCATTGGCCGCGAAGCAACTGCTGCTGTCCGACTGTAAACGGACGGCCAGAACGGGAGGCTCCGTGATGGTGATCTCAAAATCGCCGGTGCAACCCTCCGCGTCTACCACATGCACGGGATAGGTGCCGGCACTGAAGCCGCCCCGTTGCGGTTCAGGCTGCAGACCATCTCCGAAGTCGTAACGGTAAGCGGGGACCCCGTTTGCTATTTGGAGAGAGATTCTGCCGTCGGCAGCTCCATTGCACACCGGTTCGGTAAAGGTTGCCGCGCCGGCGACCAGGCCCAGTTGCCGTTCGTCGACGAAAATATCTTGTTCAATCTCACAGCCATTTGCATCGCGGGCGCGGACGTTGACCATGGTGACGGGTAGATTTTCCAGTCTGGTATCGGTGGAATAAGGGCCACCGTTGAAGCTGTATTCGTAGCCTCCCGCCCCGCCGCTGAGTACGCGAAACTCCAGTGCCCCGTTGGTGCCTCCCGCGCAGTCGGGTTGAACGATGAGGGTGTCAAAAACGAATGCCTGGGGGCCACCTACACTGTAGGAAAAAGTTCCTTCGCAGCCCGTCCCATCGGTGATCGTGACCGTATACTCTCCAAGGTCAAGGTTATCGATCGCGGCCGTGGCGGCTCCGTTGCTCCAGGCATAACTGACCGGGCGGTTGGCTATCCGAGTGCGTCCGGTAAGGTCGATGCGTCCGTCGGCAGCGCCGGCGCAGGTCACTTCGCTGATCTCGGCGGTCGCGGAAAATTGATCGGCGCAGCACACTACGGAAAACTCGGAGGCGGTGACGTACTCGACACATTTGCGGGTGGTGGTTATGGCCAGGGAGACGTTGGGGGCGCCGGGCTCGGAGAAGGAAACTTCGTGGGGTCCTGCTCCGGAAGCGGTCCTGGGGGTGGCGGTAGGCCCGAAGTCCCAGGCCCAGGAGGCGATGCCGTCGATGGAAGTGGATTGGTCCTGAAAGGTGATCGTCTCGCCGACGCAGGCTTCGGCACTGCTGAACACCAGGTTGGGTTCGGGGCCGAGGAACGTGCCCGTGCCGCCGAATTCTATCGTAAACCCGTCGCCGGAGCTGGTGAAGTTCATGATCACGAGGGCATAAGATTTACCGGCTTCCATGTCGATGGCCCGGGCGAAGTTGTTGTCTCCCGGAGTACAGCCACAGCTTTCCGTATCGTCCGGGTCGGCGGCGGATAATCCCGTACGGCCCAGACAGGGGAGGTTGTTGTCGCCATTGCCCCCCGTTTCTCCTGAGTACATCTGCCGCAATACCGTCCGTGCGCCGCAGTCGTCTACTCCATTAGACAACTCGTACACCGCGAAATCGAGGTCTTCGTTGGGCGCGACGCCGAGGGGGGTGATGGAGAAGGTGAGGGTGCCGGGCTCGTCGCAGGTCCACTTGTACCAGGATGAATTAAACTCGTCCGGCGCCGATCCATTGCAGACGTCGCTGGTCCCCAACAGGTCGTCGTCGACCTGACCGTTGCCCTGGAGGGACTGCACCGCGAAGGGTGATTTGTCGCACAGTAATACGGCGGTACCGCAGTCGCTACTCGGATCTGGTACAGCATCGAACTGCTCTACGCAGAGTTCGAACGTACCTTCTCTCCCGTTGCGAGCCCCGACCAGAATGTAGTAGGTCTGTCCCCGTACGAGCTCATTAAAGATCAGGCTACCCCCATTCTGCACTTGACCGCCCGAGGCGAAGGGGGAGCGGCAGGCTTCATTCTGGAAATTATCACAACTACCGCTCATCAGTGCAAATTGCGGTTGCTCGATGGTGCCCCGCACGTTGCCCGGTACGGCACCGGTGACCTGAATGCTCACCGAGTTCCGGGTGGCGACAAACGAAAACCAGACGTCCTTGATTTCGAGCCGCTCGTCAAGGCAGATGGCGTACTGTTCCTGCTCGAGGGAAGTGGTGGCTCCCGTAGTGGAAAAGGCTGCCGCTCCCGAGCAATAGATCGGCTCGCGGGGAAGTGCGATGGCACCGCTACACTCGTCGTTGGCCGGCTGGGCGTGAAGACCCGTAGCCAGCAACAGCGCACATCCCAATAAGTAAACGTAGTTCATAGGTATCGGTAGCAGAATATATACTTAACAGGTGGGAAGACGCAATCCGTACCTCGGATCCGTAGTAAACTGTCCTTACCCTAACAAACTTTAACTTACCGGCCGTGAAATCATGGATCCCCAACTTCGTAACCCTGCTCAACCTCTTTTGCGGGTGCGCGGCCATCATCTGTATACTCGACCTCCGTTTCATTCCGGCCTTCTGGTTCCTGTTTGCGTCCGGGTGGTTCGACTTTGCCGACGGCCTCGTGGCCCGCGCCCTCAATGTAAGCAGCGAGCACGGCAAGGAACTCGACAGCCTAGCCGATATGGTGAGTTTCGGAGTGGTACCGGCCATGATCTACTACGTATTGCTGCTTTTGCCGGTTGACCTTGCACCTGCGTCCCCGCCCGCCATCACCTGGTCGTGGTACGCCGCCCCCGCCCTCTTCGTGGCCCTCTTCAGCGCCCTGCGCCTGGCCAAATTTAACCTGGATACCCGCCAGAGCGAGAACTTCCTGGGCGTAGCTACCCCCACCAGCACGGTGTACGCCACCGGTCTCATGCTGATCGTAGCGACCAACCCCGACTGGGCCCCCTACGTACTCAGCCGTTGGGTACTTTACCCCTCCATCCTCATCATGAGTTTTCTGCTGGTGAGTGAGTACCCCATGTTTTCTTTTAAGCTGAAGGGCTTCGGGTGGGCCGGCAATGAGACGAAGTATATCTTTGCCGCCCTGGCCATCGGCCTGTTGACCGTACTGTGGACCTCGGCTTTCCCCTTCATCGTCGTCGTCTACCTCATTCTTAACCTGGCCTTCCCGCCGCCTTCGTCCGCCAAGCAGCCCCTATGAAGTTTATCGCCCACATCAACATCATGCCCAAGACCGAGCTTCTCGACCCCCAGGGCAAGGTCGTCGTCAAGAACCTCCCCAATCTCGGCATCCAGGGTGTCTCCGACGTACGCATCGGCAAGCACGTGACCATCGCCCTCGAAGCTCCCAGCGAACAGGAAGCACACGACAAGGTAGAACTGGCATGCTCGAAGCTGCTCGCCAACGTGATCATGGAAAGTTATGACTTCGTCATTGAGGCTCAGTAGTCGGTGAATTTTTGAGTTGTTGGATTTGTGAGTTGGCCAGTCTAGCATACGTGACGAAGCGGGCGGCGGAGCGCAGGAGCAACCCAACAACCCACCCAATCAACAACTCAACAACTCACTAACCCAACAACCCACCCCCCAAACCTTCCCATTTTCCGTTTGTTTTCCGGGTATGAAGACGAAAGAAAATTGGAACACCCTCACCCCCGAAGAGGAGCGCGTGATTGCCCGCAAGGGTACCGAGATGCCCTTTACCGGTGAGTATAATAACTTTAAGCAGGACGGTATTTTTGTTTGCCGGCGCTGTGATGCTCCCCTGTACGACAGCCACGACAAATTCAGCAGCGGCTGCGGTTGGCCGAGTTTCGACGATGAGATCCCTAATGCAATCCAACACCTTCGGGATGCCGATGGTCGCCGGATCGAGATCCTCTGCAACAACTGTGGCGGTCACCTGGGGCATGTGTTCAACGGCGAGCGGTTTACGGAAAAAAACACCCGCCACTGCGTCAATAGCCTGTCGATCAAATTTATTCCCCGCGAGAAGTACGAGGCCGAGCACGGCTCCCTCGATACCGACGAAGCCTGAAGGGCAAACCTGATCCTTGGAAGCGGCTGTTTCTGGGGTAGGGAATACCACCTTCGTAAGCTGCCCGGCGTTATTTCCACCCGGGTTGGTTTCGCGGGCGGCAGGGCAACGGACCCCACCTACGTGCAGGTTTGCGAAGAAAATACCGGCCACGCAGAGGTAGTTTCGGTTAATTACGATACCCGAATACTCACCACACGAGATCTCCTAACCGAGTTCTTCACCCTCCACAATTTCGAGCTTAACCGCGGACGGGGAACCGGACAGTACCGCTCGGCGGTATTTTCCCTGGTGGAAGACGAACAGCTAACCACCGCCCGGCAAATGTTGCTTATTCTCGAACGGGCCGGCTACCAGCCCACCACGGACGTAGCAGTGGTCGCTGATTTTCACCCCGCCGATGCCCGCCACCAGCAGTACTGTACGGCGCGCGGAATGAGCCCCACCCGACGAAACGACACTAAGATCAGGGAACTTCTCGGTACAGCAACCAAACCAGGGACCGGGTGTTAACGTAGAGCATATCTATCCAGACAAGTCTGAAATAACTTTTACTATGGGCCAGCGCCTCATCTACCTCGACAACAACGCCACCACTCCCACCGATCCCCGGGTAGTGGATGCCATGATTCCGTACTTCTACGAGAACCCCGGCAACGCCGCCAGCCGCAACCACCCCTTCGGTTGGGCCGCAGAGGGCGCCGTCGACACCGCGCGTAAGCAGATCGCCGACCTGATCAACGTCGACGAACGGGAGATCATCTTCACCAGTGGTGCTACTGAGTCGGACAACCTGGCCATCAAGGGCGTCTTCGAAATGTACCAGCGCAAGGGCAACCACATCATCACCGCCAAGACCGAGCACAAGGCCGTCCTCGACGCCTGCGGCAAGGTCGAAAAGATGGGGGGCAGCGTGACCTACCTCAACGTTGACCGGGAGGGGCTCATCAACCTGGAAGAACTCGAAGCCGCCATCACCGATAAGACGGTACTGGTCTCCATCATGTGGGCCAACAACGAAACCGGCGTCATTCAGGACATGAAGGCCATCGGCGAAATTTGTGCCAAGCACGGCGTACTTTTCATGTCCGATGCTACCCAGGCCGTCGGCAAGATTCCGGTCGATCCGAAGGAAGTAGGCGTCCACCTCATGGCCTTCACGAGCCACAAGATGTACGGACCTAAGGGCGTCGGCGCTCTTTTCGTCAACCGCAAGAACCCCCGCGTCAAGGTCACCAGTCAGATGGACGGCGGCGGTCACGAGCGCGGCATGCGTTCCGGCACCCTGAACGTACCCGGCATCGTCGGATTCGGCAAAGCGGCAGAGATCGCCAAGGCAGAAATGGCCAGCGACGCCGAGCGCCTCAGCCGCCTACGCGACAAACTCGAAAGTGCCCTCACCGGAATGCTCGAAGAGAGCTACGTCAACGGCAGCCGCGAGCACCGTATGCCCCACGTCACAAACATTAGCTTCAAGCACGTCGAGGGAGAAGGCCTCATGATGACCTTTAACCAGAACATCGCCGTCTCCTCCGGTTCCGCCTGTACTTCCGCCAGCCTCGAGCCCAGCTACGTACTCGTAGCCCTTGGCCTCGGCGACGACCTGGCACATTCCAGCCTTCGCTTCAGCCTCGGCCGCTTCACCACCGAAGAAGACATTGATGAAACCATCGCCAAGGTCGCCGAAGGCGTCAATCACATGCGCGATCTCAGCCCCATCTGGGAAATGTACAAGGAGGGTATCGACATTGATGCCATTGAATGGTCGGCCCATTAATTAGGGAGTGAAGGACTAAGGGATCGAAGGATTGAGGGGGCAAGGGATTGAAGGGGGGTACGATTAATCTTTCTCTTCCCAATTCTTGTTATATCCCCAATCCTTCGACCCTTCATTCCTTCTTACCTTCTATCCCTTAATCCTTCGACCCCTCAATCCTTCTACCCTTCCTACCTTTATTCCTTCAATTCCTCTACCATGGCATACAGCGAAAAACTTCTAGACCACTTCAAGAATCCCCGCAACGTCGGCACCCTTGATAAGAATTCCGAAAACGTAGGAACCGGTCTCGTCGGTGCCCCCGAATGTGGTGACGTGATGCGCCTGCAGATCGAGGTCGATCCGGCTACCCAGAAAATTACTGCGGCTAAGTTCAAGACTTTTGGTTGCGGCTCTGCGATTGCCAGTTCCAGCCTCGCTACCGAGTGGCTTAAGGGAAAGACCGTCGACGAAGCCCTCGCCATCGACAACATGGCCATCGTTGAAGAACTTGCCCTTCCCCCCGTCAAAATTCACTGCTCCGTTCTTGCCGAAGACGCCATTAAGGGTGCCATCAAGGATTACCAGCAGAAGAAAGGTGTGCAGACCGTCGAGTCCATCGCCGCTTCCCACTAAATTTTAACACTATGCTTTTCGTTGCCGATAGCGCGAAGGAAAGGCTGCGCGAAATTCGTGAGGCCAAGAGCCTTCCCGAAAACTACTTTCTGCGGGTGTCCATCACCAGCGGAGGCTGTTCCGGACTGTCCTATAAGCTCGACTTCGACGACGAACTACAGCCCCGCGATCAGGTCTTTGAGGACAATGGAGAAACCGTCGTCTGCGACCTCAAGTCGTTCCTCTACCTCTGCAATTCCACCCTGGAGTTCAGCGGCGGTTTGGACGGTAGCGGCTTTGCCTTCAACAACCCCAACGCTACTCGTGAGTGTGGGTGTGGGGAGAGTTTTGCGGTGTAGGAATTGTTAAGTTATTTAATTGTTGAGTTGTTGAATTGGCCTTATCGGTACCGATTCACTTTGCTATCAAACTTTAATGAAACGCCATTTCGACCTAGTCGTTATGGCGTTTTCGCATTTAACAACCCGACAACTCACTAATTCAACAACTACCCCTTACCCATCTACCCCGTCAGCACCGACGAAGCCTCCCTCCTAATCGCCCCCTGGGCCAACGCTACGGGGTCCTCCGGTTGGCGGGAACTCATGGTACGCAGGCGACCGACGATCTGACTGCTGGTTTCGGCCCCCTCGGCCGCCCGGGCGATGAGGAGGCTGATGTTGTCGCGCGACTGAGTGATGATCGACCAGAGGGAATCGCTTACGTAGATCTGTTGGGTGATATTGTACTCCACCTCCTGACGGATGGCCAGCAGCAGTTCGGCGGTGTATTCACGGGGGGGCGTGGTCGGATCGGGCTGGATACGCAACAGCAGATTGGGGATGGAAATGCGCTCGAGCATAAGCGTAAAGCGCTCGCAGGCCTGGAGGCGTAATCCCTCGAAGTCTATCTGGTTGGTTCCGTCGGAGGGCGCTATGGGTGTGGTAGCCGTTTTTTCTAGTTGGATAACGGCTTCCCTGAAGCGGACCAGTGCATCGCGGAGAGCCCAGATCAGTGCAATTGACAATATCGTGGGTAATATCCAGAGGACAAGGGTGACGAGTTCCATAGCTTGCATTAGTGGGTCGAAACAGTAAGCGGCCTGCCAAGTTGGTTAAATTAGCCGGATATACCATGCCGTCCGCGACCTTTTGCCAAAAGCAACCATGTCAGCCGTACCGTTGTTAACCCACAAGTAAAGCCATTCAGAATTATGAGCGCCGACGTTAAGTCCCCCACCAAGACCGCCCCAATTTCTATTACTTCCTCCGCGATGGACCAGCTTGTTCGCCTCCGCAAAGAACTCGGAGTCGACAGCGATCACTTCCTGCGCATCGGCGTGCGGGGAGGAGGCTGCTCCGGTTTTGAGTATCAACTGGGCTTCGACTTACCGCAGGAAGACGACCAGCAGTTTATGGTCGGCGAGGAGCAGGTACTTATGAAGGCCGGTCACGCCCTTTACCTGCTCGGCATGGAAATCGACTGGGCCACCGGCCTCGAGAACCGCGGCTTCACCTTCAACAACCCCAACGCGAAGGAAACCTGTGGCTGTGGCACTTCCTTCAGTGCCTAGGTTCGGCTCCCTCTTCCCCGACCCGCTAAATGTCCGTCGGGGCATCCCCCTTTACTACCTCAAGTCTGAAGAAGAAAATCGCCGCGACGTCTACGAACGTTACGACGAACTGGTTGCACGCCAGACTGCCCTCCACCTCGCCGATGAGCTGCACGGTGGCTATCCCCTGAGGAAAGTTTCCGACTACATCCGCCAGTGGCTACCGGATTTGGCCGATGCCGCCGCGGTTGACATCGGTTGCAGCGTCGGTCGCCAGATTGCGGATATCGCTGGTGGCCACCCGAACTGGGACTGCTACGGCTTGGACTTCAGCTACCAGATGGTCCGCCAGGCCCAGGATTACTGGAAGGAAGGCAAGACCCTCAATCCGAATCTGTTGCGCTTCGGCTACCCGACCGTTGCGCTTCAAGGGCAGGTGCTCCCAAACCTCCACTTTGCCCTGGCCGACGCGAAGACCCTTCCCTTTCCCGACCGCAGCCTTGACTTGATCGTAAACACCTTCCTGATCGACCGCCTGCCCGATCTTTCGGCAACCTTTGCGGAGTGGTTACGGGTGCTCAAACCGGGTGGGCGCCTCATCACGATTTCTCCGCTGAATTTTCTCCAGCTCGATCACTGGAGACAGCATTATCCCCCCATGAAGATCATCGATCCCCTGCTGCGCGACGGCTGGGACTTGCTAGATCTTACTGACCCCCTGATGATTCACGAACCCATGGATGCGCGGGGCAACGAAGTGGTGTGGAAAACCCTCGCCTTCGTGGTCGAGAGCCCCTGCTGATCCCACTACCTTCTTTCTATGAAACTTATTGGCCGCTCAGTCATTAAGTGAGTTTCCAGTTTCTTCCCGTATGACGCCCCAGATCCGCTTTTCCCACTTCGTCGATCAATTTCCGCCCCTCGAACTGCCCATTACGTTCGGAGAGGAAACCGTACGTAAGATCAGCAAGGAAACCCCACCGCTCCCCCCGCGAATGATTGATCAATTCCTCGTACCGATGGAGCCGACCCTGGTCAATGAAGAATTTACCGAGTTCATTGCCTGCATGCGTCTTCCGGATGCCGAAGAATACGTAGGACTGGTGTACTGGCGGGCCGATCTGGCGCAGTACCACTACACCCTGGTGACCGTAAATCCAAAGACGGAGGAAGTCATCGACCGGCTCATCTTGGCTGGTACCAGCTACGACGGAGCGGAGCTCACCCAGACTACCGCCGCCATCACCGATGCACTTATGATCTACCAGGTCAGCGGTCAGGGCAGCGGGAAAGAGTTTGATTTTCAGGCCAGTGGCAGCACCGCACGCCGGTTCCAGCTCGCTGAATCCGGAAAGATCATCGAACTCTAGCGAAGGCGCTATTGAATCACCTCCACCCGCTCGCCGGCCGCGGATTCGTGGTTGCCGTAGCCGATCACCCGAAAGTTCTCGTTTGAAATGCCGGCTTCCACCAAGTACTTCCGGATGGTGGTGGCCCGCTCTTCGCTGAGCAACTGGGCCGCCCGGGGGTTGAGCTTGCGGGAGGTATGTACCCTGATCTCCACGAGCTTCTGGGCGTTGCGCACCGTTGCGGCGAGTGCTTCAAGCGCGGAGTACCCACCGGAATTAGGGTAAGCGGTATTGGGAATGAACGTCACTCCCAGCGGAGAAGCGCCGGGGATCGGTTCGGGTGCTTTTGGGGTCAGGCCGGCCGGCTCGCCCTGCACTTCCCGCATTGGCTGGCTGTACTGTGCTTCCACCTGCTGCTGCGGCAGATCGTCCTGTACGGAGTTTTCCCATTCCCGACGCTCGTAGGCGGCGGGCCGTTGATCGGAGTAGAGACCGGAACGAACAGTCGACCGCAGCACCGTGGTGTCGCGATCGCTGATCACCAGGGGTTCCGGGGCCGGGGCGGCGTCCCAGTCGGCACCGATCCGATTCACTCCGTCGCGTCTCCGCTGCTTCTCCTCCTGCTGCTTGCGGAACTTTTCCTTCATTCGCTCCAGCTCGTCCAAGTCCTTTGCGTAACGGGCCCGGGTCGCGTTCTCAGCACTTACCGTATCCCGCGGCTCCTGCGTCTGCGCCCTAAGCACGGGAAGCAGGCAACAGGTAAGCAAAACCAGCAGGGCAGTGCGGAAAAGGGTTGCGTGACTTGACATGATACTAGGGAATGTGTCCCTAAATATACGTCCTACACGTTGAAATCAATATCTACTTCCGGGGTGACGGGATGCGACTGGCAGGTAAGAATAAACCCCTCCTCCACTTCCGATTCATCCAGGGCGTAGCACACATCCATCTTCACGCCGCCCTTATCGACCCGCGCCATGCAGGTGGAGCAGGCACCGGCCAGACAGCTGTACGGAGGGGTTTTACCTTCCTCCAGCAGCCCATCCAGAATGGACTGACCGGGCTTGAGATCGATGGAAAATTGCTCCTTATTGAGCGTTACGTTGATCTTTCCGCCCTGGCTTTCGCCGTTGTTCTTACGGGCGGTATTGGCCGATACGAAGCGTTCGACGTGAATGAGCTTCTCGTCGATGCCGTGGCCCAGCAGGGCCGCTTCGACGTTGTCGATCATTTCCCCGGGACCGCATACGTAGTACCGGCATTCGAGCCCCTCCGTCGGGTGACGCTGAAGAAACTTGACGAGCGCCTTGCGATCGATCCGCCCGCGCGAACCTTCCCACTTGGTGTGACTGCGTTTGAACAACCCCTTTAAGCCCTTGGTGGCGTATTTCTTGGGCCGGGAGAGCGTGTGCTCCACGGTCAACTGCCCGGCGTACTTATTCTGCAGCTCCTTCAGTTGTTTGTCGAAGATGATGTTGTCCTCATCGCGGTTACCGTAAAGCAGGATCACCTCCGATTTAGGTTCCTCCTCCAGTACCGAGCGGAGGATGGACATCAGGGGGGTGATCCCGCTGCCGGCCCCGAAAAGGTAATAACGGCGGCGGGCGGCGGGGTCCACTTCGGCCAGGAACCGTCCCATGGGAGGCATCACATCGACCTCTTCTCCTACTTTCAGGTTACTTGCGATGTGGTTGCTTACGACTCCCCCCTTGACCTGTTTCACGGTAACGGCCAACTCATTGTCGTGGGGGGCGGAACACATGCTATACGCCCGTCGCTCCTCTTTGCCATCGATAAAAAAGCGGAGGGTCAGGTACTGTCCGGCCCGGTAGTTAAAGGCGGTCTTGTCGGCACCCGGCACGTCGAAATAGACGCTTACCGCCCGATCCGTTTCCGGCTGAAGGCGCACGACGCGCAGGGGATAAAATTGGGGTTGGCTCATGATCAGCTTTTGGGGGGGCAAAGGTAATTAGCTTGGGGGAAGTATGGTTCAGCCCTGCGTCACGAGTGCACCCTAGTTAAGCTGAAAGCGCACAACGATGCCACCACTTGCGGTCGTCTGCGGGAAACCCAGTGGATTAAAGGGCGTCGTCTTACGGTAGTCGAAGAAGCCCCGCAGGCTCAGGCGCTGATTCAGCTGATACTCCACGGAAGGGGCCAGGGTAAAGATGCGGCTCCCCTCAATAATTTCTCGGGTGGGCGGCAGCAGGCGACTGGCGTAGGTCTTCGATTCGCGCAGGCTGAGGTTGAACTGAATGTCCATATCGCTCACGTTGAGGCGGCCGCCGGTGCGGCTGTTGCCTCCTCCCTGTCGGTCGTTCAGGTTGGGAGTGGCGGGGTCGCGGGTGCGGCGCCTCCCCTGGAGAAAGCCGATCTGCACGTCCTGCAGTACAATCCCGAACCCGCCGATCACCTCCTTTCCGACACTCTCGGAGAGCAGCTTGCTCACCACGTTAATGCTGCGCGTTTCGTTGCTGGTGTAGGCGAAGTTTACGGACAACCCGTTGACCAGCTCGGCGTCGATAGCCAGCAGGGGAGCAAAGGCCTTCGATTCGGCCAGGTTGGGAATCTCGATACGGGGGTAGTAATTGAGGCTCACCGTATCGTAGCCGGTCAGTTGCGGCGTGGTCTGTCGCTCGATCGCATCGAGGTAGTCCAGGCTGGTCCCGTAACTCGAAATGCTGAAACTCGACTGAAACCCGTGGGTGATGTTGACCCGGCGGAAAATGTCGCTGAGCCCGCCGATTTTGTCGAGCCCGTTCCAGGTCAGTCGCCAGTTAGGTGCACCGACGATATCGAAGGGGTCAAGACTGACCGAACTCGCGTCCTCGCCCCGGTAAGCCGCCAGGAAGGCCGGCAAGAGGACCTCCTGCTGGTTGGGCCCGTAGCCGAAGGAATACCCCTGGGCGGCCAAATCCGGATCGGCGTGGGGCGTATTTCCGCCGCGCCGCTGGCTGATGATGAGGCGATTGGCTTCGAAGCTGGCAAAAAGGTCGTTGAGGCTGGTCGTATCCTGGCTGAAGAGGCTCATCGCACCCCCATTACTGAAGGTCAGGGAGCCATCGCGTACCGGCACACTGTGCTGGAAGGGTTCGTTGGGTCCCTTGTCCTGCACCTTGAAGGTCTCGGTGTAGTTTTCGGTGAAGGCGCGGTCCATTGTCAGTTCCAGGCGGAAATCGGTGAAGGGTTCGATAATGGCGTTGGCGTCCCACCGTTTGGTGTAGTTCTGGATGACGTCCTGGCTCAGCATCGGATTGTCGCTGATGTAGCCGTCCTGGGCCAGGGTATTCAGGTAATCCTGGTCGCTCTGCCGCTGCTCCTCGGCCAGGGTACGGATATTGGGTTGGAGGCCGGCCACAAAGCCCCAGCCCGGCGTACTCCACCCGTCGCTGAGTCCGAACAGGTTGGGTTCGGGCAGGAAGCCGGGAATGACGGTGGTGAAGTCCTCGCTGTAATTCAGGCGGGCGCGGCGCAGGGCCAGCAACGGACGGATGAGGGCCTTGGTCGTTTTGCTGGCTTCCTTGGTGCTTTCTTCGTCATCGTTGTTCGTGCCCGGGCGGCGGGTCGGGCGGCGGCGTGCGCTCTGATTGATCTCCCGCAGGAAGGGGATTTGATCGTAGAACTTCTCGAAGTTGAGGTCGGCTGTAACCTGCCGTTGCTGGCTGTTCTGAATCAGGTTGCCCAGCCCCTTCTCCTGGATCAACAGGGGAGAGGCGGCCCAGGAATAATTGCCGAGGTACTGGGCCCGCACGTCCACGAAATCGAGGAAGGGCAGGAAGCGGAGCGGCAGTTGGTAGCTGACGTTCAGGGTGTGGTTGTACTGCTTGGGCCGTCCGCCGTCGAGCAAGCTGCTCCAGATGCTGTCGCGGCGTAGGGTTTTGGCCTCCTGATCGGGCAGCAACACCAGCTCGTTCTCGTCGGGCTCGTCGATGGTGGCGTTCATGTTGGCGTTGAAGCCAAGACGAAGGCTGCGCGTAAGGTTCCACTGCACGTCGTAGCTGCGATTCCAGATGAATCGCTTGTTGAAGAAGGTATTGAAGCGCTCGTCCACGCCGGCAAAGCGGTAGCTGGTGGTGGAGAAACTGCGGTTGAGCACGTTGGTGATGCTGATGGTGTTGGGCAGCAGGTTCAGGTTGAACTCACTGAGTAGCCGCAGGTACTTGCTTTCGATGCCCTTGAACGGTTCCAGCCCGGCACCCTGTCCGCGGCTGAAGGTGTAGTCGACGGCCCCGGTATGGTCCTTGATGATCTCCGACTGGATGTACGGATCGCTTCGCTCGTTCTTCGTATAGCCGTAGCTGACGCTGAAGTTGGCGGGGTCGAGCGGACTCGGTTTAGTGCGGCGGGTCGCGGGAGCAATGCCGATATTATTTAGGTTGACCGCCGTGATTTTGTTGATCTCCTGGGCCTGCTCCCGGATGCTGTCGCGGATCTCTCCGGTTTCGGCCTGCTGCAGCTTCTCCTTTAGCTTGATGTCGTAGTCGTAGGGATCGTACTCCGGCGTACTTGTCTGCTTGCTGTGTTGCAGGTAGACCGGCAGGCGCACGCCCCACTTCGAGGGCAGGAAGCGGTCGACGCTGAGGTTGGTGGCCAGATCGTAGCCGGCGGTGCTAAAGCGATTGCGCTGTAGCACGCTGTTGTCCAGCGCGCCGAAACCGACGCTGCTGTAGTTGACGGCCGCGGTGAGGTTGCCCAGGTCGGCCAGCTGTACGTCGGCGCGTGCGATGGCGGCTACGCCGCCCCGCTCATCGAGCCCCTCGAGCCGTAGTTCGTTCACCCAGACTTCGGCGCTGACCCCATTGTTGTCGAGATCTTTTTCGTTGCGGACACCGATCATGAAAACCTTCACGAAGCCCAGGTTGGGGTTGCCCTTGATGCGGATCGTGTGATTGATGCCTTCCGCGGGGGAATAGCGCTGCTCGTAGGTGGCATCGCTGGCTATGTTGTTTCCGTTTCGTTCCAGCTTGAGGGCGGTGAGTATCTCAAGGGGTAGTTGTACTTCGTTCTCCGGCAACCAGACCGAATCGGCATAAGCCCGGCTATTGGCATTGAGCCTCGCCAGTCCTGTCGTATCGGAAAGGGACAGCGGCACCTCGTATTCGTAGTAGTTCTGCTCAAAATCGGATCCCATTCGAAGGAAAAGGCGCAGTTCGCCATCCTTAGGCCGTTGGAAGCGGCTTTCTCCCGCGGCCTCCGCGTGCACGAACATCTTCAACTCCTCGTAGAGTCGCAGGTCGGTTTCCGTATACTTAAAGACGGCCCGGCTGTCGCTGGGTTGGAGGTTCTGCACCTTCAGCGACAGCGACTGCTCGTTCTGTAATAAGCTTTGGATCCCGATGCTGTTCTCGCGGCGAATGCCGTTCGGCAGCACGTAGTTGAAGGGCTGGCGGCGGCTGTTCTCCTCGATATTGACGGCATCGACGAAAAATTCGGTGTTGTCTTCACCCCCGATGATCGGTCCGGTCGCGAAGGGGCGATTGTACCGGCGCCAACTGTTGCGCACCAGTTCGAATTCGGCGAAGCGCAGGGTTACCGGAGCTTCGAATTCCCGCATGTACATCCGCATAAAGCGAATCGAGCGAAAATCCTGAATGCCCCCCACGGCGGTCTTGTCGTCGGTATTGAGCGGCACCCGGAAGCGGTACCAAATGCGGTTGCTGGCGGGATCCTCGATCCGGTCGGTGATGAAGGGAGTGGTTTCCTGGTCGAGCTCCCGGGGATTGACCCGCGACTGATTCAGGGGGATTTCGTACTGGAAGTAGCTCTCCGATTCGTTGAGGGTATTGTCCTGGTTGAGGTCTTCGTCGTCGGGCAGGTTCGTGGCCGACTGCCGCAGGTTGCTGGCGGTATTTTCGTTGGCGGCAGAGTTTCCCTGGGTGTTGTTAAAGCTCTTGTAGCGGGTCAGTACGCTCGTATTTTCGGCGTACCGGTCGCTGTTGAAGTAGTAAAAGTTGTCGTTGGCTACGTCCTCCGACAGGCGTTGCTGCACCGTAGTATTTCCCGAGAAGGCGGCCAGGTAGTCCGCGAATTGGGTGCGCTCCAGCGCGTCGTCCGCCCCGTCAAGTCCTACGTCCTGCGCCCTGCGGCTTTCGGGATCGTTGTCGAAACCCTGAGTGATTTGCTGGGCGACGGGTACCCGCGACCACACCGTCTGGTCGACGGGGCGGCGCGGATTGACCGGCGTAGGCAGGCCGTTCTCAAAAAATTTACGGCTGTCCTTGAGGATGTCCTCGCTGACGTTGCCGAGATTGAGGTAGAGCTTGCCCTGTTTTTGCTGAGCGTTCGGTGCGGCCTGCGACGGATTGGTGGGATCCAGGAAGGGCGACAGCATCCAGAATTCGATAAATTCGATGTTCGAAGACTGAAAGTCAGTCGTGGTCATCTCCCGCATGATACCTCCCCAGCGACTCTTCGGGTCGAGCAGCTTCACGGGTACGAGCGGGTCCCCCTGGTCGGGTAGGGAGCCGGCGGTGAGCCCGGGGTAACCCTGGGGCGGATCGAAGTTATAGGGACCGCGCTCATTCGGATAGTACGAAAGGTCAAAGGTGAAGAACTGGAACAGATCGCGCTGGTAGCCCTGGTCGGTGTTGGGAAATACCTCCTGCTGGGGTACCCGACTTGTGTATACGTTCTGATCGTCCCCGGCCCCGGCCTGCCGGGCGCTCTGGTCGATGCGGTACCAGCTCAGGGAGGCGCGGTTGGCCCCGCTCACGAGCCCTTCCTGACTGGCTTCCGGAAAGAGGGGATTGTTGTTGGAGCCGTCGTTCTGGGGCACGGAGGCCAGGTACCACCGCTGTACGGGGGTCATCAGGTCGATGGGGCTGGAAGTGCCTTCAAAGTCATCGAGGTAGACGATGCCCCCCTTTTCGGTCCGACTCAGGTTAATGGCCTTACTGTGACCGGGGTCGAGAACAGCCGTTTCCGCCGTCACGCTCACGTTGGAGGGGGCGTTGGTGCTGAAGAAGGGCAGCTTATCGAGGGTACGGGTCAGCCAGCCAGAGGGCTTGTTGAAGGTAGCGTCGAAGCCGTAGATGCGGTTGTTGATCGGGTCCTCACCGATGTTCACCTTCTGGGTGAAGGGGCGCTCGAAGAGTTGCATAAAGGTACCCCCGACGGCCAGGTTGTCGTTGACCTCGTAATCGGCACGCAGGCCGAGCATGGTTTTGGTTTGCAGGCTGAAGATGGTGTTGTCCTCGAAGCTTACGTTGATCGGCACCCCGGAGCTCAGGATGGCATCGTTGAGTACCCGCACGCGGCCGGTGCTGTAGTCTACTGTGTAATCGCGACCCTCGACGAGCAGGGCACCGCCCGCCGTCACCCGCACCGAGCCCGGTGGAATGTTGAAGGCGCCCAGACTGATCTCGGACTGAACGGTGGACTTGTACGTACCGCGAATGGCGAAGCGGTTCTTCTCCGGGTACTCCCGGGCTTGGAAGAGGGTAGAGTCGTACAGCTCCTGGTAGGTAAAGCGCGGAGCTACGTCGGGCGGGAGCCGATTGGCCAAATCGCTGCCGAAAGGTTCGAGTACGGGAAAGTAGATTCTGCCGGTGGCCGGGTTGATCGTAATCCCGGGCACAAAGTCGAAGACCCCGTCGGGCTGTGGATCACCCTGGGTATTGAGGCGGTCGAGATTAAAGGCCCGGATAAGGGGCACGCCGGGGATGGGATTGAAGGTGCCGCCGGGCAGGTCGACGTCCACCGGCAGGAAGCGCTGGAAGCCCTGGCCGGGATTTTCGTACTGCACGTCGAGGCGAAAGTCCTCCTGGTTTACCTGGTAGGCACCGAGGGAGTAGACGTTCTTCATCATCAGGTCCCAGGCCGGCTCGCTCACCCGCTGGGTCGACGACTTGAGCAGTTTGGTGTAGAGTACCTGATTGGAGAAGTTACTGGTGTCGGAGCTGCTGTTGTCGGTATTGACCGAGAGCTCGCCCACCTTGAATATTTCACCGTTGTACTTGTAGCGGTAGGAGACGGCCACCACCTGATCGGGCTGCACGTTGATGTTGAGCGAGATAAAGCCCAGTTCCGGATTGATGGTGTACTCCCGCGGATTCAGTTTCCGGGCCGAGACCTTCTCAAAATCGCGGATTTGCTCCAGGCCGAAGCGAGCGGATTGCAGTACCGATACCGACCGGTCGATGTCACGTAAGTTCTCACCTAAGCTGACCAAACGGCCGTACAGGTCGTTAGCGCCGTTTTCGGGCAGGGGACGGCCGTCGCAAATTTCCTGGTAGCGGGGCGTCGGGAACTTCCCTACGGAGTTGGGGTTGGTTAGCCGTTCGGGCTCACCGAGGTCGGCGAAGGCCACGATGTCGCGGACGTCAAGTACCTCATTGCGGTCGTTGGTGATCCAGACTTCGATGTTCTCCAGATGGAAAAGCGTTTGGATCTGTGGCAGGTTTTCCAGCGCGTGCTCGTACACTTCCCGGTTGTAGTGACTAAGGAAGAAGTGGCGATTTTCGTCGTATTCGTCGGCATACACCTGAAACTCGGCCAACTGGCTTCCGCCCTCGATCGTGAGTTTTTCGCGCTGTGAGCGCTGCTGGCTGGCGATGGCCGTGAGGCGCAGGTGACCGAACTGCAACTCCGTCTTCAGACCGAAGAGGGATTGAGCCCCCTCGATCAGGGTACCGCGGAGGGGCAGGCTCACGTCGCCGGCCTCGATCTTACGGATGATGTCGTCTTCCCCAAAGGCCTCGCTGTTGTAGTCGAGCTTGATCTGGTTGTCGAAGTTGAAGTTGGCCCCGGTATTGTAGTTGGTATTCAGCTTGAGTTTGTCTCCGATCTGGCCGGTGACGTTCATCTGAATGTCCATGTCAAAATCGAAGATCGTATTGCGCCGGAAGCGTTCGACGATGAAGGGATTGTCCTGGTACTGGTAATTGAGACCGAAGCTCAGGTCTACGCTTCCCTGGGGCTGGATGCTGATTTCGGTGCCGCCAAACAGGTTGCTTACCAGGTCGGGATCAATTTCGATGTCGGCCAGAGGGTCGCCGATGTTGACGCTTTCGTCGGGGTTGCCTACGCCGGCCAGGTTGTTAAAGTACTTGCGCTGGTCTTCCTTGGCGCGGTACTCGAAGTATTCATCGAAGGTCAGGTAGGTGGGCGGGCGGAAATCGATGTCGCCCAGCCTTTCGCGGACGATGTAGCGGCCGGTCACCGGATCGTACTCGACGGTCTTTTCTACGGACGCGGGGTCCTGCAGGTCGACGGGGTTTGTATTCGGATCGGTGATGAAGTCACCGCGGCGGTCGCGCAGGGGAGGCAGGGTATCCCGTACCGCGACGAGGAATGGCTGGACGATGCCCTCCTGGCACCATTCGGCATCCGTAGCGGACCGGTAGGGGACATAGGTAAAGCTAAGCGAGACCAGGGCAACACAGAGTAGCGGTAGTGTCTTGTTCATACAATGCAATCCTTCCTAAACCCCGGTATGCAGTAAGGGCAATGTGCGGTAGTCAAAAAAAAGAGCTGCGATCAGGAAGACAATTCTCGGAGTGCGAGCTTGATCAGGTCTTCAGGCGTAGCCGTTTGGGGATGGGCCGCCAGCACCCGGTTCAGCGCACGCTGGACGGAGGGCCGGGCGAAGCCCAGGTTAACCAAGGCAGATAACGCCTCGGTCCGTAGCGTATTGCTTTGGACGGAAAGCATTGTCGGCGATTCACCGCTTTCCTTGATCATCTTGTCCTTCAAATCAAGGATTATCCGCTGCGCCGTCTTCGGCCCGATCCCCTTCACTTTGCGGATCGTCCCCACATCCTCACCGATCACTGCCGATCGAAGCTCATCGGCATTCATACTCGAAAGCACCACCAGCGCCGTAGCCGGCCCCACCCCGCTCACCGAAATCAGCAGCCGAAACAGCGTCCGCTCCTGCTCCTCGTAAAAACCAAACAGCGTCTGCTGGTCCTCCTTCACGTGAAAATGAGTCAGCAACTTCACCGTCTCCGCCCCCTCGATCTTAGTGTAGGTATACAGGCTGATATTCACATGATACCCAATCCCCCCCGCCTCAACAATTACAAAAGACGGATTCTTATGGGCAACGGCGCCCTTGACGTATGCAATCATGGGTGTAAGGTAGTGTAGTATGGTAGTACGGTAGTAGTATAGTACGGTAGTATGACCTACTGTACTATACTACTACCGTACTACCATACTATCTCACAATCTGCCCCGTCACCCTCAATAACTCCGTCTCCGTATTCTTCAGGTTCAGTAGGGCGTTGAGGCGCTGGGTTTCGGCATTGGCGTAGTTGAGCTGGATCTGGCGGTAGTCGAAGCTGTTAATGGTACCCCCGCGGAAGCGCTCTTCGGCGATCCCGATGTTGCGCTCGGCGTTGGCGATCAGTTCTTCGGTGATGCCGATGATGCGGGCCTGGTTTTCGTAGAGGGCCAGGGTGTTGAGCAAGGCGGTACGGAGCTGTTGCTGGGCGGACTGGTAGTCGAGCTGGGCGGTCACTTCCTGTAGACGGGCGGACTGGGTACGTACCCGGCGATTGCCCCCGTCGAAGAGCAGGTAGCTGGCCGTAAAGCCTACGTTTCCGGAGAGGGTGCGGGCCGCTACGCCAGGCAGTTCCTGTTCTCTACCGGGCTGGTCGCCGCCGAATTCGAAGGTCTGGGTGCCGGTTTGGATGGCGACGTCGTAGCCCGCACCCGCGCCGATACCGACGACGGGCTTGCGCTCGGCCTCGATGAGCTGGGTCTGGAGGGCGGCCAGGTCGCGGTTAATGAGAAGGTTCTGTAGGTTACGGTTTGCAGCGAGTAACTGGGCTTCCAGGGCGGCGGGGTCGTAGTCCGTAGGGTCGTAGACGAGATCGTCCGTGAGTTCCACCTCCTGGTTGAGGTCGTCGCTGCCCATGACCTGTAGGAGGGTCCGGACGGCATTGCGGTAAGTGACCTGCTGCACCACCAGGGTAGTCGAATCGGATAAGTACGCATCGCGGGCCTGCAGCTCATCGAAGGTGCCCCCCTGCCCGAATTCTTTACGCACCTCCTGGTAATTTATGCGGTCGCGGCTCAGGGCCAGTACCCGCTGGCGTACGTCGATCTGCTCGCGTTGCACCACGGCATCGTAGTAGGCGTTGATGATGTCCTGTACGGTATTTTCGATCTGTAGTTGCAGCTGGCCGGCGCTGAGGTCGGCGAGTGTTTCCAGCCGCTCCTTGTTGATGCGGATGCGTCCGCCGTTGAAGATCACCCAGTTGACCGAGGCGCTGGGCCCTACGGTATAGCTGGTGGTCGTACTCTGCACGACTATACTGGCGGGATTACTCTGATTGCGGTAGCCGACGCCGGGATTAATGCCCAACGAAATTGTGGGATACTTCTGGGTCAGCGCAAAATCGTTGTTGTTGCGGGCCACCTCCAATTCGTTGGCCGCGATCCGGATCTGGTAGTTGTTCTCCAGCCCCCTTTGAATCGCTTCGCTCAACGTAAGGCGTTCCTGGGCGGTGACGCAGGTGCAGAGTAAACAGAGAAAAAGCGAACAAATTTGGCGCATACCGCGGGGGATTAAGGTCGCAAAAATACTACCTTTCGGGCGGTGAGTACCCCAGGCAATCCGCAAAGGCAGGCCATTCCGTGGGCAACCGTGCCCCTGTTGCTGCCCGTCGTCGCACTGGCCGCCGGAATACTGGGTGCTTCCTTTCTACAGTATCGGTACGCGCCTGCCTTCCTGGGGGTTACCGTAGTCCTTAGCTTCTTGGTCATTGCACTGCACCTGCGTCCCCGCCCTGATGGCAAAACGGCAAATACTGCTTCGGTACTTGTCCTGCTGGCAATCTTTGCCTTTGGCGGTTGGTATGCGGGTGAGCGGCATCCGCTAAACGATGAGCGGCACTTTAGCCATTGCTATGCGCCGGGCGATCAACTCCTCGGAACACTCACGGCGGTGCGGCCCGGGGAGCGACTCACGACAACGGAAGTGCGGGTGACGGGCGTGATCAGACAAGACTCGGTACACCCGGCCAAAGGGAATTTGCTGGCCTACCTGCCCTCCGATACCGTTGCGATCGGCGATGAGATTTTGCTAGCCGCGGAGATAAGTGTTCCGACCGGCCCGCTCAATCCCGGCGCCTTCGACTACGCGGCCTACCTGGCCAACAAGAATATTTTCCACCGTACCTACCCCGATAGCCTTGAGTGGACGCGGGTGAGCCACCGGTCCGCCCTTACCCTCACCGCCATCGGCGACCGCTCGCGGGAGGCCTGGTTTGCCAGTCTGCAACCCTACCTGGATGGCGACGACCTGGCGGTGGCGGCCGCCCTGATCATGGGAAAACGCGACCTGCTGGGCACGGAAGTTAAATCGGCCTATGCGGATACCGGGGCCATTCACGTGCTGGCGGTGTCGGGACTACACGTCGGTATTCTGGCCCTCCTCGTGACCCAATTGCTGCGCCTGTTGTTGCCGCCGCGTCCGGTATGGTTGGCGGTGCGCGCCGTGGCGACCGTGCTGTTGGTGTGGTACTTCGCCCTCGTCACCGGCCTGAGCGCTTCGGTGCAACGGGCCGCGCTGATGGTGACCGTGGTAATCATCGGGAAATCGATGAACCGCAACAACAACATTTTCAACCTACTGGCGATCGCCGCCCTCGTGATGCTGGTCGTGGAGCCAAAGCAGCTTTTCCAGGTCGGTTTCCAGCTCTCCTTTGCGGCGGTGGCGGGTATTGCGTTGTTTACCCGCGGCCTTCAGAAATTGGTCTACCTGCCCGGTAAACTGCGAATCGGGTGGGACGCCATCAGTGTTTCCACGGCGGCCCAACTTGGTACCTTGCCCCTGTCGCTGTACTACTTCGGACAGTTCCCGGTGTACTTCATGCTGAGCGGCACCCTGGTCATCGTATTCGCCTACCTCGTGCTGGCGCTCGGACTTCTGCACGGTTTTCTGGCAGGCATTGGGGCCGCCGGCGGTCTGCTGGAACCCACGGGCACCCTTCTTCGCTGGGTGGTGAAGGTGCAGAACGAGTTCATCTTTTATTGCCGCCAGTTGCCCGGCGCGACCCTGCAGATTACCGAATTCGGACTTCTTTCCGCGGTGGGTCTTTTTTTGCTGATCGCCTGTGTGGCGTACCTGGTTTTTCGCCCCAGTCACCGCGCCCGCTGGGCAGCAATGAGCCTTACCGGGCTGCTGTGCGGCTACTGGCTGCTCGGTCCGGTAATTTCTCCCACCCCGCCGCAATTCACGGTGTACCACCTGCCCCGCAAGACCCTCATCGACGTATACGACGGCAGACACGGCATTGGGATAGGCGACCGTGTGGAAGACCGCCAGCTTATCTACAACGTACTTCCGTCGCGCGAACGATTCGGGACCGACTTTGCCGCTCACCTAGCCTTTACGACGGATACCATCCTGCCCGCGGCTACCGTAGCCTATCCCCTGCTGCGACTGCTGGATCGTCGGGTACTGCTGCTCGACCGCAACGCGCGGCCACGGCTCGAAAGCGGCCTCCCCGAGGTAGACCTGGTGATCCTGCGCAACGGCTTTTCGCCGCGGGACTTGCCCGTCGACTTACCCGAGGTGCCGGTGGTGATTGATGGTTCCAATCCGCCGTACGTTGCGGACCGGTGGCGGGAGACAGATTCCGATGTCCACGTAACGGCCGAGCAGGGAGCTTACCGCTACGTGATCACGGAGTAAGGATCGCCTTTTTACAGGGTCATCACTTCCTTTTCCTTGTTTTCGACGATGTCCTCAACCTTCTTGCTGAGTGTGTCGGTCCAGCCCTGCACCCGTTCTTCCATGCGCTTGCCGGCATCTTCGGGGTAGCCGTTCTTGACTTCCTTCTTGATGCTTTCCATGGCATCGCGGCGGGCGTTGCGGATGGAGATCTTGGCCTCTTCCCCTTCGGCCTTCACCACCTTGGCGAGTTGCTGGCGGCGCTCGGTGGTCAGGGGGGGTACGTTGATACGGATGAGCTGGCCGTCGTTCTGGGGCGTCACGCCGAGGTTGGCTTCGAAGATAGCCTTTTCGATGGTTCCCAGGTTGGACTTATCGAAGGGCTGGATGGTGATCGTGCGGGAGTCGGCGGTGCTGATGCTGGCCGTCTGGTTGATCGGCGTGGGCGTACCGTAATAATTTACCATGATGCCGTGCAGCATCGCCGGACTGGCCTTGCCAGTACGGACTTTGACGAGCTCGCGTTCGAGGTGTTCGATGGCCTCTTCCATGAGCATCTTAGATTCTTCCAACTGGTCGCTTAGTAGATCTTCCATTTTTCTTCGCTTTGGCGTAAAAGTAAGTACTCCCTTATTTAATTCGTTCCAGACGTGCTTTCCCGATGTAGGAATGCAGCACTTCCGGGAGTAGAATACCGTCCTCCGCCTGGTTGTTCTCCAGTAGCGCCGCGATAATCCGCGGCAGGGCGAGGGCGCTGCCGTTGAGGGTATGTGCAAGCTGGGTGCCCCGCTCGGTGCGGTAGCGCAGCTTGAGTCGGTTGCTCTGAAAGGTTTCGAAATTGGAAACCGAGCTGACCTCCAGCCAGCGCTCCTGGGCGGCACTCCACACCTCGAAGTCGAAGGTCATGGCGGAAGTAAAGCCCATATCGCCGCCGCAGAGGCGCAGGATCCGGTAGGGAAGGTTCAGCTCGTCGAGCAGGCCACCGACGTGGGCGACCATTTCGTCCAGCTTGGTGTAGCTCTCTTCGGGGGTTGTGATCTGTACGATTTCTACCTTATCGAACTGGTGTACCCGGTTCAGTCCGCGCACGTGGCTGCCGTAGCTGCCGGCCTCCCGGCGGAAGCAGGGGGTGTAGCCGGTGAGCCGCACGGGCAGTTGGTCGGCCTCGAGGAGTTCGCCGCGGTACAGGTTGGTCAGGGGCACCTCGGCGGTGGGGATCAGGTAGAGGTCGTCTTCCGGTACGTAGTACATCTGGCCCTCCTTGTCGGGCAGCTGGCCGGTGGCGCGGGCGGTATCCTCGTTGACCAGCAGGGGCGGCGCGTATTCGGTGTAGCCGGCGGCCGTGTTGCGGTCCAGAAAAAAATTCACCAGGGCACGCTGTAGTCGGGCACCCTGTCCGGTAAAGACCGGAAATCCGCTACCCGTAGTGCGCACGCCCAGTTCGAGGCTGAAGATGCCGTACTCCTCGGCCAGCTCCCAGTGGGGCTTGGCACCCGTGCCGGGGGTGGGCAGTTCACCCGGATGGTCCTGGTACACCTCATTGTCTTCCGCGCTGCTGCCGGCGGGCACCAGGGCGTGGGGGACGTTGGGTAGTTGGAGGAGCTGCTCGTCGAGCTCCGTCAGGACTTCGGTCAGGGCTGTTTCTATTGCCGCGGATTCATCCTTGATGACGTTGACGCGATCGCGCAGGCTACCCGCTGCTTCTTTCTGGCCGCTTTTGAATAGGTCCCCGATTTCCCGGGACAGTTGGTTGCGTTCCGCGAGCAGGTTATCGTTCTGGGTCTGGAGTTCCTTGCGTCGGTCGTCCAGGGCTACAACCTCGTCGATTTTGGCGGCGGCATCCGGGAGGTTCCGCTTTTCCAGACCGGTGAGTATCCGATCCTTATCCTCCCGCAACATCTGTACCTGTAACATATCTTATTAATTGAAGCGCCAAAGGTAAGTACCCGGAAAAGGACGCCGTAGCCCTCCGTGGTTGAACATTATGTGGTATGAAGCGTATTTAGTTGCATAGTGATCGCCGCCATCGCGTTGCATTCCGAAATAAGGTTGTAGCTTTGCGTAGCAAGCGATTCCGCACGCAGATCCCGGAGGTGGCATTTCTGCTCTTCCCGACGGTCACTTTTCATCGTTTCCGCACCATGGGCCTACTTCTATGCTTCCGTTCGGGAAGCCGGCCCGCAACCATCGGTTATTGAATCCTCACTGGGCGCTTCCTCGATACGGGACGCCGCCTTCTCTACCATCCCCCCCTTACGTACTATCCCAATAGATGTTTAGCATAGCGCAATTACAGAGCATGCTAGTTCCCGAATTAAGGGACTATGCAGAAAAACTCGGTCTCAAGTCTTATAAAAAGCTCAATAAGCAAGACCTCATCCTCACCCTGCTCGAGCAGCAGGCCGTGAAGGGCACCGAGAGTGTGAGCGAGCCGCCCGCGGCCTCCGACACCGACCGTGTACCCAACCGCCGCGCCGCCGCCGCCGCATCCGCCGCCCGCAGGAGCGAAGAAGACGCCGCCTCCGAAGAAAAGGAGGAAAAGCCGGCCCGCGGACGCGGGCGCAGAAGCAGCCGCAACAACTCCAACGATTCCACCGCCGAACCAAAACGGCCCGTACGCGGTCGCGGCCGGTCCAACAACGGCAAGGACGAAAGCAACGAAGACGAGGACCGGGATACTAAAAAGACCGAGGAGGAAAAGCCCACCCGTGGCCGCGGCCGGGGACGCCGCAGCATGCGGGATGAATCCAGCAATAAGAAGGACGATCGCAGCGACAACAACAGCTCGCCCGAAGCCGAGGAAAAGCAGGACAACAACCGCAACCGTAGCGGAAAATCCGATGACGACGGTCAGGACAACCGCAGCCGGGGACGCGGCCGGGGCAACAACGATAAGAGCAACGACAGCGACGACCAGCAGCGCAACGACCGCTACGGCAACCGTGGCCGGGTAGAAGAGCGCGACGACAGCCGCCGCAATAACAACAACGAGCAACGCCGCAGCCCCCGCAATGAGCGAGGCAGCGACGATCGCAACACGGATCGCAACACGGATCGCAGTTCCGACCGGAACAACGAGCGCAGCAACGATCGGGGAGGAAACCGCAACGACAACCGTCGCGGCCAGCCTGAGTACAAGCTCGACGGCATCATCAGCGCCACCGGCATCCTTGAAATGATGCCCGACGGCTACGGTTTCATGCGCTCGCCGGACTATAACTACATGACCAGCCCGGACGACGTTTACGTCAGCCAGCAGCAGGTCAAGTCGTACGGTCTGCGCACCGGCGATACCCTCCGCGGCCCCGTCAAGCCCCCCAAGGAAGGCGAAAAGTACTTTGCTCTCCTCGATGTCGAAAAAATCAACGGCTTCGACCCGAAGGACATTCGCGACCGCGTTCCCTTCGACTACCTCACCGCCCAGTTCCCCACCGAGAAGTTTACGCTTTCCGGCTCGACCCACGGTAAGGACTACGGCATGCGTCTGGTCGATCTCTTCGCTCCCATCGGTAAGGGTCAGCGTGGCCTCATCGTCGCCCAGCCCAAGTCCGGTAAGACCTTCCTGCTGAAGGACGTCGCCAACGCCATAGCCAAAAATCACCCCGAAACCTACCTCATCGTGCTGCTCGTCGACGAGCGCCCCGAGGAAGTAACGGACATGAAGCGCAGCGTTAAAGCAGAAGTCATCAGTTCCACCTTCGACGAGCCGGCCGAAAACCACGTTCGCGTGGCCAACGTCGTCCTCGAAAAGTCGAAGCGTTTGGTAGAAAGCGGTCACGACGTCTGCATCCTGCTCGACTCCATCACCCGCCTGGCCCGCGCCTACAACACCGTTCAGCCCAGCTCCGGCAAGGTCCTTTCCGGTGGTGTGGAGGCCAACGCCCTGCAGAAGCCCAAGAAGTTCTTCGGTGCCGCCCGTAACATCGACGGCGGTGGCTCACTGACCATCCTGGCTACCGCCCTCATCGATACCGGCTCCAAAATGGACCAGGTCATTTTCGAGGAATTCAAGGGTACCGGCAACATGGAACTCCAGCTCGACCGCCAACTCGCCAACAAGCGCATGTACCCGAGCATCGACTTCACCCGCTCCAGCACCCGTCGCGACGACCTGCTGCTCGACCGCGACGTGCTCCAGCGCATGTTCATCCTCCGCAATCACCTGGCCGACATGAAACCCGAGGAGGCCTTCCTCTTCCTCATGCGCCACATGAAAAATACTACCAGCAACGAGGAATTCTTGGCTACGATGAATAGCTAAGTTGTTGGATTATTTAGTTGTTGCATTGTTGTGTTTTTCGCCTAGGGCGGGGACGCGGGTGCAATGACTTTCGTTTGACGGCAGACCAATTTGGCACTCTTCGGAATGCCGGTTGGTCTGCCGTTTTTGTTTGGCCTCCGGCTCAGGCAATCGCTGTTGTTATTTTTGCAATCTTAAACCTCTACCCCTTGACCAACGTACTCGCCCTCACCCAAAACCCCGTACAGGAGAACACCTACCTCGTTTACGATACGGACACTAAGGAGGCCATCATCTTCGATCCGGGTTGCTTCACGCCGGCCGAGGAACGGGAGTTGGTAGCTACCATTGATGAGCTGGGGCTGAAGCCGGTTCACCTAATCAACACCCACTGCCACTTCGACCACGTGTTCGGCAACGCCTTCGTAATGGACCGCTACGGACTCAAACTCGGCATTCACCCACTGGAGGAGCAAGTACTCGAGGCGGCCCCGATGATCGTTCAGGCCTACGGAATGCCACCAATGACGCCTTCCCCCAAACCCGATTATTTCATTAACGAGGGCGATACGGTCAGCCTCGGCGAGACCACCTTCGAAGTGCTGTTCTGTCCCGGCCACTCTCCCGGAAGCATTTGCTTCTACAACCGCACCGAAGGATACGTGATTGCCGGCGACGTCCTCTTCCGTCGCTCCATTGGCCGCACCGACCTCCCCCTCGGGGACCACGATGCCCTGATCGGCTCCATCCTCACCAAACTTATGCCGCTGCCGGATGAAACAGTGGTGTATCCCGGCCACGGCCCCTCCACCACCATCGGTGAGGAGCGAAGAGAAAATCCCTTTCTGTAGCGGCGGCCTTCAGCCGCCTGGCTGCTTAGGACGTTATTGACAGCGTGACGGCTGAAGGCCGTCGCTACTGGTTCGTGGCATCCTGCCGCGGTGTGTCGGTTCGTGGCATCCTGCCGCGGTGTGTCGGTTCGTGGCATCCTGCCGCGGTGTGTCGGTTCGTGGCATCTTGTCGCGGCGTGTCGGTTCGTGGCATCTTGCCGCGGCGTGTCGGTTCGTGGCATCCTGCCGCGGTCACATTCGTCAGTATCCTATTATTCACCCAGTGAGATTCGCTCAGCCCCGTAGCGGCGGCCTTTAGCCGCCTGGCTGCTTCGGGGTTTTACAGGCAGCGTGACGGCTGAAGGCCGTCGCTACTGGTCCGTGGCATCTTGCCGCGCGTGTCGGTTCGTGGCATCCTGCCGCGGCGTGTCGGTTCGTGGCGTCCCGCCGCGGTCATCGTCGTCAGTATCCTTTTATTCACCCAGTGAAGTTTGTGCCGAGCCGTAGCGGCGGCCTTTAGCCGCCTGGCTGCTTCATGGTTTTACAGGCAGCGTGACGGCTGAAGGCCGTCGCTACTTAGGCCCGGCAGGATGCCGGGAACCACTTAAAGGCCGTTGTTATGCGTGATCATCCAGCCCGTATACGGTTTCGGTGCTCTGCGTAGGCACCTCGTCGGTCATATCCTGTACGAAGCGGCACCACTCGCATTCGGGTTTGCTGCAGCCGGTGAATTGCTGTTCCTGGATTGCGTCCCAGGCGGTGCGGAGAATGGTACGCAGCGCGTCTGTATCCTTCTGCAGTATCTCGATCTTTTCTTCCCGCTGTTCACCGTCGGGATTGGTCAGCAGATAACTGATGTGGCCTTCGCGGACCCGGCGGAGGTTTCCCGGCCGGTTATCGAAGAGCAATTTGTAGAAGGTGAGTTGCCGCCAGTAATCACCACCGTGGGGATTCTTCTCCGTGGGCCGCCGCATTTTGCCTGAACCACCGGAGCTGGTTTTGTAATCGACCACCCGTACGTAGGCATCATTGATTACGTCGATCCGGTCTATAATACCGGTGAGGGGTATACCGTCTACCTCTGCATTTTGGATCAGGAGCTCGACCTCGACGTCCTGCACCCAACCCTTGCGGTACCGGTCGTAATAAGTGCCCAGTTCGCGGCGACCTCGCTCAAGCCTACTTTGATACCCCCGTGTGGTGAGCATACCGCGGCGTTTGCCCAGCGCCATATCGAAGTTATAGATCAATTCTTCGCGGCTGGGGAATACGCGGGCAGGATCACGTTTCATGCGCAGAAAGTAGTCCTGCAACGCCTCGTGCAGGGCCGATCCGTACACCGTGCGTTCCCGCTCCCGGTCGGGTACCCGGAGGAGCTTTTCGTAGTAAAACCTTAGGGGACAGTCGAGGTAGGCATATAGCGCACTTACGCTTAACCGAAAGTCGACCAGTAGCTCCGCAATGGCGGACCGTTCGAGTACGGGGAAGCGTGCCTTGTCTTTTGGAAGTAACTGTAGGTGGGCGAGTTCGGCCAGGGTATCGGCACTAAGGCTTGCTTCCCGGACTTCTACTCCTCCGGCGCCGATCAGCTCATCCACGAAAGCCACGTGTTGCTGCAGCTTGTCCTGGTGGTTTAGTTCGGCACAGGAGAGGATCACCTCACTCCGTGCCCGGGTGAGCGCCACAAAAAATAGCCGACGCCGGGCTTCTTCCTCGTCCTCGGTACCGGCGTAGGTAAGCGTATCGGGCAACTTGAAGCGGTTGCTAGACCGCCCACCACCCGGGCCCCAGGCCTTTTCGGAGCAGTCGAGCATCCACACCTTCTCAAATTCGAGCCCCTTCGCGCTGTGGGCCGTGACCAACAGAACCGCCTCCGCCTGATCGAGGTGAGAGCGTAGGGGAAGCTCGATGCGGTTGCCGTCCATTTGCACCAGCGTATCGAGCAGTTCGGATAGGGTGAGGCGGGGGCGGCGGGATAGCTCACGCAGTACGAAATCGGTAAAGGTCGCTACGTGTTGCAGCAGTTCCGCCCGATTGGGATCGCGCAGTACGGAGGCCAGCAGTCCGGAACCGTTAAGCACCCATTCCACAAATTCCGGAAGGGAGAGGCTGCCGATGAGGCCGATGCCTTCCTCCAGCCAGTCGGCTACCCGGCGAATCTCCCCGGGCGCTTCAATGCCGTAAGGGTAAAGGTCCGACTGTCGGAGGTAATCGCGCCAGCTGGGCAACCTCCCATTACGGTCGAGGGTATCGAGGCGACCGAGATTTAGCACCGACAGGTCATGAGGCAGCAAACCGAAGCAGCGAAAGTGCAGGATTCGAAACAGCAGATACTCACCGGTACCCGGCCGCTCGTGCTCCGCCTGTAGGTAGCGCAAGATTTCGCGCAGTTGGCGTACCGGGCGGCCGTCGAGTACGTTGGGCCGGCGTTTGCTCCGGTAGGGGATTCCGGCGCGCTCCAGCAGGTGACGCAAGAGTTCCGCCTGGCTGTGCTTGGCGTAGATGACCGCCATCTCCGACCAGGGTACGCCCGCTTCGTGCCAGTGTTGCAACTGACCGACGAGGTACCCGGTTTCCTGCCGGTGATCGGTGAAGGACAGGTACCGTACGTCACGGCTTTCTTCCGTTGACATTGCACCCGCGGACCCGCCCAACGTGTGGTTGCTGTTGAGTCGCTTATCTATTTGGCGATCCGGCAGGCGGTCGCCGATGCGGAGAATATTACGATTGATGATGGCCTCGGCCCCGTCTAGAATGGCCTGGGTGCTGCGGTAGTTTTCGTTGAGGGTCACGACGGTGAGGTCGCGAGCGTAGCGGTTGTGGAAGTCGACCATGGCATTGAGACGCGCGCCCTGAAACTCGTAGATTGCCTGATCGTCGTCGCCGACAATGAAGACGTTGGGATTTTCCCAGTAATCCGTAAGGTGACGGATGATGCGGTCCTGGCTGCCGTTGGTGTCCTGGAACTCGTCCACCAATAAATAGCGATAGCGCTCCTGGTAGCTGCGCAGCAGGCTCGGATGGTCGTGGAAGGCGCGCAGGACCCAGCCGATCATGTCGCCGTAATCATAGCGACGTTGCCGCCGGAGCACTTCCTGGTACTTCGGAAACAGGCTTACGGCGCTGGCGAGTTTATCCATACGCAGGCGCTCTTCGGCAATTTTGCCTACGTGGGGATCGCCCTTCTGCTTGTCTTTGTACTTACGCTGGTAGGTGAAATCGGGGTGGTCCTCCAGACCGGCCACGTAACTCTCGATTCGTTGCTGTAGCTCATCTTCCGTCCAGTTTTCGGCCTTCATTTGGGCGAAAAGATCCTGCAGGTGATCCTCGTAGTGGTATGCCTCGTGATACCCGAGGCGGAGGGCATCGGTCTGGGGCAGGCCGTCCATCAATTCGCGGATGATGCGGATGCGTTCCAGTTCGGAGAGCGGCTCCAGGCCGGGGCGGCCGAAGTAGTGCAGGTTGTGCTGAATGACGCTGCTGCAGAAGCTGTGGAAGGTATTGATGCTGACCCGGTGGGCCTCCGGTCCGATGAACTGAAGCAGGCGCTTGCGCATGGCCTTCACGCCGGCATCGGTGAAGGTGAGGCAGAGAACATTGTGGGCGCCGGCGTCGGTCTTCAACAGGATGTTGCCGATGCGGGCGGCAAGCAGGTGGGTCTTACCAGTACCGGGGCCGGCCAGTACCATGACGGGGC
The DNA here is from genome assembly GCF_014197245.1 of Neolewinella aquimaris. Taxonomy (GTDB): domain Bacteria; phylum Bacteroidota; class Bacteroidia; order Chitinophagales; family Saprospiraceae; genus Neolewinella; species Neolewinella aquimaris. The sequence continues at coordinate 261,436 of NZ_JACIFF010000003.1, read as the reverse complement.
CCTCAACCGCCTCGACGGCGGCGCGCTGACCGGCATTCAGGCGGGCTAGTTCGGCGCGAAAACCGGCGTTGTAGTCGTAAAGTTTGCGTGCGGGCATGCCCAGAATTAACCGTTCAGTCCGCTGCTAGTTGACGAAAAGAGCCGAGATACTTTCGTTGTTGTGGGTGTTCTGGATAGCGGTGGCGAAGAGGTCGCTGGAGCTCAATACCTTGATTTTTTCCGACTCCTTCCGCAGTGGAATGGTGTCCGATACGATAAGCTCGGTGAGCTGGCTGTTGTCGATGTTCTCGTACGCATTGCCACTGAGCATGGGATGGGTAGCGATGGCACGTACGGAGCGGGCGCCCCGTTCCATGATGAGGTCGGCGGCCCGGCAGAGGGTACCGGCGGTGTCGACGAGGTCATCTACCAGGATCACATCGCTACCCGTAACGTCGCCGATCAGCGTCATGCCCGCGATTTCGTTGGCGCGTTTGCGGTACTTGTCGCAGATGACCATATCCCGTTCAAAGTGCTTGGCGTAGGCGCGGGCGCGTTTCACCCCACCCATGTCCGGGCTGGCAAAGATCACGTTGCTCATGTTCTGCTCCTGAAAGTAGGGGATAAAGATCGCCTGGCTCTGGAGGTGATCTACCGGGATGTCGAAGAATCCCTGGATCTGGTCGGCGTGAAAATCGAGGGTCATGATGCGGTCTACCCCGGCCGCTTCGAGCAGGTTGGCGATGAGTTTGGCGCTGATGGGGACGCGCGGACGGTCCTTGCGATCCTGGCGGGCGTAACCGAAGTAGGGGATCACCGCGCACACGTAGCCGGCCGAAGCCCTTCTGGCGGCATCGATGGTCAGCAGCAGTTCCATCAGGTTATCGCTGGGCTGAAAGGTGCTGCCGATGATGAAAACGTACTCCCCCCTCACTGATTCCTCGATAATGGGTTGCATTTCCCCGTCGCTGAACCGGCTGACCCGAAACTGTCCCAGTGGATGACCGTAAGCACCGGCGATCTGCTCGCTGAGGTACATGCTCTTGGTCAACGACAGTAGGGTAACCTTGTCGTTCATGGGGGTGAGGCGGGGGTGGTGGGGCATGGGAATTTACAATTTACAGTTTCAAAAGTACCATTTACAATTTGGCTGCCGCGCGGGAGAGTCGTCGGCCGACCGAGGCACGAGGCTCGTCCGCCGACTGAGGAGAAGGAATTTGAAATGGAAAATTGCTGATTTAAAATTTGGCTGCCGCACGGGAGAGTCGTCGGCCGACCGAGGTACGAGGCTCGTCCGCCGACTGAGGAGAAGGAATTTGAAATGGAAAATTGCTGATTTAAAATTTGGCTGCCGCACGGGAGAGTCGTCGGCCGACCGAGG
>NZ_JACIFF010000003.1:0-259982 GCF_014197245.1 Neolewinella aquimaris | reverse complement strand
CCGAGGTACGAGGCTCGTCCGCCGACTAAGGGAAGGAATTTGAAATGGAAAATTGATGATTTAAAATTTGGCTGCCGCACGGGGAGTCGTCGGCCGACCGAGGCACGAGGCTCGTCCGCCGACTAAGGGAAGGAATTTGAAATGGGAAATTGATGATTTAAAATTTGGCTGCCGCACGGGAGAGTCGTCGGCCGACTGAGGTACGAGGCTCGTCCGCCGACTAGGTGGGGTAGATAGCTATCGGGGCTCGTATGCAGACTTCGGTGCAGGTAAATTTACCGTTTACAATTTACGGATGTACCATGTACCATTTGGTGTTACCCCCTTGCCGCCAAAACGAAGCCGATGCAGTCGCTGAGCAGAGCCACACAATTTTAAATTGAAAATTTTCAATTTAAAATTGATCCCCCTCACTTCAGCCGCTCAATCAGCCGGCCCGCTACGCGCAGGAAGTCCATTTCGGTGATGATGCCGACCAGCTCGCCTTCCTTGACGACGGGCAGGCAGCCGAGTTTGTTGCCGCGCATCGTTTGCATGGCTTCCTTGATGGTGGTTTGGGGACCCACCGTAGCCGGATTTTTGATCATGAGGTCGGCGACGGTTTTGTAGTCGTTGGCTTCGTTTTCTACCCGTCCCTTGTGGATGTAGTAGCGGAGCAGTTTGCGGGTGGTGATGAGGCCGCAGAGGTGGCCGTCTTCGTCCTCAACGGGGAGGTAGCGGAGCTTGCGCCAGTCCATGAGATCGCCGACGAGTTCCAGTAGGTCGGTTTCGCGGACGGTAAACAGATCGGTTTCCATGAACTCTTCCACCCGCAGTCCGACGGGGCGGTAGTGCTTCAGGTCTTCCACCTTCGGGATGGGCCACTTATGCACGGGATCCTGCTCGAGTTGGCACTTGACCATCTGGGAGGTGAGAATGGTCACAGCCTCGTCGCGGTTGACGCGCTCCGTTAGCTGAGTGAACGACTTCAGCAGCCAGCGGGCGCCGTTTTGGTGTACTTCGGCCCGGCCCTGGATCACGCCGAGGTAGCGCTCAATGTCGGGCTTATCGATGCCCTGGGCTACCAATCCGTCGTAGGCAATGGGAATCAACTCCTGGAGGATGAGGTCGCGGCAGTTGATCTTCTGGTTGTTGAACCAGGTGAACTGGGTATCGATGCCGAATTTGGCGGCTTTGGAGAAATTGTCCTTCGCGTCGGCAAAACTCATGTGCTCGCGAATGTCCTTGTACTTATGCGCCATGCCCATCATGAGTCCCAGCCAGAAGGCGGCGTTGGCGGTCTGGTCGAGCACGGTAGGGCCGGCGGGCAGTACGCGGTTTTCAATGCGCAGGTGGGGCTTGCCGTTATCGCTAATGCCGTAGCAGGGGCGATTCCACCGGTATACGGTGCCGTTGTGGACCTGCAGGGCGCGTAATTTCGGTATCTCCTGCTTGCCGATCATTTCCAGGCTGTCCTCGTCGATCTCGGTGCCGAGCAGAACGCGGAAGCGGGCGATGTCTTCTTTGTAGATCTCCATCAGGCTCTTATCGAGCCACTGGGTGCCGAAGCTTACCCGCGGCTCGGACTGTCGCATGTGCTCTTTGCTCGTGCGGACGTCGAGCGACTGTTGAAATAGGGCAATGCGCGACTCGTGCCAGAGGCGTTTGCCGAACACCAGCGGACTATTGGCAGCAATGGCCAGAATCGGGGCGGCAACGGCCTGGGCAATATTGTAGAGCGGCACGAAGGTATCCGGCGTCACTTGCAGGTGGACCTGGTAGCTGGTGTTGCAGGCTTCGAGCAGGGGGCTGTCGTGGTGAATGTGAAGATCGTCGATGCCCTGCAAATTGAGGGTAAAGCCGCGCTCGTTTTTCTGTTGCTCCTTGATGGCTTCGATCAGGGCCAGGTAGCGGGGTTTCGGGGTGAGGTTCTCGAGGTTGAGGTCAAACTTGCGCAGCGTGGGCAGGATTCCGGTAAGTACGATCTGAGCATTGCTGGCCTTTGCCGCTTCCTTGACGATGCGGAGTTGCTCCATGTTCTCCTCCTCCATCCGCCGTAGCGCGTCGCCCTTAAAAACTTGTGGCGTGAAGTTGGTTTCCAGATTGAAGCGGGCTATCTCGGTGGTCGCCCACGGATACTGCTTCAGCCGCTTCAGCACGTTCATGTTCTTCGGCGTCGGCTTGAGGGTCTTTTTATCGACCAGGCACATTTCCTGCTCGGCACCGATGCGAATCGTGTCCGTCTCAAACCACTTGTGCTTGAGCATGTACTCCAGGGCCTGCACATCCTGCAACAAGTGATGGGTGAAGGCGGACCGGCTGTCCTGAGTGGGTACGTTTACTTTTTCTTCTCCCATGCTTGGATTACTGTTTGCCGAAGGTACAACGCGTCTTCCTATCTTCGCGCCCCCAAACTCTTATCCCATGGCCACCGAAATCGACTTTAAAGCACTCACCGCCCACGCAAAGGAGAACGGATTCATCTACCAGAGTAGCGAAATCTATGACGGACTGGCCGCCGCCTACGATTACGGCCCCAATGGCGTGCTTCTGAAGAACAACCTCAAGGAATACTGGTGGCGCAGCATGGTACAGCTGAACGACAACATCGTAGGCATCGACGCGTCCATCTTCATGCACCCCAAGACCTGGAAAGCCTCCGGTCACGTGGATGCCTTTAATGACCCCCTGATCGACAACAAGGACAGCAAAAAGCGCTTCCGCGCCGATGTCCTGATCGAGGAACACATGGACAAGATCGAGGGCAAGATCAACAAGGAAATCGCCAAGGCAAAAAAACGCTTTGGTGATGACTTCGATGAGGCCCAGTTCCGCGCCACCAATCCCAACGTGCAGCGTTACCTGACGGAGCACGACGCCATCGCCAAACGCCTGGCCACCGCCATGACCGAAGGCAACATGGCCGAACTGAAGCAAATCATTGAAGACCTCGGCATCAGCGAGCCCGACACCGGCAGCAAGAACTGGACCGAGGTGCGGCAGTTTAACCTCATGTTCTCCACCCAGCTCGGCAACATCGCCGGCGAGGAAGGCAAGCTCTACCTGCGCCCCGAAACCGCCCAGGGCATTTTCGTCAATTTCACCAACGTACAGAAGACCACCCGCCAGAAACTCCCCTTCGGCATCGCCCAGATCGGCAAGGCCTTCCGCAACGAGATCGTCGCCCGCCAGTTCATCTTCCGCATGCGGGAGTTCGAGCAGATGGAAATGCAGTTCTTTATCCAGCCCGGCACCCAGCAGGAGTGGTACGAAAAGTGGAAGGAGGCTCGCCTAAAGTGGCACCTGGCCCTTCACCCCCAGAGCAAACTGCGCTTCCACGACCACGACAACCTAGCTCACTACGCTGACGCGGCGGTCGACATCCAGTTCGAATTCCCCTTCGGCTTTAAGGAGCTCGAAGGCATTCACAGCCGCACCGATTTCGACCTCGGCGCCCACCAGGAACTGTCCGGCAAAAAACTACAGTACTTCGACCCCGAAACCAAGGAAAGCTACGTACCCTACGTCGTCGAAACCTCCATCGGTGCCGATCGCCTCTTCCTCGCCACCCTCACCCACGCCCTGCGCGACGAGCAGGTGCCCGGTCAGGACGATCCCAACAATACCCGCACCGTACTGTCGCTCCACCCCGCCCTGGCGCCCATCAAGGCGGCCATCATGCCCCTCAAGCGCAACGACGAGCGACTGGTAAATATGGCCAGGGACATCTTCAACGACCTCCGCTTCCGCTTCGAGGTGCAGTACGACGACACCGGCTCCATCGGCAAGCTCTACCGCCGACAGGACGCCGTGGGCACCCCCTTCTGCATCACCGTCGACTTCGACAGCCTGGAGGATAACACCGTCACCGTCCGCGACCGCGATACCCTGCAGCAGGTGAGGGTCAAGATCGACGAGCTGGCGGGAATGATCGGACCTAAGGTGGATATGGGGGCTTTGCTTCGCTCCGCTCAATAATATTTACCGCAGATTATAACAGATTGATGTCGCAGATAACGCGGATTCCACGCTTAGCATCTGCGTCAATCTGCGAACCTAATCTGCCTTAATCTGCGGTTAAACTACAACGTCCCCGCCGCCTCCCGAAACACCGTAGCCAGCACCACCTGCCCCGCCGCCCGTAGTGTGCGCTTGTCGATGACGTCCATGTTGTCGTTGCCCGTGTGCCAGTGGTCCGGGAAGGGGCTGTCCGAGGCATTCGGCAGGTTGATGATGTCGATGGTGGGAATACCGCCCATGGTATTCAGGTAGTAGTGGTCGTCGGTGATCGCATTGCCGCGCTCATTGACGAAGTAGCTGCCGTAGCCCATGCCGTCGGCCAGTCGCCACACCTTTCGCACCACGTCGGGCGCGTACCTTTCCGAATAGCCCTCTACCGCGAAGCGCGCATCACGGGCCCCGACCATATCGAGGAGGATGCCGAAGCGGGGTTTGGGCTGGATGATGTTTTTACTGTAATGCTGGGCACCGAGGGCGTAGCTGTTGCGACTTCCCCCATCTGATTTCCCGTAGTCCTCGGCATCGAGGAGCACAATGTCCACGCCGATATCGGGGGTGTTCAGGCCGAGCTGACGGGCTACTTCGAGCAGTACACCTACCCCGCTGGCTCCGTCGTCGGCCCCGTTTACGACGGCGCTAGGGTCGTCTTCTAACTCACTGTCGGCCCAGGGTCGCGTATCCCAGTGGGCGGCCAGGAGAATACGATCCTGTAACTCCGGCGCATACCGGGCGATGATATTGGTCGACTGGAGCTGGGTTCCGTCAAAGGCTTTCGCGACAAATTCCTGCTCGATGACTTCCGCACCGAATTCATTCAGTTTTTCTACCAGCCAGGCGCGGGTTTGCCGATGGGCTTCGGTGTTGACCACCCGCGGACCGAAGTTCACCTGTTGCTCTACGTAGGCGTAGGCGCTGTCGCGGTCGAATTTTGGTACGGGCTTAGCATCTTTTTTCACGGGCGGGGTCGCGGGTGCAGTGTCGGAAATGGGAGGAGCGGGGTCTGGTTGGCACCCAAAGGTCAGCAGGGCGAGCAACAAGGATAGCGTGACGTGCTTAATGGTCAAAGCAAAAATTTCAAATGGTTAAGGTCGTCGGCTGAATCAGGGGAGGTTCACAACGAGTCGGCGGACGAGGCTCGTGCCTCGCTCGGCCGACGACTATTTAGAAACCAGCTCCGCGTCGGTGAGGATGTACATGAGCCGGTTGATGTTGTCGTTGTTGAGGGTGAGCTTGCCGCGTAGGGTGATGCGGGAGGTGCTGTACTTGACCGGGTCAGTAGCGGTCACTTCCATTACCGTCTCTGGACCTGCGCCCCCGCAAAAGAAACACATGTTGTACGGGTAGGCGCTGAAGACGAATTCGTTGTGGCTTTTGTAGCCCTCCACGGGTACGATGTATCCACTGATCTCGATGGTTTTGCCCTCCATGGCCCGGACGTTCTCACCGAATACCGGCACGTCTACCTTAAAGCCAAGCAGCTCATCGTACTTCTTCTCGTAAGTCACTTTTGCCAGATCCTGCCACGTACTAGCCGCGGCCGTCTGGGCGAACGCCCCGGTGGAGAAGAACAGCACACATAAAAAATAAAAGGCTCGCATGGATGGGAATTTGTACGGAACTACGAATATAGCCCTAACACCCCCGGACCGCTATTGGCTGTGAATGCGGCGTTAAAGCCTACCAGCCACCGCCGGCACCACCGCCGCCGAACCCGCCGCCGCCGAACCCGCCAAATCCGCCGCCGCCACCGAAGCCACCTCCTCCGCCACCAAATCCACCACCGCCGCCACCGAAGCCGCCCGGGAGGATGAACCAGCCGCCACCCCGTCTTCTCCTTCTGCGGCGCGGATCGTCCTTGTCGTAGCGACCGTTGCGCCAGTAGCCTCCGTCATCGTCGTCGTCATCGTCGTGGCGGTTGCCGAAGCGGTTCAGCAGCATGAAGATGAAGAAGATGAACATGAAGACGAAGATCGGGGGAATGCCCCCGCTGTTTTCGGGGACCTCGTCAGCGGTGTACTCTCCCCGTCCAGCGTCCATGATAGCCTGGGTGGCTCCCGCGATACCCGCGTAGTAATCTCCCTGCCGGAAGGCCGGGGTCATGATGTTGCGGATGATGCGACCGGCGCGGGCATCGTTGAGAAATCCTTCGGCCCCGTAGCCGGTCTGAATGAAGATTTTCCGGTCGTCGCGGGCAACGTACAGCAGCACCCCGTTGTCCTTCTGCTCCGAGCCACCGATCCCCCAACCGGAGGCAATGGCCAGGCTGCGGTCAAAGACATCTTCTCCCTGCAGGGAAGCTTCCGTCACGACCGCAATCTGGGTAGAAGTTTCCTTAGCGTAAGCGTTGAGTCGCTGCGTGAGCTCCGCCTGCTGGGCGGCCGTCATAAGTCCGGCATAATCATTGACCAGTTTATCACTCTTTGCCGGAATAGCGGGCTGGGCGGCCAGGGCCAGCGAGAGGACGAACAGCAGAACCACCGACATCCAGCCTTTAGAATGATTCAACACTAACGATCGGTAGTTCACAATTCGGTTTTTTACCCCTTCCGGCGATTCAGCAACCTGGCCGAACCGGAAAAGAAATCACTTTGACTTATTGTAGGAAATCTCGTCGGGCAGTTCGTTGACGTCGTCGGTTTGGTAGGGGAAGTAAGTCTTCAGTTTCTCACCGATCTGCTGGATGACCAGCTCGATGCCCGTGGCGAATTCCCCCCGCTTGAAGTGCTGCTGCATCAGGTCGCGTTCGGTGGCCCAAAAATCTTCGGGTACGACCTTATTGATGCCGACGTCGCCCAGGATGGCGAATTCACGGCGGTCGACGGCGAGGAGAATCAGTACTGCATTCCGGTCCTGGGTGTTTTCCATCTCCAATTCTTGGAAAATACGAGTGGCTACCTCCAGCGCAGGCTTGCGGGCACCAACCTCGACGTGCACCCGAATCTCTCCTGAGGTAGCCAGCTCAGCGGCCCGAATGGCGGCAATGATCTGTGCTTCTTCTTCCTGGTTAAAGAACTTTACCATCAGAATTCTACCGTCGGGGCGTTTTGGGCACCGGCTTCGGCCTGGAACTGTGGCTTCTGGTCAAATCCGAAGACGGAAGCGAAGACTACGCCGGGGAACTGACGCACCTTCTTATTGTACTCCGTAGCCTCCTCATTGAAACGCATCCGGGCGGTGCTGATGCGGTTCTCAGTGCCGGCCAGTTCGTCCTGGAGCGCCTGAAACTGAGCGTTGGACTGCAACTGCGGGTAAGCCTCGGCGGTGGCGAGCAGTCGGCCGAGTCCGGCACTTACCTGGGCCTGGGCGGCCTGAAACTGTTCGAGCTTTTCGGGGGTGAGGTCGTCTACGTCGATGGTGATCGAGCTTGCCTTGGCGCGTGCCTCGGTGACCGCTTCCAGGGTTCCGCGCTCGAATTCGGCGGCTCCCTTCACGGTATTCACCAGGTTGGGGATGAGGTCGGACCGGCGCTGGTACTGGGTCTCAACGTCTGACCAGACTTTCTCGACGTCCTCTTCGGCGTTGACGAATCCGTTGTAGCTGGAGCAGCCCGCGATAAGCAGGACGGCCAGGATGCCGACGACGATGGCCAGGGTGGAAAATGATCTCATGGTTTACTGTTTTTTATAAATTCCGTCAGTATAACATCCGCAGTGGCGGGAATGGTGAGGTGTTGGTCGAGCAGGTCGCGAAGTTGGTCGTTTTTCAGTCCGGCCGCCCGAAGGTAAACGTGCAGCCTGCGTAGCAGTTCGCGGTCGAGTTGTTCGCGCAGCCAGTCGGTGCGTTGCCCCTCGCGCCTTTCGGCGACGAAGGCAGCCTGGCGGGTGCGGTACAGATCCATTCGATCGGCCACCTCACTTACCCCTTGCCCAGTGAGGGCGCTTGCCGTAGCCACTTCTACCGTCCAACCATCCGGGCGGGGTGGGGCCAGGTGGAGCCCACGACGCAGTTCGGCCGCCGCCAGTCGGGCTTCCCGGGGTAGCGTATCGGCCTTGTTCACCACCAGGTGGTCCGCCAGTTCCAAGATGCCGCGTTTAATGCCCTGTAGATCGTCGCCGGCGGCGGGCTGGGCGAGCAACAGGAAGGCATCGGTCATGGCGTGCACCTGCCACTCGGCCTGTCCGACGCCCACCGTCTCCACGATGATGTAATCGTATCCGGCCGCTTCGCACAATACAACCGCCGCCCGGCTGGCCGGTCCGACGCCACCGAGTTCACCGGCATTCGGGCTGGGACGGATAAATACGTCGGGATGCCGGGTGAGCAGCTCCATCCGGGTCTTGTCCCCTAGAATACTGCCGCCGCTCAGGCTACTCGTAGGATCGATGGCCAGCACGGCGAGTCGGTGACCCCGGCGCAGGATTTCCAACCCGAAGGCTTCGATGAAGGTAGATTTACCTACGCCGGGCGTACCGCTGATCCCGAGTCGGAAGGTTTGAGATGCGTGAGGTTGCGCTTCGGCCAGCGCGATCAGTTCCGCAGCGATTGCCTGGTCCTCCGGACGACTGCTTTCCACCAACGTAATGGCGCGGCCGAGGGCACGGCGATGGTTGGGGCTGGATAGGTCGCTAAAGAGCTGCATCTGGGAGGAGTACGGGTTAAATAATACCTAAAACGGCCGCTGACGGGGGATAAACCGGTCGTACCGCATTTCATTTATCGAGCCGGCCACCCTGCCGCACCGATCGCTCATTTTCCATTACGGTAAATCGCGAGTCTGCCCCGGGCGGCGTGGGTGTCCGGTCTCTATATCAGTTTGAACAGCTTGCGAAATTTATCGAGCTGGTGGGGATTGCCCACGACGATGAAGCTGCCCTCCGGTTCGAGCACGGTGCTTGGCCCGGGATTGACCTGATACTTACCTCCCTCTAACCGGTGACCGATGATGTTGACACCGGTATTTGAGCGCAAGCTCATCTCCATGATCGGCTTGCCCAGGTACTCCTCGGGAAGCTGGTCGTAGCGTAGTTCCTCAAAGCCGATGTCCGCCGACAACTCGTTGGTAATGAAACTGAAAAATTCCACCGCTCCCGGTTTTGAGATCAGCGTAGCCATATAGAACCCGCCAATCTGCTCGGGCATAATGACGTGACTCGCCCCGGCCTTCATGAGTTTCTGCCGGCTTCTCATTTCCTTCGCCCGGCTGACGATGCGTAGTTTCGGATTGAGGTCCTTGGCGGAGAGTACGATGAATAGGTTGTCGCTGTCGTCGTTCAGCGCGGTGATAAGCGCGCCGGCCCGCTCAATACCGGCCGCGAAGAGGGTATCGTCGTGGGTAGCGTCGTTGAAGATGTAGAGTGCATCCTCGTCCTCGTCGATCAGTGGCCCGACCTTCTCCTCATCCTGCTCGATGACTACGTAAGGATGCTTGTGCAGCCGCAAGTGGCTTACGATCTCGCTCCCGTACTTGCCGTACCCACACACAATGGTGTGCCCCTCCATCTTGCTGATCTTCGACTGGATCCGATTGTACTGCATGGTCTCAAAAATTTTGCCGTCGATAACGTAGTAAGAAAAGGCGGCCAGGACATAAGCTACTACCCCGATATTGACTACGACCATGGCGGAGACGAAGATGCGCCCACCCGCGGATAGTGGCCTTACTTCGCTAAACCCCACTGTAGAAATGGTGATGACCGACATATAAAACGCCTCAATCAGGGAGTACTCCTCGATCAACATCAGCCCCGCCGTGCCAATACCCACCGCAACGAACAACAGCACTAAGGCCAACCGCAAGTTCAGAGCGGTCGTCGTGAGTCGTACGCGGGGTAATCGAAGTCGCATAGCCTGCAAAGTACAGTGCGGCCCAGGAATGCCGTTCACCCTAGGGAATTTTGCAACTCCAGTCGGCGGACGAGCCTCGTGCCTCGGTCGGCCGACGACCACGAGCCCCGATAGCTATCGAGGCGAGCAGAGACGTGCGGCAGCTAAATTGACAACTGTAAATTTGAACTTGTAAATTGTAAATCTTTCAATCCCCAGTCGGCCGACGACCCTACCTCACCTGCCCCATTCCCCGCACCAGCCACTTATAGCTCGTCAGCGCGGCCAGCCCCATCGGTCCGCGGGCGTGGAGCTTCTGGGTGCTGATGCCGATCTCGGCCCCCAACTCGAACTGGCCGCCGTCGGTGAAGGCGGTGCTGGCATTGACAAAAACGACGGCGGCATCCACCTCCCGCAGGTAGCGTTCCTGGTTGATGTCGTTGTCGCTGACGATAGATTCACTGTGGCGACTGCCGTGACTTTCTACGTGCCGGATCGCCTCGTCGATGTCGTCGACGGTCTTTACGGACAGCGCCATCCGCAGGAACTCCGTCCCGAAAGAATCCGGGGTGGCCTGGTGGAGTAGTTCGCTGGGATAGTCTTCCCGAAGCGCCGCGTAGGCGGCTTCGTCGGCGTACACTTCGCAGCGGTGTGCTTCCCCCAATTCTTGCAGGAGGTCTGGCAGCTTTTTCAGGTGGGCGCGGTGCAGCAGTAGGCAGTCCAGCGCGTTGCAGACGCTTACCCGGCGTGCTTTGGCGTTGGTGATGATGTCGCGCGCCCAGTCAAGATTGGCCTGTTCGTCGACGTAGGTATGGCAGATTCCGGCCCCGGTTTCGATGACGGGTACGGTGGCGTTGGCCCGCACGTGGTCGATGAGTCCCTGGCTGCCGCGGGGGATGATGACGTCAACGAGTCCGTCGGCGGTCAGGATGGGCTGCAGGGCCTCCCGTTCCGCCGGTGCGAGGTAGCAGGCGGCGGGGAGGCCGGTCTCCGCAAGGGCGCGATCGATCAGTTCCTTTATGGCCCGGTTGCTGTCGGCCGCATCCCGACTTCCCTTCAGCACGGTGGCGTTGCCCGCCTTCAGATTGAGCGCGAAGACATCGAAGGTGACGTTGGGCCGCGATTCGAAGACGATACCTACTACCCCGATGGGTACGCTTACCCGGCTGAGGTGCAACCCGTTGGCCAGCTCCCGCTCCTCCAGGGTGGTCCCGAGGGGAGAGGGCAGTTCGGCTACCCGGCGCAGGTCGGCGGCGATGGCCATCAGTCGGTCTTCGTTGAGCAGCAGGCGATCGTACTTCGGGTTCGTAGCGTCCATGCGGGCCAGGTCAAGGGCGTTAGCGGCCAGGAGAGACGGTATGTTTTCTTCGGTCAGTTCGGCCAGTCGGCGCAGGCAGTCGTTGAGCCGCTGGGCGGGCAGGCGGTTGAGGTGCAGGGCGGCGGCGCGCAGGAGCAGTAATTGGGAACGAATATCGGCGGCGGTCACGGAAACTGTCATAGCGAAAGAACGTTACTGGGAAAGCAGGGAGTTGCAAAGTTAACAAGGCCGAGGCGTTGCACGCCGAGCAGGTTTGCCCTTCGCGATTAACGCATTGCTCAATGTACGTTCATTGCTCCCGCGCGCCCGCCCCGAAAACCGAATTATGAAGTTAGAACATATTGGCATTGCTGTTGAAAACCTCGAACAGAGCGAAGCCTTACTGAAAAAGCTCCTCGGCCGGGCCTCCTACAAACGGGAGACGGTGGAGAGTCAGTCGGTCACTACAAGCTTTTTTACCGCCGGAGATGGCGCGGCGAAGCTGGAGCTCGTGGCACCCGAAAATAGCCAGGGGCCCATTCAGAAATATTTGGACAAACGTGGCCCCGGCATCCACCACTTGGCCTTTGAGGTGGACGATATCGTTGCGGAGATGCGGCGGCTGAAAGAAGACGGTTTTGAACTGCTGCAGGAACTGCCCTCCGAGGGGGCGGACAACAAGCTCGTCTGCTTCCTCCACCCCCGCAGCACCGGTGGCGTCCTGGTCGAGATCTGCCAAACCCGCACCGAATGATCAGCGAAAAGCGACTGCTGTTCATCCTGGCCACGGTACAATTTTGTCACATCATCGACTTCATGATCATCATGCCGCTGGGCAAGACGATCATGGAGGCCTTCAGCATCAGTCCCGGCCAGTTTGCCTGGGTGGTCTCGGCGTACGCCCTGGCGGCCTTTATCGGCAACCTGGTAAGTACGGTGGTGATCGACCGCTTCGATCGCCGCACGGCCCTGCTGTTTCTTTTCGCCTGTTTCACGGTGGGAACGCTGGCGTGCGCTTTCGCACCCACTTACCTCTTCCTGCTTGCGGCCCGCTTCGGCACCGGCCTGTTTGGGGGAACGCTGGGCGCGCTGGTACTGGCCATCGTGGGCGACGTCATTCCGCTCGAACGCCGCGCTTCGGCGATGGGCTGGGTGATGACGGCCTTCTCGGCGGCCTCCGTGATCGGTGTCCCGGCGGGCATCTGGATCGCGGCGGAATATACCTGGCACGCGCCCTTCTATGCAACGGCAGCCCTTGCGGCGCTATTTGTGGTGGTCGCCTTCTTCTTCGTCCCCTCGATGCGCGGCCACCTGGTGGAGCAAACCATCCTGCCGGACGGCGGTATGGACGAAGTGGGCCGCGAACCGGAAGCCCAGTTGCTGCAGCCCACTAGCCTCGTCAGTAAAATCGTAGACCCCTTCCGCGCCATTTTCACCAACGCCAATCAGCGCGCCGCCCTCCTCTTCACGCTGACCCTGATGCTGGGCCACTTCACCATCATCCCCTTCATCGCGCCGTACATGCAGATCAACATCGGTTTTGCGGACAAGCAAGTGAGCCTGGTGTACCTTATCGGCGGCCTGCTGACGGTCGTGCTGCTCCCCCTCTTCGGCCGACTGGCGGATCGCTACGGACGCCTACGGATATTTACCCTGTCGTCCTTCCTGGCGCTGTTTAGCATCTACGCCCTCACGAATCTCGATACCACCTCCATCCCCCTCGCGCTCGTCGTCACCAGTTCCTTCTTCGTAGTAGCCAGCGGCCGCAACGTGCCGGCTACCACCATGATCACCTCCGTCGTCCGCCCGGAAAACCGGGGAGGCTTCATGAGTATTCGGCAGTCGGTCAATGAGATGGCCCTCTTCTTCAGCACGGTCATTGCCGGCTTCATCATCACCGAGGGCCCCGACGGCAAGTTGCAGCACTACGAGATCCTCGGTTACTTCACCATCGTGATGAGCCTGATCGCGATCTACACAGCCAGCCGCATCAAAGCGATTGCCTAGTCGTCGGCCGAGCGAGGCACGAGCATCGTCTGCCGACTCCACAGTAATTTCCGTACTTGCACCCATGAGTAACCCCAAGCGCATCGCCATCTTCATCAGCGGCGGCGGGTCGAACGCCCGCGTCATGATTGACCGTTTCCAGCAACATCCGGAGGACGGCGTGGAGGTGGTACTCCTCGTAAGCAACAAGGCCAGCGCCGGCGGACTACTCATGGCGGCGGAGCGCGGGATTCCGAGTCTCGTAGTAAAGCGAGCCGACTGGGCAACGGGCGAGGAGCTGATCGCTGCGTTGCAAGCTTATCGGGTCGATCTGATCGTGCTGGCCGGCTTCCTTTGGCTCATTCCGTCCTACCTGGTGCAGGCCTACCCCGATAAGATTGTCAACATTCATCCCGCCCTACTGCCTAAATACGGAGGAAAGGGGATGTATGGCCGCCACGTCCACGCAGCGGTGAAGGAAGCCGGTGACCTAGACAGTGGCATCACCATCCACTACGTCAACGAAAATTACGACGAGGGCAACGTCATCTTCCAGGCCGCCGTCCGCCTCGACCCCGACGACTCCCCGGAGCAAATCGCTGCCCGCGTGCTGCGCTTGGAACACGGAAACTACTGGCGCATCATCCGCAACCTGTAACCCGCTGCCTCCCGGCAGCGACAGTACGATGCTGCCTCCGGCAGCGACGTGCTCCGCGACTTGCAGTCGCGGTGTATGAAGCCCTTCTCTACCACAGAGTACGTCGGTAGGGTCCGTTAATGCTGCCATTTTGTACTCGCTGTGAAGGGTGCAACACGGGTTTGTTGCCTCACTGCTTCGCTGCCGGAGGCAGCATCGCACATCGCGGTCAGGAGACCGCTTCGTACCGGGCCCGGTAGCCAATGCTCATCTCAATCAGCAGCAGCAGCACCGCCGGTGCCAAAAACCAGTAGAAGTAGCTGTCGTAGCTCGAAAACGACTGCGTCTCGAACTCCTGTTTCTCGATGCGGTCGACCTGGGCGCGGAGGGCCTGGGCAAGGTTTTCACTGTCGCCACTGAGGGTAAAGTAGGATCCACCGCCGCTGGAGGCGATGTCTTCCAGGGTTGCCATATCGGCGCTGGTGGTGGCCGGACCGCCGCCCGACTGGCGGATGTAGTCGCTGCGGCCGTTGTTGAGCTGGACGGGCATCAGGCTGGCACCGGATTTACCCACCCCGACGGTATACACCAGCAACCCCGCCTCATTGGCGCGTTTGGCGGCACTGGTGGCAGAACCCTCGTGGTCCTCTCCGTCGGAGATGATGATGAGGGCGCGGTGGTTAGCGCTTTCCTCGTCGAAGGCAGCCTCGGCGGTGGTGATGGCTTCGGCAAGATTGGTCCCCTGCGCGCTGATCTGGTAGGGGGCGGCGGTGCTGACGACACTCTTTACGAAGTTGTAATCGGTGGTCAGCGGAGCAGCCATTACGGCGGTGCAGGTGAAGAGCTCGACGCCGATGTTGTTCCCGGCCAGTTCGTCGATGAGGGTGGTGGTAAAGAAGCGGGCGCGGTCCATGCGACTGGGCTTCACGTCTTCGGCGAGCATGGAATTGCTGATGTCCAGCGCGATAACCAAATCGATGCCCCGCCGCTGCATCTCCTCCCGTTGGGCCGACCACTGTGGATTGGCAAGTGCCACCACAAACAGGGGCAAACTCAGCGCCAGTAGGATAAACTTCGTCCACGGCAACCGCCGATTGATGCCGGGAGCCAGGTGGTCCAGCAACTCCCGGTCGGCAAAGCGATCTAGGGCAGCCCGACGCTGGCGCCAGTACCAAAAGAATAACCCGATGACGGCCGGCACCAACAGCAGTAGCCAGAGGTAATCGGGGTGTTCGAAGCGGACCATGGTGAAGAAATTAAGGTTCGTACGCTAAAGGGAAGCCCCAAGGTAAGCAGTGCGCTACGCTTAGTCGGCGGACGAGCCTCGTACCTACGATTAGCAGCAGCAAGAGATAGTTGGGGTGAAGAAATCCGAAGTGGACGTCTCAAATTTACGCTTAGTCGGCGGACGAGCCTCGTGCCTCGGTCGGCCGACGACTGCGCTGGCCCCCCCGTTGCGCAGCAACCACATAAATCACCTACTCTTAATCCCCCGAATAATCTTCATAATATCCGGCGTCATCTCCTTCGGCATCTCGAAGGTATCGCGGCGGTAATCCGACCAGGCTTTTTCCTCCTTGATCTGAGCCTTGACTTCCTTAAGCAGGGGACGGAGCAAGTGCTCCAGATCGGGAAAACGTTTCCTGAGTAAGGCGATCACGCGTTCGCATTCGTCCATGCTGTTGCTGGGAAAGAGATCGACCTGGGCGGCAATCTCAATGCGGCGGCGCTGCTTGGTGTAGAACCACTGCTGTACTTCCTCGGCGTCGATGGTGCCCCGAGCATCGGCCGACCAGATCAATACATTGTACAGTTCCGCCACCTTGATGGCCGGTACGCCCTCGCTGAGTCGGTAGAGCAGTTCGGTAACGCCCTCACCGGGGAGCAGCTCCAGCAGTTCCGTAAGTTCGGTGAACATCGTTTCGGCCAGCGACACCTGCTCGTAACCGGGCTGCCCCTCGACGTACATCAGGTCATAAACGATCGCTAACTGGTGGCGGACGGCGGAAAGAGACTGGGACACGGCTGCTTATCTAGGGAACAGTTCTTAACACGGTATACCGCAGTACGGTTTCCAGTAGGAGCAGACCGAAGCCCAGCCAGAGAAAGCGGGCAAACTGCTCCTCGTAGCGCTTGAAGACGGTCGTCTCGATCTCCGTCTTCTCCAGCTCGTCGATGTACTCGTAGATCGACTCCAGCTCCTCGGTATCCCGCGCCCGAAAGTAGCGCCCGTTGGTTTCTTCGGCGATGAAGGAAAGCAGCTTATCGTCCACAGTACCGCGAGTGGGTTTGAAGCGATAGCGACCGCCCCCGATCGGCGCCGAAGGCATCAGCGTTTCTTCCCCGCTACCTACCCCGATGGTGTACACCCGGATGCCGAATTTGCGGGCGATCTCCGCAGCAACCTCCGGCTTGTGGCGGTCACCGGCGTTGTTCTCGCCGTCGGTAAGCAGGATGATGATCTTCGAAGCCGCCTCGCTCTCCTTCAGCCGATTGATGGCCGTTTCGAGACCGAGGCCAATGGCGGTCCCGTCGGTGATCTCCCCCATCTGCAGTTCGCCGATGAAGCGGTCGATGATTTCCTTGTCTACGGTCAGGGGTGACTTGGTGTAGGCCTCCCCGGCGTAGGCGACCAGTCCGATCCGGTCGAACTCCCGGCGGCTCACGAAATCACGCGCCACCTGCTTGGCTACTTCCAGTCGGTTCGGATTAAAATCCTGGGCACCCATGCTGGTCGATAGGTCCATCGTAAGTACGATGTCGATGCCCTCCGCGGTGACGGATTCCTCACTCATATCGAGGCGCGGCCGGGCCAGGGCGACGATCATCAGCACCAGGGCCACTACGCGCAGAATGGGCAGAAAGGGCCGCAGCGTACTCCGCCAACTCGTGAGTCCGTCGATCGACTTCGTACTGGGCAGGCGCAGGCTCACCAGCCGCTCACCCGCCCGCCGTTGGTTCCAGACGTACAGGAGCACCGGCAGTACGGCCAACGGCAGCAGCCAGGGGTAAACGAAGGTAAATTGGTTCCACCAGCCCATTTACGTGTGATCTTTTTCGGTAGACGCGGGGACGGGTTGCCGGGTTGCAAGTTCGGCGGCGGCACCCGTCTCCCGCACAAAGTCCCGCACGCGTTCCATTCCCTGTGGATGCAGTTCCTCGGCGGGTACGGCCTTTGCAAATTTCACTTCATCGGAGAGTCGCAGCAGTTGTGCTAACTCATCCCGTGAGGCCTCGTCGAGTCCGGCCCGCTGCAGGGCACCCGTGATTTGTCGGGTGGTCATTTCCAGGGCAGGGATGCCAAACTGACCCTCCAGGTAGGCGCGCAGGATGTGGGTCAGCTCCACGTAGTATTCGTCCGTTTTTCCACGTTGCCAAAGTTCGCGGGCTTCCAGGGCATCCAGTTCGGTGAGCGCACGGATGTGGGCCGGGGGCGGGGGCGGTGGGGGCGGAGCTACGGCAGCCTGTCGGCGGCGGTATTCCCGGACACCGAAGCCAATGAGCACCAACCCTAGAATGGCGAACACCCACCAGTAATCCAGCAGGTTGCGCGGCTCCTCGATGATCGGCTTGATGGGCAAGATGTCGTCTTCGGCCGAAACGATGGCCCCCTTCACCGTAAGCAGCAGGTCGCTGGTGTAGGCCGTATCGGCCCGCCCGTTGGCGTCCTCGAAGTAGATCGGCAGGGGCGGTATGGTCACGTAGCCCGTATCGAAACTGGTGATCAGGAAGCGTTGCTCCAGCAGCAGTTCGGGTTGTTCGGCGATGGTACGCAGTTCCTCATCGCGGATCACTTCGGCCCCCGGCAGCTCATTTACGAGCATGGGTGCGATGGGAAAGACCTTCGTACCCGGCGGTGCCGAAATATTGACATCCAGGTAAATTTGGTCGCCAATGGTGATCTCCTTCCGGGCCAGTTCGGCACGCACGTTCACGGTGCGGTTCGTCGGAGTTTGGGCGGGCACGCGGGTGCCGGGCAGTAAGAACAGGAGCAGTAGGTACAGGGTACGAGCCGGCATCCGGCAAAGGTACAATGTTCGCATGTCGTCGGCCGACCGCGTTGTCGTCGGCCGACCGAAGCGCTAGCGAAGGCTCGTCCGCCGACTAGGAATTCAACAACTCCTCCAAGTAATGCCGCTGCACCCCAAATCTCTGCTTCAGCGTTTTCCACTGCTCCTGCGCCCCCGCCCGTTGCTTACCCCTTACGGCGGTGATCATGACGTTCTTGGCGGTGTGTTCCAGGGGGATGAACTCGAAGAGCTTGGTGTCGTAGCCGGCGCCCTGGAGGTAGAGGGCACGTAGTCCGTCGGTGACCATGGCGGCCTGTCGCTCTAGGAGGATGCCGTGGTCGAGGAGGGGTTTAAGATCTGCAGGTACTTGCATGTCGCGGCGCACCTGTTTTTGGCAGCAGGGGGCTACGATCATGATCTCCGCTCCGGCCTGAATGCCCTGGTAGAGTGCGTCGTCCGTGGCCGTATCGCAGGCGTGGAGCGCGATGAGCATGTCGATGCGTTCGGGGCGGTAGCTGTCGATGTAGCCTTCCTCGAAGTTAAGCTGCGTGAAGGCGTTTTCGGCGGCGATCTTTCGGCACTTCTCCACGAGTTGGGGGCGCAGCTCTACCCCGGTGACCCGCACATCGAGGCCGAGGGTGTTCGCCAGGTGGTCGTAAAGCGCGAAGGTGAGGTAGCCGCTGCCGGAGCCCATATCGACAACGTGTGCCCCGGCCGGAAGCGGGTGCTCCTTAACGAGGCCGTCGATGATCTCGACAAACTTGTTGATCTGCTTGAATTTTCGGCGGCCGGCGCCGGTCACTTCGCCCTTCTCGCTGGTGATGCCGAGGGCGTGGAGGTAGGGTCGGCCGGCGGGAATGTCGCGGTACTTCTCCCGGTTGTGGGCCACGGCGGCTTCGCGGTGTTGGGGGGCCTGTTCCGTGATGCGTGCGTTGCCCTTGCGGCTCTGCATGATGGACAGTTGCTCGTCGAGACTGAAGAGATCGCCGTTGTAGTAAGTTTCCTGTAGTTGGGCGCGGAGGTAGGCAAGGCCGTCTTCGTACGCGTAGTTCTTGGCCTCCTCCCGATCCGGGTAGCGGTGGACGACCTGTAACTGCTGCTCCCTTTTTACCTCTACGGGGCGGGCGTACAGGTTGCGGGGCGTAGTGGGATCCTTACGTCGCGGCTTACTCAGCGTGAGCTTCACGAGCCGTCCGTTGTGGATGGCGCGGCGGGTGGTATTCCAGAATTTTTCTACGGTTTCGGTGGACATGCGGCAAAGGTACGGGGCGGGGCCGCGGGAGCAGGGCAAATGCAGGGGAGCAATGATCTGCGGAGAATTTAAAAACGATTTGTTTTATTCCGTTCCTTCCCCTAAGTTCGTTTAAACACAAACCGTACAACTATGACCGTCCACCAGATCGCCGACCGGCTCGTCGAACTCTCCCGCAAGATGGAGAGCACCCAGGCTTACGAGGAGCTATTTCACGAAAACGCCTCCAGCCACGAGATGCCGGGCATACCCGGTGGAGAGATCAGCGGACTCGACACCCTCATCGCCAAAAGCGAAGCCTTTGATGAGGGGCTCACGGTACACGGCGTTGAGGTCAGCGAACCGCTGGTATACCACCAATTTTTCAGCGTGGGCATGAGCATTGACGTCACGAAAAAAGACGGACAGCGCCTGAAGGAGCACGAAATGTGCGTGTACGAGGTGCGCGACGGCAAGATCATCTCCGAGCGTTTCATTTACTCCATGGGATAAAACTGCGGCGGATCACTTTTCGATCTTGCACATTAATGCTACGGATTGTACCTTTGCGGGCGTTTTCCCCGCGGGTGTGGTGAAATTGGTATACACGCTAGATTTAGGATCTAGTGCCGCAAGGCGTGAAGGTTCGAGTCCTTTCACCCGCACACATGGCCTACCTTTTGCGGGTAGGCCTTTTTTAACCTAGTAGCATTATGGCTGAAGTAACGTACGAAAAGACCGGGCCGGTCACCGGTCGCATCCAACTTAATTTCTCCAAAGAAGAGCTCGGTAAGAAGCTCAACGAGGAACTGAAGAAGGAAAGCAAGCGGGTGAACATCAAGGGCTTCCGTCGCGGCAAGACCCCCATTTCGGCCCTTCGCAAGCTCATGGGCAACCAGGTTTTCGGCCCCCTGCTCGACCGTACCATCCAGGAAGAACTGTTCGGCTACATCGAAGAGAACGAGATCCGCCTCATCTTCAGCCCCATCCCCGACGAGGAGGAGCAGGTGGAGCAGATCAGCGCCACCAACATCCGCGACCTGAAGCTTTCTTACGACCTCGGCCTGGAGCCGGAATTCGAGCTCAGCATGCCCGAGCAGTCCTTCGATAAGTACGTACTGGACACCAACGAAGAATTCCTCGACGAGCAGATCGAGAACCTGCGCAAGCAGCGCGGCGAGAGCAAGGAGATCGAAGAAGGTCCCGTGGGTGAAGAGGACATCCTCGACGTCACCATCCAGGAAGTGGACGGCGAGCTCAGCAACTCCACCAAGCTCTACGTCGACAACCTCAACGACGACATCAAGTCGCAGCTGATCGGCCAGAACGCCGGTGCCTCCATCACCGTCGACGACCTTACTACGGTCGAGGCCAACGGCACGGAAGCCAACGTGAAGAAGTACCTGCTGGAACTGGACGAAGACGCTCAGGACACCGACCTGTCCGGCAAGTCGTTTACCATCACCATCGACAAGATCAGCCGTTTGGTCCCCGCCGAACTGAATGAGGAGTTCTTCATCCAGTTCGACCCCACCGGTGAAGTGACTACTGAAGAACAACTGCGCGAGCGTCTTGCCGCCAATGCCGCCGAGGGTTTCAACGCTCAGGGCATTTCCATGGCCAACTTCATGATCCAGCGCGCACTGGTCGAGGGCAACGACTTCGAAGTCCCCACCGAGCTCATGAAAAAGATGAGCAAGGACGACAAGAAAAACAGCTTCGAGCACTTCGAGCGGGGCGTCCGTTGGATGCTGATTCGCAATAAAATCGCCGAAGCGAAGGAGATTGAGCTCGAGTACGAAGACGTACGCGCCGAGGCCCTGGAGAACCTGATGCGAATGCTTGGCGGCCAGCGCCCCGACTTCCTCACCGACGAGTTTCTGGACAACTACATCCAGAACATGCTCAAGGACGAAAAGCAGCGCGAGGAGCTCAGCAGCAACGCGATGGAGAAAAAGATCATGAACGCCATCCGCGCCGACGTGACCCTGGAGGAGAAGCCCCTCTCCGTAGACGAGTTCAACAAGACCATCAAGGAGTTCAACGAGGCCAACACGCCCGAACAGGAGGAGGAGTAGCCAGCCGTCAACCGCCGGACACGCTGCAACGTTAACGGGGAGTAACTATACCCCTAAACAAAATAATATGACTCCCCAAGTCCCCCAGGATGAATTCATGAAGTACGCTACTCGCCATATGGGTATGAGTACCATGCACCTGGAAAATTACGCCCAGACCATCGGCGGAATGGCGTCTCCCCAGGTCACCGGCTTTTCCCCCAACGTGATCGAAGAGCGGCAGATGAATATCGCCGCCCTGGATGTATTTAGCCGCCTGATGATGGACCGCATCATCTTCATGGGCGTTGCCGTCAACGACTACGTAGCCAACGTCGTGCAGGCCCAGTTGCTGTTCCTCGAATCGGTGGATCCGAAGCGCGACGTGCAGATGTTCATCAACAGCCCCGGCGGCAGCGTGATCGCCGGTATGGGCATGTACGACACCATGCAGTACGTGACGCCCGACGTAGCTACGATCTGTACCGGACTGGCCGCCTCGATGGGTTCCGTTCTGCTCGCCGCCGGTGAGAAGAGCAAGCGTTCCATCCTGCCCCACGCCCGGGTGATGATTCACCAGCCCAGCGGTGGCATGCAGGGTCAGTTCTCCGACATGGAGATCAACTATCGCCTGATCTCGAAGCTGCGGGAAGAGCTTTACACTATCTTGTCGAAGCATACCGGCAAGAGTTTCGAGCAAATTGAAAAAGATTCCGATCGCGACAACTGGATGACGGCCGAAGAAGCCGTTGCCTACGGACTCGTCGACGAAGTGCTCAACCGCGATAAATCCGCGGCCTAAGTTAAACTGATCGTACCGGCGCACCGCACTGCGCTACCACGAACGGCGGGCCGGCAAGGCTGCAATCAATTGCATCTGCCCGGCCCGCCGTATTTTTGTATAGACGCCTAAAACCGTGTCCCAACCTATCCCCCCATATGATGCGAGGTAAACGACAAGATTTCCGCTGTTCCTTCTGCGGCCGCGACAAGAGCGACGCGCTGGTGCTCGTAGCCGGTCTCGACGCCCACATCTGTGAAGTCTGCGTGGAACAGGCCCAGGAGATCGTCGCGGAGGAACTCTACGGAGGGCTCAACCCCGAGGAGCAGCCCCAGCCCGAAGCCAAGAAAACCGGCTACGACTTCAAGCTCCCCAAAAGCATCATCCCCACCCAGATCAAGGAGCACCTCGACAAATACGTCATCGGACAGGACGCGGCCAAGAAGATCCTCTCCGTGGCGGTGTACAACCACTATAAGCGACTGTCCCATCCCGCCACCAGCGACGATGAGGTACAGATCGAAAAGAGCAACATCCTGCTCGTCGGCCGCACCGGAACGGGTAAGACCCTGTTGGCCAAGACCATTGCGAAATTTCTGCAGGTGCCCTTCGCCATCGTCGACGCCACCGTCTTTACGGAGGCCGGCTACGTAGGTGAGGACGTGGAGAGCATTCTTAGTCGCCTGCTCCAGGTGTGTGACTACAACGTAGCCGCCGCCGAGCACGGCATCGTCTACATCGACGAGATGGACAAGGTCGCCCGCAAGAGCGACAATCCCAGCATCACCCGCGACGTGAGCGGCGAGGGCGTACAGCAGGCCATGCTGAAGATGCTGGAAGGCACTGACGTCAACGTCCCCCCCCAGGGCGGCCGCAAGCACCCCGAGCAGAAGCTCGTGAAGGTGAACACCCAGAATATCCTCTTCATCTGCGGAGGAGCTTTCGACGGCATCGAAAAGATCATCGCCCGTCGCACCAATACCAAGGTGATCGGCTACGGCAATGCCAACAAGAAGCAGATCAAGGAGGACGACATGCTGCAGTACATCACCCACCGTGATGTCAAGCGCTTCGGCATGATCCCCGAGCTCATTGGCCGCCTACCCGTGATCTCTTACCTCAAGCCACTCGACCTCGATGCCATGAAGCGTATTCTCGTCGAGCCCCGCAATAGCCTGCTGCGGCAGTACCAGCACCTGTTCCGCCTGGAGGGCATCAACCTGGTTTTCACCGACGATGCCATCCAGTTCATCGCCGAGACCGCCCTCGAGTACGAGCTCGGTGCCCGCGGACTGCGCTCCATCTGCGAAGCCATCATGACGGACGCTATGTTCGACCTGCCCGGCCACAAGGAGGTCAAGCACTACTGCATCGACGCCGTATACGCCAAATCTAAGCTGGAGGGCGGCATGCTGGAAGTACTACGCGCCGCGGCTTAGTCCGGGAGCGGAAAAAAGCCGCCCACGCCGCAGTCAATTCGGGGTGATTCCGTGTTACTCCAATCCGTACCGCGGACAAAAGACAGCAACATGCCCATTGACGCCTCCGACCTGCGGGTCGACTACCAAGCCGATGTCCTTCTCGAGAAAGACGCTCCTGCCGATCCCTTCCCCCTCTTCGACCGCTGGTTTAAGGAAGCGAAGGACAGTAAGGACCCCGAGCCTAACGCCATGGTCGTAGCTACGGTGAATGCCGCGGGCCACCCCGCCGCGCGCACGGTCTTACTTAAGGAAGTCAGCGACCGGGGATTCACTTTCTACACCAACTACGACAGCCGCAAGGGGCACGAGATCACCGCTCACCCCCACGTGGCCGTGGTGTTTAACTGGCTCGAACTGCAACGGTCGGTGCGCGTCGAGGGCCGGGTCGAGAAGGTCGATCCCGACACCTCCACCGAGTACTTTCAGAGCCGACCGAAGAAAAGTCAGATCGGCGCCTGGACCAGCCCGCAGAGCGACGTGATCCCCGACCGCGAATTCCTCGAGCGGCGCAGGGAGGAAGTCGAAGAACGATTCCGCGACGATGAGGTGCTGCCCCGTCCGGAGAATTGGGGCGGCTTCGTCGTTATCCCCGAGATGATCGAATTCTGGCAGGGTCGCAGCAGCCGCCTGCACGATCGCCTCGTTTACACCCGCAACGAGAATGAGTGGAATCGTGACCGCCTCGCCCCCTAATTTACTTCCCCGCATGCAAGAGAACGCCAACTGGATCCAGCTTCAGACCGACATCAAACCCTACCACCAGCCCCTGCAACAGGCGGCGGAGACCGTGATGGATGAAAAGGTCAGCAACTACCCCGTCTTCGTTGCCTATGCGGGCGACGATACGGAGAGCGTGCCCGGTATTCACTTGCTGGAAGTACCTACGCCCCGCAATCTGGTCTGGACGGTCAACGTCACCACGCTCGAAGAGCTGGTCGCCCGGCAGGTCGTGACCCAGGAAAAGGTCGACCCCTTCCGCAAGGTGTACCGGGAGAATGCCGATAGCTTTTGCTTCCTTATCATCGACGAAGCCGGTGGACGCTTCGGCTTCGTGCCCGGTAAGGGGTAGAGGACCTTGCCCTAGCTTCTCCAATCATTGCACCCGCGGCCCCGCCCATTTGTTTCATCCGCTTTACGAACATGATCTCAGAGACCACCATCGAGCGTACGCTCGCCCGCCTGGAAAACGCCAGCGAAGACTACGAAACGGAGATCCGCGATTTCGCCGAGAGCCAGCCGGAGCTTATGGAATACCTCACCAATGAGGACGTGGAAGCCTTCACCGAGCGAGAGCGCGAACTGCTCCTGTTTGCCGCCCTGGTGATCTTCCAGTCGGTGGAGGACGAAAAGTCGGGGGTACCCGAGGTAAGTGGCGAGCAGATCGCGGCGGCCGAGGAAAGCAACTACGAAACCATGGGCGAAGCGAAAGGCAGCTTCCGCGACCGCCTCAACCCCTTCTTCGAGCAGAGCCGGGAGGAGGATCTACTGGCCTTCGTGGAGGACCTACTACTAGCGGAAGACGGCGAAGACGAAATCTCCCGCGAGGCCCGCGAGCCCTTCTTCGTGACGCTGAAGACGGTCATCGATACCCTGACCTAGACCAGGTCGGCGGACAGTTCCCGCGTCCGAATTTCCCGCGACCGGTCTACCAACAGCAGTAACAGCAGCCCCAGAATACCGATGCTGGTCACGCTGTAAATCGATACGACGTAGCCAAAGTATTCCGCCAGTTGAAACCCGATCACCGGCGTGAGGACGAAGGCGAGTGAATAACTGGCCGACAGTACCCCCAGGTATTCTCCCCTCCGTGCGGGCGGCGCGTGCTTGGCCACGTAGGTGCTCGTGAAGGGCATGAACAGGATCTCGCCCAGCGTGATGAGCAGAATCCAGATGACCAACAGGTAATAACCCGCCACTACCGCCAGCGGGAGCAGGAAATAACCGGCCAGAATCAGTGCCGTACCCGCCAGCATTACGTACAGGGGGCGCAGCCGGCGATCGGCCAGGTACACCAGCGGCATTTCGATGAGCACGATCGCCACCCCGCTGATGGTGAGCAGCAGGCCGAACTCGCTCTCTGTGTACCCATTCTGCGTAAGGTGGACCGGCACCGTGCTGAAGAACTGGAAAAAGCAGGTAATTACGCAGGCGTTGGCCAGAATCAGGTAGAGTAGCCAGGGCTGTCGCAGGGCCGGGCGGGTTTCCGTCAGGGGCATACCTTGGGCGGGGAACGCAGGAGCGGTGTCTACCAACGGACGCGATGTTTCGTCGGCGGGAATCGCGAGCAGAAACAGTGCGGCCGCGAGCAAAAAGGTGATGCCGTCGGCCCAGAACAGGCTGGTGTAGCCGTAAGTAGCGATGAGCAGGCCGCCGAGTGCCGGCCCGATGGAGAATCCGAGGTTGGCGGCCAGGCGCTGCAATCCGTAGGACTGGGTCAGGTTTTCGGGCTTTGCGTAAATGGCGATGGCGGCACGGTTAGCGGGCCGGAAGGCATCGGCGGTGACGGAGGTCAGGAAGACCAGGATGCACAGGGGCCAGAAGGAGGTTACCTGTCCGATGAGAATATGCAGGATGCCCGCGACGACCAGGCTGAACACCATGATGTGCCAGGAGCCGTAGCGGTCGTTGAGGATGCCGCCGACGTAGTTGCCCACGATGCCGCCGGCGCCGAACGCGCCCATAACCCAGCCGGCGTCGGTGGCCGAGTAGCCCATTGAATTGACCAGGTAAACCGAGAGGAAGGCAATGACCATGGCCCCGCTGCGGTTTACTACCATAACCAGGGACAAAAGCCATACTTTACGGGGGAGGCCGGAGAACGCCCGGACGTAGAGTTGGGTCAGGCGGGTGAGCAATTCGGCCATTGGAAAAGGATTAAGAATCGAGATAACGGCCCCAATCGTACACAAGTTCCCGGAATGAACTTTAAGTTTGTCGGTGGAAAAGATGCAGATGCCGCATGGCAGGTAAGAGAGAAAAGTTTGTCATCGGGAGTATCCGCCGCCTGCTCAACGGGACGGCGCGGATGTCGCGACGCCACGCCGGTAAGATCGGATTCTACCTCCTGAGCAAACCGCGGCGGGCCGCCGACGAGCCCCTCAGCGACGCCTTCATGCGCACCGCCGAGCGGTATACCGTCGAGGCAAGCGGTAGCAAACTGCAGTGTTATCACTGGCCCGGCAAGGGCCCGAGCGTGATGCTCCTGCACGGCTGGGAGAGCAATACCGGGCGCTGGTTCGCCTTCTTCGAGCCGCTGCGGCGTGCCGGATATTCTATTTACGCCTTCGACGCCCCCGCCCACGGACGCAGCGGCGGTAAGCGCTTTAACGCGCTCATTTACGCCGAGGCACTCAAGTCTTACCTCCACCACCACGGCTTTGCCCCCGACTACTGGATCGGCCACTCCGCCGGCGGCATGGCCGCGATCTGGTACCTGACCGAGATGGACCCCGAATACGAGCCCCAGCAGTTCGTATCCCTGGCCGTGCCGGGGGAACTGGAAAACTTCATTGACAAGTTCTGCAGTTTCGTGGGCGTGCACGATAAGGTAAAGTGGGGGATCGACGAGCAGTTCCGCCGTAAACTGGACGTGAGCTTCACCGACATCTCCTTCATCAACTACGTGAAGAACCTACGGGTGCCCGGCCTGATCGTCCACGATGAGTGCGACGACCTGGCCCCCATCGACGGGGCGTACCTCATGCACGCCAACTGGGCCGGATCGAGCCTCATTACTACCCGCGACTGCGGCCACAGTCTGACGGGCGATCTGGTGCCGGCAATGGTGCTGGAATATCTGCGCCACTGCCGGGTAGCGCGCTAAGACCGGGGGGTACCTAAACCATGCGATTTGGTGGGGCGTTGAGTTCCTATAAATCCTCGCTACATGTCCTCCTCTTCCGTCGGTATTGACGACTTCTCCGTCTACATTCCCCAGCTCTACCTCCCCATCGAGCAACTGGCCGAGAAGCGAGCCATCTCCTACGCGAAGCTGAACAAGGGACTCGGACTCACCCAGATGGCCGTCGCCGACGCGCGGGAAGACACCGCCACCATGGCCGCCAACGCCGTGCTCGACCTGATGCACAAGAACGACCTGGACCCCTGCACCGTAGGACGCATCTACCTCGGTACGGAAAGTGCCCTCGACGGGGCCAAACCCACGGCGACCTACGTTCTGGACATGCTGCAGGACCATTTTGCCAGCACCTACGGCCCCAACTGCTTTTTGCACTGCGACGTGGTGGACCTCACCTTTGCCTGCATCGGTGGCATCGATGCCCTGCAAAATTCGTTGGAGTGGGCCGCCGGTCGCGAGGACCGCATCGGCATCGTGGTAGCCAGCGACAGCGCTAAGTACGAAATGGGCAGCACCGGTGAGTACACCCAGGGAGCCGGGGCGGTAGCGATGCTCGTGAAGCGCGATCCCCGTCTGCTGAAGATCGATCCGGACTTCGGGGTGGCCACCCGTCCGGCCCACGACTTCTTCAAGCCGAAACGCAAGGTGAGCAAACGCGCCATCATCCGGGAGGTGATCGAGATGTTGCCGGATCTTTCCGCGGAGGACTACCAGCTCGACGAGTTGGAGCAGAAGCTGAATTCCGGACTCGACGTGAAGGGCGTGCTGGACTGCAACGAGCGGTTCCTTACCCTGCACAAGGACACCCCGGTATTCGACGGTCCGTACAGCACCGAAGCTTACCAGGCACGCATTCGGGAGGCGCTGATCGACTTTCGCCGCCGCGGGGGCACCAAGACCGGCAGCCTGACCGACCACTACGCCGCCCTCGCCTTTCACCTTCCCTACGCCTACCAGGCGCGCCGCATGTTCTCCGAGTTGTACATGGAAGAACTGAAGGCCAAGAACGAGTGGATGGAGTTCATCGAGCGCAACGATCTGGACGTCCCCTGCGCCGACGATTACGAGAACCGCGAAGAATACATCACCAAGTGCAGCGAGTTCTTGCGCGCGGTCACCAAAACGGAGGATTACGGTAAGTTTGTAGAGCAATACATCGCTCCGGGAGAATGGGCCAGTTCACGCGTGGGTAACCTTTACTCTGGCAGCGTATTCCTCAGCATCGTTGCTACACTGGAAGCCGCCCTGACGGATGATCGCGAGCTCAGTGGCGAGAAAATCCTGGTATTCGCCTACGGTAGTGGCTCCAAAGCCAAGGTATGCGCCATGGAAGTGCAGGAAGATTGGCGACAGGTCACCAAAGATTTCGATCTGCAACTGCGGCTCGATAACCGCCAGGAGATCGACTACCCGACCTACGAAAAACTTCACCGCTGCGGCCTGGACAAGAACGTAGCCCACCAGTGTGAGGGAGGCTTCTTCCTGGCCGACGTGCACGACAGCAGCGAGGAAAACGAGGGCGTGCGCCACTACGGGTACGCGGCAAGCGTGATGGCATAAAAAAGCCGGAGATTGCTCTCCGGCCTCGGTAAAGGTTGCAAAAAATAAAGGCTTGAATGTGGGGTTGCAGCAGCACTCGCGCTACTGCTATCACAAATATAGTTACACTTATCCTATTGTGCAACTATTAGATTACACATTGGTTAACTTTTGCCCTTTATCCTTTTTTTGCGTATACTTAAAGGGGGGGGGGAGGGAAATCAGTCAACAATGAGTTGCAAACTGTCCTGCATAATGCTGTCCTGACGAATGCTATCGCGCAGAAGGCTGTCACGTAATAAGGTATCGAAACGGATTTCGAAGGGGAAAAGAGGACGCAACGGAAGTGGCTGGGAAAGCTCCTTCACGGGTGGGGCACCGGGCCGGCCCGGCTTGGGTGGGCGACCGGCGATGCGGCGCATGCGCCGTGCGCGGTCGAGCAGGAGGGAATCGGCGCGAGCGGTGGCGGCCTCCATCACGTCGCGCTCGCAGTCGCGGAGTAGGTTAGCCCGTATTGCCGCGACCTGCTCGTCGGCACGCTCCAAGACCAGCGCGCGGGGGTCGATCTCTTCCTTGCCACAAGCCGTGACGCCCAACATCAGCACCAATACGTAGTACTTCATTGCCCGATGGTTTGACCGAGTCTTGCCCGCAGACGCAGTTCTTCTTCGAGTCGGCGCTGCACGATGCTATCGGTGGCCACGGCAACCCGATCTTCAAAAGTCGCCTGGCAAATACTGTCGAGCAGGGGGCGCAGGGAGTCGAGCCGGTTGGAGGCGATCTCCTGGTACTCTTCGCGCTGGTCCGGCGTGAGTTGTACGCGTACGACTTCGTCTTCGCCGCAACCGAAGAGGACCAATGAAAGCAGCAGAAGGAGCGCATTTTTTACCACGGCACAAACTTACGGCTGCTTTACCGTTCCCCGTTGGACGGTGGCTACCTTTGCCCGTCCACCAAAAAGTGTACTTATGGATCCCCTGCGAGTTGGTATATCGGTCGGCGACGTGAACGGCATCGGCCCGGAGGTGATCGTAAAGGCACTGAGTCGTAATGGTGTACTGGATCTGGTGACGCCCGTGATCTACGCTACCCCCGAAGTTTTTTCCGCCTACACTACCGAGACGGATTCGTTTGAATTCACCGAGATCGACGGTGCGGAAACGGCCGAAGACGGCGCAGTCAGCCTGATCGTCTGCTGGGAGGAGCCCATTGAATATTCCCCCGGTCAGCCCACCCAGGCGGGCGGGCGGGTAGCCGCCCGATCGCTGGAGCGGGCCGTAGAGGACCTCAGGGCGGGCCGGCTGGATGCCCTGGTCACGGCCCCCATCAACAAATCGGTGATGCCCCGCGATGCTTTCCCGTTTCCCGGTCATACCGAAATGCTGACCTCCCGCCTGGAAGCCGATGAAAGCCTGATGTTCCTGGTTGCGGACGACCTGCGGGTAGGGGTGGTCACCAACCACATCCCCGTTTCCCGAATAGCCAGCGAGGTCACCCACGAAAAGATCCTGGCGAAGCTCAAAATTATGGACCACAGCCTGCGGGCTGATTTCGGCATCGTTAAACCCCTGATCGGCGTGCTCGCGCTCAATCCCCACGCCGGTGACGAAGGCCGCATTGGCGACGAGGACGACAAAGTCGTTCGCCCCGCCATCGAAGCCGCAAAGCAGACCGGCATCATGGCCATGGGGCCCTATCCCGCCGACGGCTTCTTCGGCAGCGGTAAGTTCCAAAAGTTCGATGCGGTGCTGGCGATGTACCACGATCAGGGGCTC
Organism: Neolewinella aquimaris; assembly: GCF_014197245.1. Lineage (GTDB taxonomy): Bacteria > Bacteroidota > Bacteroidia > Chitinophagales > Saprospiraceae > Neolewinella > Neolewinella aquimaris. Next base: position 229,567 of record NZ_JACIFF010000003.1, on the reverse strand, counting down.
GTCCCCTTCAAGGCTCTGAGTTTCGGCAAGGGCGTCAACTTTACGGCCGGGCTTCCGGCGATCCGTACCTCTCCAGACCACGGTACGGCCTACGACCTGGTGGGGCAGGACAAGGCCAGTCCGGACTCCTTCCTCGCCGCCCTCTTCCTCGCCCGGGAGACCTACCTCAACCGCGAACGCTACCTCGAGGATACCGCCAACCCCCTCGAAAGCCGGATGCACCTAGTGTATAAGCGCAAGCCCCTCGCTGGTGGCAGTGGTAAGGGCGGGCGGGGAAAACGCTAAGACGCAAAGATTACACACCGCGGTCCAACAATCGCGGGCGGACGGTCTTTAAGCAGGGAATCATTCCGCCCACATGCGCCGCTACCGCCTCCCGGTCATCATCTTCTTTGCCCTTTACGCAGCGCTGGCCGTCTTCGGCTGCTTCCGGCTCAACTTTACGTTCGACTTTCAGCAGTTTTTCCCGCGGGGAGACGAGGACCTAGACTTCTTCCTCGAATTCATCGATGAATTCGAGGGCGACGACAATTTCCTGCTGGTAGCCCTGGAGCGGGAGCCCACCGTATTCGACAGCACCTTCCTGAATCAGGCGCACGCGTTTTCCCTGGCCGTTCGCGACCTGCCCGAAGTGGAGAATGCTCAGTCGCTGACCTCCTTCGGCTATCCCATCAAGACGCCCTTCGCCGTTACGACCATTCCGGCCATTCACCTTAGCGATCCGACACGGTACGCCGCCGACAGTGCCCGCATCATGGCCGACGAGCGTTTCGTGGGCAACCTCATCAACCGCCGCGGTACCGCCCTGGTCACCGTGCTGAAGACCCCTAGCCTGATCAATCTTGACCAGAGCCGTGCGCTCATGCGGGGACTGGACAGCCTGATGGCAACGTACAATTTTCCCGATCACCACTACCTCGGGCCGGCTTACTTCCAGAAGGAGCTGGTGGACGTGCAGATACGGGAGGTGGCGGTCTCCGCGCTGGTCTCGGGCCTGCTCGTCACCCTCGTTATGTTCTTCCTTTTCCGGCGACCGTTGGGCATTGCGGTGTCGCTGGTGAGTATTGCCCTGGGCCTGTTGCTGTTTATGGGGACGCTGGGTTTGCTGGGGCGGGAGCTGAATGCGATCGCGGCCCTTTATCCGGTGCTGATGATCATCGTCGGCACCTCGGACGTCATTCACATCATGTCGAAGTACATCGACGAGCTGCGCAAGGGACAGCCGAAGGAGGCTGCCATCCGTACCACAATCAAGGAGATCGGGCTGGCCACCCTGCTCACCTCCATCACCACCGCGGTCGGCTTTGCTACCCTGCTGACCAGTCGGATCGACCCGATCCGGGACTTCGGCATCAATGCCGCCCTGGGGGTGATGATCGCCTTCACTACCGTGATTCTCTTCACCACTTCCCTGCTCAGCTACCTCAGCGTCGACCAGATCGTCAAGATCGGCCGGCAGCAGGCTTTCTGGGATCGGATACTGGAGCGGACCTACCGGTTTACCCAAGAGCGGGGTGGGACCATCAAGATCGGGGCGGTGATCGTGGTTATCCTCTGCGGGGTCGGGATTTCCCTCATCACCACCAACTACCGCATCGAGTCAAACCTGCCCATCGGACGGAAAGTCACCGAAGATTTCCAGTTTTTCGAACGCGAGCTGAGCGGTTTCCGCCCCTTCGAGCTGGCCGTGACCACCCGCGACAGCAGCCAGGCAACGGATTTCGGCGTACTGCAGGAGATTGCCAAGATCGAGGACTACGTAAAGGAATATCCCTTCGTGCAGAGTACGGCAAGCATCACGGCGGTCTACCGCAGCATTAACCAGGCCTTTAATAACAATCGCCCCGACGCCTACGTCCTGCCCGCCGACGAGCGGCGCTACCTGCAGTACCGTAACCTGGCCGAACGCATCCCGGACGTGAACCTGAACCTGCTCGTCAGCCGCGACGGGCAGAAGGCCCGCATCACCAGCCGTCTGGACGATATTGGGGCCGACAGTATCAAGGTCTTCCTGAAGAACACCACCGACTGGATCAATGCCAACGTCGATACGTCACTGGTGGAGATCCGCTCTACCGGTACCGGCCTGATCGTGGACAAGAACGCCGAGTACATTCGGCACAGTTTGCTGCAGGGCCTGGGACTCGCCATCTTCATCGTATGCGGGCTCATGGCCCTCCTGTTCCAGAACTGGCGGATGCTGATCGTGAGCCTTATTCCCAACCTGTTGCCCCTCCTGATCGCGGGGGCCATGCTCGGCTACCTGGGCATCGAATTGGAGGCGGGCGTAAGCATCGTTTTTGCCGTCATCTTCGGCATTGCGGTCGACGACACCATCCACTTTCTGTCGAAGTACAAGTTGGCGCGGCGGCGCGGCCTTCCCGTACAGGAGGCAATCCACCTGACGTTCCGCGAGACGGGCAAGGCGATCATGCTCACCTCCGTGGTACTTTTCTTCGGCTTTTTGGTGATGCTCTTTAGCGTCAGTCCGCCGAGCGTTACGATCGGGCTACTGATCTCCCTTACCCTGGCCAGTGCCCTCATCAGTGACCTGCTGCTTATTCCCCTGTTGCTCCGGTGGCTGGACCGCTAGGGCATGTTACTTCCTTTCCGCAACCATGATGTACTGGTAATCCAGTTCCGTGTTGTCGGTCGACACGATGGCAAAACCGGCCTGCTCGAGCATGTGGGCCAGATCGGACAGCCCGATCCGATCCGCCAGATCGGGACCCAGGGCGGTTTCCTCCTTTTTCCAATCGACAATCACTACCCGCCCGCCGGGGCGCAGGGCGGGGCGAATCTTCTTCAGGTAGGCTTCCGGATTATCGATCAGGTATAGCGTATTTACGAACAGGACGATATCGACCTCTTCCTCCTCCAGCATTGGGTCATCGGGAAGGGCGAGCCGGGGTTCCAGTCGGCCCTGCAGACTGGTAGGTAGTTCCGAGACGCGCAGGGTATCGAGGTAGTCGATCCACCGCTGGTCAATTTCTATGGCGATCACCCGGTCGGCCAGGGGGGCGAGGCGCCGGGCGAAAAAGCCCTCCCCGGCTCCGATGTCGGCGATCACCTTCTCTTCGATATCGCCCAGCACCTCAATTACCAACCCGGGTTTCTGCCATACGTGGCGGTCGCGGTCCTCCTCCGTGTTGCCGGTTGCGTACACGTCCTCCGGTGGCGGGGCCGGAGCATCCGCACCTCCGCAGCCGAGCACAAACAGCAAAAGGAGAAAAAATAAGGTGCGCATGAATCGGTAAACTAGCCGCGACAAGATACGCTCCGCCTACAGACTTGCCGTGCAGAGGTCCCGCATGAGATCGTAGATCAGTCGGTTTAGTTGGCTTCCCCTCATCGTATGATTGTTGACGGCAACACTGTATGCCAGCCGCCGCCCGTCGGGCCGGTCCACGTATCCCGCGTAGGCCCTTACGGCATTGATGGTGCCGCTCTTTCCCCATACCCGTCCCTCGGCCACGGTACCGGTCAGTACCCGACGCAGACTGCCCGTACGTCCGGCTAGCGGGATGCTTTCCCGCCAACGCTCGTCACCGGAGCGATCGGCCAGTAGGGCCGTCATCGTTTCCGGGGGGAAAAAGTTTCTCGGCGATAGCCCGCTGCCGTCCTGTAGTTGTATGCCTTCCGTAGCGATGCCCCGCGCTTCCAGCCAGTCGGTGATGACGTCGGTGGAGGCGAGATCGGTGTTGCCCCGCGCCTTATTCATTTCGCGCAGCAGCGTTTCGGCAAAGAGGTTGTTGCTGGTCAGGTTGGTGCGGTCGACGATCGTACTGAGGGGCGGAGACATCAGCTCGTCCAACACCCGCCCGGAGCGGTAATCCCCAGTTCCGACGGTCTGGTGAGTGGTGGGAGGCTGGATCACCTCGATGCCGCTTTCCTTCAGTTCCCGATCCAGCAACTGGGCGGCGAACAGGGGCGGATCGGGAATCGACCCCCGAATCCGGAAGCGGCCCGTACCGACCGGAATGCTGCCCCGTACGTACTGCCGGTAATTGAAGGGCGCACCGAAAATGTACGCCTGATCCCCGCTCCCCCGCGGCCCGCTGACCAACTCGTTGATGAATTCCAGGCCGGGTATTTGAGGTTCGGTACCGATAACGGGCGGCGTGGCACCCTCCCGCTGTCGCTGACTGAAGGACAGGTAGTAGGAATTTTCGTTCAGGTTCAGGCCATAGGTGCCGGCGCCGTAGTAGTTGCCCAGATCGGCCCACGTCCAGCCCCGCCCCGCGCCGTCGGTGGTGTAGTAGCTGCCGTCACCCACGACGGCACCGGTGATCCGGGTAATTCCGGAGGCTTTTACTTTCTGTACCCAGCGCTGGATCACTTCCTCCAGGCCGGCTACCTCGTCCACGAAAGGGCTGCCGAGGGTAGGGTCGCCGCCGCCTACGAGGTAAAGGTTTCCGCGCAGCACGCCCCCTTCAATTACCCCTCCGGCCACCAGACGGGTGCGGAAGCGGTGATCTTCTCCGAGGATGTCCATGGCCACCGCCGTAGTGATGAGCTTCTGGGTGGAGGCGGGGATACTCGCCACGGAAGCGTTATGCCCGGCCAACTGCCGTCCGGTGGCTACGTCGCGCACGTCCACCGCTACTGCCGCATTTTTCAGCTCCTGCGCCCCCGCAAAAGCCCGTACCACATGTTGGATAGTTCCCTGGCCACTCAGTGGGGCAGCGAGGAGCAAAAGTAACAAGCAACGCAGCATACGTTCGTTCGGTTTTGGCTTCCGGCATCACAAGGTTGGGCAGGTAAGCAGGTGCAATGTAATTAGCGCAACAGCAGGACACGTTTGGTGAAAATCCCGTCTACCCCCGCGATACGCAGGTAATACACCCCGGGGGAATTGCCTCCCAACTCCAGTTGCCGCAGCGCGTAACCCTGACCTTCCCACTCGCGCACGGGACGCCCCGCCGCATCGAAGAGGGTGAAGGTGAGGGGTTGTCGCTGCCACTCGTCTACCAGTTCTACATTGAGGAGACCGTGGGTCGGATTGGGATACACCGCGATGTCGCGCGCGGTAAAGGAAGTGGAGGAACTGGGTTCTTCTAACACGATAAACCGTGCGGCACCGGGGGAACTGCCGCAGGCATTGGTGGCTACGAGTCGATAGAAAAACCTATCGGGAAGTTCCCGACGCTCCACGGCAAGTTCGCTACCTAATGTGTATCGCGACAGAATGATGTCGGCAAAATCTTCACTGGCCGCTACCTCCAGGGTGTATCCGGAGGCTTCTGCGGAAGTGCGCCACTGAAAGGTCACCCGGGAAGTGTCAATGCGGGTTGCTAGCGGCAGGGCGGGTTCCGGAGTGGGCAAGAGGGCCAGGGTAGTTACCGCGTGTCGTTCGGTGCCGTCCTCGTCGGTTACGATAAAGGAGAGATCGAAGGTGCCGGGCCCTACCGACATCCAGTCGGCAAAATTCACCGTAAGCACGTTCGTCGGGGTATCGAGGGAATAGGTGTAATTGTCGAGGAGGAGGTTGTCCGCCGCTATGCGTAGGTCGAGATCGGTGAATTCTCCCGCTAACTGCAGTTGCGCGGTGCCGCCCGTACTGACGCAGCGCGCGGTAGGTGAGGAAAGGATGCCTACCGCAAGGTCACCCTTCCCGGTATGCTCGCCGCAAATTCGTAGCCCGAACTCCGTGATCCGTCCGCCATCCCCGCCCGCCCGGTCGGTCACGATGAGTTGCCAGGTGCCGCGGACCGGTGTGCCGGCTAGGTCAGACAGGGGCCGGGTCGGTTGCACGCGGCGGTAGTTGCCGAATGTTCCTGGATCGCAATCCTCCCTAAACTGGGTGGCGGTGACCGGGGCATCATCGGCGAAGGTGACGTACAGATCGCTGTTCGAGCACAAACCGTTTTGCAGGGGCCGAAACAGGGAAATTACGGTGCCGTCGGGCGCGACCAGATCAGCGTACACATCACCGATGAAGGTGTGTTCCAGCCCCACCGTCACCTCTAGCGAGGACAGAATGGTAGAACTGTTGATTTCCAATTGGGAAAATATACGCACCGAGTCGAGGGTAGGAATTTCCACGGGCAGGTCCACGGCGCTTCCCGTGATACAGCTCAGGTCGCTGGTTTTAAAGAGGTAGGCGGGCGACCATTCTCCGGCTCCGCAGCTGTTGTTTGCCCTTACCCGCCAGTAGTATCCGGTGGAGGCCACGAGGGGATAGCGGACCAGGTAGCTTGTGTCTTCGATACGGGTCAGGTCGGCCACCAGTAACGTGAAGGAAGGGTCGTTGGAAAGTTGGAGGTCGTACCCCGCGGATTGCTCCTGTGCACTCCAGGAGAACCGGGCAAACGGCCCAACGTCATCGCCACCGTCAACGGGATATTGCGGGACCGCAGGAGCCGGCACCCCACCAAGGAGGCGAAGCCGAAGGCTGACCTCGTCAGTCACCCCACCGCCGGAAACCGTCACCTGAATCGTATGCTCGCCTGCCTGAGCCGGCGTTTCCCGGCCGCGGTACACAATGCGGAGCAATCCGCCTCCGGAAACCGAATCGGCTGCCAGGAGAGTGAGACCGGGATCAGCGGAGATGCTTACCCGGTTGGATTCGGGAAAGCCGTCGCCAACGCGGAGAACGAAAACCGCGGAATCCGTCACGCAGCGGGTAAGATTAGGGGTTTCGGGAACGACAAGGTAGGGGAGGTCTGACTGTTCGAGCCCCTCCTGGGTCGGAGTACCGGAGTGGAGGGGATCGAGCCAATCCGCGAGTCGGCTGGAGGGGGTGCCGCCGCCGGTCCAACTGCGGTGGAGGAAGCCGAACATATCGTCTCCGTCCTTAGTACAGGATGCCCGCCCGCCGAAGAGCTGTCCCCGGGCCAGGCCATCCGTGCCGAAGAGAGGTGCACCGGACGACCCGCCCTGGGTGGTACCGACATCCCACGACGGTACCCGCAGAAAATCTCCGCCCGAATACAGGCTGTCGCCGATGATGTTGCTCACGGTCGTCTCCCGGTAGGAATACGAGATGCGTTTCTCCTCGATGTTGGGGTGGTGGACGGTGAGCACTCCGTCGGTAGGGGCAGCGGATTCGTTGGACCAGCCGGCGAAGAAGGCATTGGCGAGTGGATTCACCGGCTCATCCAGTTCCAGCAGCACCATATCGGTTGCCGAATAGCGGGCGCGGACACGGGCACCGGTGTTGAATACGTCCAGCTTACCGTCGCCGGGTTGGCCGCTCTCCACCGAATTCGGCGCGCGGCACCAGCTGTTTTCGAAGTTCCAGTAGGCCACCAGGGAGGGGGCCGACTCAGCGTCTACCGCGCAGTGCTCCGCGGTGAGGAAGAGGGGGCGACCGTCCTGGTTGGTATTATTGACGAGGAAGCCCGTACACTGGCTTTTGCCGTTGAGGGTGTAGGCCGCAACGCTGCGGATGATGTCGCGGTAGTTGTCGATCAGGGGGAAACCGTCGGCCCCTCCGCAAATTACGTCGAGGTTGCAACTGCCCGAGATCTCGTCGATGACCCCGGTGAAGTCATGATTTACGGTGGTGAGTACCAACCCCACTCCCGTTCGCTCGGTGGTAGGCATACGGAGTTCGATCACAAGCTCGTCGCCGGCCAGCAGGGGCGACCAGAACTGGGCGTGGTCCTCGTTGTCCGCGGCGGTGAATGGCCCGAACCGGTTGTCGGCAGTGGACAGGTAGAGTTGGGCGCCCTCCGGCAGGCGAAAGTCGGTGAACCCGAGGTTGAGGGACTTGGCGCCGGGGCTGGAAATTCGCAGGTGCCAGATGGCCCGGCCACGGTCGGTCGACCATTTTCCGTCGGTACCGGGGCTGAGGTGCACGGGGAGGGCAACCGCGAAGTCACGGGGGCGTCCGGGGCGGCGGACTTGTTCTTCGCGGTGTAGGAGCGCGGCGTTGTCCTGCCGGGGGAGTTCCGGGGCGGGCAGGCTTTGGAGTACGGTCCGTGACAAGCGGTGCTGCGCCGGTGCGGGGCTGGCTGACAGCAGTCCGACGAAGAGGAGCAACAGAACACGGAACATCACGAGAGATTTAACGTGGGTCAAGGTAAGGTGGATTGGCGGGGGTAATAAATCGAATGTGAAGTTTGTAGGTTAAATGCTAAAGGCTTACCTTTGCCCGACTTTTGCAGAACCTCCGGCCCGGTATCGCGTGCCTAAAAATATAGAAGATGAAAAGGACATTCCAGCCCTCCAAGCGTAAGCGCGTCAACAAGCACGGTTTCCGCTCGCGTATGTCAACCAAGAACGGCCGCAAACTGCTGGCCCGTCGCCGCGCTAAGGGACGCTACAAGCTGACCGTCAGCGACGACACCTACAAGAAGTAACTGATACCACCGGTTTAACTCCCGGAAGGTTGCAAAATTTCAGAGCCCGGCTGCCCAGTGCAGTCCGGGCTTTTTGCTCGTTCGTACCTTTCCTCCCATGCGTACCCTCATCCAGCGCGTCAGCCGCGCCTCCGTCACCATCTCCGGGGAAATCACCGGGCGGATCGGCCCCGGTCTGCTCGTCCTCCTCGGCATCGAAGAGGCCGACGGCCCGGAAGACATCGACTACCTCTGCGGAAAGATCAGCCGCCTGCGCATTTTCGGCGACGCGGAGGGAAAGATGAACCTCAGCGTGGCGGATACGGACGGCGGCCTGCTAGTCGTGTCCCAGTTCACCCTCTTCGCCAGCACAAGAAAGGGCAACCGACCGGGATTTACGCGCAGTGCCGGGCCACCGGTGGCCATTCCCCTGTACGAGCAGTTCGTCGCCCGACTAGCCGAAGTATCCGGCCGGCCGGTAGAGACGGGCGAGTTCGGGGCCGATATGCAGGTCGAGCTCGTTAATGATGGCCCAGTCACGATCTGGATGGATTCTCGGAACCGGGAATAGTCGTTGGCCCGTCGTCGGCCCGTCGTCGGCCGAGTTCCGGCGCTAGCCGCGCTCGTCCGCCGACTGGGGCACCCAGCAAGTCACTCCACATACCAATCATCCTCTAGCCTACTCGGCGGACGACTTTAGAGTCGGCCGACGAGTAGTCGTCGGCCGAGCAAAGGCGCTAGCCGCGCTCGTCCGCCGACTGAAGGCACCCACGAATCAATACTCCACCTTACTCAAAAACAGCCCCTCCGGCCGCGCCTGCCCTACCCCCAGTCGCTGGCCGCTGCGAAGCGCCGCCTGCATATCTTCCGGAGCGATCTTGCCGGCTCCCACCCGTAGCAACTGAAAGACCAGAATCCGGATCATGCCCCGCAAAAAGCGATCGGCGACGAAGCGAAAGCGGTAACGGCCCTGCCCCTCGTCGTGCAGACTGGCCTCGCGCAGGTCGCAAGTGGTGGTATTGTGCCGATCGGGCGTCAGGCAGAAGGCGCGAAAATCGTGGCGGCCGGTGAGCAGCGAGCAGGCCCGGTGCATGGCGGCGAAGTCATAGCATTCCATCTCGTACAGGCTACTCAGTGGGGCCAGAAAGGGATCGGCGCGGGTGTGAATAAAGTAGTCGTAGGTGCGCTCCCGGGCGTCGTAGCGAACGTGGGCGCTGGAATCGACCTCCCACACGCGGTAGAGCACGATGTCGTTGGGCAGGAGCTTATTGACGATGAAGAGCCAGTTGTCGCGCAGGGGCTGCTCGCTGTCGAAGTGGAGGTAGTAATCGGATGCGTGGACGCCGGCGTCGGTCCTGCCACATCCTACTGCTTTTACGGGCGAAGAGTGCACCTGCGTCACCGCCCGTTCTATCGTCTCCTGCACGCTTACCGTGTTGCCGGATTGACGTTGCCAGCCCCGGTAGTGGGTACCGCGGTAGGCCAGGTGAACGAAATAACGGTGGGGCATGAGCGTAAATGTAAGCTTACGACAGCACGGAGGGTCACGGGCGCGCACTTCTAACCCGATGGCGTAGTTTGTGGAACTACCTATCCCAGTTCCCATGCACGTCGCCATCATCGGTAACGGCATCGCCGGAGTGACCGCCGCCCGTTGGCTGCGCAAGTTGAGCGATGACGTACGGATCACCATTATCTCCGCCGAATCCGAGTACTTCTTTTCCCGCACCGCCCTCATGTACGTATACATGGGCCACCAACGCTGGGAAGACCTGCGGCCCTACGAACCCTTCTTCTGGAAGAAAAACCGCATCGACCTGCTGCGGCAGTACGTGGAACGGGTGAACACGAACGCAAAGGTGCTGCACTTCGGCGACGGCAATACCCTGTCTTATGACAAGCTCGTACTGGCTACCGGTAGCAGCCCCAATAAATTCGGCTGGCCGGGGCAGGACCTCAAGCGGGTGAGCGGTATGGTCAGCGCCCAGGACCTGGATAATCTGGAAGCCATTACCCCCGAGATCAAGTCGGCCGTCGTAGTGGGCGGCGGCCTCATCGGCATCGAGCTGGCCGAAATGCTGCACAGCCGTCACATCCCCGTTTCTCTGCTGGTGCGCGAAGGCAGTTACTGGAGCAACGCGCTGCCGCCCGAGGAAAGCCGTATGGTCAGCCGTCACATCGTCAGCCACGGCATCGACCTGCGCCACGATACGGAGCTCGCGGAAATTCTGGACGACGGGGGCGGGGCCGCAGGAGCAATCACCACCAAAACGGGCGAACGTATCGAGTGCCAGTACGTAGGTCTCACCGCCGGGGTGCATCCCAACATCGATTTTCTGAGGGACGTAGCGGGCCTCGAACTCGGTAAGGGTATTCTGGTCGACGACTACTTACGGACTTCGGTCCCGGACGTTTACGCCATCGGTGATTGTGCCGAAGTGCGGAACCCCAAACCCGGCCGCAAATCCATCGAAGCCGTCTGGTACACCGGTCGGATCATGGGCGAGACGGTGGCCTATACCCTGCTCGGTCGGCCGGTCCCCTACGACCCGGGCATCTGGTTTAACTCCGCCAAGTTCATCGACATCGAGTACCAAGTGTACGGCGAGGTGCCGGCACACGGCCGGGAGGGACTGGCGACCCTATACTGGGAACACGCGGACGGCGACAAATCCGTACGCATCAACTACGAGGAAAGCGACGGACGTGTCGTCGGTTTTAACCTCATGGGCATTCGCTACCGCCACGAGGTCTGCGAAAAGTGGATCGCCCAAGGTATCCACGTCGAAGAAGTACTGCAGCAACTGGGCATGGCCAATTTTGATCCCGAGTTTTACCGGGAATACGAAGCGGAGGTGGTCGAGCTATACAACCGGCAGACCGGCAAACAGCTACAACTCCGTCAGAAGCGTAGTCTGAAGGCCGCCCTGCAATTCCTCAATTTTAAACGCCGCGCCCCGCGGGCAACCGCTACCCCAGATGCCAAGTAAGAGTACCCATAAATCCCTCCTCCAGTACGTCGGTTTGGCACTGTTCGCCATTTCCCTGCTGGTTTTCACCGCCATGCTCGGACTAGAGAAGTACCGCCTCAGCGAAGAAGACCTGATCGCTACCGTTGCTCCAGACCCCCGTACCGATTCCGAAGAGGATGGCGACGGCGAGGCGGCCTCCACGGTTTCCGCGGGCTCCACGGGTGGGGCGAGTGCCCAGGTAGACGAAGCACCTACGGATGAGCAGGGTACCGAAGTGGATCCGAAAGCGCGCCTGATCCACGAAATACAGGGCGACGCCTTCCGCGAAGCCGGTCGAGAACTCGGACTCGTTGACCAAACCTTCGGCAGCAGCTTCAGCTTTTCGGATAAGGTCTACGAGGTCCACGAGGAAGCCAAACGCCGCGTCGACGAGCGGGTAGATCAACTCAAAACCGACAACGCCCTCCCCGAGGGGGTTTCCGAATGGGACATCCGGCTATCCGATCCCATTTACTTCAAGGATAAGCTCGCTGCCCTGACCGCCGCGGCGGAGATGGGGCCGGTGAAGAACAATCCGTTGCTGTTTTTTGGACTGACCATCGGTCTCGGGCTGCTGGGTGGGCTACTTTACATCATCCCCAAGTTCAGCGGTCACGCAGGCATCCGGAACGATCACATTTATCACTCCCAGCTCACCAAGGGGCTGAACCTGGGTTGGCGTAGTGCTATACTAGGAGCGGCCATTATCGGCATCATCGGCTACGGCATCCGCTACATGGCGAGCGACTGGTTCTGGCCGGCGGTGACGGTGGGCATTGCGCTGCTGATCATCGGACTGGTGCTCTTCGTGGAGCATTCGTGGCGCAATTCTCCGGCGCGGGCCGCCGATCCGGCGGGCCTGTCCGCTTACCTGGGCATCCTGGGCGGGACCTACCTGATCGGGTTCTACATATTGCTTTACTGGGCACCGGAGCACGTTACGGCCTGGGTCACGATGGTCGATCCGGTCAAGCAGGGGGTCTTCGGGGGCATGGCGAGCCAGTGGTTTCTGTACGGTTTGCTTTACACCGTAATCATCCTGGTCATGGGCGTACGCATGATCGCCAAGTACCGCCACAACAAGTACCAGATCGTGCGGACGCTCTCCGTCATGTTCTTTCAGACGGCCTTCGCATTTCTGATCCCCGAAATCCTCGGTGCGCTGAATAAGCCGCAGCAGGACCTCAAAAACATCTGGCCCCTCGACTACGATTTCTTCTTCGGCTGGCAGCTTGACCAATTTCAGAGTGCCGGGGCCCTGGGCACCTTCATGCTGGTGTGGGGCATCTTTCTGGTCATTGTTGGCGTGCCGCTCATGGTGCATCTGGTGGGTAAGCGGTGGTACTGCAGCTGGGTCTGCGGCTGCGGTGGTCTGGCCGAGACCATGGGCGATCCTTGGCGGCAACTCAGCGACAAGAGCGTCCGCGCCTGGAAGTTCGAGCGTTGGATCATTCACGGCGTGCTGGTGGCCGCGATTTTAATGACGGCCCTTACGCTTTATTCCTATTTCACTGGTGCCGAGAGTCTCTTCGGCTTCCAGACCTGGAAGGTGCAAAAGTGGTACGGCTTCCTGATCGGTGCGGGTTTTGCCGGTGTCGTGGGTACGGGCTTCTATCCGCTGATGGGCAACCGGGTATGGTGCCGCTTCGGCTGTCCGCTGGCTGCCTACCTCGGCCTCGTGCAGCGCTTCCAGAGTCGTTTCCGCATCACCACCAACGGTGGACAGTGCATTAGTTGCGGCAACTGTTCTACCTACTGCGAAATGGGCATCGACGTCCGTGCCTACGCCCAGAAGGGACAGGATATCGTGCGGGCCAGTTGTGTCGGCTGTGGTGTTTGCGCGGCGGTGTGTCCACGGGGCGTCCTCCGACTCGAAAACTCCAGCGAGGATGCAGGCTACCGGACGGTGCCGGAGCGGGTGATTCATGTTTCGGAGGAGGAAGGGGTGGTGATGAAATTTTAAATTTGGGATTTGAAATTTAAAATTGGCTGCCGCACGGCAAGTCGTCGGCCGACCGAGGTACGAGCATCGTCCGCCGACTAGGCAGGTAGGGGATTTACCATTTACAGTTTTCGATGTACCATGTACCATTTGGCTGCCGCATGTCGGAGCCGTCGGCAAGTCGTCGGCCGAGCGAGGTACGAGGCTCGTCCGCCAACTGAGAGATGTACCTGGAATAACTACAACCGTCGATAAGGGCCCTGCCCCTACTCGGCGGACGACTTGCAGTCGGCCGACGAGTATGTCGTCGGCCGAGCGAGGTACGAGGCTCGTCCGCCGACTGAACCAAAAAGCATAAAAAGCCATATCCATCCTACAGCCACGACTCGGCGGACGAGCTTAGGCTCGGCCGACGAGGTGGCGCCGTCGATCAACGAGGGCGCTCAGAACAGTTTCTCCCCCGGGGGCTCTATGCCGGCTAGTCTTAGGTAGACCGTGGTTTGTCCGCGGTGGTGGGTCTGGTGCTCGAATGCTTTGTCGATGGCAGTTGCGCGGCTTAGGTCGAAGCGGCCGAACATATTGATTTGCTCGGTGAGTATGGCGGGATCCATTTCCTGGATGCTGGCGATCACGAAGTCGTAGCCGTCGGTGACCATGCGGATGACGCTCTCCTTTGACTGGTCGGTCGATTTCTCGGATTCTCCCTGTCCGACGGGGCTTTCCGCTCCGGTGCCGGCCGATGAAATGCCGTAGATGCCGTCCGCCAGGTGGAGCATTTGCTGGGCGAAGGAGCGCATGTCGGGGGTGGGCTTGTAGTCGTAGCTCTCCGCCGGCATCGCCTCCAGGTACTCGAGCGTGAATGCTTTGGCGCGCTGCCAGTCCTGAATCATTTGGTCTGTGGAAGACTGGGCGAGTGCCGCCGTTCCCGAGACCAGGAATAGGCACAGTAAAAAAAGTACGGATAAAGATTTCATGTCGGTTGGTTTTGTGTGACGAATCAGCAAACAACCGGGGCAGTTACACTCATAATTTACCGGATTATTCTGACATGACTCGGAGGGGGGGGCGAAGCGGAGCGGAAGCGTCTCCCAGCGCAGGATCTAGATTGTACAGATCGACCGCCTGACGTACGCGCTTGTCTGCCGTTGCGGACAGGGGGAACGTGACACCCAGCAGCAGGGCACCGGCGACGTAGGATTGCCAGCGGTTCAGGCTGTCGTCGCTGTCGTCGTTCCATAGGGCATCGGACAACGCCTGACCAAGCACGATGCCGCCCGACAGGGCCAAGACGTTTGCCCAGTCCTTATTCCGGTTTGCGCTCCTGAACAGCCGGTTGAGCTCCGATCCCCTTTCCTGGCTGCGGATCATTTCCCGCATAGTGATGATCTCGCTGTTGCGGGTAAATACGTACTCATCAAAAACTTCGCGGTACGAAAGCTCCTGAGCGGAACAGCAAAACGTGGTGAATAGGATGGTGGTGAGGATTGATATTAGGTGTCGCATACAAGGAAGTTACTCTTTCCCGCAATACGCATTATAACAACATCAATATTTTAGGAGAACATTATGGCGGTCGGGCTCAATCACAGACCTATTTCCGTGCCTCGAATACACAAAAAAAGCCCGGCCACATTAGGGGGCCGGGCTATAAGATCGCACCAACAATTAGTTCTTGAACGAATGCTGTATATGCCAGTATTCGTATTGGGTGTGGGGTGCTAATCTTGACTAATAAGCAGTGTTGTTCATTTAAATTCAACGTCTCTCACAACGTCAAGCTTCAGTATTCACAGTGTCGAAAACAAATCAGTAAAAATCAAAATCGGATGTCAACGTCTCTCACAACGTTCGCTATCGATATCACATAGGTAACGCGATTTTCTGACTGACTATCCATCCCGAAGGCTGCATGTTCTGAAAGGAGGCAGCGGTGTTCTGAACGGTTTACCGAACCTAGCTTACATAAAAAAACCCGGCCACCTGAGGGGCCGGGTTATTAAGATTGCACCAATAATTAATTCTTAAACGAATGCTGTAAACGCCAGTATTCGTAGTGGCTGTAAGGGTGCTTATCCTAAAATTACGTCAACGTCTCTCACAACGTCAAGCTTTATGAAACCATAGTATCCAAAGAAAAGTCAAGCAAAAATATAAGGTCGAATAAATTCAACGTCTCTCACAACGTTCGTTATCGATGTTAGATAAATAATGTGCTTTCCGGGGCCAACATTTTATTTTGGAGGTTACATGTTCTGAAAAGCAGCGGTGGTGTTCTGAGTGAACGATTCTTGTTCGGAAGGGAATTTGTCGGCCTGGTCTATTCTGTTGTCACGGGTAGGTTAATTTCCAGTCGCTCCTCCGGTGTGATCACCGCGTTGAGGATGCGCAGGGGAAGATCGAAGGAAGCGACGCGCTCGCCCGTCATGATGGACAGGGTAGTTTCGGCGTGGGGGGCGAGGTGAAGCACGCCCAGTCCGCTCTGCAGGGAGTAGCCGCTCAGGTTCTCGATGATGTAATCGGCGTCGCTGTCGTTGCGGATCGTAACGTCAACGATGGACGACGGGCCCCGGTAGAAAGCGCTCCTGACGCTAAGGCTTGCCATCACCACCTCCCGTACGTTCGCTTCCCTACCCACCAGGGTATTCTCAAACCAGGCCACGGTACGCCCCGCGTCCAGTGCTTCGCGAATGGAGGCAGCACTGCGCTCGGTACAGAGCACCAGGGTTACCGGCCGGTGGCCTCCCTCCGCTACGTCGTACTGGTAATCGATGAGACCATGTATGTCGGAAGTCCCCATAATAGTCAGGTCGTGATCGAGCGCGATCTGTAGGGCTTCTTTACTGATGGTGAGATCATTGACGACTTCTATGCCATGCAGCCATTTGCGGTCGATCAGGTCTCGGTGGAAGGGCGTCAGGCGGGCCACGCCGTCTTCCCGCTGCGCTACCCAATTGGGATGATTCCAGAAGGTGAAGGCTCCCTGGCGATTGGCTTCGGCAAAGACGGCCAGGCTATCGTTGACCAGCAGCTTATTCGCATCCTGGATGAAGAGTGCATTGACGTGGCCCGGTGGCATGTCGCGGGTGATCTCGGCACCGGGGATGACGATCATATCGTAGGGTCTGGCGTACTCCTCGGCTAGCTGGTGGCTCCGGTTGCGGTCGGGGTGGGGAATATCGTCGCTGTGGGGTTGGTACTCCAGGTGCTCGGTCATGGCGATCGCATCTACGCTATCGCGCAACGATTCCTGCACCCTGATGTCCGGCCAGACGCTGCCGTCGCTGAAAACGGTGTGCTGGTGAAAATCGCAGACCAGGGTGAGGTAATTTTCCGAATCGGGAAACTGAATGGCCCGTTCTCCTATATGGGAGTGTCCGTGACCGTGCTGGGCCACTACGGGAAGCGTACATACCGCAATACCCAAAAATAAAAGCCATTTTCGCATTCCTGAACGGGTTTAGTATCCGTATAAGCAACTATCTCTTGTGGGGTTCACTCCCGTAGCTACTTCAACTTCAGGAGGGTTAACGTAGCCGCTGGTGTAAGGCTCGTAAGCGTGTCAACTAGACTTTGCATGAACCTTCGCCCCTGGCCCCTGCTGTTTTTCTTCGTCGTCCTATCCCTGCTCCTGCGCTGGGGAACCTCATTCATCTCCGTTATTAATCACGATGAAAGTACATACATCGTCATTGCCCAGGAAATCCTGAACGGTAAGGTGTACCTGCGCGACGTGATCGACACCAAGCCCATCGGAGTATTCTGGTTGTATGCCGCCATCATCAAACTAACCGGGGGAAGTATTCCGGGTATACGGCTGGTGACGCACCTGTTCGTTGCACTTACTGCCTGGGCCTGCTTCTGGGCTGGCCGCCGGGCGACCGGCAGCGACCGGGTAGGCCTAGCGGCCGGCATCGCCTACCTCTTTGCTACCTCCACCTACACCCACTACGGAGTAGGACCCAACAGCGAGCTATTTTTCAACTGCTTTACCGTCGCGGCCCTTGGTATTGGCATTGCCCCCCGCGCGTCGTCGCCCGCGGAAGACGGACCGATGTGGCACTGGCCGCTGATGGGCGTATTGCTGGGAACCGCCGTGATCATAAAGCCCTTCGCCGCGGCCGAAAGCCTGGCCATGGGTCTATTTGCCCTGTGGTACTACTGGTGGCGGAGACGGGAGGTGATGCGGGGGTTCCTGGCCGGCGGCATGCTCGTTGCCGGCTTCGCTCTTCCACTGCTGGCGGTCTACGCCTATTACCTGCGACTGGACATGGTGGACGAACTCCTGTACTACAGCTTCACGGTCAACAGCAAGTACCCGGTGGAACTGGCCTGGCACCTGCGGCTCAAGTACCTGGGCGATTACCTGCTGCGCTATTCCGTACTGGTACTTCCGGCCGGCGCGGCATTGGTGGTGGCCTACCGCCGGGGTATCAACCGGACCTGGGTATACTTCCTGCTCGGCTACTTTACCGTGGTGACCCTGATGATCCTCAGTCCGGGAAGACGCTTCGGATACTACCAGATTCAGTTGCACCCGGCACTTTGCTTACTGGCTGCCGCCTTTATGGATCAGCGGGTAGAAATATGGAATGGCCTGCGCCGCTGGCTGTCGCGCCGGATCGTCGTTTACGGACTGGTAGGAATAGCCACGGTATTGGGTATTTCCCACTTCCTGAGCTACCAGGTAAAGACGGACCGGCCGCAAATGATCGTCGAATACTTTCGCGACCGGCTGGAGCCCGGCGATCAATACTTCAGCGTGACGAGCCACCAAATCAGTTATTACCTGCTAAAGCGAGAGGTGCCAACCCGGTTCGTCCATACCGCACTGATGTTCTACGACCAGTACGTCAAGGCCTTCGAGCTGGACGAGCGAGCGGAGGCCGAACGGCTACTGGCGAACCCCAACTTACGCTATGTGATCCGCCACCCGAAGGATAAGCTGTTCTTTACCCCGCTATCGGAGCGGTTGCTGCAGGAGTTTACTTTAGTGGATAGCCTGGACCAGGAGCTTTATATTTATAAGCGGAAAGAATAAGGGTGTTAAACCAATATTCTTAGCTCTCAGCCCATTTCACATTGCTCCTGCGTACCCGCCCCGAAGGACCGCATGCCATAAATATTGGGCAGCCGGGGTCGCTACCGGGGTGCCGAAAATCGCTCGTCCGTCAGTAGGGATTCATCCGTAAGGGTGTTGAGAAATGCCAGTAGGGCCTCCTTTTCCCGTTCCGTGAGCGTAAAGCCGGTGATGTTGGGGTCCTCGTTTTCCAGGTTGTGGCCGCCGGAGGCGTAGTGATCGAGCACTTCTTCGAGGGTCTTGAAGCGGCCGTCGTGCATGTAGGGAGCAGTGAGGGCGATATTGCGCAGGGTAGGCGTACGGAACTTACCGTTGTCGAAGCGATTGCCGTTGACGCCGCCGAGCCCCTTATCGACAAAGTCGTCAAGGGAGGCGACATCTTCAATGCCGTTGTTCTTGAACTTATTGTCGCCAAAATTCGGAGCGTTGTGGCAATGACCGCAGCCGGGATGCAGGGTCCCCGGTGGTACGTTTTCTACGAAGAAGAGGCTGTCGGCCCCCAGCTGCTCGGCCTCGGTGAAGAAGTCCGTGTTCTGGTACACGACGCGATCAAACTTGCTGTCGGCCGAAATGATGGTACGCTCGAACTGGGCAATGGCCTTCACGGTAAGCTCGCGGGTGATCTCCTCCTTGCGGTCGATGCCGAAGGCGGCGCGGAAACGGGCGGG
This sequence comes from Neolewinella aquimaris, assembly GCF_014197245.1. GTDB lineage: Bacteria > Bacteroidota > Bacteroidia > Chitinophagales > Saprospiraceae > Neolewinella > Neolewinella aquimaris. The sequence goes on along the minus strand of NZ_JACIFF010000003.1, from coordinate 210,584 downwards.
ATAATCGTCGTGTTCCCGGAGTTTGCGCAGCACCTCGGCCCAATCGTTGTCGAGCTCGAGCATATCCTCCACGGGGTGGATGGCCTGCTCCCACAACTTCGGTGAGCTGCCGTCCCAGTTGAAGCCACTGGGGTTAAAGGCGAGATTGACCAGCGACATCGCGCTTCTGCCCCCCTCCAGCTGCCGGATGCCTAGCGAGCGGTTCAGTCCATCGGTGAAGGCCAGTTCCTGTTTATGGCAGCTGGCGCAGGACATCGACCCGTCGGAACTCAGGATGTCCCGATCGTAAAAAATGTGTCGCCCCAGTTCGATTCCCTCCTCCGTGATCGGATTTTCCGGATCGACGATGGGGGCCGGAAAGTAAGCGGGCACCTCCAGGGCGTAGGGCGTCGGTGCACTGGGGCCAGTGATTGCTTGGTCGTCGATTATGGCATTATCCACGGGATCCTCCGTACAGCCCACCACCGCGAGCAGGCTCAGGAAACCGAAGATGAAGTACTGACGAACCATAAACTATTGCTCTTTTTACATTGCTCGGCGTACAACGCCTCGACCTACTTAACAAAGGAAGTGTCGGTCAGGGTATGCAGGAAGGCGACCAATGCCGCTTTATGGCTGGCATCCAGGCCCAGCGGATGAACGTTGGGGCTCCGGGTTTCCGCGTATTTCCCTCCCGAATTATAGTGGTCGATCACCTCCTCCAGACTGCCAAAACGCCCGTCGTGCATGTAGGGAGCAGTGAGGGCGACATTGCGCAGGCCCGGATTACGGAACCGACCGTTGTCGTAGACAACCCTGTTTACCGCCCCACGCCCCGGATCGGGAACGGCGGTGAGATCGGGCATTTCGTCCAGGCCATTGTTTTCGAAACGTTGGTTGGTGAAGTGGGGCGGCGTGTGGCAGTGAGCACATTCTCCCTTCGGGAACCCCGCAAACGGACCGCCAGGATCGTCCGCCAGATCGAAAAAGATGGCATGCCCCAGAGATTCCTGAGCCGTATACTCCTCCACTCCGCGCTGTACGCGGTCGTACTTGCTGTCGGAGGAAATAAGGGTTCGCTGGTACTGGGCGAGGGCCCGGCCCACGAGGGTAGAGTCGATCGGCACCGCGCCGAAGGCCTTTCGGAACGCGGCGACGTAGTTCCGCTGCTCGCGCAATCTTTCGATTACTTCCGGCCAACTGCCCCCCATTTCGTGAACGTTACCGACGGGATGCAGCGCCTGATCCTCCAGGTTCTCGGCGCGCCCGTCCCAAAAAAGGGAGTGGTGGAGGTAGCCGATGTTGGTCAGGCCGGGGGTGTTGCGCAGGCCCTCGAGTCCGCTAATCCCCCGGCTTACCCGCAATCCGTCGCTAAAGGCCAGTTCCGGACGGTGGCAACTGGCGCAGCTGATCGATCCGTCTTGCGAAAGTCCGCCGTCGAAGAAGAGCCGCTCCCCGAGCGAAATACCGGCCTCGGTCGACGGGTTGTCGGCCGGATAGAGGATCGCGGCAAAGGGCGGGGGAATGGACTCAGTACGTTCCTGTCCGCAGGCGCAGAGTAATACGATGCTATAGACCCACCACCGCAAGCTTATTCCCTGATTTCCAGCCTGAACTGACCGGCCAGCCGTTCCCAAATGTCCCGCCCCACTTCCTGGTTGCCGCCGTGGACGTTGCGTTGGTCAGGATTACTGATGTCGAAGGTCTGCCCGCTGGCGGAAAGGGCCCGCAGCACGTCGGCCGCCACTGTAATCGCGGGACTGCTTCCCTCGGCGACCCGGAAGGTCTGGTCGAAGGTGACGGTGGTGTAGAGGGCATCGGTACCCAGGTGGTAACTCAGCCCGGTGTCGAAGGTATTGTCGTTTTCCAGGTCGGCATTGGCTTCGATCTTGGCGAAGACGTAGCGGGTGGTCGGCCCCCAGAATTCGGCTTCGTTAAGTACGTAATCGGCGGCAAATTCACTGGGATTGCGGGCGTTAAGTTCCGGTTTCACCCCCAGCCCGAAGCGTAATCCACGGTATTCACCTGCCGGCACCCGGTAACTGCGCGTCGTGGTAGCCGGTTCACTGGCCGACATCCAGCGGATGAGGTCGATGTCCGTCAGCCTGACCGCTTCCCCCCCGCCGACCGGCAGCAGCTCCAGGTCGGAAATGTAGTACTGAAACAGCAGCACCTTCAGTCGGGCGCCTGTAGGGTAGGTATAGGTGCCGCTCTGAATGGCCAGGGGTTGGCCCGCGTAATCGGCGCGAAAATCGAGCGACAGCTCCACTTCTTCGGTTGCCGACACGGGATCGTCGTCGTCCTGGCAAGCGGTAAGTACGAACAAAAGCAGGAGGGGCAGCAGGTATTTCATAGGCGGGCGGGGACGCAGGTGCGGTGCAATTCGGTGAGGCTATATAACGTGGCGGGGGCGGCTTAGGCTTCGTAGTACCCCGAATATTCTCGGCGTGATAGCGGACAAAATACCCGAACATCACGCAAAAGCTGCCCGTTGGATAGGGCATTTCATAAGTAAACTATCAATATCCATGGCCGACCAATCCGCCAACCGCAAAGATCTCGACAACGCCCTGAAGCAATTATCCTACGGCTACTACATCGTTGCCACCCGCAAGGACGGCAGTGACCTCGCGACCCGCTCCGAAGACTGGGTAAGCGCCGCTACCGTGAGTTGGGCGATGCAGTCGAGTTTCGAGCCCCCCCTGATCACGATCGCCGTACAGAAGGACAGCGACCTCAACGAGACCATTCAGCGCGCCCAGTCCTTTTCCCTTTCCGTACTCGGCAAGGACGACGAGTCGCTCATCAAGAAATTCGCCCAGCAAACGGAGGTCGATTACAGCAACCAGTCCGTAAACGGAATATCCTACACGGAAGGAAAAACCGGTGCCCCCCTGCTCGATTGCGGCATTGCCACCCTGGAATGTAAGCTTGAGGATGCCCTTACCACACCCGGCGATCACCTGCTCTTCGTAGGCCGCATCGTCAATGCCCGCAGCAACGCCGGCCAGCCCATCACCGAGGCGGACACCCGCAGGCACTACGAAGGCGTAAGTCCCAGGAGCTAATCCGGGACCAACCATGATCGACCCCGAAATCGCCGCTCACCTACGCCGTCACGCTAAGTTGGGTCCCCTGCTGGATCAGCATACGCTAAAGCTACGGCCGGATCACGGTGGGGACGTCTACTTCGGGTTGCTCCGTTCCATCACCTACCAGCAGCTGAGCGGCAAGGCGGCGTCAACCATTTTCGGCCGCTTCCTGGATGTATTTCCCGACGGCTACCCCCACCCCGATCGGCTGCTCGACCTGTCGGAAGCGGATTTACGTGCCGTAGGCATGAGCCGCTCCAAGGCCGGTTACCTGCACAATGTCGCCGAATTCTGGCTGGAGCACAAGCTCATCGATCAGGATTGGGACGAGCTAAACGACCAGGAAATACTTACCCTCCTCACCCAAATCAAGGGCGTGGGCCAGTGGACGGTAGAGATGGTCCTCATGTTCGTCCTTAAACGCCCCGACCTGCTCCCCGTTGACGACCTCGTCGTACGCCGTAACCTCATCACGCTATTCGATCTCCATCACCTCAAGGGCAAAGCCCTCATCGCCGCCATGATCGAGGCCGCGGAGCCCTGGCGGCCGTACAGGAGTTACGCCAGTCGGTATTTGTGGGAAATGGGGTAAAGCGGTCGGACCGCTATAGCCGTCGGACGGGGTAACCCCGTCCGGCATTTGAACCGTTGGACGGTGTCACCCCGTCCAACGGCTTAAGCGGTTGGACCGGGCCCCGCCCCCGGTCTCCCCAAATGCCGTAATTTCGCCGCCTGAAATCACCTTGCATGTCTACCGAGCTCACCGTCTACAACAGCCTTTCCCGCCAGAAGGAGGTCTTCACCCCCCTTAACGCCGGCCACGTCGGGCTGTACGTCTGCGGTCCCACCGTTTACAACCCCGTCCACCTCGGTAACTGCCGGACCTTCGTGAGCTTCGACATCGTGTACCGCTACCTCTTGGCAAAGGGATACAAAGTCCGCTACGTACGCAACATCACCGACGTGGGTCACCTCACCGACGACGGCGAAGACCGCATGAGCAAGGGCGCCAGACTGGAGCAACTGGAACCGATGGAGGTCGCCCAGAAGTTCGCTAACCAGTTTCACGACGTGATGCGCACCCTCAACGCGTTGCCCCCCAGCATCGAGCCCCGCGCCACCGGCCACATCATCGAGCAGATTGAGCTGGTACAGGAAATTATCAACAACGGATACGCCTACGAGGTAAACGGCTCGGTCTACTTTGACGTAGCCGCCTACAACGCCGCGAATGAAGATCGCTACGGGGAGCTGTCCGGCCGCCGCATCGACGAGCTGCTGTCCGAAAGCCGCGAACTGAAATCGCAGGACGAAAAGCGCAACCCCTCCGATTTCGCCATCTGGATGAAGGCCCACGAGGACCACATTCTTCGGTGGAACAGTCCCTGGGGCGAGGGCTTTCCCGGCTGGCACCTGGAGTGCTCGGCCATGAGCACGAAGTACCTCGGCGAGGAGTTCGATATCCACGGCGGCGGCAACGACCTCAAATTCCCCCACCACGAAAACGAGATTGCCCAGAACGTCGGTGCCTGCCGCCACGCCGGCGCCCGCTACTGGATCCACACGAATATGCTGCTGATGAACGGCAAGAAAATGTCGAAGTCGGACGGCAACACCATCACGCCCGAGGAGCTCTTCAGCGGAGACAGCCCCCACGTTTCGGAGGGGTACAGCCCGCTGGTCGTCCGCTTTTTCATGCTACAGAGCCACTACCGCAGCACCATGGACCTCAGCGACGAGGCACTGCAGGCCGCTAAGAAAGGCCACACCCGTCTCATGGAAGCCTGGAACATTTTACAGGATCTGGAAGCGAAGGGCGGCGGACAGAACGACACGGTAGGGAAAGAACTCGAAGAAGGACTCGCGGCCGCCTATGCCGAGATGGACGATGACTTCAACACCCCCCGGGCCCTTGCACGCATCTTCGAGCTCGTCACCCGCATCAATGCCCTGCAGGGCGGACAACTGTCCCTCGAGGAGGTCAGCCCCGATCGGCTTGCCGACTTTCTTACCCGACTCGGCACCCTACTTTTCGATGTGCTCGGCCTGAGGAATGAGGCGGCAAGCGCAGGAGCGGAGCAAGAGGCACTCAGCAATGCCATGCAAATTATCCTCGATCTACGTCAGCAGGCACGTACCGATAAAAACTGGGCGCTGTCGGACAAACTGCGCGACGCGCTCAGCCACGCCGGAATCACCGTAAAGGACGGGAAGGACGGCGCGACCTGGTCGATCGAATAAACTACACGGCAGCCACCTTGCGTTGGTGGCGTTGGTAGGCGTACACAGCCGCACCCACGGTACCGGCGGTATTGCGCATCTCGGCGGGCTTGATCTCACACTTGCACTTAAGGTACTTCTTGTAGTCGAGGTAGTACTTGCTGCCACCGCCGCCCAGGATGATCAGGTCGGGGTTGAGAATGGAGTTGACGTGAGTGAGGTACTTGTTGAGTCGCTTACCGAAGGTCTTCCAGTCCATGTTGGTATCCTTGCGCACCTTGTTGGATACCCACTTTTCGGCGACGATGTCCATCCCCTTTAAGTACAGTTGCCCCAATTCGAAGTTAGGGACCAACTCACCATCGAGGAACATTGCCCCGCCCAGACCGGTACCGATCGTAATCATCACCACGGTGCCGTCTTCCTTATGCGAGCGGCCGGTGCCGAAGTTCATGGTTGCGATGCCGGCGGCATCGGCGTCGTTGAGCGCGTAGATGGACACGTCGCGCATCCGGCCGAAGGTTTCGGAGATGGACGTACCGATCCAGGCCTTATCGATGTTGGAGGCGCTACCGGCAACATTGCGGTGTACGGTAGCCGGAAATCCGACACCCACCACACCGGTGTATTCAAAATGGTCAATCAGGCTGCGGAAGGTATAGGCCATTGCCGAGGGAGTAGCCGGCTGGGGAGTGTCGAAGCGAAACCGCTCAGTGAGCATCGCGCCGGTTTTTACGTCGACCAATCCACCCTTAAACCCAGTGGCGCCTACGTCAACGCCCAAAATAGTAGTGTCCTTCATTCCGCTGTTTTGTACTGAGGCGGTGAAGATAGGAATCTCCTAACGCACCAGCGAAATCTTCATGGATACGTCCTCCTTGGGGCGGTCTCCGGCTCCGGTCGCAACGGCGGCAATCTTATCGATGACGTCCAGCCCCTCGATTACCTGTCCGAAGACGGTGTAGTTCTGATCGAGGAAGGGGACGCCGCCGTTTTGCAGGTAGGCTTCTCTCACCTCGCTCGGGTAGCGCACTCCGGTCTGACTTTCCTGGCTGTTGAGTTCGTTCTCCGTAACTGGGCGGCCCTGCACGATGTAGAACTGTGAGCCACTGCTGAGTTTCTGGGGGTTGTTGGTCCGGGCCGCCGCGATGGCACCCTTTACGTGCGCCAGGGAAGGATCGAATTCCGCGGGCACCTGATACCCCGGTCCCCCACTGCCGAGGCGGCTGCCGGGCGAGGCGTTCTTGCTATCGGGGTCACCGCCCTGGAGCATGAATCCCTCAATAACGCGGTGGAACAGCAGGCCGTCGTAAAATTCCTCCTCGGTCAACTTGACGAAGTTGTCCTGGTGCTGGGGAGTGAGATCTGAGAGCCGGGCGAGCATATCTCCCTGGGGAGTCTCGATGCGGATGAGGCATTCTTTCGGTGGAGTCACGTTGATGGTTTGGGTGGTTGATTTGGATTTTCCCTTCTCGTTGGTCGCGGTGAGCACCACGGAGTAGTCGCCGGATTTGAAGTAGCGCATTTGGGGGCTTGCTTCCGTACTGGTCTGTCCGTTGCCGAAGTCCCAGTAGTAACCGACGGCCTTCTCCGAATCGTTGCGGAAGGTGACCGTATCGGCGGCGGCTACGGTTTGCTCATTGGGGGTGAATACCGCTACCGGCCTTGCGCAATGGACAAAAAGAACGGTAGTGAGCAGGAGGATCAGGGTACGCATGAAAGGGGTTTGGTAGTAAACGCGAATTTTCCCGGCATCTTATTTTTCCAGAAAATACTCGAGTAAAACATCTCTTTCCTTAGACAGTCCGTAGTCGGGTTTGTTCTTTCCGGCGCGGCGGTACCAGTAGCCGGCATTGGCCTCGTCGCCGTCGATGCGGTGCAGGTAGGCGTGTACCCAGGCGGTATCGGGGCCGGGTGCGGAGTCGATCAGGTCATGGGCCCGCTGCCACTGGTTGTTGGTGATCCACCAGAGGGAGGTAAGCTCCCGACTCAGGGACGGGGGTGGGGCAGCTTCGGTAAGCGAAGCGTCAAATTCCTGGCGGGTCACGGGTCGGGTTTTGGTAACGGTGTGGCGGGCGAAGATAACCTAAGCCCGGGATAAACAACTTCCCGGTTCAGGCAATTTACTTCCATGTACGAAATCGGAGGCCTGATCATCATTGGCGTATTGGCCCAGTGGATCGCTTGGCGGCTGCGGGTTCCCGCCATTCTTCCCCTTATTCTCGCGGGTATTCTCATCGGTCCCGGCTGGGAGTGGTACAGCGGCCACCGGCTGCTCAGTCCGCGCTTCGATAGCGATGCGGGCACCGGCCTCTTCCCCGGAAACCTGCTCTACAGTTTCGTGTCCCTCTCCATCGGCCTTATACTTTTCGAGGGCGGCCTCACCCTGCGGTTGAAGGAGATCCGCGGACTGGCCGACAGCATCTTTCGCCTCACCACTTACGGAGCCTTTACGACCACGATAGTAGCCGGCTTCGCGGCCCACTTCATTATGGGCCTCAACTGGCAGATCGCCTTCCTGTTTTCCACCCTTATCGTAGTCACCGGCCCCACGGTCATCACGCCCATCATGCGGCAGATCAACGTAAAGCGGCAGGTAGCCACGGTACTCAAGTGGGAAAGCATCGTGATCGACCCGGTGGGTGCCTTTCTTGCCGTGCTGTTCTATAATTTTATCGTCGCCTACTACGATCCCCAGGCTACGGTGTATCAGTCGCTGGTCAAATTCTTTCAGGCGGGACTGGTGGGTATCGGACTGGGCTTCGTGATCGGCCACCTACTCTTCTTTGTGATCAGCCGCCTGTACGTACCTAAGTTTCTGCTCAACATCGTTACCCTCGGGTTCGTGGTGGGAGCCTTCCTCGTATCGGATGCCATCGTCCACGAAAGCGGATTGCTCACCACGGTGGTAATGGGAGCGTATCTGGCCAACCGGGAAGTGCCCTTCCTGCACGACATTCTGGACTTCAAGGAGAGCCTCACCCTCCTCCTCATCTCGCTGCTCTTCATTTTGCTCTCGGCCAACATGACCGTCGACCAGATCACCCTGGTCCTCACCCAGGAAAGCCTGGTCGTCTTCCTGATCGTCGTTTTTCTCGCGCGGCCCCTTGGCGTCTTCTGGAGTCTGGCCCAATCCGATCTGAGCTGGCGCGATAAGGCCTTCATCAGTTGGGTAGGCCCCCGGGGCATCGTGGCCGCCGGCGTAGCATCCCTCTTCGGTATCGAACTTGCCAAGGAAGGTATTGCCGACGCCGAGTACATTACCCCCCTGGTGTTTCTTATCGTACTCGGTACGGTACTACTCAACGCTACCCTCGCCGGCTTCATCGCCCGCAAGCTGAGGGTGAGTCTGCCCCGGGGCAGCGGTGTACTGATCTTCGGTGCCTCGGAGGGTGCCCGTCAGCTCGCCCTCTCCCTCCAGGAAAGCGGGCGCGACGTCACCCTCATCACCCCCAACCGGGCGGAATCGGACATTGCCGAGGAAAAGCACCTCAACGTGCTTAACGTGCAATTCAATTCCGATGAACTGGATAGCCGGATCGATCTGACGGACATCGGCTACATCCTCGCCCTGACCGGCAACGACGAGGACAATTTTTACCTGCTGAACAACTACCGGAGCCGGGAGGGGATTCGGGGGGCATTCCGCCTGGTTACGCGCAAGGAAATCCAGGCGCAGCGCTACGGCAATGAATCCCTGTTCGGTCATTACGTCAGCTACCTCCTCTTCAACCGGGCGGCCAGAAACTTCGGCGAGGTGCAGTCGGTAGAAGTGACGGAGCAGAAGGAGTATCACCTGATCCTGGAGCAATTGCGGGAGGAGAAGGCCATTCCCCTCTACCTACGGTGTGCGGAACACGGTGACATCACCTTTATTCCCGCCGGAGAGGGCAAGGTATCCGTTTCGGTAGGCGACACCCTCTATTACCTGGGCGATCCCCAGGAGGAGGAGGCAGAGGTAGAACAGGAAAGCTACGCGCCACGGGAGATCGAGGCCTGATGATCTTCGGCCAGCATCACTTCCAGGCGATTGCCGCGACTCCCCTTGACAAATATCTTCTTCCCGGTCCAGTCCTGCTGCCAAAACCACTCCGACAGGGCGGCACTATCCGCAAAGTGGGGACGCTCGAATTCCCTCGCTACGGCAGCCATTTCCGGACCGACCAGAAGCACGGTTCGCGCTACCTGCCCCGCACGCAAAACGACCTTACGGTGAGCCGCCGCACTCTCCCGTCCCAATTCCAGCATCTCACCCAGCACCACTACACTGTCTTCGGGCGAACTGGCGGCCCGGAAACCGGACAGTGCCGCGATCACGCTGCTGGGGTTGGCGTTGTAGGCATCCCAGTAGAAATCTACCCCACGGTGCGCGAGCCACTGACTGCGGTGGTTTTCCGAGCGGTAGGTTTCGAGTGCCGTAACGATCGACGCCGCGGGTACCTTGAAGTACTTGCCGACCGCGATGGCGGACTTCACGTTCTGTAGATTGTGCTCCCCGCTCAAATGGGTCGTAAGGGTCACCAACTCCCGGTGTTCGCTTAGGAAGCTTACCTCGATGTGGGGGTGAACGGCCCCGGTCTTCACCTCTACTCCCTGTACGAAGGGGGAAGGAGCTTCACTGGTGAAGTAGGGGATTACCCTTCCGGCCGTGCCGGCCATATCCCTAAGGTGGGCTTCGTCGGTATTGACGAAGGCTACCCCACCGGTGGCCGCCAGAAACTGGTACAGCTCGGCCTTGCCCTTGATTACGCCTTCCCTGCCCCCGAACCCCTCCAGGTGAGCATCGCCGACGTTGGTGACGAGTCCGTGGGTAGGCCTGCCGATCTCGCACAGGGCCGCGATCTCGCCCTGGTGATTGGCCCCCATTTCTAAAATAAGGAGATCGGTACCCGCCGGCATGGAAAGAATCGTGAGGGGCAGGCCGAGATGATTGTTGTAGTTGCCGGGCGTGGCGTGGATCGCGTACTGCCGGGACATAACCGCCGCGATCAGCTCCTTCGTGGTCGTTTTGCCGTTGCTCCCCGTAATGGCCAGTACCGGCATGAGAAATTCCTCCCGGTGGCGGCGTGCGAGTTGTTGCAGGCTTACCAGGCTGTCGTCTACGAGCAGGTAGCGGTCGACCTCGTCGCCGGAGGGAATCACCGAAGGGTCATCGACGATGGCGTAGGCGGCGCCCTCCCGCAGTGCGGCGGCGGCGTAACGGTTGCCGTCGACGCGGTCACCCCGGAACGCGACAAACATGCCGCCCGGGCTCACCCGCCGGCTGTCGATACTGATTGCCGGATGCCGGAGGTAAATCTCGTACAGTTCCGCAATTGGTACGTGGGGTAAGTTCATCACGCAAAACTACGGGTGTAGGAACAATTAAAAATGCCCCACCCGAAATTTCGGGTGGGGCATTTTCAAGTGCTAGCTTGTGAAGCCGTTAGCGACGGGAGCGGCGGCGGTTTTTAGACTTGCTCGGTTTGATGCCGAAGCGGTTGACGTTCGAGTTGTCCTGACCGGCGCTGTTTCCTACGCGCACCATGGCACAACGGAAACCGATGGTACGTGAGCCACGGTCCTGGTCGAGGAAGCGGCGGGTACCGGGGCTAAGCCAGTAGGCGCGATCCGCCCAGCTGCCGCCCTTGTATACGCGAGCCTTGTCGCTGATCAGGGTGTAGCGGTCGGTAGCATACTCGGCACCACTGTCCTCATCGCCGTCCAGGTAGTCGTACACCCGCCCGCGGTTGTAGTTGTCGCGGTCGGCAACTTCGGCATCCTCTACGGGAACGTAAATGAGGCGTCCGAGGCTGTCCTTTTCAACGGCTTTGCCGTCCTGATCGCGCTTCACGTTCATGAAGTCGTTGCCCCGGAAGCTGTTGAGGTCGTGGTTCTGTACGTCGACCAGCGTCTGGGTGGTGAGCGGACGGTAAAGGTCCAGTACCCATTCGTTGACGTTGCCGGCCATGTTGTACAGGCCGAAATCGTTGGGGAAATTGTCGAAAACATTGCTAGTGATCATGTTCTCGTCGTTCGGCTTACCGGCAATACCGCTGTAGTCACCGGCACCCCGCTTAAAGTTGGCGTACATCTTACCCTGATTCTTATCGTGGCGCTGGTAGCGCATGCTGGTTCCGCTCCAGGGGTAAATGCGGCGGTCGGTGTAGTTTTCGTCCTTCTCATTCTCCTGGAGTCCCTGGAGGGCGAGGGCGGCGTACTCCCATTCCGCTTCGGTGGGCAGGCGGAAATCGGGCTGCAGAATACCGTCGGCGAGGCGAACGGGGCGGGTACCGCCGGTCTTCATGTCTTTCTTTCCCTTGCGCTCTACGCCTTCGTACTGTCCGGCGAGGTAAGCATCGGTAACGAACACATCGGAACCGCTTTGGTCGGGGCGCTCCTCCTGGATGCCCTTATCGATCAGGATGGCTTCGTTTACGCGGTCAGTACGCCAGCGGCTGTACTCCTTGGCCTGTACCCAGGAGACACCCACCACGGGATGCTGGGCGTAGGCGGGGTGACGCAGGTAGCCGGTTACGTAGGGTTCGTTAAAGGAGAGCTCATCGCGCCAGACCAGGGTGTCGGGAAGGGCTGCGAGCAGCACCTCGGGGTACTCACTGTAGACATCCTGTGTCCAGTCGAGGTACAGCAGGTAATCCTCGTTCGCGATCTCGGTCTGATCCATGTAGAAGCTCGACACGGTCACGCGGCGGGGGATGTTATCCCAGTCGTAGGGCACGTCCTCTTCGGTATAGCCCATGACGAAAGTTCCGCCGGGGACGAGCACCATATTGGGGGGCGTCTCCTGGCCGGCGAATTCGTCGTTCTTTTCGTAGCCGCCCCACTTCTCGTCGTTGTACTTCCAGTTGGTCGTACGCGAGCGTTCGTTGTTGCGGTTACAGCTCGCGACCAGCAGCACCAGGCAGAGGTAGGGAAGCGTCTTTAGCAATATCTTCATGTGGCGTTGGTAGTCCAGTTATTTGTTAAGCAAGGCCCTTGTTCCCTTGCTTTTGATGCACAAGGTGTTACGGCCTACGGCTAGTTAAACCGATACGACGGAAAAACTATTGTGTGCAAAATCTTAATTTTCACTGCTCCTGCGCCCCCGCCCTAGCGATTGCGTCGGTTGATTTCGTCTTGCAGCTGACGTCGCAGGTCTTGCTCTACGGTAAGGCGGCTTTTACGGCTTTGTTCGAGCTCGGAAGCCAACTTGTCGCGCTCCCGCTTTAACTCATTATTATTGGCGGCGGCCACCCGCGTTCCGGCCACGGCAATCAGGGTGAAGACCAGCAAACCGATGACCAGCGACCACATAATGATGCTGTACGTGTCCTTTGCGAGTTGGAAGCCCAGCAGACTTACGCTGTCCCGCTCCGCATTGAGTGCGGTGATGGTAGCGTCGCGGTCGGCTACCTGGGAGGCGTTGCCCTCGATCTGGTCCTGCAGGCGGGCCTTATCCGCCTCCAGCTGGCTGATGCGCTTCGTATACACGGAGATCGAGTCGCTCACGTTGTTCATGAAAGCATCGAGGTACACGCGCCGCACGACCTTAAATTCCTGGTCCTGCTCCCGGTATCGGTTGGAGACGTCCAGCATGGTATCGAACTGGAACTGCAGGGGGGTGCCCTCGGATAGCGCCGGATTGCCGCGTTTCTGCGCGGAAACCGAAGTACACAGACAAAAGAAAAGCAGATAAAGGAGAAAACGCATACAAATTCGGTTGTCGGGGTAGTCCAGCATGTGAAAAGCTCCGCAAAGTTAGGCTTTACCTTTGGCAAATGCTAGATCACCTGGTTTACTGCGTCCCCAATCTGGAGGAAGCGACGGCTCGGCTTGCTTCCCTGGGAGTACTTCTTACTCCGGGCGGCCGTCACCCCAGTCGCGGTACCCACAACAGCCTCGTTCGGATCGGCCCGCGCGCTTATCTCGAACTCCTGGCCGTCGATTCTACTTCCTCCGTCCCTCCGCCCCGTTGGATGGGCATTGATCTCCTGAACACGCCAACCGTAAGCAGATGGGCGGTAAACGCAGGAGCAACGATCGAAACGAAAGCCAGGCTGATGGGTGGAAACACCGAAGTTCAGCCCGGAGAAAGGGCGCTTCCCGGTGGCGAAACGCTTCGTTGGCAACTTACGGATCCCGGGTGGGCGCCGGCCGTGTCGGTAATCCCCTTTCTCATCGATTGGGGAGGAGAAAATGCCGTACACCCCACCGATTTTCTGCCGGATCGGAGAATAAGCCTGCGGGCCCTCCGCCTTTTTCATCCCGAACCCGAGCGGGTGAATCCACTGCTAGCCGCCCTGGTGCCCGGCTACGCTGCCGGGTATGCGAGTGAACCGAAAATAGAGCTTGTCCTGAGCGGCCCGGCGGGAGAATTACACCTCTAATAAAAAAGCCGGCATGCACCCCTTAGGAATACATGCCGGCCGGCTGACAGGTCGGAACCGCGGTTCCGCCTACATCATTTTCATGGAGCGTTCGATGAACGCCTTCAGTTCCGCCCCGCTGAGCATCTGCTGACTGAGCTTAGCCAGTTGGTAGAGGTACTTGGCGTTTTCGCTGCGCGTGGCTTCGTCCTCGACGTCGAGCAGCCGTTCCTTTACCAGCGGATTGTTGGCGTTAACTACAACCTGGTAGGAATCGGGGAACATATCGGTGTTCATGCCCTGCATCATCTGCATTTCCTTCATGCGGCGCATAAATTCGTTGCGTACGATCTGTACGGGGGCATCCTGCACATCGAGCGGCTTGACTTCCACCGAGCCAGTATTGTCTACTACCCCGCTGAAGAGGATCGTTACCGTTTCGCGTTCTTCCTCGCTGAGCAGGTTCTCCTTCTCCTCGTCCTTCTGTACCAGTTGGTCGGGGGTGGCGGAGTCGACGCGCACGAAAGTCATCTTGTCCTCCTTCTGCTCCAGGCTCTGGATGGTCGGGGCATCGATCGCGTGCTCAAACTTGAGTACGTCGAGTCCGCGGGCGCGGGCGGCCTCGACCAGGGTGTGCTGGCGGTCAACGTCGGCGGTATAGATGGCTACCAGGCGATCGTACTTATCGGTCTGGTTTTCCTTGATGCGCTCGCGGTACTCCTCGATGGTGAAGAACTTGTCTTCGGTATTCTCGACCAGGGCGAACTTCTTGGCCCGATCGTAGAACTTGTCGTCCGAAACCATGCCGTACTTCACGAACACGCCCAGGTCAGGCCACTTTTCTTCGTAGGCCTTGCGGTCTTCCTTAAAGAGGCTGTTGAGCTTCTCGGCTACTTTCTTGGTAATGTAGCCGGTGATCTTCTTGACGTTCGTATCGGCCTGCAGGTAGCTGCGGGATACGTTGAGGGGAATATCCGGTGAGTCGATGACGCCATGCAGCAGGGTCAGGAACTCGGGAACGATGTCGGAAACATTGTCCGTGACATATACCTGATTGCTGTAGAGCTGGATCTTGTTGCGCTGCAGCTCCAACTTACCCGATACCTTGGGGAAGTACAGGATACCGGTGAGGTGGAAGGGGTAATCGATGTTGAGGTGAATCCAGAACATCGGGGGCTCTCCCATGGGGTAGAGTTCCCGGTAGAAGTCCTTATAGTCTTCGTCGGTCAGCTCCGCCGGTGCTTTTTTCCAGAGGGGGTCGGTGTTGTTGATAATGTTATCAACCTCCGTTTCGATCTTTTTCGGCTCGGGGGCTTCTTCGCCCTCGGCTACTTCTTCGACTTCCTCGTAGGTGGTTTCGGTCTTGGTACCGAAACGGATTGGGTACGGCAGGAAGCGACAGTACTTCATCAGTAGCCCCTCGATCTCATCCGACTCCAGGTACTGCTTGCTGTCTTCACCGATATGGAGGATTACGTCGGTGCCCTGCATATCACGTTCGGCCTCGCCAATTTCGTAGCTCGGGTCACCTTCACAGATCCAGCGCACCGCCGTCGCATCGTCCTGGTAGCTCTTGGTTACTACTTCTACCTTGTCGGCCACCATGAAGGCGGAGTAGAATCCGAGTCCGAAGTGCCCGATAATCGAGGCGTCGTCCTGGTACTTATCGACAAAATCCTGGGCGGAGGAAAGGGCCACCTGGTTCAGGTACTTTTTCACTTCCTCTTCGGTCATCCCGATTCCGCGGTCGCGGATGGTGAGGGTTCCGGCCTCCTGATCGATCATGATATCGATCGTCTTGTCGGAGTAGTCGCCCTTTGCTTCTCCCTTGCGGGCGAGGGTGACGAGCTTGCTGGTCGCGTCGGTCGCGTTGGATACAAGCTCCCGTAGGAAAATTTCCTGATCGGAGTACAGGAATTTCTTAATGATCGGAAAGATGTTTTCCGTCTGTACGGAGATATTGCCTTTCTGCATAGTTGTAGTGTTTAGCGGGCGCACGGTCCCGGTAGATAGCCGGTCAACATCCGTTCCAGCCGAAGTGTACTGTCAAATTGTCGGTACCCTTACGTTCGGTAAAGCCCCGATTTGTCCAACTCTTCGGCCACGGCTTCGGGCACCAGGTAGCGGATGCTCCGGCCGTCACGGATGCAGTTGCGGATGTAGGTAGCGGACAGGTGCATGAGTGGAGCATCGTAAACCGTCACGCCCGGATGCGTACTGAGTTCACCCCCGGGGTATTCGGGGCGCCGGTACACGTGAATGCGGTAGTCGCGCAGGATGATGTCGGCGTTCTTCCACTTCGGCAGGGAGGCCAGGTTGTCGCTGCCCATGATGAGGGAAAAGTCGTACTCCCGGTGCTTGTCTCTAAGTACCGCCAGGGTGTCGATGGTGTACGACGGCTTCGGCAGGTCAAATTCTATCCGGCTGGCGCGCAGCCCGGGGGTGTCTCCGATGGCCAGTTCGACCAGGTGCAGGCGGTCGTGGTCGCGGGCCAGGCTACCCGGCTTTTTAAAGGGGTTTTGGGGGCTGACGACCATCCACACCTCATCGAGCGAGGTTTGGGTAGCCATGTAATTGGCCAGGATCATGTGGCCGGTGTGTACCGGATTGAAGGAGCCAAAGAAGAGCCCGATCTGACGCCTTTTCATGAACGATTGCTTAGTACGCGAGGTAAGGATCGTATGCCTCGACGATGAAGAAGCCCTCCTCTCCCTGTTCCTGATATAGCGGCATCAACATGTAGCCGCTACAGGGTGCGGCAATGGGCCCGTTGTCGTCATCGGCAACCAGGGTACCCTGCTGTACGGGCTGAAAGTTGCGAAAACCGGGACGCATACGAAAGTTCCGCCGGTTTGATTTTTCCAGACGGTGCACGTAGATCAATTCCAGCAGGGACGGGGCACCGGCTTTGGCCCGGCGCAGCACGTCGTCGTGGTGGGTGCTCACGTCTTCCTTGCTGACGCAGTTGACGGAGCGGAGCAGGTTCACGGTTGCGGCCAGGGCCCGGTCTACGGATTCGGGATCGTTGTGGGCGCCGGCTTCGAAGGTGATGGCACGGCTGGGCTGATCGAAGTCGAACTGCGGCTGGCGGAAATAGCTCAGGGTGGTTCCCTGCAGGTTACTGAGCATTCCTTTGATCACGGGTACGCCGAGTTCGGCGGCGAGCATGAGGCTCGGATTATCGTCGCTGGTGATGGCGAATACTCCCCCGTCGGCAGTGGTGGTGTGCAGGTCCAGCATGATGAGCTCGCTGGCGGGCGTCTCCCGGAGGGCGTTCTCGATGGCCGCGAGTAGTCCGTCGAGTTCACGGGCTTCGGTGGAGGGGTAGGGATCTTCCGGCGGGCGAACGGGAGTCTTCCAGATGCGATTGAGATCGGTATCGATGTAACGTCGCCCGGCTTTGAGGGCTTCCAGGTTGCCCCGTAGCGCCAGTAGCTCACCCCGGAAGGTGAAACCGGGATTGACGAGGGGCTCTTCTTTAAGCAGGTCGAACAGCTGCTCGAGGGCGAGTACACCGGCCGGTTCGTTGCCGTGAATGCCTCCGATGACAACGACCAGGGGGCCGCTTTCTTCCCCTACGTAGTGCCCAATCACGCGGGGTGATTCGCCGAGAACATCGGGGGTGTGCTGGTCGGAAGTGCCGAACATCAGAAATAGAATTTCAGAGCGATGAACTGTGAGACAAAGCCCAGCGTATAGCCGGCATACAGCTGCAACCGGTCGTGGGAGCCGAGCGCGAGCCGGGCCGAGCCAACGAGACCTGCCACCAACACGGTAAAAATAAGCAGTACGGGCAAGCCGATGTTCCAGTTTCCGATGCTGATGCCGTTGGAGCCGAAAAATCCGAGCGTGATCATCGCAACGGCCACCAGCCCCCCCATGCCCGTAGCGTGGAGGCTTATTTTCTCCAGCAAGTTGATAACGAACGACGCTACCAGGGCAATGACTACCCCGAGCAGGAAGGAAGTGAAGATGGTGGGGGTTTGGTTGCTCTTGCTGAAGTTCCAGAAGATCCAAAAGTAAAGTACCATTACCAACAGTAGGGGTCCGATGCGTTCCGATTTATCGTGCATCATGATGCTGTCGATCATCTTGAGCTTAGCCATGATGACCACGGCCACCATCGGAATGACGAAGGTGTCGAGGAAGATCAGGATCAGGTTGCTCATCGCCCGGGGCTCGCCCAGATCGGAGGTCCCGAAGAGGTAGGGGTTGACCCCGATGAGAATCAGAAAGATGTACGTCGGCACCAGTAACGGGTGAAATACCACGCTGACGAGCAGGGCCGGAATGTTTCGGGCGGGGGTAGCCACAAGTTGCGCTTCTTCGGGCATTGTCGCAAAAGTAGGGCTAAAACAGCAACCGGAATGTCGTACGACGATTGCTCGCCCGCCCTTCCTCCGTGTCGTTGGATTCCACTGGCCGGCTTTCTCCGTACCCCACGGCGGCAATGCGATCAGTGGCTATTCCCTGGCTAACCAGATACCGCTTAACGGAAGCGGCACGACGTTCGCTAAGCTTCTGGTTGTCGTCCTCCGACCCTACGTCGTCGGTATGGCCGGCTATCTCGACGCGGATGTCGGGTTGCTCGCGTAGGAGCGCCACCAGTCGGTCTAGTTCCTCAGTAGATATGTCGAGCAGGGCGTCGCTTGCGGTAGCGAAGAATACGTTGCGCAGGACAATAGCCCCGTCCGATTCAGCTTCCTCTACTACGGTCGCTTTTTCCACCGGTTTAAGGCGGATCGTAAGTTCGTAGGGTTCGCTTGCGGAGTACGGCCCGGTGAGTACGAAGCGGTTCGAGTAAAAAAGGTAGCCGGATTTCTCAACCGTAAAGCCGTAGTCGACACCGATCGGCAGTACGGTCAGGTAGCGACCGCGGTGGTCGGTTCGGTTGGTGGATACCATACTTCCCTTGGTGAGCGGGTTGAGGCGGACTTCCGCCTGCAGCGGTCGGCCGGTTTTATCGTCAATAACCCTCACCGAAACGTAGGTCGCGGGAGCAGGGCGGAACTTTTCGGGTAGCACGAAGGAATAGATGTCGATGTCGTCGCCAACCCCCTTGCTGAAGTAGGCGGTTTTACCGTCCAGGCCGATGAAAATATTGGTTTCCTCTCCTGGCGTATTGATCGGGTAGCCGAGGTTGACGGGCTCCCGCCACTTGTTGTTTTCGTCTACCGAAGTCATGAAGAGATCGGCCCCTCCCATACCGGCCCGGCCCGTGGAGGTGAAGTACAGGGTTTTATTGTCGGCGGCCCAGTAGGGGTAGCGGTCGTTGCCCGCGGTGTTGACCGAAGGCCCGAGGTTGACCGGTCGGCTCCAGCCGCCGTCGGGAGTTCGACCGGCGACGTAGATGTCGTCGTTTCCCGATCCTCCCGATCGATTACTGGCGAAAAAGAGAAGTCGTCCGTCCCGTGAAAGGCTCGGCTGACTCTCGGAGGAGAGTGAGTTGATCGCGGGACCCAGATTCTGTGCATTGGACCACTCGCTTCCGGTACGTTCGCTGAAGTACAGATCGCAGGAGCCGATGCCATCCGGCCGTCCGCAACCGGTAAAGACGAGGTAGGCGCCATCGGCGGTGATGGTCTGTGCTCCCTCGTTCATTGGCGTATTTATTCCGCCGAGGGGAACGGCTTCGCTCCAGGTGCTGTCTTCCCGTAGCTCACTCTGGTAAAAATCTTCCTGCCGGCGGTTGACCCGGCGGGTAAAGATCATGCGCTTTCCGTCGACGCTGAGACTGGGGAAATACTCCAGGCTATGGGAGGTGTTGATCCCCGGGCCGAGCGGCGTGGGGGCAATGCGGTGTGGTTCGGAGGCAAGATCGGCTACCGTACGTGCCTTAGCGACCAGGCGTTCCGCTTTCACGATCGCGGCTCCGTTGCCGCCTCCGCTCACCAGTTCATAGTAGCTCTCGTAACTCTGCAGTGCTTGGTCGTAGGCGCCAGCCAGCGTATGAATGTCCCCTAACATGCGGTACGCCATGGGAGATTTACCCCCTTCGAAGGACAGCCCCCGGTTGATCGAGGCGACGGCGCTATCGTAATTGCCCTGGTAACGGTTGATTTCGCCGCTGAGGTAATGCAGTTCCGCAACCGAAGGGTACTTTCGCAGCAACCGCGTCAGTTGCTGGTTCGCTTCGTCAAACTTCTGTAGGGTCATGAGTGACTGAACGGCGGCGAGCTCCTTTAAGTCCCGGGCTTTCATCTCCCGGTGCCCCGACTGGCCGTAAGCAGCTCCCGTTGGGGAGACCAACAGCAGGTACAAGATCAACC
Organism: Neolewinella aquimaris; assembly: GCF_014197245.1. Taxonomy (GTDB): domain Bacteria; phylum Bacteroidota; class Bacteroidia; order Chitinophagales; family Saprospiraceae; genus Neolewinella; species Neolewinella aquimaris. The sequence goes on along the minus strand of NZ_JACIFF010000003.1, from coordinate 190,679 downwards.
CATATAAGATAGAGGCGCGCATTAACCAAGAACTTCACGTAACGTGAATTCAACGCCCGAAACGGTAAAAAAGTACGCTTTACGCGCTATGCCTTGCTCGCCATTGCTTTATCCAGCAGGGCCCGAACGGCGCTTTCCGAAGGAGCCTTATGGTCTTCCGAAGCGGCGAGTGCGCGTTCCAAAGCGGTGATGGCATCCGTCGGTCGACCGGCCTTTAGGTACAGTTCACCGAGTTGGTAGGCCACCCTGCGGTCGTAGCGATCCAGGCTTGCGATGCGCTGCTTGCGCTTGGTGAACATGCCGAAGATGCGCATGGCGTCGGCGGGGCGGCCGAGTTCGAGGTAGGCATCACCCAGTGCCACCTGCGCCATCCAGTAGATCGACTGGTGGGGAATACTGTTTTTGGTAACGGCCTCAAAGTCGGCGGCGGCGGCTTCGGTATCCCCCTTGCGCATATTCACCAGGCCACGGCCGTAGTAGCTTTCGGGCATCAGGGGATTGATGCCGATGCTCTTGGTGTAGTCGTAGTGGGCGTCCTTGTCGTTGCCCAGGCGGTAGTTGATGAATCCGCGACGTTCGTAGGCCTGGGCGTGGCGTTCGAAGCGGGAGACGACCTTGGTCATCATCTTCAGTGCTTCCTGTTCGTTGTCGTGCTGATCTACCAGTTCCCGGCCACGGTTGAACAACTGCACGGTGGTGCGGTCGCTTTTGGGTTCGAGTTGGTGGTGATCGACCATCACTCCGGCGTCCAGTCGCCACAGGTTCAGGCTTCCGGCAATGCTGAACGTAACGACTCGTTCGAGCAAGTTGAGGGTATTGAGCCAGAGCCGTTCGGTACTGGGCATCACCGTACGGGGTACATCCAGCGTGAGTTCCTCCTCCTTGAAGATGGCCTCTGGCTTGAGGAGAATGTCATTTTTATAGTAGTTCTCCATGCGGTGGGCATACTGCTCCATCACTTGGCTGAACGCCCGGCGTGACCCGAATTCGAGCTGCCCCGCAATAATGACCTTATACTCAGACATTTCCCTGAAACTTTAGACGCGTACCCTTCGGCGGGCTTACCCAAACCGTTAAGCCTATTCATAAATCAAAACCCGCTACAATCTGGATGGCCCCCTACAACGGACGGTAGTGACAAAGGTGCGGCTTTTCTAAATAAAAGAGGGTGCTTCCGGCTGGGAAGCACCCTCTTTGTACAGATTAACTGAACTAGTGGGATCAGTTGTTCAGGTCGATCATCCGGGTTGGCTCGGTAGCTACCGGAATTACCACGCGGTTTTCACGCAGGGTAGCTCCTACCGGTTGCTTCTCGCCGAAGCCAATCGTAGACAGGTTGGCGGGGTTGGCACCCTGGCGCTCGGAGTAGTCGCTGGCCGAAGTGGCACGACGCTCGGAGAGGCGCTGGTTGTACTCATCCGAAGCGCGACGGTCGGCGTGACCTTCGTAGCGGATCGAGAACTCGTTGGCACCTTCCAGAGAAAGGAAGCGGTCGATCTCCTCGATGATCATGCGATCAGGACGGTTCAGGCTAGCCACATCGGTGGGGAAGTAGATGCGGTCGATCATGATCGTACCGTTGATCGAGTCGATGCGGATGTGCTTGAAGTCCTGGCCTTCGAGGAGCTTACCGTAGCGCTCGATGCGCTCCTGCAGGTTCTCGGGGCGGTTGGTGGGCAGCGGGCAACCGTTGCGCTCGGCAACACCGGCCTCATCGGGGCACTCGTCGTCTTTGTCGGCAATTCCGTCACCGTCGCGGTCGGGGCAGCCGTTCGTGCTGGCGGGGCCGGCTTCGGCGGGGCAGTCGTCGTCTTTGTCGGCAATTCCGTCACCGTCGCCATCGGGGCAGCCGTTCAGGCTCGCCAGACCGGCCTCATCGGGGCACTCATCGTCCTTATCGGCTACTACGTCGCCGTCGCGGTCGGGGCAACCATTGGTGTTAGCGGGACCGGCCTCGGTGGGGCAGTCGTCGTCTTTGTCGGCAACACCGTCACCGTCGCCATCGGGGCAGCCGTTCAGGTTAGCCAGACCGGCCTCGTTGGGGCAGTCGTCGTCTTTGTCGGCAACACCGTCGCCGTCCGCATCGGGACAACCGTTGGTGTTAGCGGGACCGGGCTGAGTGGGACACTCATCGTCGTTGTCGTTCACGCCGTCCTTATCCGCGTCGCGGGCACCGAATCCTACGGAGTAGGTCAGGCCGAAGAAAGCGTAGGCGTCGTCGTCGGTAGGATCACCGGACTGCGAAACGCCGTCAATGAGGTCGGCTCCGGTAATGCGGAAGCTGTAGTCGAGGCCGAGGGCAGACTTGGGCGAGAAGTGGTAGCGAAGACCTACGCCGATGGGGAATACTACTCCACCGCTGTCGTCGAGCTGGTCGGAGATGTCCTGCTGGATAGCAGCAGCACGGCCTGCATTAGTGGGCTCACTGGTGTTGTAGTCGGTCATGACGTCACCCCAGATACCGTAACCGATACCAGCGGAAATGTAGGGAGACAGGCCGGGGTTGAAGGTATAGTCGTCATTGAAGCGACTGCCGTAGAAGGGGGTAAGCTCAAAGGAGAGGCTCGGTTCGAAGATGTTGGTTTCGGAGGTGAATCCTCGAGTTACCCGGTTGGCATCATCGCTCTCGGTGTCGTCTCCGACCAGCTGACCGTACATAACGGCGAAGCGCAGAGCCAGGGCGTTACCGAGGCGGCGGCGGAGGAAAATGCCTCCAGCGGGTTGTGCATTGTTGAAAACAACAACATCGTTATCGACGAGATCACCGCCGAGTGCGGAAGTTCCGAGTTGCAGACCGAACTCCCAGGGATAGGGGCTTTCGGGTGATTCCGTACTTACGGAGCCTGTAGTGACTCCCTGGCTGTAGACATTGAGGCCAGTGAGCACTGCTAGGACTAATAGTAGTGGCTTAAGCATATTTGCGGGTTTGACGTATGGTTGTTTTCAAAGTTGGAGCTGTCCGGGGTGAGATCGGACCATCTACCGATCTATCGCTTACGCACCATTTTTGTTCAGGGCGTTAAGTTTCAAGGTGCAATTTTAGGACTTTATACCGTTACGGAGATAGTATTTATGTCAAAGCCTCCCTAAAACGGCCTTTTTAGTGCTCCGCTAGCTACACTTCCCCCGACGGTGGAAGCGCAATAAGTGCCCCGCGGCCGCTTCGTTGTACAGTTCCAACACCAGTGAACCCCGCTTGCTCCCAACCGGGGGGAAAAGGATTTTCAACGGATTATGGACGTAACCGTCTTCCCCGAAGAGCGATAACTGGTGACGGAGCTTCGGAGGCAGGCGAAATGCCCGCAATTCCGTCAAGTCGGCCGGTATGGGTACGTCGCCGTAACCCTGCTCCCGCAGAAACTCCCGAATCATGCCGTACGTCTGCTCCGTTCGGCCGGCCGCAAAGGTGATGACGAAACGGTAGCCGTCCGAAATTCCCCCCTGTCGGCAATCCCCCGCATGTGGAAAATCATGACGTAATTGTGGTTCACTATCCACCACGACCTCCGGCTCCTCCTGCGGGGTAGCATCAGTTGAGTGGATCGCCTTACCGAAAGAGGCGATGTACACCGGTCTCCGTAGTGGCCGTGCGGTAGCATTAGCTCCCATACTTTATGTTTTGAGTTGCTCAAAACTAAACAAAAAGTTTATTTTGTGCCGATAAATTCCCCTTCCCCCCTCGCTCACTCCCCGCTCACCGAGTACGTGGACTCGCGAATACTGGCTTCGGCGGTAGGGCCCCACCGCCGACTTACGCTTCCCCACCTGATCCGCCTCTTCCAGGAAGCGGCCATGCGCAACACCGACCGCCTCCAGATTTCGAGCGGCGACCTCATGCACGCCTACGGTCTTACCTGGGTGCTGCACCGGCAGGTCGTGACCGCTACCGCCTGGCCGGTGATCGGAGATGAAGTGACGGTAGTGACCGCCCCCACGCACATCGAACGGGGACTGATGACCTACCGCGACTTCTACCTCATCGACGCGAAGGGCCAACCGCTGGTCTCTTCCACTTCCGTCTGGTCGGTCATGGATTACAGTTCGCGCCGCATCAAGCACATCCCTCCGGCGGTAACCGCCCTGCTGGATCAAATGCCACATCCCGGATCGCGCCTGCCGGTCCCCGGAGACAAGCTTGCCCTACCCGCCCGTACCGATGCCGAACGCAGTTACCGGGTAGGGTTTTCCCACCTCGATTTCAACGATCACCTGACCAACCCCGCCTTCGCCGAACTGATGCTCGAACCGCTGGACATCAATTTTCTCCGCCACCACCTCCCGACGCTGGCCGACATCGTGTACCGCCACGAAGCCCGCTACGGTGATTTGCTCACGGCTACTTCGAGTACCGAGGCCGGTCGGGCGACTGCCTTCACCCACACGCTGCGACGGGAGAGCGAGGTGCTTTCCGTCATGCGCACCGAATGGGCGGACCTGTAGAATAGGCGTTATCGTACCTTAGTCATTGCTTTTACCACATCGACCTTGCACCCGCGTGCCCGCCAAAACGTTCCTATGCGCCTGCTTACTTTCTTGGTCTTCCTTACCACCGGACTGAGTGCCCAGAGTGTCCTGGAGGATTCCATCCGCTCGGTACTCGAAGCGGGCGTCGAGGCCGGTGCCTTCCCCGGCGGCCAGGTGCTCGTCTGGCACCGGGGTGAGCCGCTGGTACACGTAACGGCGGGCTACCATACGTACGACCGAATACGTCCTACCCGACCCGATGACGTGTACGATCTGGCCTCCGTTACCAAGACCAGTTCCGGACTACTGGTCATGATGCAGCAGTACGGTGAGGGAAGACTGAATCTGGACACCCCCATCGGTGCCCTTTTTCCCGAGCTCTACCGTACCGATAAGACGGATATTCCCCTGCGGTCCGCCCTCGCCCACCGGGCCGGACTCCTCCCCTGGGTGCCCTACTGGCAAACAACCCTGCGCGGGGAAGCGCGCTACCCCTGGAAGAAAAAGTGGGACCCCACCCGCACGAACGATTATCGCTTCCGCAACCGCACAATCAAGCGCGACAGCTCCCGCCGGTTTCCCATCCGGCTTACGGACGACCTCTGGCTGCACCGCAAATACCGCGAGCGCCGCATCTACCGGGCGATCGAAAAATCACCCCTCAAGCCGCCGGGAGATTACGTCTACTCCGGCCTCCTGTTCTACCTGCTCCCCGAATACGTCGAACGTACCACCGGTACGGATTACCAGCGCTACCTACGCGAAAATTTCTACGATCCGCTGGGTGCTACCACCCTGGGTTACCGTCCGCTCGACCGGGGCATCCCCCTCGACCGCATCGTGCCTACCGAAGTAGACACTTTTTTCCGGATGGACACCCTGCACGGAGTGGTACACGACGAGGGCGCGGCCATGATGGACGGGGTAAGCGGCAACGCCGGGCTCTTCTCCACCGCGGAGGACCTGGCCAAACTGTACCAGATGCTGATGAACGGCGGAGAGTACCAGGGCCGGCGCTACCTCACCGAGGAGGCAGTGAAGGAGTTCACCCGTTACCAGTATCCCGACGAAGGGAATCGCCGGGGACTCGGCTTCGACAAGCCCCTACTGCAGTACGACCCCAAACTGAGTTCGGTGGCTGAGGCGGCTTCCCCCTCCAGCTTCGGACACAGCGGATATACCGGCACCTTCGTGTGGGCCGATCCGGAAGCCGAGTTGCTGTACGTATTCATGAGCAACCGCGTTCACCCAAGTCGGGAACGCCGCGCCATCTATGAGCTCAACATCCGGCCCCGCATCCACGAAATGATCTATTCCTTTATAAACCGTAAAGATTCGGTGCCCGACCCCCGTCGCAAGCGCAAGTAGTAGCTGCCGGCCGGAAGCGACGATAATTCCAGTTTGGGTCCATGGCCTTCGTACACCGCTACGCCATCACTGCGGTATACGGTCACCGCCTCGTCGTCTCCCACTTCACCACTCAGGTAGATCCTACCGGTGGTGGGATTCGGGTATAGCCGCAGTACGCCACTATCGAGCCGTACCGCGACCGGTCCGTGTATTTCCTCCGAGCCGTCGAGATCGATCTGCCGCAACCTATATATATTCTGTCCGGGGTAGGGCCGGTGATCCACCAGTACGTAGGGGCTCGTCCCCCCGGTGACGGTACCGATGTGCTCGAACACCCGCCCGGCCTTGCTGCGCTCTACGACGAAGCGAGCGTTGTTCGATTCCCAGTCGGTGGCCCAGTCGAGCCGTACCGCGTTGTGCAGCGATGTAGCGGTGAAGGAGCGCAGCCCGACCGGCATTACGCTCTGGACACAGGGCGAGGAGGTGATCCCGGCCTGGCGGGCGGAATGGGGTTGGTAGCCACCGGCGAGGTTGCCGTCGGGGAAGAGGGAGAGTGATTCACCGGCCGGGGCATCGTCAAAGCTCACCTGGGCCACCACGCGTCCCGCGGCATCGCGGAGGGTTACGGATTCGGCACTGTCGTCGTTCAGGCCCAGAAAGCCGTTGGCGATGCCATAGTTGCAGTCGTCGCCGATGGTCCCCGCCCCCGCAAAGACCGTGAAGCTCTCCCCCGGAGCCAGCACGGTGCCCTCCGCAAAGGTGAACCGGGGGCCGGAATTGGAGGCGTCGTGCAGGGTATGTCCGTCGAGGGCATGTGCTTCCGAGCCGGCGTTGTACACCTCTACGAATTCGTCGGCGGGGGTGACCGCTCCATCTCCGTTGGTATCCTCGGCGGGAGCGGCCAGTACTTCATTGATCACCAGGCTGCTCGGGGCACACTGGTCGGTGGTGAATTCCAGAGGTAGCTGAAGGTCGCAATCGCCGCCGGTCACTTCCAGCAGGTAGCTACCGCCCTCACTGAGTCCACTCAGCTCGAGCTTCCCGTCTGCATGGTGGGCGGGATTGTCGCCGGCGATGGTTCCCCCTCCACTCAGTTGCGCGACCACTCCGGTTTCCGCGCCGGTATATGGGATGCTCAGGCGTAGGCCATCCGGACCGTCCGTAAAGTCTACGCAATTGACCGTCGGCTCCCCGAGTTTCAGGCCACACACGGGGGTACACCTTCCGGAACGGCCCGTAGCGATCACCCGCACGTTATCGATGCCGGCTACGTCGTCCCCGTTTTGGTCGAAGAAGAGGACCAACTTCGCCGTTTGGGCGGTACCGGGAACGGATACGGTATCCGAGATCCACCCGGGGGTAGAAACCCCGCCTCCGTTCTGACCATCAACGAGGATCACCGTTCGTTCCAGGAAGCCGTCGAGGTAGAGTTCGTAGCCAAAATCATCGCCGCCATCGTAACCTATTATACTATAGTCGAAGACGAAGCGGGGCAGGGTCAGGTTGCAGATGTCTCCGGCGTCGAAGGTCAGGCGGCTTACCGCACGCGCCGAGATCGGGTTATCCACATCCCGGGCCGCCCAGAACAGGCTTCCGTTGGTGGGTCCGTCGATGCCCCTGATTTGTTCCACGGTATTCCAGGTCGGCAAGCTTCCCGCACCGTAAGGGATTACGTCCGTGCTGTAGGGCAAATTCTGTTCCGCATCCGCCTCGAAACTCTGCCAGTAGATGGTTTCCTGGGCGGGGGCGCGGGTGCTGGGTAAATAGGCAAAGAGCAGTATAAGTAGGCCCGGGTATAAATGACGCATAACTTTTTTTGCGCATAGGTAGGCTCCGCCACTCTACTGGGGGTGGAATCGTGTTAAAATTTGGAACAGCCCGGTGGAATTCAAATAATGTCGTCCACCCGACATTTGACCGCTACTCCCCCGCGGAGGGCTGCCGTTGGATCAAAAGATCGGCCATCCCGGGGTACCGTGTGTAAACTCAAACTACCTCTTATCTTCGCGCTCCGTATGATATTTCAGATTAGGAAAGACGAACGTAAAATTTTCGAAGTCATCGGTCGGGCCGCCGAAGACCTGAACTTTCCTACTTATGTGGTGGGGGGATACGTGCGCGACCGCCTGCTCGCCCGCCCCAGCAAGGATCTCGACATTGTTTGCGTAGGGAGTGGGATCGACCTGGCCCGCCGGGTGGGGGATTGCCTGCACCCCCGCAGCCGGGTGACGGTATATAAGCGGTTCGGCACGGCGGCCCTCAAACACCGTGACTTGGAGATTGAATTTGTGGGGGCACGCAAAGAATCGTACCGCTCCGATAGCCGTAAGCCCACCGTGGAATCGGGTACCCTCGCCGACGACCAGAACCGGCGCGACTTTACCATCAACGCCCTGGCCATCAGCCTGAACAAGCACGACTACGGCACCATCATCGATCCCTTCAACGGACTCGAAGACCTGGAGGCCAAGCGCATCGTTACGCCCCTCGAGCCGGGAAAGACCTTTAGCGACGATCCGTTGCGCATGATGCGGGCCATTCGGTTCGCTACCCAACTGGGGTTCACGATCGATCCCGCTACTTTCCGCTCCATCAGCGAAAACAAGGAGCGCATTAAAATTATCAGCTGGGAACGGATCGCCACCGAACTCAACAAAATAATGCTGGCTTCCCGCCCGAGCATCGGCCTTCGCCTACTCGATAAATCCGGGCTACTGGATTACGTGCTCCCCGAACTGGCCGCCCTACGCGGCGTGGAGAGCCGCAACGGTCGAAAGCACAAGGATAATTTTATTCATACGACCAAGGTGGTGGATAATCTGGCCGAACGCAGCGACGATTTGTGGTTGCGGTGGGCCGCCCTGCTCCACGACATTGGGAAGGCCAAAACCAAGCGCTGGGAAGCGGAGGCGGGCTGGACCTTTCACGCCCACGACGCGGTCGGCGAGCGGATGGTCCCCAAGGTCTTCCGCCGCCTGCGGTTGCCCAACGATAAGCTGAAGTACGTGCAAAAACTGGTTGCCCTGCACCAGCGCCCCATATCACTAACCCAGGAGGAAATCAGCGACTCTGCCGTACGCCGCATTCTTTTTGATGCGGGCGACGACATCGACGACCTCATGACCCTCTGCCAGAGCGACATCACCAGCAAGAATCCACACAAGGTGAAGCGCTACCTCGAAAATTACGAGGGCCTACGGCAACGAATGAGTGAGATCGAGGAAAAAGACCACCTGCGCAACTGGCAACCCCCCATCACCGGCGAACTGATCATGGAAACATTCGGTATCCCCCCGAGTCGGGAGGTCGGATTGATCAAGGATGGAGTGCGGGAAGCAATCCTAGACGGGGCAATTCCGAATGAGTACAGCGCGGCCTACGAAAGAATGTTGGTGGTTGCGGCCGATCTCGACCTCTCGCCCCAGAAAAGTTAGGCGCTACCCCCGCCTGAAACCCCATATTCTTCTGGATTTGTGTCCTTCAGTGAAAATTTAACAAGCTTTTCTTTCGACACCCCACGGTCGTGGGGTGGTGCCCCCCCTACCCCCCGCCCTATCTTTGAGTTATCGAAGGGAACGGTGCAACGTTCCACTCGAGTTTTTCCAAAAAGCGTGTTCATTGATTTTGGCGGCCGGGATTGTTGGTTTTCCCTCCGCCGGTTTTGAAGGTTTGTATTATAATCCCTGCGCTTAAGCGCACTAAATTCCAGTTATTTCGGTAGTTAGAAAGCTACAATTTAAGGTCCGTGCGAAATTCGCACGGGCCTTTATTTTTTCCACCACCTCTCCCCAACGAAGAAAAGCAGGACGGTAGTGTATTCCACGCCCACCAACCAGAGATTCTCCCGGTAGGGTAGATCGACGTAACTGGTATAGGTCAACATGATCAGGTACGACCACACCAGCGGAAAGCGCCACCGAGTAAAGCACGTCAGCACAATCGGCACGGCCAGGTACCAGGGGTGGACGGTGGTCGCACAGATAAGGTATAGCACGAATGCCGCAAGCCAGAGTCCCGGCAAGGATTTCCAGTCGGTGGTGCGGTCGCCCAGGGCCACGATCAGAATGAGTCCCACAGCAAGCCGGGCCAGTAAGGGACCGAAGCGCGCGATCTGATTCCATCCGAGTTCGTAGTAGCCGTAGGCCCGCGCCAGGTAGTACAGGCTGGCGTTGAACTCAAATTTGCGGAAGTACAGGTCGATGCTGCCCCCAAATCCACCGATCACGTCCCCACTTCCAAACAGCAGGGGGGCGAAGAGTAGTCCGGTCACTACGCCCAGCGTCACGAAGAATACCCAGAACGATCGCTTCCAGAGCCGGCGCAACAGGAAGGGGAGCAGCATCAGGGGCAGTAATTTGCTTGCTATTGATAAAGCCATTGCACCCGCGGCCCCGCCATACTTGCTGCGCGTAAGCAAATAAAGGGACAGCAGCAGAAAGCAGATCATCATCCCCTCAAAGTGGATGTTGCCTACGATCTCGGTGATAATGAGGGGATTGAGCCAGTAGTAGAGCAGGCGGATACGGGGAAGGGCAAAGGCACTCAGTAGCTTCACGAGCAACACCAGCGATCCGAGCTCAGCCAAAAACAGGAACAGCTTCATCACCACCGCCGCCCCGTACCAACTGTTCGGACTGATCCAGGCGGCTACCGTGAAGACGGCCTGCGCCAGCGGTGGGTAAATGGAATGATACTCCTGAGAATTTAGTCGATCGAAGAGCTCCCGGCTTAGGCCAGGCACACTGTGGCCCGTCTCCAAATAATAAGCGGGCAAGTGAACGAACGGGTTCTCCCCCCCGGCCACCAGGTGACCGTCCCAAATAAAGCGGTAAACATCATCGCTCAGCAGGGGGAAAGCGAAGACCAGAGCCAGGCGCAGCAGGATACCGAGGGCGATCCAGTACGGCAGGGTAGCTCCGCCATCGCGTGCCGCCACCACGATGAGATAGCCCAGAAAGGCGACGGAAAAGGCCAGAAAAAGAGAGGTGAAATCGGTCCGGTCGACGCCAAACCCCAGATAAAGCACGCCGGCGGCAAGCAGGACTCCGCCCACTACCCTGCCGGCCCCATGCACTAACCCAGCACTTTTGCGGCAACCGCGCGGGCCACGTTCTGCCCGTCCATGGCCGCGCTGAGGATGCCACCGGCAAAGCCCGCCCCCTCGCCGCAGGGATACAGCGACGGCACCTCCGGATGTTGGTACCCCTTGCGGTCGCGCGGGATCCGCACCGGGGAGGAAGTTCGGCTCTCGACCCCGATCACGTTGGCCTCGGCGGTGTAGTAGCCCTTCATTTTACGGCCGAAATCCCTTACTCCCTCGCGGAGGCGGTCGTAAATGCCGTCGGGCAGCAGCTCGTGCAGGGCGGCGGAGTGCAGCCCCGGGATGTAACTGGTCTCCGGCAGATCGGAGGATATTTTCTTATTGACGAAGTCCGGGAGCCGCTGCGCCGGAGCCCGCTGGCTGCCGTCGCCGCCGGCAAACATAGCTTGCTCTACGGCCTGCTGGAAGGCGAGCCCGGCAAAAACGCCCGCATCGGCGAAGGGGGCCAGGTCTTCCACTTCCACGGCAACCACGGTACCGGAATTGGCGTAGGGGCTGTCCCGCCGCGACAGGCTCATGCCGTTCACGACGATCTCACCCGGGGCGGTGGCGGCCGGTACGACCAGCCCACCCGGACACATGCAAAAACTGAATACGCCCCGCCCCTTCACCTGGGTGACCAGTTTATAGCTACTGGCGGGCAGGTTCTCCTCCCGCTCGGCCTGGCCGTACTGAATTTTGTCGATCAGCGGCTGGGGGTGTTCGATGCGCACGCCGAGGGCGAAGGGCTTGGCCTCCAGTCGAATTCCGTGGCGGTGCAACAGGTGGTACACATCCCGGGCTGAGTGGCCGGTGGCCATAATGTAGGCGGCAGCCGACAGGCGGTAGGTGCCGCCTGCTTCGTCCTGTACGATGAGTGCCCGCAAGTCTTCCCCGTGCTCGAGATCGACCAGGCGGTGACCGAAGCGGATCTCCCCCCCGTGGGCCAGAATGGTCTCCCGCATACTGGCCACCACGCCGGGCAGCTTGTTGGAACCGATGTGGGGGTGGGCGTCAATCAGGACGTCGGACTGGGCGCCGTGGTCGACCAGCGTCTGCAGGGCTTTGAGGTAGTTGCCGCGTTTGAGGCTGCGGGTGTAGAGCTTGCCGTCGCTGTAGGTACCGGCACCGCCCTCGCCGAAGCAGTAATTGGAATCGGGATCCACCTCGCCGAACTGCTGAATCGCCCGCAGGCTCCGGCGGCGCGACTGGACGTCCTTTCCCCGCTCCAAAACGATGGGCTTCAGCCCGAGCTCGATGAGCTCCAGGGCAGCAAACATACCGGCCGGGCCGCAGCCCACGATCACGACCGGGGGGGCATCGGCCACATCGCGTAAGGTAAAGGCGGGCGGAGACGCGGGAGCGGGGCCTTCCTCATCGTTCCTTACTTCTACCCGTAACCGGAATACGGGGCGCGCGCCCCGGGCATCGATGCTGCGGCGGTTGACGATGACCTCACCGATCTGGGTTTCGGGCACTCCCTGTCGGCTCACGGCACGACGCAAGGCAGCCGGATCGTGAAGATCGGCGGGGGGAAGCTTTATTTCTAGGGTGGTCGGCATGGAGGGCAAAGTTACGCACTCCCGCCGGGCCGGATCACTTGCTGATGCGGCGGTACTGTCCTTCACCGGCCAGGGTGAAGTCTTCGGGGACGTAGACAACGATCACGACGTTCTCGTATGCATTTGCTTCGGTGCCCTTGACCGCGCGGCGGGTCTTGTCGAAACTGACGAGCGACATCTGATCGCCCTGCACCTGGGGTTTGAGGAGGTAGCGGTTTTGCCGCATGTAGAAGTCGAGAATGTCCTGTTTGACGTTCTGGATCTGCACGCTGGTTTCGATGAGCAGGTCGTCGCCGGGCCAGGTTTTGTACTCGACCTGATCTTTCGGATATACGTCGAAGGACAGGCTATTCACCCGGTCGATATCCACCGTCCGGTGGAAAATGTCCGCTGGATCCTGTGCAAAGGATGCCATGGTATAGCCCAGGAGGGCTAAGGTTATGAGGTAACGCATAGTTTGTATACTCCAGTTATTGCGAGAACGGGGCGCGAGGTTGGTTTCTTGTGCCCACTCAAAATTCAATACATAAAACGCACCCGAAGGTAGGTAAATCAGAGTTCTCCCCGCTCTTCGGTAAGCTCCTTTGGTCGGGCGGCTTCCGGTAATTCGATCCCGAGGTAGACCAGGCAGTACTCTCCGGACGACACATCGATTTCTTCCGGATGGGCGGAAAGGACCTGAAGCGTACCGTCGGGTGCCTTAACGAACAGGGGCACGGAGTAGTTCTCGCGCTCTAGTCGGAGCAGCAGATCGAGAAAGTGTTGCTGCCCGAAGAGCTTCTGTTCGTGGACCATGGCGGCCTCGCGGTGGGCCTCGCTGAAGTTGATGAAATCGTCCGTCCGACTGAAAATGTGTTCCGCATCTTCCGGCGCTTCCTTAGCCTTCATTTCCTCCGCCGTGATGAGGCGGTACGCTCCCCGTTCCCCGAAGATGTCTTCGTAGCGGCTGATGGCATAGGCATTCACGTCATCGCTACCGGTCAGGGCAAGCATGTAACCCACGTCCAGCAGGTCGTACTCGTCGCTCAGGTCGGAATTGTAGATATTGGAGACGATGGCGCGAAGCCCCTTTTCCTGGGCCCGCCTGATGTTGCTGGAGTTGCTGTCGACCAGGAATACTTCCCGGCCCTCGCTCTTCAGGTACTCGGCGATGGTGATGGCGAAGTCGTTCGCTCCCAGAATCAGCACGCCGCTCGACGTATCCTGGATCACCTTCAGCATGCGGGCTACGAATCTGGCAGTGGTGGCGTTGATCAGTACGGTTCCCAGTACGATCATGAATACCAGCGGGGTAATGTACTCCGCCCCCGGTACGCCGTCGGCCGCGAGCTTCAGACCGAACAGGGAGGCGATACCGGCTGCGACGATCCCGCGGGGCCCGACCCAACTGATGAATAATTTCTCGTTAAAACTCAGGTTCCCCCGGGCCGTACTGGCAAATACCGCCAGGGGACGGAGCACCAGGATAACTACCCCAAAAAGTGCCAGAGGCCGCCAGTCTTCCGTGAGCAGCCGCAGTTCCGACATGTTCATGTTGGCAGCCAGTAGGATAAATAGGATGGAGATCAGTAGTACGCTGATCGATTCCTTGAAGGACAGGATTTCCTTAATGCGTGGCACGTCCTTATTGGCCAGCACCAGCCCCATGACCACCACCGCCAGCAGCCCCGACTCGTGGGCCAACTGGTCGCTCACCACGAAGATGAACAGGACGTAGGCCAGGATAAATACGTTGAGCAGGTAGTGGGGCACCATCTCCCGCTTGATGATCTGAAACAGCGCATACCCGGCCAAGAAGCCCAGCGTACCGCCGTAAATGATGATCTGTACGAAGGTGCGCACGGCTTCCCCCGTAAACCCGAGCCCGTGGTCCGTAGAACTGATGAATTCGAAGACCAGCACCGCCACTAAAGCCCCCAGCGGATCGATCAGGATGCCCTCCCACTTCAGGACCGTACTGACGTTGCGGTTAAGGGGAATGTTCTGTAGAATGGGCGCGATCACGGTAGGCCCCGTCACGATAATCAGGGCGGCAAACAGAAAACTAACGCTCCACCCCAGGTTCATGATGAACTGGGCGGCCAATCCGGCCCCGATGAAGGTAACCAGGCTGCCAATGGAAATAAGGCGGAGGATGCTGCGCTGCGTCTCCCTTACTTCCCGAAACTGCAGCGTCAGTCCCCCCTCGAAGAGGATGATGCCGATGGCCAGGCTAACGAAATAGAACAGCGATTCACCGGGAAAGAGTCCGCGCCCCTCGTCCGTATCGCCCACCATCGTGAAGATGGGACTGATGAGCTTACTGCCGTCAGCGGTCAGGAGGGTCGACAGGGGTCCGACCAGTAGTCCGATAACAATGAGCGGCAGAATCGCGGGCACCTTGACGCGCCAGGCGAACCACTGGGCGAAAATTCCAAGTATGATAATTCCCGCTAATTCTTCCATGCAAATTGGGCTGGCTTTCCGGAAGCCTGAAAATAAAGATTATCCGCCAAGTATGCTGCCGAGGCCGCCGGGCAGCATGTTGTCCATCATGCCTCCAGCCTGCTGTGCCTCGTAGGTTGCGGCCTGCTCCAGGGCCCGGTTAGTGGCCACGACGACCAAGTCCTCCAGGGCTTCCAGGTCGGTGGGGTCTACTTGCTCCGGGTCGATGCTTACGTTTTGGATGGTGCGGGTACCGTCGCAGGTAACCTTCACGGCACCGCCGCCGGCCTCGGCCTCGAAGGTCTGTTGGGCCAGCTGCTCCTGCATTTTGGCCTGCATTTCCTCCATCTGTTTCATCATATCTCCGAACATGGTTACATCGTTTGGTGAAGCTATAGAAGGAGGGGGTGGGCGGTTTAGTTTGCCCCGCCCGCTATTCTTTATGCTTGTCCTACCTTTGGCGATCACCAAAGCAAGCTGATACCATGGGTCTACTCGACGGAAAAGTCGCTCTCATCACCGGCGGATCCCGAGGCATCGGGGCCGCACTCGTTCGTTCCATCGCCGCGGCCGGCGCCAAAGTCGCCTTCACCTACCGCAGTTCGGCCGCTACCGCCGATGCCCTCGTGGAAGAACTGGGTTCCGACGTACGGGCTTACCAGAGCGACGCCTCCGACTACGCCGAGGCCGAACATCTCGTCAAGACCGTCGTAGCCGACTTCGGCGGGCTGCACATCCTCATCAACAACGCCGGCGTCACCCGCGATACCCTCATGCTCCGCATGAATGAGGAGCAGTGGGATACGGTAATGGACAACAACCTGAAATCGGTCTTTAATCTCACCAAACACGCGCTGCGGACCATGATGCGGGGTGGCGGCAGCATCATCAACATGTCGAGCATCGTCGGCATCCAGGGCAATGTGGGTCAGGCCAACTATGCCGCCAGCAAGGCGGGCATCATCGGCTTCAGCAAGTCGATCGCCAAGGAAATGGGCAGCCGCAACGTACGCTGCAACGTCATCGCGCCCGGCTTCATCGAAACCGACATGACCGACGAGCTGCCGGAAAAGGTCCGCGAGGGCTACCTGGCCAACATCCCCCTCAAACGCTTCGGGAAGCCGGAAGAAATCGCCAACGCCTGCATCTTTTTGGGTTCCGACCTGGGGAGCTACGTCAGCGGGCAGGTGCTTTCCGTCGACGGCGGGCTGTCGTAAACCGACGTTCGCGGCCGGGGTGGCGGTGTATCTTTGCCCAAACTTTGGTCTTTGTCTCCCCAGCCCCCCGTGATCGATGTGATTATTCCCGCCTACAATGAGGAAGCGAGCATCGGATTGGTCGTTACCGAATTGCCCCGCCACCTGCTACGCGACGTCATCGTCTGCGACAACAACAGCAGCGACCGGACGGCTCAGGTGGGCGCGGACGCGGGTGCAGTGATCGTAAGCGAAAAGCGGGCGGGGTATGGTTCGGCCTGCCTGCGCGGGTTACGGTACATTGCCGAACGACCCGCCGATGAGCATCCCGATATCGTAGTTTTCATTGACGGCGACCACAGCGATCACCCCGAGCAGTTGCCCGAGTTGGTGGCCCCGATCCTGAACGGGGGGTACGATCTGGTCATCGGTTCCCGGGCCCTCGGCGAGACGGAGGCTGGTAGTATGACCCTGCCCCAGGTGTTCGGCAACTGGCTGGCCACAAATCTTATTCGGGTATTTTACGGTTACGAGTTTACCGATCTCGGGCCTTTTCGGGCCATCCGGTATGATTCTCTGGTAAAACTGGGGATGCGTGACCCGGATTTCGGGTGGACGGTGGAGATGCAGGTGCGTGCCGCCCGGGCCGGTCTTCGGTGTACGGAGGTGCCCGTACGTTACCGCAAACGCATCGGAAAGTCTAAAATATCGGGAACGGTCCGGGGTACCCTACTGGCCGGCCACAAGATCTTGTGGACCATCTTTAAACTGATTTGACGATGACCGTAGTGGCATTCGTGGTCCTGGCGATTTATACCTTCAGCCTGCTGTACATCACGGTCTACTGCCTGCTACAGTTCAATCTGCTGTACCACTACAAACAGGAAGGACCCACCGTGGAACCCCCGGCCCTGCCGGCCGGCGCGGCAACCGGTACCTCCCTTAAGAGGAGTACGGGTGCTACTACGCTCACCGCGTACACCACCAAACAGCCGCGCATTTCCGGAATTGACCTTGCACCCGCGGCCCCGCCCCGCTTTCCCTTCGTGACGGTACAGTTGCCGATCTACAACGAGCTGTACGTGATCGGGCGGTTGATCGATGCGGTAGCGGCATTCGACTATCCCCGCGATCGGTACGAGATTCACATCCTCGACGACAGTACCGACGAAACCGTGGCGTTGGTGGCGGAAAAAGTCAAGTACTACCGGGCCCGCGGCTACCAGATCAAACAGATCATCCGCGCCGAACGACAGGGGTACAAAGCCGGTGCGCTGCGCGACGGCACCCAGCTCGCGGGGGGGGAGTTCATTGCCATTTTCGATGCCGACTTCGTACCCGAACCCAGTTTTCTGCGGCGAACGATCCCCTACTTCACGGATCCTACAGTGGGCGTCGTACAGACCCGCTGGGAGCACCTCAACGAAGACTACAGCCTCATCACCCGTTTACAGGCCCTCCAACTGAACGTACACTTCACGGTTGAGCAGGTCGGTCGAATGAACGGCGGACACCTGCTGCAATTCAACGGAACGGCGGGCGTCTGGCGGCGGGCGGCCATCGACGCCGGGGGCGGTTGGCAACCCGATACGCTGACGGAGGACCTGGACCTGAGCATCCGTAGCCAAC
Source organism: Neolewinella aquimaris (assembly GCF_014197245.1). Classification (GTDB taxonomy): domain Bacteria; phylum Bacteroidota; class Bacteroidia; order Chitinophagales; family Saprospiraceae; genus Neolewinella; species Neolewinella aquimaris. The sequence continues at coordinate 172,974 of NZ_JACIFF010000003.1, read as the reverse complement.
TGGCGGGGTACAAGATTCGGTACCTGGAGCGGGTGGGCAGTCCGGCGGAACTTCCGGTGGAAATGAACAGCTTCAAGAGTCAGCAGCACCGCTGGATGAAGGGGGGCGCGGAAACGGCCCGCAAGATGCTGCCCGACGTATGGCACAGCGAGCTGGCACTAGGACATAAGGTGCAGGCGACCGCTCACCTGCTGGCTTCGTCGATCTTTCTGTTCGTATTCCTCTGTGGGGTGTTTAGCGTGCCCCTGCTATTTCTCTTCAGCGAACTGGCCCAGTATGGCTTCAGCAAAAATTTCTTTGCCCTCTTTCTCGCCGGGTTGCTGTCCGTGATCGGTATCTACTACGTAGCAAACGTGCAGAGCGTGGCGAATAAAGAAAAGAACTTTGCTAAGTCGGTATTCAAATTCGTCTTCCTGTTTCCCCTCTTTCTTGCCCTGAGCATGGGCCTGTCGCTGCACAATTCTGTGGCGGTGCTGCAGGGGTACCGGGGAAAGAAGAGCCCGTTCGTACGCACGCCCAAGTTCAACATCAGTACGGTGCGCGACAAGCTCAAGTCGAAGAAGTACCTATCCGGTAAGCTGAACTTAATCACGGTGGGTGAAGGGGTGCTGTGCGTATACTTCCTCTTTGCCGTCTGGGGGGCCTTCTACCTACAGAATACCACGTTTGTGGTCTTCCATGCCTTGCTGGCACTGGGGTATGGCGCGATCTTCTTTTTCAGTGTGAAGCACCTCGGCCTCGCTAAGTAAAACGCGGCCTCCCCCGATAGCTATTGGGGCGGGAGCACGATGCTGCCTCCGGCAGCGGTGTAGAATGCTGCCTCCGGCAGCACTGGATGCAACACTGATACGGGCCGAAGAAAGCCTCCCGAAGGTATTCCCAGCAAAGTCCACGAAAAAGCCCGCAGCGCGTATGCGCTGCGGGCTTTCCCCGCGCTGCCGGAGGCAGCTTTGTACTTTCGCGGTCAGGAGACCGCGTTGTACTAGCTACCGAAGTCGTCGAAGGCGATGTTTTCCTCGGGTACGCCGAGCTCATCGAGCATATTCTGAACGGCCTGCAGCATCAGGGGCGGGCCGCAGAGGTAGTACTCGATTTCTTCGGGTTCGGGGTGATCCTTGAGGTAATTGTCAAGGACGGCCTGGTGGATGAATCCGGTCATGCCGTTCCAGTTGTCTTCGGGCAGGGCGTCGCTGAGGGCGATGTGGTACTTAAAGTTGGGGAAGTCCTTCTCAATGGCTTCGAATTCCTCCGTGTAGAAGAGTTCGGCCTTGGAGCGGCCACCGTACCAGTAGCTGACCTTGCGGTCCGTCTTCATGGTGTGGAAGAGGTGGAAAATGTGGCTCCGCAGGGGGGCCATGCCGGCGCCACCACCGATGTAAATCATTTCCTTGTCGGTGGGCTTGATGAAGAACTCACCGTAGGGGCCGGAGATCGTCACCTTATCGCCGGGCTTCTGGTTGAAGACGTAGCTGGAGCAGACACCGGGGTTCACGTCCATGTACGCGTTCTTCTGCCGGTCGAAGGGCGGTGGCGCGATCCGGATGTTGAGCATGATGATGTCGCCTTCCCCGGGGTGGTTCGCCATGGAGTAGGCGCGGAACTGTTCTTCGTCGTTCTTCATCTTGAAGTCCCACATGCCGAACTTGTCCCAGTCGGGCTTGAATTTATCGGCGGGAGCTCCCTTATGGAAAATCGGGTGGGGCGTGATGTCGAAATTTTTGAAGTCGACTTCGATCTTGGGTACGTCGATCTGGATGTAGCCGCCCGATTCGAAATCCAGGCTCTCCCCTTCCGGTAACCGCACCACGAACTCCTTGATGAAGGTCGCGACGTTGTAGTTCCGGTCGACGGTGCATTCCCACTTCTTGATGCCGAAAATTTCTTCGGGGATGTGGATTTCCATATCCTCACGCACCTTCACCTGGCAGGCCAGACGCTTGTGCTCAGCTACTTCCCGACGGGTAAGGTGGTTGAGCTCGGTAGGCAGTACGTCGCCGCCGCCCTTAGTGATCTCACACTCACACATGGCGCAGGTACCGCCGCCGCCGCAGGCGGAAGGCAGGAAGACGCTCTTGTCGGACAGGGCCGTAAGCAGCGTGTTGCCCGGCTGAACCAGTAGGGGATTCTCCGTATCTCCGTTGACGATGATCTTTACTTCACCCTGGGGGACGAGTCTCCGACGGGCCACCAGCAGCATGGTGATGAGGGCAAGCACGATGGCCGTAAAAACTACAACCGCTGCTCCGATGGTAATCATGGTGGGATATTTTACGTATAAGCCGGTTCCGGGACCGACGGTTTATCTATTCAGGGTAAAACTTACTCGGCAACGCCGCTCCAACCGGCGAAGACGGCGGGATCGATACCGGTAAGGCTCAGAAACGCAATGCCCATCAGGCCGGTGATCAGGAAGGCCATTCCCAATCCACGCAGGGCGGGGGGAACGTTGCTGTAGCGAATGCGCTCGCGAATGGCCGCCAGAGCGATGATGGCCAGAAACCAGCCAAAACCGCCACCTAAACCGAAGGCGATCGACTCGGTCAGGTTGTACTCCCGGCTCACCATAAAGAGGCTACCCCCGAGGATGGCGCAGTTCACCGTGATGAGGGGAAGGAAGATTCCCAGGGCGGCGTAGAGGCCGGGACTGAACTTCTCCACCACCATTTCCACCAGCTGTACCGTAGAGGCGATAACGGCGATGAACAGAATGAAGCGCAGGAATTCGAGCTCCGCGGGAATGAGGATAAATTCGTTGATCACCCAGTTGATCGGCATGGTGATGCCGAGTACGAAGATGACGGCAAGTCCGAGTCCGGTGGCGGTGGTCAGGGTCTTAGATACGGCCAGGAACGAGCACATACCGAGAAAGTAGGCGAGCACCATGTTCTCGATGAAGGCCGACTTGATGAAGATGTTGAGGAAGTCTCCCATGGGGTGAAGGATTGAAGGATTGAGGGGGGAGAAGGAAGGATCGGGGGTAAGTAGGGATTGAGGGATTGAAGGGGGGGAAGGCCCTACGATACGTCTACCAACTTCGTGTTGTAGCTGCGCTGAATCCAGATGAAGACGGCGATCACGAACATGGCGGCTGCGGGCAGTACCATGAGGTTGTTGTTGGCGTACCAGCCGAAGAAGCTTCCGATGCCGCTTTCGGCGGCGGTGTTGATCCAGTACTGGGTGGTGTCGCCGCTGGGGCCGATGATGTTCATGGCGATACCGGAACCGGCGAAGAGGCTCCCCTTGCCGAACAGTTCGCGGACGACACCGACGGCGACCAGAATCAGACCGTAGCCCAGTCCGTTACCTACTCCGTCGAGGAAGGAACGCCAGGGCTTGTTGGCCATCGCGAAGGCTTCCAGGCGGCCCATCACGATACAATTCGTGATAATGAGACCGATGTAGACCGACAGTTGCTTATATACGGGGAAGGCGAGGACCTTAAGTGCTTCGTTCACCAGAGTTACGAGGGTAGCGATAATTACCAACTGCACGATCAGACGTACGGCCTTCGGGATAATGTTGCGCATCAGCGAGGTAAACAGGCTCGAGAACGCGCAGACGAATACCACCGCTACCGCCATGACCAGGGAGGGGTACACGAGCGAGGTGACGGCCAGGGCCGAACACACACCGAGTACCTGGATGGTGATGGGGTTGTTGTCGAGCAGGGGGTCGGTAATCAGGATCTTCTCCTTCTTCCCGAACAGGGGCTCCTTTTCCTGACCGGCGGGATCGGCTACGACACCGGTTCTAATTTCAGTTGATTCTGCCATGTTTGTAGCTATAGGTCACCACCGGCATCGACCGGCGGGGATAAGTTTACTTTAGGTTCATGCTGGTGGCACCGTTTTCGGCACGCTGCTCCTCAATGAAGGGCTCATATGCCTTGAGTCCGTTCCAGAGCATCTTGGTTACGCCGTCACCGGTTACGGTAGCACCGCTCAGGCCGTCCACGTCGTGATCCGGGTCGACGGCACCGCCCTTACGGACGATGATGCTGACGAACTTATCGCCATCGAAGATCTTCTTGCCCTTAAACTGCGATTTCCACCCGGAATTGTCCTTGATCTCGGCGCCCAGTCCGGGAGTTTCGCCGGCGTGGTCGAAGCTGGCTCCGGTGACGGTATTGAGGTCGGAGGCCAGGGCGATGTTGCCCCAGATGGCGTCCCAGAGTCCATTGCCCCGTACGCTGAAGACGTAGTACTTGTCGCCGTTCAGGTCGAAGATATTGACGGGGTAGATGCGGGCATCCTCCGGCTTCTTGTACTCCTTGGCAAGGTCGAGGGCGGAAAACTCCTGATCGACTTGTTCGCCGGCGGAGTTCACGAGCACCTGTTCCACCTGGTTATCGAAAATTTCCAGCACCTGCTCGTCGGTCAGGGTACCGATCGGCGTACCGGCTTCAGCCAGGGGTTCGGCCACGGTGGCGAGAATTTCCCGCTTGTTGAAGATGTCCTCGTTGCGCGCGGCGGCGTCGGCGGTCACCGTACGGAAGCCGGCCAGTACGAGGGCTACGACCACCGTCATGATGACGCCGAAGGTGTAGATATATTTGGTACTCATGGTCGAGTGATATTTAGGTTAGTAGTTCCCTACGTTACCGACGGGTCGGTAGCCTTCGGCATTCTGGGGGGTGAAGATCTCCACGTCGTCGTTCCGCTTGGTGATCAGTTCGTCGCGGGTCTTAGCCATCTCCGAGGTGCGCTTGGCACGACGCTTGATGTTAGCCTGGTACACGTAGTGGTCGATCAGGGGAGCGAAGGTGTTGAGCAGCAGGATGGAAAGCATCCAGCCCTCGGGATAGGCCGGGTTGAGTACCCGAATAATCAGGCCGATGAAGGCGATCAGGAATCCGTAAATCCACTTGCCGGTCGGGGTGTCGGCGCTACTGACCGGATCGGTGGCCATGAAGGTGATGGCGAAGAGGAAGCTGCCCATGATCATCTGCCGCAGCGGGTGAATGGCCATAAACTTGAAGATACCGGGGGTGTCCTCGGTCAGCTCGGCGGGAGCAATGGCATTGAGCATGAAGCCGGCAACCAGCAGTCCGATGATTCCACCGACGATGATGCGGTAGTCGGCAATGCGGGTAAACATGATGAAGGCCATACCGAAGAGGATCAGCGGTACGCTCGACTCACCGATGGAACCGGGAATCGTGCCCCAGAAGATTTCACTCTGAGTATAAACGGCCGATACGCCCTCCCAGCCTTCTTTGGCGGCAATACCCAGTGGCGTTGCCCCGGTGAAGCCGTCAGCGACCAGCGTGCCGCCCTGACCGAAGGTATTCCAACCCAGGCCGGCGAAGATCCAGTCGAAGCCGTGGTGCACGAAGTTGTAAGCCTCGCTGGCGTAAACGCCTACATCGATCTTTTCGATACCGCTGATCCATACTTCGTCACCAGATATGGTCGTGGGGTAAGCGAAGAAGATGAAGACCCGCGCCAGCAGTGCGATGTTCCAGATGTTCATGCCCGTGCCACCGAAGGCTTCCTTACCGAGAATAACGGCAAAGGCCACCGAGACGGCCAGGATCCACAGGGGAATATCGGGAGGCATGATGAGGGGAATCAGGGCACCGGAAACCAGAAAGCCCTCCTCCACGGAGTGGCCCTTCTTGGCCGCGTAGAGAAACTCGATACCGAGACCGACCACGTGGGTGACGATGAAAATCGGAATGACCTGAATCAGGCCGTACACGATCTTAAGGTGAAAGCCCTCCAGCAGGCCGGTGTGCTGGCCCAGCGCCGAAAAGTGCTGCTGGCCGATGTTCCAGGTACCGAAGATGTAAAGCACCTGCAGGGCAAGCACGACCCACACCATCTGGCGCTTAAGGTCCATGCCGTCGCGTACGTGCACGCCACCCTGGGTGACGGCGGGTGGCTGGAAGAGGAAGGTATAGAAAGCGTCGTAAGTCGTGTGCAGGAAGGGGGAAGTCCCGTGATCCGGCTCAAACTTCTTAACAAAATCGTGCAATGCTTTCATGTCAAGCTTTATAGTTGCGGACTGCTGAATTCAAACAGTCCGTTTATTTTATAGTTATCCCTGGGCGATCATCGTGTCATGCCCCTGACGCAATATCTGTTGCAGGGGTTGTTTGCTCACGCAGGCGAACTCCGCCAGCGCTACATCTTCCGGAACGAGCTCGTAAATGCCCAACCCTTCCATGCTCTCGAGGTCGTTGACGATGATGGATTTCATCAGTTGGGTCAGGTAGATATCCATCGGCATCACCTGTTCGTAATCGTTGTTGACCACGAAGGCCCGCTTCTCCCCGTGGCTGTTGGTGGTGATGTGGATATTATCACTCAGCACCGGAATGGTGGGGGAGATGGACGCCCGCGGCTTGAGGGGCAGCAACCAGCCGAACACTTCGGCTTCGTTACCCTCGGGAATTGCGGTGACCTGGTTGTCGAAGAAGCCCAAAAAGCCTTCCTCCGACTTCTGGATACCGGAGAGCACGTCGCCACTGATGATGCGCGAGTTCGGCTCCAGGGTCTGGCCGGCGATCAGCTCGCCGATGTTGGCACCGGCCCGGGTGCGAACGTAGCTCGGGTCGCTGAAGGAACCACCGGAGATGGCCACCAGGCGGGTAGTGTCGTAGCGTCCGTGCTGGAAGAGTTCGCCGAGCAGAAGTACTTCTTCCACACCAAGGGTCCAGACGGTGTTCTCACCTACGCCGCAGGGGTGGATGTGGTGAATTTGTACGCCAACGTTGCCGGCCGGGTGGGCACCACGGAAGTAACGCTTCTCGGCTCCGGAGACGGCGGCAAAGGGGGAGTCCGATTCGCCGCGACCATCGAGGCCGAGGTAAACAAGACCGGGCGTCAGGCGACGCAGTACGTTGACGCCGGCCTGGAAGACATCCATACGTCCACGTACGGTAAGGTTCAGATTAGGGCCGACGGGGGAGGTGTCGAAGGTCGAGACAAAGATGTCGCGGGGCACCACGTCGGGGTTCGCGACCAAATTGTAGGGACGCTGGCGGATACATGGCCAGGCACCGCTTTCCAGCAGAAATTCTACCAACTCCTCGCGGGAGGCACCGGCGGCGGGCAGTTCGTAGCTGCGGCTTTCCTGTTCCTTATCGGCCAGAATGACGATTTCGGAAATGGAGCGCTTCAGTCCGCGAGTCACCGAGATCACCTCACCGGAGACGGGAGCGGCGAACTTGATGCGCGAGAGTTGCTTGTCGAAGAAAACCGGATCGCCGGCTTTCACTACGTCGCCTTCCTCGACCAGCAGTTTGGGAATGGGGCGCAGGCCGAAGAAGTCGGGGGGTGAAATGGCGAAGCGGGTCACCTTGGCGTCGCGGATGGTTTCCTGGGGTTCGCCGTCCATCGGGATATCGTATCCCTTGGTGAGGGTGTATACGTGTGCTTCCTTCAGGTAGCCGGGTTTCTTGCTTGCGAACATCTGCCGGAAATCGGGGAACAGTCCGGCACGGTTCTCATCGTCGAGACCCATCTGCTTTGACTCGATGACCATGAAGTTATCGGCCACGCTAACCACGATGTAGAAGAAAATGAGGAGCGCCAGGGCGGCAAGGCCGTAGAAGACCAGGTTCCCACCGGACATCGATGACTGCGACTGAAGCGATACCGCGGCAAGTAGCAGTAAAGATAGGCCGGCCGGTCTCTTAAAATTATTCATACGCGGGGTATGCATTGTTACGGTTGACTCGACTGGGGTAAGCCGAAAGAGATCAAAAGTCGGTCAATTTACCTGACTTTTGGGAATTGCGGCAAAGTTACGACATCGGCAACATCTAGGCCACCCAAGCCTACGCTTGTTAAGTATTGGGCCTTATTTAGATTTTGTATAATTAATCGCCCCACCACTCAACCCTGCTTTACGGGTTTGCCCGGCACCCGCGCGCCCGCCCTAATGAAAACCGTAACTTTGTGCGTTTACCGCGCGTTAGTAACACTCCGCCAAACCGAAAATTATGTTTCCTACCTACGACGTCATTGTGGTCGGTGCCGGTCACGCCGGCTGTGAGGCTGCCGTCGCTGCGGCCAACCTGGGCGCCAAGGTACTCCTGGCCACCATGAACATGCAGACGATCGCCCAAATGAGCTGCAACCCGGCCATGGGCGGTGTCGGTAAAGGACAGATCGTACGTGAGATCGACGCCCTCGGCGGCTACTCCGGCATCGTGACCGACGAGACCATGGTGCAGTTCCGCCTCCTCAACCTAAGCAAGGGACCCGCCATGTGGAGCCCGCGCGCCCAGAGTGACCGCATGGCCTTCGCCCTGAACTGGCGCGAAAAACTGGAAGCCCACCCGAATATTGATTTTTGGCAGGAGATGGTCGTTGGTCTGGTGGTGAAGGATGGAAGGATTGAGGGCGTGAGGACCGGCCTCGGTATGGAGATTCCCGGCAAGTCGGTGGTGCTTACCAACGGCACCTTCCTTAACGGCACCATCCACATCGGCGAAAAACAGTTTGGCGGTGGAAGGGCCGGAGAGCGATCGGCCACCGGCCTTACCGAACAATTAAAGGAACTCGGCTTCGAGGCTGGCCGCATGAAGACCGGCACCCCCGCCCGCCTCGACGGCCGTACCCTCGATTATAGCGCCATGACGGTGCAGCACGGCGACGAAAATCCCGGCCGCTTCAGCTATACCGATACCCCGCCGCTGACCGATCAGCTGCCCTGCCACGTGACCTACACCAGTCCGGAAGTGCACGAAACCCTGCGCGAGGGCTTCGACCGCAGCCCCATGTTCAACGGCCGCATCCAGGGACTCGGGCCCCGCTACTGCCCCAGTATCGAAGACAAGATCGACCGCTTCGCCGGCCGCGACCAGCACCAGTTGTTCGTGGAGCCGGAGGGCCGCAACACCTGCGAGATCTACGTGAACGGCTTCAGCTCCAGTCTGCCGGAGGATGTACAGTATAAGGCCCTGCGCAAGGTGCGCGGCTTCGAGAACATGAAGATGTTCCGTCCCGGCTACGCCATCGAGTACGACTTTTTCCCGCCCACCCAGCTCGGCCCTACCCTGGAGACGCGGCTGGTCGACGGCCTTTTCTTCGCCGGACAGATCAACGGCACCACCGGTTACGAGGAAGCGGGCTGCCAGGGCCTCATCGCGGGTATGAACGCGGCACTGGCCGTTCAGGAACGCGATCCCTTCATCCTGCGGCGCAGCGATGCCTACATCGGCGTGCTCATCGACGACCTTATTAATAAGGGCACCGAGGAGCCCTACCGCATGTTTACCAGCCGGGCCGAGTACCGCATCCTCCTGCGGCAGGACGATGCCGACCTCCGTCTTACCCCCATGGCCGCCGCACTAGGCGTACGTGACATGGATGGCCGCATAGCGCGGGTGCAAAGTAAACGGGCAGGAGTAGCGGACATTTCCGGTGAGCTCCGTCAGCACAGCATCACCCCGGAGCAGATCAACGGCTACCTCGAGAGCGTCGGTACCGCCTCCCTGAAGCAGGGCGTAAAACTGGATTCCATCCTCGCCCGTCCTGGCGTAAGCCTGGAGGGAATGGCCGATGCCGTGCCCGCCCTGCGCGACTTCCTCACTCCCTACGATGCCGAGACCGTCAATCTGGCCGAAGTCACCCTCAAGTACGAAGGCTACATCGAGCGCGAGCGGCAGGCCGTCGAGAAGATGAGCCGCCTGGAGGGCATCAAGTTGGGCAAGGCCTTCGACTACGAGCAGCTCACCGCCCTCTCAAAGGAGGCCCGCCAAAAACTGAATAAGCTCAAGCCGGTGACCATCGGCCAGGCCAGTCGCATCAGCGGGGTGAGCCCGGCGGACGTGAGTGTGCTGCTGGTGCATCTCGGCCGGTAGTACGATGCTGCCTCCGGGGCGGTACGATGCTGCCTCCGGGCAGCGATAGTACGAGGCGCTCTCCGAGCGCGCGGGACTAGTTATTCAGAATGGATGAAGTCGCTGCCGGAGGCAGCGTCGTACTATCGCGGCCGGGAGGCCGCATCGAACAGCGCGGCCAGAGGCCGCATTGTACTTTCGCCCCATGGTAGCAGTAATCGACTACAACGCCGGCAACATTCGCTCCGTCCTCTACGCACTCGAGCGCATCGGGGTGGAGCACGAGCTGACCAGCGATCCCGCCAAAATCCGCGCGGCCGATAAGGTCATCTTCCCCGGTGTCGGCCACGCGGCCTCCACCATGAAGCACCTAAACGAAACGGGACTGGCCGACCTCATTCGCTCCCTCACCCAGCCGGTGTTCGGGGTTTGCGTGGGCATGCAGCTGCTGTGCAGCCACAGCGAAGAGGGCGACGTGGAGTGCCTCGGCATCTTCCCGGAGCGGGTACACCAATTTCGCCCCACCAACGGCGACAAGGTGCCCCACATGGGCTGGAACGAGGTGAAACTCGCTCCCACCAACGACTGGGTCAGCAAGGAGGTCGACGGCGATTTTTGCTACTACGTCCACAGCTATTACGTCGAGCCAGGACCGGATACCGTGGCCACCACCACCTACTGCGGGCGGGAATTTGCGGCCATGCTGCGGAAGGATAACTTCTACGCCGCCCAGTTTCACCCCGAGAAGTCGGCGAAGGTGGGGGAAAGAATTATTCGGGATTTCTTAGCGGTCTGATGGTCGTCGGCCGAGCAGCGCTCGTCCGCCAACTGAAGGTGTGCCCTCGGCGGACGAGCCTCGTTCCTCGGTCGGCCGACGAGGCGCCGACGAGGGGCCGACGAGGGTCAAAACTCATCATCCACATCATCGCCCCCGCCGAAGGTGGTCGTGAAGCTCAGCCGCACCCCGAAGTCGTCGTACTTGCCGTCCCGGAAGGAGGTAACGAATTCCAGACGCAGCACCCGCAACAGGTTATCCAGGGAGTAGCCCACCTCGGTATAGTGCTCGCTGGTGGGCGTGTAGAGGTAGTTGACGAAAAGATCTTCCTTCAGTCCCATCAGGTGCAGCTGCCAGATGTTGGTGAGCAGCAGTTTGCGAAACTGGTAGTGGGCGTAGACCTCCACGTACTCCTCTCCGGTGCTGTTGCGGTAGTAGGGCAACAAACGGTAACTGCCGATGGGGTCGAGGCGGGTGAGGATGATCTCGGAAGTCGCGAAGTGCTTGAAGTCGGGGAAGTCCACATAGGTATTGCTCACGAAAGCACCACCACGGATCAGCAAGTTGACCGCTCCCTTTCGCCCGGCTTCGAAGCGGTGACGGTAGCTGGCCTCCAGCAGCGTAAAGTCGGACACACTCTCCGCCAGGGAGGGCAGTCCGGTCTGCACGCGAAACCCGAGCGTCGGCGCGGAATTTTCGATCATACGCTTCCTTCCGTTGCGGATGAGATATTTGAGCCCCGGCCGCCAGGCCGCCTGGACCTCCAATAGCGCTGCATTTTCTACCCGGTTCACGGCACCCCGCTCCTCATTAAAGGGCTGGTTAGGAGCATAGGCGAAATCATCCTCGCCGCCCCAGCGGTGGTCGGTAGTATTCCTGACGGCGCGGCGGTCTTCGTAGGTGACGGAGCCGCCCAACTTAAAGGCGTCGCTGAATCGTTTGCTGTAGCCCGCCGTTCCGTATGCTCGCTCGTAGAGGCGGACGTAACTATCCCCCCACAGTAGGGCCGTAAAGCTGTTAAGGATGGGGTCGATGGCCGGACTGGCATCGAACTGCCGCAAGTAACGACCACCTGAAATATAGTACTTGCCCGCCCCCTGCTTATTCGTCCAGTTGCGGTAATCAAGCTCCCAGCTGCCCCGTTTCCACGCAAATCCATAGCGGGTGCGCAGACTGAGCTCGCCGAATTTCACCTTATGGCTGCTGGTATCCTCAACGACGGTCCGGCGCAGGTTCTTGGTGAATTTCGCTCCCACGGCGTAGCCCTCCACGGGATTAAACTGCAGATCGGGGCTCACGTCGAAGCGCAGGGCGGGGGGCAGCGGCTTTTTTCCTGGCTTGCTTTCACTCGGCGGTTTCTCCCCACGAGCTTCGGCGATAGAATCAAGCCGCTCCACCCGGGCAATGCTGTCCTGATAGCGGTAACCGACGATTTCCTCCTGCGTGAGCGGTATGGGCCGCACGGCCTCCCAGGCGGCCGAGTCCCGGATGGTCTTTACGCTGTCGTCCTTAAAGGTGTAGTTGCCCACCACCTCGGGTTTATCGGTGGCTTCCTGTTCCTCCTTTTCGTAATTGCGCATCAGCTTCATAAGCTCCTTGCGGGTGAGCTCGCCGCCGGATTCGAGTGTTTCCTCGTAGCCGGCTACCTGGTTTTCGCGGCGGGTAGTGGCGGCCGCCTCCGGCTGGGTTTTTTCATCGATGACCTCCACGTAGCCCCCGAGATCGGGGTTAAGCTCGATGTCGTAGTTGCTCGTACTGGCGATGTAGCTGGCACTGATCTTGATGCCGATGATGCCGCCGCTGCCCTCGATGGTAGTGGTAGTGGGCATCCAGATGCGATCGGCCACCTCATTGTAGTTCACCTTAATGTCTATGGTGAATCCCATGCCGTAGGTACGCAGATCGAGGCTGTGGAGCGCCCAGTCGTCCTGCACGATATAGACGTAGCCTTCGAAAACATCCTCTCCCCGACTGCGCGGTATGACGCGAATCTTGTTGATAAGCTTTCCCTGGTCCAGGAAGACGCCCTCGTGCTCGAATTTGTAGTAGGCAAACGATTTGGGCGAGAGCGGACTTACCACGCTGGCCACTTCGGGCTGGTAAAAGGAAGAAAAGATGTAGCCGCTGACCGAAAAATTCTCTTCCCCCACGACGTACTTCGACACCACCTCCTCGGTGAAGGTATTCGGCCGGGTGTAGCTGATGCGGCTGGTGGTCTCGCTGGTGAAGCTCTTGCCGATCATTTCGGTAACCTCCTTCCGCTCCTCCTTCGGCACCAGCTTTTGGTAAAGCTTCGGGATCTTGTCCACCTTCCCCTTACCCTTCAGGTACACGTCGGCCGTGTAACGGTCCACCTGGTTGCGGTGGTAGTCGGCCTTGGCAATGGCCCGACGGATAACGCTGTAGCTGAGGTCTTCCGCCCCGCTGAGCACTTCTACCTGGTCCAAATCGAGGGCTTCGGTGCGCAGTTGTACGTCGAGCGATCCGCGGCTGCTCTCCACGTTCACCACCTGCGTTTGGTAGCCGAGGTACTGAAAGACGATGGTGTTGCTCCCTCCCCGCAGTTTAAGCTCGTAGCGCCCTTCAATGTTGGTGGTCGCACCGGTACCGGTCTGCTGTACGTAAATGGATGCGTAGGGCAGCGCTTCTCCAGTAGCCTCGTCGGTCACCCGACCGGTCAGGGTCTGCGCGGTCGTCAGGCCGGTCAGGAACAGCAGGGAAGTACAGAGGAGTTGGCGGGCGACGGTCATGCAGTGCAATTGGAAGTACCCGACGAAAGTAACGACCTCCGATCTACTCCACCCTCCTATTAGAAGTACGCAGTCAACCACCTGACGAACGGCCCAAAACCAGGAGTGGCCCGCATCTCCCTGAGGAAAGCGGGCCACTACACTGAAAAATTGCTGGGTACGGTAGGCGGTTACCGGGTCACCCGGCTATATTTTTCGGTAAACTTGCGGTAGAGCTCGGCCTGTTTGTTGTCCAGGTTGACATCTCTTCCATCGATGTACGCTTTCTCGACAACGCTGCTGCGCATGTCCAGCAAATCGCCATTTACGATCACAAAGGTAGCACTTTTTCCGGTGGCGATGCTTCCGTAATCCGCCGCGATGCCGACGATCCGGGCCGGGGCCAGCGTAATCGCCTCTACTGCTTTCTCGTAGGGCAGGCCGAATCCGACCGCCTGTCCGGCCACGAAAGGCAGGTTGCGCTGCTGCCAGTAGCCTTCGTGACTAATGGCGAATTCCACTCCCGCTTCTGCCAGCAGGGCCGGGTTGCGGTAGGGCTGGTCGACGGCATCGTCCTGTGAGTTGGGCAGGGCCTGGGTGCTGCTCAGGATCACCGGCACGCTTTCCCGCTTCAGAAAGTCGGTGATCAGGTAAGCCTGACTACCGCCCACCACGACCGGCTTGGCCCCGATGCGCTTCATCAGCAGTACGCCGGCCTGGATGTTACGGGCTTCGTCGGCGTGGAGGTAGGCATTGGCGTTGCCCGCGATCGCCTCGCAGAAGGCCTCCAGCTTCAGCAGTCGGCTGCCCTCCCCTTCCGGCCGGCCGCAGTAGCCAATGGCCTGCTCCAGGAAGGATTCGAGTTCACGCACCTGCTCGTCGTAGTTCTCGTTTGGCTTCAGGTCGCCGGTCTGCCAATTGTAGCTGTTGCGGTTGGGCCAGTTGATGTGGATGCCATCATCGGCCAGCACCGCGGCGTCCTCGAAGTTCCAGCCGTCGAGTTGCATGATGCTGCTGCGGCCGCTCACCAGGCTTCCTTCCGGGGTGGCCTGGGCCAGCAGTACGCCGCGCGCCCGTACGGTAGGGATTACCTGGGAGTCGGTATTAAAGGCAATCAGGGCCCGCGCGTTGGGATTGAAGGTCCCCACTTCGCGCTGATCGTTGGTGGCCCGTACGGCACCGATCTCGGTAAGGCCCAATTGGCTGTTGAGGGCGATCAGGCCGGGATACACCTCCTTACCGCTGGCGTCCAGCGTTTCGTAGCCGGCGGGGACCGGCAGGTTACTCCCTACATTCTCGATTTTACCGTTACGGATGAGCAGGGTGGCATTTTCGATGACCGTTCCGTCGCCTACGTGTACCGTTACACCGGTTACGGCCAGGGGGGCGGCCTGTCTTGCTGCCGGCGTGGGATTCTGGGCGGGGACGCAGGTGCAAAGAAATAGGACCAAAAGCAGGGTCAGTGGGTTCTTTATGCTATAGTTCATGGTTCTTTCTTTAGTGGTTTACGCTATCGCAGTGAAGCAGGCGGCGGCTGTTGCCCTTCGGCGACTGCGTTTTGGCCCCGCTTTTCTTGTCGTCGAGGCTTGCCTGGATAAGGGCATTGCGTTCGGCGAGCAGCTCGGTACGGCGGGCCTCGTTTTCCTCGCGGTTGAAGTATTCCTTGCCGTCAACGTAGGTGCGTTCGGCGCGGGCGTAGATGCTCATGGGGTGATCGTTCCAGAGCACGAGGTCGGCATCCTTTCCCGTACGAATACTGCCAACGCGGTCGTCGATGTGCAGCATTTTAGCCGGATTGAGGGTAACGAATTTCCAGGCTTCCTCCTCATTCACGTCACCGAACAGGACGGCCTTAGCGGCTTCCTGGTTAAGGCGACGGGCCATTTCGGCATCGTCGGAGTTAAAGCCGGTAAGTACACCCTGTTCGTGCATCAGGGCACCATTGTAGGGGATGGCTTCATTCACCTCGAATTTGTAGGCCCACCAGTCGGAGAAGGTTGAGCCGGCCGCGCCGTGTTCGGCCATCTTATCGGCCACCTTGTAGCCTTCCAGGATGTGGGTAAAGGTGTTGACGCGGAAGTCGTGGCGTTCGGCCAGTTCCATCAACATATTGATCTCTCCCTGCTGGTAGCTGTGGCAGGTGATGAAGCGTTCTCCGTTGAGGATTTCCAGTAGGGTTTCCAGTTCCAGGTCGCGGCGTACGTTTTCGCCGGCCTTCACGGCACGGCCGTACTCCGCGGCGCGGCTGAAGTAGTTCTCGAAGATCTGCTCCACGCCCATGCGGGTTTGGGGATAGCGTACCCGATTCATATCGCCCCAGTTGGACTGCTTCACGTTCTCTCCGAGGGCAAACTTGATGAAGGGGTCGGCACCCTCGAACATCATTTCCTGGGGAGTTGCGCCCCAACGAAGCTTGATCAGGGCCGACTGGCCACCGATCGGGTTGGCCGAACCGTGTAGAAGCTGACTGGTGGTCACCCCACCCGCGAGCTGGCGGTAGATGTTTTCGTCCACGGCATCGACCACGTCGGCCATGCGCACTTCGGCGGTGCTCGACTCGGTGCCTTCGTTCACGTCGCTGAGGGCAATGTGGCTGTGCTCGTCGATGATGCCGCTGGTGAGGTGCATGCCCGTAGCATCGATCACCTGTGCCCCGCGATCGGACAGGTCCTTACCGACCCGGCTGATCTTCCCGTCTTCGATGAGTACGTCGGTGTTTTCCAGGATACCGTCGGCTTCGTTGGTCCAGACGGTGGCGTTGCGGAAGAGCACCTTTCCTGCCTCGGGCATTTCGGTCAGGCCGTAGGAAATATTGGGATAGGTGAGCCGGCTCTTGTATTCCGGACGTTCGTCTTCCTTTTTCTCGTCTTTCTTAGCTTCTTCCGCCTTAGTTGCCTTAGCCGGAGTAGCGGTGAAGGTGACGATGTTGCCTTCGGGATCGCGGCCGGTGCCGGTGTAGCCTTCCCCGTCGGGGGTGGCATTGATGCGGTAGTAGCCTCCCTCCTTGCCGGGGCGGAAGCGGAAGGTGATCACGCCGCCGCTCTCCGTGAAGGTGACGTCGGCGGTAGTGGTATCGCCGGCCGGGCTGACGCTCATTTTCTGGCTGCCCGGATCGCCCGTGATGTTTGCGGAAAATTTACTGTCTCCCAGGGTGATGTCGTATGCATCAGCCAGATCTACGGACTGTAGGGGCTTGAGCTCAAAGGCTTGTCCCTGCACCCAGTTCTGGTAGATGGTGGCTTTTTCCGTAAAGGGATCCTTATCGGTCACAATGAAGTTGGCCAGCTTGCCCTTTTCCAGGGTGCCTACGAGTTGATCGATGCCGAGGAGTTTGGCCGGACCGGTCGTGAGACCGGCAAGCACGGTAGCGGGATCGGCACCCGCCTCGATCGCCTTGCGCATGGCATCGTGGAGCTCGGTGGGCTTTTCGAGTCCGTCAGCGGTGAGGACGAAGGGAATGCCGGCCTGCGCTACGGCGGCGACGTTACCGGGAGCCCGCTCCCAGTGACGGAGTTGGCCGACCGAGATCAGGTCGGCGGCGAAGGGGTCGCTTACATCGTAGGTTTCGGGAAACTTAAGGGGAAGGATAAAGGTGGCCCCCGAAGCCTTTAGTGGTTGTAGCCGCTGGTACTCGTCGCCGCTTCCCCGGATCACATATTGCTTCCCGAATTCATCGCCGACCTGATCGGCGCGCAGGGCATCCTGCCAGTTGTCGACGGCAAAGATTTGGGGCAGGTCCTGTAGTTTGCTCCAGGCCTCGAGACTCAGGTTGGTTTCCTCCCCGCGCTGCTTTGCGTACCAGTCGGCGTCGAGGTAGGTCTGCCGCAGCAGGGCGATCTCACCCATGCGGGAGTTGGGGTAGGCCTGTCCGGACGATCCCTTGTCGAAGGAAAGGTGGTGGGCGGCGTTGCGCTTGATGAGCACTTCGTTGTCGTTGCTTTCGGCCAGGGTGACCACGGCTGCCGTCCCGCGACTGATGCCGTCGGGGTGGTGGGTGGAGACGGTACCGAATCCGGCCTCCCGCAGTGTCTTTGCCGCTTTGGCATCGATCGTAAACAGGGCCGAGGCGTCCGTTTCCGGGCGCAGGGCCTGGTTCCAGGCGTAGGCGCCATCGGTGTTGCTTTCCAGCTGGGGTGGGGTGCCACGACCGCGGCTTCCCTCCTTTACTTCGGGCATACCGTAGTCACCGTACACTTCGATGAAGCTTGGGTAGATGTGTTTGCCGCTCATGCTGACTTCCACTGCTCCTGCGTTCACCGCCCCCCCGGCGACAACGGAGACGATCTTCCCGTCGCGAATGGTAAGGGTAGCGTCTTCCAGCGTTTGCTCCGGACTCACGTGTACCGTGGCTCCCGTGAAGGCGTAATGGCCCTCGCGCTGGTCGTAAACACCGTTGTAGGGGAATGTAACCTGGGCGCGGGCGTAACCGGCGCAGAGGATCAGGGCCAGGACGGTGGCCGGCCAGAGTCTTATCGACATGGAGGTAGAATTATTGAGGCGATGAATTCGGTTGGTCTTTGGAGAGCGTAAATCCTAAAAAGCGTGGCGGAAAAATACGAACTTACGCAAATACAGCACATATACCCAGCACCATGGCAACGAATAAGACGCAACCTACCCAGCAATCGGTAGCCGAATTCATTGAAGGCATCCCGGATCCCGACAAGCGTGCCGACAGCCAGGCCATCATCGACCTGATGACGGAAGTGACCGGTGAACCGCCGGTGATGTGGGGAGACAGCATCGTCGGATTCGGGACCTACCACTACGTATACGCGAGCGGTCGGGAGGGCGACTGGATGGAAGTAGGCTTCAGTCCGCGCAAGAATGACCTCACCGTTTACCTGATGGGTGGCATAAAGGGAGAAACGGAGCTGCTGGCGAAACTGGGCAAGCACAAGACCGGTAAGAGTTGCCTGTACCTTAAACGGCTTACCGAGGTGGACGTGGATATCCTGCGCTTGCTCGTCGAGTCTACGGTAGCGAGAGTAAGGAAGGGAAATATCGCGTACTGATTGCCTTCAGGGACAAGGTGTGGGTCGTAAAAGAATCATTGGGGGTGGGGAATAAACCATGTTTGCGTACAGGCGTTTACCCAGACACGGTACAAAGCAGGTGAGCCTGCCGCATTGTACCTTAGATTGAGTTATATTTGCGTCGCATTCGGATAGTGTTCCGGAAGTTGTCCTCCAACGCGGCGTCAGGCAGATGGGGGAAATCGGCTTTTTAGGGTAGTTCTAAATGGCCCCGCGGCGGCACCCCGCGGTAAAACAACGACGTGCTTAAGAGATCGAATGAGTAAACGACTAATTAAAGTAGCGAAGGAATTGAACGTGGCGACCTCGACGATAGTCGAGTTCCTGACCGGTAAGGGCTTCGAGATCGAGAATAAGCCGATCGCGCAAGTCAGTAACGAGATGGAATCCGCCGTGCGTCAGGAATTCGCCAAGGCCATATCGGACAAGGAGAAAGCGAGCAAGATGGAGTTCGGCACCCGCCCAACGGCCCCGCCGCCCCCACCGCCTCCGCCCGTCGTGCGCGCTACCCCACCGCCACCGCCCCCCCGTCCGGTAAGCGTCCCGGCCCCGCCGCCCGTGCAGCCCCAGCCGGTAGCAAAAGCTACCGTGCCCGCCCCGCCGCCGCCCGCTCAGGCCCAGCCGGAAGCCAAGCCCGTGCAGAAGCAGGAGGAGACAGCCGCCAAACCGCAGTCGCCCGCTCAGTCGGCACCCCAAGCGCCGCAGCAACCGCCCGCCGCCCAGGAACCGCAAAAGCGCGAAGTGCCCGGCCTGAAGGTGATGGGAAGGATCGATCTGGACGCCAACAAGCGCCGGCCCGCCAAAAAGGACCAGCCCCGGACCAAGCCCGATCAGCGCAAGCCCGCCCCCCAGCCACAGGCCAAACGAGCCCCGCAGGAACAGGCGCCGCCCAAACCTGCCGCGCCCGCCGCAGCAAAGCCGAACAAACCGGAACCCACCGCACCCGTCACGGAAGTGAAGGCTACGGATACTCCCGATTTGCATGTTACGGCCGAACCAAAACTGCGTGGCCTGAAGGTGCTCGGTAAGATCGAGATTAAGAAGCCCGAAAAGCGCGGTGCCACCTCTACCGACGACAGCCGCAAAAAGCGGAAACGGAAAAAGATCACCACCGGACCGCCCCAGACCGGCGGCCAGCGCGGTGGAGCACGTGGCGGCAGCGACCGCGGCCGCACCGGTGGTCGCAACGACGAACCCCGTGAGGTTTCCGCTAAGGACATCGAAGACAAGATCAAGGCCACCATGGCCCGCCTACAGGGCGGCGGCGGCAAGAAGAAACGTCAACGCCAACGTCGTGACAACCGCGATCGCATCCGCGAGAAGCAGGAAGCGATGGAGCACGAACAGACCAACGACAAGCTGCAGGTGACGGAATTCGTGACCGCGCAGGAGTTGGCTAACATGATGGACGTCGGTATCGGCGAAGTCATCACCGCCTGTATGAATGCCGGCGTGATCGTCTCCATCAACCAGCGACTCGACGCCGAGATCATCGAACTCGTTGCCGAAGAATTCAACCACGAGGTCGAGTTCATCAACGTCGACGAATCCGAAGAGGAGGAAGAAGAATTCTTCGACGATCCCGAAGACCTGGAGTCTCGCCCACCGATCGTGACCGTAATGGGACACGTCGATCACGGTAAGACCTCGCTGCTCGACCGCATCCGCGACTCCAACGTAATCGCCGGAGAAGCCGGTGGCATCACCCAGCACATCGGTGCCTACGAGGTGAAACTGGACAACGGAAAGGAAATCACCTTCCTCGATACGCCCGGTCACGAAGCCTTTACGGCCATGCGTGCGCGGGGTGCGAAGGTGACCGACATCGCCATCATCATCATTGCCGCCGACGACAACGTGATGCCCCAAACCAAGGAGGCCATCAGTCACGCCGAAGCCGCCGGAGTACCCATGATCTTCGCGATCAACAAGATCGACCGTCCCGGTGCCAACCCCGACCGCATCAAGACCGAACTCGCCTCCATGGGCTACCAGGTCGAAGAGTGGGGAGGCAAGTACCAGTCGCAGGACATCAGCGCCCTCAAGGGAGAAGGCATCACGGAACTCCTCGAAAAGGTGCTCCTCGAAGCCGAAATGCTGGAACTCACCGCCAACCCCGACCGCCCCGCCGTAGCTACCGTGTTGGAAGCCTCGCTGGAAAAAGGTCGTGGCTACGTAACCAAGATTCTGGTACAACACGGTACCCTGAGGGTGCAGGACATTCTTGTCGCCGGCGAAGCCAGTGGACGCGTCCGTGCCATGTTCAACGAGCGCAACAAGCGGGTAACCGAAGTTGGTCCCGGTTCGCCGGTGCTCCTGCTCGGTCTCGATGGTGCCCCGCAGGCCGGTGAGATCATGAAAGTGATGGCCAGCGAGCAGGAAGCCCGTCAGCTGGCCAGCCGCCGCGCCCAAATCAGCCGCGAACAGGCCAACCGTGCCGCCAAGCGCGTTTCGCTCGATGAGATTGGCCGTCGTCTTGCCCTCGGTACCTTTAAGGAACTCAACCTCATCGTCAAGGGCGACGTGGACGGTTCCGTAGAGGCCCTGTCCGATTCGCTCATCAAGCTATCGCAGGAGACCGTACAGGTAAACGTGATCCACAAGGCCGTCGGTCAGATCATCGATTCCGACATTCTGCTGGCTACCGCTTCGGATGCCATCATCGTTGGTTTCCAGGTGCGTCCCAGCTCATCCGCCCGCAAACTCGCCGAACGCGAAGGGGTGGAGATCAAAAGCTACTCGATCATCTACGAAGCCATCGACGAGATCAGCAGCGCCATCGAAGGCATGCTCGAGCCGACCCGCGAGGAGAAGACCACCTGTCAGGTCTCCGTACGGGAAGTGTTCAAGATCTCCAAGGTTGGTACCATTGCCGGCTGTTTCGTGGAGGAAGGAAAGATCACCCGCAACACGCTCATTCGCGTCATCCGCGACGGTATCGTCGTCTTCCCCCTCAAGGAAGGACAACAGGGCGAACTCGCCAGCCTCAAGCGCTTCAAGGACGACGTCAAGGAAGTACGCAACGGCATGGAGTGTGGTCTTAACATCAAGAACTTCAACGACATCCGTGAAGGTGACGTGATCGAAGGATACGAGATCATCGAGATTAAGCAGAAGATGCAGTCTAATTAGATCTCTCCCCATGTGTGGTCGCTATTCCGTAGTCATCGATGAAGCCAAGCTGCGTAAGCAGTTTTCCAGGGAGCTTGTACATCCTGATGGCGGACTTAAGGCCAACTACAATATGGCTCCTACTCAGGACGGGTTGGTGATCACGGACCAGGCGCCGGACCGGCTATCCTCCTTTCGCTGGGGACTGGTGCCCTTTTGGGCCAAGGACCTTGGCATCGGAGCCCGGATGATCAACGCCCGGAGTGAGGGGATCGAGGACAAGCCCAGTTTTCGCAAGCCCATCCGCGAACGGCGGTGCCTCGTGATCGGCGACAGTTTCTACGAATGGCAACGCAAGGACGGCAAGAAAACCCCCTTCCGCATTATGCCCGCCGACGAGCAGCTACTGGTTATGGCCGGCATCTGGGAGGAATGGCGACCGAAGGACGGCGGCGATACCGTATTCACTTATTCGGTCATTACCGGAGCACCCAACGCGGAGATGCAACCCATTCACGACCGGATGCCCATGCTGCTGCTGGACGACGAAATGCAGAGTCAGTGGCTCGATCCGAACGCCGCTCTTCCGGATATTCTTGGGCTCCTGCGCACCCCGCCCGATGGCACCCTGCGCCCCTATGCCGTGTCTTCGAAAGTAGGAAACGTGCGTAACAATGGCCCTGAATTGCACGAGCGGGTAAATTAGCCCCCATGCAGACGTACCGCATCGTACCCGCTACGGCGGCTGATTTCCCCACCATTGAGCGACTGGCTCGGCTGATCTGGCCAGAGACCTTCGGAAGTATTCTCTCTACTGCCCAGATCGAGTACATGCTTGACCTCATGTACAGCGAGGCAGCCCTGATGGAGCAGGTAAAAAAGGGGCACGTCTTCCATCTTTTGCTCGACGCACTGGGTGATGAAACATCCGGCTACAGCCACCACGCGCAACTCAGGTACCGGCCGGTGGGCTACGTAAGTCACGAAGTGAATAACCTGCCGGGCACCACCAAGATCCATAAAATCTACTTGCTCCCCGGTACCCAGGGCCGCGGATACGGTCGGGCACTGATCGACAAGGTGGAGGCGATTGCGCGCCGCGCGAACCAAACCAAGCTGCGTCTGGACGTCAACTTTCAGAACCCGGCCGTCAGCTTTTACGAGCACTTAGGTTTCAGGAAGATCGATCGCTTCGATACGGAAATCGGCCAAGGTTACCTGATGGAAGACTGGCGAATGGAAAAAACGTTGCTGCCCCGAGACTAGACCCGCTCGTAGCGCGCCCGGATGAACATGAAGAGCCCGTAGGCTAGCAGCCCCAGTCCGACGATCACAAGTAAGGCGGCTCCGTACGATTGGTTTTCGATGTAGGAGAGCGACTCACCAATGCCCTTGAACTTGCTCGCGTCGTCCATGGTGGCGGCCTTGAAGAGGGAGTAGGCGATGATGCCGTAGACAACAAAGCGGGCGGTAAGCCCTACCTCACCGGTTTTCTTGAAGGTTTCGCGTTCGTCGTGGCTGAGTTGCTGTCCCTCGATACCGTCCATGTGTTTGTTGGTGACGGCCCGGTATAATTGGAAAATCGCGACGCCGGCCATGATGAGGGCGATGGCACCGATAACGTAAGGACCCCAGCTTTCGGAGAGGATGCGGGCGATGATGTCCTGCTTGCTCTGTCCGCCACCGCCGCTGCTGTTCGTGAAGGCCAGTTTGAAGGCATGGGCGCTCAGAATTCCGTAGGCCGTGCCGCTGACGGCGTAGGCGATGCGCTTCACGATGCCTTCCTTATCCTTTCCTTCGTTCTTTTTGTCCTGTACGGCCGTGTACCAGCGCCAGCTGCAGTAGGCAAGCAGCCCCACTCCGATCAGAAACAGGAGGACCTGACCGAAGGGGTTGGTGCCGATCCAACTGATGACGGCCTTCGGCCCACCACCGGAGCCGCCTGCACCACCGACTACGCCGGCGATGGCGAAGATGCCGATGAGTGAGTAGACGATCCCCTTGGCCGTGTATCCGGTGATGAACAACTTGTTTTCGGTAGAATTACTCAGTGCCATTTCGGGAAGTTTATTGATGTAAGGGTGTTTTGCCACCGTAATGTTCGGTCAATCGGGGCGGGGTCGCGGGTGCAATGAAGATAAATAGGTCTACCTTTGCCCACGTTTTTAAACGGGCGCATCGCAAAGAAGCGGTGGAGTGCCCCCAAAAGGCAGTTGTAATGGCCGTAGACGTACTATTAGGTCTCCAGTGGGGAGATGAAGGCAAGGGGAAGATCGTAGATGTTCTGGCCCCTCAGTATGACATCATCGCCCGTTTCCAGGGCGGCCCCAATGCGGGACATACCCTCATCTTCGACGGAAAGAAGTTCGTGCTGCACACCGTCCCCTCCGGGATCTTTCGCAGGGAGCAGCATAACCTGATCGGCAACGGCGTGGTCATCGATCCCATCACCCTCTCCAAGGAACTGGACCAGCTTGACGCCGCCGGCATCGACTACCGCGGCCGGCTCTTCGTTGCCCGCAAGGCGCACATGATCCTGCCGACCCACCGGTTGCTCGACGCCGCCCGGGAAAACGCCAAGGGGGAGCGGAAAATCGGCTCCACCCTGAAGGGAATCGGACCGACGTACATGGATAAAACCGGCCGAAACGGCATGCGCGTGGGGGATTTGACTGCCCCCGACTTTCAGGATCGGTACAAACGTCTTAAAGAAAAGCATCTCCAACTGGTGGGACTGTACCCCTACATTGAGTTCGATCTCGCGGGCGAGGAAAAGGCCTGGTTCGAAGCCGTGGACCGGCTTAAGGAACTTCCCTTCGTCGACGGCGAGTACTACATCAACGAAGCTTTGGATGCGGGCAAGAAAATTCTCGCCGAGGGAGCTCAGGGAAGTATGCTCGATATTGATTTCGGCACCTACCCCTACGTTACCTCGTCCAACACGATCACCGCCGGCGTCTGCACCGGCCTGGGCGTAGCCCCGCAGAAGATCGGAGAGGTGATCGGCATCACGAAGGCGTACTGTACCCGCGTCGGCGGCGGCCCCTTCCCGACCGAGTTGCACGACGGAACCGGAGAGTTTCTGCGGAAAGAGGGTGCCGAGTTCGGTGCTACCACCGGTCGGCCCCGCCGCTGCGGCTGGATCGACCTGGTCCAGCTTCGCTACACGATCATGCTCAGCGGCGTAACTCAGCTGGTGGTCACCAAGGTCGACGTCCTCAACAAATTCGAGACCATTCGGGCCGCCGATGCGTACCGCGTGGAGGGAGAAATCAGCCGCGAGTTGCCCTTCGACCTGGTGCACGAAAATTACGAGGCCGTATACACCGATATCGATGGTTGGAACTCGGACCTGTCCGGGACCAAAACCGAAAGCGAGCTACCGGAAGCCTGCGTCAACTACGTGATGTTTCTGGAGAATAAGCTGGGCGTACCGGTGACCATGGTGTCGACGGGTCCGGACCGGGAGGAATTGGTGTTGCGGAAGTAGCCTGCTCCCGCGTCCCCGCCTGGAAATGCTTAGCTTAGTAAAAAGCTACGCACCTTTCATGGCCGTTTCCGAAGACTACATTGCCTATTTATACGATCAACTTTCCGAGATTGACGAGATCCGGGGGAAGAAGATGTTTGGTGGATACGGCTTCTTCCAGGCGGGGAAGATGTTTGCCATGGTGGGCCAGAACACCTTTCGGCTGAAGGTCGACGAAACCAATAAGCAAGACTTTCTCGAACGGGGAATGGAGCCCCTCCGGTCGGCGTCTAAAAAGCAGGTCATGCCCTACTACGAAGTACCCGCGGAGGTACTCGAGGATCGGCCTACGCTGGTACGTTGGGCCAGGAAATCGATCGATATCGCGCACGCTTCCGGGTTGAAGAAAAAGTAGAATTGCCCGCCCCCTTGACTTTACGTGTTTGAACCCGTAAATTCCATTGACGCCTTACCCGGAATTTACTCACTTAGAACAGCACGCAAAGATGCCCGCTCCACTACTTGCCGGCCTCGGGGCCAAAGGCGTTTCCGAACTCATTGCCATTGGCGGCATCGTCGTCAGTACGGGCACCACCGTTGCCACCCTTCCGAGTAGCACCGTTACCATCGGCTCCATCTCCCTCTCGATGGCTACGGCCGGCACCATTTACGTCGGCGATCGCTTCATTATTACGGGGCACGTCGAGGTTTCCTACGGTGAAGTAAGTGCGGGAGAGGGCAAAATCAAACTCGAGATCGTTGAGGAAGGACACGGGGTGTTGAAGACCAAGGAGGTCAGCGGTCAGGCGCCGAAGGAGCGGGTTACGATCCGGCTGGTGGGGCAGACCATCAGCCACGGCAAGAAGTTTTATTACCTGCGGGCTACTCCGACCGGCGAGGAAGACCTGTCGTGGTGGCCTACGGGCGACACCGTGGTTACGAAGGCTCCGTCCATTTCCAATTCCCTGGCCATCGAGGTGCAGAAACCCCTTTCCTTTTCCACCAAACTGCTTTCGGCCTTCGTCAATCACGGGGAAAAAGCGCGGGCCATTATGAAGGTGACCAATCACAGTGAATCCAGGGCCCGGCTGCTGGCTCGGCTGTCAACCACCAACTACAGCTTACCGAGTGGGAAGTACCTGGATCCGAAAACCAGCGATCTGATCATCATCGACCACCGGGGCAGCCACCCGGGCGACGACCATGCCAACGAGCAGACGTTCTACTTCGAGCCGGTAAAGCATTATTACCACAGTCACTTTATCAAGCACGGCAACCTGCCCCTATCGATCTACGATCAGCTGCTTCCGAGTAAGGAGCAGGTATTTGACCCCATTCCCGTGCTCTGTAAGGGACAGCAAGCGGACCGCCGCGTGGGGTACCTGCCCGGTCATGGATTTCCAGGAATTCGGGAAGGAGAATACGCCTACGCGTGCATTGTGCAGGATGAAAACGAAAGCGGCATACGCGCCTTCGCTACCCTGAGCGACGCATTTGGAAACGCGCTCGAGGCCACCTCTTCAGCTAACGGCAGACTCGCCTTTAGCGGTACCCTCATGGGGCAAATCGCTACCCTAACCATTACGCCCGAAGCGGAGCGGTATGCTCCGTATTCCCGGCGTCTTTTCCTCGATCAGCCGTCCCTCACGGAAAGCGACGACGCCTACGTGTTTCATCCAAAACCCCTTCCCCCCATCGTCGGTGTCATTATGCTGCCTGGCGAGCGTAAAGTGATTCCCGGCACTGTAGTCCAGTTGCTCGACCGGGACGAGGAGGTTGTCAGCGAGACGATCAGCGGACAGGACGGTGGTTTCACGTTTGACACCACTGCCGCCAGCTTCCCCGGGGGCCGGGCGCTGGTACGGGCTCATTTGCCCTGGAACATCACCTACGACTGGGACGAGCCGGTACCCCTCCTCAAGATCCCCCTTCAGGCGGTAGTTGCGGGTGATGCAGTATTCCCCGTGAAGGCAAGCGTTCGGCCCGCGGAGGCAATGGTCACCATCAAGGGGATAACCGGTCTGAAGGACTTTGCCTCCCGGGCGTTCGTACCGGCGGGTGGAGTAACGATTGTCGTACGTACCGAGACCTACAAGGTGGTTGAAACCGCGACGAGCGCCGATAACGGCCAGTTTTCCTTTCGGGTCAACGCAGGCACCTATCTGGTTGAGCTTTCCAATGCCGGCGAACTGGGCTACCGCGAGGTACCGGCTAAGCTGATGGAATTGCGGTCGACCCGCACCGGCGTGCATGTCATTCTTCGCTTCCCCACACCCGAAGTGGAACGCATCACCCCTCACGTGATCCGGTGGCGGGGTGGTTACCGGGAGGGGGATATGCTGGCCGTGCTATTGCAGGGAGAGGTAGTCCGGGCATTCGAGGTTGAGGAAGGAGGCACCTACATCGATCTGCGGGAGTTGCAGGCGGAAGGTGAGCTTCGCGTAGCGATAAAGCGGGGGGAGCATTTGGGTCCAGGGATTTCAGTGCCGTAAGGAAACCAAAAATATACCGTAGGCGGGGGCGCGGGTGCAGGGTTGATGTGGAAGCAGCGAGGCGTCGTTGGCCGACTAAGGTAGTTAGCGCACTGTTAATTAGTTTTAACCTTCTGTTATATATCCAGAAATAACATCTGTAGTATTACGAAGGGCCTATACTAGCGGAAACAGATCGCTCGTGAACTACTTAGTTGCTATTGCAAGTTTAATTCTAGCCGTAAATTCCTTCTCACGGGCACAAACCTTAGAAATAGAGCGGAAGAACCTCCTTCGCCTGTATGAAGAGGATATAATAAATGCCGACGCCTACCGGGATAATGCCGATAGATTTTCAATTATAATAAACGACTTGGGTGGATATCCCAAACTACCCCTTTCGGCGGATAATCAGATTAATTTTGGGGATACCCTGATAACGGGGCTACCAAAGAAAACGAACTTCAATGCATTGAGGGAATGGTCTGCTATGAACTTCGGGTCGTTCGAACGGGATGGTACACTATACGAAGATGTTGAATCGGGCAGACTTATAGTTTCAGGGTCTATTATTATGAATAAGTTCAAAGATGCGCGAAAACTATTCAGGAGGAACGACCCCATAGAAGTACGGTGTCACTTTATACTTAATGCATACGTCAAAGACCAGAAGGTCAAAGTGGAGTTTATCGCACCAAAGTTTGGGTATAAATACGGATGGATAAGCGTCGAAGATATAGTATACAGCGAAACGATACGATACGCAAAATTGTCCGAAATGCTGCCCGTAACTTCGGCAAGCCCAAGCTACTGGAAAGGGGATTTGGATTTATTAATGGAGTTGCCCGGTCGGTTTGATGATATATTAAATTCGATTAAAAACTACCTTGCCGATCATCAAGAGCGCTCAGACTTTTAATGATTTGGTCCATACGCTACAGCCGCGGCAGCACCTCCTTTCCGAAAAAGTCAAAGAAGTACTCCTGATTCAGGCCAACGTTGTGAAAGATGATCTTATCGAAGCCGAGGGCTAAGTCTTTCTTGATGAGCTCCACGTGTTCCTCGGGGTCGAGGGTCATGCGGATCGAAGCTGCGACCTCCTCCTCTCCGATAAACTGGCTGGCGGCTTCGAACTGCTCCGGTGTGCGCAGTTCTCCGTGCACCGATCCCGTACCGATGTTGGTTCGCCACTGTTCGTGGGCCAGTCGGCGGGCTTCTTCCATCGTAGGGGCCACGCTGAGGTCTACCTTCAGGTAGAGCGGTTTGCCCTCGCCGCCGTTGCTGCGAAAGGCATCGATGACGTCGTCGAGCTTGTTGTGGGGCTTCCATACGGTGTAGAGCGCATCGGCCCAGGGAGCGATCTCGGCCGCGGTGCGGGCGGTGATGGCGGCACCGACGGCCAGTGGCGTCTCCTCGGGCAGGGTGAACAGGCGCACCTCTTCGGCGGTGATGAACTCGCCGCGGTGGGTGAAGCGCTCTCCGGCCCAGAGCCGCTTCATGATCGACACGGCCTCGGCCAACTTGCGGTTGCGGGCGGCTTTTTCGGGCCAGTGGTTGCCGGTGATGTGCTCGTTCAAAAATTCTCCGCTGCCGAAGCACGGCCAAAAGCGACCGGGGTACATCTGGCAAAGGGTGGCCACCGCCTGGGCGATGACGACCGGGTGGTAGCGTTCGTAGGGACAATTGACCACGCCGCAGGGAAGACCGGTAGCCTCCAGGGCAGAACCGAGCCAGCTCCAGACGTAGCCGGACTGCCCCTGCGCATTGCTCCACGGAAACAGGTGATCGGAGCTCGCCAGCTCCCCAAATCCGGCACGTTCCGCTTGTTTGGCCAGGTCAAGCAACCGGCGGGGCGTAAACTGTTCGTGGGAAATCTGGTAGCCAAAGGTGGGCATGGGTCGGTATTTGCTCGTTAAATCGTTATTGCGTGCCGGATGTTTATATATGTCCACCACCCAGTGCACCACACCGGCCCAACTTCGTTACAGGACCATGATCGACGACTACTGGTACAAAAACGCCATCATCTACAGCCTCGACCTTGAAACCTTCATGGACGGAAACGGCGACGGGGTGGGAGACTTCCGCGGCCTTAGCGAGCGACTCGACTACCTCCACGGGCTAGGCGTGGACGTGATCTGGCTCGCCCCCTTTCAGCCCACCCCCAACCGGGATAACGGCTACGACATCAGCGACTACTACGGGGTAGATCCACGCCACGGCAGCGGCGGAGACTTCGCGGAATTCATGCACCTGGCCAACGACCGGGGCATGAAGGTCATCATCGACCTGGTCATCAATCACACCAGCGACCAGCATCCCTGGTTTCAGCAGGCCCGGCAGGGGGAGGACAACCCCTACCACGACTGGTACGTCTGGAGCAAGGAGAAGCCGGAGGATGCCGAGGAGGGCATCATCTTTCCCGGCGTGCAGGAACGCACCTGGACTTACGACCGTAAGGCCCAGAAGTACTACTTCCACCGCTTTTACGAGTTCCAGCCCGACTTGAACATGGGCAATCCGGCCGTACGCGAAGAACTGCACCGGGTAGTAGGGTACTACCTCTCGCTCGGGGTGGCTGGTTTCCGGGTAGATGCCGTACCCTTCGTACTGGAAACTCAGGTACCGGGTGGCCTGGATAACGTCAAGATCCGGTTTGAGATACTCGAAGACCTCCGCCAGTTTCTTTCGTGGCGGCGCGGCGACGCCGTCCTGCTGGGGGAGGCCAACGTGGATCCGAAGCAGGCTAAAAAATACTTCGGCGATGGTGGCGGACTGCACATGATGTTCAACTTTTACGTCAACCAGTTCCTTTTCCACGCCCTGGCCAGTAAGGATACCGGTCCGCTGCGCAAGGCTCTCGAACAGACCCGAATGGACCTACCCATGGCACAGTGGGGCCACTTTTTACGCAACCACGATGAGCTCGATCTGGGCCGACTTTCCGAAGAACAACGGCAACTCGTATTCGAGCACTTCGGACCGAAAAAAGAAATGCAGCTCTACGACCGGGGCATCCGCCGCCGTCTGGCCCCGATGCTCAGCGACCGGCCGCAGATCGAGCTAGCCTATAGCCTGATGTTCAGTCTGCCCGGCACGCCGGTGATGCGCTACGGCGATGAACTCGGAATGGGCGACGACCTGAGTCTCAAGGAACGCGATGCCGTGCGCACTCCGATGCAGTGGAGCGAGGACAGCAATGCTGGCTTTAGTTCCGCGTCCACCAAAGATCTGGTGCATCCTCTCATTGATAAGGGACCCTACGCCTTTCGCCTGCTCAATGTCGAGGAGCAGATGCGCCGCGACGACAGCCTCCTCAACTGGACCAAGCGAATGGTGCGCCTGCGCAAGGAATGCCCCGAGATCGGCTATGGCGAGTGGGAACTTGTGGATACCGGTCAGCCCGCCGTTCTCGGCATTCGCTACCGCTTCCGGGGGAAGATCGTCCTGATCTTGCACAACCTGAGCGACGAGCCGCTGGTCGTGGAGCTGAAGAAGAAACCGGAAACCGCGTGCCGTCTGATCGATCTCCGGGAGGTCGTGGCGCTCGCCCCGGAAAAAGACGGCACCCACTTGGTGCGGCTAGGCTCACTGGGGTACCGGTGGTTCCGGTTGAAGGAGGTACGAGATTAAGCAGCCGGACGGCTGAAGGCCGTCGCCACCAGTAGCGTCGCGCTTTAGCCGACAAGCTGCAAGTAACAACCCGTAACAAAGCAGCCGGACGGCTGAAGGCCGTCGCTACTTGTACATCGCTTCAGCCGACACGCTGCCTGAATGAACTGCCTTAAGCAGCCGGACGGCTGAAGGCCGTCGCTACTTGTACATCGCTTCAGCCGACACGCTGCCTGGACTAACCGTAACAAAGCAGCCGGACGGCTAAAGGCCGTCGCTACTATGTCGTAGCTTCGGAAGTTAATCACCAACCCATTTGGCTATGCCCAGCTCCCGCGTTTTCTCCGCTCCCGTAAACTGGGGCATCATCGGGTGTGGCAACGTTACCGAGGTCAAGAGCGGGCCTGCCTACCAGCAGACGGAAGGGTTTCAACTTGCGGCTGTGATGCGCCGGGATGTGGAGAAGCTAGAGGATTACGCCCGCCGGCACCAGGTGAAAAAAACCTACTCCGATGCCGATGAACTGATTCAGGACCCGGCAATCGATGCCATCTACATCGCCACTCCCCCGGATACACATCGCTATTACGGACTCAAAGTCGCCGCCGCCGGCAAACCCTGCTGCATTGAAAAACCCCTCGCCCCCAGTTATGAGGACAGTCGTGCGATCACCACTGCATTCCAGGAAAAGAACCTCCCCCTCTTCGTGGCTTACTACCGGCGGTCGCTGCCCCGTTTCGTGCAGGTGAAGCGGTGGCTGGACGAGGGAGCCATCGGCGCGGTACGACACGTAAGCTGGCAACTCAACAAGCCCCCCGGAGAGTATGACCGCTCGGGAGAGTACAACTGGCGGACCGACCCTACCGTAGCCCCGGGAGGTTACTTCGATGATCTGGCAAGTCACGGCCTCGATCTACTTACTTACTTCCTCGGCGACATCCGAACCGTTCACGGCATCAGTCTAAACCAGCAGGGACTCTACGCTGCAAAAGACGCCATCACGGCCTGCTGGCAACACGGGAGCGGGGCAACCGGAATGGGATGCTGGAACTTCGGCTCCGCCATCGCCACGGACCGGGTGGAGATATTTGGCAGTTCCGGAAAAATTAGCTTTCCGGTATTCGAAGACCAACCGCTATTCCTGGAGGGCGGCGGCGCGCAGGAGCAATGTATGATCGAAAACCCGGCAACCGTACAATTACCCCATGTGGAAAACATGAAACGGCAACTGTTGGACGGAATCCCTCATCCGTCTACCGGCAAATCGGCACTGCACACCAGTTGGGTAATGGATCAAATACTGGGACGAACTGGTGCGACGTAGGCCTTCGGGAGAGCGAAAAGTCGCACACGAAACAATTGGGGTCAAGTGATAATATATTTAATTACATTTATCAACCGCCGCTGTCAAATATGCGTGTCGGCCTTACCCACGTTCCCACACTTAAACGCCCGATTATGAAATTACTCTACACATTGGTTATCCTCCCCCTTTTAGTACTGCTGCCGGCGGGGGGGCTATTATCCCAGAATTTGATCTCCAATCCCGGCTTCGAAGTTGGCACCGGTGATGATTTCACCAATTGGAGCAAGCTCAACGGTGCGGACTACCTGCTGGCAACCGAGGAAGCTGGTGAGGTACGTAGCGGCGACCGAGCGCTGTATGTCTCCAGTCCCGGCTTCCCGGGAGAGCAGTGGAGGGTGCAACTCATTTCTGATCCCGTACCCACTACCGTAGGAAACAGTTACACCTTCACAATCTGGGGGAAAGCCGCGGAGGCGGGGGCAAATATCCGCTTCTCCACTCAGCCCAATGCACTTTATGGCCCCGATACCGCCGTGCCGGCGGATGTTTGGACGCAGCTGTCGTGGACCTTTACCGCGAACGAAACCATGACCCGAATTGCCCTCGATCTGGGCCAAACCGCCGTCACGTTCTTCCTCGACGACGCCGAGATGACCACACTTGACGACACACCATGCGTGGATGAATTTGACGTGCCGGATGATCAGCAGCCGATCGCGACGGGAAAGGGCAAGTTCCTGGGCTCCATCTACAGTGCTGCCCAGCAGAAGGATCACGAGCACTACTTCAACCAAGTTACTCCGGAGAATGCCGGTAAATGGGGGAGCGTCGAACGGGTAGAGGGGGTGTACGACTTCTCCGACATTGACGAGGCCCGCGCCTATGCGGCGCGCAATAACTTCCCCTTCCGCTACCACGTCCTCCTGTGGGGCAACCAGCAACCAACCTGGCTACGCCCCATGAGCGATTCGGAAAAGATCGCAAAGATCCGCGCCTGGTTTCAGGCCGTAGCGGACCACTTCGACGGCAGCTCCGACGCCCGTGCCACCCTGGAATACCTGGAAGTTGCCAATGAGATCATCAACGATCCGCCCAACGGCATCGACAACGCTCCCTATTCGAACAACTCCGCCGACGCCAACAGTGGCGATTACGTTAACGCACTTAAAACGCTGAATGCCGAATTGGGGACCGAGCCCGGCGAATACGACTGGATCGTGAATGCCTTTAAACTCGCCCGCCAGTACTTCCCGTGTGAGGAGACCAAACTAGTCCTCAACGAGTACAACGTGCTCACCAACTTCCTAAACATTACGGACAAGTACCTCGAGGTCGTCGACCTTCTGATGGCCGATGACCTGGTAGATGTACTTGGATTTCAGGCCCACGCCTTTACCACGCGGAAGTACGACAGCGGCTCCTTTGAAAATCACACCGCCTTCCTCCGCAGCCACGTAGACCGTCTGGCCGCTACCGGCCTACCCCTGCAGGTGACCGAACTGGACATCGATGGCAACGTCGACGATACTTATACCCCCACCGACGACGTAGCGGTAAGGGATTCCTTCCAGAAGGCCGAATACCAGCGCATCTTTGGTATGCTTTGGAACCACCCCGCCGTCACCGGCATCACCCTCTGGGGGTTCCGTACCGGACACTGGCGCTCCGCCCAGCTCGCCTACCTGATCGATCCCTGTACCGACCGGGAACGGCCGGCCCTCGGCGAATACCTGAACGACAGCATTCGTAATGGACCCATCCCCCCCCTGAATGATTACGCGTACGCCTGCCCCACCACCGCCCTGTGGGGCGGCTACGATCAACTGACAACCCGGGTGGAATTATTTCCCAATCCCACCCGTGGGATGACAACCCTGCTGCTCGGTACGCCCCTTCCCGGTGCGGAACTACGGTTGTACGATCGACTGGGCAGGGAGCTGCTCCGGAAACCGATCGGGGACCAGCAACAAC
This sequence comes from Neolewinella aquimaris, assembly GCF_014197245.1. Taxonomy (GTDB): domain Bacteria; phylum Bacteroidota; class Bacteroidia; order Chitinophagales; family Saprospiraceae; genus Neolewinella; species Neolewinella aquimaris. The sequence goes on along the minus strand of NZ_JACIFF010000003.1, from coordinate 138,701 downwards.
GGATCGACCTCGACCTGCCTTCCCTCGGATTGACAACCGGCGTTTATTTTGTCACGATCCACGCGGGGGACCGGCAGCGCAGCCTGAAGCTAACCGTCGCACCGCGGTAACCAGTCGTCCGAAGTGGTTGGCGTACCTTACAAGTTGCCATTTCTTTGCCTTCCCTTCATCGCGTGAAATTTATCTACCTAACCGAGGTTCTCGACCTTCAGACACTGACCCTGATCAAACTGTCGCTTGGTAGGGAGGGATTGGCGTACCGGGTCATGCACGAAAACGGCCTTAACGTCGGACCCTACCTGCTCGGCGGCCGCGGTGCGATCGTGGAAGTGGCGGAAACGGACTACCCAAGCGCCGTAGCACTGCTGGAAGCCGAAGGCATCCCTACCGATACACCCGCCGAAGCGAGTGCGTTTGGACGACTCCATGAGCTGGAATTGCTTACCGAAAGTCTGCCGTTGGTGGGACGGTGGAATGTCGTCGCTCGATTTCTGATTCTTGCGCTGGTGCTTGCCGGAGTAGTAGCCGTACTGATTCATCAGATCGTCCTGCGCTAAAGCCCGTACCTTCTGGTGGGTTTTCTCATCAATTGGTACATACATGGCCCATACTTACGTCGACCTTGGCGAGAACGGTAGTTCCGTTTACCTCTATGCCTTCGATCCGGGGGAGGGTCAGTTCAAACGTGCCCGTCAGGTACTCTGGGGCGACTGGCTGCGGCTAGCCGATCACCGTCGCCACCCGGCGGTCGGGCCAGAATGGTTGGCCATCAACTGGGCTCCGCGTACCGAAGACCGTATCCTCTACATCCCCCGCGAGCATACCACCGACCGGCGCCCACTCGAGATCATTTTCCTTGATGTTGGGCAGGGGGACGGTGCGGTACTCATCACTCCCGAGCGCGACGCGGACGAGAAGATCGTCGTGATCGACGCCGGTGACTCCTCGCACATGCGGGCCTTTCTCGACGGCCGCTTTCGGGCCTACCGGGGGTTCCAGTTCGAGGCGGCCATCATGACCCACCCCGACACCGATCATTACCGCGGTTTCAGGACCATCTTTAGTGACTCCCGCATTGGTTTCAATACGGTCTACCACAACGGTTTGGTGGAACGGCCCACCGGCAGCGGCTACGATAAAGTAGGCGGGCTCACCGAAGACCCGCCCGGCAGCGGGCAGTACTACATTGAAGACCTGGCCGTGGACCGTGCCGATATTCTCCGCCACTTCGACAATGCCTCCACCTTCGGCAATTACCGCTTCGCACCCATCATGCACAGCGCCCTGCACAATCCCCTGATCGGCGACATCCGTATGCTCTCGACCGATTCCGCCCACAGTATCCACGTCGACGGCCGTGCCTATCTGCCTGAGTTTGCACCGCGGCCGGACCGCCCCTACAGCATTGAAGTACTGGGGCCGGTAGTAGAGTTCGGAGCTTCCAACCTCCCGCGGCTTCGCAGAATCAGTAGCAACTACAACAAGACTAAGAACGGCCACTCGATCATCCTGCGCCTCCACTTTGGCAAGTATCGGATCCTGTTTGGCGGTGACCTGAACGTGCCCGCCGAAAAATATTTGCTTAGTCGCTACGCCGGTTTGCCGGCATTTCCCCGCAGGGGCACTCCCGATTACGACCGGATGATGGAGGAGACTCCTCACTGGTTTCGCGCCGAAGTACTCAAGGTTTGTCACCACGGCTCGGAAAAGGTGACCGACGAATTTTTGGATGTGGTACATCCGGCCTGTTTCGTCATCTCCTCGGGTGATCAGGAGGGCCACGTGCACCCCCGCCCCGACCTGCTGGGCCGACTGGGCAAAGCCGGTCGGGGAGCAGCGCCGGTGATCCTGGCTACGGAGTTGCAACGTTCCACCCGCGAACTGGAAGATCCCGCCAACGTAAAGGAGCTCAATGACGAGATCGATGTGCTGGCCCGTGAGGGGGGAAGTGCCGACCTGCTCCGCTCCATCAGGGAACGCATTCGGAAACTGGCCCGGACCAATGTTGACGTGTACGGCGCTATTTACCTTAAGACCGACGGGGAGCGGTTGATTACCGCCTTTAAGCTAGAGGAGCTGTCGGATAAGAAGAAGTGGTTTTACTATGAGTACGTGATCGATGAGGCGGGGGAGTTGGAGTTGAGGTAGGGGGGCGCTGCCGGAGGCAGCATTGTGCTTTCGCCGCCTGAGGCAGCATTGTGCTTTCGCCCCGATAGCTATCGGGGGAGACCGCATTGTACTGGTATTGCGTAGTATTGGCGACCGATAACTCCTGCCAATGATCCCTTTCGACCTCACGCCAGATCACCGCCGCCAGCTGTTCGACGAGCTGCTGCCGCAGTTGGAAGCTTACTATACCCATACGCGTGACCGAAGGGTTGCGCCGGAGCTCGATCCGCAGCGGGTAAGGGATATAGTGGGTGGATTCGACTTCTCGAAGCCAGTGCCGGCAGGGGAGGCCGTTGATTTTGTCGTGAACAGCCTGCTGGAGCACCAGGTGCACGTGCCGCATCCGATGTACTACGGACTGTACAATCCACGCACCAACTTTCCCTCCATACTGGCGGATCTCATCGCGGCCTACTTTAATCCGCAACTGGCGGCGTGGAGCCACTCGCCCTTTGCGGCGGAGGTGGAGAGCTACCTGGTACGGGAGTACGGCAAGCGATTCGGTTACGACGGGGCGACGGTCGACGGCACCTTCACCAGCGGGGGAGCGGAAGCCAACCTCACCGGGGTACTTTGCGCAATCAACCACCGGTTTGCGGACTACGCCAATCGGGGATACAAAGCTTTCGACGCGGAGCCGGTCGTGTACTGCTCCGACCAGGCCCATCACTCCGTGGTCAAAGCGGCCCGGGTGGCCGGACTCGGCCTCGATAGCGTGATGCAAATTCCAACGGACGAAGGCTTACGGATGTCGGTACCCGCCCTGACCGACCGCCTTGCGAGCGATGTGGAAGCAGGCAGGGTTCCGGTAATGGTCATCGCGACCGCCGGGACGACGGGTACGGCATCCATCGACGATCTACCGGCCATCGCCGACCTTTGCGAGCACTACGGAATCTGGCTACACGTCGATGCCGCATTTGGCGGAGCGGCGGTACTCAACGAAGCGTATAGGCACTGGCTAAGGGGGATCGACCGGGCCGATTCCATCACCACCGACATTCACAAGTGGCTCTCGGTGCCCATGGGGACGGGGATGTTCCTGACCCGCCACCCAACCATTCTCGATCGGACCTTCCGTACTACGGCCGAGTACATGCCCCGGGAGGGCAGTTCGCTGTCGATCGTAGACCCGTATACCCACACCATTCAGTGGTCGCGGCGCTTTCTGGGGCTGCGGATGTACCTGTCGCTGCTGGTCTTCGGGTGGGAGGGGTACGCAAAGACGATCCGGCACCACGTAGAAATGGGCGATTATCTGCGCGACCGGCTGTCCGCCCACGGTTGGACCATTGAGAACGATACTCCGCTCCCCGTTGTCTGTTTCTCCCGGACGGGCGGTAGCAGCGATTATGGGACTGAGGCTCGCGCCATATGTCAGCGCGTAGTAGATTCGGGGGAGGCGTGGCTTTCGGTTTATCCCGTTCGCGGCGTCGACGTCCTGCGGGCCGGCATCACCAACTACGCCACTACGCGGGAGGACATCGACCGACTCGTGGAATTACTCAGCCGCTTACGGGACGATGCCGATTAAGCTGGCTCTTTTAAGTAGTTGCTTTGCTCCTGCGCTCCGCCGCCCTTATTTCATGTTCCTATGGACCTTGAAAAAATGAGGAAAGCGCCATCGCTTTTTACCGCATGGTCATTTGTTTCCCGCAGATCGCGCGGATTTTTGCAGATACTCAGGTCAAGCGGCCGCTGGTCCGAGACAAGTAAAGGGCAAGCGGATTACGGTTTAAGATCGCCGCTGCGCGGAAGGTTTTTTCACCACGGATTACGCGGATTTTCGCAGATTTTAGGTCGAGGCGTTGCACGCCGAGTTATTCGCAGATATGCGCCGAGCTATTCCTCCGGTCCGAGACAGCCACAAGGCAAGCGGCTCATAGGTATACTCTAAATATTGAATACCATACCTTAGTCGGCACACCCGTACACTATGAAAGGCACCCTTTACCCATTCCTTCTGTTACTGCTATTCTCGACCGCAGCTAGTGGTCAGACCGCTTTACTGGGGAAGATCGACAATCCCGTCGATTACGCCGATCCGCTGCTGGGGACCGACTCCCACTACAGCCTTTCCAACGGCAACGTGTACCCGGCGATCGCGCGGCCGTGGGGGATGAACTTTTGGACGCCGCAGACCGGCGAGATGGGCAACGGATGGGCATACACCTACGACGCAACCAAAATTCGCGGCTTTAAGCAGACCCACCAGCCGTCGCCGTGGATGAACGATTACGGGCAGTTTTCGCTGATGCCGGTGACGGGTACCCTCCGCTTCCGCGAAGAGGAACGGCAGAGCTGGTTCTCGCACAAGGCCGAGGAAGTAAAACCCCACTACTACCGGGTGTACCTGGCAGACCACGACGTTACGACCGAGATCACCCCCACGGAGCGGGCGGCGCGCTTTCGCTTTACTTTCCCGGAGACCGACAGCAGTTTCGTGGTCGTCGATGCCTTCGACCGGGGATCGTACGTGAAGGTCATTCCGGAGGAGCGCAAGATCATCGGCTACACCACCCGAAACAGCGGGGGCGTGCCCGATAATTTTAGGAATTACTTCGTGGTGATCTTCGATAAGGATTTCGGGCTGACGAAAACCTTCAGCGATACCACCCTAACCGATGCACTGGAGCAGGAATCGAACCACGCGGGCGCGGTCATCGGATTCAAAACGGCGAAGAGAGAGCAGGTCAACGCCCGGGTGGCGTCCTCCTTCATCAGCTACGAACAAGCGGAGCGGAACCTGGAGGAGATCGGGAGCGACGACTTCGATGCAGTACGGGAAGCGGGGCGTGAAATCTGGAACGAAGAGCTCGGTCGCATCGCGGTAGAGGGCGGCACCATCGATCAGTTTAGGATCTTTTACAGCTGCCTGTATCGTTCGTTGCTCTTTCCGCGCAAGTTTTATGAGTTCGATGCGGAGGGAAAGGTCGTGCACTACAGCCCCTACAACGGCGAGGTGCGTCCGGGATATATGTTTACAGACACGGGTTTCTGGGACACCTTCCGGGCCCTTTTTCCCTTCCTCAATCTGATGTACCCGGAGCTGAACGGTCACATCCAGGAGGGGCTTTCCAATGCCTACACCGAAAGCGGGTGGTTGCCGGAGTGGGCCAGTCCGGGACTGCGCAACGTGATGGTGGGCAACAACTCCGCCTCCGTGGTCGCCGAGGCCTACCTGAAGAGTGGCGACACCTACGACTACGACATTGAAAATCTCTACGAAGCGCTCATTCACGGAGCGAATAACGCAGGACCGATGACCGCCGTGGGCCGGGCCGGCGCCGAGTACTACAATGAGCTGGGCTACGTACCCTACGACGTCGGCATCAACGAAAACGCGGCCCGTACCCTGGAGTACGCCTACGACGACTTCGCCATTTACCGGCTCGCAAAAGCCCTAGGCAAGCCCGCCGCGGAGGTGGAAAAATACCGGCAGCGCAGCCTCAATTACCGCAAACTTTACGATCCCGAAACCAAGCTGATGCGGGGCAAGAATCGCGACGGACAATTCATGGCCCCCTTCAACCCCTTCAAGTGGGGCGACGCCTTTACGGAGGGCAACAGTTGGCACTACAGCTGGTCGGTCTTTCACGACGTGCAGGGACTGATCGATCTGATGGGAGGCGAGGACGAGTTTACTGCCCAACTCGACCGGGTGTTCTCCCTGCCGCCGGTCTTCGATGAAAGCTACTACGGCCAGGTGATCCACGAGATCCGCGAGATGCAGATCGCCGATATGGGGCAGTACGCCCACGGCAACCAGCCCATCCAGCACATGATCTACCTCTACAACTACGCCGGCCAGCCCTGGAAAACCCAGCACTGGGTGCGGGAAACCATGAACCGCATGTACCTACCCACCCCCGACGGCTACTGCGGCGACGAGGACAATGGCCAGACATCGGCCTGGTACGTCTTTTCGGCGCTGGGCTTCTATCCCGTCGCGCCGGCTACGGATGAGTACGTACTGGGTGCCCCCCTGTTCCGGAAGATCACGCTGCAATTGGAAAACGGCAAGACGGTAGTCATCAATGCGCCGGAAAACAGCGATGAGAACCGCTACGTCCGGCAACTGCGTCTAAACGGCGAGGCGTACAACAAGAACTGGATCGGCCACGAGGCACTGATGGAGGGTGCCACGCTGGATTTCGAGATGACGGACGAACCGAATGAGGAGCGGGGCAGTACGAGTACGTCTTACCCCTATTCCCTCTCCACCGAGTAGCGACGGCTTCAGCCGTCAAGCTGTTTATTCCTTCGTGCAGCGTGGTGACTCAAGTAAAGTAGCGACGGCTTCAGCCGTCAAGCTGTTTCTAATATTTATGCAGCATGGCGACTGAAGTCGCCGCTACGGATATGGCTAGCCGTCAAAGTTGTTTCCGGCAGACAGACAGCGTGGCGACTCAAGTCGCCGCTACTTGGGAACACAAATGATGCATTTACTCTTGTAGATGTCAAACGACCACCCGATGAACCGTCCGCTGACCCTGTGGTGGATCAAGAAAGACTTCCGGCTCGCCGACAACCCGGCCCTCACGGCTGCGCTGGCGCAGGACGAACGCGTACTGGCGGTATTCTTCTTCGAGCCCGACATTCTGGCGGCGGAAGAGACGTCGGCCTTCCACGTCGCTGCCTGGTGCGAGGCACTCACCGCGTTGCGTAACCGGCTGGCGCCCCACGGCGGGGAAGTGCTAGTGTTGCACATGGGCGCGGTCGCGGGTGCGGCGTACATCCACGAAAAGCAAGCCATTCGGGCAATTTTCTCTCATGAGGAGATCGGATCCGAGGTGACTTACCGTCGCGATCGAGCCTTCGGGGAATGGACCGCAGCCAACGGGGTGGACTGGCACGAACTTCCCCAGACCGGGGTATTCCGGGGTACCCTCGACCGCGACCGACGGGCGGCGCGGTGGAAAGCATTCATGCGGGCCGACAACATTCCACCCGTGCCGGATCCCGGACAACTACAAAAACTCAGCATCCCCTCCGACCATTTCGGCGAAAAAAACTTACCGAGCGAAGCGCTGCTTCCCCAAAATTTCGGTCACCCCCTCCGGCCCGATCAGTTGCAGTACCGACAGGCGGTGAGCGAACCCGCTGCGGAAGCTACCCTGCAAAGTTTTCTCTACGAGCGCGGTCAGTGCTACAGCGGTGGCATTTCCTCTCCCAACTTAGCCTTCACCTGCGGATCACGCCTGTCGGTACACCTGGCGTGGGGGACGCTAACGGCCCGGCAGGTATACGCAGCCACCGAAGCGCGGCAGGCGGAAGTGAAAGAAGCAGACAGTGAGGAAGCGAAAGCATGGAAGAATTCGCTGCGCAGCTTTAAGAGCCGGTTGCACTGGCGCGACCACTTCATTCAGCGATTAGAGACCGAAAGCGGCATGGAGTTCATGCCCCTCAATCCGGCCTATGCCGAACTGCCCACCCCCGGCGACGAATACCTCGAACGCTGGCTTGCGGGCCAGACCGGCTGGCCGCTGGTAGATGCCTGTATGCGCTGCGCGGCTTCCACCGGTTTCCTAAACTTTCGGATGCGGGCCTTCATCACCTCCGTAGCCGTCCACAGCCTGCGGATCGACTGGCGCAAGATTCTCTACCCCACCGCCCGCCTCTGGGCTGATTACGAGCCGGGTATCCACATCTCCCAGACCCAGATGCAGGCCGGGGTGGTCGGCATCAACCAGCTCCGTATCTACTCCCCCGACAAACAACTGGCCGACCACGACAGGGAGGCCACCTTCGTTAAAGCCTGGGTGCCCGAACTGCGCGAGGTGGAACCGAAGGCTATTCTACGTCACCACCTCTCCCCAATTTCTGACTATCCGACACCCCCCGTTGACTGGCGGGAAAACTCCCGGGCTATGAAGGCCGACTACTACGCCATCAAGACCCTGCCGGAATCCCGGGCACTCGCCGAGGAAGTCTACGCCAGGCACGGTTCGCGTAAGGGTCCCCGACGCCCACCCCGGAAAAAAACCACGACGCCTTGACTCCCCAGGAAATATTGCACCTGCGCACCCGCCCCCTCACGTCTCACCCCATCGAAACGGAGGGGAAAGAATACGTCCTTTGCTGGCTTATGCAGGCCCTGCGGGCTAAGGAAAACCCCGTACTGGATACGGCCATTCTGCTCGGCAACGAGCTCGGGTTGCCGGTAGTTGTCGTCCACGCGCTAGAGAATCGGTATCCCTATGCTTCCCACCGCCTGCACCGTTTTATCCTGGAGGCTAGCCTGGAACTCGGTCCGGATATCGAGGAGCGGGGGCTACGCTTCGTACGCTGGGTACGCCGTTCCGGGGAAAGTGAAGTGGACGTTATCGCCGAACTAGCCAAACGGGCAGCGGCCGTGATTGCCGACGACGTGCCCACCTTCGTGACTCGCACCTACGCCGATGCCCTGGCCGAACGCTTTGACGGAGCGGTATGGGGCGTTGATGCCTGTTGTGCCGTACCCATGAACGCCTTTTCGGAACACCTCGACACGACGAAGGCTTTCCGGGCGGCCCACACGAAACTGCGCGAGCTACACCTGCATACCGATCTCCAGCAGCATCCCGAACCGCCGCGTTTCGATGGCAAGCTGGACCTGGGCGACGGCGGTGCGACGGACCTGACCGAAGCCGGCCTGGACGAACTGATCGCCGACTGCGGGGTAGACATGACTCTCCCGCCAATCGCGGACTTTCCCGGCGGTCGCTCCGTGGCGCTGGAGCGGCTGAACTACGCAATTCGCGAGGTGATCCCCCGCTACAAGTGGACGCGCAACAATCCGGCCCTACCCGACTCTTCCACTCAGATCTCCCCCTGGATGCACTTCGGTGTGCTGTCGCCGCGCGAGGTGGCGGCGGCCGTCCTGAAGGCTGAAAAAGAGGAAGGACTGCACCGTGCGGCCCGCTACAAGTACCTCGATGAGCTGCTGACCTGGCGGGAATACTACCACCACCGTTGTCGGTTCGTAAGTGATTTTAACCAGTGGTCGGGCCTGCCGGACTGGGCCCGTGAAACCCTCGAAGATCATGCATCGGATCCCCGGGAAAACGTGTATAGCCTCGAAGCACTCATCCACGGCGAAACCAACGACGAAACCTGGAATGCCGCCCAGAAGGAATTTCTCGCCGGCGGCTGGATGAACAACAACCTGCGCATGTACTGGGTGAAGCAGATCATCCGCTGGCGCCCGGACCCACGGGAAGCCTTCGGCGTTGCCTGCTACCTCAACGATCGGTTCAGTCTCGACGGCCGCGACGCCTCCACCTACGGCGGCATCCGCTGGGGCTTCGGGGAAGCGAGGAAGGGCTACCGGGAGATCGAGCACTACGGATGGGTGGCACCCAAGGGCGACGGCGCCCTGCGCAAGCGTGACGGAATGCCGGAGTGGCTGGCGGAGCGGGCCGGGCGGGAGGTGGTGCGGGTGAGTGTACCGGAGATCGAGGAGGCGGTGGAGCGGTATTGTCGTCGGTCGAACTAGTCGTCGGCCGACCGAGGTACGAGGCTCGTTCGCCGACTAGGGACACTGAAGGCAAAAGAAAATTCTAACCCTTACTCGGCGGACGACTTAGCGTCGGCCGACGAGTTACTTTTTTAGGCCGATCTCGCGGAGGCGCTCGTTGAGGTATTCGCCGGCGGTGATGGGGGGATAGGCCTGGGGGCGGTCGGCGGTAACGGTGCTGGGCAGTACGTCAAGCTTGGTTTCGGGGCGGGGGTGGAGGAAGAAGGGGATGCTGAGGCGGGGCTTGTCCCACTCGGAGCGGGGGGGATTGACGACGCGGTGGGTGGTCGACTTCAGGTAGTTGTTAGTGAGGCGCTGGAGCATATCGCCGACGTTGATGACGATCTCGTCGTTTTCGGGGATGATCTCCTGCCACTCACCCGAGGCGGTTTGGAGCTGCAGTCCGCCGGCACTGGCACCAACGAGGAGGGTGATGAGGTTAATGTCCTCGTGTTGCTCGGCGCGGATGGCGCTCTTGGGCTCCTCCGTAATGGGGGGATAGTGAATGGCCCGCAGGATGCTCATGCCATCGTTGATGTTTTGGTCGAAGTACTTCTCGTCCAGACCAAGGTAGAGGGCAATGGCGCGCAGGAGGCTACTGCCGCTGGCTTCAAATGAGCGGTAGAGCTGGCTGCCCAGTGTCATAAACTGGGGCACTTCGGTCACCTCCGGGTTGGCCTGGAAGGCGCTGTCGTTGCGGTCGGCCAGTTCCTGGCCGATTTGGAAAAATTCTTTGAGGTCGGCTACCTGCGACTGCTTCGCGTGCTCCTTACCGAAGCTGGTATAGCCCCGCTGTCCGGCGGCTCCGGGCACCTCGTACTTCCGCTTGACCTCTACGGGCAGGGCGAAAAACTCTTTCGCGGCGTTATAGAAATCGTCGATCAGGTCCTTCGGGATACCGTGTCCGGTTACGCCCACGAAGCCGATGTTGTGAAACGCGGAGCCAAGTTGCTCGACGAATGCCTGGCGTTGGGCCTTATCTCCCTTTTCGAATTGAGAGAGGTCAACGAGGGGGATGGTACGGGGTGCGGTGGTGGTCATGATATTAGGTTTGTACTGGCCTAACATCGCGGGGCCTATCTCGGTTTGTAGCGGGCCCGCCGTAAAATCTCCTGTCCGTCGGTAAGGGTCATCAGTTCCGAAATGCTCACTTCGGGATTGGCGGCAAGAAAGGAGGCTACAATCTGTCGCCCGAGGTAGTTCACGGCCCCTCCGGGGGATTCCCGGGGCATTCCCTGTGAGTAGGGGGCAGGGCCGGTGTATTTTTTGATCTTGTCTACGTCGGTGGCGTACAGTTCATCTTCCCGCTGCAGGTAGGCGTAAATTTCCGTTTCATTTTGGCGAAGCCATTCCATTCCGTCCGTGGTGACCTCGTAGACTACGTGATCCGGGGTTTCCGGTAGGAGGAGTTCGAGCAGGTAAAGTTTTTTGCCTTCGTAGACCAGGTAGTCGATGAGGCGACCGCTGCGGGGGGCGGGGAAGTGGTCCTCGATGAGGATACGCAGCATTTTGCCGGTGAAGTGAGCCGGAGTGTAGCTCTGGGCAAGGTAGTCCGAGAAGATGGGCTCTTCCGGATTTACTTGCTGGTAGTCGAAGTCGGGTCCGAGGAAGAAATCCAGTCCTGCCGCCAGCTGTCCGTCGCCGTAGAGGAAACCGGCCAGTTCGAAGTGGGTGCTGTAGGTCACTAGGGTGTCCGGCAGGGGCGCTTCGGGTAAGTAGTGGCGATAGTACCGGAGAGATTGGCGCAGCTCTTCCGCCATAGCTTGCACCTGCGGCCCCGCCCCAAAGTGCTGTTGGACCAAGGAGTCGACGACGTGGGTAAGGGGGTAGGCGAGGTAGGCACGCAGGACATTCTGGCCCTCCGCCGGGCTGAAGTCGCCCCGCCGCACCGGCACCAGGTGGGTGAAAAACGCGTCCGTAAAGGTGCCGAATTCAGTATCCAATCGTTGGAGTTCGGTGGTCAGCTGCGCGGTATCTACATTCGGCAAAGCCTGGTCGAAGCGCAGTACGGTGAGTGGTACGTCGATGTTGCTCACATCGGGCGGGGGCGGCTCATCCGGGGTGCAGGACCCGAGGATCAGCAATATGATCGGGAGGAGGAGGGTTAACTGTCTGCTTTCTTTCATTGTTGGCTAAACACCGGCACCGCCGGCTCGTTTGACAACGATCCATGAACCCAATTATTTCCGAATGAAATCTCCTCTACTCCTCACCTGTGCCCTCTTGTTGGGCTCGCTCAGCGCTTCTGCCCAGATCAATCCCATTCAGTTTGGCTTTCAGCTCAGCCCGACCTTCAGTTATATGGGCACCGACAACAACCTCATCGAGGGCGACGGCACCAACCTAGGCCTGAAGCTCGGACTGATGGCCGAATATTATTTTCAGGACAATTACAGCATTCATACCGGCCTCAACATCCACTTCGGATCCGGCGGTGCGCTGCGGTACGACGAGCAGTTTACGGAGGTCGACATTTGGAATGAGTCGCTAGCGGAAACGCTGGTAACCGCACCGACGCCCGCTCAGTTAAGCGGCAAGACCTTCGATTATAAGATTCAGTTTGTGGAGATTCCCCTCGGCCTGACCATGCGTACCCGTGAATTTGGATACATGCGCTACTTCGTCCGGCCGTCCCTCAACCTGGGCATCGTGACCAATGCGAAGGGCAGCATTGAAAATGCCAGTTTCATCGGTTCGGACGAGAACTTCGGCATCGGTAAGGAAGTGAACGCCCTCAACCTGTCGTGGGGCTTTATGGGTGGCGCAGAGTATTCCGTCTCAACCCAGACTTCCATTGTGGGCGGCATCGGCTTTCAGTCGGGTTTCCTCGACCTGACCCGCGACAACAAGACCAGCCTGACCCGTACGGGTCGCAGTCCAGCTAAAGACGACAGCAAGGGCAGGGTAAATTCCATTGTTATCCTGCTGGGCGTCATGTTCTAGACGTAACGGCAATGGGCAGGGCGTCCCGATAGCTGTCGGGGCAATGAAATGAACCCGCCCAACGTTCGTTCGAAGTTATCCCCGCAGGGCGCGTCCCGGGCGGGAACCCTATCCCGTGTTTATGAACTTCACATGTATGCGTAATTGCTTGGTTACACGCACTTTGTTCTTTGCTAGTCTATTATTGCTGGGATCTGCGGGGCTGCGGGCACAAGGATTTGACCTGTTTCCCCTGACAAAAGGAGATGTTGTTACGAAGTCGTCCAGCCTGGCAAAAGCCGCCTGTACCAGCAATCCGGGCACGATTGACGGCTTCACGAACGTAAGCGTAAGCAGCAGTAGTTTTAGCGGCGTGGCTCCAGGTGGGTCGCTGGCCTTTGCTAGCAAGCCCGACACCATCTGGATGTGCATGGGTGATGAGCTGTTGGTAAATCACCGGGCAAACAGCGCAGACCTGAGTGGCGACCCGAATCCTGCCACCCGAGGCGGAGTTGGGTATGCGGTATATGATTGCATGCCTTCCGCTACTGGCCCCCTGGTCAATGACATCAACAGCGACCCCTGCAATCCGGACTTGGGGACCCCGCAGTACAATGGTGACTTGGCGATTGCGCCCCCCGTAGACTACTTTTCCAGGGATTACAATCTTACTGTCCGGAACCGAACTGACGGAATCACCACCCTTTTCGGTGGACCCACCGTACTATACTTTGCGCCCATCACCGTCGATTCTTTCGATACGAGCAATCAGGAATTCCGTTTTGAGGGCACTACCGGCGGTTCCGACCCCAGCCAGTGTACCGTCGTAGACCTAAACCAGACCTTCACCGTAGGCTTCCTGAATTCCGTTACTGCCAGCGAGGCCACCCAGAGCAGCACGACCTGCGCCGGCAGCTTCCGTATCGAAGGCGGGATAAGCGAACTGCGGGGTACGGGCGACTATACTATAAGCATTCGCAACACCGCAACCAATCAAACCGCCTCCCTGGACCGGCCCAGCGGCGCCTACCGTCACGGAGACGTAGTGAACTATACGACTCCCGTGCCTGGCGACTATGCAATCAGCATCACCGACCAAGTGAGTTGCGATTTTGTCGGCATGACCGTCACCCATACGGGTGCCTGTGTAACAACCGGCGGAGCGGCACCCACCTTCACGGCGGTGGTAGACAGCGTGAGCTGTCCCGGCGAGGACGACGGAAGCATCACAATCACCGTGAATGGTGGACTGGCACCATACACCGCGACCTACCGCCGGACCATTCCACCGCCCGCTACCAACGGCCCTACTCAAACGATCGCTACCGAGGGGGGAACGGCCACCTTTAGCGACCTCGTTGCCGGCTTCTACGACGTGACCGTCACGGATGCGCTGGGTGAAGACGTCACCCAGGAAATACAGGTCGTAGAGGGCGTCTCCTTCGGAGCGTCCATTCAGGTCGTACAACGCCCCCTCTGCAACGGCGACAACAACGGCATACTGGTGGTATCCATCTCCGAAAATGCTACTCCCGTCGACGACCCTAATAGTATGGGCTACCGCATTGCGTGGAATACGGGAGCCGCTACGGACACCATTTCGGGACTATCGGATGGAACTTATTCGGTTACCGTGACGGACATCGCCTCCGGTTGTACCCGCACAAGCAGCGTGACCCTCGACCAACCCAATGCGCTGTTTATTGACGTGAGCCAGTCTACCACCAGCGATGCTACGTGTAGCGGCTCCGAGGATGGAGCGATCCGTGTCCGGGTGTCGGGAGGAGTCCGGGACAACGGAAACTACAGTTTTACCTGGTCCGATGGATTTACGGAGTCTGCCGCTGAGTCTAACCGTACCAACCTAAACCCCGGCGACTACAGCGTGACCGTCACCGACCTCAACGGCTGCTCGAATTCCCGTTCCTTCTCGGTTGCGGCCGCTAAGATTCTGGTGATCTCTACCGATTCCACAAACGTGAGCTGTTTCGGTGATACGGACGGCAGCATTTCGATCGGTGGCAGTGCAACGGGATCTCCGGCTACCCTGCCGTTCCGGGCCGGTCTGCTCAACGAGGATGGGACTACCGCCCGACCCTTCTCCAATGTCCCTCCCGGGAATGCTTCCCGCGTAACTTTTGAAAACCTGTCCCCCGGTACCTATATCGCCGTGCTGCGCGACAGCGATCCGCAGGGGTGTGAGGTGCAAGAACGCGTCACCATCAGTGAACCGGAGTTGCTGGAGCTCGATGTGGTCACGACCGACGTTGGTTGCCCCGATCAGGCCGGAACGGCTACCGTCAACGTAAGTGGAGGAACGGCACCCTATACCTTCCGCTTCGTCAACGACAGCATCCCCTCCCCGACGGATACTACCATGACCTTCGACTCCACCACCCTGAGTAACCTGAATAACATCGGTGACCTGCAGCCCGATACGAATTACGTGGTCATCGTCACCGATGCGAACGGTTGTGTCGACACCTCTGCCTTTCAGATATTTTCTCCCCCGACCGCGATCATTCAGCCCATCGTCACGGACTTCGTTTCCTGTCCGGATGACAGCGACGGCCAATTGACCGTAGTAGCCTCTCCCCCGCCCGGTGATTCGATCACCATCACGGGTTACACCTGGTACCGCCTTAACCCCGACAACTCCCTCGGCGAGCAGGTCGACATCGGGCGCACGACCAGCGCCGATCTGACGGTGGGTGCTTATGTCGTTGAGATTTCTCTATCGAACGAGTGTATTTCCTACGGATTCGGACAGGTAGCGAGTCCCGGACTGGTCCAACTCGACACCTTCACGACCATCGATCCGACCTGTCTCGGAGACGATAACGGCAGCATCTTCGTCACGCCCACCGGTGGCACACCCAACTCGGATGGAACCTACAACTACCTCTGGTCGAATAACACCAGTGGCAACCCCACCCGATCCAACAACATCAACAACCTTGCCGCCGGCACTTACAGCGTCACCATTTCCGATGCGAATGCCTGTCAGCCCTTCTTCGATACCACCTTCGTCATCAACGACCCCGTAGGCATTACGGGTGATTTCACGACCGAAGACGTCAGCTGCCCGGACGAAACGACCGCCGATGGTACGGCCACCTTTACTGCCCGCTTCTCCGACGGTACTACCGGCACGTTCGACTTTTACTGGTCGACGGGCGATACCATCCTCAATCAGTCCAGTTCGACCCTGACCGACCTGGTTCGCGGGCCGATCTCCGTGACGGTCACGGACGGTACTTGCCCGCAGGTATTTACCGACACCATCGACAGTCCGGAAAACTTCGAAGTCACCCAGGATATTCGGGACGCCAGTTGCAATGGGGAAACCAACGGCGCGGCCACCGTATCCGTTACCGGGGGCACACCGGGTTACACCTTTGACTGGATCGATCGAACGGAAACCTCCGGCACGATCAACAACGTGCAGGCTGGTGTTTATCCTCTAGTGATCACCGATACCAGGGGTTGTTCGCCCGACACGGTACAGGTTGTCGTGGGGGAGCCGGACCCGCTGGTGCTGCAAATCGATCCTTCATTGACCACGCCCCGGGTTACCTGTACGGGCGACGAGGACGGAACGCTAGCCGTGTTCCTGGCCAGCACTAATAACAACCCGCTCGGCGACAATCCCTATACCTGGTCGGACAACGTCACTGACAACGACGACGAGATTGCCGATAATCTGGCTCCGGGAACCTACGGGGTTACCGTTACCGATGTTGAGGGCTGCCAAGACAGCCTGCAATACACCATTCTGGAGCCAAGCCCGATCTTCTTTACGGTAGAAGACATCATCCCCCCCCTCTGTTTCGGGGAGACGACCACTATCAGCCTCGATACGGCCTTTGGTGGTCAATCATCGAGTCTTAGCGACTTTACCTTCACGTTGAATGAAGATGGCTTCCTCTTCCCAGCCGATCAGCCCGGCACCACCTTCGCGGGCGAAGTTGTGGTCACCGTGTACGACTCCGTAGGTTGTACCGCCCAGGACAGCTTCAGTGTTCCGCAGCCTCCGGAAATCATCATCGACCTGCCCGAACGGATCACGGTCGAACTCGGAGACCGCCTCCGTCAGCTGAACCCCCTCATTAGTCCTGCTAATGATATGTACACTTACCAGTGGACACCACCGGATTCTTTGTCTTCCGACACCATTCGTGATCCCTTCGTGTTTCCCATAAGAAGCCAGGACTATACCCTTACGGTCACCAATCAGAACGGTTGTGAGGCGTTGGCTGATATTTACGTTGAGGTAGACGCCAACCGGAACGTCTACATCCCCAATGTCTTCAGTCCCAATCAGGATGGCCGCAACGATGATTTCCGCATTTACGCCTGCCAGGGCGTAGTGGGTATTACCCGGGTCAATATTTTCAACCGCTGGGGCGGATTAGTCCACGAATTGTCCAACATTCCGGCCAATTGTCTCGACGGTACGCTGCTGTGGGATGGATTTTCGGCTAGTGGCGACCGGGTTGATCCGGGCGTATTTGTCTACACCATAGAGGTAGTTTTTCTGGATGGGGTAACCCTCCTGTACCGGGGTGACATTTCCGTTCTCCGGTAGCTTACTGTAAGCGATCGAGGTCGCGGACGAGCATCCGCTTGCGGTCGAACGAAATAACCTCGTCGCGGCGGAGTTCGTTGAGTACGCTGTTTACGGTCTGCCGGCTCGTGCCGGTCAGGTCGGCGATCTCCTTATGGGTAAGCATATTCCTGACCTCGTGCTCGTAGCCTACCTTGCGTCCCCGGGTGTCGATCAGTTCCCGGAGGAAATCCGTGATTCGGGTTCGGCTCGATTTGAACATCAGGTTTTCCAGGCGCTTTTCCAGGCGCAGGGTACGATTTCCGATGAGTTGGAGAAAGTAGGTTTGCAGTTCACCCCGCTCCCGGAACATCTTATGGAGGTCCCCTTTTTCGAGTACGCAGAGGTCGGTGTCCTCGAGGGCGTAGGCAAAATCCCGCCGGCTTTCCTGACCGATCAGGGCCATTTCACCGAAAACTTCGCCCGTCGTGAGTATTGCCTTCGTGATCTCCTTTCCGTCTTCGCCGTAGGTGCCGATCTTAATGCGGCCACCGTTGATCAGGTAGATCTTCTGGGCAGGTTCTTCGGGTAGGTACACGTACTGGTGTGCGGCAAAGGAGAGGTGATCCACCGTCTCCAGATCACCCCGGTCAACCTTCTTGGGACAAAAAACGAACTGGAGATTGATGTTCTCCAGGAACCAGAGCTGTGAATCGGACATAGGGGTACGGCTGCTTCGACCTTGTATTGACGTGCATCCTATACCGATAGTTTAGTCTCACCGGCTATACGGGCGGACTCGATCTGCCAGTCGGCAATATCGTAAGTCGCATCGTCCAGATCCGCTTGGTAAAGAATCGCTCCGATCTCTTCGGTTGGAGTATTTGCCAGGGCAGTCCAGGATTGAATGCCTGCATCCCGGAGTGCGCGCGATACCCGGTTGTCGATACCGGAGATTCGGGTAAAGTCCGCGGCTTCCGGTTCGCTTACATCCGCCAGCGATTCTCCGATGCGAACCTGATGGGTCGGCTCACCGGTATTGATGGGTGGCAGCGCGGTCGGCTCCGTTTTGGCAAGGCTGGCTACCCGGATTTCCAGGGCCCGCAGGCGTTGCTCTACTGAATCGGTGGCTGCACCTGCGCCCCCGCCCAGTAACTGCTCGTTGCGGGTTTTGAGTCCGATGATCTGGTCGTTCAGGTCCTCGATGGTGGTGGCGTAGCTCTGGTTGGTGGCGGTCAGCCGGTCGTTGTCAGCACGAAATAGTTGGAGGTCGTTTCCGAGGGATCCGTTGCGGTGCTGTACCTCCCTAAGGTGAACGAGGATATCGTCCTTTTCCGTAGTGAGATTGACGAGTTCGCGGGCCAGGGCCTTTTGCTCTTCGTCGGTGGAGGTAACGCGTTCCCGGTAAGTTTCCATTTCTCGCTTAGTAGCCGAAAGCGACTGCCGGATTTTACTGGTTTTCCGTCGTTGTATGAGCCAGCCAAGGCAAATTCCGATGGTTAGGATCAGCAGCCCGAAGATGGCTAACCATAGGGTTTGTTCAACGGAGAGCGTGCCGAGGAAGTCAAGGAAGTCGTAATAGGTTTGCATGCCGGGAGGAGCGTGTTGGTCCCGGTAAGATAGCAAACTGCCTAGAAGGCTAGAATGGAATGTCGTCGTCGGTATTCATCTTACTCGGCAGGGTGCCCCCGCCGTAGGGCTGCTGGGGTTGTCCGCCGGTGATCGCTCCCGAGGGCAGTAGATCGAAGTCGGGGTCGTCGAGATCGCTGAAGCGGGCGAAGTCGCTGTCGAAGCGCAGGCGTATGTCCTTAGCCTCTCCGTGGCGGTTCTTCCCGATGATGATTTCGGCGATGCCGGCCAGGCTGTTTCCCTGCTCGTCTTCGGTGATCTTGTAGTATTCCGGCCGGTAGAGGAACATGACCATATCGGCGTCCTGCTCGATTGAATTATGAACGACCACGTCGTTAGCTACAAAGTTATGGGGCCCAGGTACGGTTAGGTCGAATACCTCCTCCATACCAGCCTCTTCTATACTGACGATGGAGTCCCAGAACAGATCGCTACTGGCCAAATCGGCTAATTCTCCGCAATTGGTGACAGCGGCTACCGTCGATGCACGCTCTCGACTGAGGTTGGACTTATAGAGAGCCGTACCACAGTAACTCATTTCCAGTTCGGCCTGCATTTGCCGGGTGGTAGCCAATTCCGCTACTTGCTCGGCCAGATCGCGCTCGCGCGTGGTGTACTGAATGCAATGTCGAGGTAGCGTACAACCGTCGCCAATCAAATGGCCAAGCAGCGCCAACTCTGCCTCCGTGCGCTCGCTGGGTGGTTGTCCGATATTTGGAATGCAGCGGGGAGTTGCTAAGTGGTCACCAACGGATAGCTCAT
The DNA here is from genome assembly GCF_014197245.1 of Neolewinella aquimaris. Classification (GTDB taxonomy): domain Bacteria; phylum Bacteroidota; class Bacteroidia; order Chitinophagales; family Saprospiraceae; genus Neolewinella; species Neolewinella aquimaris. The sequence goes on along the minus strand of NZ_JACIFF010000003.1, from coordinate 119,175 downwards.
CCAGCCGTTTCCAACCATCTACCGTCAGGAATTTGTGATTAGCCGTCGCGCGGATGGTCCGCCCCAGGCCCGTACGTAGCCGGTAAGTCATTTTAGTTCCCGTAGAGAAGGCTGCGGTGACCATCGCGGGAACCAACTGATGCTGTTCATTCGAAGCCCACACCCGAAAACCACCCCGGGGGTGTTTCTGTACCAATTCGCGGATGGGTATACGCCGACCATCTCCGGCAAGCGTCACCAGCGTGTCTCCCGTAAGGCAACCCGATTCGCGTAAGTCACTGAGCTGCGGGCGTTTATCTCCACCACGGGTCTCCACCGCCCGGCTCAGCTGGGAGAGGGCGATCACCGGCACTTCCAGCTCCTTGGCTAGTCCCTTGAGGGCGCGGCTGATGGCCGATACCTCCTGTTCGCGGTTGCCGCCCTTGTTGGCTTCTCCGGTGCCCGACATCAGCTGCAGGTAGTCGATGATCACCATGCTGATGCCCTTTTCAAGCTTGAGGCGGCGGCACTTGGCGCGGAGTTCGAAGACGTTGATGCCGGCCGTGTCGTCGATGTAGATCGGGGCCTCGCCGATGCGGTTCATGGCCTCAACCAGGCGGACCCACTCATCGTCGTCGAACTTACCGTTCCGCATTTTCTGGCCGTTGACCTCGGCGTCCTGACTGAAGATACGGCCGGCCAGCTGGGCGGCGCTCATCTCCAGGCTGAAGATGGCTACCCCGTGGCCAAATTCTGCGGCGGCATTGCGGGCCATGGAGAGGACGAAACTCGTCTTACCCATCGCCGGGCGGGCCGCGACGATGATGAGGTCGGAGGATTGGAGTCCGGAGGTAAGGCGATCCAGCTCCGTAAAGCCGGTGGGAATTCCGGTGAGGCCGTCTTCTTTTTCGCGGAGCATGGTGAGCTGGTCCATCAGCTGATTGGCCAGGGTACCCATATCGGCCACCTGTTTGCCCATGTTGCGCTCGGTGATCTCAAAAACGAAGTTCCCGGCCTTATCGAGCAGGTCAAGTACGTCGGTGCCGTCTTCGTAGGCGTCCTTGATGATTTCGGTGCTCGTGCGGATCAGCTCGCGCTGGATGAACTTCTCCGTAACGATCCGGGCGTGGTACTCGATGTTGGCCGAGCTGGTCACCTTGCTTGTAAGTTGGGCCAGGTAGGCTGCTCCCCCGACGACTTCGAGCTCCTCGTGCTTGCGCAGGTCTTCCATGACCATCAGCAGATCGATGGGCTGGCTCCGCTCGAAGAGCCGCCGCATGCTGCGGTAGATCGCCTGGTGGGCGGGCTTGTAGAACGAGTCGGCGGAGATGATGTCCAGCACCTTAGTCATGGCCTCCCGTTCGATCAGGATGGCCGAAAGAATGGCCTCCTCCAGGTCGGGTGCCTGAGGGGGCAACTTGCTATAAGCGGGTAGATTCGCCTCCTCCAGCCTGCTCCGATTACTGTAGGCCGTGGCCGTGCTGCCGTTGCCGTTGTAGTTCCGCCGTTCCATCTTTTTGTCCTTCGCCATCAGAATACAAAGATACGGAGTTTTTAAACAATTTGTTGTGGAAAAGGCTGTGGATAACGGCTTTGTTGTGTGGAGAACGTTGGGTACGTGCTTGTTTTTTTTACCGCAGATTGCGCGTGGATTTGGTTCGCGGATTTTCGCGGATTGGCTGAGGTGCTCGCCCCGTTAAGCCTTTTTGTACTCCCCCATTCCTACTTCGCTCACGTCCATCATTTCAAAGGGCTCCCAGCTGGCATCCGCCGCCAGGGCCTTGCGGTAGGCCAAGTGGACCCGGTGGATCTCGGTATTCATTTGCCGGCAGGTGTCGACCATGAGTTTGTTGTGGCCGCGGATGGTCGCCATATCCACGTAGCGGTAGGTGCGGCTGGTGTGGCGGTCGCCGCTCTGGAACATGGCATCGACCATGAGAGGATATACGCCCTGCCGCTGGTAATCCTTGGCGATACCGAAGGCGATGCCCTTGCAATTGCGGGGTTGCTTCTGAAATTTCAGGCGGTAAAGGAATTTTGGTAGCCCGAGCCAGTTCAGTTTTCCATTTACGCCCCCCAGGAAACAGTTGATGTCGGGGATGAGCCCGGCCAGGCCGATGGGCCGCCCATCCTTGTTGTAGGCGATGCAGGTGAGGTGGGGGTCCATAATGGGCTTCATCTGCTGGAAGGTGGGGTAGATGTCGTCTCCGGTCAGTGGCTTGAAGTAGGGCCAGTGATTAAAGGCGGCATTGTAGGCCTCGGCAAAATCGGCGGCCCCTTGCTTTAAGTTCTTCCGGTCGAGTTGTTTGGTATACAGGCCGTAGCGGTCCCGCACGCGCGCGGCCAGCTTGCCGAGCCGCTCGCCCGGAAACTCCGACACCACCCCCCGCATCGTCAGGCACTGCTCGTGGGCTTGGTAGCCGTTTTCCTCAAAGAAGGTCTGGTAGTACGGCGGATTGTAGGTTTCCTGGTAGATGGGCCGGTACCAACCCTTGACTAACAGTCCCCAAAATTTATCGCGCTCGCCGAAGTTGATCGGCCCGTCTACCGCCTGCATGCCCCTGTCGCGCAACCAGGTTTCCGCGGTGGTAAGCAGTAATCGGGCCATGTCAGCATCCTCGACCGATTCAAAGAACCCTATTCCCCCGGAGGGCAGGTCCAGCTCCTTGTTGCGTTCGACGTCGATGAAGGCCGCAATCCGCCCCACCGCCCGGTTGCCGTCCATCGCTACCCACCGACGAAGGTTATCTCCGGTGTGGGCGGCATTCTTTTCACTCAGGATGCCCTCGATGTCGCTGCGCAGGGGATAAACGTACTGCGGATTGCCCGCGTACACCATGTCCAGTACGCCGTGCCATTCTTCCCAGTCGGTATTTTCTTTGATCCGGTATTCAGCCATGCCGCGAAGGTAGCAACTAGCGCACCACGCCCTCGAGCAGCAGCTCCTCCAGTTCTCCTCCCCCTACTTCCTGGTGCAGGACGGAAATATCACCGGTCGTCTCCAGCACGACGGCCTTCACCTGCTCGAGCCGGATCACGTTAGCTTCCCGCAGTTTGGCAATGATGTCGGAGCGGCTCACGCCGGTTTTCTTCATGTTGTCGTGCAAGAAAGTGGTGCCGTCCATCAGTAGGGTCGGACTGTTTTCGGAGATCTGCTGGAAGGTATCCCAGCGAATCTTTAGTCCGGCAAAGATCTGCTGAAACAACATGATGGTGCCCAGGGCTACTACCCCCTTCACCAGGGAGGTGTCGCTGTTCATAACTACAGAGGCCAGGATGGACCCGATGGCAATGGTCGAAGCGAAGTCGAAGCTTGACATTTTTGCAAAGGTCCGCAGTCCGGAGATGCGCACCAGGACCACGATAGCGGTAAAAATGAAGAATACGGAGGCGATCGTTTCCAGCAGCAGGGACCAGGATACATTGAGCCAGTCTTCCATAAATTTTGCTTTCTTATTAAAGCAGGCAATGGCGGGCCAATGTTTCGTTTACCGCCCCTTCCAGGCCGTGTATCCCCCCTCCAGGTTGTACAGTCGTGCAAACCCAGCCTCCGACATCATTTCACAGGTCTGGCTGCTGCGGCCACCCACCGCGCAGTACACGAGGTAGGTGCGGTCCTTGTCCAGGCTTTCAATCCGTTGCCGGAAATCGGGGTCCCGAAAATCCATTTCCACGGCTCCCGGTATTTTCCCCTGGCTCACCTCTCCGGGCGTGCGCACGTCGAGCAGTACGACGTCTTCTTCCCCCATCCGTTGGCGAAATTCATCAACCGATACATTGGAGTAGGCAGTAGCGGGGGGCGGGGACGCGGGTGCTGTGTTAGCCTGACCGCAAGCCTCTACGAGAAGCATAAGTAAGGGCAAAGTGCAGAGCAGTCGGGTAATCACGAGTAAGCGTTTATGCCACCATCGAGGTGGACCAGTTTGTCAATGCCCGCATTCCGCATCAGGGTGCAGGCCCTTACGCTGCGCCGACCGCTGCGGCAGTAGACGAGGTAGGTTTGCTCCCGATCGAGCCGGTCGATCTGTTCGAGAAAATCCGGGCCGAGGTAGTTCAGGTTTACCGCTCCCTCCAGGTGGTGTCCGGCGTATTCTTGTTCATTGCGTACGTCGATCACCGTGCCGGGGGTGGCCGCTTCCCGCAGGCGATCAAATTCCTCCGGACCCACGTTCTTCAGTTCCTGCTTAAGCAGTTGCCAGCGGGGAATGGGGCAGGGGGGCGTGGCATCTTCCATGGGAATCGTACTTTAGGGTCAGGAGCAAAGATAACGGATGAAGTCAGTGATTTGGTTGGGCATAGCGGTAAACCTCCTAATGGCATCCTGCCAAACGGATCCGCCGCCGCCCCGCATTCAGGTAAACGATACCGAACTGCGGATCACCATGGCCGGGCGACCGGTACTCAGTTACCAACTCGCCGAGCAGCTCGAGGAGCCGGTAGACGGAGATACGCTCCCGGCCTATTACAGCCGCAGCGGGTTCATCGATCCGGTTTACAGCCCCGCCGGACGCCTCATCACCGATGCCTTTCCCGTGGGCCACTCCCACCAGCACGGCATTTTTATGGCCTGGACCAGTACCGACTTCCGGGGAGAGGACATCGACTTCTGGAACCAGCAAGACCGAACCGGCACTGCGCGGCACGTGGCCCTCCTCGAAACCATTGATTCGGCGGATATGATCGGCTTCCGCGCACGGTTGCAGCAGGTCAGCAGTAAATACGGTCCGATTTTACAAGAAGACTGGCACATACGCGTCTACGACAGCACCTCCCCCTACGTATGGGACCTGCGCAGCGAACAGACCAACATCACGGACGACACCCTTTTCCTCAATAAGTACAGCTACGGCGGCCTCGGCGTGCGGGGCAGTGCGGAGTGGAATGAGTCTGACTCGCTCATGTACCGCGCACCGGCCAGCTTCCTTACCGACGCCGGTGCCGATCGGGCGGCCGCCAACCATACCCGCCCGGCGTGGACGGCGATATACGGGCCCCTAGACGGTAGCGATGAGGACGGTACGGCCGGACTGGCCGTGTTTTCCCATCCCGAAAATTTCCGCTCTCCACAGTTCGTTCGCGTTCATCCCGAGATGCCCTATCTTTCGGTTACGCCGGTAGTGGAGGCCGGCTTTTTTATCCCTCCGGGGGGTAGTTACGTCTCCCGCTACCGCTTCGTCATCTTCGACGGCGAAGCCGCCGCAGCCAACCTCGACCGATTCGGCTGGACGAACTTCCCCTCCTCCGCTACCCGTCCGCTGATCGACTGAGCCGGAAGGGATACCGTATCTTTTTCTGCATGCGTTGTTACTTATTCCATGGGCAAACACATCATAAGGCGGGTGATCGCGCTGGGCGTAGTGGCCATCTTCGGCATTGTGGGCATGCAGACCTACTGGGTAGCTACTACCTGGAACCTTAACGACACCGAGTTCAGCCAGAAGGCACAGCTGGCCCTCTACGGCGTGGCCCGTCAGTTAGCCGCGGAAAACAAGGCGGACCTGCCGAAACGCGACATCGTACGGCAGCGCAGCAGCAACTACTTCATTGTCAATACGGAAAGCGAGATCGACGCCCAACGGCTGGAGTACCTGATGCAGCAGGAGCTACAGCGGCTCAATCTCGACATCGACTTCGAATATGCCATCTTCGACTGTTCCACCAATGAAATGGCCTACGGCGGATACTGCTACGCCGACACCCCTCAGCTACCCGACGACGGTCCGGTAGCGGGCAGCTACCTGCCGCCCGACGAAAGCCTCCTGTACTATTTCGGCGTGAAGTTTCCCACCCGCATCGGCTACATCTGGCAAAAAATGCAGCTGGTGATCTTTCTGTCGGTGATCCTGATTCTCACCGTCGTATTTTTCATTTACTCCATGATCGTCATTTTGCGTCAGCGCCGGCTGGCGGGCATGCAAAAGGAGTTCATCGACAATATGACCCACGAGTTTAAGACGCCGTTATCGACGATCCGGATTGCGGCGGACGTAATTGCCCGCGACCCGTATGTCGCCAGTGACGCACGGCTTGCGCGCTACGCCCAGCTGATTTACGATCAGTACGAAAGATTAAACGAGCAGGTAGAGAAAGTGCTGCAGATCGCCCGCATCGAAAAGGGCAGCTTCGACGTGCAACGGGAGCAGATCGATCTTCAGGAGCTCCTGCCGCCCTTGCTCAGCAGTGCCCGGGCGCGTACCGAGGAGCGCGACGGTCACCTTACCTGGCAACTGCCCGATCGCCCGATTCCCCTCCACGCCGACCCCCTGCACCTGGCAAACATCCTACACAATTTGCTGGACAACGCGATCAAGTACGGTGGGGAAACCCCCCACATTGCCGTGGTCGGCCGCATTTCCCGGGGGCACCTCCACCTGGCCGTCAGCGACGACGGGCCGGGGATCGCGCCCGAACACCAGGACCGCCTCTTCGAAAAATTTTACCGGGTGCCCACCGGCGACGTGCACGACGTGAAGGGCTTTGGTCTCGGCCTTTACTATGTGAACCAAATCTGCCGCGCGCACCGGTGGAACATTCGGGTCGAGAGTAAGCTCGGTCGTGGTACAACACTGCACCTGCGCATCCCGCTATCCACCACCTCCGAAGCCGTAACCGCATGAGTAAAGCCAGCTTACTGTACGTCGAAGACGACGAAAGCCTTGGTTTCGTCACCCGGGACAACCTGGAGTTGAACGGCTTTGCGGTGACGCACCTGGAGTCGGGCACTGCCGCCGCCACGCTGATCGAGGAGGGTAGACTGAGTTTCGACCTGTGCCTATTTGACGTAATGCTGCCGGGAGTGGACGGCTACGAACTGGCACGGCGCATCCGGGAGCGGGATCAGAACATTCCCATCCTGTTTTTAACGGCGAAAAGCCTCAAAGAGGACCGACTGCACGGCCTACGCATTGGAGCGGACGACTACATCACCAAGCCCTTTAGCATCGAGGAGCTGATCCTGAAGATCGAGGTCTTCCTGCGGCGCAACCGGGTGCGGCCGGCTACCCCCACCTTTGATCCCCGGCAGATCGGCAACTATCGCTTCGATGCCGCCCAGCTGCAACTCTCCTACGGCGAGGAATCCCGGCGGTTGACGCGGCGGGAAGCGGAACTGCTGCAGCTGCTGAACCGCAACCGGGAAAAAGTACTGGAGCGCAGCAAGATACTCGAGCAAATTTGGGGGGAAAACGACTATTTTCTGGGGCGCAGCCTCGATGTTTTCGTGAGCCGGTTGCGCAAGTACTTGAACAAGGATGCCCGCATCAGAATCGAGAACATTCACGGTGTCGGGTTTACCCTTACCATTGCCGACTGAGGCTCACCGTCCGTGCCACATTAGGATGGCCCCAAAGAGCGTAATGAGCAGCAGCAGTACCGTTGCCATACGAATGCTACGGCGCAGGTAATTGCCGAAATCACGGATCGCACCGGCCTGACCGGGATAGGCCGGCACTACCTCTTCTTCCATTCTCCGGGGACTAAGGATTTGGGCGGCGGTAAAATCTACCTCACTTCGTACCAGCACCCGATACGCCCGCATTACCTTAGCGCGGAAGTAAAGATTAACGAATAGCATCGCCAGGAAAAGCACGATAACGGTGGTGAGGAGAAGTACAAACATATTCGAAAGACAGCTGGCCGTCACAATAGGGTGAAAGCCAACAAACACCAGCAGCCCAGGCAGGGTTCTGGTATAAGCACCTCCGACCCAAGACACTATTGAATTATCCCGTTAATTTTTGGAGGAAGAGTATAAAACGTGCAATACCATCGGCCTTGTACTGGTTTTGACTCCAGACTTGTCTTAGAGCAGTTCACCTCCAAGCCCTAACGACTTGCTAACCGATCTTGATGATCTTTCGAATTTTACTCCTTTCCTGGCTGTGCTGGACGACTACCGCTGTGGTCGCTCAATCCTCTGCGTCGCCGTTGGAGGTAGATCCCCGCTATAGTGCGGAGCGGTTGGTGAAGGAAGTATTCGCTACCGATCGGTGCGAAACCATCTTCAACGTCAGACAGATCGGCAGCAATCCGGACGGCATCGGCTACTTTACGGGCTCGGAAGACATTGTGGGTTTCAATCGTGGAATCGTCCTTTCCACGGGAAAAGTGCAGAATGCCGTCGGACCCAACAAGCGAACCAATACCGGTTCACAACTGAGCGGACTGACCCCCGACCCCGACCTTGATCGAGTTTCCACCGGAGCAGTTTACGACCGCAGCGGTATCGAGTTCGACTTCGTGCCGTTGGAGCCGGTCATCACCTTCCGCTACGTTTTTGCTTCCGAAGAATACTGTGAATTCGTAGGGGCTAAGTTTAATGACATCTTCGGCTTTTTTATTAGCGGTCCGGGTTTCGCGGGGCCCTACGCCGATAGCGCGGTCAACATCGCCCTTATCCCCGGTACCCGCCAGTCCGTTTCAATCAACAACGTCAACTACCGCACCAATAATCAGTACTACCTCGACAACGAGTTCGCCGCCACCAAGCAACAGGCCAACTGCGGCGGCAGCACGGAAACCGGTCCTCGTTTCCAATCGATCGAATACGACGGACAGACCGTCATCCTCACCGCTACGGTAAAGGTACAGGTCTGTGAAACTTACCATATCCGCCTACTGGTGGCCGACATCAACGACAGCAACTTCGATTCCGCGGTGTTCCTCGAAGCCGGCAGCTTTGATCTCGGTGCGAGTGTGAGCCTGGAAAGCGAGGGAGGACAGGATGAGCCCATCGTGGTTTACGAAGATTGTACACCCACCACCATGCGCGTGGTGCGGGGGGCCGATAGCCAAATCGACCGGGACCAGACCATAAACTACCGCCTCAGCGATAACTCCGTGGCTACGGATACGGCCGATTTCACCGCCGGCCCGGGCACCGTGACCATACCCGCCGGGCAAATGTTCGCCGAAATTCCCATCTCCGCCCTCTCCGATACGCTGCAGGAAGGCGAAGAGGAGGCGTGGTTGATCCTTGATGTTCCCTGTGCGTGTTACACCGATTCCGTCCGCATCGTCGTGCGGGAAGCCGCCCCGCTGGAAGTCGGACTGGATGACACCTTTTACTACTGCCCGGACAACGGTTCTACCCTCTCCGTCAACGTTGCCGGCGGTGTTCCGCCCTATACGTACGAGTGGAGCTTCGGAAGTCGGGAGGCCGAGCCCGTAGTCGCCGGAACTTTACCCGACACCATTTCGGTTCGCGTCGCGGATGCCTGCGGGGAGGTACAAACGCGCCGTGCGGCAACCCAGGGAAGCGACCCACCCACCGTCGAATTTCCAACCCAGGACCTTACCGCTTGTTGGGGAGAAGAGCAGCAAATCGTAGCCGACCTAACCGGCGTCGGCCCCTTTCGGCTGACGTACCAGATCGATGCCGGTGCCCCGCGGACGGTCCTGATTTCCAACGCGGGCCGGGGCAGTTGGCCCGTAACTCGGAGCGGCGACTACCACATCATCGGAGTTTCGGACCGTGCCTGCTCCACTGAAATCAGTGAACGGCTGCGCGTGGATTTTTACCAGCCCGTCCTGAACACCTCGTTCACCGATCCAACGTGCGCGGGAAGCAACGACGGTACGATCTCCGCCACTCACCTTCCGACCGTAGAACCTTACACCTACCAATTGGATAGCTCGGCAGTAGATGGCCTGGCTTTTACCGGACTGGGCCCCGGGGACTACCTCCTCCAGGTCACGGATGCCCTCGGATGTGTAGATTCGGCCTTCGTTCCTATTCGTGATCCTGAATCGATCCAACCCATTGACCTAACCTGCGACCAGCTCCGACGCCCCCCACTTTCCCTCAATGCCAACGGGGGCATCCCGCCCTATGAATACAGCGTCGACGGCAGCAACTACTTCGGTGGCGAATTATGGAATACCCTCACCCCGGGAACCTACTACCAGCTTAGTATCCGGGATGCCGCGGGCTGTGAGATTCTACAGCCGGAATTCTTTTTCCCTAAGGCCGCCCAACGGTACGTTGCCCTACCTGCTTTCTTCCCACAGGATGCCGGCGGTAACGTCAACATCCGGTTGAACTACCAGGTGCCGAGAAATCAGATTTTCTCGTACCGCTGGGAACCCGCCGAACTGTTTGATTGCCCCACCTGCCCCAACCCAACCCTTACCGCTCCGTACACTCAGGACATCGATCTGATCCTGCAGGATATATACGGTTGTACGGATAGCCTTACCACCTACGTAGCGGTCGATGGTCGGACTCCGTTCTACGTACCCAATGTCTTTAGTCCCAATGGCGATGGCAACAACGACCACGTAGCCATCTTCGCTAATTCCGGTTTGGTCGAGCGGGTCGTGAGCTTCCGTGTCTATACCCGCTGGGGAGAAGTCGTATGGTCCGATGCCGATTTCGCGCCGAATTCAGCCCAGCGCGGGTGGGACGGCTACACGGGAGGACAGCCGGCCAATACGGGCACTTACCTCTGGTCCGCCGAGATTCGCCTCTACAATGGTCAGATCGAGCGGCAGGCGGGGTCTACGCTTCTGATATCAGAGTAAGGTATTCGAGTTCGGCGCGACGAGTCGGAGCAAGGTACTTACGGGCCACCCGGTTGATTTCCTCTACGGTTAACGATAAGTAGCGGTCCATCTCGGTATTGATCAGATCCGGCTCACCGAGCAGGGCGTAGAACACGAGCTCATTGGCACGGCTGCTGATGTTGGCTTCCCGGTAGTGGTTGCGTTGCTCCAACTGATTGATCACCTTCTCCAGTTCTTCGTGGTTGATGCCCTTTTCGATCATTTCACCGATGGCGGCAAAGAGGGCTTCGCGCGCAAGCGAGTAGTCTACGTCCTCACTCGGGCGTGCTTCCACGATGATGCCCCCCGCCTCCAGGTTATCGTTGATGCCGGCACTTACCTCGGCGAAGAGTTCCGTGTCCCGCACGAGACGTCGGTAGAGTAAGGAAGATCGGCCGCCGCCGAGAAGAAAACTGAGCACATCGGTTGCCGGAAAATCGGGATGCATTCGGTCCTCCGTCCGGAAGTGTAAGTAAATGACCGGGCTGGGAACATCGGCCCTGACCGTTAGGTGACGCAGTTCGCGCTGTTCCGGCTCCGCCGTGATGGCCGGGCGTTCCGGTAGGGCGGAAGCGGGGATGCGTCCGAACCAGTGGGCGATGCGGTCGCGTACGGTAGACGGATCGAACTTCCCCGCAATACAGAGGATCGCGTTGTCGGGCCGGTAATATCGGTAGTAAAACTCCTTAACTTCCGCAAGGGTGGCTCCCTGAATGTGACTGATCTCCTGACCGATCACCGGCCACCGGTAAGGGTGTTCGCGGTAAATGAGGGAGTTAAAGTGGTGGTACAGATCGCCGTAGGGCTGTTCGAGGCAGGTCTCCCGAAACTCTTCTACAACGACGCGCTTTTCGTTTTCCAGGGAGCGCTCACTGAAACGAAGCTTGCGCATCCGGTCGCTTTCTAACCACAGGGCGGTTTCCAGATTCTCGGCCGGGAGGACATCGTAGTAGAGGGTATAGTCGCTGCTGGTCACGGCGTTGTTCTCGCCACCGGCCAACTGGAGGGCATCGTCAAAGTTGGGAACACTCTCGGAGCCGGCAAACATGAGGTGCTCGAACAGGTGGGCGAAGCCCGTGCGGTGGGGTGGATCGTTGCGGCTACCTACCTTATACAGTACGTTGACGGTAGCCACCGTGCGCTGCTCATCGTGGTGCAGCAGTACGGTGAGTCCGTTGTCGAGAGTATAGCTTTCAAATTTGATCATACATCAAGGAAAAACCACGAGATATCGGGATAGTTGCTACGTCCGACGGACGGGTCAGTTCAGTCGCCAGAAGTAGGGCGTGAAGAGGACCAAAACGGTGAAAATCTCGAGGCGGCCCACGATCATCACAAAGCTAAGAAACAGCTTCACCGGATCGGACAGCCAGGCAAAGTTATCTACCGGCCCCACTCCGCCAATGCCGGGACCTACGTTGCCCAGACTGGTTGCCATGGCCCCCACGGAGGTTTGAAAATCCAATCCCAACATACTCAGCACCACCGACCCGATCACGAAAAGAATTAGGTAGAGCAGCAGAAAATTAAAGATGTGGGTAATGATCCGCCCCGGCACGATCTGCCCGTTCAACCGCAGGGGAATGATCGCCTGGGGATGAATGATCCGTTTAAATTCCAAAAAGCTGTTCTTGAAGAATACGAGGTTGCGGATGATCTTAATGCCGCCGGCGGTGGAGCCGGCACATGCCCCTAAAAACAACAGCACGAAGCAGATCATGGTAAGGCTGGGCGTCCAGCTGGTATAATCTGCCGAAACGTACCCCGTAGTGGTGACGAGACTCACCACCTGAAACATACTATCCCGGAAACTCTGTTCCAGCGGAACCCCCGTGATGTACCAAATGCGCCCGGTGAAGAACAGCGATACCACCACCACCAGCCCGATATAGGCCTTCAGCTCGTCACTCTGCCATACTTCCGACCAGCGTCGCTTGAGGCTCAGGTACAGCACGGTGTAGTTCACTCCCGCCAAAAACATGAATACGATCAGAATGTACTGGATCAGGGGCGGGAAGGCCGCAGCACTGGCGTTGCGCGTACTGAACCCCCCGGTAGCCATGGTGGTCAGGGCATGGTTAATGGCTTCGAACGGGCTCATTCCCGCCACGAACAGCACGATGCCCTCGGCAACGGTGAGTCCGACGTAAATGAACCACAGCCGTTTAGCGGTTTCACTGATGCGGGGGTGGAGCTTGTCGGAGGTCGGTCCCGGTGCCTCGGCCGCGAAGAGCTCGATGCCGCCGATCCCCAGCAGGGGGAAAATGGCCACCGTCAGGACGATGATGCCCATACCACCGATCCACTGGGTAAGACTGCGCCAGTACAGCAGTCCGCGGGGCTGGATCTCGATGTCGGTCAGGACGGACGCACCCGTAGTGGTCATTCCGGAGACGGTCTCGAAGAGGGCATCCACCACGTCGGGCAGCATGCCGCTGTACAGGTAGGGTAACATACCGAACGATACCATGGCCGTCCAGCTCAGCGCCACGATCAGGTAGCCCTCCCGCTTACGAATGTTCACGTCGGCGGGGCGGGGGAGGGTGTCGTCGCTCGGGCGGCGCTGGGTGGTGAGCCACAGAATCCCGGCCGCCGTGATCGTCGTCAACCCCGCATACAGGAGTGGCAGTACACTCTCCCCGTAGTACGCGCTGAATGGGATACCGGTCCACATCATCATTCCGATGATCAGCAACAGGACGCTGATCACACGGGCGATGGGCCAGAAGTTGATCAATTGGTGCATAAGCCGCTATCGGAACAATTGCTCAAGACGCCGGATGGCCTGCGGCTTGGCGAATACAATCACCCGATCGCCGAGTTGCAGTTGGGAAGCACCGTTAGGAATGATGGTTTCATTCCCCCGAATGATGCCCCCCACGAGGGCCGTATCCGGAAAGTGAAGCTCCTTGAGCGTTTTTTTCGTGAGCTGGTTGCTCTTAGTGATCACGTACTCGATGACTTCGGCATCCACCCCCTGCAGGCTGGTAACGGCCTCCACGTTGCCCTTGCGGATGTAGCGGAAAATGTTGTTCGCCGCCAGCAGCTTTTTGTTGATCAGGGTGTCGACCCCGATGTTCTGACTGATGTGGATGTACTCCTTGTTCTCCACCTGGGCGATGGTCTTGTACACCCCGTGGTTGTGGGCGGTCAGGCAGGCGATGATGTTGGTCTCGCTGTTTCCGGTAAGGGCCATGAACGCATCCATTTTCGACAGTCCCTCCTCCTCCAGGAGGTCGAAGTTGGTGTAGTCGCCCTTCACCACTAACACGTTGTCGAGCTGGGCGGTGATGCTCTTGCAGCGGGCCTTGTCTTTTTCTACGATCGTTACGCTGTAGTCGTGCTGCAATCTTCGGGCGGTAGCAATGGCCAGGTCGGTACCGCCCATGATCATGGCGTTGGTCACCTTCACGTGCTTTTTGCCCACGAATCGCTCCACCAGGTTGGTGTGCTCGGGCCGTGTGATGAAGTAGATGTGATCGTTGCGCCTCAACTCGGTGTGGCCGCGGGGGATGAGCGTCTGGTGGCCCCGCAGAATGGCGATCAGCTGCAGTTCCTTGCGGTCGTTGAGGCCCTCGATCTCGCCGAGTTGGCGCCCGACCAGCGGCGAGTTGGTGTCGAGGGTGATCCCCACCAACGACAGCTTGCCGTCTTCAAATTCGTAGATGTCCGTGAAGGAGCACTTCTTTATGAGCCGCTCGATCTCCACGGCCGCCAGTTGGCGCGGGCTGATGAGCTGATCGATGCCGAGGGAGCAGATCGTTTGTTCGTTGTTGCACTCCAGGTATTCCTCGTTGTCCACCCGGGCAATCACCCGGCCGGCACCCATCTTTTTTGCCAGGATGGCCGACATCATGTTGGTCTGCTCGCTGGTCGTTACCGCCAGCAGCAGGTCGGCGGCACCGACCCTTGCGGTCTCGAGGGTGGACAGGCTGGTCGCGTCTCCCCTGACGGTGAGCACATCGAGGTGGGAACCCGCGTAGTCGAGCACTTCCTGGTCGTTGTCGATCAGTACAATGTTCTGATTTTCCGTTACCAGTAGTTCGGCAAGGTGGAAGCCCACGTCACCGGCTCCGGCGATTACAATATTCATCGTTCTCGATTGGGGTTTGCGGCCGCAAAGTTCGTCATTCCGGACAACATACTTGTTGGCGGGGCCGCGGGTGCAGTGATAACAACCGGAAGCTAGCCTAGTTGATCACTCCCCATCCGGGTTCTCAGTGCGCCGTTTCTCCTGATTCAGGCGATACACGAAGCTAAGCACGACCTGACGGGCCTGCCGCCACTGAAAATCCGATTCTGACCGGTAGGTAGGTTGATCGATGACGGTACGGCTGATGCGGGTATTAAAAAGATCACGGCCACTGAGGGTAATTGTGCCTTTGCCCCGGAGCACGTCGAGCGAGGCACCTACGTCCAGGGCGTAGCTGGCCAGGTTCCGTCCCTGAGGGGTGTTCTGGGGAGCATCGTACTCGAAGGTGACCTGGGTCTGGAGCCGGTCGGAGAGATCCAGGGTCGTCGCGGCGCGGCCGTTCCAGGAGGTAATGTCCACGGCATAATCGATCTCCTGATAATTACCCTCCACCGTGGCGGTGTATAGATTGAAATCGGACGTAACCTTCCACCATTCGGTCAGGTCATAGCTGACGTTGAGCTCCACGCCGTAGGCATTCCGGTCACCCAGGTTGACGGGGAACCGGATGGTGGTGCCGTCCGCGGCGGGCAGGGTGAGTCGCTCGATCACCCCAGTGGTGTAGCGGTAGTACAGGCTGGCCAGGACGGATCCACGGGGTAAGTAGCGGAGCATGCCCGCTTCGTAGGAGTCAGTGTATTCCGGGCGCAGGGTAGGATTGCCGACGGTGTTGTTGCGTGGATTGTTGAAGTTGGAAAAGGGCAACAGCAGCCGAAAGAACGGTCTGCTCAACCGCCGACTGTAACTGACCTGAAACTGCGACAACTCACTGAAGCGGTAAGACACCGAGGCACTGGGAAAAAGATTAAAGTACTTCTGCTCGTTGGTCACTTCCGATTTGAGTAGCGCGGCCGTCACGTCGGAGAGCTCCCCGCGCAGTCCCACCTGTACCCCAAGCGGACCGAATTCTCCGTTGCCGATAAAGTAGGCCGCGGCGATGTTCTCGTTGTACTCCAACTCATCATCGAACTGGGGAAAGACGACGAAGGTCCCGTTCTCGTCGGCCTCCTCCACCCGGAAGGCATTGCGGATGGTGCGGAAGGTAGAGCGCAGGCCACCCTCAATTTTGAGGCTGTCGCTGAAGGGGTGTACGTAGTCAGTCTGCAGGAGCAGGTTGGTTTCGTACTCGGTATTGCTGGCCTTCTGGAGCAGGGGGCCGGATCGATCAGTCGTCGTTTGACTAATATCGGAGAGTTCGATATCGTCGTCGAGGATGTACTGGGCGTCGATGGTCCACACCCGATCTTCGTTACCGTCGAAGGTGCGCTTGTAGCTCAGGGAGGATTCCAGGTTTTGGTTGTCGCTGTCTTCCTCCGTGTCGCGCACGGTGGTGGAGATCAGTTGACCACTTTCGCCAAAGTCGCGGTAGGTGACCGTGGCGATGTTATCGTCCTTTGACTGGCGGTAGAGCAGGGAGCCGGTGAGCTGGTTGTGGTCGTTGATGAACCAGTCGGTACCGAGCTGAAAATTGCCGCCGATGCCCCCGCGGTTTTGGTCGGTTTCGCTATCGTAGCGGGCCAGCAGGCTACCGTCGTCGTTCAGGAACTGTTGTCGGTCGGTGCCGCCACCGGGTGAGCGGCGGTAACTGATGCCAAAATTGGAGAAGAGGTTAAACTGATCGCGGCGGTAGTTGAGGCTGTAGCTGGCTCCGAGATTGTCGGGATAGCCTACGGTGGCCCCGAAGGATCCGTTGATGCCCCGCTGCCGGTTCTTCTTCAGGATGATATTTATGATCCCGGCCTCCCCTTCGGCTTCGTAGCGGGCGGAGGGGTTGGTGATCACCTCTACCGACTCGATGATGTCGCCCTGCATACGGCGCAGCGCATCCAAGTCACCGGAACTGAGCATGGCGGAGGGCTTGCCGTCGACCAGAATACGGACGCCATTGCTGCCGCGCAGGCTCACGTTCCCTTCCGGGTCGACGTTGACGGAGGGTACGTTGTTCAGGATATCGGCGGCGGTGTTCCCGGCACCCGTGAGGTCTTTTCCTACGTTGAATACCCGTTTATCGAGCTTCATCACCATCTGACTTCGCTCGGTGGTCACCTCCACCGTCTCTAGGGCAAGCCCGCTCTGGGTCATGCGGACAGTACCGACATCGATTGCTCCGTCCGTCGGAGCTATCTCGATCCCCCGAATCACCTTATTATCGAAGCCGAGAAACTGGAAAACGAGGTAGTAACTTCCGGGCCCTAGCGAGAGGGTGAAGCTACCGTCCACTTCCGTGGTTGCGTTGCCCTGCATGCTGCTGTCGGCCGCGCTGTACGCGACAGCCGTGGCAAAGCCCAGGGGTTCTCCGTTGCCGTCCTGTACCAGGGAACCGGTGAGCAAAATATCCTGACCCGGGAGGGAAACTCCCGCCAGCAAGAGGAGAATGAGTAGGGATTGCGGCATACGGCTTTTATTATCCGAACGTAGATTGCTTAATTAGGTTATACACTGCACCCGCGGCCCCGCCCACATGGAGAAAAAACAGAAGATACTCAACGATCCCGTTTACGGGTTCATCAGTATACCCTACGGGATACTGTTCGATCTGGTGGAGCATTCATACTTCCAACGGTTGCGGAACATCAAGCAGGTAAGTCTGACGCACTACGTCTATCCCGGCGCACTGCATACCCGCTTCCACCATGCGCTGGGCGCCCTGCACCTGATGCAACAAGCCGTGATCAGCCTGAAGGGCAAGGGGGTAAAGATCAACAAACGGGAAGCGGAGGCGGTCATGATCGCCATTCTACTGCACGACATCGGCCACGGGCCCTTTTCCCATACCCTCGAAAAAACGCTGATCGACGTACACCACGAGGAGTTGAGTCTTCTCTTCATGCAGCGCCTCAACGAAGAATTTCGGGGGCGGCTGGACCTGGCCATTCGCGTGTTTACCGGTAAGTACAAGAAGCATTTCCTGCACCAACTGGTAAGCGGGCAGCTCGACATGGACCGCCTCGATTACCTCAACCGCGACAGCTACTTCACTGGGGTGGCCGAGGGCGTGATCGGATACGACCGCATCATCAAGATGCTCAACGTGGTCGACGACCGGCTCGTGGTCGAGCAAAAGGGCATCTACAGCGTCGAGCGCTTTCTGACCAGCCGGCGGATCATGTACTGGCAGGTTTATCTCCACAAAACCGTCGTTGCGGCCGAGCAGATGCTGCGTCTGATCCTGCACCGGGCCCGCGAACTTGCCGACGCCGGTCAGACCCCCTGGTCGCCACCCTCCTTAGCATATTTTCTCAACCACCGCATCGTCCGGTCGGACTTCTACGAGCGTCGCAACGACCTGCTCGACTGCTTTGCCGCCCTCGACGACACCGACATTAGCACCGCCGTAAAGGCCTGGCAGCAGCATCCCGATCCCCTGCTCTCTTACCTCAGCCACGGCCTGGTCAACCGACGGCTCTTCCGCCTCGAATTCAGCAACGAACCCTTTGCCGAGGAATATGTCGACGGCATCCGTAGGGCACTGGCTCAGAGCACCCAGGTTCCCCGCCAGGCCGCGGCCCACCTCATCATTCAGGGGAAGGAGACCAATAGTGCTTACACCCTTACGAAGGAGGAAATCATGGTGAGCGTCAAACACGGTGAAGTGGTGCCGATGTCGAGCGTGAGCGATTTTGGGATTACGCCGCGGGTGTTTACGAAGTACTTTTTGTGTTATCCGAAGGAGGTGTCGTAGTCGGGGGATGAGATAATTTGAAATGTCAAATTGGAAATTGAAAATTTGCCGGCGCACACTCGCTGCGCTCGAGGCGGTCGTCGGCCGACTGAGGTACGAGGCTCGTCCGCCGACTGAGAAGGGCAATTGAAAATTTATAATGTAAAATTTGCCGGCGCACACTCGCTTCGCTCGGGGCAGTCGTCGGCCGACCGAGGTACGAGGCTCGTCCGCCGACTACTAGGAGAGAAAAGGCGGATTGACAATGTACCGTTTACGATGTACCATGTACCATTTGGCTACCGCACGTGGCAGTTATGACCCGCCGACCGGGTGGGGAGCCCCGACTCGGCGGACGACTTGGCGTCGGCCGACGAGGGGGCGTCGTCGGCCGACCGAGGTACGAGGATCGTCCGCCGACTATAGGAGAATGTACCGTTTACGATGTACCATGTACCATTTGGCTGCCGCACATGGCAGTTATGACCCGCCGACCGGGTGGGGAGCCCCGACTCGGCGGACAACTTGGCGTCGGCCGACGAGGGGGCGTCGTCGGCCGACGAGGGGGCGTCGTCGGCCGACCGAGGGGCGTCGTCGGCCGACCGAGGGGCGTCGTCGGCCGACCGAGGGGCGTCGTCGGCCGACCGAGGCACGAGGATCGTCCGCCGACTGGGGGTTATGCTTTCAGTTTGTCCATTGCATCGAAACCCTTCGGTAGCCGGGCGAGTGTTTCTTCCTTACCTATTGTCTCCAGGATGGCGAAGGCATCCGGGCCGTTGGTAGTGCCGCTGACGGCGAGGCGGAGGATAGGGAGGACCGCTCCGAATCCAAGGCCGGTTTCTTCCATGAAGGCTACGGTGGCGGCTTTGATGTCGGGGGCTTTCCAATGTTTTACTGTGGCCAGCCGTTCGCGCAACTGTTCGAAGGTGGGGCGTAATTCGGGTTTCCACTTCTTGCGGGCCATCTTTTCGTCCGTGATGCCGACGCGTTCGCAGAAGTACCGTCCCTGTTCGTAAAATTCCGGGAGGGTGTGCACGCGCTCCTTGAGCAGCTGCGCGATGCGGGTTGCCCTATCTGGGGTGAGTCCGTGACCGTGACGGGCGAACACTTCCGATACCGCCGGCGCGAGGGCTTCGTCCGGGGTGCCGATCAGGTACTGCTGGTTGTACCATTTGGCCTTTTCGAAATCGTACTGTGCGCCGCTCTTGTTGATGCGGTCAAGATCGAAGGCTTCTACGAGCTCGGTGAGGGAAAAGATTTCCTGTTCGGTACCCGGGTTCCAGCCCAGGAAGGCCAGGAAATTGGTCATTGCCTGGGGTAGGAAACCGGCTTCCCGGAACCCCGTTAATTTTTCTTCTCCTCCGTTCCAGTCCAGGGGAAATACGGGAAAACCGAGCGCCTGTCCGTCGCGCTTACTGAGTTTGCCCTTGCCGTTGGGCTTGAGGAGCAGGGGCAGGTGGGCGAAGGCGGGCATGGTTTTTTCCCAGCCGAAGGCACGGTACAGCAGTACGTGGAGGGCAGTGCTGGGCAGCCACTCTTCACCCCGAATGACGTGACTGATCTTCATGAGGTGATCATCGACTACGTTGGCCAGGTGGTAGGTGGGTAGCCCGTCGGCCTTCATCAATACCTTATCGTCCACTTCCTCGCTACGGAAGGCCACGTCGCCCCGTACGGTGTCCTGGATGTGAATCATTTGACCGGGGTCCACCCGCAAGCGGACGACGTAGGGCGTACCCCCGTCAATCAAGCCGTCGGTTTCTTCCTTCGACAGGCTGATCCCGTTGCGCATATCGCCCCGCGTGGAGGCGTCGTAGCGAAAATTGTGGTTGCCCTGCTCCTTTTCCGTTTCCCGGCGCCGATCGAGTTCTTCTTCGGTATCGAAGGCATAGTATGCATGACCGGAATCAACGAGGTGTTGGGTGTATTTGCGATAAATGTCCTGACGCTCACTCTGGCGGTAGGGGCCAAAATCACCTCCGATTTCGGGACCCTCATCCGGGGTGATGCCCGCCCATTTCAGCGCTTCCCGAATGTATTCTTCTGCCCCCGGAACGTATCTTTTTTGGTCGGTATCCTCGATGCGTAAGACAAAGGTTCCTTCCTGCTTGCGGGCGTATAGGTAATTGTACAGTGCGGTTCTCAGACCGCCGATGTGCAGTGCGCCGGTGGGGGATGGGGCGAATCTGACTCTTACGTTACTCATGACATTGTAATTAAGCAAATGAAGGCTACGGAAAACTTTATTAGGTGAGCAGCATTATTCGCCATTTAAACGTTTCTAATATGACCACGCGGGTCTCCCCATAACCCCACCGGCAAAGGTAGTCAAGCTTAGTTGAGTACCACTCCGTTTTTATCCTGGACAACCCCATACACTCCATTCCAATTTCCCCAAGAAACCAAAGCCATGTACCTGATTAAAACACCGAGGGTTATCCAGAAACTCTTCCCCAATTTCCACTGGCGGGTGGAGGCAAAAAGTCCGCAGCCCAGCATCTACCTGACGTTTGATGACGGGCCCATCCCACACCTTACCCCCTGGGTACTGGAGCAGCTCGCTCAGTACGATGCGAAGGCCACCTTCTTCTGCGTTGGCAACAATGCGCGCCGTTACCCCACCGTACTGCAACAAGTCATCGACGCCGGCCATACGGTAGGCAATCACACCATGCATCACCTCGACGGGTGGAAAACGGACAACGTCCCCTACTTCCACGATGCGCGCCACTGTGCCGTTCAACTGAAGACTTCCCTCTTCCGTCCCCCCTACGGTCGGCTCAAGCCCAGTCAGGCACAGTTTTTACAGCGTCATTATGAGGTGGTGATGTGGGATGTGCTAAGTGGCGATTTCGATCCCGAGCTGACTCCCGAGGATTGCTACGACAACGTGGTTGATAATGCCAAGGCCGGCAGCATCGTCGTCATGCACGACAGCCTGAAGGCCGAGGAGAACGTTCGCGCCATCCTGCCCCGCATTCTGAAGCACTTTACCGAACTTGGGTACACTTTTGCCAGCCTTACTCCTGAGCTGCTTACCAAACCGGGTGTGGTGGCGGATGCGCGGTTGAAAACGGCTTAGGTGGGGGGGGTTAAGTAGAGCGGCCTCTGGTGGGAGACGCTAACCGCAGATTACGCGGAAGGCGTAGATTTTTTCGCGGATTTTGGCCTTTTACTTGCCACTGAGTCGGTCCAGCCCTGCCTTGGCGAGCATGTGCAGGCCGGTGCGGTATTCCGCGGGGGAGATTTCTAGACAGGTCTGGAAATACTTTTTGGCGGTGGTGTAATTCGCCCTTTCTTCTTCTAATAGTCCGGCCTGGAGGGCGGCGTTGCAGGCGTAGTAAGCCGGATTGTTCCGGCCCGTCGTAATTGTGTGTTCGTAGAAGGAGAGGGCACCGGCGTAGTCCTTAAGTCCGCCCAGCACCCGACCGGTCCGGTAGCGGTATTCCAGTTTTTCGTCGGGGCTCAGGGTAGCTAAATTGATCGCGTCTAGTTCGGCCCTGGCACGGAGGAAGTACCCCCCGTCGAAGAGAAGTCTGGCCCGCAGCAATCCTAAGTGGGGGGCATGCGCGGCGGCGGCTTCCCGAACTGCGCTCTCGTCGCCGCCCGCCCGGCTGCCGCCTTCGATCTCGGCCATGGCCCGGTGGTACCGCGGCAGGTTACCTTCCAGTAAGTAAGACCAGGCGATTTTCTGTAGAGCTTCCTCGCGGAAATGACGCCCGGGGTACCGTAACAGAAAGGACTGGAAGTGAGCGCGCGCTTGCGGATTCAGATTACGCAACTTCGCCTGGCCGAGCATAAAGTCCAGGTAAGGAAAATCTGCTTCCGTCCCGCCCCGCCGCTGGCGCTCCAGGAGGACGAGGGCCTCGCCGTTGCGATCGTTGTGCATGAGTACACTGGCCAGAATGAAGCAGTGTAAGTTGTTCTTCGCCGGTTTTAGGTTGAGCGCGGTTATGGAACGGTACGCCAGGTCAGGCCGGTCGGCCAGATGAAGCTCCATGAAGGCGTTGAGTACCCGGGTCTCCAGGTAGAATGGGCCGTCCTTGTCCTGTAGCGCGCGCCTGAGTTCCGCCCGCCCCCCGGCGATGGTGCCCGTCAGGGACGAAAACAGTTCAACGCCCCACTTAAACTGTGGCGGAATAGACCCCACGGCGGCGTGTAGCAATCCCAGGTCCTTGTAAGTAGGCAGGAAATCGGGAAAGCGCTCGGCGTTGTCGCGTAGGTTCTTGTACGCCCGATTGAGGTTCCGAAATGCCGCGAGGTGTCGCTCGAACCGCAGGTCGGTCAGGCTACGGTGCAGGCGGGCTTCGGCCAGTGCATAGTTGTAGTAGGGGGAGGTTTCGTCGCCGCCTTCCAAGGCCACGATGCGCCGGTCGAATCTCTCGGCGAGTTGTCCGTCCAGCCGTTCGTCGCCGGAGAGGTAGAGCCGGAAAAAGTCGATGTAACTCTCCAGGTGATAGGCAACCAAATTGCGGGGATCGGTAGCCCGTAGCGACCGAATGCCGGTTTCGGCCAAATCGAGCTCCAGCCGCATGATGTCCTGGTAAACAGCACTGGCTTCGGGGGTGAAGGCGTAGCTATATTCCGATTTGGCCTGCACCTGCGTCCCCGCAAAAGTGAAGCATAGCAGCAACAGAGAAACAAGACGGTTACGCATAGCGCGCAAAGATACGATCGATGGCAGCGGCCAGCTTTTCGTCCCGCTCCGTGACCGTGTTGCCGGCGTCGTGGCTTGTAAGCTCGATGGAAACCTTGTTATAGACGTTGCGCCACTCGGGGTGGTGGTTCATTTTCTCGGCGGCGAAGGCCACTTCGGTCATGAAGGCGAAGGCCTGGCGGAAGTCGGCGAATTCGAAGTCGCGGTGGAGTTTGTTGTTGGCGTGGGTCCAGGTCATGGGGGGGAGGGGGTGAAGGGTTGAGGGGAGGAGGGATTGAGGGGGGAAGGATTGAGGGATTGAGGGGGAGGGAGGATTGAGGGGGGAAGTTCGGGAAAATGGGGGACTTTGCTGAGGCTGATGGGGTGGAGGAGGAAACCATCGGGGGGGTTCTGCGTTTTGGGCAAAAATCCCTTTTATGTCGCGTTTTCTTTTGACCGTATTGCCCCTGCTGTTTGTCCTACCGTTGTCGGCGCAGAATGATGATCAGCTGGGTGCCTGGTATATGTACTTTTACAATCATTCCTTTGGGGAGGATAGTCAGTGGGGCATTCAGGGGGACGCGCAGTACCGTAACTTCAATCTGGGGGGCGATCTGGAGCAGCTGCTCCTGCGGTCGGGGATAACGTATGCCCCCACGGATGCCGGTATCACCTTTACGCTGGGATACGCTAACATCACGACCGGCACCCAGGGGGATAGCGACGTGAATACCGGAGAAAGCCGCGTGTACCAGGAGGCGCTGTTTCCGCAGCGGATCGGCGGACGCTTCCTGCTCACCCACCGCCTGCGCTACGAACAACGTTGGGTAGAGGGGCAGGACCTGCGGACCCGTTACCGTTACAACCTATTTCTGAACGTACCGCTGAACGATACCGAACTCGGTCGCGGCACGGCGTATCTGGCGCTCTACAACGAACTGTTCATTAACGGGCAGCGCGATATCGGCGGTGGCCGCAGCGTACAGTTCTTCGACCGCAACCGTACCTATCTGGGCGTTGGCTATGGCCTGCGCGACAACCTGCGTACCCAACTGGGGTGGATGCGCCAGACAACGGGCGACCGGGGCAAGGACCAGCTTCAGGTGAGCTTACACCACAGTTGGTAAACGCTACCGGCTACCCAGCACGACGCGGCGGGCAACCGTAACGGCTGCGTTGCGGTCGTGAATCCGTAGTACGTATACGCCGTTGGGGTAGTCACTTACGTTCAGGCGCAGCTTGCCGGCGGTCAGTTCCTGTTGTAGCAACTGGCGTCCGGTGGCGTCGATGAGGGTTACCTGGAGGGTTTCGGTTTCGGAGTACTCCAACTGGAGCCACTGATTGGCCGGATTGGGGTATACCGTTAGCGTTCCCGGCAGTAACTCCCGGACGGCCGTGGTGGCGTCGATCCCGTTGCAGTCTTCGTCGATTCCGTTGCCCTGGATGTCCTGGGCTTTGGGGTAGATAGTCGGGTCGTCGTCGTTGCAGTCTTCATAAAAGTAGAATCCGTCGCGGTCGCGGTCCAGGTCTTTCACGATGGTGGACACCACGGTATTGGTGATCACGGGCCGGTTGAAATCAAAGTAGATGGCTGCCTTGTTCTCGATGCGGGTGAAGTCGGCCAGCAGGCTGTCGGGCCGGATTTCGAAGGTGACGAATCCCTGGCTGCCCTCCGGATTGGTGGTGCTGTCGGGCAGTTCAATGTCGCCGAAGTCGAAGGTCAGGTAGCCGCCCTCCGCCATGTGGGTGGTGTAGGGGTGGCTGCCGTCGATGCGCGTGAAGGAGTTCAGGTCGAGGTGGGCGGATAGCTTATCTTCGATGCGGACGGCGAAGGCGGTATCGTTGCCGTTGTTCTGGAAGCGGATGGTATAGCGGAGGGTCTCGTCGCGCTGGGTATAGTTGCTGTTGCTGGCATCCGGGCGGAAGGGCCATACCTGTTTGTCGTTGGGGTCGACGGCGCAGCGCAGTTCGGTCGAGTAGGCCAGTGTGCTCGTGACGGCACCTTCGCTTGCGGTATTGCCTACCGCATTCGCGGTAATATCGATGGGGTCGCCGGCGAAGGTTTCGTCCGGCATCTTCAGCTCCAGCACGTTGTGGTAGAGTTCGCCGGGGTGAAGGGTATCGAAGGTCAGGGTGTATACGTTTCCTTCCTGGCTGACCGTACCGCGGGAAGCCGACACGAAGGTGACGTTATCGGGTAGGGTGACGGAAGTCGTTCCCTTCACCGGCAGACAACCGTCGTTGCGCACCGTAAGCCAGAAGGGTACTTTGGTGTTGCAGCGTACGCGGCCGGCGCTGAGGTACACGTTTAGGTCGGCCGCGCCGTCCTGAAGTTGCAGGCCGAAGGCTACTTCCGCATGCTGATCCTCGGGGTAGGTAAGCGTGAAGGTATCGGTGGCGGTAGTCTGGAGGTAGCAATCGGGGGTGGTGGAAGTCACCCGGTACGTATTTCCGTTCTCGACGGCGAGGGAGAAGTTTCCGTCTTCGTCGGTATAGACCCATTCCTCTCCGGTGCCTTCGATGCGGACGAGCAGATTGGCCAGGCCGGGCTCATCGCCGTCGCGGGTACCGTTGCCGTTGTTGTCGCGGAAGGCGGAACCCGCAAGGGTACGCTGCTCCTCCACCGTGATGTAGTGTATTTCCTGTCCGAGTACGGGATCGATGGCGGCGAAGTACAGCCGGTCGGATACGGCGGCCAGCGGCAGGTGGGGACCTTCCAGCTCGAAGCCGGCGGCCACTTCCTGCAGGTCATCCGAGCGGGAATCGTACAGGTAAAGCGGACTAAAGGGCGAAATGAAGGCTACGTAATCGCCCAGTCGGACGATCTGCTTCGGGCCGGAGTCGGCCATTTCGGGTACGGTCACCACATCCCGGGTGCCGGCTGTTGTGCCGTCGGTGCGGCCGAGAACCCATTCTCCGGAAGTAGCGCGACGGAAGTAAATAGCCTCCGTTTCTCCGATCTTGAACAACCTGCGGTCGTCGGTCGCTTCCCCCAGGGCAACGAGGGCGGTTGCATCGCCGGTAAGGTAGTTTATCGCGTACAGGGTGCCGGTGGTACCGATGCCCAGTAGTGCGTCGGTGACGTCCACCGATTGGTTTCGACTGACGGCTACCCCCACCTGAGGACCAATGCCGGATGCGTCGATAAAGTAGGTCTGCTCCGTTCCGCCACTACCGGTGAAGCGCGCCAGCGTGTAGTCGCCTACGCGCTCGTAATCCAGCGATGCCGTAGCGTCGAGGACACCCAAATCGTTAGTCACTTCAGTGGATCCGTTATAGGTTGCCGGACCGAAGCCGCCGCCCTGCGGGCGACTGAAGTACACCAGCGACCCGTCAGCAACTGGGTCGGAGACGGAGGGGTAGTTCGCCTGTCCCGTAACCGTGTCGGCCACTACGATGCGGCTGGTTTCGTCCGCCAGATCGGTTTCTATGAGTTGCAGGATCAGTTGGTCGGTATCCGTGGTTCGTTTTTCCCGAACGGCGTAGAGCTTTCCGTCGGCCATTACCGGGGTGGTGTGGGTAAACTTTTTGTCTTCGAGCAGGGGCAGTTCGAGCAGACGCGGGATGGGCAGTCGCGCGTCGATGAGGGCATTGTAGCCCCGGCTACCCGACTGGTAGTGGAAGTAGTAGATGCTCCCAATGTTTCCGAGGGGTAGTAGTCCATCGCGCAACCCCAGGCCGCCCCGGAAGCTGATGGTCGACTCTACCGAGCCGTTGGTGATGTAGTTGACGTCGCCCTCCGCGGCCCAGTACAGCTTATTGCCGACCGGCGCCATCTCGAGAATAGCAACGTCCTGATCGCCGGGTTGCAGGTCCAGGATGTCGAGGTGGTAGGGGATTGCGTCCTGTCCGGCTACCAAAAATGGCAGCAACAGGGAAATAAACAACAGGTAGACTTTCATCAATAGATGGGGTATAACGAGATCGGATAGTATAGAGCAGGGTGCAGGAGCGGGTCTATCGGGGAGAACCAAGACAAATTATTCGCCTTAGGGGTCCGATCAGCCGCGTTTTTATGCAGCACTGCTATAATGCAGTAATGGCTAAACGCCCTGCGCTTTAGATTATTACACGGGGGCGGGGAACGGGCCGCTTCAGTTGTTCCGGAGGGCGTCGATCAATTCGGCTTTGCTCATCTTCGAGCGGCCCGCGATGCCGATGCGCTTGGCTGCGTCATAAAGCTCTTTCTTCGTGCGGTCTTCGTAGTTGGAGGCGCGCCCGCCCTTTTCACTTGCATCGGGCGTATTGGCGATGCGGGCGGCTTTTTGCTTGCTCATTCCTTCGTCGCGAAGGGCCTCGTACTTCTCGTTATCCTTGATGCTGGGACCGTGATTCTTTGCCATGGCTGCATAAGTTGTGTACTCAATAACCAGACCAGATTCGGGGGTGTTCGGGCGGGGACGCGGGTGCAGTATGTTACCGTAAAAGCTAGGCTAATAGGTCGGCAACGCTGAAGTGTACACTGATCGCGGTCGCTCCTGGTGCCTCCGTTCCCGGCATACGGTGCTGCTCCGTCCGGCCCGTCCGGCCACCCAGCCGGTGGTATACCTCCCTGGCGCGGGTGTTACCGGCAAGCACCCAGAGGTACAAGCGGTCGGAGTCACTTTCCTGCCGCACGCATGCGGCACCGGCCCGCATCAACCGTTTTCCCAGTCCCGTTCCCTGCTGGTCCGCGCGTACGTGGAGATTGTCGAGCAGGGAGCCGTCCGCTGCACTGTGATCGAGCATGACGCAGCAGAAGCCCAGTAATGCTCCGTCTCCCTCGGCCAGGATTACCCGCATACGGTCTGTCTCTTCGGCGAAGCGGCGGTGCCATTCGGCGAGTCGCTCGGCTGCTGCCTCCTCCTTTAGGTAAGTGGCCGACATTTCTCCCGCGTAATTTTCCCGCCAGCTGCGGGCGTGGAGGGCGGCAATGGCGGGTACGTCGGCGGCGGTGGCGGGGCGCAGGGAAATAGGCATGTAATCGGTTCGGATTAAGCAGGAAAGGTACACCGTGGGGCGGACCCGCCGCAGAGGATTAATACCGAAGTGGTGTGCTCCGACTTCGACAACGGGACCCTCGACGGATGAATGGTCATTGCACGAATAGCGACGGAGAAGGGGTCGGTTTACCGTCGGGTAAGGGCCGGTCGCCGGCAGCTTACCCGTACATATTGTCTACGTCCATTTCCGCCAATTCGATGAACAGATCCGCAAATTTGGCGGTCACGTCGCGGAAGTACCGTTCCCCCTTTTCGGGGCTCGATTTGCTGGGATCACCAATACCGGTGTCTTCCGAAACCTGCGACCACCGGCGCTCGTGGGCAACCCACCCTTCGGCGAATGCTTTGATCCGGTGCTTTTTCTCGGCTCCGGATCCGGCCTCCGCAAGGGGAAGCACGAGTTCGGGGCGGAGGTACATGACCAGGCTGGTTTCCATCTCATCGGCGTGGTCACCGGCTTCTTCAAAATACCGGGTCTTGTCGAGGGCGCGGAACCAGTCGGAGGTACAGAAGAACATCTCCGGGTATTCGAGCCCCAACTCCTTCAGTAACACCTTGAAGCTGTTGCCGCCGTGGCTGTTAAATACCAGAAGCTTTTTGACGCCCTGGCGGTTGAGGGTTTCGGCCACGTCACGCAGGATCGCCAGCTGGGTCGTCGGATTCAGGTTAATGTCGAGGAAGATATCCGTCTGTCCCGTATTAATACCGAATGGTATGGTTGGGAGGACCATGACCTTCGCTCCCCGTTCCCAGGCGAGGCGGGCGGCCTCTTCGGCGATGCCGTTCGCTTCTATGTTGTCCGTACCGTAGGGTAAGTGGTAGTTGTGTGCTTCCGTAGCTCCCCACGGCAGAATGGCCAGATCGACGGTGGCGTCCTTGAGGTGTTTCCAGTTCGTTTCGGCGAGGATGTAGGGGCGGAGCATGGGGTATCTTGTGTGACGGATTAAGTTCGTAAGCTAACCCATCGGGGACCGCTTTTCCAATCTTTCTCCGCACCTGCGTCCCCGCCTGCTCCTATAGGTATGGTTTTACGAAACGCTGGGTACGCACGGTTTCGCCGGTGCGGAGCCGTACGAAGTAGGTGCCCGGTCGTAAGCTGATGATGTCGATCCGTACGGAGTTGCCGAACGGATGGGTTTGATTCGCCACCCGGTTGCCAACGGCGTCGAAGATGGTCAGCGTAAGGGTGGGGTGACGCTGCGGCCCGAGCAGCTCCAGTCGGATATAGTTGTCGGTGGCCACGGTGGGAACGATGACGAACCCTACTTCCTCGGACGGGCCGGTCCGGACGACCAGTATGGTGCTGTACCGGTAGGCACCATCGAAGTCGACCTGCCGGAGCCGGTAGTAATTGATGCCGTCCGCTGGCGTGGTGTGCGCGAAGTCGTAGTTGTTGGTCCAGTTGCTGTACCCTTGTCCGTAGATTCGGCCTTCGAGGATAAAGTTGACGCCATTGGTGCTGTGCTCGACGTCAAAGTAGTCGTTGCTGGCTTCCATGCTGGTCCCCCAGCGCAGTTGTACGTTGCCGCCTGAGTTAGTGGCCGTAAAGTAGCTGAAGGTGACCGGCAGCATGATGAAGCTTGCGTTGATACAGGATAGCTGGCAGTCGTACTTCTCACAGGCGGCCAGGGTATCGCAACCGGTACAACTGGAGCTCGAATTATCAAGTGCTCCCAAGTCAGTCACGTTGCCCCCACCAAGTACGCTGGTGCCATTTCCCGAGCTTGCGGTAGCCACGGAGATAAACAGATCGAAGGGATCGACGTCGGATGCGATGCCGATGGTAGACAGGAGCAGGGGAAAGGTGATCAGTTCCGGGTCGGAGGTACCGCAATTGCCGGACGAAGCCGCACAAGCCTCCTGCACGTCGAGGTTGCTGACGCACTGCGCACAGCTGGCAGTCCCGAGTGTGATGCTGCCATCGACGTCGTAGACACTGACGCCCACCTTACCTCCTTTGTTCGCGTACTGCACTTCCCGTTCAAATCCGTTGTTTCCGCAGACGCTGTTGGTGTCGATGCCCGCGCCGTAGGAGGCGTCCGTATCGACCAGAAAGTTGTAGCCAAAGTTTCCCTGGGGCGATTTGGCCAGGCGAAACCGGAACAGGATATACTCATCGCCGCTGGTGGGCGCGACGGGAGTGGAATCGATGATGTTGTAGTAGGCGAAATCACCCCCGTCATCGTCCTGAATCAGGTCGGAGTTACCACAGCTGGGCGTGACATCGGATCCTACTTCGTCGATGTCGATGATTGAGATCCAGCCGGTCACACTATTGGGGATGATCTCAAATTCCGCCAGTTCGGTGGTGCCGCTAGTAAAGGTGTCCCCGCTTTCGGTGATGTAGCCATCGCTATCCGGATCCAGCATGGCGTTGTAGATCGCGCTGGTGTGACCGGTGTTGATGATGCCAGGCGTGCACTGGGAGAAGCCGCTCTCCGAGCAACAGCATAGCGATAGAAGGATTGCCGGAGCAAGTGTGTTTTTCACGTTCTGGGATTGTACGGGTCAGCTATCCCTGCCACATGACAGAAGTAGCGTTTGCATGATTAAAAATCCCGCACTTATTTCGAAGGTGCAATCCAGAAGCGACGTCAGGCAATCCGAGGTGGTTGACTGAAGGCATAAGCGTCCCTTGATTAGGCAGTCCCTTAGGAGGGACTCCGGTGAAGGCGCTGTTCGGGAAAGATTCTGCTAGGCAAATGGAGGAGATCGGGTAAAGACTTACACACAAGGTGAATGTCCGAAACATCGGATCAGTAGTCTACGATCAGTATGCGTTTAAACGGGGAAAGTCGGCGGATAGTACCCGGCAAAAAATAATGAAGGATCCCAACAGGGGTGAGTGCACACCGCACATCCGGAATTCCTCGCCCGACAGGATGTTAGGCTATCTACCAAAAAATGTTGTGGGATCACCGTTTTACAAACCGTTCGGTACTGACGGTGCGTCCATCATTCAGCTGGATCAGATAAGGTCCGGGGGGTAGCGTACCAACCGGCAGGTGTACCAAGTCTTGCCCCCTAAACTGCTGCCGTATAAGCTGCCTGCCCAGGTGATCCGTTACGGTGACCGCTAGACTTGCGTCGGTATCCCCCCGCAACAATTTCAGCCGCAACTGGCCATCCGTTACGATGGTGGGAAAAACCACAAACTCAGTAGAGGTAGACTCCCCGAACTGAACCGCTCTGATTGTGCTGAACCGGTGAAAACCGTCGTAGTCGACCTGTTTCAGGCGGTAGTAGTTTGTGCCTACCGTGGGCCTGCGGTGTACGAAATTGTATCCGGCGGTCGGGGTAGCACCTTTGCCGTAGATAAAGCCCAGGGGGGTGAAGGAAATGCCATCAGTACTGTGTTCCAGCTGGAGGTCACCGTTCGCTACTTCGCTCTCCGTCTTCCACCGTAATCCGATGCCGGAGGCCGCGGATTCCGCAGTGAAATAGGTGAAGGAGATGGGTAGGCTCACGAAGTTGGAGTTGAGACAGTTCGACTGGCAATCAAACTCACCGCAGCCCGACTGTGCCGCACAGCCGCAATCATCGGTCTTGGCATTAAGTGCACCCAGGTCCGTCACATTCCCCCCACCGAGTACGCTGATGGCGTTTCCCGAACTAGCCGTAGCTACCATGATGTATAGGGTGGCCGGGTTAATGTCGGAGGATATGCCCAGGTAGGAAAGGGGCAGGGGAACGGTGATAAACTGGGGATCGGGCTTGCCGCAATTACCCGAGGAGGCCGCACGGGCCTGCTGCACGTCATCGACCTTGATGCAGCTGCTACAGAGCGTGCTAGTAAAGGTGGTCGTCCCATCTACATTGTAAACGCTCACCCCCGACTTCCCACCGGCATTGGCGAACTGCACCTCCCGCTCGAAACCGGCATTGCCGCAGGTCGCGTTGGGATCGCTGCCCGCGCCGAAGGCTCCGTCGGTGTCCACGAGAAAGTTATAGCCGAAGTTGCCGTTGGGCGGCTGTGCCAGCCGAAAGCGAAAGAGAATGTATTCGTCCCCGTTGGCGGGAGTGGCCGGGGTGGGGTCTATGATATTGTAGAAGGCGAAGTCTCCTCCGTCGGCATCCTGGATAAGGTCAGGGTTTCCGCAGTTGGGGGTGATGTCCGAGTCGACCTCCCCGTAATCCGGCACCTCGAACCAACCGGAAACGCTGGTCGGGATCACCTCAAATTCAGCTCGTTCGGTGGTTCCGCTCGTAAATTCCGTGCCGGACTCGGTGATGTATCCATCCCCATCGGGATCCAGCATGCTGTTGTATATGCTATCGGTGTGGGGAACGGTGATGATGCCCGTTGTGTCCTGCGCTCGTGCGCTGCATGACCACAGGATGAGGAGGCCAAAAATGTATCGCCAAGGTATATTTTTCATGGTGTTGCTTAGAAAAACCTATGCTTACCTGCCGGCCCGTACGGTGCAACCGAGCAGATCGAAGTAGAGCCAGTGGCCCTATGCCCTTTTGGGAAATAGCAGAGGGGTGGTAAGCGATGGTCCCGTCATCAGACTGCATAAGGCACTAGATGAAGGGGGGTGTAAAGTGAGTTGACGACCAAATATGTCGTTCCGAGAACGAATTTTTCCTCGCAGTAGTACCCGACAGGCTCAAATCCATTGTGGCGACAACAGTGCGTTCATGTCCACACCGTCCGCATCCCGGTAGTTCATCAGGTACTAGGGAGTAGAAAACCTACCTTAGCCGCTGACTTACCGACTTCCATCGACATGCGCGCCCTTCTTATCCTACTCATATCCCTTACCGTCGGTCCGGTGCTATCGGCCCAGCAGTGCGTCGGGAATTTGGGCGAGAATATTTTTACGGACGGCGACTTCGGCAGCGGCTCCGATAACATCCTGGCAACGGACCCGGGCATCGCTCCGGGTTTCGTGTACCAGACCACTCCACCACCGAATGATGGCTTCTACACCATCACCAACGACATGGCCCGGTGGGAACAGTCGTTCGGTACCTGGCGGCGCTTCGGCGACAACAGCAGCGACCCCAATGGGTACATGATGATCGTGAATGCGAGCTTTCAGCCCGGGCTTTTTTACGAGCAGGTGGTCGACAGCCTCTGCGAAAATACCCTTTACCAGTTCTCGGCCGACATCAGCAACATCCTCCGGCGGGGCAGCAACAACATTCTGCCCAATGTTTCCTTCCTCATCGATGGGCAGGAGTACTTCACTACCGGCAACATCCCGGAAGACGATAAGTGGAATACCTACGGCTTTACCTTTACCACCGTACCCGGTCAGACCTCCGTAACGCTGGCGCTACGCAACAACGCCCCCGGTGGAATGGGCAATGACTTAGCCCTCGACAACATCAGCTTTCGTGCCTGTGGTCCCGAAGCGCTCATCCTGCCCCTGGCGGTAGCCAACATTTGTGAAGACGGCAATCCCATCGGACTAAACGCAACCATCAACGGAGACCAGTTCTCCACCCCCGCGGTTCAGTGGCAACGGAGCTTTGACGGCGGCGCTACCTGGGCCGACCTACCGGGCGAAAATGCCACCACCTACCAGCACCGGGAACTGAGTAGCGGCATTTACCACTACCGTTACCTGCTGGCCAACAGTCCGGGCAACCTCAGCAGCCGCAAGTGTCGCATCGTATCCAACACCAAAGTGGTGAACGTGGTGCCGAAGCGCTATACCGTAGTCGACACCATCTGCAACGGGCTGACATTTACGGTCGGAACCTCCGTGTACGGCAGTAGCGGAACGTACGTCGACAGCCTGATCTCTTCCCTGGGTTGCGACAGCATCGTCCGGCTGGAGCTGACGGTGGTTGCCGACCCCGGCCTTACCGGCAACTTTACGGTCACCGATCCCAGTTGCTCTTACACCACCGACGGCCGGGTAACGCTCGACAGCATCCGCGGCGGCCGCTCGCCCTTTCGCTATACTTTTGATGGGCGACCGGCGAATCTTGGTGTCCCCACCGACTCTCTCGGGGAAGGCTCGTACGCCTACCTTCTTGAAGATCGTCACGGCTGCACGACAGCGGACTCGCTGCAGCTGCGCAGCCCCTCTCCCTTTACCGTGGACTTGGGTTCGGATCACAACATCATACTCGGGGAAACCGTGGAAATTACGGTCAGTGGTACCCAGCCGATCGTCGGTTATGTTTGGACGCCGGAGGGCTTAGTTGATTGCGATACCCTTTGTCCGGTCGTGGAAATCCTCCCCACGCGAACCCTTACGCTGGGCCTCGTCGCTACTTCCGACGACGGTTGCGTAGCCAGTGATTCGCTGCTCGTACTGGTGAGGCCCGAACGGTTGGTCTACATCCCTAATGCGATCTCTCCGAACGAGGATGGCCACAACGATCACTTCGCGGTATACGGAAAGGTGCCCAATGTGCAGTTCGTACCGAGCTTGCGGATTTACGACCGTTGGGGTGGAGAAGTGTTTGCCGGCACGGACCTGATCGTGAACGAGGAGTCTAGTGGGTGGGACGGTACCGTGGGTGGTCGGGCCGTACCCTCAGGCACCTACGTCTACGTAGCGGAGGTGGCATTTTTAGACGGGGCGATCGAGCGGTACACGGGAACCTTTTTGGTGGTGGAGTGAGGCACGGTATGTCATGTACCGCAGATTGTGCGCGGATTGTCTTCGCGGATGTTCTGAAGCACTTATCAAGTATTATTCCAGTACCAATAAATACCTGTACGAACCACATGCCAGGGACAGGGTGAAGATCGGGGGGGATATTGGGCACATCGGAACTGTAGTTATTGCAATATCACCGGATGCACACTACTAGACGAAATCCTTGTAGTCCAGCACGGTACGGTCATCTTGCCGGAAGTTCGACTCCTTGGGGTTGCGACCGTAATCGTTGGTTCCGGGCTCGCCATCCTGGAAAAGCATCCAAAGACTATAGAGGGGGACAATTTGCCACCATCCGCTCTTTCCGAGGTCGTGGCAGCGTTTGGCTCCCTGGGAACATCCAAAATAGAAAATTCCGATATAGGGCATAATTATAAGTCCGGGCATTTCGAGTATATCGTCGGCGATAACGATGACAATTTCCATGCATAGGTAGATCACCATAGTAAGTCCGTACTCAAGGCGGCGGATACGACCTTTAAAAGAAAGTGGATTCTGGAACATGGGGGCTTATTTGAGTTGAGGTATGTGGGTCGATGGAAAGGTCGAACGCGCATAATTTTTTAAACGGGTATTGGTGTGCCTTAGTGGGTATATATCGAATTTTAAGAGATGTGATATTATCCTTTAAGTGAATTGGGTACTCATCATAGTAATTGGGATGCGGCTTCGTTAATTGGCGTGGTTGTTCACCGCGGATTGCGCGCGGATTGGTTTCGCGGATTTTCGCGGATTCAGTTTAGCTAGTTGGGTCCGCCTTGCTCCTGCGCCCCGCCGCCCAGGACTGAATGTTTTCGTAAAACCGGAACTTTGTATCTTTGCCCCCCGAAATTCTTACCATGAAAGACCTCTTCGACAAGTTTCGCGAATCCAAAGGGCCGCTCGGTCAGTACCAGGATGTGGCCCACGGCTACTTTTCCTTTCCTAAGCTGGAGGGGGAGCTCGGTCCCCGCATGACGTTCCGCGGTAAGGAATGCATCATCTGGAGCATCAACTCCTACCTGGGCATCACCAACCACCCCGAAGTGCGCAAGGCCGATGCTGAGTCCGCCGCCGAATACGGCCTGGCCTATCCCATGGGTGCCCGCATCATGAGCGGAGAGACGGATGCCCACATCCAGTTAGAGGAAGAACTTGCGGAGTTCACCCAGAAGGAGGCCGCATTGCTGCTGAACTTTGGTTATCAGGGGATTATGTCGATCGTCGATGCCTGCCTAACGCGCCACGATGTGGTGGTGTACGACCGCGACGACCACGCCTGCATCATGGACGGTATCCGGATGCACCAGGGCCCCAAATTTGCCTTTACGCACAACGACATCGACCACTTCCTGGTCCGTATGGAACAGGCGAAAAAGGAGGCTGAAAAGCGGAATTCCGGTATCCTCGTGATCACCGAGGGAGTATTCGGTATGCGCGGCGAGCAGGGCATCCTAAAGGAGATCTGTGCATACAAGGAGAAGTACGGTTTCCGCCTGCTGGTCGACGACGCCCACGGTTTCGGTACGATGGGCGCCACGGGCGCCGGTGCCGGAGAAGAGCAGGGCGTACAGGACCAGATCGATGTGTACTTCAGCACCTTCGCCAAGGCCATGTCGGGCTTCGGTGCCTTCGTGAGTGCCGACCGCGACATCATCGAATTCATGCGCTACAACCTGCGCAGCCAGGTCTTTGCCAAGAGCCTCTGTATGCCGATGGTGAAGGGCGCGCTGGTCCGCCTCAAGCTGCTGCGCGAGCAACCCGAACTGCGGGAAAAGCTGTGGAAGAACGTTCACCACCTGCAAAATGGCCTGCGGGAAGCCGGTTTCGACATCGGCAATACCGGTGCCTGCGTAACGCCCGTATTCCTAAAGGGAAGTACCTACGAGGCCGGTGCCCTGATCTACGATTTGCGCGAGACGTACGGCATCTTTTGCTCGGTCGTGCTGCCGCCGGTCATTCCGAAGGGACAGCTGATCCTGCGCCTCATCCCTACCGCCGAGCATACGGAGACCGATATTCAGGAGACCCTTGATGCCTTCAAGGCCGTGCGGAGCAAGCTGGAAGACGGGACCTACGAGAAAGTGGGGGAGATGTTTAAGGCGGGGGAGATTAATGTGGTGTAGTTTTTTTACGCAGATTGCGCGGAGGGGGCTTAACGCAGATTGCGCGCGGATTCGTTTCGCAGATTTTCGCGGATTTTTGAACTGCGATTGGCTGACGCCAATTTGGTTCCCGAAATTATGGGGTGATTTTATGGCTATTGATCCTTGCGGGAGCCTAGGGCAGTTTCGAGTATGTACCGCTTGATACCGTGCTGCATATTGGCTACGTTGAAGTTCATCAGTAGGCCAAGCGGTTTGCCGGCGAGTTTCAGGTAGGTCAGTAGTTGAGCGGTGTGCACGGGCGCTAACTCTTCCACCGATTTGAGTTCTACGATGATCTCGTTTTCAACCAGCAGATCAATGCGGTAGCCCACGTCGATTTTTTGGTTGTCGTAGACGATGGGTAGAGATACCTGTGACTTGACCAGGTAGCCGCGCTTGCGCAGTTCGTAGATCAGGCACTTTTCGTAGGCTGATTCGAGTAGTCCGGGGCCGAGTGCACGGTGTACGGCAAAGGCTGCGCCACGTATCTCGTAGGTGAGTTGATTTCGATTCATCACACAATGATCGATACGCCCACTCTAATGTGGGTGGAATACTGTTAAATCTGCGAAAATCCGCGAATAAAATCTGCTCTAATCTGCGTTTAACCCCCACGTTGAGCAGCATCAGTACCGCCACCCCTCCAAATCCACCCCCGCCGGCGCCAACTCCCGCACCTTCTCCGCCCACTTCGGTACGAACATCCGGTGATACCGCAGTCGGCTGATGGCATTCGGCTGGGTGGCATCGCCGTTCCAGCAGTGCTCGTCGCGGGCCCCGTAGGTGATCTCTCCACCGAAGTCGTTTGCCCGCAGGAATTTTTCCGTGAGGTAGACGGCATTGTTGAGGTAGTAGTTATCCATCTCGCCGACGTAGATGTTGAGCTTGCCCTTCAACTTCGGGCCGAGGGTAGACCAGTCGCGCTGCAAAATGTGCGTCAGGTCGTAATTCTCCTTCCAGTACTCCGCGACCTCTGGATCGATGCGCCCCGAGAGCTTATCCCAAATACGCTTCGGGTAGCCATCGTCGCCGACGGGGGAATAGACGGCCTCCCAAATATCCCACTGCTGGCCGCTCCGGCTGCGATCGCCGAGGGCCAGCTCGCGCAGGTTCATCTCGCGCAGGGTGCTGGAGACGTGCCCCAGGCTATCGCGCCGCCCCGGCCGCTCCGTTCGCTTGAATTGGCTTTCGAGGTAGTAGGCATTGGCATCTTCATAGAGGTTCACCACGGTGAAGGCCCGGAAGTCGATCGGATCCGGGCAGGCGGCGTAGCAGGTGCCGTACTCGTCGGGGTATTTCACCTGTACGGCGAGCGCCTCCCACCCCCCGGTACTGCCGCCGTATACGAAGCGGGCCCAGCCCTCACCGATCCCCCGGAAGCGGCGCTCGATCTCGGGGATCAGTTCGTAGGTAATGGCATCGCCGTAGGGGCCCACGTTCTCCGAGTTTACGGCGTAGCTGTCGTCGTAGTAGGGGTTTGCATGCTGAATTTCCACGGCGATGACCCGGGGAAAGTCGGGGCCCGTCCACAGTTTATAAAAAGCGTACTGCTCCTGCTGCACGATGCGGTTGTAGCAGGGGATGCCGAAGCGTTCGCTATCCACGCAGGGCAGGTTTTCGTCGGGTGGGGTAGCGCGCCAGTCGCCGAAGTCGGCGGGAAAGTGGCCGTGCATGACCGCCAGAGGGTACTTCACGTCGGGGTGGTTGTCCCAGCCTGCGGGCAGCAGCACGTGGGCGCCGAGGTACATGTCGCGGCCCCAGAATTCGCTCAGTAGTTCGGAGCGGATCCTGATGTGCTTGACGTACTCGGTGTCTTCCGGTTCCGCTATTGCCGGGATGGCTTCGGTGAAGGCCAGCTCGATCGGCGCGGCACGGTCGTCGGTAAGCCGAATCTCGATCGGTTCGCTGAGCAGATTCCCGGGTGCGAGATTCCACTGTTGTCCTTCGCCGCGATCCATGGGCAGTTGCACCGTATGGCCGTCGCCGCGCACGAAGGTTTCGTACTTGTGCAGCAGCACCTGGGCGAAGTAGGCACCCGGGGGCACGTCGGCCAGAGAGGGCAGGGGGTAGCCGAAGGCGGTGGCGTCGACGGTCTTTAGGGTACCGGGCTGCCAGTCGTTCACGTTCATCCCAAACAGCAACTGGGTGCCGGGCCCGTCGACGATCTGGAAGCGCGGCTCGGCGAGGGTGTCCGTAGAGAGCATGAGCAGCAACCGTCCGTCGAGGGCGCTATCGGCCAGACTTTCCGGCAGCGTAACGTGGAAGGTCGTTTGGGCGGGCACGCGGGTGCAGAGGAATACGGTAAGAAAGCAGAGGAATATGGTACGCATTCCGAAATATACACCCACGACGACTGGAGTCTTCAGTCTACTGTAATACTTCGCGGTAAAGGATCGGCTCGCGGTACTCGCGCTTCAGGCTGTAGCGGATGACGTCGAAGGCGGTGACCACGCCCTTCAGCTTTCCGTCGAGGTTGACGACGGGCAGGGTCTTGAAGCGGCGGTCCATAAAGAGCTCGGCGGCAGTGCCGACCTTGTCCTTGGGGGCCAGCTTGACGACGTGGACGTTCATGACCTCGCTCACCGCGCGGTTTTCGCTGTTGCGGTTGCGGCGGCAGTCGCGCCACATGTCGTAGGAGGTGATCAGGCCCAGCAGGCGGCCGGTGCTGTCCACGACCGGCAATTGCTGTAGTTGGTTGCGCAGCATAACCTTAGCTGCGTCACCGACGGATTGGAAAGGGTAGGCGGTTACCACGTCCGTCGACATAATCGTCCGCACTTCTTCGTTCATCATGACAGATTGAATTTTGCGGCTTTCTGGGGTGCTAGTAATATACGGTTTTCGCGGCAACAACTCGCCCCCCTCCCGCGTAGGAATTGCGATATATTTATTACTCCCATACTTCCCCTATTATGGATCCCGTTCGCGCTACTTACCTCACCGCCCTGTGCCTCATTCTGTTGGGGGCGGTACTGACTTGGCAGACCGGGGAGACCTATACCTGGCTCATGCTGCTGCCCGCGATCGCAGCTGCCGGGGTCTATACCCTTTCCCCCCAGATCAGGTGGAGGTACTGGAAAAAGAACCCGCCGGACCTGCCCACCGACATGGCGCCGATCCTGGAGCGCTTCCCGCTGTACCGCTCGCTCGACCTGGACGGAAAGCGGGACTTCCGCCGTCGGACCTTTCTGATCCGGGAAGCGACGGAGTATACCGGTATGGCCATCGATAACATCCCCCCCGACGTACGGCTGATGGTTGCGGCTTCGGCGGCTACAGTGACCTTCCACCGCGAGGAGTTCTTGGTACCCGGCTTCGAGAACGTGGTGTTTTATCCCCACCAGTTCCCGACACCCGAGCACGAACGCCTGCACGCCTCCGAACTTTATCCTCCCGACGGCGTGATCATCTATACACTGAACTACCTCATCCGGTCGGTCGTGGAGCCCGACAAGTACCTGCAACTCGGGATCTACGAGTACACCCGCGCCCTGTTCCATACGGATCCTGGACTGCGGGCAAAAGTTGCCGCCCATTCCCTTACTTTTCCGGAGGTCGAGGAGATTACCGGGTTTTCCGAGGAGGCCCTGAAGGAATTTGTTGGCCTGGAGGAATTGGACCTGCCGGCGATCACGGCAACCGTTTTTCACACCCACGCTGCCGCCCTTGCTCAGCGCCATCCCGGTAAGGCAAATGGCCTGCTTGCGTTGTTTCCCCCTCGTCCGGTCTAGCTCCGAAGTTGGGCACTGCACCATGTTCCTTACCTTTATTGCATTGCTTTATGGAAGAACCCAGCACCCGCGGCCCCGCCCGAAACGATGACGTTGACCACGCGCTGAAGGCCAGTCTGGGTGAGCTAACCGCTGACGAAGAAACCGGCGTAACGGGGCAACCCCTGCCCCCCGACGACCGCGTCGACCTCGACGGACTTCACCAGGCCGCCGAACGCATTCGGGCCGAAGTGGGAAAACTGATCGTGGGACAGCGTGAATTGATCGACCTGTTGATCGTCTCCCTCCTAGCCGGCGGACACGTGCTCGTAGAAGGGGTGCCCGGAATTGCCAAGACGCTTACCGCCCGCCTGATCGCTAAGACCGTCGACGCAGAGTACCGCCGCATCCAGTTTACCCCGGACCTGATGCCGAGTGACTTGACGGGGAGTACCGTACTGCACGCTTCCGATGCCCGTTTTGTCTTTAATCCGGGACCGATCTTCGGCAACCTCATCCTAATTGACGAGATCAACCGGGCACCCGCCAAAACCCAGGCGGCCCTCTTCGAGGTGATGGCCGAACAGCAAGTGACCATCGACGGCACTACCCACGTGCTGCCCGACCCCTTCTTCGTGATCGCTACCCAGAATCCCATCGACCAAGAGGGAACCTACCGGTTGCCGGAGGCCCAGCTCGACCGCTTCCTCGTGCGGGTGGTGGTCGACTATCCGAAACAGGAGGAGGAGCGTGAGATACTTTACCGCTTCCGCAGCGACTTTCAACAACGGCAACAGGAGCAGGTAGAGACCGTCCTGAACCGGGAATCGGTAGCTAAATACCGCGGGGTGGTGGAACGGATCTTTATTCGCGACGAATTGCTGGACTACATCGCCGCCCTGGTGTACCGCACCCGCACCCACCCGGACCTTTACCTGGGGGCCTCTCCACGGTCTTCGCTGGCGATACTGCGGCTGTCCAAAGCCGTTGCCGCCCTGGCCGGACGCGACTACGTGACCCCCGACGACATTCAGCGCGTGGCCTTTCCCGCCCTAAATCACCGCATCATCCTGACCCCCGAGCGGGAGATGGAAGGCTTTGGCACCAAGGACGTGATCAAAGAAATCCTGGAGGGGCTGGAGATTCCCCGCTAGCGCGACTTACCGCAAGTCGAGAATGTTGCCCATGCGGAAGCAACGGCGGCAGCGGGCTTCGTACAGTTCTTTTTCTCCCAGCACTACCGTGTCGGTGTCTGGCGTGAGGCGATAGGAATGGGTGGCCAGGTTGCCGCAGTGGGAGCAAATGGCGTGTACTTTGGTGATGTACTCCGCTACGGCGAGCAGATCGCACATCGGCCCGAAGGGTTTGCCGCGGAAGTCCATATCGAGTCCGGCGATGATGATGCGCTTGCCGCGGTGGGCGAGATCCTGGGTGTGCTTCACGACATCGGCGTCAAAAAATTGGGCCTCATCGAGTCCGATGACCGAAACGTCGTCGGGTACTTCCAGCAACTGGGCGGACCGGGCGATGGGGGTGGCGACAAAGCTGTTGCTGTCGTGGGAGACCACGCTTTCTTCGGCGTAGCGAGTGTCGACGCTGGGTTTAAAGACGGCTACGTGCTGCCCGGCAATGCGTGCGCGCTTCAGCCGGCGGATGAGTTCTTCCGTTTTGCCCGAAAACATCGAGCCGCAGATAACTTCCAACCAGCCGCTGCGTTGACCGCTGAAGTGAGGTTCTAAAAACATGAGGCCGCCGTATTTTGGCGGTCGAAGGTATCAAAATTACGCCAGCCTATGTCTCAATCCAAAGCAGATCGCATCCTGAGCCGCATTACGGCCCTGCACCACAGCCTACAGTTGGACAAGGACGAGAGCGGCCCCTCCGCCCTGGAACGCGACCTGATGCTCGGCTACTTGCGCGAACTTTATGACCTCTACCTCAACGCCGGTGAGGCCCAGCAGCAAGTACGGAAACAATTGG
The DNA here is from genome assembly GCF_014197245.1 of Neolewinella aquimaris. GTDB lineage: Bacteria > Bacteroidota > Bacteroidia > Chitinophagales > Saprospiraceae > Neolewinella > Neolewinella aquimaris. The sequence goes on along the minus strand of NZ_JACIFF010000003.1, from coordinate 76,744 downwards.
AGAAGACCGATCCGAAACCGCCGCCGCCGCCGCCGCCGCCGGCACCGGCCCCCAAGCCAGAGCCAGCCCCCGAGCCGGTAAAGGTCGCACCACCCCCGCCCCCGGTACCGGAAGCTCCCGTGCCCCCGCCGCCCGCTCCCGCCTACGCCGAGCACACCGCGAAGATCGATCCGGAGTACAGTCGTCCCGCCCCCAATCCGCCGCAACCCGCTCCCCAACCGAATTTAAGTCCGGACGTGGAGGCCCTCTTTAAGGAGGTGGAAACGAACGGCTTCAGCAGCCGCCGCATGCAACCGAAGGTGAATGACCTGACGCGGGCGCTGAGCATCAATAACCGGGTGCTCTTCTCCAATACGCTGTTTCGCAACAACGAGGAGTTGAACCTGGCCCTGAAGGAACTCAATCTGAAGGGCAGCTTCGGTAACGCCCGGGCCCAGCTGATCGATCTCGCCCAGCACCACCACTGGACCGACGAAGAGCGGCAGGAGACGGCGCGTGAGTTTATCGATCTCGTACGCCGGCGCTATGTTTAAAAAATTGCTCCCGTGGCTAATCATAGTTGTCGTCGCCGTCACGGCCTATTTATACGGCCAGGCCGGAAAATCCCAAACTATGCTACCCACCACGGGTAGGGTTGCGCCGCCTCAACCGGAAACTACGACTATCGCCTTCGGCAGTTGCAACCGCCAGGATGCTCCCCAGGGATACTGGGAAACGATCGCCAGTCACCGGCCCGCCGCCTGGCTGTGGTTGGGCGATAACATCTACTCCGATACGGACAACATGGACCGGATGCAGGCCGATTACGACCAGCTCACCGGCACTCCCGAATATGCTGCCTTTGTAGCCACAACCCCACTCATCTATGGCGCCTGGGACGACCACGACTACGGCAAAAACGATGCCGGTAAGGAGTGGTACGCTAAGGATGATGCAAAGCGCCTGATGATGGATTTCCTTCGGGTGCCCGCCGATGCCGCAGTGCGCCACCGGGAGGGAACCTACCAGTCGTACCTGATCGGTAACATCAAGGTGATCTTGCTCGACACCCGTTACTTCCGCGATACCCTCGCTCCTGCAGTACGCAGCGGCGACCGTTACGGCCCGAACGAAACTGGTGATGTGCTGGGCGAACAACAGTGGACGTGGCTGGAAGCTGAACTCCGCGACAGCGACGCCGACGCCCACCTCATCGGCAGCAGCATCCAGGTACTGCCTACCGACCATGGCTACGAAAAGTGGGCCAACTTCCCCAACGCCCGGGCGCGCCTCCTCCGGTTGCTGGCCGATACCCGCCCGGCAATGCCCCTACTGCTGAGCGGCGATCGTCACTTAGCTGAATTCATGGTCGACAGCCTCGGTGAGTATGCGGTCTACGAAATGACATCCAGCGGCCTGACCCACGCCTACGAAAATGCCCGCGAAGCGAACGACAAGCGGATCGGCCCGCTCATCACCGAGCGCAACTACGGACTGCTGCATTTCTCAAGCAATTCTGATGGGGTCCAATTAACTGCTGAAGTCCGCGCCCTCGACGACGATGCTGTGGTGGCTTCCCTCTCCTTACCCGGTGGCAGGACGAACATTGCGGAGGGCGGGACGCTTGATGCCCATAAAGCCCCCGTGTCCCGTACCCTTAAGCCCTGCCCCGAATCACCGAACTGCGTCAGCACCCAATCAACCCAAGCGAAGAAGAAGCGTGACCCCATCCCCTTCACCGGAACGGCGGAAGCCGCGAAAGAGAAACTGAAGGGCATCATAAACAAGCTCTCCCGCACCACGCTCATCGAGGAGAACGACAAGTACCTCCACTATACCTTCACCACCTGGCCGATCCCGTACATCGACGACGTAGAATTCCTGATCGATGCCGACCGCAAGGTCATCCATTACCGCAGCGCCAGCCGGGTAGGACACAGCGATCTGGGCGTCAACAGCCGAAGAATGGCAAAAGTAGTAGCAGCGTTCGAAGCGGAGTGAGCCGGGCGAAATCCGTGTTAAATCAGTGGAATCCGTGGTGCAAAATGTCTCGGCCTAGAAGCCGCTTGACCTAAAACGCTTCAACTGAAATGCCTGAATCTGCGACAAAATCTGCGCCCTCCGCGTAATCCGCGGTGCAAAATGTCTCGGACCAAAGACCACTCGACCTAAAACGCTTAGATCCGTGTTTAATCTGTGGCCATCCGTGGTGAACTTCTTGGACCTAAAAAAGCTCGGCGTGCAACGCCTCGACCTTAGTAGAGATAAGTTTTATAGTACGCCCACCACTTATCCCAGTTCTTGATGACCAGGAAGATGAAGAAGATCAACAGACCGAGTAGCGCGAACCGGACGGCCCGCGCCACCTGCCGATTTTTCTGCCCCCGGGTGCGGTAGCGGTGCCTGGTCGACTGTCTTCCCATGGATGCGAAGATAAGGTGGTTTTAAAAGTCCAGTTCGATCGTATCGCCGGGCTTGATGGAATCCTTTCCGCCCTTACCGTTCAGTTTGGCCTTGTCGGTGGTTGCGGACTTCGCTTTTTGAGTTTCCTGCTCTACCGGGATGAAGGGATCGTTGAGTTCCTTTATGGACACCAGCTTTCCGTCGTGCAGTCGGTTGCCGAGTGACTTCCACCCCTTTACATCGATAAACTCCCACAGTTTGACGGTTGCTTCCTTCTTCTCTCGCTTTTCTCGCCAGGAGTAAGAAATTTCGGGGCTCGGATGGACGCTGGCAAAGTATAATTTACTCTGCTTGTGGTCCGTGATGTAGGTAAAGGCCTGGCCGGGGGAGCTGGTCTCGATATTGAAGCGCTTTACCAGAGTCACCCCCCGCTCACCTTCGTAGTAGACTGCGCTGACCACCATATCCTCCTCATACTTGCCAATGAAGTAGAGGTTGCTGGGATCGTAGCGACGGGTCAGGTCAAGTTCCTCGCGCTCGTAGCTGCCGTCTTGGTAGAGGACCAGCAGGTAGTCGCCGGTATCGAAGCCCCCGAGGAACTGTCCACGTTCGTCTAGATTCAATCGGCCGCTGACTTTATCCATCCACACCTTCATGGCGCCGAGGGTACTCTTGCCTACTTCCTTCAGGGTAACCTTACGGACCGGGTAACGGGTCATAATGTTTCCAGCGGCTCCCCGGCTCTTGATGGCCAGTTCGGCGAAGTCAAAGTCGAAGTTCTTCTGACGGGCCTTGGACGACTGACTGAGCTGAGCGGTGATGATCTCGGCCTCTCCATTCGAGTTTGCGCTGAAGTAGAGCAGCTTTGATCCCTTGTGGCCCTTGGTCAGATTATACTCGCGATCGCGGGTGATGGCCGTAACGTTGAAACGCTTTGCCATGGCCCGGCCGGTTTTGCCGTCGAGGTAGACCATGTTATACGTGGTGCGCTCGTCACCCTTTTTCCACACGTTGACGTGAATAATGTCTTTTCCTACGAAGGTTTTATCCGCGATGCGGGTCACGACGAGGGTTCCGTCCTGCCGGAAGACGATAACGTCGTCCACATCGGAGCAGTCGCACACAAATTCTTCCTTCTTCAGGCTCTGACCGATGAAGCCCTCCTTGCGGTCAACGTAAAGCTTGGTATTGTTTGCGGCAACGGCAGCCACTTGTACCTTCTCGAAGGTGGAGATGGTGGTTTTCCGCTCCCTTCCCTTGCCGTACTTGTCGAGCAGTACCTGGTACCAATTGATGGTGTACGCCGTCAGGTTAGCGAGATCGTGGCGGACCTGGGCCAGCTCCTCCTCAAGCTTCACCATTAGCTCATCGGCCTTGAAGCTGTTGTACTTGGAGATGCGCTTGATGCGAATTTCGGTGAGGCGGGTAATGTCCTCCTCGCTGATGTCGCGCAGGAGCAGAAGCCGCTGGTCGTTACGTTTCTTTTTCTCCTCCGGCTCCCGCACGTACTTCTTCAGTCCGGCGCGGATAAATTGGAGGACCTGTTCAAAATTTTCCGCTTCCTCGATGTCCCGGTAGATGCGCTGTTCGATGAAGATCTTTTCGAGGTTGGCGAAGTGGATCTTTTCCTCGAGCTCCTTCTGGCGAATGAGCAGTTCCTGGCGCAGCAGGTCTTTGGTCTGCTGGGTATTGTACTGCAGGATCTCCTCCACGGTGACGAAGTGGGGCTTATCGCCCTCGATGATCACACAGGCGTTGGGGGAGACCGACAGCTCGCAGCCGGTGAAGGCGTAGAGGGCATCGATGGTGACGTCCGGACTAATGCCCGGTGCCAGTTCGATCAGTAGCTCGACTTCGGCGGCGGTGTTGTCGACCACCTTCTTGATCTTGATCTTACCCTTGTCGTTGGCCTTGATGATGCTGTCGATGAGCGTTTGGGTGGTGAGGCCGTAGGGGATCTCGCGAATGGCAATAAACTTGTTGTCGATCTTCTCGATCGTGGCGCGGATCTTGATGCGGCCACCCCGCTTGCCGGACTGGTAATCGCTTACGTCTACCGTCCCACCGGTCGGAAAGTCCGGATATATCTTCACCTTCTTACCCTCCAGAATCTTAATGCTCGCCTTGCAGAGCTCCTGGAAGTTGTGGGGCATGATCTTGGTGCTCAGACCTACCGCGATTCCCTCCGCACCCTGGGTGAGCAGCATGGGGAACTTCATCGGCAGGTTGACCGGCTCGTTCTTGCGGCCGTCGTAGCTGAGCTGCCAGTCGGTGGTCTGGGGATTGAAGACTACGTCGAGGGCGAACTTCGTCAGCCGGGCCTCGATGTAGCGGCTGGCGGCGGCGGAGTCGCCGGTCAGGGTGTTGCCCCAGTTGCCCTGGGGATCGATGAGTAGGTGCTTTTGCCCCAGATTGACCAGCGCATCGCCAATTGCGGCATCGCCGTGGGGGTGGTACTGCATGGTCTGACCGATGACGTTGGCCACTTTGTGGTAGCGGCCGTCGTCCATTTCCTTAAGGGCGTGGAGGATGCGGCGTTGCACGGGTTTAAGGCCGTCTTCGATGGCGGGTACCGCCCGTTCCAGAATCACGTAGCTGGCGTAGTCGAGGAAGTAGTCTTCGTACATGCCCTTAAGGCCAGTGACTTCGCCGTTGGTTTCTACTCCGTGTTGGTTTTCCATTGCTGCTGTTAAGACTTAGCGCGGTCGGAGACCGCTTTGTGCTAGCGCTGCCGGGAGGCAGCTTTATACGGTCGCCCCGATAGCTATCGGGGGAGACCGCTTTGTACGGAGGGCGAAGATAAGTAAATTCAATTTACTAACAAAATGTTTGAAACACTTGTCCGTCGCGTGGCTGATTGGGCATTCAGGCTTTAATCCCCGATCGGCGACCCGTCCGGTAGCTCGGGAGCGGCTACGGGTTCGTAGCTATCTGGGTTAGTAAGGAAGCTGCGCACGAGCTGGTGGAGGTAGAACTCCTGGTCCGTCGCCCCGTTTTCGGTCTTCAGCTGGTAGTTTCTGAGCTGAGAGAGGGCGCCCGCTACCACGGCATCGCTGATGTCCTTACTGGCCGCGAGCTGGATGAGGTGGTGCACCAGGCGTCGCTCGGTTATACGGGCAAGTTGCTGGGCGTAGTCGTCGCCCGCGTTGCTCCCGACCTGACGGGTAGTGAAGGTGCGAATGCCGTCGAGATAGCCGGTAAGCGACGGCATGGCCTCCCCGAATAGTGCATGTTGCTCGACCACCCGTGCGAGTCGGTCGGGGCGGAGGAGGAAGGAAAGGGTGTTGTCGGCCGCCGATTGTGCCATGGCCAGGGGATCGAGGCCACCCCCGTTCTGGGTATTGAACAGCTCGCGGTTGCGGCCGTAGCCGTAGGCGGGCGGGGGAATGAGTTCATAAAGATTAGTTGGGAGCCGTAGGGCATCCGGAGCCAGGGTAGCCAGCAGGACTTCCGTGGCGGATCGTTGCAGGGCCGGGGCGGTGGGTTGGTACTCCGGCGTCTTGCCCGCTTCCCGCACGCCGTAGTCGTAGGCGTATCCGCCGATCATCTTGGAAACCGCCTCCACCTGGTAGCGGTGCATGAGGTAAAGCGGCACCAGTACGCTTTCCAGTTCGGAAAGGGGCATACCCACGGGGATATTTTTTTCGCTGAACCGCTGCAGGGCTACCTTCCGCAGTTCGAGCAGGCGGTTCATTTCCGCTACGGGGTCGCTGCCGTTGTCCCAGAGGTGCCCTTCGGGCTGACTGCTGCCGGCGGGGCGGGCGTCGGGATCACTGATGTAGCGCAGGCCCAGTCGTTCGTTCTCGGCTAGGATCTCTTGTAAACCGGCCGTTTCCGCGGCGGCATCCCGGAAATCCGTATAGCCGTACTTGATCGTTTGCTTGTCCCACTCACCGATGCCGGTGGCGTAGGCCTGGCTGAAGTCCATCTCCCCGTCATCGGTAAGGGTCACGTAGGGGTGGGGGTAATCCATTACGGACGCCCGGTCGTTGGTGCTGGCGGCGAAGTTATGGGCGAGTCCTAAGGTATGGCCGACTTCGTGGGCGCTGAGTTGCCGCAGTCGGGCCAGAGCCAACTCCTCTAGACGGGGATCGGGGGTGGTGCCGTCCTTACCGTAGGCTTCGATCAATCCCTGGGCAATCAGGAAATCCTGGCGGACCCGCAAACTGCCCAGCAGCACGTGTCCCTTGATGATCTCGCCGGTACGCGGATCGGTCACCGAAGAGCCGTAGCTCCAGCCGCGGGTGCTGCGGTGTACCCAGTTGATCACGTTGTAGCGCACGTCGAGGGGGTCGGCGTCGTCCGGCAGCACTTCCACGCGGAAAGCATCTTTGTAACCGGCAGCTTCGTAGGCCTGATTCCACCAGCGGGCCCCTTCCAGCAGGGCACTCTTCACGGGCTCGGGGGCACCGCGGTCGAGGTAGTACACGATCGGCTCCACCGGTTCGCTCATGGCCGCCGTAGGATCCTTTTTTTCCAGTCGGTGGCGGGTAATGAAGCGCTTCACCAGCGGCTGATCGATCGGCGTGGCGTAATCGGCGTACCCACGGGCGTAGTAGCCGGAGCGGGGGTCGAAAACGCGGGGCGTGTAGCCGTCGTCGGGTAACTCCACGAAACTGTGGTGCATGCGCAGGGTAAAACTTTCGCTGTCGGGTGCCACGCTGCCCACGTTTCTTCCCGTCGGCTCACCGGTGAAGGTGATCGACGCCTCGAATTCCGAATTCTTCGGGAAGTTCTTCGTGTTTTCGGGGTAGAGGGCGCTGCGATCTTCGCTGACCTTGTAGGTACCTTCCTTGCCACGCTTCAGTTTGGCCGCTACCCCGTGGGCGTCACTCATGAGCAGGGGCGTCAGGTCGATCAGTACGGTCTCGTCGGTCTTGGCGACCACCTTGAAGCCCTCGACGACCGACTGCGCAAAGGCCTCCTCCACGCTCCGGGCCTCGGCCGGATTGTCGGAAATGGCGCGGTACTCCAGGTTGCGCTGTTGGAGCAATACCTTCGGTCCCACCCGCCGGAAGAACACCACCCGGGTATTGCCCAGCTGATTACGATCGAGTCCAATGTCGTTGCTGCCCAGGCCAGCGGCCAGGCTGTTTACGTACAGGAAGTCTTCGTTCCAGCGGCCGATCTCCAGGTACACTTTTCCCTCCTCGTCGCTCCAGTAGTAGGGGTAAAACCCATCGTGGCGCTCCATCTCCTTCGTCTTTTCAGCGATGGAGGGGGTGGCTTTTTTCTCTTTTTCCTTATTCTTCTCCTGAGCGGTCAACGGAAGGACGAAGCACAAAATCAGGGTCAGCAAGAAGGGTCGCAAATACGGCATATATCAAGTGGTTGGGACGGGCAACAAGATAAGGCGGGAACGCGGGAGCAGGGTGAATAGGTTGAGCCCTTCCAGGGCGACCCTGCAAGGCGGGCGGGCAGAGCAGGGTCGGCTCAGAAGGCCTCAACCCTGGGATGATGAAAGGCTGAGCCCTTCCAGGGCGACCCGGTGAGGCGGGCAGGCAGGACAGGGTCGGCTTGAAAAGCCTCAACCTTGAGTGATGAAAGGCTGAGCCCTTCCAGGGCGACCCGGTGAGGCGGGCAGGCAGGACAGGGTCGGCTTGGAAAGCCTCAACCCTGGGGTGATGTAAGGTTGAGCCCTTCTAGGGCGACCCGGTGAGGCGGGCAGGTAGAACAGGGTCGGCTTGGAAAGCCTCAACCTTCGGGTGATGAAAGGTTGAGCCCTTCTAGGGCGACCCGGTGGGACGGGCAGGCAAAGCAGGGTCGGCTTAGAAAGCCTCAACCTTGGGGTGATGAAAGGTTGAGCCCTTCTAGGGCGACCCGGTGAGGCGGGCAGGTAAAGCAGGGTCGGCTTGAAAAGCCTCAACCTTGGGGTGATGAAAGGTTGAGCCCGTCTAGGGCGACCCGGCAAGGCGGGCGGGCAGAGCAGGGTCGGCTTGGAAAGCCTCAACCTTGGAGTAAATAGGTTGAGCCCTTCTAGGGCGACCCGGTGAGACGGGCAGGTAAAGCAGGGTCGGCTTGGAAAGCCTCAACCCTGGGGTGATGAAAGGTTGAGCCCTTTTAGGGCGACCCGGTGAGGCGGGCAGGCAGAACAGGGTCGGCTCAGAAAGCCTCAACCTTGGATAGTGTCTCGAACCAGATACCACGCGACCTAAAGCACGAGCACAGCGAGCATCCCCACAAATTGTAAATTGTAAATTGAATATTGTAAATTGTAAATCCCCTTGTACGCCCCCCGCATCCCCCGCCAAGTAACCCTGCGCCACCTGTTCCGACTGGTGCGGCGGCCCATTCCCGTGTTCACGGAATTGCTGGATAGGTACGGGGACAACTTCATTCAGGAGGTCGGCGGGTCACGGACCACCCACTTTACGCGCGACGCGGAGGTAGCCCGCCACGTGCTCCAGCGCAACCACCGCAACTACGAAAAGAGCGAGATTCAGACCGGCCAGATGGGCAAGTACCTCGGCCTGGGTCTGCTGACTAACTCCGGCGACGACTGGCTGCGGCAGCGCCGCCTCATCCAGCCCGGCTTTCACCGACAGCGACTGGCGGCCCTCACCGCGGAAATGCAGCGGGTGATCGAGGAAGAATGCGCCCGGGCAGCAAACAGCGGCCCCGTCGACCTTTTTTCCTTCACCCGCCAAGTGGCTTTCCGCATCATTGTGCGGGCGCTCTTCACCGACGGCTTCGGGGAGGAGGATACGCGGCGGTTGCACGAGATCCTGGACAAGCTGCAGGCCTACATCATCTATCCCATCCGCCTGCCCTTCCTGAGGGGACCGCTTCGCTGGATTGGCCAGGAGCAACGGCACCTCGCACTGGCCACCGAAAGCCGTCAGTTGATCAGCCGGCACATTCGACACCGACAGCAGGGCACCCGCGTCCCCGCCAAAGACGACTTGCTCCAAATGCTGCTCGACACGCGCTACGAGGACACCGGCGAGGGAATGGACGAACGGCAACTGATCGACGAGATCCTGATCCTTTTCGCGGCCGGCTACGAAACCAGCGCCAATGCCCTCGCCTGGACCATCTGGCTCCTCCTTAAACACCCGAACGAACTGGCGCGACTCCGGGACACCCCCGACCCGACCTACCTCACCCAGGTGATCGAAGAAAGCATGCGCCTCTACCCCCCGGCCTGGATCACCGACCGGGTAGCCCTCGGCCCCGACGAGGCGGCCGGATTTACCCTCGACCCCGGCGTGACCATCGGGATTTTTATCCACGGCATCCACCATTCGCCGCGCTACTACGACGCTCCGGAAGAATTCCGCCCCGCGCGCATGCACCCCGACCTGAAAAAAGAGCGACACCCCTTCAGTTTTATTCCCTTCGGCGGCGGACCCCGGCAGTGCATCGGCAGTCACTTCGCGATGCTCGAAATGCAGTTGCTGCTCGGTCATTTGCTGGAGCATTTTGACGTGGAGAGCGTGGGGAAACTACCCGATCCCCAGCCCAAACCCTTCGTCACCCTGCACCAGGACCGGCCGGTACCGATCACGATTAGCCCGCGAAAGGGAAAAAGTATTTAGCTTCGGTCCCATGCGCTACCTGCCCCTTTTTCTGCTTCTGCTGATCGGCTGTAAGGCACCGGTCACCGCCCAGCGCGCCGAACGGGTCCGCTTCATCCTGGATGCCGATACGGCCAACGAGATCGACGACCTTTACGCCATCGCCTACCTCTTCGACGAGCCGGACATCGAATGGCTTGGCCTAAACTCCGCCCAGTGGTTTCACCACTATTCGGGCGACAGCACGGTACACCAGAGTCAGGTACTCAATGAGGAGTTGCTCACCATCGCCGGGCGCATGGACCTGCCGCATCCCGTCGGCGCGGACAGCATTATGGGCATGCCCTGGGGTGGTTTCGAACCCCGCAACAGTCCGGCCGCTCAATTCATCATCGAGCAGGCAAGGGGCGGGGACGCAGGTGCAGAGAAACTGGTCGTAATGTGCATCGGTGCCTCGACAAACCTCGCTTCGGCCATTGCGCTGGCTCCCGACATCAAGGATAGGATAAAAGCATACGTCCTTGGCTTTCAGTACGATGCAGCGGGCGGGTTCTGGAACAAGGACGAGTTTAACATTCGCCGCGACCTCAACGCCGCCAATTACCTGCTGAACGCCGAAGGGCTGGAACTGCATGTCATGCCCACCTCCACGGCCATCCAGTACCAGTGGGATCGCGATACCACCTTTGCCCGGCTGGACCGCAGCGGCGCCATCGGAGCCTACCTGAAGAACCGCTGGGACACCTTCACCGATGCCCAGCGCTGGACAATGTGGGACGTTGCCGCCCTCCAGGCCTTCCTCAAACCCGAACAGGCCACCGAGATCGAGGTAATGACCCCGCCGGAAAACACCCAACGTAAAGTGTGGATGTATACCGACATCGACGAAGCCGCCATGGAAAAGGACTTCTGGAACCGACTGACTACTTACCGATGAAACTCGTTCGTACCACCCCCAGTCACCCCGGTTACCAGCAACTGGTCGAAGCCCTCGACCGGTTTTTGGCCATCACCGACGGGGAGGACCACGCCTTCTACGATCAGTACAATAAGTCGGATGCCATCCAGCACGTGGTTGTGGTTGAGGATGAGGAAGGTAAGGCCGTCGGCTGTGGTGCCATCAAGCCCTTCGACGCGACCTCGGTGGAGATAAAGCGGATGTATACTACCGATGAAGTCCGCGGTCAGGGACTAGCCGGTCGGGTTCTCTCCGAGCTCGAGCGGTGGGCGGCGGAGCTGGGTTACCAGCGGTTAATTTTGGAAACGGGCATTCGACAAACCGCGGCCATACATCTTTACGACAAGCACGGCTACCGTCGCCTTACCGAGAACTACGGCCCCTACGCCGGAGTGGAGGGGAGTATATGTATGGAGAAGTATGTAGAGTAATGCGTAAATGCCGGAGATACCTACGCTCGTAAATAATTAATAGCAGTATTCGAAATTGGTGCCGGCATCTTATAGTCCCACCAATCGTATGGCCTCATCCCGGCTGACGTTACTTCCTCTCTCACTGATGGCAGCGAGCTCATCCGCGGAGTACCGGGTTTCCAGTACTTCCCTGGCCTTTTGCAGGTAAGGCTTAATGACCGTAGGCGTAGGCGCGCCGAGTTCCGACCGCATACACCTGCCTTTGGCCAATGCCAGCGCTGCTTTCTCCAGTTCTCCGGTATCGGCCAGAATGACTCCCGCAAACTCGAATACTTCGCAGGTACCGAGGAGGACACTATACTTGACGTTGATGTCCAGGCTATTCTTTAGGTATTCCCATGCCTTATCAATTTTTCCGGCGTCGTAGGCTATTTTGCTGCGATAATACCAGCCCTTATTGACGTAGTGCACCATTTTCTTATCGTGAAAAATATCGATCCCCCGTTGGATCCAATCGTCGGCCTCTGCGAATAGACCTTTGTCACCGGCCAGGATGCCTTCGATAAAGTCGTCCCACCCGTCGAGTATATAGTGGAGGTTTGTTTTGGTCAGGACGTCGTTCTGATTCTCGCGCCACATCCTTCTCAACTCCTTAATGTTCGCCATATCGTGGTGCAGCTGGGCGAAGTTGACGAGCCCCCAGATGATGACGACCTTGTCCATATTCCGCTTGACGATCCGGAGACCCTCTTCAAAGAGCGCTACCGCCTGGGGATACTGCCCCAGCGCGCCCCTGGCCCTGGCTAAATTTATCGTGGCAAAACCAATCCCCCGCTCGTCCCTGATCTGCTTGCGGAGTTCCAGGCTCCGTTCGAGGGCGGGTGCGGCCTGTAGGGGTATGCCCGCATTGAGGTACGCCCAGCCCAGGTTGTTGTAGGACACGGCCTCGCCCCGGAAGTCCTTCTTGGCTACGTGCATTTCGAGGGCTTCATTTGTGTAAGCGATCCCTTCGCGCGTCGAACCCACGTTGATGAGGGCGAATCCCAGGTGATTCAGGGCATTCGCAATTTCCAGCTCATCACCGATTTCCCTCCAGAACGCAAGGTTTTTTTTGCCCAGACCTACCGCCTCCGCGTAACTCCCGTCGTAGAAGTAGGTTGCGATCAGCCCCTGGGTGATTTTGGCCTTCAGGCGCGATAGGTGTTCGGGGGTTTCCCAGTCAAGCAGACGCTTGGCCAATTGCACGCCTTCCGTCAGCATATTGCGGCAGAACCAGAGGCGCGTGAGGCCCTTTCCCAGCCGTAGGGCCATCTCGTACTCGCGGTTGGCAAATAACCAGGTGACGACTTCCCGGAAATTGGAGAGATCCGCCTCCAGCGCCGAAAACCAGCGCGCCTGGTCGGGGCCCGTTAGGTAGGGCTCCGCTCTCTCGGCCTTGGAGACAAAGTAGGTGGCGTGTGCCCGCTGAACCGCGTCCCGGTCGCCGTGATAGGAAAGTGCCTCGAATGCAAATGCCCGGATCGTTTCCAGCATGCTGAACCGGGGTTCTCCGTCCGTATCGTCCTTGCGATTGAGGAGGCTTTTATCCACCAGCGCCAGCACGAGGTCGACCACTTCTTCGGGAGCGATATTGCTACCCGCGCAAACCGCCTCGATGGCATCCAGGTCGCATCCGCCGGAGAACACGGACAGCCGGTGGAACAGCGTCCGTTCCGGGGGCGGCAGTAATTCGTAGCTCCACTTGATGGCTTGCCGCAGGGTTTGGTGGCGTTCCGGGCGATTAGGGCTACTACCCTTCAGTAGGTCGAGCTGGTGATCCAGTCTGCGCAGCAGCGCGTCGGGGGAGAATAGTTTGATTCGGGCGGCGGCAAGCTCGATCGCCAGCGGTAGCCCATCGAGGCGGTGGCAGATCCGGGCGATTGCCGCCGCGTTTTCGTCGTTGAGCGCAAAACTGGGTTTCACGGCCCGCGCGCGCTGACTGAAGAGGCTTACGGCCGGATTTTTCAGCAGGTGCTCGGCGGTCCGGTTGCCGTTTAGGGTCGGTACTTGCAGGGGATTGACCGGGTACTCCTGCTCCCCCTGCAGGTGCAGCACAATGCGGCTGGTGACCAGGATCTTTACCCCCGGGCATTTGCTGAGGATCTGTCCGATGATCGGAGCGGCGTCAATCACCTGCTCGAAGTTGTCCAGGATCAGCAGGGCCTCCTTGTTACTGAAGAAGTCCGTCAGCTGGTCCACCGTGTTTTTAAAGGGATCCTGGACCAGGTCGAGCACTTTGCTGATCGTCAACTCTACGGAGGATACGTCGGATGCGGAGGCCAGCGGTACCCAGTAAAGGCCATGCTCGAATTGTTCCGCGAAGCTCTCTCCGACCTTTAGCGCAAGCCTCGTTTTGCCGGTGCCGCCGGGACCGCTCAGCGTGACCAGCCGCGACCGGAGGATCAACTCGCGGACCTCGCCGATCTCCTCGTCCCGTCCGATAAAGCTGGTAAGTTGGAGGGGTAGATCGCTAGTGGCGCTGTTCATCGCGTGTCCTTTTCCCGCTAATTCATTTTTTTCGGGAACGGTGAGCCCCGAGGTGGAGAGGGCGTAAATACCCGTGGGGCGGTCCACGTTCTTGAAGTGAAATTTGCCCATAAATTCCGTCGGCAGGTGCGGCTGGTTTTTAATTTGATCGAATACCGCATCCGTGACCAAGACTGCGCCGGGGATGGAAAAAGATTCTACGCGGGAGGCGATGTTTACGCCGTCGCCGTAAACCCCGTCGTCTTCCGTTACGGTCTCTCCCAGGTGGATACCGATTCGGAGGGCGACCTTCGGGGCCTGCCTCAATTGTCGCTGGATTTCGATCCCGCACTCTACCGCATCCACCGCGCTTTCGAAGCTGCTTAGCGTTCCGTCGCCGTAGTACTGCAGGATTTCGCCCCGGTATTCCTCGTGTGCTGCCTGAAACACCTCCCGGTGCCGGTTTCGCTTTACCCGGGCCTCGGCCTCATCGTGCTGCATCAGGGCGGTGTAGCCTACAATGTCGGTAAACATGATAGCAGCCAGCTTTCGACTTAGTATTTCGGACATCGAGGGTAGGTTTTGATCGCTTCGGTCCTCTGTGACCACTACCCTTAAACTAAGCCTTTTTCGGCAGTGTCCAATCCCCCGAACTTAGTAGAGTAGCCTGCTCCTGCGTGCCCGCCCTAGTTCTACGTATTGCGAAAGTGAAAGCCTAGCCCCCGTTCTACGGCGGGCGGGAGGTCCGGGAGGGAGGAACGGGGGATCAGCAGGGAGCTGATGTTGTGCAGGTCACGGAAGATCTTGTGCTGCTCGGCGGTGCGTGCCAAGTAATCGTGGCCGGAGGAGCCGCCGGTGCCGATCTTGTTGCCGATCATGCGCATCACCATCTGTGCGTGGCGGTAGCGCCAGGTGGTAAGCCCTTCGTCGATATTGAGTAGTTCGGTGAGCAGGTTGAAGGGGATGTTCAGGATGGGTTGATCGCGGTACAGGTTGATGAGGAGGGCGGCAATGGTGGCGTCGTAGGAAAGCCGGGCTTCTCCACTGGCTACCATGCGCTCGTGTTCTTCCCGGTCGAGCACGTGTTTGAAGTAGGTGCTGCTGTCTCCGACCATGCGTGAACGCATCTCCTTCATGGAGTCGCTTAACTGGCTGTTGCTGATCTGGGCCTGTTCGTGGCCGATCATGCGATCTACGGCTTCCTGGTAAGCGGCGAGGAAGTCAAAGTCTCCGAAGCGAAGAAAGGGGGTACGCTCCAGCCATTTTTCGATAAGCTCGAAGAGGCTGCCGCCGGTTTCGATGTCGTGGAGGCGGGCCTGCTGCTCCTCGGTGAAGACGATCTTGTAGGACTTGCCGTGGTAGGTGATGCGGTCCTCCTCCCGTAGCCCGAGCGTAGCCTCTACCATGCGGAACTGTACGCTCTGGAAGCCGGAAGCGGGGAAAAGGTAGTCGCGGAAATCAAGGAAGTCGAGCGGCGTCATCGTTTCCATCACCCGGATTTGCTCGATCAGCAGGTCGATGATGGTCGTGATCCTCCGCAGGCGCAGCAGCACGGTGTGCATATTGTCTTCCCGTACGCGCTCTTCGCGGAAGAGTAGCAGCACGGAATCCAGCTCGGTCAGTATTTGCTTGAACCACAGCTCGTACACCTGGTGCATGATGATGAAGAGCGTCTCGTCGTGGGCGGTTTCGCCGGCGGCCGTACTCCGGGGTTTCTGGAGCGATAACAGGGCATCCAGTTCCAGGTATTTGTGGTAGTGAATGGTGGTATACTTGTCGGACTTGCTCATTGGGGGGAAGGTACGGTATCCGGGTCCCAACATCTTTCTTATCCTCCCGTTGAGCGGGTATGAGCATGCTTCGCAAGGGTTTATTTTACGTTGTCGTGGTACTTAGTACCG
The DNA here is from genome assembly GCF_014197245.1 of Neolewinella aquimaris. GTDB lineage: Bacteria > Bacteroidota > Bacteroidia > Chitinophagales > Saprospiraceae > Neolewinella > Neolewinella aquimaris. Next base: position 61,068 of record NZ_JACIFF010000003.1, on the reverse strand, counting down.
TGCTGATTGTTTGCGGACTCTTGTCTCTTATTCACGATGTGTCGTACTGGTACTCCAAGATCCTGGATTTTCCACGGGTTCAGTACCTCATCGGGAGTTTGGTTTGCCTGGGCCTGTTTTCGCTCCTGAACCAGCGTTGGAAGCTTCCCGCTATTGCGCTGGCACTCGGCTTGTTGGCATCGATCGGGATACAGTCGGCCTTTATTCTGCCGTATTACCTGGGAGACCGGCCGGTCGCGGAGGCCAATGCGGGCGGTGAGGCCTCGGTAGGCATTATGATCGCGAACGTGCTGATCAGTAATCGATCCTCGGAACCCTTCCTTGAAATGGTTCGCGCCCGCGATCCGGATATGCTGCTGGTAATGGAGGTGAACGACTGGTGGATGGAGCAACTGGCTCCGCTAGATCGGGACTATGCTCACGTGATCGAATTCCCGACGGACAACGCCTACGGCATGGCGCTGTATTCGAAATTCCCCCTCGATGAAAGTCAGATAAAATTCTTTAATCACGACGACGTGCCCTCCATTCATGCGGGGGTTGCTCTGCCGTCGGGAAGGAAGTTCAGATTTCACGGGATGCACCCGGTCGCTCCCGTTCCCAGCAAGGAGTATCCCGACAATCGGGGAGAAAAGGAAGTTGCCCTGGGCAAAGTGGCCGCCATGGTTGCCCAAGATTCGCTCCCCGCCATCGTCGCCGGCGACCTCAACGACGTTTCCTGGTCCAATACCGCTCGGCTGTTTGAGCAGGAGAGTAAGCTGAATAACGTTCGCCTGGGTCGGGGCCTGTATAATTCCTTCGACGCTACCTCTCCCTTTCTGCGGTGGCCCCTCGACCACTACTTCGTTCATGGTGACTTCTCCCTGCTAAAGTTGGAACGCCTACCGAAATTCGGTTCGGATCACTTTCCGATGTATGCGGAGTTTGTGCTGAAGTGATCTAGTGCAACTGAAGCTTCATCGCCCGGCCCGATCGTTTACCGCAGCTGGCGCGTATTTCCTGCTGCCAGGGAGTTTTTCTTCCTCGTTGCTTTTGTCTGCATAAGATGCCAAGGTCTCCGATGAACGCACGGGTAAGGAATATTCACGACTTTTCAGACCGCAGGAGCCTTTTGCATACCTTTTTTTACCAGCTTGTTCATTTAGTTCGGCAGAATTTTCAGTTTTATGTCCTTAGCGTACTAAATTGTCACTCAGCCGCTCAGTATTACCCGATATCCTATTCAACTTTGCGGTGAATGAGAAGCCTTACCTTCTGTTTTGAGCGGTCGATCTACTTGTCTAAGTTTCCTTTTTGCACCTATTCCTTGCCGGTCCTTCACACCGCAACGTCATGAAAAAAAACCTTACTCATCTGTCGGCCCACTATGAAGCAATCTTCATGGCCGCACCTACGGCGCTGCTGATGCTGCGGCCGGACGCCCCTAAGTTTACCATTATAACTGCCAATGATGCCTACGTAGAGGCGACGCTATCCAGTAGGGCCGACTTAATTGGCAAGGGAGTCTTTGATGCCTTTCCGGCCAATCCCGAGGATGGAGCGGTCAGCGGGGCTGATCGCCTGAAGGCTTCCCTCTGCCGGGTGGTGGACACGAAGGAGGAGGATGAGATGCCCGTTCACCGTTACGACCTGCCACCGCCGCCGGGGCAGAGCGGCGGCTTTATGGAGCGGTTCTGGAAACCCGTCAATACGCCGGTGTTTGATCGGCATGGCGCGATCCAGTACATCATCCATCGGGTCGAGAATGTAACGGAAGCCGTGAGGATGGAGCGTGACCACAACCGCTTCTTCGAGTTGGCCACCGAAATTTTGGTCAAGGTCGACTACGAAGGCTACTTTCTGGAGGTGAACTCCGCCTGCGAGTCCGTCCTGGGCTGGACTCCTCAGGATATGATCGGTCAGCGCTGGGTTCAATTCTTGCATCCGGCCGACATCGAAATGACCTATGCTAAACTAGAAAGGGTATTCGAAGGGGAGGAGTGTCGCCACTTTCAAAACCGCTACATCTGCAAGGACGGCAACCACCGCTGGTTGAGTTGGAACACTTTCACCGTACCCGAGGAGCGCGTTATCTACTGCACCGCCACCGACATCACGCAATCCCGACGGTTGCAGGCAGTCACCGAGGGCCAGAAGCGGGCGCTCGAGATGTCCGTACACGGTAACCCCCTACCGTCCATTCTGGAGCAGCTGATCCGGACGATGGAAAATAACTCCAGGATTGGGGTGCGCGCGGCCATTTTGCTAATGAGTGAGGACAAGCAGCACCTGGTGTCCGGCGCAGCACCGAGTTTGCCTTCCGAATACAATCAGGCCGTCAACGGGATGCGCATCGGCCCGGGCCGGGGCTCCTGCGGAACGGCAGCCTCGACGGGCGTGGCGTACTCTGCCGAAAACATCCATACCGATCCCGCCTGGAGTCTCTGTAAGAACATGGCCCTCCGGCACGGCCTGCAGGCTTGCTGGTCAACCCCCATTTTTTCGTCCGCCGGCGAGGTGCTGGGAACGTTTGCCCTCTACTTCGATAAGCCCACAAATCCCAACCGGGATAAGATTCAACTCGCGGGAATAATTTCCCGAACCGCCGGTATGGTAATTGAGCGCGAACAGATCCTGGCGGCCAAACACAAGTGGGGGCAGCAACTGATTCAGGCCCGCAACGACGCCGATGCTGCCAACGTGGCTAAATCGGACTTCCTGGCCAATATGAGCCACGAGATCCGCACCCCCATGAACGTGGTCATCGGCATCTCGGACATTTTAAGTAAACACGAGGAGCTTTCTCCTTCCCAGTCGGCCCTGGTCAATACCCTCGCCAACTCTGCCGATTCCCTGCTCGCCCTGATCAATGATTTGCTGGACCTGTCCAAGATCGAAGCCCGCAGCATTGACCTGGAGCGGGTACCGTTCAACATCGGCAAGATGGTCGAGGACATTGCGGACATGATGGAGATCAGGGCCCGACAGAAAGGACTGAAGTTTACCGCCTTCGGTCACCGCGATCACCAGCAGATCTTACTCGGCGATCCAACCCGCTTGCGTCAGGTGATTCTGAATCTGTGCAGCAACGCCCTGAAGTTTACGGATTCCGGCGAAGTTGCCATCTGCCTGTCGTGTGAGCCATCCGCCACCCGCGACCGCGTTGACGTGTCGATCGCCGTTACGGACACCGGGATCGGGATCGAGGAGAGCAAGATCGACACCATCTTCCAGAAATTTACCCAGGCCGATAGCAGCATCAACCGGAAGTTCGGTGGCACCGGTCTCGGGTTGTCCATCACGAAGATGCTGGTGGAAGTCATGAATGGAAGCATCAACGTCAAGAGCACTCCGGACAAGGGATCTACCTTTACCCTTACCGTTCCCCTAGCAGTAGATGCGGTAGATTCGAATACTACGCAAGCTCCGGTCATCCCATTGCGGGTGCCTGCCGTAGTTGCCGACCCCGCCAGGATCGTTCTGCTGGTCGAAGACTTTGAGCCGAACGCCATCATCGCCGCACGTTATCTAGCCGTCTTTGGGTATACCTGTGACACCGCCACCAACGGCCGGGAAGCCGTTGAGAAGGTCAAAACCGGAAGCTACTGCGCCATCCTCATGGACATCCAGATGCCGGAAATGAACGGATTCCTCGCCACCCGCCACATCCGGCAGTACGAACGGGACACCGGGGCCGCTCGCACCCCGATACTCGCGATGACCGCCCACTCCATGGCGGGAGACCGCGAACGTTGCCTGGCCGCGGACATGGACGATTACCTGTCCAAGCCGTTTAAAGCGCTCGACCTGAAGACCAAACTCAGCGCCCTGGTCAAAGCACCCGCCCCCCGGGCCCGTAACACGATCGGGGTCCGATAGGATATTATAAACCACCGCCCGATCGCATTTATGGGTGGTTATGATCGGCGGGTGTAGATCGTTCCCAACTGCCGTACCTTTACGCCATGGATTTCATCTTCACCATCGCGCTTATCTACTTCGCCTACCGGGGTTACCGGTGGTACACCCACGTACAGCAACAGGTGCGTCAGGGACCCAAGCGCCCCCCCAACATCGACATTACTCCCGAAGAGGAGGAACGTGATGACTACATCGATTACGAGGAAGTAAAGTGATTCCTCGCTAGCCTTTACGAAGCTTTCGGCTTCTACAATACCCTTTCATGCCAGATTCCGCCCCCCAACGCTTCCCCGGCCGCCCCGGTGATTGGGTTCTCTATAAAGACAACCAGCTCATCGCCTTCAATAAGCCCGCCGGCATGGCCGTGGTGCCCGATAAGAAGAAGAGCGCCAACCTGCTCCAGATCGGTGCCGCCTACGCCCACCACGATCTTTACCCCATTCACCGCCTCGACCGGCCGGTCTCCGGCGTAGTCTTGTTCGGTAAAAAATCATCGGCCCAGGCCAGTGTTTCCACTCAGTTTCAGGAGCGTACCGTGACGAAGACCTACCTCGCCGTCGTCGCCGAACGCCCGGAGCAGGACGAAGCTACCCTCGTCCATTACATTCGTGAGGGCAAGGGCAATACCTCGGAGATCGTCGATCAGTCGGACCCGGCCAGTAAGCGAGCCGAACTCAGCTACCGCTACCTTGGCAGCAGCGATCGGTACCACCTGCTGGAAATCAAGCTCCTCACCGGCCGCAAGCACCAGATCCGGGCCCAGCTTGGAGCCATCGGGAGTCCGTTGCGGGGGGATACGAAGTACGGTTTTAAGCGGGCGAATGAGGGCAAATCGATTGATTTGCACGCGTATACGCTTGCGTTCGATCATCCGATTAGTGGGGCGCGGGTTGAGCTGAAGGCGCCGCTACCGGAGGGGGTGGTGTGGGAGGCGTTTGGGGGGATTGTGGGGTTGTAGGTATCGCTGCCGGAGGCAGCATTTTACTGGCGCTGCCGGTAGGCAGCATTTTACTGGCGCTGCCAGGAGGCAGCGTTTTACATCGCCGCCGGGAGGCAGCATCGTACTTTATATTATGGGTGTAGAAAATGTTTTTAGGTACTTCCCCGATTTGACGGAGCGTCAGCGCGAGCAATTTTCCGCTTTAGGAGACCTTTACCGCGACTGGAACGCCAAGATCAACGTGATCAGCCGGAAGGACATCGACAATCTTTACGTACACCACGTGTTGCATTCTCTGGCGGTCGCCAGAGTCGTTGCTTTTCGGGCGGGGACGCGGGTGCTGGACCTGGGTACCGGTGGTGGATTTCCCGGTATCCCGCTCGCTATTCTGTTCCCTGATGCTGATTTCCACCTCATTGACGGAACAGCAAAGAAGATCAGGGTATGCCAGGAGGTCATCATCGCACTCGGTCTCACCAATTGCCGGGCCGAACAGCGCCGGGCCGAGGAACTGAAGCGGCGCGACTACGAATTCGTGGTGACCCGCGCCGTAGCTAAGATTGATAAGCTTGCCGAGTGGAGCCTGCGCCTCATCACGGACAAACAACGCAACGCCCTGCCCAACGGTGTGCTTGCCCTGAAGGGGAGGGGGCTGAAGGAAGAACTCGCCGCACTGCCCAAAGGAGCCTACGTCGAGGAATACCCGATCGGAAAGTGGTTCAAAGAAGATTTCTTTGAGGAAAAGGAGGTAATGTACCTACAGTACTGAAGCCACAACCCTTGCGGGTCACCTAACGGGCAGGGGGGCATGACCCAAACCCAACAACTAAAAATTCAACAACTCACATCCTACATATACCCCAGTGCCATCACCAAAAAGGTCAGCATAAAGGGCATGGACACCCAGAACCACTGGTTCATGAAGATGAGCATGAGGAAGAAGATCACCAGAGATACGAGGAAGAGCATCCAGTAATTACGCCGGGTCGTGTGGGGTTGGTGTTCGGCGGAGACAGCGGATTTGGAAGTCATAGGGGCTATACGTTGAGGTGCAAAGATAGGGTTTAGTAGCCTACTTCAGCGGCGGCAGACTTATCTAAAAACCAGTGTAGCTGTCCGTTGGGCGGATTGATGTGGGCGGCGGGAAAGGTAGTAGCCAGATGCTCCTTATTCACGATTTGAGCAACGCGCAGGGTCTTGCTGCTGCCCGTAATCAAAAAGATCACTTCGTCGGAAGCATTGATGACCGGTCCGGTGAGGGTCACGCGCAACTGACCGCTTTCGGGATGGCGGGCGACGGCACAGACGCGGCTGTCGGTAAGCAAATCCATGCTGTCGGGAAAGATGGAGGCGGTGTGGCCATCGGTTCCCATTCCCAGCATATTGATGTCGAAGATGGGCATCCCGTCGGAGTTTTGGGGCAGCAACTTGCTGATCGTCTCTCCGTAAGCCCGGGCCGCTTCTTCGGGCTCAAGATCGGTCGGTACGGGATGAATTTGCTCCGCAACAACCGGAACGTGATCGAACAGCAGCTTTTTCACCTCACCGTAGTTGCTCTCCGGATCGTCGTAGGGCACCATCCGGTCGTCGCCCCAGAAGAAGTGGAGACGGCTCCAGTCAATGCGGTCCTTGTATTCGCCGGCCAGTATTCCAAATAACAATTTAGGAGTCGATCCGCCGGAAAGCGCCCAGTAAAGGGGTGCGTCTTCCGACTTGGTGAGCTTGTCTACCAGGTGGTCGGCAAACGCGCGCGCTACGTCCTCACCAGTATCGTATACGTGTAAGTTGGGGCTGTAAATCGATTTATCCATTTTTGATCAGGTCTAATAGGTCATCTGCGCTCAGCCCTGCACTTTGCTCGGTTCCGGCGAGCAGGCTGTCGGCAAGGTCGCGCTTCTCGGCGTGCAATTTCACGATTTTTTCTTCAATGGTATTCTCGGACACGAAGCGATACACGGTCACCGGACGCATTTGCCCGATCCGGTGGGCGCGGTCGCTCGCCTGATCCTCCACGGCGGGATTCCACCAGGGATCGAGGTGCAGAACGTAATCGGCCGCCGTGAGCGTAAGACCGGTACCGCCGGCCTTGAGGCTAATGAGGAAAATGTCTCCTTCACCACGCTGGAATGCCTGTACGGCATCGTCTCGCTTGGGACCGGGAGTACTGCCGTCGAGGTACTGATAGGGTACGTCGTTCTCGATCGCCCAGGCCTCAACGATCTTGAGATGCCTTACGAACTGACTGAATATCAGTGCCTTGTGTCCATTTTCCCGCAACTCCTGCACCGTTTCCGCCAGTAGTTCCAGTTTGCTACTGGAGATGTCGACGTTTGGATCCACAAGCTTCGGATGACAGGCGGCCTGCCGTAATTTCATCAGTTCGGCCAGTATCTGGAAACGGCGGTTCGGTCCCTCGCTGTCGTCAATGCTTTCTAGTGCGTGTTGGCGTAGTGCTTCGTAGAAGGCGCGTTCCGGCTGGGAGAGTTCGACGGTGAGGGTTACCTCCGTTTTAGGCGGTAATTCTTCCAGAACCTCCTCCTTACGCCTCCGCAGGATAAAGGGCTGTATAAGTCGCCTGAGCTGCTGCCGGCGCTCGTTGTCGTTGTTCCGGGTTATGGGAATGGTATACTTCTCGTTGAAGCGCTGGAAGCTGCCCAGCAGTCCCGGATTCAGGAAAGTGAAAAGGTTCCAGAGCTCGCCGAGGTGATTCTCGATGGGTGTTCCGGTCGTTACTACCCGAAAGTCGCCCTGAAGCTTCATGGCGATCTGGCTGCGCTTGGTTCCCCGGTTCTTGATCGCTTGCGCCTCGTCAAGAATGATGGTGCCAAAGCGCTTGGCGGCAAGTGCGTCTCCCTCGAAGGGAAGCAAACCGTAGCTCACCACCAGCATATCGTAGGGACCTACGTTGTCGATAATTTCCTGGCGGTCGTTGCCGACAAGTAGGATAGGATTAAGGGTAGGCGCGAATTTTGCCGCCTCCCGAATCCAGTTTCTGGTGACGGAGGCCGGCGCAATGACGAGGGCAGGACCATCTTCCGCACGGGCCTGTAGCATGGCAAGTCCCTGGATCGTCTTACCCAGACCCATGTCATCGGCCAGACAGGCCCCAACTCCCCAGTCGGCCAGCCGCATCAGCCACCGGAAGCCATCGAGCTGGTAGGGCCGTAGTTCAGCGCGAAAGGTAGACGGCACGCGCGCCATGGTCTGGTTGACGCTCTGGATGCGTTGCAAACTGTCGCGCCAGGCGATATCGGCCTCGAATCCGCCGAGTTGGTCGACAATGTCATCCAACATTCCGCCCGCCAGCGGGTGAAGCTGCATGCCATCGCCCTTCGCAGACATGAGCCCCTCCATTTCCCGCAGCTTACGCCGCAGTTGTTCGGTAAGGGCTACGTACTGTCCTTCACTAAGCTGAATGAAGTTACTCTGCTCGTTTTCGCTGACCTTCTCAATGAGTTCCCGGAAACTTATCACCTGCTGGTCGTCGACGGCCAGGGTACCCTCCACATCGAACCAACCGGCCTTTTCCTTCACTCCAAGGCTTAGATCGCCGAAATCGACACTGCCCAGAAGCTTGATTCGCTCGCCGCGCGGATGCTCGAGCACAATGCGTTCCATCGCCCGCAGCGGCTGCAGTTCCAGTAAGATATTGAGACAGTCCTCCACCTCGTCGATCTGCCATTCATAATCGCGGTGTACGATCTTCTGTAGGGTAGGGCAGTCGATGATCACGCTCTCCGCCCGCTCGATCTCGCGGGCCAGGTCGCGCTCGGCCAGCCGGCGGTGGCCGTCGATGTCGCTGATCACCTTGTTCCTGCCCCGACCGGGTTTGAAGTACTGATCCTCCTCGTGAATGGGCCGAACGAAGAATTCCACCTTGAAGGTCTCGCCGACGGGCAACAGGTGAACGTAAGTACGGGAATCCGCCTTGGTCTCATCCAGATCGTCAATCACACCGGCCAGGGTGTTTTGAACCTCGGTGAACTTACTCAGGTTGCGGGCAACTTCGAGTAGGCGGTGACGGGCGCGCTTGGGGATTTCCAGTCCTTCGCCTATCTGACGATGTATCTGATCGTGACCGTCGTTTACTTCGATCACCTGGTAGCGGGTCGGCGTTTCCTTGACTACCTGAACGCCCGTACCCGTAAAGTCCTGCGCAAATCGGAGGTGAAGCCGATTGTTGGTCTCCTCGATGAGGAGTTGGGGATTGCGGCGCACCAGTTCCACTCCAATGGCGGAATTCTTACTGAGGTAAAGGTTCGGATGACCCACGAGGGCCAGCAGGGCATCTTCGTAGTTGATGGTAAAGCTGCCGTTCGGATGATAGCGGCTGTAGTCTTCCTCGATTGCCTTGGCAATGGCAACGTCCTGAGGCGTCATTCCCTCCACGTCACCCTGCTTCACGCGCTTCAGCGCTACTTTTCGGCCCTTCGACCAGCTTCCGCCCTTACTGAGCGTTTGCTCCCGCGGTTCCAGCTCGCGCTTTTCGAAATCAACGAACCAGACGAAGCGACTCGTCTTTTTACTGCGCTTATCGTTTCCCCGGTCCGGGGTTCCCATCCCCACCAAAACCTCCAGCGCCCGTTCCCAGGGCTCGATGCGAGGCATGGCGTCGGCCAGCGAATAGATACGCAGTTGATCGCTCAGTTGCTGGGCGCGCGTAGCGTATGCTTCCCGCGCATCGGTTTCGGGATGCCGGAGGGAGAGGACCCGCGTGAGTTCCATTTCCACCCACTGGTACCCATTGTCCTGGGCTCGCTCCCGCAGCGACTCGAGCTTGGTAAGGTATCCGGGAGTAAGGGATTCCGCACTACTATCGGTCCACAGGTGATAGAGGGCATCGAAGGTGAGCGCAAAGGCATTTGCCTCCATGCGGTCCAGTCCCTGTTGAGCGACCACCTGTGCGTCTTCGTCGTTGCGTAGGTAAGCATGAAGCGCTTTAAAGACCAGATATGTCCCCCCCAACCGCAGGTTTTGGACCGGGTCGATGTTGTCCAGGTGGTGGCCAATGAGTTCCGCACTCTTCACGCCACCGTTGCGGAGTAGCGACAACAAATAAAGGTAACCGGCCAGGTGGGCGGGATACTTGTTATCAAACTCCCTGCGGTACCCTTTCCTTACTTCCTCGATGAGTTCGTTGGCGCCCTCGTCTTCGTCGCGGAGTACGTGGTAAATAAGGTGGTTGGCGGAGCTTCGCCACTCACTCGTCTCGAGGTCGGCCCATAGCTGCAGTCGACTCCACGCGCCCTGTAAAACGAAGGCCTCGGCGAGCAGTTCCCGCAGTGGACCCGATTCCGGATCACGGATGTGCTCATGCTGTTCCAGAAATTCGATGAGCGAATCCAGGGGTTCCATGGCCACCAGGGCCCGCCGAAAGGCGTTGCGGAGGTTAATTTCCTGCCACGCCGGCAGTAAGTTTTCCACCCAGCGGGGGTCGAACTCGGCAAAGAGGGGGTCGATGAAAATACCCGTGCGCGCCTGATCAGGATAGAAATTCTCCGTCTCCCGCTGCAGCCGATCGAAGCCCGCCTCGTTCTGTAAATAGAAAGCAATGCGGATCTCCCGCATCAATGCGTGCGGACTGCTGGGCTGCCAATACGTCTTGTAGGGAAGTTCCCGCCGTATTTCGTTGAGCAGGACCGTGAAGTCCGGTCGCCGGCCGGCCTGTCGCATGATGGCCTCACTGAACAGCGGATTGATCCGCCAGCCGTGGTCGCTCTGCTTGATGAGCACGCCGGCCGTGTGGAGTTGATGGACGATCTCTTCGGTGGCCGCGTGGGTAAACCGCGATTCACCGGCCGGGGGTGGCATGCCGATTTTATTCAGCAATCGGGAGAGATCAAGGACGGAACGCTCTTCGTACACGATGCTCATAGCAGTAGCTACGTCACGCTCGGTTGCACTCAAAGTTTTCCAGGTGGTGCGGAAGGCTCCGTTCATTCAGTTTCAATCAGGGTTAACTGGTTTTAAAGGCGCAACCGGTAGAGTTAGTTGCCCAATCACTCGTTTTTTTCCCTACCGTTCCTCCTTTATTCTTCCGCAGCTTGGTGGGCAACTTCCGCGAGTTCTTCCACAATATCCCCGATAAGGAGGCGTAGCTTAGGTTCCACTACCTGCACGGTAGCAATTACGTCGTTAACGGTAGTGGGCTGGATGTCGGCAATCGGAAAACACTTGTTGCTCACTACGGAAGCAACGAACACCGGTAGGTCGGCGTGCCGGGCCACCAGGACTTCGGGCACGGTAGACATTCCGATCACATCGGCACCGATGATGTTTGCCATCCGGTACTCGGCAGGTGTTTCCAGGTTCGGACCGGCCAGGGCCAGGTAAACCCCCTCGTGTGCATTCAGTCCGTGTCGCTTAGCCAACTCCATGGCGCGGGCGTTGAGCTCACGATCGTAGGTATTGAGCATATCCGGGAAACGGGGCCCCAAACGATCGTCGTTGTGCCCCCTCAGGGGGTTATCGGGTTGCATGTTAATGTGATCGCGGATAAACACGACGTCGCCGGCGCATATATCGGGATTCACGCTACCCGAGGCATTAGAGATGAGCAGATACTCAATGCCCAACGCCTTAAGTACCCGCACCGGAAAGGTGAGCTGCTGCATGCTGTACCCCTCGTAGTAGTGGAGGCGACCAGCCATGGCCACGACGGGCGTGCCCCGTAGCGTCCCCAAAACGAGCTTTCCCCGGTGGGTCGCAACCGTCGATACGGAGAAGAAGGGAAGCAGCCCGTACACAAACTCGCGTTCGACCTCGATTTCCTCGACCAGGGTGCTGAGTCCCGTACCCAGAATAATCCCGATACGCGGCTGCGTCTTCGCACGTTGCTTAATGAAGGATACGCACTCCTGAATCTGTTGGTAAAGGGTCATGGTCAGTAAACTTTAATTGCTAGGCTATCGGGAAAGTAAGTGCCCCACTTTCGGTTATAGGTATGGATACGCTCCGTAGGTCCCCCGGCACTCACAACGGGAAAACCCGCCAACTTCCACGCATAAAGGCTGCCGTACAGGTTATACACCTGGGTAAACCCCCGCTCTCGTAACCCGGCGGCGACACGTTCACTGCGGTAACCCACCGTACAATAAACTACCAGGGGAGTGTCTTTCGCCATACCGGCGAGCCCGCCGTAATCAGGGTCATCGAATCCGAGGTGTACCGCTCCGGGAAGATGGCTAACGGCGTACTCTTCTCTCTCCCGGGCATCGAGGTATACGGCCCGGGGGAGTGCATGCGCTTCCTGTGCACTGATGGCCAGCGAATCCGCCGTGACCATGCTAGCCAGGCGCTCGTTGAGGGGTGGATAAGGGGTTTGTAGTCGGTTGGGTACGTCCTGACTTCCCAGGCGACAACCCCAACAAATCAGCAGGCCTAGGGCCCAGGCCAGTACTTTCAAGTTTCGCATCAGTTACCCTAACACCAATCAGGCATTAGTCGTTTCGTTGACGGCCAACTCCTCCGGCCCCCGACCGATTCGGTCGGCGAGGTACATCTTGTCCTCACAGTAATGAAGCAGGTGTTCACGGATGAATTTCTTCACCGGATCAGCCACCACATCCGGATAGAGTAAGTGGACGTTCGGTCCCGCGTCGAGGGTAAAGTGAACCGGGTGCCCCGTCTCCCGGCGAAACTGTTGCAGGGTGTTGATAACGTGTAGGGTGTTCGGCTCGATGAGGGTGTAGTACGGATGACTACTCATCATCAGGGCATGCAAAGTAAGTGCCTCGCTCTCGACAAGTTCACCAAACCGCTCCGTGTCTCCCGTGCGCAGCACATCCAGCATCGTAACGACCCGTCGATTGGCCTGAGCGTACCGGGTCGGCGCGTACGGATTGTGTTCCATCAGCCCGTGTCCGGCACGGCTGCTGACGGCCTTCTCCGTCCGGGAGATCAGCAAAATATCGTCGTGGTAACTTTGGAACACAGGGTGCAGTCGGTCTCCCACCGGGACGGCATATTCGTCGCTACTCTCCCCGAGGTCCGGCACCCGACCCCAAACGGCAGCCGTGCCGTATACGGAGCGACAGGCGCTACCCGAACCCAATCGTGATAGATAACTTGCCTTACGATTAAATTCGGACCGATCCGTAAGGGGAGCAAAAAGACGTTCTTCGAGGCTTACCAGGCAAAGTGCGAGCGCGCTCATCCCCGAAGCGGAACTAGCAATACCCGCCGAGTGCGGGAAGCTATTCGTAGTATCGATTCGCAACGACAGCTGCCGTAGGAAGGGATAAATCGGCAACAATCGCTCTAGAAAACCCTTGGTCCTGGTGGTAAAATCGGGCTTCGACTCCCCGTGAAAGAACAGCTCGACCTCAACCCCCTCACCTGCCGACCGCCGGGCGGCGTAGTGAAGGGTCGTGTCGGTGGCGGCACCGTCTAGGGTAAAACTGACCGATGCGTTCTGCGGCAGTTGGTCACCGTGCTTCCCCCAGTACTTTACCAGGGCGATGTTGGACGGACTGCGCCAGCGAATGGAGCCGTCTTTCACCTCATCGCTAACGATCGTGAGGGCTGGATTGTCGTAAGTCATGTGGTTGTAGCGTTACCGTTGTGATCCGGTTCCGTTGCTCCGCTGGGTCTCCTGCGAACGCCGGTTGCGCTGCATCGGGTTCTCGCTTCCCCCCCGACTGCGGCTCTGGTACAGGTCGAAACGGTTAAGCGAGCTACGGGAAGGGTAGTAGTTGTTGCTCGTATCGGTATCGGCAGTTTCCAGGAATGGATCCAGGACCACCGAAGTGACTTCCTTCGCAAAGGGGAACACCTTAGTCACCTCATCCGTACCCATTCTCCAGATCTCCGCCGGTACGCGCTCCACCTGGGTCGTTCCGTCGGCAAACGTGAATTCCAGAACGATGGGCATAACTAACCCACCAATGTTTTTGAAACTCAGTTCGTAATAGTACTTATCGGCTTCCAGCGTAGCCCGCTCCTCTTCACTCAGTCCATCCAGATACTGCTGATACTCCGCCTCGTCTAGAATGGTAGATTCCAGGGGATCATAGTCGGTGTAATAATCGCGCAACGTAGTATCGATTTCATCGTAGGTCTGGCCAATCTCTTCGTTGCGAATGCTACTGATGTTGCGGGGTGCCTCGGCCTGCTGCTTTCGCAGATTACTGTTTTCAACAACCGGATTCATGGTGTTGATCCGGAATGGACGAACCGACGTAAGGGCAATGTCCACATGGTCTACCGTATAGAACCATCCCCGCCAGAACCAATCCAGGTCAATGGCCGATGCATCCTCCATCGTGCGGAACAGGTCGGCGGGCGCGGGGTGCTTAAACTTCCACCGGTTTGCGTACTTCTTGAAGGCATAGTCAAATTGCTCCCGTCCCATCACGGTTTCGCGAAGGATATTCAGTGCCGTGGCCGGCTTGCCGTAGGCGTTGTTGCCAAATTGCCAGATTGATTCGGAGTTGGTCATAATCGGCGAGATATACTGCTTGTCGCCCTTCATATAATCTACAATCTTGTCGGCGGGGCCGCGGCGGCTCGGAAAGTCACGTTCCCACTGCTGCTCGGCGAGGTACTGCAGGAAGGTGTTCAGTCCCTCGTCCATCCAGGTCCACTGCCGCTCGTCGCTATTCACGATCATGGGGAAGTAGTTGTGGCCGACTTCGTGGATGATGACACCGATCATTCCGTACTTCGTCCGGTCGCTGTAGGTGCCATCCGCCTCGGTACGACCGAAGTTGAAACAGATCATCGGGTACTCCATCCCAATTTCGGCCGCGTTGATCGACCAGGCGACGGGGTAGGGGTAGGCAAAGGTGTAGTGGCTGTACCAACGCAGGGTATGGGCCACGGCTTTGGTAGAAAACCTTTCCCAGAGTGGATTACCCTCCTTGGGATACATCGACATCGCCATCACGACGCTGCCGTCTTCCTGTTCGACGCCCATGGCGTCCCAGATAAACTTACGCGAGCTGGCGAAGGCGAAGTCACGCACGTTCTCTGCTTTGAAGTGCCAGGTCTTTTCCTTCTTCACCTTCGATTTTTCCCGCTCAACCGCCTCCTCCTGGGTCGCGATCACTACTGGCTGAACCCGCTCCTTGCGTGCCTCCGTGAGCCGGTCGCGCTGTTTTTTTGTCAGTACGTCGCCCTCGTTCTGCAGGGTACCGGTAGCTGCCACCAGGTGATCGGCCGGTACCGTGATCTTTACGTCGTAGTCGCCGAAGGTCAGGGTAAATTCTCCGCGACCCAGAAATTGCTTGTTCTGCCAACCGTTGTTGTCGGTGTAAAGCGCCATTCTGGGGTAGAACTGGGCGATCGTGTACAGGTAGTTGTCGTCTTCGGCGAAGTATTCGGATCCCGAGCGCCCCCCACCGTCGGTCATTCGGTTGTTGATGTTATACCAGAATTTGATCGTCAGGTCCGTCTTCGCTCCGGGCTCCAGTACCTGCGGTAGTTCTACCCGCATCATCGTTTTTTGGATGTGGTAGGTCATCTCCTTTCCGCCGGCGTCCCGTACGTAGTCGATGTTGAATCCCCCCTCGAAGGATGGCTCCAGCCGGGAAAGCTGATTGAGGGTCATTCGCTCTCCCAACTCATTGGTCGACGTCTTATACGTATCTGAATCTAGCGCACGCACGTTCTGGTCCAGTTGAATCCACAGGTAGTCCAGCGGATCAGGGGAGTTATTGTGGTACGTAATTTTTTCTGTGCCGTATATCCTTTGTTGCTCATCGTCGAGCCTGATGTCCATTTCGTAATCCGCCTGCTGCTGCCAGTACATGTGTCCGGGTGCTCCGGCAGCATTCCGGTAGACGTTCGGGGTAGGCAGCTCCGAATCGAGCTGACGGAAAGGGTTTTTTGTATTGTCTTGTTGCGAAAACAGGGGAGCGGCCACGGCGAGGCACACCCATAGGGAAAGCAAAATTTTCATTTGGCAGGGATTTATAACATTTTCGCTAAGATATTACTTCATCCGCCATTACCAGTGGTAAGCCCGGCAAACTATGTCGGGCGGGGGCGCGGGAGGAGCGCAAGCAATCAAAAAGCGGTGTTCCGTGGCAAAACCCGCCATTTTTCGTTCCTAGTGTTCCACGTGGAACACAGAGCAATCAGAGGATGGTCATTCTGAGGCGACCCTGTCAATAGGGGAGCGGCTATACCGGTTAGCATACGGTACCATGTCATGCCGATAACAACACACTTGACCCCTCAGCACCTAAATTCATTAACCATATTGTTTGAAATGACTTATTCTTCAAACTAAACATCGGATAAAAAATGTTCCACGTGGAACATATCGCGGGAATTATTCAAACTTATCCAGTAAATACTTCCTTACGGGTTCGTACGCCGTTCCCATTTGGGAGGCCACTTTCTCCTTATCCTTTAAACTGGCAAGGCGCTCCGGTACGGGAATTTCATGCCCTAAAATGCGCTCTACATCTGGCTTAAACTTACTAGGATGGGCGGTTTCCAGGATAACACCCCGCGTAGCCGGATGATCCTTCTGCCACTCCTTTAGTGCTAAGTACCCTACCGCGCCATGTGGATCGATGGTGTAACCGTAGTTCCGCTCCACTTCCTTGACCGCAGCTTCGGTCACCTCATCCGTATAGCTGTATCCGGAAATCACTTCCCGCATGCTGCGGTGGGTCTCCTCGCCGGGGTGGTCCACACCTACGATATGGCCGTATAGGTTGGTCATTCGGGCAAAATTGCTGGGAGCCCCAACATCCATGGCGTTCGATAGGGTTGGAACAGACGCCCTGGTTCGGTACTGTCCCTCAGCGAGAAAACGGGGTACAACGTCGTTGTCGTTGGTAGCCGCGATGAAGTGATCTATCGGAAGCCCAAGCCGCTTAGCGATCAGGGCCGCGGTAAGGTTGCCGAAATTGCCGCTAGGCACACAGAATACCACGGGATCACCTTCTCCCAACTGCTTATAGGCCTCGAAATAATAGAAGGTTTGGGGAATCAGACGGGAGATGTTGATGCTGTTGGCCGAACTGAGGCGAAGACGGGCACGTAGGTCCCCATCCAGGAATGCACGCTTCACGATCGCCTGGCAATCATCAAACGTGCCGGAAACCTCAAGCGCATGGATGTTCTTGCCCAGGGTAGTCAGCTGCTTCTCCTGCAGGTCGCTCACTTTCCCGCTCGGGTAAAGGATTACTACCTGGATTCCAGGAGTGTCGTAAAAACCTGCAGCAACGGCTCCCCCGGTATCTCCGGAGGTAGCGACCAGAATGATCAGGTCTCGATCCGCATCGTCGTTATAGTAGGCCATAAGACGCGACATAAATCGCGCCCCGAAGTCTTTAAACGCCAGCGACGGACCGTGAAATAACTCCAGGATGTACTTCTGCTCGTCCAACGCAACTACGGGTGCCGGAAAATTAATGGCGTCCTCGACGATCCTACGCAGGTCACTGTCCGAAATTTCCGGTCCTAACAATTGTCGGGCAACCCGAAACCCGATCTCGGAAAAGGACAAGGTGGGCAATTCTCGGAAAAAGGAGTCAGGTAAGGGATCAATCCGCTCGGGCATGTAAAGGCCGTTATCGGCGGGTAATCCACGAAAAATAGCCTCCTTAACTCCTACCCGGTGGTCGGGATCGTTGGTACTATAAAATTGCATGGTATATATGTTGGAAGATTAAACGACCTGATTACGCTCAATCAATCACTTCAATAATTTCTACCCCCCGCTGATTGATGGGGGAAACGTACACCTGACTTTCAATGCCGCTGTCCTGGAAAACCGCCTGCATCCCCTGACCGACCGCCTGGGCAAGATAGCCACTGTCGCAGAGGGCAAATATGCTCGGGCCGGCACCACTGATGCTACAGCCGAGCGCTCCGCGCTGTAGTGCAACCGCCTGTACCTGATCAAACCCAGGAATCAATTTTTTCCGCTGCGGTTCAATAATGTGATCCCGCAGCGAGCGACCGAGCAGGGGAAGATCGTTGGTGTACAGCGCAGTAATAAAACTTGCCAGACTACCCATCTGCTGAATTGCCGTTTTGAGCAATACGGTATCACTCAGTACGGCGCGGGCATCGCGGGTGAGAATTTCAATCTCCGGATGCACCACCGCAACGTGTAGGTTTGTCGGCACCGGGAGGTGATGGACATCGAGTGAATCGTTCGAGCGGATCAGCGTAATGCCACCTACGAGACAGGGAGCAACGTTATCCGCATGAAAGCTTCCATCAGCTACTTCTTCTCCGAGTACGGTAAAGTAAAGCAGGGATTCCCGGGTTAGTGGAGCGCCCAGCAGTTCGTTGACCGCTACCGTAGCCCCCGCTGCACTAGCCGCCGAAGAACCCAGTCCGGAACCGAAGGGCATCTTCTTGTGAATCTCCAATTCGATGCCCCGCCCCTCCTCACCCAGGTGCTGTAGTAGCCGCAGGGCTGCCATTCCGGCCGTGTTCTTCTCAACTTCCGTAGGAAGGACTTTATCGCCCGTACCCGTAATGACCACGATGCGAACGCCGGAAAAGGAATCGTTCAGTCTGGCGACGATCTCATCCCCCGGTCGGTTGATGGCAAATCCAAGAATGTCGAACCCCACCGCTACGTTGGCTACCGTAGCCGGGGCAAATACTCTTACTTCCCGCATGTTATACTAACTTAAGGTTCCGATCTGGATGATTTCGGCAAACACGCCGGCAGCGGTTACTTCAGCCCCGGCGCCCGGTCCGCGTACGACCAGGGGACGTACGCTGTACCGATCGGTATAGAATACGATCATGTTGTCGCTACCGCTGAGGGTATAGAATGGATTGTCCTTCCCGACGGACTGAATGCCCACGGAAGCTTTTTCCCCCTCTAGCGTGGCCACCATTCGCAGCACCTTTCCGTCCTTCTCGGCCTGGCGGTATAGTCCGTCGAAGTAAGCTGCTTCTTCCTCCAGAATGGTGAAAAAAGCTTCGATTGATTCTGCCTCCATAGCGCCCTCGGGTAAAAAGCCGCTGAGGGAGACATCTTCGGCATCGAGCGCGATCCCGGTCTCCCGTGCGAGGATAAGAATCTTGCGGGCCACGTCCTTACCCGACAGATCGGTACGCGGGTCGGGCTCCGTGAAGCCTTTTTCCTTCGCTTCCCGAACGATCTCAGCGAATGGGCGGCTACCGTCCATGTTGTTGAAGATGAAGCTCAGCGACCCACTCAGTACTCCTTCGATCTTATTGATGCGGTCTCCACTGTCGATCAGGTCGCGAAGGGTTGATATCACCGGTAACCCCGCACCCACGTTTGTCTCGTAGCGGAACTGGACACCGCGCTTGTCGGCAATATTCTTGAGCCGCTGATACTGTAGGTAGCCGGACGAGGTGGCGATCTTATTAGGGGTAGATACGCTTATGCTCTCATCGAGGATGGTCTCATAGAACGAGGCGATCTGGCTGTTGGCCGTATTGTCAACGAATATACTGTTGCTAAGATTCAGGTCCCGCATCCGTCCGACAAATACGGCCAGGTCGATCTTTGTTTCCGCATGCTGAAGGGCGGTCCGCCAGTTCTCCAAGTCGATCCCTTCGGCATCAAAGAGCATTTTTTTCGAATTGGCTAGGCCCACTACTTTCACCTCCATTCCCCGCCGTTCACGAAGGTATTCGTTCTGCTTTTTTATCTGACTCAGCAGCGTACCTCCGATCAGACCGACGCCGACGATGAACAGGTGCAGCGTTTTATGGTCGGACAAGAAAAAGGCTTCGTGCAGCGCGTTAAGCGCCTTGGTTTCATCTTCCTTCGCAATGACGACCGACACGTTGAGCTCACTCGATCCCTGCGCGATCGCAACTGCGTTGATACCATTCTGGCCCAGCGCCCGGAAGAGTCGACCGGATATACCCGGCTGGTAGCGCATGTTCTCACCGATGATGGCGACTACACTCAACTCACGCTCTACCTTGACGGCGTTCACTACCCCCCGCTCGATCTCGAAGGCGAAGGCATCTTCTACCGCCACCTTGGCGGCATCGGCTGAGGCTGGCTGCACGGCAAAACTAATGGCGTGCTCACTCGATCCCTGGGTAATGAGAATGACGTTGATGCCGGCAGCAGCGAGCGATCCGAAGATGCGCCCGGCGATACCCGGCACCCCGAACATACCGGTACCGGAGACCGTACACAGGGCCACATTATTGATCGAACTGATGCCCCGCACGGCCGCCCCTTCCGGATTGCTCTCCTCACTGACCTTTGTCCCCTCAAATTCCGGTTCAAAGGTATTTTTGATGTAGAGCGGAATACGTTTTTGAAGCGCCGGCATCAGGGTAGGCGGGTAGATCACCTTAGCGCCGAAGTGAGACATCTCCATAGCCTCGGCGTAGGTCATCTTCGGTATGGTGAAGGCCTTCTTCACCCGGCGCGGATCCGCAGTCAAAACACCACTGACGTCCGTCCATATTTCGATCGCATCGGCGTCCAGCCCGGCGGCAAGCAGGGAGGCAGTGTAGTCCGACCCGCCCCGCCCAAGCGTGGTCGTCAACCCGCCCTTCGCGGAGGAGATAAACCCGGTAACTACCTGAACCTTAGGGTGTTCCGAGTAGTATTCACGAATTTTTTGGTAGGATTTTTCGAAATTTACCTTCGCGTTTCCGAACGTCTTGTCCGTCTTGATGATCCGGCGCGCATCCAAAAATTCCGCAGGTACCCCCGCCTCGAGAAGCTTCTGGGAGATGATGTATGCCGAGGAGCGTTCGCCGAAGCTCAGCACATAATCCATCGTTCGTGGAGAGGCCTCCCGGACCAGAAATATGCCGTACAGTAAGTTCTTGAGTACCTCATGGGAGCGGCGCATTTGTTGGGCGGTTTCCCGACGGAGTGCATCGTTGGTCAGCAGTTCGGTGATTGCCTGCTGGTGGCGTTCGGCGAAGGCATCGAACAACTGGCCGTAGCGATCCTCCCCCTGGGCGGCGAGCGTACTCATCTCGATCAGGCTGTCCGTTACCCCACCGAAGGCAGAGAACACCACGGTAAAGTGGTCACCGGAAGCGTAGTATTTTTTGAGTATCTCTACAATGCCGCGGATGCGGTCAGGTTGTCCGACGGAGGAGCCACCGAATTTAAGCACTTTCATGGGGTAAAGATGCCATTTTTACATGGCTTGCGGAGCGTTTGCAACTGCGTTTGAAGGAGGGTTTTACGATTGTCGGAACCCAATTCACTGCTCCTGCGCCCCCGCCTAAATGAGGTCCGCTGGGCGAAGGGACAGTGCCCACTGCTCCCGTTCGCGCATGGCTGCGGCTTCGGATTCCGACTTGTCGGCCTGTCCGCAGAGGTGCAGAATTCCGTGGATCATGACCCGGTGCAATTCGTCCTGATAGCGCTCGGAAAACTCGGTTGCGTTATCGGCCACCCGGTCGGTGGAGATGAATATATCGCCCGTAACGGTAGGGAAATCGGCGTAGGGGAAGGTGATGATGTCCGTCAGCGTATCGTGCTGGAGGTATTGAAGATTGACCCGGTGCAGGTAATCGTCGGAGCAGAAAATGTAATTGACCTCACCGATTTGGCCTCCCCGCTGGGCAACTACTTCCTCGATCCAGGCGGTAAGGGAGGGGAGGGGTTGACGGGGCAGTTGGCCGTCTTCCTCGTGGAACTCGATCATGGGAGAAATCAGAGCCGGAACCGCATCTCGACGGTAGAGCCACCGTTCGTGTACCGCATACGGTCACAGAGCTGGTTCATCAGGAAGACGCCGCGGCCACCGCACTCGCAGATGCGTTCGGGGCAGGTGGGGTCGGGAAGGCTGTTGTAGTTAAAGCCGCCGCCCTGGTCGGAAACCCGGATGGCGAGACCGTCCGTAACCTGGGCACACCTGATGCTCACTGTCTTCGATCGATCCTGCTTATTGCCATGAATGATGGCGTTGCTTACGGCCTCGGTCAGACTGATGAGGAGACTATCGTGCTTTTCCTGGTTAAGCTGGTAGCGGCTGGCGAGTTTCTCGACGAGCTGCTCCACTTTGTTGAGGTTATTGGGATCCGACGCGAGTGTGAGCATATAAGGTTGTTCAGGAAGCTAAACTAAGGACTGCAGAAATATAACATCATACCCCCGCAGAATAGTTGACAAAGACCTGAGCGGCAGAAAATTGGGTATGAATCATTCGGCGCCGAGCGAGCGGAAGTACTCGTTGACCAGTCCCTGGTAGTAAGGCTTCAGTTGGGGCGTGACCTTTCTGAAACGTTCCACCTCCGCACGCCGCTGCCTGATGTACTCTTCCAGGTTGGGGGGAAGTTCCCGGCGTTGTTGTTCCGCGGTTTCTGACTTTCGTTTCTCGTCCATTTTCTGCTCCCGTTCGGAGCGTTCGTGCTCCAGCATACGGGTGAGGATGTCCTGTTGCCGCATGAGCGATTCGTTGGTCAGTCGTTTATTGACCAGGTCTTCCTCGGCGGCGTTCATTTCCTCGATCAGTTGCTGGAGCTGACCGTCCTTGCCCTCACCACCCTGCTGGTTCTCCTGCTGTTTTTCCTCCAGTGCACGTCGCAGGGCGGCCTGTCGGGCGGCAAGTTCGGCAAATTCCTTGCTGGTGCCGCCCTCGCCCTTTCCGAGTCCTTCCTTCATCTCCCTCATTTCTTCCCCGATGCTCTTTTGTCCGTCGCTGCCGGGGTTTTCGCTGGGTTCTCCGCCCTGCTGTCCCTTTCCGGTATTCTGGGGGTTTTGGCACTGCTGCTGGCCCTGCATCTGTCCGGCCATCTGCTGCTGCATTTGCTCCATGCTTTCGCTGAGCATCAGGGCGAGGTCGTTAAGTCCGGTCATGGCCCGTTGCTGCAGGTTGGCAGCCTGGGGCGTGTGGCGTTCTTCCAGTTCGGTGATGGTGCCGGAGAGGTTGCTCTTGATTTCGGTGACCTTTTCGGTGACGAAGGTTTCAATCTGGAAGTTACGTTTGGCGAGGGCCTGCAGGGAATCTTGGACGAGTTCAAAATCGCCGTTGATCTGGAACTGCTGTTGCACGAGTTCCACGTAGCGGGGGGTGTTGATGGTCGTGTTGTTAATCTCGTCCATCGTTTCCTCCTGGTCGAAGCTGAGGTCGACGATGTTCTCCAGCAACTGACGGATCGCGGCCATATCTTCCTTGTTCGACTCCATCTGCATGCTCTCCATGGCTTCCTTCATTTCCTGAGCCATTTTCTTCATTTTCTTGCTGGCGTCCTGTTGCTTTTTAGCGGCTTCTTTGGGCTTTTGCTCCTGCATCTTTTGCTGGGCCTCCTGCATGTCCTGTTCTACCTCCTCCTGCTCTTCCGGCTTGGTGTCCAGGGGCATCGGCCGTTCGAGGGCTTCGTTTTTTTGTTCCGCCTTGTCCAGGTTTTTTTCCAGTTCCTTAAATTCTTCCTGCAGTTGTTCCTGTTGCTCCTGGAGTTGCTCGGTAGGTTGGTCACCCTGCTCGGTTTCCTCGGCAAGTTTTTCCTGTTCCTGGGCCAGTTCCTCCATCTTTTCGATGGCGTCCTGCATTTCCTTCTCCACTTCGAGCTGCTTGAATAGTTCCAGCATGCGCTCCAACTCGGCTTCGGCCTGCTCGTCGGAGAGTTCCATCTCCTCCATCTTTTCGAGCGTCTGATCCTTGTTGAGTTCTTCCATTAGCTTCTGGATCTCCTCCATCAGTTCCTGCAGTTCTTGGGAGAGCGATTCTTCAAACATCTCCTGGAGTTTTTCCTGCTTCTGCCTGATTTCCTCGTTTTCCTGGGCCTCGTTCTCGATGTTTTCCTCGAAGGCCTTCTGCGCTTCCTCGATCTGTTGCTGAATCTCCTGCTGGCGTTCCGCCAGTTTTTCGATTTCTTTCTTCAGTTTCCAGTCTACCTCCTTTTCCTGGAGCATTTTTTCCCGCAGTTTCTTCGTGTCGTCCTGTAGGTCACGGGTAGCCTCGAGGGCCTTCTTCAGTTGATCCTTGACCTTGCTGTCGTTGCTTTCGGCCCGCGCCTCCATCTCCTTTCGGGTCGGCATACGGTAGACCATGACGGGTGTTTTGGCACTCTTGCTGCCGTTGACGCCGTCGTTGTCAAATACTTCGAAGTAGTAGGTGAGTTCGTCACCGGGCAGTAGCTCTACGTCCGTACTCAGATCGATCACGTGATCGTAGCGGGTCTGCTGGCCAGCACGGCCGCTGATTGGAGTACGCTGCTCTTCGGCTTCACCCCCCTCGCGGATTAAACGATAGACAAAGTCCAGCTTACGGATCCCGTAGTCGTCCGAAGCCTCTCCTACGAAGAAGACCAGTTTTTCGTCGGTACTATCCTGAAAGGTCTCCACGCTGATCTGCGGGTACTGGTCGGGAACGACCGACAGGGTATAGGTCACCGAATCGGCTAGTGGGAGCCGGTCGTTGCCTACGTACAGGGTGTAGCGATCGTTGCGCAGGGCACGCTTGTCGAAGCTGTACAGATCGACGCCATCGCGGCGGAGCTGCCCGGTGGTATCCTCGCTGGCAAAACGTAGGTTAATGTTCCCCGTATTCTCCGTGTCGAAGGACCAGCGGAGTTGCGTACCTACGGGCACGGTGAGGTCACCGATGTTGGTGAGTTGTTCGTCGCGGCGGCCCAGATAATCCGGATAGTCGGCATCAACGGTAAACCCGGCGATGCTCGGTTTGGGCAAAATGGCGAGGGTGTAGGCGGGGCTTTCTACCTGTCCGGCGTAAAGGCGAAAGGGCGTATCCGCGCGCACGTTGTTAAAATTGTAGGTGAAGGTTTTCCCGTCTTCCCGGTTGAGCCGGTAACGGTAGCCATCCACTTCAATGTAGGCCTCGGCCGGAAGAACGTCGCCCTCGATCGTTACGGTGAGGGGGAAGTTCTCGTACTGCACCACCTCCAGCTCACCGGGTACACGGAAGGAAAAGGGAGCGGGCCGTTCGAAATCTTCCGAATTGCGAATCAGTCGATCGGTACTGTCTTTGATCAGGCTAGGGGCGGCAAAAAGTAAGACCAACAGCAACAGCAGGGGGGGAAGGGCATACTTCAGGTAGCGGCGGTTCTGGGTAAGGTCGATGGCCGACCGGAAGGGAACGGGACTGATCTCCGCTGATTTTTGATCTATGGAGGCCAGCAGAAGCGCCTTATCGCCGCTGTTGCCCGCTTGTCGCCGCAATTGCAACACATTCAGCAGTTTGTCCTGCACGTTGCTAAAGTGGCGGCCAATGATTTCCGCGGCCCGTTCGTGGCTGATCGTACTACCCAGTCTGAAGTAGCGGCTGAGGGGAAGTAGGACCCAGCCCCCGATGGCAAGGCCGCTCAGGCCCAGGAAGCCGTACCACATCATTTTGCGGGTACTGCCGCTGAAATAAAATTGAGATTCGAGTAAACTAACCGCCAAAAACAGTAACAAAATTAGGCCCGTACTGTACAGTAGGCCCCGGATAGCCCCGTTAATGTAGTATTTACGGATAAACTCATCAAGCTTACCGATAAGAAGATCGTAGTTGCTGTTGGTAGCCATAGTGAAACAGATTGGTGCCGCGGATCTCCAAAATACGGAAACCGCCGCGACCGCCGCGTTTAGTTACAACGCTCCAGGGCATCTTCCTATTGAAAGTAGGGAAGAAGTAATAAAAAATGTCAAAACACATATCTTTACCGTAGGTAAAATAGCCCAACTTAAATCAGCTCTCCGTCGTTTCATCCTCTACGGCACGCCGGTCCCAGTGACCTCGCCTGCTTCCGGGGATGCCGGGCGGTAGTAATTATTAACTTAAGAATCTATGTATCCCCTCACACCACCACAGATTTTAGCACTTGCGAATCGAGTGGTCGGCAATGGCAGCTCCGATCTGTTGTGTGCTAACCTCGAAGGTCAGCTGCGTTACGCCAACTCGTCCGCCTGCAAAACGCTGGGTTACAACTTTTCGGAACTCGTACAGAAAAAGATCGCCGATTACTCGCCTAATTATTCCCAGGATATTTGGGACGGCCACTGTCAGCGTACCATTTCAAACGGAAGCGACGAAATTTATACCTACCACGAAAACTGCAGCGGGACCCGATATCCGGTGGTGATCTATAGCGTTCCCCACATCATCTCCGAAACCAGCGAACAGCTGATCTGTAGCCTGGTAAAGGATGCCCAGAACAGCTACCGCTACCGGCAAATGCTCGAAATGGTGGAGCATTCCCACCGGATCGGCAGCTTCGACTACAATTTACGCGATCAGAGCATCCTGGTGAGCGATAACCTGCTCGCCATCATGGGCACCAGGGATCCCGATACGCTCAAGCCGGATGCGTTCGTGGAGCGCCTTTCCCGGGAACACACTTCCACCTGGAACGCCCACATGATCGACCTGGTCCGCGGGTACCACCGCATGGAAGAAACCCTGGTGGTGTCCACCGCCGGCGGCCGGCAGTCGCTCATGCGCGTCACCCTATGGTCGGTCCTCAACGGGGGAACGGTGAGCGGAATCCGGGGATTCTACGAGATCCTCGATGAATCGGAAAAAGAACGCATGGTAAGCCTCGAGGAAAACCAGCGCCAGCACATCATCCGCGCGCTTCGCTACACCAATGGCCGGGTGACCGGTCCGAACGGTGCCGGAAAGCTGCTCGACATCAACGGCAAGACCCTCTTTGCCCGGATGAAGAAACTCAACATCCACCGGGAAGATTACACCAACCGCTGATCGGCGCAGTTCACAGCAGACCGAGTAAAAATTCGCCGGCCTTGTAGAAAATAAAGAGCAGCACCGCCCCGCTGAGCAGGTTCTGCCACCAGCGGTTTACGCGCTCTCCCATAAGGGAGCGTCGGTTGGCCAGGACAAAGACGACCAGAGCGATAAAGGGCAGCAGAAGTCCGTTTATAACTTGAGCGATCACGATCACTCCGATGATGTCCAGTTGCAGTAACGCTACGCCGAGCCCGGTCAACAGTACCGACAGCCACACCCCACGAAACACCCAGCCTCCGGAATCAAACCCGAGCAATTCCCGCCCCGCCACGGCCGCGGCGAGGGGTGCGGTGGCGGCGGAACTGAAGCCCGCAGCAAACAACCCCGCCCCGAGGGCTAATTTTCCGTAGCCGCCGAGAATATTTTCCAGGGCGTCCCCGAGATCGGCGAAGGATACGAAAACGGGCGCGACCGACCCGACGATTAGAATAGCCGCCGTAATCACCATTCCAATTCCGAAGGAGAGGCCCAGCCCACGGCGCATGTCCTCCAGTTTCGAGCCGCTGCCGAGACCCGCGGCAAGGAAAAAGTTATAGGGAACAATGGTCGTACCGATGAGCCCGAACAGCACGGTAGGATCCACTCCGGCACCCGTGGTAGACCGTACCCCACCGCCTAGCGCGACCCGTACGGCAGCCACCAGAAACAATAATCCCATCCCTGACACCACGTAGGTCATCACCCTGCCCACTCGCGCGGTGCTGCCCGACCACAACAGGGCAACCACCGCACCGGCCAGGGGGATCAGCCACCACTGGTCGGCCGGAAGCAACAGCCGCAGACCACCCAGCGCGCCGAGCAGGTTTCCGGCCTGGTACGCCATACACCCGAAGAGAACGGACAGAAAAGTTACTACCGGAACCAGGCTACCGCCCCCGCTGCGAAGAATCTGCCCCAGCGTCTGCTCACTTACGATCGTGATGCGGGCCGTCATCTCCATGAATACATAACCAGCCGCTGCGGCGATGACCACTACCGGTAGATAACCGTAGCCATTAAGGACTCCGGCGCGGGCAGCGGTGGCTACGGTCCCCGGACCAATAAATGCGGCGGCAATAAGCGACCAGACGAGGGCTCGACCCCAGGAAGAAGTAGTGATGACGGTAGGTATTTATCCCCGAGTTTACGAAGAAAAAAACCGAAGCCTTCTTATCCGGGTTGCCCCTGTATGATCCTGCTGCTCCACACCCTGATCCAGGCCACCGTAGGCCTGATGTTCATCTTCTATCCGCAAGCGGGTGACCTCATCCCCGGATTCGGCACTTCCGAGGGCCAAAGCTTCGAACTCCTCATGAAAATGTACGGCCTGGCTTCCTTGTTTCTGGCCGGACTATCCCTCTACGCCTACCTGAAGCGAACCAGCGATACCCTCTTCCTTTTTCTGACCCTCAGCCTCAGCATCTACCACTACCTGATGATCCTAGTGCAGACCATCTACAACCCCGACCAGCGCGCCGCCCTCCTGCACTTTCTACTCGCCATTTTCCTGACCGGCCAGTACCTGGGCCGCAGAAAAGCCAGCTGGACGGACGATCCAGCGGCCCGTAAGTAGGGTCCAAATATTTTAACAACTAGTTCTCCACCATCTTTTCCACAGGCCTGAGACTCCGTCCCGGGTGGAACAAATAGTTGATGTAAACCACGGTCGAGACCACCGCGATCGCCGTAAACTGGTGGGCCACCCCCAGCCCCACGGGGACCTGCCCGATGCTGCTTACCACCGTCGCAATCCCCAGCCCAACCTGGGTTATCAACAGGATTATCAACAGGGTGTTGGCCCGGGTAAGTTGCCGGGATTGCACGGTCCTATAACAACGGTAAACAAAGTATAACACTATGATTGTCAGCGCGTAAG
Organism: Neolewinella aquimaris; assembly: GCF_014197245.1. GTDB lineage: Bacteria > Bacteroidota > Bacteroidia > Chitinophagales > Saprospiraceae > Neolewinella > Neolewinella aquimaris. Next base: position 32,741 of record NZ_JACIFF010000003.1, on the reverse strand, counting down.
CCGTCATCCGGTGCAAAAACTGAAACAGAGCGGGCTGAAACAAACTGGCTTCGTAGTTGACCAGGTTTTCCACATTCCACGCACTGCCATCCTGTAGCACCGCGGGAACGAATTTACCATTCATATCCGGCCAGGTGGGGTAGGGCAGGGCGGCCTTCGCGCCACTCATCACACCACCCAGTAGAAGCTGACAGATCAGCAGGATATTCAGGGGCCAAACCAGCTTTTCAACGCGCCCCTGTGGAAAACCGGGCAGGCTTGGCTGAAAAACTTTAATGGTTATCCACAGCAGGTAAGCAAAGAGCGTAATGCCCAGAGCGAGGTGCAGGGTGAGCTTGTACGCGTTGACCCACGGCCGGTCGATGAGTCCGCTCGCCACCATGATCCACCCGAAACTGGCCGCCAGGGCCGCCAGCAGCACCACCACGCCCAGCCGGCGCATCAGGGGAGGGTCCAGGTACTTTTTCCGCCAGAAGATCATAAAACCCACCACGAAGACCAATCCCATTATGCGCGCCCACTGGCGGTGGAACCACTCCCAGAAGTAGATGAATTTAAAATCAGACAGTGAAATGTCGGCAAAGATCTTGGCGTACTGCGGCGACTCCTGGTACTTCTCGAACTCCACCGTCCAGTCGGCATCGTTTAGCGGCGGCATGGCCCCACTGAGCGGCTTCCACTCGGTGATGGACAGTCCCGATTCGGTAAGCCGCGTGATGCCGCCGATGACGATCTGTCCCACCACCATGACCAGCCCCACCAGCAGCCAGATCTTCACCGCGCGGGGATAGCTTCCGCCGCGGCGGGTGTTGCTGAAGGCCCTTTTTTCTACCGGCTGTCCCATCACCTTAATAGTTATTATCTTTTTTAAAATTTCAAATCCCTTTATCGTTATTAGGGGTGTGGAAAGCGGGAGAAAGGATTCCCATCTGGCTTGTCTATTCCAATCTCCACCGTTCGGTCAGCGTTTTCCACATATTCTACACACCCTAACGCGCCCTGAATCAAAGGGATTCGGGATTCGTCCACAATCGCGGGCACCCACCGGACGGGGAGAACTTTTTTACACTCTCCTGGGGATTCCGCCCGCTTTCCTGTCGAGAAGCAGTGGATTAAGAATGTTAGTAGCTGTGGAAATGTGGATAAGCTGCCCGATTTCGCGACACCTCTCCACCATGCTGTGGATAACCCCCCGATTCTCCACCGTTTTCCCCAACTGACCGGTGGAAAAGTGCAACAGTCAATCCCCTGATTTACAAGTTCTTTACGTATCGAAAACATTAGGATGTGGATAACTATTCACCTACGAGCTCCATCCACTCCATCTCCTTTTCCTCGATCGCCTCATTCACTTCGGCCAGTTCGCGTCCGAGCTCGGCAATGCGTTCGGGAGTCAGGGCGGCGGCGTCGCCGAATTGGCGGTTGATCCCCTTTTTTCGATCCTCCAGCTTGCTTATTTGTCCCTCTACGCGCCGGATCGCCTTGCGTTGCTCCTGCGTCAGCGCCACTTCTTGCTCTACCTTCTTTGGCGGGGCCGCGGGTGCGGTGTGAGTTGCGGCGGCAGCAGAACGTTCCTGGCTTTCCACCTTTAGCTGTTCCCGGTACTCGGTGTAGAGCCCGTTCCAGTCGCGGATTTTCCCGTCCCCCTCAAAAATGAAGAGGTGGTGAGCCAGTTTATCCAGAAAGAAGCGGTCGTGACTTACGATGAGCACGCAGCCGGGAAATTCCATCAGGAAGTCTTCCAGTACGTTCAGGGTCATGATGTCCAGGTCGTTCGTAGGCTCATCGAGAATGAGGAAGTTGGGGTTCTTCATCAGGATGGTCAGTAGGTACAGCCGTCGCTTTTCTCCTCCGCTGAGCTGGCTTACGTACACCTGCTGTTGCTTGCTGTTGAACATAAAGCGTTCGAGCAGGCCGCGGGCGGTGAGTTTGAGTCCCTTCTCCAGGGGAATGAATTCGGCGATCTCGCGCACCACGTCGATGACCCGCATGTCCTGCGCCAGGTTGATGCCATCCTGGGTGTAGTAACCGAAGTGGGTATTGCTACCGTGTACGACCTTCCCCGTATCGGGTTCCAGTTCCTTAGTGAGCATGTGCAGTAGGGTAGACTTACCGGCCCCGTTTCTACCCACGATGCCGGCCCGCTCTCCCTTCTGAAATTTGTAGCTGAACCCCTTCACCAGTTCCCGGCCACCGTAGGATTTACTGATGTTGTGGGCCTCCAGAATTTTGCTTCCGAGCCGCTGCCCCTTGATCTCGATGGTGAGTTCTTCCTCCTTACGGAACCCCCCTACCTTATTCTTGAGTTCGCTGAAGGCGGAGAGTCGGCTCTTGGCCTTCGTTCCCCGGCCGCTGGGCATTCGCCTGACCCACTCGAGCTCCTGCTTCATGCGCTTACGGTCCTTGTCGAGTTCGGCACTTTCGGTCTCCTCCCGTGAGGCCTTCTTGTTCAGAAAGTCGGAGTAATTACCGGTGTAGTGGTAAATGTTACCCCCCTCCAGTTCGATGATGCGGTTGCAGACCCGCTCCAGGAAGTAGCGATCGTGAGTGACCATCAGCAGCGTAAGGTTGGGCGACTGCAACCACTCTTCCAGCCACTCGATCATGTCGAGATCGAGGTGGTTGGTGGGTTCGTCCATAATGATGAGGTCGGGCTCGTCGATGATGAGTTTGGCCAGCGCGACCCGCTTGCGTTGTCCTCCGGAGAGGGTAGCTACCTTCTGGTTGACGTCCTCGATGTTCAGTTTGCTCAGCACCTCCTTGATGCGGGCTTCGATGTCCCAGGCCTGGAGTTCGTCCATGCGGCCGAGGGCATTTTGCAGCAACTGGGGAGAATCGGGGCGGGAGAGGGCCTCCTCGTAGTCGCGCACGGCCTTGACCATCTCGTTGTCGCTGTCGAAAACAGCGTCCATGACGGATGCGTTAGCTCCGAAATCGGGATCCTGGGAGAGGTAGGCCATGCGCGCGTCCTTATGTACGTACACTTCGGACCCGACTCCTTCCGGGAGATCGATGCCGGCGGCCACCCGCAGCAGGGTAGACTTACCGGTTCCGTTCTTGGCTACGAGGGCCACCTTCGTATTCTGCGCTACCTGCAGGTCGACGCGGTCGAAGAGGACTTTTTCTCCGTATATTTTTGAGACCTGCGTAAGCTCCAGGTATACCATGTCAGTTGATTTTGGGGTGCAAAGATGCGGATAAAGGCGCCGCCGGGTTCATCCAGCGCTACATATGGTCGTAGGCCCAGCCCAGTACCCGCTCCATCTCACGGTAATACTCCGAGCTTCGGCCCACGACGTTGTTGTGCAGAAAGCTGAAGGCCAGCCACCTTCCCGTGCGGGTACGGACCAATCCACTCAGACAAACAACGCCACTCAGTGATCCGGTCTTTGCCCACACGTAAGTTTCCGGACGGTCGGCAAAACGCTTGGTTAGCGTACCATTGACGCCACCCGCGGGTAGCAAATTCAGTAGACGTTCCCTACCGACGGATTCGTCTAGTGCAAGTACGATCCGCGCCAGCTGGCGCGGCTGCAGTAGGTTATACCGGCTCAATCCACTCCCGTCGGCGTACCTCATTCGCCCGAGTTTCATTTCAGCGAATAGGGTATCGGTGGCAAAATCAAGTAAACGCTCCTCATCCGGCGTTCCGTAGCGATCGGCGGCGCACTGGATAATTAATTGCTCGGCCAGATAATTGTCGCTGTCCTGCAGCAGCTTGCGGTACACCGTATCGGGTAGGGAGACCTCCAAACGCTGATACTGCCCGGTAGGTGGGAGCGGACGATTTCCGATTCCCACACTTTGCTGCGGGAGCGCCTGCGCCACGAGGTCGGTGGTCAGTTCCGGAGACAGGACAAGGGCACGCTGGAGGGGAAAATTAGCGGGATTGTAGAAGGTTTCTCCCACCGTAAATAAGTTGCTTCCTTCCGAACGGCTAATGGTGCGCTCCTGATCGCTGTCCTGCAGCAGAGCGGAGGCCACCGCGGGCGGGGATCCGTACAGGTGGCTTTCCCCGGAAGCATCCAGCGGGGTGAGGTCGAGGTACAGGCGGTTGCCGTACACCGGAAAGGACGACCTTTCGTAAACGTAGCCGTACTCGTAATCGTCCCAGCTCCAGCCGGCGCCGTAGCGCGGTGGTTGCTCGGTGGTGGGAAAGTTGAGTACCAGGGGGCGCTGCTGAGCGGTCAGCCAGGGGCTAAGCTCATCGTACGCACCAAATTCGGGGTGAAGGAGGAGAGGATAACCGCTTCCCCACACTTCCGTACGGTCGGCGTAGTGCCGGTAAAACACCGCCGGCGCCCGGTCGGCAAGGATCCGCCAACTCAGGTAAAAGGTGAGCAGCTTGACGTTGCTGGCCGGCACGAAGTAGCGATCGGCGTTGTACGCGTACACCACCGTGTCTCCCGCTACGTCGTAGATACAAAAGCCGGTATGGCCGGTGGAAAATACTGGATTACGGTCCACTAGTTTACTCAACTCCAGCGCAGTAGGCTGGCCCACGAGCGCTGATGAATGCAGAAAAAAGAGGGACGAAAACGATATATGTAAAATAACAGTAAAGTATCCTGGAATTAAGTTCCGCATATCCATTTCCTATTGTACCTTGGTATGAGCGTTAATGCCGGTAGAAGGTAGATAATCTCCTTCGGTACGGGTTAAACAAAAAAAGGGCCGAAGCGCGGGGCTTCGGCCGATAAAAATTATAATCCCAAAAACTATACTTAATAACGACGGATGCCGTCGTCAATTATCTTTACAGTGCGGCAATGCGATATGTAGGGGTGATGGTCCGGTATTCTGCCCCGCTGGCTGGGTACAAAACAATCCGTTGTGAGTGGATTGTATCGTTGCGTGGAATTTTAACAGCGCATTGCCGGTTCAGCTTTCCTGTTCGCTGCTGACGAGGAGTTGGAATCCGTTGCCGTGAATGTTGACGATCTCGATGGAGGGATCGGGCTTCAGGTACTTGCGCAGTTTGGTAACGAATACGTCCATGGAGCGGGCCGTAAAATAATTGTCCTCTCCCCAAATCTTGGTAAGGGCTTCGCTGCGGCTCAGGATATTGTTCTTGTGTAAAGCGAACAACTTAAGGAGCTGGGCTTCCTTCGGGCTGAGTTTGTCCTTGGATACCTCCCCCTTTTCGTCGGTATGCGTAAGGATACGGAGGGGGAAATGAAAGTGAAACTGACCGAAGTCAAATTCCGTCTGGTCTTCCTTGGGATCGGCGGGAACCTGACTGCGCCGTAGGATCACGTTGATGCGGGCCAGTAATTCTTCGCTGTTGAAGGGCTTGGTGATGTAGTCGTCCGCACCCAGTTCGAATCCGTTGAGCACATCGTCCTTCATCGCCTTAGCGGTCAGGAAAATGATGGGGGTCTGAGAATCCGTTTCCCTCACCTTTTTCGCAAGTTCGAACCCGCTGAGGCGGGGCATCATCACGTCGAAGATGCACAGGTCCCATTTTCCGGTGCGGTAAGCCTCCAGGCCGGCTACGCCATCAACGGCCAGGGTGACATCGTAATCGTGCACCTCGAGGAAGGAGCGCAGTACGTCGCCAAAATTCTGGTCGTCTTCGACCAGGAGTATCTTTGCTTCAGCAGGGTTGATATCACTCATAATATAGGTGCTATTTAGCGGTAAAGTCGATGCAACGGTCAGTCGGGCTGACGGTACGGAAAGGTCACGATAAAGCTACTCCCCTTTCCGGGTTCGCTCTTTACTTCGATGCTTCCGTTGTGCACCTCGGTAATGGTTTTTACGTAGGATAGGCCCAGTCCGAAGCCCTTTACGTCGTGACGATCGCCGGTGTGCACTCGGTAGAAACGGTCAAAAATGTTTTTTCGTGCTTCGCGGGTCATTCCCAGTCCGTGATCCGTTACGGAAATTTGGACGCCCCGCGCCACATTTCGGGTACTAACTATAATGCGCGGTGCTTCCGGCGAGTACTTATTCGCGTTGTCCAGCAGGTTGTTGATCAAACTGGAAAGGTGGGTCAGGTCACCCTCGACAACGTACGGATCGGCCTGTAGATCGGTGATTACCGTACCCCCGCGGGGCTCTACCTGCAGACAGATGTATTCTACGGCACTCTGAATCACGGCATTCAGGTCTACGGCGGTCAGGTTGAGGTTCAGGCGCGACTTGTCAAGTTTGGCCATTTGCAGCACCTTCTCCACCTGGTCGTTCATGCGCTTATTTTCCTGTTTGATGATGCGCGCAAACCGCTGCACCTTGGAGGGGTCATTGCTGATGCGGGGACTTACAATACTGTCGGTAGCCAGGGAGATGGTCGCGATCGGCGTCTTGAACTCATGCGTCATGTTGTTGATGAAATCGGTTTTCATTTCCGATACCTTCTTCTGGCGCAGGATGACGTAAATGGTATAGACAAAACAACCGAGAATAATCAGCACGAATACCACGCTCGCGGCAAAATTGCCGTAGAGGGAACTATAAATGACGCTGTTTTTATCCGGACTGTAGGCCCGGATCTCCCCCGGTATGGCCGGATCGTTGTCGAACAGGCTGACGACGTAATCCCCCTGCATCAAATCTGCGTGACGACTGGTATCGGAGCCGGCCGGAGAGAGCAACCGGCCGTTGCGGGAAATGAATCGTTGCTGGCGGGTGTCGTAAATGCCGTACTCCAGTTCGTCCTGGATACCGGCATTGCGCAGTTCCTTGGTCAGTTTTTTGTGGATCGATTCCCGGTCGATCCGTTCTTCCAAGTTCCGGGAAGCAAACTGGGCGCGTAGCCGGAATGAATTGGGGCTGATGCGGATGGTGCCCGCGGAAAGGAGGCCGGCCGAACGGTCTCCGATGATGAGCTCACCGTACATCGCCTCCGGTACTCCGCCCGCGTATCCGTTGTTGAGGGTCAGTCGGATTTCGTCCTCCTCCGTATCCTCCACTTCATCGGCGACCTGTTTGAGTACGCTCTGCACGGCGCGGTCGTAACGTTCCTTATTTACTTCCAGTCCCGTCTGAATTAACTGCAACTGTAGGATGATCAGGCCCACGATGGAGATGACGATCAGACCAACAATAAGGTAGATGGATTTTTTGCTCATGACGAAAGGGGGAGTAGGCTTACCGCCGGTGGCGGCGCGACAAGTCTAAGCTACAACGAGCCGGAGAAGTATCCGATGTATCGTCGGCTTGCCTTTAAAGGTTTAGTAACTTTGACGCCTCAGATGGCCACCGTCACCATACATACCACCCATAACGTAAGGATTGATTACGAGACGGCCACCGTCGGCCTTCGCATCGGTGCCTTCCTGATCGATCTGGTGATCGTTGCGGTGGTTTATCTGTCGGCAGTGTACGCCCTCGAACTGCTGCGTTTCGACCTCAATTACGTAGTGGCCCTCCGTCTGGCCCCCCTGTTTTGGCTGCTCGGCTATTTCTTCTTCTGGGAGATGGTGAGTCGGGGGCAGACGCCGGGAAAGTTGTTGTTGCGGCTGCGGGTGATCCGGCTCGACGGTCGCGATCCTACGCCCGCCGACTTTCTCGTCCGGACGGTTTTTTTGCTGCCCGATGCGATCTTCACTTTCGGCATGGCGGCCATCCTGTTTATCGTGACGGGAAGGTACGGCCAGCGGCTGGGGGACCTGGTCGCCCATACCGTGGTCATTAACGTCCGGGCGACCGGGGGAGTCAGTCTGGCCGACATCCTTACCATTCGCGACCGGAGCGAGCACCAGGCCCGCTTCGTGGCCGTACAGCGCATGACCGATGAGGACATGCTGGTGGTCAAGCAGTGCCTTCTCCGCTACCGCCGCTACCCGAACGAAGCACACCGGGGTGCCCTATCGCTCCTTGCCAATCGAATGACCGAACTGCTCGAGCTCCGCCGGGAGGAGGTACCCGCCTCGAAAGAAAAATTCCTCCAGACTTTGCTGCTCGACTACATCGTCCTGACCCGGTGATGCTGGACTACCTCATCGCCCTGGTGGGAGCTTTTCTCGCGGGGGGTATCAATACCCTGTCCGGCAACGGTTCGGCCATTACCCTGACCATACTGATGGAGGTACTGGGCCTACCCGCCGACGTAGCCAACGCCACCAACCGAATTGGCGTGGTGACCCAGAGCATGGCCGGCACCTGGGCCTTCAAGCGGGCCGGGCGCCTCAACCTGGCCCGACAGCGCCGGCGGGAAATGTGGCAGATCGTGGTGATCAGCAGCCTGGGGGCCCTGGTGGGGATCTACCTGAGTCTGGTGATGGACAATGCGACCTACCGCACCGTCTTTCGCTACCTGTTGGTACTCATGTTGATCGTGGTGCTGGTCAATCCGAAACGGTGGATCGCTGCGGAGGACGTAGAGAAACGCTTGTCGCTCTGGATTCTGATTCCCGCCTTTTTTGCCCTCGGGATTTACGGCGGCTTCATTCAGATGGGAATGGGCATTTTCTTCCTAGCCCTTATGGTACTCGTGGCGAAATACGAAATAATTCAGGCCAATGTGGTAAAGGGGATCGTGGTCGTCATTTATACCCTGATCGCGGTAGCTATCTTTGCGTGGCGTGACCTGATCGACTGGCGCATCGGCTTGCTGATGGCGCTGGGCCAAACGGCAGGCGGATACCTGACGGCCCGCTATGCGGCAAACGACCCCCGCGCGGGGGTATGGGCGTACCGCTTGCTGGTGGTGGTGATCGTTGGGGCCATTGCCAAAGCCTTTTGGCCCTTCTGAATTTACACTGCACCTGCGGCCCCGCCAAAATGTGCTGAAAGGAGAAGGTGTCGAAACACTATCTATACGGAGAGGTTAACTACCTAAGCCGCCAATCCACCAACTAATGAAAAAGAAGACCGTCAACAACTTTCTCAAAGCGCTACTGGGGCTGGGCATCATTGCGCTGGGCTACTTCGGTATGCAGTACCTGGGTTCGCTCAAGGAAGACGCGCCGCGGCGACAGGTCGAAAAAAGGGTACGTACCGTAGAAACACGCACCGTAAAGAACGAGGCGCTGGCGACCATGCTGGACATACAGGGTCGGTTGCAGGCCTACAACAAGATCGAACTCTACAGCGAGGTGGGCGGAATGGTGGAAGAAACGGGGCGGCCCCTAAAGGTGGGCACCTATTTCCCCAAGGGAGCGGTCATTCTGCGGATCGACAACGACGAGGCGCGCCTCAACCTGCAGGCCCAGAAAGCTACCCTGCTCAATTCAGTGGCTCAGATCATGCCGGACCTGAAGATCGACTACGCCGCAAGTTTTCCCGCCTGGGAGCGCTACCTCGACGCGTATGACATCGACCAGCCGCTGCCAGAGCTGCCCACGGCCGTCGACCAGCGGGAAAAGCTGTTCGTGGCGGGCCGGAACCTCTACTCCCAGTATTACAGCATCAAGAGCCTCGAGGAACGGCTGAGCAAATACGTCATATACGCCCCCTTCTCCGGTGTACTCACCGCGGTCAACATCGACCAGGGTGCCGTGGTACGTTCCGGGCAGATACTGGGCGAACTAATGGCTACGGGCTACTACGAACTGGTGGCCACCGTACCGCTGTCCGAACTGCAGTACCTCCAAACGGGCGGAAAAGTCAGGCTGCACAGCGAGGATATTCAGGGAGCGTGGGATGGTACCATTCGCAGGATCAGCGACCAGATCGACGAGGGATCGCAGACGGTGAACGTGTACATCGGCGTAAGCGGTGAGGGACTGCGCGAGGGAATGTACATGCGGGGAGAGGCTGCGGCCCGTACCCTGGAAAACGTAGTTGAGATCGACCGCACCCTGCTCATCGACGAGCGCAACGTATACGTCGTCCGCAACGATTCCATCCTGACCCTGCAGCCCGTGACGGTACAAAAGACCAGTCGGACATCGGCCATCGTAGGTGGGCTGGACGACGGAGCCCGTCTGCTTACCAGTACCGTACCCGGCGCTTTTGACGGTATGCTCGTGCGCGTTGCCGAACCGGAAGACACCGATGCGCCCTCCGTGGAGGCCTCTGACCTGAGCAGCACATCGACCACCAGCAGCCTGAAGTAGACCGACATGAAAGGATTTATCAACTACTTCATCAAGTATCCGGTAGCGGCCAACCTGTTGATGTTCGGTCTGCTGCTGATGGGCGGGCTGAGCCTGCTGCAGATGAAGTCGACCTTTTTCCCGGAAACGCCGAGTCGGGAGATCTTCATTCAGGTCATCTATCCCGGGGCCAGTCCGGAGGAAGTGGAAGAGGGCATCGTCAATAAGATCGAGGAAAACCTCAAGGGACTGACCGGGGTCGAGCGCTACACCAGCGTGAGTTCCGAAAACAGCGGAACCATCACGGTCGAGGTGCTCAAGGGCTACGATACGGACGTGATCCTGCAGGACGTGAAGAACGAGGTCGATCGCGTAAGCAGCTTTCCGGTAGGAATGGAACCGCCCGTCATCTACAAGCGGGAGCAACTGGGCCGGGCTATCTCCTTTGCCCTTACCGGTGAAGGGGTAAACCTGAACGCACTCAAGGTGGCGGCCCGACAGGTAGAAGACGACCTGCTGGCAATCGACGGCATTTCCAAAGTAGAGCTTTCCGGATTTCCCGACGAGGAGATCGAGATCGCCTTTCGGGAAGCGGATCTGCAGGCCTACGGATTGACCTTCCAGGAGGCGGCCAGCGCCGTTCAGCGCACCAATGTGGACATTACCGGAGGCACGGTGAAGGGGCTCAAGGAAGAGTTGCTGCTGCGGGCCCGGAACAAGGAATACTTTGCCGACGGACTAAAGGACATCGTCGTAAAAACCACGCCCGATGGCGGTACGGTTCGCCTCAGTCAGGTGGCCACCATTCGCGACCGCTGGGCCGACCAGCCGAACCGGGCTTACCTGGACGGCAAGCCCAGCGTAAGCGTCAACGTACAGAATACCCTGGAAGAGGACATGCTCTCCATCACCGACAAGGTGAAAGAATACCTGGAGGATTTCAATGCGGCGAACCCTACGATACAGGCTACCGTAGTCAGCGACGCGAGCATTACGCTGCGGCAGAGGATGAACACCCTGCAGACCAACGGCATTCAGGGATTCCTGATCGTGGCGCTCCTGCTGGCTGTCTTTTTGCACTGGCGGCTGGCCTTCTGGGTGGCGCTCTCCATCCCGATCAGTTTTGCCGGCATGTTCATCATAGCCAGTGCGCTGGATATCACCCTGAACGTCATTTCCCTTTTCGGCATGATCATCGTGATCGGTATCCTGGTCGACGACGGCATCGTGATCGGGGAGAACATCTACAGTTACCACGAAAAGGGACTGCCCCGCACAAAGGCCGCCCTGAACGGGACGTTGGATGTTCTCGGAGCGGTGTTCGCGGCCATCCTCACCACCGTTATCGCCTTTTCCAGCTTTTTCTTCATCGACGGGCGGCTCGGTGACATCTTCCAGGAAATGGCCATCGTGGTGATCTTTTCGCTGATCTTCTCCCTTGTGGAGGGTGCGATCATTCTACCGACCCACATCTCCCACTCCAAAGCCCTGGATCCGAACGTAAAGCCCAACGCCGTACAGCGCAAGTTCGACCAGATGATGAATTTCATGCGGGATCGGATGTACGCCCCGGTGCTGGACTGGACCATGCGGTTCAAGTTTCTCACGCTGTCCATTTGTCTGGCGGTCCTTTTTCTGAGCTTCGGACTGGTAAGCGGAGGTTTCGTGCTGACTACGGTGTTTCCGACCATCGAGCGCGACGACGTAGCCATCACCCTGCAGCTGCCGGCCGGTACGCCACAGGATAGGACGCAGCTCATCCTGGATGATATCGAAGCCGCCGCCAAACGGGTCAACGAGCGCATGAGCGCCGAGGTGTTCGGTGACGGGCGCGAAATTGTGGAGCGCATCGAAGTAAAAATAGGTCCCACCACTTACCAGGGCAACGTTACGGTAGCCCTACTGCCCGGTGAGGACCGGGGTGACGTGGCGCTGCGCGACGTACAGAACGCCATTCGGGAGGAGGTCGGACCGGTAGAGGAAGCCGAAATTCTCAGCTACGGAGGCAACTCCTTCTTCGGTAAGCCGGTGAGCGTGAGCCTGGTCGGTAGCGAGATCGAGGAACTGGAAAAGGCCACCGCCGACGTCAAGGCGGAGCTGGAACAAATGGCCGAACTTACCGACGTGATCGACAGCGACCAGGAGGGTCTGCGAGAGATAAACATCACCCTAAAGGACAAGGCCCGGTACCTGGGACTGGACCTGCAGGACATCGTCGGACAGGTGCGTTCCGCCTTCTTCGGATCCGAGGCCCAGCGCCTCCAGCGGGGGGAAGACCAGGTCCGCGTGTGGCTGCGGTACGGGGAAGACAGCCGGCGCAGCCTCGCCGATCTGAACAATATGCGTGTGCGGCTTCCGGACGGCAGTCAGTACCCGATCTCCGAAATCGTCAACCTCGAACCCCAGCGGGGCGTCATCTCCATCAACCACACCAACGGACAGCGGGAGGTGAAGGTAGAGGCCGACGTAGCCACCAATAACGTATCGGTCACCGACCTCAATGCGCTGGTTACCGACGAAATTATCCCTAGGGTACTGGCCAAGTATCCCGGCGTGTCGACCGTAGCCGACGGCCAGGTGCGCGACCAGATGAAGACGTTCAGTTCGCTCAAGATCGTTCTCCCCGTAGTGCTGGGACTGATGTTCTTCGTCGTAGCACTCACCTTCCGGTCTATGGGACAGGCGGCGGTTCTATTTTCGCTACTGCCCTTCGGGTTGATCGGAGTAATTTTCGGGCACTGGCTGATGGGCAAACCCATTTCCCTCTTTTCCGGTCTGGGCATCATCGCGCTGGTCGGTATCATCGTCAACGACGGCCTCGTATTCATCTCCACCTACAACGACAACCTGCGCAGCGGCATGTCCATGATGGATGCCCTCAACGACGCCGGTCGCAGCCGTTTCCGGCCGATCCTGCTCACCTCCCTTACGACCTTTGCGGGCCTCGCTCCCCTGTTGCTCGAGAAGAGCCGGCAGGCGCAGTTCCTCATCCCCATGGCTGTATCGGTAGCCTTCGGACTCCTGGCGGCGACGGTGGTTCTCTTACTCCTGCTGCCCTCCCTGATCGTCTTGCTCAACCGCGGCCGCGTCAGTGTAACCCGCATCAAGACCGGGAAAAAACCCGACTACCACGAAGTGGAACCCGCCTACAAGGAACTCGGCGAAGGCGGCTACGATGCCGAAAAGCCCATCGGAATCACGCGCGTGGAACAGTAAACCAGTCTACAAATAAGAAGGAATGCGCATTTGCATCGATATGGACGAGGTCATGGTAGATAACTACCAGCGGTACCACCAACTATTCGAAGAACACTACGGCCGCAAGGTCGATCCTCAGGAGTACTACGGTAAGAAGATATACGAACTGCCCGGAATCGAGGCCATGCGCGACGAACTACACCAGCCGGGGTTCTTCCGCCACCTCCCCATCATGAAGGACGCGGCAGAAGTAGTTAAGGAACTGTACGACAACTACGAAGTATACATCGTCACCGCCGCTACCGAATTCAAGAACTGCTTCACCGACAAGTGGGAGTGGCTCGAGGAGCACATGCCCTTCATTCACTGGGAAAGGATCGTCTTCTGCGGCAACAAGAGCATCGTGCACGGCGACTACATGATCGACGACAAGGTCAGCAACCTCAACACCTTCAACGGACAGGGCCTGCTCTTCACCGCCAGCCACAACGTACTGGACGACGGCGGCTACCCCCGTTTCGCGAACTGGATCGAAATCCGGGACTACTTCCGTACCCTACGCATCGCCGAGATCGCACAGGAAGGGTGAAGCGCACGGTCCGTAAAGTCTGGCGCTCCGGCTGGAAAAAGCTCCCCTTCGCCCTCACCGGACTGGTCGCCACCGGCATCAACTACGGCCTGTACCTCCTCCTGGTCGATCGCTACCTACCGCCCCTGCCGGCCACCACCCTGGCCTATTCCAGCAGCGTCGTCCTCAACTTCTTCCTCCAGCGCTACTTCGTCTTCGAGCTCCGCCGCTCCCTGCGCTCCGCCTTCGCCCTCAGCATGCTCGTCAGCCTCGGCGGCCTCCTGCTCGACGCCTCCATCGTCTACGGCCTCCACCGCTTCCCCCTACTGGGCACCCGCGAATGGCTCATCAAGGGCGTCGCCACGGGAGTGGTATTTTTCTACAATTACTACGGGAAGCGGCGGGTGTTTGAGGGGAGGTGAGGATTTACCATTTACAATATTTAATATACAATTTAAAATTTAGCTGCCGCACGTGATAGGTCGCTTCGCGAAGGGATTTACAATTTGCAATATTCAATTTAAAATTTGGCTACCGCACGTGATAGGTTCCTTTGCGATAGAATTTACAGTTTACAATTTACCACTTACAATATTTAATTTGGCTACCGCACGTGATAGCTCACCCCGATCGGACTTGTCTTAAACCAATTAAAGCACAAAATCCGCGAAAATCTGTGCCCTAATCCATCCAAATCCGCGTTCCAAAAATCCGTCGCGCAGCGACCCCCTCCCAGCATACTATGCCTCCACCGTGAATCTGCGAAAATCTGCGAAGCAATCCGTCCAAATCTGCGTTTCCATCCCCGTCGCGCAGCGACCCCATTTCTGCGAGCCACACCCCGACTTAAATCTGCGAGCATCTGCGAAGCAATCCGTCTAAATCTGCGTTTCAACCCCGTCGCGCAGCGACCCCATCCCTACATGCAACCCATCGCCTGAATCTGCGAAAATCCGCGAAGCAATCCGCTTAAATCTGCGTTTCAACCCCCCGTCACGCAGCGACCTCCCCCTCAGCGTCCAACGCCCCAACCTAAATCCGCGAAAATCTGTGCCCTAATCCGTTCAAATCTGCGTTTCAAACCTTATCGCGCAGCGACCCTACAACTCCCCCCGAAAAAACTCCACAAACTCCCCCACCGTCATCGCCCCACGGTCACCTTCACCCTGCACCCGCACGGCTACTTGCCCGCTTTCCGCTTCCTTCTCACCTACGATGAGCATAAAGGGAGTCCGCTTAAGCTCCGTATCCCGGATCTTGCGGCCGATGGTCTCGTTGCGGTCGTCGACGGAGCCGCGGATGTCGTGCTTGGCCAGTTCGGCGAGCACCTGCTGGGAGTAGTCGTTAAATTTCTCGCTGATGGGCAGGAGGGTGATCTGCTCCGGCGTGAGCCACAACGGAAATTTGCCCCCCGTATGCTCGATCAGGATGCTCGTGAAGCGTTCCAGGGAGCCGAAGGGCGCACGGTGGATCATCACGGGCCGGTGCGGCTGATTGTCGGCCCCGATGTACTCCAGTTCGAAGCGGTCGGGTAGGTTATAGTCGACCTGTACGGTACCGAGCTGCCACTGGCGACCGAGGGCATCCCGGACCATAAAGTCGAGTTTCGGACCGTAAAAGGCCGCCTCGCCGTAGACCTTCACCGTTTTCATGTCGATCTCGGCACAGGCGTCGATGATGGCCTGTTCGGCACTCTCCCAGTTCTTCTCCGAGCCGATGTACTTCTCGGGGGTAGCGGGGTCGCGCAGGGAAATTTGGGCGGTGACGTCGTCGAAGCCAATCATACCGAGCACCTCGCGCACGATATCCACTACCGCCAGAAATTCCCCCTTCACCTGCTCGGGCATGCAGAAAATGTGGGCGTCGTCCTGGGTAAATCCGCGTACCCGACTCAGTCCGTGCAGCTCGCCGGTCTGCTCGTAGCGGTATACGGTACCGAATTCGGCCAGGCGCAGCGGCAGTTCCCGGTAGCTCCGTGGACGGAACTTGTACATCTCGCAGTGGTGCGGACAGTTCATCGGCTTCAGCATAAATTCCTCTCCCTCGCGGGGGGTCTTGATGGGCTGAAAACTGTCGGCCCCGTACTTGTCCCAGTGGCCGCTGGTTACGTAAAGTTCCTTTTTCCCGATGTGGGGCGTGGTCACCTGCTGGTAGCCGGCATTCTCCTGGCGATCCTTCAGGTAGTTGACCAGCCGCTCCCGGAGCTGGGTGCCCTTCGGCAGCCACATGGGCAGACCGGCACCCACCTTTTCGCTGAACATAAAGAGCTCAAGTTCCTGACCGAGCTTGCGGTGGTCGCGTTTCTTGGCTTCCTCCAGCATCTCCAGGTACTCCTTCAGCTCCTTGGCCTTTGGAAAGGAAATGCCGTAGATGCGGGTAAGCTGCTTGCGCTTTTCGTCGCCCAGCCAGTAGGCACCCGCCACCTTCATCAGCTTGATAGCTTTGATCGAACCGCTGTTGGCGATGTGGGGACCGCGGCAGAGGTCGGTGAAGTTTCCCTGAGTATAGAACGTGATGGTGCCATCCTGCAGTCGGTCGAGCAGCTCGAGTTTATAGGGGTCCTCCTTTTCGGTGAAGTAAGCGATCGCATCGGCCTTGCTGATGTCCTTACGCACGTACTCCACCTTCCGGCGGGCGAGTTCCAGCATCTTTTCCTCGATCCGGGGCAGGTCTTCCGAGCTGATGGACCGGTCACCGGTATCAATGTCGTAGTAGAATCCATTCTCCACGGCGGGGCCGATACCGAGTTTGACGCCGGGATACAGTTCCTCCAGGGCCTCGGCCATCAGGTGGGCGGTTGAGTGCCAGAAGGTTTCCTTACCGCCCTGGTCGTTCCAGGTCAGCAATTCTACGGTCGCATCTTGCTCAATGGGGCGGTCGGCATCGATGATGGTGCCGTTGACGCGGGCGCTGATCACGTTACGGGCCAGGCCGGCGCTGATGCTCTGGGCCACGTCCATGGCGCTGCTGCCGGCTTCGAATTCACGTACGCTGCCGTCGGGGAGGGTGATGTTGATCATCAGGGGCTTCATTTTTTAGACCTGCATACGAGCGCAGGCCTTCGGGAGCGCGAAGGTAGGGTTTTGGGCGGGTACGCAGGTGCAAGGTCTTTTCCAAAGGAGCAAACCTACATGGGCTCGGCCCAGATGCTGCTCAGTGCATAGGCACTACCACCAATCAGTTTGCTTCCCTCCCCGAATAAGCTGATTTGATCGAACTGCTCGGTGGGGAAGAAGATGTCGGTGATCACCGTAGCTCCCCCGTCGGCAAACAGTTCGGCCGATGCCCGATCGAAGATGAGGTGCATGCGCAAGGTTTTCGCATCTCCCAGCCGCGGTGCCCGGGTAATTTCGGCGGCAAATTTTTCCGAAAAATCATTCTTCCCGCTCTTCGTCCGGTCGCTGAAGAACTCCTTCCGCGCCGGATCGTAGCCCACCCGGTACGTCTCTCCCTGCCCATTGGCCAGTTCCACTCCGAAGGGAAGTTGGTCGTCACCCACTAACTCGAATTCCAGGATCAGCTCGTAGGCGTCGTGACCGGCACCGCTAATGGGATCCGAGCCGGAATCGATGATCGTCTCCAGCGCAACGCTTTCGGAGAAAGTTCCCGCACGCAGCGTGTTTTCCACGGTCCGGAGTTCGGTGAGTTCGCGGACGGGGTTAGAAAAGACCCGTAGTCCTTCCGGCACCCGGTGCAGTTCCAGTTTCCTGGGTACCGTCATGGCACTGCGCCAGACCGTCGTGGGTACGTCGCGGGCATAATCCCAGTTGCTCATCCAACCTATGAAGATGCGACGCCCGTCGGCCTCCGGTACATCCGACCAGGTGACGCCGGCGTAGTTGTCGCGGCCGTAATCCAGCCATATGGCCTCGGTATTCTGCAGATCTTCGGCGAAGTCCGGATCGAGGGTGAAGTCGGTCCCGTCGAATTCCCCCACGAAATACTGGGTCGCGGACCCCCCGTTCGGGCCGCCGGGGTTGATGCTCAGGAGCAACACCCACTTAGTCGCCTCCGATCCTTCCACCTGTATCGGGAAAAAATCGGGACACTCCCAGACGCCGCCGTGTGCGCCGATCTCCGTTCCAAAATCACTGAGGTGCTCCCAGTCGATCAGGTTGTCGCTACTCCACAGCATCACGTGATCCTGGGCCGCGAAGACCATCAGCCAGCGACTGCGTTCCTCGTCCCAGATCACCTTCGGATCCCGAAAATCCCGGATGGGTTGGGTATTCGGTACGACTGGATTTCCGGCATATTTCGTCCAGCTCCGGCCACGGTCGTTGCTGTAGGCGATGCCCTGGTACTGAAAATCGTTGCGCCCCTCCTTTTCGAGCTTGTCGTTGTGGTAGGTGAAGATGGCTATCAGCGGGTCCTTCCCGTCCTCCCCCAATCCGCTGGTGTTGCCGTGGTCCACCACCGCGCTGCCCGAGAAGATCCAGCCCAGGGAATCGGGGTAGAGCGCGATGGGCAAGTTCTCCCAGTGCACGAGGTCCTCGCTCACGGCGTGTCCCCAGTGCATCGGTCCCCACACGTTGCTGTCGGGGTAGTGCTGATAGAAGAGGTGATACTCCCCATCTAGGTACACCATCCCATTCGGATCATTCATCCACTGGGTGGGTGGAGAGAAGTGTACCTGCGGCCGGTGCTGTTCGTTGTATTCAGCGGTCGGCTGGTTGGCATCGGGCATAGTCCCATCCAATTCGGAGGGCGCGGTTGGCCCGCAGGCGAATAGCCCGAGCAGCAGGAGGGTGGGGAAGAGGGTAAAAATGTCTTTCATGTGAATTAGCTTGAGCAGGGATTACTCCGTTTTTATAATGGTACCGCTGATGATCCCGTCGTCGGTCGTCGCCCGGTATCGGTAAACGCCGGCAGGTTGACTGCCCGCATTCCAGGTGGTTAGTAGCGTGCCGGAGCCGGGAATGGTTTCCCGGGTGCTGCGGATCCGCCGTCCGGAAGCGGAGAATAGTTCCAGGGTAAGTTCGGTACCGGCGGGCAATTCAAATTCCAGGGCCACTTCCTTGCGGAATGGATTAGGATAGGGGGTGATACCTGACAACCGGGATCCGTTTCGGTCTTCCCCTAAATCCGTAAGCGCGGCACCTTCCGTGAGGCTGATGGTCTGGTTAGCGGAAATATCGTAAAACGTTTCCACCTCTCCCGATAGCCAGGTCACCTGCAGTTCTTCGATCACGGTGGCCGCACCAATTCCGAAGTGAACGGGTTTCAGGCTCTGGGCGAAAAAGCCGGTGCCGTGGTGCCAGCGGTAAAGCGTCTGACCGCCGGCCTTGATACGAACTTCGGTGCCGTAAGCACTGCGGTTGCTTTTCGTACCCTCTAGTCTGACCTGTAGCCAGTTCTTGTCCCCTTCATTGACCAGATCGTTGCGAAAGAGAAAGGGCGTAGACTCTACGTTCGCGATGAGCACATCCAGGTCGCCGTCGTTGTCGTAGTCGAATACCTCCAGCCCCCGCGCGCGTTCCAGGCGGTCCAGACCGGTCTCCGCCGCCTGATCCACGAAGCCTTCCCTACCGGTTTCGATGAGGGTATTGCGAAAGAAGTAGTGCGGTTCCTCCGGTTGCTCGATCCCCTTGATGTACTGCTTGCTGACCGGTCCGTTTACGGCAAGAAGATCCTCGTCGCCATCGTGATCGCTGTCGAAAAACTGGACGCCCCAACCCCAACCGGTGTTATCCACACCAAGCTGCTCCGCAACGTCTTCGTACCTGCGGTTGCCGGTGTTCCGGTAGAGGGGATTGGGATGGTGATTGTAGATATTGGTAACGTAGATATCGAATTCGCCGTCGTTGTTGTAGTCCCCGATCGCGATGCCCATGCCGGCGCCCTCGTCGGCGACGCGGTAAGCCAGTCCGGTTTCGTTGTAATGCACGCCGGAAACGTTTGCGTAACACTGGTTGGCTTCCGTATCGTTGGCGAGGTAAAGGTCCAGAAAACCATCCTTGCCAATGTCGAGGGCCGCAGTGGTCCAGGTGATATTCGATCCGAAGAGCAGCGGGTGGCTGTTCATCACCTTAAAGGTGCCGTCACCCAGATTTTCGTAGCTGAGGTTCGGGCCGTTGAGCACGCTTACGTAGAGGTCCAGATCACCATCGCGGTCGTGATCGAACCAGAGCGCGCCGCTGCTGTAGCAATCATCGCAGCCCGCCAGATAGGCAGAGACACTTACGTCGGTAAAGGTGCCGTCGCCGTTGTTGCGGTACAGCTGATCCTTGCGGCTATTGCTGAGGTAAATGTCGGGATACCCATCGTTGTCGTAATCGCCCCACGAAGCCCCCATTTTTTCACCGAGGGAAGCCCGCACGAGCGTATTTACAAACTGATCGGCGAATCCCGCCCCGACGGTTACGTCCGTAAAGGTGCCGTCGCCCTCGTTGCGCATGAGGCGGTTCCAGGTGGAGTCCGCCCCCTCAACGAAGCTGTGGTAACCGGTCAGGAAAATGTCCTCATCCCCGTCCCGGTCGTAGTCGGCCACCGCAACCCCGTTGTTGTCGGAAATGTGCCCGAGGCCCGCAGCGAGGTTTACCTGAGTGAAGGGTTGGGCCGAGGCGGTAGGGAGTAAGCCAAACAACAGAATAATAAGTGCGGATAAATGATTCATGCAGCAATTGGTTGGGACAAAAAGCGGACGGGAGGATTGTTGCTGATCCTCCCGGTCCACGAAACGATCATAAAACATTAATTCTGCCTAGTTATACCCGGGGTTCTGAACGTAAAGCCCCTTGGAGATCGTGATTTGCTCCTGGGGAATGGCCAGGTACTCATCGCGGCCGGCGGTAAACCGGGCATCCGTCAGGTGGGCTACCCGATCGCGCTCCTCGTCGAAGTACGCGTTAAGGGTTTCTGCGGCGATGCCCCACCGCACCAGATCAAAGAAGCGCTTCGACTCGAAGGCAAGCTCCAACCGACGCTCCATGCGCAGGATTCGACGGGCGTTTTCCTGGTCGCCGAGCGTGCTGTACTCGCCAACCGTCCAGTCTCCCGTAGGATTGCCGTCGACATCCGCGATGCGCGATAGGCTCTCCGAAGAAATGGCCCGCTGGCGGATGCGATTGATGATCGGCAGGGCCTCGTCCATCCGGTTAAGCTCGATCAGGGCCTCGGCTTTCCAGAGTAGTACTTCCGCCCACCGTATCTGATCGGTGTTGCGGGCAATGCTGAAGAACGCCTCGTACTGCCGGAAGGCGGGGGAGGAGGGCAACTCCTGGTCCTTCATGCCGAGCTTAAAGCCGTATACTCCCGGTACCCTGGCGTAAGATTCGTCGTAGATGCGGGTAGGATCGTACTTGAAGGGCATGCCGATGATACCGATCGTATGCGCGATTCTGGGGTCCAGGGGATTGGCCTTGGTATCGTCGATCGTCTTGATCTGGCTTCCCGTATTGAAACTATCGAACAGCGGCAGACCGTCCTCGTCGGTCTTGTAGGCATTTGCGAGATTCTGCGACGGCTGGTTAAAGGAGCAGCAGCCGTAGCCGGGACCCAGCGAAGAGGTAAGGCCGGTAGAGAAATTACCTCTCCCCTGATTGGAACCGTCGTTGATGGAGCGCATCACGGCCCACACCGACTCCACGCCACTCTCGAACTCCCAGAGAAAGTTCTTGGCGTAGTCGTCGAAAAGGGCATACTCACCGGTCCCTTCGATGGCCTCGATCAGTGAGACCACCTCCTGGAGCTCGGCAGTGTTGATTTCGGTCACCTGGTGCTGATCGTTCTGCACGTAAGCCTTGTAGAGCAGCACTTTGGCGAGGTACGCCCGGGCGGCGTTGCGGGTGGGGCGTCCCTCGTCGGACTGGGTGTCGGGAAGGTTGTTTACCCCGTCCCTGAATTCGGCCGCGATGTACGCCCATCCTTCCTGGTCGCTTAATTCCCGGTTGGAAATTTCGATGACTTCGGCCTTGGGAACATCTTCGGTAACGAATACCGGATATTTATAGAGCACCTTCAGAATGAACTCGTAGTGCCCGCGAATGAAGCGCATTTCGGCCAGGCGCTGCGCCTTATCCACACCGGCCTCCGCCCGGTAGGTCGCATCGTCGATCAACTGAATGCGGCGGATGGCGTCGTTGATCCGGGAGATGCCCGAATAGATCCACTTCCAGTTCAAATTCGCATTAAAGTTAGCGGGGTTGTTGAGAGTGAACACCTCCGTCTGGTGCGTCGGAAACTGATCGCCAATTCCGCCGCCGCCCTTGTAGCCGTCGTCCGATCGGGTGGTTCCCCAGGCCCACAGGTCACCGAATTGATTGGCCAGCAAGCCGTCGTTGCCCAGGCTGGCGTAGGCGGCCACGACCATGCTTTCGACGCTCTGTACGTCGACCAGGTCCTCGCTGGCCACCACGCCCGTTGGCGTAAAATCTAAAAACTCCTCGCTACAGGCGGTAAGACCGAAAAATGCGCCGAGGATAGCTATGCGGATGTACCAGTGAATTGACTGATTCATGATTGTTGATTTTTTAGGTTTAGAATCCGGCATTGATGCCAAGGGATACGCGCAGTGGTTTCGGGTAGAGTCCGCCCAATGAGTTCTCGACCCGCCAGCCGACGTGGGGGAACTGGTTGGGGCCCTTGCGGTCCACGATCCAGGCCAGATTCTCGCCGCTCAGGTAAACCCGTAGATTGGAAAACACACCGCCGAGCCCGGTACCCTCGGCAAGGGTGTAGCCCAGGGTGGCCTGACGGAAGGCGAAGAAGTTGCCGTTGCGGAGATTATAGTCCAGCGAAAAGCCGAAGGGCTGGTTGCTGTTGCTCACCGCGGGAATGTAGCTGCCGGTATTGGTCGGAGACCAGGCGTCTAACTGGGCCACGCCGCCATTCTCCCCGTTATTGAGCGAGCCGAGCTCCATTCGGAAGACGTCGGGGGCTACGGTACGGCCCAGGGCTCCCCAACCGAAGAGGGTCAGGTCGAAGTTTTTGTAATCCAGGCGCACGTTGACGCCAAATTGCACGTCCGCCACGCCGTTGCCGCGAGAATCATCGTACTCCTGGTCGAGCACGCTAATTACCCCATCATTGTTGAGGTCGACGAAGCGCAGGGCACCCACGCGCTTACCGGTCTGTTCGGCGTGTGCCTCCACTTCCGCCTCGTTCTGGAAAATTCCGTCGGTGCGGTACCCGAAGAAGGCGTTCGGCGCCTGACCGATGATGTTCTGTTCCTGGTTGCCGGGGTAGGAGGTGTATAGATCTTCCGGAAGGTCGGTGATGGTAGACTTATAGCTGCCGAAGTTCGTACCGATGGAGTAGCCGAAGTCACTTTTCACCAGGCTGTTGTACTGGATCGCCAGTTCCCATCCGGTGGTTTTGAGGTCGGCGGCATTCACGAAGCGCCGGGCACCGTCGCCAAATGCACCAATGGCGGTAGGCACGATGAGGATGTCCTCGGTTTGCTTCTGAAATACCTCGAAGGAACCCGTAAGGGCATCGTTGCTCAGACCGAAGTCGAGACCGAAGTTGTACTCCGTTGAGGTCTCCCACTTCAGATCGGGGTTAGCGGTCTGAATAGCCAGGAATCCGGAGGGAAGAATGCCGCTGTCCTGATTGCCGATGTCGTAGGCGGTCGCGGCATCCGGACAGACGGCCTCGGCGCAACCCCCTCCCCACGGCAGGATCACATTCTGTGGCGCATACACGGCGCGGTACAGACCAAGGGTAGCATCGTTGGCGGTAAACTGGTTTCCCGTCTGACCGTACGCCAACCGCAGTTTCAGGTTAGAAATGAGGTTGTTGTTTGCCAGGAAGGGTTCCTCGCTGATCCGCCAGCCGAGGGAGGCGGCCGGAAAAATGGCGTAGCGGTTGTTGGCCCCGAAGCGGGAGGAGCCATCCCGGCGCAGGGTGAAGGAAGCCAGGTACCGACTCGCGTAGGAGTAGTTGAACTTACCGAAAATGGAGAAAAGCGAGAAACCCGTCTCCCCACCGTCGTTGGTCCGCTCGCCGGCAGCGGAGCCGAGCTGGAAGTACTCGTTCGTTTCTAGGGCGAAATCCTTGCCGGTGGCCGAGGAAAACCGCTGGGTACTCTCGATGGCCTCCGTGCCGGCCAGGAAATTGAAGTTGCTCTCGCCCCGCTCCAGTTGGTAGCTGAGCGTATTGTTGAACACCCAACTGGCGTACTGATTCTGCGACTCGGTCAGTTCGGCGATGTTGTTGGCCAGGAAGCCGCGGGAATACGTCCGGAAAAGGTTGCGGGTATTGATATTGTCGTAGTCTACCCCAAAATTGGTGTTGAAGAACAGGCCGTCCAGGAGCTCGATGTTGGCATAGACGTTACCGAAGATCTTCACGTTGCTGATCAGGTCGTCCTGGTTGTCAAAGGCGAGGGCTACGGGGTTGTCGCGGTCGGAAAATCCACCGCCGGGAGGGCCGGAGAAACGACCGTCTTCGGTACGTACCGGCAGGATGCTCTTGTAGCGGTAGGGGGCCTGTTCGGCCGAGCCGCCGAAGCCGTTGTCCAGAATCTCCCGGCTCTCCCGGGCGACGGCCAGGTTCTCTCCGATGGTCACCCGGTCGTTGAGAAACTTATGGAAGGAGTTGAGGCGAAGCCCGTACCGCTCGTAGCCGGTCTCGATCACCACGCCCTTCTGATCGAAGAAGTTGGCCGAGAACATGACCCCGCCCCGCTCGGTGCCCTGGGTAAAGGAAATGTCATAGTTCTGAATGATGCCGGTCTGGGATATCTCGTCCCAGTAGTCCACGCCCTCCTCGATGTCGCCCCCGTACACGCTGTTCGGAGAGCCGGCAGGCCGCAGCTGATCCGATTCGTCGAGCCATTCGGGATAGATCACCCGGTCCAGTACCGGTACGCCCGTACCCTGAATGCCGGGGCCGAGCGTAGGGTCGAGGTGCCACTCGTAAGTGTACACCCCGGTGGCATTGGGGTCGGAGCCGTCGTTGACCGCTCCCTGCCACTCGACGATCGCCCGCTCCCGGTTGTTGGTGAGGTCATCGAAGCGGAACCAGTTTTCGACACTGGTCCGGACGTTCACGTTTATCTTGGTATCCCCGGCCTTCGGCCGGCGGGTCGTGATGATCACTACGCCGTTGGACGCCCGCGATCCGTAAATGGAAGAGGAGGAAGCATCCTTCAGCACCTGTACCGACTCCACGTCACTAGGGTTGAGCCACGAAAGGCCCCAGCTCTGCGCGTAACCCGTACCCAACGCATCGGTATTGAAGGGTTCGATCGGCACGCCGTCGACGATGTACAGCGGGTTGTTGTTGTTCAGCGTACTCGTGCCACGTACCTGCACGCGTGCACCCTGTCCCGGATCCCCGGAAAGGTCGACGAAGACCCCCGCCGTCCGCCCCTGTATGCTCTGCATCACGTTGGGATTCGCTACGTCCTGGATCTCCTCCAGGTCGATCACGGCTACGGCACCCAGCAAATCCCGCTTGCGCTCGCTTGCGTAGCCCGTTACGACGACCTCGTCAAACAGCACTCCGGAAGAAAGCATGACGTCGAGCTCACTCGTGCCGGGCGTCCACGGAATGGTTTGGGTCGTATATCCGGTGTAGGAGAATACCAGTACCGCTTCGGGTACGATACTCAGGGTATAGTTTCCGTCGAGATCGGTCACGGTACCGTTCGTGGTACCCTCGATGAGCACGGACGCACCGATAAGGGGGTCCCCCGATTCAGCATCGGTCACCGTTCCGCTCACGGTCTCCTGCCCGTAGAGCAGTTGCCCTAAGCCGACCATCAGGATTAAGAGGTAAAGTTTAAGTTTCATAGCATAAGTGATTTAGTTGATAAGTGAATGGAGCGCGCCCGCTAACAGTAAGGGCCTTGCGGGGTGGAGAGAGGGCGGGTGCGCAGGTGCGGGGTTCATCAGCGAACAGCTTGAAGGTTTGGCATGACGAGATCGAGCTCCTCCAGCGGGACGCCCTTCGTCTCGGGCATCAGCCGCCAGACGAACAGCAGTTGGAGGACCATCATGAGGGCGAAGAAGGCGAACACCGGCGCGGTGCCGATGGCGGTAAACAGTACCGGCACGAGGGAAGGAATGATCGCGGCCAGTATCCAGTGCACCGAGGTGCCGAAGGAGGTGCCGCTCGCCCGCAGGTGATTGGGAAAGATCTCGCTCAGGAAGACCCAGATCACGGTACCCTGACCGATCGCGTGAGCGGCAATGAATACGAAGAGGAAGAGCGGAACGTACCACCCCTGCCACTGCAGGGCAAAGGCCAGCGCGACCAGACTCAGCGAGACGATGTATCCAACCGACCCGATGTACATCAGCTGCCGGCGTCCCAGCCGGTCGATCAGCGAAAGTCCGATGAGGGTGAAAACCAGGTTCACCGCCCCGATGCCGATGCTACTGAGCAGTGCCGAACTCTCCTCCAGCCCCGCCTCGGAAAAAATGCGGGGGGCGTAGTACAGAAAGGCATTGATGCCCGAAAACTGATTAAAGAAGGCCAGCAGGAAGGCCAGCATCAGCGGATAGCGATACGTTGGATCGAATATGGTCTCCGAATGGTCCGCTGCTCCGTTATCACGGCTTATCTCCTCCACCATTGCTCCTGCGTCCCCGCCCGGATCGATCAACTGCAGGACCCTTTCCGCCCCCGCGCGGTCGTTGCGGTAAATCATCAGCCAGCGCGGAGACTGGGGGACCCCGAAGACCATCACCGTATAGACGAAGGCGGGTATGGCCTCCACCCCGATCATCCACCGCCAGGCGTGCTCGCCCAGGTCACTCAGGAGGTAATTAGAGAGGAAGGCGACCAGTATGCCAAAGACAATATTAAACTGGTAGAGCGCGACAAGCTTACCGCGATTGCGGGCGGGAGCGATCTCGGAAATGTACGCTGGCGCGGCAATCGTACTCACCCCCACCCCGATGCCCCCCACGAAGCGAAAAGCCGCAAACACCCAGGGATCTCCGGCCAGCGCGGAACCCAGCGCGGAAACGAGATAGAATATACCGACCAGGATAAGGGTCATTTTTCGCCCCAACCGTTCCGTCGGTATCCCGCCGGACAATGCGCCAACAACGGTGCCCCACAGAGCCGACGCCATAATCACAAAACCGTGAAACATCTCCCCCTGCTGCCACAGGGCCTGCAGGGAAAGATCCGCCCCCGATATCACCACGGTATCGAATCCGAAGAGGAAACCGGCCAGGGCCACCGTGATGGACCAGAATAATATTTTGCTATTTTGCACGTAGTCGACTTATACTACTGCAAATATGAAATTCACCTAACCGATATACCGGGTACATCCGTGCCAAGGTGCTTGGAATATCATCCCAATTTATGCGCTAACTTAAAAAATTGATTGTCAGCTGTTTACGGTGCAATAAGTTTGGGGGGTGGGACAATTTTATAGATTTACCGCACCCATAGCAGGCAAATGGTCACCATATTTATGGGGTTAAGCACGAAATTCTTCCCGGTACCGTGACGGTGGATCGTTAAATCTTGCCTTGAACACCTTCGTGAAGTATTCGGGAGTGGAATAGCCGACCGCGTAGGCGACTTCCGACACCGGCGTATCGGTTGTCCGGAGCAGCTCAGCCGCCCGGTCCAGCCGCACCCGCTCGACGTAGCTCGTCACCCCCTCGTGAAACAGGGCCTTTACCTTCCGGTAGAGTTGGGAGCGGGAGAGGCCGAGTTCCCGACAGAGGTCCGTCGCCTTGAACCCCGAATCGGGGTAGTGGGCTTCGACCGCCGCCACGAAGCGCTGGATGAATTCACGATCCTCCGGATCGAGCAAATCCTCCTCCTCCACCGGGCCGGGGATATCCCCTGAAGCATTGTCCCTGCCCTCCCGCCTGTCCTTTAACAGGGCGTTGATACGTGCGATAAATACCTGTACGTCGAAGGGTTTATCTTCGGTAAAGGCATCCTCGTCCGCTTCGGCCAACTGATCCGCCAGATTGTGGAGTTGCCGTTCGTTTTCCAGGATCACTCGGTTCTTCTCGCGTACACTGCTGAGGGCAGCTTGCTTCGACCGCAGGGAACGGAACAGGGAAACCGCCAGTGCCAGGCTAATGAGTAACATGACCAGCAGCGCAGTGATGAACAGCCGCTGGTGTTGGTAAATCACGCGGAGGGATTCCAGCCTGCCCATCTCCTCATCTACCGTATCCTGCAATTTGTCTACCCGCTTCATTTGATTGTGCAGGATGCTAGCGTTCGTCGAGTCGATGACGATTGTTTCCAGGGTATTCTCCTTCTGGTACGGCAGGTCGTTCAGTATCGCGAGCAGCAGCCGAATCGCCTCGTCGCCCCCCGTCGGATAAAGAATGGAGGCGTCCAGAATACCATCCTCCACCGCTTCGATGCCGCGGCCGGTGCCGGGGATCCCGTCGATGCCGACGAAGAACAATGATTCCGCACGATTCAGGTCACTCGCAATAGCGTGCGCGCGCTCGGCCAGAAGGTCCGTATGGCCGAACACGATGTCCAGTTCTGGGTACGCCTCCAGGGAGTCGCGCAGCATGGCTTCCGTGACGGTCAGATCAGTCTCCTCGATGGTTGCCACCACCCGCAGCCCCGGGGCGAGGGCGATGGCGTCGGCGAATCCGCGGGCGCGTTCGGAGCCGGGGGAGATTAATTGGGGTAACTCGATGGTCAGTATGTCTCCCCCCTCCGGAAAGATTCCGGCCAGGTACTGTCCCGCCGTGAACCCTATCGCATAATTATCCGCCCCGATGTAGGCCGTATAGAGGTTGGATTCGATCTTCCGATCGATGAGCACCACCGGAATACCGCTTTTGTAGGCACGTTCCAGGACCGGAGACAGGGATTCGGTTTCGTTGGGTGATACCAGCAACGCATCGACCCCCAGGTCGATCAGTTCCTCGATGTGACGTATTTGCTCTTCGTTGTCACTGTGCGCTACCCGCCGAATCACCGCCAGCTCCGGGTGGAGACCGACTTCGCGATCTACCTCCCGGTTCATCACGTCCCGCCAGGCATCATCGCAGCACTGGGAGAATCCGATGGTGGTGACTCCCGGTAGCGGGGTCGGGCCCGACGGCAACCCACAGCTGAACATACTGGAAACCAGCATCAGCCACAGGTAGCGTACCGGCGTCGTAGTGTTCCATTGCATACGGGGAGGGCGATGGGGGAGCTTGCAATCTACAAAGCAAAAAAGTCACGGTATGTAGGCTACCTTCCGTACCGCCCCTCCCGGCCCGTGCGGGGAAGCCCTACCTTTATTCATTCATCATTTAATGACCACAACTACCATTATGCCTAAGTCAATACTCAGCACGCTCGTACTGCTGCTGCTCGTGGTAGTTTCCTGCAACGCTCCCCGGGAAGTGACGGACGCCAAGCGGGTGGAAAACGCGATGCGCAGCTCCCGGGGTTCCTCATCGGTCGAGGTCGACGCCACTTCGGGGATTGACCTAACTTCTTACTTGCGCAAAGTATCGGGCGTCTCGGTGCAGGGAAGCGGTCCTACCGCGACCGTCCGCGTCAGGGGAGACATCAACTTCAGTTCCGATTCCACCCCCCTGTTCGTCGTGAACGGCACCATCCTGGGCAACAGCTTCGCCTCCCTGTACAACACGATCGACATCAACGAGATCGCCCGGGTAAGGGTACTCAAAAACCTGAGCGACACCAACCTGTACGGACTACAGGGCGGCAATGGCGTCATTGAATTTACCCTGAAGGAGTAGCCTCGGCCGGCTCCACCACCAGTTCATACCCCGCGCTGCGTGCCAAATAAGCAATGCCCTCCAGGACGGAATTGCCCTGCTCCCGCGCCCGCGCCATTAGTTCGCTACTCAGAGCTTCGTCCCGCAGGCGCTCCTTGGCGCGCTGGTTGAGGCGGCTGTAATCTTCCGCGCTGAAGGTGTTGAACCAGCTCTCGTTGAGGTCGCGGTAGATCAGTTCGTGGTCGATGGCCAGTATCTCGGGCTCCGGTAGGTTTCTCACCGTAAGGGTGCGGCGATCGGGGTCGATGCTGATGTCGAGCTGCTCCAGGTCATAGCCCACCAATACCGTCCCGCGTACCTCCACGGTCGCCTTTTTGTTGAAGGAAAACTTCGAGGGGAGGGGCAAATAAAGGGTGACGTTGCGGGAAGAGGTCGAAGAAAAAAGCTCGCTTACGTCGCCTTCCACCGTCACCAGTTTCATTACGTTGCGCACGCGCTCGAGCAGCAGGGTAGCCTCCTCGTGCACCAACTGGTCCTGCTGCCGCGACTGCCAGGCGGAGAAGGCGGCGATGCCGAGGAAGAAGGCCAGAACGGCGACCAGCAGGGTAAGGAGTATGCGGCTCATGTCATTCTATTTTGGCCGTCATGGGGTAGCGCAGGCCATTATAGGATTGCAGTACGGCCTTTACGCTGCCCACCGATACCGGCGATTCGATCATCAGGGGAATGCGGTTTTTGTCGTCGCTGACGTAGATCTTCATCTCGTCCCCCTCCTTAAACAACTCGCCGGTGATGAGTTGTGGACTGAACCGAAGGGTATTGTAGCGCCCGCTCCCCTTTATTTTTACGTTTTCCTCCGGACCGAGGTAGCGGATCTTCAGGGGGTGCATCTCCTGGTCCATGACGATCTTGATCGGGATCTCGTCGTTTTTCCGCAGCCGCTGGTAATCGAGGTTGCGCGCGAAGTAGACGATCGAAATCAGGTCGTGCATACAGGGATCGACATCCATGTACTTCGGCTTGGTGTCGTTGCGGGTCCGGCCGCGGTAGCTCACGATGCGCTGTTCGTCCTGGTAAAAGGTCGTGCGGTCGTACCGCTGGTAGCCGCCTTCGTGGATGTCCTTGATGTGAATTTTCGGAAGCAGGGTTTCCTTGTCGAGGTAGCTCTCGTAGTTGTCGGTCACCTTGTAAAACCATTCATAGCTGGGGTAGGTCCGGCCGCGCACGGTCACCCGGTACTGGTCGGGCAAGTCGTGCACTTTGAAGGTCACTTCGCCGGCGGCGAGCCACACGAAGTTCCAGTTGTAGTAGAGCTTGTACACGATTTTCTCGCCCGACTGGAAGGCGTTGTTTTCAATGGAACATACGTCGGCAACGGGCGGGGACGCGGGTGCAGCGGGAATTCCCTGAGAAGCAACGTCGGTGGCACCACTCCCCGAGAACAGGAGCAGGAGCAGGGCAGTGCACTTCAGGAGGAGGGAATTCATGGGGTTTTGTTTTTTCTGATAATGAACCAGTAACCAGGGAGGGATGGCAGTAATACGTTAACGCTGAAAAGGGCGGTATATGCTGCTAGTACCGCAATCGCCGCTTCCGCGTCCGCACTCCACAGTAATAATCCGAGTTCGGTGCGGGTGACGAAATTGAGTCCCGGGGGCATTGGCACCCCCGCCTGCACCAAATAGATGGCCGCGATGCCCGCCAGCCCACTTACCAACGGCAACTCCAGCCCGAAAAACCAGAGGAGCAGATAAAGCTGTGTACAGTAGACGACAAATCGCAGACAAGCGTATCCACTCCCCGCCAGCATAAGCCCGAACGGAATGCCGGACAACGAAGCCCGCAGCTCGCTCACATCCCGACTAAACCGACGTGCGGTCCAGTCTACAACCCACAGCAACAACGGCTTCCCCCCCAGGCCCGCAATGAGGATCACCAGTGGACCGAGCGGCAGCAGCCAGAACGGGGAAGGCCAGTCTTGTGCGATGCCCGGCAGGGTGAACACCGTAAATACCAGGGCCGGCCAGGCGACGAGTAAGAAGGCCACCCACTGGCAAAGTCCGCCCAGCAGGGAGGATGCCACCACCGCCGACCATTCGGAGCGACGGGCTATCAGTAGCCGTCCACCAATTTCTCCAATTCGATTGGGCGTAGCGGCGCTCACACTCACCCCGGCCAGGGTGGCCCGCAGCACCTTGCCGTACGACCAGGGTGCGAAGGGTTGTAGTAGAAGTTGCCATTTCTTGGCCTCCAGCAGCCAATTTAGGGGCATGAGGGCTACGGCGAGGGCCACGTAGCGCCAGTTGCCCGGTCGGCCCAGTGCACTTACGAATTCCGCCCAGTCGAGCCGTTCCCCCACCCGGACGAACTGGTAAACGAAGGCGACCAGCACGACGGCGCCGAGCAGTCGCAGCAGCCACCTGGTGTAGGCGGAGCGGAGCATGTGGCGAAGGTACTTCTCCGGCCCAGAAGCACCCGCTTGCAAACTTCAGATTCGAATAAGCTCCAAATAGTTTTCACCCGGGCCTTATCCAAAAAATTTGTTGGCCACGTTATTTTCCCGTTACCTTGCGTTCACGTATTGTATCTCCGACTACGGCAAACGGTTGCCTCTTTTCGTAATTACTCACTCTAACATTTTTTGAATTGGGCGCTAAATCCTCTCCCGAACCGGCCGTGTACCGGATTATCGGTGTCGACCCCGGCACCGTGGTACTCGGGTTTGCCGTAGTCGAGGTACATCCCCGCAGCCGTCGCATCGTTGAGCTCGGTGTGCTCAAACTGGCGCAGTTCCGCGACCATTCCCTCCGCCTGGAGACCATCCACCGCCGGCTCACCCAGGTGATTCGCGACCACAAACCCACGGTCATGTCGATCGAAGCCCCCTTCTTCGGCAAGAACCCCCAATCCATGCTCAAGCTCGGCCGCGCCCAGGGCGTATGTATGGCCGCCGCCATCGGTCAGGGGCTTGAAGTCACCGAGTACGCCCCCCGCAAGATCAAGCAAAGCATCACCGGCAACGGCAACGCCAGCAAGGAACAGGTGGCCGCCATGCTCGAAAATGAGTTCGACCTCGATACCAGCCGCTACCTCGCCGATGCGACCGACGCCCTCGGTGCCGCCATGTGCCACTACTACCAGCATCGCTCCGCGGTACCCGGCGCCAAGCAGTTTTCGGGCTGGGAAGGCTTTCTGAAGGCGAATGCGGATCGGGTGCGGTAGTTTTTTTAACGCAGATTGCCTGCGGTGTAGCGGTGGGTAGCTTTTTCAACGCCTTTATGTTTGTAGTGTCCATTTTTCTGGTCACATTCTTTAGCGGCAAATGTGTAAATTGTTACGGCGGCCCTTCGCTAGAAGGCAGGGCCG
>NZ_JACIFF010000002.1:200105-543067 GCF_014197245.1 Neolewinella aquimaris | reverse complement strand
GCAACTAAACTACTCCACGTAGGGAAATGAGCTTACAGCGCGGAAGAAGATTCTTTATTCACCTTACGTGTACACCTTACCCGGGGAACTGCTGGGGCGGGAGCCGATGGCCAAATTTCGGAAATCCGTAAAATTCTGGAACCACCCGGCGAAAACCAGAGTTGGAATATGCACATACAGATCTGGTATTTAGTCAATCGAAGATGAGAATAGCCATCATAGCACACCTAAAGTTCCCCATTTCAGAACCCTTTCACGGGGGACTTGAGATGCATACCCATTGCCTGACCCAGGAACTGATGCGCCGCGGTCACGAAGTAACCCTCTTCGCCCTCGCGGACTCCGATCCGGAATTCAACGTCGTACAACCTACGCTCGAAGCGATCGACCGCATGGAGGGCATCGACCTGTTCGAGGAAGAACCCGGGTTCGGCCGCGATTTCGTCAATAAGTTCCACGCCTACATGGAGATCGTTACGGCGATTCAGCGGGGAAACTTCGACGTCGTACACAACAACAGCCTCCACTTTCTGCCCCTGTCGCTGGCACACACCCTCGAGTGCCCGATGGTGACCACCCTGCACTGCCCGCCCTTCGCCTCCTTCCGCAGCGGCGTATTGCTGGCCCGCCCCTACCTCGGCAACCAGTTCGTGGCCGTCAGTGAGAGCATCGCCAAACAGTGGGAAGACAGCATCACCCACTGCCGCATCGTGCACAACGGCATCCAGATCGAGCGGTGGCAGGCTACCGAAGCCGGTGAAGACCGCACCGCCTTTTGGTTCGGCCGCTTCTGTCCCGAAAAGGGCCCCGACTATGCCATCCGCGCCGCCAGGCGTGCCGGCTTCAAACTCCGCCTGGCGGGATCGATCTACGACAACGAATACTTCACCCGTGAGGTAGAACCGCTGCTCGACGACGATATTCAGTACATCGGTCACCTCGACCACGCCGCCATTTGTAGGGAAGCCGGTCGGGCCGCGGTGGGTCTGTTCACCTCCACCTGGGATGAGCCCTTCGGCCTGGTCCTGCCCGAGATGCTGGCCTGTGGCACCCCCATCGTCTCCTTCGATAGCGGGGCTGCCGGTGAGATCATCGACGACTCCTGCGGCGTCATCGTACCCAAACGCGACATCGCCGCCATGGCTGCCGCAATGCCCGTTGCGGCCCGACTGAACCGTCCCGAATGCCGCCGCCGCGCCGAACGTTACTTCGCCATCGAACGCATGATCTCGGATTACGAAAGGATCTACCGCAAACTCGTTCCCCAGGCTAAGAAGATCAATACGGTATCCGCCGGCCCCCTCGTCGGGCCACCAACCGTGAGCGTTGTTGCCTAGGCCGGTTGCCTTCTACGTTCACCACCACGGCAGCGGCCACGCCAACCGCACGCGCCTGCTGGCAGCCCATCTGCCTGCCGATACGCCCATCCACGTTCTTACTTCCGCCGCCGATCGCTTTACCGACTGGACCGGCGGTAAGGTGCACCCCCTGCCACCGGACGTCTCTCCCGACCGGGATCCCCAGTTGGATATTTTGGAAAACCAGGTAGTGCACTACGCCCCCGTCGACCTGTCCGGTGCCCAGCAGCGGATGGCTATCCTGTCGGCCTTTATCGCCCGCAACCGTCCGGCGTGGTTCATTATCGACCTATCGGTAGAGATCGCACTCTTTGTTCGTCTGTGTGGCGTACGGGTCGCACTGGTACGGCTGCACGGTTACCGGGACGATCCCGCTCACCTGGCCGCCTTTCGGTTAGCGGATCGCCTCATCGCGCCCTTTCCTCCCCAGTTGGAAGACGAGCATACGCCGGAGTGGGTGCGGCAAAAGACGACCTACCTCGGAGCCTTTAGCCGCTACGACCACCGTAAGGAGAGCCGTCGGGACTGCCGACTCCAACTCGGCTTAGATCAAGACAGCAAAGTGGCCACCGTCATTAACGGCCTGGGCGGCGGGGCGCAGGAGCTAAGTGAATGGGTAAGTGCCGCGCGGGCCAACCCCGACTGGCGCTTTCTCCTGATCGGTAAAGTAGCCGATGCCTTTGATAGCAGTCCGGTAAACCTGCGCCGTATCGGCATGGTAGCCGATACCTTCCCGTACCTAAAAGCGGCGGATGTGGTGGTCGGCAGCGGCGGCACCAATACCATGATGGAGATCGGTGCGGCCCGCGTGCCCTTCATCAGCCGGCCGGAGCCCCGCCCCTTCGGCGAGCAAGTGTGTAAGATGAGGGCGCTCCGGCGGGTGGGCCTGACCGATATAGTTACCGATACTCCCGACGCCAACGCATGGGGCCCTCTCCTCGACCGGGCCAGTAAACAGGAGGTATCCGGGTGGGACGTTCTGTACCAGGAAGCTACCCTGGAAACGAAGCTGCGCAGGTTTACCGTAGAGCAATAGGGTAGGAGCCACTAGGTCCGCTTCTTTACAATTACCTTTGCACCTGCGCCCCCGCCCACGGCTTGGTACGATATTTGCATTAGTATCCCTAAATCGAGCCCGTGAGCCTACCCAAGATTACGATTAAGATGGATAACCGAGGATTTGACGACGATCAGGACATGCTGCCCTTTATTGGGCTGGAGGATGGAGACGAGGAACTGGTTGACGGCGACACCCCTAGTCCCATACCCATTCTGGCACTCAAAAATGCCGTGCTGTTTCCCACCATCGTAACGCCGATCAACATTGGCCGCGACCGCTCGATCAGCGCCGTAAACCGGGCAATGGAAAGCAACCGGCTGGTCGCGGTCTTCGCCCAGCGCGATCTCGACGTGGAAGAACCGAAGGTGAGCGATCTCTACGACGTTGGTACCCTGGCTCGCATCATCAAAATGCTGCGGATGCCCGACGGCAGTCTGACGGCCGTACTGCGCGGCGGACAACGGGTCAGACGCACTTCTACCACCGCCGAGACGCCCTTTATGGAGGGGACGATCGAACCCCTGCAGTACGGTGAGCCTTCCGAGGCCATGACCTTCGAAGCGACCATTGACAGCATCCGCGATATGGCGGTCAGGGCGGTGGAACTGAGCCCCAATATCCCCACCGAGGCCCGGGTGATGCTCGACAACATCAGTCGGCCGAGTCAGCTGCTCAACTTCATCGCCAGCAACCTGAACGGAGAGATGAAAACCCGGCAGGAACTACTGGAAACCAGCGACCTGGGCAGCAAGGCCGAACGCGTCCTGAAGGAATTGCAGCGGGAGTTGCAGATCCTGGAGTTACGCGACCAGATCGAGAACAAGACCCGGGGAGATATCGAGCAGCAGCAGCGGCAGTACTTCCTCAATCAACAGATCAAGGCGATCCAGGACGAGCTCGGCGAGAACCCGAACGAGCAACAAATACAGGAGCTGGAGGCCCGCGCCGACAAGAAACAGTGGCCGGAGGAGGTGGGCAAAACCTTCACCCGGGAGATCATGCGCCTGAAGCGAATGAACCCCCAGGTAGCCGAATTCAGCGTGCAGCTCTCCTACCTTGAGATGCTCCTCGATCTGCCCTGGCAGGACTACACGGAAGACAACTTCGACCTGAAGACGGTCTCGAAGGTGCTCGACGACGACCACTACGGTCTCGAAAAGGTAAAGGACCGTATTCTCGGTCACCTCGCCGTGCTCAAGCTGAAGGGCGATATGAAGGCACCGATTCTGCTGCTGCTCGGCCCTCCCGGCGTCGGCAAGACCAGTCTCGGCAAGAGCATCGCTCACGCACTGGGCCGCAAGTTCGTACGCATCAGCCTGGGCGGCCTCCACGACGAAAGCGAGATCAGGGGCCACCGCAAGACCTACATCGGAGCCATGCCCGGACGCATCGTACAGTCGTTGCGCAAGGTGGGATCCGCCAATCCCGTTTTCATCCTCGACGAGATCGACAAGATCGGGCAGAGCCACCGCGGCGATCCGTCTTCCGCCCTGCTGGAAGTCCTGGATCCCGAACAGAACAGCACGTTCCACGACAACTACCTCGATCTGGATGTCGACCTCAGTAAGGTGCTGTTCATCGCTACGGCTAACAGTATGCAAACCATTCAGCCCGCCCTGCGGGACCGGATGGAGATTATCCGATTGAGCGGGTACTCGACGGAGGAGAAGCTCGAAATCGCCCGCCGTCACCTCCTGCCAAAGCAACGGGAGTCGCACGGCCTGAAGGCAAAACAGGTTAAGATTCCCATGACTACGCTCCGTGAGGTAGTGGAAGGGTACACCCGCGAAAGCGGCGTCCGGACGCTGGACCGCCAGATCGCGGGACTGATGCGTCACGCCGCCAAGGGCATCGCCATGGAGGGGGAGGAACAGGTTACGATCAAAAAGGAGAGCCTGGAGGAAGTACTCGGTCCACGCATCTTCGAGCGGGAACCCTACCGCGTCGGCCGCCAGTCGGGAATCGCCATTGGGCTTGCGTGGACGCAGGTTGGCGGAGAAATTCTGTTCGTGGAGGCCAGCTTGAGTCCCGGAAAGGGTGGGTTGCAGCAGACCGGTAACCTCGGTGCCGTCATGAAGGAAAGCGCCACCACCGCCCGCTCCTACCTGCGCGCCAATGCCGAGCGGATCGGTATCGATCCGGAATCCTTCAAGTCAAAGGACCTGCACGTGCACGTTCCCGAGGGAGCTACGCCGAAGGACGGTCCCAGTGCCGGTATCACCATGCTCACCGCGATGGCCAGTGCCTACACCGATCGCCCGATCAAACCGTATCTGGCCATGTCCGGCGAAATTACCCTCCGCGGACGCGTGCTGCCGGTGGGTGGAATCAAGGAAAAATTACTTGCGGCGCGTCGGGCCGGCATGAAACAGGTCATCCTGAGCAAGGCCAACGAGCGCCACGTGCGGGAGATCGAGGAGCGGTACCTGAAGGGCATGGAAGTGAGTTACGTTGAGAACATGGTGGAGGTGCTCGACCTTGCGCTGGAATGATCTATGCGCGTTAAGGTGTGTTAAAAGCATACCCTAACTTGCGGAATTACCGCCGCGGCCCAACCGCACGGGCCTCTACCGCGTCCTTAGTTCGATTTACGTCAACCCGAATATGAAGTACCTGCTCGCTTTTTGTCTCTTTCTCGGCCTCGGGTCTACCGCCAGCGCCCAGCTCGTCGACCAGAACGGGGAGCCCCTGGTGCAATTTTCGGGCATGGTGCTCGACGGGACCACCAGTCAGCTCCAGCCGGTGCCCTACGCTACCGTACTGATCAAGAGCGACGGTCGCGGCACCTACGCCAACCTGGAGGGCTTCTTCAGCATCGTAGCCCATAAGGGAGACACGATTCTGTTTAGTGCACTGGGTTATGACGACGTGCAGTTCGTGATCGATCCAAATCTGGAGGACGATAAGTACAGTTTGGTCCAATTAATGACCTATAACGCCATCGACCTGCCCGAAGCCGTGGTCTTCCCCTGGCCGAGCCGCGACCACTTCAAGCTCGAGTTTCTGGCCATGGACGTAACGCCGGAACTGCAATCCCGCGCCTCGGAGAACCTTTCGGCCGACAAGCTCGAACGACTACAGGAGACGGTTCCGCGCTCGGGTGCGGAGAACAGCAGCTACTACCTCCGTCAGCAGGCCCGTCAGACGTACTACATCGGACAGAAGCCGCCCATGAATATTTTTAGTCCCGTTGCATGGAAGCAGTTTTTTGACGGCTGGAAGCGGGGGGATTTTAAGAAGAAGGATGATTAGGGGGTGAGGGATTGAAGGTTTGAGGGATTGAGGGGAGTGAAGGATTGAGGGGGGTGAGGGATTGAGAACTACCGGTGTGCCGGAATGTTAAGCCTGCATGGCATTAGGAAGAAAGGCGGGGAAGGCAAAGGAGGAGGAAAGGACGTGGCGGGATCAGTTGACGGCCCTGCGTAATCTTCCACCTTTTTTTCGGCTGATTTACCGGACGAGCCCGTCGCTCACGATCACGAATATCGTACTGAGACTGCTGCAGTCGGCACTTCCTACGGCTATTCTGTACGTGGGTAAATTGATCATTGACGAGGTACTGTTAATTATTGACGGTAGTGGCGATACCACTTTTCTTTGGCAGATGGTGGCACTGGAGTTGTTGCTTGCCCTTACCTCCGATTTGCTGAGCCGGGGCATCAGTCTGGTCGACAGCTTACTGGGGGACCTTTATACCAATCAGACCAGCGTCGACTTGATGCGGCACGCGGCCACCCTCGATCTGTACCACTTCGAGGATTCCGAATTTTACGATAAGATGGAGCGGGCGCGGCGGCAGACGACGAGCCGGTCGACGCTGATGTCGCAGATGCTGGCGCAGTTTCAGAGTACTGTCACCCTGGTCGTGCTGGGCATCAGCGTAGCGGCCTTTAATCCCTGGCTTATTCTGTTGCTCGTGGTTGCCGTGATCCCCAGTTTCATTCAGGAGAATTACTTCAATCAACAAGTGTACAGCCTCACCCGCAGTTGGACGCCGGAGCGGCGGGAGCTCGATTACCTGCGCTACATTGGTGCCAGTGACATTACGGCTAAGGAGGTCAAGATATTCGGGCTGGCCGACTTCATCACCAACCGCTTCCACAAGCTGTCGATGAAGTACTTCTACGCCAACCGCACCCTGGCCATCAAGCGGGCGAGCTGGGGGGCGTTCTTCTCTGCGATCAGCTCCCTGACGTACTACGGAGCCTACGTGCTCATCATTATGCAGACCATCAGTGGTGTGATCACCGTCGGATCGCTCACATTCCTGGCCGGAGCCTTCCAGCGGATGCAGGGCGGGTTACAAACCATCCTGTCCCGCTTTTCAAGCATCGGGGAGAATGCGCTTTACCTACAGGATCTTTTCGACTTCTTCGCCATCAGACCCCTGATCGCCGACAAAAAAGGAGCACTGCCCTTCCCCAAACCCATTCGGATCGGCTGGGAATTTCAGAACGTAAGCTTTGCCTACCCAAATACGGAGAAATATGCCATCCGTAACCTTTCCTTCAAACTTCCCTTCGGCCAAAAGGTAGCCCTGGTGGGGGAGAACGGGGCCGGAAAGACCACCCTCGTAAAGCTACTCGCGCGCCTCTACGAACCCACTGAAGGTCGCATCCTACTCGACGGCCGTAACCTGCGCGAGTACGAGCTTTCTTCCCTCCGCGACAACGTCGGCGTCATCTTCCAGGATTTCTTCCGCTACCAACTCACCGCCCGCGAGAACATCGCCGTCGGTCGCATCGAAGAAGAGCTCAACCAGGACCGCATCGAAGACAGCGCCCGCAAGTCTCTCGCCGAGGAAGTCGTCGGCGAACTCGAAGGCGGCTACGACCAACTCCTCGGACGCCGCTTCGCCGGAGCCGTTGACCTCAGCGGCGGACAGTGGCAAAAGATCGCCCTCGCCCGTGCCTACATGCGCGATGCCCAACTCCTCATCCTCGACGAACCCACCAGCGCCCTCGACGCCCGCGCCGAGTACGAGGTCTTCCAACGCTTCACCGCCCTCATCGAAGGCAAAACCGCCGTACTCATCAGTCACCGCTTCTCCACCGTCCGCATGGCCGACCACATCCTCTTCCTCGAATACGGAGGACTGGTCGAAGAAGGCAGCCACGAAGAACTCCTCGCCCTCGACGGCCGCTACGCCGAACTCTTCGCCCTCCAGGCCGCCGGCTACAAGTAACTACCGTACTACCGTACTACCGTACTAACCGCGAGCCCCCGCGAGCGACTACCAGCGAGCGCAGCGAGCGAGACTCCCCCTTACCTATTCTTCTTCTCAATCTGGAACGCCGCCGAAATCAAACTCAGATGAGAAAATGCCTGCGGAAAATTACCCAGCTGCTCTCCGTGTAACCCGATTTCCTCGCTCATGAGACCCAGGTGATTCGCGTAGCCCAGCATTTTTTCGAAGACGACCGTAGCTTTGTCTACCTGTCCGATGCGCGCCAGACACTCGACGTACCAGAACGAACAGATGGCAAAGGCCCCCTCGTCTCCTTCGAGTCCGTCCGTGGCCCCGTGCTCCAGCTTATAGCGGAAGATGAGTACGTCGGCCGACAGCTTCTCTTCGATGGCCTGGAAGGTGCTGAGCCAGCGCGGTTCCTGACTGGAAACAAAGCGCAGGAGCGGCATCAGCAGGGCGCTCGCATCGAGGGTGTCGCTCCCTTTAAACTGCACGTATGCCTGCAGCTCTTCGTTCCAGAAGCCGTCGTATATCTCGGTGTAGATCTCGTCGCGGACCTTGCGCCACTCGGCCATCGGGTAGGGGAGGCTCCGGTTCTCGGCGATCTTCATGGCGCGGTCAATGGCTACCCAGCAGCAGACGGCGGAGTGGAGAAAGCGTTGCTTGCCGCTGCGCACTTCCCAAATTCCGTGGTCTTCATCGCGCCAGTGGACGATCACGTAATCTACCAACTTGGTGATTGAGGTCCAGAATTTATTGGTGATGCTGCCCCCAGCCTTATTGTACAGGTAGATGGTGTCGATCAGCTCGCCGTAGATATCGAGTTGCTTCTGGTCGTGGGCGCCGTTTCCGACCCGTACCGGTTTGCTGCCGCGGTAGCCCTCGAGGTGTTCCATGGTACACTCTTCGAGGTCGGTTTCCCCGTCGATGGCGTACATCAGTTGGAGGTGATCCATGCACTTGTCGCGGATCCAGTCCATAAAGTGTTCCGCCTCCTGGGTGTAGCCCAAGCGCAAGAAAGCGTACATCGTAAAGGCGGCGTCGCGGATCCAGGTGTAGCGATAATCCCAGTTGCGGGCCCCGCCCATCTTCTCCGGCAGGCCAAAGGTGGCGGCGGCGATGGTGCTTCCGTAGCGGGCCGATGTCAGCAGCTTCAGCGTAAGGACCGACCGCAGCACCGCCTCCTTCCAAAATCCCTCGTACCGGCACTTTTTCGACCAGGTGGTCCAGTACTTGCGGCACTCCGTAAAGCACTGCATCCAGTCGAGGTCGAAGTCGATGCCCTCGTTCAGGGTCAGGATGAAGTCGATGTTGTCGCCCTGGTGCAGGTCGATGATGGCCCGCAGTCCGGTGTCCGTAATTTCCAGTTCGGCGTCCGTCAGCAGCAGCATCGTAGGTTGTTCGCCCTCCGGATCGCGGATCAGGTAGCCCCTCCCCTCCGGGTTTTTTTCCGCGATACAGCCCCGCTTGCCGTAGCCGAAGCGCGCCTGCAGGTCAAATTTAACCCGGTGGTGGCCGTAAACTCCCTTCAGCCGCCGAAACACCGCGAAATCCCGTTCCCCGTCGACGATGGGCATGAAGTCGGTCAGTTCCGCAATGCCGTCCTCGCTCAGGAAGCGGGTGATTAGGATGTTCGTCCCCGGCAGGTACAGCTGTTTGTTCTTGGTGTCGTCGGCTACGCAGGAGAAGCTGAAAAATCCTCCCACGTCCGCATCCAGCAGTCGGCCGAAAACGGTGGGGGAGTCGAAGCGTGGCAGGCACATAAAGTCGATGCTTCCGGTTACGCTCACCAGCGCGGTCGTGTGCAGGTTCCCGATGATGCCGTATTCGGCAATGGGCAGATAGCGGTCCGGGTAGGCGGAATTAAACTCCCCAACGGGGGCGGCGGCAGGATTGGAAGCGTTCATTGTCAGTTGCAACGGCAAAAGCTGACATTGGTTTGGGCGGGCGTGCGGGTGTTGGTTCGTGGCATCTTGATGCGCCCCCCCCGGTTGGTGGCATCTTGCCGCGGTGTGACGGTTCGTGGCGTCCCGCCGCGGTGTGTTGGTTCGTGGCGTCCCGCCGCGGTCATTTTTCCCATAAGTAGTAGTTGAAAGGAGGGGGTATATGGTATTGCTTAAGTTTTGCCCGATGGTGACCGCGGCGGGACGCCACGAACCGTGCCACGAACCGGGACCGCGGCGAGACGCCACGAACCGTGCCACGAACCGGGACAGCGGCGAGACGCCACGAACCGGGCTGATGCTTCGCGGTCGGAGACCGCATTTTACTTGCGCTGCCGGAGGCAGCGTCGTACTGGATTATAACATTTTTTTAAGGCTCTTTCGCCAGCAAAGCTTAGGGGTCTGCACGTCTGCCCGGTGTTTTTAGTACGGAAGCCATTCCCAACACCAAGTGCAGAATCACATGAAAGCTATACACAGAATATTGACGACAGCGCTCCTCGCGCTCCCCCTACTGGTGTCCGCGCAGGGCTTTAATTCGTTCGGGCAGAATAAGCCGAACTACGAAAAGTTTGAGTACGACGTCTACCAATCGCCGCACTTCGAACTATACACCTATATCGACAACGAAGAGTGGCTGAAGAATTTTCTGTCCGATAGCGAAGAATGGTACCGGGTACACCAACTCGTACTCCGCGACACCATCGCGTTTAAAAACCCGATGATCATCTACGCCAACCACGCGGACTTCCAGCAAACGAATGCCATCAGTGGCATGATTGGTGAAGGAACCGGCGGGGTGACCGAAGCTTTCAAGAACCGAGTGGTGTTGCCCGTAGCTCAGACTAATGCCCAGACCCACCACGTACTGGGTCATGAATTGGTGCACGCCTTCCAGTACGACATGGTGATCCGTGGAGACAGCACCAGCCTCCGTGACCTGCAAAAACTCCCCCTGTGGATGGTGGAGGGTCTCGCAGAGTATTTGAGTATCGGTTCGGTTGATCCCTTTACCGCCATGTGGATGCGCGATGCCGTGCTCAACGACGATATTCCGAGCCTTAAGGACCTGAGTGGCGGCAAGTATTTCCCCTACCGCTACGGGCAGGCCTTCTGGTCCTTCGTTACCGGTCTGCAGGGAGACGAGATCATCAACCCGTACTTCCGCGCCACAGCAAAGTGGGGGATCGAGCGCGCTACGGAACTGGTGTTGGGCTATAAATTCAAGGACTTCAGCGACCTATGGGAAGATGCGTTACGCAAAACCTACGGAGCTCAGATTGGCGACGCGAAGGTCGATCGCTTCGTAGGTAAGGAACTGGTCGGTCCCGACAACAACGGCGGCCGCATCAATATTTCTCCCGAGATCAGCCCGGACGGTAAGTACATGATCTACCTGTCCGAGCAGGACCTTTTCAACATCGACCTCTTTCTGGCCGATGCCCGTACCGGAAAGAAAATTCGCAAGATCAAGTCTTCCACCCTGGGCAGCCACATCGACGCACTGAGCTACATCGAAAACAGCGGCACCTGGAGTCCCGACAGCAAGAAGTTCGCCTACACCGCTACGAGCAAGGGGCAGAATATCATCATCATTGCCGACGTAGAGAAGGGAAAGGCCGAGCGGGAGATCCGTCCGGTTGAAGTTCCTGCCTTCAGTTTTCCAGCCTGGTCGCCGGACGGAAAATCGATTGTGGTATCCGGACTTGTACAGGGGCAAACCGACCTATACAGCATCGACGTGCGCAGCGGTCGCGTTACCCAACTCACGAATGACGTATACAGCGAAATTCACCCCAGCTGGTCGGCCGATGGTAAGACCATCTACTTCAGTACCGATGCCCGCGGCCTGCAACTGAAGGAGCGGCCCCACGGTGCCCTGCGCTTTAACCTGGCTGCCCTGGATGTAGAGAGCCGCGAAAGCCGCGAGATCAACGTATTCCCCGGTGCCGACAACCTCAACCCCGTCGAGGGTGCCGACGGCATGCTCTACTTCCTCAGCAACCGGGATGGTTTCCGAAACATTTATCGCTACGACCTAACCCAGGACAGCGTAGCTCGCATGACGGACCTTCTCACCGGTGTATCGGGCATCACAACCTATGCGCCCGCCATGAGCATCGACCGGCGCAACAACCGCCTGCTGTACACCTACTTCAACCAGAAGGGCTACAAGATCTTCGGCACTCCGATCGATCGGATGACCGCCGTGGCCGTTAGCAAAGATTCGGTCGACCTAACGCCCGCCACCCTGCCGCGCCTTAATCGCCGCGCCAACCTCGTTGTCGATGAGCTGCTGACGAATATGGACAAAGAGAGCGTCATCTCGTCCGACGAGATTACCCGGCAGCCCTACAAGCCGAAGTTTAAGCTCGATTACGCTTCCGGTGGGGCGGGCGGCGGCGTCGGTACCAGCCAGGTGTTCGGTACTACTTCCGGATTGGCCGGCGGCGTGCAACTGCTCTTCAGTGATATCCTCGGGAATAACCAACTCTTTACCGGGCTGTCAATGAACGGAGAGATCACCGATTTCGGGGGCAGCGTAGCCTGGGTGAACCGCAAGACAAAGGTCAACTACGGATTTAGCCTCAGCCGTATTCCCTACCGTAATTTCGGTCTGATGGAGCCTTTCCTCGACTCCATCCAGGTTTCGGAGGATGAT
Source organism: Neolewinella aquimaris (assembly GCF_014197245.1). Taxonomy (GTDB): domain Bacteria; phylum Bacteroidota; class Bacteroidia; order Chitinophagales; family Saprospiraceae; genus Neolewinella; species Neolewinella aquimaris. The sequence continues at coordinate 530,856 of NZ_JACIFF010000002.1, read as the reverse complement.
TATGCCGAACTTATTAATGCCCCCTACCTGATTCAACGGCTCTACCAGAATCAGGTCGGCGGGTTCGCATCCCTGGCATTTAATACAAATCTACGCCTGGAAGGTAGTCTGAGCTTCAGCCTCTACAACAACCGCGTAGACCAGTATGCCCGCTACTACAATCCCATCACGGGTTACCCGATTCAGGCCAATGTCCAGCCCGAGCGTCGGCGCGATCTGGAAAGTGAAAGTTTCAACCTGATCAACGGCGGGGTAGCCCTGGTAGGCGACAATTCCAACTTTGGTCTCACCGCTCCGATCCGGGGACACCGGTACCGCCTGGGGGCAGACCAGTACCTGGGCGAGTTCAACTTCACGGCCGTGAACGCGGATTACCGTCGCTACATCTGGTTTGGCAAAGGTGCCCTGGCATTTCGGGGGCTCCACTACGGCCGCTATGGCAGCCAGGGCAACGATCTTTTCCCCCTCTACGTGGGCAGCCCCTGGTATATGCGTGGCCTCAACGCGAACGATGCCGTAAATACCCTGGAGGGTGCGGGGCGCAGCCTGGACGAGCTTATCGGCAGTAAGCTTATTGTCGGTAACGTCGAACTCCGCATCCCCTTCACCGGACCGGAGCAGATCGCGCTGATCAAGTCCAAATTCCTCTTCAGCGACCTCAACTTCTTCGTCGACGGAGGGATGGCGTTTTCCGACATCGGCCAATTTAACGGGCCTACGTACACCCTCGATGAGAACGGAGAAATACTCATCAACCCCAATACGGGCGAGCCCTTCCTGGTTAGTCCCGGCGTTAAGCCCATCTTCACGGCGGGTGTGAGTACCCGGATCAATGTCTTCGGGCAGTTGGTCGTGGAGCCCTACTTCGCCCGTCCGCTATTGAAGGGGGCCAGCTGGAGCTTCGGACTGAATCTGTTGCCGGGGTGGTAGGGGGATTAGGGATTGAGGGTAGGAGGGATTGAGGGAACATACCTCATAATGTTGCTCTTTTGGTGTTTGCATCGCACCGGCGCGCCCGCCCTCGGCCACTGGTAAAATAGCGAGCGATGGTGGGATTTAGTCCCTTCTTGTCTATAAGATCGTGTGTTTACACATATTAGAGACATGTATTCAGAATCCCGGCATATTAAGGGGTAATTTGGAAGTACATCATCCGGCTCTGATGGTAACCTCACAGCGCACAAAACGGACCTCCGATACGGCCAATTCATGATCGTGCGCCAAGCAGGAATCGACTACCGCAGTACCTTTGCTGAATATGATTCACCGCTCCTGCGTCCCCGCCCTCCTTTTTTTGTTTCTGCTGGTTAGCGGATGCAACGCCCTGGAGGATGACGGCTACCTTCCCGCGCACCGGATCAACGGGGAGGCGATGGGCAGCTATTACCGCATCACTTACCTGGGAAAGACGATACCGGGCCTACGGGGGAGCGTCGACAGCCTCCTGGAGGCCTATAACCTGGAACTGTCGCCGTGGGTGGAGGAAAGCACGATCAATGCCTTCAACCGCAGCGCTAAAGGGGTGAGCTTAGCGGATACGAAGCACTTTCTGCCCAACCTCGAACTGGCGGCAAAAGTGGTGGCGAAAACCGATGGAGCTTACGACCCCACCGTGGCGCCCCTCGTCAAATTTTGGGGATTTGGCGGCGCGGAACACCGGCAATCGGCAACCGTCGATACGGTGGAATTGGACAGTGTGAGGGCCCAGGTAGGTTTCGATAAAATCCGATTCGACGAGGGTTTCCTGCACAAAGCAAAGCCGGGCGTACAGCTCGATCTGAACGCGAGTGCGAAGGGCTACGGGGTCGACCTGATTTCCGCGTTACTGACGGAGCGGGGCAGTCCGAACCACCTCGTCGACGTGGGCGGTGAAATGCGGGCGGGCGGAACCAAAAACGGAGTACCGTGGACCGTCGGGATCCGGCTACCGGAAGAGGACGCCGACAAAGTTTCCGCCGCAGGCACCCTGCCACTGGAAAAAGGCCGGGCCATCGCCACCAGCGGGAATTACCTGAACTACTACGAGGTGGAGGGTGAGAAGTACAGCCACACGATCAACCCGAAGACGGGACAAGTGGAGCGGAACCGCTTGCTGAGTGCGAGTGTGCTAGCCAATGACTGCGCTACGGCCGACGCCTTCGCTACGGTGTGTATGGTACTGGGGCCGGCGGGAGCGCAGGAGCTGATCGAACGGGAAGAAGCGCTGGAAGGGTACTTTTTGGTGCGGGGGGAGAACGGGGAGTTGGAGGTGGTGGTGACCTCGGGGCTGGAGGGGGAGGAGTAGGATGGCTGCAGACCTCGCCCCGATAGCTATCGGGGGAGACCGCTGCGGACATCGCTGCCGGGAGGCAGCGTTGTACTAGACGCGGACGAGCCAGTTGTGGGTGTCTTCGACCTTTCCGACGCGGAGGCCGTCGATGTGGCGCTTCAGCATGGGGCCGATCTTGCGACCTTCGACGGGGGGGAGGGTCATCAGTTTGTCCTTGTACTGAAGCTCGGAGACGTGGCTGACCACGGCGGCGGTTCCGGCACCGAACATCTCTTCCAGCTGACCGGCATCGGAAGCGGCTACGACCTCGTCGATTTCGATGACGCGCTCGGTGACGGGGATGCCCTTGTCCTTCAGGATCTGGATAAACATCTTGCGGGTGATGCCCTTAAGGATCGCGCCGTCGGTAGCCGGGGTAATGACCTCGCCGTTGATGACAAAAAAGATATTCATCGTGCCGACCTCCTGAATCTGGGTGCGGTCGGGACCGCCCATCCATACAACTTGGTCGAATCCTCGTTGCTGTGCCAGGTGGGCGGGCAGCAGGGAACCGGCGTAGTTGCCCGCCGACTTGGCCTCACCGGTGCCGCCGGGGACGGCACGTACAAACTCCTGCTCGACCACCAGCCGGACGGGCTTAGCGTAGTACGGGCCAACGGGCGCGGTGAAGATGCAGAAGCGGTAGGTTTCGCTGGGACGCACGCCGATGAACTCGTCCGTAGCGTACATGTAAGGACGCAGGTAGAGGGCGCTACCTTCGGCGGGGGGGATCCAGTCTTTGTCGAGGGCGACCAGCTGGCTGACGGCCTCCACGAAGCGTTCCTCGGGGAATTCGGCCATCATCATGCGGCGGGCACTGGCGTTGATGCGCTTGGCGTGCTCGTCGGGGCGCAGGAGCAGGGGAGTACCGTCTGCGTGCTTGCTAGCCTTCATTCCTTCGAAGATCGCCTGACCGTAGTGCAGGACCATGCTGGCGGGGTGCATCGTAAAATGACCGAAGGGCACGATGCGATCGTCGGTCCACTCACCATCGCGGTAGTCGCTCACGAACATGTGGTCGCTGAAGATCTTGCCGAAGGGGAGGTGATTGAAGTCGACGGTCTCGAGGCGGGATTGTTGGACGCGCTCGGTACGAATTTGCGTGGTGGTCATGGTTGGGGCGGTTTTCGCAGGCTAAAGGTAAAGCGGCACAATTTACGATTTACGATTTATGGGTCATGTTTTTCGGTAGGAGTACGCCACCGGTTACCTTTGGGCATGCTCGCATTTGACCTGATCGGACAACCCGATACGACTGAAGCGCTCGAAAAGCTTGGCCCCGCCCGCGACCTGGAACTGATGGTGCTCTACTACGGAGCCCTGGCGCGACGGGCCTTTCTGGGGCGCATCCTCGGAGCCGCTGGCTACGACGAGCCGGGCAAACAGCTGCACCTGCTGGAATGGCCGGCCGACCGTGAACTCGATCTGGCGCGTTTGATCCGGCAAACTGGTGTGAAAAAGGTCGTACTGTTTGGCTACGATCTCCAGCGACTGGGTATTCACGTCGAGGTAGCCAATTACTTCCCCCTTACCCTGGCGGGTACGACCTACCTCATCGCCGACAGCCTCGAGTTCATCGAGCAAACGAAAAATGACGGGGACAACCGTCCGGCCGGCGCGCTCTGGACTGCCTTTAAAACTGACTTTATCGCTCCAGTGCGGACCAATACAGCGTCTGCCTGATGCTGTAAATTACCTGTGTATCAAGAAAGCCTCATAAAATGACGAAAGGAAATATCGACCTAGCCCTCCTCATCCTACGCCTCTGGTTCGGGCTGGAAATGGCCTTCGCCCACGGCCTCGGCAAGGTCATCAAAGTAGTAAACGGAAACTTCAAATTTGCCGATCCGTTCGGAATCGGTCCCGCTCCCAGTTTGGTGCTGGCCGGCTCCGCCGAATTTTTCGGTGGTATTCTTATTGCCATTGGCTTCTTCACCCGCCTAGCTACCGTTCCCTACTTGATCACCATGCTCGTCGCTGCCTTCCTGGTACATGCCGCCAATGGACATGAGTGGGGCAAAATCGCCGGACCGCTACACTATGCTATTGCTGCCATCGTGATATTGATTGCCGGGCCGGGGCGGTACTCTTTGGATCAGCGGCTGTTTGTGGATAAGGGGAGGTAGTTCGCTCGCTGCGCTCGCTGGTAGTCGCTCGCTGGGGCTCGCGGTTAGTACTGTAGTCCGCTCGCCGGGGCTCGCTGGTAGTTCGTTAGTCCCGCTCGGGGCGCTCGCTGGTAGTTCGTTAGTCCCGCTCGCTGCGCTCGCTGGTAGTACGTTGGTCTCACCCATCGAGCTGCCGGGTTTGCGGTGACGCAATGAGGGTCAGGATACTACCAGTGAGCCATAGCGAACGAGACTAACCGCGCGACAGCGCGACTACCAGCGAGCCTAGCGAGCGGACTAACGTACTAAAGCTCGCTTCGCGAGCGCCCCTATTTTCCGAATGCATAGCTCCCATCCACCGACCTGCGGATGTACTCGCCCCAGGTGAGGTTGTCGCGACCGGGTTCTTGTCGTTGGGCACGGTCGATGGCGTAGTTGGCGGCGGTTTCGATGACCCACTCGAAGTTTTCTTCGCCGACGCTGAATTTATCGGCATCGGGGGCGGGGTTGCAGAAGTCGATGGCGTAGGGGATGCCGTCGCGGATGGCGAACTCAACGGTGTTGAAGTCGTAGCCGAGCCACTCGTTGAGTTTGATGACGTAGTCGTGGATGGTCTTGAGCAATTCGTCGCTGACGTCGTGCTTGACCTTGTAGCGGTCGAGGAATTCGTTGCGGGGCTCGTAGTGCATGATCTTCACGTACTTGCGGCCGATGCAGTAGCAGCGAAAGTAGCTGGTGAAGTCGATGGCTTCCTGGAGCATCATGACGAGCTGACCGGTTTCGGCGTGGGCCTTCCAGAGTTCGTCGGGGCCGTTGAGCTTGTATACGCTCTTCCAGCCACCGCCGGAGTGGGGCTTCATGAAGGCGGGCCAGCCGATGTAGTTGAAGATGCTCTGCCAGTCGAGGGGGTAGGCCATGTTGGTGAAACTGGCGTCCGTGGTGTCGTCCGGGTGGTCGTGGCTGGGGAGGAGTACGGTTTTGGGGACGGGCACGCCGGCGGGGCCGACGCTCACTACGTTGTTGAAAAACTTCTCGTCGGCACTCCACCAGAAGGGGTTGTTGATGACGGCCGTGCCGGTGGCGGCGGCGTTCTTGAGCATGGCCCGGTAGAAGGGTACGTCCTGGCTGATGCGGTCGATGATGACGGCGTAGCCGGGATTGAGTCCTTGTCCTACCTTATCGATCTTCACGGGTTCGGCCATGATGCCGTCTACGTTCTTGTCGTTGATGCGTTGGATGACGGCGGGCGGAAAGGAGCGCTCGCGTCCGTAGAGGATGCCGATCTTTTTCATATGGGTACTTTGTTAGGCACTAAGGTAAGCGTCCGACAAATGTTTACGCCACCCACCTGACTCGGCGGCGGTAAAGGCAGCATATTTAGCGGGGAAACACCGCTTATGAAACCAATCTACTTCGCTCTTTTGCTTTTAGTTGGCTCCTGCGTCCGCGCCCAGAGCGATTATCAGTTGTTCCGGCCGGGGGTGCAGTATTTGTACGAACGGGCGGAATATTTTGGGCACCCCTACGGTTTCGATAGCCAGTACTACGGGCTGCGGGTAGAAGAAGCGTCGTGTGAAGCCTTGTACACTACGCTGGGCGGTTATCATATGCCCTCGGTCTACGTCTGTGAAGTCGCCTTCGCTTTCGGTGATTCCGTGTGCCAGACGGCGGATAGTACCGTCATGTACAATGAGCTGGATGAGCCGTTCGTCCTGTACCAGGGAGCCGGGGTGGGGCAGCGCTGGCTCGCCTACGTCGACGGCCCCTACCGAATAATGGCCGAAGTGATCGGGGTGGATTCCGCCACCGTACTGGGACTACCCGACGTAATCAAGCGTATCGCGTTCACTACCGAGCAGGGTGATCCCGTGGGAGGAGAAGTAGCAATCAGCCGGCAGTACGGACTGGTCACCGGCATCCGATTTCACCAGGTGCTTTTCGAAAGAACAACCTACGAACTGGCCGGAATGAATGCCCCGGAAGCCGGTCAGCAATTGCCGAAACCCGAAACTTACGGACTGGCCGCGGTCGGGGATACGTTTCAAATAGAGTCCTACAATTACCTCACCGAACCCTTCGGGAGCGCGACCCCCTTTGGTCGCCGCTATTCCAGTTTTACGATTCTGGAAGTCGATACCACCCAGTCGGGGATCTACGCCTACCGGGCCCGGGGTGATTTCTACGACTACACGACCGGATCAGCCGGGTACCGGCCCGTTCATTTGGATACCGTATTTGACTTCACGATCGACCGGGTGCCCGACGCCCTCACCGGGGTACAGCCCGGGCAGGTCCTGATCAGCCCGGGTAGTTCGGAGAGTCGCAGACTGGCCAAGAGCAAACTCTCCGAAAATCGCTGCGGACTACTCCAACTGCGGGCCAGTACGCCGGTGACCTTCCCGCCGGGGGAACAATGCGGGTTGGATGATTCTCACGTGGACGGGGGACCGGGTCCGGTCTACACCCAGTTCGTACCGGTGCATTTGGATAGTATATCCGGTCAGGCCGGACCCCAGTGGGCGAGCCTGCGCTACCTGCGTTCGGGCGATCGTCGCTGCGGCACTTTTGTCGATGCACCCGAGCTAATGGTAGGTACGCGTGATGTGCATTCTCTTGATCTTGAGATTGGGCTTTATCCCAATCCCGCGAGCAATGAATTTACGGTTGCGTTGCCGGAGAGCGATCGGTCGTACAACCTAGAAGTGGTGAGCCTGACCGGTGCCAAAATCTATAAGGTGGCCGACGTGCGTCGATCCGCAACTGTAGCCACCACTAGTTTTCCCGCCGGCGCTTATTGGCTACTGGTGGTCCAGGATGGCCGGCCGGTGGGGCGGCGGGTTTTTACCGTGCGTTGATTGCGCTGGAGCCATTCTACTGGGGTACCGTAAATTCAGCGGCAAATCGCACTACATGAGAAGTTTAAAGCTGCTGGTCTTCCTTCTGATCTCTTCCTCGGCCTGGGGGCAGCAAACGGAAGTGGTCACCTACAAACAACTCGATACTTCCGAACTGAAGTTGGAGGTGATCCTCCCGGATAATTTTACTGATCAAGGTTCCTATCCCGCCATCGTTTTCTTCTTCGGCGGCGGCTGGAATTCGGGTAGCCGCGAGCACTTTCGCCCGCAGGCCGATTACTTTGCCGGACGGGGGGTCGTGTGTTTTCTGGCGGATTACCGCACGAAAAATAGCCATGGCACCACGCCCTTTACCTCGGTGATGGACGCCAAATCCGCCATGCGCTACGTCCGGACCCACGCCGAGCAGTGGCAACTGGATACCGCAAAAATCGCCGCGGGCGGCGGCTCGGCGGGCGGGCACCTGGCTGCGGCGACGGCCATGGTGAAAGAGTACAACGATCCGCAAGATGATCTTTCCGTCAGCAGCCGGGCAAATGCCCTGTTGCTCTACAATCCGGTCGTGGACAACGGTCCCGCCGGCTACGGCTACGAAAGAATAGGGGAGGCCTACCCCGATTTTTCGCCCCTGCATAACATCGACAGTTCCACTCCGCCGACCTTATTTCTGCTCGGCACCGCCGATCACCTGATTCCCGTCACCACGGCGGAATATTACTGCATGGCCATCGAGCGGGTTGGCGGACGGTGCGAGTTGAAGCTGTACGAGGGCGGTCGCCACGGCTTCTTTAACGTCCAGAACGCCGACCACTTCCGCTCGACCATGGAGGCCAGCGATCTTTTCCTCCAGGAGCTTGGCTGGATATCCGCTACCAACTAGAAGTCGTCTTCGCCGCCGCCGTCTCCCCGACGTCCGTTGTTGTTCCGCTGCCGCGAAAGCTGGTTCAGGCTGTACTGAAAACCGAGGTACACGATGCGGCTCTCGCGCTGAAATTCGCTGACGGTGGTGATGCCGCCCGTCTCGGTAGTAAAGCGGTACTTGCGCTGGTTGAACAGGTCGGTGACCCGCAACGTAATGGCTCCCTTATCGTCCAGGATCTCCTTCCGAAAACCGAGGTCCAGACTCTGAATGGCCTGAATGCGCCCCTGCGGCCGTACGCCCGGTGAGCGGTAGAAGTAGGTGAACTGGGCCTGTACTTTGCCCGGTAGCTCGTAGCTGCCCTGCACGTTGCCGCTGAAGAGGTAGCCGTTCTGGTCGATGTTCTCGTCCTGGTTGTTCCCGATAATTTCCGAACGGTAGCCGTTGCCGCTCACTGTGAGGTCGAGTTTGTCGGTCGGACGGTACGTAGTGATCAATTCGATGCCGTAATCGCGGCCCCGGTCGAGGTTGTCGCGGGTGCTCAGGCTCACGCCGCCGGGCAGCACGCGGGTGATCCTGCTGATGATGTCGTTGAGCTGGCGGAAGTAGACGCCCCCGGTGAAGGTGCCCTTACCGTACTGCTGCTGTACGTTGAGCTCGAAGCTGTTGATCAATTCGGGCAGCAGGAAGGGGTTGCCGCTGCGCAGGTTAAACGGGTCGCCGCGATCCACGAAGGGGTTAAGAGCGTAGCCGCGCGGCCGCTCGATGCGCCGACTGTAGCTGGCCTGTAGGGTAGTGTTGTCGTCGAATTCGTAGCCGGCGAATATGCTGGGGTAGACCTTGAAGTAGTTGTTCGTGAAGTCTTCTGCGTTTGGCTCGAGGAGGATGCTGCTGGTATTGGCTTGCTCCGCCCGCAGCCCAACGTTGAAGCGGATTTTGTCTACCTGCCCGCCGAAGGTGGCGTAAACGGCGTGTACGTCTTCTTCGTAGCGGAAGAGATTACTCAGGCTATCTACGTTCTCGAAGCTGCCGGTATCGAAGGTTTGGAAGGCGGCGTCCTGCTCGGTGCGCTCCAGCGTAGTGCGCCAGCCGGTGGTAAACTTAAAGTCGCCTATGGTCTGCTCGTAATCGAGCTGGCCGAGATACCGCTGGCGATTCTCTAGGGTGGGGGCCCGTTGTTGGTCCGTGCCGATCACGATGCCGGAGGCGTCGTTGAGGATTTCGTTGTAGTTCTCGATCTCCTCCTCATCGTTCTCGCTGTACTGGAAGCTGGAGGAGAGTTGGCGGCCCTCCTTTTTAAAGGTCGTAAAGTAGGTGGCCTGTACCTCGAAGTCGTTCTCGGTTTCCGGCTCAAATTCGGTACGGACGCTGGTACGGTCCAGTCCGCCCTCGTTGTTAAAGAAGTCGGTGGTCCGCAGGTTGTTGCTTTCCCCCTGTTCGAACTGGATGTTGCCCTGTAGTCCGATCACACCGCGCTCACTAATGTTGTACTCGGTGCCGAGCTTGAACATCTGCGACTTGCGCAGCCGGTCGCCCTCGAAGAGGAAGTAGCGGCTGAAGGTGCTGTCGCCCAGGGTGCCCGTCTGGTCGCGGAAGCCCCGGAAAAAGCGCTCATCGTAGCGGCCACTCACCCCGGCGAAGGAGTTGAATTTGCCCTGGCGCCAGTTGAGGTCGAGATTGCCGTCGAATTTGTTTCCGGTACCGGCATTGAGGTTTACCGTTGCGTTGAAGCCGTCGTCCTGCTTTTTTTTGAGGACGATGTTGATGATGCCGGCGGTGCCTTCCGGGTCGTAGGCGGCACCTGGGTTGGTGATTACCTCCACCCGCTCGATGCTGCTGGAGCTCAAAGATTTCAGGTAGGTGGCCGGGTCGGTGCCCACCAGTCCGCTGGGCTTACCGTTAATTAAAAAGCGCACGCCACCGCTACCGCGTAAACTTACGTTGCCCTCCAGGTCGACCGTAATGCTCGGGATTTGCCGCAGCAGGTCTTCGGCCGATCCGCCGCTAGCCGCCACGCTTTTTTCTACGTTAAAGGACTTGCGGTCGAGACCGAGTTCCATGATGGCGCGATCGGCGGTTACGACCACTTCATCAAGATCAGTGGCACCACCGGCCTCCAGGGTGATGTCGCCCACCCGCAGGAACCGTTCGGAATCGTTCAGTTCGAGCATCATTTCTTCCCCCTCGTACCCGATAAAGGTCACTTCGAGCCGGTAATCTCCGTAGGGCAGGTCCTTGATCGTAAACTTGCCGTCAATGTCACTGGTGGTACCGCCAACCAACTCGCCGTTTTCAATCCGATAGACCGCGATATTGGCAAAACCGACCGGTTCTTCACTACTGCCATCGCGGAGTTGTCCGCCAACGCCACCCGTATTGGGGGCCATCTCGGGGGGCACGGCATCCGTTTGGGCGCGGACGCAGGTGCAGAGTAAAATGAGAAGAGCGGTATATAGTGGCTTCATGGTGCGGGATATATTCTACTAACCAAACGTGAGACCCCGCAACCCGTTCAGCAAACACATAGGGACGAAACGCCGGATTGTCGAGTAATCCGCCCGGATCATAGAATGAACCATAAAACAGCTCCGTTCGGGCGTTGATTTTGCTACGTAGGAGGCGGCTAACGCAACTTCCCGTCTATATAGATGGACGCTCGAACCCGTCCGGTCCATTCCGGTTATTGCACTATGCCGATGCCTTCCTCACCCTCCCTGAACGCCCTTTTACGGAATCCGTCCGCCGCGCTGGCGGATACGGATCTGAAGATCACGCTACCCCTCACCCGTGCCCTGCTCAACGAGGTGCTGGCCGCCCGCCCCGCCGGCACGCCGATCCGGGAACTATACATCGATCCCGAAGCGGGAAACCGATTTAGGGTACACCTGTCCGCCAACGCCCCCGTGATCGGTACGGTGAGCCGGCAATTGATGCTGGTCCCGGGACCAGCCGTTTCCTTTCCGGATCAGCCGTGGCTAAGCTTCGACATCGTCTCCGGACTCAAGTTTCTCGATAAGCCCCTGATCAATCTGGTTCAGGGCCAGATCGAGTCGCGCCTGCCCAAGGGAGTGGATGTGAGCAGCAGCTACGTCCGCATCCACGTCCCGGCCCTGATGACCCATCTGGGGTACCAGCAGCTCGTACCGCTGATCAATAAATTGCAGGTCACCAGCGAAGCCAACCGCCTCATCCTATCCCTCCATCTAAACGCCCAGTAAGCTACCATCCTATGCATCCCGTACTCAAGCACCTGATCGAAACCGATTTTGCCGACCTCAACGGCACCCACGTAGAGGGACAGATTGCCCTCTCCGACGACATCATTAACATGGGACTGCACGAGGTGCTGAGCCAACTTCGCCAGCCCGCCGTTCCGAAAGACACTGCTCCTGCGCCCCCGCCCGCAGCCAATACTTCCGAAAGCATGCCCGACCCACGGGTACTGCTCAGCAAACTGAAGGTCGAGCACCTGAAATACCGCACCGAAGTCGGAAAAACCGTGCTGGAAATCAAAGCGGGAGTCTAAGACTAAAAACAGGGGGCCACTTGGTCCTTCCAGAAACAACCCGTATCTTTGCGCTCCAATTACAAAATATGATCGCTGAATGCTAATTATTAACGTACGCGAGGGAGAGAATATCGACCGTGCCCTCAAGCGCTACAAGCGCAAATCAATCAACACCCGGGTAATCCGTGAACTCCGCAATCGCCGCGAGTTTACCAAGCCCAGCGTGAAGCGGCGTAAGGAAAAACTGAAGGCAGAATACCGCCTGGAGAAGTACGGCGACCAGTAAGGACGTCCATAATGCAGTCCCCCCCGGGGATTGATCAGCGAACGGCTGTCGGTGGGTAATTCCCCCGGCAGCCGTTCCTGTATTTTCCTACAACCCTTCCGCCGTCCCCGTCGTTACCCCCGCAATGACCGTTAAACGCGATACCGACCTGCGCCTCCGCACCGAATCCCTGCTCGATGCCCTCACGGCCGGCCTCTACGAACGCGATCACGCCATGGGACTGGCCCTGCTTACCGCGGTGGCCGGAGAGAGCATCTTCCTGCTCGGCCCCCCCGGTGTCGGGAAGAGTTTGATCGCCCGTCGACTCAAGTATGCCTTCCGCGACGGGGTGAGTTTTGAGTACCTCATGTCGAAGTTTTCGACCCCCGACGAGGTATTCGGCCCGATCTCCATCAAGAAACTCCGTGATGAGGACAAGTACGAGCGCCTCACGGACCGCTACCTGCCGGGGGCAAACATCGTCTTCCTCGACGAAATCTGGAAGGCCGGCCCCGCCATCCAGAACGCCCTGCTCACAATCCTCAACGAGAAAATCTACCGCAACGGGGAGGAGGATATGAAGGTCAACATCCGCGGCATCATCACCGCCAGCAACGAACTGCCGCCCCGCAGCGCAAACCTGGCCCCGATCTGGGACCGCTTCCTCGTCCGCCTCGAACTCAGCAAGATCAGCCAGTACCAGAATTTCGTGAAGATGGTGGTCGATACCCAGGACGTCTACGAAGACAACATCCCCACCGCCACCAAGCTTTCGGAAGAGGAACTAGACCGCTGGTCCATTGCCATCGACGCCGTGGAAGTGCCCGCCGAGGTGCTTAACACCCTGCAGCTGCTCCTCTACAAGATCGAGCAGTACAACGCCCGACCCAATCACGCCGCCAGCCAGATCAACATCTATGACCGGCGCTGGAAAAAAGCCGTCCGCCTGCTGCGCACCTCCGCCTACCTCCACGGTCGCAAGCGGGTGGACCTCATGGACTGCTTCCTCCTCGAACACTGCCTCTGGAACGGCCCCGAGCAGCGGGAGGTAATCCGGGAAATGATCGTCGACGCCGTCCGCAAACACGGCTACTCGGTAGCGGTGAACCTGTCGGCCCTGAAGAAAGAAGTGAGGGAGTTCGAAGACGACGTCCGGGAGGAAACACGCATCCGGCACGTCCAGGAGGAGGAACAACTGCTCCCAGTACAGGAAAGCTACTACGAACTGGAGAAGGACTTGAGTCAGTTCCGCGGCGTACTGGTCACCATCGAGCAGTTTCGCGGACTCAGCAACCAGGAATTCAGCAGCGTCAACTTCTACGACGAGGACCGCAATCTCGTCAACCGCATCCGCGGTCGCAAGGGCCCCCGTGAGAACACCATCGAGGTAAATTTCAATGGCACGGATACGATCTTCCGACTAAAGACTCATCTGGTCGAGCGACAGGAGGTGATCCGCAAAAAGCCCCACCGCATCCTCCAGGATTTCTGGGACGAGCGCCACGAGCGCCTCAGCAACTACATCCGGCAACAACTCACCGCCATCGAAGCCCAGGGCCCGGACGAGCTGGACGGCATCCAGGACCACCTCTTCGTCGATGCCGCCTACGCCACCGTCGTATCCGCTAACTTAAGTGAAGTCCGTGAGGCCCTCGCAGGACTCCTCCTACAACTGGAAAAGCTCCAATTCGAATACGGCGGCGTAGAGCGATAAATCAAGGAAAGGACACGCAAAGCAGCACACCACCGGATGGTCATGCTACGGAAGGAGGGTACCTTCCCCCCCCTCAATCCCTCCTACCTTCAATCCCTTCCCCCCTCCTCCCTTCATTCCCTCCCTCATGACCGTCGGCCTCTTCATCCCCTGCTACATCGACCAATTTTACCCCAAGGCGGGCATCGCCACCCTGGAGCTGCTCGAAAAAGTGGGCTGTACCGTTGCTTATCCCCGGGAGCAAACCTGCTGCGGCCAACCCCTGGCCAACAGTGGGATGGAGAAGGAAGCACGCCCGATCTACGAGCACTTTGTGGAAACCTTCCGCGGGTATGATTACATCGTGTGTCCGTCGGGGAGCTGCGTGTACCACGTGAAGCACCACTACGATACGCTGGAGCAAACGGACGAGGTGCGGCAACTGCGCGAGCGCACCTTCGAGCTAGCCGATTTCCTGGTTAACGTGGTGGGAGTCAAACAACTCGATGCGCGTTTTCCGGCGCGGGTAGGCGTTCACAACAGCTGTCACGGCCTACGCGGCCTGCGGTTGGGGGAGAGTTCCGAGCGGGTGGGGGCAGCCTTCAGTTACTACCGCTACCTCCTCGAAATGGTCGATGGCGTCGAACTGGTCCCCCTCGACCGCGTGGACGAATGCTGCGGCTTCGGCGGCACCTTTAGCGTAAACCAACCTGAGTTGTCGACGAAGATGGGACGCGATCGCCTCGCCGATCACCTACGGCACGAGGCTGAAGTCATTACGAGCGGGGATATGTCCTGCCTGATGCACATGGAGGGCCTTATACGGCGGGAGGGCCTACCGGTGAGGGTGATGCATGTGGCGGAGATATTGAATAGCTCATCGCCCCTCGTCGGCCGAGCCTAAGCTCGTCCGCCGAGTAGGGCGAGTATGCCGAAATGGGTGAAATATCAACCTCAGGAAGCAAGTCGGCGGACGAGCCTCGTGCCTCGGTCGGCCGGCGACGCCTCGTTGCCCCTCGTCGGCCGAGCCTAAGCTCGTCCGTCGAGTAGGGCCAGTATGCCAAAATGGGTGGAATATCAATCTCAGGAAGCAAGTCGGCGGACGAGCCTCGTGCCTCAGTCGGTCGACGACGCCTCGCTGCCTCTCGTCGGCCGAGCCTAAGCTCGTCCGCCGAGTAGGGCCAGTATGCCAAAATGGGTGGAATACCAACCTCAGGAAGCAAGTCGGCGGAAGAGCCTCGTGCCTCGGTCGGCCGACGACGCCTCGTTGCCCCTCGTCGGCCGAGCCTAAGCTCATCCGCCGAGTAGGGCCAGTATGCCGAAATGGGTGGAACACCAACCTCAGGAAGCAAGTCGTCGGACGAGCCTCGTGCCTCGGTCGGCCGACGACGGCCGACGACATTACAGCTTCACCACCACCCCCGTATTCACCCGCGTGCTCCTGCCGATGTACTCCCCGCCGAGGACGTACGCACCACCCAACACGACACCGGCCCACTTCACGACCGGAACATACACCGTACCGCCGATCCTGCGCCAACTGCTTCCGGTACCCGCCGTGGCGGTCTGGACGGCCGTGCCGCTTTCCAGGGCAGTGATGAATTCGACCCATCCCTCCACGTAGACGTACTTGGTGCCGTAGCCGGTGCGCAGTAGTACGGGCCAGCTGGAGCGGCTCTCGGGAGCGAACTGGAAGTCGATTCCCGACTGGGCGTGCAGAAAAAATCCGCTGTCGAACTGGTACTGGTAGACCAGGCGGCCCTGGAATACGGTGGCCCGCTGGCCCAGTGCCGCGATTCCGGTGGTTTCGTAATTGCCGACGGGGAAGCTAAGGCCGATAGCGGTAAAGACCCGCTGATTGCCGACCCGTTCCCGCCGATCGAGGTTCATATACTTGATCCAAAGGGAGGCGTCCTGCAGGCTGCCGGGGCGGTCGTTGGTGCGTAGGTAGGGTAGGGTAGCGACCAGGGAGGTTTGTTCGTTCAGGCCCGCCTCGACGAAGAGGCTGTAACTGGTAGTGGTCACTTCCCGATCCTCGATTGTGCCTCCTTCTCCGAAGTACTTCTTGTATTTGTCCACGCTGTAACCGGGAGAAATGGCCACTTCGCCCTTCGGCGTCGGAAATCCGCTGATCGGTCCCTGGGCCGCCAGCCCGGAAGAAGCGAGTAATATCCCGAGAAGGATGGGGAAGCAGCGGTCTAACGTTATTTTCATACCCTTATCCTATCTTTGGCGCCTCAATCGTACCTCCCCTTGAGCGACAGCCTGGTCATTATTCCCACCTACAACGAACGCGAGAACATCGGACGTATGGTGGAAACCGTTTTCGGGTTGTCTCAGCCCTTCCACCTACTCATCGTTGACGACGGATCGCCCGACGGCACCGCCGACATCATCCGGGAGCTGCAGCCAAGGTACCCCGGCAAATTGCATCTGCTCGAGCGAAGCGGAAAATTAGGCCTCGGCACGGCATACCTCGACGGCTTCCGGTGGGGACTGAAACAGGCCGACAACTACCAGTACTTCTTCGAGATGGACGCCGACTTCAGCCACACGCCGGCCGACCTTATTCGCCTACGGGACGCCTGCCACGACGGTCCGGGTGATGTGGCCGTAGGCAGCCGCTACGTGAAGGGCGGAAGCGTGGAGAACTGGCCCATGGACCGCATCATCCTCTCCTACGGGGCCAGCCTCTACACGCGCATGGTCACCTGGATGCCCATCAAGGATCCCACCGCCGGCTTCATGTGCTACTCCCGCCCGGTGCTGGAGGCAATGGATCTCGATAAGATCCGCTTCATCGGCTACGCCTTCCAGATCGAGATGAAGTACACGGCCCGCAAGCTCGGTTACCGCATCGTGGAGGTACCCATCATCTTCACCGATCGCATCGCCGGGAAGAGCAAGATGCACAAGTCCATTATCCGGGAGGCGGTACTGGGGGTACTGAGCCTGAGGTTCCGCTGACTTATTCTTTCGGACGCTTTTTCAGTAAGCACGCCCAGTCTCCTTCGCCGGGCGGCACCAGTCCCACCTGACCGTCACTCGCGCTCACCAGCTCGCCGTGGTCGATCAGCTCACCTCCCTTGCGGGGATCATACCACTGCACGGTAAATTCTCCCTCGGTACCACTCAGGTCCAGGGTCGCCGGTCGGCCGAAGGGCAGGAATACGACGTACACCTCCCCCTCCCGTGCGAAGCAGAACTGAGCTTCGGAAGCCAACAGCTCATTCCGTCCCTCCATCTCCCCGAAGGGCAGGTGCCGCTCGAAAAACTTGCGGGCGTGGGTCGTCCAACGGTAGGCACGGTCCCGGCTGCGCCAGTCTTCGAGGTTCAGGTCGTTGTGGGGGCTGCGGGCGCCGTAGTACCACTCTACTCCCGCGCCGCCGGCCATGAGGTTGCCCCAGAGGGTAAGGGCGCGCAGGCTGTCCTGGTTGTTCGGTGTGGCATTATCGGGGTCGAGGCCGCGCCACCAGGGACCTACCTCGTCGACGGTCATGATCCAGGGGGCTCCCGCGGCGGCGGATAGGTCGAGCCACTTGCGCGTTACTTCGTTGGCGGAGTACGGGTTGCCGAGCTGGAGGGCCAGTCCACCCAACTGTTCGTTCCCCAACAGGGGCTCGTATATCTCGGCAAAGGCGGCCTCCCCCGGATGGGTGTGCAGTACGACGTAGTTGCGGTACGGATCGTGCTCGGCAAACCAGGCGATCACGTCGCTCTGCTGCCGGTTGTCCTGGTAAGTTTCCGACCACTCGTTCGGCCCGTTTTCCTCCCCGAGGTTCCAGGTGACGGCGCGGTGGTGACCGAAGCGGGCGACCATTTCCCGGAAGTAGAGGCGCCGCAGCGGACCGGTATCGCCATTATCGAGTAAAGTCTCGTTCTCGGTTTCGTTCAGAACGAAGTGCAGCATCATCCCCAGGCTGTCGGCGTGGTCGAAGACGATCTCCCATTGGTCGAGCTTGCTGACGTCGAAGCGATCGAAGACTTCATGACTCGTGTATGGCCAAACGTCCCTGCCGTCGCCGCCGATATTAAGCGTGAGGAAGTAGATGCTGTTGACGCCCACCGACGCGAGGTAGTTGAGCCCGCCGATCAGGGCTTTCCCCTTTCCGTCTTTCCAGGCGGGGTCGCGGGTGCCGTAGTCGTCCAAATGAGCGGCGTAGGTATGGAGGCCCTCGGCGGTGCTTTCCCCCTCGCGGAAGTCGTCGCTGTACCGGTAGGTTCCGTCAAAATCGGCGTAGCCGAGCAGGTTTTCCGGACTGTCCACCCCGGTTTTAAGGAAGTAGTCGCCGGATTCGGCCCACCGCAGGTAGCGGGGATGATCGCGGATAAGCCGGCCGTTCTCACCCGGTTCGGCGTTACCGACGAAGAATGCCCCCTCGTAGCTCTTTACGGTTTTCGTAGCTCCTGCGTCCCCGCCCAAGTACGCGTCCGTTCCCCTGATCAATTTTCCGGCGTAGGTCCATTCCCCCTCGAGGTCGGGACGGAAACGTACCTGCCATATGTTGCCATTTTCCGCACCCGTATGGGCTGCCCGGCCGTCGCCAGCGTAAAATCCCGGTACGGTAATGCGGTGCTCCCCGTTGGTGAAGGTGACGTCGAGTCGGTAATGCGTGAAGGGGTTATCGGCCGCCGCCTCGCTGGTTTCCGGACCGGGGAAGGTGAGGGTAATCTTTTCCCACTTCGCCGTATCCGGAAGGGTAGAGGTAAAGGTGGTACGGCAACCGCTGAGTAGGGCCAACAGAAGTAGAAAACAAGTTAGGCGCACGGGAATGGGTTTATTCCGACAAACTTACGGTTTGCCGCTCACCCTGGCGGCCGTGTCCCCGCCTTTCCGAATCGGGCCGGCCGTACCGCTCCATCCACCGGTGCATTTCCCAGAGCATGTGAAGAATGCTCTCCTCGGCTGCGTAGCCGTGATCTTCGTAGGGAAGCAGACAGAGGCGCGCCGTCTTCCCGAGGTTATCGAGTGCCGTAAACATACGTTTCGACTGCACGGGATAGGTGCCGCTGTTGCTGTCGTCTTCTCCGTGAATCAGGAGCAACGGGCTGTCAATCTTGTCCGCATGCACGAAGGGCGACAAACGCACGTAGGTATCGGGAACCTGCCAGAAGGTCCGTTCCTCCGCCTGAAAGCCGAAGGGCGTCAGGGTACGGTTGAAGGCCCCGCTGCGCGCGATGCCTCCGGCGAAGAGGTCGGTGTGGGCCAGTAGGTGGGCGGTCATGAAGGCGCCGTAGCTGTGTCCGCCCACGAAAATGCGGTCGGGATCGGCTATGCCCATATCCACAAGCTTTTGTACGGCGGCTTCGGCGTTCATCCTGACCTGCTCGATGAAGGTTTCGTTGGGTTCCTCGTCGCCCTCGCCGACGATCGGCATGGCAAAGTCGTCAAAAACCGCGTAGCCCACGGCCAGGAATGGCAAGGGGGAAAGCGGACTGATGCGCCGAAACTGGTGCTTGCTGGTGGTCACCTGACCGGCCTTGTCGGCATCTTTGTACTCCTGGGGGTAGGCCCACATCAAAATGGGTAGCGGGGCATCGGTGCCCGCTTGAAAACCTTCCGGGGTATGCAGCTCGCCGCTCAGTTGCACCCCGTCGGCCCGCTCGTAAGTGACCAGTTCGAAGTTGGTGTGCTGAAGCTGGGGGTAGGGGTGGGGAAAGCTGGTCACCCGCATCTCTTCTCCCGTGACGAGGTGGTGGAGGAAGAAGTTGGGCCGCTCGTCCGACTGTTCGCGGGCCAGCAGGAAGTATTCCGGATCCTGATCGAGAAAGAAAAGGGGGCGCTCGAAGTAGGGCGGGGTAGACTCCCAGAGCCGCGTTTTTTCGTGGGTGATCAGGTTGAAGCCATCAACGAAGGGCTGGGGGCCGTCGGGGCTGTGGCCGTTGCCGACCATCACCAGGGTCTGTCCGTCGTCGCGGGTCAACAGCAGGCTGTGGTCGCTCGGAGAGGAGACGGTCACGACGCCGCCGGGGTCGTTGTAGTTGTCCTCCCAGTTGTGGTCGAACAGAATTTCCGGCTCACGGGAGGGATCGTCGGGATACCAACGGCGCGTCACCTGGCGGCGGGTGGCCCACTCCCAGTCGACCACGATGGCCAGATCGCTGCGGCCCCACCGCAGGGCACCAAAACGCATGGGTAGGCGGATGCTCTTCTGGGGCTCGCCGGTGAAGGGTGCTTCCAGGTAGTACAGTTGCTCGCGGTACTCGACGTCCATACGGGGGTCGCCACCATCGATGGCCTCCGTCCAGTACAGCTGTGCGGGGTGATCGCTGCGCCAGTTAAAGCGCCGCGGCTCGGTGATAACGGCACCGAATGCCGGTGGCAGGTGCTCGACCGTGGGTCGGGACGCCAATTCACGGATCGGAAAGCCAGCCTGATCGAGCAGCAGTACCCGGTCGGCAAATTTGTCGTAGGGAACGTTGAAACTAAAGGGCTCGACCACGTAGGTGATCACGAAGTACTTCCCGTTCGGCGAATCTCCCAGCCCGGCGATGATGCCGGGTTCCGCCCACTCCCGCTCCTCTCCGGTATCGAGCCGGTGGAGGTAGAGCTGACCGGTGGCGTAGTAGCGGAACAGGGCGACGTCGTAGTCGTTCTCCAGCAGGTTGGTGTAGGTGCGGTTCGCTCCTTCCTTGCCGGATGAGTCCTGTACGTTCGGGCCGGTGGCCGACTCACTCATTTCCGGTTTCCTGGCTCCCGCGATCCGCCGTTTGATGAGGAAGCGGTCGTTGCCGATGAAATCGTAGGGCGCTCCGCCGAGGCTGTTGTTGATGTCGTTGCCGCCTACCGCGTAGCATTCGAGGGATTCCCGGTCGGCCGTCCAGAGTTGGAGTCCGTGGTCGGTGACCAGGCAGAAGGCGATGCGGTTGCCGTCGGGCGACCAGGTGAAGTAGCGGAAGCTTCCGTTTTCGGGCAGGCCGTTGAAGTAATGGTCCTTGCCGGTTGAGAACTGGTGCAGCCGCGGATTATGGAAGCCGCGCGTTCCGTAGGGCGTGAAGGAATCGGGATTGATCTGCCGTCCGGCCAGTTTTACCTTCGGCTCTCTTAGCTCCTCGATGCTGGGGTACATCGGCCGGTCGGCAATGATGATGTAGTCGGGGTTCGGCCCGAACAGCATGAGGGGATCGGGCTTCAGGTTGACCAGATCGGCAATGGCTTCTGGGGGGCGTTGATACTGCATTAATCTTCCTCCTGGTCGTAGCTGGCGTCCTGGGTATCGATCACCATATTGGTGATGGTGTAATCACTGAATTTTTCGAAGTGGTTGAAGGCCAGGTTGTCGGGCCAGTTGCTGTCGTCCTCGACCCACTCGCTGAGCAAATTTTCGAGGATGGGCATAAAGTTTTTCTCCAGCCAGTCTTCGGCCTCCTCCATTTCGTCGAAGTCGGGCATCAGGTAGACCGTGGTGAGGTCGGAAGTGTCATCGAAATCGATGTCCTCCTCGATGGTGGCGTCCTCCCGGATGGCCCAGCGCAACAGGGCTTCGCTAGGGGTAACAATGAGGGCGTAGCGGTTGATGTCGTATAGTTCCATGGGCGAGTCTTAATGTGTGAGGTAAACGTAAGGTACCCTGGCATAAGTTTAGTCCGATCCCCCCCGGCATGGGGTGGTCGGCCGGATTCTTTGTCCCGGTGCCCGTATTTATTTCTTGCAGGCAGGGTTGACGCCAAGGACGTAATTGCGTACGACCTCGATCCGGGGGGCCGATTCCGCGCCCGCAAACCCGCTGATGTCTTCGTCCCTCAGCTCGGTAGCGGCATAATCGGTCAGCTGGGTGGCCAGGGGCAGGTAGCTCCAGTGCCAGCGTTCCTCCTCGTAGCCACTGGGCCGGTCGGTACCCTTCACGGTGTAGGGCTGGCAAAATCCGTAGTCCGCGCCGTGTGCGGTGAGCCAGGCGTAGATCCGCTGTCCCTCCCCGTCGTCGAAATACCCGTTGTTGAGGGCGTTAAGGTCCATGTCCGTCCCCCAGTGGTGCCGACTGGTGCCGGGCATGCTGGAGTAGCGCAGGATGGCGCGTGCGCGGTCGGCGGGGTCGGGATAAGCTTCGTCGGCGCGTTCTTTTCCCTCCAGCAGGCGCTGGCCGTTCCATTTTGCCTCCCAAATCTGCTTCTGGCGGGCGAAGTTTCGCGTAGCCGATACGATGATCAGCTTGACGCCATCATTGAGTGCCGCAGCGTGCATTTTTTCGAAGGCGGCGTAAGTATCCTTCTGCAGCACGTACGGATCGCCGTCGGTGTACTTCCCCGCGACCTTCACAAAATCGGGGTGCTCGGTCGGGTCGAATTTACCCGTCAGGTAGGTATAGCTGGGTATAGCGGGAATGCTGTCGTTTTCAGCCGCGGCAGCGGAAACAGGGGTGGGCGGGGGCGCAGGAGCAGCGGTGGCTTCGACGGGGCCTTCCGCCGGACTCGTGCAACTCAGTAGCAAGGAGGTAAGTAAGAAAAGGGTAAATCTCATTGGAGCAAAGGTAAGACAGTGCAAGGTCTGCCAGGTCAAGTGGCCACCCCGGTTCGTGGCATCCTGCCGCGGTCGCGATCACAATACCTCAACCTTACATCTGCGCGTAATCTGCGGTTAGCCTCCCCCGTTGCACAGCAACCTTTACCGTCTCGGACCAGAGGCTGCCCGACCTGGCCTATCCCCATCCGTGCGTAAATCCGTGAGAATCAGTGGCCATCCGTGGTGAAACGTCTTGAACCAAAAGCCGCTCGACCTTACTTTGCCACAATGGCCGACAGCTTCATCAAAAAATACACCTCGAAGCCCGTATACACGATGTACAGCCAGAAGAACGGCACGATGAAGAGCTTATTCGGGGGAGCACCCAGCAGCACGTAGGTAACCACGAGCATGCCGCAGAGCAGCATCTTCACCATGGTGGCTCCCATAAAAACATTGCTGAACAGGTGTTTATTCTCCGCTCCTGCGCTCCGCCGCCCCAGGAAAAAAAGGCCGACGCAAATGAGGACGAACAGCAACATGGTACCGACCGAAAAGGGGAGGGCGTAGTCGATCGACAACAGGAGATGGGCGGTGGCCAGTCCGAGTGCGGCCAATCCGGAAACGGCGGCCAGCAGAACCAGGAAGCGGGAGGTTTGCATGGGGCGAAAGTACGGTATCTTCCTACCTTCGCGCCATGCCCGAGCCCCTGCAACTGAGTAACGAATTCAACTACGCCCTGGAGCGAATGGAAGCGGGTGCCAATCTGTTCGTCACCGGCCGGGCCGGAACGGGCAAATCGACGTTGCTGCAGATCTTCAAGCGCAGCACGCGCAAAAATGTGGTGGTGCTGGCACCGACCGGGGTAGCCGCGCTGAACGTGGGCGGACAAACCATCCACTCCTTCTTCAATTTTCCGCCGCGGCTGCTGCAGTCCCGCGACATCCGCCCGAACCGCCGCAACCGGCGCCTCTTCATGAACCTGGAGACGCTGGTGATCGACGAGGTCAGTATGGTGCGGGCCGACGTAATGGAAGCCATCGACTACGGACTAAAGCTAAACCGCGAAAACGGAGAACCCTTCGGTGGGGTGCAGCTGATCCTGTTTGGCGACCTATTCCAGCTGCCGCCGGTGGTAAGCAGCGAGGCCGAGCGGGAGTTCTTTAGTTTGCGCTACGCCAGTCCGTACTTCTTCAGTGCCGACGCGATGGACCACATCGACCTGGAGACGATCGAGCTCAACAAGGTATACCGTCAGGACAGCCGCCACTTCCTCCGCCTGCTCGAAAGCATTCGCAACGCCACCGTAGATCGCGATGAACTGGAAGACCTGAACGGGCGCTACCTCCCCGATTTTCAGCCGGAGCCGGGCGACAATTACCTCACCCTGGCCGCCCGCAACGCTACGGTCACGAAAATCAACGCCAACGCCCTCGCGGAATTGAATAGTCCGGAGCACCTGTATACGGCCGAAGTGAAGGGAAATTTCCCGGAAAAGCTGTTTCCTGTCCCCCAGTTGCTGCGCCTCAAAGCCGGTGCTCAAGTGATGACCTTGCGCAACGACCCCGACCGCCGCTTCGTCAACGGCAGCATCGGTACGGTACTGGAGTGCAAGGCCAAATCCGTCAAGATCGAAATTGTCGAGAACGGCAAGCCGAGCGAGGTGGAAGTGGAGTACGACGAGTGGGATATCATCCGCTACACCGCCGACGCCACCGACGTGCGCAAGATCGGGACCGAAACCCTGGGTACCTACCGCCAGCTTCCGGTGCGCCTGGCCTGGGCCGTGACCATCCACAAATCGCAGGGGAAGACCTTCGATAAGATCATTGTCGACCTGGGGCGTTCGGGGGCCTTCGAGCACGGGCAGACGTACGTGGCGCTCAGTAGGTGCCGCACCCTTGAGGGCATCGTGCTCCGTCATCCGCTGGGGTTAAGGGATGTGATGGTGGATCCGGAGGTGGTGCAGTTTTATGAGGCTAGTCGGTGAGGGGGGGGTGGGTTTTTTCACCGCGGATTACGCAGAGGGCGCAGATTTTTTCGCAGATTTTGGTGGAGCATAAGGTCGGGCGACCTCTGGTCCGAGACTCTTTTTTCAACGCAGATTTAGGCAGATTGTCTTCGCGGATTTTCGCAGATTTTGGTCGAGCATAAGGTCAATGCGTTGCAGTAGACTTACGCCATCAACCGCTCATAAATATTATAATTCTCAGCATCGAAGCACACGAAAGAAACTTCTTCGATCGAATTTACGGGAAAGGCCCGGACCGTCCGTACTGCGATCTCCGCCGCCCGCTCCTTGGGGAAGTGATATACGCCGGTGCTGATGTTGGGAAAGGCAATGGAAGTAGCGCCGACTTCTTCGGCCAACTGCAGGCTGTTGCGGTAGCAGCTTTCCAGTAGGGCATCCTCTCCGTTGGTGCCGCCGTTCCAGACCGGCCCTACGGTATGGATAACGTACTTCGCCGGTAGCTTTCCGGCGGTAGTGATGACGGCCTCTCCGGTAGGGCAGCCACCCTGCTCGGCGCCGATCTTTTTACAGGCTTCGAGGATGGCCGGACCGCCCGCCCGGTGAATGGCTCCGTCGACGCCCCCGCCGCCGAGGAGGGAAGAGTTAGCGGCGTTGACGATGATGTCGACGGTAAGGGTGGTGATGTCGGCGCGGAGAAGGGTGAGGTGTGCCATCTATTATTTTGTGTTTTCCGTCGGTGTGCATGCCTGATTGGCTTGCTTACGATCTACGATATGGACCGCAAGCGAATATTCACCTCGTCCACACTGAATTTTTCCGGCTCAAAGTCGTCACCCAGCCACGCGCGCAGTGCTTCCTTGTCTTCCGTTTCGGGGCCGGCCATAATTTGCAGCATATTGTAGTAGCCGCCGATGCCACCGCTGTCTTCGGGTGGGCAAGCGCGTTTGCCGGCGGTACAAGTGACCTGGTCTACCGGGTCGGGGAGAACCTTTTCCAGTAGGATCTCGTGGTGCCAACTGTCCCCGAAGTCGTACTCGTAGGAGATCTTGTGTTTCGGCTTCTGCATTAGGATGTTCAGGTACAGGCCATTGTAGTTGTCGCTATATTCCGTATCCTCCGGGGAGTAAGTGGATTGGGTGGTCTGGAAAGAGTGGAGATGGGCATCATCCCACCCCATGGCCGCCTGAATGACCCGGTGGAGATCGGCCAGGGAGATCGCTGCCGGAACAATGAGTCTGCGCCAGATGGGCGGTCGGATTCCCTGAAGCGTCACCTTGATTTGGTAGCTGCCTTCGGGTACGTCCAGGTCGAAATCGTCCATTCCGGAACTGCGCATGGCTTGCTTGGTCACGAAATCCGCGAAGCTGGGCCAGTGTTCGCTGACAAGCTGGGATGCCCGGGGCGCTGCCGGGTTGAGGGGCGGCGGCTCCCACGTATTCGGCATAACGTGATTCCCCATGACCTGATCGTGTAAGTGATACTCGAAGTAGGTTTCCAGCAATTCCTCAATCACTTCTCCATCGAGGTCCAACTTGATCAAGCGTTCCAGTCGCGCCAGAGCTTCTACGTAGCGTCCGGCGGAACAGTCTATCCTGATCGAGATCTGTTCGTAGAGGGAATAGTCGTAGATGCTGATGCCCGATTGCCAGTTCGGGAAGGCCCGACGGACATCCGGCGGGTTGCCCCAGGACTCGGTTATGCTGGCTATCGTATCGCCTGATCGAGCGGCTTCAACGAGCACATAGATAATCAATATACTTTCCGGGAATTCCGTCCGGAGTTCCTTGGCCAGCGTCACTGCACCCGCAATGTCCCCAACGGCCAGTCGTACGGTAAGCTCGGTTTCCGCGTGGGACAGGCTACCGGGATTCTCGCGCCGAAGGCGTACGACCTCAGCAATTAGGGTATCGATATCGGCAGCGGACGCCGACGCGCTTTCCAAAATAATACTCATATCGACGGGTAAGTCGGCCCGAGGTTCGTAGTGGAATCGAATGCCCACCTCTTCCTCGACAAGTTTTGACTGGTTAAAGGAGTCTTCCGGGGTACCTACTTGCTTATCCCAGTCAGCTTCCAGAAAAGCCCTCGAATCACGGTCACTGGTCGTTAGCCTGACTTCCTCGATCAGTTCGCGGAAGATCTGAATGTATAAGTCTTCATGACTGGTCGCCTTCCCGCTTGCCCCTTCCAGCCAGATGTCGTCCACTCCGGTGATTTCGCGATCTACGATCACATCCCACAGCGTCAGTAACAGCAAATCGTACTCCGCATCCCAGGAGGAGGGTGGTTCCAGATGGGGATCCTGTTGGAGGTCAGTAAAGTAGGTGGCGTACGCCTCACACGCCTGTACAAGCAGCGCGTCCGTCCACTTTTTATGTTCGCCGGCACGACTCCGTACGGCCTCAACCAGATCGTCCAGCAGGTAGGGAGCGGAATGTTCCATAGCAGATCAGTTTAGGGCGGGTACGCGGGAGCGGTGATTAAACTGAAAGCAAAATAGGTAATACGGTACTATCTATAGGGCCGAATTACCCACACCGCGAGGGCGTTCAAAAATTTGCGCGTGGAGCGTAACCGACTCCCCGACCAACGCCCGCCCCTAATCTACCAACGCCTGAACCCGTTGACCCACCCGAATTGTTACCTATCCATAAGTTCGCCCCAATGATTCCCCTACTCATTCTTTCCATTTTGCTGATCGTAGCCCTGGTGTACATGTACAATCAGTGGAGCCGCAACCGCATGCCTTCCAAAAAACGCCGCAATCAGGTCCTGCGCGAAATGAAGGAAGACATGGATGGGTGGAGCTCAAACCTCGTAAAGATGAGTAAGGAGGAGCTCGATCTGTTTAGTCTCACCCAGGATAAGCAGGTGCTCAAAACCGGTACCGGCACCACGGCCAAGGGCACCTTCACGACCATCTTCCACGAACCGGTCGTGAGCTACAGCTACCGCCGCTACCTCGGCAAGCAAGTCAATGAACTACTGTACGCCCGTACGGCCGATCACGACTACGTCTACTGGACCGAGAAAGGAAAAACCACCCTCGAAATCGACGACCAGCCCGTAGGCATCATTAAGGACCAGGTCCTGCTCGGTGAACGTACCGGAAAAGAATTGGCCCGCATCGCTACCACCAGCCAGGACAACTATCTCCCGGTCAGCGTTGGCAACCGCGAAGTGGGAGCCCTGACCAAACTGCCCGGCAAAGCCGACGACCCCCTCAGCCAGCGTGCCTTCGAGTTCATCCCCGACGACCTCAACGAAAAAGAGGAACAACTGCTGATGAGCATGGCGGTAAAGGAGCTGGTGGGTAGATCGATACCGGGGTGAGTAAAAAAGGGCCGCTGCCTTGCGGCAACGACCCTCCTAGAATCTAAAAATCAGCTCAGATTCACTTCTACATATTGGCGATGATCTCATCACCGAATTCGCTGCACTTGAGTAGAGTAGCGCCGTCCATCTGCCGCTCAAAGTCGTAGGTGACGCGCTTCTTGCTGATGGCACCCTCAATTCCCTTGATGATGAGGTCGGCGGCTTCGGGCCAGCCCATGTAGCGGAACATCATCTCACCGGAGAGGATGACCGAGCTGGGGTTGACCTTGTCCTGGCCGGCATACTTCGGCGCGGTACCGTGGGTCGCTTCGAAGATCGAAATTCCCGTAGTGTAGTTGATGTTTGCACCGGGTGCGATCCCGATACCACCGACCTGGGCGGCCAGGGCGTCGGAGATGTAATCGCCGTTCAGGTTCAAGGTGGCGATGATGCCGTATTCCTTGGGGCGCAGGATGATCTGCTGGAGCATGGCGTCGGCAATGACGTCCTTGATCGTGATCTTCTTGCCGTCGTCGGTGGTGATGGTGTGCCAGGGGCCGCCGTCGAGGGGGGTAGCGCCGAAGTCGTTGGCCGCGGTTTCGTAGCCCCAGTCGCGGAAGCTGCCCTCGGTGTACTTCATGATGTTGCCCTTGTGGACGAGGGTCACGCTATCCTTGCCGTTGTCGATGGCGTACTGGATGGCCGCCTTGACGAGTCGACGGGTACCCTCCTGGCTCACGGGCTTGATGCCAATGCCGGTGGTGTCGGGGAAGCGCACCTTGGCGTGCTTGTCGGGGTAATTTTCCTTGAGCCAGTTGAGGAACTTCTTGTTCTCGTCGGTTCCTTCCGCAAATTCAATGCCGGCGTAGATGTCTTCGGTGTTTTCCCGGAAGATGATCATGTCCACATCCTGGGGGTTCTTGACCGGGCTGGGTACGCCGGTGAAGTACTGCACGGGACGCACGCAGGCGTATAGGTCAAGTTTCTGCCGCAGGGCCACGTTGAGGGAGCGGATGCCGCCGCCGACGGGCGTGGTGAGGGGGCCTTTGATGGAGACGAGGTATTCCTCGATGCCGTCCAGGGTGGCCTGGGGCAGCCATTCGCCGGTCTGGTCCATGGCCTTCTGGCCGGCCAGTACTTCCTTCCAGACGATGGAGCGCTCTCCGTTGTAGGCTTTTTCTACGGCGGCTTCGAGTACGCGGCTGGCGGCGGCCCAGATATCGGGTCCGATGCCGTCGCCCTCGATGAAGGGGATGATGGGGTCGTTGGGTACGTTGAGTTTGCCGTTGGCAATGGTGATCTTAGATCCGCTCATAGAGGTGCTTGATTTTTACATGATGTCGGCCCGAATATGGGCAGACGGGCAAAAATAGCGAATATTCGTAAGCCGAAGGAGAAGTGGGCGGGCGCGCGGGAGCAAAGCACAAACTAAGGAGACAAGTCAACACAATCCGTGTACCTTGTTCGTTACCCCTGTAAACAGCCAACGCACCGCATGTCCATTTTCCGAGTCGCCGCCTGGTTGGTCACTATCGGCCTGATCCTGACCCTGATTGTGGTGGGCAAAAGCTACCTGGTGCCCATCTTCGTCGCCCTCGTTTTGTGGTACCTGGTCAATGCGCTCAACGACCAGTTTCGCCACCTGCCGTTCGTGGGTACCCGGCTACCGAATTCCGTCACCCTGCTGATGTCGTTGATCTTCATTGGCCTGACGCTGTACGCGATTTCCGATATGATCGTCAACACCGTGAACGGCTTTGTACAGGAAAGCGACATCTACCTGCCGAGGATCGAAGCCCAGATCGCGCGGATGTACGAGCAATTCCACATCGACCGACCCCCGCCGAGTATTGTGGACCTGAAACTGGGACAGCAGCTACTGGGCAATTTCGCCCTGGTGTTTGCCGGGGTCACGAGTGCGGCGAAGGGGGTAGCCCTTGTGTTGCTGTACGTTCTTTTTTTCCTGGTGGAGCAGGGAAGCTTTCCCCGGAAGATGCGGGCGCTGGGCCTCGACATGGAGGGCAGTACTCGCTTCACCTACGTCCTCGCGGAGATCAATACCGCCATGCGTACCTATCTGGGCGTCAAGACCCTCACCAGTATTGCCACCGCGCTGCTGAGCTTTGTGGTGTTTCGCATCATTGGACTGGACTATGCGCTGTTCTGGGCCTTTCTGATCTTCCTGTTCAACTTTGTTCCTACCATCGGATCCATCACCGCTACGGCCCTTCCCGCGCTGCTGGCCCTCGTGCAGTTCGACAGCCTTACTCCGTTTCTGGTAGTGGTTCTCGGGGTAACGGTCATCCAAATCTTGGTGGGAAACATCATCGAGCCCCGGTTGATGGGCAGCACCCTCAATATCAGTCCCTTAGTGGTTGTCTTGTCCCTTATCCTCTGGTCGATGCTGTGGGGTATCGTGGGGATGCTGCTTAGCGTTCCCATTACGGTGGCCATCATCATCGTTTGTGCCCAGTTTCCGGAAACTCGTCCGATTGCCATACTGCTCAGTCGAAACGGTGACGTCAATACGCGCAAACTGAAACGGAGAGGACGCAAGCATCAGGACACCGGAGAGATACTGGCGAAGTAGGCTTCAGGTACGTCTTGCACCGCAGATTACGCAGATTTATTCGCGGATAGTAGGTCGCGGTCGTCGGCCGGCCGAGGCACGAGGCTCGTCCGACGACTAAGAAATTCTAATCCAACTCCTTCTGTAGGGCGATGTCGGATAGTGCGGAGGATTTCATGCCGCTGACTAGGCCTTTCCAGTAGGCATTGAAGAAGCTTTTGGTGGAGGGATGCTCGTGGTACATTTGGCCCTGGCGGAAATCTTCTCCGGGCAGGTTGGAATCCTTCATGACTACGCCGGAGAGCAGGTTTTTGATCCAGGCGCCACTGCCGACGATTTTCAGGTCAAGGTTATGGTAGAGGAGGGTCATTTGGCCGGTGAGCACCTCGTCCTGTAGGCGGCCGTGGTAGCTGAGACTGTCGATTACGCCGGTTTCGACGACGGCATTCGCGGCGACTTCCATGAGGGGATTGATCCGGCTTAGGTCGTAGCTGCCCATTTGTCCGCGCACGGCGTAGTTGCGTCCACTGCTGTCGCGGGAGAGGGCAAATTCGGCGTGAAGCGGAGTAGTTTGTTCGAAGGTGGCATCCAGGCTGACGAGTAGGGAGTCGGTGGTGCTGATTTCCGTGTCCAGACCTGAAAAGCGCACGGTTCCCGAATTGAAGTGGATCGTTTTAGGCTGTAGAACGGAATCCACGACTCCGTAGGCAATATCGGTGGAAGATAGCTGGGCCCGGTTGAGAACGATTCGCGGACCGATCGAGCGTAGCGCCTCGATCGGCATCAACTTCTCCTTACTTGGCAGCTCTAAGGATACATCCTCGACCACGCGCAGGCGAAAATCGCGTGCGGAAAGCGAATCTACCTGAATAAGTTTTCCGGCTACCAGCGCTCCGTGATCGATACCCTCTGCATGAATTCCATCAAAACTGAAGGACAGCCACGATTTACTTATTTTCTGAGAGAATACCTCGCCCGGTGATAGTCGGTTGATGCGATTGAGGCTATCGAGAGAGAGCGTTCCGGCCCGACTGTTATAGGCCAGGTTCGAATAGTGGTAGTCGATGGGTTCTCGGTCGCCGATCATTCTTACTTCGGAGGCCCGGAGCGTACTTTTCCCGAGGTTTTTCGCGGAAAATGGAGTAGAAACACCGCGCTGATCGACATAGATTCCGCGTGCTACCAGGTCCTCCTTTCCGCTGGCGGTGCGGCGGGTTACCGTGGCGTTGGAAATTCTGGTTCTTTCTACACGCAGGCCGTCGTTGCGCACTAGGTCGTTGAACTCAACGGTAGGAATATCTAGCTGGTAGTTAGCCCCACTTTGCTGCCTCACGTTCAACCTGGAATCGGTAAGTACCGCGACCGGGATGGTGAGTGGTTCGCCGGCTAGTAGTGCGTTCCGGTCCAGGCCGGTGATCCGGAGGGAGGCTATGCTACCGTTCACTTTACTGCCGTCGAGCTCCAGTTGATTCGCGGTGACGGTTGCAGAATCGCTACGGTAGGCCAGAGCCGTAAGGTTGATGGATTGACCGTCGGTAGTGAGCTTGAAGTCGGGAATGTCGATGGAGGTTAGTCCCGGCAACCCATTCTTGAGTGGAAATGTTAGCGGGCCCTGCTCGATGCGGGCGCCAGTTGTCTCGATGGCTAGATCGGTGCCCCGATGGTAAGTGACGGTTTGTCCGGAAAGCCGGGCGGATTGCAGGCTAAAGCTATCCTGGTACTGCAGTTCGTCAGCAGTGAGCTCTCCCGCAAAGCGAATCGTTCCGAATGCGCCGGATACGTTCAGGTCGACATCGGGAAGCGACAACTTACCGAGGCGGATGGGGGTGGATTCACCAGAGTCGCTTGCTTCCTGCCGTTTTCCCTGCACCCGCGCGCCGCCGCCCAGCGTGGCAATTGAAAGGCTGTCGATGGATAGCGTGCCGTCAAGGTCCTGGCCGTTCAGGCCGGTGAGCCTCACCTTGCCCGCGCGGACGTCGGTACTGTCGCTGCGTTGGTAGCGCACTTCGGATACCAGTATGGCCTCGGCGTTCGTGTCGTACCCGATATCGGTAGCCAGGACGGACATGCTGTCCTGGTAGTTTCGGTACAGGGAGGAGTCGGCGGACAGGCTAAGGTTGCTGATCTGGGTGGGGCGAAAGGGCAACTGGAAGGTTTGCATGGCAAGATCCAGATTGGCGACGGTCAAGTGGCGGCTTCCGGCCCGGTCGTCAATTTCCAAGAACACGCTGTCGAGATTTACGTCCCCGACTTCCAGTGCGAAATTGCTCTTTCTGCCCTGGCGATCGCGCAGGCCCGTGCGAACGAGCTTTACGTCAAATCCTTGCAGGGTGATGCGGTTGACGGCAATGGGGTCGTCGCCGAACAGGCTCCACAGGTTCAGGCCGCTGACCGTGCCCTGGCTAAGCCGTCCGGTGGTTTGTAGTGCATCGAGCGTTTGGTCGAAGGTTAGCCCCCGTACCGAAGCCTCGATGGGGAAGAATCCGAAACTGTAGTCGGCTAGCGCGAGGGAGTTTTCCCCCTCATTTGCGGCTTCAATGGCTTCTTCGATACGATAGCCTACGTACCAGCGTGCGCCGAAGTAAAGGAGGACCGGCAGCAAAAGCAGCAGGTACCACCAGCGAAAAGGAATGCTACGGTCGGCCATGGGAATGGCGTGGGGTGGGGGTAATGTTCATCATTTCTAAAAGTCTGAAACGCGGGTATTGTTTGTTTGCTGGGGGGATGGGGGAAACGGGGCACGTAAAACAAATTGTTTGATAATATTCTCGGTTTTTCGTATGTTTGTCCGGTAAGAACAGCAGCGTTAAATGGCAGAAGCGACCTATACTGAAGACAACATCCGCTCCCTCGACTGGAAGGAGCACATCCGCATGCGGCCCGGTATGTACATCGGTAAGCTGGGCGATGGTTCCAGTCCGGACGATGGAATTTATATTCTACTGAAGGAAGTGATTGACAACTCCATCGACGAGTACGTCATGGGGCACGGCAAGCAGATCGAAGTGATTATTGAAGACGGCACGGTAAAGGTGCGGGACTTCGGCCGGGGCATTCCACTCGGGAAAGTGGTCGACGTGGTTTCCAAGATCAACACCGGGGGCAAGTACGACAGCAAGGCCTTTAAGAAGGCCGTCGGCCTCAACGGGGTGGGACTGAAGGCCACCAACGCCCTTTCGGAGGATTTCCGGGTGTACGCGGTACGCGAGGGGAAACTCGTACAGGCCGATTTTTCGGAAGGCAATCTGGTGAAGGAACATAAGGCAACCAAGACCGGCGAGCAGAACGGCACCTTTGTCAGCTTCGTGCCGGACGGCAACATCTTCAAGAAGTATCGTTTCCGAACCGACTTCGTCGAGAACCAGCTCTGGAACTACGCCTACCTCAACGCCGGACTGAAGATCAACTTCAACGGTAAGACGCTGGTTTCGAAGAACGGGCTGCGCGACTTGCTGGAGCGTAAGACCAACGTCGAGCAACTCCGCTATGACGTCATTCACCTGAAGGGCGACGACATCGAGTTGGCCATAACCCACGGCAATGCGTACGGGGAAACCTACTTCAGTTTCGTCAACGGCCAGCACACCACCCAGGGGGGGACTCACCTGATCGCGTTTCGGCAGGCGCTGGTGGAAACCGTCCAGAAACACTACAATAAAAATTACGACCGCAAGGATATACTCGCCAGCGTGATTGCGGCCATCGCTATCAAGGTGGAGGAACCTGTATTCGAATCGCAGACCAAGACCAAGCTCGGCAGTACCGATATGGGCCCCAAGGGGCCGACCGTCCAGACCTTCCTGAAGAATTTTCTGATGGAGCACCTGGATAATTTTCTGCATAAGAACCCGACCATCGCCCAGTCGCTGGAAAAGCGCATCAAGCAGTCGGAGCGGGAGCGCAAGGAGATTGCCGGCATCAAAAAGCTGGCCAATCAGCGCGCCAAGAAGGCCAACCTGCACAACAAAAAACTGCGCGATTGCCGGGCTCACTTTAGTGACGGTAAGACGAAAGATGAGGAAACCCGCCTGGGCACGACCATTTTCATTACCGAGGGAGACTCCGCTAGTGGGTCGATCACGGTGGCGCGGGATGTGCAGACGCAGGCGGTCTTTTCGCTGCGCGGTAAGCCGCTGAATTGCTACGGGCTCACGAAAAAGGTCGTTTACGAGAACGAAGAATTCAACCTGCTCCAGCATGCGCTCAACATCGAAGACGACATCGACGAGATCCGCTACAACCGGGTCGTGATCGCAACCGATGCGGACGTCGACGGGATGCACATCCGTCTGTTGCTCCTGACCTTTTTTCTGCAATTCTTTCCGGATATGGTCGAGAAGGGCCACCTCTACATTCTGGAAACGCCGCTGTTCCGGGTGCGCGACAAGCAGAAAACCTACTACTGCTACAGCGAGGAGGAAAAGCAGGAGGCCATCGAAAAGCTTCGCGGCAAGGCGGAGATCACCCGATTTAAGGGTCTCGGGGAGATTAGTCCGAATGAATTCAAGGACTTCATTGGTGACGACATCCGCCTGGAGCCCGTCGTCATGGCCGACAACACCAACATCGAGGATCTACTCAGCTACTACATGGGGAAGAATACGCCGACGCGGCAGAACTTCATCATCGACAACTTGCGGGTGGAGAGTTAGCGCGTTTACCCAGGCGAGGCTGACTATTACTCTTCTAAATGGAAGATCAACACCGGCACTTCCGGGTGCAGGATCATTTGCTTCGTGCTGCTGTGGTGGAACAGCCGTTCCCAGAAGCCGCGGTGTTGGGTGACCATAACGGCCAATTTGACGGGATTGGCGCGGAGGTAATCTACCAGGCCTTTTTGCACCGATTCGGCCGTTACTTCCACGATCTCGAAGGCAAATTCGGGATCGGGATTGTTGAAGAGCGGAGCAAATAGCTTTTCACGTTCGCGGCGGTGCTCGCTGTTGTCGTCGTTGACGTGGACGAAGTGGATGCGGGCGCGGAAGAGCTCGTTGAAGTCCATCAACTTCAGTACGGCCCGCCGGCTAAGGGAGAGGCTATTGCTGGCGTACAGGATGTGGCGATAGTCTTCGAATACCGCCTTACTGGGCACGAGCAGGACCGGACACTTAGCGCGTTGGGCAACGGAGGATGCGATGCTGCCGAAGACCTGTTCGAGGATGTCGGAATCTCCCGTTGCGCCGAGAACTACCAGGTCAGTAGCAGCGCTTTCTTCTACGATCTTGTCGCCCGGAAAGCCGAGGACCAGTTCGCTGCGACGCCGGATGCCCGTCGGGCACGGTATGTTGCGGAGAAATTCGTGCATGGCTTCTTCCCGGGCGTCCATTAACTCACCGACCGGAGCGACCAGGCTTGCGTCGCCGGAAACCGTCTGGGGCGTGAAGACGTGGATGGCCCTGACCTCGCGGGCACCCACGGAGACGGCCATGGCTTCGGCATACCGGAGGGCGGCTGCGGAACCGATGCTGAAATCGACGGGAACAAGGATTCGGTTGATCATGTGTATACACTAATTGGCACGAAGATACACCCCCGTCGACTTGATTTGGTATGACCTTTGCGCCGTGCCGTGCGTTGTATCCCAAATCCCGCATCGCGTCTATGAGTATGTTCTGCCCGTCTTTGCCCTCCGCAACCCGTACCGGGAAGCGCAGGGTGCGGTCTTTGGAAAACCTATCCGATTGGCAACTGACCCTATACGACGACGTACGGGAAATTACCCTAAGCTGGCCCGAACCACGGCGCCTCGATAACTTTTGGCTGCGGGCACCGACCCTCGCGTTTCTCAACTCGCACCCCCAGGGGATGACTACCGAGGCAGTCATACTAACTCATACCCCAAGCGGGAGGCGCATTCTGCTGTCGGTACAATCCTTTTATTTCCGGCTGGGGGCACAAGTCAGCGAAACAGCGAAGGGACTCACCTCGCGGTGGAATTTCCGCCGGCGAATTCTAGCGCCCCTGACGAGCAAGGTGTTGGTGATCGGGCAACTGCTCACTTCGGGAGATCTGGCGCAGGAAGGCACGGAATGGCTGTCTGGGCGGGAACTGGCACACCTGCTGTCTGCAACGACGGATACCCTGCTTGCGGAGCGCCCCGGCTACCGTGCGGTGCTGGTCAAAGATGTATGTCGGGCTGATTCGGTCGGTGAACGGGAACTTTCGCGACGCGGCTTCACCACCCTGCCCGTCGATCCGGTCATGGTTCTCGACCTTCAGGAGTGGAATTCAGTGGAGGAATACCAGCTGAGCCTGACCAGCAAATACCGCGTTCGCTACCGGAGGGCAAGGAGTAAGCTGGGTAAACTTACGCGGCGTCGAATACAGCATTCGGAGGCTGAGGATCGACTCGAAGCGATGTACGCCCTGTACCGCGAGACGACGAGCGGGGCGGCCTTCAACCTGACCGCGCTTACCCCTGCCTACCTCAGCTGGCTGGTGAGGGTGGGGGAGGTGCACGGATATTTTACACCGGACGGGCAGCTGGTCGGATTTACCTCAGCGATTGCAAATGGTCCGTTGTACCAGGCGCACTACCTCGGCTTACGGGAGTCGTATAAGTACAGCCACCACCTGTATCACAACATGCTGTTTGATCTGCTGGAGGATGCACTCTCGGGTGGTTACCGGGAACTGGACTATGGTCGTACCGCCCCGGAAATTAAAAGCTCGATCGGTGCAGAACCCCGGCGATTCGCGACCCAGCTGCGCCTCTGCTCGCCCGTGGTGAATGCCCTGGTACCCCGTTTTGTGCCAGCCGTGTTTGAAGCGAAGGGATGGGTGCAACGCAACCCGTTTCGACGGGGGGAATGAGCCGGGTTAAATTCGCGTCACGAATTGATTTTTCGGGCAACCAGTGTCTCAATTTTAGGGTTCATTAGTTTGTCGGCAGGCCTGAAAAAATTGGATCTTAATATTTGTTGGCCAGACAATTTTTCCCTACTTTTCTCGTCGTAACTGGAGAGACGTCCAGCAAAACTAAACAAGCGAATGAGCACAAGAAAACACCTGAAGTATAAATACCTCAAAACAAAGATCGCGCTCAGTCAGACCATCCAACAGTTACTGGAAATTAACCGAAAGCGAAGATTCTTCAAGGAAGATCCTGTCCGGGAGAATAAACTGAACGAGGAACTTAAGGTGCTCAACGCTACCGCCGAAATTCAGGCGCGTACGCTCAAAGGCTACGAGGAGAGCATCCAGGCGCTGGAGCGGGCCTAATCCGTTAGAATCGGATCGAGAATCAACCTTATCCATACCGTCACACCATCGGCGCATTATTCCGACTTCAGGGGCACCGTCCCCGCCCGTTTGTCGTGACGATCAACGGCCACAATCTGCCCCGCCACAAAGATGTTCTGGAGCAATATGTAGAGCATCGGGCCTAGTACCACCAGTGGGTTGATGTATTCGAGAGCAATCCAAATGGAGAGCATGGTGTTTTTACGCCCGAATGCTAGGCTTCCCTCTACCCAGTGGCCGGGAGGTGCGAGGCGGCTACCCATCGCAAAGTTCACCACCAAAAGCACCCCGATGCAGCCCGCGGCGATGACAATAAACTGCCAGGGCACGCTGCTTTCGTACCGCAAATAGTGCGAAAGGCTCCCACTGGCCACCGCGATGTTACTCAGAAACAAGACGAAGGAGTAGGGCCCCACCCGGCGCAGTCCGGTCAGTACCCGACCCCCGTAGCGCCTTGCCAGTTGACCCAGTACCAGCGGCCCCGCCACCGTACTTCCGATGGTATAGACGAGTTCGCCGAGCGAACGCCACGACAGCTCAACCCCAAGCAGGGCCGGCAGCACCACCGGAACCACAAGTGCGAAACTCACGTGAGTGACGATGATCGCACCGACCATGTACCCCGCCCGCCGTTGCATCAGCCCGGCCAGTACCGGGGTAATCACTGCCGTAGGTGCCAGGCCCATGAGCAGCAGCGTCAGCCCGAGTTCTTCCGTGTACAGGTTGCCGAGGTAGTACACGAGTAGCCCGACGACCGGCATGAGCACGGCGATCGCAACCTGTTGCCAAGCGAAGATGCTGCGGTCGATCTTCACATTCAGGAACGAGAAGAACAGGAGGACCATCAGGAAGGGCCGGAGGGTGTAGGTGTAGTCGTCGAGTTGGGGGAGCAAAAGGCCTACCCCGAGCGCGATCAGGATGAGTAGTG
The DNA here is from genome assembly GCF_014197245.1 of Neolewinella aquimaris. GTDB lineage: Bacteria > Bacteroidota > Bacteroidia > Chitinophagales > Saprospiraceae > Neolewinella > Neolewinella aquimaris. Next base: position 492,797 of record NZ_JACIFF010000002.1, on the reverse strand, counting down.
ATTTTACCATTAACCCAAGGAATGTTTGGCGGCGCCGATTGTTTGGTTCGGCCCGTCCACTTTACCTTCGCGGCATGAGCAACCGCCAAACCATCCTCTCGGGTATCCAGCCTACCGGAAAAATCCACTTCGGCCGCTATTTCGGTGCGGTGAAGAACTGGAAACTGCTGCAGGAGGAGTACGACTGCATCTACATGATCGCGAATTATCATGCCATGTCGATGCCCTTTCAGGCCAAAAAACTGATTGAGAACAGCTGGGAGGCGTGCTTCAGTATTCTCGCCTGCGGCATCAAGATCGAAAACCTCTTTATCCAGAGCCTCATTCCGGAACACGCGGAACTCAACTGGATCCTGAACTGCTTTACAAGCTACGGTCAACTCGGCCGCATGACGCAGTTCAAGGACAAAAGCGCTCAGAACGAGGAATTTATCTCCGCCGGTCTGTACACTTATCCCGTCCTCCAGGCGGCGGATATCCTGATCTATAAGGCCACTACAGTCCCTGTCGGCAAGGACCAGGAGCAGCACCTCGAACTGACGCGCGACATCGCCCAGCGGTTCAACAACTTCGCCGGAAAGGAATTTTTCCCCATCCCAGAAGCGCTCTACACCAAGGTCCCCAAGGTTATGAGCACCGCCGACCCTAGTCGCAAGATGAGCGCCAGCTTGGGCGATAAACACAACATCGACGTCTTTGCCGATGAGAAGCGCATTCGCAAGCAAATTCGCTCTGCCGTCACGGATACCGGACAAAGTGAGGGCGGGGACGCGGGAGCCATGTCCGCCGGAGTCGCTAATCTTTTTAGCCTCCTCGACGCTTCCGGCCAGGACGAAGCCCATGCATCCCTCCTTCAGGACTACGAAAGCGGAAGCCTCCGGTATGCAGACCTAAAGGAAGCCGTAGCCGACGGACTTGTTACGGTATCGACTCCCATCCGCGAGCGCTACCAGGAACTCAAGAGTGACCGGAAAGCCGTTAAAAACCAAATCAAGCAGAGCAGTCACGAAATTCGCCAACGGGCCCAAGAGACGGTGCGGGAGGTGAAGGAATTGTGCGGGCTGGTGCGGTAGTGGGGGAGAGTTGTTGGGTTGGTGAGTTGTTGGGTTGGTGAATTGCGGCGTGCAAAACCCAACAACCCACTAACTCAACAACTTAACAACTCCCTAACCCAACAACCCACCACCTAAACAAACAGATCCAGCGCAAAGCAACCGGCCAATCCGACGAGGCTGACGATGGTTTCCATGACCGTCCAACTGCGGAGGGTTTGGGTGACCGTGAGGCCAAAGTACTCCTTGAAGAGCCAGAAACCGGTGTCGTTGACGTGACTACAGGTGAGGCTTCCCGCTCCGGTGGCGAGTACGAGCAATTCGGGGGCTACGGTGCCGTTGCTTGCGAGGGGTAATGCGATGCCCGCCGCCGTGATGGCCGCTACGGTGGCGGAGCCCAGGGTGATCCGGAGTGCCGCGGCAATGAGCCAGGCAATGAGCAGGGGATGGGCGTTGAACCCCTCGAGGGTAGCTACGATGAAGTCGCTGGTGCCGCTGTCTACGAGTACCTGCTTGAATCCCCCGCCACCGGCGATGATGAGCAAGACTGCAGCCATGGGGGCCAGTTGCGCTCCAACTCGCGACATTAAGTGAGGAATGGATTGTCCGGTCTGACGGCCCAGGACAACCATTGAAACGATCACGCCGATCAGTAGGGCTACCGTAGCATCACCCACCACAAAAAGAAGGGGAGAAGAAACGAAGGTGTCGTCGACCGTTTTTACGATCGCTACTCCGGCGAGTAACAATACCGGTAACAATGCGCAAAAGACCGCACTGGAAAAAGTGGGGAGCCGGTCAGGGAACTCAGCGTCGTCCAGTACGGCTGCTCCGGTTGTCTGCGGCATGTCGCGCAGCGTTCGTGCAAACAGGGGGCCGGCAATGATGACGGATGGAATTGCCAGGATCAGTCCGTACACAAGGGTCTTACCAATATCCGCCCCGAAGGTGTCGGCAATGAGTACGGGTGCCGGGTGGGGCGGCAGGAAGCCGTGGGTAACCGAAAGGGAGGCTACGGAAGCTACCGCTACCATCACGAGGGGGAGCCCCGTCTTCTTGGCGGTTGCGAAAATGATCGGGGCCATCATGACGAAGCCGACGGAGTAAAAAAGCGGGATGCCGATTAAAAATCCTACCAAGCAGAGTCCCCAGACTACCGAGGAACCCCGGCGTCCGGCTACCAATCGATCCGTAATTACCCGGGCCGCACCCGTTTCGGCAACAACGCCGCCCAGGGCCGCACCGAGGCCCAGAATAAGGGCCAACCCACCCAGGGTTCCGCCTACTCCGGAAGTTATGGCGGCGAGGGTGGCTTCGGCTGACATTCCCAGGCCGAGTCCGGCGGCTACCGCCACTACGACGAGGGCGATGAAGGGGTGCCATTTAAGAAATACAATGAGGACGAGCAGGGCCGCAACGGCCAGTAGGGTAACGATGATCGGCATCCCGTCAAGGTACAGACTTGCCGGTCAATTCCGAACGCGGTGGCTAGGCGTTGTCGGGGTTGCTCATGTCTACCGCGAAAGTGATCTTCACGTTTACCCGGTACTTGTCGACCTTGCCGTTCTTCACGGTTACGCTCTGTTCGCGTACGTAGGCACTCTGAATGTTGCGAACGCTCTTGCTTGTTTCCTCTACGGCGGACGCTACGGCTTCTTCGAAGCTGTTGGCGCTTTCGCTGAGGACTTCAATTACTTTAAGAATATGGGCCATGGGAGGAGCAGATTTGGGGACCGATGATGATCGCGTCCGGATTAGTTGATAAAACGGCCGAGGAGCACCAAACTTGGTTCCCTTGCCTTTTCTACTTCTAAGCGTAGTTTATAGGGGCCGGGTTCGGTGTTTCGGTATTCGATCATGGGGTAAGCGTCGCCGTCTGTATCGCTGGATAGTAAAGTGAACTGGTCGTCCGCCAGATAGAGGTCGATGTCCTGCTTCTCATCGGCCGTGGTGGCGGCGATGAAGTGGTTGCCCGGACCGAGAAGTAGATTTTCGATCGTGGCTCCACGGCCCTCTCCGAGTAGGTAGCCAAAGAGGCACCAGGAGTTAGCATCATCCGCGAACCGATTCGCACCTCCTGCGGCCCGTACAGCACCTGCGGCCGCATTGAAGCGACGGTTCACCTGACGAAAGTCGGTATCCCTGATGGGGGTGCCGGATGTCATAAGCATGCCTACTGCCGTCATTGAGGTCGTATCCCGACCTCCTACTAAGTGAAGCTGTAGCGTATAGGTGGCGGCGGCGCCGACGGTGAGGTCGACAATGGGGGTGAAATCGGCCTCCGTGTCCGAAGCTACCACCTTACCGTAAGCGTCGCGAATGGCCAAATCAATGTCGGTCGTACCTCCTTCCCCCGACGCAATGAAGGTGTACTTCTGTCCGGCCTGTAGGTTCAGTTGAAGGGAGACGGTGGCGCCCGTAGCTACTTCGGCCGCGGCGATGCACATTCCCGGGCGCCATTCGGACCCCGAAAAGGCCACCATTAGGTTGCATTTGGTGTAGAGGGCATCGAGTGTAGCGGAAAGGCGATTGGCGGCCGACCACGACTGTGCGCCGAGTGGACTAACGACCAGCAAAAGCATCAGCAGTTGCAGGATAAGCCGCGCGGTTCGTTGTCCCGCCCCCGCGTTTTCGGCTGCGTACGCTAGCTGGGCCTCACTGCTTCGTTCGTACGTTTCCTCTTCCCTGAGGTGTTGCAGAACCTTGGTCAGATCCTCAGCACCCCGAATACTGGTTGCCCCGCCCCGGCTGATGGCTTCCCGTGCTTCAGGAAACTTTGCATAGCGCGGACCAAATATGACGGGCAGGCCGTAACTCATTGGCTCAAGGGTGTTGTGTAGGCCCGTTTTAAAGCCCCCCCCAACGTAGGCGACCTTTCCCAATCGATACACCCGGCTCAGAATTCCGATGGCGTCGAGAATAAGCACGCGTCGCCCGGTCTCGGTACCGGTATACCGATCGGCGTCGAAACGGGACTGCCACGACATTATTTCTTCCTCACTCAGCTGGTGGGGAGCCAGAATGAGGCGCCACTCCTGCGGCAGGCTAGGCCAGGCCCGGGCAATGGCGTCCACGTCAGGTGGCCAGACCGATCCCGCGATGAGGGTAGGGTGACCCGCCGTAAAGCGATCGAGCCGCTCGTCCGTGAAGGGAGTTGCAACCAGTTCGAGGGTACGGTCGATACGCGGGTCGCCGGTTACGGTCACGTTAGTAACGCCGTACTCCGCCAGGAGCAGTTTGTCCTGACTCGTCTGCACGCAGATGTGGGTGAAACAGCCCAGCATTTCTCGCCACCAGTTGCCGTACCACCGGAAGAATGGTTGGTTCGGGTGGAAACTGCCGGCTACCAAAAAGGTGGGTACCTCAGCCCTTCGCAGAGCGGAGAGGTGGTAAAACCAGAATTCGTACTTGACAAATATGGCGAATTCCGGGCGCAGCATGGCCACCCATTCCGAGGCATTTCTGGCGGAATCGGCGGGGAGGTAGGCGACCACTTCGGCGAGTTCCGTACTCTGGCACCGCTCGTATCCACTTGGGCTATAGAACGTTAGAACGACGGCGAGATCAGGGCGCAGGTTCCGCAGGTGTTGCAGTACCGGCCGGCCCTGCTCGTATTCTCCGAGGCTAGCTGCGTGAAGCCAGACGATGGGCCTGCCCGACCGGCGAATCCGTTCAATCTGCGGCTGTGGATCACGCCGTCGCCCACGGACCCACTTTGCCGCCCGCACGTTGCCGAGACGGGCAGCTACGCGAATGCCTCGGTGGTAAAATCCCAGACCGGTACGGTATAACCACTCCAAATCAGTAATATATTTCCTTGCCCTCACCGTGGTAAAGGGGTACGATTAGTCCGGCCTTGAATCCTAGAATTATGTCCGTCCGCCCGGCGGGAGAGGGAGGTGAACCAAGGGGGATGTCGAAACTACGGAGTTGCTTCGTGAACCCTGCCATAATTTCTCCGCCGGCATAGAAATTTAGTCGCCGATCCTGACCGAGTTGCTGATAGCCGATAAATTGATAAATAGCCGGCCCACCCGCCAACCGGTCGTAACCGGCCTGAGCGAGTTTGTCGATCTGGGGAACGTACTGGGCGGGATCTTGCTGGAAACGGATCCGACTGAAAAAGTAGCCGGCCCCGGTAGTAAGCTGAAGGCCGGCACGTGGGTTGTCGCCAAGCGGAATGGTATAGCCGAGACGGGCCCCCGCGAAAAATTGCCGTTGCCGTAGTTCTACCGTCGCGGGTTGTCGCTGATTGCCGATGATGAAGCCGGCATCCGTGCGAAAGCCGGCGAGCACATCTTCCTTTACCTCGCTTCCGAAGCCGTACTGCGCCATCCCCCCGATCTGCCACCGCGAATCGGTCGGAGTGTAGGAAAGACCGGCATCTAAAGAGAAGCCGGCACCGAACCGGTCAAAAAGGTCGCCCGCCGGGGCGAAGGGACCGTACCCCAGGCTGACGAGAAACGCCGGGTCCAGGTTGCGCACGCCGGCCAGGCCCTGGGCCGTCAGGGTGCCCGTCCAGCAGATTAGCAAGAGGAGTAGTTGCCACATCAGCCAAGAAGCTTTTCCCGCTGCTTGCGATATTCTTGTTGGGTAAGTACGCCGGCATCGTGCAATTCCCGCAGCCGGTTGATCTGGACTAACAGGTCATCATCCAGCATGCGCCGGTTGGAGGCATCGCTGCGGGGCGGGGCCGCAAAGTCTTCCAGCACGTCCTCGGCTTCATCGGCGGGTGCCGGTTGGGCGGATTGCGTGAGGGACACGAGATTGAGTTCGCGGTAGTTGTTGCTGCGGAAGCAGCGGTAGGCCGTCGAGGCACGCAGCTCCTTCAGGGCCGGATGGGATTCGATCCGTTCCGGCTTGGGAAGGCGGTAGGTGACGGCAAGTTCCAGGTGGCGGAGGGCGGCGGGATACTGACCCAGTAGAGCGTAGCAGCACGCGACGTTAAAGTGGGCGGCCGGATCCGACGGGGCTAGTTCGATGGCCTCCTGAAACGCCTCTATGGCCAGGTCAAAATCCCCGGATCGGTAATATTTGACGCCCTCGGCCTTTAGGGACTTTAGGCTTGGTTTCGGAGCCTGTGCGGTGGCTACCGTAGGGTAACGGCCGGTGGTAGTCGGGGGGGCATACCCCTGGGCCACCAACGCTTCAGGGTCATACTTCGCCGCCCACCGTTCGTAGGGGGTAGCCCAAAATACGATAGCGGTTATAATGGGCGCGAGCACGAATCCGACCAGGATGAACGGGGCCGGCATTTCGGGGCCCTCTTCCGCCAGAAAAGCGATAATAGCCCAAAAACCGACAAACTGGGCTGCGCCCCGCCACCACTGCCCGAGGTAGAAGCGGTGCACGCCGAAAACGCCGAGGAAGAAGGCGAAGAAACCCGCGAGGTCTTTTTTTAACATGCGCTGCCTGACGAATGGTGTAACCGGCCGGTTGGTAGACCCGACCCTATGCTAACGCCTTTCCTCCGGAAGGGTTGGCGCGTGGTTGAGTCTGCTTAAAGCCTGCGCCGCCTCCGGGCACTGCGCTCATTAAATTCCAAAACGATGCTATTCATGTTCCGGTAGCGGTAACCGCGAGAACCGATCTTTTCGGCCAAGTCCGGACTGGCCTGGCGAAAGAAGTCGCGCAGGCTACGCTTATAGCCGGTGCGGGGAATCGGCAGGAACTGCCCCTGGCCGTACTCCAGGTAGTATTCGGGGGGCTGCTCCCGAAACATCCGCAGCATACTGTCGTCTACCCAACGACCGGTGCCCCTAGGGAGGCGGAAAAGGCTGATGACCCGACCGCGAACCTCTTCCTGCAGGAAATACCACATGCCCTCGTGCCGCCGGCTTACGAACCGCATGGCCTCGCCGTTGTAGTTAAACCCAAACCCACTGACGAGGAAGGGGTGTATCTGGTACTCGTCGCCGAAGTCGTTGGTAAAGGTGATGAGATTGCCCCCCGGCGAATACTGCAGTACGTTGAGGTAGCCCGTGAGCTGATGCCCGTCCTTGGTGAGCAGAAACCCTCGGTAGGATTCGGCGGGAAGGAGACAGGGCAGACAAAATAGAAAGAGGAGGTAGAGGTGCCGCATATTCGTTGCGATTATTCCTCCAAAATAGCAAATTCACCCATGTAATTTGCCGTAGCCAGGGGGAAAAGTCGGCTACAGGCCAATTAGGGGAGCGACGGCTTCCTGCACATCGGGCAGCGTACGGAAATTGCGGCGATAGATGTAGCGCAAGTCGTTCCGGTATATGAAAGTGGTGGGCAGCGCCCCGTTCCAGTTCCCGTCGAGGTCGCGCATCCAGCTTGGCCGCTCGTCGGTCAGCACTATAGTGGGCAGGTCGATGCCACGCCGATTGAGGTACTCCGGGATGCGGGCGATAGCGCGAGTCTCGGTGTCCAAACTTACCAAAACAACCCGCAGCGCGGCATCGTCGTACTGCCGTTGCAGACTGTTCAGCAGGGGGAGTTCCTCCAGGCACGGTTTGCACCAGGTAGCCCAAAAATTGATGACGTAGGTCGTGTCGTTACGCTGGCTAAATATGGGAGCAATTTCATCATAGTGCTGGTAGACAATGGGAAGGGATTCCTCCCCCGCGACCGACGGAGCGATAATATCACCCAGTGATGCCACGGGAACCGGCTCCTGACAGCCAAGCATACTCAGCAGAAGAGTAATAAAAATGGGGTAACGCATACGTTTGATAACAATGTCAGTGGGGCCGACTTGTTCCGCTAAAAGCTCAGCCGGTTGGTGCGACGTTCCTCTCCCACAAGAGTAAAGGTACTGCGGCCACCGTTCCCGTCCAGTTGGTACACACTTTTGGTCGCGCCACAACACTTAGTTCGGGCGGCGGCGCGCAGGTGCAGGGAGATTGTGGCAAGGAGCAATTTGGGTCAACGGCTCGTCTGTTTGTTGATCCGGAAGGCTTTGAGCTCGGCATCGTTACGGGCGATGAGCAGCGTTTGTCCACCGTTGGCCAAGTCGAGCCACTGGGCATCCCGTACCTGGCCCTGCAGGTTGATGCCCGCCCGGGTGGGTTCGACGTATTCCCACTGGCGGTCGCCGGCATTCAGCAGAAGAGTCCCACGGCCGGCATCGGCACGTCCCACCTGGGGGGATAGGCCGTAAATGTTGCCCCCGAGCCAGAGGTCGGGCCGGTCGTCGCCATTTACGTCACCGATCGCGATGGTAAACTGTGGATTCAGCTGAGCTTGCCAGGGTAGGGGTTCGGTGATGACCTTGCCCTCCCCCTTGTTCCAGATTACACAGCTCTGCAGTTGCTGCGCTCCGCGCTCAATTACACCCTGCCGTTCTTCTTCGGTAAAGAGGGTCTCGTAGGTCGCCCGGGCGTAATCCTCGTACTTCAGGGTCTTCTTGCGGAGACCGGGAAGTTGTTCGTGAAGTTGCTTCTTCTGGGCGAAGGGATAACGCCTTGCGTCGGCCGGAGGGTACCACTCGATGATGAATTCCGACTTGTCGTTCTGGTCGAAATCCTTAGTCAGCAAGCGCAGCGGACGCTCGGCGGAGGCACGAAATTTGCTGTTCAACCCCCAGTTTCCGACAACGAGATCTTCCAATCCGTCACCGTCCAGGTCCGCCGCCGCGATTGCGTTGTACCAGCCGGAAGAATTAGGTACTTCGAAGATGCTGCTGATCTTGGCGTCATTCAGCATAAAGGCTACCGTAACCGGCATCCAGTCGCCTACCATGATCAGGTCGGGTCGCCCGTCTGAATTGAGGTCGCTCCATACGGCATCGGTCACCATACCGGCGGTAGCGATGTCGCGGGGCGTACTGTTTACCCACTGCGACCCCTCCCGAATGAAGAGAAACGACTGGGGCACCAGTCCGTAATTGCCCGGTACGGCCCGCCCGCCGATAAACAGGTCGATGTCACCGTCCAGGTCGATATCCTCCGGAACGATGCAGCTTATCTCGCCGCCGGCCTGGGGAGCCATTACGGGATTGTATACGAGGGTGCCGTCGAGGTTTTCGTAGTAGCGGACTACGTAAGCGTCGAAGCCACGGGCCAGTTCGTTGCCCCCGTTACCCACCAGGAGGTCGACGTCGCCATCCCCGTCGGCATCGAAAAACGCCCCGCAACTGCTTTCGAAGGGGGCCGACTGCTCGAGGCTGGCGTTGGCTACGCGCCGGAAACTGCCGTCCGCCTCCTGAAAATATAGCTTATCCGGATCGTTGGCGGAGCCGAGCAGCAGGAAGTCTTCCCGCCCGTCTCCGTTGACGTCGCCCTTCACGATCTTGGGCCCGGGATCCGAAAGCTTACGCAGCAACAGCCGCTCGTGGTCGAAGTCGTTGAAGAAGGGTTCCTCGTGCGTGGGCGGAACGTCGAAAGCGTCGGCGGCGACGAAGAGCGTCTGATCTTCGACGGCAGGGGGGACTATCTCTGCATCAATTGACCCGGCATGATCGACCACCGTCACGCCATCAACGGTGGGGTGGTCTACCCGGGAAACACGTCCGTCGGGCCAGCGAACTTCCAACTGGGTGGGGTTTTCGTCGGCTCCGACACCGAAAATGAGCTCCGGACCCACGGTGCTGAGGAAGCCCCGGGTAGGATACTGCTCGAGCACCTGGGTTTGATTGGCAGTGATGAGTCTTGCGGTCGCCCCGATACCCAGGGGATTCGTGGAGGGTCCCTGCAGGCGTACCACCAGGCTATGCTGACCGGCCTCCCGGGCACCGTTGCGGTACACCAGCGGGGGCTGATTCAAGTTGTTTACGATCAGGTCCAGATCGCCGTCTCCATCCAGGTCGCCGTAGGCGGCCCCGTTGCTGAAGGAGGGTTCGCCCAGGCCCAGTTCGTAGGACCTATTCTCAAATCGTAGGTCGCCCCGGTTGAGGAAAGCATAGTTCGGTTGATCATTGTGGGGCATCAGGTTGACAAAATCCCGCCAGTCGTAGCGGCCCTTGTCGATCACCATCTGTTTCACGCGATCCTTATCGTCAATGAAGTCGCTGAAGTCGAGGTCCATGATATCGCGGTAGATGCCGTTGGCCACGAAGATGTCCTTCCGTCCATCCAGGTCCATGTCGAAAATCAGCGCCCCCCAGCTCCAGTCGGTTGCACTTACTCCGGCGAAGTGGGCCACCTCGCTAAAGTTGGCGGTGCCGTCGTTGACCTGCAGGCAGTTTTGCAGGATCTGGTGGTGGTAGTTTGCTTCGTAGCGGATGCCGGCGGAGGTGTAGGTGTCGAATACGGTCGAAGCCTTCAGGCGTTGGTTGTCGGCGGCCAGCATGTCCGTACTGAAGATGTCCATGTCCCCGTCGTTGTCGAGGTCGCCGACGTCGGAACCCATGGAGGAGATGGATACATGGTCGATTCGGTCGATGAGTTCTTCGCGAAAGGTGCCGTCCCGTTGGTTGATGTAGAGGTAGTCGCGCTCCCAAAAATCGTTGCTGATGTACAGGTCGGTCCAGTTGTCGCCGTTGAAGTCGCCCAGTCCGGAGCCGAGACCGAACCCGATGCGGGATCCATAGATGCCGGCTTCCTCGGATACGTCGGTGAAGTGCGGCTGGCCCCCGGGGGCGGAGTCGTTGCGGAAGAGTTTGTCCCCCCCTTCGGGATCGCGCCGACTGCGGTTGTCCCCACTGGGGTCGATAACCTGCGGATTCAGGTAGGAGTTGTTGAGCAGGTAGACGTCCAGGTCACCGTCTTTGTCGTAATCGAACCAGGCGGCGTGGGTGCTGAACCCCTGATCGTCGAGGCCATATTCCACAGCTGCTTCCCGGAAGATCGGTATCCCGCGATCGTCGTTGCCCTGGTTGATGAAGAGTTCGTTAGAGCGATGCTGCCCCGCCGGATCACCGGAATTACAGACATACAGATCAATGCGCCCGTCGGCATTCACGTCCACTGCACTCACCCCGGTACTCCAGGACATTGCTCCTGCGGCCCCGCCCTCCACTTCCTCGAACTTCCAGTCGCCGCGATTGAGGTAGAGCCGGTTTGGGCCCTGATTGGCGGTGAAGTAGAGGTCATTCATACCGTCCCCGTTCAGGTCGGCGATGGCCACCCCGGCACCGTTGTAAAAGTTGCGGTAGGACAGGACGTTGTAGCCCTCGCCATCGGTGACCTCGTTGATGAAATCGATGCCGGTCTCCCGGGCGGTGAGGGTGGAGAACAGTGGGGCCTCGGGGCTTGTGTATGCATCCGACGACGGCCGACAACCCGTGTATAAGCCGATTGCACTTACAGCAAGGACCAACGGGACAATCGACCAACTACGTAGAATAGGCATGTAAAAAGGTTGTCGGGGTAAATTAACAAAAAGCACCGGCTGATTGAAGGCACACCACTAATTCTGAAGGAGTGGTCATGCAGCGTACAAGGTCCGTTAGCGGGCGAGGTTCTCCAGGTAGATGTACACGGGGGCCTGGGTGACGGTAGACGGCTGCCCCCGTAATCCGTCGGGCAGGTAAGCGGCAAAGCTGCCGATCAGCAGATCGGTATCTCCGTCGGCGTCTACGTCCCCCGCCGCCATGGTCAGGTAGTGTTGGTCGGATTCCTTGACGAAGGATGCCGCGGTGAAGGACAGCTCGCTGCCCCCACGATCCTGTTGCTCAAGAAAAACGAAACTGCGCGTGGCACGGAGACTGGGGGGGATAAAGTAAGCAATGGCGGCGATGTCCATGTCCCCATCAAGGTCGAAGTCATCGACGGCAAGGTCGTAGGCACCATCCATGGGGTAGAAGTAGGCTTCGGAAAAGTGGCCTTCGCCGTCGTTCAGGTAGATGCGGATTCCGTGATAGGGTTTGGGAATGGGCTGGTAGTCAAAATTGTCGCCGTTGGTACACAGCAGGTCCAGGTCGCCATCCCCGTCGAAATCCACTACTTCCAGGTCGGAGGAGCCGTAAACCGCCGGGAAACTGAGGAGTTCCCTGCGTTCAAAGGTTCCGGGCTTACTGAGGTAGGCGATCACCGATTCGTTGCCCTGGGCGTAGAGCACCAGCAGGTCGTCGTGTCCGTCCCGGTCGAGGTCGGCTACCCGCAGCCGTAACGCCCCGGCTTGGTTTTGTAGGGTACATTTCCGGTAAGTGCCGGTTTCCTCCGTGAGTTCGTAGCTGTTCAGATAGCCGACCATATTGCCGTACTCCGCCACAACGGTCTCTAAGCGTCCGTTCTGATCCAGGTCCAACTGCACCATCTGTACCGGGCGTGCCAGGGAATCCGGGAAGGCGGGGACGCGGGTGCCAGCAAGATCGGTTAGACTGCCGCGGGGTATATCGGAGGGTAGTAGACTACCCATCAGCAAAACTTGGCCCGTAGCGACGTCAAGATCGCTGGGGGTTGAAGTGAGGGGATTCGTCGATAGCAGGTTGTGGTCGGCCGTAAAGGTGCGCAACCCTCTGCCGGGGCCGCCGGTGATAATGTGACGGTGAAGGGTGTCGAATTGGAGCAGAGTAGTGTAGGGAGCGGTGGTGGTCGTAGAGTCGTATATGGGTACCGGCCGGAATAGCCTGAGCTGGAGCAGGTCCTGGGGGGCTTTGCTTCCCAACAGGCGGTCCGGCGCCTGGCCCACGAAATAATCGACGATTTGGTGCCAGTCGGCGGTGTCCATCACGGGCTGCTCCGGGTAGAGGTGATCTACGTAGGGAGCATTGTCTGGGTTTTCCAGGAAGTACCGGCGAGGGTAACTTTCGTAGATGCCGTAAAAGGCCCCCATTTTCGGCAGCACCTCATCGGTCCAGATTTCCCGGGTCAGCTGATCGGGGGTGGGCAACTGATGGCAGGACGCGCAGTAAGTCGTGGCCAGCAACTGGCCGGGGTGGGGCGGGGGAGTATCACGCTGGCACCTTCCGAACAACAACACGCAAAGGACGAGTAGGCCAAACGAAAGGATTAGGCGGTTGCTCATGGGGACAATTACAAGCCCCCCGATGCGGTATCGGAGGGCTTTGTAAGTAGTTGTCGACGATCCCGAAGGGAGGCCGTGGCGAAAAGATGTGCGGGTTTAGTACCCCGGGTTCTGGCGCAGGGTCGGTACCCCGTCAACCTGGCTGCGCAAGATCGCAGTGGAGGGGATGGGGAAGTAGTAGTTATCCGTGGTAGGTGTATTTGCCTGTTGCAGGAACGGGCGCCGCGTCTTTTCCACCGCCAGATAGTCCGTGAGGGTTTCCACGAAGTAGTTGGAGTTGTCGTGAATGGCGTAGCGGCGAAGGTCGAACAGGCGGCGACCCTCCAGGGCCAACTCGAGGCGGCGTTCCAGACGAACTGCCTCACGCGCTGCGACGGCGTCCGTCCACGGCTGGGTGTAGGGTTCTACGCTGTAGGTGGCCCAGGTGATGACGGGATCGTCGAGCGGTACGGGAATGTTGTCGCTTCCCTGAGCGCAGTTGCCGGCGCGTTCACGAATCATGTTCACCTTTGCCCGGGCATCCTCTAAGCGGCCGGCGGAAACATCGATCTCTGCCTGGTAGAGCAGCACGTCGGCGTACCGGATGATGGGGATATTCACGGCCGTAAGCTGGTTGGAGGTCCAGCCTACGCTAGATTCCTCTCCCAGGTCGTGGCTGAACTTCTTGCCGCTGTACTCGCTGGAGTACTCGCGGTCCCGAATCCAGGAAGGAGCGTGCTTGCCCCAGTTCAGGAATGGGACATCGTCGCGACCCACCGTCCAGTCGAGGCGGGGATCGACGGGCTGGTCGGGGGTAGGATTGGTATCGAAGGTATTGTCTCGCAGCGGCAGGCCGTTGCCGTCTACCCGGTAAGCGTTCACCAGGTTCTGGGTGGGCTGGTTGAAGCCGCAGCAACCGAAGGGCGAGCCGGCGTGGGGGAAGGTGAGGCGTTCGGAAAAGTTGGCGTTGGCGCCGTCGGAAGTGCCGTCGTTGACCGAGGCCTGTACGCTGAAGATCATCTCCGGACCGTTCTCCCCTTCCAGGGTGAACATATCGTGGAAGCAGTCATTGAGGCTGAAACCACTCAGCTTGTTGAAGGCTTGTTCCGCGGAGCTGTAGTCGTTGTTCAGCATGTACAGTCTGCCCAGCAGTGCGTTGGCCGCACGGGAGTTGGCGCGCCCGACGTCGCTCTGACTGGTGGGTAGTAAGTTGGCGGCCTCCGTCAGGTCTGCCTCGATGAGGGGGAAGATGTCCTGGTCGTTGGGCTTACGCAGGTCTTCGTCCGCTTCGGAGAAATACGGAACGTTCTTCCATATTTTCCAGAGCTCCATGTGGTAGTGACCGCGCAGGAAGCGAGCTTCCCCGGCGATGCGGTTGCGGTCGGAATCACTGATGTCGGTGTTGCCGGCGAGGAGGGAGAGGGTCTCATTCGCCCGCCGCACGCCGTCGTACATGAAGAGGAACTTAGACTGAAAGTCCGGGTTGCTCGGATTCCACTGGTAAAGTTCGACCTGCTGGGCTTCTACGCCGTCGGCGGGTTCACTGCCCTTGTGGGTGTCGTCGGACGGGACGCTGGCAAACAGATAATTGCTCGCGGCACCGCCCCAGGCGTTGTTGCCCCAGTCGTTGTTCCAGCCGTCGAGGCGGGTGTAGGCGGAGATGAGCGCCGCCTCGATACCCTCCTGGGCCGTCAGGTTGGATTCCGCCAGCACGCCCTGCGGGGGAGTGTCCAGAAAATCCTCACTGCACGACCAGGCCAGTAGAACCAGACAGCACAACGCGGATAAATAGCTAATAATTTTCATTGCGTGGATAGTTTTGGGATTAGAAGCCGGCATTGATTCCGAACATGATGATGCGGGTCGATGGATAGTTGCCGTAGTCTATTCCCATATAAAGGTCATCGGCATCCTGACCGCTTACGTCGAAGCTAGACAGGGCCGGATCGAGTCCGGAGTAGTCGGTAATAGTAAATAGGTTCTGGGCCTGAACGTAGACCCGCAGTTTGCTCAGGATGTTGCCCCCCACGGAGCCGGGCAGGGTGTAGCCAAGCTGCAGCTGTTTGAGGCGGATGTAGGAGCCGTCCTCTACGTAGTAAGAAGACAGGCGCCGACTTTCGGCGTCGTTGATGTCCAGGCGGGGAATGTCGGTGTCCATGTTCTGGGGCGTCCAGCTGTCGGTCACTACTCGCACGTCGGCGTTGGTGTTGAACTGGCGGAAAATCGTAAACTGCTTGGTGGTATTCAGGATATCGTTTCCGAAGCTGCCGAAGAAAAAGGCACTTAAGTCGAAATTGCCGTAGCGGGCACCCAGGTTCAGTCCGGCCGTAAAGTCGGGGTGGGGATTGCCGATGGCGGTCAGGTCGGCGTCGTTGATCAGGCCGTCGGGCCGACCGGTGAGTTCACCGGTTTCCGGGTCGTAGCTGTTGACGTCGGCCCACCGGAAGCGTCCGGGTGCGGCGTTGGCCATAAAGTCGGTAGACGGGTCGCCATCAATGGCGTTGGCAGCATCGATCTCCGCCTGGCTCTGCCAGATGCCGTCCCACTGTAGTCCGTAAAAGGTGCCAATGCTGGAACCGACGCGGTTGACGATGTAGTCACCGGTAGCGGTGCGGACCTCGGGTGCGCCGCGGGGAGAAAACACGTCGGAGTCTCCGTCGATCCGCACGATTTGATTGCGGTACTGTGAAAGATTAAGTCCGATGTCGAACTTAACTGGGCCGACGTCCGGGCGCCAGTTTACGGCCAGGTCGAAACCGTTGTTCTCCATTTCGGCGATGTTCACGAAGGGAGGATTGACCGTGCCCGCGGTGAGGGGCAGGGCGGGGTTGAACAGGAGGTCGTTGGTCGTAGACTGGTAAAGGTCCAGCACCACGTTCAACTTGTCGTCGAGAATGGATAGGTCAACGCCGACGTTGGTCGTCTGCTTCTCTTCCCACCCGATCGTCGGGTCACCCAGTGCCGTGGCGGTGTATCCCGTCCGCAGGGTATTCCCTCCGTTGATGGCGTAGAACGTGGTCGCGGTACTGCCACCGAACTGGTTGACGAAACGGTAGTTGCCGATGTTTTCGTTGCCGACCGTACCGTAGCCAACGCGCAGTTTCAGGTCAGACAACCAGTTGACGTCACTGAGGAACGATTCCCCGGAGATGCGCCAGCCGATGCTGGCGGAGGGGAACACCCCGTAGCGATTGTCTTCCGCGAAACGGCTGGATCCGTCGCGGCGGATGGTTGCGGTGACCAGGTACTTTCCGTCGAGGGTGTAGCTGGCCTGACCGAAGGTGGAGAGTAGGGTGTGTTCGCTGCCCCCCGAGTTGGACTGCCGGGTATCGGGATTGGCCAGCCCGCCGCTGAGGTAGCGTACGCTGGGGTCGGTGAGGAAGTACTGGGCGTAGGATCCACTGATGCTGCGGAAACGCTCGTTGAGCGACTCATAACCCACCAGTAAGTTCAAGTTGTGGCGCTCGTCGAAGATCTTATTGTAGCTCGCCGTATTGGTCCACACCCAATTAAAGCTGCGGTTCAGGTTTTCGGAGAAGCTGTTGATGGTGGTCGGCTCGGAGTTTTCGAAGGTGGGAAACTGAAAGTTGGGAGCTCCGCCGACGGAGTAGTTCAATCCGAAGTTGGTTTTCAGCGTCAGCCCGTCGATGACTTCAATGCTCGCAAAGAGGGAACCGATGGCAGCGTCGTATTCTCCCACGTTGTCCCGGTTACGGACCAGGCGGGCGACGGGGTTGGTACCGTTGGAGAGGCCGTTGGCCTTACCGCTGGCGAAATTCCCTCCTACGTCGTAGACCGGAATGATGGGCTGCTCCTTCACGATCTGCATCAGGGTGCCCTGCTCGTTCTGGGTACCCCCCGGTACACCGACCGACTCGACCCGGGAAAGGTTGAGGGTCTCGCCGATGGTCACCTTACCGAGCGTCCACTGGGAGTTTGCGCGGATGGAGTAACGCTTGAAGTACGTCTCGATCATCGTTCCCTGCTGGTTGAGGTAGTTGGCCGAGATGCGGTAGGTGCCGGCGTCCGTTCCTCCGGAGATCGCCAGCGTGTGGTCGGTAATGGGAGCCGGATCGAAAACGGCATCCCACCAGTCCGTGCCATTGGGGTTGGCGCGAACGATCAGGTTATTGGGAAAGCTGTAGGTCGATTCGTCGATGTTGGGCTGGCTGCCGTCGTCCTCGCGATCCGGGAAAATGTAGTTGGGAATCTCCGGGCGACTTCCCATACCGTATATGTTGGAGGGCGGGGTAGAACCAACATTGGCGTACTGATCCCAGAACACGTTTGCGTAGTCCTGGGTATTCTGAATAAGGAAGTCATTGAATCCGCGCTCGTGGCCCTGAACGCCGAAGTAGGCATCGTAGGTGATCTTTGGCTTACCGGATACCCCCTTCTTGGTGGTGATGATGATTACCCCGTTGGAGGCGCGGGTACCGTAGATCGAAGCGGCTGAAGCATCTTTCAAAATCTGCAGACTGGCAATGTCCTGGGGGTTGATGTTGTTGAGGTAGTTGTTCAACTGGGGTACTCCATCCACTACGATCAGTGGATCGTTGCTGGTGAAGGAGGAAATGCCGCGAATGCGGATGTTGGTGCCCGCTCCGGCCTGTCCGGAAGTCGAGGTCTGCACCCCCGTAGCGCGCCCCTCCAACTGCTGGTTGACGGAGGAAGCCGCAATACCGGTCAGCTCGTCGGTGTCCAACACCGCCACGGCTCCCGTAATGTCGCCCTTGCGTTGCTGGCTATAGCCGGTCACAACCACCTGGTCCAGAATGGCTACGTCAGGTTCCATCGTGATGTCCACCACGCTTTGGGTACCTATCGGCACACGCTGGGAGAGATAGCCGGTGAACGAGAAGACCAGCGCGCTTCCGCCATTAGCGTTGACCGAATAGCTGCCGTCGATGTCCGTGACGGTGCCGGTGGTGGTGCCTTCTACGAGCACGGTGGCACCCACCAGACCGACACCGGTTTCATCGTAAACCGTTCCGGTAACGGTCTGGGCGGCAAGCCATCCCGAGCAGACGAGGCTCAGTAAGCCGATACCAAGGATTCTGAAGCGTCTCCAGTTGTCCCTTTGTAAATCAGGGTATAAAACTCTCATAATTAGTGATTGATCAAAGATAATTAAGAGTGCTGGCGAACGGCAGCAACCGAATTTGTCGATCGGTGGATGACCGTAAGCAGATGAGTGTCGTAAAGCGCAGGTGCCGAATGTCGTAAAAGCACGGGTTATTCCTCCAGGCGTACGCACCGACTGCTCCACGGGAGTGGTCGGAGATGAAAATACCGGAGAATGGGTTTGGTGACGTTAAATTTCAATACTAGCAACCAACGATTTCGCAGACAATCTTCTTGGCAGCAACAATTTGGGAATTATAGTGGAAAGCGCAAAGCATTCGAACATAAATTTTGTCATACGTTAGGCAGGCTCTATTAAATTGTATATGCCAAACGAGCGGCACCCCGTATTCGCTGTCTACTCGAACTTAAAATTATAGGTTAAACTGACGATCGGTGCACCGAAGATCGTCAACCGATAACTGCCCAGCGGACTGGAGCCGAACACGTCACTGGGGCTGCCGGCGTCGCGTGGGGTGTAGTAGATGTTATAGGCATTCTTGCGGCCGTACAGATTGTAGACGGTAAAGGTCCAGTCGCCCACCCACCGCTTCTTCACCATCTTAGGGTTGTGGATGGTCCAACTGAAGTCCAGGCGGTGATACACCGGCAGCCGGTCGTTGTTCCGCTCCAGAAAGATGGGCAGGGTCTGCTGGTCGACGGTAAGAAAGCCGTTGGGCACGGTATACGGCCGGTTGCTCTGGGCCACGAAGTTGAAACTCAAGCGGTTCGTCCGCTCATCGTCCAGCGTTAGGTTTAGGTTCAGCGTATGGGGTTGGTCGAAGTATCCGCTGTACCACTCGCCCCGGTTGACGCTGGTCGCAAAGCTGCTGCCATCGACCCGGTTCAGGGTGCGCGCGTAGGCGTAGTTGACCATCCCCTTGAGGTAGCCATGCTCGCGCGATATGCCAATCTCAACGCCGTAGGCTTTGTTTACCCCCTGCAGAAGGGCGGTTTCTACGGCGGGGTTGAGGAAGAAGTCGGCTCCCGGACGGTACTCCAGCATGTTGTCGGTATAGCGGTAATACGTTTCCAGGTTGAACCCGTACTTCCCCTCACCCGGCAACCAAAATAATCCGCCACTGTACAGTGCCGAACGCTGGGGACGGATGAGCTCATCCGACACCTTCCAGCGACTGGAGGGGAGGGGTGTAGTGGAGTTATAAATATTGTGCAGGTACTGGCTACTCCGGGCGTAAGCCGCCTTCAGACTTAGAGTGGGCGTCACCTTTAGGTTCATTCCGAGGCGGGGTTCGAGCCCCCCGTACGTTTGCATGACCGACCCGCCGCCGTATTCCACCGCCCCCGTCCGGGTTTGTCGACGCACGTCCTCGGGATCGCTGTAAAACCGTTGTTCTCCCGGACCGAGCTGCAGGAACTGGGTGTAGCGCAGGCCGGCGGAAAAGGTCAGTCGGTCACTGATTTCCCATACATCTTCGGCAAACAAGCTCAACTCAGCGGACTGCTCACCGGGCAGACTAATGGCCTGTACGGAGCTCGATCCCCCCGGATCCAGTTGGCCGGGATTCAGGTCGTAATGGATCAATTGGAGCCCGCCGGAAAGATGGTGATCACCTCCGGAGCGATAATCGAGGGTGAGCTGCCCGCTCTTGTACCGGATGCGGGAGGCATACTCCACCACGTTTTCGGATGCACGCTGTGGGAAGATCACCTTCGGACGGTGGTCGGAAGCCACCAGGCGCAGTTGAAGACTGGTGCGATCGCTCACGATCCGAAGCCAGTCAAGGGTATTATTGAAGGTATAGTAGTCGTTCTGGTTGCTTTCCGCCACGATTCCACTGAAGGCCGTCAGTAGGTTTACCTCGTAAAAGTCCTTGCTGTAAAAAGTCGACAGGGAATAGATGTTTTTCTCACTGGCCACGTACCGCAGTCGCAGGGTTCCGTCCACAAAGTTGCTGCGCGTTCGCTTAAGCCGCTCGACGAGTTTAAAGGCAAAATCATTGAATCCCGCCCGCCCGGCTACCAGCACCGCCAGTTTCCGGTCCTTGGTCACTGGGGTTTCCACGCTCAGGTGACTCGATACCAGACCGACTCCCCCCTGTAGGCGCAGCTTTTCGGCACTGGGTGTTCTCGATCGAACGTCTAGTATGGAAGAAACCCTCCCTCCGAATCGCGCGGGTATGTTCCCCCGGTACAGGTCCACCCCCCCGATGGCATCCGGGGTAAAGACCGAAAACAAGCCGAACAGGTGGGTGGGCGTGAAGATCGGCGCCCCATCCAGCAGGATCAGGTTCTGGTCGATGGTGCCGCCGCGGATGCTCAGGCCGTTGCTTGCCTCCCCCGCCGAGTTGACGCCGGATATGAGTTGCAGCCCCCGGAACACGTCCACTTCTCCCAGGGCTACGGGCAGCACCTCGATGTCCTTGATAGTAAGTCGTTCCACTCCCATCTGGGGCTGGTCCAGTCGCTGACTGATGTCGCTTGCTTTTACGGTCACCGTCTCAAGCTGGGAAATTTCCGCGCGCATGTTCAGGGTGATCGCTGCCTCGGTAGGTACGTTGATGCCGGTTTGGGTAGTCTCGTAGCCCAGAAAACTGGCCTCCAGGGTATAGCGGCCACGGGGCAGTTCCAGCCGTAAATTTCCCGCGGCGTCGGTGGTCCCTCCGGTGTTCGTTTCTACTACGCGCACATTGATGTAGGTGAGGGGTCGTCCCTCCTCCACGGTATGTACCACCACCGGATGGAGCTGGGCGTGGACCGTGCAGACACTCAGGAGCGGAAGTAGAACCGAAAGGAATAAGCGCATAGGGTAGGAAATAAGGGGAACAAAGGGGGCGGCGGCGCGCAGGAGCAGGGAACGAACCCAGTAGCTAGCCGGGCCAACCGAAGGGGCGCACCGGGGTCCGATTGCCGCCGGTGCAGGGGGCGGCGGGTGGGCTCGGCAGCACCGGCTCGAGGATGATCTGCCCGTCGTAGGGCAGTGAGGTTCCGTCTACCGTGTCGCGATTAAAGTAGACGCGGTCGACCGTAACGGCCTCCACGCTGACGAATCCCAGGACATCGGTGCGCTGGTCACTCCGGTCCCTCAGGTTGCCGATCAGGGGGGCGGGTAGGGGAGCGTTAAGCCCTCCGCTGTTTTCCGACAGGTTCTCGACGACCTGTCCAAACTCGTACGCGTCCCTGGAAATGTTGGCCTGCTCGATCTCGAAGAGCAATCCCCCGGGCCGCTCGTAATCCAGTCGACCGGCTTCCACTCCGGTCATGCGCCGACCGTCGCTGAGGGCATCACTCATGATGCTACTTCCCTGACCCAGGGTGCTGATCCAGCAGGGCAGGTCGCAGAGGTAGTCCCACCGGTTGACGAAGTTCGTTCCCGGCCCCTCGATGCATTCCCCGTTGCGGTACCGCGACCTGCGGCAGGTTGCGCAAACCGCGATGGACTCCCAGGTACGGTAGCGATACTTGTAAAAATTCTCCTCTCCCGGTGGGTCCTCGACGTCGACCAGAAACGTAAAGGTGGGCACGAAACGGTTACGCGACGTACTGAAGTAACCCTCCTGCTCGAAGCGGTAGCGCGGATTAAGGAACGGCACCGCCGGTGGAAGTTGCTGCGGGTCGGATTCGACGACTTCCCCCTCCGGTGTCGCGATGCTCAGGCTATAGGTGCGCCCCGGCTGGGCCACGAAATCATTAGGTGGGACGTAGAGGCCACCGCTGTCTACCGCGACCCATTCGGTGCGCTGACCTTGGTCATCCAGGCTGCTCACCACCGCGCCGGTTACCGGACCAAGGGTATACTGGCCGAACAGCACCGTATTGCGCCGAATGGCAACCTGGCTGTATCCGGGCTGGTCCGTAATGCGACCGTCGACCAACAGAAAACCGGTTTCGTAACGATAGGTCGGTACGACCGGATCGGTACAGGCACTCAGCCCGAAGAGTAGAAGCAGGCAGGTGAGGCCGTATGGGAAAGGAAGGGGGTGCGATTTCACCCCGTCAAAATAGACAAATTACGGTTGCTCGGTCGCTACGGGCCAGTATTCGGGGGTGGGGGCGGTAACCTCAATTGCCTCCCCCGACTTCGGGTCGGTAAAGTTGAGTTGGCGCGCGTGAAGACCGATGACGTGATCGCCCAGGGGACGCAGGGAACCATAAGCGTGGTCGCCGGTGATGGGTGCCCCGGCCGCAGCCAACTGGCACCGGATCTGGTGGAACCGGCCGGTGATGGGAACGACCTGGTACAGGTAGCTATTTCCTGACCCGGCGAGGAGTCGGTAGCTCAGTTTTGCCTCCTGGGCGCCGGCGACGGGCCGGGTACTCGCGAACGCCTTTTTGCGGGTTGGTTCCCGACCGAGGTAGTGGACCAGGTCACCGGTGACGGCGGGCAGTGGCTTGTCGGTCACGGCCCAGTAGACTTTGGTGATCCGGCGGGCGGCGAAGGCTTCGTTCAGCGCCACCAGGGTCGATTTGTTGCGGGCCAGTAAGAGGGCACCGCTGACGGGTCGGTCGAGCCGGTGAACGATGCCTACGTACGCCGGTTTCTTGGCACTTGGTCGTTTCCACTGCTCCTGCGCCCGCGCCTCTACCGTATCGTACTGAAAGTGGCGTTCCGTGGCAATGCCGGCGGGTTTGTTGATAACGGCCCAGTTGGAGCCCTCGGCGATGGTGTCAAGCATGCAGGGATAAAGGCGTGGCGGGAGCGAAGGTTCACCGCGCCCGCGTACCGAGGAAGTAAGCCACGATTCCCACGGTGGCCGCGGCGGTAAGGGTTAGCATCGCGGTGGGTCCGAAACCGTACCAGATACCACCGGCGGCGGAGCTGGCTACCAGGCTGCACAGACTGGCCAGGGCACTATACGCTCCGATTGCGGTGGCCGTATCGGCCTGGGCGCAGGTGTGGGTGATCCAGGCCTTGGCTACACCGTCGGTCGCCGCCGCGAAAAGGCCGTAGATCAGGAATAGGAAGGTGAATGCAAAAAAGGAAACCGCGTATGGAAGGATGGCGTAAACCAGCCCGAAGCAGAGCAGCCCGAAGAGAAACATCCGCTTCGGACCGAATCGATCGGCCAGGCTGCCGAAGGGGTAGGCTGCCACGGCGTACACTAGATTGTAGAAGACATAATACCCGATCACGGCAACGTCCGTCAGACCGGCATCCTTCAGGTAGAGGAGCAGGAACATGTCCGAACTATTGATGAGGGCAAAGCCCGCTAGTCCGACCACCAGGCGACGGTAGGCCGGGGTGGCACGCCGCCAGTAGCCCGCAAATTCCAACAAACCGGGCCGGGCACCCACCACCCGTTCGGTTGGCTTTTCCGTTAGCAGTAGGGTGGCTACGACGGCCAGCAGACCGGGGACAACGGCCAGGAAAAACAGCCAGCGGTACTGCCCGGGGTAGAAATACAGGAACATCAGGGCAACGAGCGGGCCCAGCGCCGCGCCCAGGGTATCCATCGACCGGTGAAATCCGAATACCCTTGCCTTGGTTTCCGGCACCGCCTCCCCGGAAAGCAGGGCGTCGCGCGCGCCGGTGCGGATCCCCTTGCCGAAGCGATCGAGGGTACGGGTGAAGAGGATCCAAACCGGTGAGAGGAAGAGAACCAAAAGGGGTTTGGCCACCGCACTGAGTCCGTAGCCCCACACTACGAAGGGCCGTCGCCGACCGAGGCGGTCGCTCCACTGACCGAAGTACCCCTTACTCAGACCGGAAGTAGCCTCGGCAATACCCTCCAGCACACCGATGCCGATAACTCCGAATCCGATGGATTCGAGGTAGATGGGCAGGATGGGGTAGAGCATTTCACTCGCCAGATCGGTGAAGAGGCTCACGGCGCCGAGCAGGACGACCGTACGGGTTAGAATGGGGTTCACTAACTAAATACCCGCAAATCGGTGCCGTTCAGGGCGGTCTTGTAGGTGGTCAGCCCGTTGGAACCGAACTGATTCAGGCCGTCACCCGCGAGGGTATAGCGGGCGCCGTGTACGGTGCAGTACCACTCGTCGTTGCGCAGCTGCACGGCCAGATTGCCCTCGTGGCTACACTGCTGGGTGGCCGCTACGTAGTCGCCCGTGAGTGTGCGGGCCACTACGATCTTATTGCGCACCACGTAGCCGCCGTCGGTCGCGAGGGGCGCGTTTTCGGTGGCATTCAGGTCCAGCGTGAAATCTATTCCAGTGGATGGGGTAGGGGTAAAAGCCTCATCCTCCTCCTTGCTGCAACCACCCAAACAGGTGGCCGTAAGGGCGAATGCGGCACCGATGCCCAAGTTGTTGAGAAAGTCTTTACGGTTCATCCCGTGAAGTTAAGCCGGACGGGAGGGGAACGTATGGAAGGTATTGGACAAAAGCCGGTAAAGTAGGCCGGCCCCCCGGAATTCGGGTGTGGGTAATGACCTAGAACCGGTAGGAAACATACATCCCCCCGCCGCTCGGGGCTACGGTCAGCCGCCGTCCTCCCGGAGGCCTCCGGTGCAGGGCGGGCACGACGTACCCGATGACCGCCCCGAGGGCGTAGCCGGCCAGTACATCGGAGGGGTAGTGCTGCCCCGCCCGGATGCGCAGGTAACCCGTCAGGGCCGGAACGCCCGCTCCCAGTACCCAGGCGTAGGGCTTCAGGCGGGAGGCGGGATAGTAATCGCTGAACGCCCGCGCGAAGAAAAATCCCGCCGCCGCCGAGCTGCTGGTGTGGCCCGACAGAAAGGCCGCCCGGTCGTTGCCGCCAATGATGGTAGCGGGGTCCAGGTCATCGTCGAAAACGTAGGGACGGGGTCGTTTGGCGGAAGACTTAATGATGTCGGTCAGACCCTGGTTAAGCAGCATCGTCTCCAAAAACAGCAGACTGATTTTTCCCGCTTCACGACGACTCCGCCGACCGGCCATGAGTAAACCCGGTAGAGCAGCGGAGGCGTACAGTGAGTAATCCGAAAGGGTACGGGCCGAGGCGGAGCTGAATTCCGTGGCGATGCGGTCAAAGGACGGGATGTTGCCGAGCCGCAGGTCCGACAGCACGATATCCGGCGTCCGGCTGCGCAGGAGACTGCCGAGGGCTACCGAGCCGACGGACGCGCTGCCGTAGAGCAGGTCGCGCTTGAGCGAAATGTAGTACGGCCCCCCTTCCGTTTTGCCGTCTTGCTGACCGGCCAGGGGTACCGTGCCGAGGAGCAGCAACAGCGTGAAGATCCAGGAAACTATAGGATAGCGCATGACCGGCGGGGTGGGTGGGTTAGGGTGCTTAAGATGCAGACCAACATTGGAGAATTATTGGAGTTGCGTTCAATCTACTTTCAGTTGCTGTTTTCTGGGCTCCAGTTCCTGACGCGCATAGTCGGTGAAGTACTTGTGGTCCGCGAGGAAGGTGTTGTTGGTCAGCTCCCAGTCCTCGTCGGTGTACTTGAGGCCGAATTCCAGCTGCCACTCCCGGCGCAGCATTTCCTGGTAGTCGGGGTAGGCCTCGAAGGAAAGGTGCAACAGGTCCGCATCACACAGTACCTGCTCCAATTTATTGCGGGGATCCTGGGGCATGGAGGTGGCCCGGATGCAATCGCTTACCCGGTCGATCTTCGCGGGGGGGTATCCCTGTTTTTCCAGCCATTCCCGGGCGATGCGGACGCTTACCTCTTCGTGGCCCACGTAGCACTCGATGTGGCCGGTGTCGTGAAAAATGGCCGCCAGGCACACAATCTCCAGCTCCTCCTTGGACAGTCCCATTGCCTTACCGATCATCTTCGTTCCCCGCCAGACGGTCAGGGTATGGTGGATGTTGTGAAAGATGCGGTTGTGCGGCAACTCCCGAATAAGTCGGCGCGTGACGTAGCGACTGGCCCGTTGGGTGATCCGTTTTTGCTTTTTCATAACGGGGCGGTATTGCCACCGAAGTTAAGTGTTACCGAGTGTACGCCGTCGGCGGTGGCGTGGTAGTCGATCCGAAAGCCGTAGTGCTGGCAAATTTCCGAAACGATGGCCAGACCAAGCCCCAACGACTGGTTGTCGGCCCTCCCCTTGGTAAAGCGCTTGAAGAGCCGGTCGGTGTCGCCATCGTGGGGCGGGCCGGAGTTGACCACGGTCAGCTGCCGGTCCTTTAGGATGACGCGAAGGTGGCCGTTCGTCACATTATGTTTGATGGCGTTACTGAGCAGGTTGTTGAGCAGCACGTCCATCAGCACGGGATGGGCGCGGACGCAGGTGCGGTGTAACTCCCGTTCGAGCAATAGGGACTTGGCATCGCGCATTCCTTCCAGCTGGCTCAGCTTGGTGTCGATCAGGGCGGCCAGCTCGATCTCCTCCGTGTCGTGGTACTGCTCGTTTTCGATGCGGGTCAGGAGCAGCAGGGCCTGGTTGAGTTTCTTCAGGCGCTCCAGCGCCTCGCTGAAGTGTTGCAGGCGGGTGAAATCCTCCTCGGTGCGGTCGGTGGTCTGCAGCATCAGGTCCACCTGATTGCGCATAATGGCCAGGGGCGTCTGCAATTCGTGACTGGCGTTGTCGGTAAATTGGCGCAGGGCCAAGTAGTCGCGGCGGATCTTGGTCGTTAGCGTATTGAGGGAACGGCTAAGCTGATCGAATTCTTCGGTGGTCGACGGGGGGAATACCGTAGGCGCCCTGCTCTTCAGGTCGAAACGCTGCACCTGCGCCAGCGCCGCATAAAATGGCCGCCAGATCCGCTTGGACAGGTAGCGGTTGAGGAAGAAAAAGCCCAGCAGGAACAGGGCGAAAAAGGCCATACTGACCAAGAACAGTACTTCGATCAGGTCCTCGTTCTCCACCTTGAGCTGGGAGATCGTGATGCGGTACGGCTGTCCGTTGATCTCGCGGTCGTAGGTGACGCTGCGGAAGGGTTCCATTTCCTGCTCGATGGGCTCGAAAAATACGGTGTCGGAAAAGGTAAAGGGCAGCACGACTTTATCAACCGGGCGGGTCGTAATCACGGCATCCAGCTGGTAAAAGCTCTCCGGCACCTCGGGCAGTTGGGCGAGGTAATGGTCGAGTCGTACGCTCGCGTCGGCAACCTGCTCGTCCATCTCCTCGTCAATGAAGTAGCGCAGCACGTTAAAGAGGAGGATGCCGGTGATTAGGAAGGCCACCACCGCGAAGGCCAGGTAATAGCGGGAAGTACGCTGTAGAAGCTTCATGCCGGTGCCCATTTGTACCCCAGTCCGTAGATCGACTGGATGTAGTCGGCCGCCCCCGCTCCCGTGAGTTTTTTGCGCAGGTTCTTGATGTGGCTATAGATGAAGTCGATGCTGTCGAGCAGGTCGGCCTGGTCGCCGCTCAGATGTTCGGCAACGGCCTCCTTGGTCAGGACGCGATTCTGGTTGGCCAGGAAGTAGATCAGCAGATCGTATTCGGAGCGGGTTAGGTGTACGTCTTGCTGGCCGACGGTCACGGCGTGCTGCAGGGGCTCCACGTGTATCTCGCGGTAGTCGATGTGCTGCTGGCCGCCGAACTGGTTGCGCCGCACGAGCGCCTTGATGCGGGCGTTCAGTTCGGCCAGGTGAAAGGGTTTGGGGAGGTAGTCGTCGGATCCGAGTTCGAGGCCGCTGATGCGATCGTCGATGCTGTCCTTGGCGGATACGATGATGATGCCGGCGCGCTGATTGTCTTCCTTGAGCTTACGGATGATCTCCAGTCCGCTGCCGCCGGGCAGGGTGATGTCGACGAGGATGCAGTCGTAGTCGTAAAGACTCGTTTTATCCCAGGCCTCGTCAAAATCCCGCGCCAGTTCACAGCGGTTACCCTCCGTCTCCAGGTAGGTGCGCATGGATTCCGCCAGGGTGGGCTCGTCTTCGATGATGAGGATCTTCATGGGGTGGGGTGGGGCGATTAAGGTAGGGATCGATCCGTCAAACTCCCCGAAGGTGCGCCCCGATATTGGATAAATTTTGGATTTCCCTACCCGTAGGTCCCGCCGACGTTGGTGGTATTCCGTCTACTACGGGTGTTCTCCACCTATACCTCAGTGACCGCCGCCCGTCAGAATCATGAACAAGGTGCCGCTGATCCGGTATGTCTCTACCTTAATATGCCCGTAGGCTCCGGAATGGCATTCGCCCGATATTTGCTACCGGGTGCCCCGGTGATCTTCACTTCGGCAAGATCGCGTACGTAGGAACGGCAATCCTTTTACAGGGATAAAATTACCGCCTGCCAGGGGTTGAGATCGGCCGAGCTACCGGTCCGGGAGAGGGATTCGTAGTTATCGATCACCACCTCCGCATTTTCCAGTTCCGGTAGATCTACGGTTACCCCTTCGTCCGAGAAATTCATCACTACCAGCATTCGTACGCCCTCCCATTCGCGGGTATAGGCGTATAGCTCCTCGTGGTCGGGTAGGAGCAGTTCGTAACTGCCGTGGACGAGCACCGGATGGTCTTGCCGCAGCCGGGTCATCTGCCGGAAGTGATTCAGGATGGAGTTCGGATCGTCTTCCTGGGCGGCGACGTTGATTTGCGCATGATTATCGTTGACGGGAAGCCAGGGGGTACCGGTGGTAAAGCCGGCCTGCGGACCTTCCGTCCACTGCATGGGCGTGCGGCCGTTATCGCGGCTCAGGAAATTGAGCTCCCGCATGAACTGCTCCATATCCTTCCCCTGCGCCCGGGCCTTGGTGTAGCCGTTGCGGGCCGCAATGTCCTGGTAATCTTCGATCTCGTCGAAGTCAATGTTGGTCATGCCGATCTCGTCGCCGTAGTAGGCGTAGGGAGTACCGCGCATGCTCAGCAGGAAGGTGTTGAGCAGTTTGGTGGAGGGTGCCCGGAATTCCGGAGAATCGTTGCCCCATCGACTCACCATGCGGGCCTGGTCGTGGTTGGAGAGAAAGATGGAAAGCCAGCCGTCTTCCGCGAATTCGGCATCCCACCGGCTGAAAACTTCCTTCATGGTCGTCAGTGCGTAGCCCCCGTATTTGGGCACGTCCACCCCATCGAAGGCATAGGCCATGTTGAGTTCCTGGCGGTCGGCGTCGACCAGCGCGTGGGCGTCCTCAAAATTGCGGCCGGCCCCCTCGGCGACGCTCATTACGCCGTACTTCGAGAAGATCTGCTCGTTCATCTCCCGCAGGTAGTCGTGGAGGCCGTCCTGCATGGCGTAATAATCGATGAAGGTGGTGTCGGTCAGGCCCGGAAACTCCGGGTAGGTGGTGTCCTTTGCCGCGAACTGAAACGCATCCAGGCGGAAGCCGTCGACGCCCTTCTCCGCCCAGAAGGTCATGATGTCGTAGACCTCCTGCCGTAATTTCGGATTAGACCAGTTGAGGTCGGGTTGTTTCTGACTGAAGTAGTGGAGGTAGTAGGCATCGGTCGTGCTGTCGTACTTCCAGGCATTCCCCTCCGCATCGAAGAGGCTGTAGCGGTAGGGCGGGTCGCCTTTCTCGGCCGGCCACCAGTGGTAGTAATCGCGGTAGGGGTTGTCGCGCGAGCTTTTGCTCTGTACGAACCATTCGTGCTCGTCGCTGCTGTGGTTGACCACCACGTCCATGATCAGTTTAATGTCGCGTTCGTGCATACCGGCGAGCATGCGGTCGAAGTCGGCCATGGTGCCGAAGTCGGTCATTATGTTACGGTAGTCGCTGATGTCGTAGCCATTGTCGTCGTTGGGCGAGCTGTAAATCGGGTTGAGCCAGACGGCCGTGACGCCGAGGCTTTCAATGTAATCGAGGCGTTCGATTATGCCGTTCAGATCACCTATGCCGTCCCCGTCCGTATCCTGGAAACTGCGGGGGTAGATCTGGTAAACGATAGATTCTTTCCACCAGTCGTCGTCGGCTGTTTCGGTGGCCACTGTGGTTGGTTCGCTGTTTCTAGCGCATCCGATGAGGAGAAGGAATAGGAATAGTGGGGGGAAGGATCGATTCATGCAGCTTAGGTATTGGGCGGGGTCGCGGGTGCAATGCAAATAATAGTGGCTTAACGCCGGCAAGGTTCGCTGGTTCCCGGCGTTTTGCGGGGTTGGGGGCTGGTGGCGATGGTGACCGCGGCGGGACGCCACGAACCGACACTGCGGCGGGACGCCACGAACCGACACCGCCCTAGAGGTAAGGCAGCCCCAATACATGGCCCTCGCCCATCCCTCACCGGATTAGGCGGGGGCTTTTTATTGTGCATCCCGGGCAGTGCGTACCTTTCCTGACCAACACAAACATTAGGAAATATGCACCGCTTTTTCTACCTATTCGTTTTGCTTTTGGCGTCCACTTTGGCACCCGCGGCCCCGCCCGTACGTACCATCGTGACGACCGACGGCGAGATTGACGACGTCGACTCCTTCATCCGCCTGTTGCTCTATGCCAATGAATTTGAGCTGGAAGGGTTGGTGTACAGCAGCTCCATGTGGCACTATAAGGGCGACGGAAAGGGCACTACGATGACCTCGGAAATGGAAATGACCCGGGAGATGTACGGCGAACGCACCGACCTGCGCTGGCCCGGCGAGCAGTGGATGCAGGAATTGATACAGGCCTACGGGGAAGTCTATCCGGTGCTTTCCACCCACGCGGACGGCTTCCCCACGGCGGACCACCTGCTCTCTCTGGTGAAGGTGGGTAACATCGAATTCGAGGGAGAAATGGAGCACGATACGGAGGGGTCCGACTTCATCCGCGACAGGCTGCTCGACGAAGCCGACCCCCGGCCCATCTACTTGCAAGTTTGGGGCGGGACGAATACCATCGCCCGGGCCCTGAAATCGATTGAAGAAACCTACGCCGACACGCCGGAATGGCCCGCGATCTACGAACGCGTGAGCGACAAAGCCATTATTTACACGGTGATGGACCAGGATGCTACCTACCGGAACTACGTCGCCTCGCAGTGGAAGGACATTCGGGTGCTGTACAACTACCGTCAATTCGCCGCTCTGGCGTACAGTTGGCAGTCGACCGTGCCCCCGGCCCTGCAGCCCTGGCTGGAGGGAACATTCATGGGTGAACACATCATTAACAACCACGGTCCCCTCACCGCCGGCTACTATAGTTACGGCGACGGCAAGAAACAGGCCGGGGACGACGAGCACATCCACGGGGATCCCACCCGCCTGGATAGCGCGCAGTGGGGCAGCTTCAAACCCTACGACTTCATTTCCGAGGGCGACTCACCCGCCTTCCTGCACCTGGTCGACGTGGGGCTCGACAACCTCGAGCACCCGGGCTGGGGCGGATGGGGCGGCAGACTGGTCGCGACCGACTCCACCAATCGCCGGTGGGAGGACGGCCCCGCCGCCCGGGATTATAATCCGTTTACTGCAACCTACGAGTCAGTATACGCCCAGACGCGCTGGCTTCCGGAGTTGCAGCGTGACTTTGCCGCGCGCGCCGACTGGTGCGTCATGCCCTATGCGGATGCCAATCACCCGCCCGTGGTGGCAATGGAGGGAGAAACACGAATAAGCGTTACGCCCCGTCAAAAACTGATGCTACAGGCGAGGGCTTCGGACCCCGACGGGGATGAGCTTCACTACCACTGGTGGCAGTACGGCGAGGTGGGAACTTATCCGGGGGAAGCGATGGTGATCCTGAACAAAGAGGAGGCTCGGGTGACCGTTCCCGGCGATATAGAACCGGGGCAGACCATCCACCTGATTCTGGAAGTTACCGACGGTGGTTCGCCTTCGTTGACGCGGTACGCACGGGTGGTGCTGACCGGGGCGGGGAAGTAGGTCTGGCGACTAAGCAGGGGATTGGCTTTGTTGGATAGTGGCTCACCACGGATGGCCACGGTTTAAACACGGATCGACTTCGTCGGGGCAATAGGCTCACCACGGATGGCCACGAATTAAACACGGATCGACTTCGTCGGAGCACAGATTCACTGCGGTCGGGCAGGAGGTTTTCTGTTTCTCGGCACCCTGCCTGGGAGGCGGTGAAGGGATACGTTGCGGACGGCTTCCGAGAGCCCTTCCCGACTAAGTAGGGAGGATTTTCGTTGCCCGGGAAGCTACCAACTTTTAAGCCCCAGCAACCGCTCGCCGAGCTCCGACAACTCAGCGCATTCGTAACGCGTCTGCTCGTAATTGCGGGGGTCTCCGGGGAAGGCGTATCCTTCGGGTGCTTTGCGCTCCTTCCATGACGTAATCCGCCACTGGCGGAGCGCTTCGTCTTCCTCCTGTGCGGGGGCCATCGCGATGTACTGCGCAATTCTGACCTTGTCGGACGATAGATTTGGGCGGATGCCGTGGGGTTGGGTGCTATTGAAAATGAGCAGGTCGCCGGCTTCCAGTGGTACTTTTACCAGTTTATCTTCCAGTCCCGTGGTGTCGGGTTTGAATCGGTCGCGATCCGTAGGCTGAGTAAGCTTCCAGGTATCATAGTTACGGTATAGCCAGGGGATGCACTGGAAGCCGCCCATGTTGGGATCCGTTTGGTCGGCCAGCGCGAGTACCCCCTGTACGTTTTGTGGTTTGGTCTCGGGGTCATAATCCCAGTGAATAAAGCCCTTGTATTCGTAGCCGGGACGGATAGGGAAATTGAGGTTGGCGCGGTCGATGGTCACCCAGAGTTTTTCGGTGCCCCAGATGTCGACGAAAGCGTCGTATACCCGCCGGGATTGTCGGTTGTTCCAAAGCTCTTGGTGATTGTACACTTCCACCATTCCGGTCCCCGCCAACTCCTTCATTTTCATTTCGGCGCGCGGCGCGGTGTACCAGCTTTCCTGATCGTTCGGGTCTTTGTCCTCGAACTCCCAGAGGAAGTCGGCGCTGCGCTGCGCCTGATCTCGGCTGATGGCCCGCTTGATTACAACGAATCCGTTTTCCTTCCAAAAATCCCACTGCTCACCGGTAAGTACCCGGAGTGAATCGGGGGATGCATCGGCCCGCAATGCTACGCTACTGCTCTTGGCGGTGGACGGGTTGCCGGGGATGTCTCGGTGCTGGTTCTTGGGGGCGTCGGGGGCGGATGGCTGCATAATCTGGACGGTCTCGTTGCGATCCATAAGATACGGCAACCTTCCGGATCATCGTTCCTCAAGTCCCCGCCGAAATCCATCGTACGCCGGTTTGGGTTGCAGGTCATCATCGTAGAGGGTGGGCCAGTCGTTCATATCGAAGAAGCCCCTGATCCAGGTATCCCGGTCGGTAAAATCCCAGAAGGTGATGCCGTAGCGCTGGGGGGCGGGAACCTCTTGCCGGTAGATGCGCGCCAGGGTCTCGTAGCGATCGGCCTGGGCGGCGAGCAATTCCGGGGTCATGCGCGAGATCTCTTCCACGCCACCCCCCGCCGCGTCGTTGTGGGTATTGAAGATCAGGTCCAGTTCTGAAATGTGGAGGAGGAGCCCGGTGGCGGCTGCCCGCCGCAGGGTCTGCCGGATCACGGCCGTATCGTCGCGCATTTGCTGGTGCCACTGGAATCCGATGCCGTGAATGGGCACCCCTGTCTGGCGCATCCGAACGACGAGATCGACCAGCGCATTCAGTTTGCTCGTGTCGCGCTCCGTGCCGAAGTCGTTGATGAAAAGTTTGGCTTGTGGGTCGGCCGCGTGGGCGGTCCGGAAGGCGAGCTCAATATAATCTTCCCCCATGGCCGTATAGAAGGGGGTAGCGCGCAGCTCTCCACCCCGGGTGTCAAACACTTCATTGACCACGTCCCAGCCATCAACCCGCCCCCGGAAATGGGTAACTACGGTATCTATGTACTCGGTGAGGAAGGCCTCCATTCCGGCGCGGTCCTTGGATGTGATGTACTCGGGCAGACCGTAGTGCCACACCAGGGCGTGACCGAACATCCGCATACCATTCGCCTCGGCAAAGGCTACGGTAGAGTCGGCGCGGGCAAAATCCAACTGCCCCTCCCGCGCGGCGATGCTGTACATCTTCATGTCATTGGTCGACGTGAGGCTACTAAATTCCGTGGTCACAATTGCCCGCAACGCAGTGTCGCCGGCGAGCTTGCGGATACTGACGGCACCGCCGATGGGGAAGGGGGCCACGTCCTTTAGCCCGGTCACGGCTTTCCGGCTAGCATCCGTCTGTTCGTTCGCGGGCGGAGCATCTCCACAGCCGACGAGCCATCCTAGAAATACAATAAGCAGCAGTCGGGCCATAAGGAATGTATAGTTTACAGTCAAAGTACGACGTAGTCGCGTGAACGGTGTGAATTAAAGTCTAAATACCACGGCGGTCAGGCGCAACCACTGATTCCATACCGTAGGGCTAGATCACCGAACGGTCGTTTTATCTGAGGGAGGCGTAGAATGACCTGGTCCGGCCTAGTAATTATCCCCAACTTAGGGGTGCAATTAAGCCGATTCCGCCCAACATTATGTACCCCATGCCCACACTGACGCGCCGACCCATTTACATTGCTTTTCTGATGTTGCTCTGCACCTGCGTCCGCGCCCAGGGTCTCGAACTGAAGGGGAGGGTGGTAGAAAGTGGCGGCGAGCTGCCCGTAGAATTCGCGACCGTAAAGGCCATTGACCCCAGTAACGGCGACATGCTGACGGGAACAACGACCGACGTGGCCGGAAACTTTACGCTGACTGTTCCTCAGCCGGGGATAACCCTGGAAGTCAGTTTTCTGGGCTTCGCACCGACGCGCGTGGAGGATGTACGTGGCGCGGATATGGGCACCATCGTCCTCAAGCCCGACGGGGAGACCCTCGACGAAGTGCTGGTAACCGGCGAGCGATCTACCACCGAATTCCGTCTGGATAAGCGGGTGTTTAACGTGGGGAAGGACCTGAGCAGCAGCGGCGCCAGTGCCCTGGAAGTGCTCAACAACGTCCCCTCCGTAACCGTGAGCATCGAGGGGCAGATCAACCTGCGGGGCAGCGGGGGAGTACAGATCCTGATCGACGGGAAGCCCTCGGTCCTGACCGCCGACAACGGCAACGCGCTGGGTACCATCACGGCCGATATGATCGAGAGCGTGGAAGTGATCACCAACCCCTCGGCCAAGTACCAGGCCGAAGGCACCGCCGGCATCATCAACATCGTGCTGAAAAAGGAAGAGCAGCGCGGCCTCAATGGCTCCGTAACGGTAAACACGGGTACGCCCAACAACCACAGCCTGGGCCTGAGCGTAAACCGCCGTACCGCCAAGTTCAATCTCTTCGGACAGCTCGGGGTAGGGTACCGCACCTTTCCGGAAGACAACCGGGGCATCAACCGTGATCTAAGCAGCGGCACCACCATTCTGAGCGAAGGCGAGGCCGATAAGAACGAGCAATTCTACAACCTCATCCTCGGTACCGACTATCACATCAACGACCGCAACGTCCTCTCCCTAACCGGCCACCTGGCCTACGAGATTGAAACGGAGAACGCCATCACCGACTTCAGCGTAATCAACTCCGCCGGAAACCTCACCGATGCCTGGCGGCGCACCGAAGCCACCGAGGCCACCAACCCGAAGTGGCAGTACGAACTGAACTATAAGCGGGAATTCGACGCGGAGGACAAGGACCACGTGCTCATCGTAAGTGCGCTCGGCAACAGCTTCACCAAGGACCAGTCGTCCGAATTCACCACCAACACCAGCGAAGGGGAGGCCCTCTTCGGAGACCAGCTCACGCGCACTGATTTCGGGCAGACGGAGTACACCTTTAAAGCAGACTACACCCGGCCCGTAAGTGAAGCGGTAACCCTGGAAACCGGCCTGCAGTACGTACTCAACGACGTAGGCAACGATTTTGCGGTGAGTGACTTCATCGACGACGACTTCCAGCTCGTGCCCGAACTCACCAATCGCTTCGAATTCCAGCAGGGGGTGCTGGGTGCTTACGTTACCTCATCCTACGAGGGCGATAAGTGGGGCGTTAAGGCGGGGCTGCGGGTGGAGCAGACCGACCTCAGCACCGTGCTCGTCAATACACAGGAGGCGAACGACCAGAATTATACCAACCTGTTTCCGACCCTGCATACCTCCTACAAGTTCAGCGAGGCGGCCTCCGTGCAGGCGGGCTACTCCCGGCGGGTGTTCCGGCCGCGGCTGTGGGACCTGAACCCCTTCTTCAACATCCGCAACAACTTCAACGTGCGGGCGGGCAACCCGAACCTGCAGCCGGAATTTACCGACTCCTACGAGGTCACCGGTATCCTGATCGTCGGCGACCTTAGCCTGAACGCCGGCATCTACCATCGCTACACCACCGACGTCGTGGAGCGGGTGTCCTTCTTCCAGGACAACGTCAACGTTACCCAGCCCATCAACCTGGGTACCAGTCGGACCAACGGCGTGGAACTGAACGGCAAGTACCGTCCCGCCAAGTGGATGACCCTGAGCGGCGACTTCAACTTCAATGCCTTCGACCGGACGGCCGAACTCGAGGGGGTGAGCTACGACTTCAGCGCCGAGCAGTTCAACGGCCGGCTGGTCACCAAATTCGAGCTGCCCCTGGACATCGATTTCGAGGTAGCCGGTAATGTGCGCTCGGGCTACCGAACGGTGCAGGGCAACGTATCTGGCTTCTCCTACGCTGACATCGGCCTCCGGAAGAAAATTCTAAAGGGCCGCATGATCTTTAACGTCAGCGTCCGCGACGCCTTTGCCTCCATGATCGACGAAAGCGAGGCGACGCAGCCCGACTTTTACCTCTACAACTACCGCCAGCGCGGCCGCTTCGTGACCGTAGGACTGAGCTACGGCTTCGGTAAGGGCGAGGCGATGGAATTTGGGGGACAGAAGCAGTTCTAGGTCACCGGTTCGATCGGCCGGATTACCGGCCCGCGAGCTTCGCCTCGTCCATGTGCATCACGCACCACCGGTGGCCGTCGGGGTCCGCGAAGCAGAACAGGTACATGAAGCCCTCCACCAGGGTGGGGGGAGTGTAAATGTGGCCTCCCGCTTCGGCGACCCGGTCCCGCATCTTGTCCACCTCCTCCGGACTTTCGGCGTCGATGTTGATCAGTACCTCCGACGCCTGCTTGGTATCGGCTACCGGCAGTTGGGTGAAGTTCTTGAACTCACTTTCCGGGAAGAGCATCACAATAAAATCGTGTTCGCCGATCAGGAATCCCGCTAGTTGGGGGTTGCCGGCGTGGCGGGGGCTTTCCCGGAAGCCGATGGCGCGAAAGAAGGTGCGGGAGGTGGCTACGTCGGCGACGGGCAGATTGAGCCAGACTTGTTTGGTCATAGAAAGGGGGATTAGGGTAGTTAAGGTAATCTTTTCGCCCGGAGAAAATGCCGCCGATCGGGGGGAAGAGGGGGCCAACGGAAGGGTTCGGGGTACCGGCTGCCGTGCGTCGTGGTCCGGTGAAAAAGTGGGCCGGCAGGGCGGGGGGCGGCGGCGCGCAGGAGCAAGGAAAGTTACCGAGATAAGTGTATTTCCTTGTTTTATCTTGCGGATGTCTTAATATTGGGTATATTTATTCTCGAATTTCACTAGGTTCGAAAGAATCAACTATCTCACACTAGCTTAACGTTATCATGCGAACAATTTTACTCCTCCTCTGCTGGGGCTGGATTACCGTGCTCAGCGCTCAGGTCACCGGCGTCATCACCGATGAAGCCGGGGAGGCCCTCATCGGGGCCACCGTACTCATCGAAGGAACCAATACCGGTACCGTTACTGATATCGACGGCAACTTTTCCATCAACGTTACCGGAGACGATCCACACCTTATAGTTACGTACACCGGCTACGAAAGCCAGATCATCCAGGTCGGAAACCAAACGTCCTTTGAGATCGTGCTGCTGGAAGACGCCGAAACACTGGACGAAGTGGTGGTCGTCGGCTACGGTATCCAGAAAAAGCGCGACGTAACCGGCGCCATTGCCAGTCTTGACGACGAGCAGATCAAGAAAATCGCGACCTCCAGCGGGGTTACCGCCATGCAGGGACAGGTCAGCGGAGTAGACATCGTAAGCCCCGGCGGAAGACCCGGTGCTAACCCAAGTATCCGGGTGCGCGGCCGGCGCTCGCTCTCCGCTTCCAACGATCCGTTGTTCGTGATCGACGGCATCCCCCAGACCTCGGGTACGAGTGCCATTGCGGACATCAACCCCCAGGACATCGAGTCGATGGAGATCCTGAAGGATGCTGCGGCCACTGCCATTTACGGTAGCCGGGGTTCCAACGGCGTCATCATCGTGACCACGAAGCGGGGATCGGCCGGCCGTACCATCGTCAGCTACGACGGCTACTACGGCGGCACCAGTGCCCTGAATACGGTAGACATGATGAACGGCTCGGAATTCGCCGACCTCAAGCGCGAGAGTCAGCGCGACGGCTGGAACGGAGCCATTCCGGCGGATGAGGACGTTTTCCAGGATCCCACCGAACTGGAAAGCATCGCGATGGGCCGCAGCACCGACTTTCAGGACCTGGTGATCGGCGACGGTTGGCAGACCAACCACCAGCTCGGCGTGCGCGG
Source organism: Neolewinella aquimaris (assembly GCF_014197245.1). Taxonomy (GTDB): domain Bacteria; phylum Bacteroidota; class Bacteroidia; order Chitinophagales; family Saprospiraceae; genus Neolewinella; species Neolewinella aquimaris. The sequence continues at coordinate 454,509 of NZ_JACIFF010000002.1, read as the reverse complement.
AGGTACCGAAAATACCCAATTTAATATGTCGCTGGGCTACTTCGACGAGAAGGGCATCATCTCCAACATGGACTTCCGCCGCTTCACCGCCCGGGTGAACCTGGACCAGAAGATCGGCCGTATTTTCCAGGCTGGTATCTCCTTTACCGTATCTAACTCGCTCCAGAACTTCGGATCTACCGCCACCATCTTCGAGGCCCTTGCCAACAACCCACTCGGTGTGGCTTACAACGACGACGGTTCGGTGCGCTTCCTACCCACCAACGACGGTATCCGTACCAATCCACTCTCCGAGCTGGTGCCGAATGCCGTAGTCGACGACCGCCGCGTCACCCGGATCTTCGCCCCGATCTACCTGAAGGCGAACATTGCGGAAGGACTGGTCTTCACCACCAACTTCGGTCCCGACATCCGCTACTACCGCAGGGGTGCCTTCAACGGTAGCCTCACCAACAACAACCGGGGTGGTCCCGCCGATGCCAGTACGCAGTACGAGCAGGACTTCGGCTACACCCTGGAAAACATCCTGAATTACAACCGCACGATCGGTGCCAACGATGAATTGGGTGTTACGTTGCTGCAGTCCATCCAGAGCCTTCGGACGGAGGGTGAGTTCGCCAGCGTATCCAACCTGCCGTACGAAAGCCAGTTGTTTTACAACCTGTCGACCGGCGAGGTCAAGGGCGACATCGCCTCGGGCCTAACCGAATGGCAACTCGCCTCCTTCATGGGCCGCGTGAACTACGCCGTTAACGGTAAGTACCTGTTGCAGGCCAGCTTGCGCGCGGATGGCTCCAGCCGCCTTGCCGCCGGCAACCAGTGGAATTACTTCCCGGGCATCTCGGTCGGCTGGCGCGTCGGCGCGGAACCCTTCATGCAGAACCTCACCTGGTTGAACGGACTGAAGCTCCGCGCCAGCTACGGCGAGGTAGGTAACACTTCCGTCGATCCTTACCAAACGCAGGGTGGACTACAGCGTACGGTTTACGCCTGGGACGAAAGCCCCGCCTTCGGATTCGCGCTGCGCGACATTCCAAACTCCGAGCTCGGCTGGGAGGTGTCCAAAACCCTAAATGCAGGTCTCGACATTGACGTCCTGAACGGTCGCTTCAATGCGTCGTTCGAAGTTTACCGGACGAACACCGAGAATCTCCTCCTGGCGCGCAACCTGCCGCCCACCTCCGGCTACTCCAGCATCCTCCAAAATGTCGGCGCGACCCGTACAACCGGTGCCGAACTGGTACTTGGCGCGGGTATCCTCAACAGTGCTACGGGACTCAACTGGGACATAGACTTCAACATCTCGGGCTACCGGGAAAAAATCACCGAACTCGCCCTGTTTGACGAAGATGGCGAGCCGCTCGACGACGTGGGCAACCAGTGGTTTATCGGACAGCCCATCAATGTCTTCTTCGATTACCGCAAGACCGGCATCTACCAGACCGGAGAAGTGGAGCTGGCCGACAGCCGCGAAAACAAGGTGCCAGGCGAGATCAAGCTCGACGACGTAGATGGCGACGGTGTGATTACCCCCGCAGACCGGGTCATTCTCGGGTCCGACGTACCCGATTACTTCGGCGGCCTCACCAACCGCTTCGAGTACCGGGGCGTTGACCTTTCCTTCTTCCTGTTCTTCCGTCAGGGACAAATGATCTCCAGCCGTTTCCACGGCAGTAACAACAGCCTGTTTGCTCGCTACAACAACCTCGACGTAGACTACTGGACGATCGACAATCCGACCAACGCCAATCCGCGGCCGAACGAGAACCAGGAGAGCCCACGTAACGGGTCGACCCTCACCTACTTCGACGGCAGCTTCATGAAGTTGCGCAACGTCACCCTGGGGTACGAACTTCCCGATAACCTGATCACCCGGCTGGGACTTTCCCGCCTGCGGTTGTACGTATCGGGGCAGAACCTCTGGTTCAGCTCGAAGTACGAAAGCTTCGACCCCGAACTCCAGGATCCCTCGCAAAACGACGTTATCCCAAGTACCAAGATCATCCTGGCTGGCGTACGCGCCACCTTCTAAAATAGCACAACCGTGAAAATCAAGCACTTTTTATACGCGCTGCTCCTCACTGGACTGGGCACCTATACTACCTCCTGCGACAGTTACCTCGAGGAAGAACTCATCTCCGGCGTTTCGGCGGCTACTTATTATCCCACCGCCGGCGGATTCGAAGATGCCGTAAAGGCCACTTATTCATTCATGAAACCCTTCTACGGGGTAGAACGGGGATTCACCATGACCGTCTTCGGTACCGATACCTATACGAACGGTGCGGACGGCAGTTTTAAGGGAATTAATGCCTACGACGGACGCCTCAACGGATCGGATGGATTCATTCGCGATACTTGGCGTGACCTGTACCGGGGCATTAACCAAGCCAATGCCGTGATCAATCGATCCGAGGGATTGGAGGTTGTTTCCGAAGAAGTCAAAACGGCCCGTATCGCGGAGGTCCGCTTTCTCCGGGGACTGTATTACTTTGATCTGGTTCGCATCTACGGCGATGCACACCTCACTCTGGAGGAAACTCAGGGGGTAGAGGTCGAAGCCAACCGTACGCCGCAGTCGGAGATCTACGCTCAGGCCATCATTCCCGATCTGGAGTTCGCCATCGCCAACTTGCCGGATGCTCAGGACGACTACGGCAGGGCAACCAAGCCGGCCGCTCAGTTTCTGCTCGCCAAGGTACTCCTGCGCCGCAGTTATACGAGCTTCGCCGACGGCAACGATGCCGCACGCGCTGAGAGCCTAATGACCCAGGTCATCGAAGACTATGATTTTGAGCTACTAGATGACTTCGAAGCGCTCTGGGACATCGGTAACGAGCAAAATTCGGAAGTGGTCTTCGCGATACAAAACTCCAAGTCGCAGGTTGACGAAGGCATCGACGGCGAAGGTCACCGCGGTCACCTCTACTTCCTCATGGAATACGACAACCTGCCCGGCATGACCCGTGATATCGAGAACGGCCGCCCCTGGAAGCGTTTCCGCCCCACGGAGTATACTCTCAACCTCTGGGACCGCTCCATCGATACTCGCTACGATAAGTCGTTCAAGCATACTTGGTACGCCAATAACGAATCGACCATCCCGACCTGGAGCGAGGAGGAAGCAGCCAAAGGATACGGCACTGCAGGACAACCTAAATTCGGACTAGGTGATACGGCCGTCTATATCCCCGGTCCCCAAATGAATGATGAGTGGTCGCAGGCGCGGCAGGACAGAACCCCGTACCTGGTGTACACCGATGATGAGTATACCGAACGGAAGTTTCCCTCCCTAAAGAAGTGGCTGGACCCCACCCGCCCAAACCGTCAACATACGCAAGGACAACGTGATTTCCTCCTTATGCGCCTCGGTGATGCCTACCTGATCCGTGCCGAAGCACGCTTTAAGCAGGGGAACCTGGAAGGAGCAGCGGAAGACATCAACGTGATCCGTGTCCGCTCGGCCGTCGAAGGCATGGAGGAGGACATTAAAATCACCGCCGGAGACGTCAGCCTTGACTTCCTGCTCGATGAGCGTGCCCGCGAGCTCGTTGGCGAAGGACACCGCTGGTTCGACCTGACGCGTACCATGACCCTGGTCGAGCGCGTGCGGCGGTACAACCCGGAAGGTGGACCCAACATCCAGGATTACCACGTCGTCCGCCCGGTCCCGCAGAATCAGATTGACCGGACACTGGGCGGCTATCCGCAGAATACCGGGTATAATAACTAGTTGATCGCCGAGTCACGACGGCTACTACTGTAATGAAAGCCAGATCGAGTGCAATTGCTCGGTCTGGCTTTTTTGTTTGCTCCCGCGCGCCGCCGCCACCTACGACGAATGCTAAAATCGGGAGGATAAGATGATCGGTGGGTTAGTGAGCGTTAGGCAAGTAGACAGGTCGCGCGTGACCTATGGTTATCTCTCATGAAACGGACTTGATTGTATGCTTAGAATTGTTTTACTCACGGTGCTTATGTGGTCGTGCTTATTGCTTACCGGCCAGGCTACCTACCAACCCGGTTACCTCATCGATCACGGAGGCCTACGCCAGGAGATCGAATTGTATGATTTCGGCTGGGTGGACAATCCGACAAAGTTCAAGTACCGGACCGCCGCCGACGAGCTGCGCACCGGTGACGTGACTACGGTCGCGGAGTTCGGCCTTACCGACGGAAGCCTGCGTTACCTCACCGCTAAGGTGGAGATCGACTCTTCGCGCGATCACACCGCCGGCCTGGACCACCACCCGAAGCCCCAGTGGGTAACCGAACGGGTATTTCTGGAGTACGTCGTGGATGGTGAAGCGGACCTGTTCTACTGGGAAGCGGGTGACCGCAAACGCTACTTTTACCGGCTGGCATCGGATACGCCCGTGCAGCTCGTGGACCGTCGCTATCTTAAGGAACGCAAGATCATCACCCAGCACAACTACCGCGGACAGCTACAGTATGGAGTGCACTGCGCGGAAAGCAACAGTACCCTACATACGCTGAAGTATAAGCGGGATGACCTGACGGACTACTTTCAATCCTACAACGCTTGTACCGGATCCCCCTCGGTGACCTACCGGCCCGCGCCTACTTCCTCACCTCTGCGGGTTTGGCTCAGCGCGGGGCTAGGACTTTATACCGGCCCGACCCGACACCTCCTGGCCGGAAGCGACAAGCCGGTAGGAACGACTTACTCCCAATCGATCGGCCTTACGGTGGAGCGGATCCTTCCCCTGGCCAAACAGCGGTGGGCCGTCTACTTTGGCGCACACTACCAGCGGATTCACAGCAACTCCCTGGCTCCGCCTGCGGAAGCGACGGCCGTCCAACTACAGTTGATCAATGTGCCCTTCGGGTTTACGCGCTATATCCATTTGTCTACCCATTCCGCGGCCACTATTCGCGCGCTGGGTATGGTCCAGGCACCTCTCAACGGTGTGATCTATACCCGGGGGGGCGATACGTACACCCACACCCTCAAACCGCGGTGGAATTATCAGGTCGGCCTCGCCGCCGGCCTTCAGAAGCAGCGATGGTCCGCCGAAATTCAGGGCGGGCGGCAGTGGGATTTATTGCGGGAGTATGCCTACTTCGCTACCGCCTTCTGGGATGTGCGGGTGATGGTCATCTACCGCATCCGTTGATTGGGGCGAGGCGCATCATTTCGGCGGAAAAGCCCCCCGGTTTCCTCTCCAAATTCCGATGGAGCGAGCTATCTTCCGCGATAAACCACTACCCGTGACCCACACTCGCCGAACCGTTATCCGTACCGCCGCCGCCGTAGTTTCCTTCACCCTGATTCCGTCCTGGATGCGTGCGGGACTTCCGGGAAAGGGTAGCCCGAACGCCGACCTGCAAATCGGGGTCATCGGCTGCGGACGACAGGCCAACGGGCTCAGCGGCGTACTGTCGAAAATGGACGGGGTAAAGGTCGTTGCGGCCTGTGATGTACACGCGGCCCAACTAGGGTACTTCACTAATGCCCGACGGGAGGAGCACGCCGCCAGCGGGGCGGGAGCGGCTCCGGAGATCGCCACCTACGCCGATTACCGGGAGCTGATCGACCATTCCGGCTTGGACGCCGTACTGATCGCTACGCCCGATCACCAGCACGCGCCGATCTGTATTGCGGCACTTGAAAAGGGTCTTCACGTCTACTGCGAAAAGCCGCTGGCGCACACCATTGAGGAGGGGCGGGCCATGGTCGATGCGGTAAATACCAGCGGCAAGGTGCTCCAAACGGGTAGCATGCAACGCTCGATGTATAATTTCCGCCATGCCGTGAAGCTTATTCAGGCCGGAGAAATTGGTGAAATCCGTGAGGCCATTGTCAGCATCGGTCCGCCGCCAGTTCCCTTCGACCTGGAGGGGGAGAACGTGCCCGACGGTCTCGATTGGGCGTCCTGGATCGGGCCTACGGTAACGCGACCCTACCATCCCAGTCTGCTGCCGACCCGCGAAATGAATATTTGGGGCAAATGGCGCGATTACGCCGAGTTTGGTGGCGGCATGATCACCGACTGGGGAGCCCACATGTTCGACATCGTACAGTGGGCCCTCCAAAAAGACGACACGGGACCCACCCAGTTCTACGTGCCTACGGGCGATGCAAAAGAGGGGCTCACCTATTTTTACGACGACGGCGTGAAAGTCACCCACCGTCAGTTCGGACGTGGCAATGCGGTCCGCTTCGTGGGAAGTGAGGGAACCCTGGACGTAAGCCGGGGCATTTTGGATAGCAGCATCGAAGGCTTGATCGGCTTCGGCGACGGACCCCAGCGCATTCCCGGAGGTGCCAACCAAGCCCATTTTGCCGAATGGTTTGCCGCCATACGCGGTGAAGGAACGGTAAACTGCCCCGTCGAAACGGGTCACCGGACCGCATCGGTGTGTACCCTGGCTAACATCGCCTACCGTCTCGGAAAGCCGCTGGTCTGGGATCCGAAGACGGAGAGAATCACCAACAATCGCAGGGCAAATCGCTTGCTCGGTCCGTATTACCGGATGAGTCTGGGATAGGCAGTTTTCGCACGAATTTGTTGGTCACGCGACCCGGTATTTGATCCCCAACCGTTCGATCTCGTTGATGAACTCGGTATCCGCATCCACCATTCGCTTGAGGCTGTACATCTTCAGCTTTAGGTCGTCTTCGGCGTCGTAGAAGACCATCCGCAGCTTTTGCCGGCCCTGGTACTTCTGGCACAGTTCGTCGAGGGAGATGACGAGTTCGGTGCTGAGGTCGCGCAGGGGCAATTTTAGGATAATGGCTTCCGTCATTTCCCGACCGATGCCCTCCAGAAGTTTGACCTCGCTCACGCTAATTTCTACTTCGTCGCTGTTCCATTTAGGACGGTAGTTGGCCTTTACGAAAACGGCCTTGCCCTGGTTGAGGACGTGCTTATACTTCTCGTAATCTTCCCCGAAGAGTTTGAACTCGATCATTTCGTCGAAGTCGCTCAGTTCGAAGATTCCCCAGCCGTTGCCGTTCTTGCTCACCATGTGGCGGGCGCCGCTGATCATTCCGGCCAGTCGGAGGGTGATCTTGCCGTACTTCTGCGGGTCGAGCTCGCCCAGGGAGCAGGTGACGTAGTTGTCGATCTCGAGCTTGTAGCCGTCGAGCGGGTGACCGCTGACGTAAATGCCGGTCACCTCCTTTTCCCGCATCAGCTTTTCGGGCAAGTTCCACTCGCGCGCTTCCGGCGGGGAGGGTTCGTCGGGCAATACTTCCTCCTGCATCGCGCCGAAGAGCGACGAGGCTGCCGAAGCCAACTGACTCTGGTAAGCGTTGGCGTACTTCGTTACGTGCTCCAGGTAGCTGTCGTACTTCTCACTGGGCGCGAAATACTGGGCGCGGTGCACCGACGCGAAGCAGTCGAAGGCACCGGCATCGACCAGGGCTTCCAGTACCCGCTTGTTCACCGTGCCGGGCTCTACGCGCTGCATCAGGTGGAAGACCGATTGAAACGGGCCTTTCTCCGCCCGGGCGCGTAAAATCTCTTCTACTGGCCCCTCACCGACACCCCGGAGGGCCGTCATGCCGATGCGAATGGCGCCGGCCTTATTCACTGCAAACTCCGACTGGCTTTCGTTAATGTCGGGCCCGAGTACCGGTACGTTCATCCGCTTACATTCCTTGAGGAAGAAGGTCAGCTTGCCGATGTCCGACTTGTTGTGGGTCAGTACCGCCGACATATACTCGCCGGGGTAGTGGGCCTTCAGGTAGGCAGTCTGGTAAGCCACGAAGGCGTAGCAGGTGGAGTGCGATTTGTTGAAGGCGTAGGAGGCGAAGGCTTCCCAGTCCTTCCAGATCTTGCCGAGCTTGTCTTCGGGGTGGCCCTTGGCCTTTCCGCCCTCGATGAAGGTGGGGTACATCTTGTCGAGTACCGCCTTCTGCTTCTTACCCATGGCCTTGCGGAGCACGTCGGCCTGTCCGCGGGAGAATCCGGCGATCGACTGCGACAGCAGCATGATCTGCTCCTGGTAGACGTAAATACCGAAGGTCTCCTTCAGGTACTGTTCCTCCGCTTCGAGGGTGTACACGATCGGCTTGCGCCCGTGCTTTCGTTCGATGAATTCGGGGATGTACTCAAGGGGGCCGGGCCGGTACAGGGCGTTCATGGCGATCAAGTCGTCGAAGGTCGTCGGCTTGAGGTTCTTCATGTGCTTCTGCATCCCCCCCGACTCGTACTGGAAGATGCCGTTCGTCTCGCCCCGCTGGAAGAGCGCGTAGGTCAGTTCGTCGTCCAGTGGAATGGCATCGATGTCGATGTCGATGCCGTGGTTTTCCTTCACCATCACCAGCGCATCCTTGATGATGCTGAGTGTCTTTAGGCCGAGGAAGTCCATCTTCAACAGACCGGCGGTTTCCGCGACCGAGTTGTCGAACTGACTGATGTACATCCCCGTGTCCTTGTCCGCCGTTACGGGTACGTGGTCGGTCACCGGGGTAGGCGTGATCACTACGCCGCAGGCGTGTACGCCCGTGTTGCGGATGCTGCCCTCCAGCTTACCGGCCGTACGGATCATCTCACCGATCTGGTCGTCCTGTTCCGCCATCTGTCGAAAGCGGTAGGCCTTCTCCTTGTCGTCGCCGTTGAGCTTGCTCTTTAGCTTGGGGTGAATGTCTTTGGGCGCAAGCACGTCCCGGAGGGTGGCCCCCAGTTGGACGGGGAAGGATTTGGCTACCTTGTCCACTTCACCCAATGGTACGTCCATTACCCGGCCCACGTCACGCAGGGAGGAACGCGCCGCCATGGTGCCGTAGGTGATGATCTGCGCCACCTGTTGTTGGCCGTACTTATCGATCACGTAATCGATCACCTTCTGGCGGCCCACGTCGTCGAAGTCGATGTCAATATCGGGCATGGACACCCGCTCCGGATTCAGGAATCGCTCGAAGAGGAGGTCGTACTTAATGGGGTCGATGTTCGTAATTCCGGTACAGTAGGCCACCGCTGACCCCGCCGCCGAACCACGACCCGGGCCAACACTCACACCCATTTTCCGGGCAGCATCGGTAAAGTCCTGCACGATCAGGAAGTAGCCGGGGTAACCGGAGGCTTTAATGACTTCGAGCTCGAAATCCAGTCGCTCCGTGACCACCGCCGTCAGTTCTCCGTACCGCTTCTTGGCTCCCTCGTAGGTGAGGTGGCGCAGGTAGTCGTCCTGGGTCTTGAATCCGGCCGGCATCGGGAAGTTGGGCAGCAGTACGTCGCTGGTCAACTTCAGGTGCTCGATCTTGTCGTGGATCTCCATGGTGTTGGCCACGCTCTCCGGTACGTCCTGGAACAGCTGACCCATTTCGCGCTGCGACTTAAAGTAAAAATCGGAGCTCGGAAACTTGAAGCGGCTCATGTCTTCCATGAGGCTACCCGTATTCACGCACAGCAAAATGTCGTGGGGCAGGTAATCTTCTTCCTCTACGTAGTGGCTGTCGTTGGTGCAGATGACCTTGACGTTGTGCTTACGGGCCAGTCGCAGCAATTTCTGGTTGATGTCCTCCTGGCTCACGCCGAGGTTGTCGATGTTGTCCAGTCCCCGGTGACGCTGCAGCTCGATGTAGTAATCTTCGCCGAAGATGTCGAGCCACCACTTCAGGGCGGTCTCGGCCTCATCGTCCTTCCCCTGCATCAGTAACTGGGGAAGCTCCGCCCCGATGCAGCAACTGCTGGCGATCACCCCCTCACTGTACTGTGCGATGAGCGACTTATCGATGCGCGGATACTTACCGTACAGCCCTTCAATGTACCCGAGACTACACAGTTTAGCGAGGTTCTGGTACCCCTGCTTATTCTTAGCCAGCATGAGTTGGTGATACCGCTTGTCCCGCTCACCGTTGGCCCGACTAAACGCCTTCTTGTGCCGATCATCAACCAGGTAAAACTCGCACCCCACCATCGGCTTGATGCCCCGCTTATCGGCCTCGGCCACAAACTTGAACGCCCCGAACATATTTCCGTGATCGGTCAGCGCGACGCCCTTCTGCCCATCCGCCACCGCCTTGTCCATCATCACCCCGATCTCGGACGCTCCGTCGAGCAAGGAATACTGAGTGTGGCAATGTAAGTGGCAAAATTCGGGCATTTCGGTAGGACTTTTCGGCCCCGGCAAGGTACCCAGAAAACAAGGTTTTCAAACAAAAAGTTATCCACAGAATAGTCGGTTAGTGCATTAGTTAATTAGTTCGTTAGTCGATTGGCCACTTAGTGAATCCTAATTCCGTATGCCTTCCGTACTAAAAGCCTAACGAACTAACCGACCAACGAACTAACCCTCTACAACCCATCCTGCCTATCCAAAATATCCTCCAGCTTTTCGATGCGGTCGGGCTCACCGGTGAGGTAGTCGTCGAGGCGTTCGTGGATGAGGTCTACGGCTTCTTCGTCGGTGGGGTCGGCGGAGATGGTGGCGTATTCTTCTTCGTCGGAGAAGGCGGGTCGGAGGAATTCGAGGATAGCCTTTTGGATGCCGTTTTTACGGTTGGCGGGCTGGGCCAGGGCATTGAGGGTGGAGTGGATCAGGGTTTCTACCATGGGTGCATTGCTTTTAGTGCGTTCGTTGCTCCTGCGTTACCGCCCAATGCTCCCATATGTTTGGCGGGGACGCGGGTGCCAGGCAATTGGGGATGAGCGGGCTAAGTCGGGTTACCGCGGGAATGCTATCTTTCGCACCATGAAATTAATTCGCTTCCAACTACCCTCCGCGGCGCCGAAACCAGGCGTACAGCGCGCCGACGGCAGCCGCATCGACGTTTCCGGCTTCGGTGAAGACTACAACGAACATTTCTTCGGCACGGACGGCCCCCGCAGACTGGCCGAGTGGCTGACCGACCACGAGGAAAATTGTCCGCAAATAAGCGCCGAGGCCCGCCTGGTAGCGCCCTGTGCCCGGCCGTCGAAGATCGTGTGCGTAGGGATGAATTACGCCGCCCACGCCGCCGAGACCGGTGCGCAGCCGCCCACCGAACCGGTGATCTTTATGAAGGCTACTTCGGCGATCACGGGCCCCTACGATCCGATCGTTTTGCCGAAGGACAGCACGAAAACCGACTGGGAGGTCGAGCTGGCCGTCGTGATCGGTAAGCGTGCTAGCTACGTGACGGAGGAAGAAGCCATGGACCATGTGGTCGGCTACGTACTGCACAACGACGTGAGCGAACGCGCCTTCCAGATCGAGCGGGGCGGACAGTGGGTGAAGGGCAAAAGTGCCGATACCTTCGCGCCTCTCGGCCCCTGGATCGCGACGGCCGACGAAATTTCCGATCCGCACAGCCTGCGCCTGTGGCTGAAGGTGAACGACGAGAAGGTGCAGGACAGCACCACGGCCGACTTCATCTTCAATCTGCCGCAGTGCATCAGCTACATCAGCCGCTTCATGACCCTGCTGCCGGGTGACGTGATCAGTACCGGTACCCCCAGCGGCGTCGGGCTCGGCATGAAACCAAATCGCTTCCTGAAGGCCGGCGACGTGGTCGAACTGGGCATCGACGGACTCGGCACCTCCCGCCAGGAAGTGAAAGCATATCAGAAGAATTAATCATGAATAAGCAACGCATCACTCACCCACAGCGGAAGGAAGATTTTAGTACCGGCGCGTATTCCGACGGACTGATCGTCGGCGACCTGCTCTTCGTAAGTGGACAGACGCCGATGGATTTTTCCACTTCCACCTACGCCCTCGGCACCATCGAGGAGGAAACCCGGCAGGTACTTAATAACATCAAAGCCATCCTGGAAGCCGGTGGGGCGTCGATGGAGAACGTAGTGAAGAGCACCGTCCACCTGGCCGATAGCGACGACTTCGACCGCTTTAATGCGGTGTACGCCACTTACTTTACCGGTGTGCGGCCCGCCCGGACGACCGTACAGTCGGGACTCAAGAACGGCATCAAGGTCGAGATCGACGTGATCGCGAAACTCGACGTATCATGACCGTAGGGCTGGACGAACGCTACCGACTGGACGTACTGGATGAAGTCGACTCTCCGGCCCTGCTGGTCTTTCCGGAGGTCATCGCCCAGAACATCGACCGGGCGGTCGCCATGACGGATACCCCCCAGGGAAACTGCCTGCGGCCCCACATCAAAACGGTAAAGTGCCGCGAGATTGTCGATATGGCGCTGGCCCGGAACATCACGCGCTTCAAGTGCAGTACCGTAAGCGAGGGTGAAATGCTCGGCGCGGCGGGGGCGGCGGAAGTCTTACTCAGTTACCAGCTCTCGGCGGTGAAGGCGCGGCGGTGGCGGGAGTTGTGTAGCCTTTATCCGGCTACCGAATTTGCCAGCTTGATCGATAATGCGGTGACCGCGAGGATGCTTTCCGACCTGTTTTTCGCCCATCCACAATCCGTTTACATTGATGTCAACGTAGGCATGGACCGTACGGGCATCAGGCCTGCGGAGGTGATGCAACTGCTCGAACAGGTGGTAGCCCTATCCGGTATTCGGGTGCGCGGACTGCACGTCTACGACGGCCACATTCGGGATACGGAGACCGAAGTGCGGGAGGTGCGGACGGCGGCGGTCTACCGGGAAGTTGATGCATTGCGCAAAGAGGCGGGACCATTATTGGGAGATCTGGAATTGGTCATGGCCGGCTCTCCTACCTTTCCTTACTACATCGGTAAGCCGAATACGACGGTAAGTCCGGGCACCTTTTATCTATGGGATGCGGGCTACGGCAAGCAGTTTCCGGAGCTGCCCTTCGAGCCGGCTGCGCTTATTTTATCGCGCATCATTTCGATCATCGATGAGCACACCATTTGCTTTGACCTCGGGTCGAAGGCGGTGGCCGCCGATCCGCCCCAGCCGCGGGTGGTCTTTCCGAAGATCGACCACTACGAGATTCGGCTGCAGTCGGAGGAACACCTGGTGCTGACCGTGCCCGATAGCCGTAGGTACCGGGTGGGTCAGGCGTTTTATGCCATCCCGTGGCACGTGTGTCCTACCGTCAACCTGTACGAAGAATTGCTACCGGTCATTGACGGTAAGGTAGAAGAGCCCTGGTCGGTAGTGGCCCGCAACCGCAGAATCACCGTCTGATTAATGATCGTCGATGCCCACCTCGATCTGGCCACCAATGCCATGGCGTACAACCGGGATCTTACGCAGCCGGTCCACGCGATCCGGGAACGGGAGCGCGCCCTCGGCTGGACCGACCACCCCGATCGCGGTCGGGGCACCGTTGCGTTACCGGATCTTCGGCGGGGTGGGGTAGGGCTGGTGTTTGCCACCATGATTGCCCGGGTGCAGCCGCCGGATTCTAAACCCTCTACGGTACGCTTGCCCGGCTGGCATTCTCCCGCTCAGGCCTTCGCCGACGCCCGGCGGCAGCTGGCGTGGTACCGCCAGATGGAGGCGCAGGGAGAGATGGTGCAAATTAAAAACGCCACGGAGCTGACTGCCCACGTCAGCCGGTGGGGGCGTGAGGAAGATACCACCCAGCTGCCCGTGGGTTACGTGCTTGCCCTGGAGGGGGCCGATTCGATTGCCACGCTCGATCACCTCCACTGGTTTTATGAGCGGGGATTGCGGTCGATCGGGCCGGCGCACTTCGGTCCGGGCCGCTATGCCGCTGGTACCCACCACGACGGTAGCGGACTGACCTCGGCGGGCCGGGAGTTGCTGCGGGAGATGAACGACCTCGATATCCTGCTCGACCTGACTCACCTGACGGATCGGGGATTCTACGAAGCCCTGGATGTTTTTCACGGGCCGGTCATTGCCAGTCACCAAAATTGCCGTGCCCTGGTCGCCGGGGAGCGGCAGTTCAGCGACGATCAGCTCAAACGCGTCATCGAGCGGGGCGGCGTGATCGGTGGTGCCCTCGATGTGTGGATGCTGCAACCCGGCTTTGTCCGGGGAAAAGACGACCCGCATGTGTTGAAAATCGGGCTGGAAAAAATCATCGACCATTTCGAGCACATCTGTCAGCTGGCCGGTAATTGCGACCACATTGGCATCGGCAGCGACCTGGATGGCCTCTTTGGTACGGAGCAGTCGCCCTGTGACCTCGATACCATCGCCGATTTGCAGAAGCTTGGTCCCTTATTGGAGCGGCGGGGTTACTCTGTATCAGACCGGGAGAAGATCTTTTCGGGGAACTGGCTGCGGATGCTTGGTAAATTGTGACAGGACGAGCGAAGCGGTGAAGCCAATCGTCTTTGCTGCGGGAGCGGTCCGACGGCTTTAGCGGTGGGACCGCTTAAGCCGTCGGACGGGGTGACCCCGTCGGCGATTTCGAATTCCGGACGGGGTCACCCCGTCCGACCGCTAAACCCGTCCGACCGCTATACCCGTCCGACCGCTATACCCGTCCGACCGTACCTTGCGCCGATGAAACTTCCGATCCTCCACCAGGACGACCACCTCGTCGTAGTCGACAAGCCCGCCGACGTACTCACCGTACCCGATCGCCACGACCCCGAACTGCCGAACCTGAAGCATATGCTGGCCGAAAAGTACGGCCACATCATCCCCGTTCACCGCCTCGACCGGCCGACGACCGGGGTGCTGGTCTTCGCGCGTACCCCGGAGGCCCACCGGTCGCTGAGCATGCAGTTTGAGGCGCGGGACGTGGAGAAGGTGTACCTGGCCCTGGTCGACGGCACCCCCGACCCCGACGAGGCAACCATCGATGAACCCATCGCACCGCACCCCAGCAAGGTCGGACAAATGATGGTCACCAACCGCAACGGAAAATTCGCCCGCACCGACTACAAGGTGATGGAAACCTTCGGCCGCTTCAGCCTGGTCGGCGTCCAGATCTTTACGGGGCGCACCCACCAGATCCGCGTCCACCTGGCCTACATCGGCAACCCGCTCATCGTGGACCCCTTCTACGGCAAACGCACCGAGTTTATGCTCTCCGAGATAAAGGGCAGGCGCTACAACAAGGGCAAGCACGAGGTCGAGCGCCCCTTACTTTCCCGGGTACCCCTCCACGCTTCCCGCCTCGGCTTCACCCATCCGGTTACGGAAGAATGGCTGCACTTCGAAGCGGAACTGCCGAAGGACATGCGGGCCATGGTAAAGCAGTTGGGAAAACTGGGGTAGGAGAGCGACGTTTGGGCGGCGGAGCGCGGGATCAAGGTGGATGGGGGAGGAGCGAGCGAATCTGGTCGATTACGCTTTGCGGTAAACCACCGTCACCGCTAGTGCGGCATTCAAGCTGGCAAGCTTTTGTACCTGCTCCTCACTTAGCTCAAAGTTTCCCTGAAGACTCTCGGTCACCGTGACGTATAAAACGCGCTCGGTCACGCCCAGCTGCGTTAGGGTATCGTGAGCCCTGAGCAACTCATCAAGGTGTTGATCGATGGCTGCGTGTAGATGCGGAGCATTATCTATGACCGGCGACCAGTTGGCATTGTATTTATCTACGTTCTTGTACTTCGATATCTTTTTGATTTCGGGAAATCTCACCACCAGGTCGGGATTTAGCGCTTCGCCGATGAGTTTGGTGTAGAGGTGTGACATAGACTGATTGAAGTGTTTGGGGTGAGACGGTAATGAGCGCGGCCGGAGGCCGCTTTGTGCTAGCGCCCCGATAGCTATCGGGGAGGCAGCGTTGTACTGCGGCGGGGGCGGGTGCATCACTCCAGACTTTCCCTGGTCTTTTTGGGGAGTGAGGCCACCACCAGTGCGTAGCTGTGATCGATCAGCTCGGTCACCAGGCTATCGGGAAGCCCGCCTTGCTCGACGTACACCGTATTCCAGTGTTTCTTGTTCATGTGCCAGCCGGGAATGATGACGTCCGGGTAGCGGTCGCGCAGTTGCAGCGATCGTTCGGGGTCGCACTTGAGGTTGAGGCGGAAGTCGGTTTCGTCGAGGCCAGTAAGGGCAAACATTTTACCGGCTACCTTCATCACGAGGGTATCGGGTCCGAAAGGAAGGGTTTCGGTGACGCCTGGTTTGGCAAGGCAGTAGGTAAGAAACGTGTTAAGGTCCACCAACTAAAGGTAGGTTGCCGTTATCATACTTTGCGATTTTAACGATGTGTAATTGTCCGCCGGTCCGGGGCTATGTCGGTAATTGTTCCTGATCCGGGCGCCGCGCCCTCATATTATATAATCAATAGTTTATACCAATTTTTTGTCATTTCGTCAAGAAACCGACATCATCGGGTTTGTTAGCGTAACAAATATCGGGGAAGTAGGTAAATCGCTGTATTGCCACCCCTGATGCCACCCACCACCAACGTCGGATCGTCTATCTTTAGGCCCCTAGCCGCCGGTCGTTGACACCTAACCCAACATGAAAACCACCGTTTTTTTTGCTTTTGCCATACTTTTTTGCTCCTGCGTCCACGCCCAATTCAGTCTGACGGGCCACGTAGAGAATGCCGAAGGTGAAGCCATAGCCTACGCCAACGTGGCACTCTACTTAGCCAACGATTCCAGTCTGTTTAAGGCGGAAACGACGGACAACGACGGGGATTTCCGCATCAATAACCTACCCGATAATACCTACACCGTGGTCATCAGCTACCTGGGATCTGCCGATCTGAGGCGCGCCGGACTGGCCATCCACCAGGACCTGGACCTGGGCACACTGTCACTCACTGCGGGGGGAATCGACCTCAGTGGAGCTACCGTAACCGCCACCCGGACCCTGGTGGAAGTGAAGCCGGACCGCACCATCTTCAATGTCCAGGGCACGATCAACGCCGCCGGAAATGACGCCCTCGACCTCCTACGCAAGGCCCCCGGGGTAGACGTAGGCATCAACGACAACATCGGTGTCCTGGGCCGCAACGGTGTACTGCTGTACGTTGACGGCAAGCGCATCCCGCTCAGCGGAAGCGAGCTCAGCAGCTACCTCCGCAACCTGACGGCCGAGCGGGTGGACCGCATTGAGATCATCACCAGTCCGGGCGCGCGCTATGAGTCCGAAGGCAATGCCGGTATCATCGACATCCGGCTGAAGAAAGCGGAAAACGAGGGCACCAACGGTTCGCTTGCTGCCTCCGGAAGCCAGGGCCGCTATACGGTTTACTCCCTCACCGCCAGCGGCAACTACCGCAGTCGCCGCATGAATATTTTCGGGAGCGTCAATTACACATCGAACGACAGCTATACCGACAACGATTTCCGGAGTGCGCAGAACGGATTTTACCTCGTCGATGCGTTGCTGAGCCGTCCCTACACCCAGTCTCCCTCCCTGCGGGCGGGTGCTGATTTTTACCTCGGCAAGCGACACACCCTGGGGCTGCTCTTTACGGGCCAGTACCAGGACGGCCGGCGCCGGGTGGTCAACAGCACCGAAGTGTATACCCTTCGCCAGAATATGATCGCCAGTATTCGCCCCGACAGCATCCTGCGGGCCTCCGTGTACGACCGGGAAGACCACAATCAGAATACCTTCAACCTCAACTACAACTTCGCGATCGCGGACGGCCACGGCCTCAACGTCGATCTCGACTACGGCCGCTACCGCAACGACAACCTGATCGATCAGCCCAACCGCTACTTCAGTCCCGACGGCGAACTGCTCAGCGTCTCCGACAACTACTTCGACACCCCAATCGATATCGACATCTACACGGCACGGCTGGATTACAATTTTCCCGTAAGCTTCGGGGCGGCGAGCGCGGGAGCAAAGTTCACCCACGTAGGCACCAATAATGCCTTTCTCTTTTACGATGTGTTCGGCAGCGACCGGGAGTTCGTTTCCCCCAACAGCAACCGGTTCAGTTACATGGAGAACGTGGCCGCGGCCTACCTGGCCTTCACCGGTAACCTCAACGAAAACCTGAGCTACAACACCGGGCTGCGTATGGAGATGACCGACGCCACCGGGGAGCTGTTCCCGTTTGCGAACGTCGATCCGGAGACGCCGGTAGCCTTTCACTACCTCAGTCTGTTCCCTAATGCCGGACTGACCTACGCCTTTGCCTCGGGAAACACCCTTAGCCTGCGCTACGGCCGCCGGATCAACCGCCCGGACTACAACGTCCTTAACCCCTTCCGCGTACAGCTCAACGAACTGAGTTACGAGCGCGGCAACCCCTTCCTGCAGCCCGAGATCGCCAACAACCTGGAGCTGGCCTTTACCCTGGCTAAACGCTACAACTTCAAGGCGGCCTACAGCCGCACCACCGACCAGATCGCGCAGTTGTTCAACCCCGATCCCATCAACCCCCAGGCCGGCTTCATTACCTACGCTAACTTGGCGGAACAGGTCGTGTACAGCCTTAATGCCAGTGCTCCGGTGCAGGTGACGCCCTGGTGGCGCGCCTACACCAACGCTTCGGCCAGCTACATCAACAACCAAGCGGACTACGGCGAAGATGGGGTGGTCGACGTACAGCAGTTCAATTACCGGGCCGTGCTTCAGAACACCTTCACGCTGCCCGGTCAGTTCACCGCCGAGCTCACCGGACAGTACCTCGGACCGGGCATCTCGGGCGGTACCTTTAAGTACCAGGACCTTGGGGTGGTCAACGTCGGGCTCCAGCGCCGCTTTCTCGGCGATCAGCTCAGTGCCAAGCTTACGCTCAACGACATCTTCTACACGGCAATCATTCGGGGAGAGAGCGATTTCAACGGACTGTACACCCAGGGAGTCATTCGCCGGGACAGCCGCCGCGCGGGTCTCAGCCTCAGTTACGATTTCGGGAATCAGAAGGTGAGAAGTCGTCGCCGCGATACCGGACTGGACGAGGCCGCGGGTCGAGTAAAGTAAGCCAACGTCCGGGCAAATTCAGAACAGCAGGTCCTTCACTACCTCCGCGAATCCGCGGCTGGCCCGGACCAGTTCTCCGTTTGATAGCACCAGGTCGTACCCGTGCCCCTCCCGGTAAATTTCTACGATGGCGGAACGGTTGATGATCGTCGACCGGTGAATCCGTAAAAACTGGGCCGGGTCCAACCGCTGCTCGGTTTCCTTCAGACTGTACTGACTAAGGAAAGTGCGCTCCGGCGTCACGATCGTGGAGTAATCCCCTTCGGCCCGGATACATAGGATTTCGGCTACCGGAAGGGCGACGTACTTATTGGCCCGGGGTACCATGATGCGGTCGGGGTAGCGGGTGCTGTCGTCGCGCAGTTGCTGGGCGAGGCGGGCGACGTTCGGTTGCGCCGGCTGGCTACGTAGGGACAGGCGATTTACCGCCCGGGCGAAGCGGGATTTGGAGTACGGCTTGAGCAGATAATCCACCGCGTGGAGTTCAAAGGCTTCCAGTGCATACTGATCGTAGGCCGTCGTGAAGATGATCATGGGCAGTTCGTCCAGTCGGGCAAGTACTTCCAGTCCGGTCAATCCGGGCATTTGGATATCGAGGAAGATGATCTCCGGTTCGTGTTCCGCGATCAGCCTGAGGGCATCGACTCCATTGGCTGCCTCACCCACCACGATCAGTTCGGGAAAGTCACTCAGGTATTCCTGCAGCAGCTTGCGGGCGGGCGCTTCGTCGTCGATCACGAGAGCTTTGTGGAGCATGGGCAATGGGGATGGAGAACGTACAGGTGGTACCCCGACCGGGGGAACTGGAGATGATCAGATCGGCGTCAAACAGCAAAGCGAGCCGCCGCCGGGTATTCTGGATGCCGTAGCCGTAACTAACTTCCTCCAAAATAAAGCCCGCCCCGTCGTCGGTCACGGACAGGCTCAGTCGGTCGGACTCCATACGTGCAGTAATCCGGATGCTACCTCCCTCCATGAGGGGCAACAGCCCGTGGCGTACGGCATTTTCCACGAGCGGCTGCAGCAACAGCGGGGGCAGGAGGGCGTCATAAAGCTTGGGGTCCCCTACGCTAATTTCGTAGGTCAGGCGGTCGCCGAAGCGGGCCCGTTCGAGGGCCAGGTAGTCGGTCACGAATTGTAGCTCGGACCGTAGCGGCAGTTGGTTTTCCCGGTTGGCGCGCAGTTGGTAGCGAAACAGGTCGCTCAGCTGGGCGATCATATCGCGGGTGCGCTCCTGCCCCGGCCCCGTGGAGGCGCTGATGGTATTGAAGGCGTTGTAGAGGAAGTGGGGGTTGAGCTGGGCCTTCAGCGCGCTGAGTTCGCTGTGCAGGGCCATGCGCGAAGCCTCCGCCCGGGCAACCTCCGCTACCCGCAGGTCTTGATAGTACGTCCACGAGTGAAAGATGCCGAACTGCAGCACGTAAAACAGGGCGGGAATGTAGACGTCCCACCACTCCCCGGAACCAACCAAGTGGCCGCCGCCGAAGAAGGTATCGCAGAGCCAGTAGTAGGTCCACTGCCATCCCTTGACCCACACCGGTAGCAGGACCACGTTCAGCGCGACCTTGCTCAGCAGACTCCACCGGGCGAAGACCCGAAAGGTCAGGTACCACACCGGCAGGGTATAAAGGGCCTTTAGCGGATAATCGAGGTAGAGGATCCGGTAGCTCAGGGTGCCCCGGTATTCCGGCGGGGAGGAGTAATAAATGGCCAGCATGTAGAAGCCTCCGAAGACCAGATACAGTCCGGCCACCAGTAGTAATTCCCGCCACGGCCAATTGCGCCCGAAGTTCATGCCTACAATGATACGGTCTTCGGTGGGGACCGTGTCGGGGTGGTCCGACGAACAGCCAATTGAACGGGTCGAGCAACCATGCCCGCACTTAATCGTCCCTGAATTATACACTCATCTACCGCTGGTGGCCGTCCATCGAATGCTTTGTGCAGGCCGTAGACGGTAATTCTAATTTTGTGGTAATCAACGACTTGACCAACAATCGATCTATGAAATACCAACTTACCCTTGCACTTGCCCTTTTTCTTTGTACCTGCGTACCCGCCCAAATCAGTCTGCGCGGTCAGGTGCAGGATGCCGAAGGCGCCCCCGTCGGTTTTGCTAACGTGGCCCTGTACCTATCCGCCGATTCCAGTCTCGTGAAGGTGGAAACGACCGATGAATCCGGACTTTTTCGCATGGAGAATGTCCCGTCCGATACGTACGACCTGTCCGTCACTTTCCTCGGGGCCCCGGAACTGCGCCGGTCCGCGCTGTCGTTGAATGAGGACGCCGACTTTGGTATCCTAAAAATGGCTCCCGCCGCGGTGGAACTCGCCGAAGCGACCGTGACCGCCCGCCGCGCCCTGGTGGAGGTAAAGCCCGACCGGACCGTATTCAACGTAGAGGGCACCATCAATGCCGCGGGCAATACCGGCCTGGACCTACTCAGGAAAGCTCCCGGCGTAACCGTGGACAACAACGACAACATCAACGTACTGAGTCGCTCCGGCGTGCTGCTGTACGTCGACGGCCGCCGCCTGCCCCTTTCCGGCGACGCCCTCAGCAATTACCTGCGCAACCTGAATGCGGAGCAGATCGACCGCATCGACATCATCACCAATCCCGGTGCCCGCTACGAGGCTGAAGGCAACGCCGGCATCATCGACATCCGCCTGAAGAAGGCCGAGGATGAGGGGGCCAACGGCAGTGTCAGCCTGAACGGCAGCCAGGGACGCTACTTCCGGGGAAGCCTGGACGCCAACGGCAACTACCGCAACCGCTGGCTCAACGTCTTCGGCAATGCCGGCTACAACGACGGTTCGTACTACAATACGACGCTCCTCAACGCCTTCCAGAACGACCTGCGCATGGACGAATACATCCACGGCATCAGCAATTCCCACACGCTTTCCTACCGCCTGGGCGCCGATGTTTCGCTCCACGAAGACCATACGCTGGGCATTTTGGTGGGTGGGCGGTTTAACGACTCCCGGTCGCGAACCATCGACGACATCGACATCTACGACCAGGAAGCCGGTAGGGAAGTGTTCGACAGCACCCTGCGGGCGCGCGGCCTGCGCAACGGGAGCCGTAATCAGAGCACGGTCAACCTCAATTATCGCTACGTCATCGGCGAGGGGCAGACCCTGAACGTCGATCTCGACTACGGCCGCTTCCGCAACGACAACCTTGCCG
Source organism: Neolewinella aquimaris (assembly GCF_014197245.1). Lineage (GTDB taxonomy): Bacteria > Bacteroidota > Bacteroidia > Chitinophagales > Saprospiraceae > Neolewinella > Neolewinella aquimaris. The sequence goes on along the minus strand of NZ_JACIFF010000002.1, from coordinate 432,643 downwards.
ACCAGTCCAACCGCTACTTCACCGCCAATGGATCGCCGCTCACCAGTCTTTACAACTACTTCGATACGCCGACCGACATTGATATCTATACGGCCCAGACCGACTACGAGCAGCCCCTCGCGGGCGGTACCCTGAGCGCCGGAGGTAAGTTCTCGCGGGTGCGCACCTACAATACCTTCCTCTTTTACGAAGTGGTACCCGATGCCGCGGGAGAGCGAATACTGGACGACCGCCGCAGCAACCAGTTCGACTACTCAGAGGACGTCTACGCCGCTTACGTGAGTTACAGCGGAAGTCTGGGCGAGCGCTGGAAGTACACCGCCGGCCTGCGCACCGAGATCACCGATGCCACCGGTTTGCTTTCTCCCTTCCGCGCCGATTTGCAGGAGCCTCCGGTCGAGATCGACTACGTCAGCCTGTTTCCGAACGCCGGCCTTACGTACAGCCTGAATGCTCAGGAGGGAAACACCATTAACCTCGCCTACGGTCGCCGCATCAACCGGCCGGACTACAACGTGCTCAACCCCTTCCGCCAGCAGATCAGTCAGCTGAGTTACGAGCGCGGCAATCCTTTCCTCAATCCCGAGATCGTGGACAATCTTGAACTCGGCTACACCCACAAGTACCGCTACAACTTCAAACTGGCGTACAGCAATACGGCAAATCAGATCACCCGCCTCATCGGGCCCGACGATGAGGATCCCCGAGCGGGCTTCGTGAGCTGGGACAACCTGGCTTCCCAGCAGGTCTACTCCTTCAACGCGAGCGTTCCGGCCCAGCTTACCGAAAAATGGAACCTCTACGTGAATGCTTCGGCGAGCCACATCAATAACCAGGCCGACTACGGCGACGGGGCCACGATTGACGTCCGGGTGTTTAGCTACAACTTCTACGTACAGAATACCATCAACCTGCCGGGCGATTTCACTGCGGAGATCGGCGGCTACTTCTCCGGTCCCGGCGTGTGGGGTGGCGTGTTCCGCTACAACGAACTGGGTGCACTGAACGTCGGTTTGCAGCGCAAATTCCTGAACGACCAGCTCAACGTGAAGCTCAGCGGCAACGATCTCTTCTACACTGCCGGCTGGGACGGCTACAGCGAATTCGACGGACTCTACAGTGAGGGCAGCGGGAACTGGGACAGCCGCCGGATCGCCCTGAGTCTCAGCTATTCCTTTGGCAACCAAAAGGTTAAAAGTCGCAAGCGGAATACGGGGCTGGAGGAAGCGGCGCGCCGGGTCGGGGGGTAGTGGCCCGTGGCGTACCTTGCCCGCCTAAAGATTCAGCCATGGTATCAATCATTATGGGCTCCGATTCCGACCTTCCGGTGATGCGGGAAGCCGCCGAAGTGCTTACCGATTTCGGGATCGAAGTGGAAGTGACCGTCGTCTCCGCACACCGTACCCCAGACCGGCTCTATGCGTATGCCAAGGGGGCGGCGGCGCGCGGGGTGCAAGTGATCGTGGCGGGAGCAGGCGGCGCGGCACACCTTCCCGGCATGGTGGCCAGCCTGACTCCACTGCCCGTGATCGGGGTACCCATCAAAAGCCGCAACAGCATCGACGGCTGGGACTCCGTACTCTCCATCCTCCAGATGCCGGGGGGCATTCCCGTCGCTACCGTAGCGCTCGACGGGGCCAAAAACGCCGGCCTCCTTGCCGCGCGCATTCTCGGGGCCCAGGACGAGGACATTCGCCGGAAGATGGCGGATTACCAGGAGCAGCTGCGGGCCGCGGTGGAGGTGAAATATAATCGGCTGGAGCGGGAGGGTTGGCAGTAGGGTTGGTGGCCTGCACGCCGGGCGGTTAGTACCTTTGCCCCTTCAATTATTTATACCCATGTCCAGCCCTTCTCACACCGCCGATAACTTCATTGAGGAATCCATCATTGAGGACCTCAACAACGGCAAGCACGGCGGTCGTATCCATACCCGCTTCCCTCCCGAGCCGAACGGCTACCTGCACATCGGCCACGCTAAGGCGATCGTGATCAATTTCGAGACGGCCAAGAAATTTGGTGGGAGGACCAACCTGCGCATGGACGACACCAATCCGAGTACCGAGGAGACGCAATTCGTCGACAACATCCAGCACGACATCCGTTGGCTCGGCTACGAATGGGAGGGAGAAACCCGGTATGCCTCCGACTATTTTGAAGAGTTGTACCAGCTTGCCCTCAAACTGATCGACAAGGGGCTGGCCTACGTAGACGAGTCGACTGCCACGGAGATCGAAGCCCAGAAGGGAGACATCGGCGTACCGGGCACCAATAGCCCCTACCGTGATCGCAGTCCGGCGGAAAACCGCGACCTGTTCGAGCGCATGCGCGCGGGCGAATTTCCGGACGGTAGCCGGGTCCTGCGGGCAAAAATTGATATGGCGCACCCGAATCTGCTGCTGCGCGACCCCGTCCTCTACCGCATCAAGCACGAGGCACACCACCGCACGGGCGAAGACTGGTGCATCTATCCCCTCTACGACTTTGCCCACGGGCAGAGCGACTCCATCGAGAAAATCACTCACTCGCTGTGCAGCCTGGAGTTTCGCCACCACCGCGATCTGTACAACTGGCTGATCGAGGCGCTGGAAATCTTCCCCAGTCGGCAGATCGAGTTTGCCCGGATGAACGTCGACTACTTCATCACCTCCAAGCGTAAATTGAAGTTGCTGATTGAGGAGGGCGTGGTAAGCGGCTGGGACGATGCCCGTATGAGCACCCTGGCCGGGCTACGCCGAAAGGGATACCCCCCTGAGGCCATCCGCAACTTCTGCATGGACACCGGCGTCACCCGCCGCGATAGTCAGCAAACCCTTGATCTCCTGGAATTTAAGGTGCGGGAGGTGATGAACCGGAATGCCGATCGCTACATGGCCGTGCTCGATCCCGTCAAGCTCGTAATTACGAACTATCCCGAGGGGCAAACCGAACTGCTCGAGACGGAGAACAATCCCGAAGACGAAAGCCACGGAACGCGCCAGCTGCCGTTCAGCAGAGAACTCTACGTAGAGCGGGAAGACTACCGCAAGGAGCCCCAGAATCGGAAGTACTACCGTCTGGCCCCCGGAAAGGACGTGCGCCTTAAGAGCGCGTATATCATCCTCTGTGAAGGTCACGAGGAAGACGACGAAGGCAACGTCACCCAGATCAACTGTACCTATTACCCCGAATCGAAATCGGGGGAAGACACCAGCGGCGTGAAGGCGAAGGGTACCCTACACTGGGTTAGTGCCCCGGCGGCCGTCGACATCGAAGTTAGGATGTACCAGCCCCTCTTTACCGACCCGACGCCCATGGACCACGAGGGGAAGGATTTCATGGAGTTCATTAATCCGGAAAGCCTGCAAGTAATTACGGCAAAGGGGGAACCGGCACTCGCGGAGGCTGAAGTGGGGGAGAGCTTTCAATTTTTAAGGCAAGGCTACTTTACGGTAGACCCGGATACGGCTGCGGGCAAGCCGGTCTTTAACCTCACGGTGGGGCTAAAATCCGGATTTAAGGGCTAACCCCCCGCCTTTTTGGTATTGCGGTAGCCCATCTCGAGCAACAGCTCCATGACCCGATCGCGCTGGTCGCCCTGGATGATGATTTCTCCGTCCTTAACGGAGCCGCCGACTCCGCAGCTCACCTTTAGGGTTTTGCCGAGTTGTTGGAGGGCATCTTCACTGCCCGTAAACCCCTTGATCAGCGTGGCGGCCTTGCCCCGGCGGTACTTGCGGTCAACGTAAACCCGCAGGGCATCCGACTGCATTTCCTCCGGTGCACCTTCTTCGCCTTCTGCCCGAGTGGGAAGATCGGCGGGCGGCGGCGGGAGGTTATTGAGATTAGTGAGGGCGGCGAAGGGATTGTCCTGCGCGGCGGGGGAGTTGTAGTTCTTCTTTGCTTTAGCCATGCGTTGGGTTAGGAATGGGCTGAATGAAGGAAAAAGAGCCGGTCGGAAAGAGGCTTCCGCGGTGACACGTCGGGCACTTCAGGGAAAAGATGCTGTAAAATTTACGGGTCATTGGGATGCTTTGTTGACGCTGGGGGATAAACCTCATGATCGCGGTATACAGCACTAAAATTTGCGCCTTAAGCACACGGGGTAACTTTCCGGGAATACTAAGACCTTACATAGGTGGACCGTTTAAAGTTTCATATATTAGGACTTGGAAACGGAGGCTGAAAATCAAAATTACACGTCCTGAAAAGGTAAGTTAGAATGCGTCAGTTAAAAATTAGCAATAAGATCACCAGCCGCGAGAGCATCGCGCTGGAGAAGTACCTGACGGATATAGGTAAGATAGACCTACTGACGCCCGAGGATGAGGCAAGCCTTGCCGCCCGTATCCGGGAGGGAGATCAGTTGGCCCTCGAACGCCTTACCAAAGCCAACCTGCGGTTCGTGGTCTCGGTAGCCAAGCAGTACCAAAACCAGGGGCTCAGTCTATCCGACCTCATCAACGAAGGAAACGTAGGACTCATCAAAGCGGCGAAACGCTTTGATGAGACGCGTGGCTTCAAGTTCATCTCTTACGCCGTCTGGTGGATCCGTCAGAGCATCATGCAGGCGATCGTAGAATACAGCCGCCTGGTACGGATGCCCAATAACAAGGCGGCCGGATACACGAAAGTTACCCAGGCCATCGCCAGTTTTCAGCAAGAGTTCGAACGCGACCCCGAGCCCGACGAGCTCGCCGAAGTACTGCAGATATCCGTCGCCGACGTGGAACGCGCCATGCGTGGTCGGATGCGCCACTTATCCTTTGACGCCCCGGTAGCCGGGGATGATTCTGACATCACCATGCTCGATACCTTGCCTAACGACGCGGACTCCGACCCCGACCTTAAAGTCATGGGCGAATCCCTGAGCAAGGAAGTCGTCGCAAACCTCAATCTCCTGGCACCTCGGGAACGCGCGGTACTGGCCGCCTACTTCGGGCTCGATGGCGAAGAACAACTGAATCTAGAGGAAATCGGTGATCGCTTCGACCTTACCCGCGAGCGCGTACGACAGATCAAGGAGCGCGCGATCCGCCGGCTCCGCCGGAGCCGCAACAAAAACCTGTTGCGCAGCTACCTCGGTTAAGCTAGTGCTTCACGATCCGGAAGCCGATCCCCGTTACATCCGAAAGGGTTTCATCCCGCGAAAATTGGGTTACGACCAAGCGGTGATTTCCCAAATCAGTAAACTTAGTTCCTTGCTGTAGCGCAATGTCGGTGGTGCACGCTTCCCCCTCGCATTCGCCTTGCCATTCACCAAAGGTATTGGCAAGTTGCAGCGATAAGGGCTGGGATAGCACCCGGCCATTGGGGAGGTGAGTGCGGAGGTTGACGTAAAAGTTCTGGTAGGGAAAGTCGGTCGTGTGATCGATCGACAGCACCAAATCGAATCGGCCACTTGTGTCCGTAACCGGAAATTCGAAGTTTACGCTATCGGCGTATGCCCAGCCCGTGTCGTCGAAATCCTCGTGACCTCGAAAGGTAATTTCCGGACCACCGCAGGCGGTAAGCAGGGCCACCACCAGGACAAGTGCAGACCACGCGCGGATCAAGAGAAGTACTCCTTCATGCGCTCGAAGAAGCCCTTATCCCCCTTCTCCAGTTTGGGATCGAAGTTCTCCATATCGCGCATGCGTTCGAGCAGTTCAGTTTCCTCGCGGGAAAGTTTTTTGGGCGTCCAGATGTTGACGTGGATCAGCTGATCGCCGCGCCCGTGGCTCTGCAGTGCCGGCAGACCCTTGCCGCGGAGGCGGAAGATCTTCCCGGATTGGGTGCCCGGCGGAACTTTGATTTTCACCCGGCCCGCAATGGTGGGCACCTCGACCGAGGTACCGAGTGCGGCATCGGCAAAGTTGAGGTACAGATCAAAGATCAGTTTCTGACCGTCGCGCTGAAGCTCGTCGTGGGCTTTTTCCTGAATGTTAATGAGCAGATCGCCGGGGGGGCCACCGCGGCGGCCGGCATTACCCTTACCGCGCATGCTGAGTTGCATTCCTTCCTCGACACCGGCGGGGATGTTTACCTCGATGGTATCCTCACCGTATACCCGGCCGTCGCCCTTACAGTTGTTACAGGTAGCCTTGATCTGGGTGCCGGTACCCGAACAGGTCGGGCAGGTGGTGGTCGTGGCCATCTGCCCGATAAAGGTGGAACGGACCTGGCGCACGACGCCGGCTCCGTTGCAGGTGCGACACGTTTCTACGCTGCTCGCATCCTTGGCCCCGCTTCCGTCACATACGTCACAGACTCTCTGGCGCTTGACCTTGATGCGTTTCGTGACGCCCTCCGCAATCTCTTCGAGGGTGAGGGGGACTTTGATTCGCAGGTTGGAGCCGCGCTCTCCCCGGGCCTGGCGTCGGGCGCCCCCCCCTCCGGCTCCACCGAAGAAGGAGCCAAAGCCACCACCGCCGTCGCCGAACATGTCGCCGAACTGGGACATAATGTCTTCCATGGTCATGCCGCCCGGGCCACCGCCGAAACCGCCCTGGCCGTTCACGCCGGCGTGGCCGAAGCGATCGTAGCGTGCGCGCTTGTCGCCGTCGTTGAGTACGTCGTAAGCTTCGGCAGCCTCCTTGAATTTTTCCTCCGCGGCCGCATCGTTGGGGTTGCGGTCGGGATGGTACTTCATGGCCAGCTTGCGGTAGGCCTTCTTGAGGGTGTCGGAATCGGCGTCCTTGGAAACCCCGAGTATTTCGTAATAATCTCTTGCCATTAGGCTATGCTTGTTTTTGTTGGGCGTTGCTCCCGCTTACCTGCCCACTACCACCTTTGCGTGGCGAATGATGCGACCGTTGAGGGTGTAGCCGCGCTCGATGGTATCGACGACCCGTCCCTTCATTTCGGGATTGGGAATCTCCGTTACCGCTTCAAATAGATCGGGGTTGTATTCTTCACCGGTGCTTTCCATCGGCTTAAGTCCCTGCGAAGCAAGGGCTTGCTGCATCTTCTTGTGCACCAGTCCGATGCCGTTGTTCCATACTTCCGCAGCTGCCTCATCCTGGGCGGCCAGCTGGGCGGCGCGGTCAAAATCATCGAGGACGGGCAGCAGGGCCTGCATGGTTTTGTTGCCGGCAGTTTCCATCATCTGGAGTCGTTCGCGCTGGGTTCGCCGCTTGTAATTATCGAACTCGGCGTACAGCCGCAGATACCGGTCCTCTTTTTCCTGCAGCCGCTGCCGCAATTCCGAGACATCTACCGTTTCCGGCAGGTCTTCTTGGAGGTCATCGTCTGATTTGAGATCCTGGTCAAGTACGTGCTCTTCGGGCGACGCCTCGCTGCGGTCCAGCATTTCATCGTCCACGATGGGTTGATCGGGGTTCTTCTTACTCATTTTCTTAAATAGTTTAAACACCCCTGACTGGGGCAAATGTAGGGCCACGACGAGATTGCGGAAACTTTGTCAGGTCAAATCGCTCATTACTGCCACGCCCGGGAGATTACCGGCTCTTTCCCTCACGCAGTTCGAAGTTGAACCCTTCCTGGGTAAGCTCCTGATACCGTTGTTCGTCGAAACGGTACAGTCGGGCCGGGCGGTGGGCCACCCCCTCCTGCATGCGTTCGAGATCGACCAGCAACTGCATGGACAGGATCTTTTTGCGGAAATTGCGTTTCTCCAGGCGGGTTTCCCAGATGGCCTCGTAGAGGTGCTGTAAGTCAGTGAGGGTAAACTCAGGGGGAAGTAGCTCGAAGCCCACCGGCCGGGTACGAATGCTTCGTTTCAGCTTTTCGGTGGCTGTTCCCACGATCTCGTTGTGATCGAAGGCCAAATCGGGTAGCGCACTCAGGTCGTGCCAGCGCACGTCGCGGGATAGCCCGTCGGCCCGGGGCGTAAAGTCGGCGATCTTCACCAGGCTATAGTAAGCTACCGTGATGACTCGACCGAAGTCGTGCCGTCCCGGCGAGCCGAAGGTCTGCAACTGTTCCAGGTAAACGTTTTCGAGGCCGGTCGTCTCCCGGAGGGTTCTCTGGGCGGCTTCATCCAGGTCTTCATCCTGGCGGACAAAGTAGCCCGGCAGGGCCCAGTAATCGTCGAAGGGGGCCTCACTGCGACGAATCAGCAGGATCTTCAGCGCTCCTTCATCGAAACCGAAGATGACGCTATCGACGGTGAACGCGGACTTGAAGTAGTTGTCAAAACGTGTTTCTGGGTGCACTAAACGGGCTTTCGGCAAAGATAGCAGCCCAGGTGGTTTAGCGTAGGATATCGCTTACGTATATTGGGATTCACCTTCCGTACTACCTCCGCCGTGCAATCACCGTATTCACTGAACCACCGCATCGTTCCCCTTTTTTTGCTGCTGCTTTTGTGTGCCGGTGAGCTGACTGCACAACCGGATACCCTGTCACCACCCGACGTGCAGGAGCTGGTACGTACTTACATAGAAAACATCGGGGGGGTGGAGGCCTGGCAATCCGTCCGGGCCATCAGGATGGGGGGCACCGCCTCCCTTCAGGGGCTCGATTTTCCCCTAACCATCACCACCGCAGTAGGAAACAAGCAGCGCATAGAAATTGATATTCCGGACAGTCCTATGGTGCAGGCGTTTGACGGCGAAGTGGCCTGGATGATCTTCCCCATGCAGGGCATCACCGAACCCAGGAGGATGACCGTCGAAGAGTCGCAGGCTCTCCGCGATACTCCCTTCCCCAGTGAATTCTTCAACAGCGCCGCAAGGGGGTATACCCTCGCGGCCGTCGCGGGAAGAACCGTAAACGGTTCGCCAACCTATGGCCTGCGCGTAACCAACCGGGCCGGCTACGACTACACGTACTACTTTGACCCCCAGCGTATGTTGCCGGTCATGAAGGCCACTACCGTAAACGCCGAGTCAGCTGCCGGGGCGGCAATCGAAACGTATCTGAGCGACTACCGCAGCTTCGAAGGCCTTCTTCTGCCCCTCCACATCAGGGAAGAAATAGGCGGCCGGGAGACCATGACCATTACCATCTCCGAAGTCGAAATAAACCCCGAGCTCGCGGAGGACTTTTTTTCCATCCCCCGCTAGACCCGCGCGCCTGGTTAGGCGTAGGGCGGGTGCGCCCAGATAGTCACCGGGGCGAAAAATGAGAATGAACTTGCCGGGTACTATCGCGATTGAAGCCTATGACCGCAACGGTCCAAAACGCTCCAGATGCATACCCCCGATCATCCCATCCTCACCGAACAGCAACGCGCCATCCCCCAGCTCAGGTGGGTCGATTCATTTAGCCGCGTACTGGATACCAAATTTCGCATACCGGGTACGGACATGCGGTTCGGGCTAGACTTTATCCTCGGGCTCGTTCCCGGCGCCGGCGACATCCTTTCCCTGGGAATGTCGGGCACCCTGGTGGCTACGATGGCCCGTCACGGAGCCAGTCCGCTGCTCGTCGCGCGCATGCTCGTCAATGTGGTCCTGGACGCATTCGTCGGGTCCGTGCCGATCCTGGGCAACATCTTCGACCTGGTGTACAAAGCAAACTACCGCAATGCTCAACTGATGAAGGAGTATTACGAGGAGGGCAGGCACCGCGGAAGCGTGTGGCCCGTAGTACTTGCGGTGATCGGCACCATCATATTGCTGATGGTCGTGCTCGTATGGGTTACGGTGCAGATCTTCGAGTTTATTTTTGGCCTTTTCTGAGGTTCTCGACCAGTTCGACCCCCTTTTCTACCAGTTGTTCCAGGTTCAGATTGGTGTTGTCCAGCAGGATGGCGTCTTCCGCCTGCCGCAGTGGGCTGTCGGCCCGGTGGCTGTCGATGTAGTCGCGCTCTTCCAGGTTGGCGGCAACTTCGTCGCGGCGCACTTCTCTGCCGGCGGTAAGGAGTTCATTGAGCCGGCGGTCGATGCGGGTGTCGAGGTCGGCAACGACGAAGAGCTTCAGGTCCGCATCCGGAAAGACGACCGTTCCAATGTCGCGGCCATCCAGTATTACCCCGCCGTCGGCACCCATTAACCGTTGTTGGTCGACCAGCGCGCGCCGTACGGTAGACAGGGCGGCTACGGGGGAGACCATTTGGCTCACGGCGAGCCCCCGGATCTCTTTCTCTACGTTTTCACCGTTGAGGAGCACGTGGTTATCCGCGGGCTGAAAGCTGATCCGGAGATTTCGCATTGCTGCCGCGACCGCCTCCGGGTTTTCGATATCTACCTGCTTCCGCTGTAGGTAGAGGGTCACCGCGCGGTACATAGCACCCGTATCGATGTAGCTGTAGCCAAGCCGTTTGGCGAGGGAGCGGGCAAGCGTGGATTTACCGCAGGCGGAATAGCCGTCGATGGCTATGGTTAGGCGTTTATCGGCCATTATTTCTCTTGTTCGAACAAAGTACGGTTGGCTAGGGCATAATATGGAAAAAGCCGGCAACGCTGGGCTGCCGGCTTTCCACCGGGTTAATCCTAAACGGCGAAGCCGCGAGCGGCTTAGTATTCGTCTTCGTTGAAGAGGAAATCGTCCTTACGGGGGTAATCGGGCCAAATGTCATCAATGGCTTCGTAGGTTTCGCCTTCATCCTCCATGGCCTGCAGGTTCTCGATCACTTCGAGGGGGCTGCCGGAGCGGATGGCGAAGTCGATGAGTTCATCGCGGGTGGCGGGCCAGGGGGCGTCCTCCAGGTGTGAAGCGAGTTCGAGGGTCCAATACATGCTAACTGTGTTTAAGTACCTAAAAAAGCCGCGAGGGCGGGAATTGTTCCCGTTGGTTCAGGCGGCAAATGTAGTAATTCGCCAACACTATTGAACGAGCGGCGACAGATTGTCGGTACACAACTGATATTCACCTAGTTATAGGTTCCGATGACGGTGAAGTTTTTGTCCTCATAACCGGGAGGAACCTGGCCGATGCGGCTGCTGTTGCGGGGGCCGGTCGGGTCGCAGAAGACGTAGCGCTGACCCTTATAGTTGAAGGAATCGCCCGGCATGTCACTGCCTACTGCCACGGTAAGGTGATCGTCGTAGGCAATAACGGCCATCGGTAGATCGAGCAGGTCGCGCACCAGCGCAAAGAAAAGGGCCGAGCGATCTTCGCAGTCGGAATAGCTGTACCCGAAGAGTTCCTCCGGTACCATGGGCTTAGACCGGCCGAAGTACTCATTGTCCTCCTTGTACGAAAAGGCCGATCGCGTGAAGCTGGTGAGTAGCTCGAGTTGTTGTTGTACGTCCATTCCTTGCATGAGCTTTTCGAGCTGGGGAAGCAGGCTTTTGGCAAGGGTAGGGGAGAGCGGAGTCTCGAGGTAGCAGTACTCGTGAATGAAGGGGTAGTCGGTCATAATGTCCACCATCGTCTTATCGAAGGTGACACTAAGCTGCTGGGGGATGCCGTGGTAGGAGAACACCAGGTCCTTATTGGTGGGTTGGGTCGCCAAGCTGGGCCAGCTGTTGAGCTGGAAGCCGAACGATTTGCCGCGGGGATTGGGGTGATCGTTGAAAATATACAGCCGCTGCCGCCCCTTGCACTGGCCGTCGAGGCAGCTGATGTTGGCGTAGGGCCTGCCTTCCGATTCGATAATGGGAACTTCGAAGAGTTCCTCCTTGGTGTATACGTTAAGGTAGATCTGGTCGCCGCGAAAGGTAAGCCGGGCGTCGAAGCCTGCGTCGATCAGCAGCTTGTAGAGGGTAATGGTCTGGGCTGCGGGAGCGGCGCCCCGGTAGATCGTATTGACGGTATTGCGGGCCAGTTTGAAGAACAGGAAATCGTTGAGTCCGAAGCGGCCCTTAGCATCGAGGAGGTGGTTTAGCAGCACTTGAGTTGGGCGACGCTGGAGCTGATTGTACGTGCTCCTAATAGTAGCGTTGTTGAGCTCGCTCGGTTCGGCGACCATCATGCCGGGGTCGTAAGTTACCGTCACCGGTTGGGCGTAGAATGGAATGGAGAAACGTTGATAATTGGCGGGATTGCCCAGGTTGGTGAGGTTCGTATTCGCAAAGGCCAGTACGCACAGCACGAGAGCAACCAGCCTGGCGACAACAATTTTCATGGGGGTTTTTTTTCCAAACTTTTGCAACGGTCGGGGTGCAACGAACACCCTGCTGCCTTGCTACGTAATATACGTTCGCCGCTTTGGAAAAGTATGGCCCCCCGGAGGTAATTAAGAATTATTTAAACGCGGAGTATGACCCCGCAAAATTTAAAATGGATGACTGCTATTCACCGAGGGCCTCGCTGGCTGCTTCCCAGCTCTCCATGACTGCGGTCAGCGCATCCTGTTTCTTCTTTAATTCGCCGGTGGTGCGGTCTACGCGCGCCTGGTCGTTGTAGAAGGTTGGGTCGGACATCTTAAGGTGCAGCTGTTCGATCTCCTTTTCCAAACGTTCGATCTTCCGCTCGGCACTCATCACCTCCTTCTGCAGCCGCCGCGACTCCTCGCTACTGAGCTGGATCTTGGGAGGTACCGCGGTCGGAGCATTGACTTCGCCATTCTTCGGTTTCTCCAGTTCCACGCTGCGCATGTCGTTGAGCTGTCGCTTCTCGAGGAAGGCATTGACGTCGCCCAGATGCTCATAGAGCTTGTGGTCGCGAAATTCAATGGTCCGCTCGGTGAGGCCGCCGAGAAACTCCCGGTCGTGGCTTACGACCAGCAGGGTTCCGTCGTATTCCATGAGGGCCGACTTCAGCATGTCCTTGCTGGCCATATCGAGGTGGTTGGTGGGTTCGTCCAGCACCAGCAAGTTGAAGGGCCGCAGAAGCATGCAGGCCAGGGCCAGGCGGGCCCGTTCTCCGCCGGAGAGTACCATTACCTTTTTGTCCTGATCCTCACCCGAAAAGAGAAAGGCACCGAGGACGCTCCGCAGTCGGGTCCGCATTTCTGGCGGACTGGCCTCCTCCATCGTTTCCAGGAGGGTCTTGTTGCCGTCCAGTGCGTCGCTCTGATTCTGGGCGTAATAACCAACGCTTACGTTATGACCCAGTTCTACTTCACCTGCCGTGGCGGGGGTCTTGCCGATCAGGATCTTCGCGAGTGTAGTTTTACCCTGACCGTTTTGCCCGACGAAGGCTACCCGGTCGCCGCGATCGACCTTGAGGTCCACGCCGCGGAGCACGTTGAGCTTCCCGTAGGTTTTGGTCACCTTGCGCGCCTGAAGGGTGATGGCACCCGATCGGGGGGCGGGGGGGAAACGGAGCTTCATCACCGAAGTATCGGTGACGTCCAGCTCGATGCGCTCGATCTTATCGAGTTGCTTCTGCATCGACTGTGCCATCTTCGTTTTGGTGGCCTTGGCCATAAAGCGGCTGATCGTACGCTCCTTGTCGGCAATTACCTTTTGCTGGTTGAGGTAGGCGGCTTCGGCCTTTTCCCGGCGCTCGGCCTGTAGCTCCACGTACTTGCTGTATCCGGCCTTGTAGTCGTATACACTGCCCAGTTCGATCTCGAGGGTCCGACTGGTTACGTTGTCGAGGAACTGTTTGTCGTGACTGATCGTGATGACCGCCCCCGAATAATTCGCCAGCCAGTTTTCGAGCCAGATGATGGACTCGATGTCAAGGTGGTTGGTCGGCTCGTCGAGCAGCAGGTAATCCGGCCGCTGCAGTAGCATTTTGGCCAGTTCGATGCGCATCTGCCAACCGCCCGAGAACTCGGTGGTCTGTCGATTGAAGTCGCCGTTCTTAAAGCCCAGCCCCTTTAATACGCGTTCCGCTTCGGCTTCCATCGTAATGCCGCCGACCAGTGCGAACTTCTCGGTTAGGTGGGTAAATTCCTCCAACATCTCCGAGTAAGAATCGGACGTGTAGTCGGTCCGTACCTCCATCTCTTTATTAAGCTCTTCCAGCCGGTCCTCCATCTCCTGGATGTGCGCAAAGGCCGTGAGGGTTTCTTCCATTACGGTATTGCCGGTAGGCATGTCCATTTCCTGGTGCAGGTATCCGAGGGAAGAGCCGCTCTCCCGTTGCACCTTGCCTTCGTCGGGAGTGAGATCGCCGGCAATGATCTTGAGCATGGTCGATTTGCCGGCGCCGTTGCGCCCGACGAGCCCCAGTTTATCGCGGGTACCGACCGTAAAGGTTACGTAGTCGAACAGGATTCGATCTCCGTATTGCTGGTAGATGCCGGTGGCGGTAAGCATAGAATAGTGATTAGGGAACTTCGTCGGAAACGGTCTGAGTGGGATGGGGCCTTGATCGGCTGGGTCAAACGACCAGCCTTATCACCAAAACCCCACCTTAGCGGGCGCAAAGGTACAAATTGCTGTTCTCAGTTGCTAAACTCCTCAGCGTGATCGAACTACCGCGGCGCTTGGATGTCCCGTTCAGACGATGAAGTTGTCGTTTCGCAGGATCTCGCGCAGTTCCAAGTTGTCGCGATTGGCCCGCAGCAGGAAGGCAGCGGGCTGGCTGCGGTAGGGTTCCTGAAGAACGTAGGTACGCTGTGACTGTTTGCCGTAGCCGGCGGAGAAGTAGATGGTGTCAATTACTCCCTCCTTGGCGAAGTAATCCATCTCACGACGAATCATGGCCAGCGGCAGACCGGTAGCCATGATCAGGTCCTGGTCGCGGGGACGAAACCCATAGCGCTCGAACAACAGGAAAAGGTCGTCCACGGTGAGAAAGGGTGCCGGAGAAAGCGAGGGCTGCTCCTCATCGGTGATGGGTTCCCGCAGGGTGTAATGATTGACCAGGCGCTTGTTGTAGCCCTGGTCCAGAATACCGGCCATCGCCAAACGCATCAAACGGGAGCGTGCCTCTCCCTTGCTGAGCTGGGTTGTTTTTGCCAGCCGTTCAGGAGTCAGCAATCCGTCGGGTTCCCGCGAAAGCCGTAACAGCAGATCCCGGTCGCTGAGCTTACTCTGCACTTCAGGACCAGTGCGCCGTTGCCAGATCAGGTAAATGACCAAAGCAAGCACGATCATGGTCAGAAACGAGAGCAGCAGGATAAGGAAAACGGTTTTGGTCATAGTTTCTCCTTTATGCGAGAGTAAACTTACCAAAAAGGTGGCGCGGGTTAGTGACGGGCCGGGTGCGAACCACGAAAGCGAGCAGTTAGTTCTTTTTCTCCCGTAGCATCCCTTCCTGTACTACGCTGGCTACCAATTTACCACTTAGGTCGAAGATATTTCCCCGCGTGAATCCCCGCGCACCGCTTGCGCTCGGACTATCCATGCTGTACAGCAGCCAGTCGTCCACCCGGAAAGACCGATGGAACCACATGGCGTGGTCGAGACTGGCCATCTGAAGGTTTCGGTAGTCCGTCGCCCGACCGTGGGGGAGTAGCGCCGTGGTGAGCAAGTTGTAATCGCTGGTGTAGGCCAGTACCAGGGCCTGTAGGCGCCGATCGGCCGACATTTCGCCCCTCGTTCTGAGCCAGACGTTGCGGGTGGGGGCGTATTTCTCGTGGGCAAAGGGATTGAGGAATTCAACGGGACGAAATTCCAGTGGCCGCTCAATGCTGAGGATCTTTTTGATGTTGGAGGGCAGGGTGTCTCCGAACTGGCGGGCCATACCCTCGTAGCTTACTAACTCCTCCGGAGGCAGTACTTCGGGCATCTCGATCTGGTGGTCGAAGCCTTCTTGGTCCAGTTGAAAGCTGCTGGTCAGGTGAAAGATTGCCTGTCCGTTCTGAATCGCCTTGACTGCACGCGTAGTGAAACTGCCGCCATCCCGAATTCGGTCGACCTCGAATACGATCGGAACGTCCAGGTCGCCCGGCAGGACAAAGTAGCCGTGCAGACTGTGTACGAAGCGATCTTCGGGAACGGTGCGCATGGCCGCGGCGAGCGCCTGAGCGAGCACCTGTCCGCCAAACACCCGGGCGTTCCCCACTGAGCGGCTTTCTCCGCGGAAGAGGTTAACTTCCAGGCGTTCGAGATCGAGCAGCGAGAGGAGTTCGGAAATATCTTTCATGGGGCAAACCTACGAAAGGCATTGCTCCTTTGCCC
The DNA here is from genome assembly GCF_014197245.1 of Neolewinella aquimaris. Lineage (GTDB taxonomy): Bacteria > Bacteroidota > Bacteroidia > Chitinophagales > Saprospiraceae > Neolewinella > Neolewinella aquimaris. The sequence continues at coordinate 416,816 of NZ_JACIFF010000002.1, read as the reverse complement.
ATTTCCCTGCTCCCGCGCTCGCCGCCAACCTTTTGTCCTGCCCGTATTGTTAGCCTGACAACTATATTTGCCAAAATTCTTTTCTATGCCCGCCCACCAGCACCCCCCCGTTTACATAGTTTCCGCCGTCCGTACGCCGATTGGATCGTTCGGTGGCGCCCTCGCTTCCCTCTCCGCTACCCAGCTCGGAAGTGCCGCAATCAAAGGAGCCTTGGAACGTGCGGGCGTACCCGCCGAACGGGTGCAGGAGGTCCTGATGGGAAATGTAGTCAGCAGCAACCTCGGTCAGGCCCCCGCCCGCCAGGCCGCCCTCGGAGCAGGGATCCCGAATACCGTTCCCTGTACCACGGTAAATAAGGTTTGCAGCAGCGGCATGAAGAGCGTGATGCTCGGTGCCCAATCGATAATGCTCGGTCACAACGACATCGTCGTCGCCGGCGGCATGGAGAGCATGAGCAATATCCCGTACTACGTAGCTGATGCTCGCTGGGGTGCTAAGTTCGGTGATCGCAAACTCATCGACGGCCTCACGAAAGACGGACTCACCGATGCCTACGATCAGCAAGCGATGGGCACCTGCGCCGATGCAACGGCCAGTAAGTATGGGTTCAGTCGCGAAGAACAGGACGAATACGCCACTAACTCCTACAAGCGCAGCGCCGAAGCGACCGACAACGGCACCTTCAAGCGGGAGATCGTACCGGTCAGCATCCCCCAGCGTCGCGGGGAGGACGTGATCGTCAGCGAGGACGAAGAGTACAAGAAGGTCAAGTTCGATAAGATGGCATCCCTGCGCCCCGCCTTTTCCAAGGAAGGTACCGTTACGGCTGCTAACGCCAGTACCATCAACGACGGCGCCGCCGCCCTCGTGCTGGTCAGCCAGAAAGTGGTCGATGAGCTGGGACTGAAGCCGCTCGCCAAGATCGTCTCCTTCGCCGATGCCGCCCACGAACCCCAGTGGTTCACGACCGCCCCCACCAAAGCCGCCCCCCTGGCCGTGGAGCGTGCCGGACTTACCATGAGCGACATGGATTTCCTGGAAGTCAACGAAGCTTTCGCCGTAGTACCCATGGCTTTTGCCAAAGAACTCGGACTAAAGGGGGATAATATGAATGTTAACGGCGGCGGTGTCTCCCTCGGTCACCCACTGGGAACTTCCGGTGCCCGCATCCTGGTCACCCTGATCAATACCCTGCATAGCCGGAACGGTAAGTACGGGCTGGCTACGCTGTGTAATGGGGGTGGGGGTGCTTCGGCGGTGGTTGTGGAGGCACTATAATTTTAACACAGATTGAAGCAGATTAGGGCACGGATTCTCACGGATTAAAACATTTTGTGGTATAATTGTCGGGAATTATTGCCACTATGAGAAACTTGAATGATTTAACCTACGAGATACGGGGCGCCGCATTTCGTGTCCATACTGAATTAGGTCCCGGTCTTTTGGAATCTGCTTACGAAGCGTGCTTGTTACATGAATTGCGGAGTAATGGATACGAGGTCAAGCGGCAAGTATCGCTGCCGATCCATTACCGAGGCGTCACGCTATCAGCAGGGTACCGAATTGATTTATTGGTCAACGATGCGATAGTGATCGAGCTTAAATCAGTGGATGCACTATCTCCCGTACACACTGCACAACTTCTTACCTATCTGCGACTGTCAAAATGCAAGCTCGGACTGCTGATGAACTTCAACGTCAGAAACATGCAGGAAGGCATCAAACGCTACATCATGTAATCTGCGTGAATCCGTGCCCTAATCCGTCCTAATCTGTGTTAAACTGTGTTGAACCCTCCCCCGCAGGCAACTCCTCCAACACAGCCGGATCATAGTTAAAGCTATTCTCCGCCGCCAGCCCCTTCACCCCATCGAAGTGGCGGTAGATGAAGTCAAAGTCCTCCCGCACATTTCCCGTCGGATAAAATGGCTTCGAAAACTCGATCACCCGGTTGCCAAAATCAAACTTCGCAAAGATCATCGGCACGTTCGCCTCCCGCGCGATCCAGTAGAAGCCCGTACGGAAACGGTCCACCTTCTTACGGGTACCCTCCATGGCGATGCAGAGGTAAAACTCCTCCCGCTCCGCGAAGATTTTGGCCACCGCCTGGGTGAAATTGGTTCGTTTTTCCCGCACCACCGGTACCCCTCCCGTCCACTTCATGATCGCACCCATTGGCCCACTAAACAGGGTCGACTTGGCCACAAACTGGATGTACTTACCCACCACGGCCCGGGAGTAGATACCGTAGGGAAAATCTCGGTTGCTGGTGTGCGGACCGGTAGGCACCACGCATTTCTTCGGCCAGTTGCCGTGATTGTGATCCACTACCCGCATGCCGTTGATACGGAGCATAAGTCGGGCGAGCCAGGCGGGCATCATGTTGCGAAAGGTTTAAACGGGTTCGAAGAAGCCGGTCGCGCGATTTTTGTTCACGCCGTCCCAGCTAAAGTACCGACCGTTCATCACAATGTATACCCCGGCGGGGAGCGACTGCACAAAGGCCAGGGCACTGCCCAAGTTAAAGAAACCATCCGAAGAGCTCCCGAAGGCATACGGGATCATGGCCCCGGTGATCACGATGGTCTTGCCCCGGATGTCTTCCTGCGCCAGATAGTGGGCCGTTTCGGTCATGGTATCGGTGCCGTGGGTGATTAGGATCTGGTCGGTGGTCGCCGAGCGACAGTTGTTGGCGATGTTCTCCCGGTCCTGGTCGGTGATCTCCAGACTGTCCAGCATCATGAGCGTCCGGATGCTCACGTCGAGGGTCGACCGACCCACTTCGAGCATCTTAGGCAGACTGCTGTCCCGAAAAAATAACTTGCCGGTCACGAAGTCGTACTCCTTATCGAAGGTTCCACCGGTCACGAAGATCTGTATCAATGTAGCGTATTAAGACCGCAAAAGTATCAAACTTACCCGCTTGCCGCGGGCGACGCTAGGTCTTCCGTTTCTTCTTCTTCGCCGCCGGAAACAGAATGTTGTTGAGAATGAGGCGGTAGCCCGGACTGTTCGGATGCAGGCTCAGGTCCGTTTCGGGATCGTTAACCAAATGACGATAGTCTGCCGGATCGTGCCCCGCGTAAAAGGTGAAGAACCCCTGTCCGTACTGACCGTGCAGGTAGCGGGCTTCCCGGGCCGGTTTGTTTTCTCCGAGCACGAGCACGTCGCTCTTGATGTAGTCGTTGGCAAAGGCGGTGGTTTGTCCCATGAACCCCTTAACGGTGCGCACGTGATTCTGGGTGAGCATGGTGGGCACCGGATCCCACTTCGCGCTGAAGTCAAACAGGGTGAAGTAATCCTGCTCCTCGGTCACCTGCCGCGGATTGTGGTCGATGTCGCTGAATTCATACTCCAGCGGATTGCGTTCCAGCTGGAAGTTCTCGAAGGCAAAGGTTTTACTGTAGTCGAGTTTCGACTGGGCGTTGGGGTCGATGCCGTCGCCGTCGTAGTACTCCGCGCAGATGTCCGTGCCGTTTGCCGCCAGGGCAATGTCGTAGCTGTCCGTCGCCGAGCACATGGCAAACATGAAGCCGCCGCCGCCGACGTAGTCCTTGACCTTTTTCACCACACCGAGCTTCAGCTGACTCACCTTCTCGTAGCCGTTCTTGGCGGCAAGTTCCTCCTGGTAGGCGACCTGCCGACGGTACCAGGGCGCGTTCTGGAAACTGCGGTAGAAGCGGCCGAACTGTCCGGTGAAATCCTCGTGGTGTAAGTGCAGCCAGTCGTATTCGGCCAACTTGTCCTCCAGCACCTCGGTATCGTAGACGGTCTCGTAGGGAATCTCGGCGTAGGTGAGCACCAGCGTCACGGCATCGTCCCAGGGCTGTACTTCGGTCCCCTCCCGAAAATTGTAATCGGGGGTGTAGACGGCAATTTTGGGGGCTTTCTCCAGCTTCATCGCGTCCATGTTCCTTTCCGGATCGGCGATCTCGGCCAGGATGCCGTTGAAGCGGGCGTCGGCGATCACTTCGTACTTCACGCCCCGCGTCAGACACTCCCGCTCGAAGGCCCGACTGTGCTGAAAGGCAAAGCTGCCCCCCCGGTAATTGAGCAGCCACCAGGCCTCGATGTTATTGTTCAGTACCCAGTAGGTGATGCCGTAAGCCTTGAGGTGATCGGTCTGGGTATCGTCCATCGGGATGAGGATGGTCGATGCGCGGGACACCGCCGAAACGGCCAGCAGAAGGAGGAGGATCGATAGGCTGCGTAACATGGGGAAAGCTTGTAGGGGGTTAACGACACGGACGCGACAGGTGTTGCGGCACAGGGGGGCGGCGGCGCGCAGGAGCAATGAACCCGACAACGCACAACGCTCCACGGCCCACGTTTGGATACCATGAGCCAACAATTTACGATTACCCCCGTCTCCTCCGAAGAGCTACCGGAACTTCCGGGAGACTGGACCACCGACGACTACCGCAAACTCCTCGAACTTACCGAATACGGCGACACCTCCGACCTATCCGACAAGGAGATCCAGGAAATGACCTTCATGTCCGTAGCCGATCTGGCAAAGCCGGAAGCCGCCAAGCTGCTGATCGACTACGTATTCCCGAAGGATGCCCTCACCCCCGGCCAGATCCAGAACTCCAGCCACGAAATGGACACCGAGCGCCTCTGGGAAGAATACCCCGAGCCGCAGCACCACCGCAATTTCTTCCGCGTCGGCAGCCTCCTCTACGCAGCCTACAACGGCGGACACCCGAAGCCCGACGGTCGGCAAGTGGTCGTCAACATCACCGCCAAAAATGAAGAGGGCGCCCAGCTTCTTGAACACCCGAAACCCGCCTTTCTACTGCGCCTGCTCGCCCCCGCGATGAACAGCCACGCCCTGCTGCACCGCCTCTACGAAGACGAGCTTAAGTCGGGCCCCTTCCCGGCTGCGGCTAATATCATCTGGTCTGTTGAATCTAAACCGATCGGTGACCATGCCTTCGAGGTCACCCTGCTCAGTACCGATTACTGGTTGGAGGCATTCGAGCCGGTGGGGGAGTATGAGCACTCCCTGTAGTCACGGCTCCTGCATCCCCGCCCTACTTTCGTTAGGCCGTTCTTACCTTTCCGCCCATGATCTGGAGCGATAAAAAGATACTGGCCGCCATGGACCGCGGCGAAATCATCATCACACCCTTCGACCGCGGGAACCTGGGCACCAACAGCTACGACGTTCACCTGGGTAAGCACCTGGCCCGCTACAAGGATCACATCCTCGACGCCCGCAAGCACAACGAGATCGAGGAAATGGAGATCGGGGAGGAAGGCTTCGTGCTACACCCCAATACCCTGTACCTGGGCGTTACCCTGGAGTACACGGAGACCCACAGCAGCGTTCCCTTCCTGGAGGGCAAGAGCAGCGTCGGACGCCTCGGCATCGACATCCACGCCACGGCCGGCAAGGGCGACGTCGGCTTCTGCAATCACTGGACGCTGGAGATCAGCTGCACCCACCCCGTGCGGGTCTACGCCGGTATGCCGATCGGTCAACTCATCTACTTCGCCGTGGAGGGCGACATCGAAAATTACTACAACAAGAAGCCCGGCGCGAAGTACAATACCGTGAGCGACCGTCCCATGGAGTCGATGATGTGGAAGAACAGCTTTTAGGCTCGTCGGCCGACCGAGGCACGAGGCTCGTCCGCCGAGTAGCTGGAAATTTACCATTTACCATTTACGGATGTACCATCTCCAATTTATGTGGATGCTCGCTCCGCTCGTCCGCCCTGTTATCCTCGTCGGCCGACCGAGGTACGAGGCTCGTCCGCCGAGTCAACCAAGATGCCCCATGAAAACAGATGACCTCTCCCACCACTTCCAGACACAGCTTACCCCTCTCCTCGGCGAGCGCGAGGCCCGGTCCACCACTCGGCTGCTCATGGAAGACCTGTTTGCCTACCGGCAGGGTGGGGCGCCGCGGGAGCTAACGACGGAAGAAGCGGAGCTGGCGCAGGAAGCATTGCTCAAGCTGCAGGCGGGGACGCCGGTGCAGTACGTGACCGGAATAGCAGACTTTTATGGTTTACAACTCCGGGTATCGCCCGCTGTGCTGATCCCCCGCCCGGAGACGGAAGAACTGGTGGAGTGGATACTCACGGACCACCCGGCATCAACTTACCGATCCATTGTGGATATTGGCACCGGATCAGGCTGCATCCCCCTGGCGCTCAAGCGAAAACGGCCGCAGTGGGAGTGTAGCGGCATTGATGTGAGCCCCGAAGCACTCGCGGTAGCGGCGGAAAATGCCGAGCGACTAAGTAGTGCTTGCACCTTTTCAAGGGCCGATGTCCTGCACGATTCGTTCACGCTAGCCACCGGGTCAGTTGACGTCCTGGTCTCCAACCCACCCTACATACCCCCCTCGGAGTTGCAACGGATGGGCGAATCGACGGTACAGCACGAACCCCACCTGGCGCTCTTCGTACCGGAGGAAGATCCGCTGGTATTCTACCGCCGCATCGCCGAACTCGGACGGGACGGACTGAAAGACCACGGACACCTCTACTTTGAAACAAACGAATTCAACAACGAGCTGGTCGTGGAGCTCTTACGTAGTGAGGGATACCGGGATGTGCAGCGTAAGCAGGACCTCCAGGGCAAGTGGCGAATGGTCCGCGGTACACGGCCGCTCGTCGGCCGACCCTAAGTCGTCCGCCGAGTTCGGCGATCAAGCCTCCACCAACCCCAGGTCGGTTAGGATACTCAGCGGCAGCAAGCGGTAGCCGTCAAACTCGGCGAATACGGTCATCGGTGCCCCGCCGCTCACGGCAAGCAGGCGGTAAAAGCCGGTAAAGTCAGGCTGCACCGGAAATGCCGCGCCAGCCTCATCCACGAGTAATAGCTCTCCGGATTGCCTGACGGGCCTGACCGCATTCAGGTATACGGGATACTGCAGCAGCCACGGCACTACGGCCAGGGCACGGCGGTAGTTGTCCAGCATGTCCGCAAAGCTATCGTACCCCTTCAAGCCGTTGTAGGGCCTGCCCCCGGCCCGCGGAGTGGGAAAGATCGCCCGCTGGGGATAGCTGCCGGGATAGAAATGGATTTCCCCATCGAAGGAACCGGATAATGGCCACGACTGCTCGAAGGCCATCTCTCCGAAGGCGAAGTCGAGCAACAACGCGAAGCGGCGCGTACGTTCACCCCTGAGCCAGACGCGGCGGTAACGAAGGCGGTCCTCCCGGCCCTCCACCGTGCCCAGCACCAGCCAGTGATCCTGTACCGGGGCGCGCCGAAGCAGTTCGTCCCGTTTGGTATTTACTCCGGCAACCTGGTACAGCTCCTGCCGCCGCTCGTGGGGCAGTTCGTCGTGTTTGCGCCAGGCCCGGACAAAGAGGTAAAGATCGCCGAGGGTACGGGCAATTTCGGCTTCCGTACCGTCGGATCCCAGGGTCGCCAGCCGGCGCAACCTCCCGGCCAGACCGGGTAGCTTGGCGTCGGTCAGGCTGGCCGACGCCGCAAGCCAACTTTCGGTTCCCTGTCCCATGGTGTCGGCGATGCCCCGCCGGGCGATGTCGAGCAGCCGCAACTCGAGCTCATCCACCCCGGCATCCATCAATTCGAGCCGATCGGCAAAGCGGTCGCCGACTTTCTTGACGTCCTTCGCCACCCGCGGTGCTTTAGTTGCCTGGTGTTGTACGGAGCGCACCCAGTCGGGGGGCTGGCCCACCGTGATGCGGTCCGGATTGTTGCCGAGCAGGAGCACGAGGGCCAGTCCGTGGGCGCAGGGTCGGGCGCGGCCGCGACAGGAGCAGTTGAAACGACCCTCTACTACCTGCACCGCCGACTGGATCGGCCGCTTGCCCCCCACGTCAAACTCTCCCCAGATCCACTGTCCGTCGCCCCCCAACAGGCGCCAGCGGCGGCTGTAGAAAAGGCGGCGACCGCTTTCGAGCGATTTGGCGTCGGGGGAGAGTTGCAGGAGGTGGTCTACTGACATGGATCGGAAACCCGGACAAGCACCGGAGCGTTCAATGTAGGAGATACGTGGTAAATGCCCTATCTTTCGTAAAACATTCTCCATGCAGGCCTACCAGTCCAAAGAATTTCGTCGACTGCCCGCGCAGGCGAAGCGGGCCGCCCTGAAGTCGTCCATCGCGGTTCAGGATCCAGACAGCGGCTTCGAGGAAGTCTTCGAGCACGAGGGCAAGCAGTACCGCGCCGTGCCCATCGAGGAGGTGAACCAAGCGATTGAAAAGGTCGAGCGCCCCGCCTAAACATGAATTTCGCGGTCGGTGCCCTCTTTATCGTCCTACTGCTCCTTCCCGGCATCGCCCTCCGTTACGCCTACATCCGCAGCAACTCCATTCGCCGCAGCCTAAACTTTAGCCTGCTGAGCGAGGCAATCATCATGCTCATCACCTCCCTGCTGCTTCACTCAGCGGGGATGGCTGTGGTCCGGTTACTGGGTTCCGATCCTAACCTGCGCCTGATCTATCTTCTCAGTACCGGCGGCGATCTACAAGCTGCGGACTACGCTAATTTCGAAGCCGGCTACCATGGCTTCGTCGTCTACTTGCTGTTACTCTGCGCGGCCGCCGCTACCATCGGCTACTACCTCCAGCAGTGGGTCATCCGGACCGGCTACGAAAAAGACCACAAGGCGCTACAAGTTTTTAACGACTGGGACCGCTACTTCAACGGCTACGTCCTCACCAACGAACAACGGCAGCGCCTGCACTTCATCCGCGTCGATCTGCTGGTCGATGGCGGCGGCAAACTCGTCGTCTACACCGGTGCCCTCGATGCCTACACCCTCAACGGCGAACAGAACATCGACCAGCTGTTCATCAGCAGCGCCATCCGCCGCGACAACCTCAAGATCACCGGTTCCCGCGACCACCCCTGGCAGCCCTCCCCCCACACCACCTACGAGATGAAGGGCGACTACCTCGTCATCCCCTTCAGCCAGGTCAAAAACCTCAACATCGTCTACGTCTACTTCACCGAAGAACCGGCCGCCCCGCCCCCATCTCCATCCTTCCCCCCCACAGGCCAATCCTTCGACCTCGACTAACCGACTAAAAGACTAAAAGACTAACATACTAACGAACTAATCTACTAACCGACTAACAAACTACTTCCTCACTGCAAAAACCGGTGCCCCGTCCGATAAGGAAACACATCCATAATCTCCCCGTCCAGTAATCTGCGTTTAATGTCATTCCAGAAGTCAGCGTCGAAGATCTCCCCGTGCTGCTCCCGCAGGTAAGTGAGGTAGGGCCCGGATCGCATCAGGAAACCGGGAAACTCTTCCGGAAAGATGTCGTGAGGACCAACGTAGTACCAGGGCTGACTGGCCATCTCCTCCTCCGGGGTACGGGGTTCGGGAATGTGGCGGAAGTTGCAGTCGGTCACCAGTTCGATCTCGTCGTAATCGTAAAAGACCACGCGGTTGACGCGGGTAACGCCGAAATTCTTCAGCAGCAGGTCGCCCGGGAAGATATTGGCCGCGGCCAGCTGCTTGATGGCGCGCCCGTAGTCGCGCAGCGCCTTTTGCGCCATGGCTTCATCGGCGGTCTGCAGATAAAGATTAAGGGGGGTCATCTGTTTTTCCACGTAGACATGGGAGATGAGCACGCAATCGTCGCGGATCTCCACCTTCGAAGGGGCGGTTTCCTGCAGTTCCCGCAGGCATTCGGCGCTGAAGCGCTGGAGGGGTAGGGAAAGCTTTTCGAAGAGGTAGCTGTCGGCCATCCGCCCCACGCGATCGTGGCGCTTGACGAGGTCGTAGCGCTCCTTTACGGTAGCGGCGGTGACCTGCTTGGGCGGAGCGAAGTGATCGCGGATTACCTTGAAGACCATATTCATTCCCTGCGTCGTGAATACGTACATGACCATTCCGGCAATGCCGGGGGCGGCCACGAAGGGGTCCAGTTCCGGGTCGGTGTTACTGAAGTACCGCAGTAACTCACGGTAAAACACCGTCTTCCCGTGCTTTTCGAAGCCGATGGCGTTGTACAGTTCGCTCACCCGCTTGCTGGGCATGAAGGTCTGCAGGAAATCGACCATCTCGCTCGGGATGCTGATGTCGGCCAGGAAGTAAGAGCGATGGTAGCTAAAGATACTCACCACCTGATCCGCTTCCAATAATAAGGCGTCGATGAGGATCCCCCGGTTGGCGGGGTGGAGGAGGGGCATAATGAAGGGATGCACCTCGTTGCCCTTCGAGAAACGCCCGACGATGTAGGCCGTTTTATTGCGGTAGAAGACGGCGTGCAGCACCTCGAGTCGGTCGCTCGGGGCCGGACCCCCGTGGGTCTGTATGAATGTTTCCCACCGGTCGGCGACAAGTTCGATGTCACGCTCGCGGTCGTCCCATTCGGCCTCGAAGGGATAATGGTCGAGCACGGCCCGCACCGTTTCACGGAGCGTCCGGTCACCGAGGTCGAGGGTGTGGGTGATCGGTGAGATGCCGCCGTATTCCCGGTAGCTGCCGGTGCGTACGACGAACATCACCTCACGGTCGGCACCGATGCCGTAGGCGTGACGGTAGACCGAATTGAAGAAGGTCTCGGCGATGTTCCGGGTATTGAAGTGGGCGATATCCTCGGCAAAGGCATCACGTACTTTTTTCCAGAAGGCGGGGTCCGCGTGTCGCGCTTCCATCAGTTCGTCGAGCTGACGGGTGGTCTCGGCTACTTCCTCGCGGTACAGGGTGATGCGGCTGCGGGCGTCGGCCTGGGTGCCGTGCCAGTCGCGGGTTTCGAAGCGGATGCGCGCGCGTTTCGTGATCAGCTTAAACCGGTAATAGTAGCTCATGTATCCCGTTAGGATACGGTGCGCCACTTCGTAGTGCAACAGGGCGGGGAACGCGGGAGCAGTGGAAATCATACCCGTTAAGGTAAGTTACCGGACCGATTGCCGCGCCAGTTCCAGGTTGGCCTGGTGGTATTTTTTCATGACGCGGGGAAAGCCGTACCGTTGGAAAAGGGGCTGGGCATCGAAGGAGCGATCGTCGCGGACGCAGGATTCAACTTCGTTGAGGTAGCCGCGCGATTCCTCGATCCGGTGCAGCATTTCCGTGCGGTCGCTGGTGTGATCGCCGTGACCGGTAACCAAGACCTTGATCGGCTCCGTAGCAATCAGGTGCGCCAGTTTATCGAGGGTTTCGCGGTAGTCGGCGAAGGAGTGGTAGACAAATGGGAACTCTACGTTGCTCAAATAATCGCCGACGATGAGAATGCCCCGGCTGCGGTTGAGGGTGATGAGGCCATCGGCGTTGTGGCCGGGCGCCTGATAAAAAGCGTAGGCGTCCTCGCCGATTTTTTGTTCCACCCCGTCTCCGGCGATTGGAAGGTCGATGGTGGGGTAGGAGAGGGGATAGTCCCGGGAGAGGTAGTACTCATCGTCGAAGGCACGGATCTGCTCCATGGTTTCCTCCCCCTGGGGGCTGTTGACGAATGCCGCGGAAGCAAGGGTGGTGTAACCGGGAAATTTGCCGTAGCCGGTGATGTGGTCGTAGTCGGAATGGGTGAAGAGCAGGTAGCACTTCCGGCCCTCGCGGAGGGCTTCGGCCTCGAAGTGAATGTATTCTACCTCCTGCGGCAGCCAGTTCGGATCGACCAGCAACAGGTACTCATCGCCTACCACCAGGGAGGTTACGGTGCGCATGAGGGCACTTTCGTAAAGCCGGAGGGAGGGGGAGTGCAACTGTACGATCATGGCGTAAAGGTCAGGTTAGGTCGGCTATTTTACTGATTAAATAGCTCCTGCGTTCCCGCCCATTTGCTTTTGGTGTCAGCAGCCGTAAAAACGTTGGGCATTGCCCCCCAAGATACCCGCGCGCTCCGCTTCCGATAAGCCCGCGAGTACGTTTTCGACGATCTCTTTGACCTCACTGTAGTCGGCGGCGAGTCGGCACACGGGCCAGTCGGAACCGAACATAAGGCGATCCGGACCGAAGGTGGATAGGGCGTGGTCGATGAAGGGACGGAAGTCGTCGGTTTGCCACTGCCAGTCGGTCGTTTCGGTGACGAGGCCGGAGAGCTTGCAGCTTACGTTGGGGTAGTCGGCCAGGCGGTGGATGCCGTGTGCCCACGCGGGGTCCATTCCGTTGCTGACCTGTGGTTTGGCCAGGTGATCGAGTACGAAGGGCTGGTCGGGAAAGGCACCTACGAGCGCGCTGGCCTCTTCGAGTTGGTGCTGCAGGATGAGGATGTCGTAGGTGAGGTCGAATTCCCGTAGCGCGGCGATGCCCCGTTGAAAATCCGGGTTGAGCATAAAGCCTTCCGGTTCCGCCTGCACCACGTGCCGTACGCCCACGAATTTCGGGTGGTCGGCGAAGCGGGCCAATTGATCGCTTACTTCCGGAGCTCGGAGATCGACCCACCCGACGACGCCGCGAATAAAGTCATGACGGTCGGCCAGTGCGAGCAAAAATTCGGTTTCGCCAAGCGACTGACTGGCCTGCACGGCGACGCAACCTTCAACCCCGTTAGCGGCGAGCACGGGTTCCAGGTCGGCGGGGAGAAAATCCCGGCGGATGGCCGTCATCGTTTCGTCGATCCAGGCGTCCTTTACCGGGTCGTAGTGCCAGAAGTGCTGGTGGGCGTCGAGGGTCATGGCGTCAGAGTTTAAAGATGCGATGCGCGGGTACCCACTTAACGCCCTGCTCCGCGAAGGGAAGTCGCTGCTGGTAGGTGTCCATGAGTGCTTCCCACTCCCGAACTTTGGGGTTGCCGGCATTCATCTCCGCCTGTCGTTCGGGGGAATAGGTATCGTCGGTTTCCATCACCATCACCAGTCGGTTGCCGGCGCGGAAGATCTGCATGTCGGTGATGCCGGCGGCGCGGATGCTGGCCGTGATTTCGGGCCAGGCGTTGCCGGGGGCGTGGTAGCTTTCGTATTCGGCGATGAGCCGGGGATCGTCCTTGAGGTCGCAGAGCAGGTAGTGGGTCATTGCACGATTTTTTCAGGGGCGCGGCGGGGCCGGGGGGGCGGGATCGACGTGGGGAGCGGGGAATTTGGAGTAGACCTGGTGACCGTAAATGGCGACGACCAGAAAGCAGAGCAGCGGCAGCACGAAACTGAAATTCACCTCCGGTACGCCCAGGATGAGGGTGTCAGTGTAGGCCGAACCCCCTACATCGAGAATAAGCCCCTGCAGGGTGGGCATGAGGGCCCCGCCGACGATGGCCATCACGAGGAAGGCCGCGCCGAACTTGGCGTCTTCTCCCTGTCCCTCCAACGCAATGCCGTAGATGGTCGGGAACATAATCGACATGAAGAAGGAAATGCCCACCAGACAGAGCAGACCAACGTAGCCCGTAATGAAGATGGTGAGCAGCGTCATCACCCCCGCGCCGATGGCGAAGTAAAAGAGCAGTTTTCCTCCGGAGATGTAACTGAGTAAGTAGGTACCCACCCAGCGGCCGACCAGGAAGATCACCAGGGCGGCGACGCCGTAAGGAACGGCATCGGCGTTGGAAATACCGATCGATTCGGCGTACTGGTAAATGTAGGTCCAGCACATGATCTGGGCGCCGACGTAAAAGGCCTGGGCGATGACGCCGCCGGCGTAGCGTTCCTGGCGCCACAGTCGCTTGATTGCCGCTCCCATGCCGAGTCCGTCGTCGTGCTCTTCCTTTTCCGGCATGTTGACCACGACGAAGAGCACCAGCATGACGATCACCACCAGTCCGAGAATCACGTAGGGGTTGCGGATGATCGCGAGATCGGTCGTCCGTACCACTGCCTTCGCCGTAGCATCCAGTGCCCCGTATGCTTCCTGTCCGATGCGTTCCACCTCGAGGTTGGAGAGGATGAATTGCTTCGCGACGATGAGTCCGCCGAGGGCGCCGAGAGGATTGAAGGCCTGTGCGAGGTTGAGGCGGCGGGTAGCCGTTTCCTCCGATCCGAGCGACATGATGTAGGGACTTGCCGTCGTTTCCAGAAACGCCAGTCCGAAGGTGAGGATGTAGAGCGACAGCAGGAAAAATCCGTAGCTTTCCATGGAGGCCGCCGGGTAAAAGAGCAGGGCCCCGGTCGCGTAGAGGGCCAGTCCGAGGATGATGCTTTTGCGGTACGAATACTTCTTGGCGAAGATCGCGGCGGGCAGCGCCATGGTGAAGTAGCCGAAGTAGAAGGCGAACTGCACCCAGGAGGCCTGAAAGTTATTGAGCTCCAGCACCTTTTTGAAGGCCGAGACCATCGGGTTGGTGATGTCGTTGGCAAATCCCCAGAGCGCGAACAGCGAGGTGACAATAACGAAGGGCACGAGAACGGAGCGGGCCACCACGGGTGGTCTCGACTGGGACATGTAGAAAAATTTAGGCCTGGGTGAGCAGGGCGCGATCGAGGTGAACGTAGCCGCCGTCGACGAAGACGTGCTGGCCGGTCGTGTGGGAAGCGAGGTCGGAGATGAGGAACAGGGCCGTGTTGGCAATTTCCTCCGGAGTGGTCATCCGGTTTTCGAGGGGAATGCGGTCGGTGATGGACTTCAGTTTAGCCTCGCCATTCTCCAATCCGCGGATCCACGTATCGTAGGCCGGGGTATAGCTTTCGGCGATGATGATGGCATTTGAGCGCATCCCGTACTTCACGAAGTCGACGGCCCATTCGCGGGTGAGGGCGAGCACGCCCCCCTTCGCCGCGGCGTAGCCGGAGGTGTTGCCCTGCCCAGTATAGCCGACCTTGGAGCCGATGTTGAGCACGTTGCCCTTGCTTTCCTTCAGGTAAGGAAAACAGTGCTTGACCAGCAGCCAGTAACTGACCATATTGAGTTTGAGGCTGTACATGAAGTCGTCGAGGCTGCCCTCCAGGCTCACGCCGTCGTTGACGCCGACGTTATTGATCACGGCGTCGATGCGTCCGTACTTATCGGCGATCTGCTGCACCGCGGCTGCCATCTGCTCCGGCTCGGTCACGTCCGTCTGGGCGAAGTGGGCATCGATGCCCTGGGCCTGCAACTCCTCCACGTAGCCGAAGCCGCGGGCGTTGCGGTCCACGACGGCGGGTATGGCACCCTCGCGGGCCAGGGCCCGCAGCATGACCTCGCCGATGCTGCCGGGGTGGCCGGCGGCTCCGGAGATGACGACGACTTTATCCTTTAATCCGAGGTCCATATTATTCCATTTCGAGTTTGACTACCGTGGCGATCTCGTCGAAGGTTACGCCGGCAGGAATGACAATGTAGTTATCGTGGACGTCGAAGGCAAACTCGAGCTCGGTATCGGTACCCAGTATCGTCACCCGCTTTACCGGCGTTTTTGGGGGAAAATCGATCGCGCCGAGGCCATCCAGTTCTACTTCCCCCGGTTCGGGAGCACCGAGGAAGATGGCGTAGATCGCCTTGTGGTCCTTCGATTCGGTGTAGCGCACGTCGGAGGCGGAGTACTTGATCGTTGCGGTCTGCCCCCCGAAGCGATTCTCCTCAGTTTTGGCGCTTCCGAACCCGTACTTCGAGCGGGGGCGGGTACCGTAAATGGCTTCCCCGTATTTTTTTAGCCAGTCGCCCATGGTGTGTAGCACGTCCTTTTGCTCCTGGGGGATGCTGCCGTCGGCGCGGGGGGAGATGTTGAGTAGCACGACACCGTTTTTGGATACCACGTCGATAAAGTTTCTCAGCACCAGGGCGGGGTCCTTGTAGGTCTGGCCTTCCACGTAGCTCCAGGATTGATTACTCAGGGTGATGTCGGTAAGCCAGACGCGTTCAGATACGTCGGTTTTTCCGCCTTGCTCGATGTCGAGAACGCTCACCTCGATGGGCAGGTCGTCTTTCTTGTGCGCGATCACGACCTCCTGGTTGCGTGCCGTGGCGTGGTTGAAATAGTAAGCAACAAACTCCTTACGGTACTGCTCGGGGATCAGGTTGAGCCAGACGTCGAACCAGATGATGTCCGGGTCGTACTGGTCGATCACTTCCTCGAGCTGCCCGAGCCAGTAGGGGTACCACTCCTTTTCCGGTACGTTGCCGTAGAGCCAGCGGAGCTTCGGGTCCTCGGTGGCGGTCGCGTAGGCGGGATTGTAGGGGTAGTGGCTCGACCAGCCGGCCCAGTGTTCCCGGTCGGCGGCGTTGCGCTGTAGGTTGCGGGCGTGGTGGAAGGAAGTGATCACCTTCATGTCGCGCTTGCGCAGGGCCTTTACCAGCTCACCGGTGATGTCGCGCTTGGGTCCCATGTCGGCGGCGTTCCAGGGATTGAGTTCACTGTCCCACATTGCAAAGCCGTCGTGGTGCTGGGCGACCGGGCCGCCCCAGCGCGCGCCGGCATCCTGCATAAGCTGGGCCCATTCCTCCGCGTCGAACTTTTCGGCGGTGAACTGAGGGATAAAATCGTGGTATCCGAATTCAGACTGATCGCCGTACGTCCGCTTGTGGTGCTCGAATTCCTTGCTGCCCTCCACGTACATATTGCGGGGGTACCATTCGCTCCCGAAGGCCGGTACGTTGTAGGGCCCCCAGTGTGCGTAAATGCCGAGCTTGGAGTCCGCGAACCAGTCGGGCGACTCGTTATACTTTTCCAGCGATTCCCAGTCGGCGGTGTAGGTTGGCTGACTCGGGCTGGCACCGCGGTTGACCACGGCGGCGGAACTCGACTCCGCACAGCCGTACAGGAAGAGTAAACCGAGCAGCGGCAGGAAGAGGGGGATCAATATTCTATACATGGTGCTGTGATTTTTGGTAGCGATAATTTCCCGCCGCTTAGGCGTCCCAGTTGGCGTCGATGAGGCGCTGGAGGTCCGGTGCGTCTTGGTCGGTTTCGTTAAGGTCGGTGCGGAGTTGTTTCAGCTGGACCTTCAACTCCCGAATGGTTTCGGTGTAGGCCGGGTCGCCGTAACGGTTGAAGCTTTCGTAAGGGTCCTTGGAGAGGTCGTAGAATTCCCAGGCCACGGGGGTCGGACGGATCTTGTAGGATTCGTCTATCCACGACATCGATTGGCGACCGACCTCCTCCTGCCGGTAAGGCTGGCTGTAGTAAAAGATCAGCTTGTACTTTTTGGTCCGCACGCCGAAGTGGGCCGGCACGTCGTGGTGGGTGAGGTGCATCCAGTAGCGGTAGTAGGTGGCGGTGCGCCAGTCGGCGGGCTCGCTGCCGTCGATGTACCGCGCAAAGCTCTTTCCCTGCATGTAGTTGGGGGTGGTGCCGCCGGCCCATTCGATCAGCGTCGGGGCGAAGTCGGTGTTGTTGATTAACAGGTCGGACGTTGCTCCCGCGCCCCCGCCCGGATGGCGCACGATGAAGGGCATGCGCATGCTTTCCTCGTACATCCAGCGCTTGTCGATGTAGTCGTGCTCGCCGAGCATCATGCCCTGATCGCCGGTGTAAACGATGAGGGTGTTCTCCCAGAGTCCCTCGGCCTTCAGGTAGTCGAAGAGGCGTTTGAGGTTGTCGTCGACCCCCTTTACGCAGCGCAGGTAGTTCTTCAGGTACTGCTGGTAGCCGGCGCTGGTGGCAGCGTCGCGGGGCTCAATGGCGATGCCGTACTGGTCGACGTAATTGCGGTAGGTGTGGCGGTCGCTGACCGAGGTTCCGATCTCGTGGATCAGGCTGTCGTGGCTGCCGCGGGTCGCTTCGGAGCCGAAGCCGGGTTCGTTGCGGGGATACAGGTTGGCGGGCTCCGGGATGTAGGTGTCCTCGAGGTAGTCGGCGTAGCGGGGCGCAAACTCGAAGTCGTCGTGGGGCGCCTTGTAGTGGTGCATCAGGAAGAAGGGCTGCTGCTTGTCGCGCTTGCTCTTCAGCCAGTCGAGGGTGATGTCGGTGATCACGTCGCTGGAGTGGCCCTCGTAGGAGACCATGTTGTCGGGCCACTGGCCGGCCGTACTGCTGCGGAATTCCGGATCGAAGTAGCGTCCCTGGCTTTCCAGTACCTGGTAGTAGTCGTAGGCGGCGGGTTCGGCCTTCAGGTGCCACTTGCCGATCATGGCGGTTTGGTAGCCCAGTTTTTTCATTTCCAGGGGCAGGTACTGCCGCGCGGGGGGCAGGGTGTCGTCGAGAATGCGGATGCCGTTGGTCTGGCTGTACTGTCCCGTCATGATGTTGCCGCGGGAGGGAGTGCAAATCGAATTGGTGCAGAACACACTGGTGAACAGGGTTCCCTCCCGGGCCAGGGCATCGAGGTTGGGCGTCGGATTCAGGGGGGCCAGCCGACTACCGTAGGCACCGACGGCCTGGGTCGTGTGGTCGTCCGACATGATGTAGATAATGTTCAGCGGAGCCGCCCCCGGGGTCACGGAAGTAGCCGCCGTAGCGGTGTTGCACCGGTGCAGAGTAAATGCCGCTAGTAGGCACAGCAGGAGGGTGAGAGTTCTCACAGGTGGATGAATTTTTGGGTATAGGCCCGGCTGCCGTTGGTGATCCGACAGAGATAGAGCCCCGGTGAAAAGCCCGACAGATCGATGGAAACCGGAGAGCTTGCGCCCGGCAGTAACTCCTGAAAAAGCAGTTTGCCGTTCAGGTCGAAGAGATCGATCCGGGTTGCCGTAGGTAGGTTGTGCGTAATGAAAATCACGTCTCTAGCAGGATTTGGGCCCAGCCGGAACACGAATTCGTCGGTCGGGTCATGCGTGGCTACCGTTCCTGCATCCCCGCGGATGATGAGCAGCAGGCTGTCGGTGCCGTCGGCGGCCGTAAGCATCTCGGTGTGAAAGGCGAAGTCCGATCCGTTGTCATTGCCGTTGTTGCGGTGCACATAGCGGTAAAAACTGCCGTCCTTCCTTACTTCCAGGTGCTGGTTTGCGGCAATATTCTTCAGGGTGTTGACTGCTTTACCCGGCCACCGAATTACGATGCTGTCGACCGTGGTAGCGGCACCCAGCCCGAAGTGGAGGGGCACGTTAGACTGCGACAGGTAGCTGCTGCCGCCGTCGATCTCGCGCAGAAGGGGAGTACCATCGACGTACGCCGTCACCTTGCCCTCATAATTTTGTGGGTCTTGCAGGCGCACGGTGAGCCAATTCCCTGGGGCGGTATCGTTGCGGTAGAGCAGGGCGGGATCGGCCGCTGTAGCCGAGGGGGAGACGACGTTGATCGCAATATCCACGTCGCCGTCCAGATCGTAATCAGCCGCCGCCAGACCCCGACCGCGGGTTACGCTGGTAAAACCGGCTGCGTCAGATACGTCGGTAAATTTTCGGTCCGCCGAGCCACGGTACAGCACATCGGCTTGCTCTAGCTCACCGTTTTCTACGATCTGTCCGTTGGCGATGGCCAGGTCCGGATAGCCGTCGTTATCGAAGTCCGCGAAGGCGGCCCCCCAGCTCGTCCGTTCGGCAAGACTGGTGCCGGTCCGGCTGCTCTGAAACGCAAAGTATTCACCCGCATCCAGGTTTTCGTACAGCAGGTTATCGCGGATGTTGGTGATGTAGTAGTCGAGGTCCCCGTCACGGTCGTAGTCGCCCACCGCGATACCCATTGCATTCACGGTCGCGTCCATTCCAATGCGGGCGGCGGCGCGCGGGTGCAAAGGAGATTCGTTGAGCAATACTTCGTTGGCACTGACCAGGTAGCCGTAGTCGTTGGCGATGAGCAGGTCCCGGTCTCCGTCGTCGTCGAGGTCGGTGAAGACGGCACCCAGGCCGCAGCCCCGGTCGTCCAGCCCGAGCGCGGCGGCCTGTTCGGTAAACTGAAAGTTGCCCTCGTTACGGTAGTAGAAGTTGGGAAGACCGCCGTCGCGCGGTTCCGCGGTAGCCAGGTAGTTGGCGACATAGATGTCGGGCAGGCCGTCGCCGTCGAGGTCTCCAATGGTCGCGGCGGTAGAGTAAGAGGCTTGCGTAATTCCACTGCGCGCGTGCACTTCGGTAAACCGCCCGTCTCCTTCGTTGCGGAAGAGTAAGTTGGGTTCTCCGGCGTCGGTGGTGACGAACAGGTCCTGGTCGCCGTCGCCGTCGAGGTCTCCGCTCACGGCGCCTATTGACCGCCCGCCCCGGTGCAGGCCCGCCCGCACGGTCACGTCGGTGAAGGTGCCGTCCCAGTTGTTGCGGTACAGGTGGTTGTTGCCGCCCCCGCCGGTGAGGAAGAGGTCGGGGTAGCGGTCGCCGTTGTAGTCGAACCACACAACGCCGCCGGAGATCAGGTGTGGATCGTGGGTACGGTGACGCACCCCGGCCGCCGCCGCCACCTCGGTAAAGGACTGACCGCAGAGCGACAGACTCAGCACTACCGGGATGACGACGAGTATTCTCATTTGGCGGGATTGAGCATGGTCAGGTCAAGGGGGTCGTCCATCTCCCGCTGAAGCTCCAGCAGATCGGAAAACATCGTTTCCACCCGTTCGCGCTGGGTGGGGTCGCCGGCCAGATCGTTAATTTCCTCGGGGTCCGCCGTAAGGTCGAAAAGCAGGATTTTCTCCGCCCGGGGGTAGACGATCAGCTTGTAGCCGTCCTTGCGGATCATGCGCTGGGTCTTGGTGTAGGCCCCGTAGATGGCGGGGTAGCTGCTTTCTTCCCCCTCGATCAGCGGTAGTACGGAATTGAATTCTACGTAGTCGGGGCGCTCGATGCCGGCCACGTCGAGTGCCGTTGCCATGGCGTCCTGGAGGTAGATGTCTTCATCGATTCGTTTCCCCGCGGGAATGCCCGGCCCGGCGATAATGAAGGGCACCCGGATGCTGTGATCGTAGAGGTTCTGCTTGCCGATGAGTCCGTGGTTTCCGACGGCCAGCCCGTGGTCGGAGGTGTAGATGATGATGGTCCGCTCGGCCTCTCCACTTTCCTCCAGGGCATCGAGCACGCGGCCGATCTGCTCGTCGAGGTGGGTTATGAGGGCGTAATATTCACTCCGGTGCGTCCGCACGGCGTAGGGGGTGCGGGGAAAGGGGGCAAGGGCCTCATCGCGTAGGGCAGGGCCTGCACCCATAGCCATTCGGTCCGGGTCGAGGGGGCGGAAGGAGGCCGGCAGGGCCATACTGTCCACGGGGTACATATCCTGGAATCGCTGCGGGGCCTGGCGGGGATCGTGGGGGGCATTAAACGCGACGTACAGAAAGTCAGGGCGTGGATCCGTAGGGATGGATTCGATGAAGGTGAGGACCTCATCAGCCACCACTTCGCTCCAGTGCCGTCCTTCCTTCCAGAAGCCGCCGCGGGCGGTGTCAGTAGGGCTCCAACTCCGGTCATCGGGGCCTAGAGGCCGGTTGTAGCCGACGGGCATGATGGTTGCGGGGTCGCCGTCGCCAAGTTCTTTAAAGGCCTTACCCATGCCGGCGTGGCCCCAGGCATCTTCGGGCATACCCGCCCGTATGGTTCCGGTCCGTTCGAAGAATTCGTTGGCCGGGGCATCGATGTGCCACTTGCCGGTCATGTAGGTTGCGTAGCCGGCGTCGGCCATCAGTGGGCCCCAGCTCTGTTGAAATGCGGTGGAATCTCCGCTTATCCATCCCTGTCGGAATTGGTCGGCGTGCCAGACGCTGCGCCCGCAGTTGAGCATGGCCCGGGAGGCCAGGCAGACGGCACCGTTCCAGGCACCCATGTTGTAGGCGTGGGTAAAGGTGGTCCCGCTGTTTACGAGCCGGTCGAGGTTGGGGGTGTGGATCGTTGTACTTCCGAGGGCACCGACGGTACTGAAGGTCTGATCGTCGGAGAAAATAAACAGGACGTTGTACTTTTTTTCGTCTCCTGACGTCTCCGCCGTCTCACCGCACGCCCAGAAGAGGCAGCAGCACAGTAAACCGGCGAAGGGGAGAAATTTGCGGAACATGGTTGCTGAATTATCGATGAAAAGGAGGTCCGTAGGTCGGCTTGCGCCAACCTACGGCGACTCGTAAAACTATCGATCTATGTAAACATGCAATATTCGTGGACTTAGAATCCGGAGGGGGTCGGGTAGGCGATCGTAGGTTCGCCGTGGCTGCTGGTCATAGTGAAATTTGCGGCGTCGGCCGGGTTTTCCAGTAGTACGACCATGCGAACCTTGGGGAAGCGACCGGGCGTGCTGTCGAGGGTCACCACCTTTCCACCTTCACTAAGACTCGTCACAACGGGGGTGTCCGGATGATCGGGAGCCGAGGTCTGGAGCACCCGCACGGGATGACTGAACGTATAGGTGGTGCCGGCGGGGCCCATGTTGTACAGTTCGAGGGCGATGGCCCGTAGGTCACTGAAGCTGGCACCGTCCTTCGGCGTTACTTGTAGGGTGAGGGCAGTGGGACCGACCTCGGTGGTCAGCACGTAATAGTTCGGATCGGTCGGGTGAAGCAAGCTGATGGCACCATTGGCCTGGAAGCCGCCCCTCACGTCCGCGGTCGTCCATTCGAAGGTCTTTCCGTCGACCACTACGTCCCGCGTTCCGTTGGCGGTGCTGTAGTCTACCGGCACCCAGTTGTAGGCACCGTAGTAGGTTACTTCGTACTCGTCCAGGTCGGAAACGATCGCACCGCTCCCAAATCCGAGGGTGCCGTCGCTGTACGACAGTTTGTAAGTTTCATCTTCGACGAGCGAGCCCGCGGCAAGGTTCAGGACAAGGGTGTTGTCGCTGGCCTCCAGTGAGTTGATGGTCACCGAACTTCCGTCGCCCGCCGTGAGGCTGAGTTTGTCTACATCCGCCGCGTCGGGGGGCGTTAAGGACTCCGAAAACGTGAGCATCAGTTTACTGCCGTCCTCGTTGAATTCCACTTTATTCGGCGCGATCCGCAGGGCGGACACGATCTGAATGAAGTCTTCCTTCACGACAGTGACCCTTGAATTGGTCGACCTTCTGATCACGGTAAGCGATACGTCGTAATTCCCAAGTTCATCGTAGACCACGCTCGGGTTGTTGCCGATGATCGTGTCGCTCGATACCCCCTCAAAGACCCACTTGTAGATCACGTTCGAATCGATCATCGTGGGCGGAATATCACCGACCCCCTGGGTCTCGTTCGTGAAGTCGATCCTGGTGCCGGGCAGGGCCTCGACGGCGCTCGCCCGAAAGCCGGGTACGATAGATGCGACCACCGTGACTTCCAGCGTCCGCGTCTGGGTGGTGCCGTCCGCAAAAGTGGTGGTGACCGTTGGGTAGTACGTGCCGGTCGAGTCATACCGCACGGTCGGCGTCAGATCCGTCGACGTTTCGGGCGATCCCCCGGGAAAGGTCCAGATACGGCTGCTGGCGTCAATCGAGCTGTCTTGGAAAGTGATGCTGTTGCCCTCCTCTACGGTCAGGACGTCTGCCTTAATGATGAAGGTGACCGGGCGGAAGTTATTGAAGTCGTCGTCTTCCAGGCAGGAGGATAGCGAAAGGATGAACACGGCCAACAGACCGATAATCAAATGGGCGGATCGAAGGGGTGCAGTTGATTTCATGTAGACCTGTACTTAGGAGTGAGGCAGACCGCAGGTAGGATTAGGGCGGCTTGCATGATCGATGGTAAATGTCACCATCCACTTCCTCAGGTCACGCAACAGATGTTGCAAAGACTAGCACTCATGGCCAAAACCGCTGAAACTCCCTATTTTCCTACCTTCTGCCCACTCCCGGAGGGGGTCAATAACCGTAGTTCACCGCCGTTCTCAGCCACTAATAACCCAACTCTTCCCGCTTCCCCCAGTTGAATGGCCCGCAAATCCTTCACGTTGCCGTAAAGCGACAGGCCGGAAGCGGTCGGCGGCAAGGCTACGAGTTCCCCCGCCGGTCTCCGCACCATCACCGTTCCCAGTCCGGCATCGGCGCGGGTGGTCTCGATCTCCACTTCGTACTTATTCCCCGCGGTGACAATTTCGGAGGTTCCGTCGCCGTCGAGGTCCACAACTACGATTCCGTTGATCACCGAAAACTGGGCTTCCACGGGCAGCCGTTGCGGGGTCAGGCCGCCCCGACCGTCGTTGACCAATACCACACTGGCAAACTCCTTGGCCTCGTAGCGCAGCGCACTTTCGGTCTTGCCGTCGAGAATTTCGGAAAGGTCCGCGTGGGCAAAGGCCTCGTAGGTCGGAAACCGCTCCGCAATGGCGGGAATCTGCTGGGAGGAGCATTCCCGGCCGCGCACGGGCACCAGGGTCTCGTCGTTCTCCTTGGCCAAAAAAATGTCGTTGCTGCCGTTTTCGTCAAAGTCGCTGGCAAAGACCAAAAAGGGGTGCTCCGGACTGGCGTGAAATTTATAGTTCAGTCCCAGGTTGCCGACCAGGTAGTCGGTGTCGCCGTCCCCATCGTAATCCGCCGCGACAATTTTGTTCCACCAACCGCTCGTGCCCTCCAGGCCGTACCGCTCGGTGACGTTGACGTAGCCGCCACCCCCGTCCGAAAACACGGTGATTGGCATCCATTCACCCACCACGATCAATTCCGCACGCCCGTCTCCGTCGAGATCGCTCCAGACGGCCGAGCTCACCATACCGATGTCGGCCAGTTTGGGGGCCCGTTCGGCGGTGACGTCGACAAACTTTCCGTTCCGGTTCTCTAGTAAGTAGCTGCGCGGCGCGGCGGGGTAGCGGGCCGGTACCAGGCGGCCGCCGACAAACAGGTCGAGGTCGCCGTCGCCATCCATATCGTAGGGGACGGCGCACGATCCGCTGCTGCTGATCTCGGGCAGCGCGTCCGACTTACTGAACTTTCCGCTGCCGTCGTTCAGGTACAGCCGGTCCTGAAAATCCGGGGACCCCTCCGGAAATTCACTGCCGCCGCTGACGACGTAGAGGTCCTGATCCCCGTCTCCGTCCGCATCAAAAAAACTTGCCCCTACGTCCTCCGAATTTGCGTCCGGTCCCCCGGGGTAGCTCGTTTCTTCGAAGCTGCCGTCGGCTTGCTGCAGGTAAAGTCGCCCGGCAAAGCGCTTGGCGCCGCCCACGTAAAAGTCTTCCAGCCCGTCCCCGTCCACATCCGCTACGGCCAGCGCCGGGCCCTGCTGCGAAAGCGCGTGCGGCAGCAGGATCTGACTCCGGTAGTCGTCAAATTCATTCTCCTCGTGCACGATCGGCGTGCCGAACCGTTCCGCCGTAACGTCCACCAGCAACGGCTCTGTTTTGGGCGGGGACGCAGGTTCAGTGACGGCAGAACGGTAAGCTATTTCCAGCGTCTGATTGGGGGCGGGAGCAGTGATGGTTTGCTGTTTTCCGTCGGGCCACCGGATCAATAGCTCACCAATCTCCTTATCCTCACCCAGGCCGAAGTGCAGGATCGGCTCTACCGAAGAGAGGTAGCCCCGCACGGTCCGCATTTCCTGGTACTGGATCTTTTCGCCGCTGCGCAGGGTAACCGTCGCTCCGATCCCGAAGCGGTTGCCGTCCGGGCCGGCCAGGGATACCCGCAGAAAGTTGCTCCCCGTGCGTTCGTTTTCGTAGAGGAAGGCCTCCGCTTCCAGGTTATTCACGACCAGGTCGAGGTCCCCGTCGTTGTCGAGGTCTCCGTAGGCGGCACCGTTGGAGAAGGTCTCTTCGCTCAGTCCCCACTGCTCGGCGACGGAGGTGAAGGTCAGGTCGCCGTTGTTGTCGAACAGGTAATTTTGCTGGGGGGCGGACCGGAAAAGATTGATGACGTGGGCGGCATTTTCCTCGTCCGTCCGGTTCGCTCGTTCCTCGCTCTGCAGGTAGGCCCGAAATTCCGCATTTCCGTCCTTGTCGGCAACATCGCGGCGGTAGCCGTTGGTGATGAAGATCTCCTTCCAGCCGTCGTTGTCGTAGTCCGCACCCAGGCAGGCCCAGCTCCAGTCTGATTTAGCGATGCCCGCCAGCTGGCCGATCTCACTGAAACGGCCGTTGCCCCGGTTGAGCTGGAGGGTATTGTGCATATACTGATCGTGGAAGCCGCTGGCCATGATGGTGCGGTACATCTCGACGTTCATGCTCGCCATGGTGGTCTTCGAGCGCACGTAGTCTTCCGGCGACATGTCGAGCTGGATGATGTCTTCCAGCCCGTCGTTGTTGAGGTCGCTGACGTCGATGCCCATCCCGTAAAAACTGGTGTGGTTGGTGTACTCCGCGATGCGCTCGCGGAAGGTGCCGTCGCCCTGATTCTCGTAGAGGTAGTCGCTTTCGAGGTAGTCGTTGGAGACGAGGATGTCCTGGTAGCCGTCCTGGTTGACGTCGGCCGTCACCAGTCCCAGTCCATAGCCGAAGTTGCCGCTGATGCCGGCCTGTTCGGTGACGTTAACGAACCGGCCGCCGTCGTTGCGGTAGAGTTGGTCGCTGTAGGCGGGGTCCTGCGCTTGCTTTGCCTTCAGCACCTCGGTGTAGGGGATAAAGTAGGTATCGGGGCGGTTGGTGATGTAGGCGTCCAGGTCGTTGTCGTTATCGTAGTCGAAGAAGACGGCCTGCAGAGAGTAGCCGGCGTCGTCCAGCCCGAGTTCCGCGGCGGCTTCCCGGAATTGGCCGCTGCCGTCGTTGAGGTAGAGGAGGTTGCGGCGGTCCGCCTCCGGGCTATTGTCCTTCGAGCCTCCCCGGCATACGTAAATATCGAGGTGGCCGTCGCCGTTCACGTCCGCCATGACCGTGCCGTTGTCCCATCCGCCGGCTCCTGCGACCCCGCCCCGTTGGGTGACGTCCTCAAACCGCAGGTTACCCAAGTTTTTGTAAAGGCGGTTGTCGGTTTCGTTGGCGGTGAAGTAGATGTCGCTCAGTCCGTCGCCGTCGATGTCTCCGATGGCCACACCGCCGCCGTTGTACACGTACTGGAAGCGGGCGAAGAAGTTAGTGAAATTTTCCTCGACGTGATTGACGAAATCAATACCGCTTTCGGAGGGGGAGCGGCGGGAAAAGGTAGTGGCGGGTGCCGTCTCGCGGTCCGGTACCGGTGCCTGATCGGGCTGATCGGCCTGGCAGGCGGTGAGCAGAAACAGCAGCAGGTAAGTGGCGCGGGTAAGCATGGATGTGGATCGACTTTCAGCTTCAAAATATAACACAAAAACGTCCCGGCGAATTACGAAGAATTTGCCAGGACGTCAGTCGGATCGGGAGCTACGGTAATACTACCAGCCCGGGTTTTGCTTTAGGGCCGGGTTCAGGTCCAGTACCGACTGCGGAATGGGCCACAACTGTTTGTACTCCGCCGGCTCCGGAGCGCCGGGCCATACGGCGGTCTGCTTTTCCAGGCTCGACATCACTTCCACCGCCCGTTCGGTACGGATCAGGTCGCCCTTGCGGTGCCCCTCAAAGGCGAGTTCGAGGTAGCGTTCTTCAAGTACGGCATCGATGAATTCTTCCAGCGGCATGGCCGTGGTGTAGGGGACCAATACCTTGTTGGGATCCGCATCGCCGCGGGCGCGAGCGCGTACCAGGTTGATGGCGTTTACGGCTTCCTGGGTCACGGTTCCGTTGGCGCGGGCATCCGCCTCGGCGAATCCGAGCAGCACGTTGGCGTAGCGAATGTAGGGGTAGTCGAAGGGCGTATCGTTGCCCCAGTTGTTGGGGTTGGGCTTCTGCCACTTCCAGGGCTTCCACTGGTTGGGTCCCTCGGTGCTGTCGCCCTCCATCACCCGGGGGGCCGGAGCGTAAGCGACACTTACCCGACGGCGCAGGTCTTCGCGTTCGAAGGTATTTTCCAGTTTGGTCGCCAACCAGGCGGTACCCCAGCCGGCTCCCTCTTCGAGCCTGCCCGCGGGTCCCATAAAGGTGCCGAGGTTGGAGTTCTGGGTGCCGTCGATGTTTACGCCGGGGCCGTCGTGCTGGACCACCCAGACCATCTCGTCGTTGAGCTCGTTTTCGTAGTCGAACACTTGCTGAAAGTCTTCGAGCAGGGCGTACTGGTTACTGGCGATCACCGCTCCGAATTGGCTGGCGGCATCCGCGTATTTTTCGGTTTGCTTCAGGGGCCAGCCGCCCATTTGCAGGTAAACCTTCCCGAGCAAAGCCTGGGCGGCACCTTTGGAAATTCGGCTCACGTTACTGGCCGGCTCCAGTACGGCGATGGCTTCGGTCAGATCCTTCACGACCTGGGCGTAAATCTCCCCGGGTTCCGCCTGGGTGAATTCCAGGTTTTCCAGATTTTCCCGCTCCTCGAGGACCAGGGGGACGCGGTTGTAGAGGCGCACGAGGTTAAAGTAGAAACTGGCCCGGAGTGCTTTGGCCTGTGCCAGCACATCGGCCCTCACCTCATCGCTGATCTGATCTTCTCCCATCATGCCGACCCGGTTCAGTACCGTATTGATGCGGTTGATCTCTTCGTAGTGGCGTTGGTATACCGTCTCGATCACGTCAAGGGTGGGATTGAAGTTCCACAGGAAGAGGGATAGGCGTCCGGCCGGCGCCCACGGTGGGATGATGATTTCGTCCGTGCCGTGGAGGCCCCACAGCAGGGCTACGCCCGCATCACCTCCGACGTATCCCTGGACGCGCATTTGTCCGGCATAGAGGCCCGCCAGCGCGATCTGGGCGTCGTTGGCATTGCGGTAAAAGTTGGTGGGCGCCAGGAAGTTGCTTGGTTGTTCCGTCAGCAGGTCATCGTTGCACGAAGACAGGGTGAACAGGAGGGGGAGCAACAGCAACCACGAAAATCGTATGGTATTTCGCATGATTATTCTTATTGGGAGCTCCCCCCGCCGGGGCGGGGGGGAGCGGTGGTTCAAAGTGGGTTAGAAAGTGACCGATATGCCTCCGCGGAAGGTGCGTTCGCGCGGGTAGCTGTCGGCATCCACGCCGGGGGTCAGTTGGTTGTTTCCTACGCTGACCTCGGGGTCGTAGCCGGAGTAGTTGCTGATGAGGAAAGCGTTGTCGATGGCCAGGTACACCCGGGCGGCGGTGCTCGTCAGGAAGCCGCGGGGGAGGCGGTAGCCCAACGTCACATTGGACAGGCGGATGAAGGAGCCATCCTCGATGTAAATGCTCAGGTTCTCCCGGTTCACGCCACCGTCGCCGAAGCCCCAGATGCCGGGGAAGTCGGTGTCGGGCGCGTCGGGGCGCCAGCGGTCGCGGACGATGCCGAACTTGTTCAGGGTAGGAATGGCAGTTGCGGTGCCCTTTTCCAGGTTGTTGTTGTAAGTCTCGTTGCCGACGGAGAACTGGAAGAGGAAGTTCAGGTCGAAGTTCTTGTAGCGGAAATCATTGGTCAGTCCACCGAACCAGTCGGGCTGGGAGGTACCGAGGATGGTGCGGTCGTTCTCGTCGACCACGCCATCGGGGATGAGTACCCGATTGCCGTCTTCGTCCACTCCCGCGATGTCACGGAGCTTGATCATGCCGGGGCGGTACTGACCCACACTGGCGCGGGTCTGTACGCCTTCGCGCAGCTCAAAGAAGTTTTCCCAGTAGTCGCCTCCTTCGCCGCGCACCAGGGCTTCGGCTTCCGCAGGGGAGAGGCCGTCGAAGATCGGAAAGTCGGCGTAGTTGTACACGCCCTCCACCTCGAAGCCGTAAAAGCTGCCGATGGGTTCGCCCACCCGGACGATGAAGTCGTTCTGGTTGGAGCCGGGTCCGGTGGCAAGAATGAAGGCGGCATCACCGATGTCCTTTACCTCATTGCGGTTGCGGGAGATGTTGAAGCGGGTGCTCCAGGTGAAGTCGCCGCGGTCGACCGGCGTGGTATTGAGGGAGAGCTCAATGCCCTTGTTCTCGATCTCGCCGAAGTTCTGCAGGGCGGAGGTGAAGCCGGTTTCGGGAGGGAGCGGCCGGGCCAGTAGGAGGTCGCTGGTCGTCTTGACGTAGTAGTCGAAGTCGAAGGTGATGCGGTTGTCCAGCAGGCCGAGCTCGAAGCCGATGTCGGTCTGGGCGGTCGTTTCCCAGGTGAGGTCGCTGTTGCCCAGGCGATTGACCCGCGCGCCGGACACCAGGCTGCCGTCAAGAATGACACGGGAGGCTTCGTAGGCGGCCAGCGACTGGTAGTTGCCGATGGAGTTGTTGCCGGAAACGCCGTAGGTGGCCCGGAGCTTCAGGTTGCTGATCACGGGATTGTCCACCAGGAAGGGTTCCTGGCTCACGCGCCAGCTTACGGCGGCGGAGGGGAAGAAACCCCATTTTTTACCTTCGGCAAACTTACTGGAACCATCGGCGCGACCACTGACCGTGAAGAGGTACTTGTCGGCCAGGGTGTAGTTGATCCGACCGAGCCACGAGCGCAGGCCGTCCGCGCCGCGGTCGGACTGGGTGGGCAGCGTGAGGGCCGCCGAGGACAGGTTGTCGATGTCGACGCCGGGCAGGGCGAAATCCTGAGACTGTGTCCGCAGGGAGCGTCCTTCGCCGCCCTGCTGGGTGAATCCGGCCACGGCGTTGATGCCGTGGATGCCGAATTTATTTCGGTAGGAAACCGTGTTCTCGTTCAGCCAGCCGGCGCTGCGGTTGAGGCTGGTGAACGCCACGCCGCCAAGGGAGCGCGACCAGCCGAAATCGCTGGGGTAGACACCCTCGCTGTTCACATTGTAGAAGCGCCCTCCGAAGGTGGATTTGACGCTCAGGTGGTCGCTGAAGTGGTACTCCAGGTAGGTGTTGGCGAAGCCGTTGATCTGGGTAGAGAAGTTGTGGGTCTTCTCGATCCGGGTCTCGGGGTTGCTGGCGTCTCCATCGCGGATGCTGATGAGCAGTCCATCCTCGTCGTACTCGGCTTCCGCGTAGCGGATGCGGCCCTGCACTTGCGGGAAGAGGTTGATCTGGGTCAGTACGCTGGCCCGCGCGCTGCTCCCGACACTGGCACTGGCGGTGATGGGGCCGCCCCGGTCGATGAAGCCGGCGTTGAGGTTGATGCCCGCGTAGAGGTTGTTGGCCAGTTCCTGACTGACGTTCAGGTTTGCGGTGTAGCGCTTAAAGTAGGAGCCCTCCAGGATGCCCTGGTCGTCGGCGTAGCTGAAGGAAGCACTGTAGCGGGTGCGCTCGCTGCCCCCGTTAATGCTCAGGCTATGACGCATGGTGGAGGATTTGCGAATCACCCGGTCCTGCCAGTTTACCACGAACAGGTCGCTGTCGCCCAGGTCGAGGTCGTTGCCGAAGTCGTCGCGGTAGGCGAGGTCGCGGCGTTCGAAGGTATTGCCGTAGTTGTAGGGGAAATATTCGTTCCAGAAGTCGACGTATTCCTGGGGCGTAAGCAGGTCGATGTTCCGGGCCAGGGTGCCGATGCCGTAGGAGCCGGAATAGGTGAGTTGGGCGCGCCCTTCCTTTCCTTTTTTGGTCGTGATGAGCACCACTCCGTTTGCCCCGCGGCTACCGTAGATGGCCGTAGAGGAGGCGTCCTTGAGGATTTCGATGGATTCGATGTCTTCCGGGTTGATGGAGGAAAGGGGGCTTTCCAACTGGGCTCCGGGACCGGCTCCCGTACCCTGAGCGTCACCGATCAGCGGGAAACCGTCGACTACGTACAGCGGATCGTTGGTGGCGTTGATGGAGGTGCCGCCCCGGATGCGGATCTTTGCGGCAGCTCCCGGTCCTCCCTGGGAGGTAACGACCTGCACGCCAGCCGCCTGGGCCGCGAGTCCCTTTTCGAAGTTGATGGATTGCACGCGGGTCAGGTCTTCATTTTTGACCGTCGTGACCGAGCCCGTCAGGTCGTTCTTGTTCACGTAGCCGTAGCCGACGACGACGACTTCCTCAAGGGTTTCGGCATCGGTGGCAAGCTCTACGTCGATCACGGTACGGTTGTTGACCCCAACGTTCTGACTCTCGTAGCCGGTGTAGGTAAACAGCAGGGTAGCGCTGCCGTCGGGTACCGTAATGGTGTAGCTGCCGTCCAGGTCCGTTACCGTTCCCGTATTCAGGTCATTGGCCACGCGTACAGTTACGCCGATGAGCGGTCCTTCGTCGGCCGAAGTCACGGTACCGCTTACGGTAAGGCCGCCCTGTGCAGTTGCCGTGAGGCTAAACCCGGCGGCGAGCAGCAGCAAGAATAAGTGTAAACAGGTTCTATGCATGATCAAGTGTTTTAGGGCAAGCGGGCTGTTCGCAGCGGTACCTAACCGATTGCCATATGCAGTAGTGAGCCGGGGAATGAACCGGGTGACAACAAAAGTGCAACCCACCGTAGCGGATGACGGCTACGCATGATTCTATCGCTAACACATATGTTTAATCTGCCGAAAGGCCAGTAAATACGGGCATTCAGCAGAGGAAAATCCCCAATTAATTCTCGAAAAATCAGGGATTCAGCAGTCGGTACTAGTATTCTTCAATGAGGGAAAGCGCGGCTCCCACGCTCTGCACCGGCCGCAGGCACAGGCGATCGAGGCAGACGTAGACGTAGGTGTCGCCGGGAACCAACTTATCCTTCAGCAACGATAAAGTGCCCTCCGCTTCACCACCCAGAAACAGCACGTGCGGCAGGTACCGTCGCGCCAGCCCCTCCCGGATCGATGCCGCCCGCTCTCCCACGATGGCCACTTCCAGGGTAGGGTAGGTGAGGTCGTGGTACAGTCTGCCCCAGTTGGCAAAGCCAGTCAACCCCCGTTCGCTTAGGTCAGGCAGTACGCCGTGGAGCATCGTGCTACCCCGTTCCGACATGGCTGGGTCGCCGGTCAGGGTACCGAGTTGGAAGAGTACGCGGGCCATTACGGAATTGCCGGCGGGGATCACGCGGTCGTAGATGGGGATGTTCTCACTTACCAGGGCAGCATCCAGGGAAGAGGTGTAGCGATAAAATCCGCGCTCCGTATCGTAGAAATGGGCGTCGGCGTAGTCCACCAGTCCGGCGGCCCGTTCCAACCATTTTTCATCGAAGGTCACTTGGTAGAGGTCGATGAAGGCCGCGGCGAGCAGGGCGTAATCGTCGAGAAAGCCGTTGATGCCGCTCTTGCCGTCCTTGTAGTTACGGTAGAGCCGGTTGTCCTCCTGCAGGGCCGTTTCGGTCAGGAATTCGGCGGTGCGAACGGCCCGGTCGCGGTAAGCCGGCTCCTCCAGGGCGGCATAGGCCGCGCAGAGGCCGGAGATGGCCAGGGCGTTCCAGGCGGTGAGCACTTTGTCGTCCACGTCGGGTTGTGTCCGGGCATTGCGGGCACGGAGGAGTTGTTGCTTTGCTTCACGGAAATTTACGGCACCCGCGGCCCCGCCCCCCTGCTCGTACAGAATGTTGGTCCCCTCCCAGTTACCGGCTTCGGTCACGGAATAGTGGCGGGAAAAGGCCTTGGCCACGCTTTTGTCCTGAAGCACGGAGTCGATCTGCCGGCGCGTCCAGACGTAGGTTTTGCCCTCCTCGCCGTCGGTGTCTGCATTGAGGGAGGAGTAGAAGCCGCCGTCGAGATCGGAAAGGGAGGTGTTGAGAAAGTCGGCGGTTTCGCGCACTACCTCGGCGTAACGCGGCCGGCCGGTGACCTGGTAGGTGTGGGCGTAGAGCGACAGCAACTGGGCGTTGTCGTACAGCATTTTTTCGAAGTGGGGCACCCGCCACTCCACATCGGTCGAGTAACGGGAAAACCCTCCCGCAAGCTGATCGTAAATGCCCCCGGCGGCCATTGCGTCGAGGGTGGTGGTGACGGCTGCGAGGACGGTAGAATCCTGACTGTGGTAAAACTGGGTAAGCAGGTATTCGTGGACGATGGGCATCGGAAACTTAGGTGCCTCCCGGAGTCCGCCCCACTGTAAGTCGATCTGACCAATGAGGTTAACCGTGAGCGAGTCCAGCAGGTCGGTGGAGAGCTCCTGATCCGTCGGCGGCGCGGGGTCGAAAGCATTGACGCGTGCCAGTTCGCCCGTGAGTTCGCGGGCGTAGGTATCGAGTTGTGCCGGATCGGTTTGTTTGAGCTGGGTGAAGTGATCCAGAATTTTGAGCCACTGTTCGCGGGGAAAGTAGGTGCCGGCCCAGATCGGCTTGCCGTCGGGTAGGGCGATCACATTGAGGGGCCAGCCGCAGCCGCCCTGGCTCGACAGCTGACAGGCGGTCATGTACACGTCGTCGATGTCGGGGCGCTCCTCCCGGTCGACCTTGATGCTCACGTAATTGTCGTTCATGACCCGGGCTACCGTCGTGTCTTCGAAGCTCTCCTCCTCCATGACGTGGCACCAGTGGCAGGCCGCGTAGCCGATGCTGACGACCAGTAACTTGTCATCAGTGGCTGCTTTATCGAGGGCCTCGTCGCCCCAGGGGTACCAGTCTACGGGATTGCCGGCGTGCTGCAGCAGATAGGGGCTCCGCTCGTCGGCGAGGTGGTTCTGCTTGCTGCCGCCGGGATTGGTCTGACAGCCGCAGAGGGAAAGGAGGCAAATAGCAAAGTAAAGACGGGCGCACATAGGGCGAAAGGTATGGTGCCACCGCCACTCCACCTACTGTCGTGCGTAGATGACCGGCATCAACCCATTGCGGGCGATGACCAGCGCCGGTTGACCCTGAATGTTGAGGCTCGGCACACCGCGTACCTCTCCGTACAGCCACAATCCGCTTTCGTGGGGTGCTACGGTTGCCTGTGGCCCGTCGGGGCCTCCGAGAAGGATGCTGCCGTAGCCGGCGTCGTTGCGGGTGGTTTCTACTTCGGCGTGGAGGAGGTTGCCGGCCAGTAGGAAGTCTGGATAGGCGTCACCGTTGTAATCGAGCGGAACGATCGAGTTGATGCTGCTGATCTGGGTACTGGCCGGCAATTGGTGGACTTGGAACCGGCCCGAACCATCGTTTTCGAACCACTGGTGGCTGAAGTCACTGGCCACGTAGTGGAGGGAGGTTTCTAGCGCTTCGCCGTAGATGTCCCGAAGGTCCGCATCCGCAAAGGCGGAGTAGGTGGTGAACCGCTTGGAAATGGCCGGTATCTGTTGGGCCGAACACTCCCGGCCCCGCAGGGGCAGCTGGGTGGATCCGTCTGATTTGCTCAGCACGATGTCTTCCCGGCCGTTGCCATCGAAGTCGTTGGCGTACACTTCAAAGGAGTGGGTGTCGTCGGCCCGGTACTTGTAGTTCTGACCGAGGTTGCCGGCGAGCAAGTCGATGTCGCCGTCCTGATCGACGTCGGCCGCGGTCAGGGCGTAGTACCAACCCGTCCGGTCGGGTGCGGCGGGTCGGGCCTCGAAACTGCCGTCTGCTCGCTGTAGGTATACGGTTACCGCTGTCCATTCACCGGCGGTGAGGAGGTCCGGGCGGCCGTCCCCGTCGACATCGGCCCAGGTAGCGGAGGTGATCATTCCGGCGGCGGATAGTGCCGGACACCGTTGGGCAGTGACGTCCCGAAACCGGGGGGCATCCACCGTTCCTCCCTCATTGAGCAGCAGGTGGCTTGTAGGAGAGTGGGGGTAACGGCCGGGAACGAGGCGCCCGCCCACGAACAGATCGAGGTCGCCGTCCCCGTCAAAATCAGTCGCCGCGACCGCCTGACCGCTCACCACAAGATCGGGTAGAGCAGCGGGTGCCGCGACCAGCCCACCGGGGGTGTTGACGTAAAGCCGATCCTGCAGGGTAGCGGCCGATTGCTGGCGGTCGTTGCCTCCATGGACGACGTAGAGGTCGTCGTCGCCATCTCCGTCGGCGTCAAAGAACAGGGCACCGGTGACCTCCAGTTCGGCGTCCGCGAATTGGTAGCTCGGCCCCGCCGACTCAAATTTTCCGTCTATCGTCTGGAGGTACAGTTGTGAGTTTTGCCTGCGCGCTCCCCCGCAGAAAAGATCGTCCAGGCCATCGCCATTCACATCTCCCACGGCCATGCCCGGCCCGAGGCGGGAGTACCGGTGGGGGAGGAGGGGCTGGTACTGAAATTCATCGAAGTCGTCCTCCTGGTGCCGAAAATCGAGTCCGGTCAGGGAGGTAATGTCGGCGAAGGGCGGCGGGGGTGGTGCTACTTGATTCTCCACGATCCGATCGTCGGCGTAGGACACTGTGATGGTTTGGTTTGCGGATTGTGGACCAATTTGACTGCTGCTACCATCCCGCCACCGCACGACGATACTATCCACGGTCGGTCGATCGCCCAGGCCGAAGTGCAGTTCTCGCGGTTGGGCCGAGAAGTAGCCACGGGTGAGGGTAAGCTCGGCGGTTTGCACGGTATCGCCGGTAAAGACCTGTACCCTGGCGTTGAGTGCCAGGGGGTCGGAGGGTGGTCCGGTAAGGGAAACTTTCAGGTAGTTGGACGTCACCTCGTTGCGGTAGATGCCGGCCGGAGCGTCCATGTTGTTGAGCACCAGGTCGAGGTCGCCGTCGTTGTCGAGGTCCGCGGCGACAACCCCCTGGGAGAAGCCCGGCTGGTCGAGCCCCCACTGCGTTTGCACCTGCTCGAAGGGGGCGGGTACGGTGCCCGGGTTGCGGAAACAGAAGTTGGCGATGGGTCGGCTGGGCAGGAGGCGGTAGTCGCGGTCCGCGGAGCCTCCGAAGAAGTTGCCGGAGCGAAAACTGGCGTTCACGTCATTGTTGTTGACGTCGCGTTTGATGCCGTTGGTGATAAAAAGATCGCGGTAGCCGTCGTTGTCCAGATCGGCCAGTAGGGTTCCCCAGCTCCAGTCGGTCGCAGCCACACCGCTCAGTTGGGCCACGTCGGAGAAGCGGGCGCGGCCGTCCACACCGTTGCCCCGATTAAGTTGCAGGGTATTCTGCATGTACTGGTAGTGGAAACCAAGCTCTACCCCCCGGTAAAAGGCTTCTGGCCGCATGCTGGCCATATTGGTCTTCGCGCGTCGGTAATCGGCGGCCGTCATGTCGAGCTGCACGAGATCGGCACGGCCGTCATTGTTCAGGTCGCCCGCGTCGATGCCCATGCCGAACATAGAGGTGTGGGGGAAGCTTTCGGCTAGTTCCTCGCTGAAGGAGCCGTCTCCCCGGTTCACGAAAAAGTAGTCGGGGACGTTGAAGTCGTTGGAAATGTACAGGTCCGGCAGGCCGTCGCCGTTAAAATCCTGGGCCACCACCCCGAGCGCCAGACTGAAGCGCTGCAGGCCGGCCGCTTCCGTAACGTCGACGAAGGTGTCGCGACCGGTGTTGCGGTACAGGTGAATCGATTCTTCCGGGGCGTTGATCCGCATGCGGTCGCCGTAAAATTCGTTGCCCTGGGTGACCGGCACGTTGGCGTAGTTGGCGACCAGCAAATCCACCAGTCCGTCGCCGTCGTAGTCGAGAGCAGTAGCTTGCATGGAATGGCTTTCATCGGCTAGTCCGTACTCTGCGGCGGCCTCCCTAAAGGTGCCGTCGGTTTGATTAAGGTAAAGCCGATTTTGTCGGTTATCGCCCGGGCCGGCCGCGCACACGTACAGGTCCATCCACCCGTCGGCGTTGATGTCGAGGGTGGTTACCCCGGTAGCCCAGAGGTCCGATTCTTCCAATCCGGCCGTCGTGGTGATGTCCCCGAACGCGAAGTCGCCCAGGTTACGGTACATGCGGTTGCCAACCTGTGCTCCCGTGAAGAACAGGTCGGTGAGCCCGTCCCGGTCGAAGTCGGCCGCCGCCACGCCGTTGCCGAGAAAGAGGTAGGGGTAGGTGAAGTAGTTCAGGGAATCGCTCTCCGTGATCGTATTCGCAAAGTCGATGCCGCTGTCGGCAGCGGAAAGGTGGGTAAAACCGGAAATGCGCGCGGGCTGCGCGGAACGGTCGTTCCGGCAGCCCACCACGCTAAGACAAAGCAATAAGGGGAGTATACAGCGGTAGGCCATGCCTGAGTTATTCGTACCCGGGGTTGTGCTTGAAGTTGGGATTGTTGTTCAGTTCGCTGTCGGGAATGTCGAAGTACTCGCGTCCGGGACGGTAAGCCCCCGTACCACCGCTTTCCGACTTGATGCCCGGGCGGTCGACGATCAACTCCTTCACCAGGCCCCAGCGCAGGAGATCCTGGTAGCGGGTGCGCTCGATGGACAGCTCCTTGACGCGCTCGTCCATGATGTCCTGCATGGTGATGGACGTCAGGGCGGGCATATTCGCCCGGGCACGCACCTGATTGATGGCCGCCAGCGCTTCGGCGGTGGATCCGTTCAGATTGAACTCCGCCTCAGCGAAGAGAAGTAAAATATCGGCGTAGCGCAATACGCGGAAGTTGTTTCCCGAAAAGTGCCACCCCTGGGAAGCGGTGGTATAGCCGGCCTCCAGGTCGAGGTACTTCTTGTTGAATATGAAGTCGGAACCCGGAAATACCTCATCATACGTCTGCCCGCCGTAGATGGTAGGCCCCAGTTCCCGACCCTGGTAGGGCGTGGTTTCGTCGGTGTCGAAAAAGAGCGTAATGAAGGCCCGGGGATCGATGTGGCCGTCCACGGTCCGCTCGTCAAGGAAGAGGTCGAGGGCCCACTGATTGATACGCATGCCGTCCTGCCCGGTAAAGGCCGGTGGCGGCGCGATGTCCTGCATGTAACCGGCTCCCTTACCCGCGCCCGGAGCATCACCGCCCCAGCCGGAATTGCCGTCGGAAACGAGCTGGATCTCGAACAGCGACTCCTTATTGTTCTCCGACGCTTCCTCAAAATTGTCGGCGTAATCCGCCATGAGCTCGTACTGCCCGGAGTTCATCACCTTGAGCAGTTCCGGTTTGGCGTTCGCGTAGTCGAGCTGCGACATGTACACCCGGGCGAGGAGGCCGGTAGCGGCGCCGGAGGTAGCGCGACCCAGTTGATCGGCCGGCCACTGGACGGGAAGGGCGGTCTGGGCGGCCTTTAGGTCGGAAATGATGAGGTCGTATATCTGCTCCGGCGCTACCTGCGATACGGTGCGGGCCTCCTCCAGGTCGATGGGCTCGGTCACAAGCGGCAGGTTGAGGTAGGTCTGTACGAGCAGGAAGTAGTTGTAGGCTCGCAGAAAGCGGGCTTCCGCCAGGATGGCCGCCTTGTCCTGTTCGTTCATTTCGATGTCCGGGACGTAGGCCAGGATGGCGTTGGCGCGGGAAATAATTTTCCAGGCCGGACCCCACGTCCAGGCAACCATATTCTTATTGGATTCAGCGGCGAAGCGTCCCGGGTCGGTCCGCTCGGAGGTCGCAAAGCCGTTGACTAGGTCGTCCCGGTAGTCCGTCGCGAAGACGTTCATGCGGGTATAGTACCAAATGTCGGTGAACGGGCTATAGGCTCCGATGATGGCTTTGACGGCGTCGTCCGCGGTCTGGTAGAAAGAGTTTGGCGTGATCGCGCTCGGATTGGTCTGATCGAGCAGGTCCTCGTTACAGGAGGGAAGAAGGACCAGTCCGATCGTCGTAACCGCCGCCAGACCGAATTGGGAGAATCGTTGTATCGTGGTATGCATGTTAATTTTTTTAGAAGCCCAGTTGAAGACCGAACATGAAGGTGCGCGGCATGGGATAGGCGGATTCGTCGACGCCCGCGTTGAAAATATTGGTGCCGCCCCGGCTGTTACGGCCCGCCTCGGGGTAGTAGCCGGTGTAGTCCGTGATGGTGAACAGGTTCTGCACGTTCACGTAAGCCCGGACCTTCGAAAGGGCACCGGTGCCCGCCAGTAGGCTCTGCGGCAGGGTGTAGCCAATCTGTAGGTTACGCAGGCGGAAGTACGCCCCGTCTTCCAGGTAGAAATCAGAGGTGCGGCGGTTAAAGGCCTGATCGACCAGGGTGTTGCGGGGAACGCTGGAGCTGGGATTTTCGGGAGTCCAGGCATTCACGGCATCGGCGAGGTAGTTTCCTTCCGTATCGAAGTAACCCCGGTAAATATTAGCGTTCAGGATCTTGTTCCCGGCTACGCCGTTGAACAGGAGGGTAGCGTCGAAGGAGCGGTAGAAGAAGTTGGCGTTCAGTCCGTACTCGAACGTGGGGATCGGACTGCCGAGGTAGGTCTGATCGTCATCGGTCACCATCCCGTCGCCGTTGATGTCCCGGAACTTGAAGTCACCGGCCCGTGCGTCCGTTCGCCCGTCCTCGGCGGCTTCCGCGTCCGACTGGTATATACCCTCCACCTCGTATCCGTAGAAGGAGCCGATGGGCTGACCCACGTCCGTCAGCGTACTCCGTAGTCCGTTGGAGGTGAACTGTCCGCCGACGATGGGGTCTGAGGGCAGGTCGGTCACTTCGTTGTTCAGGATGGTGAAGTTGGCACCCAGGCTCCAGTTGAATTCGCCGGTGAATTTGCCGTAGTTGGCACCGAATTCGAATCCCTTGTTGCGGATGCTGGCGGCGTTGAAGGTCGGATCGTTATCGAAGCCGGTGAAGCGGGGAACGCTGAGCCGAACGAGAATATCGTTGGTGTTCTTAATGAAGTAATCCATGGTGACCGAGAGGCGACTGTCCAGCAGGGAGGCTTCCACGCCGAGGTCGGTTGTGGTAGTGGTTTCCCACTTAATGGCGTCGTTCACGCCCCGGGTGACGGAGTAACCCGTCTGTCGCACCTGGCCGCTTCCTAGGGGGTACTCGCTAAACAGGTTGAGCACGGGGTCGATCTCGTAGGCCTGGGTATTGTTGGAACCGATCTCGCCGTAGCTGAGGCGCAGCTTCAGGTCGTTGATCAATCCGTCGGAGTTAAAGAAGGATTCGTTCCCCACGTTCCAGCCGATGGCCACCGAAGGAAAAACGCCTGCGCGCAGGTCCTCGCGGAAGAGGGAGGAGGCAT
This sequence comes from Neolewinella aquimaris, assembly GCF_014197245.1. Lineage (GTDB taxonomy): Bacteria > Bacteroidota > Bacteroidia > Chitinophagales > Saprospiraceae > Neolewinella > Neolewinella aquimaris. The sequence continues at coordinate 376,625 of NZ_JACIFF010000002.1, read as the reverse complement.
CGCGGCGCAGGGTGGCGGTCAGGAGGTAGCGATCGGCGTAGCTGTAGTTGACGCGGCCGAAGCTGGAAAGGAGGGCCGACTTAAACTCGAACGACGGCGCGGAAGCCAGGTTCTGAGCGGTCGATGCTACCCGAATGCTGTTGGAGGGGAAGTCACGGGCGATGATGCCCAGCGTCCGTCCCGACGACACCTGCCGGGTGTAGCCCGCCAACAGGTTAATGCGGTGGCGGCCGGCCAGCTCGCGGTCGTAGTTCAGGGTGTTCTCAATAATGGTGCTGGTGAAGTTGCTGTTGGTCTCATTGAGCTCGGCGAAGTTTTGTCGACCTACGGAAGTGGCGTTGAAGAAGAAGGTCGGCGTGAACCGGTAATTGTTGGTGTTCCCCTGGTCGAGACTCACGCTCAATTTATAGGTCAGCCCGTCGATCACCTCGAAGGAGGCGGCAACGTTGCCGAGGATGCCGTTGCTGGTGATGGTCCGGTCCTCCAGAATGGCCTGGGCGAGCGAATTGCGCATGTTACCCACCCCGTGGATGGCCGTAGAGCCGGTGGGGTCGGAGGTGGCCGCGTAGCCGCCGTCGAAGTCGGGATTGCGGAAGGCGGCGGTGGGCAGGATGTCCCGCTCGCTGTTGAAGTAGTTGTTGGGATTGTTCTCGGTGCGGGTGAGGCCGATGGATTCCTCCAGGCGGAAGCGACCCTTGGTGAAGGTGGAGTTGACCCGCACGTTGGCCTTGTTGTAGCTCGATTCCCGTACCACTCCGGTTTCGTCCAGGTAGTTGCCGGAGACGCTGAAGGTGAACATTTCGGATCCGCCGGAGAGCCGCAGTCCGGTATTGTAGATGGCACCGGTGCGCAGGCTCAGGTCCTGTATATCGGTATCCGTATTGGGGTCGAAATCGATGTCGTTGGCCGGCGACCGGTTGGTACCGTCGTTGTCGTTGGCCCGGTTGCGGATGAGGGCGTACTCGCTGGCGTTAGCCCAGTCGATCCGGTTGATGGACGACTGCACCCCGGCACTCAGGTCGGCTTCGATGGTCAGTCCTCCGTTGGGACTTCCCTTCTTGGTCGTCACGATCACCACCCCATTGGCGGCCCGCGAACCGTAGATGGCACTGGCCGATGCATCCTTCAGTACGGAGACCGATTCGATGTCGGCCGGGTTTAGGTTGTCCATACTGCCCGTCAGGATCCCGTCGATGACGTAAAGGGGCTGGGCGTTGGAAAGCGTTCCTGAGCCCCGGATAGTTACAAAAGCGCCAGCTCCCGGCGCGCCGCCGGCCGATTCGATCCGCACGCCGGCCATTCGTCCCTGTAGCGATTCGGTAGCGTTAGCGACGGGGAATTTGCCCAGTTCGGTACCGGACACCTGACTGACCGCACCCGTCAGGTCGCTTTTTTTCTGAGAGCCGTAGCCCACGACCACGACTTCGTCCAGTTGGTTGGCGTCGATATCCATGGTGACGCTTAGGTTGAGTTGATCACCAACGGGTACCTCCTGGGTCGCATAACCGATGTAGCTGAACACAAGAATGTCCTCCGGCTCGGCCTGCAGCGTGAAGGTTCCGTCCAGGTCCGTGACGGTACCGCTGGATGAGCCTTTCTTAAGGATACTGACCCCGATGAGCGGGCCGTCGGCATCCTCGACGGTGCCGGTGATGGTTTGGGACTGGGCGGATAAACCCGCGCCACCCAGCAGCGTAAAGAGGGTCAGGAATAGCCCGGATAGATAAGGGTGTTTCATATTGTAACCGATTTGAGTGTAATCAATTGATCGTAAGGTATCGGGATCGGCAAAGCGCCCCGGACATCCATCGGTTAATGTGTATCACAAATGGTTTTTATGAAAAGTAACTAGCAAACCCTCATTATCTGAACACTAAACGAACTTATTTAAGGAGGAACATGGTTCGCGTTAGGCCAGCAAATCCTTCACCACGTGTCCGTGTACGTCCGTCAGTCGGTACCGGCGCCCCTGGTGTTTGAAGGTCAGCCGTTCGTGGTCTACGCCGAACAGGTGCATGATGGTGGCGTGGAAGTCGTGGACGTGGACCGGGTCGCGCACAATGTTGTAGCTCAGGTCGTCCGTCTCGCCGTAGGTGAAGCCGGGCTTTACGCCACCGCCGGCCATCCACATCGTGAAGCAGCGAGGATGGTGGTCGCGACCGTAGTTGGTGGCCGTGAGCTTGCCCTGGCTGTAGACCGTGCGGCCGAACTCGCCGCCCCAGATGACGAGGGTGTCCTCGAGGAGGCCCCGTTGCTTCAGGTCCTTGATCAGCGCAGCCGAACCTTGGTCGGTGGCCTTGCACTGGTTCTTGATGCCGCCGGGAAGGTGGGTATGCTGATCCCAGCCGCGGTGGTAAAGTTGGACGTAGCGGACGTCTTTTTCCAGCAGCTTGCGGGCGAGGAGGCAGTTTGCAGCAAAGGTGCCGGGGTTGCGGCTGTCGGGGCCGTACATGTCGAAAATGTGGTCCGGCTCGTCGCTCATATCCGCGATCTCGGGTACGGAACTCTGCATCCGGTAGGCCATCTCGTACTGGCTCAGGCGGGCGTCGATCTCGGGGTCGCCGTAGGTGCTTTTTTGTACGTCGTTCAGCTCGTTCAGGTACCCCAGCATGCGGTGACGATCGGCGCCATCGTAGCCTTCGGGGTCATTGAGGTAGAGGACCGGGTCCTTGCCGGAGGTGAACTGCACGCCCTGGTGCTGGGTGGGCAGAAAGCCGTTGCCCCAGAGGCGGGCGTAGAGGGGCTGCCCTCCGGAGTTTTTAGACTGCAGGACCACGAAGGTGGGCAGGTTGTTGTTGAGCGAGCCGAGGCCGTAGCTCATCCACGATCCCATGCTCGGCCGACCGGGGAGCTGGTTGCCGGTATGAAAAAAGGTGATGGCGGGGTCGTGGTTGATCTGTTCGGTGTATAGGCTCTTCACGAAGCACAACTCGTCGACCACCTCGGCCGTATGCGGAAGTAACTCACTAACCCAGGCCCTGCTTTCGCCGTACTGCTTGAACTTATACAGGGAGGGCGCGATCGGCAGGCTCGTCTGGTCGGCGCTCATGCCGGTCAGCCGTTGTCCCTTGCGCACGGAGTCGGGAAGGTCCTGTCCGCGCATGGACTCCAGCTTCGGCTTGTAGTCGAAAGTTTCGAACTGCGACGGCCCGCCGCTCTGAAAGAGGAATACGATGCGTTTGGCCCGGGGCGCAAAGTGCGGAAGTCCGGGCAGTCCACCGAGCGGGTTATCGGCCTGGAAGGGTGTCTCGGCCTTCAGCAAATTGCCCAATGCCATCGCTCCGATACCGAGGGAAGAACGGGTGAGAAATTCGCGGCGGTCGAATTTTTGCTTTACGCCGAAGAGGTCTTGCAGGGCCATGAGATTATCGTTTTGTGATTGCGGCGTCGGAATTGATGATGACGCTGGCGAGTACCGCATCGGCGGCGAGTTGCAGCCGGTCGAGCGCCTCGTTCGGCTTGCTGTCTCCGGCAGTAAGCCAACCGGTGGCCTTAGCGGGGAAATCGAGGAATTTTTGGTGCTCGTTTTCGCGTACTTGCTCGAGCACGTTGAGTTCTTCCTCCACCGGTTGGCGGCCGCTCAGGCGGGTGAATACCGTTCTGATGGCCTGGGTAGGCTCGTTCGCTACGGTGATCTGTTCGCCGAGGGCGCGGGCCGCTTCCACGAATGCCGGATCGTTCATTAACACGAGTGCCTGGAGCGGGGTATTGGTTTTTTGCCGCCGCACGGTGCACTCGTCGCGGTTCGGCACGTCGAAGGTGGCCAGGGTGGGGTGGGGCACGGTTCGCTTCCAGAATACGTACAGGCTTCGGCGGTAGAGGTCGTCGCCCACGTCCTGCACGTACTCCGCGTTGTTCATTTTCCAGAGGCCTTCCGGTTGGTAGGGCTTTACGCTGGGTCCGCCGATCTTGGTGTTGAGCAGTCCGCTGGCGAAGAGTGCATTGTCGCGAATCATTTCGGCGGTCAGCCGTAGGGCCGGACCGCGGGCCAGCCAGACGTTTTCTACGTCGGCCAGTCGCTGCTCCTCCGGCGTCACCGAAGACTGGCGGTAGGTGCGCGACATTACGATGGTCTTCAGCAGGGCCTTGGTATCCCAGCCGTTTTCTTCGTACTCCACGGCCAGCCAGTCGAGCAGTTCGGGGTGGGTGGGCAGCTCGCCCTGGTTGCCGAAGTCCTCGGCGGTTTTGACCGGTCCGCGGCCGAAGAACTGCTGCCAGTAGCGGTTGACCGCCACCCGGGCGGTGAGGGGGTGGCCGGGGGCGAACATCCACTGGGCCAGTCCGAGCCGGTTTTTCGGTGCGTCCTCCGGCATCGGCAGCAGCCAGTCGGGCGTCCGAGTCTCTACCGGTTCGGCGGGTAGGTTGTATAATCCTTGGCTAAGAATGTACGCCTGCCGGGGCGTCTCCATTTCGGCCATGACCATGACCTCCTTCACGGGTTCCATCGAGTCGACCAGCGCCTCCCGGGTTTGCTGCAGTTCGGCGAGCGATGCACGGTAGGCGGGTATTTCCAGGGCGGTGTAGTACTGCATGAGTGCCTCCCGCTTAGTAGCATTCAGCTGCGCCGGAGTGGTGGCCAGTAGTCTATCAACCGCTGATTCATCGCCGAGCCGGAGTACCTCCAGAGCAGTCAGTTCGCGATCGTAGACCAGGATGTCGTCCACCGTCGCTCCGCCGATTCCCTTGCCGCGCCAGCGGGCACCGATCTGCAGTCCGGGCTCGATCGGCGCGGAGTAAATCGGGTCGGTCATGCTGTGGAAAATGATGTCCTTCGTGAGGTCGTCGTTCTTTACGGTGGTGGCGAGCTCCGCTCCGTTCAGGTAAAGCCGGTAGCCGGCGGCGGTGCTGCTGCCGTCGTAGGTGACGGTGAGTTGGAGCCATTCTTCCCGGGGTAGGTCGACTTTGGCGAATTCTACGATCGAGTTGCCGGGATTCGCGTGGGCCATCAGCAGTTGCAGTCCCGTAGAATCGAGGAAGAGGTGGTAGCCCCGCTCGGCGTGCAGCCGCGTGCCGTGGCCCTTGTGGAAGATCACTCCGGTCTTCAACTTTTCGGGCAGCTTTACGGAGAGGCCGATTGTAAATGGCTCGTCCCGCGAAAAAATTCCCACCGGATACAGGTCCAGCCAGGCATCGCCATTCATCTGTAGCCCCCTGCCGTTTTTCCCCTCCGCTAGTTCGGGAACCTCGTCGTTGGAGAACTGCCGGTCCATCTTACCGCGTTGGGCAGGATTAAGTGCATTCGCGAGGCGACTGTCCTCCAGCTTATAGTGGGCCCGTAGTCCCGGGGAAGGACGCAGGCGCCGGTAGCCGTGACTGGCGATCCACTGTTGCGCGCGTTCGGCGTTGCTGCTTGCGATTTGGTCTATCCGTTGTTCTTTTTCGCGCTCCAACTGCTTCAGGTAGGCAATGATGCTGTCCTGTCGCTCCGTCGGCAGCTCCAGGCGCGGCGAGGGCGTGGCACCGTCCCAGGGGATCAGGCCCGCCTCGTCGACGTTGTTAAAGAAGCTGTACATCTCGTAGTAATTGCGCTGCGAGATCGGGTCGAATTTGTGGTCGTGGCACTTCGCACACGCCAGGGTGAGCCCCAGCAGGCCGGTGCCCAGTACGTCGGTCCGGTCGGAAACGTAGGCACTCCGGAATTCCTCCTCGATGATTCCTCCCTCCAGGTTTTGCGGGTGCAGGCGGTTGAAACCCGTTGCTAATCGCTGCTCCCGGGTCGCGTTGGGCAGTAGGTCACCGGCCAGCTGCCAGGTTACGAAGGTATCGTAGGGCATATTCTGGTTCATCGCCTGAATCACCCAGTCGCGGTAGGGACTCATGTCGCGGAAGCGGTCTACGGTATATCCGTGGGTGTCGGCAAACCGCGCCAGGTCGAGCCACTGTACGGCCATGCGCTCGCCGTAGTGGGGAGAAGCCAGCAGTCGGTCGACCTGTTTTTCGTAAGCATCCGGAGAGGAATCCGCCTCGAAGGCCGCCGTTTCTTCCGGGGTGGGGGGCAGGCCGGTCAGGTCGAAGGAGAGCCGCCGCAGGAGCAGATCGCGGGGTGCCTCGGGGGCAAAGCCGAAGCCGTGTTCCTTTTGTTTGCGGCGTACGAACTGGTCGATCGGAGAGGCATTCCACTCGCTTTCGTCGGCGGTCGGGGCAGTCGGGCGGTTCGGCGCACTAAAGGCCCAGTGGTCGCGGTACTCGGCCCCCTGCTCGATCCACTTCACCAGAATGGCTTTTTCGCGGGCGGAAAGGGGAATATTGGCCTTCGCCTCCGGCATGATGATCTCCGGATCGTCCGACAGGATGCGGTGCACCAGTTCCGAGCTTCCGGGCTTGCCCGGTTTAATGGCCTTCGCGTAGGCCACTTCGGCAACATCGAGGCGCAGATCCGCGTAGCGGGTATTCTTATCCGGGCCGTGGCAGGCGAAGCACTTATCCGACAGCACCGGTTTGACGTGCAGGTTGTAATCCAGTACTTCCGGCAGTTCGGCGTAGGCCATCTCCACGTCGTCGGGTAGGGCGGGGCCGCAGGTGCAGAGCAACAGGGGAAGAGCAGCGAAACAGAGCAATCTCATCATGCCACTAAATTACGGGGCTCGACCGGGCTGCGTTGCCACGCGGAGCCAAAAGACTACTCCAAATGGTTTAGCTACTTTTTTTGCCAGACGCGGACGTACCTGACCCGCATTTCCCGGTCGGGCGGCCCGTCTCCCGGCAGGGTGCCGAACCAGTAGCGACGGCCTTTAGCCGTCACGCTGCCTACAATATTTTGCAGCCTGTCCGCGAGTAGCGACGGCCTTCAGCCGTCATGCAGCTTGTAACGCCCGGCAGCCTGTCCACTGAAGTGGACGCTACTGTAGCGACGGCCTTCAGCCGTCCTGCTGCTTATAACGCCCGGCAGCTTGTCCACTGAAGTAGACGCTACTGTGGCGACGGCCTTCAGCCGTCCCGCTGCTTGTCATATCCGGCAGCTTGTCCACTGAAGTGGACGCTACTACCACTTTACTACCGCTTTGATGACGCCGGTTTCCGGCTGCAGCCAGCCGTCGAAGTGATCGATCATGTCGGTGTAGGAGACGGAGTGGGTGATGAATTTATTGGTCGGAAATTTGCCGCTGGCGAGGCTTTCCTTTACCCAACGGAAGTCGTCGAAGGTGGCGTTGCGGCTACACATCAGGGTGGTTTCCTTGGCGTGGATCTTGGGGTGACTGAAGGTCAGGTCTCCCTTGCTGAGACCGACCAGCACGTAGCGGCCCCCGTGGCTCATGTAGTCGACGCCGCTTTCCAGGGCGCGTTGGGCACCGGTGGCGTCGAAGACCGCCGTCGCCAGGTCGCCGCCGGTCACTTCTGTTACCGCTGCGACCGGGTCTTCGAGCACACTGAAGGCGTGGTCGACCCCGATCTCGTCGCGGACGAAGTCGAGACGTTGCTGATTGGTGTCGAGGGCGATCACGGTGCAGCCGACCAGCTTGGCCAGGGCCATCATTCCGATGCCGATCGGGCCGCAGCCGACGACGACGATGGTTTCTCCCTGTTTCACGGCGGCCCGCCGCAGGGCGTGGGCACCGATCGCGAGCGGTTCGACGATGGCGATCTCGTCGTGGCTCAGGTTGCCGGCGGGAATCAGAATATCGGAGGGTACCGTGAGGTATTCCTGCATACCGCCGTCGGTGTGTACGCCCAGTACCTGGATGTTCTGGCAGCAATTGGTTTTACCCATGTGGCAGGCGACGCACTTGCTACAACTTAGGTAGGGCATGATGATGACCCGGTCGCCGGCGGTGAGCCCTTGGGGGTTCTCACCGATCTGGACAACCTCCGCCGAAAGCTCGTGACCCAGAATGCGCGGGTACGTAAAGAAGGCTTGGTTGCCGGAGTAGGCGTGCAGGTCGGTACCGCAGATACCTACGCGGTGAATCTTCAGCAGCGCCTCCCCGCTTTTTGCAGTGGGTTCGGGACGGTCGCCCAGCTCGAAGCGGCCGGGTTCCTGGCAAACGATGTACTTCATGGCTTGCAAGAAAAGACATTGCACCCGCGTCCCCGCCCAAAAAACGGCCGTCCGACCATACGTGGCACGCTTTTGTACCACAGTGATACGGCCTGCCCCATCCTAACGGCTACCTTGCTGGAGTTACCCACTAAGCTACTTTATGCCCTCCCGAAGATCGTTTGTACAGACCGGAATGACGCTGGCCACCGCGCTTGTCACCGCTCCCGCCTTCGCCATCGGAGGAAAATACCCTAAGCGAACTGCAAGCATGGAAGAAATTATCGGACACGGAGACTACCGCTACCGCGTACACCGCGACTGGGCGAAGATCAATCCCTTCACCACCTTCATCGACAACTGCCACGAAATGGTGACGGACAGCAAGGGACGGCTGATCATGATCGGCGACGACCCGCGCAATAACATCCTGGTGTTCGATAAGTCAGGGGAAGTGGTCGATTCCTGGGGTACGTACTGGCCCGGCGGTCATGGCCTGACGCTGGTCGACGAGGGGGGCGAGGATATGCTGTACGTCAGCGAAAGCGGCTGGATGCGGAGCCGCGACGACGGGCGGACCATGATCCGACAGAACGGCTACGTCGCTAAAATGACGGTGGACGGGCGGCTCGTTTTTAGCATAGGTCATCCGCAGGGAATTGGAGAGTACGAGCCGGGAATGCCCTTTCAACCGACGGAAACGGCCGTAGCGCCCAACGGGGACATCTACGTTGCCGACGGCTACGGCTCCGACTACATTCTGCAGTACGACCAGCAGGGAAGGTTCATCCGCAAATTCGGCGGACACGAGAATGCCGACAAGAACTACAACCTGCACAACGCCCACGGTATAGCCGTCGATACCCGCGACCCCGCCGGTCCGCGCCTGCTCGTGACCAGCCGCTCGACGAAGGAGTATAAGTACTTCACCCTCGACGGAAAGTGGATCAAGACGGTGGACCTGGCCAATCTGCAAATTTGCCGTCCCGTCATTCGTGGGCAGAATGTCTACGCCGGCGTCTGTTGGAGCCACGACTTCAGTGAGGGGGGGGAGCAGCCCTGGTTGCGGCAGACCGGCTTCACTATGGTGATGGACCGCGACGATCGCGTTGTTTCCTGTCCCGGAGGAGAACAACCCGTCTACGAAAATGAGAAACTGCAACGGGTGGCCCAGGACACCGCCCGAACCTTCTATAATGGCCATGACGTGTGTGTGGATGCGGACGAAAACGTCTACGTCTGCCAGTGGAATGCCCACCGTACGCCCCCCGTAAAACTCGAACGGGTGTAAAATTTTCCGTCGGTCTCCTGGCCGGCGTGATCCTGAAAATCAAAATCAATTTGCCATGCTATACCGTATCCTTCCCCTCTTCCTTCTTCTATCCTCCTGTCAGAGTATGCAACAGACTGACCCACCCAGCACAACTGAAATTAGCCAGGACGACATCGATTTTCTCGGCATCACCGATCCGGAACACCTCAGCGCGGCCAGCAAGCGTGCCCTGCAGTGGCCGAAGGAAAGTCGCAGCAACGAATGGTTCCTGGAGTTTAAAACAATGGACCTGAAGGGCGATCTCGCCTACGAGGAGGGGGTGGTGCGCCGCGACCCCAGCGCGGTGATCAAGGTTGGCGATACTTACTACGTATGGTACTCCCGCAGTACGGGCCCGACGCAGGGATTCGGAGGGGATATAGATAAGGACAAGGTCTTCCCCTGGGACCGCTGCGACATCTGGTACGCGACCAGCAAGGACGGATGGACCTGGGAGGAACAGGGCATGGCTGTCGGTCGCGGTGAGCCGGGCGCTTACGACGATCGCTCCGTCTTTACGGTCGAATGCCTGCCCCACGATGGGAAATATTACCTCACCTACCAGACCGTAAAGTCGCCCTACAACGTGCGGGTAAAGAATCAGGTCGGCCTGGCCTGGTCGGAAAGTCCCGACGGTCCGTGGACGAAGTTGGACGAGCCGATCCTGAGTCCAGCCGACAATGGCATCTGGAAGGGCGAGGAACAGAATCGCTTCGCCGTGGAGAAGAAGGGAGACTTTGACAGCCATAAGGTGCACGACCCGTGCCTGATGGCCTACAACGGCAAATTCTACCTCTACTACAAGGGTGAGCAAATGGGAGAGGCCATCACCTTCGGCGGTCGCCAGATTCGGCACGGGGTTGCCATTGCCGACGATCCGCTGGGCCCCTACGTCAAGTCGCCCTACAATCCCATCAGCAACAGCGGTCACGAAATTTGCGTCTGGCACTACAATGGGGGAATCGCTTCCCTGATCACCACTGACGGATTCGAAAAGAACACGATTCAGTGGGCGCCCGATGGCATCAACTTTGAGATCATGAGTGCCATTCCCGGAGCGCCCCACGCCATCGGCCTGGTTCGCTCAAACCAGAGTGAGGAAGATCCCATCAAGATCATGGAGTGGGGGCTGACCCACCAGTACGCAAACGGCGATTACCAGTACATCCGCCGCTTTGAGGGACAACGGAAGGAGCAGCACGTAGCGAAGGGGGAGGCCGGGAAGTAGCAGCGATGAAATGGACGTTGCTCTACGCACTGGCTACGGTGCTTATCCCGATCGGTACGATCGGGGCACAGGATTGGTCGGGCATTCCGCTGCCCGTCGCTGCCGGGCATACCGAAGAATGGCAGCTTATACCGGAATTCTCCGACAGTTTCAATTACCGGGGCAAGGGGAAACGGTTCACTAAGCGGTGGCGGGATACCTACTTCAAGGGGTGGAGTGGACCGGGGCTCACGGAATGGGACGCCGGACACTCAGCTGTAGCGGATGGCCATCTGATCATTCGGGCCTCTCGCAAGGAAGGAACCCGAAGGGTCTACTGTGGAGTAGTAACATCCCAAGCTCCAATTTCTTATCCGGTCTTTATCGAAGCCAGCATCAGGGTAAGCAATCAGGTGCTCTCTTCCAATTTATGGTTACTGAGCGAGGACGATAGGCGGGAGCTGGACATCCTGGAAATTTACGGCGGTGACCGGCCCGATCAGCGCTACTATGCTACCCATGCATCCAATAACTATCACATTTTCGTGCGAGATTCGAGCAATCGAATTCTCGAAAATTTGAGCGATCCGTCCCACCATACGCTGGCCGGGGAAGTGCCCTACCGCCGTGATTTTCACCGGTTCGGAGCTTACTGGATCGATCCCTGGTCAATCGATATTTACCTCGACGGTAAGCTGGTGCGCCGGCTCAGACTCGAACCGGACGACGACCCCGACGGGGTGGGGCTCGATCGGCCCATGTATCTCATCATCGACACGGAAGACCACGCCTGGCGCTCAGAGAAAGGAATCGTTGCAACGGACGAAGAGCTGGCAGACGACGAGAAAAACATCATGCTCGTAGACTGGATCCGTACTTACCGGCCACGGCAATAGAAGCCGGGGCTCAATCAAACCTCGGCATCCTCCCGTTTCTTTTTCATGTACTCGCTCGGTACGATCCCGAACTGTTGCTTAAAGCACTTGGAAAAGTAGGAGGCCGTATTGAACCCGGTCATGAACATCACCTCCTTCACGGAGTAATTGCTGTCTTCGAGCAACTGAACGGCTCGCTTCAGGCGGATGGTGCGGACAAATTCACTGCTGGACTGTCCGGTAAGCGCCTTGAGTTTGAGGTAGAGCTTGCTGCGGGAGACGCTCATCTCGCGGACCAGCTGCTCCACGGTGAAGTCGGTATTGGACATGTTTTCTTCTACGATATCCATGGCCTGCTGCAGAAATTCTTCATCGGCATTCGTAACGGTAACTTCCTTGGGGGAGGTGATGACCTCCTGGCGGAAGCGCGCGCGCAGGGCCTCCCGGTAGTTGACGATGTTGATGATCTGTTGCCGGAGCAGTTCGAGGTTAAAGGGCTTGGTGACGTATCCGTCGGCGCCGTAACCGAGTCCCTCCGCTACGCTTTCCTCGGTATCCTTGGCGGTAAGCATGATGACGGGGATGTGGCTGGTGCGCGGGTCGTTCTTCAGCGCTTCGAGGACCTGCATGCCGTCGACTTCGGGCATCATGACGTCGGAGATAACGATATCCGGCAACGATGTTTTTGCGAGTTCGATGCCGGCCGCGCCGCCGTCCGCCGCGATGACCCGGAAGTCGTTCGCGAAGCCCTGGCGAATGAAGTTGCGCAGGTCGCTGTTGTCGTCGATGTAAAGGAGGAGCGGGCTTTCGTCGTCGTCCTGGCGGTGCGCTGCCGGTAGTTTGTTGATCTGCAACGCATTGAGCTCCTCTTCTCCGAGGTTTTCGTCCGGCATGAAGTAGTCGATCGGATCGGACTGCGGCACGTAGTTTACGGTACTTTGCTGGGCGATCTCACTTTTTTTGTAGTGGTTCTTATCCAGGGCCAGGCGAACGTGAAAGACGGTTTCTTCACCTACCTCGCTTTCCGCGTTGATGTACCCGTGGTGGAGGTCGACCAGTGTCTTGGTAAAGGCAAGACCAATGCCGGCCCCCTCCCGGTTCTGGAGGCCCTCGGCGGTAGACTTATAGAAGCGATCGAAAATACGGGTGAGCTGTTTGCGGGACAGGCCGGGGCCGGTATTTGCTACGCTGATGCAGACTGCTCCGTAAGTGTCGAGGTGGGTTTTGAAGTGGGGGTCCTCGGAGTTGGTCTTGCGGATATTGAGTTGCACCCGCCCACCCGTAGGCGTGAACTTGAAGGCATTGGAAAGTAAATTGAAGAGAACCTTTTCCAGGACATCGGGATCGAACCAGGTCGTTATGGGAGATTCCTCGGCCTCAATCGAGAAAGCTACATTCTTCTTCGTTGCCAGGAACTCAAAGGGGGCGGTCGCCTCGGAGACGAATTCCACGATGTCGCGCTTACTGACCTGCAGCGGCATTTGTCCCTGATCGAGGCGGCGAAAGTCGAGTAGCTGATCGACGAGCCGCAACAGGTACTTGGAGTTCTTGTACATGAGGTGGTAAAACTGGTCCCGGCGCAGCGGCGGAATATTCTCACCGCTCTGAATGAGCGATTCCAGCGGACTGGTGATCAGCGTAAGGGGCGTTCTGAACTCGTGGCTGATGTTGGTGAAGAATTGGAGTTTGAGCTGATTGAGCTCCTCGGTCTTTTCCTGGCTCACCCGTTTGATCAGCAGCCGGTTTTTTTCCTCGGCGTCGATGATGGAGTAGCGCCTGATCGCGTACAACAAGCCCAGAAAAGCGAGTCCGTACAGTACGAAGGCGAAATGGGTAGCGTAGAAGGGCGGTGCAATCGAGATGTCTAACGTAGCCGGAGCATCTTGCCAGATGCCATCGCTGTTAGCCGCCTTCACTTCGAAGGTGTAATCGTCGTACGGAAGGTTGGTATAGGTCGCGGAACGTTGATCCGCAGTGGTGTAGATCCAGTCGTCGTCAAATCCGACCAGGCGGTAAGCGTAGCGGTTTTTGCCCGGGGAAGCGAAGTGCAATCCGGCGAATTTCAGCGACAGGCTATTTTCCCGGTAAGTCAGGTTCAACCGGTCGGTGTGGGAGATGCTCTGGGTCAGCAGTACCCGGCCGTTCAACGTATCGTTAATTCCTACCGTTTCGTTACCAATACTTAGTTCCGTGATGATGGGCCGGGCTTCTACGGTATTGGGGGTGATGGTTCCCGGATCAAAAAGATTTATCCCATTGACTCCCCCGAAGATCATGGTACCGTCGTGCTGTCTTACCGCGGCGAGTTCCTGAAATTCATTGCTCTGGAGTCCGTCGCTGTAATCGAAATTTATTAGGTCGCTAGAGCGTGGATCGTAGCGGGTGATGCCCTTATTGGACGAAAGCCAGAGGTGCCCGCGCGAGTCCTCCAGGATGGCCTTGATCACCCCGCTTCTGAGCCCGCCCCGTTCGGTGATGTGTACGAAATGGTCGGTCTTGCCTTCGGAGCCCGGTACGTAGCGGTTCAGGCCGCCGCCGAACGTTCCGATCCAAATGTCTCCGTTGCTCGCTTCGAAAAGGGGGAGGATATAATTGTGACTCAGCGAGCTTACCTCCCCGGGTATATTCCGGAAAACCCGGAAGGAGGGATTATCCAGCTGCACCGAGTCGGCGCTGATTCTTGCCAGCCCGTCACCCGTGCCGATCCACAGGTTGCCGGAACGGTCTTCAAGTAAACTTCTGACGATGTCGCTCGGAAGTGATGTGCCACTTCCGTTGCTGCGGAACACCGTCTTATCGTACGTTCCGTCGGATTGGGGTACCCACCGGTACAGTCCTCCGGCGTAAGATCCCAGCCAGATGGTCCCGTCGTTGGCCTCGATCATCGAAAAAATTGCCCGATCTACGCTTCGATTGGGCCGAGCGGTTAGTGTCGGCTCATTCAGATCGACTTCGAAAAGGCCCGGACCGGAATCGGAGCCGAGGAGCACTTTGTGCCCGGACGCATTATTGATCTCCAGGATGCTGTACACCCGTTTTGGGGGATCGAGGACCGTAAAGTTGGCTTCTTTCCCCGGTTGGAGGCTGGTCGGTGAGTAATTGACTCCACCGCCGACCGTACCGACCCAAACGCCACCACTACGATCCTGGTAAACCGCGCGTACCCCATTGTTGGACAGGCTGGTGGGTTGGTCCGTATGCTGTAGCTGAAAAAAGCGTTTTCCCCGGGGGTCGAATTTATTCACCCCGCCCCCGAAGGTGCCAATCCAGAGGATGCCGGAATGGTCGAGGTACACTTCGGTGATGTTATTGTTGCTGAGACTTCTCCGGTCGGAAGTGACGTTCGTAAAGTGCATGACGCTCCGGGGAGCTTCTCCGAATTCACCGGCCGTGAATGCCTGAAGGCCCTGTGAGGTGCCGACCCATAAGTGATCGGTCGTGGTATCAAGCACCATGGAGGTTACGGGCAGGTAGCCGACTTTGGCAAATTCAATGTTCCCCGGCGAACGCAACTGGTAGTACAGGCCCGAAGTGCCTCCTATCACCAATTGCCCATCTGCAGTTTGGGTGATGTCGTTGATGGTGTTTTGATCCGAAGCTATGGTAGGAATCGCGATGCGTACGAACTGTACCCCGTCACCATTGGATTCGATCATTTTGTACAACCCCCGGTCGGTGCCGAGCCAGATGGTACCATCGCGGTCTTCGAAGATGGTTTCGATGCGCAGATTGAGCCCATTGACCTCGTAGTTGGTAAACGACGTGCGCTGTGCGGCATCGGACCCGTTGAGGTCCAGAATGCTGAGCCCTTTGTCCGTCCCTACCAGCAGTCGGTTGCGGCTGTCGGTCAGCATCGACTGTACGGTATTGCTTACCAGCGAGTTTTGCCTCCCGTCGTCGGGACCGAAGTATTCGAACGTATTCGTAAGTGGGTCGAAGCGGTTTAGTCCCGTACCCGTGGTGCCGATCCAGATGTTGCCGTGCAGGTCACTGGACATGGCGAAGATCAGCAGGCCGCTGAGGGTATTGCTGCGGTTGGGATCGGGTTTGTAGGTCACGACTTCGTAACCGTCGTAGCGATTCAGGCCGTCGAAGGTTCCGAACCACAGGTAGCCCTGTTTGTCCTGATGGATGGCGTTGACGTGGTTCTCCGTCAACCCATTTTCGCTGGTCAGGTACTCGAAGTACCCGGGCGCGTCCTGGGCACTGAGCCGCAAGACGCTCACCAATATAATCAGGCAACAGAGTCGGAGGACAGTCGTCATAGGGATCGGTCGCGGCTGGAGGTCAGCCTGGGTTTCTGGTAAAGAGGGGATACAATTTACGGAATGGAGACCCAAGCCGCCGGTATCCGAACGCCTTCAATAAAACAACTATCCGGCGTACGCGTGGCAGTTGGAACGGTCAGTACGCTTAAAAAAGCTGACCGTCTTACGGATCGAACCATAAGTGGTAGCCTGGCGTCCGGTAATCCCTAGGATGTGAATGTATTCCGGTTGATGCCCAGCTTGTTCATCTTTGACATCAGGGTGCGGCCGTTGAGGTCCAGCAACTCCGCTGCGCCCCCGGGGCCCGTTACTTTTCCGTTCGTCCGTTTGAGGGCGGCAATGATGTACTGCTTCTGCATGGCCTCGAAGGGAATGATCTTGTCTCCCGACAACACCTGGTTTTCACCGTTCCGGCCGGGCCGGCGCAATGCCCGCAGGCTGGCGCTGAGGTTCAGGGTGGTCGACTGGGAGGTGATGACGGCGCGCTCGACGAGGTTGATCAGTTCGCGCACGTTGCCCGGGAAGTCATAGGCGATCAGCTGCTCCATGTCGCGTGGGTTGATGTGGGTGATGTTGCGGCCCATGCGCTCGGAGTACACCTTGGTGAAGTGCTTGATGAGTACCGGAATATCCTCCCGTCGTTCCCGCAGAGGCAGGTTGTGGATGGGAAAAACATTGAGTCGGTAGAAGAGATCTTCCCGGAACTTGCCCTGATTGATCATTTGCTCCAGGTCGCGGTTGGTGGCCGCCACTACCCGGACGTCCACATTGATCGATTCCGTCGACCCGATCCGCTGTACTTCCCCTTCCTGCAGCACCCGCAGGAGCTTGGCCTGCATATCCAGCGGCAGTTCACCGATCTCGTCGAGAAAAATGGTTCCGGCATCGGCCAGTTCGAACTTCCCCTTCTTCTGGGCGTGGGCACCGGTGAACGCACCCCGCTCGTGGCCGAACAGCTCGCTCTCGATCAGATTTTCCGGTAGGGCGGCGCAGTTTACACTGATGAGGGGTTTACGGCTTCGGCCGCTGAACTTGTGGATGGACTGAGCGAGCAATTCCTTACCGGTGCCGGTTTCTCCCGTTACCAGTACGGTAGCGTCGGTGTCGGAAACCTGGGCGATCTGGGCCAGGGTTTCCTGGTACTTCCGCGACACCGTAATGATGGGCCCGCTGGTGTTGACCTGCTCGATCTGCTCGCGCAACGTCTCGTTTTCGCTCTGCAGTTGCTTGGTAAGCTCGTCTACCCTCCGCTTGGTCTTTTCCAGCTTGCGGCGATTGAGCTGCTGGGTGGTGACGTCGCGGCAGATGAGGCAGAGGAAGTTCTGCGCGCCAGCCTCCACCTGGGCGAAGCGGATGTTCAGGGTGCGATCGTCCCCGCTGGTGGTCGAAAACACATACTCGGTAGACGGCCGGCTGCGGCCGTCGAGCCGCTCCTGGCGAACGTCTGCCAGGTTTGGAATAGTAAGGTCGGGCAGAAGCTCGGCGACGTGAAGTCCTTCGATGGACCGGCTGGTCTTGCGGCGCAGTTTCTTGCGTGCGGCCTCATTCAGTAGGACGATCTCCCCCGAGTTGTTCAACCAAATGACCCACTCCTGCAGGACATCCAGGGTAGTAGAGTACAGCTGGACGTTTTCAGTTTCGTGGGATTGCTGGCTGGTGTCGCGAAGGATTCCTAAAACAAACTCGTGCCCTTCCCGCTGATAGTGGTACAGCTTCGATAGAGTAGGGACCTTACTCCCGTCGCTACGTAGCGTATGGGTAGTCGTTTCCACGTAGCGCTCCTCCCGCAGTCGGCGGTACAACTCACTGGCTTCCTCGTGATTCAGACCCGAAATCTCGGATACGGGCAGACCGCGCAACTGTTCCTTCGTGTAGCCGGTCATGGTCACCGCCTGCTCGTTGGCGTAAGTTAGTCTACGGTCCTCTGAGGAAACGATGTAGACTGCGTCGGGGTGACGGTCCACAGCCAGTTGGAGTAATTCTTCGTTGGCGGAACGGTCGACTACGGCGTGACCCGGCCGGTCTTCCAGACAAAAGCTGCCGTACACCTTGTAGACCTCAAGTTCATTCTCTACCGATCTGGCCCGGATGATGAAATTGGTCGGCGCCGTCATCTTATCGGATGTCTGAGTCCGTAGTGGAATGACCATCTCCATTTCGCAGGAGGAGCGGCGGAGGTCTTTATACGTGGTGCGAATAGTCTCGTAGGAGCCTTCCAGCAGATAGGGCTGCAAAATGGAAATAAATTCCAGGGCCGGGTAAAAGGCGCGGTCGGCGGGAAGGGACAGCCAGCTCCGGATCGGCGGTGCCAGGAATACCTGATTGGTGGTCAGGTTGACTTCCCAGGCACCGATGTTGCCGTGTTGCTGCACCGCTTCCAGCAGGTCGGCATCCCGTTTGCCTCCTTCGGTAGATCGGAAGATGACGATACACAATTCCGGATCAATGCTATAAATATCGAAGCCGGCACGGCCCTTGATGCTGAACAGCTTACCGTCCCGATTGACAAATTCGGTGTCCAGTCGCTCGCTCTGTTTCTCCTGCAGTCGATTCCAGAACTTCTTCCAACCCATCATGCTGAAGTGAGGGTTGATCTCGAAGTAGCTCGCCCGCAGCAGCGAATTGCGCGTGTACCCAAGAATGCTGGCCGCGCTTTCGTTTCCGTACTGTACACGACCGGTAACATCCACCCACAGCACACCTTCGGTGATCAGGTCGAAGGCGTCCTGGTGAATTTGCAGCAATGCGTCAACGGGCGGTGCGTTATCTGCCAAGGTCAATAGTAACAGGGTACTTGAAAAATGTAGCTCCGTGAAGATAGTCACAAAGCAACATAATTACTATCCTCAAGGTAAAAGGCCCCGTAAACGTGTTACGGAGCCTCTGTGTTCGTTGTGATCACCGAAAAATTTCTACGGGGTAATGACACCGTTGTTGTCCCGGTCGTGACTGTTGTCGATCACTCCAGCCCATTCCTGGTAACCTTCTTCCGCATCAGCGGGGCGTGGACCGATAAGGTTTTCCAAGTCCTTCCGGCTTAGTACTTCCTTCTCGAGTAGGGCCTCGGCAAGCTTGTTTACTTCTTCCCGCTTAACCTGGAGCAACTGCTTCGCACGATCGTACTGACCCTGTAGAAGGGTCCTCACCTGGTCATCGATCAGGGTAGCGGTATCGTCGGAGTAGGGGCGCTGGTAAACGTCTCTGCTCATTCCGTAGAAACTGACCTGACCCACTTCCGAGTTCATACCGTAAACGGTGATCATATCGTATGCCATCTTGGTGACCTTATCCAGATCATTCTGGGCACCGGTACTGATCTTATTGAACACCACTTCTTCCGCGGCCCGGCCACCGAAGGTCATGCACATCATATCCAGCATCTGCTCGGTACGGGTGATGTATTGCTCCTTGGGTAAGTACTGGGCATATCCCAGAGCGGCTACCCCGCGGGGTACGATGGTCACCTTAACGAGCGGCATCGCGTGCTCCAGGTACCAGCCGCAGATGGCGTGACCTGCTTCGTGGTAGGCGATGATCTTCTTCTCGTCGGGCGAGATGAGCTTGTTCTTCTTCTCCAATCCACCGATCACCTTGTCGAGGGCGTAGTTGAAATCGTCCAGCCCGATGCTGTCCTGGTTGCGCCGAGCGGCGATCAGGGCCGCCTCATTACAGATGTTGGCGATTTCCGCGCCGGCGAAGCCTGGCGTCATTTCCGCTAGTACATCGGCGGTTACCGTATCGTTGGTCTTGATGGTCTTGAGGTGGACCTTAAAGATCGCCTCACGTCCCTTCAGGTCGGGACGGTCGATGCCGATCTGTCGGTCAAAACGGCCCGGGCGCAGCAGCGCCGAGTCGAGTACGTCGGGGCGGTTGGTAGCCGCCATCAGAATTACTCCCTTGTCGGTACTGAAACCGTCCATTTCGACGAGCAGTTGGTTGAGGGTGTTCTCCCGTTCGTCGTTGCCCCCCTGCATGTTTGCCCGACCGCGGGCGCGGCCGATGGCGTCGATCTCGTCGATAAAGATGATACACGGAGCCTTTTCGCGGGCCTGCTTAAAGAGGTCGCGAACCCGGGAAGCACCAACACCGACGAACATCTCTACGAAGTCGGAACCGGACATGGTAAAGAAGGGTACACCGGCTTCTCCGGCAACGGCCTTAGCTAGCAAGGTCTTACCGGTACCCGGAGGGCCTACCAGGAGGACGCCCTTGGGAATTTTACCCCCGAGGGCGGTGTACTTCTTAGGATTTTTCAGGAAGTCGACGACCTCCATTACTTCTTCTTTTGCCTCGTCAAGACCGGCGACGTCGGCAAAGGTGATGTTCACCTTACTGTTCTGATCGAAGAGGGTTGCCTTCGATTTGCCGATATTGAAGATCTGGCCGCCGGGACCACCGCCGCCACTGCCGAGACGACGCATGAGCACGATCCAAATGAAGGCGATAACGGCCAGGGGCAACAGCCACTGCAGCGCATTGCCCAGGTAGTCGGTACGCTTTTCCGCATCCACCCTTACCCGATCGGCGAAGGGAATGTCGAGGTTTTCGTAGGCCGAATTCACGAAATTGTTGAAAGAGGTAGGATCGGTGACCTCCAGGTAATAATCGTAACGGGCGCCCCCCATACCTTCGGCGGCGGCGTCTTTATACTGAGTTTCCGACTTCTTGGCTTCCTTGATGAAGACTTCCGCCCGATCGTTGTTGACCAGCTTGATGCTCTCGATCGCATCGTCCTTGATCATGGAATTCAGTCGGTTCAGGTCGATCTCGCTGGAAGCACCGGTACCCCAATTGGTTAGCACGAGTGCCAGCAGGACTACGGACATGATCGCGTAAATCCAGTAACTCTGGAACTTCGGACCGCCGGAACCCTCGGGGTTGGTATTCTGATTGTTTGTGCTCATATCTTTAGGCTAACGTGCGGACCGGCTTTTCGTTGGCTGGCCGCACATATTTTGGGACAACCCGCTAGAGGCTCTCAAATTCTTTCGCAATACCGTCGCTCCACAGATCCTCGATCTGGTAGAACGCGCGAGTTTCGGGGTAAAATACGTGGACTACCGTATCGAAGTAGTCTAGGCACACCCAATTCGCGGGGCGCGACCCGGTGGTGTTTTTCGTGTACTCGCCCATTTCCTGCTTCATTCGCTTCTGCACGTTCTCCGCAATGGCCCGCACCTGAGTGGAAGACTCTCCCTCACAGATGAAAAAAAACTCCGCGGGGCGATCGTCGAGCTTCCGCAAATCCAGGCGGACGATGTTCTTACCTTTGATGTCCCGGATGCTGTCCAGGATGACGTCGAGCCGCTGCTCCATCTTTGGATTAACGGTCGTACGCGCTGCTTTGGTGGATGTGTTCAAATCTGCATTTTAGAATTATGAAGGTAGCAAATACCATTCCCGTAGTATTGCTGTAAAACAAACAAATTGCTGATTCCTAAAGTTGCCCGCCGTTTCGAACGCACCGCTTCCACCAATACCGCCATGCTGGAGGCACTGAACGCGGGAGAAAAACTTAACGATGGTGCCGTTTTCATTACCGACGACCAGTCCGCCGGCCGGGGACAGGGAAAAAACCACTGGCACGCGACCCCGGGCGACAATCTGACCCTCAGTATCCTGGTTCGGCCTGACCATCTGGCAGTCGACCACCTCTTCGTGCTCAACCAATTCGTCTCCCTGGCGCTCGCTACTGCTATCGAGCAACTGCTACCCGCCCGGCTTGCCGCTACCGTCCGGATCAAGTGGCCCAACGACATCTACGTGGGCGACCGCAAGATCGCCGGTATCCTGATTCAGAACGGACTGCGCGGCAGCCGGATACAGTGGTCCGTTATCGGCATTGGGCTCAATGTCAACGAAAACTCCTTTCCTCCCGAACTCGCCCATTCGGCGACCTCCCTCAGAATACTCACCGGCACACCGGTCGCCCTGGAGCCCGTACTGCAGGTCCTGTTTGCCGAGTTCACCCGACTCTATCCCCTTACTTCGGGCAGTGAGCAGGGCCAGCTGGCGGCGGCATATCACGCTAATTTGTACCGACTGGAGGAGTGGGCGGTTTACCGGGAAGTGGCCACCGCCCGGGAATTCCGGGGGCGCATTGCTGGCGTAACCGGTGCCGGCCGACTGCGGGTGCAATTGGCCGACGGCACCGTTCCGTCGTTTGATTTACAAAGCCTGCGTTTTGTTAGTTCTCCTGCGTGAGCTCCAGGTTTTGCTGGATGCCGCGCTCTAGCGGACTCACCCCCTTTTCCATCCACACCGGCATGGGCGCGCCCAGCAGGTAGTAGTCGAAAAACTGACTCATGCGGGTCTGAAAGTCGGCGCGGTTCGGCGTCTTTACGGGCCAGTGGGGTTCACCCCGGTAATTCAGGAACCAGGCCGGTTTGCCGAGACGGCGCAGGGCCGTAAACCACTCGATGCCTTGGTACCAGGGCACGGCTCCGTCTTCGTCGTTATGCAGGATCAGGATGGGGGTGTTGATCTTGTCGGTAGTGAAGATGGGAGAATTTTCGAGGTAGCGCAGGGGGTATTCCCACGGCGTGCCGCCGATTCGGCTCTGGGTGCGCTCGTACTGGAATTGCCGGCTCAGGCCACTGCCCCAGCGGATGCCACCGTAGGCGGAGAACATGTTGACGACCGGTGCCCCCGACTCGATGGCGGCAAACAGATCGGTCTTGGTGGCCAGGTAGGCCGCCTGGTAGCCGCCCCAGCTGTGTCCCTGCAGGCCGATCCGGTCCTTGTCGATGAACCCCTCCATCAGCAGGGCGCTAACGCCGCTCATCACGCAGTTGTAGGCACTTTCACCGGGGTAGCCCTCGCGGTAGATGACGTCCGGATTGAAGATCACGTACCCCCGGCTGGAGTAGTGGGGGTAGTTGATGGAAGAGCGACCGGGTACCGGGGTGCGGTGACGGTACAGGCCCTCGCTGCTGCGCTCGTAAAAGTTGACCAGCATGGGGTACTGCTTTGTGGAATCGAAGCCGGCGGGCTTGATCAGCAGCCCCCGAAGTTCCCGCCCCTCGTGATCGATCCAACGGTATTCCTCGGCGGTCCCCCAGTTGAAGTCCGACTGCTGGGGATTGGCGTTCGTAATCACTTCTCCTTCGCTTGCTAACGCAGCGGTAAGCCGCAAATCGGGAAAGTCGCGGTAACTCTCGCGGGTGTACAGGTAGCGCTCGGCCAAGCGTGCCTTGCTAAAGTCGTCATACACGTAGGGGCCCGTAGCCAGTTGCTGCACCGTGCCGTCCGCGTCGAGTCGTGCAAAACCACCGTAGTAGTCCGCATCGCGCTGGGTCACCAGAAGCATGGTCTCATCTACGGCGTCCCGTTCCTTGTCCAGATCGTAGTAGCGGTACTCAACGCCGGCCTCCCGCCCCTGGGTGAGCCGTTCCGCGTCGCCCTCCCGGTCGGGATGGATGCGCCACAGGTCGTAGCGGTCGTACACGATGATCCCCCGGTCGTTCTCCAGCCAGCCCGCTATGCCGTAGGGGTAGGGGTTGTTAGGCTGGTCGTTGCGCTCGTCGTAGAAGATGCCGAGCTCTTTTGAGGTGATGGTATTGAGCTCCCGGTCCTCCACGTCGAAGGTGCGGTAGACCGAATCCACCGGATTGTACCAGCTGATGTACTTGCCGGTAGGTGACCAGTTGAAGTAGCCGACCTCCCCCGACACAACCGGGCTGCGCTTCCCGTTACGTAGATCGACCGTCACGATGTCGCGGGCCGCCGGGCCGCCTTCCCACATGGTCTGCTTGGCGTAGGGGCTGTCGTTGTAGAGCATCAGGTAATCGCCCCGATTGTCCTGGGGCTGACTGCTCTCCGGAAACTGCGTATCGGCAAGCTGCAAAAACTCGTCCGCACCTGTACGGTATACGGCGAGGTAGGTAAATTTCTTGTCCTGCTCCAGCTTGTTGTTCTGACGGGTATAGAGTAGGGGGTCCTCCGTTGTCCAGACCTCTACGTCGGCCAGTTCACTGGCGATGGCGCTGCTGTCGAGTTCGGGGCGGCGGGGCGTGGTGCCGAAGAAAAGGTACTTCCCGTCTTCGCTGAATTCGGGCCGCCGGTCGTCGCTGATGCGGTATCCCTTCGGAAGCCAGCTCATGTCGCGTCCCGTGACCATATAGGCCGAGTCGCTTCCGCTCGACCAGTAGTGCAGGTGAAACGGCGGCTGCTTACCGTCCTTTTCCTTATCGGTGCTCAGAAAGGCCACCCGCTCTCCGTCAAAACTGAGGTTGAGTCCGCTAAATTCCGCCGGCCCGCTGCTGAGGGTTTGCCATTCGAGCTTACTGGGGTCGATCCGCAGTACGCCATCGGTCCAGGTGCTGTCCTTGGCCACGCGATGGGCAACTACGATCGGACGGTCGCGTGCTACGCGGAAATCCATCACCCCCTCCAGATAAAAGCTGTCCTGATTGGCGAACCGGCGCACGACGAGGCGGGTCGCGTCCTTGTCCAGTTCCTTGCGCAGGCTGTCGGGGACCAGCGATTGCGTCGTGTAGGCAAATATCTCCGACGAGCGCTCGCTGAGTTTGAAGTCATACGCATTGGGATATAGCATGGGGTTCTGGCTTCGGAGGTCCCACACCAGGAGGGTGTCGCGTTGCTTGAGCTCCTTCACTTTTTCCTGGCGCTTGTACTCCAGCACGGTGTCGCGGGTAGGTTTTAGCATGCCCACGAGGTACTTGCCGTCGTAGGAGAAAGTGGCGTTTTCCAAACGGGGGAAGCGGCGTTCCTGCTTGTCGGCCGCCCGGTACACCACCACTTCCGCATCCCCTACATCCGGAGTGAGGCTGTAGAGCACGTGACTGCCGTCGGCACTCAGTTGCTCGGAGCGGATTTCCTTCCAGGCCTGCATGTCTGCCACTTCAATGGCTCTTTGGGCGGGTACGCAGGTGCAATAAATTAAAAGAATAGCAACGGTGGCTAGGTACTTCACGGTAGGGCATTTGGGGTAAGGTGTAAATATAAGCGAGCTGCCCGTTTACTCCGTCGGCCCCTGTTATCTTTACCCCCCTATGTCTGCAACCGCTATTTACCTCGGTCTTGATTTGGGTACGACCTCCGCCAAAGTAGGTGCCTTCGACCGGGAGGGTGTCCTGGTGGCGGAATGCAGCGGAGACTATCCGCTCCTCCATCCCGAACCGGGGGCCGCGGTACAGGACGTCCGGGCAATTGTGGACGTAGCCGAATCGCTGCTTACCGGGATCATGACCGAGTTGCCGCACCCGCCCGCCGGTCTTGGCATCAGCTGCCCCATGCACGGTGTCCTGCTGCTGAATCAATCCGGCGAACCAACCGGTCCGGTCGTTACCTGGGCGGACGTTCGACCCCAGCAAGTGATGGACGAGTTTTCTCCGCTCCTGCGTTCCCGCCTCCTCCAACGAACGGGTACGCCCGTGCACCCTATGTCGCCGCTCGTCAAACTGCGGTGGATGAATCGCCACCGGCCGGAACTGCTGGAAGGCGCGGTGGCACTGTCCGACCTTAAGTCCTACCTCATCGACCGCTGGACCACGTGCGGCGCACTGCTCGACGAGCAGCTCGCCAGCGCAACCGGACTGCTGAACCTGGAGAGCCGGGACTGGGACAAAGAAGCGCTCCGCCTGGCCGGCGGCGACCGCGACCTTGCCCTCAAGCTTCCGACCGTCGTACCCGGCGATACCCTGCTCGAGTGGAAAGCGGAAGTGGCCGATCGAATGGGCGTGGCGGACCTGCCCCTCGTGATCGGCGGCTCCGACGGTTGCCTGGCCAATCTGGGAAGCGGAATTACGGAGCCCGGTCAGGTTTCGCTTACCGTCGGGACCAGCGGCGCCGTGCGGGTCACGCACCGGGGTAAACCGGCCAGGACGGATCACCAACTGTTCGACTACCTGCTGTTTGACGACTATGCGGTGCTCGGCGGAGCGACCAACAACGGAGGTAAAGTGCTGGAATGGACGTACGAGCTGCTACAGGCTCACTTCGACAGCATCGGCGATATGCTCGAAGCCGCTTCCGCTGCCCCGGATGCCGAATTGTACTTCCGGCCCTACCTCTTTGGGGAGCGCGCACCGATCTGGGACGCCCTCGCTACGGCCTCCTTTACGGGCTTACGCGGGCACCACACCGCTACGGACCTGGCCCGGGCCGTCCTGCTGGGAGTTACCGACAACATCGTCGAGATCCTGCGTCAGGTAGAGCAGGCGACCTGCCCCGCCGAAGTGATCTACGCCAGCGGTGGATTTACGCGTTCGGCGGGATGGTTGAAGTTGCTGGAAGAGCGCTCGGGCCGGCGGGTGGAGGTAGCCCAGACTCCCCAGGCCAGCGCCTACGGCGCCGCACTGATGGCCCGGCGCGCGCTAGAGAAACAGCCACAGGCCGAACGGCGGCAGCAGTAGCGCACCGTTGACCCAGGTCGCGTAAAAGTCTTCCCCCTGCCGGGCGTCGGTGATCCAGCCGATGGTGGCTCCGGCGAGGTACGCGAGGGCCAGGACACCCCCCTGCGGCAGCGGATAGTGCCAGAGGGATACGACCGCGCAACCCACCAACAGGGCAAGGGCAACATTCGCGTTCAACTTGGGGTGATTGCCCGCCAGAGTCCTGACGCCCTGCCGGCGATCGAGCACGACGTCGCGGGTATCGAAGAGCAGCGCGATGGCGAGCACGAAAGCTGCGCGGATCGCCCCTTCCACGTAATCGTGGCCACTGCCCATAATCGGGAAACAGTCCGTGATCAGGGTCCAGGCGAGGGCTACCCACACGACTTTGAGGTAGGCCAGGTCACGCAGGCGGGGTCCGCCGGGATAGAGGGGAATCAGGTAGAATCCGGTAAAGGGCAGGGCGATCAGTACCGGCCAGAAAGCCCGTAGGGGAAGTTGGGTTGCGATCGCCAGCGCGACCACAATACTTCCGACCCCGATGAGCACCGAGGCAGCGGGTTCGCGGGCCACGACCCGGTACCGGCGACCGGTGGGATGGCTGCCCGCCCGCCGGTAACTGAGCAGGCGGTGGAGGGTATACACCCCTAGCGTAGCGAAGAAAACGAAGTAGTGGGGCGCGCCCAACGAGACCTCCCCGCCGTTCAGGTAGGTCGATTGCCAACTGAGGGCCGTAGCCGCGAGCGCAATCCAGAAGTGCCCGTAAAAGAGCCAGTTGAAGACGGGACTGCACATACGGGTCGCTTACACTTCGAAGTAATTGAAGCTCATGCCATCCTCGATTTTGGTGAGTGTTTGGAGGATCAGCTCGATCACTCCTTCGACGTCTTCCTTAGCGGCCATTTCCACCGTGGTGTGCATGTACTTCAGGGGCAGGCTGATGAGTGCCGAGGGTACGCCGGCGTTGGAGTAGGCGAAGGCGTCGGTGTCCGTGCCGGTTGCGCGGCTGCTCGCCTCCCGCTGGATGTCGATCTCCTTTTCCTCCGCCGCGGCGATGATGAGGTTCAGCAGCTTGTTGTGGACGGCCGGGGCGTAGGTCACGCTGGGTCCCTTACCGGCCTTCACGTCGCCCACCTTTTTCTTGTCGAGCATGGGGGTGGAGGTATCGTGGGTTACGTCGGTCACGATCGCTACCTGGGGCTTGATGTGCTCGGCGATCATCTGGGCCCCACGCAGGCCTACCTCCTCCTGTACCGCATTGACGATGTAGAGGGAGTAGGGGAGGTCGACCTTTCGTTCGCGGATCAGCCGGGCCACCTGTGCGATGCAGTAGCCGCCCATTCGGTTGTCGAGGGCGCGGCCGCAGTAGTAGCGGTCGTTCATTACTTCCAGCTCGTCGGGGTAGGTGATTACGCTGCCCACGTGCACGCCCATTTCGAGCACCTCCTCCTTGTCCTTTGCCCCGATGTCGATGAAGATGTTTTCCAGCTTCGGCTGCAATTTGGCATCGTCGCCGCGGCGGGTGTGGATGGCCGGCCAGCCGAAGACGCCCCGCACGATCCCATTGTCTCCGTGGATGTTGACCCGCTTGGAGGGGGCAATGGTGTGGTCGCTCCCGCCGTTGCGAACTACGTACAGGTATCCGGCATCGGAGATGTAGTGAACGAACCAACTGATCTCGTCGGCGTGGCCCTCGATCACCACGCGGTAGTCGCGACCGGGATTGATCACCCCGTAGGTGGTGCCGTACACGTCCAGACCGACCTCATCGACGAAGGGGCGGATGTACTCCAGCCACAATTTTTGGCCGCTGCTCTCGAAACCCGTAGGTGAGGCATTGTTTAGGTAGCGGTAGAGAAAGGCCTCGGCGTCTTCGTTGAGGATAGGCATGTGGGGATAGTATTTGTTCATCGGGGCGGTCGAACGCCCGACAATGGAATAGGGGTGATCAGGGAATGGTCAGTGGGGGCGTCAATTGACGAAGGCGTCGCTCCAGGCCCGGGGATCCCGCCGCCAATCGGCCAGGGTGGCCGCTTCTTCCGCGGAGATTTGGCCGGATTGCTCCGCTTCCTCGAGCAGGGCGGCGTAATTGCTGATCGTCGTCAGTGGAATCTCGGCGTGTTGAAAGGCCCGGGTGGCGGACGGGAACTGGTAGGTAAAGATCGCCAGGGCACCGCCGATTTCGCCGCCGGCGGCCCGGAGCACTTCGGCGGCCTTAAGGCTGCTGCCCCCGGTGGAGATGAGGTCTTCCACCACAAGGTAGCGCCGTCCCGCCTCCAGGCGACCTTCGATCTGGTTTTTACGTCCGTGCTCCTTGGCGGAGCTGCGGATGTAGATGAAGGGTACTCGTAAGCGGTCGGCAACCAGGGCTCCGTGGGGGATACCGGCCGTTGCCACACCCGCTATGCCTTCAATGCTATCCATGGCACCCGCGGCCCCGGCAAGTGCGGAAACGATCTCGTTGCGGATTTCCGGGAAGGAAAGCAGCACCCGGTTGTCGCAGTAGATGGGGGAGCGCAGGCCGCTCGCCCAGGTGAACGGGGTTTGGGGTTGTAATTTGACGGCGCCGACTTCCAGCAGGCGACGGGCAATTTGCCTGGATGTGTCCATGCGTTGTAAATTTCGCGCCAATGTACGTAATCTATATTAACGACCGCCCCCTGACGCTGCGCGCGGAGGGTGAACCGGGTCGGTATCCCGACCAAGCCCCCGAAACCCACCTGACGGCCCGCTACTCCGGTAAACGCAAATCACTCCTCAACTACGCCGACACCCTCGAAAAGGGCAGTCAGAAGGTCACTTCGGTCGAATTGGTCGCAGCGGACGTCGAGGAGCTCTGGACCGATTTCCGTTCCCACTACAAATGGGTCGAAGCAGCCGGCGGAGTAGTGACCAACCTCGACAACCAGCGGCAACTCTTTATTTACCGGCGGGGCTTCTGGGATTTACCCAAGGGAAAGATCGACGACGGAGAGGATCGGGCCGCCGCCGCCCTGCGGGAAGTCGCGGAAGAAACCGGACTCCGGAATACCAAACTTGGCCAGGCCCTTCCCACTACCTACCACACCTACCGCGGGAACAAGCGACGGATCCTGAAACCGACCTACTGGTACGCCATGACGACCCGGCAAAAGGAACTCGTACCGGAGACCGGAGAAGACATTTTGCGGGCGGAATGGCGGCAGGTGGAGGAAGTGCTCGCCAGCGGCGATCCCCTGTACGAGAACCTGCGCGAACTCCTGCGACAAATCGAGCCGGAATAAGCCGGCGGCCGCAAATTTTCTATATTTGCCGCCCACTCACGACGTCTCTATGTACAACTTGATCCTATTTGGTCCCCCAGGCTCCGGTAAGGGTACCCAGGCCAGCTTGTTGGTTCAGAAATATAACTTTCTGCACATCAGCACCGGCGACATGTTCCGTGAGGAACTTAGTCGCAATACGCCCCTGGGCCAGGAAGCCAGGTCCTATATGGACAAGGGCCACCTCGTACCGGACGAGGTGACCATCGCCATGCTGCGCAAACGCGTGGAACAGCACCCCGACGTCACCGGCATCATCTTCGACGGTTTTCCGCGGACCGACCCCCAGGCTGCCGACCTGAACGACCTGATGCGGGAAAAAGGCGCCAAGATCAACGCCCTCATCCTGCTTGACGTCGACGCCGACACCGTCGTAAAACGAATCATCGGTCGGGCGGCCACCAGTGGCCGCGCCGACGACCTGAAGGAAGAGGTGATCCGCACCCGCTTCGAAAATTTCGTTAACTATACCACCCCGGTGTTTGACTTTTACCGGGATCTCGGACTCGCGCACCGCGTCGACGGCACGCGTTCCATTGCGGAAGTAGCGGAGGAGATCGACGCCCTCGTCGCCCCCGCCATCGAACAATAGCGCACACTTGCCGACCTTATCCGTTGGCCTAACCGTATGGCAAGAGCAAATTTCGTCGACTACGTAAAGATCAACCTGCAGTCCGGTAGCGGCGGGGCCGGTTCCAAGCACTTTTACCGTGCCAAGGGCATCCCCAAGGGCGGTCCCGACGGCGGCGACGGCGGTCGCGGCGGACACATCATCCTGCGCGGCAACCGCAACCTCTGGACCCTGCTCCAGTTCAAGTACAAAAAACACATCCGCGCCGGCCACGGTCAGCGGGGCAGTGAGAACAACCGCACCGGAGCGACCGGCGACGACGTGGTGCTCGACGTACCCCTGGGCACCATCGCCCGCGACGCCGAAACCGGCGAACAGCTCTTCGAGATCACCCACCACGACGAGGAGCGCATCATCATGCACGGCGGCCGCGGCGGGCTTGGCAACAGCCACTTCAAATCTTCAACCAACCAAAGCCCCGACTACGCCCAGCCGGGTGAGGAGGGCGGCGAAGGTTGGTACGTGCTGGAACTGAAGGTGCTGGCCGACGTCGGCCTGGTCGGCCTGCCCAACGTCGGGAAATCTACCCTGCTCTCCGTAGTCACCGCCGCCAAACCGGAAATTGCTAACTACGAGTTCACCACCATCGTTCCGAACATCGGGATGGTGCAGTACCGCGACGGAAAATCGTTCGCCATGGCCGATATTCCCGGGATCATCGAGGACGCTCACCTGGGCCGTGGACTGGGACACCGCTTCCTCCGCCACATCGAGCGCAACGCGACCCTGCTGTTCTGTATCCCCGCCGATGCCGACGACATTCGCGGACAGTACCGCATCCTGCTCAATGAGCTCGAACGGTACAACCCGGAACTTCTCGACAAACCCCGCGTCCTGGCCCTCACGCGGGCCGACATGGTGGACGAAGAGCTAAAGCGCCTGCGCGAGGGGGAGATCCCCACCGATCTGCCGAAATTATACGTGAGCGCCGTCACCGGCGAGGGGATCACCGCCCTCAAGGACTTGCTCTACGGCCTCATTATCGAGCGGCGGGAAGGCTACGACGGAGTTCAGTTCGCGATGGAGGAAGAATAAGATCCGAGAAGGTGAATTAGAGGAAGCGATCCAGCGGAGCACCCAGCAAATTCTGCAGGGTTGCCGTTGCGAGGTCGCGTGCGGCGATCGCCGACATCCCCCGCTGTAAATACATCGCTTCCAGGCGGGCCTGTGCCTGGTAATAGGATACCCGCAGGGCGGTCAGGATTCGGGCGTGCAGGGGGTCCTGGACGGCCCAGTCGTTCAGGTTTTCCCATACCGTGCTTTCCCAGGTGCGCGCGCGTGTCGCATCGGCAGCGGGTAGGGCGGCGGTGGCATTGAATAGTTCGTCACGCGCCTCGGCAAGTTCTTCTTCACGCACGGTATTGGTCATTCCCGCGGCCAGTTCATCGGCCACCGTGGTGACTACAGCTATTTCGGGCCAGCTCAGGAGCGTGCCGGTAGCAACGTCCTCGCTTGCTGCAAGGAGACGGTACTTGCGCAACTCGGGTAGTTTGTTCCAGGCTTCCTGGTAGGCGGAGCGCGTCCCTTCTCCGTAATAGCCGTCGATACTGCCGTCGTAGTAGCCCTTTTCCTTCAGTACCCGCTGCAGTTCCGCCGCCGAGTGTCGCTTCGTCTTTACGTCGATCGGGGGTAGGCCGGGTTGGGTGGCCGCCAGGTGGGGAGTGGCGGCGGGTGCCGGTGGGGGTTGGATTGCGACGGCTGTAGTGGCGGCTACGGTTTCGGTGGTATCCGGCGCCGGTGCGGGTGTAGGGGCGGGCGGGGGCGCGGGAGCAGTGGAAGCATCGGTAGCGGGGGAATCCGGTGACCCGATCTGGCGTAGTTCGATTGGGATCAGGGGCTTCTTGATTCCGGTTTCGAAGACCCCGATGGGGATCAGTTTGCCGGGAACTGCCGTTCTTACGAAAGCATCTCCGTAACCGAGGGTACGAATGCCGGCCAGGGCCTCGTTGGCGGCCTCTGCGTTGGGGTAGGGGCCAGTCAGTACTTTGGTCACCCCATCGCGGGCGTCGACGAATAATTTACCCGCACGCTCTAGCGAACGCCAGTCCAGCGAACGGCCCTTGCCCCGGAGGGCGATCTGTACGTAAGTTGCCGGCTCCGCCACTCCGGCGGGCAGGGCGAAGGGGGCGGCATTGCGAAAGCCCCGGGCCTGTAGCTGTTCGGTGACGGTGGCCGCCCGGTCGCGGGAGCTGTAATTTCCTAGGTAGACATCCGTTAGTTGTCCCTCCCGGGGCAGGCCGTACACAAAGCCCATTTCCTGTAGGTCCACAAAGTCGTCGGCTTTCACGTCCTGAAATGTGCCGATTCGGACATTAAAGATGTCCTGGGCGGTGAGCGCAGAACCGGAAAGCAGGAGCAGCAGCAGTAGCGGATAGAAAAACTTTAGCATGGGCGGAGTAGCTCGGGGGGTGGGGTGACTGAGGTTGGATATCAACGATCAAACTGACGGCCTGGTATCGGACCGGTAAGGTAACGACTTCTTACCCCCACCGGGTTTGCGCGGCGTGATTTTCTTGACGGGATGCTTGGTGGGAGACAAGGCGAACACAACTTTATCGGGCGGAATTCGTATTTTTAGCACAATCCCCAGCCAATGGCCCAGGTGACTAAGCCGGGGGCGAGAATACGGTATGAATAGAAAGAGCAACGACCAGCGCGAGACGGCGCTGATGGCCCTCGTGGCCAGGTACGAACGGGCGGCTCAGGGAGGTGATACCTTGTTTCTCGCGGAGGAAGAATTCGAGGAACTACTGGTGCATTACTTCGGGATTCACGATTACGATCAAACCCTCGAAGTAGCCGACCTGGCCATCAGCCAGCACAACTACACTCCCGACTTTTACAAGTGGAAAGCCCTGATCCACAAGATTAACCTGGAGGAGGAGGACGCGATGGCCACCCTCGAGCAGCTCAATATCTACGCCCCCAACGACGAGGAGGTGATGATGCTGCGCCTGGAAGTCTACGTCCACTTCGAACACCAGGAAGAAGCCCGGGCGGCCCTGGACCAGTTGTATAATGTAGTCGACCAGGACGAAAAGCTCAGTTTGCTGGCGTTCTTCGACGGCCTGCTCTGTATGCAGGAAAATCGCTTCCGCGAAAGCTTCGAAGCCCTGGCCGAAGCCATCCGCCTCGACCCCTACCAGGAACCCGCTTACGACGAGCTACTCAACGCGCCGGAGCTTTCCGCGATGCGGAAAGAGATCGGTAAACTGCTCAAACGGCAGGCCGATCGCGACCCCTTCAATGACCTGACCTGGTTCTATCTCGGACTCTGGTACGACGACGGAGGCAACGATATGGAAGCCCTGGAAGCGTTCGGCAACGCCCGGTCCCTCAACGACGCGAGGAGCGCCTACGACCTGGAGTACGCCGACAAGCTCTTCGATCTCGAAATGTACGAACCGGCCCTGACCGCGTACCAGGCTTACTTCGAGTCGGAGGAAGCGGAGGAAAGCTACGAAACCTGTATGCGCATCGGTCGCAGCCACCAGATGCTGGATGACTACACCAGCGCGAAGAAGTCGTACTTCCGAGCCCTGGAAATCGACCCCGAGATGTACGACATCTACCAGTACATCGCGGAGTGCTGCGTGGCCGAAGAGAAGTGGGGCGTAGCCGCCTACAATTACGGCAGGGCGGTGGAGCTTCCGAATCACACGGCCGATTGCTGGCTTGGTCTGGCGCTCTGCAGTTCGGCCACCAACTCGCCCCTCGATGCGGAACAGGCCTTTCTCAAGGCCATCGAGATGGACGAGCAGTTCAGTGACGCCTACATCTCCTACGCGCTCTTCCTGGTTGAACTTGGTCGGGAAGCCGACGCGCTTCAGCTCCTCGCCGATACGGCCACGGTGTACCGCGATAGTGCCCTGCTTTTTGGTACCGTAGCGATTCTGATGATCACCAGCCGGCGGCAGCAGGCCCTTGCCCTACTGAACGAGGGACTGGCGGAGTTCTACGAAGATCACGAACTCCTCTTCAACTGGCATCCCGATTTGGAGCAGGATCGCGACATCATGGCCCTACTGCACCTTCATAAGGATTAAGTATACCGCCGCGCCTAGCGCTACGGTGACGTTCATGGAGGTGTTCTGCCCGTACATCGGCAGGTGAACGGCCGCGTCGCAGAGGGCAAGCAGCTCCCCGGCTATTCCCGTAGATTCGCTCCCCGCCAGGAGCACGATCTCCCGGTCCGGCTCGGGTAAGTCCAGGTCGAACAACGATGTGCTCTGGTCCGTGATCTCAAGGGCGAGGATAAGCGCCCCGCTCTGCCGGGATCGAGCCAGGTAAGCAACCGGATCTTTGACGACCTCGTAGGGCACGCTTCGCTCCGTCGACCTGGCCGTCTTCCTGATGCCCGGTTGGGGTGGGGTAGGGGTAGTACCCGCAAGTAGGAGTTTGCTGACTCCAGCTGCATCGGCGAGTCGAAACACCGAACCGACATTCCGCGGATCCTTCCAGTCGACGCACAAGAGGGTGATCCGGTGTCGGCGAACTTCGTTCTCGATCTCGTGGTGTTCCAGCTGTCTGATCGCGGGTCCGCTTAGTTGAAGTCTACCAATTCGATGTCGAAGATAAGGTCCGAACTCGGGCAGATGTCTCCGGCTTGGTTCGCTCCGTATGCGAGGGAGGATGGGATGAAGAGGCGAATTTTACCACCCCTGCCAATTTTGGGGATACCCTGCTGCCACCCCTGAATAAGTCCGGAGAGCAGAAAGGTGCGCGGAGAGCCACTCGTCTGATCGAAGGTCTCGCCATTGGTGGTCTGACCGGTGTAGTTAACCGTAACGCTACTGGAGGTGGTCGGTTTTTCCGCGCCGCCCTCCGCTTCGATGATGTAGTACAGACCCAGGTCGCCCTCGGTAGCCATGATTCCGTTAGCGGTGATGTACTCCGTTATCGACTGGTCGCTCGCCAGGCAATCATCCTCTTTGCTACAACCCAAGGCTACAAATACCGGGACGAGTAGAAGGATCAGGCGGGGGAATGATTTCATGGGCTACTTAAATGGTGTGCAAAAATAGTCAAAAAATGATGGTACCCTTCCGCACATTCCGTCAACTGCCAGGGTTAAGACGGCAACAGAAATCAAAATATTCTGTGAAAAAGATTCTCACAACAAATAATTGTTCGTAATCTTGAACACAATTATATTTTCTTCGGTTACTAAAGCAAACGAATTAAGCGTATAAGATAAGGTGAGTGTATGTAAGCGGTCCGTCGGTTTTCCGGCGGGCCTTTTTTTATGCCCGGTATACAGATTAGAATTTCCGGAAGCCTGTAGCGGCCTTAGTAGCTGGTGGTTCGGGTATCTTTGGGACAGCATGGCGTCAACCTATCCGCACTCCGACCGAATCGGCTACTGTATTATCGTTGCGCTTCTCCCGTTCGCCTGTGCGGAGAACGATTCCCCGGCCATCACCCCAACCGATACCAACCATTCCGTGGCAGCACACGACGAAGCGAACTATCAGGACCTTTCCCTCAGCGACAGCGTACTGTACGACAAGGTGCTCGGAAGCTTAGTGGGGTCGGCCATTGGCGATGCGATGGGGGCACCGACGGAAATGTGGACGCAGGGCGACATCACGGATGAGTACGGCCACGTCGACAGCCTGGACCTCGTCCTGCGCGAACCCAGTCCCGAAGGCCCCTGGAACTACAACTTGCCCCCCGGAGCCGGTACCGACGACACCCGCTGGAAATCGCTGATGGTGGAATTTATGGTGGAAGAGCACGCGCAACGTGCGCCAAACGGCCCCTTGCTTCCCGGTGCCGGCCGCTTCAGCAAGTTCATCAACGGACGGTACTCCGCTAGTGTCGACGACCTGAAGGCCACCGAGGGGCTGGATCCCGAACCCCTGGAGGATGCCATGCGTCGCCTGACGTGGCTTCAGGAGTGGGCGAAGGTTACCCGGGCCTACGCCGCCCGCGACCTGGACGGTTACCGCAATGCCCTTTCGCGGTTTTACGGCGGTGAAATGTCCTGTGCCGGTATGCTATTCTCGCCGGTCCTGGGAGCTGCCTTTCCCGGCCGACCGGAGAAAGCGTACCGCGCTGCCTACGACCTTGCGCTCTTCGACCTAGGTTACGCCCGTGACATTGCGGGACTCACCGCGGCACTTACTTCAGCTGCCTTTACGCCCGGAGCCGGACCTGGTACGTTTGTCGACGTCATGCGGGAGGTGGATCCGGAGGGCTTCTTCCGCTCCCGCCTCATCGGTCGGATTGCCTACCAACAATTTCGTCAGGCACGCAGCATCGTCAGGACGGCGCGTCGGCTGACCCAGGAAGAGGTGCGCGCGATGAAATTCCGTATGCCGGATACCTATCCCTACGATAGCCTTACCTACGGGCGGATGCTTAAGGCCTATGAATTACTGGACCGCGCGAAGCAGGATGTCCCGTTTCACGCCGGTGAGATTCACCTTATCAATTTAACGGCCCTGCTGTTCTCGGGATATGAATTCGGCCCCGCCATGGAATTCGTCATCAACTACGGCCGGGACAACGATACGGTCGCTGCCGTCACCGGCGCGATCCTGGGAGCACTGCACGGGTACGGGGGACTGCCCGTTGACCAGCGTGAAATGGTCGTACGGGTCAACCGGGAAGTCCTCGACATTGACCTGGAAGCGCGGGCCGCTGACCTGACCGCGGCGATTCTCGCTCGCCGAAACCAGGTAGAATAACCGCGCTGCTAGCGACGGCTGTAATTCGGTGCCTCTTTCGTGATCGTGATGTTGTGGGGGTGGCTTTCCCGCATACCGGCTCCCGTGATGCGCACGAATTCGGCCGACTGTAATCCGTCGATGGTCGCCGCGCCACAGTAGCCCATACCGGCGCGCAGTCCGCCCAAATACTGATTGACGACCTCCGCCAGGCTTCCCTTGTAGGGAATCCGGCCCTCGATACCTTCCGGTACGAGCTTCTTCACGTCGTCTTCCACGTCCTGAAAATAGCGGTCCTTGCTGCCCTTGTTCATGGCGCCGAGTGAGCCCATGCCCCGGTACACCTTGAACTTGCGGCCGTCATAAAGGATGGTCTCCCCGGGACTTTCATCGACCCCCGCGAACAGGCTGCCGGCCATGATGGTGGATGCCCCGGCGGCGAGTGCCTTGACGATATCGCCGGAGTACCGGATACCACCGTCACCGATCACGGGAACACCGGTACCGCGCAGTGCCGCCGCCGCGTTGGAAATGGCGCTGAGTTGGGGTACCCCGACGCCGGCAACGATACGGGTGGTGCAGATGGACCCTGGGCCGACACCAACCTTCACACCGTCGGCACCGGCATCGGCAAGCGCCTTTGCGGCCGGTCCGGTAGCCACGTTGCCACCGATGATTTGTAGGTCGGGAAAGGCGTCTTTCGTACGTCTGACGGCTTCCAGTACACCCCGGCTGTGCCCGTGGGCCGTGTCGATGGTGATTACGTCGACGTTGACGTCGACCAGGGCCTGCACCCGCTCCAGCATGTCGCTGGTCACTCCGATGGCGCCGCCCACCACCAGCCGGCCGAAGCTATCCTTACAGGCGTTGGGGTAGTCCTGGACCTTGAGGATATCCTTATAGGTGATCAGACCTACCAGGATGTTGTGGTCGTCCACCACCGGCAGCTTTTCGATCTTGTGGCCCTGCAGGATTTGCTTGGCCTGTTCCAGGTTGGTGCCAACGGGCGCGGTGACTAGCCGTTCCGTCGTCATCACCTCGCTAATGGGCCGCTGGGAAGCCGTTTCAAACCGGAGATCGCGATTGGTCAGGATTCCTACCAATTCGTAGTGATCGTTGACGATTGGGATTCCGCCGATGTGGTATTTAGACATCAGATTCTTGGCGTCGGCCACCGTGGCATCGTGCTTGAGCGTTACCGGGTCGACGATCATCCCCGACTCCGATCGCTTTACCATGCGTACCTGTTCGGCCTGCTGCGCAATGGTCATATTCTTATGGACGATGCCGATACCTCCCTGCCGTGCGATCGCGATGGCCAGACGGCCGTCGGTCACGGTGTCCATTGCGGCGGAAACGATGGGGGCATTGAGGCGGAGACCGCGGGTAAGCTGGCTGGAAAGATCTACCTCGCGGGGCAGGACCTCGGAATAGGCGGGCAGCAGCAGTACGTCGTCAAAGGTCAAACCCTGGACGGAAAAGCGGTCGGGGTAGCTTTTGTTGTCTTCCATGCGCAAAGGTATGTAAAATGTATCGGCTTGCGACCGCGAAGTAGTCACTCCGGCGGGCAATTAGCCGTATCCGTCCAGTTAAAACCCCACAAATACCCGTACAGAACATATGTATTATTACCGGAGTTGCAGTTGTTGATCGCCTGATTATTGCACCAAACACCTTGAGTTATGACCACACAACATGATGTAGAAGAGCATGCGCCCGGCGGACGGGTCGTAGAACATTCTTCCGAGGC
The DNA here is from genome assembly GCF_014197245.1 of Neolewinella aquimaris. Taxonomy (GTDB): domain Bacteria; phylum Bacteroidota; class Bacteroidia; order Chitinophagales; family Saprospiraceae; genus Neolewinella; species Neolewinella aquimaris. The sequence goes on along the minus strand of NZ_JACIFF010000002.1, from coordinate 338,279 downwards.
CGATACAAATAAGATAGCTCAGGAAATCACCGCTCGCGTAGAGCACTTTGCGCAACATCCGGCCGGTATCGATCAGCGTCTGGAAGAGTTGGACAAGGAGTGGGACGTCGAGCGTACCCTCGAAACCAACGCCTCTACGCTGGTACTAGCCGGTCTGGCGCTAAGCGAATTTGTCGACCGCCGCTGGCTTATCCTCTCCGGAGTCGTCGCCGGCTTCTTACTGCAACACGGTATCCAGGGTTGGTGCCCGCCCCTGTTCGTGCTCCGGCGAATGGGCTTTCGTACCTGCCGGGAAATTGAGTGGGAACGGGTTGCCCTGAAGGCCGTTCGCGGTGACTTTGCTGAACTAAGCGACATTCAAGACTCCCGTGAGCGCGCCCGGGCCGCACTCAAGCTTGCCGGCGACTGACCTAACGCTCGACTATCGCCAGGGTGGCCACACTAAGCCGCAACCCGGAGTGCGCTTCCAGTAGCGCGTTGCCCGAAAAGTCAAGCGTGGCCCCTGTAGTCAGCACATCGTCAACCAACAACAGGTGTTGATTGCTAAACTTTCCCCGCCCGGCAACGAAGGAGTCCCGCACGTTCTCCAGCCGTTCCAGTTTGGTCCGTCGCGTCTGGGACCCCTGAAAGTCCGTTCTTCGCAGCGCATCCGAAAATACTGGTTTGTTGAGGATAGCTCCGATTCCTTCAGCAATTGCCTCCGCCTGGTTGTACCCGCGCTCGTGCCGCCGTCGGTTGTGGATCGGAACGGGGACTATCCCGTGCAGGTCGTTCAGTCTGTCCGCCGTGCTTAACAGGTGGCCCAACCGCTCACCTAATTTCTTACCCACGTCGGGCCGGTTTTGGTATTTCATGGCGTGGATGAGTTGCTGACAGACGTTCCCCTCCCGGAAGGTGTATGCCGCTGCAGCATATTCCAGGGGTAGCCGCCCCGCCAGCCGATCCCTTACTTCGTTTTCCGGCTGTTTCCAGTGGTCGGTGACGGGCAGGTCGCTTTCGCAACGGAGGCAGAGCAGGGCGGTTGAATCGTCAACGGACCGGCTGCAGTTCAGGCAAACGTTAGGAAAGAACAGGCTCGTCAGGCCACGTACCCAGTGCGAGATCCCCATTAGTCCAGGTAGTACCACTTCCTTAGGAAACGCAGGCCGACCGATAATTCGATGTTGAAGTTGCGGATCGCCCGCTCTCCGATGCTGGTGTTGCCGCCGCCTCCGGGGTTGATGACGTTGCTGATCGTGCCCTGCTTGTACTGAAAACTCAGGTCGGGCTGTGCGCTGATTTCGACGAATCCGCCGATGGCCTCGCTCAGCGGAAAACTGGCTCCACCACCCACCGTCACTCCGTAAGTGAAGCGATTGATGAAGTCATAGGAGTCGATGGGAAAATTCAGTCCGTAGTTCACCCCCTGGCTGTTGCTCAGCTGGTCGTACTCGCTAAGGTTGGTGCTGAGGTTGTATTCCGCACGGAGGCCGAGCAGGTAATAGAGATCGGCCAGGCGGGCGTACTTGACCACTTGTTTTCCTCCGATGGCAACCGACAAATTATTGAACACGAAGCTGTTTGCCGGAAGCCTGATCTGGTTGCCCTGAAAGGTAAAGACCCGCTGCCGGCTGATCCGGCTGCCCCGCTGGTGGTACCCGGCCTGCCCCCAAAAGCTGAAGGTGCTGCGGGAAGGAATCGTCTCCAGGAACCCGTCGATGTGAAAGCCCGGATTCAGCTCGGTTTCAATGTTGGACCAGTCCTGACTGCCCAGGCTGAGCCCACCACGGACTCCGAAAAAATAGCCGCCCCAGTCTTCGCCGTAGGTGCCCGCTTCATCGATGAGCTGGGCGGTAAGGAACAGGGGGAAACAACTACAGAGCAGGAATAAAATACGGAGCATGGCGGTAAGTTACCTGATCCGCAATTGTTGGCCGACCGATATGTTGTTGCCGTTAAGTGCATTTAGGCGCTTGATCTCTTCGACGCTCACGCCGTACTTCCGGCTAATGGCATACAGAGTATCCCCCGCCTGCACGGCATGGTAGCCCGCCGCCGGCCGGTTGGGGGCAGTAGCAGGGGGAGTTACAACCGGTTGTTCGGGCGACACGATCGGGCGCGGATCGGGCTGGGGCGTGGGAGCGGTGGGAGGAATACGGGGTGTATTCGGTTCGCCCATATCGAGGAATCCATCGTCGTCGGGTTCGATTACCGAAGTGCCGGGAATGACGGGGCGGGTCGGACGATTGTTGGCACCGGAATTTTCCAGGCGGGGAGCCGTCCGTACCCGGCTCCCGCGCAACTTAACCTGCTCGCCGGTCGCGGGATCCGCCTGTTCGCCGATGCGGTTCCGCTTAGCAAGGTTTTTGATCCGCAGGCCGTACTGCTGGGCGATGTCGTAAAGGTCCTGTCCGGCCACTACGGTATGGTAGCGCTCGGGGCCCCGGTACGACCGGCGTTTTTTCTGCAAGAAGATGCGCTCCCGTGGGTCGACCAGCTGGTTCTCGCTGACCAGTTCCTCGTTGTATTCCAGCAGGCGGCGCACGCTTAGGTCGACCTTACGGGCCACTTCCTGCAGACTCACCGGAGCTTCGCTGATGAAGTAGCTGACGTCGTTCGTATTCAGGATGCCGGTGATGGCTTCCTCCACGGGAATTTCGATGTTGACGGGCGTACTGGCACTGGGACGATCGTACTGGTCCAGTTTGTGCCGCTCCACCAGGGAGATCAGCAGCTCCGGGTACCGGGGGTTGGTGGCGTAGCCCGATTTGCGCAATCCCTTCGCCCAGGCTTTGTAGTCGGTGGGTTCCAGACGAAAGAGAAAGCCGTAGCGGAAGCTCTTGCGGGGGTCGCGGAGAAACTCGGAGTGGGCTACGAAGCTTGCGTCCGCATTGCGGTACTGCCGGAAGCAGCTCTTGGTGAGCCGGCCGCGGTCGTCGTAATCATCGTCCTCCCGGTACACCTTATCGCCGTTCCAGTTGCTGCCGCACTTGATGCCGAAGTGGTTTTTGGCGGTGCGGGCCAGGTAACTGCGACCGGAATCGCTCTCCAGGATGCCCTGGGCCAACTTGATGCTGGCGGGTACGCCGGAGCGCTCCATTTCCTGCATGGCGATCTTTTTGTACCGCTCGATGTAGGCTTCCTGCTCGCTGGCTTCCTCCGCCGTCCAGACGATTGGAGCAGAATTAGCAAAAGTGGCAAAGGAAATAAATAGGAAAAGTCCGGTCAGTAGTTGTTCCATGGTAGTCTCAAATCGTACGTAGAAGTCTAACGGCTAATTTCCGGTCCTTCGTCGGATCACGCCACTATTTTTAGCTTTTTTTTAGATTTTGCCCGGCTCCTGCGCCCCCGCCCTACCTTCGCCCCCTATGCCTATCCAAGTAAATTCCGAAATTTCGCCCCTCCGCCGGGTCATCGTACACCGCCCCGATGCGGGTACGGCCACTATTACACCGCGCCGGGCGGAAGAGTTGCTCTTCGACGACATCGTCTACCTGCCCCGCCTGCAGGAGGAACACGATGTATTTACGTCCATTCTGCGTGCTTTCCTGGGCAAAGATGGCGTCCTGGAGATCGGTACCCTGGTCGCCGAAGCCATTGCCGCCTCACCGGAAACGACCGCCGAGACGCTCGATCTGATCATCAATTTTGAGGAGCTTCCGCACAGTTACGCCGAAAAGCTGGCCGAACTCTCTCCGGTCGAACTCGCCGACGTGTTGATCACGGGATACATCGCCGCCACGGACCGCGTGCTGTTCGACCCCATCCCGAATTTCATCTTCACCCGCGATATCGCCGTCACGATCAACGACCACATCCTGGTGACCAAGGCCGCCAAGCAGGCCCGGAGCCGCGAAAACTTCCTCACCCGCCTCGTTATTCTGGCCCACCCCATGTTTGCCAAAATGTGGGAGGAGGGACGCGTGATCAACCTCAACGACGTCGATGCCTTCCCGCCTAGCAAGCTGGGGGAAAAAGTGTTCATGGAGGGGGGCGACGTGATGCTGCTCAACCGCGACTACCTCCTCATCGGCGACAGCGAGCGGTCGAACACCTACAGCATTCGTAAGCTGGCCGAACGACTATTTATGCAGGGAGTGGTGAAAAACGTCGTACGGGTAAGCGTTCCCGCCGAGCGCAGTTTCATGCACCTCGATACCATCTTTACCCAGATCGATGTCCACGACTACGTTTGCTACCAGCCCATCATTGCGGAGGGCGGCCGACAGGCCGGCGTGGAAGTGTGGCGGAGCGAGGGAGAAACCACTTACTATCCCAGCCTGAAGGAATGTATCCTCGGCGAGATCGACCCCGACGCCAATTTTATCTCCGCCGGCAACGGCCGCAGTCCCTTTCAGGAACGCGAACAGTGGACCGACGGCTGCAACCTCGTCGCCCTGGCCCCGGGAATCGCCCTCACCTACGACCGCAACCCAGTTACCGCCGAAGCCCTGGCCCACAATGGGTACGACATTATTGAAGCCCAGCGGCTACTCGATCGCATCAATGCGGGAGAAACCGATGTTAGTACCCTGACCAAGACCATCATTACCCTGCCCAGCGCCGAACTCAGCCGGGGGCGGGGCGGTAGTCACTGCATGACCTGCCCGGTAGAGCGCGGGTAAACCTTTGCCATGTTCCGATACCTCGTTCTTTTAGTGTTGCTAACGCAACGGATGGCGGCCCAGTCCGACACCCTCTACACCCTGCCCGATGCTACCGTGGTGGGCTTCCGCGACCAGTTGCCCGTACAGCGGGTAGCGGCCAGCATCAGTACGCTGGACCGGACGGAGTTGCGGCAGTTTCCTGCCAACGATTTGTTGCCGGCAATGAACCGTCTGCCCGGCGTCCGTTTCGAGGAGCGCGCACCGGGCAGCTACCGCATCAGCGTACGGGGCAGTACCCTGCGCAGCCCCTTCGGCGTCCGCAACATCAAGGTGTACTGGAACGGCATCCCCATCACGGAGCCCGGGGGAGACACCCAGCTTAACTTCCTGGACATCAGTAATATCGACCGGGTGGAGCTCATCCGCGGACCGGCCAGTAGCCTCTACGGGGCGGGCACGGCGGGCACCCTGATGCTGTCGACGGATACACTGGGAAGTCCCGTTTCGACCGAAATATCCGGTGGCTCCTTCGGTTTTTTTCGGGCGGGGGCGCAGGTGCAATGGCCGGCGGGGAAAGCAGCGCAAGTCACGGGCGGAGCGCAGTACCAGCTCCGGGTCGCCCACCAGCAGACCGACGGCTACCGGGAGCACAGTTCCCTACGGCGGCAAACCGTACAGGCATCCACCCGGTGGAGCAGCGCTTCGGGCCGTGATTGGTCTTTGCACGCACTCTACACCCGCCTTGGCTACGACCTGCCCGGCGGACTCAACGCCGAGCAGTACGCCGACGACCTCCGGCAGGCCCGGCCCGGAAGCGAAGAAACGAATGCCAGCATCAACTACGACAACCTCCTGCTCGGCCTGACCCAGAACTGGACGAAGGGCCGGTGGACCAACAGCACGACCCTCTACGGCACCGGCTTCTACTTCGATCACCCCTTCAACTTCGACTACAAACGGGAAACCAACCTGGGCGTCGGCGGCCGCACGGCGTTTGATTATACCCTGCCCCTAAATTCCTCCGTGCTAAAGTTGACCCTCGGTGCCGAAGATCAGCTGCAGTACCGCATGGCCAACAACTTCGGTAACGATGCCGGGCAACCGTCCGAGCTGAACTTCAGTGACGAAGTACTCAGCAAGCAGCGGGTGGTGTTCCTCCAGGCCAGTCAGAATTTCGCCGATTGGCGCTTCACCGCGGGGGTCAGCCTTAACAACCTCAGCTACCGCGTCGACCGCACCTTCGACTCAGATGGCAATACCGGCATTACCGAAAGCGACATTCGGGGGGTGGTAAGTCCCCGAATCTCTGCCCTGCGGGATTTTGGCAGGTGGAGCGTGTACGGAAGCATCAGCAGCGGGTTCAGTCCGCCGACCCTCGACGAATTCAGGACCAACGAGGGCAGCATCAACACCGCCCTTCGACCGGAACGGGGCATAACTTACGAGTTGGGCACCAAGGGCAGGCGCGGTCCACTGACCTACGACCTGAGCTTGTTCTACCTACGCCTCGATGAAACCATCAGTACCTACTCCGACGAGCGCGGTACCACCCTGTTCCGCAACGCTGGCAATACGGATCAACGCGGGTTGGAGCTTGCCCTGGACTACGCCGTCCGCTCCTGGCTCGACCTTTACGCCAGCTACACCTACCACGATTTCAGTTACGGCAACTACTCGCGAGCCGGTGAGGACTACTCCGGCAACCGACTGCCCGGCACCGCTCCGCACACCGTAAATCTGGAAGCCCGACTCGCTTTTCCCGCCGGTTTCTACCTGGTCCTTACCGAAAACTATACCGATGCCATCCCCCTTAACGACGCCAACGTCGTATACGGCGATGCCTACCACCTGGTTCGTGGCCGGGCAGGGTGGCGCGGTAGGCTGGGCAGGACGAGTGCTGACCTATACTTCGGCGGCAGCAATCTACTGGACGCACGCATGAGTTTCGGCAACGACCTGAATCCGCAATTCGGGGGGCGCTACTACCAACCGGCACCGGGACGAAACTGGTTTATCGGGATTGCCGTCACGCCCTAGGCTGGTATTTGCCATTTCCCGGCCCCGGCGTACCTTCCGCCATGCGCTACCTATTCCTGTCCCTTTTCCTGTCGATGATCTGTGCCTGCTCCACCCCCGGCGGCGTAACCCAATCATCCGCTGAGGAGCAGACCTTCCTGCTCGGCACCTACGACGAACCCGGAGTTCACGAACCCGGTATCTACCGGTTCTCCCTGGCGGCGGACGGCCGTCTGACCAATCTGGGCAGGGTAGTGGAGGCGGAAAATCCCAGCTTCCTTTCCTATAATAAGGACCGCTCGGTACTGGTTTCGGTAGAGCAAGTTTCGGAAGGACCGGGTAGGGTGGTTTCCTTCGCGGTGCGGGGCGATGAACTGCAGGCCATTAACCGACAGACTTCCGGAGGAAACGGAGCCTGCCACATCAACGTCAGCCAGGACGACTACGTCATGGTTGCCAACTACGGCGGGGGCAACGTTGAATTGCTCAAACTGGACGGGACGGGCCGCTTGTCCGAGCCCCTCGATCTGCAGGACCACCGACAGCGGGGCGGCGAGACGCCCCACGCCCACTCTTCCTACTTCCTCAACGACGGTTCCGAGGTGCTCTGCGTCGACCTGGGCACGGATGAAGTGTGGCACTACCGGCTCGATAAGCAAGCAGGAAAACTTCGGCCCGCCACTCCACCTGCGGTAAAAATGGAAGATGGTGCCGGCCCCCGCCACCTGACCGTTCACCCCGGCGGAAAGTGGATCTACGTCATCAATGAACTGAACAGCACGGTGACCCAGTTGAGCCGCACCGGTGACGCGCTGACGGTAGTCGACAGCTGGTCTACGTTACCCGAAGACTTTACCGGAGAAAACTTCTGTGCCGACATCCACGTCAGTAGCGACGGTCGGTTCCTGTACGGATCAAATAGGGGCCACAACAGCATTGTAGCCTACCGGGTTGACGCGCGTACCGGTGCCCTCACTGCCCTGGAGCACGAGTCCGTCGCCGGAGACTGGCCGCGAAATTTTGCGCTGTCGCCCCGCGAGGATTACCTCCTGGTGGCAAACCAGCGATCCAAAAATATCACGACGTTGAAGCGAAACATAAAAACGGGTATGCTCGACTTCGTCACTTCGACTCCGGCGCCCATACCCGTCTGTATCCTGTTCTGATCGGCTACTTTTTCTCGGCCACCTGTTTCTTGGCGGCTTTCTTCTTCGCCGGGGCCTTATACCGGAAGATCATGGTCGTCAGGGGGGGGAGCGTCAGTTCAATATGGTTAGGCCGGCCGTTCCATTCGCTGGGGGCTGATTTCGTTGCTTTGATCGTATAATTTCCGGTGCCTCCGTACTGCTCGTCGTCGCTGTTGATCACGGGCTCGTAGGTGCCTTCAAAGGGTACACCGACCCGGTAATTGTTGCGAACGGTTGGGGTGAAGTTGTGGATGATTGCCACGACATCCTGCTCATCCTTACCGCGCCGCAGGTAGCTCAGTACGCTGTGCTGGTGGTCACCTATGTCGATCCATTCGAATCCCTTGGGGTCGTAGGCATATTCGTAAAGGGCGGTGGTGTCGCGGTAGATCGCGTTCAGATCGGCTACAAATTGCTGCAGGGTGGCGTGGGGTTTATACTGGGTGAGGCTCCAGTCGATTCCCCGCTCGATGCTCCACTCTGTGGTCTGGCCGAATTCGCCGCCCATGAAGTTGAGTTTGCTGCCCGGATGGGTCATCATGTAACCGTACAGCAGGCGCATATTGGCGAATCGCTGCCATTCATCACCGGGCATGCGGTCGATCAGGGGCCCCTTCCCGTGCACCACTTCGTCGTGGCTCAGCGGCAACATGAAGTTTTCGCTGAAGGCGTACACCAGCGAGAAGGTAAGCTCACCGTGGTGGTAGCTGCGGTGAACGGGATCATTGTTGAAGTAATTCAGGGTATCGTGCATCCAGCCCATCATCCATTTCTGTCCGAAGCCCAGTCCGCCGACGTAGGTTGGCCGACTTACGCCACTGAACGCAGTGCTTTCTTCGGCAATGGTCATGGTGTCGGGAAAATCGCGGTAGACGGCCTCGTTAAATTCCCGGATGAAGTCGATGGCTTCCAGGTTTTCGTTGCCCCCGTACTGGTTGGGGATCCATTCGCCGGCCTTGCGGCTGTAATCGAGGTAGAGCATCGAGGCCACTGCATCGACCCGCAGTCCGTCGATGTGGTAACGGTCGAGCCAGAACAGGGCGTTGGAGATGAGGAACGAGCGCACCTCATTGCGGCCGTAGTTGAAGATGGCACTCTTCCAGTCGGGGTGAAATCCCTTGCGGGGGTCGGCGTGATCGTAGAGGTGGGTGCCGTCGAACTGCGCCAGGCCGTGGGCATCGTTGGGGAAGTGGCTGGGTACCCAGTCGAGGATGATGCCGATGCCCGCCGCGTGCAGTTTATCGACGAGGTACATGAAGTCCTGGGGCCCGCCAAAACGGCTCGAAGGAGCGAAGTATCCCGTGATCTGGTATCCCCAACTCGGAAAGTAGGGGTGCTCCATGACGGGCAGGAACTCCACGTGGGTGTAGTTCATCTTCTTCACGTAGTCGACCAGGTCGGTAGCGAGTTCGCGGTAGGAGAGGCTCTCGTTTTTCTCGTTTTTCTTCCAGCTGCCCAGGTGGACTTCGTAAACGGAGTAGGGGCGATCGATACCGTTGTGCTGGTACCTGTTCTTCATCCAGTCGCCGTCTTCCCACTCGTAGTAAGTATCCCAGACGATACTGGCGGTTTTCGGAGGTGTCTCCCAGAGGCGGGCGTAGGGATCGCCCTTTTCCAGTTGATCGCCGTTCTGGCTCTCGACGGCATACTTGTACACCGTACCACTTTCGACTCCTTCGATGAACCCCTCATAAATACCACTGCTGTCCCAGCGAGCCTGGAGGGGGTGGCTGCTCCGATTCCATCCGTTGAAATCACCGATCACTCCCACTGACTTGGCACTCGGGGCCCAAACGGCAAAGTAGGTGCCGCGCTTACCGTCGACCTCGATGACGTGGCTACCGAGCTTGTCGTAGATCCGGAAATTCTTTCCGGCGCGGAACAGGTTGATGTCGTAATCGGTAAAGAGCGAGTGTGGGGTAACGGTAGAAGGCACAGGCAATAGCTTTTAATGGTGATTGTCCAATATATGTCAGGTAACACCAAAGGGGGGTGGATGTTAACAATGGGGTGGGCTAATACAAATAGGCTTCCCCCGCACTCGCGGGGGAAGCCTATCGGGTTACCGTGTGGTCGTATGAAGGTAGAAAAGAAGGGTGTGCTACCGCTTTCCTCCCTTCAGCTCATCCTGCAGCTTCTTCAGCTCGTCCGTCTTTCCATCGGCGGCGAGTTTGGCCTGCTCCTGCCAGGTGTCGTGCTTCGCCAGGCGGAAACGGGCTCCGGCCTTCTGGATCACGTCGGCGAGCTTCTTTTCGTCGGCGGCGGCCAGGTCGGAGAAGCTCTTGATGCCGGCTTCGTTGAGCAGACCGGCGATCTTAGGACCGATGCCCTCAATCTTCTTCAGGTCGTCGCCCTTCGTCTTGGCGGCCGTCTTCTTAGCGGCGGTTTTCTTGGGGGCGGCGGCCTTTTTGGTCTTGGCGGCGGCCGTGGGCTTGTCCTGGGGCGTCACGACGGGCTTGCTGGCGGGAGCGGATTCGGCGGCCTGGATGGTCGTGTCCTTTTTTGCGGTTTTCTTAGCTGCGGCCTTCTTCGGCGTACCCTTGGCTTCCTTCTGTACCTGCTCCAGGGAGAAGCAGCAATTCGTGGATCCGTGACCGCTGTCGGTGTAGGCTTCGGCGCTGTCGTCGTTGGCCCAGTGGTGGCCGTCTACGAGGTAGCGGAACTGGTAATGGCCGGCGGGCAGTTCAGTGTTTCCGGTGTAGGATCCCTTGCTCGCTTTGAGTTTCAGGCCCTGCTCCCAGTTCCAATCGTTGAAGTTTCCGAGCACCCTTACGTCGCGGCTTTCGCCGACGCGCTCCTGGGGCAGTTCGAAGCTTACCTTGTACTGCTCCTTAGACTTTACGTAGGTGGACTTAATCATGGTAGTGTGTGTATTTCGTACAAAATTATGGTGATACACCCTGAACGTCAAAGCATTGGGCGGGTACGTAGGTGCAATGATTCAACGTGTCCGGTGGTAATTGGTTTACAGACCTAATTTGCTGTGTTCTATTTGCCCAATACGAACGAAATACTAGGCAGGGAACGGAAATCCCCCAATTATTTACCGAAACGGCAGTACGCAAAAAAAAGCAAATTTTTATCGCCGTTTTACCACTTGGCACGTCAATCGCGATACACAAGTAAGGTTTCCGCGCTGATCGGTGATTTCTATCTGCCACACCTGCACCGTCTTACCGATGCGTGCCGGGCGGACCGTACCCCGCGCCGTACCGCCCTCACGGATGCTGCGGAGGTGACTTGCGTTGATGTCTACTCCCACCACGATGTAGTTCGCGGGATCGTCGAGGACATAAAAGCCGGCGACGCTGCCCAGGGTTTCCGCCAGGGCCACCGATGCCCCGCCGTGCAGGAGACGGAAGGGCTGAACGGTGCGCTCGTCGACGGGCATTTCCGCGACAATATAATCCTCGCCCACTTCCACGAAGTTGATGCCGAGGGCCGCGCCGAGGGTGTTTGTATTCATGGCGTTCAGGCCTTCCAGGGTGGGGTTGGTCTTCCAGATCATTGGGCGGCGTCGGTTGGGTCCGTGAGGGTGTTACGCCGGCTGATCTCGACGATGACCTCCGCGGCTTTTTGCATTTCGAAAACGCTGGCCCATTCGTAGTGGCTGTGGAAGGCGTGCTCACCGGCAAAGATGTTCGGGCACGGCAGCCCCATGAAGCTCAGGCGCGATCCGTCGGTCCCCCCCCGAATGGAAGATCGCCTGGGTTGCAGCCCGACGGCGTGAATGGCCGCTTCCGCCAGCGCGGTTACCCGGGGGTGTAGGTCGAGCACTTCCTTCATGTTGCGGTACTGCTCGGTGACCTCGAGGTGGATGAAGCTATTTGGATAATTCGGGCCGACGTCGGTAATGATTTTTCGCAGCACCTCCGCATGGTCGCGGAGGCGTGCCGTGTCGAAGTCGCGCAAAATAAAATCGATCCGGGCGCTCTCGGCCTTTGCGGAAACCTCCACCGGATGAATGAAGCCCTGTTTCCCGGAAGTGGTTTCGGGGCTGAGTTCGGTACGGGGCAGGCCGGAAAGGATGTCGGCGGCGATCTTCACGGCGTTTTCCAGTTTTCCCTCCGCGAAGCCCGGATGACTGCTTACTCCCGCGATCGTGATCACCGCCCCGTCGGCACTGAAGGTTTCGTCTTCCATGCTGCCCCGGGTTTCCCCGTCGATGGTGTAGCCGAAATCCGCACCCAGTTTTTCCATGTCTACCGCATTCACTCCCCGGCCGATCTCCTCGTCGGGAGTAAAGAGGATGCGCAGTTTTCCGTGGGGCACTTCCGGGTGTTCACTCAAGTGTTCTACGGCGGCCATGATCGCTGCAATGCCCGACTTGTTATCGGCCCCGAGTAGGGTAGTGCCGCTGGCGGTTACGATATCGTGGCCGATGTTCTGCCGCAGCCCGGGAAAGGCATCGGCCCGTAGTACTACATTAGGGTCATCGGGCAGGACGAGATCCTGGCCCTGGTAATTTTGGTGTACGATGGGCTTTACGCCGCTGCCGCTCGCATCGGGACTGGTGTCGAGGTGGGCACAGAAACAGATGACGGGTACGTCTTCCATCCCCGGGGTGGGGGGTACCGTAGCGTATACGTAGCCGTACCGGTCCAGCTCGGCATCGGCGAGGCCCAGTTCCCGGAGTTCTTCGGCGAGCAGGCGGCCCAGGTCGCGCTGTTTGTCGGTCGACGGTTGGGTTTTGGAGTGGGGATCGGACTGGGTGTCGATGCGCACGTAGCGGAGGAAGCGGTCAAGGACATTCATGCCGCCAAAGTACAGCGTCCCGGGATTTTGCTCGAACATTTGCCCAGGCAGACGGCATTTACTGGAGTTGCACCGCACCTGCGCGCCCGCCCAAAAAACCGAACGACCGATGACTACTTCCGCTACACTTATCGCCCTGGCGGTACTGGCCCTGGCCGGGGGATTGCTCTACTATATTTTCCGCGACGAGCCCATGGGTCCGCTGCCCGAATTCCGCAAACAGTGGCGCCGGTTGTTGCGCAAGGAGGTCACCTTCTATTCGACCCTCAGTCGCGCCGACAAGAAAAGGTTCCAGGAGCGGATGCGCTACTTCTTTCAGCGGGTCACCATCACCGGTATCGATACCGAGGTGACCGAACTCGACCGGGTGCTCGTGGCCGCCAGTGGGCTGATTCCCACTTTCGGGTTCGAGCAGTGGAACCAGTACCCCAAGCTACGTGAAGTCCTGCTCTACGCCAATACTTTCAATCGCGACACCTTTGCCACCGAGGGGGCGGGGCGCGACGTGGCGGGCATGGTGGGCGGCGGTTACATGAACGGCAAACTGCTGCTCTCCCAGCAGGCCCTGCGCCGTGGATTCGCCAATCCCGGACGGGACAACACGGGCATTCACGAATTTACCCACCTGCTGGACAAGGCCGACGGCGAGACGGACGGCATTCCCGACTACTTTCTCGAGCACCAGTACCTGATCCCGTGGGTGGAGATGATGCGGGGAGAAATGGAGGCCATTCAGCGGGGCGACTCGGATATCGACGACTACGGTGCTACCAATAAAGCGGAATTCTTTGCGGTTGCGGCCGAGTATTTTTTCAACCGGCCGGCCGCCTTTGCCAGCAAGCATCCCGAGCTCTTTGCGCTTATGGAACGCATCTTCCACCAGGACCTGGACGGCGACGGCGGGGTAGGTACGGTTGCACAGCAAGATCCGGTGGCTAATATTTAGGGTAACAAACAAGTCCGGGTACCTCCGGTTAACGTTACCTATGATACCCGCCTTACGCCAACAGTACAACGACTCCTTTACGAACGAAGCCTACCAGGCCATGATTTCCTGGCTGGGCGGACAGTACAACCACGACCCTAAATTCCACGTGGCGGAAACGCCCGTATTCTTTCCGCGGGACTTCCGCGAGCGGGTGTTCTCCGCCTGTGAAGACGTACTGGACGTGATCGCGGACCCTGGGTACGCCGAACGGGCCGCCGCTGCAATTCCCCCCGGAGAATTCGTGCCGAACCAGACCGAGCGGCCGCTGTTTTTGCAGCTCGACTTCGGGGTATGCCAGGCGGCCGACGGCACCATCGTACCCCAGTTGGTGGAGGCCCAGGGCTTCCCCTCCCTGTACCACTTTCAGCATTTGCTCGACCGGAGTTTCCGCCGATTTTTCACCGTGCCCGACGGTTTTTCGGCCCGCTTTGACGGCTCCTCGCCCGAAGAATACCTGGACACCCTGCGGCAGGCGATCCTGGGGGGGCATGCACCGGAGAACGTTATCCTGTTGGAGGTCGACCCGAAGGGGCAAACCACCCGGATCGACCTGGTCGTGGCCTGTGCCGAACTCGGCATTCAGGAAGTGTGCATCAGCGAAGTCGACCTGGAAGACGGTAAACTATACTACGACCGGGACGGGAAGCGCACCCAGGTCCATCGGATTTACAATCGAGTGATCTTCGACGAGCTGAAGGCCCGCACTGACCTCAAACGCAAATTCAACCTGATCGAGGTAGCGGAAGTGGAGTGGGCCGGTCACCCCAACTGGTTTTTCCTGATCAGTAAGTACAGCCTGCCCTTTATGGATAGTCCCTACGTTCCCGAAACCAGGTTTGTCTCAGAGCTCGATCACTTTCCGGCCAACCTCTCGGACTACGTGCTCAAACCCCTCTATAGTTTCGCGGGGATGGGCGTGAACCTTCACCCGACCGAAGCGGACCTGCGGGGGCTGGACCAGCCCGAGCACTTCATCCTGCAGAAAAAGGTCTACTACGTCCCCATCGTGCGTACGCCGGACGAGTTGGCGCGGGTAGAACTGCGCATGATGTATCTCTGGTTGCCGGGCGACGATCGTCCTACGCTGGTCAACAATTTGGTGAGGCTGTCCAAGGGGGAGATGATCGGCGTCAGGTACAACAAGGGAAAGAGTTGGGTAGGGGGTACCCTTGGATATTTTGAGGTATAGCCGGCACCGATTCCGTACTACCTTCGTGTTGTTAAAAACTTGCCCCTTCATGAGAGTTTATTCAGCTGCCCTCCTTTTCCTCCTGCTGACGGCCTGCGAAACGTCCCCCGCGGAACCGCTTGCTACGGAGGACACGGCGGAGGCCAGCGACCCCTATTTGATTGCTAGTATCGACGGCGACGCACTCAACGTCATCGTCGAAATCCCCGCCGGGACCAACCACAAGATCGAGTACCACCGGGGTGCCGGCTACCTTAACGATACCCTTCCCGACGGCTCACAGCGGGTCATCAACTTCTTGCCTTACCCCGGAAATTATGGCTTCATTCCCTCCACCCTGGTCGAAAAAGCCCGTGGGGGGGACGGCGACGCGCTCGACGTTC
The DNA here is from genome assembly GCF_014197245.1 of Neolewinella aquimaris. GTDB lineage: Bacteria > Bacteroidota > Bacteroidia > Chitinophagales > Saprospiraceae > Neolewinella > Neolewinella aquimaris. Next base: position 323,175 of record NZ_JACIFF010000002.1, on the reverse strand, counting down.
TCGTGATTGGCGAGGGGGTGCCGGTGGGCACTCAGTTGCGCGTGTACCCGATCGCAACCCTGCTGCTTCGCGACCGCGGCGAGATCGACACCAAGATCATTGCCGTGCCCGCCGACAGCACTGCGCAGGTGTTTCGGGCGGACAACTTTCTCGACTTCTCCCTCGGCAACGATGCCGCCAAACGGATCATCGAGACGTGGTTCCTGAACTATAAGGGGCCCAACGCGACCGAGCTGCTGCGGTGGGAAGACGAAGCCTACGCCTGGCGGGAAGTGCGGCGGTGGCGAACCGACAGTGAGGCCATCCAATAAGTTAAATTTCCACCAAATTGTGGTAAGGAGCGAGCAAATTCCTGTCTGAGCCGTTACCTTGTTACCCCGTCAGACGATAATTCCTTGGATAGCCAATGAATTGACCTGATCGGGCGTTGTTTGCCTCCCCAGGGTATTTACCCGGTTGTGCGGATCGGCCCTGGCCACCACAGCCAACCTTAATCCTACACTATAAATGAAACGCTTACTCTCTCTCGGAATTCTGGTCACGGCTACGGCGGCATTAGGCGCCCAAAGCTTTGAGTGGAACAAGGATAAACCTACCCCTGCACCCCACCCCAAAGAGGTACAGCACGACGTACAGACCTATGAAAGGGCCTACGCCGAACGTCAAACGGGACTCGCGGGTGTATACACGCCGGATGCCCAGGGAATGCCTACGGCTTACGGTGAGACGTACTCGCCGGACGAGATGACTACCAGCCATGCCGTACTTCCCCTCGGTACGTTACTCCGGGTGACGAATGTAGAAAACGGCCGTAGTGTCGTAGTACGCGTAACGGACAAGGGTCGCGAGTGTGACCAGTGCCTAGTAACCCTCAGCCAGGTTGCCGCGGATAAGCTTGGAATCGGTTCGTCAGCCCCAGTTAGCCTGGAGCGCAGCGGGTTTAGCAACTGGAATCCCCTGCCGCCAACCGACGCGGTGACCTATACCCCTTCTACCTACAGCCAAACCCCGGTTCTGGCCTCGGCTGACGACAAAGCAGCCAGTGGAGTAGTAGCTCCGCCCCGGCAGCAGGTTGAGAAGCCCGTCGCTAATCCGGCCACGTCTAGCGTCATGAACCGCGAAGTAGCGCCTACCCCTGCTACGTTTAATCGCTATCCTAACTCCTCCCCCTCCGAGGTCGCGTCAGTTACGCCACCCTCACCCACCGTTCCCGGTAGGCAGGAGGCCCGGGGTGGAACTGCTCTGACCGTACTGAGTGCTACGGTTGCCGAGGGGGCCTACGCAGTTCAGTTAGGGGCTTACAACAACCAGGCCTATGCCCAACGTCGCGTGGATGAATTGAAGGAGCAAGGACTCACGGATGCCTTCTACCAACCCATTACCAAAGCGGACGGACAGGTCATCAACCGCGTGTATTCCGGCCGTTTCGCCAACGTCAACGAAGCGCAGACTGCGGCGAAGGAGATCGAAAATAAATTTAACATTGCTGGTATTGTAGCAAAAATGTAGCGACCAGCATTTTTCTGAAAATTATTAGGGGCGTTGTGCAAATTTGCACAACGCCCCTTTTTGTTTTTTGCTAGCTTGGCGTCTCAAGCATCCAATTTAGAAGATTAGTTTGCAATTGCCTCGTCATTCAAGCAATTGATTGGATGAAGGGGCGCCGAGTAAAATTTGATGCAGAACCACGGCTTAGTTTTCCATGTTCTTGCTCTAGAGAGAAACAGTATTACACCATGACGAATAATTCTCCTACCCCCCTTCAGCCAGCAGCGGTCCTATTCATCGTTGCAGTCATCCTGTTCCTGGCGTGCGGTTGTAGTGGTGGTACGGAAAACAGAAGCGTACTTGTGTTCTCTAAGACCGCCGGTTTTCGGCACGCTTCCATTGAAGCCGGTCAGGAAATGTTCCGCAAGCTTGCGGCGGAAAAGCAGTTTGCCGTCGAATTTACCGAAGACGCTGCCGAGGTTTTCAATCAGGAAGGGTTAAGTAAATTCAATGTGGTCGTTTTCCTCAGCACGACGGGTGATATCCTCAATGAGGAACAACAACGCGCGCTGGAGCAATTCATGGAGGCCGGCGGCAACTGGATGGGAATACACGCCGCGGCGGACACGGAGTACGACTGGCCGTGGTACAATAAACTGGTCGGGGCGTACTTCCTCAGCCATCCGAAGGGACAACCGCAGGCCACCATCGTGGTGGAAGACCACAACCACCCCTCTACTGCCTTTCTTGGCGACGAATGGGTGCGCAAGGACGAGTGGTACAACTATAAATCGATTCAGGACGACTTTACCACGCTCTTGCGTCTTGACGAGTCTAGCTATGAGGGCGGCAAGAACGGAGCCGACCATCCCATCGCGTGGTACAAGCCGATCGGCAACGGTCGGATGTTCTATACGGGACTGGGACACACCGATGCGTCTTATTCCGAGCCTGAATTCGTTAGTCACATCTCCGGTGCCCTGGACTATCTATTTGGCAACAACAAACGCGTAAAGTTCGCGGACTTAGCCAGCAGGTAGCTGGCTGCGGGGGTGGGAGGTATCGCATTGCCCGGTTGCACATTCCTGCAATCGGGCAATGTACGTATACAGGGTATCGACAAGCGACCGCATTACATAGACCAATGCCGAATTTACGTTGCAACGCAACCGGGGGTGCCGAACGTTAATAAAGTATTAAAGCCACCGGCCGATGATTATTGCACTCACCTACATTTCGCTTATTTCCGGGGGACTGCTGGTTCTTATCCTACTGGTCGGGATTCTCGGCGGATTAGATTTTGACGTAGACTTCGACCTAGACAGTAGCACCCAGGCCGACGGCGGGGTAGGGGTCGGAATAGTGAAGGGGGGGCTCACCTTCTTGTCCGTCGGTTCCTGGGTAGTCAAATTACTGCTGCTGGCCAGTGCCAATCCTGTCGTTGCCATCGTGTCGGGCGTAGGCGCGGGAGCAGTGGCGGTCTACCTGTTATCCTTTTTAGTTAACTGGCTGCTTAGCTACGAAGAGAATGTCAACTGGTCGCCGGAAGATGCCCTGATGCAATCCGGTCAGGTATACCTCCGTATACCGGATGCGGGCGAGGGCATTGTTACGGTAAACGTCAAGGGCGGGATGCGAGAGCTCAGGGCGCGCAGCTCTACGGGTACATCTATCCCAACGGGTGTTTCGGTGTTCGTCGACGACTTTACTTCCGAGGGCATTCTACTAGTGAGCCCTACTGAGAAGCTCGACCCAACGGCTACCTAAAAAGATTACTTGCACCTGCCGTCATTCTGGGGGTTGCTGTTTACTTACCTTAAAATACCTCGATCATGGAACCCCTGATTATGGCCGGCGCGATTGCCGGCGTTCTGTTTCTCTTCTTACTCTGGTTGGTAAGTCGGTACAAACGGTGCCCCTCGGATAAAATATTGGTGGTGTACGGTCGTACCGGTAGCGAAGCTTCGGCTAAGTGCTATGCGGGCGGGGGCACCTTCGTCTGGCCCGTAATCCAGGACTACCGCTACCTCGACCTGACTCCACTCTCCATTGATGTCAACCTGCAGGATGCCTTGTCTAAGCAGAATATCCGGGTCAGTGTACCGGCACAGTTTACCGTCGGTATCAGCAATAAGCCGCACCTGATGCTGGCGGCGGCCGAGCGCCTGCTGGCGCTGGAGCGCAGTAGCATCTCAAGTCTCAGTCACGATATAATCATGGGACAGATGCGCCTCGTGATTGCGAATATGGACATTGAGGAACTCAACATCGACCGCGACAAGTTCGTCGAGAGCGTATACCGAAACGTAGGAGAGGAACTCCACAAGATCGGACTGGAGCTGATCAACGTCAACGTAACCGATATTCAGGACGAGTCGGGCTACATCAAGGCACTCGGTCAGGAAGCCGCGGCTAAGGCCATCAACGACGCCAAGATCAAGGTCGCGAATGAGCTCCGTACCGGTAGCATCGGGGAAGCGGAAGCGCAGCAGGACCAGCGTTCTAAAGTCGCCGACGCGAACAGCCGGGCCGAAATCGGTGAAGCGGCCGCACTTCAGTCGCAACGTATTCAGGTAGCCGCCGCGAATAGCCGCGCAGAGATCGGCGAAGCTGAGGCCCAGCGGGAACGCCGCATTAAGGTGTCGGAAGCCGAAAGTACCGCCCAGATCGGAGAAGCCGCCGCCCGCGCCGAGGCAACGGAAGGAAAGAACACCTCGGAGATTAAGATTGCCGAAAGCAATGCCGCCCGCGATGTCGCCATGGCCGAAGCCCGTCGCCGTGCCGAAGCAGCCCGCAAGGTCGCCGAAGCCAACGCCCGCGAGGAAGCGTACAAGGCCGAACGTGGCGCGGAAGTGGCCCGTGCCGCCACCGAGAAGGCCCGTATGGAAGCCGAACAGGTGGTGCTGGCCGACATCGAAAAGCAAATGGCCATCATCGCCGCTCAGGCCGAAGCCGAGAAACGTCGCGAGATTGCCCGTGGAGAGGCTGACGCAGTACTCCTCCGCTATCAGGCCGAAGCGCAGGGCATAGAAGAACTGCTGCGTAAGCAGGCCGACGGATTCCAAAAGCTCGTCACTGCTGCGGGCGGCAATCCCGAAAGCGCCATCAACTACCTGATGCTCGACAAACTGGCCGAGTTGACCAGAATTCAAACCGAAGCGATCAAGGATGTCGACATCGACAAAGTCGTCGTGTACGACAGTGGTAACGGTCGGGGTGTCGGCAATTTCGTTCAGGGACTCTACGGTATGGTTCCCCAGCTTAGCGATTTCCTCCAGCAGAGCGGGATGAAGTTGCCGAAGGGCCTGGTTGAGGAAACTCCTCCCCCGTCCCTGGATGCTACTGCTTCCAACGGGCATGAAAAGACGACGGAGGCGCAGTGATCTCCGGACTGGGCGGCCCGCTTTCCGGAAGCTACGTGCTAAATTTGTTTTAACACATATATAGTACATGGAACAGTCTAATTGGGGGCCGGCCAGCCGGCAGCATACGCAGAAAAGAGATACCTTCGCAACAAGGAGCTATTCTTGTTAGACATCACAGCCTCATGAAATTTCATCTACTGATCCTGACCGCTTTTCTGGGCGGTTTGCTTTCCTGCGCGGAGGGCGGCGGGTCAGACAGGGTGAATGGAGGCCAGGAAGCCGGTAGCAGCGATAACGAGGTTACGATCTCGATGCGGGCCGAACCCGTCGGGCTTAATCCTATCCTGTCCGTTCAGAATGTATCGCGCTACGTTTACGAGCACATCTTTCAAACCCTCAACGAACGCGACCCGGAAACCTTTGAACTGGTTCCCCTCCTAGCTTCAACGCCCATTGTGACCCAAGGAGCCGATGGCACCATTACGTACCGCTACACCATCGACTCGCTGGCTGCCTGGCCCAACGGTACGGACGTAACTGCCCGCGACGTCATCTTTAGTCTTAAGGCCCTGCTGAACCCGCTCGTCGAAGCCGGCCCCTACCGGCCGTATTACGATATGATACAGGACGTGCTGGTGGATTCAACGGACGAGCGCACCTTCTGGGTGGTTACGGAGAGGCCCTACATCCTCGCAGATCAGGCCATCGCAGATCTCTACATCTATCCGGAGTACGCCTATGACCCCGGAGGCTACCTCCACGATATTCCGCTCAGCAATTTCGCCGATCCCCAGTTGGCCGAGCAGTTGGCCGAAGCAAACGCCGGGTTACGGACCTTCGCCGATGCGTTCAATAGCCCCGATTTGGCCCTGGACCCCGAACGAATCGTCGGCAGCGGTGGCTATGCACTCGTGGCCTGGGAACCCGGGCAGAGACTCCGACTTCGCCGCCGCGACAACTACTGGGCCCAGGACCGGGAGGAAGATCGGCTCGCCGCCTGCCCCGAATACCTTAACTTCAGAATCATCTCCGACTATTCCGCCGAGATCAATGCCCTGCGCGACAATTCGGTCGATGTAGCGATCGACATGCCGGTAGACATATTTCAGGAGATGCGGAACGACGAGTACCTCACGTCCCTGTACGACTTTGTCGCCCTACCTGGCTTTAAGTATTTTTCCATTCTCCTGAATAGCGACGATCCGCTGCTCAGCGACTCCCTGACCCGCCGGGCGCTGGCCCATACCGTCAACGTAGATCAGCTCATCGAGCAACTGTTTCCTGGACTGGCTCAGCGAATCGTGGGTCCCGTACTGCCCGCCAAGTCTTACTACAACAACGACCTACCCAGCATCCCCTACGATCTCGAGAGGGCAGCACGCCTCCTGCGGGAAGCAGGCTGGTCGGATTCCAACGGCAACGGCATTCTGGACCGGACCATTGAGGGGGAACGAAGAGAATTTCAGTTCCAACTGCTTACCTACCCTATGCCGACGAGTGAAGCGGTAACACTGGTGATTGCCGAGGGTGCCCGTAGGGTGGGCATCGATATTCAGGTGACCAAGATGGAACCGCGCGCCCTTATGGCACGCCTGGATGCGGGAGATTTTTCCGCTACCTTTTACGGACAGGGCTTCGAGCCTACCCCCGACGACTTTGCTCAGGTCTGGTCATCAACTTCTGTACCCCCCAGCGGCACCAACCGCGGAAATTTCAACAACCCGGAAGCCGATAGCCTCATTCGCAAGATCGCCATCACCATGGATACCAGCGCACGCGCCACGCTATACCGGCGGTTTCAGGAAATCATCTACGCCAACCAACCGATGATTTTTCTGTATTCACCTTACGACCGGATTGTAATATCGAAACGGTTTGAATACAGCATCAGCTCCATTGCCCCCAATCTGAAGTTTAACGCGCTTAAGCTTAAAGCAACTCAATGAAGACCCTTCTTATTTTCTTTGCTCTGTTGCCCCTGCTGGCGTACGGACAGGATACTACCGCAGTTGCCCCGGGCGACACCACCATTTACAACTTTGCCGACGAAGTCGCTCGGTTCCCGAGTCCCTGCGAACGCTACGATACTACCGCGGCAGCCAAGTGGCAATGCGCCCAGAATTATCTGCTCGAATACATTTATCAGCGTGCGCTATATCCCGCGGAAGCCCGCGAACAGGGCATCAGTGGAACGGCGGTCGTAGCCTTTATCGTGGAGCGCAACGGACTGGTTAACCGTCCGGAGATTCTGCGTGACCCCGGGGGAGGGCTCGGTTTCTCAGCACTGCGTAGCGTGATCGGAATGCAGCGGGAAGTGCTCTGGAGGCCGGCCTTCAAGGATGGAGAACCCGTCCGCTATCGCGTAGTGCTGCCCATTCGTTTTCGACTGGAAGAGCCCAAACCCTATGTCATCATCGACCGCGATACGGTGTACACCGAACTCACCAAGGGAGCTTCCTTCATCGGTAACGGGGGAGATCTGGTGGGGTACCTCGACGAGAAGATCACCTATCCCGACATCGAACAGGACAGCTGCGCTACCGGGCAACTCGATATGCAGCTCATCGTTAAACCGGATGGCTTGGTTTCCGTCAACGACATCATCGACTACAACGACCTGGGCATTGAATTCACCACCAAGGCCATCGACGCAGCCACCGGATCCTTCGGGCAATGGATCGCCGCGGAGTACGAGGGGCGAAAAGTTTCCAGCGCCTACGATGTTTCGTTCACCTTCGCCCCCACCGATCCCGGATGCCAGTACATCATCGAAAACTACAATGAGGCACTGACCACGATGCAGGAAGCCCAGTTGCTCGTTCGCGACAGCACCTCACTGGATGCAGGCCTGGAAAAAATGAACCGGGCCATCGAGCTGTTTCCCCGCGACGGGCGCTTCCGTGTTTTGCGGGGACAGGCCCTGCTCGACAACAACCGGCTTGCGGAAGCCTGCACGGATCTTACGCTGGCCAAAGAGATCGCCCTGATCGACTGGTACGATTCGGTGCTGCCGCTGATTTGCCGTGAGGAACGGGAGGAGTAAAATTGGGCGGGTACGCGGGTGCAATGAAATAGGGCAGCGTTCCGCGCCGTACCGTCGGATCGATGCTACAGTGTACATTGTAGCCCGCAAACGACTACTTCTATATGTACAAGCCCTTTCTAACCGGTTTTCTCTGTTTTCTTGGCCTCAATAGTTACGCTCAGGACACCACGCCCACTGCTCCGCCACCCGCCGCCGATCTTCGGATGTACGACATCGCCGAAGCACCCGATCCGGCCCGCATCGAAGCGGACGTGACCACGCTGGTCAACTTCGGTACCCGCCATACGCTCAGTGACACCACCAGCGACACCCGGGGGATCGGCGCGGCCCGCCGCTGGATCTTCTCCGAGTTCGAACGCATTAGCGAAGCCTGTGGAGGTTGCCTCGAGGTGATGTACCAGCGCAACCTGGTCGAGGGAGACCCCGAAAGCCGGATCAAGGAAGATACCTGGGTGGTCAACGTCATCGCCGTGCAGCGCGGCAGCCAGGATCCGAACCGCTTCATCATGATGAGCGGCGACATCGATAGCCGCGTAAGCGATCCGCTCGACGGGACCAGCGACAGCCCCGGGGCCAACGACAACGCCAGCGGTATGGCGGGTGCGCTGGAAGCCGCGCGGGTCTTGACCCAGTACCAATTTCCCGGTTCGATCCTATACGTAGGACTGAGCGGGGAGGAACAGGGGCTCTTCGGCGGTAAGGGGATGGCCGACTGGCTGCGGGAGAAAGAGTGGAACCTCACCGGCACGCTCAACAACGATATGATCGGTAACATCACCGGGGTCGATGGAGTCACGGACAACACCAGCTTCCGTATTTTTTCCGAGCCCTACTTTCCGGAGGACGTGGAAGACGAACGCAAGAACATCTACCGCCGCTTTTTTGGTGGAGAGGTAGACGGCCCCAGTCGGCAACTGGCCCGCTACATCGAGCGGCAGACCCGCCAGTACGCTACCAATCTCGAGCCGATGATGATCTACCGCCTGGACCGCTTCGGTCGTGGTGGCCACCACCGGCCCTTCAACGACGCCAACATCCCCGGGGTGCGCATCATGGAAACCCACGAGAACTACACCCAGCAGCACCAGGACCTGCGTACGGAAGAGGGCATTGAATACGGCGATCGGCTGGAGCACGTCAACTTCCCCTACGCCGCCAAGCTAACCGGCGTGAATGCCATCACCCTTGCCGGCCTCGCCGCCGCCCCCGCCGCCCCGCCCCTGGTGATGATTGGCGGTGCCGTAGAGCCCAGTACCCGCCTGCGCTGGGAAGAGCCGCAGACCAATACCCCCATTGCCGGATACTACGTTCACTGGCGACTCACCACCGCTCCCCAGTGGGAACACAAACGCTTCGTTCCCGCCGGTCAACTGGACTATACCCTCGAAAATATCGTGGTCGATAATTACTTCTTCGGTGTATCCACCGTGGGCGAAGACGGCAACGAAAGCGTGGTCGTTTTCCCCAGTACGCTGATTCCCCGGGGCACGAAGTAACCTTTGCTGCACCCATCCGGCGAGTAACCCTAGCCGGTAAACCTTAGGTCGCATGCGTAGCCCAGTCTTTCCATCCGCACTACTTCCAGAACGGGAAAATCAAATTCGCGGGTGACCCGGCCGTATAGCTGATACACCCCGGCCCCACGGAAGGGATAGCGGGCGTATACATCGGGGAAATGGACGCTGTCAAAGTAGTGCCCCGCCTCGTTGATCCAGCAGCCAAAGCTCATGCGCTCTCCCTTCACGGTAGGCACGACCTTGTCGCAGACAAAATAGGCCCGCAGGGAAGTGTTGCCGTTCTCCGGTATCCGGGATAATGGATGGGAGGGTTGACGGGAAGAGGGGACTACGTCCCATGAACTTACTGTCGCGTGGTCGATTTGTGGTTGCTGCCGGTAGGTGGTTGGCTCGGGCTGCGCTTCACTCGTCGAAACGAGCCAGAAGGGGGAGCAGAGGGGGAATCCCAGTAATTCCAGCTCGTCGAAGGCCTGATCGAACTCCGTGGAGGTGAGCCGGTGGCCGGGGCGGTGGTTCGGTGTTTCGTCGAGGCGAAAATCGTGCTCGGGGCGCGCGCGGACGAACAGGTTAAGAGAGTTTTCGCGGCGGATACGGGGGCTGAAGACGGCGTTTTTCTCCCAGAGCAGCTCCGATTTACTCCTGCCGGTAAAGCGAAATGCGCCGATACGGATGAGTAGTTCCAGCTGACTGCTTTCAATATCGATGCGGCTACAGAAGTCGGTCAGGTCCCTAAACGGCCCCTCCCGCTGCCGTTCGGTCACCGTGCGGTGGATGAGCTGCTCCGAAATGCCCTTAAGGTGAATGAAGCCCAGAAAAAGATCTTTCTCCCGTAGGTCGGTCAGGTAAAGGCTGTTGTTGATGCACGGTGCGTGAATGGTCGCTCCGGCCATACGGGCTTCGTGTACGTAGAATTCCGTTTTGTAGAATCCGCCGAAGTTGTTGATCACCCCGACGATGAATTCCAGTGGATAGTAGGCCTTCAGGTACAGGCTCTGGAAGCTTTCCACCGCAAAACTGGCGGAATGGGCCTTGCAAAAGGAGTAACCGGAAAAGCTTTCGACCTGCCGCCAAACCTCCTTTGCTGTTTCATCGGAATGGCCCCGCACCCGCGCGCCCGCAAAGAACTTGTGCCTGAGCTTTTCGAAGGTATCGCCGTTGTGTTTCTTGCCGCTCATGATGCGACGCAGGACGTCGCTCTCGTCGAGGTCCAAACCGGCAAAATGGTGAACGATCTTCATCACGTCCTCCTGGTAAACCATGATGCCGAAGGTTTCGCCGAGGTGTTCCTCGAAAACGGGATCGATGTACTCGAAGCTGTGCGGAAAGTGGTAGCGGCGGATGTATTCCTTCATCATGCCCGATTTGGCCACGCCGGGGCGGATGATGCTCGAGGCCGCCACCAGGTGGATGTAGTTGTCGCAGCCCAACTTGGTCAACAGTCCCCGCATCGCCGGCGACTCGATGTAAAAGCAGCCCAGCGCACGTCCGGATTTAAGCATGGCCCGCACCTGTGGATCGGCCTTGATGGTGTCGAGATCCTGGAGGTCAACGGCCTTGCCGTGGTTGCGGCGAACGAGTTCGGTGGCGGTCCTCAGGTGACCGAGGCCCCGCTGGCTGAGCACGTCGTACTTATGCAGTCCAAGGTCCTCGGCGTGGTACATGTCGACGTGGGCGACGGGAAAGCCCTTCGGCATCAGGCGTTGGGCCGTATGGTAGTAGATGGGTCGCTCGGTGATGACGATGCCGCCGGCGTGGATGCTGAGGTGGTTGGGCAGGCCCACGAGTCGGCGGGCAATGTCGACCACGGTGCGTGCTTTGGGATCTTCAGCGGCCCGGCCGTGGGGGTCGCGGACCAACTGGTCGATCTCCTCCTTCGGCAGACCGTGCACCTTGGCGACCTCGCGCAGTGCGGCCCTCCCCTGAAAGGTGGAATAGGTAGCCAGCAGGGCGGTGTACTCACGGCCGTACCGCTTGAATACGTAATCGGTCACGTCGTCGCGCTCGTCCCAGCTGAAGTCGATATCGAAATCGGGCGGACTGGCGCGGTAGGGGTTGATGAAGCGCTCGAAGTAGAGGTCGAGCTCCAGGGGGTCGACATCGGAAATTCCGATACAGTAGGCGACGATCGAATTGGCTCCGGAACCGCGGCCTACGTGCTGGTAGCCGGCCATGCGGGCGTAGCGCACGATGTCGTAGGTGATGAGAAAGTAGGGGCAAAAGTCCTGCTTTTTGATCACGGCCAGTTCGCGCTCGGTGCGGAGGCGGGCCTTCTGAAAGCGGGTGCCGGGGGGATAGCGGCGGGCGACGCCGGCCAGGGCGAGCTTCTCGAGTAGGTGATAGTCGCCCGCCTTCGAGCCCGTAAAGGTTTGGCGGTTGATTTGTAGTCCGGTCTCCAGTTCGGCGGTACAGGAATCGATGATCCGCTGGGTATTGCGGACGATGGTGGGGTAGGGCCGGTAGAACTGCCGTAGGGTATCGGGGGGAAGCAGTCGGTCGCCTCGCTTGGCCAGGTCGCGGGGCGTGAGCTTCGTGTGGATGGTATTCAGGTCGATCGCCCGCAGGGTGCGGTGGAGGTCGTAGTCTTCGTCGTTGACGGCCACTACCGGTGCCAGGACGACCAGTTTGTGTTGGTAGTGCAGCAACTCGTGGCTGAAGAGGCGGTTGACGTGCTGGGGGCGAATGCCGAGCAGCTCGTTGTCCCGAAAATCGCGGATGGGTTTGCAGAGGCGGGGATAAACGATCCAGACGTCGTCCATGCGGGGCGGTACCGCGGGGAGGGGGCGGTCGTCGAGGGAATGCTCGCTGAGGTACTTGCACAGGTTATACCAGCCCCGGGCGTTGCGGGCCAGGCCGGTGTAGAGCCACTGGTCTTCTTCATTACGAAAGGTGATGCCGAGAATGGGTTTGATGCCGGCGGTTCGACAACGGGCGACAAACTCTACGGCGCAACTGCTGCTGTTGTTGTCGGCGAGGGCCAGACACTCCACTCCCCAGGCGGCGGCCTTGTCTACCAGGGCCTGCGGGGTGAGCACACCATAACGTAGGCTAAAGGAGGTATGACAATTGAGGTGCACGGAGCGGTCAATTGCGGTCGGCCGGACGAAACAAGGGGGCAGGGCGGGGCAGGGCGGGGCAGGAGGCGGCTACTGAAGCCACCTTGCCCGGGCGGGAAGTGAAGAACATGTTTTTGTGAGTATTGACTAAATATGGAAGAATAAAGCAGAAAGGCGGGGACGAAAACAAAAAGGCCGGAATCTCTAAAACAGACCCCCGAAAAAAAACGTATGTACCGACAAGGGTTCCGATGCAAGGTAACTCACCACTAGACTTTAAAACAAATAATTTGTTTTAAAAAATTTATAAACATTTTAAGTTGTTTCGAACTGTCCGACGCCGGATCACCGTACGTGCTTTTGCACACTGGGGGCTACCGTCGATTATTTCAATTGTTTATATTGGGATTGTCTTTGGATTTCGTGTGGATAGCGAGGCACTACTGAATAAATAAGAGGTATGAATCAGGCAAGCAGCAGCTACCAACGGATATTCCTTGACCGTCTGGGCCAACGATTTGCTTCCCGTAGCCAATTGGTGCAGGAGGTATCTAAAGTATTACACGTAGGGCGCGACGCCGTTTACCGGCGATTGCGGGGCGATACCGCCCTGACTGCCGACGAACTCATGTTACTGGCCAAGACCTTTGAGGTGCGTACGGAGATCAGTCCGCATTCGAAGGGACGGGTGCCCACCCTGCGGTACCCGGAGGGCCGACGCTTCGTGCAGAATGAATTCGACCATTTCATCCACCTCATCAAGGGGTTGGAGGCGATGAAAAATCTGCCGGGGGCCAGGGCCGACATCGCCTCGCCGGAATTGCCCATGTACTACGAGATGGCAACACCGATGCTGCGGAATTTCAAAATATTCATGTTCGGCATCACCACCTGGAATCTGGCGAAGTGGAAAAAGTGCAGTTTTTCTCCGGACCTGATCAGCAAATCGCTGCACGACGTAGTCGATCAGGTGATCCGCGGGTACTACACCGTACCGGCGCGGGAGCTTTGGTCAATCGGTATACTGGACGTCACCTTGCGGCAGATCAATTATCTGGCCCAGGTGGGCAGGTTCGAAAATACGGAGCACCTCTACCAATTGTTTGATGAGTTGTTCCTCATCGTCGATCACCTCGAGAAGATGGTGCATACGGGGAAGCGTTTCCCCCTGGGTGAGACACCGACCGACAATAGTCCGGATTTCCGGGTCTACCATAACGAGCTATCCAATACCAGCAACATTGTGCTGGTGAACTCCGATGTCCGCTCTTACCTGTTCACCACGCTCGTGAATCCGAATTATATCGCCACTTCCGATCCGGAGCTTTGTACGGAAGTACAGCAGTGGTTCGATAACCTGATCGAGTACGGGAGTGCTCTTCACTCCGAAGCCGGCAAGTACGCCGCTCAGTATTTCGGATACCTGCGCAACCAGATCCGGCAGCAGCGGGAACGCATCCTCGTCAGCCAAACCGTATTTTAGCTAGGGTGAAATTGTCCCTATGGTGTTAAAATTTTATAAAAGCACAATTCCAGCGAACTAATTTGCAATCGTCGACGTATTCCCTTTAACTGATAAGTGTAGCAACCAGCATCGCTATCGATATAAGATAATTTTGCATACGTATGGTTGCAGTAATCGCCACTTTATAATGAGTACATGTGCGCTATCTTAGCGCTCTATAATCACTCCCTGATACGGTTTGATATAAAGATTAGGTTTATTTTTCATGAGAGACGCTGTGGACAACACAGTCGTATAACAAGGACCCGGGCAGTTGCGCCCGGGTCTCTTTTTTGGTGCCCAGTCCATTCCTTACCTTTCCGCTATGGAACCGCTCCGTAAAGACAAGCCAGGCCTCGGCCTTTTTCTCCTCATGACGGCCGTCTACTTCGCCAGTTACTTTGGGCTGAAGTACGGGGTGTTCGGGGGCGAGATGCCCGTTCTACTCAACATCCTACTGATCGTTGTATGTCTGGGGCTGGCCTTTTTCGTTCAGCGGCGGGGGAAAAGGGCGAACTAAGCAAGGCAAAACCTATTTTGGGAAGACATCCAACACTAATGTCCTCCATGCCTGAATCATCTACCCGCCGCCGCTTTCTCCGGCAGAGCACTGCGGCCGCCACCGGCCTCCTGTTTGCTCCGGCCCTCATCGGTTGCGGCCGAAACAACGCAGCATCTACCGAAGATTCCCCCGTACCCGCGTCCCCGCCGCCGCAAAACGACCGCAAAATTGGCGTGGCCATCCTCGGTTTGGGGGGTTACGCAAAGGGGCAGATCGCGCCCGCGCTACAGCTGACCCAGCACTGCGAACTGCGTGGCATCATCACGGGCAGTCCCGACAAGATCCCCGAGTGGCAGCAGCAGTACGGGATCAGGGATGAGAACGTATACAGTTACGATACGATGGACGGGATCGCCGATAATTCCGCTATCGACGTGATCTACGTGATCACCCCCACGGCAACCCACCGCGACTTTGCGGTCCGTGCCGCCGCAACCGGTAAGCACGTCTGGTGTGAAAAGCCGATGGCGATGACGCCGGAAGAGTGTCAGGATATCATCGACGCCGCCAGCCGGGCCCAGGTAAAGCTCAGCATCGGCTACCGTATGCTCCACGAGCCGAATACCCGCAAACTGATCCAGCTAACGAAAGATAAGGCCTACGGCGAGCTGCGTTCCGCCAACTCCTACGCCGGCTACGCCGGAAATCCGCCCCCGGCCGATTACTGGCGCGGACAACGGGACATGGGGGGCGGAGCACTCTACGATATGGGCGTATACACGGTCAACGGATTGCGCTACGGAACGCAAATGTCCCCGGCCGCCGTAGTCGAAGCTTTTCAGCGCCGCCAGGAAAGAGCCAACGGCGTCGACCTAACCACAACCTACACCCTGCGCTACCCCAACGGCATGCTCGCCGAGGGGAAAACCAGCGTAGTCGAGGACTACAACCAACTCCACATCGAAGCCGAGAACGGCTGGTACGAGATGAAACCCATGCAACCCTATCAGGGAGTGAAGGGCAGCACCAGCGACGGAAAAACCCTCGGACCGCCGGTTCCCAACCAGCAATCGATCCAAATGGACGACGATGCGCTAGCCATACTTAACGACACCGAAGTAATGGCCCCCGGGACGATGGGGAAGGCCGATATCGCCGTGATCAGGGCAATCATCGAGAGTGCGGAAACGGGAAAGGAGGTGGAAATTTCAAATTGAAAATCTTCAATTTGAAATTTGTTGGTGTACGACGAGCTGACCGGCAAAGTGTACATTTGAAATCTTAACGATCAAATTCCCCGCTTATGTATCCGACCTGGCGCTGGTACGGCCCCGCAGACCCCATCACAATCGACGAAGTAGCCGCCCTCGGTGTGGATGGTGTGGTGACTGCCCTTCATCACATCGAGAACGGAGCAGTCTGGAGCCGTGAGGAGATCCGTAAGCGCAAGCAAGAGCTCGGATCGATGCCGTGGTCGGTGGTGGAAAGCGTGCCGGTACACGAAGGAATCAAACAAAATACGGACGCCGCCCCCGAACTGCTGAAAAATTACCGGCAGTGCCTGGAAAACCTGTCGGCCGAGGGAATAAACACGGTATGCTACAATTTCATGCCCGTACTCGACTGGACGCGCACGCGGCTTGCCGTACCCGTGCCGGGAGGGACGACGGTAGCACTGAACGGCCTCGACCTGGTGGCCTTCGACGTGTTCATCCTGGCGCGCGAGCATGCGGCCGAGGACTATCCGGCGGAAATAGTAGAGCTGGCCGCCGACCACTACGAAGAGATGTCGCGTGAAGACCGCGAGGAAGTAAGTGCCACCATGCTCAAGGGGCTGCCGGGATCGGAAGAAAGCTTTACGTTGGTCACGTTCCGGGATGCCATCGCGCCCTACCTCCACATCAACCGGGCCACCTTCAAGGATAACCTGCGCCGTTTCCTGGAGGAAGTCGTGCCGACGGCCGCCCGGGAGGGCATCAAACTAACCATTCATCCCGACGATCCGCCCTGGCCCGTAGTGGGACTGCCGCGTATCGTTTCCACCGTGGACGACCTGCGCGAGTTGCTGGGCATGGTCGACGATCCGGCCAACGGTCTCTGCCTCTGCACCGGATCATTGGGGTCACGCTCCGACAACGACCTGCCCGCCATGGCCCGTGAGTTCGTGGACCGCATAAATTTCATCCACCTGCGTAACGTGAAACGGGATCTCCACGAAAGCTTCACGGAAAGCGGGCACCTGCAGGGGGACGTCGACATGGCGGCCGTAATGCGGGAACTGTTGCAGCGGGGGGAGAACATTCCCTACCGTCCCGACCACGGCTTTACCATTTTTGACGATCGCAAACGCCGCACCAACCCCGGCTACAGCCTCTACGGTCGTATGCGGGGGTTGGCGGAACTGGAGGGGCTGCGCAGCGGTCTTTCGGCTAGTTTATCAGCGTAACCGAACCCTTGATCGGGACACTCATGCCGTTGCGTAACAGCACCGATCCGACGTAGGCGAATACGGCTCCGGTCATGGGTTTCCCCCGGAAGGTACCGTCCCAGCCCGGGTCTTCTTCGCTGTCCTGTACCCAAATGAGCTCTCCCCAGCGGTCAAAGATCCGTAGGTCCGTTACGGACACTACGCTGCCTCCCCGGTAGACGCGGAACACGTCGTTGATGTCGTCCCCGTTCGGGCTGAAGGCGGTCGGCGCGTAGATGTGCGGCAGTTCGTTTACGGTCACCACTACGCGGTCGCTGATGCTGCAGTTGTCTTCGTTCGTATACGTGACCGTGTATTCGGTCGTAACGGAGGGCGCGGCCGCGGGAGCGGGGCAATCGGTACAGCTGAGTCCCCTGGCGGGAAACCACTCAAAGGTCCCGGAGGTGGAGGAGATTTGCTGGGAGGCGGTATTCAATACAACGGTATCGCCGAGTCGGATGGTGCGATTATCGCTCAGGTCCATGGACACGGGAGTCGGGGCACGGAAAGCGATGGGCTCGAGGGGGAAGATGCAGCCACGGGCATCGACAACCGAAATTCGGTAGATGCCGGCCGTCAGCTTGCTGTACTCCGGGAAGGTCTGCTCCTCGGTGTCGTTGAGTCGGTAAACGTAGGGGGGCACGCCGCCCTTTGCCGTTACCGAAATTGCTCCGCTGTAGGGATTGCCGCATTCGATGGGCAGGGTAGTAGCGGTTGCGTGGAGAGGAGACGGTTCCGTTAGGGTAAAGTCGTACGACACGGTGCAGCCGGTGGCATCGTCGATCTCGACGCGGTACTTACCACCGGCGAGATTGGAGATACCGCGCTTATTGGCCTGCTCCGCGAGCAAGTGACCATCGCGGTACCACCGGTACGAGAAGGGGGCTTGACCGGTAACCGACGAAGTGGCGATGCTTCCGCCGATCCCGCAGCCACCCTCCTCTACAGAATAACTGGCGGTAAACGATTCGCTCGATACCTTGTAGGTAAGCGTCTTCGGGCATCTCACCCCGTCCATCAGCGTGACGGAATAGGTGCCGGCGGTAGTAACCTCAAGCGTAGGAGAATCATCGCCTACCGATTGACCGTTGGCATCCGTCCATTCGTAGACAACCGCGTCGGAATCCGCGACGGTAAGGGAGATGCTACCCGAACTACTATTGCAAACCAGGTTATTGATCTCTACCGCCTCTACCTCGAAGGTGTCGGAGGAGGCGATGTGTATGGTATCCATGCTCATGCCACACTTATTGCCGATAAAGGCAAGCAGTGCGTGCGTTTCTCCCGCTATCACCTTGGTTGTTCCCTGGTTGGCAAGCAACATGCGCTCATCGGGCAGCGAGCGGAAGTACACCTTCGGCGCGTAGGAATTAGAAGTGACCCGCACGGTGACCGTATCGCCTACACAGGGGTTGGCGGGGCTGGTCGTGATCTCATAGGAAAAGGGCGGGTCGATGGCGGCAAGGAATGTTTCCGTGTGCTCTATACAGGCTTCGCTTACGGTCACGGAGTAGGTGCCCGGTTCCACTACGGATAGGCTACCACCGGTGCTTCCGTCGCTCCAACGAAAGGTGGCTCCACTCGTACGGCGGGGGTACACTTCGATGGTATCGCCGGGATTGCAGATTGCCACGGTATCGGGGAACAGGTCCGAAACGATGGGGCGCTGGATATTGACTTCATCAGTCACCGCACAGCCGACGGGGGTAGATACCCGCAGTGCGTAGCGTCCGTCTACCGAGAACCCACCGCGCAAGTTTAACACGGGGCTGGTCTGTCCCACCATGGCGATTCCGTTGCGGTACCACTGGTAGGTAGCACCGAGGGTGGACTGGCCGGTAAGGGTGATTTGCTCGTCACAGACGGTGAGGCCGTCTACCTGTACGGGGCCGGCTACGGGCTCCAGGAAGGCATCCGGTGTATTCAGGATCAGGTTATCGATGAAGTAATAATTGCGGTACAGCCCGCCGTTTGGACGTTCGTGGTCGGGACCGCAGGAGCCGCCGATCGCAAAGCCGGCGTAGGTGTTGCTGGCTACGAAATCGGTCATTACGTCGGTCCAATCCCCTGGAGTTCCGTCTACGGTAACGTTGGTGATCAGTTCGTATCCGGCTGCTTCGACCTCTTCCGGGCAGCTGTAAAATTCCCCGAAGTTCAGTTGACCGCACTCACGTACGCCGTAAATGCTGAGCTCGATGGGGCCCGGCGACTTGATGTCGATGGAGATGGAGTCGTCGACGGCCACCTGTGGTTCCATAAACCCGAGGGAGAAGGTCAGGCGGTAGTTTCTTCCGGTTTCCATGCGCTGGCCGTCGACCAGACAGGCAGCCAGGTATTCCCGGTACTGGCTGGTGGTGGAGCCGTCGCCGTTAACGAAGTTGCGGTTGGGGGCATCCTTAATGCCGACCCAGAACCCACTCACGCCTGTACCACTGGGCAACGGAAGCGGAAGCTTGGCGGGAAAGTAGGGGCCGGCGCCGGGTAGGGTGAAGGCATTCCAGGAATCCGTAGTACCCAGGGAGACCCGCTGCCAACCGGTGAGGCAGTTGGCCTGGTTCACCCCGTCGGGAAGACCTCCGGGCTGGACAGAGGTGCATCCGGCCTGGTCGGCGTTAAAGCTTTCCAGGGATGGATTGGGCAGTAGGGAAGTAATGTCGGAGGAAAGAGCGCAGCTGCAATCTTCTTTATCGTTGAGGTCAACTAAACCGTCGCCATCATCATCGATGGAATTGGAACAGTCTTCTTGTGCGAACAAAGAGGTGCCTACTAAAAAGAAGGCGAGCAGCAACGACCAAGCCCTCATCAAGAGGACGGTTTGGACGGTTGTCACTGTGTTGTGTTTAGTTCAATAGTGTTGTAAGACGCTACAAATATAAAGCAAAACTTTATACGCAGCGCAATATATACACACTAATAAACGTAGCACGCCTCAAATGTTCGCGTCCCGGCGGATTTTTTTACCGGGTGAGGGTCACGGTACCGTGGATTGTCGTGGAGGATCCGTCCCGCAATTGCAACTCTCCCTGGTAGACGTAGACGCCCGCGCGGAGGGGTTGGCCATCGCTGGTTCCATCCCATTCCGCTGCGCTGGCGACCTGCTTTTGCCAGATGAGTCCGCCCCAACGGTCGAACACCTGAAGATCCAGCACGTCCGCAATCATGGGATTGGGGTAAACCGTAAAGTAGTCGTTGATGCCGTCGTTGTTGGGGCTAAACGCGGTGGGAGCGTATACCCGTGGCGTATTGTCAACAAAGATTCGGATGGAATCGGAAAGGCTGCACTGCTCGGAAGAGGTAAAGGTGACGGTGTAGGTGGTCGTAGACACCGGGGTCACGGCTGCGGCAAGCTTTGCGGGGCTTTCGGTCGAAAAAGTCAACTCGTCCTCCGGGGTCCAGTTGAGGGCACCGGTAGTCGGATCGATGCCGGAGATTCGAACGTCCAGATTTGCTGACTCACCGAGGGAAATCTGCTGGTCCGCGCCAGCATCAATCGAGAAGCGGGTCGGCAAATCCACGCGGGTGGGCAGGGGGTAGGATTGGCAGTCAGCGGCGTCGGTGACCGTAATGCGGTGCGCGCCTTCGGTGAGGCCGGTGAACACGGGTTCGGATTGCTGCAGGGTGTCGGCCAGGACGTAGGTGTAAGGTAGGGTACCCCCCCGGGCGGTTACGGTGAGTACGCCGGCAGTATCGGAGTGACATTCGGTTACCGAGGGGACGGCCGTAATTCGGAGAGGTTCGGGACCCGCTACAGCGAAGGCTGTGGTATCGACACACCCCGCCGCATCCGTCACCGCGGCGGCGTAGTTGCCCCTGGGAAGTTGGGTCACTACCGATTGATTTCTGGTGATCGGGGGGGCATCGGGCTCCCTCAACCAGTTCACCGCGTAGGGGGGAGTACCGCCGGTGACCACCGCAATGGCCATGGCGTCGTTGTCACAGGTAACATCGGTTGCGCTTACGCTTAGGGCAAACTGTTGGTTATCGGTGACGTCGTAGCTGAAGGTAGTAGGACAATGGCCCGGCCCGGACAGGGTCACCGAGTAAGTGCCGGGGAATCGGACGACTAGATCGGAAGTCGAATTGCTCATTGGCTGGCCGACCGGATCCGTCCAGGCATAGCTGACGTCGTCGGCACCATCCACCGTCAGTTCGATGCGACCTGAGGGGCCGTGACAGTTCATGTCCGTAACGTTCGCAGAGGCTTCGAAGGGTTGGGCAACGGGGATCGGGATGATGTCCGAAGCGACGCCGCAGGCGGAGATGAGGTAAGCCTGAATCTGGTCCGTCTCGCCCGCTACTACCCGGATTGACTCGTCTTTTTTAGCGTAGTGGCGTTCCCCATTGGGCAGGGAGTACACGGTAAGGGAGGTATACCAGTGGGTGGAAAGCGCTACCTCGACCGTGTCCCCGAGGCATGGGTTGGCCGGGGTTAAGGTATAGGTATGGGGGATTTCGGAGGTGTGCACGGCGGTGAACCGCTCCACCTTTTGGATGCAGGCGGTACTGACGGTGACGGAATAGTCGCCCGGCTCACTCACGGCAAAGGACTCGCCGGTACTGCCGTCGCTCCACTGGTAGGTCGCATTACCGTAGTAGGTGGGGTAGAGGGTTATGGACTCTCCCGGCCGGCATAGTGCTACGGAATCGGGAAACTGATCGAAAACCAGTGGCCGCTGAATAATCACTCCTTCGGTAAGCGCGCAGCCGCCAGCGGTGGATACCCGCATGGTGTATACGCCGTCGGTGTTGAGGTCCGGCGTGATGATCAGTTCGCGGCTGATTGCGCCGGGTAGGGCGATGCCGTCACGGAACCACTGGTAGGTTGCGCCGTCGGTAGGCTGGCCGGTCAGTACGATCTCATCGGCGCAAATGGTTTGCCCGCTTACCGATACGGGACCGGCAACGGGTTGCTCGAAGGCGGTCTTGACGTTCAGGATCAGGTCATCAATGAAGTAGTAGTTTCGGTAAAACCCACCGTCCGGCCGGCCGATGTCGGCCGCGCAGGATCCGCCGATGGCGAAGCCCGCGTAATCCTCGGCGGCCGTAAAGTCCAGGCTGACCGGCGTCCAGGTACCGGGCTCTCCCGAAACTTTTACGTTGGCGATGAGTTCGTAGCCGGCGGCGCCCGCCTCCTCGGGGCAGTCGTAGAAGCCGCCGAAGTCGAGTTGGTCGCAGTTCTTTACTCCATAGATGCCCAACTCTACGGGGCCGGGAGACGCGATGTCCACGACGGCACCGGTGTACTCGATGGTCAGGGTTTGCGGCTCGGTAAAGCCCAGGGAAAAGGTCAGCCGGTACTCCTCCTCTTTGTAGATGGATTCTCCGTCTACCATACAGGCAGCCAGGTACTCCCGGTAGCTCTTAGCGAACGTGCCGTTGCTGTTGCGGAACTGACGGCCGTGGGTATCCTTGACCCCGACCCAGAAGCCGGCCACGCTCGTGCCGCTGGGCAGGGGTTGGGGTAGCTCGGCCGGAAAGGACGGCGACGATCCGGGCAGCGTGAAGGCGTTCCAGGCATCGGTGGTGCCCAGCGAAACCCTCTGCCAGCCCACCAGGCAGTTGGCCTGATTGGTGCCGTCGGGCAGCCCGCCCGGCTGCCGGGAAGCACAACCTTCCTGATCGGAGGCAAACGCTTCCAGGGAGGGGTTGGGCAGTAAAGAAGTGGTCACGGAAGGCAGCAAACAACTGCAGTCGGCCGCGTCGTTCAGGTCGATGAGTCCGTCTCCGTCGTCGTCGACGCCATTGGCGCAGTTTTCTTGGGCAGAGAGGGGAAGGACGAGGGACAACGCAAGCAATGACACGCAAATGCGTGCACGAAATTGTTTTTGGGACAACACAAGTAGAAGGTGTAAGAATGAGAGACGAACAGTACGCAAACGCAGCCTCCGTTAAGCGAAGACTACTAAAGTCAGCTCATTAACTTTTTTTACCCTCCTAAAAGTGTGCAGTCGCTAAAAATGCCAGCGGCGGAATGCCTCGATGGCCTCGTATTCGGTCAGGCCGAGCTGGTTGTAAAGGCGCGCGGTCTCCCGGTTGCGCTGCTCGGCCCGCTGCCAGAACTCCCGTTGGTCTTCGCCCTGGAACATGGCGCCGTCCTTCTGGCTCTGGTGAAAAAAGATTGCGTTGCGTTTGGCTTCGACCTGTGCGGGACTGAGTGGTACGGCCATCTCGATCTCGTGAATGGGCCACTCCTGCCACGCCCCCCGGTAGAGCCACAGCCAGGTATCCGCAATGGCGAGAGAACTGGCATCCTTGAGTTCGGTAAGCGCCCGGAAGATGGCATCCAGGCAAACCTTGTGAGTGCCGTGCGGATCGGCAAGGTCTCCGGCGGCAAAGATCTGGTGGGGACGGACCCGTTCGATCAGTTCACGAACAAGCTGAATGTCCTCCGGCCCGAGGTCGTTCTTGATGTTTTTTCCGGTTTCGTAGAAGGGCATATCCAGAAAGTGGATGTACTCATCGGTCAATCCGGTAAATCGGGCACTGGCAATGGCTTCTCCCCTCCGGATCAGGCCCTTGATCTTGCGCACGTCGAGGGAGTCGGGCTGTCCGCCCTTTCCGTTACGGCTCAGCTCCTCAATGATGAATTCAAGGCGGGCGTTGCCGCTGCCGAAGGACTCGTTCAGGTCACGGGTGAATTCGGCGTACCGCAGGGCATCAACGTCCGAAACGGCAATATTGCCGCTGGTCTGGTAGGCGACGTGTACCTCGTGGCCCTGACTCACTAACCTGGCAAACGTGCCCCCCATCGAGATGACGTCGTCGTCGGGATGTGGGCTGAAGATGATCACCCGCTTGCGTTCCGGATCGGCCCGCTCCGGCCGCTGGGAGTCGTCTACGCCGTATTTACCCCCCGGCCAGCCGGTGATGGTACGCTGCAGGATGTTGAACATCTGAATGTTCAGTTCGTAGGCGGTCCCGTGGAGGGCCAGCAGGTCCGACATGCCGTTGCTGTTGTAATCGCGCTCGGTCAGTTTGAGGATCGGCCGATCGACGTGGCGGCTGAGCCAAATGATGGCCTTACGCTCCTGCGTTTCGGTCCAGTCGCAGGGACCCACCAGCCAGGGCGTGCTGAAGCGGCGCAGGTCGGCACTGGATTCTTCGTCGAGCAGAAACGTAACGTTCGGATGGTCCTGGAGGTAGGTGGCCGGGATTTCGGAGGTGCGTTCCCCCTCGACGGTGCGCTGTATGATCTCCGCTTTCTTGTGCCCCCACGCCAGGAGAACGATTCTGCGTGCCTTATTGATGGTCTGGATGCCCATGGTAATGGCGCGGGTGGGAACGTTGGAAATGCCCTGAAAGTCGCCCGCGGCATCGACCCGCGTCAGGTGATCGAGGGTGATCAGGCGGGTGAGGGAACGGGAATTTGATCCCGGCTCGTTAAACCCGACGTGACCGGTCCGGCCAATACCGAGCAGCTGAAAGTCAAGTCCGCCCGCCTGGTCGATCCTGGCCTCGTAGTCCATGCAGTGTTGGTAGACCTCGTCCAGGGGGATATTTCCCTTCGGAATGTTGATGTTCTTGGGACGTACGTTTACGTGATTGAACAGGTGCTCGTGCATGAAATACCAGTAGGAGTGCCGGCTACCCGGCTCCAACTGAAAGTATTCATCTAGGTTGAAGGTGATCACGTGGGCGAAGTCGAGCCCCTCTTCCTTGTGCATGCGCACCAGTTCGGCATACACGCGGATGGGGGAGGAGCCGGTAGCCAGACCGAGCACGCACTTTTCCCCGCGCCCCGCCTTGGCCCGGATGAGTTGCGCCATTTCGTGGGCTACGGCGATGGAGGCCTTACCCGAATCCTTGAACACTTCGACGTGCATTTTCTCGTAGCGCGTGATGTCGGTGCTGCCGACGTGGCGGTACGAAATATCGGCCGTGGAAGTATCGTGAACGGAGAGCAGATCGAGCATGCGGGTAAACTTAAATTAGCAGGAAAGATAGCCTGCTAAATGGAATTTCACTGCACCCGCGCGCCCGCCCTAAAAGGTTAGCGTAAAGCCTGCTCCGCCCGCTCCGTCGGAATATCCGCCCCCGATGGAAAGGCTCGTCCGGTGGTTATCCGCCCACACCTTGTGGACGTGGGGCACCATGATGCCGAAGAAGGCACCGACCCCGAGGCCGACCACCGAATCGGTAGGGAAGTGTTTGAGGGCACGCACCCGCTGCACGCCTACGAAGGCCGGTGGCAGGGCGGCAAGGGTGAAGGCAATGGCCCGCTGCCCGCCCGTCCACTGGGGATTGTAATCCGACAGCACCTTGGTAAAGAAAAAGGTACCCACCGCCGTGGTGCTGACGTGGCCGCTGAAGAAACCATTGCGGTTGTTACCGGCCCGGCGATCCTCGAAGCTCAACTCGTCGTAGTACGCCACCGGCCGGTACCGGTCAATGAAACGCGGGCCGAGCGGACTGAAGGCGTAGGTAGCCGCGGAAAGCGCGTGGGCCTCCAGGTAGAGCACGGTGATGTCCAGGAAATCCTTGCGAAACTTTCGGCTTACGAAGAGGGTCGCAGGCAGCAGAATGGATACATTGAACACCCGGTCGCTGGCATCCTCCCCCCGAAATCGCTTGAGCGCATCCTGCTCCAGTCCCCAGCGATCGAGGCGGCCCGTTTCGGTCTCCTGTAGGCGGATGAGGGTGGCATCGTCGATGTCCGGTTTCCTTCTCAGGCTTTCGATGCCGGCGGTGCTCCCCAGCATGAGCGCAAGCCCACCGAGGCCTTCGTAGAGCGTCCTAACGCGGTACACCGGCTCGTTCTGCGGGTCGGGCGGGGAACTTTGCTGGGCGAAAAGTGGGGAGAAGGACAGAATCAGGCAAAAGCCGGGTATAAATCGGAACATCCAGTCGGGGTTAAATTAATCTACCAACTGAATTCCGCCGACCGGGGTTCGTTCGGGTCAGTACCGCAGCACCAGGGAAAATCCGCCCGCTCCACCACCGTATACCGGTTGTACGACCAGGTCGCTGGCGTAGCGCTTTTTCCACCACTTGTGCAGCGACGGGACGCCGATGCCACTGATGGCGCCCACCCCGAGGCCGATGAAAACGTCGGAGGGGTAGTGCTTGACCCCCTTGATGCGCAACCACCCGCCGTAGAGGGAGGGCAGGGTAGCGCCGGTGTACAGCAGAATACGCTGGCCGGTAGTAAAGTCGGGGTTGTAATCGTCGATCATACGGGCCATGAAGTAAAAGCCGGTGGACATCGTAGATACGTGGCCGCTGAAGGTGCTGTTGCGGTTGTTGCCGTCGGTTTCCCGGTCGACGTCGATCCCGTCGTAGTAAACTACGGGTCGAAAGCGGTCGATCCCGGTGGGGCCAAAGGGAGCGAAACCATAAAAGAGCCCCTGCGTCGTCTGCGCCTCCAGGTACATCAGCGTAATGTCGAACCAGTCGCGGCGGTACTTCTTCCAGAAGAACAGGGCGAAGGGCGCCAGTTGTCCGGTGTTAAAGAAGTAGTCGGACTGGATCAGCGCCTGTTTGTGCTTGTCGTAATCACGGGTCACGGCGATCCGGTCGAAGCGATTGATGTCGTTCTTGTCCAGGTTCTGAATGACCTCCACGGGAATATCCGGCTTGTCCTGCAGGGCGATCAGGCGCTGCTGGCTCACGTAAGCCCCGCCCGCGATGAGGGGGATGCTCACCAGCGGATTAACCGCGTAGCGTTCCGAAGAACGGAAGACGGATAGAAAACCTCCCTGCTGGGTGGAAGTGGAATCCGAGACCGTGGTCTGGGCGGGCAGTAGGCTGCCGGTCGTCAGGACCAGGCACAACAGTAGGTGACGCATAGGTGAGGTTTACGACTGGAAGATGCTCTTTAGTATCTCCACCGTGATCAAATAGGTCGGTTTCACTCCGTCGACGCCGAGGCTGCCGCTGGCCAGGGTATGCCCGGTCACGAGGGGGTTGTCGCTGGCATAGTAGGCATACCGGAGCCGCAGGTCCGGGTTGACGCTCTTGCGAATGTGGGTAGCCGCCTGGATCGCCTTTTGGTAGTGGGCGCCCTCCATCTCCAGTCCGACGGCCCGCCAGCTGCTCTCCACGAAGTATTCGAGGATCTGGCGGTTCTGGAGGCTGGTGCCGAGCACCGTTACCATCGGGCCGGCGAAAACTCCCAACCCGTTGTTTTCGAAGCGATCGGCGGTAAAGTCGTTCACGAAGGGGTAGTTATCGGCCGTTCCCTCGAAGATGTGGGCGTCGGGGATCATCAGGTCGCCCTTGATGCCCTCCAGGATGCCGGCCTTCCCCATGATGTTGATGCTGGCCACGGGCATGTCGTAAACCTTGTCGGAGCCCGGCACGTGGTAGGGGCGCAGCAGCTCGTCCATACTCTCGTAGGCCTGCTCTCCGAAGGCGTAGTCCATCACCAGGATCACCGGCGCGGTATCGGGGGCGGGGGCCGGGGAGAATTCCAGTTCGGCGCTGATCAGTTTGGGGTCCATGGCGGCCGTATCGAAGATCTGCACGCCGATGTTGCTGCCGCTGGTGTCGACGAGTTCCGTCATTCCGTTCTTCAGGGCCATGGTGGTGACCGTCTGCCGGAGCGGCCGGTGTTCGGGCTGGGAAAGTGCCCGGGCTACATCAAACACGGAGCGGCTGCCGCGCAACTTTTGGGCGGTGGCCGCGGGAGCAAAGAGGGCATTCATTGTGCTGTGCAGATTGGCACTCACGATGTGCAGGGGTCGCTCGATGAGTCCCCGTTCGAGCAGGACTTCCTTGACCGCTTCCGCCCACAGTTCACCGTAGTAGTGGTGACCCGTTTTTTCGCGCAGGGAGCTGGAGAAGGAAATTTCGCGATCCAGGTCGGATTCGATCTCGTCCTTGGCCATTTGCCCCAGCCAGTAAGTGATCTGGAACAGGGAGTTGACCATATCCTCCTCCGCGAACCGGCGGCAGGCGTGGACGATCTCGTCGTAGGTCCGGCCCAGCAGGGTGCTGAGGTAGGTGTAGGCGGTTTCGATTTTAAATTCTTCCCCCTTTTTTTCCTTCTCAACGATCTCGGCCAGCAATCGCCATTCCCGTTTCTGCCGTCCCTTGCTGTCGAGGCTGTTGCGGTAGATCTTATTGGCTTCGGCGTAGAGGAAGGTGAGGTGGGTAAGGATGTCGTAGATGTCGCTGCGCCCGCGGGTCATCTCGATGTACATCTCCAGGGTATCGATGCGGTAGGCGTTGCGGCGGCGCTTGGGGGGCACGATGGGTTCGAAGTGGCTGTGCTCGTACCCCTCGCGCGTGATGAGGCGAATGAAGCGGCACTCCTCGATGCCCTGGGGCAGGCGCTGAAAGACGTAGTGCAGGCCGTTCAGTTCCACCCGCTCCTGGTCCGTGATGGACCCGTAGATCTCGGGGCGCAGGATCATCAGGTTATCGAGCAGGGTCTTACCGCTCATGCCGCCGGGTTTGTAGCTGCCGCGGATGAGCAGGTGGCGCATGGCGATGTAGAGGCGCTGTACGGCGGCCCGGCTTTCCTGGGCACGCGAGCGGTTCTGACTGGGTTGCATCATGCCGCAAAGGTAATTATCCGGGAGCAGCGTCATAGGGGCGGGTGAAAAGTGTATAAAAAACGACATTGTACCGGCCCCGACAGTGAAGCGTGTGCAATCGCCCGAACCCCGTGTTAGTAAGGTATACGGCGGTGATTGCGGTCCGGACGACACGCCAGATCGGTAGCGAAAAACAAAGTGATACCGGTTTTGCGTAGCTTTGCCGAACGTAAAAAGAACGAATTTGTGACCGCGTTTAATTTCGACCGTTCGCCTGCCCACCGGGCCCCCGCAAACTGGTCCCTGATTCCCGGCAGGGGAGATAAATGCGATCTCACGTCATTTTGGTCGCCCGGCCACTAACATTTGTTCGCTTTCGCCCTTTTAGTATAAGCCCTTTCAAAATAATCGCCCCATGACTGCAATGTCCACCGCCGCTCAGACCACCACAGACGAGCAGCGGGAAATGATCCGGCAGAGCGCCGCCGATTTCGCCCGCACCCACATCTTCCCCCACGTCATGGACTGGGACGAACGCCAGCACTTCCCCCGGGAACTCTTCCACCAGATGGGCGAGTACGGCTTCATGGGAGTACTGGTCCCCGAACAGTACGGTGGTACCGGACTGAGCTACGCCGAATACATCACCGTGATCGACGAGATCGCCCAGGTTTGCGGCAGCATCGGACTCAGCGTCGCGGCCCACAACTCCCTGTGTACCAACCACATTCTCCAGTTTGGAAGCGAAGCGCAGAAGAACAAATACCTGCCCGCCTTGGCCAGCGGCGAACACTTGGGTGCCTGGGGACTTACCGAGCCCAATACCGGTTCCGACGCCGGTCGCATGCGTACGGTAGCGGAGCGCCAGGAAGATGGCGGATACATCCTGAACGGCGCCAAGAACTTCATCACCCACGGTATCAGTGCCGAAGTGGCCGTAGTGATCGCCCGTACCGGAGAGTTGCTCGACAGCCACGGCATGACGGCCTTCATCGTCGAGCGCGGCGACGAAGGATTCCGCGGTGGTAAGAAGGAAGACAAACTTGGCATGCGTGCCAGTGAAACGGCCGAAATCATCTTCGAGAACTGCTACCTCCCCGCCGACCGCATTCTCGGGGAAGTAGGCGAAGGATTCATTCAGAGCATGAAGATCCTCGACGGCGGGCGCATCAGCATCGCCGCCCTTAGCCTCGGTATCGCCAAGGGGGCTATGAAGGCCGCACTAGCCTACAGCCAGGAACGCGAACAGTTTGGAAAGGCCATCAGCCGCTTCCAGTCCATCGCCTTCAAACTCTCCGATATGGCCACCGAGATCGAGGCTTCGGAGCTGCTGACCCGCAATGCGGGCCGGCTCAAGGACGCCGGTCTGCCCATGACTCGCGAATCGGCCATGGCCAAACTATTCGCCTCGGAAACCTGCGTTCGGGTAGCGAACGATACCGTGCAGATTTTCGGCGGATATGGATTTACCAAGGAATATCCTGCCGAGAAATACTACCGCGACTGTAAATTGTGCACGATCGGCGAAGGAACTTCCGAGATTCAACGTTTGGTCATCAGCCGTGAGCTGTTGAAGAAGTAACACTTTATGTCGCCTTTGCCAATACTGGATTTTTTCAGGCTGATCCGCTTGCAAAACTTGCTGGTCGTTGCCCTAACCCAGATATTGGTGTATTACCGGATCATCCTTCCCGCCCTCGACGTCGAGGGGATCGAAGGGGTCCTGCGCCCGTGGAAATTTTTCGAGCTCTGCCTGGTCACCCTCGCCATCACCGCATCGGGCTACCTGATCAACGACTTGCGCGACGTTAGAATCGATGCCATCAACCGGCCCGGAAAGAACATGGTACTCAAGATCGGGCGGCACAACGTGCAGTGGCTCTTCGCGGCTATGGTCTTTGTCGGTTACCTGTTTGCCCTCTTGCTCGCCTTGCGTCTGCATGAGTTGCAACTGCTGTTCATCTTCCCCCTGGCGATCGGCATTCTGGCCCTCTACAGCGCCACCCTTAAGAAACTTCCCTTCGTAGGAAATCTACTGGTGGCGCTGTACTGTGCCGGCGTGCCCGGTATCCTGGTGCTTACGGAACGCCGCGCGCTGTCTGCCCTCATCGACCTCAATCCGTCGCTCGGACTGGACACCGTGCGGGTCTGCATCCTGTTTATGGCCTTCGCCTTCGTGGCAACCCTCCTGCGGGAATTGGTGAAGGACCTGGAGGACATTCGCGGCGACCGCCAGGAGGGTCGTCGGACGCTACCGGTACTGCTTGGTGTGGCGACCAGCCGTCGGTTGGCGCTGGTGCTGGGCATTATGGTCATACTTAGCATTCTGAGTCCCGTTTTCCTGGGCTGGCCGGCCTTCATGCAACCTCCCATGCTGATCTGTATCGGCATCTTGTTGCTGGCCATCACGGCCATTTTGCTGCAACTGGCCCGGGCCCGGCAGCAGGTGGACTACCACCAACTCAGCATGGAAATCAAATTTCTGCTCATCGGGGGGCTCGGCCTGCTCATTTTTTTCTAGGTGAACTACTACGCTCATCCTACGGCGGTCATCGACCCGGGTGCCCGCGTCGGAGCCGACTGTAACGTATGGCACTTCAGTCACCTGATGCCCGACTGCGAATTGGGCGAGCGGTGCAACATCGGACAGAACGTTTTCATCGCCGGCGGGGTACGGCTGGGCCATGGGTGCAAGGTGCAGAACAACGTGAGTCTGTACGCCGGGCTCCAGGTGGGAAACAACGTGTTTATCGGTCCGTCGGCTGTCTTTACCAACGTCCGCAATCCGCGCTCGGCCATTGATCGCCGGGGGCAGTACACCCCGACCGTGCTTGCCGATGGGGTAACGATCGGGGCCAATGCCACCATCGTTTGCGGAGTGACCCTTCACGAATACGCCTTCGTCGGTGCCGGTGCGGTGGTGACCGCAGACGTAGCCGCTTTCGGTCTGGTGGTCGGCACTCCGGCCCGTTTGCTGGGATACGTAAGCGCGGCGGGCCACCGCCTGCATTTCGACACCGCGGGGATTGCCACCTGTCCGGAAACCGGTGAAACATACGTGCTTAGGGAAGAGGGGGTCGTCCGCCAATCGGCCTGATTTTTGGGCGGGAACGCAGGAGCGGTGCAAAACACTAACTTCGCCCCCCGCAACATCACCCGTAACCACCCTTAGTTATGCCCATTCGTTTTGCCGTTGTCGGACTCGGCCACATCGGGCGGCGCCACGCAGCGCTGATCGGTGCCCACCCGGAGGCTGATCTGGTAGCTGTGTGCGACATTCTGCCCCGGGGTTCGGTCCGGTGGCCGGAGGGGGTCGACCGGGAGATCGCCTACGACAGCGATCTGGCGGCCCTACTGCAGCGGGTAGCTTTTGATGTGGCCTGTATCTGTACTCCGAACGGGCTGCATGCTGTCCAGACCCAACAGTGCCTCGCAGCGGGACGACACGTAGTAATTGAAAAACCGATGGCGCTTTCGGTTGCGGAATGTGATGCGTTGATCGCGGCGTCAAATCAGTACCAACGCAAAGTATTTGGCGTGATGCAGAATCGGTACAGCCCCGCCTCGTCGTGGCTGAAGGAGATCGTCGATGCGGGCACGCTGGGGGAAATATTACAGGTACACCTGGACTGCTACTGGAACCGCGACGAGCGCTATTATCTGCTGCCGGATGGAAGTTCACACCCCTGGCACGGGCGGAGCGATCTCGATGGTGGAGTGCTCTTTACGCAGTTTGCCCACTTCATTGACCTGCTCTGCTGGACCTTTGGGGAGATCACGGTAGATCGGGTCAAGTTGGCAAACCAAACACACTGCTCGATTCACCCGTTCGCGGATTCCGGCATGGTCCACTTCGGTCTGCCGGGCGGGGGGATGGGGAGTCTCAACTTCAGCACGGTTATTTGGGACCGGAACTTTGAGTCTACGCTCACCGTGATCGGTACCCGGGGTACGGTAAAGCTGGGGGGGCAGTACATGAACGAGTTACGGTACTGCCACGTCGAGGGACTCATTGCTCCTGCGCTCCCGCCCAGTGCTCCCCCTAACAGCTACGGCCCCTACCAGGGGTCGGCCGCCAACCATCACTTCGTCATCGACAATGTGGTGGATGTGCTCAACAACGGCGCAGAGGTAGCCACTACGGCGGAGGAGGGACGTACGGTGGTGCGGGTCATCGAGGCGATCTACCGGGCCGGGTCAGAGCCAGCGTAAACCCGGCGAACCACCGCGTTCACCCACTACGATGGCATACTGCTCGTAGAGTCGGCCGATCTCACGGGGTGCGGTGGGCCGGCCGTCGAGAATACAGAAACCCGTTTCGGACGGCCAGACTCCTGCGGGATCCTCACCGGAAGCGGGTACGTATTCCAGTTGGAGTTGGTCGAGAAGGACTTGCAGCGTATCGTTGCGCGCCTGGTTGACGGTTGGGGCGAGCGGGCGAGATTGGGGGTTGTGCGCCGTCAGAATGGCGTACCGGAAGGCGGATCGTTCGGACAGCCAGCGGTCAAATTCAGGGTGGGGCTCACCTATTTTCAGGGAAATGCCGTTTACGGTGTAGCGGGCATTCAGGTACGCCTGTTCCAGGAGTTGCTCTTCGGGAGAGCGCGATTCGTCTTTTGTCAACTGAAGCATAAGCGATTGGTGCGTACCTTTGCGGCCCCAAAAGGAACCCGTCAGTACCCGTCAGGTTCCCCTTAGATACGGAAAAAGAACAACCTATGGAGATGGACAGAACTTCCATCATTGGTATCGTCCTCATCATGCTGCTCTTCCTGGCCTGGCAGTACGTGGCCGCGCCCAGTGCCGCCGAGATCGAGATGGAGCAGCGTTACCAGGATTCCATCGCTGCCCTGAGCGAAGCCGAACTGCGGGCAGGGGAGGAGCTGCCGGCCCAAACCGACGTTGCATCACCGGCGGAGCTCTCCGACTCACTGCGCCAGGTGCAGTACGGTAGCCGCTTCGGCGCCTTCGCCACCGCCGCCGCCGGAACCGCCCAGGACATCGTGATCGAGAACGACCTGATGAAGGTAACCTTCAGCACCAAGGGCGGAACCATTCGCCAGGCGGAACTCAAAAACTACGCCAAGGTCGTGGAAAGGGAGGGTAAGGAAGAACTGCACCTTCCGCTACTCCTGCTCGAGGACGAAAAGAACAAATTCGAGTACATCATACCCGTCAACGGCGTGGCCGGCGACGGCGTACGGACGAGCGACCTCTACTTCACGCCCACCGTAGAGGGAGAAACCCTCACCATGCGGGCCCCGGTGGAGGGCGGCGGTTACTTCGAACAGCGGTACACCCTGACCGACGGTACCTACCTCATCGACTACGACATTCGCTTCGAAGGGCTCAACACCGTCATGGCAAATACCGACGGCACGGTGCGTCTTCACTGGGAAAATCACCTCGACAAGATCGAGAAGAACAGCCAGTACGAGGCCAGCTACTCGACCCTGTACTACAAGCCCGTCGACGACGATACCGACTACTGCTCCTGTACCAGCGACGACACCGAAACGCTCGACGACCAGCCCCTGAAGTGGGTGGCGGGCAGCCAGCAGTTCTTTACCTCCGCCCTGATCGCGGACGATCGCTTCAGCAGTGCGGTCCTCACTACGGTAGCCGACGAGGACAGACTCAGCGACGACGAGCTCAAGCTGCTGGTCTCCGACCTCAACCTACCAATCGGCAGCTCCGCATCGGAAACCTTCGGTATGTCATTCTACGTCGGTCCTAACGAGTTCGAGCGGCTACGGGCCATCGGCTACGATTTATCGGACGTGGTCAGTTTCGGCTCCTCGATCTTCGGTACCATCAATCGCTGGGTGATCCGGCCGCTGTTCAACTTCCTGTCGGGCTTCATCGGCAACATGGGCATCGCGATCCTTGTCCTTACCCTGCTGGTCAAAATGCTGGTCTACCCACTGACCTACAAGATGCTGGTGAGCAATCAGAAAATGCAGGTGCTGAAGCCGGAGATCGAAAAGATCAAGGCCAAGCACAAGGACGATTCCCAATCCGCCCAGGTCGAGACCATGAAACTGTACCAGGAATACGGGGCCAGTCCACTCGGCGGCTGTCTGCCGATGGTGTTACAGATGCCGATCTGGTTTGCCCTCTACCGCTTCTTCCCGGCCTCGATCACCTTCCGCCAGGAGAACTTCCTCTGGGCCAATGACCTGAGCACCTACGACAGCATCATGCGCCTGCCGGAGTGGATTCCCTTCATGCAGGGTCACCTGAGCCTGTTTGCCGTGCTGTGGGCCATCACCACCGTGATCTACGCCTACTACAACAGCCGCCACATGGACTACTCGGCCCAGCCGATGATGAAGTATTTTCAGTACATCATGCCCGTGATGTTCCTGGGCTTCTTCAACAGCTTCGCGGCCGGTCTGACGTGTTACCTGTTCTTCAGCAACGTATTCAACATCGCCCAGACGCTGGTCACCAAGAACTTTATCATCGACGACGATAAGTTGCGGGCCAAGCTCAACGCGAATAAGGAAAAGCCGAAGAAAAAGGGTGGCTTCAGTGCCCGCCTGCAGGAAGCCCTCAAGGAGCAGCAGCGCCAACAATCTTCCGCTCAGTCTAAGAAAAAGTAAGTCCGTCGACCATGCGCAAACTGGCCCTTCTGTATTTGCTGTTCGCGCTGACCTTTTCCTGCTCCCGTCAGCCGACCCGCGTAGCATCCACGCCGCCCCCTCCGGCCGTGCCAAAACCGGAGGCCGGGACTACGGACGTTGCAATCTCCGATCAGTTGCCGGAGCGACCCGCGGTGCCGGAAGCACAGGGGAAGCGCAGGCTGGACGACGATGATAAGCAGGCCGTCCGCGATATGATGGATCGCCGCAATACCGCTCGCCCCGCAACAGGCGCTCCCGTAGGTGCCGAAGTCGCTCCCAGCGAAACCGCCGTTGCCGAGGTGGCACCGGTCATGGAATTTTTTAAGTCGGCCTGTTACGGCGACTGCGACGTGTACACCCTACGCGTCATGCCGGACGGGCTCCTACTGCTTTCCGTCCGTAACGGCTTGATGGGCAAGGGGACTTACCAGCGTGAGCTCGATGGGTTTGCCGCGCGGGAGCTGAGTGCCGGAATCGATAGCCTCCGTACACTGACGTTTGCGCCCCTTTACCCGGAAGAGGACGAGTTGCCTACCGACCTCCAGTTCACCCGACTGATGCTGCCCGATGTGGAGGGTAGGCCGCGTACCGTAACGGTGTACTACGATGCTCCCGCCGCGCTTCGTCGCTTCATTGACCGGGTGGAAACGTTGGTGGACAACGAAATTTGGCGTTCTTTGCCGTCTCCCCGGCGCTAACCTACCACAACCCATAAAGCTATGTCCGATAACAAGATCATCTTCTCCATGGAACGGGTCTCCAAGACCTTCCCCGGAGCCAACAAGAAAGTACTCAACAACATCTGGCTGAGTTTCTTCTACGGCGCCAAGATCGGTGTGCTGGGCCTCAACGGTTCCGGTAAATCGACCCTGCTGAAGATCATCGCCGGCGTGGATAAAAATTACGAAGGCAACGTCGTCTTCGACGGCACCTACAAGATCGGTTACCTCGAACAGGAGCCGACCCTGGATCCCACCAAGACCGTGCGCGAGATCGTGGAGGAGGGCGTGCAGGAGACCGTCGACCTGATGAAGGAATACGATGCCGTGAACCTGAAGTTTAGCGAGCCCATGAGCGACGATGAGATGAACAAACTCATCGAGCGGCAGGGCGAACTCATGGAGCAACTGGAAAATCGCAACGCCTGGGACCTCGACAACCGCCTGAATACGGCCCTGGATGCCCTGCGCTGTCCGCCGGATGATGCCAAGGTAGCCGTACTCTCAGGTGGTGAGCGCCGCCGCGTCG
Organism: Neolewinella aquimaris; assembly: GCF_014197245.1. Classification (GTDB taxonomy): domain Bacteria; phylum Bacteroidota; class Bacteroidia; order Chitinophagales; family Saprospiraceae; genus Neolewinella; species Neolewinella aquimaris. The sequence goes on along the minus strand of NZ_JACIFF010000002.1, from coordinate 286,882 downwards.
CCCTGGCCCGCTTGCTGCTCAGCAACCCCGACATCCTGCTGCTCGACGAGCCCACGAACCACCTGGATGCCGAGTCGGTCCACTGGCTGGAACAGTACCTCCAGAGCTTTCCCGGCACCGTCATTGCCGTAACCCACGACCGCTACTTCCTCGACAACGTAGCCGGCTGGATCCTCGAACTCGACCGCGGCGAGGGCATCCCCTGGGAGGGCAACTACAGCAGCTGGCTGGAACAAAAATCGCAGCGCCTCGCCCAAGAGGAAAAGCAGGAGAGCAAGCGACAAAAGACCCTCAAGCGCGAGCTCGAGTGGATCAAGATGGCCCCCAAGGCCCGGCAGAGCAAGGGCAAGGCCCGCCTCAACGCCTACGACAAGCTCGCCGGCGACGAAGGCAAGGAACGGGAGAAAAACCTGGAGATTTACATTCCACCCGGACCCCGCCTCGGCGATGTCGTGATCGAAGTCGAGCAGTTGAAAAAAGGCTTCGGCGACCGTCTCCTCTTCGACAATGCCACCTTCACCATCCCGAAGAACGCCATTGTGGGAATCCTCGGTCCGAACGGCGTCGGTAAATCGACCTTCTTCCGTTTGCTCGTCAACGAGCAGGAACCCGACGGCGGCGAGATCCGGATCGGCGATACCGTCGAGATCAGCTACGTCGACCAGGCCCACACCCAGCTGCAGGACGGCAACAAGACGATCTACGACGTAGTGAGCCAGGGGCACGATATGATCGAGGTCGGCAACTCCAGCGTTAACGCCCGCGCCTACCTAAGCCGCTTCAACTTCGCCGGTGCCGATCAACAAAAGAAAGTAGGCGTCCTCTCCGGCGGTGAGCGCAACCGCCTGCAACTGGCCATGACCCTGCGCGAGGGCGGCAACGTGCTCCTCCTCGATGAGCCCACCAACGACATCGACATCAACACCCTGCGGGCACTGGAGGACGCCCTTGACAGTTTTGCCGGCTGCGTACTGGTCATCAGCCACGACCGCTGGTTCATCGACCGCCTGGCCACCCACATCCTCAGTTTCGAAGACGAAGGCAACATCCGCTTCTTCGAAGGCAACTACTCCCAGTACGAAGCCGCCAAAAAGGCCGAACTGGGTGACGTAACCCCGAAACGGCCCCGCTTCAAGAACGTGATCAACCGGTAACCCTCGTCGGCCGAGCGAACCCCTCGTCGGCCGAGCGAGGCACGAGCTTCGTCCGCCGAGTACCTTGACTTAGCCGGCGGACGAGCTTAGGCTCGGCCGACGGCATTCCCTCGTCGGCCGAGCGAGGCACGAGCTTCGTCCGCCGAGTGAGATTGAACCTCCACCCCTAGTCGGCGGACGAGCTATCGCTCGGCCGACGACTGGCCCCCGGCCGCCGAGAGAATATACCACTCCACGCTATCCAGCGGCGGCCGCCGGCCCGTCTCTTCGGGGGCATAGTAGGTAGCCAGGTAATCGACGATCGGCCCTTCGTTTTTGCCGAGGTCGGGCAGTCCCTGCGTTTCCTGCATCCAGTGGATCATGTCGAGCCAACCTTCGCGGGTGGCGCGGTTCTGGGTGATGAGCTTGGCGCTGTGGCAGGCCAGGCAGTTCCCCTTGACCAGGCGGTAGTCTCCCTGCGCGATCAGTCCAGTGAGGGAGTCGAGGCCGTCGACGATGTTTTCCCGGCGGGGTGGGGGAGCGGACGGCGCTTCATCGGTGCTGCAGGCTTGTACCAGAACGACGACGAGGAAGAGCAGCAGCAGAAAATGGCGTAGCGATCTCATTCCTCAGACGACTTTAATGGCGATGCGGTGGCAGGCGTTGTTGAGGTAGCCCCGGGGGTTCCAGTTGGGCAGTACCATGGGTTGGGCCCGACCTTGATCGTCGGTTGCCCGGGCCCAAATTTCGTAGTAGCCCTCCTGCGGGAATTCAATCTGTGCGCTAAAGTGTTGCCAGGCATACCGATTGGCCGGTTTGGTGAGGGCACAGGCCTGCCAGGTACTACCGAAGTCGATGCTGTAGTCCACCTTACTCACCGCTCCGGAACCGCACCAGGCGTGGCCGGCGATCGGCAGCGTTTTCGTGTCGGAAAGGATGGCCCCGGTTTTAGGGGAAGTAAGGAGCGACTTTACGGGCATTTCCTCGATGATGCACATGTCTTCGTCGTCAACTTCGGCGCCGGGGGCCACGGGCTTGCAGGGTACCCGGTAGGATGCGCCGCCCATCTTTTCGCCGTCGTGCACGCGATCGCGGACCGCAATCTCGGAAAGCCATTTGCCGGAAACGCTGGCCGGGTAGCCGCTGGCGAGGAGGCGCAGTGGGTATCCGTTTAGGTGGGGCAGCGGCTGGCCGTTCATGTTCCAGGCGATCAGCGTCTCGTCTTCCAGTGCTTTGGCGATCGGAACGCCGCGGGAGATAACCACCTTATCCGGGTCGCCGCTCAGGTGGGTGTCCCTGCCGTAATAGCCGACGTACACGGCTTTTTTACGATCGAAGTTAGCGGCTTCGAGCACGTCGCGGAGGCGAACGCCGGTCCACTCCGGGCAGCCGACCGCTCCGGTACTCCACTGGTTGCCGCTGGCGGGCGGACTGAATTCTTTGCGCCCGTTGCCGCCGCACTCCAGGGTAAGCTGGTAGGTATGGTGCTCGAATCGCTGTTTTAGCTCCGCCAGGGTGAATACGACGGGTTCGGGGACGGCTTCGCCGGCAATCCGGAGTTCCCATGCGGAAGGATCAGCGGGCGGGGACGCAGGAGCGATGCCGTTGTTGCGGACGAAGAGCCGATCTGCACCCGTAATGCGTTGGTCGAGCAAGTGGGGTGGGGTTTCGGCATTCACCGGTCGGTCATTCAGGATGGTGAGATCGGGATGTTTGCCGGGTAGGGGATCCTCCGTCTCTAAGCCCAGTAATCCGATACCGGCCGGAAGACGAGCGGCGAACACGACGGGAAGACCGGCAACGGTAAGAAATCTACGGCGATTCAGGTAGGGCAAGGAGTGCGATTTATCGGGCTAATATTAAAGGTGGTAAATTAGTGCAAAGAAAATAGTCGATTTGCGCGCCATATTAATTTTTACCGCCGCCCTGTCCATGGTGGGTTTATTATCTTCCTGCGGCCCGGAGCTGAAGGATGGAGTGGCTGAGGCGTACGCCGCCCTGCCGCCGCAGGTTGACTATAATTTTGACGTGAAACCCATCCTTTCGGACCGCTGTTTTGCCTGTCACGGTCCGGACGCCCAGCACCGTCAGGCCGATCTGCGGCTCGACACCGAAACCGGTGCCTATGCCGTACTGAGCAGCGGAAACGGAGTCGCCATTAAGCCCGGAAATCCGGCGAACAGCGAACTGGTCCGGCGCATCAACTCCGACGATCCGGACGTAATGATGCCCACCCCGGAATCTCACCTTACGCTGTCGCTGAAGGAGATCGCCATTCTCACCAAGTGGGTCGAACAGGGAGCGGAATACAAGCCCCACTGGGCATTTATCGCGCCGCAGAAACCTGATGTGCCCGAGGCGGGGGAAGGATGGGCCGCCAATTCCGTCGATCGCTTCATCGCCCAGAAACTCGAAAGTGAAAACGTGCTTCCCGCTCCGGAGGCCGATCGCCCCTACCTGATCCGGCGGGCCTACTTCGACCTGAACGGACTGCCGCCCACCCTGGAGGAAATCGACCGGTGGATGGCCGCACCGGAAACCGACTGGTACGAGCAAATGGTGGATACCCTGCTGGCCAAGCCCGCTTACGGCGAACGCATGGCCACCCACTGGCTCGACGTAGCCCGCTTCGCCGATTCGGAAGGCTACCTGGACGATCTTCACCACGCTATGTGGCCGTACCGCGACTGGGTTATCGATGCCTACAACCGCAACCTGCCCTACGACCAGTTCGTGGAGTGGCAACTGGGCGGTGACCTGCTCGATGAGCCGACCCGCGAACAAATCGTCGCTACCGGCTTCAATCGCAACCACAAGCAGAACTCCGAAGGCGGAATTATTCCGGAAGAATTTCGGGTGGAGAACGTAGCGGACCGGACCAACACCGTCGGTACGGCTTTCATGGGACTGACCGTAGGATGCGCGCGTTGCCACGACCACAAATACGATCCCTTCAGCCAGGAAAATTACTACCAGCTCTTCGGTTTTTTCAACAACACCGTCGAGCGGGGAGATGCCATCTTCGGCTTCAACGGCATCGAGAACGGACAAATGGTCCCCGACAGCCTCGCGTTGAATGCCGGACCCACCCTGCCCCTGCCCGACGCCGAGACGGAGCTGATCCATAACTACCTTCTGCAAATGATCGCGGCGGAACGGAAGGAACTCGACTCGCTGCAACACACTGCACCTGCGCCCCCGCCGCCCTCCGAAAATGCACTGGAGCGTTACGTAGACCGACACAGCGTTCACCACCTGAACTTTGATGCGTCACCGGTCCGTGACCTCGCGCCCGCCACCGATCTGCTGCGCAATCACCTCAAGGTGGTCCCGGGAAAAGTGGGAAATGCCATATCCCTTTCGGGCGGACAACTCGTCAGCGACGGCACGGCATCGCAGTTTGAGCGGAGCGATCCGTTCACGGTGAGCTTCTGGATCATGGCCCCCAAGTTTTACGAAGAGGGCCACCTGATGTACAACAGCAACACGCGGATACAGGGGTACAAAGGCTGGGACGTGATGGTCGACAGCAACCGGCTGCACCTGCGCCTGAATCACGCCCATCCGTATCAGTCGATCGACCTGCGGGTAGACGATCCCCTGCGCGACGGCGTCTGGAAGCACGTGGTGTGGTCCTACGACGGAAGCAGCGACGCGAGCGGCATGCGGATCTACATCGACGGCAGCCGGGTCACCCCCACCGTGGTGCGCAATCACCTCGTGCGGAGTACGCGCCCCTTCACCGACATGCGGGCCACCCTGTACATGCCCTATGGCGGTTTCACGATCGGGGAGCGCCACTACGACGACGACTTCAACGGCGGACAACTGGATGAAGTACGAATACTGAACGTAGAGGCTGGTGACCTGCTCGCCCGTTACCTGTACGAAGCACCGCAGGGCGAGTTTGCCGGCGGTAACAACGAAAAGGAGTTGCGGGAGTACCGCTCCCTCCACGAAGACCCCGAACTCAGGGCCCGCCGCGAACGACTGCGTAGCCTGCGCCGGCGGGAGGTGGTCACCATGGATTCGGTACGCGAAATGATGGTCATGGGCGACGATACCCGCATGCGGCCCACCTACATCCTCGACCGGGGCGTGTACGATGCCCACGGCAAACCCGTAAATGCAGACGTTCCCGAAACCATGCTGCCGTGGCCGGAAGATCTGCCCAAAAATCGCCTCGGTCTCGGCCGCTGGCTCACGCACCGGGAGCATCCGCTCACTTCCCGGGTGGCCGTCAATCAGATGTGGTACCTGATGTTCGGGCGAGGACTCGTGGAATCGGTGGAGGACTTCGGCAATCAGGGAGCGCTGCCTTCCCATCCCGCGCTGCTCGACTGGCTGGCGGTCGACTTCAGGGAAAGCGGCTGGGACGTGAAGCGGCTGGTGCGGATGATGGTGACCTCGGCGACTTACCGGCAGTCGTCCGTCATACGCCCCGAACTGGCCGACCGCGACCCCGATAATCACTGGCTGGCCCGGGGTGCCCGTTACCGCCGTTCGGCCGAGATGATCCGGGACAATGCCCTCGCGGTGAGTGGCTTGCTCGATGAACGGACCGGCGGGGCGTCCACCTTTCCCTACCAGCCGCACGGGCTCTGGTCAGAAACCATGTCGCACTCCTTCTTCCCGGGTTACCAGATCGATAGCGTGGGCGGAATTTACCGGCGCAGCATGTACACCTTCTGGAAGCGCAACGCCCCGCCGCCGGCCATGCTGGTCTTCGACGCGAGCCTGCGCAGCGAGTGTCAGGTAAGGCGACAGCGGTCGAATACGCCCCTACAGGCCCTGGTCCTGCTTAATGACCCACAGATCATCGAAGCCTGTCGGGTACTGGCCAGCAATGCGCTACAACAAAACGAAGGCGAGGTGGATGCCGCCCGGGAAGTGTTCCGAACCCTGACGGGCCGGCAGCCTACGGAAAAGGAGGCCGACGTGATCACCCGCTTTTATACAGATGAGCTTACCTACTTCAGCGATAACCCCGGCGCGGCGCGGGACTTTCTGGCTACCGGATACCACGAAACGGATCTCTCCGCCGGACCAGCCCGGGTGGCGGCCATGGCGCGGGTAGCGAATACGGTCATGAACTCCACCGAAGGGTACTATAAGAATTGACAATTTCAAATTTTAAATTTAGAATTTGAAATTTCAGATTTAAAATTTACTGATTATGAACGATCTACAGCGAGCACTGCGCCACGCCAACCGGCGGGAATTCCTGAAGACCACCACGAAGGGGCTGGGGGGGCTGGCACTGAGTTCCCTGCTGCTGACGGGTGGTGCGGGACCAAAAGCTGCGATCGGACCCGGAGGGGGAGCACTGCCCCGACTGCACCACGCTCCCCGCGCCAAGCGGGTCATCTACTTGTTTCAGGCGGGGGCGCCGTCGCAACTGGAGACCTTCGACTATAAACCGGTGCTCAACGAGCGCTGGGGACAAGAAATACCCGATAGCGTGAGGGGCAACCAGCGGCTCTCGGGCATGGTGGCCGCCCAGTCCAGTTTTCCGCTCGTGGGTTCGGTCTTCCCGTTCACCCGGAGCGCGCAAACGGGGGGCTACTTTAGTTCCCTGATGCCGCACACTGCCGAAGTGGCCGGCGACCTTTGTATGATCAATTCGATGTACACCGAGGCGATCAACCACGAGCCGGCTACGATCTTTATGCAGACCGGTTCCCAGCAGGTGGGTCGCCCGAGTATCGGGTCGTGGATGAGCTACGGCCTGGGGAGCAGCAACGAAAACCTGCCCGCCTTCGTGGTACTGTTGTCACGCGGTAAGCCGGACGTACAGAACCTGAACATGCAGTCCTGGAGCAGCGGATTTCTCCCGAGCCACCACCAGGGGGTTCAGTTTCGGTCCGGCAACGACCCGGTCCTCTACCTCAACAACCCGGATGGCATCAGCCGCTCCGGCCGGCGCGCCGAACTCGATGCCCTTGCCGAACTCGACCGTGCCCAGCAGGAACACTGGGGCGACCCGGAGATCGACTCCAAGATCAGCCAGTACGAAATGGCCTACCGCATGCAGGCCAGCGTGCCGGAGATGACCGACTTCAGCGACGAGCCCCAGCACGTCTTCGACCTCTACGGCGAGGAAGCCCGCAAGCCCGGCACCTTTGCCGCCAACTGCCTGCTCGCCCGTCGCCTGGCGGAACGCGACGTGCCCTTCGTGCAGTTGTACCACATGGGCTGGGACCAGCACGGAAACCTCCCGGGCGACATTCAGAAGATGACCAGGAGCAGCGATCGGGCCAGTGCGGCACTCGTCAAGGACCTGAAACAGCGCGGCCTGCTGGAAGATACCCTGGTGGTGTGGGGTGGCGAGTTCGGGCGCACCAGTTTCAGTCAGGGTACCCTTACGAAGGAGAATTACGGCCGCGACCACCACCCGCGCTGTTTCAGCATCTGGATGGCCGGCGGCGGGGTGAAGCCGGGTCTGGTCTACGGTGCCACGGACGACTTCGGCTACAACATCCGGGAGAACGGCGTACACGTGCATGACCTGCAGGCTACCATGCTGCACCTGCTGGGGGTTGACCACGAGCGGCTCGTGTTTAAGCACCAGGGCCGGCGGTACCGGCTTACCGACGTTCATGGGCGGGTGGTCGAGGATCTTTTGGCGTAATGGTATCTTCGCGGCCAAATCATTCAGACCGTGAAGAAATCCTTAGCCCTCGTTTTTACCATTATTGGCGCCATCGGACTGGCCTTCGGCGTACTGGCCATTTTTAATCCGGGACAACTGGCCCTCGGGCAGAACGCCTGGGGCGTGGCCATCGTCGGGGTGATCTTTTTTATCACCGGAATGGGACTCTTGCGGTCGGTGGATCGTTAAGAGGGTATGAAATGGATCAAACGGTTGTTGGCGGTGGTGGGCATCGGGTACCTGTTGCTCTGCCTCGTCCTTTACGCCTTTCAGGAGCGGCTGATCTTCCGACCCAACGCCCTGCCGCGCGATTACGCCTTCGAGCAGGGAACGGAAAGCTGGCTGACCACCCCCGACGGGGTTGAACTCAGCGTGCTCAGCTTCCAGCACGAGAAGCCGGATGGTGCCATCCTCTACCTCCACGGCAATCGCGGCAGCAACCGCCGCAGCCTGTACCAGACGCGCGATTTGGTCGATACCAACCACGACCTATACCTCTTCGACTACCGGGGCTACGGAAAGAGCGGCGGAGAAATTTCTTCCGAAGCCCAATTATTTACCGACGCCCGGCTGGTTTACGATACCCTGGCCCGCCGCTACGGGGAAGACAACATCCTACTTGTGGGCTACTCCATGGGGACCGGCATGGCCAGCTACCTGGCGGCCACCGCGCATCCGCGGCACTGCGTTCTCGTTGCTCCCTACGCCAGCATAACCGCCATGAAGAACTTATGGCTGTGGGCGGTGCCGGACTTCATCCTGAAGTACCCACTGAACAACGTCGAACACATCGCCCGGGCGAACTGCCCCGTTACGATCCTGCACGGCGATCGCGACGGACTCATCCCCTACGCGATGGCCGAAGAAATTCAGGAGGCGGCTCCCGATCGGGTCGATTTGATCGAACTCCCCAACACCGGCCACCGGGGAGCCATTCTGCACCCCCAATTCGGGGAAGTGATGGAGCAGTTGATGTCCCGTTAAGTTGAAGTACCTTGTCGATCATGCCCAACCGTAGACCGATGCCGTACCGGATATTGGCCCTAGCCTGTTTAAGCTTTTTGTTTGTGAACTGTACCGACCCCCGCCCCCAGTACAATACGCTGGCCGACTATCCGGTGTATCCATACGCCGACCTGGGCGCAAGTTATAAACCCACCGCCACCACCTTCAAGCTCTGGTCGCCGGCGGCCCAGGATGCCCGACTAAAGCTCTACGATTCGGATGACCCCGAAGCCGAACCCGCTTCCGTCGTCGATATGGCCGATAAGAACGGCGCCTGGACGACCACCGTAGAGGAAGATCTCGACGGCACCTACTACACCTTTCAGATCAAACTGAACGGCCGGTGGCTCACGGAAGCGACCGACATTTACGCCACGGCCACGGGAACCAACGGCACGCGCGGACAGGTCGTGAACCTATTGGATACCGATCCCGCGGGTTGGGAAGACGATCGCCGGCCCCCCTTCGCCCGCCCCACCGACGCGGTGATCTACGAGATGCACGTGCGGGATTTTAGCATCGACCCCGCCTCCGGAATCTCCCGCAAGGGTAAGTTTCTGGGACTGACCGAACGGGGAACGACCACGCCCCGCGGCGACACCACCGGACTGGACTACCTGGTCGACCTGGGCATCACCCACGTCCACCTGCTGCCGAGCTTCGATTTTGTGAGCATCGACGAATCCAAACCCGACGACACGGAGCAGTACAACTGGGGCTACGACCCCCAAAATTACAACGTGCCCGAGGGAAGCTACGCCACCGACCCCAGCAACGGCAAGACGCGCATTCGGGAGTTCAAGCAGATGGTCAAGGCATTGCACGATGCGGGCATTCGTGTCATCATGGACGTGGTGTATAACCACACCGGCCGGACGGAAAACAGCAACTTTCAGCTTCTGATCCCCGATTATTTCTACCGCTTCAATGAGGACGGTACGTTCAGCAACGCCAGTGGCTGCGGCAACGAGATCGCCTCCGAACGGCCCATGGTGCGCAAGTTCATCCGCGAGTCGCTGGAGTACTGGGTCGACGAGTACCACGTCGACGGATTCCGCTTCGACCTGATGGGCATCCACGACATCGCTACCATGAACGAGGTCAGCGAAGCACTGCACGGCATCGATTCCACAATCCTGCTCTACGGCGAGGGCTGGACGGCCGGAGACAGTCCCCTGCCCGATAGCTTGCGGGCACTCAAGAAGAATACCAAAAAATTGACCCGGGTGGCCGCATTCAGCGACGACGTGCGGGACGGGCTCAAGGGGAGTGTGTTCGACGTGGAAGAGCGCGGCTTCGTGAGCGGAGCGGAGGACCGGGCCGAATCGGTCAAATTCGGCATCGTCGGTGCCACGGCCCATCCCCAGGTCGCCTACGACAGCGTCAATTACAGCAAGGCCCCCTGGGCCAATCAGCCCACCCAGTGCGTCAATTACGTCAGCTGCCACGATAACCATACGCTCTGGGACCGCCTCGCGATCAGCAATCCACGGGATCCCGACGCCGTCCGCGAAAGAATGCAACGCCTGGCTCTGGCTACGGTGCTTACCTCCCAGGGCATCCCCTTCCTACACGCGGGTACCGAAATGCTGCGCTCTAAGGATGGCAACGAGAACAGCTACAACAGCGGCGACGGGGTCAACGCCATCCGCTGGGACCTCGTCCGCCAGCACGCAACAACGGGTGCCTACGTGCGTGACCTGATCGCCCTGCGCAAGGCTCACCCGGCCTTCCGGATGGGACGGACCGACCTCATCGCCAAGCACCTGACCTTTATGCCGACCGGCGACGGGCAGCTCATTGTTTACCGGATCCAGGATGCCCCCGGTGACCAGTGGTCGGATATCCTGGTCCTGCTTAACGGGGCGGCGGAGCGCAGGAGCATAAATTTACCGAAGGGGCAGTGGCGGCAGGTAATGAACGGCGAGCGGGTGGTGCCGACCGGAATTTCCGACGATCCCATATCCGATGAGATCCGTTTAACGCCGCAGACGGCGAATATTCTGGTACGGGTGCCGGAAATCGAGTAAACGCTAGCCAGCATTTACGAAGGCCAGCGCCCGCTCGTCCATCCGGTTCCAGTCCTTGCCGCGCAGGGCAAAACCCACGTGACCGCCCCGGCGTGGCTGTTCCACCGTGATCAGGGGATGTTGCTTGCCCAGGGCTACGGGGGTACAGGCCTCCGGTACGATGGGATCGTTTTGGGCATTGACGATCAACACCGGCGCCGTGGTATCGGCTACGTAATTTCCGGAGGAGAGGTAGCCGTAAAACTCGTCCAGGTCACGGTACCCGCCGATGGGCGCGGAAAACGCCAGGTCGAAATCGCGCCACACCTTCACCTTATCTAGTTGAGTGAGGTCGACCGTACCCGGAAACTGTGCCTCCTTCGCGGATATTTTCGCGGCCAGCGACTGGTAGAACTTTCGTTTGTATACCCAGTTGTCGCGCCGTTCCAGGCTATCCACGCTGTGCTCGATGAAGCAGGGTGCCGAGAAGGCGACGCCGTGGGTCACCTGGGCCGGCCGGTTGGTACCCATGGTTCCCAAGTACTTCAGGGTGAGGTTGCCGCCCATGCTGTAGCCCACCAGTACGATGCGGTCGTAGAGATTTTGTGCGATGGCATGGTCGACGACCGCCTCCAGATCCTCGCTCTGCCCGTGGGAATAAAGTTTGCGGGTACGGTTCATTTCCCCCGAGCAGCTGCGGCAGTTCCAGGCCAGGACCTGCCAGCCGTGGCGTGCGAAGTAGTGAGCGGCACTGGCCACGTATACCCGGCTGCTGTCGCCCTCCAGTCCGTGGCTAAGGATCACCAATTTCCGGCTGGCGGGGTGGTCGAGCCAGTCAAGGTCGAGAAAATCTCCGTCGGGGGTATCGATCCTTTCTCGGCGGTAGCCGATGGAGACGCGGCGAAAAAGGTTGGGGATGATGGTCTGGTAGTGACCGGCTAATCTGTGTATCATGGGGCGGGGTCGCGGGTGCAAGGGAAACCAATAAGCAGCGGCGTAGTTTGGTTTTAAATTTGATGGGAATGAGATACCAGTGGCTTTTGCTCTTCGGATTATTGCTTTGCTCCTGCGTCACCGCCCAAAATCTGGACGGCGCGGTGAACCTAAACCTGGCCCGCATCGACCACCAGAAGGGGGCCATGCTGGTGCTGGGGGGGTGGGCCGTAGGGAACATCGGACTGGGGCTTACGCTGCGTAGCGGGACCTCCGGCGAGACCCGACGGTTTCACGAAATGAACGCCATCTGGAACGTGGTCAACCTGGGCATTGCGGGGTTGGGATATGTGGCTGCGGCCCGGGAAGATCCCTCCGCGCTGGACCTCTTTGGCAGTTTGCAGAAGAACAATGGGTTTGAAAAAATTCTGCTCCTGAATGCGGGGCTCGACGTAGGCTACATCATGGGTGGACTCTACCTCAGGGAGCGTGCCGGGCGGGTAGGGGCCGACGTTGCGCGACTGCGTGGCTACGGAAATAGTGTGCTGCTCCAGGGGGGATTCTTGCTTCTCTTCGATCTGGTCAACTACTTTATTGCACAGGACCGCGACGATAGTTTCCGTTTGCTGATGGGGAGCGTGGGGGAGGGAGTGGGGCTTCAGCTGGTTTTTTAAATTAGAAATCCCCGGTCCGTAAAAACGGTGCCGGGGAATATCCAATGTCGTTATGGAGTTATAAGCTTGCTGAAGTGTGTTCTAGTGTCAAATTAAATAGCCTGTATTAGTGTAACCCGAACACTAACTCAGTTGTTCGGGCAACGGTTGTCTAATTTGAGCGCCCCGTCAGTGGGGGGCTACCGTCGGTTTTTCGTATCTTATCTTGTGGCTCATTCGCTCTTGTGAAAACCATTCTACTTTTATTTCTGACGCTGATCGTGGCGGGTGCCGGCGCCCAGACTGGTCGCATTGAGTACTTCACGGTCACCGACGGGCTTTCCACCCGGGAGATCAACGACCTGCACATCGGCGACGACGGCTACCTCTGGATCGCTACGATGGACGGGCTCAACCGCTTCGATGGTCATGCCTTTCTGAGTTTCGGACAGGGCAACCTGAGCGAAACGCGGCTGAGCCGGGGAGCCATCGAATCGATCCGGGCCGACAACGACCGCCGACTGATCATCACCTTCAATGAGTTTTACGGCTACTTCGATCGCTTCGATCCCCGCGATTTCTCGGTCGAACAAGTCCGGATGGTACCCAGCACGGGCGTAGTTGGCTACCCGCGGGCCATCGAAACGGACCAGTACGGACGCACGTTCGTGGTCACCATCGGTCAGGAGGGTACGACGCTTTATGAGTACACGGACCGTGGATTCAAGACCATCTTCAATCAGCCCGACGACGGCTGGCTCACCTTTGCCCCGCGCATCGAGCTCCTGCCGCTCAGCAACGGGCAGTTTCTGCTTTACGACGAGGAGCACGGATTTCGCCACCTCTCGGCAACGGGAAAGGTCCTTACCAAATTTTTTCCCCGCACCTCCAGTCAGCGGCGGTTCTACACCATGGCCGAGGGGCCGGGGGGCTACGTCTACCTGAGTTTTCGCGACGGCTACCCCTTGTTCCGTTGGCGGCCGGAACGGGAGAGGAGTCCGGTGCCGGTACCGGACCTGGACGACGGGCTCCGCTACACCCAGGTGTTTAAGGATAAACTCGGTCAGCTGCTCTTTCTCGCTACGGAGGACATCCTGGGGCGGCGTTATCCCGATGAATATTACCTGGTGGATACGGCCGGCAACTTCCAACTGTTTGAACGCGAGCTACCGATCGACCGACTGGTCACCAGTGCCGTAGCCATGAACTTCAACGAAACCACCTACCTCGGATTGCGGGAGGGCCTCGGAGTAATGGAGCGGTACGTCAAATCGATCCAGACCTACCTTACCACCAAGAATACCAACGACCTCTACCGACACGTCGTCACCGGTATGGCCGAGGATGCCGAAGGAACGACCTACATTATGGAAGCGGACGGCCGCCTGCACGCTATGCGTCGGGGAAGTACCGAACTGGAGGATCGTCCGCTGGTCGACGCCGAAGGGCAGGCCATCAACCTCCGTGAAGCCACCCAGCTTGCCTACGATCGAATTCGCGACGCTGTGTGGGGAATAGCACAGCCACCGGGCTTTGGCAAGGGCGGACTGCTTTTCCGGTACGACGTCGCTACCGGAGTCACCAAAACCTACGATTCCGCTTACCCCATCACTTGCCTGGCCATCAGTCCGGAGGGTACGCTGTACCTCGGGGCTTCCGACCCGCGCAAGGTGGGCTTGCTGCTGGAGTTTTTTCCGTCCTCAGCGGCCTTCGTGGAACTAAAGGACAGCCAGGAAAACGACGAGGGTATTCGTGGTTTACGCATCAACTACCTGTATCCTTCGCGCAGTGGACTGTTGCTACTTGGTACCCGCAACCGGGGGCTGGTCGGCTACGATACACGGACCGGCCGCACCACCTTCTTCAGCGGCATGGCTGGTGAGGAAGAGCGGGTGGAGATGAATGCCTTTACGATCAACTGCATCTACGAAGACGTCGGTGGAAAGTGGTGGCTGGGAACCGACGCCGGCCTGCGCATAATGGACCCCAACACCGGAAAGGTGGTGCGCTACGGGCGCCAGGATGGCCTGAGCAGCAACACCGTCGTGGGCATTCTGCCCGATTCCGTCGGCGGATACTGGCTCTCTACCCACAATGGCCTGGTGCACCTGCCCGACGACATTAAATCGGGTCCCTTCCGGCGCTATTACCTCGAGGACGGGCTGGTCAACAACGAATTCAACCAGTTTTCCTTTCACCGCGACAATAGCGGGCGGTACTTCTTCGGTGGCGACAACGGATTGTCGGTATTCCGCGACGAAGACTTCAGCAGTGAAACGGCCGGCTCCGATGTAATGCTCACCGAAGTCGTGGTATACGGTCGTGGAGAAAACCGGACCATTACCCGTAACCTCGACGAACTGAAGGACCTGCTGGTCCGCGCCAACGAAAAAAGCATTGCGGTATCCTTCGCCCTCCCGGTCGGCCAACGACCCAGCCTGACCCAGTTCCGTGTCAAGCTGGAGGGCTTTAATGACGAATGGCGCGAACTGCGCAACGAGCGTACCGTACGCTACAACAACCTCCCGGCCGGCAAGTACCGCCTGCTCGTACAGGGGGCCGGTGCCAATGGCAACTACGGCGAGCAGATGCTCTCCCTCAACATCCGGGTGCGACAGTACATCATTGAAAAGACCTGGTTCCAGTTCGTGATCGTCCTAGTTATCGTTGGGCTGTTCTTCTTTATCCTGCAGGCCAAATTGCGGGAGCGACTGCGCAATGAGCAGTTGCGAACCCAGCTCAGCAGCGACATTCACGACGAAGTAAGCGGGTTGCTGGCCGGCATCACCCTCCAGGCGGAATTATTACAGGGCAAGACGGACGACGATAAATTGCGCAACCGCCTCCAGACCGTCGGGGAGGCCGGCCGTAACGCCATGTCGAAGATGAGCGACGTGATCTGGAGCATCGACAGCCGCCGGGACAACATCGGCAACCTACTGCAGCGTATGCAGGAACACGCGGACGAGGTCCTATTGCCCCTCGACATCCGGTACGAATTTCGGGCCACCGGCTTCAATCAGGAAAGAGAGCTTGCGGGTAACGTGCGTCAGGATCTTTATTTTATCTACAAGGAAGCGATCAACAACATCGCCCGCCACAGTAAGGCCACCTTCGTCGAGATCGAGTTGGAGCAGTTCGCGCAAACCTTCGAGATGTTCATCCGTGACAATGGAGTGGGAACGAAGAGCAAGGAGGCGCCCACCTACACCACCAGTCGCTTTACTCCCAAAACGGGGCAGGGCAAGGACAACATGCGCATGCGGGCTCAGCGACTACGGGCAGAACTCACCATCGACGATCGTTCGGGATACACCCTTACGCTACGGATGCGGCGACTGGCCTGATCAGCCCTTCATCCACTTCAGACAAGTGGGGCTAGGGACCTTCTTCACCACATGGTGCAACTGTAAAACACCTCCGGCCTGAACGCGAAATACCCCGATGGTATGATCACTTACGTTGGCGGTCAGCAGCCACTGTCCGTCCGGCGACAGGTTAATGTCCCGTGGCCGCTCCCCGCCGCTGGGGTAGGTATCGCGGGGTTGATAGCGGGGTTCGCGCACATCCAGGCGCAGGGCCGTTACGACGCTGTACTTTCGGTCGCTCACGTACACGTTCTTACCGCTTGCGTCGGTAGTTATTGCCGCGCCGCTGGCCCGGTCGACGGCCCGTTCGGGAAGGTAGAGTGCGGATTTCACCAGCCGGGGCTTGTCTTCCTTCAGGTCGACCAGTAAGGTAATGCCGTGATATTCACAAATGATCGTAGCGTAATCCCCGGATGGGTGCAAAGCGAGGTGGCGCGGTCCGGAACCTTCGGGAAGCTCCACCCCGTGGTCGGCCAGTAACGTAAGGCACCCATCACCCGACCGATCGAATACCAGCAGCCGGTCGCTGCCGAGGTCGCAAACGTAGGCCCGGTTCCGGCGCCGGTCAAATGCCGTGCAGTGGGCGCGGGGTGGGTGACCGGGCCTGACGGGCGGTAGTTCGATGTGTTGCAGGTGCTCCCCGAGTTCGCCTTCCGTTCCCCGAGCAAACACATCGAGGGTGCCGCTGGTGTAGCTGCTTACCACCAGGGTGTCGTCGATGCCCATCAGGTGACAGGGGTGGTCACCCGGCGTGTGAACGTCGTTGATCTTTTCGAACGTCACGCTTCGGTTGCGCTCCCGAATTACCCGGTAGGCAACAACTCCCGGGCCGCCCTCCTGGGGGCATTCCCGTATAGCGTATACGATTTTTCGGGCCTCGTCCACCCACAGGTAGCTGGGATTGACCGTCGGAGTATAGCCCCGGAACTCCAGCCGACCTTCGCCGGCATAGAAATCATAGGCTGAGATGCCCCGGGCCCGACCCGGAACTCCATCCTCCATATCCAACGTGTAAGCTCCCACCAGTAATAGCATCGACCGAAAATTGCGGCGGGAAAGTTACGCTAATTAAAGTCCAGGTCGTCGCTGCCGAACATGTCGGCCAGGATGTCCCTGAAGTTGAGGCTATTGTGCAGGGCTTCCTTGTTGAGGACCTCCATCTCGGCCAGTCCCTGAAGCACCAATTCCATGTACAGGTAGGTATCGGTTTCGGAAAGGGTGCGGTCGAGGTGGCCGTCTACGAACTTGCGTAGCCCGGCCACATTATCCAGGGCCTTGCGGTAGGCATCGTTGCTGCCGTCGGTGAGCAATTCGACGACGTTGCCGCCGCTGAAGTAGGCGCGAATAACTCCGTAGGGATCGCTGCCGCCCCTGCCGTCGGCTACCGTATCGGTCGGATCGGGGAAGTGCTCGAGGAAGCTGGTCTTGATGGACTGTCCGAGCAATTTCATGGCAACTCCGTAGGCACCCTCCTGTTCCCCTTCGTACACCAGTTCTACCTTTCCGGTGATGGCCGGGACCACCCCCCAGAAATCGGTAATTCGGGCCGCGGTATGGTCGTCTTCGTTGATCAGTGCCCGCCGTTCCGCGGTCGAGACCAAATTTTCGAGGGCCGTAATACTGAGGCGGGCCGATACCCCCGATTTCTCGTCGATGTACTCGCTTTCGCGGGCGGCGAACGACAGTTGTTCGAGCATTATGTTGAGCAGTTCCGGTACCTCGACGAGCTTCGATTGCTCCTCGGTGAGTGTTGCCTCCTGTGCCGTGATGCTGCGGGCGATCTCCAACGTTTTCGGGTAGTGGGTAAGGATCTGGCTTTCGATGCGGTCCTTAAGGGGCGTAATGATGCTGCCCCGGTTGGTGTAATCCTCCGGGTTTGCCGTAAAGAGGAACTGGATGTCGAGCGGCAGTCGCAGCTTGAATCCCCGGATCTGAATGTCTCCCTCCTGCAGGATGTTAAACAGCGATACCTGGATGCGGGCCTGAAGATCGGGCAGTTCGTTAATCACGAAAATGCCCCGGTGGGCACGCGGTACGAGTCCGTAGTGGATCACCCGCTCATCGGCGTAGGTAAGCTTCAGGGTGGCCGCCTTAATGGGGTCGACGTCGCCAATGAGGTCGGCTACCGATACGTCAGGCGTGGCCAGTTTCTCTACGTACCGATCGCTGCGGTGCCACCACTCGATCGGGGTGTCGTCGCCTTTTTCGTGAATCAGATCGAAGGAGGAGCGGCTGATCGGAGCCAGGGGGTCGTCGTTCAGTTCGCTACCGGCTACTACCGGTACGTACTCATCGAGTAGATTGACGAGCAGGCGGGCAATGCGGGTTTTGGCCTGACCGCGCAGTCCCAACAGCAGGACGCTGTGCCGACTGAGGATTGCCCGCTGAAGGTCGGGCAGCACCGTGTCGTCGAACCCGATGATGCCGGGAAAAACTTCTTCCTTATTCTTTAGACGCTTGATCAGGTTTTCGCGCAGTTCCTGCTTGACGCTGCGGGGGGTATATCCGGTGGCCTTAAGCTCACCGAGGGTCTTGGCCTGGGCCATAGATAGATTAGTTGGATGGGGAAAAATGTTAAACGGCTGTCCGAAGGATTGGTTGTACCCCCCGGAGACGTCCCCGGCGATAAGAATTGATGCTCCCGAAACAGGGGGGACAAACTGGTGATCCGATGATACGAACGGATCATTCCGCGTAGGTTAACAAATGAGTCCGTGCCACAGCGAATTCTGGCCTACGTCAAATTGTAAATTATATTGCGTAGGAGCGGAAAATTTCGTAACTTCATTATATTGTTACACGGATAAACACTAACGCCATGGATTTTTTCGCCCTACTCCTCATTCTCCTTCTGATCGTTTCGATTCTCGCTATGGCTGGCTACGTCGCCTACCACGCAATCGCCGGTCCCAGAAGGCCCGCCCACTGATTCGGCGTCCTGAACTCCGCCTCAGCCCTCCCACAGAATCTCCTCGACGTTACCGGTTTGCGCCAGGTAGCGGGAGAGGACGAACAGGTAATCGCTTAAGCGATTCAGGTATACGATAATCGCGGAATCCAATTCCGCCAACTCTACGGTGCGCCGCTCGGCACGCCGGCACACGGTACGCGCCAGGTGAGCAAAACTCACTGCGGGGCTACCACCAGGCAGGACGAAGTGCGTCATTTTTGGCAACTCCCGGTCCATTTCATCCATATACGTTTCCAGCATCCCGCTTGCCCCTTCCGGTAGTTGGTAGCTGTTCCCCTCCCGGTCGTCGGCGAGGGCGGCACCGAGTGCGAACAGTAGTTTTTGCTGTTCAAGTAGTTGGGCCCGGACGCGGGAGCCGTGCGGATCCGAAGGAGCTACGTGATCCCGCAGCAATCCCATGCAGGCATTCAGCTCATCCACCGTACCGTAAGCTTCGACGCGGGGATCGGCCTTACTCACCCTGCGGCCGCTGAACAGGCCGGTTTCCCCCCGGTCGCCGGTGCGGGTATATATTTTCATTTCAGGATCATTTTTTCGAGCTTGGCAAGCCGCTTGTAAAATTCGGGCAACCGGTGGGAAAGCAGGGCGCTTTTAATCCAGTTTTGGTAGGTGGAAGCCGGCGATCCCCCGAAGGCCTGGTTGGGCTCGCGAATGTGGCGGGCTACCCCGGACTGGGCCTCGATGTTCGTACCGTCCGCGATCGTCAGGTGACCGGCGAAGCCCACCTGGCCCCCAATGCGGCAGTTGGCGCCGATCTTCGTAGAGCCGGCCACGCCGGTCTGGGCCGCAATCACCGTATTCGACCCAATTTCTACATTGTGGCCGATCTGGATTAGGTTATCGAGTTTCACCCCCCGGCGAATGTGGGTAGAGCCCATGGTGGCCCGGTCGATGGTCGTCCCGGCACCGATCTCTACTTCGTCCCCAATCACTACGTTGCCTACCTGCGGAATTTTACGGTAGATGCCGTCCGTGTCGGGTAGAAAACCGAATCCATCGCAACCAATCACGACGTTTGCGTGGATGATACAGTTATTGCCCACCACGCAGTCGCGCATTACCCGGGCTCCCGGGTACAGTACGCAGTCGGCACCGATTTGGACGTTCGGGCCAATGAATACCTGATCGAGAATGACCGTGCTGTCACCGATTCGGGCGCCGGGGCTGACCACGGAAAATTTGCCGATCCGGACGTTAATGCCAAGCACCGCATCCGCTTCAACGCTCGCGTGCTGACTCACCTGGCGCGGGGTTTTAGCTGCCTCGGTCTGTTCGTACACCTGCAGCAAGCCGCTGACGGTTTCGTAGACATTGTCGACCCGCAACAGCGTAGGGCTGATGGTGGTCTTCGGTTTGAATTCACGGCTCACCAGTACGGCAGTGGCCTTGGTGGTGTATAGGTGGTGTTCGTATACGGGATTGGCGAGAAAGGTAATTTGCCCGGCACCTGCCTCTTCAATCCGGGCCGGACCGGTAATTATGACGTCCGGGTCGCCATCGACGGTGGCATCAATCATTTTAGCCAGAGCGGCGGCAGAAATTTGCATAAATTTTAGGTTGCTTATATGATATCCGGCAGCTGATCGCCTTCGTGTTGTGGTTCAATTCGGTTGATCACCCCGGCCTGGATGCGTTGCATCTCCCCAAATTGCCGCAGCACGGCCGCACGGAAGGGCTCATCGATGTAGTCCCGCAGGTGACCCATATTGCTTAGTCGTTCACCCTTACGAAAGCGGTAGATCTGCGTGATACCCGCCAGCTCGAACTGGACCGGAAAGCGGCCGTCGTTATCGAACACGGTGATTTGCATCCGGGCATCCGGCAGGCGACCAATGATACGCATGGAGGGGGATTTGCGGTAAAAGTACAGCTTATGGGTGAGCCGTGACCCGCTCACGCCCACCAACGGAATACTTACTTTTGCCGCCAATGAAGAAAATAATGATCTGCGGTTCCGGTGGCCAACTCGGACAAAAGCTCATCACCGCCGCTAAAGAATCACTTACGGACTGGCGGATATTCGCCTACAACCGGTCGAGCCTCGACATCACCCGCCCCGAAGACCTGCGGGTGGCACTCGCCGAAGCCCAACCCGACATTTGCTTTAATGCCGCCGCATACACCGCCGTCGACCGCGCCGAATCCGAGCCCGATAAAGCTCACCGCATCAACGTCGACGGTGCCCGCCGGCTCGCTGCGGCCTGTCATGAGAATGGAGTAAAATTTGTGCACTTCAGCACCGATTACGTCTATGCCGGTGATTTTAACCGGCCCCTCCGCGAAAGCGATGCTACCCTGGGGACCAGTGTATACGCCCGCACTAAACTACAGGGAGAGAACGAGGTTATGCGGCACCATCCCGACGCACACATCATCCGTACAAGCTGGGTGTACGCCGAATACGGACAAAACTTCGTCCGCACCATGCTTCGCCTCGGACGTGAACGCGGCGAGCTGGCCATCGTGGCCGATCAGGTCGGATCACCTACCTATGCCGCCGACCTGGCCGCCGCGGCCATCAAGCTGGCCGTGTCCACGGCCACCCCGGGGATCTATAATTACAGCAACAGTGGCGTGTGCTCCTGGTACGACCTGGCCAAGGCCGTACACGAGCTCGGGGGCGTTACCTGCAATGTCCGCCCCATCTCCACCAGCCAGTATCCCACTCCCGCTAAACGCCCGTCCTACAGCGTACTCGATACGGCCAAAATCGCCAAGGTCGTCGGCACGCCCCGCCACTGGCGGGAGGCGCTGGTAGAGTGCATGGCAGGAATTGAAAAGTAAGGTCAGTCTCGATTTAGCCGGATGCGGGTTCCTCTACCTTCCCTGAGCGAAGCAATGTCTCCGATCACGACCTCCGTCACTCCGGCCCGCAGGGCCGCAAAGGCATTGTCCAGTTTTGGTACCATGCCGCCCGCGATCTGCCCGTCGGCCCGGTACCGTGCGTAAGATTCGGGCGTAAGCTCCGGAATGACGGAACCGTGATCGGCAATGTCCGTGAGTACCCCCGGCAATTCAAAACAGTAACGCAGGCTCACCTCATGCTCCATACCGGCCAGGGCCGTTGCCGTCTCGTTCGCGATGGTGTCCGCATTGGTATTTAACAGTTGCCCGTGGCTGTCGTGGGTGATCGGACACAGGACGGGGCGAAGCCCCAGCCGGAGCAGCGCGTCCAGTAAGGGGGCGTTCACGGCGGTCACGTCGCCGGCAAAACCATAATCGATGTCCTTAACTGGACGCTTTTGGGCCAGTACCGCATTCCCGTCCGCTCCACTGAGCCCGATGGCGTTGGTACCGCGGGCCTGGAGTTGGGCGACCAGGTCCTTGTTCAGCATGCCGGCGTAGACCATCGTAACAATTTCGAGGGTAGCGAGGTCGGTTACCCGGCGGCCGTCGATCATGACGGGTTCACGGCCCATTTCGGTAATTACCTGACTTGCCTTGCGTCCACCCCCGTGAACGAGGACGGCGGGCTCCAGTAGGCTGGCGAAGTAATCCAGGCTTTCGTGCAATGTAGCCGGATTGTTGATGACGTTGCCGCCAATCTTGAGTACGATCATGCGGCAAATATCTAAACCAGGACTAATAAACCGGCTCCACCGTGTATCCGTTTGCGCGCAGCAGTGCGATCACCCCGTGCGCTCCCCCCAGGTGTCCGGCACCGACGGCGTAGGTCGACGGCGTGGCGGCCAACCGGTCGATGATGGTCGGGACCCACTTTTCATTCCGGCGAACTACCAGCAGTTCCTCGAAGTTGCCGTACCCCGCACTCTCGTCCGTAATCAGTTGTGACATCTCCGCTACCGCACGCCGCTTGTACATCGCAACCATACGCTCCAGGTCGCTGTCGCCAGTCTTCATCTCGTCGCCCGTTTCCGAGGCTACGGCCTTGTAGAGCATGTCTGCCTGGACCGAATAGGGGATGCTATCGAACAGGCTTAGCTGAAAATCCATGGTTTCGAGTCCACTGATCGGCCGCCCGGCGGTTTCCGCAATCTCGGAAAGTTCGAACTCGTAGCTCTGCATCCCGTTGCCGCCCGCGCCCCCAAACGGACCGCCGCCGCTCATGTCTTGTCCGACCATGGCGGAAAGGAACATCGGCTTCATACGATTGAGCATGAACATGGGCAGGCCGGTAGCGGCGAAATAGGTGGACACGCTGTCGTAACGGGCGGGCGTAAGCAGGTCCTCGAGGCTGGTGTCGCCGCGCATATTGATCTTGCCCATCAGGCCCATCATGGCAGCGGGGTTCTGCATCTCGCGCGGGTCGATCTCGAAGAGGACTTCATCCGTATCGTTGATCGCCCCGACGACCGATGGCTCCAGGAAGTAGTCATCGCTCGGGATCAGGTGAATGGTACCGAAAAGGTAACTGGGCCGTTCGATGCCCTCGCCGGTAATCCGCCAGAGCAGGCTGGTATCGTTAACCGTAGGAATCTGAAATGCCGCGGTGGCGGTCGTTGCGGTTCGCTGAGCGGTAAGTCTGGAAGCAGCCGCAAAGGTTGCTACGATCAGGAAGGCCAGCGTGAATCGTCGAATGTGCATAGTCTGAAGGTATGGAGGGTGTAACGCCGGTGGGTGATGGAAGGATTTGTCGGGCCGTCCTAAAGTTGTCGTAAATCGTCCGCGGGTTCAGCGCTGCGCCACCTTCTCATCTTTCGTTGACCCGGTTGAAGGCACGCGCTTACCTTTGTGAAGATGAAAGATGTCTTCGATCTGCTGGGGCGCATTCTCCTCTCCTTTATTTTCTTCTTCGAGGCGTACGACTACTTTGCTTTCGAGCAGCTGAACCGGCAGGCAATGACCATCTACGGCCTCACCTGGAACCAGGATTTCTTTCTGTACGGCGCGATCCTGCTGCTGGTGCTTGGTGGCCTGATGATCCTGCTCGGCTACCGGATGCGGCTCGGGGCCATACTCCTGCTCATCTACTGGGTGCCGCTCACCTTCATTGTTCACGACTTTTGGGTGGAGGCCGAGGGGACCGAATCCTTCCGCCTGCAGAGCCTCTTTTTCGTGAAGAACCTGGCCATCATGGGTGGTTTGCTGCTCGCCGCGACCCACGTAAGCGGCCGGTACCGGCTCCGGCGCTTGTTCGCCACCACGCGGGTGTAGGGGTTCGGTCTACTTCAGGCTGGCCAGAAACATCTTGGTCATCTGCTGGAAAACCGGATCGTCGAAATCCTCCTCAATGGTGTCTACCATCTCCTCCACCTCGTGATCTACCACCGCGAGCAACCCCCGCCGGAGGTAGTGCTTGGTGCGTTTGAAGACCGGGTAGTGAACCTGCATCAGCTTTCGGCAGTGGGCCTCCGCCCGCTCAATCACTTCCTCAACCTCTACCGATTCATTCACTAGTCCGAGCGCAAGGGAGGCTTCGCTGTCGTACATACGCGCGTTCTGCACATTGGCCCAGGCCGCCGGCTCACCTAAGTAGTAAGCAAAAATATCGCCCATCATGCGGGGGATCTGCAGGCTCATATTAAACTCGTTCATGCCCAGGGTATGCTTGCTTCCGCGTCCCATGACGCGGTAGTCGGCCGTGAGCGCGATGATCGTTCCTCCGGCCGGTGCGTAGCCCGTCACGGCGGCCACCAGGGGCTTGTCGAAGCGGACCATGGTTTGCAGTGCCGACAAGTAGGCGGAGAAGAAATCGCGCAGCCCCTGCTTGTCGGAGGTAGCCAACATCTTCACGTCCAGACCCGCACAAAAGCAGTGCGGCTTACCCGCTAGAACCACGCCCCCCACGGTACCGTCGCCACCGAGGTCGAGAAAGGCCGATTCCAGGTCGCGCGAGAGTGCCGTGTCGATGGCGTTGACCCGCCCATTATCGATGGTGACCGTAGCGAGGCGATCCTGTTTACTAACGTTTAGGGTGGCATATTCGGGCATGGAACTGAGAATTTGGGCTAATTTAGCGAATATTCGCTAATCAGGTTGCCGCCGGTCCGCTATCTTGACCGTCGCCACCGGTGAGCTGCCCATTTTGTAAACTTCCGGCCACCAACAATTGTCATAGCAACAAAGTTATCGATCATGCCCATTTACCATCACCTTGGCCAGTTGCCGCCCAAGCGCCACACGCAGTTCCGTAAACCGGACGGATCGCTCTACTACGAGCAGCTCTTCGGCACCGTCGGCTTCGATGGAATGTCGTCGCTGATGTACCACGTCGACCGGCCCACTCAGGTTAAAGAAATCGTCGGTAAACAGGATATGAGTCCCAAGATCGCGGAGGAAAAGACCATCACGGCCCGTAAGCTGCTGGGCTTCGACGTAGCTCCCGAAGACGATTTTCTCGCCTCCCGCAAACCGCTGCTGGTCAATAGCGACGTCCGGATCGGGGTAGCCGCGCCGCGCAAGTCGCTCCGGGATTACTTCTACAAAAACGCCGACGCCGATGAGTTACTCTTCATCCATCAGGGCAGCGGCACCCTGCGTACCATGCTGGGCAGTATCCCCTTCGAGTACGGCGATTACCTGATCATCCCCCGCGGCATGATCTACCAGATCGACTTTAATACGGAAGACAACCGCCTGCTGTACGCCGAATCCAACGACCCCATCTACACGCCGAAGCGCTACCGCAATCACTTCGGTCAGTTGCTCGAGCATTCCCCCTTCACCGAGCGGGACTACAAGCTTCCCCGCGACCTCGAAACCCACGACGAGAAGGGCGACTTTACCATCAAGATCAGGAAGCAGGGCATGCTCCACGAACTGGTCTACGCCAGCCACCCCTTCGACGTAGTCGGCTGGGACGGCTACAATTTCCCCTACGGCTTCAGCATTCACAACTTCGAACCGATCACGGGCCGCGTCCACCAGCCGCCCCCAGTACACCAGACCTTCGAGACGAAATCGTTCGTGGTCTGTTCGTTCTGCCCCCGCCTGTACGACTACCATCCGCTCGCCATTCCCGCGCCCTACAATCACAGCAACATCGACTCCGACGAAGTACTCTACTACGTCGACGGCGATTTTATGAGCCGTACGGGCATCGGACCGGGTTACCTGACGCTACATCCGGGCGGCATCCCCCACGGCCCGCACCCGGGCACCTACGAGGGCAGCATCGGCAAGACGTCTACCGAGGAACTGGCAGTCATGATCGACACCTTCCGGCCCCTGCAAGTCACGGAGGAAGCCGCCCGCATCGACGACGGCAAGTACTACCAGAGCTGGCTGCCGCATGAGTAAGCTGTTTACCGTTGCTCCCGATTCCGACTTCACGCTAGCCAATCTGCCCTTCGGTGTTTTTTCCGTCGGAAGCTCCGCGCCGCACGTCGGTATCGCCATTGGCGACAAGATTCTTGACCTCCCCGCGCTGGCCCAAACCGGCGTATTCGACTTTGACACCGCCGTTCTTTCCCGCCCCCACCTCAACGATTTTATCGCACTCGGCAAGGGCGTTACGAGCAGGGCGCGGACGCAGGTGCAAGGCTGGCTAAGAGAAGAGCAGTCCTCACCGGTACAACCCGAACACCTCGTACCGCGCGAGGAAGCTACCCTCCACCTACCAATCCGGGTGGGGGATTACACCGACTTCTACTCCAGCATCGAGCACGCCACCAATGTCGGCCGCATGTTCCGCGATCCCGAAAATGCCCTGCTCCCCAACTGGCGTCACCTTCCGGTGGGCTACCACGGTAGAGCATCCTCGATCGTCGTGAGCGACACGCCCGTCCGGCGTCCAGTAGGGCAGATCCTTCCTGCCGGCGCGTCCGCGCCGGTGTTTCGACCTACGGACCGCCTGGATTTCGAACTGGAAATGGCTTTCATCGTCGGCAAAGATTCAACCCTCGGCGAGCCGGTACCCGTAGACGAAGCGGAAGATTATATTTTCGGTCTGGCCCTCTTTAACGACTGGTCGGCACGCGACATTCAGCGCTGGGAGTATGTCCCCCTCGGTCCCTTCCTGGGCAAAAATTTCGCCTCGACCCTATCCCCCTGGATCGTGCCGCTGGAAGCCTTCGACTCGTTCCGCACCTCCGGGCCGCCGCAGGAACCCGCCGTGCTACCTTATTTGAAAACGGGGGGTAAGCACAATTACGACATCCACCTCGAAGTGTCCGTCAACGATCGGACCGTCTCCCGCTCCAACTTCCGCTATATGTACTGGAGTATGGTTCAGCAGCTCGCCCACCACACCAGCAATGGGTGTAATGTCAGGGTAGGGGACCTCATGGCTTCCGGCACCATCTCCGGTCAGAACCCCGATTCCTTCGGCTCCCTGCTGGAAATCACCGACAACGGCCGGACTGGGTCCTTTCTCACCGACGGAGACACCGTATCCCTCACCGGGCACGCGGGCGAAGGCGATCAGCGGGTCGGTTTCGGCGAGGCCACCGGCAACATCCTACCCGCCCGTCCACTGCGGCCATAAGCGCGTACCCCATCTAAAACAATCTCCATGACCCTCGACCCCAACGAGCTTTCCACTCAGGCACTATACGGTTACCTCTCCACGGCGGTCGCCCCACGTCCCATTGCATTTGCCTCGACGGTCGATGCGGAAGGCAGGGTGAACCTCAGCCCCTTCAGCTACTTCAACGTATTCAGTACCGTCCCCCCGATCCTGGTATTTTCACCCATACGCCGGGGCCGGGACGGCAGCGCTAAGGATACCCTCAACAACGTACTCGCCGTACCCGAGGTGGTCATCAACATCGTCAACCACCCGATGGTAGAGCAGATGTCGCTCACCAGCACGGAGTACGCCACCGGGGTCAATGAATTCGTTAAGGGTGGATTCACTCCGCTACCCAGCGAGGCCGTGCGTCCGCCGCGGGTCGCCGAATCGCCGGTATCCTTCGAGTGTACGGTAGATCGCGTCATTGCCCTCGGTGAGGGTGGGGGAGCCGGGAACCTGGTCATTGCCCGCGTGGTGCGCATCCACATAGACGATACGATGCTCGATGCCGCGGGCGCCCTCGATACCCGCAAATTGAACCTGGTCGCGCGCATGGGGGGCAACGACTACTGTCACGCCAGCCCCGCTAGCCTGTTTGAAATCCCGAAACCCCTGCGGACGCTGGGAATGGGAGTCGACCAACTGCCCGCTCACATCCGCAACAGTTCGGTACTCACCGGCAATAATCTCGGCAGGCTCGGAAACGTCGAGCGGTTGCCGACCGAAGACTTGGTCGAACGGATACGGTCAAGGCCGGAGGTGCAACGCGCCCGCAGGCGGGGTACCGAGCACCTACACCAGCTCGCCCAGGATTATCTGCTGGAAGGAAAGACGGAGGAGGCCCTGGCTATCCTCCTCTAATGCCTGCCCATTTTTCTTTGCCCCTTATCCGATAATATGATCACTCCCGAAGACTTTCAGACCCTCCACCGCTTTCCCGTACTGTGGGGGGATATGGACTCCGCCCAGCACGTCAACAACCTGGTTTATCTGCGCTGGGCCGAAACCGCCCGCGTGCTTTACTTTAAGGAAGTGGGCGTCAACACCAGCTTCGCTCCCGGTGACGTGGGCGCCATCCTCGCCTGGCAGGATTGTAAGTACACCTACCCAATGACTTATCCCGATACGGCAATGGTCGGGGTACGTACGCTGGAAATTGGTGAGGACCGGTTTACCATGCAGACTGCTGTTTTCAGTTCGTTGCACCTGCGCCTCGCCGCCCTGACCCAGCAGCTGATCGTGCCTTACGACTACGGCAAGTTGCGCAAGGCCCCGCTGCCGCAGGCGTGGTTGCCGGCGCTGGAGCGACTGAGGAAAGGGTAGGGGTGTGCCATATTTCTTTCGGGCGTGTTAGAGGGGGCATGAGTAGATTGGGTTACGTTTTTTTTGTTCTGGCGGTCTTGCTGGGCGCCGGTTCCTGTACCTCCGAAGCCCCTGAGGATGTCGCGGAAGACGGCAAATGGTTGTACGTTGGTAAGCCGATCCTGGGGTGGCCGCTCCGGTACGGTGATGTAATTAAGGCGGAGGGCGAATACCTGCGGTTGACCAGCGTGCTTACGTCGCGTGACACGGTGGTCGAGCCGGACGGTGCTTCCTGGATCGATAGCCTAGCCAGCGGCGCTTCTTTCCTCAGACTTCAGCCGCCGGTGGGAGCTGGCGCGCTCACTGACCTTACCCACCAGCCCTTCGTCTACGGTATGGACGGGCTGCAGTACTGGTCCAGTTTCGAGCCTGCCTTTACCGGTTTTCCGGAGTACGCCCGGCCTGGCGCGCGCGACTTCGTCAATCATCTCTTTGATTGGAGCGCCACCACCCCCGGCCTGCAGTATTCGGAGTACACCATACCGGTGACCGATCCGCAACCCGTACTGGTGCTGGCCGAACGCAACCGGAGCACTTACCTCGATAACCTTATTGTGGTCGTAGATGCCGTTTCGGGACGGGGGTTTCGTGG
Organism: Neolewinella aquimaris; assembly: GCF_014197245.1. Lineage (GTDB taxonomy): Bacteria > Bacteroidota > Bacteroidia > Chitinophagales > Saprospiraceae > Neolewinella > Neolewinella aquimaris. The sequence continues at coordinate 257,791 of NZ_JACIFF010000002.1, read as the reverse complement.
TCGGGTGATCCGGGAGGGTGTCCTGGACTCCATTGAGTTTACGAAAGTCGATCTGTTGCGGAGTGGTTTCACCCCGAAGCAGTTTGTCGACCTGGTAAACGAGGGGTACTCCCGGAGTTTTCTCCTCATTCCCCGGTCGAAGACGGGTGAGGGGGACGGGGTGGTCGATGCCAAGCGTTTGCCGCGACGGAGTCTGATCGATCCGGGGGATCTGGGTAACATCAGCGCCAGTTTTCTCGACGACGGTACCGTGATGTTCCTCTCAAACGACCACATCGTACTTCAGGGTAGCTACGTGCTCGACCTGGATAAGGGGCTGCTCACCGTTTCCGACGATACGGATGCATCCTACCGGGTCTTCGTCGACCTGAGCGACAGAATCAGCTTCACGCTACCGGTATCGGTGGTCGAGCTGGACGGTAGCCGGCTGCGGGGGGAAGACAACTACTTGCGTATCGAGGTAGTGGAATAGACTAGCTACTCCGCCGCGATCCGATCGATCAGTACCTCGAAATCTTGTTCCTGCTTGTTGCCGATCAGGAACTGAACCTCCACGACCCGGCCAGCGGAAAAATTGGGAACATCGACCGGCTCGCCGTGGTGCACCGCCTCCATATCGGCAAATGCGACCGCCTGCTGTTCCCATTCACCCGTAGTGGGAAACGTAGCTTGGTGGTAGTAGTCGTTGCTCGGATCCGACTTGACCCGTAGGGTATAGGACGAGCCGTCTCCCTTCAGTCGCACTACGAAACGTTGTAGCCCCGATACGTCCACCGGCGGCTTCAGTTCGTGGCGAATGGAGGAAAACCCACCGTCGTTTTCCAGCGAAACGTGACCGTAAAAGCGGGCGTGTCCGGACTCGGTCATCTCCAGTTTGCCGGCCGACCTGCCGCCCATCACGGTATCGTCTTCCACCTGCCAGGCGGTAGCGGGTACTCCCTTGCGGAAGTCGTATACGGAAACGGGATTAGTGGACGTGGGCATGGTACAACTGATTGACGTGGTGAACAGGACGAGCATTAGAGAGCGCATACCATGCTAACCGCTCAGCCGATGCCGTGTTCCACAATAATTACCTCACCCGTTCAACTTGATGAACCCACCATCGATTGGGAAATCCGTTCCCGTAGCAAAGGCCGCCTCGTCGGAACACAGGTAAACGGCCAGATCCGCTACCTCCCGGGGTTGGGCCATGCGGCCGATGGGTTGGGATGCCGCGAGCTTGGCGAACATCTCCTCCTCGCGGCCGGGGTAGTTTTTGGCGATAAAGTTGTCTACGAAGGAAGTGTGTACCCTTGCCGGCGAGATGCTGTTGCACCGAATGCCATACGCCAGGTAGTCCTTGGCGATGGAGTAGGTCATGGTAAGTACGGCGCCCTTACTCATGGAATAGGCAAAGCGATCGGCCAGGGCAACGCTGCTGCCGATGGAGGCCATGTTAAGAATTACCCCACCGTGCGCTTTCATGTGCGGCACGCAGGCCAGGGCGCAGTTGTATACCCCCTTGATGTTTACGGCGTACAGCCGGTCCAGGTCCTCCTCGGTGGTCTGCTCCAGGTTTCCGACGAAACCGATACCGGCGTTATTGATCAGGATGTCGATGCGCCCGCCCCGGGCAATGCTGTCGACCACCTGCTTGACCTGATCCTGTTGGGTAACGTCGCAGTGGTGGGTGTACGGTCCTTCCCCAGCGAGATCGAGGATATGCACGGTGGCTCCTTGCTCCGTGAGCGCCTCGACAATGGCGTGGCCGATCCCGCTTCCCCCACCCGTGACGATGGCCGTTTTACCTGATAAAGAGAAGCGCACGATAAGCTGGATTTTGCCATGAAGTAAACCATTCTGCCGCACTTTACGCAGCCCACCCTCACCTTTTCAGCACACCGGCGATGGACTTTCCTAATTTATTGAAGCTCTTGAGCGGGGCGGTAAGGCTCGGGTCGCGGAAGGCAACCGCCGGAGAATCCTCGACGCCCTCCTGCATGGGGTAGATGATGATGAAGCTGTACGACTGAAAGTACTTATTCAGGTAATGAGGAATCCGCTGCATGCTCCGCTGAAAGGACGGCTGACCGGTGCGACTCATGATCAGGATCAGGTTGTCATTGGGGGTGAAGTCGCGGGACAGAATGAGGAAGTCGTTCCAGTCGTCAAACTCAGTGAATGCGGCGTCGATTGGCATGGTAAGGTTGAGTTCCCTTACGGGGGCCAGGCTTGCGGACGGTCCGTAAAAAACCATGCGGGCACCGGAGTTTCGACCGATGTTCCACACCTTGGCCAGCCAGGACTGGAAGCCGGGTTCCTGCTCGGCCCGGGCGGGGAGTATGATCAAGTGGCGTTTGATGGTAGCAAAGGGCTGGGCCGGCTTGTAGAGGAGGGTAGTGATGTTGCAGCGCGTTAGAATGCCTTCCGTCAGGTGTCCGAGAAAGGTGTCGGAGATGCCCTTGGTGACGTGGAGGCCCATGATCAGGTCGGTCATGCGGTGCTCCTTGACGACGCTGGTGATGCCGTTTACGATGCTCAGGTCATAGCGCAGCAACTCCAACAGCTTATTGTCGGTGGCCGAAGCTGTTACCGCCGCCCGGTGGAGAATTTTCTTGGCGCGTGCCTCCGCGGATGGATCTTCCACATCGTGATCGACAACGCTGAGGGCATACAATTGCCCCCCCGTTTTATCCTGTTTGATGGTCACGCCCAGATTGATGAGCTCATCCGTCGTGTCTTGGTTGCTGACGGGAATCAGGATACGCTCACGGGGGATAGAATCATGGGTTGGCACCGACTGTTCTTCCGTACGGGCCAGGTTGCGGGCTCCCTTCTGGGCAACGAGCGAGGCGGTTGTGCAGGTGATCAGGATCATCAGAATGGTGCCGTTGAGGACGTTCTCGTTGAGCAGGCGGATGGGCTCTCCCCCGTCCGCTTGTCCGATGATGGTATTGTAACCGACCAGCACCGCGGCCAGGGTGGCTGCCGCCTGGGCGTTGCTCAGTCCGAAGATGAGCCGCCGCTCGTCTACCGTAAATCGGAAGGTTTGCTGGGTAAGCCAGGCGGCCGCAAACTTGGAAGCGGTTGCCACGGCCGTCATCACCATGGCCACCCGAATGGTCGCCGGATCGGAGGTAAAGGCCCGGTAGTCAATGAGCATGCCTACGCCGATCAAAAAGAAGGGAATGAAGATCGCGTTGCCGACAAATTCGATCCGATTCATCAGCGGGGAGGTTAGCGGAATGAGCCGGTTAAGCCCCAAGCCGGCAAGGAACGCACCGATGATCGGCTCGATGCCCGCCAGCTCCGCCAAAGCAGCCCCGAAGAATACCATGGCCAGCACGAAGATGTACTGCGAGACATTGTCGTCGAAACGCTTCAAAAACCAGCGGCCGATGAGGGGGAACCCGAATAACACAAAGCCACCGAAGGCGACGATCGATGCGCCCATCCTGACCCAGAAAACCGGGGTAACTTCTCCGGCATTCATGCCAACGATAACGGCCAGCACTAGCAGCGCCAGCACGTCGGTGATCACCGTACCACCGACCGCGATGTTTACGGCCCGGTTCTTTGCAACCCCCAGGCGACTGACCATCGGATAAGCGATCAGGGTGTGGGAAGCAAACATACTGGCCAGCAGCACGGACGTAGGCACGGAAAACTTGAGTACATAAATGCCCGCCAGAATCCCCACCCCCATCGGGATTAGAAAGGTGTACATGCCGAAGACGACACTCTTGCGGCTGTTTTTCTTAAAGTCCGCCAGGTCGATCTCCAAGCCCGCCAGGAACATGATATAAAGCAGGCCCGCCGTACCGGACAGTATGATGCCGCTGTCCCGCTCCATCAGATTAAATCCGTTCGGCCCTATGACGGCCCCCGCAATAATGAGTCCCAGCAGGTGCGGAATCCTGACCTTGTTCAGCAGCAGCGGGACGATCAGGATGATCAGCAGGATCAACAGAAACTTGACTACCGGATCCGTGAGGGGTAGGGAAGCGGTAATCTCCAAGTAGAGCGTCATCGGGATAGGGTCGGGGAATGATTACACCAGTTCGATGCGGTCGAGCAGGAGTTGGAAAGACTGCGCTTTGCCGTTGTTGATCAGAAAAGCGATCTCCGCGATCTGCCGGCCGTCGAAGTTGGGTTGCTCCAGCCGGTTGCCCCGGTACACCGGATACATGGCGGAGAAGGGAATGTCGATCACCTCCCAGTCGCCCGTAGTCGGAAACGCGTAGGTGTAACTGTACTTCTGTTCGGCCGTCGGCCGCACGCGGAACTGGTAGGGGCTACCGTCGCCCTTCAACCGAAGGAGTACGCGAGAATTGGTGCTGGTATCCACACTCGGAACGAAGGCATGACGTACGGAGGAAAACCCGCCGCCGTTGTCCAGCGATACCTTGCCAAAGTAGCGACCGTGCTTCTCTTTCGTGATGGCGAAGTGGCCCTCGGAGCGGCCGCCCATGACGATATCGTCGACTACCCGCCACCGAGCGGCAACGGAATATTCGTTAAAGGCATAAAGCGTTTTGGGCCGCGTCATTGCATTATTATTTACATGATCAACCGCTGGCGGGAGAGGCAGTTCTGACCGTCGTTCGGGATTTTGGCGTCCCCGTTAATTATTTATCCCGGCGGGCAATTATTCGATCGAACCCCGTTAAATTTACATCAATCACCACCAAGGTCGAACAGCTTTTATGATGAAATTTACCTCCGGTCTGCTGCTCGCCCTCTTGCTCTCAGGTGGCGTCAGTGCAGACAAGTACGCCTCCCTGGTCAACCAAAAAGCAACGGAAGTAGCGTATACTTCCCAGCAGGAATGGCTCAGCGTCCGGGTGCCGTCGGGTGATCCGGCAACGAAGGTCAGGACCGTGAAGAATTCATTCATCCCCGCCATACTCTACTGGGGCTGGAACGGTACCCTGGACTGCGACGTGAGCCCGGACTACTCCGGAAAAGTGCTCCGCAACGCAATGCAGCGTGCCGCGGACAGTCTGAACCTCCAGCAGCGGATCGGCGACAATCGAAAACTGGAAATCACCATCGATGCGCACCCATCGGGTTTTCAGTATACCAACCGGGGCAGTACGGTCATCCTACTCGTCGCCTATAGTACCAGTAGCCTGGAGGCCATCATTCCGGCGGGCGGCGATCTTCACGTCTCCTACCGCCTGGTCGATGGCGATGAGTCGGTAGCTACCGGGTCCGCCCTGGCCCTTAACGCCGATGTGCCGGTGCGCAACGTGTGGAAATCCACCAAGAAATTTACCTGGTTCTACCTCTCCCAGTACGAGAGCGAACTTGCGCGAATGGCCACCTCAGTTATGGAAGAGATTGCGGGGGAATTGTAGGGTCCGCTGTACCTAAGGCTATTCACCGCAGTGGTGACGACTTTTCACTAGCTTGGCCGGTAAAGTCACTAACCCATGCCCGCCCCCATTCGCCCCGGCGAAGAACTGCCGCTCGAGCGTCTCGAACCCTATCTACGTCACCACCTTCCGGAGCTGACCGGACCGCTAACCGTCACCCAATTCCACGGCGGCCACGCCAACCTGACTTACCAGCTCGCCTTCGGGGATACGGACCTCGTCTTGCGCAGGCCACCCTTCGGTAAGATCGCGCCGGGCGCCCACGACATGCAGCGGGAATACCGTATCCTATCGCGCTTGCCCGATCACTTTGCTCCTGCGCCCCGCGCCCTCCTGCTCTGTACGAATCACGAAGTTATTGGGGCCGATTTCGTTGTGATGGAGCGACGCCACGGCACGGTGGTTCGCTACGCTTTGCCGGATACGTTCAGGGAAATTCAGCGGGTGGAGCAGCGGCTAACGGACGCACTCGTACGGGTGATGGGCGATTTACACCGGGTTGATGTGGATAAAGCTAATTTGGAAGAACTCGGTAAGCCTGAGGGGTTTGTCGTTAGACAACTAAAGGGCTGGTCAAAGCGATGGGAACTTTCCAAAACGGAGGAAAACGAGGATATGGAGTTCCTGAAGACGAGCCTTCCCGTGGACGTCCCCGCCCCGCAGCGCGTTTCAATCGTACACGGTGACCTGAAGTTCGACAACTGCCAGTTTCAGCCCGGCGAGCCCGACCGGGTAAGCTCGGTGTTCGACTGGGATATGGCTACCCTGGGCGATCCGCTGGTCGACCTGGCGGGCACCCTCAGCTTCTGGCCCGATCCGGATATGGATGCCGCCGACATGCCCATCAAACTGCTGGACGGCAACTGGCCCGGTAAGCACTACCTAAAGGATAAGTACGCGGAATTCACCGGCCTGTCCCTCGACCGTATGCCCTGGTACGAAGCCTTCGCCTGCTTTAAGACCGCCGTGATCGCGCAACAGCTCTACCAGCGATACGTGAAGGGAAGCACCCGCGATGAGCGCATGGAAAAATTCGGACGGGCGGCGCGCGCTTTCGCAAAATTGGGCCGGAAAAAGCTTGGGTCCTGACTTACGCTACCCTCATTAACCGAATAGGGGGGTAATGGCCTCTCCCGCCACGTCCGTCAGCCGGAAATTGCGTCCCTGAAAGGGGTAGGTGAGCTTTTCGTGGTCGAGCCCCAGGCGATTGAGGATGGTGGCCTGCACGTCGTGAATGTGGGCACGTTCGTTCACTCCCGCATAGCCGATCGCGTCGGTTTGCCCGTAGCTGGCGCCGCCCCGAATGCCGCCACCGGCCATCCACATTGTGAAGGCTTCCCCGTGGTGGTCGCGGCCGAGGAAGGGATTGGTAGTGCCGCCCCGGTTTTCCTGCATGGGCGTCCGGCCGAATTCCCCGCCCCACACCACGAGGGTGTCTTCGAGCAGGCCGCGCTGTTTAAGGTCGCGGAGCAGCGCGGTCATGGGCCGGTCGATCGCGCGGCACTTATCGGCCAGGCCTTCGCCCAGGCTGGTGTCGCGGCTGGTACCGTGCATGTCCCACCCCCAGTCGTAGAGCTGGATGAACCGCACGTCGGCTTCGGCGAGGCGACGGGCCATGAGGCAGTTGTTGGCGAAGGATGCGCGGCCCGGTTCGGTTCCGTACATCTCGTGGATGTGGGCGGGCTCCTTGCTGATGTCCATGACTTCCGGGACGGAAACCTGCATTTTGAAGGCCATCTCGTACTGGGCGATGCGGGTGAGGGTCTCGGGATCGCCGAGCTCCTTATGTTGCTGTCGGTTAATTCGGTTAATGGCCTCGATGCTTTTTCCCCGGAGGTCGCGCGACATGTGATTAGGATCGCTCAGGTAAAGGATGGGATCGCCCTCCGTTCGGCATTGAACTCCCTGCTCGATCGAGGGCAGGAAACCACTGCTCCACAGCTTTTTACCGGCGCTGGGTTCACGGCCTCCGGAGGTGAGCACGATGAAGCCGGGGAGGTTTTCGTTGTCCGAACCCAGTCCGTAGGTGACCCACGATCCCATCGCCGGACGGCCCAAACGCGGACTACCCGTATGCATCAGCAACTGTGCCGGGGCGTGGTTGAACTCTTCGGTGTGCACGGCACGGAGGAAGGCTACTTCGTCGACCACCGTGCTGAAGTGGGGAAGCAGATCGCTCACCCAGGCGCGGCTCTCCCCGTGCTGCGCGAAATTCGCCTGGGGACCGAGCATTTTCGGTGTTCCCTGGATGAAGGCAAAGCGTTTGCCATCGAGGAGGGACGGCGGACAATCCTTACCGTGTAGCTTGATTAGGTCGGGCTTGTAGTCGAAGGTTTCCAGCTGGCTCGGGGCACCGGCCATGTGCAGGTAGATCACCCGCCGGGCGTGGGGCGCCAGATCCAGCGGACCCAAGGTGGCGGTCGTCGGAGTTTGGGGTGAGGTAGCCAGCTCCCCTCCGCACCCCAGTAAACCACCCAGTGCGATACCGCCCAGTCCCAGCGTACACTGCCGCAGAAAAAAACGCCGGCTGTTAAATTCGGCGAGACGGAGGGAAGCTTCTTGTTCCGGCTTCAGCATGGGTCAGGACTTGGTGAGGAATTCGTCGAGGTTGAAGAGGACGTTCGCAACGACGAAGAGGGCATCCTTCTGCCGTCCGTCGTATTCCCGCAGGGCTTCCCGGTATAGTTGCAGCAGGTCTTCCCGATCTCCTTCCCGGATGGGGCGGTAGAGTACGCGGCGGTGCAGCCGGTCGACCGCCAAAGCTGGATCGTCGGTTTCATTCAGAACCTCCCCCACTAGGTGATGCATGGCCTCGGTGAAGGCCGGATCGTTTAGCGTTGCCAGTGCCTGCAGGGGCGTGTTGGTTTCCGTCCGACGCGACAGACAGATTTCCCGGCTAGAGCCGTCGAAGGTGGTCAGACCGGGGTGGATGACCGAGCGGCGCAGGTAGGTGTACACGGCCCGGCGGTAGCGGTCTTCCCCCGCGCTGGTCTCCCACTTGATGTCGCTGTAGGGGATGTGGTCCCAGAGGCCGTCCGGCTGCGGCGGCATGACGCCCGGACCGTACATCTTATCGCTCAGCAGTCCCGACACGGCCAGCATCTGATCGCGGAGCTGTTCGGCGGTGAGGCGACTGCGGGGTCCCCTGGCCAACAGTTGGTTGTAGGGATCGTCCCCTAGTTCCGGGCGGGCGGCGGAGGACTGACGGTACGTCTTTGAGTGTACGATCAGTCGGATCAGTTGTTTGGTGCTCCACTTTAGGTCGGTAGCGAAGTGCACGGCAAGCCAGTCCAGCAATTCCGGGTGGGTGGGCATCGCGCCCTGGCTGCCAAAGTCTTCGGGGGTGGCTACCAGCCCCGTGCCGAAAAGCTCGCCCCAGATGCGGTTGACGGCCACGCGGGCAGTCAGGGGGTTTTCCGGAGCGGTAAGCCAGCGGGCAAAGGTCAGGCGGTTCTTTTCCTGACCGGCGGGTAGCGGGGGCATGATTGCGGGTACGCCACCGTCGAGCACTCTGCCCGGCACCAACCAGTTGCCCCGCTCAAACAGGTGGGTGGTGCGTTGCATTTCGGGAGGGTGATCACTCAGCACAGGTACCTGCACCGAATCACGGGACCCGGCAAGGTCGGCGATGTATTGCTTTACTGCCGCGTAATTATCACGTCCCGCTCCGGGAAGGCGGGCCTGGAAGTAGAAGCCGTAAATGTTGGTGAGGGGAACGTCCTTTTCCTCCCCCGTTACGGTGACGAAAAGGCGGTGCCGTCCCCGTACCGAGTCCAACGATATGATCTTGGGGCCACTGCCTTGCTTCCGTTGACTATCGTAGGTCGCAACGGTCGCGCCCGTCGAGTCATCCAGTCGTACCTCCAGCACATAGTCCCGTCGGTCGCCGGAGAGCAAGTGCAGCGCTTCGACACTATCCAGTGAAGTCGTGGGAAGCAAGAAAGAATTTCCGCTACGCATCACCATAAAATCCTCGTCGGCCCGGTCGGTAAACACACCACCTACGACATCTTCAAAATAGTAGGGGCGCACGATGGGTTCGCGGGTTTGCAGGAAGCGCAGCCAGTAGTCGGCCTCCGCGTCGGTGCCGTAGCTGGTCACCCAGTTTTGCAAACTATCGATCTTCCCCCGAAGTGCTGCCGAGGGGATGCGTACGGCGGGTAGTTCCCACACGTGGTCGTGGTCGGCCGTATTGTTGAAAAAAGCGAAGGAGTTGTAGTAATCCTCGTGGAGGATGGGGTCGTAGGGGTGGCTGTGGCACTGCACGCAGGCCATCGTGGTGCCCTGCCAAACTTCCCAGGTGGTATTGACGCGGTCCATGACGCTGACCGTCCGGTACTCCTCGTTGTTCGTTCCGCCCTCCCCGTTGCTCGGAGTGTTGCGGTGGAAGGCGGTGGCGATCAGCTGGTCGGGGGTGGGATTCGGCAGCAGATCTCCGGCCAGCTGTTCCACGGTAAACTGGTCAAAGGGCATGTCGTCGTTGAAGGCGCGGATCACCCAGTCGCGGTAGGGCCAAATCGTCCGGGGGCGGTCGCGTTCGTAGCCGCGGGAGTCAGCGTAGCGGGCCAGGTCGAGCCAGCCGGCCGCCCGGTGCTCGCCGTAGCGGGGGGAAGCAAGGAGTCGGTCCACGGCGCGGGAATAGGCGGCTTCGCTCGGATCGGCCAGGAACGTTTCCATTTCTTCCGGCGTGGGGGGCAGGCCCGTAAGGTCCAGCGAAACCCGGCGCAACAAGGTCGCGGGCGGGGCCGCAGGTGCCGGGGAAATTCCGGAAGCAAGCAAGGCATCCGCCACGTAAGCGTCGATCTCATTCCCTCCGTCGGGTACCGGACTGCTGGGAGGAGTGGGGACGGGCGGTTCGTAGGCCCAGTGGTCTTCCCACTCGGCTCCCTGCTCGATCCAGCGTTCCAGGGTTTGTATCTCAGCTTCACTGAGGGGAGGGGCTTCGTAGGGCATCCGAACTTCCGGATCTTCGTGGCGGACCCGTCGGATCAGTTCACTGCGACGCGGTTGTCCCGGCACGACCGCACCAAGGGCGTTCTCCCGAAAGATGAGTCCGAGGTCGCCCGCCTGCTTCACCCCGCCGTGGCAACCGACACACTTTGCGTTAAGGATGGGGCGAACGTCGGCGTTGAAGCTGACGCGCGGATCGGCTTCGGTACAGGAAGCAACGACTACGGGAATGAGTAGTAGAAGGATTCGCATTTGGCAGGAATCAATATACGATGATTTTTTGCCTACTCTCCTGCAGATTTGTTCACAAAGCTGTAGAGATAAGGCGCTTTGTGTGACCCCCCGGTGTACAGTTTGTCGTGCCGTCGCAGCAGACCTGTCGCCAGCATGCGCCGCTGGAAACTGGTACGGTGAAGTTTGTCTCCAAGGATAGCTTCGGTGACCTGTTGCAACTGCTTGATGGTGAACCTTTCGGGTAGCATGTTCGTGCCTACGAGCATCGTGTCGAGGTTGCGGCGCAGTGCATTCAGTGCTTTTTCTACCATTTCCCGGTGGTCGAAGAGTAGGGGCGGCAGTTCCTCTACGTGGTACCACTTCAGCGAGTCGGATAGGGCATCGGGCCGGGGGGTTACGCGGTGGTAATCGATCAGGCTATAGTAGCCTACCGAAACGAAGCGTTCCAGTAGCCAGGGTGCTTTCTCCACGGCAAAGTCGCTTTCCTTCAGAATCGTGCGCATCACTTCCGGGCGGTGCCGCTGCACGCTCCCGAAGGTGTGAAACTGTTCCAGGTGAATGTTGTCCAGTCCCGTTCGCTCCTTCAACCCCCGTTTGACCGCTGCGTCGAGATCCTCCGCCACACCGACAAATCCCCCGGGAAGGGCGAACCAACCCGTGTTGTGGTATTCCAGGATCAGAATCTTGAGCTTCTCACCCGAGAAACCGAAAACGACGCTATCGTAGGCAAGGTGGGGCAGGTAAGCGGAATCGAGTGGGTGCGGCATGCGGTAAGCGGTGGTGCAAAAAAAATAGTTCTGCTATTCTAAGGAAAGTATTTGGAAGTGCCACCATCATTAGTTACTATTGTAGCATAGTGCGACAATAGTGGAGCGATCTTCTTCAGTAAAGGAATTGAACGCTTGTTCTGCTGATTTACGTCGATGCTGCTTCTCTTTAACTCCAACAGACACAATTGAAATGATGCGAATCAAACTTCTGGGAATGCTCATGTTGTGGGCATTGTCCCAAATTCAGGCACAGTTGCTTACGGGGGAAAACGTAGCCGTTACGGTCACAGAAAGCGGGCAGGTCCGCGGCTTCGTCAGTGGGGGCATTTTCACCTTTAAGGGAATTCCCTACGGCACCGCCGAACGCTTCGCCACGGCCACCAAGCCGGAACCGTGGGAAGGCGTGCGCAGCTCCCTATCGTACGGTCCGGTAGCGCCGCTGCTAAATCCAGTGACTGCGGTCGACGATGAGAGCGAATTCGTCTTTGATCACGACTGGGGATACACCAGTGAGGACTGCTTGGTGCTGAACGTCTGGAGCCCGGGACTGAAGGACGGCCGTAAGCGACCGGTCATGTTCTGGATCCACGGTGGTGGGTTTACCGCGGGTTCCTCCCAGGAACTGCCATCTTACCACGGGGAAAATCTGGCGCGCTCCGGCGACGTCGTCGTCGTATCGATCAACCACCGCCTGAACGTACTCGGATTTCTCGATCTCTCCGCCTACGGAGACGCGTACGCCACTTCCGCAAACAACTCCATCGTCGATCTCAAACTGGCCCTCGAGTGGGTGCAGGAGAACATCGAAAACTTCGGAGGGGACCCCGGCAACGTGACCATCTTCGGTCAGTCGGGTGGGGGAGCCAAGGTGAACACCCTGATGGCCATGCCGGCCGCCAAGGGGTTATTTCACAAAGCCGTCAACCAGAGCGGATCCTTTCGGGAGAGTATGACTACGAAGGAAGTAAGTCAGCGCATCGGAGCCGAAACCCTGCGCCAGCTGGAAATCTCTCCGGCAGAGGTAGACCGCATCCGGGAGGTGCCCTTCGCTGAACTGGCGGCGGCATCCGGCAAAGCGCTCAAGGTCGTAGAAGACCAACTGAAGGCCGACGGACAATCGTTCGGCATATTCGGCCTCGGCTGGGGGCCGAGCGTCGACGGTACCCAGCTTCCCTACCAACCTTCCAGTGCGGAAGCACTCGCCCTGGCAAAGGACGTTCCCCTGCTCATCGGTACGGTGAAGAACGAATTCATGGCATCCGGGCGCGCGGGCCTATCGCACGCCTCGGAAGCCGAGATCATGACCTACATTGAAAACATCCACGGCGAGCGGGCCGGAGAATACGTTGAGGCGGTTCGCACCGCCTACCCGAATACCAAAATGCCTTCCGACCTGATCGACGTCGACCTGATGTTTCGTCCGGGTGCCGTGCGCCAGGCGAACGGTAAAGCAAATCTTACAAACGGTGCGCCGGTATACATGTACCTCTTTACCTGGCAATCGCCGGTGATGGACGGCAAGTACAAAGCGATGCACTGTATGGAACTGCCCTTTGTCTTCAACAACATCGACCGCTGCGCAAACATGACGGGTGGCGGAGAAGCCGCAAAGGCCCTTGCCGCCACCGTAAGTCAGTCGTGGATCAACTTCGCGCGGACCGGTGACCCGGGGCACGAGGGTCTGCCCGAATGGGAAGCCTACACCGAAGACACGGGAGCGACCATGATGCTGGACCTGGAAAGCGAAGTTCGCTACCACCCGGACAGTCGGCTTCTTGACTTTAATACGCGCAGCAGCCGTTAGTGCGTAGCTTGCACCCTTCAACCAACCTTGCACCTGCGTCCCCGCCCAAACAAACCCCGGGCGGAGCCTCGATAATCGACCTATGAATACTGTAAAAGTTTTATTCCCCGCTTTCTTCTTCCTCCTCGTGGTCTCAGCGTGCGGCCGCGGCAGCAACCTCGATGCTCCGGATGGAACCCAGGTCACCACGGTCCCCACCGCCAGCGAACACTTCGGTGGACTGGCCCTCTACACCCTGCGCGATACGATGGCCGGTGACCCGCGCGGCGTTCTCAAGCAGGTGGCCGATCTTGGCTACAAATACGTCGAAGCGGCCGGCTACCAGAATGGAAAATTTTACGGCATGACCCCCGGTGACTTCAAGGCTTACCTCACGGAGGTCGGACTCACGCCAATGAGCTCGCACCACGGAGACGTGACGCTGGACAATGCCGACGAGATGATTGCGGCCGCAAAGGAGGCCGGATTCCAGTACTTCGTCATCCCCGTGCCGCCCATGGGTCACTTTAAGTTCGACCCCGCCACGCGCACCCTCGGCATGAGCGGTACCGTAGCCGAAGTGATGAACATCATCAACGAGATCGCCGCCAAGTGTACCGCCGCCGGCATTAAGTGCCTGTACCACAACCACGACTTTGAGTTCGTGGAAAACGAGGAAGGAATCGTGCCTATCGACTACTTCATTGAAAATTCCAATCCGGACGACCTCAATTTCCAGATGGACCTCTACTGGGTAACTAAGGCCGGCGCGGACCCCATTGCGTACTTCAAAAAAGCCCCCGGCCGGTTCAAGGCCTGGCACGTGAAGGATATGGATAAGGAAGGTCGCTTTGCTCCCGTCGGAACCGGCAGCATCGACTTCGCCCGCATCCTGAAGGAGAAGGAGCTTTCGGGGATGGAGTTCTACCTGGTGGAACAGGATATGACCTTCAACGAAACGCCGCTGGAAGCCATTAAGGTCAGCCACGCCGCGCTGGAGGAAATCGGCTTTGAGTAAAGCGGCTATCTTGCTGTCATGCACTTTGATTACAGCGAGACCACCCGCGACAACATCCGGCACCTCACGGCTTTTATGGAGGAACACCTCTATCCCCTAGAGGCCGAGTACCGACAGTTTACCCAGGATCATCCCTGGCAGATCTTCCCGCAAATGGAAGACCTGAAGGCTAAGGCCCGTTCCGCCGGACTCTGGAACCTGTTCCTGCCCGAGGACTACGGCGAGCTCAGTCCCGGCCTCACCAACCTCGAGTACGCGCCCCTGGCCGAGCTTATGGGGCGTGTACTCTGGGCCAGTGAGGTCTTCAACTGCAATGCGCCCGATACCGGTAACATGGAAGTGCTGGCCCGGTACGGCACGACCGGGCAGAAACGCGACTGGCTGCTGCCGCTACTGGACGGACAGATCCGCTCCGCCTTCCTCATGACCGAGCCGGCCGTGGCCAGTTCCGATGCTACTAACATCGAAACGAGCATTGAGCGGGACGGCGACGAGTATGTCGTCAACGGCCGTAAGTGGTGGAGCACCGGTGCCATGCACCCCGAGTGTAAAATGTACATCGTGATGGGTAAGACGGATCCCGAGGCCCCGCGCCATTTACAGCAGAGCATGATCCTCGTTCCCGCGGATACGCCGGGGGTGAAGGTAGAACGGCCGCTGCGGGCGTTCGGGACCCTGGACAGTCCGCACGGTCACGCCGAGATCAGTCTGACCGACGTCCGCGTGCCGGTGGGCAACCTGATTCTGGGGGAAGGCCGGGGATTCGAAATTGCTCAGGGCCGACTGGGGCCGGGTCGCATTCACCACTGCATGCGTCTGATCGGTACCGCCCAGCGCTCGCTGGAGCTGATGGGCAAGCGGGCGGGGGAGCGCCGGGCTTTCGAGCGGGAGCTGTCGAAGTTCAGCAGCATTCGGCAGGAGGTGGCGCGTTCCCGTTGCGAGATCGAGCAGGCGCGGCTGCTGACCCTGTCGGCTGCCGACCGGATCGACCGCCACGGCATCAAGGAGGCGAAAGATCTCATTGCCATGATTAAGATCGTGTGTCCGACGATGGCGTGTACGGTAATCGATCGGGCCATTCAGGTGCACGGTGGGCTGGGGGTGTCGAGTGATCTTCCGCTGGCCGAATTTTATGTCTACGCCCGCAGCATTCGGCTGGCCGACGGGCCGGATGAGGTGCATATGTACCAGTTGGGGCGGAATACGATCAACGGGATGAAGTTGGGGTAAGCCGTCGGACCGCTTTAGCCGTTGGACCGCTTAAGCCGTCGGACGGGGTGACCCCGTCCGGCAATTCAACCGTTGGACGGGGTCACCCCGTCCAACGGGTAATTACTCAAAGATCACCTTTTCCCCGCTCTCGATCCAGGCCGGCATGCGGTCCTTGTAGGTAGCGTGTACCTGGGGGCGCTTGACCTTCAGGGTGGGGGTGAGCATATCGTTTTCGATACTGAAGGGGTGTTCTACCACGACGATGGTGGCTACTTTCTTGTAGCTGGCTAACTGCCCGTTTACTTCCTGCAGTTGAGCGGTAAGGCTACCGCGCACTGCCGCCCTGCCCTTCACCTCCGCACTTTCGGAGAGTGCAACGAGCAGCAGTGGTTGGGGCATTCCGAGGCCGAGAAGGCAAAGCTGATCGATGTCGGGATTGCCGGCAAACTTGTCCTCGATCTCGCTCGGGATGATGAATTTTGCCTTGGCGGTCTTGAAGGTATCCTTGACCCGGCCGATGAGGTAGAGAAACCCATCTTCGTCGATGCGGCCCTGATCGCCGGTGTGGAGCCAGCCGTCGGCGTCGATGGTTTCGGCGGTCTTTTCCGGCTCCTTGTAGTAGCCGACCATGGTGTAGGGGGCGCGGGTGAGGACTTCGCCGCTTTCCGGGTCGAGTTTACATTGGGTGCCGGGGAGGGTCTGCCCCACGGAACCCGGACGATCCTGCTCGGGGTAGATCATATGGCCCACGGCGCCGTTTTCGGTCATGGCGTAGGCCTCGGCGATGGGGATGCCGATACTTGCGAACCAATCCTTGACGTCCTGGGCGATCGGTGCGGCACCGGTCACGTTGCGCCGCGACTGGTGTAGACCCAAGCCCCTGCGGATCTTCCGTTTGATAAAATAGGAGACAATGGGAATTTTCAGTAGGCTGTCCAGCTTTTCCTGGGGTAACTTTTTGAGGACTCCCTGCCGCAGTTTCGTCCAGATGCGGGGTACGGCGAAAAAGAAAGTAGGGCGTGCGTCCTGAAGGTTTGCCGCGAAGCGCTCGATGCTTTCGGTGAAGAAGATTTCTCCTCCGTGGGTGAAGCACATGGTCTCGATGGTCCCGCGCTCGGCGACGTGGTTAAGGGGAAGGAAGGAGAAATAGCGGTTGTTGCCGTCGTAGTCGTTTGCCAGCGGGTTGCGGTCGTAGAGCTCCGCCATCAGGGCGATCTGGTTTTTTATACTCAGCATTACGCCCTTCGGCGGACCGGTCGTGCCGGAGGTAAAGATGATGGTCCACAGGCCATTCCGATCCGGGACGGGCTGACCGGGCATGGGAGAATACTCGTTCAGAATTTCTTCCCACGCCTTGCCTCTTTCCACCAGAGAATTATCGGGGTAGTGAGGAAACCGAATGACGGGGAGGTTATCGGGCACACCCAACTTCATGGTTTCCCAAACCTCGGTTTTGCCGACGAAGAGCAGGTCGATGTCCCCCAACTCGATCACCTGGGCGATCTGCGGTCCGGTGAGAGTAGCGAAGAAGGGCACGCTCACGTGACCGGCCATCATGATCGCCAGATCGGCAATGATCCACTCCCGGCAGTTCTTGGACACCAGGCCGATGTGGCTGCCCGGCTTCAGGTCTTGCTCCAGGAGGTAAGCGGCGATCTTGCGGGCCATTTTTCCGACCTCCCCCCAACTGTAGGTCTCCCACCGCTTACCGAAGGGCTGGTGCAGAAAGGGCTTGGCGGGATGCTCCACTTCTCTACGGTAGAAGGCTTCCAGGGTGGTCAGGTCGTACATGGTCGGGGAATAGTCTTATCAGATCGGTAAGGTAGTGAATGGTTTGTGGCGGTGTGGTTCGCGGCATCCCGCCGCGGCTTTAATGGTTCGTGGCGTCCCGCCGCGGTTATGGCGGTTCGTGACATCCTGCCGCGGTCATCCCGGTTCGTGGCGTCCCGCCGCGGCTATGGCGGCATCTCGCCGCGGTCATCCCGGTTTAGGATTGACTTCAGTGTTGGGTGAATCTCGTGGCACGCACCCCAGCGAGATGCCGGGAACCGACACGCCCCGGCGAGATGCCGGGAACCGACACGCCCCGGCGAGACGCCGGGAACCGATACGCCCCGGGAACCACCGGGAACCGACACACCCCACCAAAACGCTGTATATTTCCGCGAATACCAATATCCCCGCCAACTTGCCCCGAATTACTCAATTTCTCCTGCTCCTTTGCCTGTTGCTTTGCACCCGCGCCCCCGCCCAAACCACCAACAGCGAAGACGAACGGCCCCTCACGTATTACTTGCCCGACCTGGCCTACGATCCCGACATCCCGACGCCCGAAGAGTTTCTGGGGTGGCAGATCGGCGACTGGCACATTTCTCATGATTTGCAGCAGGCATACATGCGGTTGCTCGCAGCCAGTAGCGACCGGATCACCCTGGTCGAGATCGGCAAATCATACGAGCAACGGCCCCTGCTCAACCTGATCTTTACGAGTCCCGAAAATCAGGGACGACTGGACGAACTGCGGGAGCTGCACGTGAACTGGAACGCCGCGGATGGCGGACTAAGCGAAAACGACATCGATCGCGTACCCGCCGTGCTTTACCAGGGATTTAGCATCCACGGCAACGAACCCAGCGGAGCAAACGCCGCCCCCCTGGTCGCTTACTACCTTGCCGCCGCCCCCATGAGCGAGGTAGGGAAGGTGCTGGATAACAACATCGTCGTCTTCGACCCATCCTATAATCCGGACGGCCTCAATCGCTTCGCCAGCTGGGTCAACAGCCACAAGAACAAGGCCCTGACCGCCGACCCCGCCGATCGGGAGTACAACGAGGCCTATCCCCGCGGCCGCAGCAACCACTACTGGTTTGACCTCAACCGCGACTGGCTGCCCGTGCAGCACCCCGAAAGTCGGGCACGCATCGCCGCCTTCCACCGCTGGATGCCGAACGTGCTGACCGACCACCACGAAATGGGCAAGGACGCTACCTTCTTTTTCATGCCCGGCGCACCCACCCGCGTGCACCCATCCACGCCGAAGATCAACCAGGAACTGACCGCCAAAATCGGCACCTTCCACGCGGCGGCCCTCGATCAGATCGGCTCGCTGTACTACAGCGGGGAGGGTTACGATGACTTCTACTACGGAAAGGGATCGACCTACCCCGACATTCACGGCGCCGTCGGTATCCTCTTCGAGCAGGCGAGTTCGCGCGGGCACCTGCAGGAGACGGAAAACGGTGAACTGAACTTCCCGTTTACCGTCCGTAACCAAGTGACCACGGCGCTGAGTACCCTGAGCGCCTTTGCCGAACTGCGCAATGACCTGCTGACCTACCAGCGCGACTTTACCATCGGCGGAGTGACCCAGGACGGTTACGTGATCGAGGCCGACAACGACCCCGGTCGCGCCCGCGAACTGGCCAATATTCTGGCGCGCCACGACCTGCCGGTGCAGCACGGGGGAAGTGGAGAAACAGAAGCCTACTACGTACCCAAAACGCCCTTCAGCGAGGCGGCCTTCGAACCCATCCTGGAGTTCGAGGACAGCTTGTTTTACGACGTGTCCACCTTCTCGCTGCCCATGGCCTTCAACCTGCCCTTCCGGAAGGTGAGCGGGGGAACTCCGGGCGACCGCAACTGGACGGCCTACAATATGGAAGCGGACATGCCCGCCGTCGACCACGCCGCGGCGGACTACGCTTACCTGCTGCCCGCCAACGATTACTACTCTTCCAAAGCTATTTACCGCCTGCTCGACCGCGGCGTGCGGGTGAAGGTGAGCGACCAACCCTTCTCCATCGGTTCGGCGGCCAATTCCTTCGGACGGGGGACCATCATGGTGCCGGTGGTCGGTCAAAGCATGTCGGCGGAGGAACTACACGCCATCATCACCGAAGTAGAGAACGAGACCCACCTCGACTTTATCCCGGCCGGAAGCGGTACGGTGGATGCGGGCGGACTCATGTTCGGCTCCCGCTCCGCCTACCAGACGCTGCGTAAGCCGGAGATCGCCCTGATCGTGGAGGGAGGCACCAGCAGCCTGGACGCCGGAGAGGTGTGGCACCTGCTCGATCAGCGCTTCGACATTCCGATCACCAAACTGCCGATGGATGAAGTAGGCAGCACCGATCTTAGCCGCTACAACACCATCATCATGGTCGACGGCAACTACCGGGATATCGGCACCCAGGGGACTGAGGCGTTGCAAAACTGGATGGGACGCGACCGTGTCCTGATCACCACGGAACGCGCCGGCACCTGGGCCGCGGAAAACGGACTGGCCACCATCAAGACCCGCAAAGTGGCTAATCCGGATTCGTCGATCACCCAACGGCCCTACGAAAAAGCCTACCGCGACTATAGCGGCCGGGTGCTCGGTGGTTCTATTTACCAGGCCAAAGCCGACCTCACCCATCCCCTCCTCTTCGGCATGCAACGGGAAGAGATACCCCTGTTCCGCACCGGGACCCTGCTCTACGAACCGGCAAAGAATGTATACGCCACTCCGCTACGCTACAGCGACGAACCCCTTCTGAGTGGCTACAGTCCACGGCAATTCGCTAAGGCGGCAGCCGGTTCCGCGGGCGTGATCGTCAGCAGTAAGAACGGCGGACGGACCATCTCTTTCGCCAGCAATCCCAATTTCCGGGGATTCTGGTACGGGGGCAACCGCCTGTTCATGAACGCCATTATGTTCGGCCACACCATCTCCGGATCGGCGGTGGAGTAAACTACGCCCGCCCGCAGGCATTCTCCGGGGTAGACCTTTGTAATTATTCCGTCGGGGCACCCACGCTCCCGACCGCTGACCAATGCCCCTATGAAATTTTACGCCGCCCAGATCGACGCCATCGCCGAAGCCTTGCTCAACATCTTTATGAACGGAGCCTACGCCGACCGGGAGATCGCCCGTATCCTGAAGGCTGATAAGCGCCGCGGCAGCAAGGACCGGGCCTTCATTGCCGAGCACACCTACGGAGTAGTTCGCTATTACCGACTCTACAGTCACCTGGCGGGCGACGAACCCCGCAGTAAGGAAGACTGGTGGCGCCTCATCGGCATTCACCTTTTGCTGAATGGCTACGATGAACTGCCGCCGTGGCGGGAGTTCGCCGGACTCGACGCTGCCGAAATTAATGCACAACTTGCAACGGCCCGCAATAACCGCGCGCTGCGGGAGAGCATCCCCGACTGGCTCGATGAAGTAGGGGAGGAGCAACTGGGTGCCGACTGGACGGCCACCATCGGTGCCCTGAACGAGCAGGCCCCGGTCGTGCTACGCGTGAATCGGCTGAAGTCCGACCCGGCCACCGTCACCACTTCCCTCGCCGCGGAGGGCATCGTAGTGGAATCCATCTCCGGGGATGCCCTGCTGGTGACGGAGCGGAAGAACCTCTTCGCCACCAAGGCCTTCAAGAACGGGCTCTTCGAGGTGCAGGATTTCAGCAGCCAGCAGGCCGCTCCGGCCCTGGAAGTGGAGCCAGGTCATACGGTCATCGACGCCTGTGCCGGTGCCGGGGGCAAGAGCCTCCACCTCGCCGCCCTGATGCAAAACAAGGGGCGACTGCTTAGCCTGGACATCCACGGCTGGAAGCTCGACGAGCTCAAGCGACGGGCCCGCCGCAACGGGGTGGCCAACCTGGAAACCCGCCCCATCACAAGTTCTAAAATCATTAAGCGACTGACGGAAAAAGCGGACCGGGTGCTGCTAGACGTGCCCTGTTCCGGCCTCGGCGTGCTGCGCCGCAATCCCGACGCCAAGTGGAAACTTTCGCCCGACGTCATCGACCGCGTAGTGGCCGAACAACAACAGATCCTGAGTGGGTATGGCCGCATGGTCAAGCCCGGCGGGAAAATGGTCTACGCCACCTGTAGTATCCTGCCCCGCGAAAACGAGCGGCAAGTAGAAGAATTTTTAGCTTCGGAGGCCGGGAAGGACTGGACCCTGGAGCACCGTCAGTCGTTTTTGCCGCAGCGCGACGGTTACGATGGGTTCTTCGTGAGCCGGCTCTCTAAGACCTCGTAGCGGTCCATATTTCCGATGTTTTTCGCTTCGAATACGCCAACGTGACGGCAGCTGAATTCCGCGCTCAGTAGGTCGCAGGTCGTCCGGCTGATCGTCACTTCACCGGGGGAGCCGGCTTTCTCCAATCGGGCGGCCTGGTTAACCGTGTCCCCCCAGATGTCGTAGGCAAATTTTTTCTGGCCCACCACGCCCGCCACCACCGCGCCACTGTGAATGCCGATGCGCGCCGAAAAGATGCTCTCCTTATCCAGGTAGCGTTGAATCTCCAGGGCTGCCTGCACGGTATTCTTAGCGTGGTCTTCATTTTCTACGGGAACGCCCCCCACACACATGTACGCATCGCCGATCGTCTTGATCTTTTCCAGTCCGTGCCGCTCGATAATTTCGTCGAAGGTGCGGAAGGTCTGGTCCAGTAAGCGCACCAGTTCTTCCGGCTCCCGGCTACTAGCGATCTTGCTGAATCCCACGAAATCGGAAAACATCACGGTAGCGCTTTCGTACCGCCGGGCCGTCGCCTTCCCGGTGGCCTTGAGTTCCCGGGCAACGGTGTAGGGCAGGATATTCAGCAACAGCTCATCCGATCGCTGCTGCGCTTCCTGAATGCGGCCGTTCTTTTCACTCAGCAACGTCTGGTACCGTTGCACCGAGCGGTACCGGAGGTAGAGCAGTCCCAGGGCCACCAGAACGCCGGCTGCCAGTACGAGCAGAAAATTGCGCCGTTGAACCTCCTCCCGCGTGAGGGATTTCTGTTCGTCGAGCAGCATCTGCTGCCGCATCAGGAGCATGCTGTCGTTGAGGGTTTGAAACTGGAAGGAGTCGAGCTCCATGTCCTTCTTCTGCAGCAGCACCAGCTGCCTCAATTGACTGTCATTGAGCGCTTCGATCTCCTTGTTTTGCAGCACTACGATGGCGCTGAGGGCGGACTGGTCCAGCTCCGCTTCGGTAATCCGTTCGCTCAGTCGGTTGCGCAACCGGATGTCCCTGACCTCCGGCAATTCCCGAATTGTGATGGTGTCGTTGCCGCCGCGAATGTCCTTCAGTTGCTGGGCGATGGAATCCACGGTCGCTACCATCCCACTGTCCGTAAATCCGGTCGAGGCCAACCGTAGAAAGCGCACGCCGGCTACCCGATCTTTGCTTTCCGCGGCGGGGTCTTCCAGCAGGGCACGCCCGTGCAGGTAATTTCCGTAGGCTTCGATGTTGGTGAGCTGTTGCTGCCGACCTTCCTGAGTGAGCGCTTCGCTCTGGGCACGGGCCAGTCGGTACTTTCCCTGGCGGATCATTTGCTCGATGGCCGTTATCTGCCCGTCGTACCGGTTTTGGGCGGGCAACGCAGGAGCAAGGCAAATCAGGATAAACAGCAGGCAAAACCGGTTCATTGGCTGGGGGGGCGGGCAACAAGATAACCCTTGCCTAGTGGTTCGGGGAGGTGGTCTTCGGGGGGGGGGGAATAATTACTTGGTGGGGTCGTGGCCCCAGTTCTTCAGGCTGTAGGTCCAGTTGGTCTCGGTGACGTCTCCCTTCGGACGTTGGGCGAGGTGGCGGTGCACGTAGCCTACGACCTTGTTCATGTGAGCGTAATCCGCCTCCGTCAGATCTGCTTTCTTTTTATGCTTGATCTCCACGATCTTTTTTCCACTCTTGTGACCGGTGCTTTCGCCGGAGGAGTCGTCACCTACGGATTTTGATTCTTCGGTCTCGAGCCATTCCGTTAATTCCTTGGGGGCCATGTTGACTACCTCGCGGAACGCGTCGTAAATTTCTTCTGGTGATTTATCGGCCATAATCCTGTATTTTAATATAGAATAATCTTCCGACCGGCCATGTTCGTCGGGACGGATTCACACCTTACCGACGGGACATGAAAAACAGCCCCCTCCACACCGAGCGATACGGCAATTGCCTGCGAATCACAAGTGCATGGCGATCCTCCGCGGCGTACGCCCTGCTCGCCTTTTCTCTCGTGTGGGACGCAATGATCCTGATGTTTATGCTGTTCGGGGTCAACTGGCTTTATGTGTTTCACGTGTTGGTTGCGGTCTTCCTCACCTACTACGTGGTCGCGCTCTTTATCAACCGCACCGTGATCGAGGCTCGGGAGCACGAGCTCAGCATATCCCACGGCCCCCTGCCAACGTGGTTGCGCAACGTCACTGTACCGACGGCTTCCCTTCGCCAGATCTTCGTTAGGCCGGTCGGCGTCAGCAACGGCGATACGGGGGTGGGAGAATTTTGGCAGCTCACCGTCGAACTGAACGACGGTACGAGGATGGGTTTACTGAATCCTATGGCGGAAAAAGGTGCCCTCACCGAACTGGAACACAAACTGGAGGAGTTTATCCGTCTACCGGACGACGGCCGGATGGCGGAGCTAGAGCTGCCCGACCTGGAGGTGCTTGAAGCACTACTGCCCGACCGACACCGACCTTCTCAGGCGAATGCCGGGGTACCTTCCGAACTACGGCTGCTGCATACGGACCGCAGGAAGGCATTTGAATTTCACCGTGTCCGGGCCGGGGAGGTGGTCTGCATCTACGGTGCTCCCTACCGCATCGAGGAAAACGTACCCATTGACTGGAACGATCTTCGCCATCCGTCCGCCCGACTGATTGTGGCGAGTGCACCGGGGACGAAGCGGCATTTCTACTGCGAGCAGGCCGGATACCACTGGACGTACTTCGAGGAGCGCCCGCTTGACGCGGGAGAACGCGCCCACCTCGGATTTACTGATGATGATGTGAGGCCGGGTAGCCTACGCAACGGTGGCCAGCGGTTTTATCCCGGTGACCGGCATATGGGCAAACAGGCTGCGGAAGGGGAATCCGGTTCGGACATCGAGCAGTTCACTTACTTCACCTCACGCTCCTCGGAGCGCTTCCGTGCCTGGCGGATAGGGCAGGGCAAGTGGCAGGTTTCCGTTCAGGAGCCCATCGATGCGGGCTACCTGAAACTCCAAAATACGTTTAGGGTAGCCTAATCTTTATCCCCGGCAGCCTGATCCATTCGGTCCTCGAAGGCATCGCGGTCTCCACTCCTGATGGTTTCCACTTCGCTGTCGATCTCTTTTTCCAGAAAGTAATTCAGGACGGTCCGGATGGTAGCGATGGCGGCGAGTTTGCCGATCTGGTCCCAGCCCGGGGCAATGGCCGTACTGATGATGTCGGCGGCCAGTTGAAACTCGAGGGCAACGATCAGGTAGCGGGCCAGGGCCAGGCGGAGGGCGACAAAATCCTGGTCGCGGTGGGTAAAAATTCGGCCGGCGTACAACCAGAGCGAAATTAGCACGCCCCAGGCAATGACGAGCACGCCGCAGAGTTCCACCACGAGCTTGACCCACTCCGCAAAGTGGTAGATGTACCCCTCGGTGACTGCGTATATCGATTGCTCTTCCATCAGTGCAGGTAACTGGCTCCGTTGAGGTCGAGTACGCTCCCGGTGGTGAAAGCTGCCTCCGGGCTGGCCAAATACAGGACGGCGCGGGCCACCTCCTCCACCGTGGCAACGCGATTTAGGGGACTCTGTGCCCGTACGGCGTCTCCGGCGGTACCCTGCAGGTGGGGCCGGACCATGGCCGTCTCGATGAAGCCCGGAGCGATGGCGTGTACGGTTATGTTGTCTTTGCCCACTTCCTGGGCCAGGGACTGGCTCAGGCTGTGCAGCCCGGCTTTGGCGGCGCCGTAACCGATCTGGCCCGCCTCACCCCGGTACGCTCCCCGGCTGCCGATGTTGATGATCGTCCCGCGGCCCCGCCCGCGCATGTGCTGAATGGCCTGGTAGGCGGCGGCGGCCGGCCCGACCAAATTGGTGTTGAGGGTTACCTGAAACGTAGCCAGCCACTCCTCGAAGGTTAAAGTGCCGTCTACCGGGTGGGGCCGGAAGATGCCCGCGTTGTTGACGAGTATATCCAGGTGACCCAGTTTCGTGACCGCGCTATCAACCAGTCTGCGGGCGGCTGCGGGGTCGCTCACATCGGCCTGTAGCAGGCAGTGTCCCGCTCCCGGTAGTGCCGCCAGTACGTCCTTAGCGTCTTCGGCGCCCTGTCGGTAGTGGACGCAAACCCTGGCACCGGCGCGGGCGAGTAAAAGCGCGGTGGCCTTTCCCACGCCGCGGCTGCTGCCCGTGACGAGCGCGGTGCGGCCGCTGAAGTCGACTGTTATCATAATGTAAATGTATAAGGCATGCCAATACTATTGCAGGGCTCGTGGCGTATTAAGTGGGTTAGCCCTTCCACTTATGAACACACGTACATTGTTTTTCTTACTCCCGTTGTTCATTGCAACCGGACTTACCGCACAATCAACTTCGCTGTCGGAAAAGGACCGGGAGGAAATGAGTGAGGTGGCGGGGCGCATGTCCGACTTAATCACTACGGTGTACACCGACAGTTCGGAGGTCGCCCGCTTCACCGCCTGCCGCGACCTGATTCGGGAACTCGTAACGGCCCTGGACCGGCCAAACTCCTTTCGGTACGATTTTTCGGGCCTCCAGGGGTTGAGCGTTCAGTATCCCGCCGATAGTACGTTTCGGATATTTTCCTGGGAACTCAACGTCAGCCGCGACGAATATCGACACTACGGGGCCATTCAGATGAATACCGAATCACTGAGCCTAGTGCCTCTGCTCGATCGTGGGGCCGATTGGCTGGAGAACCCCGAAAACGCCATTGTCGGTGCCGACAATTGGTTAGGGTACGCGGTATATCGGATCATCGACGGGGGCACGTACGAAGGCAGGCCCTACTATTTTCTTCTCGGCTACGACAGCTACGAGGCTTACCGCCGGCGCAAAATCCTGGACGTACTCCGCTTCGACAAGGCGGGCAAACCGATTTTCGGACTTCCGGTCTTCGAAACCTACACCGATTCAGAATTGCTCCTCAGCGACCGGGCCCGGATCATTCTGGAGTACGGTGCCGAAGCAACGGTTGCCCTGCGCTACGATAAAGAACTGGGGGGCATCGTGTACGAAAACCTCATCATGGTTCCCGGCAACTACGGCGAGGGACCGGTCAATATGCCGGACGGCAGTTACCACCTTTTGACGGTATCCCCGGAGGGAATTTGGCGGGAGGAAGAACAACTGTTTAACCACAAGTACGAAGAAGCCCCCCGTGAGGCGGCTAAACCTGACGAGGGGCTCGATCTGATTGGTCGTAGCCGTAAGGGCGGCGGCCGGTAAAAAGCGCTGACTTACTTAGCGGCGGCGGAGATCGGGAAACTGATCGTCATATCCGCCCACATCAGTTGAATGTTGTTTCCTTCCAGGGCGAAATCCATCCGCTCGGCCTGAGTACTGCTCATCTTGGCGGTGCCCTTGACCCGCACTACATCGTCGGCTTCGGCGTAATCGTACGCGCCCCACTGATCGGCGGTCTTATTGAAGATGATCGTCCAGTCGTGCATATCTGCGGGAAGGGTGAATAGGGAATACGTCCCGGCGGCCAGGTCCTTGCCTTCGGCACCTACTTTGACCGGTTGGGCGAAGGTGATGCGGGTGGCTTCGTTCGCCCCGGTACGCCATACCTGGCCGTAGGGGACCAGGTCGCCATAAATGGTACGGCCGTTAACGGCAGGACTACCGTAGTTGATGGTTACGTCTACCCCGTCAACCTTGCCCTTCAGTTCCTTGCGTGGGCTTTTGATGGTGGTGTCCAGCGTGGTCAAAGTGTAGTTGCGACCGTTCGTTGCGGCGGACTGGTCCGCGGCGGGCATGGTTTCGCCAGCTGCCGGAGTTTGGCTGGTATCAGCGGTGTTTCCAGTGGGCGGGGTGTTACAGCTGGCGGCAAATAACAGGCCGCAGAAAACGAGGCAATAGCAGGTGATGCGTTGCATAAGATGGTTGGTTTGGTGAATTCAGTTTGTAGTTATATCAGTCTATTTAACGTCACAACGGGTAAAATGTGGAGTTACCCCACCGCTTTTTTATCCCGACTGCGTAGGCGTTCGGCGGAAAACGGCGACGGCGCGTAGCCGGTCCATCCCCCATCCACGTACAATTGTTGCCCGGTAATGTGGCTGGCGGCGGGGCTGAGGAGAAAGCCGACGGCCGCCGCGACGTCCTCCGGAAGTCCTACCCGACCATTGGGGTTGAGTTCGGCCCAGATGCCCGCGTAATCGGGTTCCTCGACGGAAGTACGGGCCGTCAGGGTAGCCCCCGGAGCTACACAATTCACCGTTATTCCGAGGGGGCCGAGGTCAAGGGTGAGCTGCTGCGCCAGCATGGCGATGGCGGCCTTCGACATGCCGTACGCGGCGAGGTTGTGGTACGCCCGGCTGCCCACGTTGGAGCCGATCAGAATGATCCGTCCGCCGCTTTCCTGCTCCCGCAGTTTGTTGCCCGCCGCCTGGGCGAGAAAGAACGTCCCCCTCAGGTTTAGGTCTACAATCTTCTGAAAACTCTTTTCCGTAAAGGTGAAGAAGTCGCCAAACTCCGTAAGGCCCGCATTGGCTACGACCAGTTCGAACCGGCAACCGTCTAGCCCGGCGGCGTAGTCCACCATCCGGTAAATGAAATCGACGCAACCGGCATCCCCGGCGTAGGCCAGGGCACGGCCCCGATCGAGTGCATTGAGCTCGGCAACGGCTTCCTCCACCGCTGTGACATCGATGTCGTTCAGCACGACCGTCGCGCCGTGCTCGATCAGGTATTTGGCGATACCGTAACCGATGCCCTTGGCGGCACCGGTTACAATGGCAGCCTTACCGGCAAAGTCTTTAACATCCATTATTTTACGTTTGTCATCCGCCCGGTTGCGGGGTGCAACTTGCGTGGTGAAGCGGCCGCGGCGCGTATGCTGCCGATGCCGGAGGTAAAAGGCCGATCCGTCATTATAGTTTTACCTTGCCGCCAGAATTAGGGTCCGCCCCCGCCACAATCTGCCCCCATGCTCGTCTACCACGACCTTCTCCGTCACATCCTGGCCACCGGTACCCCCAAAGGCGACCGCACGGGTACGGGGACCCTTTCGGTGTTCGGGCACCAGGCGCGGTATTCGCTCCGGGAAGGATTTCCGCTGCTGACCACGAAAAGGATCCACTGGAAAAGCGTCGTGCACGAACTGCTCTGGTTCATCCGGGGGGACACCAACATCCGGTACCTCGTACAGAATGGGGTCCGAATCTGGAACGAGTGGCCCTTCCAGCACTACCTGGAAGAGACGGGGCAGGCCGGTGCGCTACCCAAGCACGGGCCGGCCTGGAAGGAGGCCATGCGGGAGTTTACGAAGCGGATTGCGGAGGATGAGGATTTCGCCGCCCAGTGGGGTGAACTGGGGCCCGTCTACGGCAAACAGTGGCGCGACTTCAACGGCATCGATCAATTGTCGGAGGTGATCGAGGGGATAAAGACGAGCCCCGATAGCCGTCGCCTGCTGGTCACGGCCTGGAACCCTGCGGACATCCCGGAAATGGTGAAGGCCGGACTTCCCCCCTGCCATACGCTCTTTCAGTTTTACGTAGCGGAGGGCCGGCTCAGTTGCCAGCTGTACCAACGCTCGGCCGACGTCTTCCTCGGCGTACCCTTCAATATTGCGTCCTACGCCCTGCTCACCCACCTGGTTGCCCGGGAATGCGGCCTGCAGGTGGGGGATTTCGTGCATACCCTCGGGGACGCCCACCTCTACACCAATCACCTCGACCAGGCCCGTGAGCAACTGAGTCGCAGCCCCCGCCTGCTGCCCCGGATCCACATTGCTCCCAGCGCCCCCGCCCTGTTTGACATCCGCTTCGAGGACATCGAACTGCTCGATTACGATCCCTGGCCCAGCATCAAAGCTCCGATAGCCGTCTGACTATGCTGAACGTAAACGAGGAGCTGGAGCAGGCCGCCGCGGAGTATAAGTCGAACCGCAAGTTCGTATCCAGGCTGCGCAATCGCCCACCGGCCAACCTCGACCGGCAGGTACACGATCTACACGACCGGGTCTTCTCGGAAATCGACTGTCTCGACTGCGCCAACTGCTGCAAGACGACGAGTCCGATCTTTCGCGACATCGACATCGACCGGCTCTCCCGCCACCTGGGCATCCGACCCGCCGAATTGGTGGAACGGCACCTGCACCTCGACAACGAGGGCGATTATGTGCTCAACGTGGCCCCCTGCC
The DNA here is from genome assembly GCF_014197245.1 of Neolewinella aquimaris. Taxonomy (GTDB): domain Bacteria; phylum Bacteroidota; class Bacteroidia; order Chitinophagales; family Saprospiraceae; genus Neolewinella; species Neolewinella aquimaris. Next base: position 228,335 of record NZ_JACIFF010000002.1, on the reverse strand, counting down.
CGTTCCTGGGCCCCGACAACTACTGCTCCGTTTACGCCGCCCGGCCCCGGGCCTGCCGGGAGTATCCGCACACCGACCGTAAGAACATGCTGCAGATTCTCCCGTTGACTTTGCGCAACACCCTGGTATGCCCCGCAGTGGCCCGTATTTTGCGGAGGCTGCGTAAATAATTGACATGGATAGGATTATGCGACTCATTCGCACCTTCAGTAAGCAGGCCGTCAGAAGCGTTGCGTTCTTGCCCGTACCGATGATCGTGGCGGCGGTCCTCCTGGGGTTTCTGTTTTATTTCCTGGAAAACTCCACCGAGATAAGCAAAACGACCACGGACATATTTCCGGCGCTCGCCATTACGAGTCAGGATACCGCGCGCACCATTCTGGGGATGTTCATCGGAGGATTGATCACCCTTACGGTGTTTACCTTTTCCCAGATCATGATCCTGCTGAATCAGGTCGCGTCAAGTTACAGCCCGCGCTTGCTGCCGAAACTGACGGGAGACCGATCCCTGCAATTCGTCATGGGGCTCAACCTGGCCACCATCGTCCTGACCATCACGGTACTGCTTTCAATACGCAGCAACGACGACTTCAAGATTCCCAATTTTTCCATCCTCGTTTGTACGGTTCTTGGTATCACTTGCCTGTGTCTGTTCGTGTATTTCGTTACGGCCATCACGAAAAAAATTCAGGTGGATAGCATCATCGATGCCTCCGCACGGGACTCACTGCGCGGGATCGAGAAAGAATCCGAGCTGGAGGGAGAGGGATTTTCGGAAGGAAGCATACCCCAGGAAGTCAAGCAGTGGTACGGCATTCCCTCGCCGATCAGCGGTTACGTCGGCACCGTGGACCATAAGTCCCTGTCGGAATTTGCGCGAGAGTTCGATACCCGCATTTACATTGGCGTAAGGAAGGGGGATTTCGTCCCCAAGGATTTGCCCATGGTACAATCGGAACGGATGCTCACCGAAGAGCAGATCGACCGCGTCATGGCAACCGTTGCTCCGATACACGATCAGTTCGACGACTGGTATTTGCCCAACCTGAAGCAGCTTACGGAAATTGCACTGAAGGCACTATCCCCCGGCATCAACGATCCGGGTACCGCGCTGATGGTGATCGACCGGCAGACGGAAATCCTCAGCCGGCTGATGGCCGCGCCGCTGCACAACTACTTTCGCGCGAAGCAGGGGCACGACGTCTGGTTCGCCCGTCACGACTACGCCGAGGTACTCACGGCGCTGATGCAGGAAATGCGTTGTTACGGCAAGCAGGATCCCCTCGTGGTGCGCCGCTTGTTTCAGATGCTTTTCCACCTGATGTTGCTGTCGGGTGAATCGACCTACTACCGCCGCATCATCATGGTCGAGATCCACGCGCTGCTGGAAGACGCCCGGGCCAGTATTCGAAATTCCGTCGATCGCGGGGTGATTGCCCGGGAGTTACTCGGACAGCGCCGCAGGCTTCGAGCGGCACGACAACTGGTGATGCTGGAAGATACCCGGCGTAGCCAGCCCGGTATAGCGGGAAACACTAGAGCTTATAATTAGGCTCCAGGCGACCGCCCTTTTCGTCGTAAAACTCCTGGATGATAGCGAGTACTTCCTCCGGCGTGTCGACTACGGGAAGCAGGTCGATGTCTCCTTCGCTGATGGTCTTCTCGCGGGTAGACATGGTATCGAAGATCCATTCACGGAGCCCCGCCCAGTAACTCCTGCCCACCAGAATGACGGGCACCGGGGTGATCTTTTTGGTCTGGATCAGCGTGAGCACCTCGAAGAGCTCATCCATGGTGCCGAAGCCCCCCGGACAGCACACGAAGGCCTGGGCGTACTTGACGAACATCACCTTGCGCACGAAAAAATACCGGAAGTCGATGTCCTTATCGTGGTCAACGTATGCGTTGCTGCTCTGCTCGAAGGGCAGGTCGATGTTGAGCCCGATGCTGGCCCCCTTGCTGTCGTGGGCGCCCTTGTTGCCGGCTTCCATAATGCCGGGACCGCCACCGGTGATGATGCCATAACCCTGGCGAACGAGGAGCCTGCCGATCTCGGTAGCCGTTTTGTAATACTTGTGATCCGGCTTGGTGCGGGCCGAACCGAATATGCTTACGCAGGGTCCGATGCGGTTCATCACCTCGAAGCCTTCGACAAATTCACTGATCACCTTAAACATGGTCCAACTGTTCTCGCCGAAGGGCTCGGTGTTCCAGCGGCGGGGGGCCTGACGCTCAAGCCCAGAAAAATCACTCATAAAATTATAATTGATGACACTACACCCAAAGGTGTCGCCGGAAGGGAATGCCGAAAGACACTCCATGGTTTTATCCGGAATATATTTTACCACTGAGGCAACGCTTATCCCCACCACATCGTTCTTTCCAGCGAATATTCGCTTTTTAACCCATGCCGTTCGGCTGGCTGCCAAATGAACAATATGACAAGCTTTTCTACCGAGGCCAACGTTGCACGTAGCGCTTCCCTGATGCACAACCTCAGTTCCGAACTGCGTCTGCCCGGACACCGGCTCCACGGCTTCACCCGCCTGCGCGAAGACCTGTTCCTCGATACCACCGACATCAAGCTGCTGGTCGCCGGACTGGAGAGCAAACTGGAGTACTACCTCACCGAGGAGGAAGCGGCCCAGATTGAAACGGTCGGCGACCTGCAACACTTTTTTCTGCGTTAGTCCGTCGGAGTTTCCCCGGCCTCCGTACCGCCCCGCTGCATCCGGAAGTCGAACAAGAATCCTTCGTACCGCGAGCGCAGGTACAACTCGCCCTCCTCGAGCGATTCGATCTCGTAGGTCATCGGCACTTCTACGCCTTCCGTCGTGATCTCACCGTCCTGTCGCACGTAAGTGCCCGACTGGGCTTCGTTGGTAAGCAAGTTGGTTTCGAAGGTGCCGTCGGCGTCGAAGACGAAGTACAGCCCCTCCAGCAGATTGGTCTTTACGTTGTCCCGCCGCGCTTCCACCAGGTCCCAGCGGCCCGTGAGCGTAGCCCCTTCGGCAACGGCCGGGGTACCATCCTGGCCACAGGAGAACAAGATCAGAGAAAAGAGCAAAACGGAGACGAGGCGCATGGACAGGGTTAATTGCAATTCCCGAAACGCAACAGATGCGGGAAAGTTAACCCCACTCCCTAATTGCTCGCGCGCCGTAGCCGGTCGTTGATCGCCCGCCCCAGTCCGCGCTCGGGTACCAGTTCCACCGTAGCCGAGCGGTACCCGCCGGCCGCCAGCCGCCGCAGTACGGTGAAGAGGTTGCGGGCCGCCTCCTCCAGGTCTCCGGCGACCGATAAATTATACTCGTGCTGCCCACCCGCGCCGTTGGCATCACCAAAGCGAACCACCGCCCGTTCGGCCGTCCCCGCTTCCGCCGCGACCTCCACTAGGGTAAGGGCGATGCCGGGAGAATAATGACTCACCAGCATCCCCGGAGCCGTAGGCCTGCTGCTGCTGAGGGTGCGTACCTCTACCGATCTGCCGAGTACGGATTCGATGTCCTCCACGGCAGTACCGCCCTTGCGCAGTACGGTCGGTGCCCCTCCGGCGAATCCGACGATGGTGCTTTCGAGGCCCACCCGACACGTGCCACCGTCCAGAATGTAATCGATGCGATCTCCGAGCTGGTCCGCGACGTGGGCCGCCGTGACCGGACTGACGAAGCCAAAGGGATTGGCGCTCGGGGCCGCTACCGGAAAATCGACCCGCTCGAGTACCTCCCGGATCAGGGGGTGGGACGGCACGCGTAGGGCGACGGTATCGAGACCGGCAGTAACGAGGTCCGGCACGGAAGACACCCGGGGCAGCACCAGGGTCAGGGGCCCGGGCCAGAGGGCTTCCGCCAACCGACGGGCTTCGTGCGGAATCTGTTGCGCGTATGCGAGGATCCGCTCGGACGACGACTGATGCAGGATCAGGGGGTCGAAACTGGGCCGGTTCTTGGCCGTAAAGACGCCACTGACGGCCCGGGGATTCAGGGCGTTTCCTCCCAGACCGTAGACGGTCTCGGTGGGCAGGGCTACGAGTTGGCCCATTGCCAACCGCCGGGCTGCTTCTTCCGGGTCCGTTCCGATGATTGCGCGCATACGCAAAAGTATCAGTAATAAAGGGAGTAGCTGATGTACGGGATCGGCCGACCGAAGTAGGATTCTCCGTCGATGACCACGGTCATGACGCCCCAGCTCCACCGGTGCCGGCGGTTGGCAATGGCCACGTTGAGGGAGGGCGCTACGCCGAGCTCCCCCCACCGATTGAGGTAGGCCAGGAGCTCACCGTAAATGTGCGTCCGCTCTCCGACGAGGGTGCCGGCACCGATTCGGTAGTTGGTCACCGAGGAGTTGTCGCTCCCCGATGCATAAAACAGGCCGGCCCCCAGGCTAAAGAATTGTTGGTCGCTGCCCACCGTAAGCAGGGTCGTGACGTCGCCGACCCGGGGGAAGCGGTCGCCTTCGGAGCCGTACTGGGGCGCGAGGATAAGCTCGTTGCTCAGCCCGATGTGCAGCCAATCGTTCAACGATGTCCGGAAGCGCTGATTGAGGAGTATACCCAACGGACCGCCCACCCCGACCCCAAGCTGGAAGTGGCGATCAAGGTTCCATTCGTAGGTGTTGTACAGCAGCATCACCGCTTTGAGGCGCTGTTTGCCCTGGTAGGGTAGGGCGGTCCGTACGTACGTCAGGTCACTTAGTGCTACGCTGGGTGGTTGATCTTCCGGGGTTTGGGCGCTTATGGGACTGAGGCAGAGCAGGCAAAAAAAGAGTAAAGCGTAGGGCATTGGGGAGGTTCTGTAGGAATACAGACGGTAAAGTACCCATATTGCGTTTGCTACTTTCGTCACTCATTTTCCCTTGTCTTGATCGATTCGCCACCGCCCACGCCGTCTACCGAAGTCATCAGCCACCGGCCGAGCCGCCTCTTCGTGTACCTGGCCGGCTTCTTCGTAGCCAATGCCCTGGTGGCCGAGCTCATCGGCGTGAAGATCTTCGCCCTGGAGGACACGCTCGGACTGGATCCCTGGAACTTCAACCTGTTCGGGGAGATCGGGGCTCTGCAGTTCAGTGCCGGGGTACTGCTCTGGCCGGTCGTCTTCGTGATGACGGACCTGTTGAACGAATACTACGGCCAGCGCGGCGTCAAGCTGCTCAGTTACCTCACGGTCGGGCTCATCGGCTACGCCTTCCTCATGATCTTCTTCGCTATTCAGCTCAGTCCGGCCGACTGGTGGGTGGCGGGGGCGCAGGTGCAGGGGGTACCCGACAATCAAGCTGCCTTCCGGGTAACCTTCGGGCAGGGCCTGTTCATCATCGTAGGCTCGCTCCTGGCCTTTTTGATCGCCCAGCTTACCGACGTTATTGTCTTTCACCGCATTCGGCGGCGCACGGGGGAGGACAAGCTCTGGCTGCGGGCGACCGGCTCCACCCTGATCAGCCAGCTGGTAGACAGTTTCGTGGTGCTCTACGTCGCCTTTAAGCTGGGACCCGAACTGTTCGGCGGCGTGACCTCCCCCTGGCCGTGGTCGCGCATCCTGGCCGTTGCGACCGTGCAGTATGTCTTCAAGTTTACGATGGCGATCGGTCTCACCCCGGTCATTTACTGGCTCCACGCCATCATCGATCGTTACCTGGGGGCGGAGGTTTCCGCCGCCATGCGGGCGCGGGCTACGGTTACCTGATTCGCTCCAGGTCTTCGTCCCACAGGCCTACCAGTACGGAACCGCCCTTGCCGTCGAGCCGCAGTCCACAGTACTTTGCCCGGGCGTACTTGTCGCCTTCTCCTTCCTGGAAAAAGTAGCTTTCGGCCCCGACGGACAGCCTTCCGACTTCCCCTGCTCCCGCGCCCCGCCGCCCGAACCTAAGCAGGTGCTCGCCGGATTTCAGCGGATCTCGTTCCGCCTGCAGCCGCACGTAATGTCCCACCCTGTTTTCGTCGACGCTTAGAACGAGATAGCCCCTCCGGGGAGTGGGGTCGGCATCCTGCTCGATGGCATACCGCAGCCGCATGTAGTCTCCCTGCAGCAATGACCTGGGATCCACCGGCACCAACCGCAGCAGCACCAACTCGCCGTCCCGCAGGGTACGCTCCCTGGTCAACACGGAGTACGCTACGAAGGCCAGGGTAGCCAGCAGGCACGCCAGCAGCACGAGTTGCCTAGTTCGATTCACTACGGGTGAATTTACGTTGCAGTAGGGTGTAGAGTGCCAGTAACGCAAGGCCGGAACCCATAAGTACGAACGACTTATCCAGCAAAGTCCACCGTAGGTCGTAGTAATACTGCGCCGTGAAGTACAGCAGCCCGGAGGCCCCAAGTCCGATCCCCACGAAATGGCGATTCCGAAAGCTTGCCAACAACAGCAGTAAACTTCCCAGCAGCAGGGGCAGCAGAGTGAGGGGCAAAATCACCAGACCGGCACCGATGGCCCAGGCCCGTGGAATGCTCCTCCACAACACGATGACCGACAGCAGGTAAAGACTAATCGCCGCCGGCGCCTCAGCGTAATAAGTCTGCGGGAGATCGGCCATCCAGTTCCCCCAGCGGTAAAACAGCAGCACCATAAGCAGTCCGCAGGCAAGCCCGGTACGCACGGCCGGGAAGCTGGGGTGAGTGGACACCCGCGGTTCTAGCAAGTTGAAACTTACTAAGGCAAGGGCAGTGAATACGACTGCCAGATCGACGTAGATGAACGTGGGATTGACCAGGTAGAGGTACAGCAGGCAGGCCGGAAGGGACACTACGGCGAGGAATACCAGAAAATAATTGCGGGTAAAAACTAAGGTAGCCACCGCGATCACCACCACCGGGATCACCAGCTGCTGATCGGTAACCTCCGGCGGCAAACCCACCATGGTGAGCCCCACCCCGACGAGGTAGCCACACACGGTGATCGTAGCCAGAAAGGCTTGGCGAGGATTGCGGCCGAGCAGGATGGTGGCCACCACGAGTACGGCCCCCAGCGCGGAAGCGACCACCGGCCGGTTGATTAGGTCGGCGATCCACAGGAATAGTAAGAACAACAGGCTCGCAAAGAAGCCCCCGATGCCGGAAAGCACCTTCACGGCTACTCCGGTGTTGGCGTCGTCGCTATTTGTGTCTGAGTCCGGCACCCCTTCCTGCGGGGTAGTTCTCCATCCCTCGCTAAGTCGGTTCAGCCGGTTGGCCAGGACGGTCACTCCGGTGAGCACCAGCGTACCGGCCAGCAGGTAGGCGAGTGAGTTGTCGGCCAGCCGGAGCAGTAAGAAGGTGACGGTCAGCAGTACGCTGCCCCCGGTTACGGCCAGGTAATACACGGTGCGCTGCCGCACGGACAGCACTGCCCAGCCGGCATACACCGTCAGTCCCAGCCCCACGGTAAGCCCCAGCCACACCGGATCCTCGTCGAAGCTGCCGGAACTGATGGCTACCGACACGTTCGTAGCCGCCCAGAGGGCCAGTAGTTTCAGTAGCCAACCGAAGGCCGGTCGCCGCCGGCCCCACAACCACACGACCAACCAGAGCAGGGTGTTGAGCACGAAAAGAAGTAGCCCGATCGCCACAAACCCCAGTTCCTCGCTCACCTGTCGAGTATAGGTTACCAGCGTAAGATTAAGAACAACGGCGTAGAGGAGCCACAGGGGAGCGAAGTGGACCAGGGCTACCCAGGGTAGGGCGAATAGCGACCAGGTCAAAAAAAGGTCGAAGCTGTCGGCCCCGGTCTGGTACGCTTGCCCGAGTACGGCAAGTAAGACCCCGATGAGGGCCACCGCCGCGATAAGTATCACCGGTCGTAGGTGTCCCCGCAGGGGTAAGAAAAGACCGGACAGGCCCGTGACGGTAAGTAGACCGGCCGCCGTTCCCAGTTTTACGAAACGGTGCCAGGAAGCCCAGTTAAAGGCAAAGAAAAAAACGATACCGCTCAGCAAAAATGCCGCTCCTGCTCCCAGCAGCAACGTCCGCGCAAAGCGCACCCACTCGCCGGGGCCGGCCGTTGACCGCTTCAAGAAGTAACGGATTGCAGGAAGGCACGCAACCGCCACCAGTAGCCGTCGGCTCCCACTTCGGTGAGGTTGTCGTGTCCGGCCCCCGGTACGATGTAGAGCTCCTTCCGTTCACTGCCCAGGGCGGCGTACAACTGCCGGCCGTTGTCCACGTCGATCTGTCGGTCCATTTCGCCGTGGATGATGAGGGCGGGCTGGTGAACGTCCCGCGCCGCCCGTACGGGTTCCACCTCCCGGTGCCGGAAAATGGCGGTTTTTTCGGCCCGGTCGAGCACGCGGTCGGTCAGCCACCGGGGCAGCGGAATGCCCGCTTTACGCCGGGCGTATACGTGGATGATGTCGCCCAAATGAGTGAAGGTGCTTTCGCTGACGCCAAAGTCGATCGCCTCACTCCGGGCCATGGCCTGCAGGGCAACGGCACCGCCCATGCTGTGCCCGAACACCCCCGTGGGCAGGTCGCCGGCCAGGTACCTAAGGTGATCGACGGCCGTCACCACGTCGCGCCACTCGTGGTACCCGAAGGTGGTGAACTCCCCCCGGCTTTTTCCGTGGGCCCGGGCATCGTAAAGCAGCAGGTTGTAGCCGTAGGGGGCCAACTGGGGCAGGTACTCCAGGTACAATTCCTTGGCGCTGTCCTTGCCGTGGAGGATCACGAGGTTGCCCCGGGCGGGGATGGTGGCGGGGACGTAGTATGCGGCGAGCTCCAGACGGTCCGGGGTGGTCAGCACGACGGACTCGAAGGCAAACCCCAGGTCCTGGGGATCGAGGTTGACTGACCTCCGGAGCGGCCGCACGATCATCTCCGGCAGCCAGCCGTGGTAGGCGACTGCAAGTAAGACCGGGATAATCACGACGAGCCAGTACATGGTCGGCAAGATAGGGTAAGCCGCCCGTCCGTCCGGTGCGTTGGGAATTTCGTCTAACGCATTTGGCGATTAGGGTTGGAGGGCTTTCTTTTCCGTCAAATATCGACTATGCGCGTCTTTCTTTTCCTCACCCTCTGGGTCCTGCTTGTGGCCTCCGCCCCGGCCCAGGAACGCTTCCTGGAGTGGCATTCCGACGTCACTCCGCAACCGGATCGCTCCATCAAAGTAGTCGAAACGATCAAGGTTGCCGCGGAAGGAGACGTCATAAAGCGGGGCATCACCCGTAGCCTGCCCGAACGCGACGACCAGCCGGTGACCGTACAATCCGTCGAACGCGACGGCCGAGAGGAAGCCTTCCACACCCAGTCTAAGAACCGCGAACTCACCATCTACGCGGGACGTAAGGAGGTACTGCTCGATCCGGGAACCTATACCTACCGCATCACCTACCGGATCGAAAACGCGATTGGCCGCGTCGACAGCCTCGACGAACTGGACTTCGAACTCACCGGCCCGGACGTTTCCCTGCCCATCGAACGACTTTCCGCCGGGGTGACGATACCGCCAGCGGCAACCGTGCTTCAGTCGGCCTGCTACACCGGTGCTACCGGCTCAACGCAACGAAACTGCCGCATCGACGACTCCGGCAATCAGCTCCGCTTCACCGCCGATGGCCGCTACGGAAACGGTAAGTCCATGAGCATCGCGGTAGGATTTCAGTCGGGCTACTTTACCGCACCGCTTCCCACCCAGTCGGTCGTCGAACCCCCGCGCAGCTGGCTCGAACGGGAGGGGTCCGTGCTCTTTCTTTTGCTCGGAGCCCTGGCTTACGGCTACTATTTCTATAGCAGCTGGAAACGACACGGCGTCGACCCACCCGCCCCCCGCGTGGGTGCCGTCTATGCCCCGCCGGAAGAGCATTCGCCGGCCGCGATCGGCTACCTGTCCACTGCTTTCGGTACCATTGGTCCGGCCTGCTTTACCGCCTCACTGCTGGACCTGGCCAGGCGGGGTCACCTGTTCATCGAGCCGGTAGAGGAACGAGGCTTTCTGACGACGGAAACCTATTACCGCTTACGCGCGAATCCCGCCGCACCGGCAACCGATCCCTTACCCGCCGAGCAGTCCGCCCTCCTGCAGAGACTCTTTTCCCGCTCCGACGAAGTGACCCTGAAGGAGTCGTACGACAGCCAATTCAAGAAGGTATTGACGGCTCACGATAAAGCGCTGCGGCAGCGGTTGCGGGATTATCACCGGCAGGGAAATAATGCCACCAGGATCCTCCCGCTTGTCGGGATCTTCGCCCTGAGCCTGGTTGCCGCCGTCCCGTTTCTCGGTACCGATGCGACGGGCTTTGCCCTCCCCGCCCTCGTCGTGTTCGCGATCGCCGGCCTCATTGGATTCGTAGCGTACGTGGTGCTTATTCGGCAGCCAAGTCCGGAACAGGTAGCCTTGCGTACGCGAATTGACGCCTTCCGCGAATACTTATCCATGAGCGAAAGCAAGCGGCGTCGGTTGCCCGGTGCACCCACCATGACGCCGGAACACTACGAAGACCTCCTGCCCTACGCCATTGCCCTCGGCATTCACACCAAGTGGACGGAGTACTTCGGTGACCTGCTCAGCGATCGCCAGTACCGGCCGACGTACCTGGTAGGGAATCAGGCATTTGTGGCCGGAGACTTTAGCCGTCGCTTCTCCACCGTCGTCCGCAGTTCCTCCACTCCCGTCCAGTCCTCCTCCAGTGGCGGCGGCGGTTCGGTAGGCGGCGGTTCGGGCGGCGGGGGCGCGGGTGGATGGTAATTTGGCTAAAGCAATGGGATGAGGTGTGAACGATCTACCTTTGCGGGCAAACCGTCAGCCCATGAAACCATCCGACTACATCGCCCTCGAAGACCGCCACGGAGCCCACAACTACCACCCGCTGCCCGTCGTGCTCAGCGAGGGGAGGGGGGTCTACGTTTACGATGTGGCCGGGAAGCAGTACTTCGACTTCCTGAGCGCCTACTCCGCGGTCAACCAGGGACACTGCCACCCGCGCATCGTGGGTGCCATGCACCGCCAGGCTTCCACCCTCACCCTGACCAGTCGCGCCTTCCACAATGACCAGCTCGGACCCTACGAAAAGTACCTCACCGAATACTTCAGTTTCGATAAGGTGCTGCCGATGAACACCGGTGCCGAAGCGGTCGAAACCGCCATCAAGCTCTGCCGCAAGTGGGGCTACGAGGTAAAGGGGATCCCTACGGATCAGGCCCGCATCATCGTGTGCGGACAAAATTTTCACGGCCGGACCACCACCATCATCAGCTTCAGTTCCGACCCCAACGCGAAGGGAAACTTCGGGCCTTACACCCCGGGTTTTGTGAGTATACCCTACGGTGACATTACTGCCCTAAGGGAGGCACTCTCCCACGATCCCGCTACCATCGCCGGGGTACTGGTTGAGCCGATTCAGGGGGAGGCCGGAGTCTTCGTTCCGGAAGACAGCTACATTCCCGAGGTCGCGCGGGCGTGCCGGGAGAACAATGTCCTTTTTGTTGCGGATGAGATTCAAACGGGCATCGGACGCACCGGTGCCCTACTGCGCGTGTGCGGCGACTGCAGCTGTTCCGGACACTGCGAACGGCAGGAAACCTACACCCGGCCGGACGTGCTTATTCTGGGAAAAGCACTGAGTGGCGGCACCTATCCGGTGTCCGCGGTGCTGGCGGATGATGCCGTAATGCACGTCATTAAGCCCGGTCAGCACGGCAGCACCTTTGGCGGTAACCCGGTGGCCTGTGCGGTGGCGCGGGAGGCACTGGAGGTCGTGATCGACGAACGGCTGACGCAGAATGCGCGTCGGCTCGGAAAACTCTTCCGGGAAAAGATGCAAGAGCTCGTAGATGCGCACCCGGAAACCCTGCGGCTCGTGCGCGGTAAGGGCTTGCTGAATGCCCTGGTGATCAACGATTCCGCAAAGGGGGATACCGCCTGGAACCTGTGTCTGTCGCTGGCCGACCGCGGCCTGCTCGCCAAGCCCACCCACGGGAATATCATTCGCTTTGCTCCGCCGCTGGTCATTTCCGAAGCCGAGCTGCTCGAGGCCTGCGCCATCATCGGTCAGTCCGTACTGGAACTGAGTCGGAGAAGGACTACCGTTTAAAGTATTCCAGGACATCGGTGCCGATGTGTTCGCTCCCCGTCAACCTGGCCGATGCCGGAAACTCGGGGGCGAGCAGGCCGTTTCCGAAACGGACCGGACCGGTGAAGCGCCTCGCCTCGTCCCAGTAACCGTACTCTAAAAAAGCGGCCAGGGTGGTAGCACCCCCCTCTACGGTGACGTGTCCGAACTTGAGATCGTGGAGCTTCCGCAGGATTTTTTTGATGGCCTTTTTGTTCAGGTCCTTTTCTTTCATTTCCACGGTTTCCGCCCGCAACTTAGCGGCCTTCCGCCCCGTAAACACCAACGGTCGCTCTCCTCCCGCAGAAAATATTTTTTCCTTGCCGGTCAGTCGGTCGTGCAGGTCGATTACGACGGGCCGGGGGTCGGGGCCCGGGAAGAACCGCGCGTTGAGTTTGGGGTCGTCGTCGATGACGGTGCGGGCGCCTACGATCACGGCATTCGTATCGGTACGCCAACGGTGCACAAGGCGCCGGCTGATGTCGTTCGTGATCCAGTACTTCCGGCTGCGGTCCTTGGGGCGGAGGTATCCATCCGCCGAGCGGGCAAATTTGAGTAACACAAAGGGGCGTTGCTCCGTAGTGTAGATGAGCCGGTTGATGTTCGTCGCTTCGGTGGGCAGAAAGTCAGGGTATTCCTTTACCCTCACCTTGGCCTCCCGCAGGATGGCCGCGCTTCTTCCCGATACTTCGTCGGTCGTGTCCCGTTGGGGAAAAACCACTTTGCGAATCTGTTCCTTTAGGATAAGTCCGGTACAGGCCGGCGTACGGCCCTTGATGCAACAGGGTTCCAGGCTTACGAAGAGGGTGGACTTCGGGATCAGTTCCCGGTCTTCCTTACTTACCGAAGCCAGGCAATTTACTTCGGCGTGGGCCTCCCCGGCCCGGTGGTGATACCCCTCCCCGATAATCCTGCCCTGGTGTACGAGCACGGCCCCCACCCGGGGATTGTCGCAGACCGATGAATCGGCCAGTTGTGCCAGTTGCGCCGTTCGGGCGAGCATGTCGATATTCTTCACATTCTATCGTTTTCGGTGGGGGGCGAGCGAATAACTATTCAAAATGTCTCAAATGACAGAAAGTACCCCAAATTATGCGGGCAGTTGTGTATATTTGGATTGACTTGTGAGGAATTAGAACACCATTTATTTTTTACCTGGTCACCCGACTTAGGTAAGTAAACACCTACAACCTATGAACCACTACATCAAACTAAAGAATGCGGAGGAGCAGGCCGTCGTCGATGCCCACGTCTTCCAGGACCTAAGCCAGGACCAGCACCTTTGCGACCTCGACTTTTTCAGTAATCTACGGCTCCACTCTTCGGGCTGCGTCGTTTTCCAGAAATCATTCCGGTGCGATGATAAGGAAGGTTACCGGACTGAGACCATTTACCTCCACAAATTGATCGCCGAGCGGTACCTCGCCCACACCAGAATGGGAGAACGTAAACTGGTAGGCTGCATCAACGGCAACAAGCTCGACTGCCGGTTGGAGAACCTCGAATACCGCAGTCGCTCCGTCGCCAGCCGGAAGCGCCGTTCTTCCAGCAAGGTTGGATACACCGGCGTGTACAAGGAAAACAACCGCTACCGGGCCGTCATCTCCGTAAATCGGCGCAGTGTGCACATAGGTATGTTCCCGACGGCGGAGGAAGCCGCCCTGGCCTACAACCAGAAGTCGTTGGAACTATACGGCCGTCTGGGAAAGATCAATAAAGTGATTCCCCGGAGCAATTCAAGCGATGGCACGCGTGATCTCCCGTTTGCCGATCGGGCCAGGTAGTGCTTCCACCGCAAACCCCGCCTTCCGCAGGTTTCGTTTGAACTGTCCCTTGGCGCAGTAGGTAAGCAGCCTGCCGCCCGGCCGCAGCAGTGCGTGACACTGCCGCATGGCCGCCACGGTCCAGAGCTCCGGCTGATTCTCGGGGGCGAAGGCATCATAGAAAATAAGGTCCGCAGGCTCAGCGTACAGCGGGTCTTGCTTGGAAAGGGCCAAAAAATCCTGTCGGCGCTTCCACAGGTCGAAATTCGGGTCGAGCCGTCGCGGCGAATCCCACGGCGTACGGTGAAGTTGTTGAAACAAGGCTGGTGGCAACCGGAGCAGATCGGGGTAATTGAGGGCAACCGCCTGCTTCACCTCAATCGGATACAGCTCGAAGGTCGCGTAGTGGAAGCACGTAGACGGGAACTCCTGCGCGATTTGCCGGACGAGCAGCGCGTTGAGGCCACTACCGAAGCCCATCTCAATGATACGGAGCGTGGGGGGTAAATCTTCTTCCAACAGGGGAAGGAGACCGGCCTCGATAAAGATGTGTCGGCTTTCCTGAATGGCTCCGTGGGTGCTGTGGTAACTTACGCCGAAGCGGGAACAGCGTAGGCTGTGGCTGCCATCGTCGGTCACAAACGGAGAGGCCCCGTCCACGTCAGGCTGTTTGCCGCAACTCGTCGACCCGTATATCCAGGTGACTGGCGTGGTGGATGCACTTACCGTCTTTGATCAGCAGGATTTGGGGAGACTCGTGGTCGATACCGAATTCAGCTGCAACGTAGTTGCTCACGTTGCGGTGCCGCAGTAGGTCGAGGTAGTAGGCGTCCAGCGTTCCGTGGTCCATATCCCACTGTTTCTCCAGGCGGTTCTTGGCCAGGCTACTGATGGGGCAGGAGGTGCTGTGTTTAAAGATGAGGCAGGGCAATTGACGGCTGCGTTCGATAATGGCCTCAATATCGTGCAGGCTCTCTATAGTAATCCAATTCATGGTGGGGCTATTTCAGGGTCCCGGCAATAACCGGTACAAACCTACCCATAAATCGGTCGGATCGCTACGGCAGCAGAGACAGTAGCGGAGAAACAAGCTCCCCGAGCGAAAGGTTGGTGGGACAACCGAAGCCGCGGTTGCAGGAGCTCAGGAAAAGGAGGATTGCAGTGGCGAGAACCGGAATACTGCGCTTAATAACTTTCATAGTTTGCAACTGAGAGGAACGGCTTGTACTTTTGCCGGTCAAATATAAACCCGAGATGCCCAGAAAAATTGCCCTACGTGACGCCCTTCGCGAAGCGATGATCGAAGAAATGCGGCGCGACGACACCGTTTTCCTATTGGGAGAGGAAGTCGCCCAGTACAATGGTGCCTATAAGGTGAGCAAGGGCATGTTGGATGAATTCGGACCTATGCGCGTGGTCGACACCCCCATCGCGGAATTGGGATTTGCCGGAATCGGGGTAGGGGCCGCCATGAACGGCCTCAAGCCCATCGTAGAATTCATGACCTGGAACTTCGCCGTCCTGGCCTTCGACCAGATCATCAACAACGCCGCCAAGACCCTGAGCCAGTCGGCCGGACAGTACAGCTGCCCCATCGTGTTCCGCGGGCCCTCCGGATCGGCCGGTCAGCTGGCCCAACAGCACAGCCAGAGCTTCGAAAGCTGGATGGCCAATACGCCCGGACTCAAGGTCATCTCCTGCACCGACCCCGCCGACGCCAAGGGACTGCTTAAGAGCGCCATCCGCGATCCGGACCCCGTCTGCTTCATGGAATCGGAACTCCTCTACGGCTACGAAGGTGAAGTGCCGGAAGGCGAGTACCTCGTGGAGATCGGTAAGGCTGCCGTACGCCGTGAGGGAACGGACGTCACCCTGGTGAGCTACAACAAAATGATGCTCCCCACCATGGAAGCCGCCGAGTTGCTGGAAAAGGAAGGAATTTCCGCCGAGGTCATCGACCTGCGCACCATCCGTCCGCTCGACCGCAAGACCATCATCGAATCGGTAAAGAAGACCAACCGCTGCGTCGTGATCGACGAGAGCTGGCCCTTCGCCGGGGTCTCCGCGGAGATCGCCTACGAAATTCAGAAATCGGCCTTCGACTACCTCGACGCCCCCGTGATCCGGGTAAACTCGGCCGACGTGAACCTCGGCTACGCCGCCAGCTTCGTGGAGGAGTTCCTACCCAACGCCGAAAAGATCGTCCGTGCGGTAAAGGAAGTTTCCTACGCCAAGTAAGAGGGCAATCACCGGACAGAATCGTACTCCACCGGACCGGATAGTTTTGCAAATACGATCTGCCACAGGTGATTGCGGTGGCTGCGGAAACCGGCCGCGGCGGTAAGGAGCCAGTACCGCCACATTCGGTAAAACCGCTCGTCGTAGGCCGCAAGCTCGTGCCTGCGCCGGTGGAAGTTCTCGTACCAGGCCATCAGGGTCCGATCGTAGTAGTGCCCGAAATTGTGCCAATCCTTAATGGTTAATATCCCCTCCGCCGCCTGCGCAATTTGGACGGCGCTCGGCAGTACGCCCCCCGGGAAGATGTATTTCTCCGTCCAGGGATCGGTGGTAGCACGACTGACGTTGCTTCCAATCGTGTGCAGGAGAAAGAGCCCCTCGTTGCGCAAACAACGCTCAGCCACCCGCATGTAGGTGCGGTAATTCTTGGGACCGACGTGCTCGAACATCCCTACGGAAACAATCCGATCGAAGGATTCGTCCACATCCCGGTAATCCTGGAACCTGAATTCCGTGTCGAGGTGGCCGTAGCGCTGGCGGGCGAAGTCGAGCTGTTCGCGGGAAATGGTGATTCCGACCACGGAGGCCCCGTATTTTTCCGCGGCGTACCCCGCGAAACTGCCCCAGCCGCATCCGATGTCGAGAACGCGCATGCCTGCTTTCAGTCCGATCTTGCGACAGATGAGGTCCAGTTTGGCCTCCTGGGCTTCGTCCAGTGTCCGGGCGTCTTTCCAGTAGGCGCAGGTGTAGGTCATCCGGCGGTCGAGCATCCGACTGTATAGGTCGTTGCCGATGTCGTAGTGCTGCTTGCCTACCCGGAGTGATTTTGCCCTACGCTGTTGATTGACGAGTTTGGCCCGTAGTACGGGAATGATCATTTTCACGGGACGCAATTGTTTGCCAAAATCCACCCGCAGCAGGCGCGTGATCAGCTCGTCGAGCGCCTCACAGTCCCAGTCTCCATCCATGTAACTTTCCCCGACCCCGAGAACACCCTCGGCCATTACCCGGTCGTAAAAACGGTCGCGGTGCACCTGGGGATCGTAGGGTTTGCTGCCGTTGATGGAAATGTCAAACGGTTCGAGTAGTTCGGTGAGGGTCTGTTTAGCGGTTCTCATAGCGGTGCGCAGACTGGTGAGGCGTTAGTGCATGATCGGGGGCAGCAGGTGAATTTCGTAACAGAAACTTACTGATTTACCGGGAAACTACCGTGACGAAGCCCTGGATCATTTCCCGAAAGGACCGTACACCGCCCGCCGAAAATCGTGGTGGAGCCCGATCTGGTCGTAGGGGAACAGCTGCACGAAGAGCACCGCCGTCAGTTCATTGGCCGGATCGACCCAGAAGAGGGTGCTGGCCGCGCCGTCCCAGAAAAATTCACCCACGGTACCCGGGTTTTCTTCCGGTGTTTCAGCCGGCCGCAACCGAACCGCGAAGTCGATTCCGAAACCGACCTGCCCCTTGCTGGGAAGCCAGAGGCGCTCCGTGATCTCGTTGCTCAGGTGGTTGGTGCGCATCAGGTCGACGGTGCGCGGCTGTAGGATGGTCGCCCCGTTCAGGCTCCCATCGCTGACCAGCATCCGGGCGAAGGTCATGTAATCGTCCAGGGTAGACGTAAGTCCGAAACCGCCCGGCGTCAGGGGCCACCGGTTGACGTTGAATTCGTGTGCGTCGTCGTTGGGCCGCTGGGTCAGGACGCCCTCGTCCGAGCGGTTGTAGGCCGCCGACATCCTACTGCGGTCGCCAATGGGGACGAAGTAGCGGGTGTCGTCCATGCCGAGGGGATCGAGGACGTGCTCGCGGACATACTCATCGAACGGCTGGCCGGAAAGCCGCTCCACCAGCAGGGCCTGTACGTCGACCGAGAGGCCGTAGTGCCACCGGGTACCGGGCTGGAACAACAGGGGCAGGCTGCCGAGCTTTTCTCCCATTTCGGTCAGGGTATTCTCGTAGTCGCGCACGTTGGCCGACTCATACGCCTGCTGAAGCCCGGGCGTATCTCCACCGTTGTAGAAGCCGGCGGTATGGCGGGTGATGTCGCGGATGGTGACCGGGCGGTGCGGTTTTACTGTCTGCATCGACCCGTTGTTGGTGCCGCGGTAGACGACCGCGCCGGCAAACTCGGGTAGGTGATCGCCTAACGGGTCGTCGAGTTTGAATTTGCCCCGTTCGTACAGTTGCATAAGCGCGACGCCGGTGATGGGCTTGGTCATGGAGTAGATCTGCACGATGGTGTTTCGCTGCATGGAGGTCCCCGCTTCCCGGTCGGCATCGCCGAACGCGCCGAAGTACACCTCCTCCCCCTTTTCGTAGACTAGCGCGGAAATGCCCGCTACGTCCCCCCGATTCACGAAGCCGCGGAGGGTGGTGTCGATACGGCTTACGACGTTCTGGTCGACGACCGGTTGCCGGGGCCAGGAATTTTCCGCGAGGGCCAGCGTCCGTTCGATTCCCAGCCGCGGCGGAAGACTTTCCCCCTCGTATTCAATTCCCAGGAAGCCCTCGTAACCTGCGCCACGAATGATGTCGAAGAGCACATCGTAGTCCATGCTCGTTTCCCGGCCGCGCTCGTCGAAGTTAAAGGCCTTGACGCTGACGCCACCGGCGTACGGCATGAGCTCGAGCAGGCCCTGGTACCGGTCGTAACGCCGCGTGCAGGTCCCGCCCCATAGTTGCCCGTTGTCCCGCTCGATGCACCAGTTGTCGAAGTCGGCCACGGCACCGACGGTGTACTCCCCAAGGCGACCCAGCAGTGCGGCGAGCCATTCGCCATCGTTGCTGATGCCCCCGTGATTTTCGACGAGGATGCGAATGCCGTAAGCACCGGCTGCTTCGGCCAGTCGTCCGATGCCGTCCACACTAGCTTCCATGATGGCATCCGGAGTTCCGTCGCCGTGGGCGTTGACCCGGACTGCGGGAATATCGAGGTGGTCGGCGGCCCTCACCCAGGCGAGGTGCTGCGCGATGGCCGAGTCGCGTTCCGCCGGATCGGAAGCACCGAGGTTACCGGCACGATCGACCAGCAGCATCGTAAGCTCTACCCCCGCAGCATCCGCGGTGGCGGCGAGGCTGTCGAGAAAGGCCGTGTTGCCGGACTGGTCGAGAAAGAACTGATTGACCAGTTCAACACCCGCGAACCCCATTTCCCCGGCCGTCCGGACGAAGTCGTAGTTGTCCATCTCGCCGGCGAAGAGTGCCGCGTGGAAGGACCACTGTCCGAGCGAATATTTCGGGCCACCGGTTGCTGCCGGCGCATTGGTTCCGGGCGGCTCGGTAGCGGCACAGGACGATAGAAAGAGCAGGAGAATAAGGTAGCGGGCCATCGAACGTAATTTAGGGAAAGATAGCTTGCTATCGGATCCGACCCTAAACTTCCTTCGCTGCCCGAAATACCCCTACTGCAGCCGGTTCTCAAGCAGGAGCACATCCGTATCGCTGTCCCGCCAACGACGCTCCACCGTATCGGGCACCGACGACGGATTGAGGGTAAAGGACCCCAGAACGATGTCATCGTCGCCATCCCGGTCGTAGTCATTCGCTTCCAGGATAAGCCATCTTCCGTTCAGCGCCAACGGGGTCGTACGGTGGGTAAACGTAGGGGAGTCAGGGTTACCCTCATTTTCGAGGTACACAAAAGATGCTCCGGGGTGCCCGCGGAAGTCGGCGAAGTTGCTGGCTACGGCCACGTCGGTATCGCCGTCGTGGTCGAAATCGCGCGCTACCAGTCGGGTCGCACCGGGCAGGGGGAGAAAGTAAGCTTCGCTGAACCGATTGCGTCCGTCGTTGGTGTAAATCCGCAAGCCGTGGTAGGGCTTCAGGATGTTGCTGTAGTCCGCATTGTCGCCGTGGGCAGTCAGGATGTCGAGGTCACCGTCGCCGTCGAAATCAAGCAGTTCGAACCAGCTCGTTCCCCACACCGGGGAAAAGCGCAGCAGCGACTCCCGCTCGAATTGCCCGTTCTCCTGCTGGTACAGGACGTCGATGCCCTCGTCGCCCTGGGCGTGGAGGAAGACCAGGTCCCGGCGCCCGTCGGCATTCAGGTCTTCCGCTACCACTCTGGTGCTTCCCGCTACACCGGACAGGCGGCTGCGTCGGTAGGCACCGGAGGGCATCCGCTCCAGCAGCGTAAGGGCCCCGGTGAAATTACCGTACTCGCACACGATGATTTCTTCGTCCCCATCATCGTCCAGGTCAACGGCCAGAAAGTAGACCGGCCGGTGCAGGCTATCGGCGATCACTGTTTGACCATCGGCATGTAATAAGGATAGCTTGCCGTTGCTTGCCTCGGTGGGGTAAATGTTGCCGATGGTCAGCAGCATCGTCCCCGCCGCAGTTGGTTGTCGGTGAACAACCGGCGCCCGGGAAGTGGAAATGATGGAAATTTCATCGTGCATCCACGCGCTGGAGTTCCCGTAGCCGTCGCCGATCACCAGACCGTTTTCTTCCCGCCCGAGGTAGGTCACCAGGGAACCCAATTTACCTTCCGCAGAAATGGAATGTGGGGTAAAGCCGGGTAGATCGTCCAGGTCCGGAAGCGACGGTGCGCGGAGGCTATCCGGTGCCTGATCGAGGATGTAGGCACTAAGACGTTCCCAGTCTGCCTGGCTGATGGTAGGCGTCTCCGGATAAATCCCGTGGTCTCTGGCCAGTTGATACTCCGTTTCCCCCAACTTGGTGGCCGGGTCGTAGGTCATGGACTTGATCCCCATCCGCGCGCCCATTTCCGGAAGAATGTTGTGCTCCCAAACTTCTTTGGGCAGGGATGCGGGAGCAGGCGCTAAATGGCAAGAGCTGCAGTGCTCGGCCAAGAGCGCCCGGGGAGTGGGTTCCGCGCCGCAGCGTAGCAGCAGTAGCGCTCCGGCAAGAAAAATGAGGGAAAGGGCCAGTTTGCGCATGCGGGTAAGTAAAAGAACGCCAAGGTACTCAGCTACGGCTAGTACACTGATTCCCCTAACCCCCTCCGGTAACCGGGGCGTCATCACGACGAATTTATCGGCACCGATCCTGGTACCTCACTGCACCTGCGACCCCGCCCGTATGCTTACTTTGGCGGCCATGGATTCAATCAAGGTCATTGCTTTCGACGCCGACGATACCCTCTGGGTGAACGAACCTTTCTTTCGGGAAGCGGAGGACGCGTTCTGCGGACTGCTCGAGGAATACCTGCCGGTACACAGCACCACCCGGGAACTCTTTGCCGTGGAAATGCGCAACCTCCCCCTGTACGGCTACGGCATCAAGGCCTTTACGCTGAGCATGATCGAAACGCTAGGACGGGTGACGGACGGCAGGGCCCACTTCAAACTGGTGGAACGCACCCTGGCCATCGGACGCGACATGCTTGAAAAGCCCGTGGAAGTACTCGACGGCGTGGAAGATACGCTGCGGCAACTGGCCCGGAGCCACCGCCTCGTGCTGGCCACAAAGGGCGACCTGCTGGACCAGGAGCGGAAGCTGGAGAAGTCGGGCCTGGCCCGCTACTTCCACCACATCGAGGTGATGAGCGACAAGCGGGAGGTCAACTACCGGAAGCTCATTGCCCACCTCGACTGCTCCCCCGAGCAATTTATGATGGTTGGCAACTCCGTCAAATCGGACGTAATTCCCGTACTGGAGCTGGGTGGCTACGCCGTGCACGTGCCCTTCCACACGACCTGGATCCACGAGGAAGCTACTTACGAGCTCGCTAATCCGAAGTTCCTGCGTGCCGAAAAACTTACCGAACTGCTGAATCATTTGTCATGAAACGACTCGATCTGGACCACTGGCCGCGGCGGGAACACTTCCACTTTTTCCGCCAATTTTCCGAGCCCTTCTTCGGAGTGACGGTGCGGATCGACTGCACCGAAGCCTACCGGTACTGCGAGCGTAGCGGGGAATCCTTCTTCCTGCACTACCTGCATAAGTGCCTGGCCGCGGTGAACGGAGTAGAGGCCTTCCGGTACCGGGTGGAGGGCGATCAGGTGGTCGTGCACGACGTGATCCATGCTTCAGCGACCATCGGTCGGGAAGACGGGAGCTTCGGGTTCTCCTACATCCTTTTTCACCCCGATGTGCAGCAGTTCGTTACGGGAGCCCGGGCCGAAATCGGCCGCGTACGGGAGACGCGTGGATTGGATGTCGGGGTCGCGGGTGCAGACGTAATTCACTTTAGCGCAGTTCCCTGGCTGGACTTCACGGGACTGAGTCACGCCCGTCACCACGGTAGGCCCGACAGTTGTCCGAAGATCAGCGTGGGTAAGATGACCGAGCGCGACGGTCGGCTGAGGATGCCGGTGTCCATTCACGGCCACCACGGGCTAATGGACGGCCGGGAGGTCGGGCAGTTTGTCGACCTGTTTCAGGAATTGATGCTTACTTCCGGCCCTGCTTCACGAGAAAGCGAAACAGAAAATAGCACAGCGCCAGGAAGGTGACGACCGGAACGATGAAGAGGATGGCCGAGGCGAGATCTTTTCCTGGCGGCATGGTAGAAGGGGGGTTGGTCCGTCGGCCGTAGCTTTGGGAAGTATGAAGGCTCTTATAATCGGTTTGCTGATGTTTTGGTTGTGGCCGGTGGCCGGGCAGCGGACGTACGATATTCACGAGTTGCAGGCACTGTCGCCCGCCACCTTCCGGCTTGCTTTTCACTTCGTCGGACTGGAGGATGGCCGCAACTTTACCGGTGATCCCGATGATCCGGTCCTGGCCGCCCACGGCAATAATGAGAAATTGCGGGCCGATGTGCTGATGCGCTACCTGCTTAATGAGATGAACTTTCGCTTCCGCACGGCCCTGCTCGACTTTGCTCCCTCGCGGGATGCCCGCATTCGCTTTGCCCTGGTAAACGGGGCGGAAGAACCCCTGCGTAGCGCCTTTTTTTACCGTCACGGTGAGCGGGTGCGAACGCTCGACGACGCCATGAACATCATCTTCACCCGTTATCCCGGGCCGGGGAAGGCTCCCGACGCTTCCGTGCCGGGGGTCGGCAGCAATCGCATACACGTGTACAACCGGCTGCCGGGTTTTCTGAAGGGGAGCCACGACACCTGGACCATCGCCCGCATCATCAACCACGAACTCGGACACACCCAGGGCCTGGACCACACCTTCAATTGCAACAATCCCTGCGCCGGCATCGACCTTGAACCCGAAGACGAATGTTTCGGAGCGTGCACCACCAACAACAACGGCAGCGCCGCGGGCACCAATTGCTACGGCGGCTCCGGCCGGGACCTGATGATGGGCTACGGTAGCCAGCTACACCTGACCGTCTGCGAAACGGAGCAGCTGTGGAACTATATGCTGCGGCATCCCCGGCCGTGGGTGGAGTTGCCGTTCGTGGGTGCGCCCGCGCCGTGGTAGGTTACCTTCGCTCCCGCGCCCCGCCGCCCAACCCCTCACGATGCCCCCTTCCCGAATTGATGTTGCCATTATTGGTGCCGGCCTGTCCGGTCTGACGCTGGCTTACCGCCTTAGGAACAGCGGACAGTCCGTGCTGGTACTCGAAGCAAGGGATCGAATCGGCGGAAGGATAGAGACACTGTACGGACCCGGCACCGCCCCGCTCGAAATGGGTGCCACCTGGCTGGGTCGAAAGCACACGGCGCTTTGGGACTTGCTTAAAGAAATTGGCCTGGAGGTTTTCCCCCAGCGGCAGGGGGAGTATGCGGTTTACGAGGCGGACCATCGACGGCCGGCCCAGTTGGTTCGCCTGCCGCCAAATCCGGAGCCGAGCTTCCGGATCCGCGGTGGAAGCGGTGCGCTGATCGAGGCGCTCGCGGAAGCAGTCGGTCCCGATCGAATAAGATTAAATCAACCCGTACGTAAACTAACGAATACGCCGGATGGGGTAGTGATAGCGACCGATACCCAAAGTTACCTAGCCGGAACGGTCGTCCTGACCCTGCCGCCGGAACTGCTGGTGCGCACCCTGGAATTCGACCCGCCCCTGCCGGAAGATGTTTGCCGGCTTACGGTGCGTACCGATACCTGGATGGGGCAGTCGATTAAGTTTGCCTTAACCTACGCACGGCCGTTCTGGCGCGAGGAGGGGACCAGTGGCACGTTTTTCAGCAACATGGGGCCGGTAGTAGAGATGTACGACCACGGTGACGCGGCGGATGCTTACTATGCCCTTAAGGGGTTCGTGGATCCGGAATTGCATGCGCTGTCCGGGCCCGCGCGTCAGGAAGCCGTGTTGACGCAGTTGGAAAAAGCCTATGGCGCTTCCGTGAGGAATTTTGCCTCCTACGTGGACCGAACGTGGCGAGGGGAGAAGAATACTTCTTCCCCCCTCGCGGATCGCTTGGTTCCCCACCAAAATCAGGGGCATCCGGCCTACCGACTTCCGTACTGGAACGGGCGGCTGCTTATGGCGGGGACGGAGACGGCCGCTGAATTCGCGGGATATATGGAGGGCGCTGTCCGGAGTGCGGAACGGGTCGCCCAGATTATCAGAAGCGCAGGCTCGCCGAGGCCGTGAGGATGGTACCCAGCTGGCTGAAGTGGTAACCGTCGTAGGTCATTTGGGAGTAGCGCTGGTTGAAGGTGATCAGGTTGGACTGATTTCGCAGGGCGGCAGCATCGTTCAGCAGGGCATCTCCGGCGGCGCTCTCCGATTTGAAGTTCCACTCGGGCAGTACGTTGAAGATGTTGTTGGCATTGAACTGGAGGGTAAACTTCTCGGTAGCCCGGTAGAACAGGCTCAGGTCGGTCACCACCTTGGTTTCGAACTCGGTATAGAGGCCGGTCGCCAGTCCCTGCTGGCGGAACTCGGTCGGACCGAAGAGGGTGTTGTTGACGCTTACGCCGAACTTCTCCCAGTCGTAATCGAGACCGAGGATGGCCTTGTACTTCGGGCGCGAGGTAAAGAAGAGGGCTTCCTGGGTGGGGTTAGCGACCGACTGTCCGGCTCCGGCTACGATCTCGGGGTTCTTGACCGCGCCGATGCGCTCGTTCTGGAGGGTGTAGTTGCCCGACAGGTTGACCACCAGGCTGCGGTCGTTGAAGCGGAGTCCGCGGTAGTTGGCGACGAAGTCGATGCCGGAGGTGCGGGTATCCAGTCCGTTCACAAAAAAGCTCAGGTCGGAGAGGTTGTTGTCGGCCAGCAGCTCGTCGAGCTGGGTATTGCCGGCCTCGGTCGATCCGATCTCCGTGGAGAGGATGATCCGATCCTCCACCTTGATGTTGTAGTAGTCAAGGGTGATACTCAGGTCAGAATTGGGGCGCAACCCTACGCCGACGGTGAAGTTGGTCGATTTTTCCGGCTCCAGTGCGGGAAGTCCGAGCAGGCGCGCCTCGCGGCTCACGTTACTGACCAGACCACCGACCTGGATGCCCTGTCCGGGTACGAAACTGTACTGTGCCTTCTGAGTGTAGATCTGGTGCAGGGTAGGGGCCTTGAAGCCGGTAGAGAAGGATCCGCGGAGGGTCACCTTGTCCTCGGCGAACTTGTAGCGCGAGCTCACTTTGTAGACGAAGGCATTACCGAAGTCGCTGTAGTTTTCCAGACGAACCGTGGCGTTGACCAGGAAGTCGTCGGTAAAGTCGAAGGCCGCATCGGCGTAGCCACCGAAATTGAAGCGGTTGAAGTTGCCCGAGTTGCGGGGGTCGTTGCCGGCGAAGGAGTCGGCGCCGCCGTCTTCGTAGGAAGCCAGTTCACCCTCGATTACCGTGAAGTTTTCGTTGCGGAATTCGGAACCGAAGGCGATACCGACCTTATCGGAAAGCCGGCGGGTGACGTCGATGTTTCCCACGTTATGGGTGAAGCGCGTTCCACCCGGGTCGAAGGTAATGGGGCTGTTCTCCCGGTACTTGAAGGTGCTGTCGGGGTTCAGCGTCATGTTGCGGTTGTGGGAGTTGGAGACGGTGTAAGTTTGCTCGTTGCCGCCTGTGGTGAAACTTACGTCGGCGATCCAGCCGTCCTTTTCGGTGAGGAAGCCGATCGTGCCGTTGTAGTCGTTGAGGTTGCCCTCGAAGGTGGGTACGTAGCCGATGTATTCCCCGTTGGGGCCGTTGGGGAAAAAATCCGCCAGGTAGGGGAAGTCGGCCAGCGTGCGCCAGTAGGGGGTCCGGTAGTTGGCGAAGCTGTTGACCTTCTTGTAAACGTAGGCGGCATTGCCGTAGAATTTCGTGTTATCGGAGACGTCGCTGCCGAAGTTGACCACGAATTTCGAGGCCGTCGTTTCCGGGGAGCCGTTGATGTTGCCTGCGTCCGGGTAGCGGTTGAGGAACGACTGTACGTCTTCGATGCTGGCGCCAAAGTCACCCGCTTCTCCCGCCGCGTCTACGGTTCCGGGGCGGTTGGCCTGGCTGATTTTGGATAGGTCGATGGTATAGTTGATGAATCCGCTTTCGCCGATTGCGGTGCCGTTGTTGAGGGCGATGCCTAGTTGCTCGCCGTCGCCTTCGGTGGTGATGCCGGTGCGGAGGGTAACGGTACCGTCCTCGGCATTATCCTTCAGTACGATGTTCATTACACCCGCAATTGCATCGGAGCCGTACTGGGCCGAGGCGCCGTCGCGCAGGATCTCCACCCGCTTGATCGCATCGGTGGGGATGGCCGAAATGTCGGAGCCCGTTTCACCGCGTCCCGGTGAGGTTTGGGTGTAGAGCAGGGAGCTCATGTTCTTGCGCTTGCCGTTGATCAGGATCAGCGTGCGGCTGGGTCCCATATTGCGGATCTCGTAGGGATCGAGCAGGGAAGTTGCGTCGTTGACCGGGGTCTGCACGGTATTGAATGAGGGGACCCGGTACTGCAGGGCCTTGTCGAAGGTTGCCTGGCCGGTGCTGGTGAGGTCTTCCGATTTAAACACGTCTACCGGCAGGGGAGAGGTGGTGGAGGAGCGGGGGGCGGTGCGGGATCCCACTACTACGAGTTCCTCCAGGTTAGTGGCTCCGCCTTCCAGGACTACGTTCCAGGTAACGGTTTGTCCGGTGGTCAAGGTAAACTCCCGGGTTTGGGACGTGTAGCCGATGTAGCTTGCCGTTAGGGTGTAGGTGCCGGCGGCGCGCAGGTCCAGTGAGTAGGTACCGTCGATGTCCGTCACCGTGCCCGTAGCCCCTGCGGAGATCGTTGCGCCGATGATGGGTTCACCGGCATCGGTCACCGTACCGCTTACGGTTTGAGCAGCAACGCCGAGCGATCCGAGCAGGAGAGCTACGGAAAGTAGTTGGGATAGTTTCACAGAGATTGAGTTGAGAAAGTGTAAAGGTCAAAATAACTAGTTGCAGAGTTCAACCGCAATAGAATTTACGAAGGCTACAAGGTAGGAAGGAAAAAGTAAATTCTGCGAATTTTCGCTAGAGGAGGGGGTGTTTGGTGGGTCTTCAGCTTTAGGTGGGGAGTGGGGTGGGGAATAGCACTGGGGGAGGCGTGTGTGTTAGATTAGAAGGGTGCGGCAGTGGGGTTTCTTCAACACGGATCGACTTCGTCGGGACACGGATTCGCTGCGCTTGAGCACGGATTTTCGCGGATCTTATGGGTAGCTGAAGGGGGATTGGTGGTAGTTTTTACCACGGATCGACTTCGTCGGGACACGGATTCGCTGCGCTTGGGCACGGATTTCCGCGGATGTAGTGGGTGGTTGGAAGGTGAATGGTGGTAGTTTTACCACGGATCGACTTCGTCGGGACGCGGATTCGCTGCGCTTGGGCACGGATTTTCGCGGATTGACTGATGGTAACCTGGAAGGTTAAGGCTCTTTAAGCCGACTCTTTGTTGCCCGTGTTCCAGGGTCGCCCTGAAAGGGCTTGACCTTGGAGGTTCTCCTACGAGTTAGTACACACTAAGGATGAGGCTTTCCAAGCCGACCCTGTGTTGCCCGTGTTTCAGGGTCGCCCTACAAGGGCTCGACCTTGGAGGTTCTCCTTCGAGTTAGTACGCACCAAGGTTGAGGCTTTCCAAGCCGACCGTGTGATGCCCGTGTTTCAGGGTCGCCCTGAGAGGGCTCGACCTTGGAGGTTGTCCTACGAGTTAGTACGCACCAAGGTTGAGGCTTTCCAAGCCGACCCCGTGCTGCCTGTGTTCCAGGGTCGCCCTGGAAGGGCTCAACCTTGGAGGTTCTCCTTCGAGTTAGTGCGCACTAAGGCTGAGGCTTTCCAAGCCGACCCTGTGTTGCCCGCGTTTCAGGGTCGCCCTAAAAGGGCTCAACCTTGGAGGTTCTCCTTCGAGTTAGTGCGCACTAAGGCTGAGGCTTTCCAAGCCGACCCTGTGTTGCCCGCGTTTCAGGGTCGCCC
>NZ_JACIFF010000002.1:58249-200007 GCF_014197245.1 Neolewinella aquimaris | reverse complement strand
CCTAGAAGGGCTCAACCTAGGAGGTCAACCTTCAAGTTAGAATATACCAAGGATGAGGGTTTCTAAGCCGACCCTGTATTGCCCCAGAATATACCAAGGTTGAGGCTTTCTAAGCCGACCCTGTATTGCCCCGCGTTTAAGGTTCGCTCTGGAAGGGCTCGACCTTGTATTCCGCCCTGGCAGTCTCCCAAGATTACTAGTCCCGTAATTTAAAACACATTCCTATCCTTCCCTACTTGATTGAGTTAGTTTGATCCCGGCCGAGCACAGCAAAATTAGAATCAGATATATATAAATATTTCTAAAATCGTGCGCGTTTTTGACAATTTCTGGGAAATAAATTACCAGATACATAACGGTGAATACAAGTACTACCAAGATATATGGAAGATATCTATTCATAATTCGGAAAAGTATTAGCTTTGGGCTGGCACACTTAATCTGTTTTTGTACGTACAGAGCAGATGAAGACGCAAAACAAACCTATGTACGCCAATGTGTCCAGTAGGGACGGTCCGATCGTATCAAGGTTTTGGAGAAAGGAGTCTATTACGCTTAACGAAACTACTCGCTATATTTTCGAATCAATGAAGATTTGGCATTTTTGATAGGTGTAATGTTACCATCCACCAGCCCCGCCTCCACCGGTGCCACCGCCCACTTCGCCGCTGCTTGTCCCTCTGTTTTCGTGAAGGCCAAAGTATTTACAAATTGATTTGACGAGAAATATAGATGGAAATATTACAAGGCCTCCATTGATTTTGGCATTGTTCGTCACGTTTAATTCTTTCATTATATATAGTTTTTATAGTAAGTGTCACACTAGTAATATACGGTATTATCCAACACACCGGTGACCGAAAGTGAATCAGATGTTATGACTTCATAATTTTTTTGCGTTATTTTATTTAAACTGTAGTCGACCTACAGTTAGGATGTTAGCTTATAGTAGTTGACGCGAGTGTGCAACATTAAAAAAGTTTGAGCCTTCCGAAATCTTGGTTTTGCGCTTTTCCCTTTCATTGAAGTCCTTCAGTACTTGGAAGTACAGTAGTGAAATGAATAATGTAAAGCTTCCAGCGGGATGGGCACGTTTGGAGATTTGTTCCAATAATGATATCATAGAAATACTGCTTGATCAAAGTAAGAGCAGTGTGTGATTAATGCTAAATGTGCTTTGCAGTATTCGCGATGCAAGGTAACTAGTGCCCTTCTCGTACTGGGTCCGCATGTTCTGACCTGACCCTTTCCGTTTCTAAGGATGGTCGATAAGCCATGACAAGCACCAAGCTATAAAGCGACAAATTATCTATATACGCACATTATCACCTAGTTCTTGATTATCAAGTGTATACATAATAATATAGCAGTATTGCAAGTAAAGTTACCATTGCAGCACCTGAAGAAATGGTCTGAACGTTCTCTAAGTCATCCATGTGAAATATATGTTCCATAACTGTCGCGGAAATAATATATACCAACGATGGAAGGACAATACAGAGGAGAAAACAGTATACGTATTTCATTGCAATTTTGTAGAAGAGGGCCTCATGCCAGTGGGGGGGGGTACATCTACCTACCTGTACATGAGGCCCTTAAGTTACGTGTCGTCAGGCACAATGACTGTTGTGATTTCCAAAGAGGCCGTTAAAAAAACCCCGGGCGAAGCGACCAACATTTCTAAGTGTTGCCTGCACGCTATCAACCCAGTCACCTTCATTGTTACTGCCACCAAAAATAAGCTGCAGTTCGGGAATTTTAATAGTTTTCATAGGAAATTGTTTTTAGTCTATACCATAAGGGTCGGTCCACCCGTCTTCGACGGTTTCTAACACTCCTTTTCCAAGGACGAAAGTTGCTGCGGCTGTGAACGCCTTCCAAACAACTTGCAAGAAGCCACCATCAATCTGTTCTACCTCTTTAATACTCAAATTTTTCATCAGAATTAATTTTAGTGAAAAAATATATAACTACATGTATATCTTAACTCTCCCTAAGTTCGCAAAGAACTCGCTGAGATAGTTTCGGACTGCGTGGCCCCAGCTTTCTCCACTACAATAAGGAAGTTCTCTTTCTTGAGCGCCACCAAAAATTATTTGATAATCCTCGTTCAATAGTGATTTCATCGTGTTGTGTATTATTGGATTAATTAATTTTGTAATCATCAGGAGTAGGTAAATCAAGACCCGTAATTTCCTCTATCTTGTAAAGGATGTCCCAAAATGGGCTGCCTGTAGTTCCGCCTTGAACGGACTGGCATTCGAGAAATGCAAGATTCTTCATTAGGTATAGATTAAATAGTCAGTAATAAAATGGCTTTTAAAGCTCCGGTCAATTCAATATCGATACAACTGCTTGCTTGAAGGTGTGTACCCTTAAAACATTACGCTGACCTCCAGCTCCGTAACCCTACGTTCCACTCGACTTCGTGGAACAAAAAATTGCTTAACCCGCGGCTCCAGCACCGGAAAATAACAGCTGATCATAAAGCCCCGAACGCCGCCGCCGGTCAGTTCTTGTAGGGTAGTTGTGTCGTTGATTGATTGCATAATGGTATGAATTTAGAGTTGTGATGATTTATGTTGCTTGTTCCGTTTGCGCTCCATTCGCTCCAGGTATTCTTCGAGACTGAGGTTCTCGTTCCAGTGGAGG
The DNA here is from genome assembly GCF_014197245.1 of Neolewinella aquimaris. Taxonomy (GTDB): domain Bacteria; phylum Bacteroidota; class Bacteroidia; order Chitinophagales; family Saprospiraceae; genus Neolewinella; species Neolewinella aquimaris. Next base: position 197,355 of record NZ_JACIFF010000002.1, on the reverse strand, counting down.
GGGAGGTGAGGGAGGTCGAAGTCAGGTTCTTCGAATTCGTCTGGGTATATTTCGTTATGATTCACGATAAATGATTGTTGTTTTCCGTGAGGTGATACTGCAAAGTTGCACTGCGTCACTCTACTATGGGTGGAATAATGTTAAAGTTTTGGGTAATTCAAAAATATATCGGCCGGGCAATTGTGCGAAAAATATGCATCGCACTTTATCAAAGTAAAGCGGCCGATTTTTTCTGAATTAAACCGATAGCGTTCTACCGATTTTGAATACTGCAAAGTTGCAGTGCGCCACTCTACTGTGGGTGGAATAGTGTTAAAGTTTTGGGTGATTCAAAAAAAATTATTGGTCGGCGGATTTTACAGAAATATATATCGCCCAATACTGAAGTATATCCGCTGCTTTTTCGTGAAGTGAATCGATAGCGTTCTACCGAATTCGTATGGAGCAAAGTTGCCGTACGTCACGCTACACCCACCGCAAGATGCTGCTGATTGTATCGCAGACTTGCGCAGCCTACCGACTAATTAGATACCATATCGTATTTACGATAAAGTGGAACAGAATACAGGCGTACAGGCTATCGTAGCGGTGGTACAGATAACCCAGTGCGATTCCAAGGGTGAATATTGGAAATAGGCTCGCCCGTAAACCGTGCATCAGCGCGAATATGGCGGCTGAGAGTACGATGCTCAGGTATACCGGAATGCTGCGGCGCAACCGATCCAGGATCAACCCCCGAAACAGTAGCTCCTCTAAGGTGGGAGCAAGTACGCATATCGATATAAAGGCAAGCGTAGGGAATTCCCGTAACGTCTGCACATCCATGCCGGACGAGCCGCCCAGGAGTTGAGGAAAGAGGTAGCAAATTCCGAACAGACCGACCATCGTAACACAGTAGTACTTCACCACCTTTTGTAGGTACGTCCACCGCCACGACCACCCGAGGTGGGCCGAACGATCGAGCAGGAGCCAGGCGCTGCAGGTACTCCCGATACCAACCAGCTGAAAGAATATCGCCCGGTAAAATCTCAGGGAAGGGGATGGTGTGAACCTGCTAAAAACGTAGTCGCACACCATACCCCAACATACAGCCAGGAGGCAGGCGGCACCCACCCACGTTAGATCGGTAAGTAGGCGAGATCGGCGGCGCGTGGAAGTAATCTCACTACCCGCCCGGCGACGGACGGATGGTGGGTTCTGCGGGGTTGTCAATTGCACGCTACCCCGGTTTCTACGTGAGGCGTACCGTAATACCAGTGCCCGAAATGATGACCGAGGTGCTCGCCGAAGCCATATAGTAGGCCGGCAACAAAGCCTAGTGTCAAGAGGTAGATTCCCGTCCGGAGGCTGGATCGAATAAACAGAGAAGTAGACATAGCGTGATTTAGTGTTTCGTTTTTTTCTTGCCACCGTAGTGGATGGCCGGCATTAGGTTTACCGCTTGTAATCGAGCGGGGGGACGGCTTGACGGCAGTTAATCGGTGTAGGGATACTGGCGCCGGCATCGGATAGCCAGGTACCACACGGACTTCCGGTGGATTTGCTCACCGCGTGACCGACAAACTGGTCGCCGTAGGGTAGTAACTGTTGTGTGTGTTTCATGGGATGTGTGATTAAGACCGGTGAATGGATGCGGCCTTTCCCATGAGGGGTATACAGGTTGCCCCACCAGCTGCATCGCGTAAAACGGCTGGGTTTGTGCGCTTAAATCCCAATTGCAGCTCCACGCTCTCGGAGTAGGTATAGCTCTGCCGCCGTACGCAGAAATAGATAGGGGCATCCATGGCCTTCAGTTCTCCGATCAAGCGGTACAGCATGCTTCTCGAGATGCCGAGGCGAACGGCGAACTCCTCCGGCGTGCCGGTTCGCTGAAATTTGATGAGGCGGTGCATTTTATGCAGACGGTCGAGATGTTTGGATAGTGACATATTCAGTTGTTTTTATGGGTGTCTCGTGAATGGAATGGTATAGTTGACGGGACGTGGCCGGAGGCTGGATTGCTTTTCCTGAAATACCTCGCACCTGCGACCCCGCCCGCTGCTATGCCGCCAGTCGACGGACGACGCGGCTGGGAAATTGCTTGTTCCACAGTTCCCGGTACTTGCCGTCGGCGGAGATCAGGTCTTCGTGGGAGCCTTCTTCGATGAGTGCCCCGTCCTGTAGCACGACAATCTTGTCGGCGTCCATGATGGTGCTCAGGCGGTGGGCGATGACGATGATGGTTTTGCCCGCGGCGCGCAGGTGGTTAATGGTGTCCTGTACGAATTGCTCGCTGGCGCTGTCCAGGGCGGAAGTGGCCTCGTCGAGGATCAGGATGTCCGGGTCCCGGTATAATGCACGGGCAATGGCGAGGCGTTGCTTCTGTCCGCCGCTCAGGTTGGTGCCGTGCTCGCCGACGTAGGTGGCAAAGCCGTTCGGCAGCGATTCGATGAAGGAAAGCAGGCCGAGCTCCTTGCAGATCGCAAGGATGCGCTGCATATCGGGGGTGTAATCACCGACCGCGATGTTCTCGATGAGGTTACCGGCAAAGAGACTCAGTTCCTGGGGAACAACACCGATGCGTGCGCGCAGGCTCCGGTTGCTGACGTAAGTAAGGTCGGCATCTCCGATAACGATTTTCCCACCGGATAGCGGATACAATTTTTGCAGAAGGGAGGCGAGGGTGGACTTCCCCGACCCGCTTTCCCCTACCAGCCCGGTTATTTGGCCGGCAGGGATGGTCAGGTTAAAATCCGTAAACACGTTCTTTCGGGAACCGTAGCTAAAACTTAGGCCACGGAAGCGTACATCTCCGATCATTTCGCGCTTAAGGTCCATCAGTTCGATGTCCTCTTCCTCACTTTCCAGGTCTATGATTTCGAATAGTCGATCCGCCGCGATCAGGGCGTTTTGTATAGTCTTATTCATGCCGATGAGGCCCTTGGCCGGTCCGGTGAAGTAGCCGATCAGGGCGTAGAAGCCGAGCAGTTCGCCGGGGGAGATGGCCCCCTCGATGACGTAGTAACTGCCCACCCAGAGCAGGATGATGGTAAACAGGCGGCTCACGAGTTCCGAGGCATTGCCCGAAAAGATGGAGTTGATGCCCGAGCGGTAGGTCGTTTGCAGCAGTTTCACGAAGCGGCTCTCGGTCTTCAGGTTGGCGTGCTCCTCCAGTCCGAGTTGCTTGATGGTGCGCACGGCGTTGACGCTTTCTACGAGCTGGCTTTCTAGGTCGGCCGAGCGCTCCATGAGTTCCCGTTCCCGACTGCGGTTCAGTCGGTTGGTGATCCAGTAAATGGCAACGTAGCAGGGGACGACAATCAGCAGCACCAGCGCCAGCTTCCAGTAGTAGGTGAACATCAGTCCGAAACTGAACAGGACGATGAAGACGTTCACGAGCAGGTTGATGGCCACGTCGTTGATGAAGGCCCGGATCTTCACGGCATCCCCGATGCGGGAAATGATCTCGCCCGTGCGCATAGTATCGAAGAAGCGTTGGGGCAGCCGCAGCAGGTGTTTGTAGTAGCCCAGAATCAATCGCGCGTCAATGAGCTGGCCCGACCGCATCACCATCACCGACTTCGCAACACCGATGAAGATCGATACGAGCAGAATGCCTACCATGGTCAGACTGAGTAGGTTCAGCAAGCGCGTATTGCGATTGATCAACACGAAGTCGGTAATCTTTTGCAGGTAGATCGAGGTGCTCAGTCCCAGCACGGTATACACGATGGCACCGAACAATGCCTGAACCAGCGTGCTCCGGTGCGGCTGCAGCAGGGCCCGAAAGCGGGCCGCCGTGGAGACTTTTTTGTTCCCCGCCTGGAAGTCCTCCCCCGGAGCGATGAGCAGCAGTACGCCCGTCCACTCTTCCCGCCACTGCTCCCAGCTGCGTTTCTCCATGCGCCCGCTGCCGGGGTCCATGACCTGTACGTACTTGTCGGTCACTTTGTACACCACCACGAAGTGGTGCAGCCGCTTATTGACGATCACGTGCGCTACGGCGGGGAACTCCGCCTCTGTCCGCAGTGCTTCCTCTTCGGCGCGTACGCCCTTACAGCTGAAGCCGAGCTTTTCGGCCGCCTGGATCATGCCCAGCAGATTGGTTCCCTTCTGGTCGGTACTCGCCAGTTGACGAATCCGGGCGATGGGCAGCCCCAGCCGGTAGTGGGCTCCGATGCTGGCCAGGCAGGCCGCGCCGCAGTCGGTGATGTCGTGTTGTTTGATCGTCTTCTTCATGGCAGCTTAGTTGTAGGTGGGATTGAACCAGTCGTCCAGCTTGTCGTGCAGCAGTTGGAAGAGCGACCGTCGGGTGAGGGTGAAGTGGGCCGTCAGCGTCATGCCTTTGCGCAGGGTGCCGACGTAGCCGTTCTTGAGTTGCAGGGCCTTATCGTGTAGCGTACAGGTGACCAGAAAGGCAGCACTTCCCTCTACTTCGGTCACGTCGGTTCCGATCTCAGTAAGGGTGGCGCGGGCCAGTCCCCACTGGTTGTAGTTGAAGGCATCGAGCTGCAGCCGGACGGGCAGACCTACCCGCAGCAATCCGATGTCGGACGGACTCACGTAAGCCTCCACCCGCAACGCACCGTCGGGGGAAATTTGCGCCAGGGTCTGACCGGCGCTGGCGAAGGCTCCGACCTGCACCCCCCCGGTCTGGGTCAGGTGGCCGTCCACCGGTGCCGTCACTACGTACTGCCGCGCCCGCTCCTGCAGTTGTTCCAGTTGCCGGTGGAGATCGGCATTCTCACGCTTGACGCGAATCAGTTCTTGGGTCCACACGTGCTGCTGTCGCGTAGTCAGCTGCCGGCACTGTCCTTCCAGCAGCGTTACTTCGTAGGCGGCCTGCTCGAGGTCCATGCGGGCGACGGAGCCGGTTTCCATGAGTTGTTCCTGTCGTTGCAGGTGCCGGCGGGCGTGTTCGAGTTTCAGGAGTGCTTCGTCGCTGCGGCGGCGGAAATCGCGGTAGTCGCGCTGGTAGCCGGCGGTGAGTAGGGTAGGGTATTCCTGTTCGTCGGTCCCGGTAAGCCGACGCAGGTCGGTAATGGCTTCGCGGCGCTCCGTAAGCTGTCGGCGCAGGTGATCGGCTTCGGTGCCCAGTTCTGCGGTGCTGATGGTGAGTAGGGTATCGCCGGCACAGATCGCTGCGTTTTCCCGCAGTCGTGCCAAAGTAACGTTGCCGCTGACGGGACTTACGACGGGGGCGAGTTTCAGAGCCGGGCGCAGGATGCCCCGGCTCTGGCTGTTGACTTCGACCTCAATGAGGGGCAGGGCGGCGGCGGTCACCAAGATGCCAATCACGACAGTAAGGTAGATCAGGCTGCCGGTCCGGGAAAAACGGGCGTGCAGGCCTTCGATGTTTCCCTCCACGAGCGGGAAGGGGAAGAGCCGGGGCGCTTCGGAGTTCATAGTGCAAGTATTTTGGGCGGGTGCGCGGGTGCAGCGAAAATCAGGCCGCGAGGCGCAGGGTATATTGGCATTCGTCCGCTGCGGAGATCCGAACGGAGAGGGTAGTAAAGGTGCCGTCGTCAAGCGTGGGGTAGGAGCCTGCCTCGATCCGGTGACGGCCTGCGGGCAACCGGAGGGCGGCAACCAGCCAGTTCGGAAGCTGGACTTCATGCCCTAACGAAAATCCGGCGGGGGGGAAGTGCTTTTGCCGGATCTCCTCCCCGAGGCTTTCGTTGGTAAAGTGGATCAGCAATCGACCGGTCGGTGGATCGATCCGTAGGTAGCCCCTCACCCCATTACTTTGTGAAGTAGTGGATAGGACGGATTCAGGCTCTATACCGCAAATACCGAGTCCGCTGCAATTCGGGGACTCCGGAGAGCCCAGTCGTACCTCCACGCTGATCCCACTCCGGCAGTGACGTAGATAGGTGGCGTAGGGGGAAATTACGGAGAGCATGGCTTGACTTTTTGGAAGGGGAAATGAAGTTTCCTCCCTTCAATAAGCCAAAGATCAGGCGGCCCAGTCGGGTAAAAAAGGACAGTTTACCGGCCCGCGTTCCGGCAAAATCAGGGTAGTTTCGTCTCTTAAATTTGCGTAATAAACTGATATACAGATGGTTGTGTAAAATGCAACGCTTACACCCCCGCCGCCCGCTCGGCCAGTGCTACGAAATCCTCCACGGTTACGTGCTCCGGGCGGCGGCGAAAAATCTCCTCGGCCGCCAGTACTTCCGGCGGGAATACGGACTTTAGGCTATTGCGCAGCATTTTGCGCCGCTGTCCGAAGGCTGATTTAACGACGTGCTTGAACTGTCCGTAGTGTTCGTCGGCAATTAGGGGGACGGGGCGGCGAACCAGGCGGATCACGGCACTCTCCACCCGCGGCGGCGGAGCGAAATTGCCCCGGCTCACATTGAAGCACAGCATCGGTTCGTACCGCACCTGCACCAGCACGCCGATCACGCCGTAGACTTTAGTTCCGGCGCCGATGATGACCCGATCGGCCACTTCCTTCTGGAACATGCCCACCATTTCCGGGATTAGGCGGTAATTGTCGAGCAGCTTGATGAGGATCTGGCTGGAGATGTTATAGGGGAAGTTACCCACCAGACCGAAGGGCCGCCCGCCGAAAACCCTGGCGAGATCGAGCTTTAGGAAGTCACCCTCCAGAATGTCCTCACTTAGTTGCGGGTAGTGCGTATGGAGGTAGCTGATCATATCACGGTCCGCCTCGGCTACCTTGAGGTGGAAGGCATCGCTACGGTCCAGCAGGTGCTTGGTGAGCATGCCCTGTCCCGGCCCGACCTCCAGTACTTCATCGTACTGATCCGTCAGCTCCAGCGCCTCCGCGATCTGCCGGGCGTAATGCTCGTTGGTGAGGAAGTGTTGTCCGTAGGATTTTTTGGCGCGCATGGGGGTGAAGGTACGAGCGAAGCAGCTTCCAACGCAAGGGCAGGAGCCGGGGGCGGTGATTCGACGTTGGACGATAAATGATGGGCGCCTGTCGATATTATTCGGAAAAAGGTAAAAAAGTTTTTGGCTGCTGATTGCAATTGTCGGGCCGGCGCGAAATGCTCCCGCACCACAAGAATGATCGGAGCTAAACCCTAGTGTACACTCGGTTACCGCATGATTTTTGGCGAAGTTGCTTTTGCATCTGTTTCGTTTGGTGTAGGTACATGATTGCCATTTCTTTGCGGGCCAAATGGCGGAATCGCGCAATGTGTGTAGATACAGGGAAATCCGTCTTCATATACTTGTCGTATCAACAATACGTACAACCACCCGCCTTACCCCATGGGTAGGTCGGAGATACGTACAGTCATTTAGCTTTACCTAACCCACCAACAACAATGCAAAGACGTTTACCCTTTACGGGAGCCCTCATTCTGTGTATGTGCTCCGTTCTCTCAACCTCACTAACCGCCCAAAACCCTACAACCTCAGCCCGTTATACCACCCTCGATCAACGTTCGGATGTCACCGAACTCACCATCAGCCCGGAACGTGGCACTCCGACACTGATCGAATTATCCCCCGCCGTTCGCCAGCAGGCACAATCACGACCTACGACCGACGTCCTGAATGAGCTGTACCACCTGCCCGACCAGCAAGTCACCCCCCAACTCGAACACACCACCCGCGAAGGCTCCGGCCTGAAGGTGGAGCGTTACCGTCAGTACTACCGCGGCATTAAGGTCGAGCACGGCCGGTACAATGCCGTCTACAACGACGAAGGGCTGCAACTGGTCAGCAGCGAACACTACGAAGTGGATCCAGCGCTGAAGATTCAACCGACCCTCAGCCGCGATCAGGCCCTGCAGCGTGCCCTGGACTACGTCGGTGCCCGGCAGTACGCCTGGGAATTCATTGAGGAAAATTACGTTCGCCTGGCCTGGTCCGCCGATTTCCTCGCTCACGTAGCACAGGAAGTGGAGGCCGTTCGCCCCGGCGGTGAGCTCGTGATCGTCGACGATTACGACACGGAAGCCACCGATCCGGACCTGGCCTGGAAGTTCAACATCTACGCCAACGACCCCCTTAGTCGTGCCTGGATCTACATCAATGCCCACACCGGCAAGGTGATGTTGCGCGATGCCATTATCAAGCATGCCTCCCAGCCGATTACGGTCCAGACCCGCTACGCCGGCAGCCGCGAAATCATGGTAGATCGGCAGGCGGGCCTCACGGACCCCCACAACAATTTGCCCCTGCTGGATAGCCGGACCAATCTACCCGCAACCGCACCGCTGTATGTACTGCGTGACGATACCCGCGGTAAAGGTCTGGAGACCTACGACCTCAATGGTCAGGGCGGCCTGCCGCTTTCCCTGCCCGCGATCTATGCCCAGGGCAAGGCGTTCACCGACGATAACCTCGATTGGAGCCTGACCGAGCACAAGCGCGGCGGAAGCAATGAGGCGGAAAACGACGACATCGCCTGGGACGCCCACTGGGGTACCCAGATGGTATACGATTACTGGCTGAAGGTTCACGGTCGACGGAGCTACGACGACAACGACATCGCCATCAAAAGCTTCCTCCACTACGGCGTCGCCTACGACAACGCCTTCTGGAACGGCACGGCGATGACGTACGGTGACGGGAGCTACCAGGGTGGATTGAATCCCGACGGCTCTTTCGCTCCCCTGATGAGCCTCGACGTCTGCGGCCACGAGATCGGCCACGCCATTTGCAGCAACACCGCCGACCTGGTCTACGCAAAGGAATCCGGTGCCATGAACGAAGGCTTCAGCGACATCTGGGGCGCGGCCATCGAAGCTTACGTCATCCGCGCCGTTGATCCGACCTTATCGGACATCATGGCCCCTTTCGGCATCGGTGAGCAGATCGACGAACGAGACGGTGGCGTCCAGTACCCCGCCGACGGCTGGGTGGCCCTGCGCTACATGGATGAGCCCGGACGTGCCGGCGACCCCGATACTTACGGAGGTGCCTTCTGGAAAAATCCCGACTGCAGCCCCAACCTGGCCAACGACCAGTGTGGCGTGCACACCAACTCGGGCGTACTGAACAAGTGGTTCTTCCTGCTTACCGCCGGTGAAAACGGTACCAACGACCTTGGGAACAACTACAGCGTGAGCGGTCTTGGGTTTGAGGTGTCCGAACGCATCGCCTACGGAACCGAGCTGCTGCTTACCCCGAATGCGACCTTCACGGAGGCCCGCGCGGCATCCATCGCCTTTGCCCGCAGCATGAGCGAAGCGGGTGGCGGAAAGTGCGGCAACTACGAAGAGCAGGTTACCAACGCCTGGTACGGTGTTGGTGTCGGCGACGCCTTCGATTGCGCCCAGGTTGCCGCCTTCACTACTCCAACGACTTTCGTAAGTGAGCGCGTTGAGGACGACAACGGATGCACCGGCGCCAAATTCGTGTACGTCGAGGCAGCCGTTACCGGAAACGGGAAAGCCAGTCTCGCCGGAACGGCTACCGAGGGAGTGGATTACTACCTGTACAATGCCGCCTACAAAACCGGTCCTAACGGATTCGGCGTCCATAACTTCAAGTTCAAAATCTATTCCGACGGGATCGCCGAAGCGGATGAGACCATCATCATCAGCCTCGGGCACGGTACGACGCACAAGTTGACCATCCTCGACGACGACGTGCCACTTACCGTCGGCAACGGTACCGCGGTGCTGCTTGAAAACAATATGCGGTCTTCCGGTTTGCCCAGCGGCTGGAGTGCAACCTCCTTCTCCGATAACGGCCCGAACGGCTGGTTCGCATCCCCGATTCACGGAGCGGTGGTCAGCCCCTCCTTGCTTGGTAACATTGCCCCGACGCCAACCTACGATGGCAACGATCAGATCGGCGACGACATCCTGCTCTCCTCTCCCATGCTTGACGCCCGCGGCCTGCACCAGATCAAGCTCAGCTTCGACTGGAAAGCCGGCGGTGAGACCGATGTGCCTACGGACGTCGTCGGTACCAGCCCGGTAGCGGTTCCCTTTGATTACGGCAACCTGGCCTACTCATTCGACGGAGAAACCTGGACCGACTTCCCCACCTTCGACCCCTTCGTCGGTCCTGCCGGCGTACCCACTACGGGCAATTTTGCCAACGCATTGCCCGACTTCCTGCAGGGTACCCGCTTCTACCTCGGCTGGCGCTGGCGCAACGACGGTCTGGTGAGTACGGCCTACAGCTTCAGCTTTGAGAACGTTCGTGTCACGGCCGAACACCCGCGCATCGCTACCAAAGTATCTTCCGACCGCAGCACCGTTTACGGCAACGCCACCTCCTACTTCACCTCCCCCGATGGTTCGGAGGTCCTGGCGGCATACGAGAGCCGCAGCAATCATTACTTCGGCTGCACCACGGTAGAAATTCTTACGGAGGGTACCGGTAAGAACCGCTGCTCCGGTGGCGTATTCATGGACAAGACGTACCGGATCACCTCCAGGTACTTCCGTCCGAACAGCCCCATTACCGTTCGATTCTACCTCACGGACGCCGAAATTGAAGGCTTCGAGAATTCAAGCGGCCACAGTCGCAATGAATTGCGGGTCTACACCTCGAAGTCTTACGTGTGCTCGCCCAACAGCAAGCCAGCGGAAGCCAGGTTGACTTACGTAGAGGAAATAGACGGCGGAGTCGAGGTGATCGCCTACCTCCAGTCGGACGGTGATTACTTCTCGATCGGAACACCGGATGCCAGTCTGCCCTTCTTGCGGGAGGGCAAGCAGACGAAGGAAGCTTCGGCACTGAGTGTCTACCCCAACCCCTTCACGACCCAGTTTGAGGTAGTCGCGCCGAACAGCGAGGGAGGAACCGCACGGATCTTCGCCCTAACCGGACAGCTCCTCGTATCGAAAACCTTCAGCGGTGTACGGGCTAAGATTGAAACCGCCACGCTTCCCGCCGGAGCCTACCTGCTCCGTCTTGAACTCGCCGACGGTACCCGCACCGAGCACCGAATTGTAAAGCAGTAAGTTGTTTATAGCGTTCTCGAAATGAAAGTGACCGCCCGCTTTCCCATTACCCGGGGGAGCGGGCTTTTATTTTATGGGTGATAGCTACTTAGCTCAATCGCCGCAACGTCAGCCAGGCCATCAGGGTGGAGCCCGTCAGCAGGCAGCTTTCATCGACGTCGAAAGTGTCGGTATGCACCGGACTTCCCCCGTGGGGCGCCCCCCTGACTCCCAACCGGTAAAAACAGGCCGGCAGGTGATGGGAATAAAAGGCAAAATCTTCCCCCGTCATCCGAATTGGAAGATCCACCACGCGATCTTCTCCCAGCAGAATTCGTGCTTCGTCTCTTGCCCAGCGGGTGAGTGCCTCGTCGTTCTTCAAAAAGGGGTAGCCGTGGCCGATTTCGAGCTCCGCCGAACCACCGAGAGCTGCCGCGATACCCTCGGCCGTGCGCCGCAGCCGGAGGTGCAGTTCCTTTCTCCAGGTTTCGTCGAGGGTCCGTAGGGTGCCCTCGAGTCTTACGGTATTGGGAATCACGTTGGTGGCCCCGCCCTCGCTGGCGATCCTGCCGAAGGTAAGCACCACCGGCAGGGTAGGATCGGTTTCCCGGCTCACCAACTGCTGGAGGGCAGTGATCACCTGGGCCGTAATCACGATGGGGTCGACCGCCTGGTGGGGCATCGCCCCGTGCCCGCCACGCCCGCGAACGGTCAGATAGAGTTCGTCGGTACTGGCCATGTAGATTCCGGGCCGAAATCCTACGCTGCCGGCAGCCAGGGGCGGGTGTACGTGCTGGCCGAAGATCGCCGACGGCACCGGATCCTCGAGGGCACCATCCCGGATCATCAGGGTCGCGCCGCCGGGTAATTTTTCTTCGCCGGGCTGAAAGAGTAAACGGGCCGTCCCCCTAAGATCCTTACGCGATTGCTGCAGGATACGCGCCGCTCCGAGCAGAGAAGCCGTATGGACATCGTGGCCGCAGGCGTGCATCACGCCTTCCTTCCGGGAGCGATAGGGTACGGTGTTTGCTTCCTGTATGGGCAGGGCATCCATATCGGCGCGCAGGGCAACGGTAGGCCCGGCACCCCCCTGAACTTCGGCGATGAGCCCGGTACCCGCGACCCGGCGGTGGGGAACGCCCATCTCGTCGAGCCTGGCCGCCACGTAGGCCACGGTGTCATGCTCCTCGAAACTAAGTTCGGGGTTGGCGTGCAGGTGGCGCCGGTCGGCGAGGGTGGCTTCCGCTGCTTCTTCGGCAAGGGCGCGGACGCGGGTGCTGCGTTCGTTCATAAGGAGCAAAGATACTAGGTTCCGGGCCGCTCACCCGGCATTTGCGGACCTGCGGTAATCATTGACCATCAGGTGAGCCAGCCGCGTGGGTTCCGGTAATTTGTGCTTCAGGACGCAGTGCCTCGCGATCTCCAGCGCGCCCTCCAGGTCCAGCAGGTGTCCGGGGGAAACGAAAATTGGCTTGACGTTCCGCTTCGACCGCAGGGCGTACCCGATGGTTTCGTGCCCGTCCAGGATCGGACTCGCTTCGCCGCGCTCCGTGCCCGGCTCCCGGTACTTACCGGTCAGGATTTTTTTGGCGCAACCCAGGGTCGGCACGCCGGTGACCAGACCGAAGTGGGTTGCGATACCCATCCTACGCGGGTGGGCGATGCCGTGGCCGTCGACCATCACCACGTCCGGCTTTTGCTCCAACTTCTCCCACGCCCGCAGCAGGGTGGGGATCTCCCGAAAGGAAAGCAGCCCGGGAATGTAGGGGAAGGTGACGGTCTGGGTAAAGTAGGCGCTATCTACCACCTCCATGCTCCGGTAGTCCAGCACGACGATCGCGGCGTGAAAGATATCGGAATACATATTGAAGGAAATGTCCGCTCCCCCGATGAGTCGCACGGACTTTGCCAGGGGGGTAAGGGCGATGCGTTCCCTTAATGCTTTCTGCAGCTGCACCGCCGCCGTTGGATCGAGGTTCCAGTCGTGGACGGCGGACGGGGTGGCCGGTGGTTGATCGGACATGGCGTTAGCGGGTGGTTATACGGATGATCTTGCTTCCCGGTACGAGACGGTCGACGACCTCCTGTCCCTCGATCACCCCAGCGAAGATGGTGTACTTGCCGTCGAGGTGGGGGGTGGGGGAGTGGGTGATGAAAAACTGGACCCCTTCGGTATCTTTTCCGGCGCTGGCCATACCGACCAGCCCCACGCGGTCCCAGTGCAGCATGGGCGTTTCGGTGCGTACGATAAAATCTTCGGATCCGAATCCATCGCCCCGGGGCCCCCCTCCCTGCGCGACGAAGTTGGGAACCACCCGGTGAAACGCCCTTCCGTCGTAGTAGCCCCGGCCGATCAGTTCGAGAAAACTACTTACCGTCGCCGGAGCAGCCTCCGGATACAGTTCGAGCACGATTTCGCCTTCCGCCGTTGTGATGACCGCCTGCTTCTCCGCGGCCCCGGCGAGGAGATCCCAGTCGATCGCGCGTACCGCTGTGGGTGGTGCAGAAGCCGCCGGTAGGTTGTCGCCATTCAGGGCACTGGCGGCTTTGCTTACTTCCCGGTAAGTTTCCAGTTGTCGGGGAAGCTCAAAGGAAAGCAGGGCGCTATCTAGCCAGCTCAGGGTAGCGTATGCCGCACGGTACGCTTCAGTCTGCTCGACTAGTGCCTGTGCGCTGTGGTAGGCCGGACCTTCTTCCCGGGTCGTGATCATTGCTTTAAAGTATTCGGACAGCTCCCCGCGTACCCGCCCGCTGCTTGCCCGAAAAACTGCTTCAAAATCTTGCCGTCCGCTGATCAGCTGGAGGGCTTCCGCGGCGGCCGTTCGCTCCACGGGTGAATCGGTCGCACCGAAATAGGTATAGATGACGCGAAACATCCAGGGAGACTCGCTCAGCGCGCGCAGCACGTCCGCACGTTCGTAGGGCTCGGTCGAGGTATCGTGTACGTTGCGCAATTCACCGACGATGCGTTCGCGGTAGTCGGTTAGGTAAGGGGACAGGTGCCGATTGGCGGCCCGGTAGAGGCGGATGAGTACCGGATTGGGCAGTGGGTCTTCTGCGAGTTGCAGGTACAACGGGGCATCTGCTTCGATGCCGTGGGCGAGCAGGAAATCGGCTGCCGTCAGGGCAACCAGGGGATGGGGATCGCGCAGGGCTTCGATGACTGATTCCCTGACGGCGGCGTAGTCGTAGCCGGCAAAGGCCCGGATCACTTCGACCCGTTCCCGCCAGTCGCCACGCTGCTCCAGTCTGCGCAGGAGGGCTACCCGCGCCGGACCCAGACCGCTGCGACCCAGCGTACGGATCAACCCCATCGCCAGGACCGGATCTTTCGTTCTTCGGAGGGCCGCTCGTAGGTCAGGTTCCCGCAACGAATCGACCGGAAAATCGATGCGGTAGAGGTAAAATGCAGCGGGATATCTGATCTCCCGCGCCAGGCTTGCATCGGTGACCAACTCGAGCATTTCCGCATCGGACTGAGGTGAGCGGTTTCCCCCGAGCGCGGCGTAGTAGATGGCCCAGGCGCGTCCGGCCATCAGGGTGGTGTCCTCGGCGGTGTAGGTTGAAATGCTTGCCAGGTTACGGGCGGTTTCGGCATCTGCGAGCTTGCCCGCCGCCTGCAGTACGGCCGCATTGAACTGGGGTTGCTTGCCGGAGGGATCGAACGATGCGACGAGGCGCGTGACCACGGATTTCTCACCGGACTGCCCCAGGGCATAGGCTGCCTGGGTTCGGACGGCGGGCGAGGGATCGTTAAGGACCGACAGTAGGGAATCCAGAACCCGCGCATCAAGCGTTGGGAAACTTCCGAAGGCGCGGGCGGCCAGATAACGCACCGTGGGTCTTTCGTCAGCTAAATAGACCAGTAGGCTGTCGAAATTTCGCTCGTTCTGGAGGTCGTAGATGCGTTGCGTGAGCGGGTCGGCCAGGTCGATCGGTACGTCGGGAGCAGTCGACTCATTCCCGGGAGGAATGCAGGCGGTGAGGCTGATGAGCGACAGGAGGACGGGCAGGACGCGGAGGGGCATAGGGTAAAGGTAATATCCTACCTTTGCGGCCCAAATGAAATTAAGATGATCCAACGCATCCAATCTGTCTTTCTCGCGCTGGCCGCGATCTGCACCTTTGCTCTGTTTGCTACCGACGTTGCCGAGACGGCCGGGCCCGTACCGAGCAGCCAGGTGTTCGAAGATGCTCACCTGACCGTGTTCGATAGTCCCCTGCTGATCGGTGGTGCCGCAGCGGTGGGCTTGCTGACCCTCGTAGCGATCTTCCTCTTCGGAAACCGCCGGCTACAGCGCACGATGTGTACGGTGGCCATCATTCTGACGGTTGCCTACGCCGCTTACGGCGTACTGTTGTGGTACAACGACGCTGCGGCTACGCAGGCGGAAGTCGAGCCCGGGGTAGCACTGCCCCTGCTCGCGATCCTGTTTGCCGGACTGGCCGGCCGCTATATCACCAAGGACGAAAAGCTGGTGCGTAGCGCCGACCGGCTTAGGTAAGCGGCGCAACCCGGGAAATTTTCAAGTGGGCCGATATACATAATAGGAACTCTAAAGTATCTTGGGTGTACCAACACGCTCATTCGCGTCGGCGCGGCTGACGCACAACCACCCGACTATGTTTAAAGAATTCAAGGCCTTCATTATGAAGGGCAACGTCCTCGAACTGGCTACGGCAGTGATCATCGCCGGAGCCTTCGGGGCCGTCGTCACCTCGTTTACCAACGACGTCATCATGCCGCCCATCGGTCAACTCCTCGGCGGGGTGGACTTTTCGGAGTTAGAAATTCCCCTCTCCGAAACGGTAACCGACGCAGACGGAAACGTAATTGAAGAAGGTGCCGCCATTCGCTACGGACAATTTATTCAGACCGTGATCAACTTCCTGATCATTGCCTTTGTGATTTTCCTCGTCGTCCGTAGCTACAACCGGATGACGGCCAAGCCCAAGGCACCGGAACCCGTAGTCGATAAGGGACCAACCGAAAAAGATATTCTCCTGCAAATCCGCGACGAGCTCATTCGCCGCCCCTGAGCCGGGTAGCGGTATAAAAGAGATGGAGCGAAGGGTACCCTTCGCTCCATCTTTTTTATGGTTTTAATTCTGTAGTTTGATCTCGTCGTCCTTGCTGTCGTAAAACTTGAAGGTGGTGATGGGAAAATCGTTGTCGGACTGAATGTCCAGCCACCGGTAGTGCTTCATGTACCACTTCATCTGCGCGCTGGGGAGCCCGCGTTTGAGGAAGGCGGAAATGTAGGGGTGCACCTTCAGTTTCAGCTTGGCCTTCGGCCGGGCCTCCATGATGAAGTTCAGGTCGCGCTCGATCTCGTCCGTAAGCAGGATGGTCGCATTCACCTTTCCGGTGCCGTTACAGGTCGGACACTTCTCGGCGGTGGTGATCTTCACTTCCGGGCGGACCCGTTGTCGGGTAATCTGCATCAGGCCGAACTTGCTGAGGGGCAGTACGGTGTGCTGGGCCCGGTCGTTCTTCATGGCGTTGCGCATGG
This sequence comes from Neolewinella aquimaris, assembly GCF_014197245.1. Lineage (GTDB taxonomy): Bacteria > Bacteroidota > Bacteroidia > Chitinophagales > Saprospiraceae > Neolewinella > Neolewinella aquimaris. The sequence continues at coordinate 180,983 of NZ_JACIFF010000002.1, read as the reverse complement.
TGGAGGCAAGCTTCTTGCGGTGCTCCGCGTCGCGCATGTCGATAAAGTCAATGACGATGATGCCGCCGATGTCGCGCAGTCGCATCTGGCGGGCGATCTCCTCGGCCGCCTCCAGGTTGATCTTCAGGACGGCTTCCGCCTGGTTCTGGCTCGGCATCTTGTTGCCGCTGTTTACGTCGATGGTGTGCATCGCTTCCGTATGCTCGATCACGATGTAGGCACCACTGGGCATGGTGGCGGTCTTGCCGAAGCTGCTCTTGATCTGTTTGGTCACGCCGTGGGCGTCGAATACGGGCCGGCTGGCCTTGTGCAGTTGCACGAGGTTGGGTCGATCCTTGGCGATGTCCTTTACGTAATCCTTGATGGTTTCGTAAAGATCCTTGTCGTCGACCACGATTTTGGTGAAATCGGGGGTGAGCAGATCGCGGAGCAGGCCGGTGGTTTTATCGACCTCGCTCAGCAACTTGGCCGGGGGGGTGGCACCCTTAGCACTCTCGACGATGGTCTTCCACTTGGCCACCAGGTTGTTGATCTCCTCGAGCAGCTCGCCTACGCCCTTGCCCTCAGCGGCGGTACGGACGATCACGCCGAAGTTAGTGGGACGGATGCTTTCGACCAGGAGTTGCAGTCGCTTGCGTTCCTCACTGGTGCTGATCTTTTTCGAGACGGCGACCGTCTCGCTGAACGGGGTGATCACGAGGTAGCGACCGGGGATGGTGATCTCACAGCTGAGTCGCGGTCCCTTGGTGCTGATGGGCTCCTTGAGCACCTGGGTCAGGAGAACCTGCTTTTTAGAGATTACCTCGTCGATCTTGCCGGTCTTTACGATCTCCGGCTCGTACTTCACTTTCTCCAGTTGGTGATTGGGAAGCTTTCCCTTGATGGCGCTGTCGGCATAAGTCTGCAGCGTCCGGATCTTGGGACCGAGGTCGGTGTAGTGTAGGAAGGCATCCTTCTTGTGGCCGATATCGACGAAGGCTGCGTTGAGGGGGGCGGTTACTCGCTTGACGCGTCCGAGAAATACATCTCCTACGGTAAATTGATCGGTAGACCGCTGTCGGTGAATTTCCACCAGTTTTCCGTCTTCGAGCAGGGCAACTTCTACTTCTTTGCCCGTGCTGGAGACGATCATTTCTTTTTCCACTGTCGTACAGGGTTGGGTAGATACACAAATACCCCCCGTAGCTAATCGCTGGCGGGGGGATGCATGGTGCATCCATTAACTTAAGGCATACCCGGAACCGCTGTGGCAAAAAGGCCTACCTGCGTGGTCGTGCTAATAATAGCGAGAGTAGAACTACGTCTAGGGTTCGGCTGGATAAAGTCCGCCGCACGTGAGCATCACGGCAGGTGGCGGAAAGTTTCTTGGCGGCTGCATCGATATCGTGTTGTAGTCGATGCGGCACGGAAAGGGGGCCGTAGAAGTAAGGGACGGTCGGCGAAGGGCTTCGCTAGGGAAGGACACGACGCATGTATCTCGAAAAAGGATAGCGCAACAGCAGGAGCGAAGGTCGCACAACACCGGTCACGACCGAGATGCTCCAAAGAACACCCCGGTCGTATATGGTATGTTGCTAGTTAGACTAGCGATTCTTCTTCTTGTGACGGTTCTTGCGCAGGCGCTTCTTCCGTTTGTGGGTAGCAATCTTATGACGCTTCCGCTTTTTTCCACACGGCATATTATGTCGTTTAAATGATTAAAAAAGGGTGATAATATAGAGAACTCATGATTAAATACAAATCACGAGTGGAATTGGTTGTGCATTCGTTGGGGCAGTTGCCGGGGACGCGGGTGCAAAGATACGCAGAATTGCAATAATATTTGGTCACTGCAGCAATGCCGCACACTTTCGAGCGTAAATATCGGCCTCACCGGCTCGTCCCAGGTTCTCGTACACTTTGGCCAGGGGGCAGACGACGTCGGGGTTGTCCGGATCCAGCCGGTCGGCCGTCGCCAATCGCTCGGCGGCACGTTCGATCTGGTTGGTCTTGAGGGCCAACTGGGCCAGGGTGATGTACACCTTAGGGTTGTCGGGATACTGCTGTTCGATTTCGCGCAACATCAGAATGCCCTTCATGGGATTGTCGGGCGGCGGGTTATCGGTATAGGTGACTGCCAGGTTGATGCGCGTTTCGGGGTTGTTCGGGTTCAGGCTGATCGCGGCCTGGTAGGCTTGCTCGGCCTGACTGGCACAGAACTGGCGGGTCTTATCGTCAATTCCCTCCTGCTTAAGGCATAGACTAAAGGTGGTGGCGGTGATGCTCCACGCTTGCTCCGAGTTCTCGATCTCGGCGATGCGTGCCGCGTAAGCGCCCGAAATCGAGGGCTTTCCCGCCTTGTACCACTCGCCGGCCAGCTGTTGCAACAGGTCGACCCGGGCGCTGTCCTCCTCTTGGGATTCGAGTCTTTCCTCCAGGGTGGCCAGCGTGGCTTTCTGGGCGGGGGTCAGTTCGGTGTGGGCTTCGCGGATGAGCGATTGTACACCGGTGGCCGACACCGGACCCCGATTGAAGCCTTCGTCAAATTCAGGCGGACGGACGGGGCATCCCCAGTAGGTGACCAGGACCAGCAGGAAGGCCGCCGCGGCCGCGATCCACTGTGATTTACGCATTAATCGAGGTCGCTTTCGTCATCGGGCAGGTTAGCGACCTTGTCCTTAACCTGCTCTACGAATATTTTGGCTGGCTTGAAGGCGGGGATAAAGTGCTCGGGGATCTCGATGGCCTTGTTTTCCTGAATGTGGCGACCGATTTTCTTGGCGCGCTTCTTTACGATGAAGGATCCGAATCCGCGGATGTACACATTCTCTCCTTCGGCCAGGCTTCCCTTGACTTCCTTGAAGAAACTTTCCAGGCTGACCAGTACGTCGACCTTTGCTATACCTGTCTTGTCGGCAATATTTGCAACTAAATCAGCTTTTCTCATTATCTATTTTTTGTCTCCGCTTGGGGATTTTCAAAAGCGTCGCAAATATCCACTTTTTACCGGAATATCCCCCCATATGGAGAACTATTTCTTTTACAATCAGTCGTTTATGTGTGAAGCATCCTGGCTTTTCTCGGGCGGAAAACGGGGAGCATCAACCCACTACGACCCGTAGCCGGAGCCGTTGCCCTATATTCGCACCTCCTTAAAAACATACCCCATCATGCTCCTATCCATGACCGGTTACGGCCGGGCCACCCTCACCGATGGGGGCAAGACATACACCGCGGAATTGCGGAGCCTCAACAGCAAACAGACCGACGTCCGGATCCGGACCTCCCACAACCTGCACGCCCACGAACTCGAGCTCCGTAAGCTCGTTCTGGCGGAGGTCAAGCGCGGTAAACTGGAGCTCAACCTGGAACTGGTCGACGACGGAGGAACCGGAAAAGTAAAGGTCGACCTACCCCTGCTCACATCCCTGAGCACCAACATCTACTTCAACCTGAATACCTCCCTGCCCGAAAGCACCCTCGACGGACTGGTACCCGCCCTGCTGCGCACGCCGGGCATCATCGATTCCGGGTCGGGCGAACTGACACCGGAAGACTGGGGCAACTTTCAAGAGGTGACCCGCCAGTGCATCGAACGACTGCAGCACTATCGGCACCAGGAGGGCACTGCTCTTGCCGATGACCTGCGCACCCGCGTCCGCGCCATTATTGACATGCTGGGGGAAGTAGGCGATTACGCCGAACAACGGATCGCCGCCGTTCGCGAACGGATGGAAAAGCACCTCGACGATTACATGGGCCGCGCCAACGTCGACAAAAACCGCTACGAGCAGGAGGTGATCTTCTACCTCGAGAAAATGGACATCCACGAAGAGGAAGTCCGGCTGCGGCAAAATTGCGAGTACTTCCTGGAAATCCTCAACAACGACGACGACGTGAAGGGCCGCAAACTCAATTTCATCAGCCAGGAAATGGGCCGGGAGATCAATACCCTGGGTGCCAAATCCTACTCGGCCGACCTGCAGAAGGTAGTGGTGAACATGAAGGAACACCTGGAGATGATCAAAGAACAGCTCGCCAATGTTGCCTGAGCAAGCCCACGGAAAACTGCTGATCTTCACCGCCCCGTCGGGCGCCGGAAAGACCACTATCGTCCGCCACTTGCTGCAAAGCTTCGACGGACTGGCGTTCTCGGTCTCGGCAACCACCCGCCCCGCGCGACCGGGAGAGGTCCACGGAAGGGATTACTACTTTCTTAGCAAGGAGGAATTTATGGGCCGGGTCGCTGCCGGCGACTTCGTCGAGTACGAAGAGGTGTACCCGGGGCGCCTCTACGGTACCCTGCACTCCGAATTGCACCGCAACTGGGCACGGGGCAATGCGGTGGTCTTCGATATCGAGGTCAAAGGGGCCACGAACATAAAAGCTCACTACCCCGAGGGCAGCCTGGCGGTCTTCGTGGCGCCCCCGTCGCGGGAGATTTTGTTCCAGCGATTGCGCGACCGGAGTACGGAAGATGCCGATAGCCTGCGGGTGCGTATCGCACGGGCGGGAGAGGAACTCGGCTACCGCGATCGCTTTGACCGCGTCCTGGTCAACGACGATCTGCCGACCGCCCTGGCGGAAGCCGAACGTATCACGCGGGAGTTCCTCGCTAGTCAATCCGTCGGCCACCCACGATCCGACCCTGGGTATCACCCTCCCGCAGGCGCTTGAGCGGTATCAACAGGCTGGCGAAGGCGTCGGCACTGGATACCCGCCATTCCCGACCGGCGTAGGTGACCGTCCCGTAGTTGCGTGTCCAATCGCCGGCAAGTAGGGTGTACCGGTTTCCATTTTTCGGATTGGGGCCGAAGACGAGGAAGTTGTCGTTGTCGGACTCGAACGAGATGGCCACCCGTTGGGTCTTGGGACTAAAGACGAACACCCCCGGAGTGTTTCGCTTGAAGACGATCTGCTCCACCTCCCGGCCGTCAATTACACTGACGGTACCCTTCCGGATGCGGGTGCGGTCGTTCCGCAATTCACGCTGCAGTACGACGTCTTCGGAAAGGTAGAATTGGATCCGACGCAACTCCTCGTCCTGCCACCCCTGGTCTTCGTAGAGGCGCTGGGTAAACGGACTGAGGCGGGGACCACAAGCCGTAAAGAAAGAACAGAGAAAAACCAGGGGCAGGAGGCGGAGCATGGCGGGATGGGCTTGGACTAGATAATAGTAAGGTCACAGCCCCGAATAAGTCAGGAGGGGGGCAGGGGTTTAAGCCAAGTTTAACGGCGGCGCTGGAAGAATTCGGTCATCAACTCGGCGCACTCATCGTGCAGAATGCCGAACTCGAGTTTCGTGCGGGGGTGCAGCAGTTCGCGGCCGAAGCGCATGAACCCGCGTTTGTCGTCGCTGGCCCCGTACACGATGCGGGAGGTCTGGGCCCAGTGGAGCGCCCCGGCGCACATCGGGCAGGGTTCGAGGGTCACGTACAGCGTACAGTCGAGCAGGTATTTGTCGCCGAGGTGGTTGGCGGCCGCCGTTAGGGCAATGATCTCGGCGTGTGCCGTTACGTCGTTGAGCCGCTCGGTCTCGTTGTGGCCCCGGGCAATGATGCGGCCGCTGGCCACCACCACGGCACCCACGGGTATCTCGCCCATCGTGGCCGCTAGCCTGGCCTGGATCAGAGCCTGCCGCATGAAGTATGCATCATCGTACACCTTAAGCATCCAGGACGGTTTCCACGAGGTAATGGTTCCGGTCGGGATTGGAGCGTGCCACGAGTTCGGCCAGGAAGCCGGTAACGAAGAGCAGGGTACCCATGATCATGGTCGTGAGGCTGATGAAGAACCACGGGTTGTCGGTCACCAGGGTCTTCGGCATATTATTCGTAAGGGCGTATATTTTGGCGCCGCCGATGTAAAGGGCGGTGATGAAGCCGATCACGAACATTACCGTCCCCAGGGTGCCGAACAGGTGCATGGGCCGCTTGCCGAACTTGCCGACAAACATGAGGGTAAGCAGGTCGAGAAAGCCGGTGATGAGGCGGGAGATGCCGAATTTGGAGTAGCCGTACTTCCGCTCGCGGTGTACGACCACCTTTTCGCCGATGTTGCGAAACCCCGCCCACTTGGCCAGCAGGGGCATGTGGCGGTGCATGTCGCCGTAGACCTCGATCGATTTGATCACGTTGCGGCGGTAACTCTTGAGCCCGCAGTTGAAATCGTGCAGTTCGATGCCGCTGACCTTGCGGGTCACGAAGTTGAAGAATTTCGAGGGGAGGGTCTTGCCGATGGGGTCCTTGCGTTCCTTTTTCCAGCCGGAAACGACGTCGTAGCCGTCCTGGGTGATCATCCGGTAGAGGGCGGGGATTTCGTCTGGGCTGTCCTGTAAGTCCGCATCCATGGTGATGATGACGTCGCCGTTGGCGTGGCGAAAGCCGACGTTGAGCGCCGGACTCTTCCCGTAGTTGCGCTGAAACTTAACGGCTCTGAGGTGCTCATTCTCCCGCGCCAGCCGCTGGATCACCGGCCAGCTGTTGTCGGTGCTGCCGTCGTCGACCAGCCAGACTTCGTAGCTGAGGTTGTGGGACTGCATGACCCGGTCGATCCAGGCGGTCAGTTCGGGCAACGATTCTTCCTCGTTGAAAAGGGGGACGACTACGCTAATGTCCATAGGCGGTCGTTGTTGACGGTGGCGAGGATGCGACCCGGCAACTCGAGGCCGAGCAGGGGACTGTTGGTCGTCTTGCCCCGCAGCTGATCGACGGTAAACGTACTGCTGCCCTCCGTAGTGAATAGGGTAAGTTGAGCCGGGTTCCCCTCGGCAACGGAGAGGGGCGGCAGACCGAGTAAGCGGCGCGGACCCACGGTAAGGGCGGCAATCACCCGTTCCAGTTTCTCATCGGTATCCGCCCAGGACAGCAATTGCCGCAGGGCCGTTTCCAGGCCCCGCGCACCAAAGGCCGAGTAGCTGAACTCCAGGTCCTTCTCTTCCCCGTGGCGTGCCCGGTGGTGGGAAACGATGGCCTCGATCCGACCCTCCAGTACGCCATTCCGGAGTGCCTCCCGGTCGGTGGTTTCCCGCAGTGGGGGGAGCAGTTTGAAGTTCGGATCGAAGCCGCTCAGGGACTCCTCGGTGAAGGTCAGGTGGTGGGCGCTGACCGTGCAGCCCACCAGGCGATCGCCCCCTCCGTCGCGGTACTCCTGAATCAGTTGGAGCGAATCCGCCGAGGAGATCAGGTGGAGGAGTAAGCGACCGTGGGTATAGGAGAGGATAGTAAGGTCCCGGGCCAGCGGAATGGTTTCGGTCATTACCGGAATGCCACGCAGTCCCAGCGACACGCTCACGCCCCCTTCGTGAACCTGACCGTCCTCGGCCAGGTCCGTATCGTAGGGTGAGTCAATGATGGTGCCTCCGAACGATTTGGCGTACTCGAGCCCGCGCTTGAGCAGGTTGCCGGGTGCCGAACGACCGGGTCCGTCGGTAAAGGCCAGGGCACCCGCGGCGGCCAGCTCCATCATCTCGGTAAGGTCCTTGCCCGCGTTGTCGCGGCTCAGTGCCGCCAGCGGGAGCAGGTCGACCGCGCTGCTGCCGTTGTGACTGGCCAGGTAGGTCATGTCGGCGACCGACTGGCGGACCGGATCGGTGGTCGGAAGGACGGCTACGGCAACGTAACCGCCGGCGGCGGCCGCGGCGGTCAGGCTGGCAATGTCTTCCCGCTCCTCGTGTCCGGGATCGCCGAGGTAGGCACCGATATCCACAAATCCCGGTGAGAGGCGGGCACCCTCGTGTGAGAATACTTCCTCGCCGTCCCGGGCGGAAATTTCGTCCGCGATGGCCTCGATCCGGCCGTTGGCGATCCGCACGTCCTGGGTTTTGCCGTGGTGCGGGCTATGGGTGTCGGTGATGGAAACGGAACGGAGCAGCATAGTGGGCCAAAGGTATCATTTTCTAGACCTTCCAGAACCGCAGGAGGACCGCTTCGAGGAGGAGAAAGATCAGGGCCGCCCAGATGAAGTACCTCCAGAGCGGGCGCCCCTCACTGCGCTCCTTTATGTCGGAGGTAAGGGTGGCCTGGCTTTCCGGGTTGAGGACGGAAACATTAGGGATCGCGGCCAGTGTTTCCGGGGAAGTGTAGCGTAGGTCAGACTCCGTTCGGTCGTAATTAAAGGCAAACGACTCCACCACTTCTTCGTTGATGATGAGTTCGTAGATTCCCGCTTCCGGCACCTGACCGCCCAGGCCGAGGGCCACCCGGTTGCCGATCGTCCGCTGCTCGGGGATGAACTCTCCCCCCGGACCGCGCAGCTTGTACACGATCTCCGCGCTGGCCTGCCGCCGGCTGGTTTCGATGACTTCGTCCTGCCCGATGGTGTAGGCCACGGGGCGGCGGCGTCCACTGCTGATCCCCATTTTGTACAGCATGGGAATGAATATTTCGGCATTGACCGAAAGGTCGCTGACCTCGGGGGAGAGGGGAAACGCCATCAGGTAAAGGTTGCCGTCCTCCACTGCGTACTTCGCCAGTGCGGTGCTGCCGTCGCGGTAGGTGAGGAGCGGCTGTTGCCGGCGGTTGCCGTAACGGGTGAGGGGAAAATTGCCGGTGCTGGTGGGCAGATCGAGGTCTCCCCGTTCCCGCTCGAAGACGCCGTCGAAGATGAACTCCGCCGCATTGATGGTACTTACCTCCCGGGTCTGGGGCTGGAAGGGCTGGAGTTCGTCGGCGGGGAAGGAGGAAAGCAGGGCGTTGTAGCTCGTGAGGCCGGCCGCGGCGGGCGGGAAGATCAGCAGGTTGCCTCCGTCCCGCACGTACTGCCGAAGTTGTTCTCCGAGCCCGCTGGCGATCTCCGGCAGATCGGTCAGGACCACGAGTCGGTACGCGCCCAGATTGCCGTAGTCGATGTTCTGGGCGCCGACGAAGGTGGGCTCAAAGACCTCCAGCCGGAGCGCGGCGGCCAGGTTGCGATCCGGCGTGCCGTCGCCGTCGATGTTGAGAACCGGCACGCGCCCGGTCGTCTGGAAAGCTATATAGTAGGTGTCGTCAAACGTAACCGGAAAATCCGTGATGCTCAGTTCGGCGTTGCCCGTGCCCGATCGGCTGATGTTAAGGTAGATGCTGTCGATCACGTAATCCTCGGCCGGAATACGTAGGGTGCCCCCGGGCTTTTTCTGCCCCTCGAAAACCTGACTGAGCCTAACGTTGTCCTGGGCTTCGCTTCCGAAGTTCCGTACGCGGACGAGCACGAGGTTGTTCTGGTTGAACTGGGGAACGGGGGCGTCGAACCACACCGAATCTACGGCTACGTTGCGCTCCCGCACCGCGGTCAGGGGAAGTAGGTTGACGTCGACCGCAGTATCTACTTCCCCGATGTCGGTGATATTCTGCTGAAAATCCGAGATCAGGTAAGCGATCCGGTTGTCGCCGTCCGCGGAGGAGAGGGCCGCTGCCTGGCGATCCAGCACTTGGGAAAGCTTGCGACTTTCCGGCACAACGGCAATCTCGTCGATGGCCAGCAATGCGTCCTCCCGTCCCACCAGCCGCTGACTGCTGCCGCTAAAGGAATTGGTGAGGACCTGGAAGCGGTCTTCGGGGCCATAGGCGCTGACGATATCCCGCGCCCGGTCCCGCGCCAGTTGCAGCAGTGGGGCCCGGTCGCTTTCGGCACCCATGCTGAAGCTGTTGTCTACGTAAATGCTCACGTCCTTACGGCCCGCGATCATACCCCGGTCGGCCGGAAGAAAGGGCTGGGCGAAGGCAACGACCAGGGCGGCCACGGCTAGGCACCGCAGCAGGAGGATCAGGAGATTCCTTAACCGGCTCCGCATACTGGTCTCTTCCTTTACTTCCCGCAGGAAACGGACGTTGCTGAAGTACACCTTGCGAAACCGCCGGAAGTAGAACAGGTGAATGATCACCGGAATGGCGATCAGGCCGAGCGCCCAGAGGAAGGAAGGAAAGAGAAAGGACATAAGTTGGTGTAGTGGGGTGGGGCGGCTAGATCATATCCTCCGGCTTTACCCAGGCGTCGAATTCTTCGCCGGTGAGGTAGCCGAGTTCGAGGGCCGCCGCCTTTAGGGTGGTATCGTCGGCGTAGGCCTTCTTGGCAATGGTCGCGGCCTTGTCGTACCCGATCTTCGTATTCAGCGCGGTGACCAGCATCAGGCTGTTGTTCAGGTGCTCGGTGATCCGTTTGCGATTGGGCTCGATGCCGCGGGCACAGTTGGCGTCGAAACTGCGGCAGGCATCGCCAATGAGGCGGGCACTGATGAGGAAGTTGTAGATCATCATCGGCTTGAACACGTTCAGTTCGAAGTGTCCGTTCATGCCGCCGATGTTGATGGCCACGTCGTTGCCGAGCACCTGGGCCATGGCCATGGTGAGGGCCTCGCTCTGGGTGGGATTGACCTTGCCGGGCATAATGCTGCTGCCGGGTTCGTTGGCGGGAATGACGATCTCACCGATTCCCGACCGCGGTCCGCTGCTCAGCATCCGGATGTCGTTGCCGATCTTGGTGAGGCTTACGGCCAGGGTCTTAAGGGCTCCGTGGGCTTCTACGATCGCGTCGTGGGCGGCCAGTGCCTCGAATTTATTGTCGGCACTTCGAAAAGGGTGACCGCTGAGGTCGGCAATCTCCTGGGCTACCCGGTCCGCGTATCCCTCCGGCGTGTTGAGCCCGGTACCGACGGCCGTGCCCCCGAGGGCTAGCTCGGACAGGTGGTCGAGGGTATTGCGCAGCGCCCGCAGGCCGTGCTCCAGCTGACTGACGTAGCCGCTGAATTCCTGGCCCAGAGTGAGGGGCGTAGCATCCATAAAGTGAGTGCGGCCGATCTTGACCACGTCGGCCATGCTGTCCGATTTTTCGCGCAGGGTATCCCGCAACTGCTCTACTCCCGGAACCGTCGTTTTGATCAGAATTTCGTAGGCCGCGATGTGCATGGCGGTGGGGAAGGTATCGTTGCTCGACTGACTCTTGTTGACGTCGTCGTTGGGGTGCAAAACCCGATCGGCGTCGGTCAGCTTTCCTCCGTCGATCACGTGTGCGCGGTTGGCAATGACCTCGTTGACGTTCATGTTAGATTGGGTGCCGGAGCCCGTCTGCCAGACCACCAGGGGAAATTCGTCGTCGAGTTCGCCGGCCAGAATTTCATCGGCTACGCGTCCGATGAGGTCGGACTTTTGGCGGTCGAGTACACCCAGTTCGGCATTGGTGCGGGCTGCGGCCTTCTTCAAAATTGCGAAAGCGCGTACGATCTCTCGGGGCATGAGCTGGCCTCCGATGTCGAAGTTGGTGAAGCTGCGCTGGGTCTGGGCACCCCAGTAGCGCTCGGCGGGTACGTCTACGTATCCGATGCTGTCTTTTTCCTGGCGGGTATTCATGATATAACTGTTTGGGGAGACGAAGGTAATTGATATTCCGGGCGTAGGCGGGCGCCGAGGCCGATCGCATCGGGGAGGTGTACCTGTCCCCCGCTTCCGTAAGTAATTCCCCCCTCCACCGGATCCTCCACCTGCATCAGGGGCGTATCGAAGTCGCAGTATTCCACCTGGTCCGTGCTCATGGCGAAGTGAGCCGCGGCGGTGAAGCCCAGGCGGGACTCCAGGAACCCACCGACCTGTAGCGGCAGATCGACCGTTTCGGCAATGCGGCGCGCGCCGTAGAGGCCACCGGATTTGCTCAGCTTGATGTTTATGCGATCTACGGCACCGATGGCCGTGAGCCTGCGGGCGTCGTCTACGTTCCAGCAACTTTCGTCGGCCATAAGCGGAATGGGGCTCAGGCGGCGCAATTCGGGGAGGCGCATCCATTCGTAACGGTCGATCGGGGCTTCGCAGTGTTGAATATTGAAGCCGGCCAGCCCGCGCAGGGCGATTACCGCTTCTTCGAAGGTCCAGCCCTGATTGGCGTCGATGCGCAGCGGTATTTGGTGGCCCACTGCGGCAGAGATGGCCGCGATCCGCTCGACGTCCCGTTCGGCACCATCGCCCAGTTTAACCTTTATCACCGGGTACCCGGCCGCTTTGATCTCCCGGGCATCGGCCGCCATTTGGTGTGCCGGGCCCAGGCTTACGGTGTAGTCGGTGTAGAGAGTTCTCGGGGAGTTGCCTCCCAGGTAGCGGTACAGGGGTAAGCCGGCCGCCTGGGCGGCAATATCGTGACACGCCATGTCGAAGGCGGACTTAAGGGCGTGGTTTCCGTGGATCGTACGTCGGAGCAGGGCGGTGTACGCAGGTGCGGTGTCAGCCGCAAGTCCAAGCAACTTTGGTGCCAAAAAGGCAGCAATTGCCAGCGCTCCGTCCAGGGTTTCCCCGTGAATCGTGGGGAACGGACTAGCCTCCCCCCAGCCCGTGCGCCCGTCGCGGGTACGGATTCTCACGAACAGGTTTTCCGCGTGGGTAAGCGGGCCCAGCGAGATAACGAAGGGTTTGGAGAGGGGGATTCGGAGCGGAAAGAGAACGATTTCTTGGATGAGCATGTATGGGTAGATAGAACGACGAAGGTATACCGGCCGGCTGCACTATTTTCCGTAGTTTCGTTGCTCCTGCGCGCCGCCGCTCTCATGAAACACCTATGGCCACACTGCAAAAAAATTACCGGAACATCTTCGTGATCGGTGCCTCGGCCGGCGGATTGGAAGCCATCATCAGTATGGTCAAGGCACTGCCCGACGATCTGCCCGCGGCGATCTTCATCGTGCAGCACATGCCGCCTTACGCCCAGAGCAACCTCGGCACGATCCTCCAGCACCACACCAATCTGGAGGTTAAGCGGGGCGAGGATGGGGAGGTCGTGCGGTCCGGGGTAATCTACATGGCGAGTGCGGATCGCCACCTCATCGTGGAGGACAACCGCGTCGTCGTCTCCAAGGGGCCGCGTGAGAACCGGTTCCGGCCGGCGGTCGATACGCTGTTTCGCTCCGCTTCGGTTTGCTACCGGGAACGCGTCGTGGGAATCGTGCTGAGCGGTGTGCTGAACGACGGCACCTCGGGGATGTGGACGATCAAGCGCTACGGAGGAACGGCCATAGTGCAGGACCCTGAGGAGGCTATCTTCCCCGATATGCCCAGTGGTGTGATGCAGTATACCGAGGTGGATCACGTTTTGCGGGCCGATGAGATCGGTAAGTTGATGGGAAGCATCTGCCGGGAGAGGATCGTACCAACATCGGGCGGGGCCGGGTTGACGGACGAAAAATTGTTACAGATAGAAATTGGAATCGGAAAGGGAGACAACGGGCTTATGATGGGGCTGCTGGAGCACGGCGGGCCGTCGCCGCTAACCTGTCCGGAGTGCCACGGCGCCCTTACCCAGTTTGAAGAGGGCCACCTGGTCCGTTACCGCTGCCACACCGGCCACGCCCATACGGGCGACTCCCTGCTCAACAGCTTGCGCGACAACCTCGAGAAGAGCATGTGGGAACTGATGCGGGGAATGGAAGAAGCCCGGTTGTTGCTCGAACGGATGGCCGATAAGATCCAGGAGGGGCTCGGCGATGAACTTGCCCAGCAGTACCGGGAGCGCGCGTTGCGATTTCAGCGCCAGGCGGTGGACGTACAACGCATGATCATTACCAGCGACCCGTCGTATTCCGGTACTCAACTGGACGCCACAACCAAACCCGCGGGGGAGTAATGTTATATTTCATAATTTATTACATTTAGTAACAAGGATTATTATATTGTATAATCCCATCCCGCAGCGATTCGTATTAAACTTTACCTAACGCGTTTGTGGTTGAATAGCAGTGATTTGAATAGTTGGTATGGTTTTTGATTGATATGATTGAATTTTCTATAGTTACAATCTCATGTCAAACCTACAGGATACTTGCTCCACTTTTGGGGGCAATACCGTCGCTTACCTTGATCGCCTTGACGGACAATCGGCGGAAGTCGTCCGGCTGATTCAGGCCCTTCCCATTCCACCTGCGCTGCAGAGTCACCTGCACCAGACCTGGCGGATCACCCGACAGAAGCTGGCTTACTTTCGCAGAGAGTTGTCCCGTTCCGACGGAGAACTACAGGAAGAGCTCGAAGTGTTACACTCCACCCTGCTTCCGGAAGTGATCTCGTACCAGATCAGGCTGGGGGCCATGATGATCTCCGATACTTGCCCCGATCATCAGTACTTGAATCAGTGGAAGTCGATTTGGAGTAACTTTGACCTCGATTAGACTACAGAGGGGCGTTATGTAGATTGTGCGCATTCGCGTCTCAGTCCCTGAATTATTGCCCATTGGAGCTGATGGGCACCCGCTGTTTATTACACTTTCAAGTATGGCCGTAAGAATAATTGGTATTGGTGCATCGGCCGGAGGACTACAGGCACTTGAATCTTTTTTTTCGGAGCTGCCCGCCAAATTAGGGGTGGCCTTTGTGGTGGTACAGCATTTGCCCCTCGATCACCTGAGCTCGATGGCTAGCATCCTGCAGCGGTCTTCGAAAATGCCCGTCGTGCCCCTCAAAAAAAACACCCTGGCGGAACCGGATCACATTTACGTGAACCAGCCGAAGTTCGAGGTGACCGTCAGCGACATGCTATGGCTTACCCCACGCGATCCGGTCCGCAATGCCCTTTACCTGCCCATCGACGACTTTTTCTTTAGCCTGGCGGAATCCCGCAAGGAAGAGGCCATCGGCATCGTACTGTCGGGAATGGGAACGGACGGTAGCCGTGGCATGAAGGAGATCAAAGCCCGGGGGGGGCTGGTCATGGTTCAGCACCCGGACTCCGCTCAATTCAACGGGATGCCACGATCCGTCGTGCGGCAGCACATAGCCGACGTTGTTCTCCCGCCGGCCCTGCTGGCCAGTCGCCTGACGATGATTCTCCGGCAGGGGCGTTCCGTGCAGTTGGAGACGACGCAACTGACGGACCTTAACGACGCCGAGTTGCTGAACACTTTACTTGAACGAATCAGGGTAACGACGCGGATAGACTTCACCCACTACCGGCAGACTACCATCTTACGTCGAATTGAAAAGCGGATCCTCATCACCGAGGCGGAGAGCCTCCGGGCGTACATTACGACGACGCTGGAGAACGAAGAAGAGCTACAGCAGCTGCGGCAGAGTTTTCTGATCGGCGTCACCCGATTCTTTCGCGATCAGGAAGCCTTTGAGATTCTAAAAAATCAGATTATACCGAAACTGTTTGAGCACAAAACGACCGACGAGGAGGTGCGGGTGTGGGTGCCGTCCTGCTCCACCGGCGAGGAAGCATACTCCGTAGCCATTCTCATGCAGGAGTACGTAGATGGGAATAATCTAAACGTCCCCTACCGGATTTTTGGATCGGACGTCGACCGGAATTCTATCATCTTCGCCTCACAGGGGATATACGACAGTACGATTGCCGCTGACCTGCCGGCCGGCTACCTCCAACGGTATTTTTCGCCGACGTCGAGTGGGTACCAGGTGAAGACCGAACTGAAGGAGAACATTCTTTTTGCCGTTCAGAACCTACTGGACGACCCGCCCTTCATCCGCATCGACTTGCTGTCGTGCCGGAATTTCCTGATCTACATCAATTCGGATATTCAGCAACGCATATTGGCAAACTTTCATTTCGGACTTAACCCGACGGGCTACCTCTTCCTCGGGCCAAGCGAGAGCCTGGGGCCAATGAAGTCGGCATTCACTTCCGTCAATCGTCGCTGGAAGATCTACCACAAAAAGGTGGGGGGCAAGACACTGTCCGGCGAGACGATCGCACCGGTATTCCAGCCGATCACTATCAACAAGACACCCCAGTTAGGTTCGCAACCTAAATTAAAGGAAAGGAGCAGTTTGCAACCGGAACAGACGGCCGAGCAGACACCATCTAAAGGAAAGACCACCATGGATATCTACGCCCGGTACTTATCGGAACGGTATGCACCGCCCACCTTATTCGTCGACCGGAATTACGACATACTGTACCTGAACGGAGATTTCAACGGAATCCTGCAAATGCCGCGGTACAATGCGCGGCTCTCCCTGTTGACGGTCATGAATGACGATGCTCAGAAAGTCATTACGGCCGGAGTGGACCGGGTGATGAAGTCGAAAAGCAACGGATCCTACGAGCAGGTCAACATCGCCGGCAGGGATCAGCCCGAACGGTTGATGAAGGTCCGATTTGGCGTGCAGGATTTTCTTGAAGCCGGTCAGGAAGTGGCCACGGTAGAATTTGTGCCGGTGGAAGACGTCGAACTACCCACCAAGGGCGACGACGGAGAGGTCTATACGGTTACCAATCGCCTGAAGGAAAAAATTCGGGAACTGCAAACCGAGTTGCTGCGGTCCGAACAACGGGCCCACAAACTGTACAACGAACTCGAAGCCACGAACGAAGAGCTTCAGTCCAGCAACCGGGAACTATTGGCCTCCAATGAGGAGATGCAGAGCACGAACGAAGAGCTTCAGTCGGTCAACGAGGAATTGTACACCGTCAACAATGAGTTTCAGCGGAAAAACGAGGAGCTGAACGACATCAATAATGATGTGACCAATCTGATGAAGAGCACTCAGATTTCCACCATATTCGTCGACAACGACCTTCGGATCAGAAGATTTACGCCGGGCATCGGGCAACAGTTCGACCTCCACACCTCGGATATCGGTCGTCCCATTGCCGCCTTTGCTACCCCCTTCAATACGCTGGTGATCGATCAGCTCTGTGCACAGGTGCTGGAGGACAATACCCGCATCGATCAGGAAATCGAGGACCGCAACGGAAATTGCTACCTGCTGCGTATACTCCCGTACCTGACGGACCGTCAGGAAGTAGCGGGAGTCGTCATCACGTTCGTCGACATCAACGACCTGGTGCGAACCCGCAAGCGGCTGACCGACATGGCCACCAAGTACGAGGCCATTTTCCACAACACTCAGGAAATTATCGCAATCGTAAAGGAAAACAGCCGCATCGAGGACATCAATCTTCCCATGCCGGGCTACAGCCAGGAAGCACTGCTCGGGATTTACTTCACCGATCTCATCGGGTCAGCCCAGGACAAAGTTCGCTTCAGCGACAGCCTCCGCAATACCTTCGACACGGCCAGGGTGAATTTGGTCAACATCGCGCTAAAATCTGATGCAGGTACCGACACCAAGATCGAGATCGAGCTCATTCCGATCGGTAACTTCGAAGGCAACTCCCGCGAAGAAGCGACGGTCGATCAGGTCATGCTGATTATTCACGACATCACCAATGTGGAGCTAGAAAGGAAGCAGGCGACCCAGACCATCGAGCGCTACCAGCGGATGATGTCGAACCTGCACCGGGCAGCCGGACTCATCAATTTGGAGAACGAGCGCCTCGTGATGGTCAATAACGTCCAGCGGTTTGAAGATGGAAAGGATAATTACCTGCAGAGACCACTCAGTGAATTTCTTACGACGAGTGGACTGGCACGCTTCCGCGCAGCCCTGCAGCGGATAAAGGACGGGGAATTGCAGGTGCTGGTAGAGTACCCGGTCGATGAGTTACGGGAGAGCGACAAGGTGTTACAGGTGATCTACCGACCGGTCTACCTGAAGGATAAGCTGAGCCTGATCAGTTTTGAAGTAGGCGATTAGGACTTTGCCCCCCGTCGGTCGATACCGAGCTTTCTCATTTTGCTGAATAAAGTTTGTGGATTCAGCCCAAGCAATTCCGCGGCTCCCCCCTTACCGCTAACCTTGCCGTCGGTCATGCCCAGCACCTGCATAATGTGCTGCCGCTGCATTTCTTCAAAATTGAGAATGCGGGGGGCGGATGAACGGGTAGCACCGAAAGTGTCCGCGGCCTCCGGATGCACTGCGGGCCCATCCAGGCTAATCTCCAGAAACTCACCGCCGCTGACAATCAGGGCGCGCTGAATGATGTTTTCCAGCTCGCGGACGTTACCGTCGAACGGGTATTCTGCTAACCTGACCAGGTCCTGCGGCCGCAGGACTGGAGGCGTTCGGTGGGGTTGGGCGTACTTCTGAATGAAGTGCTCCGCCAGTACGGGAATATCCTCCGGCCGATTGCGCAGGGGGACACTGTGTACCGGGAAAACGTTGAGTCGAAAGTATAGATCGGACCGAAAGGTGCCCTGGGCCACGCGTTCCCGCAGGTTTCGGTTGGTTGCGGCGATAATTCGCACATTGGTGTGAATACTCTCTTTGGCTCCGAGTGGAGTAAATTCTCCATCCTGCAGCACCCGCAACAGCCGGGTTTGCAGCAACATGGGCATCTCACCGATCTCGTCCAGAAACAGGGTGCCTTCGTCAGCCAGTTCGAAGCGACCCAGGTGATCGCCGCGGGCGCCGGTGAAGGCACCCTTGCGGTAACCGAACAGTTCGCTCTCGATGAGCTCGGCAGGCAGCGCGCCACAGTTTAGGATCACCAACGGGCGGTCGGCGCGCTGGCTAGCTTCGTGAATCGCCCGGGCGATCAGTTCCTTTCCGGTCCCGGTTTCTCCGGTAATCAATACGGTACTGTCGGTCCGGGCTACTTGATCGATTTGCTTCAGCACTTTGGCGTAAGCGGGGCTGATGCTGATGATGGTATGGTTGTCTCCCCGGGCACCCGTATGCTTAGATCCCTGATTACCGATTTGCGCTAGCTCATGCAGCAGTTTTTCGTTCTCGATCTGTAAAGTTTGCAGCTCCCGTTGGGTTTGGCGCTTTTCCGTGATGTCAAAGGCCGTAATCAGGAACTGCCCCTGATGCTCGGGTTTTCGCATGGATTTTACCAGTGCTTCTACCGGAACCAGGGTGCCATTCTCACGCTGCAGAGTCGTTTCGTAAGTGGTAGATCCCTGGGAATGGGCGGTATTCAGGATGCGGTTGAGGGCGTGGACATCGTTCTCCGCATCGATGCGCGTAAGGTGGGGTAACGGCACGTCACGCTTGATTCCCAGCTCATGTTGCATCGGAAAGTTGACGAACAGGAGCTGACCTTCCCGATCAACGCGCATGGTGAAACAGCCCAGGCGATCCAGCAGATCATTCGAATTACTGGGATGGTTGTTTTTGAGGGTTTCTCCCGCTGCGCCGTTGCGGGTGATGATGCCGCAGAGTGCGGGCTTTCCCGCGAACTCCACCTGCGATGCAAGTAGGATGAGGGGGCGGTTTACGGCATTTAACCTGCCCACCGGTAGTACGAGTCGCCGGGTGCTTCCGCCGTGCTTGAAACTCTGAATGAACCCACGGTACTCGGCTGAATTATGAAAGATGCCCAGACCGAACAGGGTGCGATCCATCGCCACGAGGTTGGGCTGACCGGAAATGGCGGTTAGCGAGTTGTTGGCGAAGGCGATATTGCCGTCGTAATGGGCGATGAACGCCGGCAGCGGCACCGTTTCCAGAATTTTACCTAAAACGTCAGCAGTGTCCGGCATAAATAGTCAAAATGGCTACCGATCGCTTCTTCTGCACGGGAAGGATGGGCAGAAACGCACAACGGTTACTCATCAACACTCATTCTATGTAATAAATTGCCGGGAGAAGGTCGAAATACCGTTTTTTTTATTAAAAGTAATAAGCGCGGTCAGGTGGTCGGCGTGAGCGTACTCAGTTCCAATTTCCGCAGGTAGCGTGGCACGGTGAATCGTTGACCGTAGCGTTCCTTGAGTTCCAGGCACCGGTCGATAAAGTTCTGGTGACCGTAGCTGTAGATGTACCGCATGACTCCCCCGGTATAGCCCGGAAAGCCCCAGCCGTACACGCTGGCCAGGTTAGCGGCTTCCGTGTGGTTGATCACTCCCTCCTGCAGGCACCAGCCCGCCTCGATGACCTGGGCGAACAGGAAACGGTCCTTCATCCGGCGGCGGTCGTAGTCTTCCTTCGTAACGGGGAAGTGCTGCTCCAGGCCCGTCCAGAGCCGTGCGCGGTTGTTTTCCTCGTAGTCGTAAAATCCGACCCGCTTACTCTTGCCGCTGCGTTCCAGTTCGTCGCGCATAAGTTCCAGCGCGGGCACGGCCGGATGCTGAAGGTACCGCTGGCCGTAGTGCTCCGCCGCCTGCTGTTCGTAGCGCAACACGAGTTTTAGCCCGAGTTCGTCCGCCAGGGTTAGTGGTCCGGATTTCATTCCGGCCTGACGGCCCATGTTTTCGATCAGGGCGGCGGGGTAGCCTTCGCGGAGCATCGTGATGCCCTCGAGGATATAGGTGTTCAGTACCCGGGCGGCAAAGAAGCCCCAACTGTCCTTCACCACGATGGGAAGCTTGCGGATGCTGATGGCGAAGTCGAAGGCCCGCGCGACGGTTTCATCGCTGGTGGCATCGCCGGCGACCACTTCGACCACGGAGGTCTTCTCGGCCGGCGAGAAAAAGTGCAGCCCTACGTAGTTTTCCGGTCGCATGCTTTCCTTGCCCAGTTCGGTAATGGGGATGGATAGGGTATTGGTGGCAAACACCGAATATTCGTCGAGGTGCTCCTCCGCCTCGCGGGTCACCTTGGTTTTTACCGATTTGTTCTCGAATACGGCCTCCACCACGATATCGCAGTCGCGGAAGTGATCGCTCTGGTTGGTGGTTGTGATCCGGGCGAGGAGCTGTTCCCGGTCTTCGGGCTGGAAGGTTCCCCGCTCGATGTATTCGTCGATCTTGGCACCGACGAATTCCTTGCCCCGGTCGGCAATCGGCTGGCTTACATCCTTGAGGATCACTTCCAGGCCGTTGCGCAGACACAGGAAGGCGATCCCGGAACCCATCTGGCCGGCACCGATGATGCCGACTTTCCGGGCGCGGAATTTCCCGTAGCCCCGTGGCCGACCCACCCCGCCGCGTACGGCCTGCTTGTCGAACCAGAAGGTGGAGATCATATTTTTGGTTACGGGGTTGGTGGCTACCCGGGCATAGTAGCGACTGTCCAGCCGGTAGGCGGTGGCGAAGTCCAGTTTGCTGCCCTCCGCCAGCAGATCGATGATGGCTCGCTTGGCCGGATACAGGTCGTTGGTGTGGGCGGAAAGGCGGGCCGTAAGCAGGCGGATGCGGTGGCCGAGATTGGGGTCGGCGGCGGTACCTCCGGGGATGCTGCCGTCGGGATCGTCCCACGGGCGACGCACGTCGTGATTTTCCAGTAGCCACCGTTTGGCGCGGGCCAGCATCTCCTCGCGATCGGCGGCGAGGTCGTCGATGATCCCCACCTTTACGGCTTCCTGGGGACTGTAGCGACGGCCCTCCAACAAAAGGGGATAAGCCCGTTCGATGCCCAGCTGCCACATCAGGCGAATGATCGCCCCGCCGCTGGGGATCAGGCCGATTTTGACCTCGGGGTGGCCCATCCGTAATTTGCTGTCCGCCAGCGCGATGCGATAATGGCAGGCCAGGGTCAGCTCGAAGCCCGTCCCGAGCGCGTCTCCGTTGATTGCAGCGGCTACCGGTACGCCCGGCACTTCGAGGTCGCGCAGAAACTTTTTGAGCTGCTGGGCGGCCTCGAAGGCGCGTGCGGGTTCCTCCAGCCGGTACAGGTAGTCCAGGTCGCCGCTTTCCAGGAAGTCCTGCTTGGCTGAGGTGATGATGACCCCGTTCAGCTTGCCGGCCGCCTTCTCCTGCTTCAGGTGCTCGATCACCGGAGCGAAAGCCGCGACGATTTGGTGATTGAGCAGGTTGCCCGACCGACCCGACATGTCGAGAATCAGCGTTACGATGTTGTCGGTGTCTTTCCGGTAATGGATCATAGTCGTTCGATGATGGTACAGACCGCCAGGCCGGCGCCCGCGTCAATGGTTAGGCTCCCCAGTGAAAGATCCCGCCGCTCGAGCTCATCGAGGATCTGGCAGAGCATCATGCCACCCACCGCACCCAGGGGCTCACCGAGGGCAATGCTTCCCCCCAGTACGTTGAGGCGGTCGTCGTCGATGTCAAGCCGTTGCTGAAACCGAATGGAGGGCGCGGCGAAGGATTCGTTGAATTCCCACAGGTCGATGTCTCGCTTGCTCAGTCCCGCCTGCTTGAGCGCCAGGTCACTCGCGTTCACCCCGCCGGTGAGGAGGGTAGCGTCAACGGCAGACATGGCCACGGCACGAATGCGGGCCCGGGGATTCAGTCCCAGTTTTTCACCGGCCGCCCGGTTGCCGAGCAGACAGAGCGCGCAGCCGTCGGCAGCCGGACTGGTGTTGCCGTTGGTATGCAGGTGATCGACGTGGTCGACGAGGGGGAAACGGTGGAGGGCCATCTCATCGAAACCGGCCAGACCCATTTCGGCGAAGCGGGGTTCCAGCTGGGCCAGCAACTCGGCGGTGAGGTCCGCGTTGGGTAGGGAGTCCTCCGTGAGGATGGGGAGGCCGTTCTGGTCGGTGATGATCTCCATGCTGGGGCTAAAGTAGCCGGCATCCCGGGCGGCAACGGCCTTGGCGTGGCTGCGCAGTGCGTAGGCATCAAGGTCTTCGCCCCGTATCCCGTGGGTGCTGGCCACCAGGTCGGCCGCCACGCCCTGGGGAATGTAATGGCTGTTGATCACGGTGGCCGGATCGTTCATCATCGGACCGCTGTTGAGGTAGGTCGGTACCCGTGACATTACCTCCAGGCCACCGGCAATGATGGTCTCCCCGTAGCCGGCGGTAATGCGCGCCGCGGCCAGATTAATGGCCTCCAGGCCGCTGGTGTTGAACCGGTTGATCTGCAGTCCGCCCCGCGCCCTGCCCCAGCCGGCGTAGAGGAGGGCCGCCCGGGCGATGTTGTACCCCTGGTCTCCGGCCGGTGTATTGCAACCGATGACCAGGTCATCGATCTCGGTGGGGAGGTCTTCCCGCCCGCACCGCCGCTGTAGCGCGGTCAGGCACTGGGAGAGTATTTCGATCGGCTTTACTTCGTAGAGGTCGGCGGGGTAGGCGGCGCGGCCCCGGGGACTGCGTAGCGCATCGTAGATAAAGGCTTCGGTCGGCAAGGCAAGCGGGGTTTGTGGAGACGCGACAATATACGTCGTTCATTGCACCGCTTTCGTAGACTTACCTTTGCGCCTGCGACCCCGACGCATTATTTTGGGAGAAATTATCGCAACATGCCAAGGACCAGACTCACCGGCTTCAGCCGTCTCATCATATTTTTGATCATCGCTCTGCCCATCGTCTACGTCGGTGCCGCACTCTACAACGGGGAAGATCCCGTCCGTAACGTAAAGGGGTGGTTGGGGATTCAGGATCCCGAACCCCGGGAAGAGATGAACGTTCCGCCCTCGTCCGCCCGCGAGGCTCCCGCCACCTTCGAGAGCGTTCAGGAACTGCGGGATGAAAACGAACGACTGCGTCAGGAACTCGCACGCTGTCAGGGAATTTCGGAAAGTTAGATGAAGCGCGATCGCCCGACCCGGTTTCGCTACGGCGTTCACGAGTTTTTCTATACCCTGATGTCGTTTCCACGGGCCTGGCGCTTCATGCGCAACCACCGCCTGTGGGAGGGCCTGCGGGATTACGGATGGGTCGCCCGCGCACTCGTGGTCGTGGGCATTCTGGTAGGACTGACGATGATCTCGGAGGTGGTCGACTGGTTTCAGCACCACGCCGACGATCCGTTGTACGCCATGGCTATCGGTGCCGACAGCCTGGTGTACCGATTGGCCGTGGGTGCTTACGAAAGCCTCTCCGAAGGTGCCCTCAACTGGGTGGTGCTCATCCTGCTTGAAGTGGTCATCTACCACTTCATGCGGCGCTCCCTGCGGGTGATCGTGGACCGCGACGAGAAGGAGGCCCACACCTTTAAACCCTTCCTGCGGGCGCAAAAGCGGATGATCAAGGTGTCGATCATGGCCCTTGTTCTCCAGGAGGTACTCATCAATGTCGGTCAAAGCCTGCTGCCTTCCTTCATTCATTGGTGGTACGCCGTCGGTGTGCAGTCGCTGATCCTCGGATATGCGATTGCAGACAATTACAACGAGCAATTCGATCTTACCATCGAACAGAGCCTGCGGCACCTCTGGCGCAACTACATCGGTATCTGCCTGGGCCTGGGCTTGCCGCTCTTCCTGATGCTCAAAGTACCGGTGCTGGGTACGGTGCTGGGGCCCCTGGTAACCTCTGTAGCCGCCGCCATCGTACTGCGCGAAAAGAGTGATCTTCATCTGGTCGGCTACCAAATGAGCGAAAATGAACGGCGGAAAGCCGATAAACGGGCCGCGAAAAAGAAACAACATGCGTAAGCTTGCGGCCTGGTCGGTCCACGTATTTACCGCCACTGGATTATTGGCGGGCTTCATGGGCTTACTCGCGGTCACCGAAGGCCGGTACCGGACGGCAATGATGTGGCTACTGGTCGCGCTGGTGATCGACGGAGTAGACGGTACGTTCGCCCGCCTGGCCAGGGTGGGGGAGGTGCTGCCGCGGGTCAACGGGGGAACCATCGACTACGTCATCGATTTTTTTACCTACGCTATTCTGCCCGCCTACTTGTTTTACGCGGCGATCGAATTACCCTACCTGCCCCGCCTGTTGTGCTGCTTTGCCATGCTCCTCTCCGCGGCCCTCTACTACGGGATGGAAGGAATGGTGAGCGCGGACGGGAAACACTTCGTGGGCTTTCCCGTACTCTGGAACATGGTGGTGTACCTCCTGATTTTCGTGCTGCCGGATCTGCCGCAGGTCGCCGTGGTAGGCCTCGTGGTGACCTTCGCCGTGATGCACTTCCTGCCGATCCTGTTTGCCTATCCTAGCCGGGGCGGGCGCTGGTGGCCGCTGACGCTGCTGGCTACCGTGGGGTTTATCGGTTCCGCAATCGCCAATGTCTGGTACTACCCGGAAGCAAGCCCGGTGTGGCGGGGGGTGTGTCTGGTGACCATCGCTTACTATGCGGTTCTGGCCGCCGTCGATACGTATGCGGGCGGCGGCGCGCAGGAGCGGAGAAAACCGGAATAAGCCGCTACCTTGGGCACATGATGAAAGCGGTGACAGCACTCTTTTTTCTAGCGCTGCCGGTGGTGTGTCTCGGTCAGAACCCCGACTTCTTTCTCAACGGTGCGGCACGGCAAGTGAACGACAGCTGCTTCCAACTGACCGCCCAGGAGGCCACGTTCCAGGTCGGCAGCATTTGGTACCCGGTGAAGGTAGATCTGCGTAAAAATTTTGATCTGGTAATGGAGATGAATTTCGGTTGCCTGGACGAGCTGGGTGCCGACGGCATCGTCTTTGGCCTGCAACCCGTAAGTGCCAGCGTCGGCCAAGCGGGTGAAGGCCTCGGCATCGGCGGCATTCGTCCCGCCCTGGGCGTCGAGTTCGACACCTACCAGAACCTCAATCGACTCGATCCCAGCTTCGATCACGTGGCCATCATGGCCAATGGGGCCGTCACCCATTCCGGAGCGGACAACCTTGCCGGACCGGTACGGGCCCGTGCGGACAGCGATAACATCGAAACCTGCAGCGACTTCCCCCTGAGGGTGACCTGGGATGCGGCCACGACCACCCTGGAGGTTTACTTCGATTGCAGCCTGCGGCTCACTTACACGGAAGACATCGTCAGTACGATCTTCGGTGGAGACCCGATGGTCTATTATGGTTTTGCCGCTGCGACGGGTGGACTGACCAATCGCCAGGAAATATGCTTCACGTTCAACTCTTTTCAGAAACAACTGAGCAACGTGACGATGTGCCCGGGGGGAAAGGTGCTGCTGGATGTATCCGGCGGAGAATCGTACGAATGGTCTCCCTCAGCGGGACTCAGCAGCACGACCGCAGCCAGCGTAGAGGCCAGCCCCGATTCGACGACTATTTATTCGGTCAAGATCTTGGATGGCTGCGGAATTCCGCTGTTCGATACGGTCCGGATCGAGGTCGCGGGGGATAGCGCCTTCGTTGACCTCGGGCCCGATACGACCATCTGTCCGGGTGAGCCACTCTTGCTCGATGTAGCCGTTCCCACCGCCGTGTATACCTGGAGCGAAGACTCCCTGCGTGGCCCTACGGCAGAGATTAGTCAGGCCGGGGTGTACTCGGTGACGGCGACCCGCACGGACATTATCTGTACCGCCGCCGATCGTGTCCGGGTGGATCTGTACGAGGTGCCCGTTTTCGATGTTGGTCCGGCCGATACGAGTCTGTGCATTGGCGATACCCTGCGGATTATCGCGGGTTACCCCATCGGGCAGGCTTCACTGGACGGCGGTTTGCCCTTTGATACCCTCGATCTTCGTCGGGGTGGCTTCTACCGGTTTCAGTTTGTCCATCCCTGTGAAACCACCTACGATGAGGTAGACCTGCGTTTTGGTAGTTGCCGAGAATATTATCTGCCTACCGCATTTTCCCCAAATGGTGACGGAAGGAATGATTACTACTACCCCCAGGACAACGGTGACATCGTGCGCATCGCCCGGTTTTCCGTGTACAACCGCTGGGGCGGGCTGATCTTTGATGCCGTCGATATCCCGCCAAACGAACCCAGGGCCGGTTGGGATGGGCAGGTAGATGGACAACCCGCACCGATCGGCAGCTACCTTTGGGTTATGGAAGCTACCTTTCGCAACGGAAGTCATTCGGTGGAAGCGGGTGGGCTTTTAGTCATCCGGTAAACCGCTGCCGGCAACCAACCTTCTCCGCCCGTGTAGCGTCTACCTTCCAACCCCATCCGAACCGAATACCCCGATGCGCAAGCTGCTTGCCGCCCTATTTTTTTTGCTGGCCCTGCTGGCGCAACTGCTTACCCTGCAGCACTGCGCGACGCCGACGCCCCCCCGTGGCGGGGATGTTGATTCCATCGGTCCGCGGCTGGTGACCGAAAAGTCGACGCCCAATTTCCAGACCAACTTCCGGCCCGACCGAATTGAACTGACCTTCGACGAGTGGGTACAACTGGATCCGCAACAGGAAATACTCGTATCCCCACCCCTCGATCTTCGCGGCGACAACCGGCCGGTACTGCAGCGTCGCAGTCTGGTCATTCCCCTTACGGACGTCGAGCTTCGCGATAGTGTTACCTACGTAGTAAATATCGGTGCCGCCATTAAGGACCTGAATGAGGGAAACCCCACCGAGAACCTGCGCTTTGTCTTTGCCACGGGCCCGAACCTGGATACGGCGTCCGTCAGCGGTACCGTGGTGGATGCCTTTACCGGCGAACCGGTGGATGGCGCGAACTTTACGCTCTACGGGAATCTGGCGGATTCCGCCGTGTTTACCGAAAACCCTACCTATTTCGCAAAGACGGGCGAGGAGGGAACGTTCACCGTGAGCAACGTCAAGCCGGGCCGCTACCGCGCAGTGGCCCTCGTCCGTAACCCAGGTTCGACCAATTACTTCGCCGACTTTGACGGAGTGTTTCCCCCCGTTTCCGCCGGTTATTTGGACAGTATAATTACGGTTGCCGATACGGAAAACAGGGTGGGGACCGTCAGGATTTCTCCGATACCCGTAATCGCGCGGAGCACCGACGTACAAACCGATCGCTATGGCGTGATCAAAATCGGTATGAATCAGGCCGCCGTCAACGTCGACCTCAGCAGTAGTCGCGACTACCTGCGGAGTGACGTAGGGGACACCATTCGCCTGTATTACCGGGAAGCTGCCGCCGATACGCTGCTGCTGGGGCGTAACGGAATCTATACCGATACCGTGCTTGTCTCCGCGACTGCTGCGGGAGAGGTGCCGCGACAAGCCCTGACCCCGATCGGGAGGACCGTCGGACGGGTCAACCCCGGCGAGGGCATCAACCTGGTATTTAGCCAACCGCTTGAGTCCGTTGATACTTCATTGATCAATCTGTACCGCGACACCCTGGTCGACCGATTAAGCGTGAGGTACGAAATCGACTCCCTCGATCCGGCGCGTTTGCGGTTGTTTACCGGCTGGGCGGGAGCCGACCCGTACCGGGTAGAGCTGCTCCCGGGCGCGGTCACCGATTGGTACGGATCGGCTAACCAGGACTCGATCGTTCGCGCAGTGAAGGTGGACGACAGCGAAACATTCGGTGACTTGACCATAATTTTGACTAACCTGAACCCCACCCTGAGCTATATCCTCCGTCTCGTTGATGATTCGGGCGAGGTGATCGTAGGTAGCCGTCGGTACATCGATCAACGCTTCGACTATACCGTTCGCTACCGCAGCATGAAACCGGGCACTTACCGCCTTGAGCTGGTCTACGACAGCAACAACAACGGCCGCTACGACTCCGGGGACCTGCGGTTTGGCCGCCAACCCGAAGTGGTGAGCAGGTTCGAGATCGAGCCCCTGCGGGCAAATTGGGAAGTCGAAAAAACGGTGGACCTGGAGAACAACTAACTGAACGGCCCGTTGCCAAAAAACATTAACCTACGCAACTATGAGCTTACAGAATAAGTACCGCAGCGTCCTGGATATGGGCGAGAAGTTTAACGCGAAGAACGGTTACGTGGAAGAGGCCGACGGCCGGCTCCGGGTAGGCGGGATCGTCGAAACCCAGCGGCAGAAAGACCTGATGTGGGACGAGATCAAGCGAGTCGGTGGGGAAAACCCGCGGGACATCGAGGCCGACATCAAAGTGAGCAACCGGTCGTACTACGCCAAGCATACGGTAAAGAAGGGCGACAGCTTGTCCAAGATCGCTAAGGAATACCTTGGCGACGCCATGGCGTATAAGGCGATCTTTGCCGCAAACACCGATACGCTCGACGACCCGAACAAGATTTTCCCCGGTCAGGAATTGACCATTCCGTTTCCGGAGGGCCGCAGCGCGGACGTATAGTCACAAACCATTGCCAGTCAGTGCCGTGCTTACACACCTGTAGGCACGGCATTGTTGGTTTACACGGCACCTGCGTGCCCGCCCGGTGCGTTTTTTCTGCTGCGCTTTCCCATCGAAGAGAGCCTAGCCCGCTTTCTTTCTCTTTTCGGGGGGAAGGTTTTCCGCTTCCGAGTTGGGGGTGTCGTCGAATTCGACGCGAATGGGGATGTCGCGTTCGCTGCCGTAAAGTTTGATCTCGGTAATGTCGGCGGGTAAGCTGTAGTCGTTGGCGTCGATGGCGTTTTTAATGTCACGAATGATGGCCCCCCTTACCTGAAGTGCGCCGGCCCGAAAATCTTTGGTGTTGACCCAGAAGTACACCTTAAGGTTGACCGTACTGGCGGCCAGCTCGTCTTCGGCGACAAAGTTAATGTGGTCCTCGTCGCGAATGATGAGCTCGTTGGTATCGAGTACCTGCTGGATGACGTCCTTGGCTCCCTGGATATCGTCCTCGTAGGCGATACCCACCACGAAGTCATACCTGATGAAGCCGTCGGCAGTATAATTTTGTACCGGTTCAGTGAGGACGTCGGAGTTGGGAATATAGACGTCCTTGCCATCGAAAGTTTTGATGTGGGTATAGCGGAATTGGAGGCTTTTCACCTTGCCGAAGTGGTCCACGACGCGAATGGTGTCGTTAATGTCGAAGGGTCGGTTGAAGGCCAGGATGATACCGGAGATAAAATTCTCCCCGATGTCCCGGAAGGCGAAGCCGAGGATTACCGCACTGGCACCGAGTGCTCCGAAGAGTGCTCCGGCGATGCCGCTCAGGCCGGCGGCGCGCAGGGCCAGCAGTACCGCCCCGATGATGATCAGCAGGCGCAGGGAAGTGACCAGGAAGCGTCCCATGAGGGGGTCCTCCATACGTCCTAAAATCTTGGTACCGAAGAAACTGGCAATCTGACGGGCAATGAAAATGCCGGCCACGATGATGATCAGCGCCAGGACCAATCCGGGTACGGCCTCCAAAAACTGGTTCCAGTAATCGACGAATACCGTACCCAGGCTCTTTACTTGATCTTCCATGCCATCCTGAACCCGGCTTTGGGCGGCTAGGTTTCCTTACCTGGCCTCGTGGATAAGCAGCAGCGTATCCACTCCGAGCTGGAGCTTGATGAATTGGTGCATCCGCTCCTCTTCCTGGGCATCGGCCGGTACCGGTGTTTCACGAATCGCGACCATCGGTAGTTTGTCCGCGTAGGGCACATCGTCATCCGGACCGTAGCGATGCGTGCTCTGGGCGCGGGCGAGTCTCACTTGCTGAACCCGCGGGAAAGCCAGCATAAATTGGCGGGAGAAATTCATGAAGTCAAGGCTGTCCATTCGGTACCGGCTCAGCTCCTCCACGATGTGCTGCTGTTCGCGCTGGGAGACGATCTCCGCCTGCTCCAAGGTTTGGAGGCGGGTGTTGATGTCGTCGAGGGTGGCCAGCTCCCCCTTGATGCCGGCGATCTCCGACGGGCTGTAGCTGGTATCGACCACCACCCGGGCGCCGGTGATCCGGTAGGGGTCGGACTGCAGCATTTCACTGTAGATCGGCAGGCTATCGGGCGGCACCCGTCGATTGGTCACCGGATAGATCAGAAGCGGTTCCTGGGGATTGCGGCGATCGAAGATGGATGAACTGGCACTCGTGGGGAAGTAGCGGGAGGTAAATTCTTCAACGGCACGGTTTTCCCGCTGGCGGGACAGCACGTCGCGCAGGATGTAGTATCCCGGCAAGATCATGAGAACACTGATGACGCCGATCATGAGTTGGCTGCGCTGATTCTCCTGTTTGTTCATGTACTTCCGGAAGGGGAAGCGCAGCAGCCGAATGATCAGGTAGGCGGTCGCGGCAATGAAGAAAGAGTTGAGGAAAAACAGGTAGAAGGACCGCCAGAAGATGGTGAAGTCACCGCCCGTCTTTATGCCCACCGTGAGTCCGTAGCCGGCTACGCAGAGGGGCGGCATCAGGGCGGTGGCGATGGCTACCCCGGGAATGGCGTTGGTTTTGTCGGCCCGGGTGACGGAGATAATGCCGGCCAGTCCACCGAACACGGCGATGAGGCCATCGAGAATGGTGGGCTCCGTGCGGGCGCGCATCTCCGGGGTGAAGAGATCGAGGGGAGTAAAGAAAAAGTACACCGAACTCGTTATGAGGGCGATAGCGATGGCTACGCCGAAGTTCCTCAGGGCGATGCCGAGCATTCCCCGGTCGTTGGTGCCTACCCCGAGACCGATGCCCAGGATTGGGTTCATGAGGGGTGAGATGAGCATCGCGCCAATGATTACGGCGCCTGAGTTGAGGTTAAGGCCGAGACTGGCGATCATGATGGAGCACACGAGCATCCAGGCGTTGCTGCCGCGCATGAGCTTGCCGCTGACGATCGACTGCACCGCCCCCTCCCGGTCGCTGCCCTCGCGCAGGTCCATGAACTCCCGGAACCAGCGCTTGATGCCTCCCTCACCCGGACTAACCTCGGTACTGCCCTTTTTTTCCTGCATCTTTTCCATGCCGTCGCTTATACTAGAATGCCATCGCACATCTCCAGGCGCCGGTCGCTCATCTCGGCCAGTTCCTCGTTGTGGGTCACGATGATGAAACTCTGGGAGAAATCGGCACGGAGCCGGAAGAGAAGGTCGTGCAGCTCCTGAGAACTGGCGGAGTCGAGGTTGCCGCTGGGCTCGTCCGCAAAGACGATGGCTGGTTCGTTAATGAGGGCTCTGGCCACGGCCACCCGTTGTTGTTCTCCTCCGCTCATTTGCCCCGGTTTGTGGGAGGCACGGTTGGCCAGGCCCAGGTACTGGAGCAGTTCCATCCCCCTTCGCTCGGTCGCCTGCTGGTCGCGCTTGCCAATGTAGCCGGGAATACAGACGTTCTCCAGCGCGGTAAATTCGGGAAGCAGGTGGTGAAATTGAAAGACGAAGCCGATCCGCTCGTTGCGGAAGGCCGCGAGCCGCTTGTTGCCCATTTCGAATACATCCTCACCCCCGATGGTAAGGCGCCCTGCGTCCGGCCGGTCGAGGGTGCCGAGAATATGGAGCAGGGTGCTTTTGCCCGCACCGCTCTTACCGACGATGCTTACCACTTCGGCGGACTGGACACTGAGGTCCACGCCGCGTAGGACGGCCAGGTCGCCGTAGCTTTTTCTAATATTCGTGGCTTGCAGCATGCTAGTTGAAAATGATGGTTCGGTTTCCGAAGGGCAGTATCAGGTGCTGCAACTGCAGGTATACGGCACGGCTCAGTACCCGTTTTTCGACGTCCTTACCGATTCGCTTCAGGTCTTCGATGCCGTGGCGGTGGTTGACCGGCTCCACGGCCTGGGCGATGATCGGCCCCTCGTCCAAATCGGCGGTTACGTAATGGCTCGTTGCCCCGATCAATTTGACGCCCCTTTCGAAGGCATTGTGGTAGGGGCGAGCCCCCTTGAAGGCGGGGAGGAAAGAGTGGTGGATGTTGATGATCCGGTGGGGCCACTGCCGGCAGAAGTTGTCGGAAAGGATCTGCATGTAGCGGGCCAGTACGATGAAATCGGTGCCGAGTTCCCGAAGCAAGGCGTCGGTCCGTTCCTCCTGTGCTTGTTTGGTGTCGCGGGTAATGGGCAGGTAGTGGAAGGGGATTTCGAAGCGATCGGCGATGTACTCGAGTTGCTTGTGGTTGCCCACGATTGCGGTGATCTCGCAATCGAATTCTCCGGTGCCGTAGCGCTGCAGCAAATCGTACAGACAGTGGCTCGCCTTGCTTACGAAAATCGCCATTCGTGGCTTCCTTTCGGTGAGGTGGAGCTGCCACTTCATGTTGTAGGCCTTGCCAATGAGGGTTTCAAAGTAATCGTTGATCTTTTCTCGGGGGATCAGGAAGCCGTCGAGGTCCCACTCCACCCGCATGAAGAAGTGATTGAGTTCGCGATCGACGTGTTGATCGAGGTCCAGGATGTTGCCCCGGTTTTTGTGTACGAATTCGGTCACTTCCGCCACCAGGCCGGCCTGGTCGGGGCAATGGATCAGCAGGATGGCACTATTGGACAAGGAGGAGGGGCGTTGAGAGCGGCCGCAAGATAACAAAAGCCTCCCCTTCGAAACGAAAGGGAGGCTTGGGTCTGATGCGTGGCACGTAGGCCACATCAGTGAGTTTAGGCATTCTCGTACGTACGGGCGAGCTGCTTGAGTTCGGCTACCGTGCGTTCGAATGTCTGAAGGTGGCGCTGAAGCGTCTGACGGGCATCGGCACTCAGGGCCGTGTCGGCGGATACTTCGCGGTAGGTCTCAATGGCACTCTCGTCGCCACGGATGCACTCCTTGAGTACGGCGGCTTCGTCCTGAGTGGAGAGCGCGGACTTAATGTCGATCCACGCACGGTGAAGTGCGGCACCGGCGCTGCCGCCCTTGTCTACTTCACCACCGAGGCGGGTGATGAATGGTTTGATCTCGTGGCCGAAGTTGTAGCGCTGCTGGCTCAACTCACGGAATTTGGTTGCGAGCGATACGCTGTCCACCTCTTCGGCGGCTTCCTTGTATCCATTCTCTCCGTCGTAGAGGGTGGTGATGAGCTTGTTGAGTCCTTTTACTTGATCTTTGTTTGTACTGTCCATGTGTGGGTAATTTTAGTGCGGAGAGAAACCCTCCGGTTAGGTAAGAATTCAGGTGCGGGAGCCGGTCTTCACCAAGTCCCTACGTTTACAACGCAGTCCAATTAACAGACGTTCGTTGGTCCCCCCAAATTATTACTTTACCCGGATCGTGCTTTCGCCCCGGCGGGTCATGTCCTTCTCGAGCATGCGGGTCTCCACCCACTTGCGGTTTTCCGCAATTTCCCCGTTGAGGTACTTTTCGATCATCAGGCTGGCAATGGGAGCGGCAACCGAACCCCCGAAACCTCCATTCTCCACGTAGACCATTATGGCGATCTTGGGGTCGTCGGCGGGGGCGAATGCCACGAAGCTGGAGTGATCGCCGTGGGTATTCTGGATGGTTCCGGTTTTGCCGCAAATGTCGATCCCCGGCACATCCGCTACGCGGGCCGTGCCTTCGGTAACGGTTTTACGCATGCCGCGCACGACGGTCTCGAAGTATTCCCGGTCGATGTCGATATCGTGGCGCTGCGCGGTGACGGTGCGCGCCAGGCCTTCGTTGCCTTCCTGCACCTGCTTGACGAGGTGGGGCGTGTACCAGTGTCCCCGGTTAGCGATTGCGGCTACGAAGTTTGCGGTTTGCAGGGCGGTCAGTTCGTATTCCCCCTGACCGATGGCCAGCGACCTGATCCAGATGGCCCGCCAGAACTGGTCTTCCGCGAACCGGTCGGTGTAGTACTTCGAGGTAGGTACGTTCCCGGCGATCTCACCGGGAAAATCGACTCCCAGTTTATTGCCAAGGCCGAACTGGTAGAGGTAGTGGTTAAATTCATCCAGGCCCTTTTCCGGAGTGAGGCTTCCGTACCGATTGATGTTTTCGAGCCAGGCCGTTACAAAGTAAGCGTTGCAACTCTGGGCGATCGCATCCTCGACGTTCGTGCAGTAGGGGTGACTGTGACAGCCGAGCAGTACCCTTCCTCCGCTGGTGAATCCACCGGCGCAGGAAATCCCCCGGTCTGGTGTAAGCGTGCCCGTCTGCATCGCGATCAGGGCGACTAGCGTTTTGAAGGGAGAACCCGGCGGATACTTGCCGTTGATGGCCCGGTTGAGCAGGGGCTGCAGGGTGTCGTTCTGCAGGCGGGTGAACATCCTGCCCCGGTCGCGGCCGATACGCAGTGAGCGGGGGTCGTAGGTCGGTGCGGAAATCATCGATAGGATCTCACCGGTAGACGGCTCCAGGGCGACGATACTTCCGATCTTGTTGACCATCAGTTCCTCGCCGTACTCCTGAAGGTCCAGATCGATGGTCGTGATCAGGTCAGTGCCCACCGTGGCATTCACATCGAGCGCGCCGTCGAGCACTTCTCCCGCCTCGCGGCCCAGGCGGTCACGGTACACCAACCGGCTGCCTTTCTCCCCGCGCAGCGCCGCTTCGTACTGGTACTCGAGTCCGGAGATGCCGTGGTAATCTCCACCCGTGTACCGCCCCCCGCCCCGGTCGATAGTCCGCTGGCTCACCTCACCCATATAGCCCAGTAAGTGAGCGGCTACCGTATGGGGATAATTACGCGAGGAGCGCAGACTGGCCGAGAATCCGGGAAACTGAAACAGGTTTTCCTGAAACGTAGCGTATACATCGGGAGACACGTTGGCCAGAAAGGTGAAAGGCTTTGAGGGACTGTACTTGCCTCCCCATTTTTCCGGGATAGCGCCCTCAAAGTAGTCGCGGGTGATGCCCAGCAGTTGACAGAATTTCGTCGTGTCGAACTCCGCCGCCCGCCGCTCAAACTGATTGTAAGTAAGCTCGACCTGATAGATCGGTTCGTTGATCGTGAGCAACTTCCCGTTGCGATCGGTCATGAGGCCCCGCGCCGGGTACTGATCGATCTGACTGTTGCCGACCCCATCGGCGCGGGTGCGCCAGGTGTCGCTGACCACCTGGAGGTGGAAGGCCTTCCCCAGTAGCAGCACCAGAATGGCGATCATTACGATGCGGATGCTAAGGGTCCGTACGTCAAGGGTATCGGCGGCCATGTAAGATCAACTAAGCTTTGGGATTGAAGATAAGGATGAGAATAACCACGACCAGCATACTGGCCGGAAAACTCAGCAGGGTCTTTAGAACGATATCGGTAAAGAAAAAGATGGAAAAGGTCTGCAGTAAAAAGAAAACCAGCAGATGTACGATCAAGATCAGCGCCAGGTACCTCAGCATCCAGCTGCTGCCGAGATCGGCCACGGTCGGTTGGGCCTTTATGTTGTAGCCGTCACGCGGTTGGACGAGCTGCAGGATAAGCGGCCGGGCGTAGGCGGTAAAGACCAGCGCACCGGCGTGCAGCCCCAGCGTCTCGCTGAAAAAATCAATCCCGAGGCCGAGCAAAAAGGACAGCAAAATAACCACCGGGCGCGGCGTACGCAGGGGCAACATGGCCACGAACAAGGGATAGACGAACACGAAGAGGTAATCCCTTCCGCCCCAGCCCCATGCCACCTGGTTAAATACGAATACCTGTACGATGAGCAGTGCCACGAACCGGACCGCGCTATTGATGGCCGCCGCTGTATTCATCGCACTAAGTTTAGTCGTTCCAGCTCCTCCTTGAAGAGGTCGCGCACCACGTACCCGTTGGAGGCGGTAAGGGGGTCGTTAAGCAACACCACGGTAAGATCCTGGGATCCGGTACCGGGCAGCGGCTCACTGGATTCGACGATGCCGATGGGTAGCCCCGACGGGAAGACGTTGGAGTAGCCCGTCGTGTAAACGGTATCGTTAGGCGCTACGGGCACGTAGTCGGGCATGTCGGTGATGGTTACCCGCCGGGGGTCTTTTCCGTCCCACCGCAGGGTTCCGAAGGCGTTGTTGTCCAGCCCGGCACTGATACGAGTATCTACGTGAAGGATGCTGATCACCCGGGCGTGTCGCGGCGTTACTTCGCTGATGATGCCCAGCAGCCCGCCGTCCGTTACCACGCCCTGTCCGCGCTCTACCTGCAAGTTGGAGCCGCGGTCGATGATGAGGGTATTGTAGGGGCTGTACGGCGATTTGTTGACGATGCGGCTGGCCAGGTAGGTAAACCGCTGCTGAAAGGCGGAATCTACCACCGAAGTAGTATCTACCGTAGTGTCGTATTCCGATCCCGGGATGCGGGCAAGTAGGGCGGCATTTTCCCGGCGCAGTACCTCGTTCTCCCGGGCAACGTCCAGGAAGGCCAGCTTTTCGTTTACTTTTTGGGTGAGGTAACTGCCGTAAACCGTCTTCGTCTCGATCCAGATGGCCCGCTGGCCATCGTTGTGGTTGACGATCAGGTAGAGACAGACCAACTCCAGGATGGCAAAGGTGAATAAGCCACCGCTGTTGATGATGAGTCTCAGCAGTCTCCCCATCTAGCTAACGCTGCTTGCCGGTACTAAAATCGCCTTATAACGCTTGGTGTCCTGTAAGGCCTTGCTGGTGCCGCGCACGACCGCCAGCAGGGG
The DNA here is from genome assembly GCF_014197245.1 of Neolewinella aquimaris. Taxonomy (GTDB): domain Bacteria; phylum Bacteroidota; class Bacteroidia; order Chitinophagales; family Saprospiraceae; genus Neolewinella; species Neolewinella aquimaris. Next base: position 144,386 of record NZ_JACIFF010000002.1, on the reverse strand, counting down.
GTCTTCCGCAACGTGGACGGGCAGTTGGGTCTTCTTGCTCAAGCGGCGGTCCAGGCCGCGCAGCATGGCTCCGCCACCGGTGAGGTAGAGCCCGGTCGAGTAGATGTCGCTCGCCAGCTCGGGCGGGATGGTCTCCAGGGCGCGAATGACGGCGTCCTCGATCTGGGTGATGGCCTCATCGAGGGCGCCGGCGATCTCCTGGTAGGTGACCGTGATTTGCCGCGGGATGCCGTTAAGCAGGTCGCGGCCGTTGATGGCAAAATCGGCCGGGGGGTCGTCCAGTTCGGGTAGGGCGCTGCCGACGTGGATCTTGATCTGCTCCGCGGTACGCTCGCCGATCAGGATGTTGTGCGTCTTGCGCATGTAGTTCAGGATGTTCTGCGTCATCTCGTCCCCCGCAATGCGGATGGATTGATCGCTCACGATTCCCGACAGGGCAATAACCGCGATCTCGGTGGTACCTCCCCCAATGTCGATGATCATGTTGCCGACGGGCTCCTCTACATCCAATCCGATACCGAGGGCGGCGGCCATCGGCTCGTAGATGAGGTAGGTTTCCTTGGCGTCGACGCGGGCGGCACTTTCAAAGACGGCGCGCTTTTCCACTTCGGTAATTCCGGAAGGAATGCAGATGACCATCTTGAGGTGGGAGAAGAAGGCCCGTCGCGGACCGATCATATCGATCAGCCCCTTGATCATTTGCTCGGCGGCGCGGAAATCAGCAATTACGCCGTCCTTCAGCGGGCGGACCGTCTGAATGTTCTCGTGGGTCTTCTCGTGCATCTGCATGGCCCGGCGGCCGACCGCGATGGTCTCCTCGGACTTGCGGTCGATGGCTACGATGGAGGGTTCGTCGATCACGACCTCTCCGTTCTGTATAATGAGTGTGTTGGCTGTGCCGAGATCGACGGCAAGCTCTTGTTTAAAGAAGTTCAAAAAGCGCATTCCCCTAAGTTGTGGACCTGGCTGCGGTCCCGTGGATATCAGGTTGGCAAAGGTAGTTTGGCAAACCGGTAAGGAGGTAGTCAGAATAAGGCTAATGTGTCGGATCGCAAAACTCGTTCGGGCGGGGCCGCAGGAGCAACGCATTTCCCGAAAAGCCAGCACCCGCGACCCCGCCCCGAAGCTGCGGGTTGTCGCTACCATACTCCCCCCGGCCATACTACCTTTGCGCGATGACCGCTACCGAAATCCGCCGTGCCTTTCTGGAATTTTTCCGCGAAAAGAACCACAAACTGGTCCCTTCCGCCCCGATCGTCAACAAGGACGACCCCAGTCTGATGTTCACCAACGCGGGCATGAACCAGTTTAAGGACTACTTCCTCGGCGACAAAACGCCCGTCAGCCGCCGGATCGCGGACACCCAGAAGTGCATGCGCGTCAGCGGAAAACACAACGACCTCGACGACGTGGGCCGCGACGGCACCCACCACACCATGTTCGAGATGCTGGGCAACTGGAGCTTCGGCGACTACTTTAAGGACGAGGCCATCGCCTGGAGCTGGGAACTGCTCACCGACCGCCTCGGCATTGAACCCGACCGCCTCTACGCCACCGTATTCGAGGGAGCCCCCGACGAGGACATCCCCGTCGACGACGAGGCCAAGAATTTCTGGTTGCGCTACCTGCCCGAGGAGCGCATCCTCTACGGCAACAAGAAGGACAACTTTTGGGAAATGGGGGAAACCGGTCCGTGCGGCCCCTGCACCGAAATCCACGTCGACACCAGGCCGGAAGCCGAACGGAGGAAATCTCCGGGCCGCGACGGCGTAAACGTCGACGGGAGCGGCGTAGTCGAGATCTGGAACAACGTCTTCATCCAGTACAACCGCCGGGCCGACGGCAGCCTCGTCAACCTGCCCGAACGCCACGTCGATACCGGCATGGGCTTCGAGCGGCTGTGCATGATCCTGCAGAACAAGGAAGCCACCTACGATACCGACGTATTCACGCCCATCATCGGCGAGATCGAACGACTCACCGGAAAATCCTACGGCGGCAGCTACGCACCCGACGCGAAGGCCGATATGGCCATGCGGGTGGTGGCCGATCACCTGCGGGCGGTGGCCTTCACCATTGCCGACGGACAACTGCCGGGCAGTGGGGGCGCGGGCTACGTGGTGCGTCGCATCCTACGCCGTGCCGTCCGCTACGCCTACTCCTTTCTCGACCGCAAGGAGCCCTTTATGTACCAGTTGATGCCGGTGCTGGTGCGCGATATGGGCGAAGCTTTTCCGGAACTTGCTCGGCAGCAGGAGCAGATCGCCCGGATCATTCAGAGTGAAGAGCGGTCGTTTTTGCAGACGCTGGAGAACGGACTCAGTCGCTTTGCCGGCCTCAAATCGGATGGGGGGACCATCAACGGCAACGACGCCTTCGAGCTCTACGACACCTTCGGCTTTCCCATCGATCTGACCCGGTTGCTCGCAGAAGAGCAGGGACTAACTGTTGACGAAGCAGGCTTCCAACGCGCGCTCCAGGAACAAAAGAACCGCAGCCGCCGCGATGCCGCCAAGGAGGTAGGCGACTGGACCGTGCTAAGCGACGAGCCTTCGGTATTCATCGGCTACGATGTGCTGTCCGATGCCGGCGCCCGCATCACGAAGTACCGCACGGTGAAGGTGAAGGACAAGCCGCAGTACGAACTGGTGCTCGATCGCACGCCCTTCTACGGCGAGAGTGGCGGACAGGCCGGCGACACCGGCACGCTCAGGGTAGGGGAGGAATCCATTAAAGTCTTGGGTACGGTGAAGGAAAACGACCTCACGGTACACGTAGTAAACAAGCTGCCCGAAGAACCGGACGCCGACGTTTATGCTGCCGTCCACCCGGAACTGCGCCTGGCCATCAGCAACAATCACACTGCCGCTCACTTGCTCCACGCCGCCCTGCGGGAAGTACTCGGCGAGCACGCCGTGCAGAAGGGACAGGACGTGCAGACGGAAAAATTGCGCTTCGACTTCAGTCACTTCGAGCGGCCGACCGACGAACAGCTGGATGCCATCGAAAAATTAGTCAATGCCCGCATCCGCCAGAACATTCCGCTGCAGGAACGGCGCGACGTGCCCATTGCCGAGGCCCGTCAGTCGGGTGCCATGATGTTGTTCGGGGAGAAGTACGGCGACACGGTGCGCATCATCACCTTCGACCCCGACTTCAGTTCGGAGCTCTGTGGCGGTACCCACGTCAAGCATACCGGCGAGCTCGGCCTGTTCAAGATCACCAGCGAAAGCTCCCTGGCCGCCGGCATTCGGCGGATGGAGGCAGTGACCGCACTTACGGCCGAGGATTACGTCAACGATCGCCTGAACACCCTGCAGCAGGTACGCGAGCGGCTTAAGAACTCCGGCGACCCGGTCGGAGCGGTGGCCACCCTACAGGATGAAAACCGCAGTCTGAAGAAAGAGCTCGAAAAGATGCAGGCCAGGCAGGCCGGCGATTTGAAGGGCGACTTACAGCAGGCGATGGAAACGGTCGGCGACGTTCAGTTTTTAGCCCAGCGGGTCGAGCTTTCGGACGCCGCCGCCATCAAAAACCTGGCCTTCCAGCTGACCGGAGAAAACGACAACGCCTTTGTTCTGCTGGCGAGCGAGTCGGACGGCAAGGCACTCCTTACCCTGGCCGTCAGCAAGGGACTGGCCGGCAAGGAGAACGGGGCGGTGAACGCGGGAGCAATGATCCGGGAACTGGCCAAGCACATCCGCGGGGGTGGGGGAGGGCAACCCTTTTTCGCCACCGCGGGCGGAAAGGACCCTTCGGGAATACCGGCAGCACTCGCCGGTGCCCGGGAGATGATGGGCAAGTTAGCGGCCTCCTAAGTGGCCGACCCGGACTACGACGACTCCACTGCCCGGCACTACGCGGCCTATCGACCTCCCCTACACGGTCTACTGCTTGGGCGCTGCCTGGAGGGGCGGTATGCTTCCGGACTCGACATCGGCTGCGGAACGGGTCACTCTACCCGGGCCCTGCGGGAGTACTGCGACCGGGTGACGGGCATCGATCCGAGTGCGGCAATGCTCGCCCGTGTCCCAACATCGGAGGGCATAGACTACAGGCTTTTCGATGGCCGCCGCCTTCCCTTTCCCGCCGGTAGTTTCGACGTCCTCACCTTTGCCGGCTCGCTGTTTTACGGTAAATCGCAGCAACTGCTGGAGGAGGTCGAACGGGTGGGGCGTCTGGGTGGGGCAGTGGTCGTTTACGATTTCCTGACCCCCTCCGCGGAACTCGCCGACCGGCTGCTGGGGGTCCGGGTGCCGGCAACGGATAGTGCTGGCTACGATCATACCGTGACTTTTGACAATCTGCAACCCGTCGTTTTGCGCCATCGAGAATCCCGGTGCGACCTAATAACGGTGAGCATGAAACCGGGAGAACTTGCAGAGATGCTGCTGTCCGAGCGACCGTTGCGGACTGCCCTCCGGACGGCCTACGGGGCTACGGATCTACCCGCCCAGTTGGAGTCAGCTATTCGGAACGCCCTTCCCGGAGCGGCGAAAACCGTGAACGCTGCCTTCCAGGTTTTTACCGCCCTGTACTTAATTGGCGCCCCGTACAAGCGGTAAGGGTTACCTTGCTGCAAATTCCAACCACATGACCTTTCAGGAACTCAACGACGGCGTGACCAAAGCTGCGGCCAATGCCCCCAATCTCGGTAAGAGCATTAAGCTTCAACTGGACGAAGGCGTCATCTTCATCGACATGACCGGCGACCAGGCCAGGGTAAGCAACGAAGACAAGGAGGCCGACACGACGGTCACGACCACGGTGGACGTGCTGGATCAGCTGCGGAACGGCAAGATAAATCCCATGATGGCCATGATGAGCGGCAAGGTGAAAATCAAGGGAGACATGGGGCTGGCCATGAAACTGCAGGGTCTGCTTAGCTAGTGCTTCTTCTCCGATTGGGGTGCCCTAAGACAATTCGGGGTTTACCCCTGCCACGGGTTCAAGCAATTTCCTTGATTATACGTTACTTCCGGTAGCGGCATCCGTTGTCGTAACCAGAACAACCGATTGGCCCATGCGTCTGCGACTCTTACTTGCCCTTTTTACCTTCCTGCCCCTGCTTGCCTTCGCCACCCACAACCGGGCCGGTGAAATCATCGTACGGGCCGCGGGCGATTGTGGCAACCTGGACGATCAGCTGCGCGCCTGCGCGACCATCATTACCTACACGGAAACCGCCCAGACGGACGTCGATCGCGACAGCCTGCTGCTCGATTGGGGAGACGGCACCACCGAAATGATCGGGCGGACGGCCATCATCCCGACGTCCACCCCGGGCATTCAGCGCAACGAATACACCTTGTGCCACCGGTACTCCGCCTTCGGACGCTACGTACTGAGTTTTCAGGATGTCAACCGGGTCCGGAACGTCCGCAACATTCCCGGATCGGTCAACATTCCGTTTAGCGTACTTACTTCCTTTACGCTGGTCAATCCGATCCTCAACGGATGCAACTCTTCCCCCGAGCTTACCCAGAACCCGATTGACAACGCCTGTATCGGCTCGGTCTGGACGCACAACCCCGGTGCCTTCGACGTAGACGGCGACAGCTTGGCGTTTGAGTTTACGGTGCCGAGTTTTGCTCCCCGGGTTCCGATTGCAAACTATGTCCTACCCAACATGGTAACGGGGTCGACGGGCAGCCTGGAAATCGATCCGCGTACCGGACAAATCACCTGGGATTCTCCCTCCGCCCCGGGAGAGTACAACCTTGCCTTTCTGATTAAGTCGTTCCGCAACGGCATTCCGCTGGACACCGTGGTACGCGATATGCAGGTGTTCGTCGACGACTGCTTCAATGAGCCTCCCGTGATCGACATTGCCCGCGAGGAGATTTGCGTCGTTGCCGGAGAGGTCGTGGAATTCGACGTCGTCGCCACGGCCCCACTCACCGATGCCGACCAATTGGTCACCCTTTCCGCCAGCGGCAGGCCCTTCGGGCTGGTCGATAATCCCGCCACTTTCCTGCCCGGCACGAGCGGTCCCCAGGCGGACCCGGTGCGCAAGACGTTCCGGTGGCAGACCAGCTGTGCCGACATCAGCAACCAAGAATACTTCGTCGTGCTGCGGGCCGTGGATAACGGGCCTCCCCAACCGTCCGGACTGGCAACGCTCCGTACCGTATCGATCAAGGTGGTCGCGCCGCCGCCGACCGATGTTCAGGCAGCCGTCGAGGAGGAACTCATTACCGTTTCCTGGGCCAGTCCGTACCGTTGTGAGGACAGTCCGGATCCCGATTTTCTCGGTTTTACCGTCTGGAGGCGGGAGGGAAGCAACAACTTCACCCCCGATACCTGCGAAACCGGACTGTCGGGCAGGGGCTACGTACAGATCACCGATACGGAAATTACGGACCAGGCCGACGGGCGGTACTTCTTTGAAGACGACGACGTCATCAGGGGGCGCACGTACTGCTACCGCGTCGTGGCCGTGATGGCCCGCCGAACGGCTACTACCGGACTCATCTTCGAGGAGATCGAGTCCATCCCCTCCGAAGAAATCTGCGTGCAACTGGCGCGGGATATTCCCCTCCTGACCAGGGTCGACGTGACCTCCACGAGTGCGGCGGATGGTGAGATCGACGTGTGCTGGATCCTTCCCGATCCCGGCAGTCTGGACACGGTGGCCAATACCGGGCCCTATCGCTACGTACTCAGCCGTGCACCGGGGCAGACCATTGACCCTACTGCTTTCCAGACGATCGCTACTTACCAGACGGACTTTTTTGCCACGGCGGTGGATACCTGCTTCACCGATACCGGACTCAATACGGAGGGCAGCGCTTATTCTTACCGCATCGAACTCTTCGTGAACAACGAAACCGAACCGATCGGGGAGGCACAGCCCGCCAGCAGCGTTCGGTTGAACGGCGCGCCCACCGACCGGGCAGTCGATCTGAACTGGACGGAAGTAGTGCCCTGGACCAACCTGGAGTACGAAGTGTACCGTCAGTTGCCGGGAGCAACATCTTTTGAATTGGTCGCTACGGTAACGGATCAGACCTATACGGATACGGGATTGCAGAATGGCCTCGAATACTGTTACTACATCCGATCGGTCGGCAGCTACAACATTACCGATATTCCATCGCCGCTGCTGAACCGAAGTCAGGAATTGTGCGTCATCCCGGTGGATAATGTGGCACCCTGTCCGCCCGACCTTACGGTGGAAAGCGTATGCGACCGCGCCGTGGATTGTACCATCCCCGAAAACCTCTTCAACATCTTGCGTTGGCGGTCACCCGAAGATATCTGCGGGAACGACGACATCGCTGGATACCGAATTTACTTTGCTTCCGATAGCAGCACTGCTCCTGCGCTCGTCGACCAAATTAACAGTCCCGACGTGCTGACCATCGACCATACTCCGCCGGACGGAATCGTAGGATGCTATACCATCACCGCCATAGACAACAACGGAAACGAGAGCGAAGCGAGCAACCGAATTTGTGTAACCAACTGCCCGATCTACGAGTTACCCAACGCCTTCACGCCGAACGGAGACGGGCAGAACGAGATCTTTCAGCCCCTGGCGCTGTGCTTTGTCGAGCGGGTGGAATTGAAAATCTTTAACCGGTGGGGGCAACTGGTTTTCGAAACCCAGGATCCCGCGATCAACTGGGACGGGAGCAACCTCAACGGAGACGCCCTGCCATCGGGAACTTACTACTACGTGGGTCAGGTTTACGAGCGGAGACTGGAAGGCATCACCGTGAGCGAGGCACAGTTAAGTGGCTACGTAGAGCTCATCACCAACCGGTAAGGTCCTTGCGGATACGCCGGTACATGCGGGGTTTGAGCAAGAGGCCGTAGCCCAGCGCGGTGAAGAAGGTAAACATGGCATAAATCAGGGCGGGCTTTATCGCCTCATCGTTGCCGAGAAAGCTGCCGGCGATCAGGAAGGCGAGGCTCGTATTCTGAATACCGATCTCCACCCCGAGGGTGATCTGATTGTTGGTGTCCAGACCGAACAGCGCGCCCCCGATGCGCCCCGTCGACAGCGCGAGCAGGTTGATGAGTAGGGCAACCGGAAGGATCTGACCTACCTCCGTAAGGGTAAACGCGCTGCCCCCGTGAGAGGCGGGCGCCAGTAGCTTGAGCGTGAAGACCAGTCCGAGGAGTACCATTGCCAAGCGCCTTAGGTGCGGCTGGATGACTTCACTCCGCCGGGGGAAGAGGTGGCGAGCCCCCATTCCGGCGAGGACCGGCAGCAAGACAATTGCGAAAAGACGGAGTGCCGTGGGCACCATGGGCAAATGTGTCGCGCCGGTGCCCGGCTGGTAGATTTCCAGGGCCAGATTGATGATGAAGGGCACGGAAAACATGGCTACCGTAGAGTTGCAAATCGTGAGGCTGACGGCAAGCGCCGTATTGGCACGCAGGAGGAAAGAAATAAAATTGCTGGAAAGTCCGCCCGGACAGGCCGAAAGAATTAAAAATCCGATAGAAAATGCGGGCGGCAGATCGGCCAGTCCGACCACGGTAAACGCTAATGCCGGTAACACCATTAATTGTAGGAACAATCCATAAGAAAGGACACGAGGAGCAATAAAGAGGTGACGAAAGTCCACTGTCTTGAGACTCAAGCCAATCGAGAACATAATCAGGGCCAGTACAATGGTGATCAGGATGTCGATCATTTTACGGTTGATATTTTCCCATTTGGAATTTTCCCTCTATTTTTGTGGCACGCCCAGAACATTAGTTGTGTCGGCTCACTTACAACTAATTAATTTGCACGCCAGCGGGTAAAGACATTGGCCTCCGACGAGGCCTAAAGGTATTAATAGGGTTTTAGGTGTTTATTTCCGGACCGGCTGCGCTTGCGCAACCGGTCTTTTTTTTGTTTATAGACTAATCCGGTTGTGGATCGCGTTACCTCTGCACGGGCGCTGACCCGGTGTATATACGTATTTTGTCCACGGCTCTGATTTAGCCCGACGTCTCTCAAAAACAAAGTTTAAACCGCCGCTCTACGATTATGAAGCTAGTCCATACCCTCCTGTTTTTGCTGCTCTGTGGCCTTGGCCTGCAGGCGCAGGACATCCACTTTTCGCAGTTTTACATGTCACCCCTCAACCTCAACCCGGCCATGACGGGGGTGATGAATTGCAACAGCCGCATCGCGATCAACTACCGCAGCCAGTGGGCCTCGGTGCTCGGCAGCAACGCCTTTCAAACGTATAGCGTAAGCTACGACCAACGCGTCGCAGTCGGGCGTAATGATTTCTTCGGATTCGGCGGTACCTTCTGGGGCGACCGCGCCGGAGAAGCGGATTTTGCCACCACCACCGCTAAGGCATCCGCCAGCTACTCCAAAAAGATGGGGGGCAGCCGCAAGTTCGGCAACTACCTCGTAGCCGGTGCGGAATTCGGTGCCGCCCAGCGGAGCCTCAACTTCCTTGCCCTGCGGTGGGGATCCCAGCACGATGGCGACGGCGGATTCGATCCCGGCGCACCGAGTGGGGAGAGTGGCCTGGATCGCGACCAGTTTCTGTTCGCCGACATTGCCGGAGGACTGCTCTGGTTTATGGTCTTCGACGAAAACAATAGCCTGTACGTAGGTGGTGCTTTTCACCACCTCAATCGGGCGAATCAGAGTTTCTCCAACGATGGAGAGGACCTACTCTACAGCCGCTACACCGCCCACGCCGGTGGTGAATTTATGATGAACGACCGTGTCGGTCTGGTCCCCGGTGTCATTCTGATGAGCCAGGGCCCTAGCTTCCAGGTGAATGCCGGTACGAACGTCAAGTTTCTGCTCGACGGCGGCCGCAATACCTCAACCCAGGCCTTTCAGGTCGGTCTCTATACCCGTATCAGCAATCGGCTGGACAGCAGCGTGCTGACCGATGCGCTGATCCTCAGCACGCGGTTCGACTACGAAAACTTCGCCCTCGGATTCAGCTACGACATCAACACCAGCGACCTGAAGGTGGCAACGGACGGCAACGGCGGCTTCGAACTGTCGCTGCAGTACAAGATCTGTGGCAACCAGCGTCGGGGCGTATATTGTCCGCAGTTCTAGCCAGACGCCCTGGATCGTCACTGCGGGCCCTTAGCAATTGTGGGCCATCGTTACAGGTTTCGGTTTTCGGCGTTTGCTTTCACCGGATAAACTACCTCCCGTTGCCTTCACCAACTAATGGAAAGAACGATGCCCGCGCCTGGACGAAGTACATGGGCATCGGTGCGCAGTTGATCGGGACGATCGGCGTGTGCATCTTCATCGGCATCTGGTTAGATGGCCAGCTCGGTACTAACCCCTGGATAACCATTCTGCTTAGTTTGGTGGGAGTAATTGGCGGACTCTGGGTAAGCGTCAAGGACCTGCTCTGACCGGACGGAAATCCGGCTTCCATTACCTAAATAATATCCAGGCTTTCCCGGAGCAAATAGCCCTGACGGCCGTCGACCAGCTGCACCTTAACGAAGCGGTTTACCTCGTCGACAATGCGCACCTTGTGGCCGGCCTCCAACTCGGCCTCCACGGATCCCGCCGCGGTAGGGGAGACGCGCAGGGTAGCTGCGGGTGCCGTAAGTACCGCCTCCTCCGTAGCGTGTAAGTAGGCATACCGGCTCCGTCCGAGCAGAAAGAAAGTGGCGGCAAGTACCATGCCGATTACCGAGAGGGGCAGCAGGGCGAACCGACGCTTCTCTTCCATCTGCCGCCGCCGCAGGTACCACCACACGGTTCCCGCCACCGCCAGCCACCAAAAGACCAGGCTCAGGGCGTAGGCGGTCGTTGTGCCCATAGCCGCGCCGGCCACCTTCCACCACCTCAGCAAGAAGAAATCGGGTATGTCCGGTAAGGTAAGCCCCGCCTCCTCCCGCACGTACCGCAAATTATTGAGTAAGTCTTTATTTCCCGGACGAAGGCGAAGCCCGCGCTCGTAGGCTAGAATAGCGGGTCCGATCTGCCCGCTTTCGAAGCGGGCATTGCCAAGTGCGTGGTAAAAGTCTGCACTCACCACTCCCGTACGTTCGATGCTGTCCAGAATTTCTACGGCATGGAGGTAGTCGGCCGCTTCTAGTTCCTGTTGAGCACTGGCAAGTGTATAGGTATCCTGAGCTCCGCAGAGTGAAGTTGCCAAAAGAAGGAAGAAAACAATCGGCCGGTTCCGCATCACGTAAAAGTAGCTATTGAAGTTCGGGAGGGCGAGCAAAGAGATCCTCAAAGCGCCGTGGTCTCCGGCGGTCCTCCCACCGGAATCCGTCGAGGCGGTATCCTTCGTGATTGACGGCATCCATGGGGTCGAGCCGGCCCGAGGGGGCACTCAGAAATTTAATGCGCTCCACGCCCCCCCGGGCGAAGTAAAGGACCATCATACTGCACGCCGTTTTATTCACCCCGATGTAGGCACCCTGATCGTCCTGGGCGTAATAAATGGCTTCGGCATTGCCCTTCACCTCTGTTCGCTTCAACTGGCTGCTGTCAAAATGTGCGACGATGTCCTTCCCCTTTACCTGGTTATAGAATATGAGGTCGGGGGAGGTAATCACCATAGCGTTCCTGCGCAGATGTACCCTATCGGGCTGTTCGTTACGTAAATACAGGTCGATGGTGTCCGCGGTCAGCTGACTGGTATCCTGCCACAGCACGGGGTTTTGGTACAGGGTAAGCACCGAATCGACGGTGTTGAAGCCCAGTGAGTCGGCAACGGCCTGCAGGTCGCTCTTCAGAATCCGCACGTCGGGGTAGGCCGATAAGTAGCGTACCGTATCTCCCTGCGCATCAACGTCGTCCGAGCGAACGGATAGCAGCGTATCGGCGGCCATAAACAGGGTGTCCTGATCGAGAAAGGTGGTGAGCAGGGCACGTCCGTTTCGGCCCCCGGAGGCCTTGAGGTAGCCGGTCGATTGATCGTACCGCGCCTCATCCGCCTCGATCTTCAGCTTGGCGGTAGTGTCTTCCCAGACGATGTTACCCACCGCCCGTCCGAGTCCGCTGACCTCGTCCGAGTACATGCGATCGGCCGTCATGATCATCGGTGGATTGGAGACGCTGGGCCTTCCGCCGGACACCGCGTAACTGGCGGTCACCGCATTGTAGTCGATGGAGTCTCCGCTGACGGTCTGGGCGGAGTCGATCACGGTTGCATTGCCGGCAAGCTGGTAGCGGTCTTCGGCCCGGAAGTAGTTGATCCGTTCGGCGGTGGCGCGCTGAAATTTTCCCTCCGCGACGTAGGCATCACCCTCCAGGACGTACAACTGCCGGTTGCCGAAATACTGGATCGAGTCGGCCGCGGCCAGCCGTTCGCCGCTGCGGTACTGTGCGTTGGTGCGGAAGACGGCCTCGTCGAGCGCAACGTCGTAGTAGCCGCTCTCGCAGTAGATGTTGTGGGTATCGCTGCGAATCACCGTGGGGCCGAGGAAATAGACCCGCTCGTTGGCCAGGTCGTAGCGCAGGGTATCCGCCCGCATTTCAAAGCGTTCGTCGACCACGAGCACGCTGTCGCGAAAGTACACGTTGCGGTTGTCGGCGTAGTAGTACCCATGAGTACTGCTTAGTTCCGTGCCGGCGTTGGTGACCCGCCCCCCGGTATGGTAGGTCGCCAGTTTGGTCGCCAGGTTGTAGTCCAGCCGATCGGTAAACAGTTCGGTCTGTCCCCGCTTGAGTACCACCTCGTTCCGGAGCTTGGCCAGCAGGGTTTCGGCATTGTAGTCGAGGTACTGGGCGAAGGCGGCGATGCTGTCGCCCTGCTGGACCACCACATTGTCGTAGGCGTACAGTTGCACCTCGCTGACCAGTTCGGCGCTGTCGCAGTACATGAAGATGCTGTCCTGGCTTAGCTCTACTTCACCGATCAGCCGCTGTACGCTGGCCCGTTGCAGCATCCGTAGTTCATTCGCGTGGTCGATGCTGACCACTTGCTTTTCGGGCGCGGGGGCTTCCTGACTCCAGCCTACTACCGGCAGCAAGCACAGCAGTGCGACAACGAGAAAGGAAGGGTGGTGCATAGGGGCCGCAAAGATAGTAGCTCAGGTAACGAATGGACTAGGAGCAGAACGAAATGGTTGTATTGCTTTAACGGAGCATTAACTTCATTCCGTCGTATCCCAGCTCTACGCCGGCCGGAAGCTGGGCGGCAAAGGTCGCGTGGGGTCCGAGGCGGTGGCTCAGGTGGAAAAGTACGGCCCGCCGCGGCTGTAGTAGGTCTACGTACGCCAGAGCCTCTTCCACCGACAAATGGCTGTGGGTCCCGTGAAAGTTCAGACAGGAAATGACCAGCGTTTCCAGTCCGCGCAGGCGGTCCAGACTAGCCTCCGGCAGCACCTTGGCATCGGTAAGGTAGGCCAGGTCACCGACCCGAAATCCGAGAATGGGCAGCTTGCCGTGGTTGACCCGGAGCAGTTCGATCGTGGTACTGCCCAGGGGAATGCGGTCGCCGAAAGCTACCTCACGTACGTCAAGTTTAGGCACGCCGGGGTAGTCGGTAAACGCATAGGCGAAGCGTTCCTTTAGTTCCCTGGCCACCCTCGGCAGGCAGTACACCGGCATATCGATTTGCTGCATGAAACAGAACGGACGTACGTCGTCGATGCCGGCCGTGTGGTCGTTGTGTTCGTGGGTCAGCAGGATGCCGTCGAGGCGGTCGGTGCGCGCGGCGAGCATCTGAGCGCGGAAGTCCGGGCCGGCATCGACGGCGATACGGGCATCATCAGCGCATACGATGGCTGCGGTCCGCAGGCGGTTGTCGCGCGGGTCGCTGGAGGTGCAGGCTGCACACCGGCAACCGATGACGGGAACACCCTGGGAGGTGGCCGTTCCGAGTAGGCGTAAGTACATCCGCTACCGTTTCTCTTCCCAGTTCCAGGCGGTGCGCATGATTTCCTCGACGCCGTACTTGGGCTGCCAACCCAACTCATTCGTTGCCTTGCTGCGATCGGCGAATACGGCGATCACGTCGCCCGGGCGGCGGGGACCGATCTCGTAGTTCAATTTCCGGCCACTGACCTTCTCGAAGGCTTCGATCACCTCCAGGACAGTGAGACCCTCTCCGATACCCAGATTGAACAGGGCGGGATTCTCGCTGGCCTTGCCGCCGATGAGGTATTCCAGGGCCAGGGTGTGGGCGTGTGCCAGGTCGGACACGTGGATGTAATCGCGTACGCAACTGCCGTCGCGGGTATCGTAATCGTCGCCGAAGACGGTCATTTTTTCCCGCTTGCCCGCACCGACCTCCGTGATCACGGGCACGAGGTTGCTGGCTGCGTTCGAGGCATCCTCACCAATCTTGCCGCTGGGGTGGGCGCCGGCGGGATTGAAGTAACGGAGCAGGATGGCGGAGAAATCTTTGTGCTTGGCGCAGAAGTCGTACAGAATATCCTCTCCTACCTGCTTCGTGCGGGCGTAGGGACTTTCGGCGTCCTTCCGCGGGGTGTGTTCGGTGACGGGCAGCTCATCGGCGTTGCCGTACACCGAGCAGCTGGAGGAGAACACCAGGTTGCTGTTGCCCTGTTTGCGCAGTCCGTCGATCACATTGATCAGGCTGTTCAGGTTGTTGCGGAAGTACTCCAGCGGCTTATCGACGCTTTCCCCCACCGCTTTGTAGGCGGCAAAGTGGATGGCCCCGTCGAATTTATGACTGGCGAAGAGCTTTTCGGTAGCCGCCTGGTCCGCCAGATCGATGTTGTGGTTCACCACCCGCACGCCGGTGATCGCCTCGATGCCGTCCAGGACGCTGGCCTTGCTGTTGTGGTAATTATCGGCGCTGACAACTTCGAAGCCGTTCTCGATCAGGTCCACTACGGTGTGGCTGCCGATGTATCCGGTGCCGCCGGTTACCAATATTTTTCCTTTACTCATGTATGGGTGGATTAGTCGTGGGTCAATTTTATGTCTTCGGGGTCGATGTCGATGCCCATCCGGGCCATCAGCGCGGTGGCGTTAAAACTACGACTTACACCCCGGTGCAACTTGTAGTCGAACACCAGTTCTCCGTTTTTAGTCTGCACTTCCATCGCGTAGTTTTCCACCCGGCTGCCGGGCTCGTTTTCGAGGGCGGCAAGTTCCAGGTCGTGGGTGGCAATAATGCCGGCACCCCGCTCGCGAATCAGCTGTCGGATCAGGGCACGCGAGCCGGTGTGTCGATCGCGGCTGTTGGTCCCCTTCAGGATTTCGTCGAGCAGAAAAAACACCTGCTGTTCGGAATCGCTTACGGCCTCGATGATCGCCTTGAGCCGCTTCAGTTCGGCGTAAAAACTGGAAGTGCTCTCGCTCAGGTCGTCGTGGGTACGCATGGAGGTCCAAACCTGTAGGGCGGCGGTGCGCAGGCGCAGTGCACATACGGGGCCACCGGCACGGGCAAGTACGATATTGATGCCGACCGTACGCAGCCAGGTGGATTTGCCGGCCATGTTGCTGCCCGTTACCAGATCTATATGCCCGTCGGTGGACATGCTGACGTCATTGGTCACCCTCCCGGTGGGCGGCAGCAGGGGGTGGGCGAGTCCCGTGGCCTGTAGTACTTTTTCGTCCGTCAGCTCCGGCTCTGTCCAGGTGGGCTGATTGAAGCGCAGGGTAGCCCACGACACCCGGGCATCGGTCTCGGCGAGCGCCTCGAGCCAGCGGGGAAGGTCGTCCCGGTGGGCGGTGCGCCAGCTATCGAGTCGGTACAGCCACTGAATGCTCCAGAGCCCCGTAATCTCCAGCATGAATACGAAGGGGTTATAGCGAACGTCCAGCTGGCTAACGTAAAAGGACAACCGCCCGATGGCGGCGGACGCGGTGGGGAGCTCGCTTGCTTCGGCTTCCATATGCTGGAACAGCCGCTGGTAGCCCTGCAGTATGCGGCCCGCCTGGGCGGTATAGGCGTGTTCGGTGGCCGCTGCCTCCGAATAGCGCCGCAGCAGCAGAAAGGCGGGAATGAAAAACAACAGTCCCAGTTGCCAGGGTTGCTGGGTAAAGGAGAACCATATGCCGATCGCGCTCAGGGCGGGTGCGGCAAACCGCATTGCCCGTGCGTAAGCTCCGGTGACGACCGCCGGCCGGTTCGCCCACTCCAGCAGCCTGCGGGCGTAGGCGGGGTCGTCGGCGAGTTCGTTGCCGCGGGTGCGGAATTCCATACACCAATCGGGGCGAGTGGCCAGTTCGCGGCCCGCGGCACGGCGGGTTTCCGAAACCGGATGGGGTGCCGGAATCGATAATTGTTCCGCCAGTCGGTGGCTACCGATGGCGGTAACGGTCCGGTTGAGGTACTGGAAGAGGGAGTGGGGCCCGAAAATGTCCAGGTCGCCCGCATACGGGTGATCGGGAGACGCATACTCCCTGCCGTCAGGCCACTGACTGAATTGGTGGGCTAAGCCAGTGATCTCCGCTTCGGCCAGTTGACCCTGCACCCGCGCACCCGCCGCCGCCTGTCCGATACGCTGGTGGTAGCGCACGCCGAAGGCAAGCAGGACGGTTCCGGTAAGGGTGGTCAACGCTCCCGCCCAGAAGCCGGTAGACCAGGAGAAAATGAGTAAGCCCACGAAGCCGACAACGAACAGCAACCGCACGATCGCGAGCCGATCATAGCACTGTTGCAACCGCCGGGCGCGGTCCAGTTGGGTCCGGGCCAGCTCGGTGTAGTAGGTTTCGGGTGCATTCACGGGCACAAATATGCGAAGGATGCCGCTGATGTACGCCGTACCTTCGAATTCACTAACCAGCTCCGTGATGCATCGCTACGTTATTCAGGTCGCCACGCCCTACAGTACCGGTACCGGCACCTACCTGCCGCACCGTGGGATCATCGTTACCAACGAACACGTGGTTCGGGACAATGCCTCGGTGGTGGTGGGTTCACCCGACGTCGAGGAGCAGTTGGCCCACGTGGTCTACCTCGACGCATACTACGATCTGGCCTTTCTTCGGATCGACCGGCCCTCCGACCTGCCGGCCCTGGTGCTCGGCGGTCCGGCACAGGTGGGGGATGAGGTGGTGTCCTTCGGACAGCACTTTGGCGGGGAGCTGGTACAGTTGGAAGGGGGAGTGATGGAAACGGACCGCGACTACAATGGAATCAACTACCTCGTGCACGACGCCCGGCGGGAGCTCACCTACGGCGGGGGACCCTTGTTCACCCCCGGCGGAGAGCTGCTCGGGATCAACATGATGGATCTGCCCGAGGACGGCACGAAAACGATGACGCTGCCCGCCGAGACCCTCAGGGAAGTGGTGGAAGCCTTTGAGAGTGGGGGCGGAATGACGGCGGCCCGCTGCTTCGACTGCCGGGCGGTGACCTTCGAAACCGAGCGCAATCCGCGGGGATTCTGTCCGGGGTGTGGTATGGGGCTAACCCTGCCGTCGATGGTGGATGATCCGGAGCCGACGGGCGTGAATGCGACGATTGAAGAAATTATTACTGCCGGAGGACACGATCCACGGCTGGCCCGCCGGGGGCCTAACTTGTGGAACATCCGCCGGGGAAGTGCTACGATCCAACTGGCTTACCACGAGGACAGCGGGCTGGTCACCGGCGACGCCTACCTGTGTAAAATACCCGAGGGGGCCGGACCGGAATTGTTCGCCTACCTACTGCGGGAAAATGCGCGGCTCCACCAGCTTACATTTTCGACTTACGGCAAGGATATCATCCTGTCGCTGCTTATTTACGATCGTTACCTGACCGTGGAGACTGCACTGCCCCGATTCGAACGATTGTTTGAGCACGCCGACGCTTACGATAACGTACTGGTCGATGAGTTTGGGGCAGGTTGGTAGGGACGGATCAGTTAAAAAACTGGTCGTATCCGGTGTTATCGGTCCTCTTTTGGGGATCCGGGCGCTTGCGGGCAAGCTCGTCGAGGTCAAGTTTTTCCTCACTGCGGGCGGTGGGGGCATCGTTGAGGTCGAACTGAATATGGCCTTCACTGAGGAGTAGCTCGCTCTTTTGCTCCCATTCTTCGAGCATGCGCAGACCCTCGTCCGCAAACACACCGTTCTGCAGGTCAACGCTGGCCATGAAGTCGTTGCTCAGTTCCATCATGCGTTCCATTTCTCCGACCTTGTTGGCTACGTCTTCCGCGATGGCCTCCATGGCCTGGTCGAACATGGCGCGCTGATCGGGGTCACCGTTGATGACGCTCATGGCGGAGGTCATGGCACCGTGGCTGGCCCGGATGGCCTTGCGTTCCTGGATGCGCAGGTCTACCTGATCGCGGGTATCTTCCAGCAGCACTTCGCTGTTCTGGTGCATGCGGTTGAGCACCCGGTTGAGCACCTCCATTTTGGTCAGCAAGACCTGGTACTTCTGGTTGCTCTCCCGCAGGCGGGCGGCCCGGCGGCTGCTGAGGATCATTTGCTGGTTCTTCCCCTTCTCCTTGGCGAGGGCGGCCAGTTTAAGTTGCTTTTTGACCTCCGTCTCGTTGGTTTCCATGAGGCTGGTCAGGTGACGCATTTGTCCGCGGATCTTGCCGATCTGCTTTCGCATTTCCTGGAGGTTGCGCTCGAGTTCCTCGACGTAGGACTTTAGAATGCCGATGGGGTCGATGTTGACGAAGAGTCCGGTCACCTTACGCATGGCGCTTTTGTACATATAGCCCAGTAGCGTGCGGGTGCGCGGATCGGCGATGGCGAATACCACCGAAAGAAGTACGATGCCGGCGACGACGATTCCGATGGTCGTCGAGAGGAAGGGAAGGATAACACCCGAGAAGGTCGTGATCAACAAGCCGGCACCGGCTAGAAGCGCAACGAGGAAGATCAGACCCGTTACCCCTTCCGGACGTTGCCAGAAGGATTTCTTATTGGGAGCCGGTGGAGTCATCGGAGAGGGGGTTAAGAGATTACGCGACGAATGTTGTCCAGGTCCTGGTTGATGGTGGTGGTGATGACTTCCAGGGCCTCTTCGAATCCTTTCTGGTTTTCCTCCGCTTTGGTGCGGGCGGCCTGGATCTGGGCGTCTGCCGCGTCGATCTGCTGGCGGGCCGCCTCGACCTGTTGCCGGAGTTGCTCGATCTTGGTTTCCCAATTGGCAATCTTTTTCTTCAGTTCGCCGGTCTGCTTGGCTTTTCCCTCCACATTGTCGACCAGGTGTTTCTCCAGGCTACGCATAAACTGCGCCTTCTCGTCCTGGAGTACTTCGGCGTAGTACCCGGCCGTTTTGATGAGCTTCTCCTTCGTCAGGCCAACGCTCGAGCCCGTGATGAAGGCGGAGTTTATGGCGGTATCCAGGTCCATGCCGATATCGGTCAGGCGGCCCACCGACTGTTTGAATTCTAAGTAGTCAAAGCCTTCGAGGTTTCTTTTCTCCAGGGCTTTCATCAGGGCGTTGGCGAATCGGTTATTGGTGCCGGACATTGGGGGGGAGTTTATGCAGGTGACAAATGTAAGCAGCCCGAATTTGGGGGGAAGCCCACTTACTGAATCGGATCACTGTCGGGCGGATCTCCCAGACGGGACTCGACGTCGCGAATGTCGGCTTCACTAGGATTGGGCAGCCACTTGTGCAACTTGTTCCGGGCTTTGCTGCGGACGTCCTTGTTGATGTAGGCGGCCACCGTGATCAGACCGGCACCGAGTACCGCGACATCGTCCGTATAACCCAGGATCGGGGTAAGGTCGGGCACCGCATCGAGGGGCATCACCAGGTAGCCGAGCGCGCCCAGTACGGTCTTTTTTGCCCAGCCTGGCGTATCGTCCCGTTCGTAAGCGTAGTACAGCAGCAGGGCCGTATAGACGGTCTTGGTACCGGCCGTTCTGGCGAATCCGGCCAGTTTTGCCCAGAAACGTCCGGGACTAAAAAAGCGACGGTAGGGTAGGAGATTCATGGGAATACCGTGATTTTATACAGAAACGCACGAGACCGCATTGGGGTTATCGCTTCTTCCGCCGAGCGGCGCACGGAGCGGGGGGGCGGGTGATTATATTTACAGCATGGACACAGTGATCATACCGGCCGATTTGCTTCCCCAGGTGAAAGCCCACGTTGAGCGATACATCAAGGAGAAGATTGATCCAAAGTTCGTGTACCACAACTTTCAGCACACCTGTGCCGTAGTGGAGGCCGCCGGAGAGCTGGCTACCTTTTACGAACTGACGCCGCGGGAGTTAACGGTCATTCGCATCGCCGCCTGGTTTCACGATACCGGCTACGCTCAGGGGTGGCCGGACCATGAGGTGCGCAGTGCCGAGAACGCCGAAGCCTTCTTGCGCGAGAAGGGCGTGGACGACGAGGCACTCATCACGGACATCCGTGGAGCTATCATGGCTACCCGCATCCCCCAACAGCCGAATACCTTTCTGGAGGAGATCGTAGCTGACGCCGACCTAAGTCACCTGGGAGAGGCCAGCTACTGGGACCGTTGCGGACGGGTACGTCAGGAATTCGCCCTAACCCGCAATGCGGTCATGTCGGACCAGGAGTGGATCGATTTTGAACTTGCCTTTATGGTCGATCACGAATACCATACGGAGGCCGCCCGGGAGCTCTTCGGTGAGCGAAAGGAGAAGCACGTCAGGCAACTTTACAAACGTAAAAAAGCACTCTATCCCGATCAGACCCCCACTACGCTCGAGGAACTCGAGCGGGCAAAAACAAAAAAGAAGCAGTTCAAGAAACGCAAGGACGACACGGCGGGCAAGGCAGGCAAGGCAAAGGACCTGCGGCCGGGTAGGGGAGTGGAGACGATGTTTCGGGCCACTTACCGTACCCACGTCAACCTCAGCAGCATTGCCGATAACAAGGCAAACATTATGCTCTCGGTCAATGCGATCATCCTGAGTATCTCGGCGGCCAATTTGTTTCCCAAGCTTGATTCGAATCCCCACCTTACCGCGCCGACGATTATCCTGGTAGGGGTGTGCCTGGTGTCACTGTTCTACGCTATTCAGGCCACCCGCCCAAAGGTGACCGAGGGTGAGGTGAGTCTGGAGGACATCGAGACCAAACGGAGCAACCTGTTGTTTTTTGGCAACTTCTATAACATGAAGCTCGCTGATTTCCACTACGGAATGATGGAGATGATTCGCGACGAGGATTTCCTGTATTCCACCATGACCCGCGACATCTACTACCTGGGCGTGGTGTTGGCAAAGAAGTACACCTACCTCAGGATTTGTTATAACGTATTTCTATTCGGGATCATCATCGCGGTGCTTTCGTTCGTGGCGGCGGCCATGTACTACAACCAGCAGACCGAGGTCAATCCCGGCAGCTCGATCTTCGGTTTCTAGCGGTAGCCCGATTACTTGACGTCAACTTCGATTCGCTTATCCTGATTGGCTAGTTGCCAGGCATTGAAGAACACCAGGTGGCCGATGCGCGCCATCTTCTCGAAATCGATCTTCTCAATCGTGTCCGTGTCGCGGTGGTAGTCGGCGTGGCTTCCGTTGAAGAAGAAGATGCTCGGAATGCCATTACGGGCGAAGTTGTAGTGGTCGGAACGGTAGTAGTACCGATTAGGATCGTCCTCCGCATTGTAGGTATAGTCCAGTTCGAGTTGCGTGAAGTCCTTATTGACCGTTTCGTTGATCTGGTGCAACTCGGAACTCAGGCGGTCGCTTCCGATCACGTAGATATAGTAGGGGTTGTCCGCGTGTTTTTCGTCTACGCGGCCCACCATATCGACGTTGATGTCCGCTATCGTCTGGTCCAGGGGGAACACCGGATGGGTAGAGTAGTACTCCGATCCGAGCAGTCCTTTTTCTTCCCCGCTTACCCAGAGGAAGAGAACACTTCTACGGGGCCCCTTTCCCTCCCGCTTGGCCTGTACGAAGGCCTCGGCGATTTCCAGCACGGTGCTGGTACCGGAACCGTTATCGTCCGCCCCATTGAAGATAGCATCGCCCCGGCGGCCGATGTGGTCGTAATGGGCACTAACGACGAGTATCTCTTCCTTCAGCACCGGGTCGGTTCCCTCGAGGAATCCGAGTACGTTTTCACCGATGAGTTCGGTGACTTCTTTACGTTGGGTGAGCACAATGTCGGTGGGTACGGTAACGGGCCGCGATTTGCCGGATTTTTCTATTTTCTTGCGTGCCTTGATTACTTTCCGGTATTGGTCACCCAACAGTCTCCGGGTCACCTCCGGTGTGAGGTAGACGCTGTTTGCCTCCCGCCGCTCCGCCTCCGTTTGCTCGGCCATGCGCATTCGGCCGTCGAGGGTTTCTTTGCGTACTTCCTGCACGTTCTGCTTGAAGGAGGGGTCGATCACGAATACCGTCTCGACACCGCGCTCCCGCGCCAGGCGTAGTTTTTGGCCATCGTTCAGGCTCCAGTCGGAGGGATCCTTGGTTCCGGTCAGCAAAAAATTACCCTTAGCGTTGCGGGGTTCACCGGAGAAAATGAGGATGGATTTTCCCCTAAGATCGTGCTCGCGGTAGTCGCTGTAGGTCCCATCGTCGATGCCATAGCCCAGGAAGGTGATCTCGTCGATGACGGTTTGGTCGCGGCTGTTATTCTGACTTGGGGCGGAGTAAAAGTCCCACAGGTGCCGCAATTCCTTGCCGTTGAGGACCATTGAGACGTCTTCCCATTTCTGACGACTGAATTTAATGGTCTGATAGTACCCATCGTTCTCTCCGACGGCCGGGAAACCCAGATCTTCCAGTTGAGATTGGAGGTAGGCCGCCGCCTTTTTTTGACCGGGCTCTCCGGTTTCCCGTCCTTCCATGTCGTCGGCGGAGAGCACCGTGAGGTGACGTCGGAGATCGGTGGGGGTAATGGTGGCGGCAAGGGCCCGTGCCTCGGCATCGGTGGTGGGCAGGGCGGCACGTTGGGCAAAAGCGGGAAGGGCGCAGAGCAGTGCGAGCGCAAGGACGGAAAGACGGTTCATGAGCGGGTAACGTGACCGGGACTACGGGAGGTTGAACCGCTAAGGTAAGTTTAACGGCTATTTATCGGTTAGCCGGATGCGGGTTCCCAACCGGAGCATGGTGTTGTGGATGCGATCTTCGAGGGGCCCCTTGCCACCGTCGTCGGTTCTGACGGTGATTAGTCGGGTAACGGTGGGCGAGAAGTACAGGCTCCATTGATCGGTCAACAGGCGCTCGACCCTAAAGTTACCGCTGAGGTAGAGGCTACTGTTATCGAGTAGGGAACCGCCTTCCAGATAGCCGGCTTCGGGGGAGAGGATGGTGTTGGTGCCGCGTTCCCGACCTTCGAAGGGAATGTTGCCCGCGGTGCGGCGCTGTTCGCGGAACTCACGAATCTGCCGGTCGAGGTCTTCCATGGTAAAGCCATCACCGAGCTTGAATTCCGAGGAAAGGATGACGTTCATCGATACACCCAAGCCTGCGGCAAAACGCCACCGCTCGGTCGTGTGCAGTTCACGTTCGTAGTTCAGGGGAATGGAAACGGACTTGTAGGTAAGGCGACCGAAGCGGATGCGGTCCGCGTCCTCCTGCTGATTGCGTACGTTCTCGAGGCTAAGAATTTCAGTCGGTACGTAAGAGCGGTAGCCGTAAATCAGGCCGGTCTGTAGCGCGTTGTCTCCCTGAGTGATGTCGACCAGAACGCCGAAGCTATGGCCCGTGGAGAGCGTCGACTGTGGCTGAATACCGAGCGAGGGATTCTCCAGGGTGACCACCTGATTGAAGTCGATGGGGGAGGTAAAGACGTTCAGGTAATACCGGATGGCCTCGCCCGTAACCAGGGGCGGGAGTTGCAGGGCGGGTTGCACGCTCAGCGGCAGGACGTTGGCGGAATGAGAAAACCGTTCGATTGCCGCAGTTGAGCTTAATCCGTTCTTCGTCCGGTAATTGGTGCTGCTTGTTTGCGAGGTCGGAACCGGCCTGGGGGATCCTTGGGGAAGCATTTCCACCGAGGGTGCTCGTGAAAGATCGGTCGCCAATGCGTTATTAGTGGGGGCAGTGGTGCCGAGCGCCTTTTCCCGGAATGCTAGAGGAGCTGTGGCAGCAGATGGTGCAGATTGGCTGATTGGGAAGGCGGTGGCGGGGGTGAGGCTCGGATCGAGTGCCAGGGGCCGCGTGGGGGATTGGTCACCAAACCGCAGGAACAGGAGCAGTGCGCTTAGCAGCAGGGCGGCTTCCGATACTTTGAGACAGAACACCATTTCCCGGCGCTGGCCGATGAGTTCGAGGCGGGCGGCGAGGAGGGCCCAGCCGGAGGGGGCGGACGGGGCGGAATGGTGCAGGCCATCGGCGATGGCCTGATCTACCTGCTTCTCGGCGGCGGCAAGTTTGACTTCAAACGCGTCCCAGCTTCCACTCGGAGCTACGGGGGCAAGCGTCGCCAGCTTACTGGCTACGGATTGGTCGACGGGCGCGGGAGCATCCAGTTTACGCTCCAACTCGTCCCAGCCGCGCGGCGGCGGCGGCGGCAGGCTGGCGATCCGTTGCCGGATCAGTTCGTCAAAGAGGTGTTTTTCTTGTTTCATTACTAGCGGCCCGGTGCGGTAAGGGACTTTTGGAGTTTACTCCTTGCCTTGACCAGGTTAGAACGTGAGGTAGAATCAGTAATATTAAGCTGTTCGCCGATCTCCTTATGGCTATATCCTTCGATGACGTACAGGTTGAAGATCGTGCGGTAGGTGGGCGGCAGTTGCTGAACGGCAGCCAGTATTTCCTTGGCGGAACACTGGGCAATGACATCCGGCACGTCGCTGCTTATGTGGTAAGCACGCTCCAGGTCTTCGGTACGTCGTCGAACGGACCTCCGGTAGTAGTCGATCGCCGTATTGACCGTGATGCGCCGCATCCAGGCCAACAAGGCCGTACCGCTTTCGTACCGGCCGATCTTGCCAAAGATCTTGATGAAACTTTCGTGCAACAGGTCCATGGCCTCGTCTTCATTGCCGGTATACCGCTGGCAGATGGCCATCAGTGGGCTGAAGTGAGTCTCGTAGAGTACGCGTTGCGCTTCCCGGTCACCCCGTCGCAGGGCGGCTACGAAGCGTTCTTCATCATTCTCCAGGCATATCGTATAATCCATAACGATTTCTGCGGGTTAAACCAGCGCAACGGTTGAGTCCTGAAAGGAACCACCCACCACGCGTGCGGAATAACCGTAAGGTAAACGGTTCTCGGGAAGAATGTGCTGCCAGCGACGGTTAAATTAGTCGCCCCTACCGCAAGATGGGTAAATTGGCTACCTTGATCTTATGAGCACCATCAACGTCAGGACGAGCAACGGCAACCTGAACTTGCGCAAAAGCGAGGCCCTGGTCGGCCTCAAAATCAGCGGCGAAGAAAAGCCGCCCGAAGTCCGGGAGGAAGTCATGCCCGAGCTTGGTGGATTCGAGGTGGTTGCCCTCGATCCGGGTCGGAATATCGACCGGGCCCTGGATCAGGTGCGGCAGAGTGAAGGAGTCAGCGTCGGCACCCACGTTTATTTTGCCGAAAACGACAACCGTCCCGTGGTGCCCACCGGACT
The DNA here is from genome assembly GCF_014197245.1 of Neolewinella aquimaris. GTDB lineage: Bacteria > Bacteroidota > Bacteroidia > Chitinophagales > Saprospiraceae > Neolewinella > Neolewinella aquimaris. The sequence continues at coordinate 119,058 of NZ_JACIFF010000002.1, read as the reverse complement.
GATCTACTGTACGCCGGTGGAGAACGCCGACCGCAACGAGGTCCGGCTGATCTTTCAACGACTAAACCTGACCATCGAGGAAGACCGGCCGGACGGAACCATCCTGTTGTCTGTCACCCGGCGCAGCCGCAATCCGCTGAAAGTTGCTGCAGCCCTCCAGGAATTGCCGATAATTGAAACCGCAATTCCCGATCTCGATGTACCGCTCGATCAGTATTTTTCCGAGCCGCGGGACGGGTTGTTTCCCGAAGAGTGGCACCTGGAAAACGAGGGGAGTATACCGGGCGTACCCAATTATCCCCTCAAGCGGGGTGCCGATGCCCGGGTGCGTGCCGCATGGAAGCGGCTCAACAGCCTGGGCTCGTCGGCCGTCACCATCGCCGTCATCGACAAGGGATTCGACCTCAACCACCCCGACCTGGCGGGTAAAAGCGTTCACCCCCTCCACATTAATTCCAACGAGACCAAATTACCCGTCGGGGCGGCGGCCGGCACCCACGGAACGCCCTGCGCGAGTGTCGCCCTCGGTGCGGCCAACGGAACCGGGATCGTCGGTGCGGCCCCCAATGCCCGGTTGATGCCCCTGCACGGACTTACCTATTCGCCCTACTATACCGAACGGATGTTTAACCACTGCGTAACTTCGGGTGCCGATGTTATTTCCTGCTCCTGGGGTACCGTCGAAGCTATTTATCGACCCGGCGCGCTTCACGAACGTGCGGTCACCTCCGCCCTGACCAGGGGCCGTGGCGGCAAGGGATGTATCGTCGTTTTCGCGGCCGGTAACGAGGGGAAGAACCTGATCAACTACTACGCCCAGCTACCCGGCGTGATCGCGGTGGGGGCCTCGACGAGCAACGACACCCACGCCTCCTATTCCAACCGCGGCCCCGGCCTCACCGTCGTAGCGCCCAGCGACGGCGGCTGGCCGATACTGGCGGCACGCGCCAGTTGGGATCCGGGGGTACCCCGGGTGTCTCCCGAGAAGAAGTACTATGCCGACGGACGCGACCGCGGCCCCTACCATAAGCACTTCGGGGGTACTTCCTGTGCTACTCCGCTGGTGGCCGGCATTTGCGCGCTGATGCTGTCCGCTAATCCCGAACTGACCAGTGCGGAGGTCAAAGCCATTCTGCAACGTACTGCCGATAAAATCGGTACCCCCTCCGACTACGATGCCGGCGGATACAGCGACCGGTATGGCTACGGGCGGGTCAATGCCGATCGGGCGGTTGCCGAAGCCCTTCGCTACCGTGGAAATGGCAATGCTCCTGCGCCCCCGCCCATTGCCGTGACGCTCCCTCAAGCCGGAACGTATAGCCTTCAGGTCAGCGCCCTGAGCAACCACGCTGCGGTAGCCGATCTTAGTGCAAAGCTGCAGTCGGAGTTCAATCTGCCCGTTGCAATCAGTCCCGTAGAGACAAACGGCAGCACGGTCTACCGGGTACTCGTAGGTCAGTTTGCAACGGCTGAACTCGCCCGCGACAACATCGATCGGTTGCGGGCAGCGGGCTACCGGCCGTTCGTACGCGAGCTCACCGGGATAGGGTAAGGTGCTATATTGGCGGGTACAATTATCCCGGCAACCGAATGCGTCACGTTCTTTCTTTCCTTTTCCTCCTCTCCAGCACCCTGCTCTGCGCCCAACTGGAGTGGGTGGCCGAACACCCGGGGACCATCGTGTACGACCTTGACCTTTCGCGAGTGCAACAGCACGAATTGCGGATCACGGTTACTTTTCCGGCCGTTCCCTCCGGGGTGTTTTTCGTGCGCATGCCCCAGGCCAGCCCCGGCCGGTACGCCCAGCACAATTTTGCCAAGAACGTATACGACGTGAGCGCTTCGGCCGGCGGCGAACAACTCCGGGTCGATCGGATCGATCCCGACACCTGGGCGGTGACCGGGCACGACGGGCGGGTCACGTTTCGCTACACCCTGTTCGCCAACGACGGCGACGGAACCTACTCCGGCATCGACGGCCGCAAGCTGCACCTCAATATGCCGGCCAGCTTCCCGTACGGCGACCGGCTCAACGACCGTCCGGTCATGGTGAGATTGGCCGCGGACCAGCAACCGGAATGGGAAGTGGCTACCCAGCTGGTCAATTTAGGTGACCGTCGCTTCGCCGCTCCGAACTATTACTACTTCTACGACTCACCCATGATGGTGGGCCGGATGATGCGCGACGAGTTTACCGTGACCAGCGGAGAACGGGTAGATACCATTGAGGTAGCCATGATGCACGAAGGGAGCCGCCAGGCATTCGACGCGTACGTGGCGTGGACCGATAGCGTAGTGCACGCCCAGCAGCGGGTGTTTGGGGAACTGCCCGCCTTCGACTACGGCCGTTACGTCTTCCTGTGCTCCTACAATCCCTGGATCAGTGGAGATGGAATGGAACACCGCAACTCCACCATCTGCTCCGCCCCCATCGGTCTCGAAGGGAACGAGCGGAGACTCATCGGCACGGTCAGTCACGAGTTCTTTCACTGCTGGAACGTAGAACGGATCCGACCGGCCACGCTGGAGCCCTTCTCCTTCGACCACGTAAATATGAGCGGTGAGCTCTGGTTCGCGGAGGGATTCACGAGCTACTACGATGACCTGGCGCTGGTGCGGGGAGGAATTCTCGATCCGGCCGATTACGCGGCAGGTATCGCCGGGCCCCTCAACTACGTGATTAACCGTCCGGGCCGCAACCACCGCAGTCCCATCGAGATGAGTCAGCAGGCACCCTTCGTCGATGCGGCGACGGCGAACGATCCGGACAACTTTGACAACACTTTCGTCAGCTACTATACGTACGGTACCGTTCTGGCGCTCGGTCTTGACCTCGAACTGCGCCAGCGGGACCACACCCTGGACGAGCTGATGCGCCTAATGTGGCGCCGCTATGGCATTCCCGAAATTCCTTACCACGTACGTGATATTCAGCTGGCCCTGGCCGAAGTTAGCCAGGACAGCAGCTTTGCCGCCGCCTGGTTTGCGGACCATGTGTACGACAGCAAGCTTCCGGACTTTAGCGCGCTGTTGCGCCCCTACGGGATCGATCTGCTCCAGGCCCGCCCGGATAGCGTAGGCTTTTTTGCACTGCGGTTGAAGGATGGGGAGGAGGGGCCCGTCGTGGCTGCTCCCGTCTTCGAAACCAATCCTTTATTCGACGCCGGGCTGGACCGGGGCAGCATCATCCTCTCGCTGAACGGCACGCAGGTGACTACGGTAGGTGAATGGACTGACATAGTCGGAAGGCTCGAAGCCGGTAAGAGCTACACCATTGGTTTCCGCCAGCTGGGAGAGGACAGGACCGGAACATTCACGGCGGGGACCGATCCTACCTTTGTCTCCTCTTTAAATGGGGAACGTGATGCGAAAACGTCTGAGCTGCGCAAGCAGTGGTTGGGCCGGTGACGGTGGCTACCGCCGCATTACTTCCCGATTCTTGACGTGCTCCTCCAGCCACTGATCCTGCTCCCACAGCAGGTGCAGAATGCTTTCCTTGGCCCGGTAGCCGTGGCTCTCCTTTGGTAGCATAACCAGTCGCACGGTGGCACCCAGACCCTTGAGGGCGTTGAAGTAGCGTTCGCTCTGCAGGGGGTAGGTACCCGAATTGTTGTCGGCTTCTCCGTGAATGAGGAGCAGGGGCGTCTTCATTTTATCGGCGTGCATGAAGGGTGACATCCCGTTATAAATTTCGGGAGCCTCCCAGTAATTTCGTTGTTCGCTCTGAAAACCGAAGGGCGTTAGCGTTCGGTTGTAGGCCCCGCTCCGGGCGATCCCCGCCGCGAAAAGATCACTGTGGGAAAGTAGGTTGGCCACCATGAAAGCCCCGTAACTGTGGCCGCCGACCGCAACCCGGTTGCGATCGATGTAGCCGAGCTCATCCACCGCGTCGATGGCCGCCCGGGCATTGGCTACCAGCTGGTCACGGAACGAATCGTTGGGTTCCTCCTCGCCTTCACCAACGATGGGGAAGGCCGCATCATCCAGCACCACGTAGCCCCGGGCAACCCAGTAAACGGGAGAGCCGTAGTAGGGATAGGTAAATTGATTCGGATTCGATGTCGACTGGGCGGCACTGGCCTTGTCTTTAAACTCCCGCGGGTAAGCCCACAGAATCATAGGCATCTTCTCCTTCTTCAGGGTATCGTAGCCGACGGGCAGGTAGAGGGTGCCGGAAAGCTCCAGTCCGTCCTCCCGCTGGTAAGTGATCACCTCTTTGTGCACGTCCTGCAGGCTCCTGAAGGGGTTGTCAAATGCGGTGAGCTGAACCATCCGATCGGCCCTGAGGTCTCGGATGTAATAGTTGGGGTATTCCGTAGGGGATTCGAGGCGGACGAGCAATTTTCCGGTTTCCGGATCGAAGTCGAGTAAATTTTCCAGTCGATCGGTGTAGGAGGAGGTGTACACATTTTCCGTTTCTCCCGTCCCTAGATTAATTCGGTTCACGAAAGGAAATTGTCCCTCCTCAGTAAAGCCTTCTCCGATGAGAAACCCATTCTGGCCTTGCAGGGCAAGTACTTCGCTGCCAAAGTCGTTGCGCGTGGTTACGAAGTTGCCCGGATCGCTGTACCGATCCTGATAGTTTCGGTCAAAAAGAATGCGTGGGGTACCCTCCGTTTCCGCCGGGTCGAACACGTAGGCTTTCTGGTTGCGCGTATCCCACCAGCGATCATAAGCAACGGCGGTATGCTCGTCTCCCCACTCCACGCCGGCGAAGCGATTGACCAGTTTAATCAGGCTACGCCCCTCGCCGTCGAAGGGAGCGGCAAGCTCAAACAGCTCGTCGCGATGGGCTGCTTCATTGGCCGGGTCTCCGCCGTCCAGCGCTTTTACGTAAGTGAGGGTTGCCGGCCGGTCACTTCGCCAGCGGATACTGCGGCGGCCGGTAGTGGTGGCCATAAAGCCCTTCGGCAGGTCTTCCACGAGCGGCAGCTCCGCTACGGTCCTGATCTTGTCTCCGTCGCGCGTATAGATCGTGGTCGTGGAGGGAAAGCGGTAGTAGGGCACCAGGTAGGAAAATGGCCGGTTGATGGTCTCGACCATAATGTAAGAACCGTCCGGACTAAAGCTCACGCCGTCGTACATCGCTGCCGGCAGAAATTCGGTGGCCGTTCCGTCGAGCGTTACCCGGTACAGGGTGGAGCGGGCCAGCTGCTCGAAGTTAAATTCGTCGTTGGGGTTACTCAGCAGGTCCTGATAGGTGCGGTTCTGGGCCTTCTTGCCGTCCGCGACCGAGATGGTAGGCCCTGAGGGTACCGCGGTACCGACATCGACCAGGGGCTGACGATCGGTAGGCAGCATTTTAATCAGCATGGATCGTCCGTCCTCCTGCCAGTTGATCACGTCGCGCAGGTTAGCGTTGACGCTGGCTTCGGTAAGGCGGCGGGCGGTGGCCGATGTTAGGTCGGCAAGCCACACTTCCACTCCCCGGTCGGTGGTGTTCGTGAAGGCTACCATGGACTGATCCGGAGACCAGGTCAGGTTGGCTATGCGGGCGTCGGCGGGCAGTCCGGCCAGTGCGCGTTCGGATCCCGGATCGGCCGCTACGGCCCGGATTTTTACGTCGTTGTAGTAGTTGGTCCGACTGCCGATGTTGGTGGCCGGGTCGATGCGCAGTCCGCCCAGCCGCAGTTCCGTCTCGGAAAGTTCGGCGATGCGCTTATAGGGGTCACGGTAGAGCAGCAGCATGGTTTCCCGCTCGTGATCCATGAGCACGGTGGGGGCGGCGGTTACGTCGACCAGTTCCAGAATTTCCCGGGGTGGCTCCTGGTAATTGAGCTTTTCCTGGGCGCGGACGCAGGTGCAGAGTAATAGGGTAAAGCAAAGGGTTAGGGTACGCATACGGTTTTTTTGTCGAAAGCCTTAAAGATAACACCCTTCCGGTGGGGACCACATTCCTAGAGCCACCGCATAATTCCCCATTCGGAGGGGGCCCAGAGGGCGGTACGCACGTGCATTTTCTTCAGGCCGGCGTTGACCCAGTTGTTACAGGTGTACAGGGCATTGTAGGAGCCGAGCGCTTCGTAAAATTCATCGTCGTCGCCGTATCCGGCACTATCGATGTGTTGCAGTTTGTCTCCGTCCGTCAGGCGAAAGGTGTCCCATATGTGGCGGTTCAGGGTATCGACCTGCTCCTGGGTGAGGGGCAGACTTGCCCAGTCGGAGCCAACGCTTTTGTAGCCGGTGACGTGGATTGCGGTCGGACTGGGGAGTAGCATGGCCTTTACGGCGATACTGACCTTTAGCTCCGCCCAGGTCGGGGTGTCCAGATAGAAGCCCTTATCGCCCCAACCGAAGGCTAGGTAGGGGTAGTCGGCTAGGTAGCCCAGTTGGTCCAGGAGTTGGTCGGGAACCAGCTCTACCGGAATGATAAAATCGGTGTGTACCCCGTTGCTGGAAATGTACAACTGCCGGTCGGGAGTTCCGGCTACGGGATCCGGTCGGGTGGGAATGAGCGAAAAGACAACGGCAACGGCTACGTAAAGGAGCACCAGGCCCAGTATCCAGAGGAGCAGTTGACCGAAAAACTTGAAGATGCGCAACGCGGAGGAAATTTTGGTGGGTGTGAGCAAGCCACGGTTGAAAGAGGAGGTAGGGTGCGCGTGAGATGCCGTTAAATATCCACGATGTCGGGCATTTCCCCGCGCTCCTCGTAGGCCGTGATCAGGGCTTCGATCTCATCGGCGGAGAGGTAATACTTCTTCAGGCGCTTTTTGTAGTGGCGTGGGAGGGTAGCGTGCTCCATCAGGTAGTGCTTGGTGGCGATTATTTCGCTTCCGAAACCGTGGTCTACGGCGATCGAGTCGGCCCGGCGTTCCGCTTCGCGCATGTAGCGGGACCAGAGGGCGTATCCGAGACCGAAGGCGATCATTCCCCGCCACGGCCGATCCAGGTAATCGACGATGTGTCCGAGCTCGTGGGCGAACCAGCCGACCACCACGTCGCGGGGTAGTTCCCGCACCTTTACGTGAGCGGTCACCTCGAGGTGGTTGCTGAAGTCGACCCGGTAATGGCGGTACTTCCTGCGAAAAAAGCGCCAGTTGATCACGGGTTGGGCGCGCATGGTACTGTACCGCATGGAAATCTTGCGGAGGTAGATGGGGCGGTCGAGCAGTTCGGGATAGTGACTGAGCGTTTCGGCAAACCAGGCCCGGAGGTGTTCGCTCTGAACGTTTTGGTAGACGGGGGTGTGATCGGTGAGCGGCATATCCGGTGGAACGGAAGTTCCCGGCGGAAGTTGGCGGCGAAAATTTTTAAGCCAACGAACATCGAATGTCACCGCTCCGTTATAATTAGCGAAGTTCTTCGGCAACACCTTGATTGTCAGGAGGCTTACCCTTCGATTCACTAAACCAAACGCCAACATTATGTTACGCTATGCCCTTATCTTCTTCGTCATCGCCATCGTAGCCGGCTTGCTCGGATTCGGAGGAATCGGTGGCGCTGCTGCAGGTATCGCACAGATACTCTTCTACATTTTCCTCGTACTGCTCGTGATCAGCCTCATCGCAAGGCTCTTCAACCGGGCGTAGGAATTCGACCAACTGTAAAAATAAGGCCGCGTTCGGGACTCCCCCGTTCGCGGCCTTTCACTTAATTATCTATTTCACCATGGTGCGCATGACCAATCGTATCTATTCTATCCTCGCAACGATCATCGCTTCGGCCTCCGGATTACTCGCTCAGGCCGAAGGGGAAAGTCCCTATAGTTCTTCTACCGTCGATACGCCAACGGGAGGTAGTTTTTTCGCCGATAATGGATTGGTGATCGTTGCTGCCCTGATCTTCTTTCTGCTGATTCTATTTGTAGTACTGAAGGGACGGCGGCGCGCCTAGCACGTAAGTGCCTTAATCCACGTTTATGATCAACCGAACCCAATTCGACACCCTCGCCGCTGCAACGAATGACTATTCCATCAGCATCTACCTGCCTACTTACCGCGTAGGAAATCGGCAGGAAGACCGTATTCGCCTAAAGAATGCCCTTAAGAAAGCCCGGGAAAAACTCGTGCACCGCTATGACCTTCGGGAAAGTCAGGCAGAGGAATTTTTAGCCGCCGGCTACGAGTTGGAGAGCAATGGTGCGATTTGGAGCAACCTGAGCGACGGACTGGCCATCTTTATCGGCCCGGATCGCTTTGACTATTACGTGTGCCCGATCGACTTCGAGCCGATGGTGTACGTGGCGCCAGAGTATTATCTCCGCCCACTGTTGCCGCTACTGGGTACCGAAAACCGGTTCCATATCCTGGCGCTGAGCAAAGGAGCCATAAAGCTGTACACCGCTAACCGGTATAGCATTAGCGAGGTGGATCTGCAAGGCCTGGTCCCTGTCAATATGGATGCAGCCCTGCTCCAGGATTCCTTCGACTCCGGGCGGTCGCGCGCCGGCGGCCCCGAAGGCAGTCGGGGAGGAAACAACCAGGCCTACTTTGATCGCGGGGGCGAGCAATCTAATGACGTGGAAGAGGTGAAAACGTACCTCGACCGCGTGGATAAGGGAATTGCCGACTACCTATGCGACGATAAGGCGCCCCTACTTCTCGGAGGGGTAGAAGAACTGATCCCGATCTACCAGGAGGCTAACACGTATGCCCACCTTTACCGGGACGGTTTCGTGGCCGGCAACCTGGAGGAAACGAACATAGCAATGATTCACGAGCGAGCCTGGTCGGTGATTGGAAAGCACTTCGACGAGCAACGGGACCGCGACCGCAAGCTCTACGGAGACAACCTCGCCCGCCGGGAAGCCGGTACGGACATTCACGATATCGTTCCCGCCGCAATCAACGGCCGCGTCGCCGCGCTCTGGCTGGACAGGAATCGCTACACCTACGGGGCATACCGGGCAGATACCAATGACGTCAAGGTGATGACCGACGAGGACAAGAACGCCACCGAGCTGTTTAATCTCGCGGCAGTTCGGGCTTTTCAATCGGGTGCCCGCGTATACAACGTTGCGGTCGAGGAACTTCCCGCAGACGAAGGCGGGTTGTGTGCCATCTATCGGTACACCCTCGATGCCGATCCAACCAATTCAGAATCTAACTAAGCTACCTAAGATGAAAATCCATTTAGCAGCGATCCTGCTTTTTCTGACTGCATTCAGCGCGTACTCCTGCTCTTCTACCGACGAACGGGAGGGGGAAATCGATGCGAATGAAGTGATTGCAACCGAGCCGGACTACGAAGACGGCGACCAGGACGGCGACGGAGAAGTGAGTTACGAGGAACAATCGCCCCGCAGCTCAATCACTACCCAGACTACCAATTACGCAAACCGGGCGGACTCACTCCGCATTGCGCGTGATACCCTGGTCGATCCGAAGTACACCGACGATGAGTACGAGGCGGCTTTCTCTACCTCCACGACGAATCCAAAAAATCAAGTGGAAGGTGGCGTGACGCCCGGTAACCAGAAGAAGAACCAGTAACGGTTCCCGGGGCCACTACGATAAACGAGCGCGGCTTCCCGATTCCGGGAAGCCGCGCTTTTTATGGAGCCATCCATCGGACTCGAACCGACGACCTATTCATTACGAATGAATTGCTCTACCAACTGAGCTAGGATGGCATTTGGCCGGCAAAGATATATCTTTGCGGCCGAATATGACCAAGCAAACTTCAGAAATTGCGCGCCGACGCACCTTCGGCATTGTCGCCCACCCGGATGCCGGTAAAACAACCCTCACCGAGAAGCTGCTGCTCTTCGGCGGAGCCATCCAGGAAGCCGGTGCGGTAAAGAGCAACAAGATCAAAAAAAGCACGACCTCCGACTTTATGGAGATCGAACGCCAACGCGGAATTTCGGTGGCCACTTCGGTGATGGCCTTCGATTACGCGGAGAAAAAGATAAACATTCTCGATACCCCGGGCCACAAGGACTTCGCCGAAGATACCTACCGCACCCTTACGGCCGTCGATAGCGTAATCGTAGTCATCGACGTTGCGAAGGGAGTGGAAGAGCAGACCGAAAAATTGGTCGAGGTATGCCGCATGCGCAAAACGCCGGTCATCGTATTCATCAATAAAATGGATCGACCGGGTAAGGAAGCCTTCGATCTGCTCGATGAGGTAGAACAAAAGCTCTTGCTCAAAGCGGTACCCCTGAGTTGGCCGATCGGGATGGGAGACCGCTTCAAGGGCGTGTACAACCTCTTCGAAGAGCGCATCGTCCTCTTTCGTCCCGACAATAAGCAGGGGCGCCCGGAGGAAACCATTGAATTTACCGACCTGCAGGATCCGGAGTTGGAGAAGCTTATCGGGGAGGACGCGGCCGAAGAGTTGCGGGAAGAGATCGAAATGATCCGGGGCGTTTACCCAAAATTTAACCATGATACCTACCTGCGCGGTGAGGTGAGTCCGGTTTTTTTCGGCTCCGCGGTCAATAATTTCGGGGTGAAAGAATTGCTGGACTGCTTCGTCCGCATTGCTCCCGCTCCCCAGCCCAGGCCTACGGAAGAGCGGCAGGTGAAGCCCGATGAGAACCAGTTTGCCGGATTCGTCTTTAAGATTCACGCCAACATGGACCCGCGGCACCGCGACCGTATTGCCTTCCTGCGCATCTGTGCGGGCACCTTCGAGCGCAACACTAACTACCTGCACGTCCGCCAGGGGCGCAAGCTTAAGTTCGCCAACCCAACCAGTTTTATGGCCGATCGCAAGGAGGTCATTGACCTGGCATACGCCGGCGACGTGGTGGGCCTGTACGATTCGGGCAACTTCAAGATCGGTGACACCCTCACGGAGGGAGAGGAGCTGCACTTTAAGGGCATTCCCAGCTTCAGCCCGGAGCAATTCCGGCGCGTGATGAACGGCGATCCGCTCAAATCCAAGCAACTCGCCAAGGGCATCGACCAATTGATGGACGAGGGAGTGGCCCAGCTGTTCACCCGTGAGGTGGACAACGCTCAGATCATCGGTACGGTCGGCGCCCTGCAATTTGATGTCATTCAGTACCGGTTGGAGCACGAATACGGCGCGACGGTACTGTACGAACCGATCAACCTCTACAAGGCACTCTGGGTAACTTCTAGCGACGAGGACGCCCTCCGCGCCTTCTCGGAGCGCCGCCGTCAACAGATCGCCGTCGATAAGGAGGGGCGTCTGGTCTACCTCGCCGACAGCGCCTGGACCCTGCAGATGGCGCGGGACAACCACCCCGAGATCGCGTTCCACCTTACCTCGGAGCACTGAGACCCCCGAAAATTTTCTGGAAGAAGAGGTATACGAATGGCGGACCGGCTGCCGTTAAGATTCTGTTAAACGGGCGAAAGTCCGCATTTTACCTGCTTACAGGCCAACCATGTCTATATTTGTATTGTATTTAGCCAAACGACCCTGCGGGGTTTTGTAGATTTGCCCTGTCGCCGGCCTGTATTGAGCGACCTTCCAGAAACCAACACAAGACTTTAGCCCTATTTGATCTTCCTCGAGGAGGGTCTGGATCTCTTCACGAGCACGCTTTCTAACTTATGCTAAAGAAGTCTTTTTTCCTCCTACTCTCCGTAGCCGCCGCCCTATTTACCAGTAGCTCCGAGTTCGATATCTCCCGTTACGTAAACGGAGAATTCACCACCGCCTCCGCTTTTTTCGTTCCCATCAATCTGGAAGCGGAGAATGCCGAAGCAGTAATCATTGAAGACCCCGCCACCGAAGACCCGGTTGCTGAAGCAGCCGCCACCGCACCCGCCTTCCGCCTGCGCGACTTCGAAGACAAGACGTTTGAGTCCCAGCTAAAGGCCGTCATTCTGGCCAACCCGGTATGGGCCAAGCTCTACCGCAACAAAAAACTCTCCGTCGGGCTGGTCGACATGTCGGACGAAGACAACCCCCGCTTTGCAACCCTCAACGGCAGAAACATGATGTACGCCGCGAGCCTGCCCAAGATCGCCGTGCTCGCCGCCGCCCACGATGCCATCGAGCGGGGCGAACTGAAGGAGACCGCCGAGATCAAAAGCGATATGCGGCTCATGATCGCCAAATCAAACAACGCCGCGACCACCCGCATGATCGACCGGGTAAGCTTCGAGCACATCGAGCGGACCATGCGCGATCCCAAGCATAAACTATACGATCCCAGCTTCGGCGGAGGTCTGTGGGTAGGTAAGCGCTACGCTGCGGGCGGACGCCGCTACCCCGATCCCATGAAGGGCATCAGCCACGCCGCCACCACCGACCAGATCTGCCGCTACTTCTACCTACTGGCGAACGGCCAGCTGGTGAGCGAAAAAAGCAGCGCCAAAATGATGAGCTATTTGGTCGACCCCGAACTGCACCACAAGTTCGTCAATACCCTCAACCGGGTCGCACCGGACGCGAAGGTGTACCGCAAGTCCGGCTCCTGGAGCGTCTACCACGCCGATTGCGCCCTCGTACAGGGCCCTCGCCGGAACTACATCATGACCGCCTTGGTGGAAGATCCCAGCGGCGAGCAGATCATCCGTGATCTCGGCGCCGTCATGGACCGCCTCGCCCGGCAAAAGCCAGCCCTGGCGGCTAGGTAGGTTCTAACTATTCTGATTGCAGTCCCGGCAGTAGCCCGATACGGTTACGTTTAACTGTTGGGGGAGGTAGCCGGCCGGGACGCCGATGCGGAGGGGTTCCGACAAGCACTCAACGCGCTCGCAGCTCACACAGTGAAAGTGGGGATGATCGTGATGGTGGGCCTCGGCCGTGCAGTCGCTACATTTCGCAAAGTACTGCCGCCCGTCTTCTCCCACGATACGGTGTACGAGTCCGTCCTCGACAAAGCGATTGAGGATGCGGTAGATCGTCGATCGATTCACTACCGAATCCAGCCGTTCCGCTACCATATCCTGATTCAGCGCACAATCGCTTTCGCGCAGCAACTGCAGCACGGCGGACTGGGAGGCGGTGTTTCGTCTGGACATGGAATAAAGTTAATGCAAATTTGTCGCATTAACAAGATTGAGGCTACCTTTGGTGTATAATGCCGCATTCATGATCCGTATTTATCTGCCCCTTTTCCTATCCCTGATACTGCTGTCGGCCTGCGGTAGCGACGACGACCCCGTCATCGAGAATGAGGAAGAACTGATCACCGAACTCGTGTACACCCTACAGCCTGTCGGTGGTGGAGACGAGGTGATCATGGCCTTCAGCGATCCCGACGGCGACGGCGGGCTCAATCCGGCTATCCAGGTGAATCGCAACCTCGTCGCAAATACGACCTACGAAGGAAGTATCACGATCAAGAATCTTTCCGATAATACTACCGTGGACGTTACTGCCGAAGTACAGGCGGAGGCCCGGGATCACCAGTTTTTCTTCGTGCCCGGTCAGGGGCTGAATGTCGACCTGTCGTACCTGGATTCGGACGGCGACGGCAATCCGGTAGGTTTGCGCACGGAACTGCGGGCCAACGATCCGTCCAGTGGAAACCTCGTCATCATCCTACGGCACGAACCCGATAAGTCGGCAACCGGTGTCAGCATTTCCGATCCCGCTGGTGCCGGCGGGGCGACGGACATCGAAATCAGCTTCCCCGTATCGATCAGCAACTAAATGCGGCCACTGCCCTACGTTTTTTTCGTCCTTGCTGTTCTGTGTTTACTCAGCTCCCGCGTCCCCGCCCAAACTTGCTCCGGCCGTATTGCGGGAATCGTGAAGGATGCCCACGGGACCGAGGAAATGGCCTTCGCGAATGTGTACCTGGTCGAACAGGGTAGAGGAGTCGAAGCCGACGAAACCGGGCGTTTTGTCATTGAAAACCAGTGTCCCGGGCCGGTTACCCTTCGCTTCAGCCACATCGGCTGCGACCCGGAGGAGATGAAGTTTACTTTTCGGACCGATACCGTACTGGAAGTTTACCTACACCACCACGAAAATTACACCCAGACCGTCACCATCACCTCCACGGCCGGTAACGTCGGGTACGAAGAGCGGCTGGACCGGCAGTCGGATCGCCAGCTGAGCGACGTGCTCGAGGGAATCAACGGACTAAGCAGCCTCAGAACCGGGACCGCCGCCGCAAAACCCGTTTTCGACGGGCTATTCGGTAACCGCCTCAGCATTCAGAACAACGGCGTGGCCCAGGCCGGCCAGCAGTGGGGCAACGACCACGCTCCCGAAATCGACCCCTGGGTAGCTGCGTACGTCCGGGTGGTAGAAGGCGTGGATGCCCTGCAGTATGGGGGTAGCACCCTGGGACCGACCGTCCTGATCGAGCCGGCGGAACTGGGCCCGCGAACCAAGTCGGGGGGCAAGGTTGCCTACGGATTTCGTTCCAATGGGCTGGGGCATACCCTTAATGCCCGCGTCACGGACTCAGCCTTTGTCGCCTATCGCCTGAGTGGTAGTCTTAAGTACGCCGGGGATCAACGTACCCCCGACTACTTTCTCACCAATACCGGTCACCGTGAGGCCAACCTGGCCCTACAGGTGGCAAAGTACCTTAATCCACGGCTCACGCTCCGGGGCTATTACAGCCTGTTCAATGCGGAGATCGGTGTCCTTCGCGGATCCCACATCGGCAACCTCAGTGACCTGGAGGAGGCCATCGGGCGGTCGGAACCCTTCTTTACCGAGGACCGCTTCGGCTACACCATTGCTTCTCCCCGGCAGACCGTCAGTCACCACCTGGCGAAGGCGGAACTGGAATACCAGCTCAACGAAAAGGACCGTTTTACCCTGTTGTACGGGGGGCAACTGGACGACCGCAAGGAGTTTGACGTACGGCGGGGAGACGATGACCGTGCCGCCCTCAAACTGGTGCAGATTACCCACAACGTTCAGACTACTTACCAGCGCACCCTGCCCGGACGGCAGCGGGTGGAGGCTGGCCTACAGTACGAACGGGTCGATAACCAAAATCAACCCGGCACCGGCATTCTGCCCCTGATTCCCGACTACAACGCGCAGCGGGCGGGCGCTTTCGCGACGTACCGCAGGGAGGTGGATGCACTGCGCTATCACCTTGGACTGCGCTTCGATCACCAGTTTTACGAGCCGATAACCATTAGTCGCGACCTTCCCCGCCGCATTTTGCGGTACCGGCACAACTTTAATGCAGTGGGCGGGGCCGCGGGAGCAAGCCATAGGATAAGTGCAAGGATCCGTACCGACCTCGAGCTCACCTACCGCGAACGCGCACCTCAGATCAACGAATTGTACAGCCAGGGACTGCACCAGGGCGTTAGCGGAATCGAGGAGGGGGATAGCTCCCTCGTGCCCGAACGAAGCGCGAAGCTTACCGGAGGAGTTCGCTTCACCGCCGCCAGTGGTAGATTATCCATCGGGGTCAGCGCATTTTACCAGCGCATTGCCCACTACATTAACCTCGAGCCGCAACCGGATTTTCGCCTGACCCTGCGCGGAGCCTTTCCCGTATTTCGCTACCGTGGCATCGACGCGGAACTCTACGGGGCCAAGCTGAACCTGTTCGGCCAGCTGGGTGATTTGGAAGTGGACAGTAGATTGGCCATCCTGAGGGGGTATAATCGTTCGGATGACCAGGGGCTGATCTACCTGCCTGCGACCAACTGGCGGACCAGTCTGCAGTATCCTTTTCCAGGGGAGATGGTGCTCAACCTTGCTGCTCTGGTTGTCGAAAAACAGTCGAACGTGGTACCGGAACAGGACCTGCTGCCCCCGCCTCCGGCATACGCCCTGTTTGACATCGGGCTGTCCAAGCGCTTATCCCTTGGAACGAATACCTTAGACCTTGCGCTGGAGGTAGATAACGCCCTGAACCAGGTCTACCGCGATTACCTCGATCGCCAGCGATATTTTGCGGATGCACCCGGGCGGAGCATAAATTTTCGCCTCTCCTACAGTTGGTAAGCTGAATTAAAAGGCGTACTTTTGCGGACTGATTGAGCTCTATCCATCTGGCGGAGTAAAACGAAATAAAATTATACCAATGGCACACCATAAGTCTGCTAAGAAGCGCATTCGTCAGGACGAGAGAAAGCGTCTGCACAACCGTTACTATAAGAAGTCGACCCGTACGGCCATCCGCAAACTGCGTGACCTGGAGGATCGCACCGAGGCCGAGAAGCAACTCCCGCGCCTGTTTAGCATGATCGATCGTCTGGCCAAGCGCAACCTGTGGCACGCCAACAAGGCTGCTAACCTGAAGAGTGGTTTGGCCCTTCACGTCAATCAGATGAGCTAACCGCCCATCCAAGGAAATAAAAAGCCCCGCTACAGTGAATGTAGCGGGGCTTTTTCGTGGGAATCGGTAGGGGACGGATCCGTTTACCGACGCCGCCGATTGCGGCTGCTGCGGCTGGAGTTGCGACTGCCGCTACTGCGGTTGTTGCTGCTGCCGCCGCCACCGCCTCCGCCGCCTTTCTTCTTTTTCTTCTTGCGCCGGGAACCGTTGTCCTGGGAAGGCTGGTTTGAGTTCGGCTCACCGATCTTGGCGTCGGCGGGCAGCATCAGTACTTTGTCGCTGAGTTCGTACAGGTCCTTGCGGATCATGTCTTCGTTGTAGAACTTCCCGTCCCGCCAGTCCGACAGGGCCACTTTCATGTAGTAGGCGGCGGTATAGGTTACCAGGTCGCGTTCCGGCCCGTCTTCCATTTGCTTGCCCTGTTCGATCAGTGCCAGTACGTTCTTGCCGTAATGAAGCATCCGTTTGTTGGTATCGGGGTAGGGGAGCGGCTCGGGGGTGACTCCCTCGGGGTCCGGCGTGGCGTTGATTCCCTCCGGAATGGTGACGTTGAGCTCACCGCCGGCGATGCGGAAGGCGTGCTTCCACAGACGTTCTTCGTAGTTCTCCTGCTGCTTTACGCTCGGTTGCATCTGGAGCATGAGCTTGAGGACTCGCTCGACGTAGGCCTGGCGGTCTTCGTCGCCTTCGATCTCGTTGGCCTTCTGCAGCAACTCCTGCACGGTACGGCCGTACTCACTGTAGATGAGTTCGGCGTTGCTGGTGTTATAATCAATGTCCCATTCCATGCTTGGTAGTTATAGTTTTGTACGCCTTGCCGGCGTTACTTATTCAACAGTGACCGACTTGGCCAGGTTGCGGGGTTGATCCACGTTGCGCCCGAGTTCCACGGCAATGTGGTAACTGAGGAGCTGCAGCGGGATCACCGAGAGTAGGGGAGAAAGTTGTTCCTCCGTGTTCGGTACCGTAATGACGTGATTAGCGATCGCACTGATGGCCGTTTCGCCTTCGTTCACCACCGCGATCACCATTCCCTTGCGGGCGAGTACTTCCTGTACGTTGCTGACGATTTTCTCGTAGGCCGAACGGTTGGTAGCGGTTACGATTACGGGCATCGTCTCGTCGATGAGTGCAATCGGTCCGTGCTTCATCTCCGCCGCGGGATATCCTTCGGCGTGAATGTAGCTAATTTCCTTGAGTTTGAGCGCGCCTTCGAGGGCTACAGGAAAGTTGTACCCACGTCCCAAATAGAGAGCGTTGTGGTGGTGCTTGATCTCCTTAGCAATGTAGCGAATGTGATCGTTTGCGCTGAGGCATTCCTTGACCTTTTCCGGGATGCGCTCCAGTTCGGTGACGAGGGTCTGGAAGGTGGTTTTGCTGATGGTGCTCAGCTTCTGCGCCATGCTTAGGGCAAGCAGGGTAAGTACGGTCACCTGTCCGGTGAAGGCCTTGGTGCTGGCTACTCCGATTTCGGGGCCGGCGTGAATGTAGCTTCCGGCGTCGGTAAGCCGCGCAATACTGCTGCCGACCGCATTCACGATACCGTAGATCATGGCCCCCTTACTCTTCGCGAGTTCGAGCGCGGCCATGGTGTCGGCCGTTTCACCACTCTGGCTGAGGGCGATCACGATGTCCCGTTCGTTGATGATCGGATTGCGGTACCGGAATTCGCTGGCGTATTCCACTTCTACGGGAATACGGGCCAGGTCCTCGATGAGGTACTCGCCGATGAGGCCGGAGTGATAGCTGGTACCACAGGCTACGATGATGATTCGGTTGGCCCGCACGAAGCGATTGGCGTACTCCTCGAGCCCCCTGAGGGTAACCCGATTTTCCTTACTGCTGATACGGCCCCGCATCGCGTCGTAGATGGTGGTCGGTTGTTCGTGGATCTCCTTGAGCATGAAGTGCTCGTAGCCGTTCTTCTCCAGGGCTTCGATCTGCATGTCGAGCGTCTGGATGAAGGGAGGTTGGGTTTCGTTCTCCGTATTCTTTATCTGTAGTCCGTTCTCCAGATTGATGGTGGCGATCTGATTGTCGTCCAAATAAACGACCCGTCGGGTGCTGTCGAGAAACGGAGACGCATCCGAGCCGATAAAGTACTCTCCTTCACCGATGCCGACGACCAGGGGACTCGCCTTACGCGCACCGACCAGGACACTCGGATTTCTGCTGTCGACTACGGCAATCGCGTAGGCTCCTTCGACCCGGTTGAGGGCAAGCCGTACGGCTTCTTCGAGGGCAAGGTCACCTTCGTCCTGAATCTCTTCGATCAGGTGCACGAGCACTTCGGTATCCGTATCGCTTTCGAAGGTGTGGCCTTCCGCGATAAGGGCATTTTTGAGCACGGCGTAGTTTTCGATGATGCCGTTGTGCACCAGGGCCAGTCGTCCGTTTCCACCCGTATGGGGGTGTGCGTTAATGTCGTTGGGCTCGCCGTGGGTGGCCCAACGGGTGTGGCCGATGCCTACCGTACCCGAGGTATCGTTTTTAGCAATCTCCTTGCGTAAGGCGGCAACCTTCCCTTTTTTCTTCCAGATTGACAGCTTATCGCTGAGGACGGCGATACCGGCACTGTCGTATCCGCGGTATTCCAGGCGCTCTAATCCTTTAATAATGAGCGCGTCGGCCTGGCGGTGGCCGATGTATCCAACTATTCCACACATAAAGAGAGTGTTAAAGGGTGTTCATGGGTACGGAACCCGGACGTATAATCAGGGTGAGTGGGTGGTGTACTCGCGGTTCCGTTAAATTAAACGAAATATAAGTATTGTAAGTTGTTTTATCTAATCCAACTTAGTGAAGGTCAGCCGGACGCGGGCCGGATGTTCGGCGCTATCGGGACCGTTAAGGAACACCCGCGCCGACCGGAATTCGGTACTTGCCAACGGGGTAACGCGAAGGTAAACCGTAGGGGGCACCTCTCCATCAACGATGCGCTGCATGTGGACGGTGAAGGCGGGGGAATACAGCTGAATGCCGTCTTCGGTATTTAAGCGCCCACCGAGAAAGCTATTGAATCCGGTGGCTCCCGCACCGGTACGCGTGAGCTCGACGCGGTCGGTGATGAACGCCAGCTCCGCATCGCTGCTCGGGCGGTACCACAGTTCGACCCGGCTCGGAACCGGATAGTCGGTGTAGCTTACTCCCTCCACGTCCGCAATGGGAATTTCCAGTACGGCGCGGTTGATCACCCGATCACTAAGGGAAGCCAGGTCGGTGAAGTCGAGCTGAGTGACCAGGCCACCCTGACCGACCAGGGCGGTCAGGTCGTTGTCGGCACCATCGGCCAGGAGTTCACCCACCAGCGAATTGCTGAAGTCGAAGGCGTAATTCGGCAGGATCTGCCGGAAACTGATGCGATATTCCGAAGGCGCACCGGTAGTGTCGCGGTAATAAATGTTGAAGCCGTTATAGAGAGTATCGGCGGCAGTGGAGGCTACCTCTGCGGGCAGCAGGGTAATCAGCCCGTCGCTGACTCCGTCCGGCTCGAGGTAGATCCCGGCGAAGTTGTCGCGGAAGGTGGAATCGGCATCGTAGGCCGTTGCCGGAAGATTGCGAATCAAGTCAATAAAGGGTTCAGCCATCCGGATCCGGATATGGGCGCGGCGAAAGGAGCGGCCGGTGATCGAGGTATCTCTGACCTCGGTCGGGGTTAGCGAACCGGTAAAACTACTCTGCGCCAGGAGGTTGACCATGTTGGTCGGTGTCGTAAAGGTGCTGTAGGCATCCTCGTCGAAGGGAATGGGGGTGATGATTTCCGTACCCCGTACCGGAAAGGTGCGGCCCGCGCCGTAGAACGCCCGCGCGGTATCGATGGGGAGGATCAAAACGGCCGAGTCGATCGTAATGTCGGTCCGCTGGGCGAACAGGGGAACGAGCGGCAGACCGCTGGCCGTGCTACGTGGAAGTCTGGGGACCAGGTAGGCACTGTGTCGCGTAGCTCCAAAGTTTGCGTCCTCAATCTGGCCAAAGGTGAAGGTGCTCGGTGCTGTCGGATTCAATCCGTTAAAGGTAAAGAGACTGTCTTCCCGCACCACCCGCGTGGTGAAGGTGACGTCGGTGGTTTCGCCGGTGTCGGCGCGGTCCGCGTCCAGGAGCTCGGAACCCACGGTGATGGGATCCGTACAGCCGGCAAGCAGTAGGATAGCGAGGGAAAAAAGGCTAAGCGTAGTCTTCATTTAGTCTGATCTGTAGACGGTAGTTAGGCGGAGGGGGACAACAATCTTGGTCTAGGAAAAAGTAAACGAGTCCTTCCCCGGTGAAGGGAAGGACTCGTGTCTCGAGGTAAGGGAGGGCCCGAACTGCGGTATGGTTGGTTACTTTTCTACTTCGGCGGCGAGCAGCTCCCGGTAGAATTCCACGCTTGCCTTGGGTGATTCTTCACCCTGGACGTTCAGCACGGGGATATCAGAACTGGTCAGGGCAACTTCCAGGGATTCGTCCAGCTCCGCGCTGCCGCGAATCACGGCGTCGCTGTACTTGATCGCACCCCGGTGGAGGGCGGGCTTACCGTCTTCCAGGTAGGGCGCTAGGTCGTCTTCGCTCAGGGCGTTGATGCTGGCCTTCATGGCGAAGTCGTCGGTGATGTGATCCTCCGGTCCGCTCTGGTACAGGCTGTATACGATCTTACTGTTCTTGAACAGGGGCTCGTTCTTATAGGCCGTGCGCAGGTAGAAGGGGATCAGGCTGGTCATCCAGCCGTGCACGTGGATGATGTCGGGCGGCCAGCCGAACTTGCGGACCGTTTCGATCACGCCCTTACTGAAGAACACGGCGCGGTCGGCGTTGTCGTCAAAGGGGTTGCCCGCCTTGTCGACGTGGACGAACTTGCGCTTGAAGAAATCTTCGTTATCGAGGAAATAGACTTGCATCCGCACTCCCTTGTCGGGCAGGGAAGCCACCTTGATGATGAGCGGATAGTCGTCGTCGTCCACAATAATATTCATGCCGGACAGACGCACGACCTCGTGCAGCCGGTGACGACGTTCGTTGATGGTGCCATAGCGTGGCATCAGCACGCGAATTTCCATCTGGTTTTTCTGTAGGTAGGGGGCCAGGGCCCTTACGGTAGTTGCTATTTCAGTCAGCTCCGTATAGGGATCCATTTCCTGGGTAACAATCAGCACCTTAGTTTTGCTCATATCTTATGATCGCGTTGCAGGTTATTGACGGGTCGGACCGCCATTGCGGCCCGGCACGGGAGCCTATACGCCGGCTCCAAGGGTGGCAAAGTTACAAAATATTGTGGACACCCCCTATCTTCGCCCGCCCTTAGCGGGCTTGCCCGCTCCCCAATCAGCGCCTGACTTGCAAACGTTCACCACCGCCGTCGAGCTTTCCGGTTACCTCTCCGCCGCCAGGAAGAAGGGAGAACGCATCGGGTTCGTCCCTACTATGGGAGCCCTCCACCCCGGTCACGCCGCCCTGATCCAACGCAGCGCGGCCGAGCAGGCGGTCACGGTCGCCAGCATCTTCGTCAACCCCACTCAGTTCAACGTAGGATCCGACCTGCTGGCCTATCCCCGGACCCCCGAAGCGGATTCTGCCTTACTCACGGCCCACGGCTGTAACCTGCTGTACATGCCTGGCATAGAGGACGTATACCCCGCGGGTACCGGAGAAAACCGGGCGGCGAACCTCGATTTCGGCAGCCTGACCGCCCGGATGGAGGGAGCCTACCGCCCGGGCCATTTCGCCGGAGTAGCCCAGGTGGTCAGTCGCCTGCTGGAGATCGTCGGTCCTGATGTCCTTTATCTCGGTCAGAAGGACTACCAGCAGGTCGCTGTAGTCCGCCGAATGATCGAACTGCTCGGGTTAGGCATCGAGGTCGTGACCGTTCCCACCGTCCGGGAAGCCGACGGTCTGGCACTCAGCAGCCGCAACCGCTTGCTCCAACCGCAGGAACGCACCGCCGCCGGCCGCATTAACCTGCATCTGGCCGCCGTAGCCGCGGGTATCCGGGCCGGCTGGCCCGCCCGCGAACTGGAAAAAACAGCTGTACTGAACATGCGGTCCGAACCCCTGCTCGAGCCGGAGTACGTCGAAGTCGTAGACGGCCGTACGCTGCTGCCATACCAGGACGGCGATTCCGCCGAAGAACTTATTGTGGCCACCGCCGTGCAGGTTGGCAGGGTACGACTCATCGACAACCGCATCATCGGCCCCGCCAACCCTTAGCCTTAGCCGTGCGTTTCCAAGCCGGCACTCATTTTAGCCCAATCTTACCCCCGACCATGCTCATTCAACGTTTTAAAGGAAAAATTCACCGCGCTACTGTCACCGAGGCCAACCTCAACTACGTCGGCAGCATCACCATCGATGGCCTGCTGCTCGACGCGGCCGGAATCATCGAGGGCGAAAAGGTGCAGATTGTCAACAACAACAACGGCGAGCGGATCGAGACCTACACCATTCGCGGGGAGGAGGGCACCGGCATCATCTGCCTCAACGGGGCGGCGGCGCGCAGGTGCCAGGTCGGAGATGTCGTCATCATCATTGCCTACGGATACATGACCACGGAGGAAGCACTGGCTTTTGAACCGAAGGTGGCCTTTCCGGGCGAGGGAAATCGACTATAACATCGTTCGGCCATTCCCGCAGCATGAAGGTTGTTAAATATTAGGGCGGCGGCGCGCAGGAGCCGAGCAATTCCAGTAGTGCGGAGCATTTGGGTAAATATTTAACATTCGACCCCGAAAATAGAGCAAACAATTCCCGATTCCGGGCCGTTAATCCCGCGAACTATACTGGCATCCCATCACGGGAGGCCCGAGCCCCGGTTGCGTTATTCTTCATTAAACCAACCGAGTATGAAGTCCTTATCTTTTTTCCTGCTGCTGCTTGCCAGCATCTTTACGTTTTCCTCCGGTTTGCACGCCCAGGAAGACATGCCCGAAACCGATGAGATGACCACTGAGGAGACTGCTCCTATGACCAGTGATCATACGATCGGAGAAGCCGTAGCCCAACACGCTGAAACGACTACCCTGGCTACCGCGCTGGAGTCCGCCGGTCTGACCGACGCCCTCGACGCCGACGGCAGTTTCATCCTGCTCGCTCCCACCGACGAAGCATTCGCTGCTCTCCCAGACGGCGTCCTGGACGCTTTACTCCTGCCGGAGAATGGGGAGGCCCTGGTCACCCTGTTACAGCATCACCTGATCGACAGTTCCGATTCAGCCTCGAACGAACTGCTTTCCAGTGTGCTAAACGGGGATGAAGTCACCATCGGGGAGAACCTGTCCGCCAGCAATGGCCAGGTGTACCTCATCGATCAGGTGCTGATTCCCGAAGGCTTTGACCTCGAAGCGCTGCAGGGCAAGCGCTAAGCCACCTGCGGAATTACCCCACTTCAATCGTTTAATCGAGCGGCTCCGAAGTTGTAATTCGGGGCCGCTTTTGTTTGCTGTTTGGAAGGGCGTGGCTCCTGCGTCCCCGCCCCGTGTATTACTTTTGCTACCTGCGAAATCAAAGCGATATGAAAGTTGCCGTTGTGGGAGCTACCGGACTGGTCGGTGGCGTAATGTTTGAAGTGCTCGAAGCACACGATTTTCCGATCACCGAACTGCTGCCGGTTGCCTCCGAGCGATCGGTGGGCAAGGAGATCGAGTACCGGGGGAAGATACACACCGTAATATCCCTGCAGGATGCCGTCGATGCCCGTTGTGACGTGGCCATCTTCTCCGCCGGTGGATCCACCAGCCTGGAATGGGCCCCTAAGTTCGCCGAAGTCGGTACGGTGGTGATCGACAACAGCAGCGCCTGGCGGATGGACCCCGCAAAAAAACTGGTCGTCCCCGAAGTGAACGCCGATCAACTGACGGCCGAGGATCTCATCATCGCAAATCCCAATTGCTCCACCATCCAGATGGTAGTGGCCCTCGCTCCCCTGCATAAAGCCTTCGGGATCAAGCGGTTGGTTATTTCAACTTACCAGTCGTTTACGGGTACCGGCGTGAAGGCCGTGCGGCAGTACGAAACCGAGCGCGACGGTGGGAAGAGCGAAGAACCCGCCTACCATTACCCAATTTTCGAAAATTGCATCCCGCACTGCGATGTCTTCCTCGACAACGACTACACCAAGGAGGAAATGAAGCTGGTGCACGAGACCCGCAAAATACTGGGCAGCAACGATATTGCCATCACCGCTACCGCCGTACGGGTGCCCGTACACGGTGGCCACAGTGAGAGCATCAACGTAGAGTTCGAGCGCCCCTTTACCATCGCGGCGGTACGGGAGTTGCTGGCGGAAGTTCCCGGTCTGGTACTACAGGACGATCCCGCCAACAACGTCTACCCCATGCCGCTACTGGCTAAGCACCGCGATGAAGTGTTTGTTGGCCGACTGCGCCGCGACGAAAGCATCGAGAACGGACTGAATATGTGGGTCGTAGCGGACAACCTCCGCAAGGGAGCCGCCACGAACGCGGTGCAGATTGCCGAATACCTACTGGAGAATAAACTGATCGGTACCGCGGTGACTGCCTGAGTTACCCTGCCGCCAAAACACTAAGTCGGGGGGCACGTTGTACCTTCGTTTACTACATCACTATACTCACCGGAAGGGGCGGATCACCGATTCCACCCGGTGGAGACGACCATCGCCATGCGAAACCGAATTGCCGTCTGGGGGCGTGACGCCCAGGAAAAACGCGTCCTAATTACCATCGAACTACAGGTAGAGGACAACATTGTACGCATCCATACCTTCCCCGAGAAGGTGGTGACCGACGAAGTCTACAACGCCTTCATGGAAAAGTGGCGCAAGGGAGAGGAAGCCGAGCTTCCGGAGCCCGATCGCGTCATCGCCCGCGAACTGAGCGTAACTGAATCGCTACTCCCTGACGACCTGCGCGCGGAGCAAACCGACATGATCGTGCGCGCCCAGACCGAGTGGCACTTCAATGTCCTCAGCGAGAAACTGGCCCAGAGCTACCGTAGCGAACTGGCCGAGATGGAAGACCGCATCGAGCGGGCCGGGGCCTACAGCAGCGACCTCTGGAACCAGGCGAAGGCCTTCTGGCAGAAAGTGCAATCTCAGCTACAGGATAAAACCCTCATGCGGGAACAGGGCAACGAACTGCGCAAGCGATCCGACGCCGTATTCGCAAAGTTGAAGGAACTGCGGCAGGCCGTCAACGCCCAGTACGAGGAAGAATCAAAAAAACAGAAAGCCAAATTTGCCACCCTGCTCGAAGACGTCGAAAAGCGCATCGGGGAGGGTACCCACCTCAATAAAGTCTTTCAGGAACTGCGGGAGCTGCAGCGCAAATTTCACGGAGTAAAATTCACCAAACAGGATCGCGACGAAGTCTACGGACGCATCGACTCCGCCTTCAAACTGGTGAAGGAGAAGCGCGGACAAGGTGGGGGAGCCAGTACTTCCACGGGTGCCGCCGCGGCAATGAGCCGCAATGAGTCACGCTACCAGGGGCTGCTCAAGGCCATGGAGCGAATGCAGAAAAGCATCGCCCGCGACGAGGAGGACCTGAAGTTCGAACGCCGCCGCATCGAGCGCACCGACGGGCAGCTGGAAGCCCAGATCCGCCAGGCCAAGATCCTCATGATCGAAAGCCGCGTAAGCAGCAAGAACGAAAAGCTGGCGGACATGGTTAAAACCAAATCGATGCTGGAAGGCCGGATCGAGAAGGACAAGCAGCGTGCCGAAAAGCAGGCCCGCAAACAGGCCGAACGTCAGGCTAAGGAGGCCGCGCGCGCAAAAATTGCCGCCGACATGGCCAGCCGCAATCTATCGCCCGAAGAAGAAGCCAAACTCGCCGCGGCGGCCGCCGCCATCAAAGCCGGCAAAAAACAGTCGAAGGCCAACCGCAAGGAATTACGCGACGCCGCTCCCTCCGACGTGGTTGCCAACTTCGCCGCCTTCAGCGCGGTGCTGGCCGGTGAGGTAGACCCGCCCCGGAAGGACAAAAAGCAGCGTACGCCAGCACCGTCTCTACTCGGACAGGCAGCCGCTAAGGTCGATCAGGCCATCGACGAAGTGGAGCACACCGTTCAGCAGGTAGTGGACACCGTGAAGGCCACCGCCCAGGTGATCGGAGAGGAGGAATAGCAAACAAGCCTTAATGGAAGGCTGCTAAAATTCGAATAGGGTATTGACCGTACCGGGAGGCGTAGCACCAATGTGGTGGTACGCCTTTTCCGTTGCCTGCCGGCCCCGGGGCGTACGCATCAGGTAGCCCTCCATGATAAGGAACGGCTCGTGTACCTCCTCGATGGTGCCGGTTTCCTCCCCGACGGCGGTAGCAATGGTCGAAACGCCTACCGGCCCTCCCTTAAATTTGTGGACGATGGCGTCAAGGATCTTATTATCCATCTCGTCGAGCCCCCCTTCGTCTACGTTCAGGGCGGCTAGGCCGTAGTCGGCGATCTCTTTATCGATGGTTCCGGTACCCTTTACCTGGGCGAAGTCGCGGATGCGGCGCAGCAGGGCGTTGGCGATCCGTGGGGTGCCCCGGCTGCGGCGGGCGATCTCCTGGGCCCCTTCTTCGGTAATGGGGACCGCCATGATCTCGCAGGAGCGCTTGATGATGTTGACCAATGTCTGCACGTCGTAGTAATCCAGCAAACAATTGATGCCGAAGCGGGCGCGCATCGGGGCGGTGAGCAGACCCATCCGCGTGGTTGCCCCCACCAGCGTAAACGGATTGAGGTTGATCTGCACCGAGCGGGCGTTGGGTCCGCTGTCGATCATGATGTCGATGCGGTAATCCTCCATGGCGGAATAGAGGTACTCCTCTACGACGTTGTTCAGGCGGTGAATCTCGTCGATGAAGAGTACGTCGCCCTCGTTCAGGTTGGTGAGCAGGCCGGCGAGGTCACCGGGCTTTTCGAGTACCGGGCCGCTGGTGAGCTTGAGTTCCGCACCGAGCTCGTTGGCGATGATGTGGCTCAGGGTGGTTTTACCCAGTCCCGGGGGGCCGTGGAGCAGGACGTGGTCGAGCGAATCGCCCCGTTGCACGGCTGCCTGGATGAATACCTTGAGGTTGGCAACGATCTTGGGTTGCCCGCTGAACTCGCTCAGGCTGTCCGGCCGGAGGGCGCGTTCCATGGCGCCGTCTTCGGGACTGAGCTTAGCGGAGGAGGGGTCTAAATGCTGATTCATATCGACCACAAGTTACAAAACATTTTGTAGGAAAAGCGAAAAAAGGCAAAGGGCGAAGCGGCTAAATGCCGCTTCGCCCACTGAGCGTTGTTCGGGTTGGGTGTGTCGCTCAAATCATTTCATCCTCAATCATACGTGTTGACATTTTAATGGGTTACGGATAGTCAAAATCGTATGCTGGTGCGGAAGCTGCTCGTCGGAAAAGTGATTTGCGGCGGGCTGCTTGCGGTAATTCGCTTAATGATACTACAAAGATGCGGCCTGAATTTGAAAGAAAAAAGGACAGTTTTCACCACTTTGTTCCGACAGAATCGTCGCCGTTCGGACGCTTAAAAATGTATAACCCTTTAGCAGTAAGTAATTTGTGCGAAATGCTGTTTGAAGAATTCCGGACACTACTGCTGGTTAAACCACGAAAGGCCAGCCTGCAAGCAGGCTGACCTTTATGGGTGTGGTCGGGATGACTGGATTCGAACCAGCGGCCCCACGCCCCCCAGGCGTGTGCGCTACCGGGCTGCGCCACATCCCGAATACTTCTTTAACGGTGGTCGATACTGGATTCGAACCAGTGACCTCTGCAATGTCAATGCAACGCTCTAAACCAACTGAGCTAATCGACCGTCACTATCTAAGCGGCTGCAAATATACAACTACGGTCTGTAGCGCAAAAGTTCTGGGCGCATATTTTCCACCTTCTTAGGCCTGGGCCGTTGGGGTGAAACTCGTCGGCGGAAATTGCGGTCCGTTTCCCCCCGTGCTGTGGTTGATCACCCCGAACTGCCGCTCGTACTTCTGCACGTTGTCGGCCAGGGCGGCCAGCAGACGCTTGGCGTGCTCCGGGGTGAGGATCACCCGGCTCTTTACCTTTGCCTTCGGCGCGTTGGGTACGATCCGGACAAAGTCCACCACGAACTCCGAGCTGGAGTGGGTGATTATAGCCAGGTTGGAATACACCCCCTCGGCAATATCTTCCGGCAGGTCGATGCTGAGTTGGTTCTGCTGCGCTTGTTTCTTTTTGTCGTCTGACATCTCGATGTAGTTGGCGCGTCCGTCGGAGCGGTCCGCTATTTCTTCTTCGCCGCCGCTTTCTTCTTGGCGGGCGCTTTCTTCTTCGCCGGGGCCTTTTTCGCCTTGGTCTTAAAGGCATTTGGCACCTGCTCCTCCACGATGGCCTTGACTTCCTCCAGGGAGAGCTCGGCGGCCTGTTCGCGGCTCATCTTCTTTCCCTCCACCGTCGGGAGTTTCAGCGATTTCTTCTTGAAACGAATGAAGGGGCCCCAGCGTCCCTGCTCGATGTCGATCTTTTCCGCCTCGAAGCGTTGGATGTAGCGATTGGCTTCCTTCTCCTCCTTCGCCTGAATGAGCTCGATCATATCGTCCTTGCTCAGGTTTTCGTGATCGTAGCGCTTGGGAATGTTGATGAACATGCCGTTCCACTTCAGGAAGGGACCGAAGCGGCCCGCACCCTGGGTAACATCCTGACCCTTGTAGGTCATGACCGGCGCATCCGCCTTCTTCTTCTCGGTCACCAGTTCCCGGGCGTCCTTCATGGTCACGCTGTGGGGATCTCCGCCCTTGGGCAGACTGATAAAGGTTTCCCCCCACCGTACGTAGGGTCCGAAGCGGCCGATACCCACTACGGTTTCTTTTCCCTCGATTTCGCCCAGTACTTTGGGCAGGTCGAAGAGGGGTAGGGCGGTTTCCAGATCGATCTCCTCCATGCTGGTGTTAGCCGGCAGGTTGGCGTAGCGGGGTTTTTCTTCGGGGACCAGTTCGTCGGGGGCACCCAACTGGATAACCGGGCCGTTGCGACTGAGTCGGACCAGTACGGTCTTTTTCGTCAGTGGGTCGACGCCGAGAATACGCTCACCCGTCACCCGGTCGGCACTCTCGGTAGTTTCTTCTACGGTTTCGTGGAAGGGGTGGTAGAAGTCCTGTAGCATCTGCGTCCAGGTTACCTTGCCGTCCGCTACTTCGTCGAATTTGTCTTCGATCTCCGCCGTGAACGCGTAGGTCATCACATCCTCGAAGTGCTCGTCGAGGAAGTCGCTCACCGCCATGCCGATATCGCTGGCGAATAGGCGGTTCTTTACCGTTCCTGTCACCTCGGTCTTCTTCTCGGCGGTAATGGAGCCCTCCTTTAGGGTCAGCACGTCGTAGCTGCGTTCCTCCCCATCCCGGTTTTCCCGGGTTACGTATCCCCGTTTCGGGTCCATAATTTTGGATACCGTCGGTGCGTAAGTGGACGGGCGACCGATGCCCAGCTCCTCCAATTTCTTCACCAGCGAAGCCTCGGTGTAGCGGACGGGCGGGCGGGTAAACCGCTGAATGGCCGTCATCTCGCTCAGGGGCAGGATCTGTCCCTTCGTGAGTGGGGGCAGGATTCCCTCGGTGGTTTCGTCCTCTTCGTCGTCGTCGTCGCTCTCGATATACAGCTTGAGGAATCCGTCGAACTTAAGCACTTCGCCCTGGGCACGTAGCCGGGCGTCCGGTGCCTTGTCGATGGCAATGTTGACGGTCGTTTTCTCCAACTCGGCGTCCGCCATCTGACTGGCTACGGTACGCTTCCAGATGAGTTCGTAGAGCCGCTGCTCGTCGCGGTCACCCTGGTTGATGGTATGGCGGTCGACGTAACTCGGCCGGATGGCCTCGTGGGCCTCCTGGGCATCCTTTTTCTTGCTCTTGAAGCGGCGTACTTTGCTGTACTTCGCGCCGTATTCCTTGGTTACTTCGGCTTCGATGGCCTGCAGGGCGGTTTCCGACAAGCTGATGCTGTCGGTACGCATGTAGGTGATCAGACCGGCTTCGTACAGGCGCTGGGCTACCCGCATGGTACGCTCCACGTTCATGTAGAGCTTGCGGCTGGCTTCCTGCTGCAGGGTGGAGGTGGTGAAGGGCGGGGCCGGCTTGCGCTTGGCGGGCTTGACCTCGATATCGCTGATGCTGAATTCGGCACCGATGCACCGCTTCAGGAAAGCCTCCGCTCCCTGGCGGTCGCTGAAGCGATCGGGACTTTCGGCCTTCAGGTCTACTTCCTTACCCTGTTCGTTGCGCACCGTAAAAATGGCATTGACCCGGAAGAAGGGCGACGCCTCGAAGTTCATGATCTCGCGTTCCCGCTCGACGACCAGTTTTACGGTCACCGACTGTACGCGGCCGGCGCTAAGACCGAATTTGACTTTTTTCCAGAGTACCCCGGAAAGTTCGTAGCCGACCAGGCGGTCCAGTACCCGGCGGGCCTGCTGGGCGTTGACCAGGTTGACGTCGACGGTACGTGGGTTGTTAATGGCTGCTTTGATGGCCGGCGGGGTGATCTCCCGAAATACGATGCGCTTCGTGGAGTCTACCGGCAGTTTCAGCACTTCGCACAGGTGCCAGCTAATGGCTTCCCCTTCGCGGTCTTCGTCCGTTGCGAGCCAGACGGTATCTACTTTGCTTACGGCGGCCTTAAGGTCTTTGACCACCTTGCGCTTCTCGGGCGAGACGACGTACTTAGTGGCAAAATCGCGGTCGACATCGACGGCTCCGTCGCCCTTGTCCAGGTCGCGGATGTGTCCGAAGGAGGATTTTACCGTGTATTCCTTCCCCAGGATCTTTTCAATTGTTTTCGCTTTGGCGGGGGACTCAACGATGAGTAAATGCTTCGTCATAGGTGCTTAAGTTCCTCTGTGGTTACGATTCTAGGCGGCAATAAGTTGTTCGGCGTGCAGTTTAAGCGTCCTTTTAGTTTCCTCGTCGGTCAACTTGTCGTCCGTCAGCAGACCTTCTACGCTCGACAGGGGCAGTCGGTTGGGCAGTACCCACGCACCCATGTGGGAAAAAACGTCGGCCAGGTGATCGATTCCGCGCAGGTTGCCCGCCCGCCCGGAGGACACGCCCACCAGTGCCACGTACTTCCCGGAAAAGTTGCCGGCATAGTCGATCACCGAAATGCCATCAATAAATAATTTCACTACGCCCGGATAACTGCCGTTGTATTCAGGAACAAATACGGCAAACTTACTGGCCGGTTCGATGTAGCGGCGCTGCCATTCCACCAACTGCTCGTCGTTGGCGAGTGGATCGTACATCTCTCCCGCGAAGTACCCGTGGTGCAGTTCCTGCATGTCCAGCAACTGCACTTCCTGGCCCATTTCCCGGAGCGCTTCGGCAAAGTGAGTCGCGAAGAGCAGCGTACGACTGTCGGGTCGGTTAGTTCCGGAGATGACGGTGATCATATGGTGTGGCTTTAGGGGCCCACAAACGTACAACGAATTTTGGGGCGGGAGCGCGGGAGCAGTGACAACTCAGCCCCGAGCCGAACCAAACCGGTAGGCCAACGCTACGACAACCAACCCGAAAATTCCTAAAGGGAGGGCGGTGGATATCTGGTAGCTCGCAATATAGCCGCTGCCGTGGCTACCGATTATATTTTCGTGATCGATCTCACTCTTAGCCATTCCGTACACCAGAAGGGCAACCGCCAGTACTCCGGCTAGAGTTAGTACAGCCTGCCGTTGACGTATGCCCATAAAATAAATGTAAATAAAACGCCCCGCTTCCAGTGAGGAAGCGGGGCGTTGAGTACCGGATCTAGGACCGGATTAGCAGTTACAGCAACCGTTTTGCTGCAGTGCGGTATTGGTGTCGATATTGTCCTGGGGGAAAGGCCATACCGAGTCACAGGGATCGTAGCCGTCGGCTCCAAGCTTTTCTACGGCACGTCCGGTGCGACGCAGGTCCCAGAGACGGAATCCACCCTCCATAGCCAGTTCGACAAAGCGTTCCTGTAGGATCGCGTCTTCGAAGTTGCTGTCGTCGAGTTCGATGTCGTCGAGTCCGGCGCGGTTGCGCACCTGGTTGATCCACTTGTCGGCCGTGTCGAAGTCACCACTGCGGGCGGCTACCTCGGCGAGGATCAGCACCTGCTCGGCGGCACGGAAGAAGTAGATTGGATCATCCTGCGAACCGGCGGCAGCGGCGAAATCATTGTACTTGATACCATAACGAACACCGTCATCGGTGAAAGCAATGGAGAGGTCGCGACGTTCGTCACCCTCTTCGTAAGCATCGTCCAGGGCCTGGCTCGGTGCGATGGAGTAACGGCTCGCGCCAACGCCGCTGGCACCGAAGAAGAAAGCGTTGCTCTGTCCGTCGGTGGAGCTGAAATTCAGGTAGAAGATCTCATCTTCCAGGTAAGGAACGGCGGTCAGGTCATAGTCAGCACCGATTGCCAGGGTGGCAAAGCGTCCGGCATCCTCGTAACGACCCTGCATCATGGCCACGCGGGCCAGCAGTGCGTTAGCGGCTTCCGGATTCATACCCAGGGTGCCTGCGCCAAGGTTGTCGGCGGCAAACTGTGCGTCCTGGATGACCTGGCTGTAGACGTCGGCCTCACTGGAGGCAGGAACATTCAGTTCCTCACCAACACCTACGGTAGGAGTCAGGACGATCGGTACACCTCCCCATCCCGTAACGAGGTGGAAATAGGC
Organism: Neolewinella aquimaris; assembly: GCF_014197245.1. Taxonomy (GTDB): domain Bacteria; phylum Bacteroidota; class Bacteroidia; order Chitinophagales; family Saprospiraceae; genus Neolewinella; species Neolewinella aquimaris. The sequence goes on along the minus strand of NZ_JACIFF010000002.1, from coordinate 86,324 downwards.
GATGGCACGTCCGAAGCGAGCTTCGGCAAGCAGGCTGTTGCGGGTAGCATCGGTAAGGGAGGCGTCCTCTACACCGGGCAGTACGTCCAGCAGGTTGTTGGCCGTATTGATGACGTCGTAGTAATCAGCCCAAACGGCAGCCATCGTACTGTTTGAAGGGAGCACGTTGTAGTTGTCGAACTGCGCGCGGGTCGGGAAGGTACCCGTCCAGTCGCTGTCGTCACTGAAGTAGGTGTAGGAAGCTATGTACCCGTCGAAGGTCAGGGTTGCATCCTGCAACTCATCGTACACACCGGCACGGGCGGCGCCGGCGGATTTTGCGTCGGTGACGGCCAGGTTAAGGGGAACGGAGTCAATGGGTTGAACTGCGTCCAGAGAGAAAGTGTCACAACCCAGGGTCAGGGCGGCGAGAGCCACTCCCGAGGTTATGCGAAATAGTTGCTTAATCATGATTTTCATTTTTTGGGGGGTGGCTTAGAATCCCAGGTTGATACCGAACTCGACGGTACGTGAAATAGGCAGCGTCAGGAAGTCGGTGCCGAGCGCTACGTTGCTGTCGCCAAAGGCGTTGACCTCGGGGTCGAACCAGCTGTAATCGGTCCAGGTAACCAGGTTGGTTCCCGATACGAAGATGCGCAGGCGGTCGATTCCGGCGGGGTCAAGGACCGAGCGGGGCAGGTTGTACGCCAGGGTGGCCGTCTTCAGACGAACGAACGATCCGTCTTCGACGTAACGATCGGAGTCCTGACGGTTGTTGTCGGAAGGAGCACCACCGACGATCCGGGGAAAATCATCACCGTCGCCTTCCATGCGCCATGCGCCCTCGTAGGAGCGGACAGTAGGAGCGAAGACGGAGTTCAGGCCTTCCGCGAAGCCAAGGTTGTTGTTGTAGACATCATTGCCGAAGCTGAACTGGAAGAAGAAATCAAGTTCAAGACCTTTGTAAGCTAGCTTATTGTTTACTCCACCGGTAAAGTCGGGCAGTGCCTGACCGATGAAGGTGCGGTCATCGTCGTTGATAATACCATCGTCGTTTTGATCTACAAAACGGAAGTCACCAGGACCCGCACCAACGATGTAGTCGCGGTCGTCGTTCAGGGCATTATCAGCATCGATCTCGGCCTGGTTCTGGTAAATACCATCGGTTACCAGTCCGAAGAAGGAACCAACGGGCTGACCTACCGCAAGGCGGGTAGCAAAACCAAAGTCCTGGGGCTGATCGTCGAACAGCGCGGTCACTTCGTTTTTGTTGAAGGCACCGGTCAGGGTGGTATTCCAGGTGAAGTCGGGCTGCTGCACGTTCACGAAGGTCAACGAAGCTTCCACACCGGTGTTCCGCATACTACCGACGTTGGAAACGACGGTACCGAATCCGGAAGTAGTCGGGATGGGGCGGTTCAGGATCAGGTCATCGGTATTCTTTACGTAGAAATCGAAGGAGGCACCGATGCGGTTGGTCAGCAGTGCGATGTCGAGTCCGGCGTTGAACTGGGTCGTGGTTTCCCATACGAGGTCGGGGTTACCGAGCTGCGACTGGGAGATACCGGGGGTGGTCAGGTAAGAGGCACCACCGGCAAAGAGGGGGCGGGTCTGGAAATCACCGATGTTGTTGTTACCGGTCTGTCCGTAGCTGGCACGAAGCTTCAGCTGTTCGAAGGGTCCTACCTTCTCGGAAGAAGCCAGGTCGTATCCGGCTGCGATACCGGGGAAGTAACCCCAGCGGTTGTTGACGAAACGGCTCGAACCGTCGGCGCGGAAGGAGGCGGTAACGTAGAGGCCACCGTTGTTAACGTTTACAGTACCGATGTACGACTGCAGCGTACTTCCAAACTTGTCACCAGAGACGGTCGCGGGGGAAGCCGCGGCGTCCGCACTGGGGAAGTTGTCGCTCGGCAGGTCGTTGGTCTCGAAGTAGTTGCGGCGAACGTCGTCGCGCTGGAAAATAGCTCCTACGGTGGAGTTCAGCTTGAACGCACCGACGCTTCCGTTGTAGGTGGCGGTGTACTCGCTGATGATTCGGGTACGTACGTTGCTGCTCTCTACGATCTGACCCTGTGAGGTCGACTGCAGGCTGCTGGGCTCGAATACATTCTCGCGGTAGTTGACGTTGTCAACGCCCAACTTAGCCTTCAGCGCGATGGCGTCGATGGGGAAGAAGGTGGCAGAAGCGTTACCGATGATGCGGTTGGTCTGAGCGTGGTTGTCGTACACTTCGGTAGCAGCTACGGGGTTCTCCAGACCGAAGGCGGAACCGTACGTTCCATCCTCATTGCGGACAGGAACGGTGGGGGGCAGCAGGATGGCCGCGGAAACCGCACCGTAAATGTTGTTGTCGCCCTGGATACGTTTGTTGTCCGAGTTGGTGTACCCGAGGTTCATGTTCAGCGCGAGCTTGTCGGAAGCCGTGTGGTCGAGGTTGAGGCGACCGCTGTAGCGCTTAAAGCGCGTGCCGTTCAGGGCACCCTGGTTGTCGTCGTAGCCGAGTGAGCCGTAAAACTTGGTCTTCACGTCACCGCCGCTGATGCTCAGCTGCTGGCTGGTGAGGGGGTTGCTGGCGAAGATCAGGTCCTGCCAGTTGCTGCTGACGGTCGAATCCATTCCAAAAAAATTGGCAGTACGTCCGAAGAGCTCCCCTAGGTAATCGTTGTACGTCGCACCGTCCACTACGTCAATCGTATTGGGCAGTTCGTTGAAGCCGTAAGACGAGTTGAAGTTGATTTTCGTTTTGCCGGATTTTCCCGACTTGGTGGTGATCAGAACTACACCGTTGGCGGCGCGGCTACCGTAAATAGCGGTAGTCGAGGCGTCCTTAAGTACTTCCATCGATTCGATGTCGGCGGGGTTGATGTCGGCGAGGGCGTTGGTTCCCTGGCCGCCTACACCCTGCTGGGAGAAGTCGCCGGAGATGACCGGAACACCGTCAACTACGAAAAGCGGCTCGTTGGAGGCGTTGATGGAGGTTACCCCGCGGACGCGGATATTGTAGCCGGCACCCGGGGCACCGTTGCTCTGCTGTACGACTACACCGGCAGCCTGACGCAGGGCACCCTGTACGGTTGCACCGGCTTCGGCATTCACATCTTTGGTGCTAATGGAGCTCACGGCGCCGGTGAGATCCTTCCGGCGTACGGGAGAATAACCTACTACCACAACCTCGTCGAGGCCGATGCCGTCTTCCGCCAGAACGATGTCATAGACGGTCTGACCGACGGTCAGGCGCACGCGCTGGGTGGTGAAACCGGTATAGGATACGGTCAGTCCCGTTGCACCCGCGGGCGTTTCGAGTTCGAAGTTGCCGTCGATATCGGTGACCGTTCCGGTGGTGGTATTGTCCACCAGAATGGTGGCACCAATGAGGCCGACCCCACTCTCATCCACCACCGTACCGGTGATGGCCTGCTGGGCCTGCAGGGCGCTAAAACTCCCAAGGAGCAGCACCCAAACAATAAGTTTAAATGACTTCATACTATGGATTGTTGAAAAAAAAGTTGGTGATTTGGTGGACCGGGTTCGACATCCGAAAGGGCGAAAAATTGGTCTACTAGTTGATTATTCTGTCTTCGATTTCCCCTAAAACTGAATTGGCCATCTTTTCGCTGCCCGCACTTACGGATAGAGAAGATAATTGTCGGAACAACGACCGGGGCGCAAATATAGGCAGATCAATCGAGTCTACGGCACCATCCGAAGATTATGACGGCAAACGACCAAGTTTAGCCAGCATTTCCTGGCAACCATAAGCGTTGAGGCAATTTGCCGCCGTAAGCCCCCCCTTACGTGCCGCCAGCACGCCGAAACGGATGTCGTCGATGCCCCCGGTGGCGTGCGCATCGGGGTTGATGCTGATCAGCACGCCGCGTTCAACGGCGTAGGGGATCCACGACCAGTCGAGGTCAAGCCGGTACGGATTGGCGTTCAACTCGATCGCCACCCGGTGTTCGGCACAGGCGTCGATCACCCGCCGGTGATCGATCGGGTAACCCTCCCGGCTCAGCAGCAGTCGCCCGGTCGGGTGGCCGAGAATATCGGTGTCCGGATTCCGGATCGCCGCCAGCAGTCGCTCGGTGGCCCGCTCCTCATCCATATTAAGGGTACTGTGAACGGAAGCAATGATCAGGTCGAACCCCTTTCGCAGTTCGTCGTCGTAATCCAGGCTACCGTCGCTCAGAATATCGCATTCGATACTCTTCAGTATACGGAAGGGGGCCAGCTCCCGGTTTAGGGCGTCGACCTCTTTCCACTGTTCCCTTACGCGATCTTCCTTCAGTCCGTTGGCGTAGAAGGCCGCCTGGGAGTGGTCGCTCATCACCAGGTACTCGTAGCCGCGCTCCCGGGCCGCCAGGGCCATCTCGCGTACGCTGTGTATGCCGTCGCTATACGTAGAGTGACTGTGTACCACCCCACGCACGTCGCTCTCCTCGATCAACACCGGCAGGGAATTCTCCCGGGCCAGATCGATCGCCCATTCACCCTCCCGCATTTCCGGTGGGATCCACTGCACCTGCGCCCGCGCAAAAACCTCACTTTCGTCGGGCAGGCCCGAAAAATCTAGGCCGGGAAACCGCGCTACGAAGGAGCGCAAAAAATCTTTGCTCCCCGTGTACCGAAACTGCTTGCTCCCAAAATTTTCCGGGCTACAGTGCTGTAGAATTACGGGTATCTCATCCACTTCGGCCACCGTCCGGTCGTCCGTCGCTTCGCGCACCTGTAGGCCGGGAATTTGGGCGGCACGCGCGGGCGCAAGGGTCGTCAGCAAGTGCAAGGCGGATAGGGTAGGACCACAGCGCCGCAACTCACCCGTCGGCTCAAAGCGTTCGTCAGGGAAGATATTCCGAAGCTGTTCCAACAGGGCCGTCGCGGCCAAAGCCATCGTGGGGTAGAGGAAGCGGCCGCGGCTGCGTTGCAGAAATTCCAGTTTCTGCTTGAGGCTTTCCTGAGTTTTAAGTCCGAAGCCCTTTAGCTCGATAAGCCGGTTTTCGTTGATGGCGTAGAGCAGCTGGCCCACGGTGGTAACCCCCAGTCCGTCCCAGACTGCCTTCACTTTTTTGGGGCCAAAGCCGCTAATGTGCAGCATTTCACGGACGCCCTCGGGGGTTTTTTCCCGCCACTTTTCCAGCGTTTCCATCTTCCCCGTGGTGGCCAGTTCGTGGATCTTGCCGGCGATGGCCTTGCCTACGCCCTCCAGCTTCTGCAATTCCGCTTCGGACATCCCCGCCAGATCGCGCTCGTCCTTGCGCAGTTTGTTGTAGGCATTGGTGTAGGAGCGGATCTTGAACGGATTGTCTCCGTGCAGTTCCATCAGCTTACCCAGTTCGCGAAAGTGACGGGCGATTTCGGGGTTGGTCATAGGCCTTAAAGCATCGATTTGAGGGTGGAGGCGGCCGTAGGATAGGCAAAAATCAGCTGCTTCAGCGCGGAAATACGGGTTTTTTCGCTGATGGCGAGGTAGAACAGGTTGATCAGTTCCGTGACGTTCGGACCGAGCAGGTGGGCACCGAGAATCCGGTCTTCCTTCTCATCGATGAATATTTTATAGGCAAACACCGGGCTACCGAGGTGACGGGCGTGGTACCAGTCCGTTGCATCGGCGAAGCGTTCGGTAATCTCGCGTCCTTCCTTCCGGGCTTCTTTTGCCTCGTCGGCCGTCATGCCCACGGCCGCCATGCCGGGCAGGGAGAAGGCGACAGTGGGCAGGGGGAAGTAGGATATCTCCCGTTCCCGATCGTCGAACAGCATATCACTCAGCACGCTCCCGGCATAACTGGCTACCGGGGAGAGGGGAAGGCCACTGTCGGCGCAGTCGCCCAGGGCGTATACGTGAGGCAGATTCGTCCGCAGCTTGCCGTCCACGGCGATGCCTTTTTTCTTGTCGTACTTCACGCCGGCGGCTTCCAGATCGAGCTTGTCGATGTTCGGGACGCGCCCCGCGCAGTGGATCACCCGGTCGGTGGTTAGGGTGGACTTTTGCCCTTCCTTATTTTCGATGTCCACCTCGAAGCGGTTTCCGACCTTGCGCACGGCTCCGGCCTTGCTGTTGAGGTGAAACTTGATGCCCCTTTCCTCGGATGCCTTCCGTAGCATATCGGCCAGGTCGTGGTCAAACTTGCTGAGGGGCACCTCATCGCTGACGATCACGGTTACCCGGCAACCCAGCGCGTGGCTGATCTGGGAGGTTTCGGTACCGATGTAGCCGCCGCCGATGACGATCATCTCTTCCGGCAGGTCATCCATGTCGAGGAAGTCGTCGCTGGTAAGCAGGTGCTCGCTGCCGGGAAAATCGAGGGGCGTCGGGCGCATTCCGGTAGCCAGGACGATGGTCTTACCCCGGATGCTAAGGTCGTCCTCGAGCCGGAGGGTGTGGTCGTCGGTAAAGGTGGCGTAGCTCTCGTATACCTCTACGCCGTTCTCCCGCATTTTTTCCTGACTCTTGGGCGGAATGGGTTCGGTGAAGGTTCGCTTCCAGGCCATCAGGTCGGGCCAGGAGAAGCCCGGCTCGTCGGTAAAGCCCTTGCCCCGTAGGTTGTGGAACCGGTGGACGGTTTCCGCGACAGCGTGGAGTACGAGTTTCGGATCGCACCCCCGGAGCGGACAGGTGCCGCCGTAGTCGCGGCCTTCGGTGATGGCGACCGATTTTCCCGCTTCCGCCGCGGCAGTGGCTACGGATTGCCCTGCATTGCCGGCTCCGACAACGATTACATCGTACTCCTTAGTTGACATTCTTTGCTAATTTACGTATGCACTGCACCTGCGTTCCCGCCCAAATTAATGGGCTGAAGCGGTGCGCTTGGTGATACCCTCCACGATGATGTCCCCGTGGTCCCGGGTGTTTTCAATAAAAAGTTTGCTGGTTTGCTTGCCGGCGCACGCCACGCCCGCCATGTACACCCCCGGTAGGATTGTTTCCAACGTATCGGGGTCGAAGACCGGTTTGCAGGCATCGGTAGGCTCCACGGGTAGGCCGAGCCGCTCGAAGAGGGCGTAGTTCGGTTCGTAGCCGGTCATGGCCAGCATGAAGTCGTTCGGCAGGGTGATGGGACCGTCGGGGGTGTCGAGCACGACCTCAGTGGCGCGGATCTCCCTTACCGTAGTATTAAAGTAGGCGGTAATGCTGCCTTCCTTAATGCGGTTTTCAATGTCGGGTTTGATCCAGTACTTCACGCGGTCGTTGATCTCGTTTCCGCGCACGGCCATGGTCACTTTGGCTCCCTTGCGGTAACACTCCAGGGCGGCGTCGCAGGCTGAATTCGCCGCTCCCACCACCAGCACGCGTTGTCCGATGTAAGCGTGGGGATCGTTGTAGTAGTGGAGCACCTTGGGCAGGTCCTCGCCGGGAACCTCCATGCTACGGGGCGTGTCGTAAAAGCCCGTTGCCACTACCACGTTGCGGGTGGCGTAGTCGCCCTTGTCGGTATGCACCCGGTACCCCCCGTCCACTAGTTGGTCCATACTCTCCACGGTTTCGTACAGCTTGATTTGCAGGTCGAAGTGCTGGATCAGCCGGCGGTAATACTCCAGCGCCTCGGTGCGGGTGGGCTTGTCGAGGTGGCTGATGAAGGGGGTATTCTGTATTTCGAGTTTCAGCGAAGTGCTGAAGAAGGTCATGTTGATGGGGAAGTGGAACAGGCTGTTCGCGATCACCCCCTTCTCGATGATGAGGTACTCCAGGCCGGCACGTTTGGCGCTGATGGCGGCATTGATGCCGGAAGGGCCGCCGCCGATGATGATGAGGTCGTACATAACAACTTAGGTGGAAGCCGGTGCGGATCGCAGGTGATTCAAATCGGGTAATCAGGTAGTAGGACGTTGGAGGGAGGGGCTTGGTTCATGCCGCCGCGCATTTCGCCCGGAGCGCCTTCTTCGTATGTTTGCCGGACCGAATAATTTAAGCCCCGCATGCCCCCGCCAACCCGCCACCCCGTCGCCGAGCTTCGCGACCGCTTCCTCCAACGCCTACGGGAATCGTCCACGAGCCGTGAACCCCGCGGACTGTACGAACCCATCTCCTACATCATGGGCATCGGCGGCAAACGGGTGCGCCCCCTGCTGGCCCTGATCGCCGCCCGCATGTTCGGCGACGACGAGGAACTCACCGCCGGCATGCCGGTCGCCCTGGCCGTAGAGACCTTCCACAATTTCACCCTGCTGCACGACGATATTATGGACGCCAGTCCCCTGCGGCGGGGCAATCCCACGGTGCACGAAAAGTGGGACGTCAATACCGCCATTCTCAGCGGCGACCTAATGCTCATCCAGGCCTACGCTCACCTCTGCGGCGCCCCCGACAAGCGACGTACCCACGATCTGTTGTGCACCTTTAACCGGATCGCGACGGGCGTCTGTGAGGGGCAGCAATTCGACGTCGATTTTGAGTTGCGCAGCCACGTGACCATCGAGGAGTACCTTGACATGATCGAGTTAAAAACCGCCGTTCTCCTCGGCGGTGCCCTGGAAATGGGTGCGCTCTCCGCCGGTGCCGGTCGCGAGGATGCCGATCACCTCTACGCCTTCGGTCGCCTCACCGGGCTGGCCTTTCAGTTGCACGACGACCTGCTCGACACCTTCGGCGACGGTAAGCAGACCGGTAAACTCACCGGCAACGACATCATCCGAAACAAGAAGACCTTCCTGTACATCAAGACCCTGGAAAGTCTCGACGAGACGCAGCGGGGCGAACTGGTCGAATGGTTCAGTCACTCACCCGAGGATCCCGCACCCAAAGTGGCCCGCGTGACGGAACTGATGCGCCTGCGCGATATTCCCCGCCTCGTGGCCGAGTTGCGCGATCAATTCCAGAAGGAAGCCTACGCCCACCTGGCCGCGGTGAATGGCGACGCCGCGTGGAAAGATGCCCTACGTCAGCTAACGGAGGAATTGCTCAGCCGCGATAATTAGGTCAGAGGGTCAGCTTTCCGTTCAGCCACTCGTCTTCGATGGTGGCTTCCTGAGCTTTATAGAACCGGATGGCGTCGGTGTTCCAGTCGAGCACCTGCCACTTCATTAGCCGGCACCCGCGTTCCCGCCCGCGTTCCTTTAGTACGTCCCACAGCCGCCGCCCGATGCCGTGGCTGCGGTAGTCCGGGTCGACGACGAAGTCTTCGAGGTAGATCATGCGTCCCTTCCAGGTGCTGTAGACAAAGTTATAGAGTGCCATCCCGATAATCTTGCCGCTGCCCATGTCTTCGGCGACGATCATGTGGAAAAACTTTTCCTCAAAGTCGGCCCGGTAATCTTCGATGGTGGCGGTAAAGCTGTCGAAAGCACGTTCGAAGCGGGCCAGTTCGCCCACCAGGTGGTGGACGGCGGGCAAATCTTCGGCGGTACCCTGGCGTATCTGTACGTTCATGCGGGCCAAGGTAAGGGCCCCGCTACCGAAGCATCACCCTGCGCACCACGAAATTTCCGTCGGGCAGGGTCACCCGCAGCAGGTGAACTCCCGTCCGGGCGCCCCCGTCGACGGTCAGGCTGCGCGACAATCCGAGGGAACCACGTTGGACGGTTCTGCCGGTCGCATCGTAAAGCTCGTAAGGGTAAGTGCCATCGGCGGATAGTCCCGTGAGGCGCAGGGGAGTGCCGATCCCGGCCGGGTTCGGGCTGACGCCGAAGGAGTTAAGTTGAACCGGCCGCCCTACCGAAGAGATCACATCCCGGGTAGCGTACTGATCGAAGAAGTTTAGGGTGGTGAGCAGAGCAAAGGGGACGCAACCGACGTGGGTCCGTTCTCCTCCCGACTGAATGATCACCGTAGTGGAGCCCAGTGCACGCATTACGCTGTCGGCTACGATGGCATTGCGAAAGGGTACCTGTTCGTCGGCCGTGCAGTAGTACAGCAGGGTTGGAGCGGAGGGAGCCCATTCGTAGGTGTCGTTTTCGCGGAGTGCCTGCACGATACGGCTGTCGTCATCGTCGTCGGCGATTTGCTGGCCGATCGAATCCCGGAACATATCGATCAACCGCTCGTCCCTCTCTTCCAGCAGGTCGGTCAGTGCAGCGTTGAAACTGCTGCCGTCGATCTCCTCGGCATTGTACTGCTTGATCACGTCGAGGTAAGGTTGCACGAAGGCCTGGCCCAGGCTGTCGTAGATGCCGTAGACGTTGTTGTAGCTCAGATAGGTATAGATAATGTATCCCGGTAGGGTAGGAAGGTCTTCGGAGAGGGTTGCCTCCCGCATCACGCCGCTGATGCTGTAGGGGCCCGAGAGGTGAGCGCCGGCGGTCACGACCAGCGAGTCAGGGCCCGGATCGGCCTGAATGTCCCGGTGCAGGGCCTGCACGGCGTGTCCCCCCTGGCTGTAGCCGGTGACGAATAGCTGATCGTTGAAGGCAATCTCCTGCTCCTCCATCCACTGCTGCGCGGCCAGGATGAGGTCGCGGCCGGCCGAAGATTCACTGGCCGCGTGGACGTAGGGGTGGAAGCCGTCGCTGTCGCCCAGACCGATGTAGTCCGGGGCCACCACGATGTAGCCGCTGGTGGTCAGGGCACTGACCAGGGTTCGTTCTCCGGTCCCCTGCCGGCTCGGTACCGCATCGCGATTCGTGACCGTGCCGTGCATGTAGACGGCCATGGGGAAGCGGAGGGTGCGATCTTTGGGGATGGAGAGCAGCCCGCTTGCCGTATCCGGTTGGTTGAACGCGTCTAGGGTCGTGTAGCGCACTTTATAATTCACTACGTCGTACTCGGTGGCGATGGGCAGGATGAGTCCCAGTTGCGCGGCGGTCACCGTTTCTTGCTCCTCCACGCTGACGTAGGTTTGGGCGGGGACGCAGGTGCAGGCAAACAGGATTAATAGCAGGGTAGTCAGGTGTTTCATACGGTTGAATGTAGGAAAAGCGCGGCGCATTTTCCCGTCTTCTTTGTCGGCGGTGATCAGCAACTAAATAATCATTACCTTTGCGTCCCGAAATTTTTCGCTTTAACTGATTGGTCTCCCGCGTGGGAGGCTATTTACTAAAGGCCTTTACTATGCCAGTTTATCTCCCACAGGAGAAGATGGATGAAATCTTCACCGAATACGGCGGCTCCGCTCAGAATACCGGAAGCACCGAAGGACAGATCGCTCTGTTCACCTACCGCATCAAGTCCCTTTCGGACCACCTCCGCAACCACCCCAAGGACCACAGCAGCCGCAAGGCCCTGCTGAGCCTCGTGGGCAGCCGCGGTAAAATGCTCAACTACCTTAAGCGGAAGGACCTGGAAGGGTACCGCTCGCTGATCGCTAAGTTGGGCATCCGTAAGTAGGAAGTTGCAAAGATTATTCGCACGGCGTTTGCATAAGTAGAAACGCCGTGCTTACCTTTGCGTCGCTTTAGAAATAGAGCGACCTCCAGAGCCCCTAGCTCAGCTGGCTAGAGCACCTCACTTTTAATGAGGGGGTCCAGGGTTCGAGCCCCTGGGGGCTCACGGTTTGAAGCCCCGTCCGCGCTTAGCGTGGATGGGGCTTTCTCATTGGTGCGGGTGCCGGACGGAGAGGTTCCCCCAGCGAGCGTAAGTTTGCCGAATAGAATACCACATAGCAAATGCCACAACTCACGAAAATAGGGGTCTTTTACGACGGCAATTACTTCCTGCACGTCAGCAATTACTACAATTACGATCACCCGCAGCGTCGGCGACTCAGCATCACCGGACTGCACCAATTCATCGAAGCGCGGGTGGCCCGCGAGGAGGGCGTGCCCCTGAGTCGGGCCAAGATCGTGGACAGCCACTACTTTCGGGGCCGACTCAATGCGACCGAAGCCCAGCAGCGGGGCAACGCGCTCTACTACGACCGGGTATTCGACGACATACTGATGTCCAGCGGCATTACGACCCACTATTCTCCCCTCCGTACCAACAGCGGTCGGCGGCACGAGAAAGGTATCGACGTGTGGTACGCACTCGAGGCGTACGAGCAGACGGTGCTGCGGAAATTCGATGTAGTGGTGCTCATTGCCAGTGACGGAGACTACGTACCGCTCGTAAGGAAGCTCAGCTCCCTGGGCAGCCGCGTGATGGTCGTCGGGTGGGATTTTGAATTTACCACCGACAGCGGAAGTGGCATGGTTACCCGCACCAGTCAGGATCTCCTGCGAGAGGCCAGCTACCCGCTTATGATGTCGGACATCATCGATCACCCCTCTTCCGAAATCGAGTCGCGACTGGTGGATGACCTCTTTGTCTCGGAAAAGAAAAAGGAGGCGCCGGTCCCCGAAGCGAAAACCGACAAGGTCGTGCTCGAAGAACCCATTGACGGCCAGATCGGGGAGATGATGGAAAGTGAGATCTTCAGCCTGAAGGGGGGATACGGCTTCATCGTTTACCCGCCCAACAATCTCTTCTTTCACCACACCAACGTCAAGAACGTCCGCTTCGAGGACCTTATGGAGGGTGATCCGGTGGAATTCATGCTCACCCACAGCGATAAAGGCAAGCTCGTCGCCCAGGAGGTTTACTTTCTGGGAGAACTCGAAGAAGAGGCTTCCGAACAGGAGTAACCATGATCTTCATCAGCCGCCGCCTTGCACCCGATAGCCCCTTGCTGCGCTGGGCCACCGATCGGGGTCAGGAGATCGTGGGGCGGTCGCTACTCACTTTCGCTCCGGTAGCCTTTACCGCTCCCCAGCGGGCCGACTGGTGGTTTTTCTACAGCAAACGTGCCGTACAGTTTGCCGGCGACATTCCACCGGACGTGCGGGTCGCTGCCATCGGGACCAGCACTGCGGCAGCCCTGCTGAAAGCCTGCGGCCGGGTCGACTTTTGCGGCAACGGCCATCCGGACCGCGTAGCGGAAGATTTTCTCGTGGTGGGGGAGGGCTTACGGGTGTTTTTTCCCCGGGCCGGGCAGTCCAGGCTCAGTATCCAGCGCTCCCTCCAAGACCGCATCGAGGTGCTGGACGCGGTGTGCTACGACAACCGCCCGAATCCCCCGGCGGCAGCAATCGACGCGGATACGTACATTTTTACCAGTCCGCTCAACGTCGCGGCTTACCTCGATCACTGGCCCCTGCGGCCGGGTGCGCGGGTCTTTGCCATTGGCCCGAGCACTGGTGCGGAGTTGCTGCGTCGCGGGGTGGATTGCCGGTGGCCGGAGGAGGCGAGTGAGGCGGGGCTGGTGGGGTTGCTGGGGTAGGGGGGGAATACCGGTCGGACGGCTTAAGCGGTCGGACGGGGTCACCCCGTCCGGCAATTGAATCTACCGACGGGGTCATCCCGTTGGCGCTAAACCGGCCGAATCAGTCAGTCCCCCAAGTTTCTGCCTCGTAATACCAAGCAGCTGTTCAGTCGCCGCAAAATTGCAAATGCCGCTATCCCGGTAACCCGCGTAATCCAATGCGGACGAAAACTCCCATTCCTCTGCGAAGTTCACATGTTTGGCCTTTACCGGGTTATCGTGAATGTAGAAGAAGCAAACCTTCAGATAGGGAATAAATCGCGTAAAGGGTTCGACTCCTTCGAGTGCTGCCGCATCTGGGAAGAAGTTGTGGTACCCTGGTTTCGCTTTGGTTTTAGCTTTAAATAGAGAGCCACGGCGGCTATACATCCGATTGTAAGCTTGGGTATAGCTGCTCAACGCGGTTTTGATCCCATTACTTAGGTTTTGTTGAAACACTATGCCTGAAGGGACTTCGCTATTGTTGAGGTAGCGACCACTCGTGCTCTCTTCGCAGCCGATCACCTTCGGTTTAAGTAAAAAATGGAAGTGATCGGGCATCAAACAGAAGGCCAGGATATCAGCGTACGGGCAGATGTGCTTCCGTACTTTTTCCATGAAGTATCGGTAATTTCCATCCGATCGAAAGAGGATTTCATAATTAATGCTTTGGTTGTAGACGTGATAAATGGTATTGGATTCGTACATGGCCGCAAGAAATAGCTCACCACTCTACTGGGGGTGGAATAATGTTAAAATTTTGGTTTTGGCAGAATTTAACAGGATCACCTATACCCCGTCCACCAATTGAATTTACCGACGGGGTCACCCCGTCCGACGGCTATAGCGGTCCGACGGCTATAGTGGTCCGACGGCTATAGTGGTCCGACCGCTTCACCCACCGCTTTCTCCAAAACCATCCCCACCCCCACCTGTTCCCCCAGTATGATCGGCTGGAAATTCTCAAACTACATCGCGGGACAGGGCGACGAAACCCCCTTCGAAAAGCTCCTCAAACTCTTTCAGGAACTCCTCACCCATACCTCCGGCAACGTCGGCGAAGCCCTGCAGTGGCTCACCAACCTCGATCGCCAGTACGAACTCACCGACGACAACTACAGCATCGGCGACTTCATCCAGGAACTGATCGATAAAAACTACATCGAACCCGGCGACGGCAACGGCAAGCCCGGCTACGTCCCCACCGCCAAGATGGAGGGCGAACTCCGCCAGAAGGCCCTGAAGGACATTTTCGGCGAGATCAAAAAGACCAAACGCGGCAATCACTCCACCCGCTACAGCGGTCGCGGTGACGAAACCACTAGCGAACGCCGCCCCTTCGAATTCGGCGACGCCCTCGATAAAATGGCCGTCAGCGAAAGCCTCCGCAACGCCCAGATCAACAACGGCATTGATGAATTCCGCCTCACGACCGACGACCTAGAAGTCTACGAAACCCACTACCAGGCCCAAATGTCGACGGTGTTGATGATCGACATCAGCCACTCGATGATCCTCTACGGCGAGGACCGCATTACCCCGGCCAAAAAGGTCGCCATGGCCCTGAGCGAGTACATCACCACTCGCTTCCCCAAGGACACCCTCGACATCATCGTCTTCGGCAACGACGCCTGGCCGGTCGAAATCAAGGACCTTCCGTACCTCCAGGTCGGCCCCTACCATACGAACACCGTAGCCGGGCTCGAGCTCGCCATGGACATCCTCCGCCGCCGTCGCAACCCCAATAAGCAGATCTTCATGATCACCGACGGCAAGCCCACCTGCATCAAACGCGGTAAGCGCTACATCAAAAACAGCATGGGCCTTGACCGCACCATCGTCAACCGCACGCTCAATCTCGCCGCCCGCCTCCGCAAAATTAGCATCCCCGTCACCACTTTTATGATCGCCCGCGACCCCTACCTTGTCCAGTTCGTCCAAAGTTTTACCGAAACCAACGGCGGCAAAGCTTACTACAGCGGCCTCAAGGGCCTCGGCGATTTCGTCTTCCGCGACTACAAGCGCAACAAGAAAAAATGATGCGCGTACTGCTTCTTTTTTTGCTGTTGTACGTCTCGTCTTTGGCTACCGCACAGCTCCGGGTGGGCGGGGCCGCAGGTGCAATGAATATAGAAACAGAGCCGGTGCTTCTGGTCCGACCCTTGCTGCTGGTGGATGACCCGAAGACCTTGCTTTCGCCTAGTTTGCCCGGCACCCGCGACCCCGCCGCTTTTGCGATCGACAGTAATGCTCCCCGCTTTGATTTTGCTTCGGCGAAGCCGTACCTAGCTTTTTTCTGCCGATTTGAGCTGCACATCGAGGAAGCCACCCGTTTCCCCGTTCGATTTCGACTCGGAGAGGTGCGCACCTGGCAACAAGAATTGACGAAACGGGACTAGCAATTCATAATCAAATTGCGAACAATGTGGGTGTTTTCCGGTTGAATTAGGTAAACCATACCTATGTCTAACAATCCCAACCCCCTATTCGTCGAAGAGAAAAAAGGCCAACACATTTACCATAATGTGTGGGGGGGTGACGATTTGCACATCGGAATTTATCGCCCCAAGAGCCTGAGCCTGTACGAAGCCAACCGGAAGACGACCGACCGTATGCTCAAGTTGCTGCCCCGCATCAAGCGCGCCTCCAAGGTGCTGGTGGTGCAATCGGGCTTCGGTGGCGCGGCCCGCTACATCGCCGAAAAATACGGCTGCAAGGTCTGGTGCCTCAACGACGACGAGAAGCAGAACGAATACAACGAACGCAAGATTGAAGAACTCGAACTGAGCAAAAAGGTAAAGGTCAGCAAGGGTTTCGTGGAATATATGCCGTACGATCCCGACTTTTTCGACTTCGTAATCGCCCAGGACGCCTTCAGTCTTACCGGGAAAAAGCGCGAGACGTTCCGTGCCATCCACCGCGTCTTGAAACCGGAAGGCCGACTCATCATCAGCGCCCTCATGCGCAGTGAAGTATGTGAGGAGCCCGAAGCCGAAAAGCTCATCAAGAAACTCCCCCTCGAAGAACTGATCACCGAAGAACAGTACGGCAGCGACGCAAAACGCGGATTCCTCCAGCAAATCTACAGCATAGAGCTATCCGACCAGCTCGTACACCACTACACCAAAGTCCTCTACACCCTGCAGGCCAACAAGGAAAAGCTGGTGGAGCAGAGCAGCAAACGCTTCGTTGACGACCGCATTTCAACCTACAAGAACTTCATCCGCCTGGCCGAAGATGGCTGTCTGGACTGGGGGATTTTGATGTTCCAGAAGATGAATGATTAAGGGGTTAGTTGTTGGGTGTTTGGATTGTTGAGTTGATGGGTTGTTGAGATGTTGGATTGTTGAGTTGTTGAATTAATTGGATGATGATATTGCATTAACTCACCAACTCAACAACCCGACACCTCACTCCTCCTCAAAGGGTAACAGCAACTGCAGCCCCTCACCCCCCTCCCGTTCCAGATTGCTGACGCTAAGGCCGAGTAGGCGGACAACCGGTACGTCGTCGATATTTTCCGTTAGGAGCTGGTGGGCGATTTCCTTCAGGTCGACTAGTTTCCTGATTTCTCCGTTGAAGCTGCGGCTCCGGGTGTGGATGACGAACTCCGGGCTTTTCATTTTCAGGGTGACCGTGCGGCCGAAGTTGTCGCGTTCCACGAGATAGTCGAAGACCTTTTCCGCCAGCCAGTCCAGTTTGTCCTTCATTTCCGAGAGGGCAGTGACGTCTTCGCTGTAGGTACGTTCCGCTCCGACGCTCTTGCGGTTCCGGTTTGGGTTCACCGGACGGTCGTCGAGTGCCCTGACGATACGGTAGTAGTGCCGGCCGACCTTTCCGAACCGTTGGGCCATTTCCACTTCCGATAGTGTAAGCAAATCGGCACCACTTCGGTAGCCCATTTTGTGCATACGCGCGGCCGTGACCTTGCCGATGCCGTGAAAGTCTTCTACCGGTAGCGCGGCGAGAAAGGCCGGGGCATCATCGGGCATGATTACCTTCAGGCCATTGGGTTTATTGATATCGCTGGCGACCTTGGCGAGGAATTTATTGAAGCTTACTCCCGCCGATGCGGTTAACTGGGTTGCTTCGAAAATTTCCTGGCGGATGGCCTGGGCGACCAGGGTGGCGGAGGCGGGGCCACGCTTGGTTTCCGTGACGTCGAGGTAGGCTTCGTCGAGGCTCAGGGGTTCGACCAGGTCCGTATAGGAGTAGAAGATTTCCCGGATCTGATCCGATACTTCCCGGTACTTATCGAAGCTCGATTTGACGAAAATCAAGTCGGGGCAGAGCCGCTTAGCCGTTACACTGGGCATGGCCGAACGTACGCCAAACACCCGGGCCTCGTAACTTGCCGCGGCTACCACTCCCCGCATTTTACTGCCACCCACGGCAATGGGCTTACCGCGGAGTTCCGGATTATCCCGCTGCTCTACGCTCGCGAAGAAGGCATCCATATCGATGTGGATGATCTTTCTCAGTTCAGTAGGGGGCCGCCGGTTGGCTTTTCGCTTCCATTTCATGCATGAGCGCTTCGGTGTCGGCGGTCAGTTCTTCGAGTTTACGTCGGGCACTGCGGCTTAGTTCATTGTCGTCGTTCAGCGCATCGACGAGGGCCCGTCGGCGGTCGTCCAGCCGGGATATTTCTCGGTCCAGGTCCGTGTTATTCAGCTTTGCCGCCGACCCCTTAAGGTCCGTATAGAGGGATTCCAGTCGACTCAGCGCCTCATCGTACTTGCCGTCACTGACTTTCTCCCGTTCGCTTCGGAGCAGGTCCCAGGCGTCCTTGCCGAGGTCGCGGGCCTTGTCTACGATCGCGCGACTCTGCTCCCGCTCCTCGGGTGTACCGTAGAAGTAGTTGTAGGCAACGAGACCGATCACCAACAGCAGGCCAAGCTTAAATAATGTCCGGAACACGGGAATTGAATTTCTACGAAGATAAGCCTATAACAACAAACCATCCTGTTTATAACACACGTTCGGCGGGCAAGGACAGTCGTGGAGTGGCAGTAGGTGTAACCTATTTGCTACTATGGTGGAGTTAATTGTCTGGTAAACAGCAAATGCAGGACCATATTTAGCAAAATAATTACAAATAATTTGTTTTAAACTTGTTTTGTATTCCAACAAGCAGTAAATTTGTTGCATCATCATCAGGTTTCAAACATGGACCTCACAATCAGGGTAAGTAAAAAAGGAACACGAGTCGTCAAGGCTTCCGAGCTGCACCGCGCGCTGGGCCTCGCCGATCACCACTACCAGGCCAATGTGCGGGTTTGGATCAAGGACGTGTATCAGTTTGCTGACGGTATCCGGAAACCCGTCGGAATGCAGGACTATGCCCGTTCCACGAATACGAAAACCGATGTAGTCCACGAGTATTACTTCAATCTTGAGTTGGCCCGGCTGGTCGCCCTGGCTACCAAGTCGAAGGTGAAGCAGGCCATCGCTACCAAGTTGAGCAAGGAAGAGCAAGTATATCCCGAGCACGTACAGCTTACGGCGGAGCAAACCATGGAATTACTGGAACAGACCAAAGCCATGACCCGCTTCAGTTGTCAGGCCGCCGCCGAAGAGCGTCACCTGAAGCAGTATACCCGCCGCACCGGTTCGGCAGATTACTGGAACCGATACCGCGTCGATAACGTGGTTAAGATCACCGTAGACGAGCTTCGGGCCAAACTGCGGGATCGCAACATTCCCTTTAACCGCAACCACCGGGTACGTGAACTTCTCATGCGCTTCGATCCGGTAGAGTGCATCCGCGTCGGGATCGTCGATCACTACGCGGCCCAGGGCTATAGCATTCCCTACGCACTCGAACTGGGCAAACTAGCCCGTGAGCTCGCTAACACGATGCGGCTGGAAGTAACCGACGACCGCCAGGGGGAAGGACTATTCACCACCCCCGCCGACGTTGAGCTTATCCGGCAGTTGCAACGGGCTGCTGCGTAGTCGACTCTACGTAGCGGAAGAACCAGTACACCAGAAGGGCGCTCTCACCCTGATAATCGATGTCCCGCAGCCTTTGTTGGTAATTCTCCATTACCTCCGGATCTTTCTCGAGGAACGGACGAAGCGTCTGTAACAATTTGGTGTACCGCGGAAAATCTGCGGCGGGGGGTACATCCTTTGCCCCCAGTTTGCGGCATACCGTCTGCAGCAATTCGGTGGAGTAGGGCGCGTACTTTTCCGGATACTGCCCCATCAGGTAGAGCGATACCATATTGTAGTCGTCGTTGTGGTAGTGAGTGGGTATCCGTGCCTTTGGCTTAGCGTCGCGGTAGCGATTGAATAGCTCGTTGATGTAGAACACGAAGCGCTGAATTCTGCCTTCCAGGTCCCGGTCCTCGCTGAACAAGTCGCGGAAGGCATCCCGTACGAAGTCGGGTTCCCACTCCATAATGGCCTGCATGCTGCGCTTCGGATCATACCCACCGCGGCGGTAGTGGCGGCGATTGGTTTTGCTGTCTAGGGCATCGTCGTAGGCATTCGCGAGCTGTTTGGACTCCACATAGAAGTGATCTTGCCAGTTCTTCTGTGTCTCCCAGAGGGGAAGAAGCTCACCGGCCTCCTCGGTTAACATCCAACGTTTGAATTCCGCTACGGCTTTCTGAATCTTGGGCACTTGCATCGGCCAAATTTACGATCTTCGACAATGCGAGAGTGGCATATTCCCAATATCCGTAGTCAGCTGCCCGAACTTTACCGGACCTATCGGAAGCACGAACTGGTAGTCGACAGCCGGCTCGTCGGACAGGGCGACCGCGTACTTTTCTTCGCACTTTCTGGCGAACGCCGTGACGGTCACGCATTTATCGCCCCGCTTCTGCACCGTGGCGTGCGGCATTTCGCGGTGGCGGCGGACCAACTGGATACCCATCGTACGGAAATTGAAGCGGTAGCGAAGGCCGTTGAGAAATCGCAATCCGGAAGTTCCGTGACCATTCTGATCGTCCAGCAGCCACTCGAGTTGTTGCAACGGCTAGCTGCATACCACCGTAGGCAGTTCTCTATTCCGGTGATGGGGATCACGGGCAGCAACGGCAAAACGATCGTCAAGGATTGGCTGACCCAGTTGCTTTCCGGCACCTTCCGTGTGTGCGCGAGTCCCCGGTCCTATAATTCAGCCATCGGCGTGCCGCTTTCCGTTTGGCAATTGGACGATACCCACGAGGTAGCCGTCTTCGAGGCCGGAATCAGCCGCCCGGGGCAGATGGAACTGCTCCGTGACGTCATTCAACCTACCTGCGGCGCACTTACGAGTTTAGGCACGGCTCACCTCGCAAATTTCACTTCGCCGGAAGAACTGCGAAAGGAAAAACTTGCCCTCTTCCGGGATACGGAATGGCTCGTGGCACCGATTGCTCTGTTTCCCGATTCTCCGACAGCGGCGGAAGGCGAAAATTTAAACGTGCTGCGGTGGAGCGGCGAGGGGAGGCACGGACTCACTACCGACGGGGTTTCGATCGACATCAGTCTCCCCGATTGGCCGGCTCCCTACCTCGACAATGCCCGCACCGCCGTAGCCTGTGCGTATCGCTTGGGTGTGCCGGCGGAGGTGCTTACCACGCGTGTCCAGCACCTCGTTCCCCTCACAAACCGGTTGGAGCGAAGGGAGGGTAAGGACGGCGGTCCGGTCATCAACGACAGCTACAGCAACGACTTTAGCGCGCTAGCGGCCGCCATCCAGTTTGCGAATACTCACGATCCTTACGGCAGCGTGACCCTCATCCTGGGCACCGTTCAGCCCATCGCGGAGTTGGCCACCCGGTTGCAGGCCCTGTTCGAAGGTCGCATCCACCGCCTTATTCTGGTGGGGGAGTCAAATGGGGAACTGAAGGAAATTTTCCCCGGCGCAGAGTATTATTCTAGCGTGGAGGATTTGATCCAGGTGCTTCCCGGATTGGATTTTCACCGACAAACCACCCTCATAAAGGGTGCGAGCTACGAGCATTTCGAACGCGTCGCGGACCTGTTGACCGGGCAGGTACACCGTACCGTGCTGGAAATAAATTTGCCCGCCCTACGCCACAATTTCCGGACCTATCGCAGTAGGCTACCCGCGCACACCAAAGTAATTGTGATGGCCAAAGCATCCGCTTACGGCAGTGGTGCGCTGCCCGTAGCCCAGGCCGTACAGGACGCGGGGGCCGAATACCTCGCCGTCGCCTATCCCGAAGAGGGGAGGGACTTGCGTCGCGGGGGCATCACGCTGCCAATCATGGTGCTGAATGCGGAGGCGTTCAGTTATCCCCTGCTCGTCGAGGAGCGCCTCGAACCCGTCGTTCACAACCCCGAGCAGCTTCGTCTTGCCGCGGCCCTCGGCCTTCCGGCCCACCTGGAACTCGACACCGGGATGGGGCGACTCGGATTTCGGCCGGAGGAATTCAGGAAGCTCTACACCGAAACTTCGCTGGTGGCCGGCACCGTGGTGCGCTCCATCTTTACCCATTTAGCCGCTTCGGAAGATCAACTACTGGACGAATACACCCACCGCCAGCTCGACCTTTTCGACCGACTTTATCAGGACTACCTACAGGGCGGCGGCGCGCGGGTGCAACGTCATGCCCTGAACAGCAATGGCATCACCCGTTTTCCCCGTGGGGTGTACGATATGGTTCGCCTGGGGATCGGGCTTTTCGGAATCGGGGATACGGTCCTGAAGCCACAACTGCATACGGTACTTAGCCTGACCACGACGGTTACCGCGATCACGGATCGCACCTCCGGTGACAGCATCGGTTACGGACGGCGGGGCATCATCGACCGTAATCGCCGGATTGCCGTACTCAGTATCGGATACGCGGATGGCCTGCCCCGCCTGGCCGGTGAGGGCCGGTTCGCCGTGCTGATTCACGGGCAGTTGGCACCGACGATCGGGTCGGTCTGTATGGATATGACTACGGTGGACGTAACCGAAATTGCCCACGTAAAAGTTGGTGACCGGGTGATCATATTCGGCCCCGACCATCCGATTGAGGAGCTTGCCGACGCGGCCCGTACCATTCCTTACGAGATACTTACGGGCATCGGTCCGCGCGTACACCGAGTGTATCTCGGAGAGTGATTTACCTTGGCTGCTATGAAAATCATTTTTCTTGATAAAGCAGCTCACCCGTTCCTGCAAGAAGCCCTAGAAGCTGCCGGGCATTCGGTAGATATTTACAGCTCCTGCGCCCGCGCCCAGGTACTGCCGTTGTTGGCCGAATACGACGGCATTGTGTTGCGCTCCCGCTTTAACGTCGATCGCGAATTGCTGGATGCGGCAGGCCCCCGCCTGCGCTTCGTCGCACGGTGGGGCGTCGGTACCGACCACATCGATCTGGAGTATGCCAGAGAATTGGGCGTCACCGTTTTTAATAGTCCAGAGGGGAGTAAGCATACGGTTGCCGAGCACACTGTGGGCATGATGCTGATGCTGCTGAACCACCTCGGACGGGCCGACCGTGAAGTTCGTGCGGGAAAGTGGGTGCGCAGTCAGAACACCGGGACCGAGCTCCAGTACCTCACCGTAGGGCTGATCGGGTACGGCAACATGGGGCAGATGACGGCACGACGCTTATCCGGCTTCGGTTGCCGGGTGATCGCCCACGACAAATTCCGTCAAAACTACGGCGATCAGTACGCCACCCAGGCGAGCCTGGAGGAATTGCAGGCCGAGGCGGATGTCGTGAGCCTCCACATCTTTTTGGAGGGCAACCACAACTACGTAAACCGCGAGTGGATCGACCGCTTCGCGAAACCGTTCTACCTGATCAATACGGCCCGCGGACAAGTCGTCAACACCGCCGAGCTGGTCGGGGCCATGGAGCAGCATCGCATCCTCGGAGCGGCGCTCGACGTGAACGAATACGAGGAACAAAGTTTCGTTAAGCTAAATCCCGACGAACTGCCCGGGCCCTACCAGTATTTACGGAGAAGCGATCGCACCGTACTGACGCCCCACATTGCGGGTTGGAGCTACGAAGCGGAAGAAGGACACGCCCGTACCCTGTACCGGAAGATCACCGAGGCCTTCGTTTAATACCTACCAAAATTTAACTACATGCGCTTATTCTTTTCTTTGGTTTTCCTTGGATTTCTATCGAATGGCCTGTCTGCCGGGGGAGGCATGTGGCTGCCGCTTCTCCTGGAAAACCTCAATGAGGAAGAGATGCGGGCGATGGGAATGGAGATCACCGCCGAAGACATTTACAGCATCAATGAAGGCAGCCTGAAGGATGCCATCGTCCACTTCGGCGGCTTTTGCACCGGGGAGGTGATCAGTAGCCAGGGGCTGGTGCTGACGAATCACCACTGCGGATTCGGCGCGATCCAGGACCACTCTACCCTCGAAGATAATTACCTGGCCGATGGATTCTGGGCAATGAACGCCGGCGAAGAGCTGCCCAACCCTGGCCTGTTCGTCACCTTTATCGATCGCATCGAGGACGTGACCGACCGTATGCTGGAAGGGGTAAGCGACACGACATCAGCAAGGGAACGTACGCGGCTGATTCAATTAAACACCGAGGCCCTGCGGAGCAATTACGACTTGCCCCCCTTTACCGAGCTGTTAATCAAGCCATTTTACGAAGGGAATCAGTACTACGCATTCGTGACCAAAACCTACCGCGACATCCGCCTGGTGGGTGCACCGCCATCTTCCATCGGAAAATTCGGTGCCGATACGGACAACTGGGAATGGCCCCGGCATACGGGAGATTTCAGCCTGTTCCGCATTTATACCGCACCCGACGGTAGTCCGGCTGAATTCTCAAAGAATAATGTTCCACTGGTACCCAAGCGTCATCTGGAAGTGAGTACCGCGGGAGTCAAGCCGGGCGATTTCTCGATGATTTTCGGCTTTCCTGGCACCACCGATCTCTATCTGCCAGCTACCGCGATGGCCCAGCGGACGGAAGTGATCAATCCCATCCGTATCGGCATGCGTGACCGCAGCCTGACCGTCATCGACAGTGCCATGCGATCCGACCCACAGGTGAGGATCGACTACGCTTCCAAACAGGCGCGCATCGCTAATGCCTGGAAGAAGTGGCGGGGGGAAAGCCAGGGCGTTGCGGCCGTCAACGCCGTGGAAAAACGTCGCGCCCTCGAACGCGATTTTGCCCACCGCCTGGAGTCCAAACCGACCGCGAAGGCAGCATACGGCGATCTGTTGCCCCAATTGGATCGGCTTTACACCGAACGACTTCCCGTAGAGAAAAGCCGGGCTTACATCGGAGAGATCAACTACAACGTCGACCTCTTCCGGATCGCCAACCTGCTCGATGCCCGCTTCCGCATCGCCGATAACAACGGCATCGAGGCCTTCAACCAGCGAATCCCTAGTCTAGTGGACGACCTGCAATCGTTTTACGAGGGCTACCACTCCGAGGTCGATCGGGAAGTAGCCCGGGCGTTGCTGAGCGCTTACTTCGATGCCGTACCGCCCGAAGATCAGTCCACCTACGTACGGGATCAGCTCAGTTTTGCCGCTTCGTACGATGCCCTCGTGGATGGGTTATTCGCGGAAAGCTACCTGACGCGCGGCACGTTACTGCTGGAAATGCTACAACGCGACCCGGCCGAATTTATCGAGCATATTCGCGCCGATCGGGGCTTCCAGTTCGTGCGCCAGCTGAACCGCCACAGCGAGCGCTACGTAAGCGACCGGTACAATGCCTATGCGGAACGGATCAACGCCCTGCAACGTCCCTATATGGACGGCTTGCTCCGTTTCTTTCCGGAGGCACGGATGTACCCCGACGCGAACAGCAGCCTCCGCGTCAGCTACGGTAAGTTTGAGGGATTTACCGGGATGGACGGAGCGGACAACGCGTACATGACCTACCTGGAGGGCGTACTGGAGAAGTACGTTCCCGGAGATTATGAATTCGACGTGCCGGAAAAACTCCGTGAGCTCTACCGGGATAAGGACTTCGGTGCCTACGCCGATAAAAATGGAAAAATGCCGGTCTGCGTCCTCGGCTCCAACCATACTACCGGCGGAAATAGTGGCAGTCCCGCGCTTAATGGGAAGGGGCAGCTGGTCGGACTAAATTTCGACCGTACGTGGCAGAGCACGATGTCGGACGTCTACTACGATCCGGCGATCTGTCGCAACATCATGGTTGACATTCGCTACGTGCTGTTCCTGATCGACAAATTCGGTGGAGCGCCGCATTTGGTGGCGGAGATGACGCTGGTCGACTAACCCCGTTGGGTGCGGTGCCCGGTTACGGCGTGACGGCGATTCGTCTGGTCACCAGCTTGCCGTCGAGGGTAAGCCGTAAAAAATAGATGCCGGAGGCGAGGGTGGAGGTCGGAATGCTTTCCCGAAAGTTGCCACCGACCA
The DNA here is from genome assembly GCF_014197245.1 of Neolewinella aquimaris. Taxonomy (GTDB): domain Bacteria; phylum Bacteroidota; class Bacteroidia; order Chitinophagales; family Saprospiraceae; genus Neolewinella; species Neolewinella aquimaris. The sequence goes on along the minus strand of NZ_JACIFF010000002.1, from coordinate 60,857 downwards.
CGCGAATTCCGCTTCGTTGCAGAAGTACCCGACCACTGGGATCCAATAATTGGTAGTTCAGTTCCCCGGTGCCCACGCCAGTGCCGGTGATCGCTACTTCCCGGCCACCGGTAGCGGGGTTGGGTGCGACCGAAATTGCCGCATCTAGGGCCACATCGATCGTTGCGGTGGTGGTGGCTCCGTTACGAAATTGACTGACTTCGCTGAACGTGCTGTTGAGGTCAAAGCGGTTGAGGGGGCGCACCCGCCAGTAGTAGCGGCGATTGGGGGTAAGAATGTCCCGGATAACGGCGCTGGTGTCGGACGTAAAAAAGGAGGTAAACACGCTGCCGTTGAAGTTGGAACTGATGTTGAGTTGTACCAGGTAGAAATCTGCATCGGCAACGGAATTCCACTTTAGTTCGACCTCATCGGAGTAGGGAGCTACGGCCCGGTTAGCGGGGGAAAGCAGGGAAAGATCTTCACCGCGGGCGGCGCGGAATTCGGGGATGTCGTCGCGGGCAAGATCGGTCCGGCCGGTGAGGTTGGTCGACATGGCCGTAATTTGCTCTTCGGAGAATTTATTCACGCAGATGTCATTGGCGTACGACATGATGTTCTCGCCCCTTACGGCGAAACGGGTTGAATCCGGATCGAGCAGGCTGTCAGCAAAGATGCCCGCGCCGTTACACTGCCAGCGTTCGGGTAGGTAGTCGGGGGGCGTATCGCAGAATCCATCCGCGGCATCTTCGCAATTGCTTCCATCGACCCGTTCGACTTCGACGGCGCGGCTGCCCAGTTGCACCGTGGCCGGGGCGGGTTTATTGAAGGCGTCCACCTCATCAAGGTCACCGACCCCCTCCCAACCGTAGAACGTATGGGGCAGTCCGAGAAAGTGACCTACTTCGTGGCTCCAGGTGCGGTCGCCGCCGTTGATGCAACCGACCCCTAATACGATGGCATCCTCCGCTGAACTGTAGTATCCACAGTTGCCGGCCGGATTACCGACCACATAATTATTGAAGACGTTGCGGCGGTTAAAATTGGCGAGCAGGTCGCGCCCGTCTGCGAAGTCGTGGTCAAAATAAATGCTGCTGTTCAGGTACTCGATGTCTCCGTCGATGTAGAATTGTACGTTGACGTTTTGAAAGTCTTGGTTCAGCAGCAAAAAGCTCTGAATCAGGGTCAGCGGGTCGGCGTAGCCCGAGCCACCGTCTTCCCCGACGATCGTGAGGTGGATGGGGATGTACTGTGTTTCCGCGGATTTGGGTACCGGAGCGATTTTGCCCGATTGGTATTTGTCTAGCCACGGGGAGCGTTCCGTGGTGCCGCAGCCGTCGGTGGCGAATGATCCTTGTGCCAGGAGGGCCGGCGTGGCCAAACAGAGAAAACAGAAAAAAATAGCGAGTAGCCTTGCAATCATCGGGGGAATTCTAGGGTTGGGTAAAAGTAACGCTAGCGGCCGTGGCAAACGGTCAGAGGCACGGCATTTGCGGGGGTCACCACAAATTTGGCTACTTTCGCCCACCTCCTGAATCTATCTTTCAACAGAACACCCTATCCTTTAGGAATAGAACGAAACAACAAAACGAAACAGAATAATGAGTAAAGTAACCGTTGTCGGCGCCGGAAATGTCGGTGCTACCGTAGCCAATGTGCTCGCCCACAAAGACCTGGTACGCGAAGTTGTAGTACTGGACATCAAGGGCGACATGGCCCGGGGCAAAGCCCTCGATTCCTGGCAACAGGCAAGTATCGACAACTACAGCACCCGACTGGTCGGTACCGAAGATTACGCCGCCACCGCCGACAGTGACATTGTGGTGATCACCGCGGGCATCCCCCGTAAGCCCGGCATGAGCCGCGACGATCTGATCTCCACCAATGCCAAAATTGTAACCATGGTGACGAAGTCCATCATGGAGCATTCCAAAAACCCCATCATCATCGTCGTGTCCAACCCGCTCGACGTGATGACCCACGCGGCCCACAAAGCCAGCGGCCTGCCCCGCAACCGGGTCTTCGGAATGGCCGGAATCCTCGATACGGCCCGCTACCGCGCCTTCCTCGCCACGGCACTAGACGTAAGCCCTAAGGACATTCAGGCCATGCTGCTCGGCGGCCACGGCGACACGATGGTCCCGCTGCCCCGCTACACCACCGTAAGCGGCATCCCCGTAACGGAAATGATCTCCGACGAAGACCTCGACGCCATCGTCGACCGCACCAAGTCGGGTGGGGGAGAGCTCGTCAAACTGATGGGGACCTCCGCCTGGTACGCCCCCGGCGCCGCCGCCGCCCAAATGGTCGCCAGCATCGTCCGCGACGAAAACCGCATCTTCCCCTGCTGCGCCCAACTCGACGGAGAGTACGGCATCTCGGGCATCTTCCTCGGCGTCCCGGTCAAACTCGGCAAGGACGGCATCGCCCAAGTCATCGAACTCAAACTCAACGACCAGGAAATGGACCTCCTCAACACCAGCGCCGACCACGTACGGGAGGTGATGGAGGTGTTTGAGGGACTGGATATTTAGAAGTACGGTAGTCGGGCAGTACAGTAGTGGGGGGGGAAGGTAGTTTATTTGCCGCCCCCACCCCCCCGCACCACGGGGGTTCGGGGGGGGGGGGT
>NZ_JACIFF010000002.1:0-58239 GCF_014197245.1 Neolewinella aquimaris | reverse complement strand
GCCTGTTTGGGGGGTGGGTTGGGGTGGGGGCCGGGGCGCCGCCCGGGCGGGTTTGTTTGTTTGTTTTTTGTGGTAGTTTTTATTTATAATTTCGGTTGTCGGGCTTTACTGTTGTGGGTTTTTCGGGTTTTTTTGTGCCCCTACCTTACTACCCCACTACTGTACTACCCCCCCCAACCTTTCCCCCCCTCCACGCGTATAAAGGTCCACTCCTTACCAACTCTTTCGCGCCGTGCCTGAAATAAAGCCTACTGTCCTTAATCCCCAGGAAGCCGAGAAGCTGGAACGGATCGCCTTTATTCTGAAGACCGTTGCCCACCCGCTGCGACTCGGTATCGTGCACTTGCTCGAACAGCATCCGCGCCTAAGTGTGAGCAGCATCACCGATGCGCTGGAGAGCGAGCAGTCACTGGTCAGCCACCACCTACAGACGATGAAGCTGAAGGGCATCCTTAGTGCTAAGCGCGACGGACGGTCCGTGATGTACTCGCTGAAGGAGCGCGACGTGAGCCTGATCATCGAGTGTTTGGAGAACTGCCAGTGTAACATGTAGGTATCGCGCTTGCCCACTGGGCCTGCTTTTTCCGAATTACCTGGCACCCGCGCACCCGCCCTGGTAGGAGGAGCGAACTCCTTGCCTATATTTGCGGCCATGACGGAAAAGGTGCTCATCCTCGATTTTGGCAGCCAGTATACCCAACTCATCGCCCGCCGAATTCGGGAACTGAACGTATACAGCGAGATCGTCCCATTTAACAAAGTGCCGGAGCTCGACGAAAGCTACCGGGCGGTCATCCTCAGCGGTAGCCCCTTCAGCGTCAAGGAAGAGCGGGCTCTCCGCCCCGACCTGGACGCCCTCATCGGTAAAGTACCCGTACTCGGGATCTGCTACGGCGCACAGTACATCGCCGATTACTACGGAGGAACGGTAAGCCGCAGCCTTAAGCGGGAATACGGCAAAGCCAACTTAGGGCGGGTACGCAGGTCCGATGGACTATTCGAAAGCATAGAAACCGGGTCGCAGGTCTGGATGTCGCACGGTGATACGATCCAGCACCTCCCTGAAGGATTCGAGCTGCTGGCCTCTACGGCCGACGTGGAAGTGGCCGCCTTCGGCAGCGACAACGGCCGGTTCGAAGCACCCGTCTACTGCATTCAGTTTCACCCTGAGGTTTACCACACCCTGGACGGCGGTCAATTGCTCCGCAACTTTGTGATGAATATTGCGGGATGTACCGGCGACTGGACCCCGGCGCACTTCATCGAGCAAACGGTGGAAGACCTGCGTGAGCGGGTGGGGGAGGAACGCGTGCTGCTCGGACTTAGCGGTGGCGTGGACAGCTCCGTTGCCGCCATGCTCCTGCACCGGGCCATCGGCGACCGCCTGTTCTGCTTCTTCATCGATAACGGCCTGCTGCGCAAGGGCGAATTCGAGGAGGTGGAGCGGAGCTACGAAGGCATGGGCCTGAACGTCACGGCCATCGATGCCAAACAAGAATTTTACTCCGCCCTCGCCGGTGAATCCGATCCCGAACTGAAGCGCAAGGCCATCGGAAGGGTCTTTATAGAGGTATTCGAACGGGAAGCCAAAAAGCTGGCCAACATCAAGTACCTGGCGCAGGGCACTATCTATCCCGACGTGATCGAGAGCGTGAGTGTCCACGGTCCTTCGGTAACCATCAAGAGCCACCACAACGTCGGCGGCTTGCCCGAGAAAATGGGCCTCAAGATTGTGGAGCCGCTGCGCAACCTGTTCAAGGACGAGGTGCGCCGCGTCGGTACCGAACTCGGTATGCCGGCCCACCTCATCGGCCGTCACCCTTTCCCGGGTCCCGGACTGGCCATTCGCATCCTGGGCGACATCACGCCGGCGAAGGTGCACTTGCTGCAGGAAGCCGATGCCATCTACATCAACAAAATGCGGGAATACGGGCTCTATGACCAAGTCTGGCAGGCGGGCACCATCCTGCTTCCCGTGCAATCGGTCGGCGTGATGGGCGACGAGCGCACATACGAGCAGGCCGTTGCGTTGAGGGCCGTGACCTCTACGGACGGCATGACCGCCGAATGGAGCCACCTGCCCTACGATTTTCTGGCCGCCGTGTCCAGCGCCATCATCAATAACGTTAAAGGAATCAACCGCGTCGTTTATGACATCAGTACCAAGCCGCCGGCTACCATCGAGTGGGAATAATGCCCTGTTTTACTGTCTGCTGGCGCTGCTGCTGACGACGGTGACCACTTCCTGCGAGCTCTTCCGCCCGGTCGACTCCACCCGGCCCACCACCGGTACCCGCCCGGACCGGGGCAGCGACGACCTCGACCCCGTTCAGAGCCGCCGCGTATTCGATCCCGAAACCGGAACGTACATCTACGTCAATGCGCCCACCGAACCGATGGACACGGTCACGTGGAAGGAAAACGCAACGGCGGATGCACCGCCCATCGTGGAGGACGGCAGCCACGCGTACACGCCACCACCGGCTACGACACCCCTGGCCCCCGGCCTTCCCCCCGTACGCCAGACCGGTACCGGACGGAATGGATCGCGCTTGCTCACCGGTTACGGGGTAGATTTCGTGCTCCCCTTCCTTACCGATCGTTACCGCGGGGAGACCGAGCGCCTGGACGCCAATTCGCTCTGGGCCCTGCATTTCTACAGCGGTGCGGAATTGGCAATGGAAGAACTGCGTAGTCCGGATATCAGTTTCGACGTGCGGGTGCAGGATTCACGGGCTAATGCCCGCAAGGTGGAATCGATCATCGAATCTCCCGAATACCAACGTTCCCAGCTCATCATCGGCCCTTACCTGAAACAGCAGGTAACCCAACTGGCCGAAGCCGTCCGCGGACAGGAAAAGGTACTGATCTCCCCTTACAGCGCCGCCACCGGTATCACGGAATCAAACCCCAACTACATTCAGGTAAATCCTACCCTGGAAACTCACTTACGCAGCCTACTCGGCCACGCCTTCCGTACCCAGGGAGCGGACCGCATCGTACTGGTCGCCCAGGCGGGACAACGGGCGCGACTGGCTTACTTCCAGGACGAGTACAAACTTCTTACGGGCGACGATCAGGTAGAGCCGCTCGAAGAGATGATCATCAGCGGAGCGGTGCCGGATCTGTCGCAGTACCTACGGGGCCGCCGTACCGTATTCATGGTGCCGGTATACGAAGACGAGGTGTTCGTATCCAATTTCCTGCGGCAGGTCTACCAGGCCACCGCGGCCGAGGGCGGGGACAATGTTGCCGTATACGGCCTGCCCCAGTGGGCCGAGTTCGAACGGTTGAACGCCGACTTCATTGAAGGGGCCAACGTGCACATCAGCAGCAGCGTTTTCATCGATCCCCTGAATTCGCAGGTCCGCGAATTCCGCCGCAAGTTTTACGAACGGTACAATGCCCTCCCGCGCGACGAGGCCTTCATCGGTTACGACGTAACCTCCTACTTCTTCCGTATGGCGGCCCGCTACGGTACCCGGTTCCAGTTCGAGCTGGAGCGAAATCCGGAAGACATGATGCATACGAGCTTTCAGTTCTCTCCCGTAGCGGTCGTACCGGCCACGGCGACCGACCTGGAGGAGGCGGTCATCGATCGCTTCGAGAACAAGTTCGTCAACATCCTGCGCTTTCAGGATTACGCCTATAAGCGGGTCAACTAGGGAATGCGCGTTGCGTACAGTCCGATTTACCGTTACCGCCTCCCTCCGAAGCACCGCTTCCCGATGGAGAAGTACACCCTGCTACCCGAGCAACTGCTGTACGAGGGAACCCTCTCGGAAAGTCAGTTCTTCACCGCTGAACCCCTGACCGAGGAGGCAATTCTGCGCACCCATACGGAAGCGTACTGGAGCAAGCTGCGGACCAATACGCTGACGGCAAAGGAGACCCGCGCCATCGGTTTTCCTATGCGCCCGGAACTGATCGCACGTGGCCGGGTGATTGCCCAGGGAACCCTCGACTGTGCCCGTTACGCCAGGCAGGATGGCGTGGCGCTCAACGTCGCCGGCGGCACCCATCACGCTTTCGCGGACCGGGGGGAGGGATTCTGCGTCTTCAACGACATCGCAATCGCGGCCAACGAATTGCTCCATACCGGAGAAATTTCCAGCGCGCTCATTGTCGATCTCGACGTACACCAGGGCAACGGTAGCGCACGAATTTTCGCCAACGAACCCCGGGTGTTCACCTTCAGTATGCACGGCGCGCGCAACTATCCCGTGCGAAAGGAAAAGTCCGATCTGGACATTGGACTACCCGACGGGACGGGTGATGCCATCTACCTCGATACCCTGCGCGGTCACTTACCGGGGTTACTGGACGGGCTACGGCCCGACATCGTATTCTACCTCAGTGGGGTAGACGTACTGGCCACCGATAAACTCGGTCGCCTCGCGATGAGTCTGACGGGGTGCAGGGAGCGGGACCGTTACGTACTGGAATCCTGTCGCGACCGCCGTATTCCGGTTGCCATCAGTATGGGAGGGGGGTACAGCGAGCGGCTGGCGACCATCATCGAGGGTCACGCAAATACCTACCGGGTTGCGAGCAGCCTGTTTGACTAGCGGAAGTAGATCAGGAGCGCGATCATGGCGGCCACGAAAAGCCCCACGGCCAGCAGGGGAAACTGACTGTTGCGGTACTTATCGACCAAGCGCTCAAGTGCTTCGTTCCAGGTAAGCCGGGTCCCGATGGCCTCCCGGCAGAAGAAGAGGTAGGGGTGGGGAATATTGGCCAGGTTGCCGTGCCGCCGGAGGATGAGAAAATCGTCGTCGATGAACGAAAGCTCGTACAGGAAGCTATCCCGCATAATACTCTCTCCGACGATGATGCGATCTCCACTTTCTTCCACTTCGTAGGCCTTCGAGCCGATCTCGCCGTCGGTCACTACCCGTATCTCCCCCTGCTGATATCCCTGGAACCGGTACATCACTACCTCTGTGGCACCGGGCCGGTCCGTCATCCTAACCCAGCTGTTGACGTAGAGGGGGCTGTCTTCGGGCAGTAAATTGGGCTCGCTGAACCGGGCAACGGCGGGTAGAATGCCGTCGATCATCGCCTCCAGCGTTTCGTACTCCGGGAGCTGTAGATTGAAGGGTTCGGCGATTTTATCCAGTAGTCGATCTTCCATGCCGACGCTAAATTACGCCTTTGACTCCTCGCCTGCCCACTCCGAACGCTTTCCGAAGTATTTTTTGGCGACTACGAGTAAGCCGAAACTCTCCGCGCCGTCCTTTTCCGTAATGGCGTGGTGGTGACCATGGGCCCGCAGAATGGCCCGGCTGTATTTTCCGTCGAGGTGCCTGAACCAGGGGAACCGCCGGTGGATGTACACATCGTGAATCAAAAAGTAGATGGCACCGTAAATGCTGATCCCGATCCCCACGAAGGTCAGCCAGAACCAGCCGGCGACGTTCAGCCCTACTATATAGGACGTGGCGCTCGGAATGGCGAAGACCAGAAAGAAGAGGTCGTTCTTCTCAAAGAAGCCCTCCTTGTCGTGGTGCGGCCGGTGGTGGTCCTCGTGCCAGACCCAGAGCGCCCCGTGCATGAGGTACTTATGGGCGGCCCAGGCGACGAATTCCATGCCGGCAACCGTCAGGATAGTGATTCCGATATAGAGGATGGTTTGCATAGCGGCAATTCAACAGCGGGCAAAAGACTTAGTTCAGGGCGGGTGCGCGGGAGCAGGGTAAGTCGGATCGACTTGGCACATCCGGCAAAAGGAGTGATCTTTGTAGCAGCCAAATCTCCACCTATTTCCCTCTTCCAGGGGCGATTCGGTGTTTCCGTTCCCACTTTTTACCACCACCCAGTACGCGCGATTAAGGGACGTAAGCGGCGGAAAGCCAAATAAAAGGGCATTTCAACAAAGTGCAGCCGTAAGCTAAATGCGAATTTAGGGTAGGGTAGTAGCAGATAGGTTTCAGGGCGGCGCCCGCGCCGGTAATGGTGGATAAATAAGGAACGAGGCGGGCAAAAAAAGTGTCATAAAGTGGTAAGTTGTGGGACAAGGTGTTACCTTAGCGCTAGCGGTGGGTAACTGTATCCCCGTTGATCGTTTATGACACATCAGTACGACTTACTGGGCGAATTTCACGTGGCGCTTGATGCCAAGGGTCGCTTTCGTTTGCCTAGTGGTTTGCTGAAAGGACTGGGTGACCGCGATACCTTGAAGTTTGTCGTCAACCGTGGGTTTGATAATTGCCTCGTGCTGTATCCAAAGCCGGTATGGGACGAAATCAAGACCGAGGTGGACTCGCTCAACAAGTTTAACCGGAAGAACCTGCAGTTCACGCGGCTCTTCTACCGGGGCGCCAGTGAAGTGGTCCCCGACTCGGCCGACCGAATTCTGCTTCCGAAGCAGTTGCTGGCCTGGGCGAAGTCGGACAAGAACATCGTGCTGAATGCCATGGACGATCGTATTGAAATTTGGGCGGAAGCCGAGTACGAAAAGCTGCTGAACGAGGAGGTTGTCGACTATTCCTCGCTGGCGGAAGAAGTACTGGGTGGTTCGAGTGCCGGAGATGAGGCGCCATTTTAAATGGCTTACCACGTACCCGTACTGGCCGGCGAAAGCGTCGGTTTTCTGAACCTCCGCCCGGGAGGAGTTTACGTTGATGCTACCTTCGGTGGCGGTGGCCATAGCCGCTTTATCCTCGAACAGGCCGGTTCTAAAGACCTGCGCCTGTTCGGTTTTGACCAGGATGAAGCAGCCGCGGCCAATGCCCTGGACGACAGCAGATTTACCTTCGTAGCCGCCAACTTCCGCAACCTGCGCAATTTCCTGAGACTCTACGGAGTCGACCGGATCGATGGCCTGCTGGCCGACCTTGGGGTCTCCAGCCACCAGTTCGATCAGGCGGAACGCGGGTTCAGTTTTCGCTTCGACGCGGAGCTGGACATGCGCATGGGAGCGGGCACCGACCGCACGGCCGCCGACGTAGTGAATAACTACAGTCCGGAAGACCTGCAGAAAGTGCTCGGCGAATACGGCGAAGTGCGCAACGCCCGCTCCCTGGCCCTCGCCATCGCGGAGGCCCGGGAGCAAGCACCCATCGTTACCATCCAGGACTTCCTGCAGGTGGTTTCGCCCTGGGTCCGGGGACAACGCCCGCGCTATCTGGCGCAGGTGTTTCAGGCACTACGCATTGAGGTTAACGACGAGATCGGCGCACTTACTGATTTATTGGCACAAGCCACCGACTTACTGATACCAACACACGGCCGACTCAGCGTGATCAGCTATCATTCGCTCGAAGATCGCATCACCAAAAACTTCCTCAAAACCGGTAATGCGGAAGGAAACGTTACCAAGGATTTTTACGGGAAGATTGACCGTCTCTACAAAATCCTGACGAAGAAACCCGCCCTACCATCCGCTGAAGAAATTCAGCAAAACTCCCGTGCCCGTAGCGCTAAACTCCGGGCGGGGGAGCGGCTTTAGTGAACGCCGAACACTTTCCGCAGCACCGTCCGGTGCCGCGGAAAGTCCGGCGGCCACTGCTTGCAGCCACTATGTGTATACGCCCGGCCCCTACCCCGAGCAGCTAAAAAGGTGTGATTAGAATGGCAACTAAACGTAAGCGTGCCACGGCCATCTCCGTGCCCTCGCTGATACTGGATAATCTAGGCTTCATCTCCTTTTTAGGAGTACTGGCCCTGCTCTACATCGGTAACGCCCACTACGCCGAGTACAACGTCCGTCGCATCCAGGAACTGGAATCGGACATCAAAGAAAAACGCTGGCTCTACATGTCGCTTCAGAGCGAAAACATGTACAATGGACTCCGCTCCGAAGTCGTCGACCAGGTCCGACCGGCCGGCCTCCGACTCCACCGCGGTAAACCAAAGAAAATCTACGCCCCGGTCGCGAAGTAATCCACTCAACCACTCACCCCTTTCCCCCACTAATCCACCCATTCTAACCCCCCGTGGCCGTAAATTTTAAAGACGAGGTACTCATTCGCATCTTCGCTATCCTGGCGGTGATCATCGTCCCGGTGGCGGCACTGCTGGTGTACCGTACTGTCGACATCGCCGTAGTGCGCCAGGCCGAGTTTAAGGAATTGGGGGAAGAGCGGTTCCGGATCGTGACCGTACAGGCCGAGCGCGGAAACATCTACAGCCACAACGACAACCTCCTGGCCACTTCGGTGCCCTACTTCAGCCTGCACTTCGATCCCTACGTGGCGAGTCCCCGCGACTATTACGACAACATCGATAGCCTGGCGCTGCTGTTGTCTCGCCACATCGACGACGGCCACACGCCCGGTGCCTGGCGCGATAGCCTGCTCATGATGCGCGATAGCGTCAGCGGCGTGGCCAACCATTATTTTAAACTGAAGGAGAGCGTCAGCTACAGTGAACTGGCCCGCATCCGCAAATTCCCCATCTTTAACCAGGGGCGGATGGGCGGCGGACTGATCGTCGAGAAACGCGCCGCCCGCAAACGTCCCTTCGGCTGGCTCGCCCGCCGGACCATCGGTTACAGCAAGGAAGAAGGAGCCAAGGTCGGTCTGGAAGGGGCCTTCGACGAGGTGCTGGCCGGGGAAAGCGGGAAGCAGGAAATGTTCAATATGGGCAACGGGATCTGGCTGCCCACCGACAACCTGGCCATCGTGGAGCCGACCACCGGCGCCAACGTGTACACCACCCTGGACGTCAACATTCAGGACATCACCGAGAACGCCCTGGAGAACGGGGTACGCAGGCACCGCGCGGAATGGGGCGCCGCCATCGTGATGGATGTTAAAACGGGGGCCATCCGCGCCATGGCCAACCTCGGCGCGGTAAACTCCTCCCGCAACCGCTACGCCGAACAGTATAACTACGCAATCTCCCGGTCCAACGAACCCGGCTCCACCTTCAAGCTTGCCACAATGATGGCCCTGTTGGAAGACGGCCTCGTCGACCTGGATTCCGAGGTGGACATCGAAAATGGCGTGAAGACCTTCTACGATCTGACCATGGAGGATTCCAGTCCGCAGAGCCGCGGCTGGCGCATCATCTCCGTGCGCGACGCCTTCGAGCAGTCGTCCAACGTCGGTATGGCGAAGCTGGTGGATAGCCTCTATTCGGGCAACGAATTCTCGCAACGGCTCAAGGACTTTCACCTGGATGCGGAAAGCGGCATCGAACTCGAAGGAGAACGGGCCCCCTTCATCAACGACACCAGCCGGAACGAATTCTCCGGCATCTCCAAGGCGTGGATGGCCATCGGCTACGAAAGTCGCCTGACCCCCCTGCAAATGCTCACCTTCTACAACGCCGTCGCTAACGGTGGACAAATGATGAAGCCCTACCTCGTCACCGACATACGCCGCGACGGTCGGGTGATCGAGGCGTACAAACCCACCGTGGTCGATCGCCGCCTCGCGAAGCCCGCAACCATTGAAAAACTTCAGTCCCTCCTCGAAGGAGTAGTAGACCGCGGCACCGCTAAGCGATTGAAGACGGACCAGTACCGCTTTGCCGGTAAGACGGGAACGAGCCAGCAGAATTACAGTCAGCGCAACCGCAAGAAAAAGTACCAGGCCAGCTTCGCCGGTTACTTCCCGGCGGAAAATCCGACGTACAGCATCATCGTAGTCGTTAAAGATCCTACGGTAGGAGGGTATTACGGCGGGGAGGTCGCCGGACCCATTTTCCGCGAAATCGCCGACAACATCTACAACAGCATGATCGAGGTGCACGAGCCGCTCAATCAGGGCCCCCGCCCCGTGCTCTACGCCAGTGAGCTGCCCAGCCGCGACGCCGGCTACCTTCCGGAACTGGCTACCGTACTTCAGTACGTCAACGTAAGCGTGGATTCACTTCCCGGTTCCGAACTGGCCCTCGTGTCGGCCCAGGGAGAAGGGGTTGCACTCTCCTCGATCAACCCGGCGGAACAGAAATTTCCCAACGTCAGGGGGATGCGCCTGCGGGATGCCCTCTACGTGCTCGAAAACGAAGGATACGTCGTCCACCCGCGCGGCGTCGGACGGGTAGTCAACATGCGCTGGCAAAGCGACGGACGCGGACAACGGGGCAAGGACGTCGAACTCATACTACGCTGATCCGATGCAGCTACGAGAACTCATATCCCCCCTGTCACTCAGCTCCCCTGCGGAAGCCGGAGATGTGCGCGTGAGCGGCATTGCTTTCGACAGCCGACGGGTACAAGCCGGATTCCTTTTCGTAGCGGTGCGCGGTACGCAGGTGGACGGACACGACTACATTCAGCGGGCGGTGGACGCAGGAGCCGTGGCGGTGGTTGCGGAGCAAGCGGTGTATGGTGACGGTAGCCATGCGGACGACCGGGTTCCCCTCATTTTAGTGGAAGACTCGGCCATTGCCCTCGCCCTGCTGGCCGATACCTGGTACGGCTCACCGAGCAAGGACCTGCAACTGGTAGGCGTCACCGGCACCAACGGAAAAACAACGGTCACCACGCTTCTGCACGACCTCTTCACCGCACTGGGGTACCGTGCCGGGCTGCTCTCGACGGTAGAGGTGCGGATCGGCAAGGAAGTCCGGTCGGCCACCCACACGACCCCCGATGCCCTGGCGATCCAGTCGGCTTTAGCGGATATGCGCGATGCCCGAACTGATTATGTATTCATGGAAGTGAGCAGCCACGCCGTCCACCAGCAGCGTACGTACGGACTGCACTTTGCGGGCGGGGTGTTTACCAACCTATCCCACGACCACCTCGACTACCACGGCAGCTTTGCGGAGTACATCCGGGCCAAGAAAACCTTCTTCGACCGGCTACCCAAGACCGGATTTGCCCTGATCAACGCCGACGACAAGCGGGGGTCGGTCATGGTGCAGAACACCGACGCGAAGATCTATCGCTACAGCCTGCGGACCATGGTAGACTTTCACGCCCGCCTGCTCGCCAATACGCCCCAGGGCCTGCAATTGGACGTAAACGGTACCGAAGTATTCTTCAAAATGCTCGGCCGCTACAATGCCTACAATCTACTGGCTGCCTACGGGGTGGCCGTCTTGCTCGGCCAGGAAGAACAGGAGGTGCTCGTCGCACTGAGCGCACTCCGCGGAGCCGAGGGGCGACTGGAGCACGTCGCCGACCCCAGCGGAAGGGTAACCGCCCTGGTCGATTACGCCCACACCCCCGATGCCCTGCGCAACGTACTGGAAACGCTCCGTGCCCTATTGCCGGAAGGGCACCGACTGACCTGCGTGATCGGTGCCGGAGGAAACCGCGACCGCGCCAAGCGTCCCGAAATGGCCCGGGTGACGGCCGAGCTGGCCGACCAGACCATCCTGACCACGGACAACCCGCGCTCGGAATCGCCGGAAACCATTCTGGACGAGATGGAGGCCGGCGTGCCGGCAAAATTGGTGCACCGTGTACTGCGGATCACGGACCGGCGGCAGGCCATCCGTACGGCGGTGCGCATGGGACACGAGGTCATCCTCGTTGCCGGGAAGGGACACGAAACCTACCAGGAGATCGGCGGGGAGCGCTTCCCCTTTGACGACCGGATCGAATTAGCTAACGCCCTAAAGGAGTTTGCCCGTGCTAATTGAGCTATTCGACTGGATGAAAGCGACCTTCGGAGACTTCCCCGGAGCAAACCTGCTGGACTTCCTCAGCGTCCGGGCCGGGGTGGCCATTATCGTGTCGCTGCTGCTCAGCATCGTTACCGGCGGCCGCATCATTCGCTACCTGCGCCGGCAACAGATCGGAGAGTCGGTCCGCGATCTCGGACTGGAGGGGCAGTTGGAAAAAAAGGGAACCCCGACCATGGGTGGGGTGATCATCCTGCTCGCCGTGCTGCTTCCCTGTATCCTGTTTGCGCGGCTGGACAACATCTACCTCATCACCATGCTCGTCGCTACGGTCTGGATGGGGGCGATCGGCTTCATCGACGACTACCTCAAGATCAAGCACAAGAATAAGGATGGGCTGGCCGGCAAGTTCAAGATAATGGGGCAGATCGGGCTGGGTCTGCTCGTGGCCCTAATCATGCTCATGAGCGAGCAGGTGGTCGTGCGGATGAACGTAGCCCAGGCGGAGGCGGACGGTATTACTACCGAACAGCGGGTAGGAGCAGTAGAGGCGGTTACCCTGGACAACGGTACCACCGTCGAACGGGCGAATTACCGCACGACGCTCACCAACGTTCCCTTTCTCAAGGACAGCGTACTGACTTACGCCAACGTCTTCGGCATCGGGCGGCAGCTGGCCTGGATCATCTTCGTTCCCCTGATCGTTTTCATCGTCACGGCGGTTTCTAATGCAGCAAACCTGACCGATGGACTCGACGGCCTGGCCACCGGCACCTCGGCCATCATCGCCGGTACGCTGGCCGTCTTTGCTTACGTGGGCAGTAATGCGATCGCCGCCAATTATCTCGGTATTCTGCATCTGCCCGGCACCCAGGAACTGGTTGTTTTCAGCGGCTGTCTGTTCGGTGCCTGCCTCGGCTTTTTGTGGCATAACAGCTTTCCTGCCGCGGTATTTATGGGGGATACCGGTTCACTGGCCCTGGGAGGAATCATCGCCGCCCTGGCCATTATGCTGCGCAAGGAATTGCTGATTCCCATCCTGTGCGGGATCTTTGTGATCGAAAATTTATCGGTGATCGCTCAGGTGAGCTACTTCAAGTACACCAAGAAAAAATACGGCGCGGGTAGGCGCATTTTACGCATGTCTCCGCTCCACCATCACTACCAGAAAGGGGGCATGTCGGAAGTAAAGATCGTGATCCGTTTCTGGATTATCGGTGTCCTCCTGGCCGTCGCTACCATCCTCACCCTTAAACTACGCTAGCCCGATCATGGAACAACGACTCATCATCCTCGGTGCCGGAGAATCCGGAGCAAGTGCCGCCCGCCTGGGGCAGCGCGAGGGGTACGATGTGTTCGTCAGCGATGCGGGGCAGGGGGATCCTAAATTTCTGCAGGAGTTGGAGGAGGCGGGTATCGCTTACGAGACCGGCGGACACAGCCGCGAGCGCGTTCTGACTGCTTCTGAAGTCGTAAAGAGCCCCGGCATTCCGGATACCGTTCCCCTCATTGTGGAGCTGAAGGCGGCCGGTATTCCGGTAATTTCCGAGATCGAATTTGCCGCGCGCTTTGTGGCACCAGAATCGAGTATCGTGGGCATCACCGGCAGCAACGGAAAGACAACGACCACCATGCTCACCCATCACCTGTTGGTCAGCGCCGGAGTGAAGGCGATGGCGGGGGGCAACCTGGGGGACAGCTTTGCCCGCTTGCTGGTCGACCATCCCGCACAGGACGTCTACGTTCTCGAACTGAGCAGCTTCCAGTTAGACGGAATCGTAGCCTTCCGACCGGACATCGCCGCTATCCTGAATATCACGCCGGATCACCTCGATCGCTACAGCTATTCCCTGGAGAAATATGCGGACAGTAAATTCCGCATCGCGCTGAATCAGCAGTCTGGGGACCACCTGTTGTTGCTTGCTGATCCAATTTCCATTGCACCTGCGCGCCGCCGCAATAGGGTGAACGCTGCCGTGACGCTGGTAAACCCGGATAGGGAGGTGAACGGCCGGGAGATCACCGTAGACGGGCACACCTTCGATCTTGCCGGAGGCCCCCTCAGTGGTCGCCACAACGCGATGAACGCCCTGTTCGCAAGTCGGATCGCGCTGCTGCTGGGTGTGGCGCCGGAAAAAATCGCTGCCGCACTGACTACTTTTCAGCCGGCTCCCCACCGGATGGAAGTGATACCCACCGCGGACGGCCGCACCTGGATCAACGACAGCAAGGCGACGAATGTCGACAGCGCCTACTTCGCTCTGGAAGCGATGGACGGACCGACCGTTTGGATCGCCGGAGGCACCGATAAGGGAAATGAGTATGAAGTGCTACATAAAGTAGTAGAAAATAAAGTTCACACCCTCATTTGTTTGGGTGCGGACAACGAAAAACTGCTTGAAGCTTTCCGGGGACACATTGGGCACATTATCGAAACGCGGGGAGCGGAGGAAGCCGTCCGCCAGGCTAAGCAACTTGCGCAGCCGGGCGACCGCATTTTACTCAGTCCGGCCTGTGCCAGTTTCGACCTCTTTAAGAATTACGTAGACCGGGGAGACCAGTTTCGCCACCACGTTAAAACCCTGACCGCATGAATCTATCAACGCGCATCGCGACCGAGCTGCGGGGAGACCGCGTGCTGTGGGCCATCATCTTCATCCTTTCGCTCGTGTCGATGGTTGCGGTGTACAGCGCCGTGGCCAACCTGGCCTACCGGAACTCGGGGGGTGCGGTCAGCGGATACATCATCAAGCACGGCGTGATCCTCGGCTTCGGGTTGGTGGTGATCTACATCGGGCACTTGCTCGCTTACACGAAGTACTCGCGGTGGGCGCCCTCCATGCTCGTGATCGCTATCCTGCTGTTGCTGCTGACACAGGTATTCGGTACGGACATCAATGGCGCGCGGCGGTGGCTTACCGTACCGGGCATCGGGCTCACTTTCCAGAGTTCCGACTTTGCTAAACTGGCCCTGATTCTATTCGTAGCCCGGGCGATCGGGTCGAAGCAGGACATCATCAAGGACTTCAAGGAGGCCTTTGTTCCCATTATATTGCCGGTGCTGGGCATCTGTTTGCTGATTGCGCTGAGTGACCTCTCTTCGGCCATTATGCTGTTCGTGGTTTGCATCCTCATGATGATCGTGGGACGGGTGGCGATGCAGTATATTTTCATGTTGATTCTGCTGGGCATAAGTGTGTTCAGCATCCTGGTGATGGTCGGTTCTAAGTATCCGAACCTCGTGCCCCGGGCCGCCACCTGGGAGAAACGGATCGAGACGTACTTCAATCCCGCCGCCGCCAAGGTGGACGACCGCAGGCAAATCACCGGAGCCATGATCGCCATTGCCAACGGCGGTGTGATCGGCGTCGGACCGGGAAATTCCACCCAGCGGCATACGCTGTACAGCGCGCAATCGGACTTTATCTACAGCATCATCGTCGAGGAATACGGGGCCCTGGGAGGGGTGATCATCATCGGCATTTACCTCCTGCTCTTCGTGCGGGTCATTCGACTGGTCACGCGCAGCAGTAAAGCCTTCGGGGCCATGGTGGCCTTTGGCCTGGGGCTATCGCTACTCCTCCAGGCATTTCTCAATATTGCCGTCAATCTTGATTTACTACCCGTGACCGGACTGACGCTACCGCTGATCAGTATGGGAGGAACGAGTACATTATTCACCTGTGTTTCGCTTGGCATCCTGATGTCGGTATCGAAGTACATAGAAGCCATGACCGCCGATGCAAGCTAGAGCACCGAGATTCATCATCAGTGGTGGCGGCACGGGGGGGCACATCTTCCCCGCCATCGCGATCGCCGACGAGCTGAAGCGCCTCCGTCCGGATGCCGAGTTCCTCTTCGTGGGGGCGAAGGGCCGTATGGAGATGGACAAGGTCCCCGCCGCGGGCTACCGCATCGAGGGACTCTGGATCAGCGGCTTGCAGCGTCGCCTTACCCTGGACAACCTGGCCTTCCCCGTTAAGGTAATGAGCAGCCTCTTCCGGTCGCGGCAGATTCTGCGCGACTTCCGGCCGGACGTCGTGATCGGTACGGGCGGGTACGCGGGAGCACCGGTGCTTTACGCCGCCGCGCGCATGGGCATTCCCACCCTCATCCAGGAGCCCAACGCATTTGCCGGCCTGGCGAACAAGTGGTTGGCCAGTCGGGTCGATAAGATATGCGTGGCCTTCGCGGGGATGTCGCGGTTTTTCCCGGCCGACAAACTCGTCGTGACGGGCAATCCGGTAAGGCAGCAGTTGCTGGATCGCTCCGCCGCTCTTGCCGATAAGAAAAATAATGCTACGCAGACGATACTTTTGATGGGCGGTTCGGGCGGTGCCCGGTCACTCAACGAAGCCATGGCAAGCAGCACGGAACTGATCAGGGCGCGTCCGCAGGTGCAGTGGATTTGGCAATGCGGCAAGCATTATTTGGCAACCTACGAAAGTGCGGCCACCGCGGCTTTGCCCAACGTACACCTCTCGGCCTTCCTGGATAAAATGGACGAGGCGTACGCAGACGCCACCGTCGTCATCGGGCGTGCGGGATCTACCACCATTGCCGAGGTAGAGTATCTCGGCAAGCCGACCATTCTAGTACCCTCGCCCTGGGTTGCCGAGGATCACCAGACCAAAAACGCCGAAGCGCTGACCAAGGAAAACGCCGCGGTACTGGTGCCCGATAGTGAAGTAGCCCAGCGCCTCGTGCCCGAAGTGTATGCCCTGCTCGACGATCCCGACCGGCGCCGGGAGCTCGGTGAAAATGCCCGAAAATTAGCCAAGCCGGGTGCCGTGACCCGGATTGCCGAAGAAGCCCTGAACCTCCTATATTCTCCATCTACCCAAACAACCGTCCATGCAGCTGTCTGACCTCAAACAGGTATACTTCATCGGTATCGGCGGCATCGGAATGTCTGCGGTGGCACGCTACTTTCACCGTCGCGGGGTGCTGGTATCGGGTTACGATAAAACTCCGACGGAACTCACCCGTACCCTGGAAAAGGAGGGTATGGAAATTCACTACACCGCGCGTCCGGAGGAAATACCGCCGCCGTCTAGTGAATTACTGATCGTGTACACCCCTGCGGTGCCAAAGCACTTTCCGGAACTCGTGCATGTCACGGCGGGCGACTATTCGGTGATGAAACGCTCGGAGGTACTGGGCCTCATCAGTCGGCACATGCGCTGCATCGGAATTGCGGGCACCCACGGCAAGACAACCACCACCACCATCACGACCTACCTGATGATGACGGCGGGGCTCGACCCCTCGGCGTTCCTGGGCGGCATCGCGCGGGACTTCGACGGCAACTACGTACACGGCGAAAGCGACTGGGTGGTGGTGGAGGCCGACGAGTACGACCGCAGCTTCCTGCGCCTGACGCCGGAGATCGCGGTGATCCTCTCGACGGATCCCGATCACCTGGACATCTACGGAGACCACGCGCAGATGATCGAAACGGGTTTTCGGGCTTACGCCCGGCAGATCAAGCCCGGCGGACAACTCATCGTGCGCTACGACATTGCCGAGCACTTTACGGATTTGGAGGAAGTGATGGTATCCACCTTCGGGATCGGCACCGGCGACTTTTGCGCCCACAACATTCGGGTAGAGGACGGAGCGTTTCACTTCGACCTGCGGGAGCCCGACGGTCACCTGATCCAGAACCTACGCACCTCGCTGCCCGGCCGCCACAATGTCGAGAATGCCGTTGCGGCCTGCGCTGTGACCCGGCTGGCGGGAGGGGATGAATCTCACCTCAGGGAAGGGCTCGCCAATTTCCACGGCATTGCGCGCCGCTTCGAAACGGTACTGCGGAACGGGGATGTGGTGATCATCGACGATTACGCCCACCATCCCACGGAACTACGGGCGGCCATTTCGGCGGCGCGGGAGTTGTACCCCAACCGGACCATTAGAGGCGTTTTCCAGCCCCACCTCTACAGCCGGACCCAGGACTTCGCCCCTGGCTTCGCCAAGGCCCTCGACCTGCTCGATGAAGCCATCATCATTCCGATCTATCCGGCCCGTGAGGAACCCATTCCCGGGGTGACGAGCCAGTTGGTGTACGGACTAATGAAAAATGAAAAACGCCGGTTGTTGACCGATACCCAAATGCTGGAGCTGACCGCGGAACTTAAGGACGGGGTGCTGTTGTTGCTGGGGGCGGGCAACATCGACGCCCTGGTGCCCCGCATCGTCGCCCAACACCGCAGAAAATCACTACACTATGGCCACTAAAAGCGGGTTCATCAGCCGGTTCCTTGCCGGGGTGTTCGTACTCACCCGGCTGTACGGATGGATATTCGTTGCCCTCGGCGTAGCGGTACTGGCTATTTCGGCCATTACCGAGCGGGAAGCGGCCCACGTGGTTGCCGTGCGGCCGGTAGTGGTGCCCCTCGACGAGAACGCCAACCTGGTGGAACCGGAGGAACTGCTCGAGTTGCTCAGTGCCAGCTTCACCAAGCCCCTCGATCAGCTCAAACTGTCCGACATCGACATCGAACGGGTGGAGGAGGTACTCGAAGAACAGGCTTTCGTCGGAGATGCCGAGGCGTACGTCGATGCGGGCATGATCCTGAACATTTCGGTAAACCAGCGCGTGCCGTTGCTGCGCATCATTGCCGAAAACGGACAAAACTATTACCTCGACCGGGAGGGGGTGCGGCTGCCGCTCAGCACGAACTATACCGTGCGGGTGCCGGTGGTCACGGGCAATGTCGTGCCCTGGTCCGACAACTACCGGTCGGATCCCCAGCACCAGTTGTCCCAGCTGATGGCCCTGGGCCACTATTTGCGACAAGATGAGTTTCTCAACGCACTCATCGAGCAGATCAGCGTTACGGCCACTGGCGAACTGGTCCTGGCTCCCAAGATTGGCGATCAGGTCATCTACCTCGGTCGGTACGACGAAGAAATTACGCCGGAACGGCTCACCAGACTCAAAATATTTTACCGCGAAGGACTTCCCTATGAAGGGTGGAGGAAGTACCGGAGCTTTGACCTACGCTACTCCGACCAGGTGGTGGCGAAAAAAATCTAACTGCACACCCACATTCACGGTAGCGGGCAATGACCCTGCGCGCTCCCTCACTTTTTTCTAAACCTTTGGATATAATGACTGATACCACTCAATTACAAACTATTGCCGCACTCGACATCGGCACCACCAAAGTCTGTGCCCTCGTAGGGAGGCGCGATGAACACGGCCGGGTGGAAATTCTCGGTACCGGGAAGGTCGAATCGGAGGGCGTCATGCGTGGCGTCGTCTCGAATATAGAAAAGACGGTCCGCGCCATCACGGAAGCCCGCCGACTCGCCGAACAGGCCAGCGGACAGTCCATCGAGACGGTCCACGTCGGAATCGCCGGCCAGCACATCAAGAGCCTCCAGCACCGGGGCATGCTGATGCGCGACAACACCCACTCGGAGATCGGCCAGCGCGACATCGACCGGCTGATCGGCGACATGCACAAACTGGTGCTGCCTCCGGGAGACAAGATCCTGCACGTTATCCCCCAGGAGTATACCGTGGACAACGAGCAGGGGATCGTCGACCCGATCGGTATGTCCGGATCGAAATTAGAGGCTAATTTCCACATCATTACCGGCCAGATCACCGCCAGCAACAACATCAATCGCTGCGTCGAGCGGGCCGGTCTACGGATGGCTAACGTGACTCTGGAACCGATCGCCAGCTCCGCATCCGTCCTGTACGACGACGAAAAGTTCGCGGGAGTCGCCCTGGTGGACATCGGTGGCGGTACCACTGACATTACCATCTTCCAGGAGGGCATCATCCGGCACACGGCCGTCATTCCCTTCGGAGGACACGTGATCACTAAGGACATCAAGGCGGGCTGCACCGTGATGGAGGAGCACGCCGAAAAACTAAAGATCAACTACGGCAGTGCCCTCGCCAGTGAGGTGTACGAAAACCGCGTGATCGTGATACCCGGGCTGCGCGGTCGGGAGCCGAAGGAAATCAGCGAAAAGAACCTGTCCCTGATCATCCAGGCGCGGGCCGAGGAAATTCTCGACCACGTGCTGTGGGAAATTCGCCGGGCCGGATTCGACGGTAGTCAACTCATCGGAGGCATCGTGCTGACCGGTGGGGGAGCACTGCTGCGGGATTTCGACAAACTGACCATGCTGCACACCGGTCTGAGCGCCCGCATCGGGTCGCCGGTAGAGCACCTGGCGCACGGCTACACCGAACGGCTGACCAGCCCGATTTACGCGACCGGAGTAGGGTTGCTGTTGCAGGGATTTGCCGACATCGACGCCGGACGGGTAAAGCCCGCCCCCGTGAAGAAGGAGGAGCCCGTGACCGAAATGGAGCTCGAGGAGCAAATTAAGGAAGAGGCCAACGGACCGAGCTGGTTCGACAACGTCTTCCGGCGCACCAAGGAATGGTTCGAAGCGGAACCAGACCGGGATTTTTAACCCTAACCAGACCGCTTCTTATCATCCGCTGCTACGGCAGCCTTACCATCCAACTCAGATAACTCACTCGGAGCAGGAAGCACACATCGCCAGGCGATCGACCCAGCGCACCGAGATATAAAATAATAACCATGACTATCGACTTTCCACAGGGAGAATCTCCCATCATCAAAGTGATCGGCGTCGGCGGCGGCGGCAGCAACGCCGTCAACAATATGTACGAACAGGGTATCATCGGCGTTGATTTCGCCATCTGTAATACCGATCACCAGGCCATGGAGCTCAGCCCCGTGCCCACTAAAATCCAGCTTGGTCCCAACCTCACCGAAGGTCGGGGAGCCGGTTCAAAGCCCAACGTCGGCAAGCTCGCCTGCGAAGAAAGCGTCGAAGAAGTAAAGAAGTACCTACACAACAACTGCCGCATGCTGTTCGTCACGGCGGGAATGGGCGGTGGTACCGGAACCGGTGCCGCCCCGATCATCGCCCGTACGGCCCGGGAAATGAACATTCTTACCGTCGGCATCGTCACCCTGCCCTTCACCTTTGAGGGTCGCCGCCGCGCCAATAACGGTATGGAAGGCCTTCAGGAGCTGAAGGACAATGTGGACACCCTCATCGTCGTCTCCAACGACAAGCTGCGGCAGATCCACGGAAACCTCAACCTCAGCGAAGCCTTCAGCAAGGCGGACAACATCCTGACGACGGCCGCAAAGGGCATCGCGGAAATCATCACCGTTGCCGGTTACGTGAACGTCGACTTCGAGGATGTAAACACCGTTATGCGCGACAGTGGCGTAGCGATCATGGGTACGGCCAAGGCCGAAGGGGACGACCGGGCCCGCGTGGCGGTAGATCAGGCGCTCCACAGCCCGCTGCTCGAGGACAACGACATCCGGGGTGCGAACCACATCCTGCTGAACATCACCAGCGGTACCCGTGAGGTGACGATGGACGAGATCTTCGAGATCACCGAGTTCGTTCAGGAAGAGGCCGGCTACGGTACGGACCTTATCTGGGGTAACTGCTTCGACGAATCGCTGGGCGAACACATCAGCGTGACCGTCATTGCTACCGGATTCGGTAACCGCAAGGCAGCCAATCGCAACGTCGCACCCGAGCGGGAGGTCGTCCACCTGGACGAAGACCGTCGGGAGAAGCAGCGTCGGGCCTCCCTGGAGGAAATCACCGGAGAAGAGGACCCCGTCGGATACGGAAAACCCAACAGCCGCACGGTAGAGTTTGAGGACATGGAGGAAGCAAAGGCCCGGTTGCGGGCCCGCCGCCGCGACAGCGGCAGCTTCACCCAGAGCTTCATGCAGGAAGAGGAGGATGCCCGCCGGGATGCCCAGCGCCGGGAAATGGAACTGCGCGATCGGGAACGCCGGGAGGCCCTCCGCCAGCGCAGCGAACTGCCCAAACTGAGCAACCCCAAAGTGGTCAACGAACTGGAAAACCAGCCCGCTTACTTACGCCGCAACATTTCCCTGGATAACGTGAAGTCCAGCGAAGAGAATGAAATGAGCCGGTGGAGCATCAACGACGACGAGGACATGCCCCTGCGCCGGAACAACTCCTTTCTGCACGACAACGTCGATTAATTACGCTTAAACTTTTATGTCTTTATATCCACGTTAAAGCCGGTGCGCTTATGTACCAGCCTTAACTATTCACACCATTTTAGCTTTGGAGGCGGGTAGTGGGGGGTCAATCCCACTGCCCGCATTTTTATGTCGAACATGCCCGTTTCCGATCGTGTCCTATGGGTGCAACAAAGCCACGAACATGATCATAAGGACACTCCTATATGCCGTCATCCTTATTACTTCATTTGGGTGTAACGACGACGACCTGCCCGATCTCCTTAATCGCAACGAACCCAAAAACGTTACGGGCCTGAATTATGTAGAAGCGGAAGGAGGGGATTTTACGGAGCTCTACGATAAATTAATCACGACGCTGAACGGCAACACTGCAGTATCGATCGTTGCCCAGGTCGATCACGCCGCCAATGCGCAATCCGTAGGTGAATCCTTACGCCCTACGCGAACGGTATTGTTCGGAAATCCCCGGCTGGGCACTCCGCTGATGCAGATCAATCCGCAGGCGGGACTGGACCTACCCCAAAAAATGCTCGTGTACGAAGCAGAGGACGACGACGTCATCCTGGCCTACAACACCGTCGAGTACCTGGCGAATCGGCACGGGGTATCCGCGGCGTCCACCCTGGTCGATATGCGAGACGACCTTGGGGCACTGGCTGCCGGTGTGGGCAACGACAATGTTGTGAACGCCGCCGATAATGACGTCAGCCTGAACGAAGGAGTGATGGATATCACGGTAAGCGGATCGGTAGACAGCGTGTACGCAAAATTACGCGCCGCGATTGTGGGGAATGCTAATCTCCGCATCATCGCTGAGCTTGATCATCAGGCTAATGCAGCCTCCGTCGGCCTGGAACTTCCGGCCATGCGACTCATCGTGTTCGGCAATCCGCAACTCGGCACCCCCCTGCTGCAGGAAGAGCGGAGTGTCGGGATCGATCTGCCCCAAAAAATGCTGGTATATGCCCTCGGAGACGACAACGTCACGGTGGCCTACAACGATCCTTACTACCTCGCGGAACGTCACGACATCGATGAGGATACTCCCGAACTCGCTACGATTCGGGACGCACTTTCGGCACTTGCGCGGACTGCAGTCGGCCTGTAGGAAGGGGGTGGTTTCGAACAAAGTGCTTCCGCACAAACCTATAGTAGTATAAACTCAATCAAAGCGATGTCGGAAACTTAGCTTTTGATGGTTTATCAAACTTTACTGTTATTTAAATTCCACCGCCCTTTGGGGTGGGATATGTAAAAGCCCCCCGTCAAGATTTGGCGGGGGGCTTTCTTCTTTACCTGAGAGGTTCGCTTAGTTCAGCGTGTATTCGAGGGTGATGTTGGTGTCGAGCACCTTTGAGATCGGGCAATTTTCCTTGGCGTCGTTGATGATCATATCGAATTCATCCTTTTCGATGCCGTCGACGCGTGCCTTTACCTTAAGGTGGCTTTCGACGATCGTCTGATTCTGGAAGTCGATGGCACAGTCGGTGTGGAGTTCGGTGGCGGTGTAGCCCGCTTCATCGAGCTTAAAAGTGAGGGCCATGGTGAAGCAGCCGGAGTGGGCGGCGGCGATCAATTCTTCCGGGTTGGTTCCTTTGCCGTCTTCGAAGCGGCTTTTGTAGGAATAGGCGGTGTTCTCGAGCACTCCGCTCTTGGTGGTGAGGTTGCCGTTTCCGTCCTTTCCGGATCCTTTCCAAACGGCGATTGCAGTACGTTTCATGTGATTTGTTTTACTGCTGCTTACCGGAGATGGGTCGGATTTGTTCGGAGCGGTTAACTTACCCCCATGAAAATAGCCGTAGTAACGGGCGCCAACCGCGGACTGGGTCTGGAGGTCGTGCGCCAACTCGCCAAACTGGGATATCGGGTACTACTCACCAGCCGTACCGAAAGTGGAGCCGGCATCGCCCGGGAGCTACAGGGGCAGGGCATGGATGTCGCCTATCACCAACTGGACGTAGCGGACGGCCAGAGCATCGGTGAGTTTGCCCAGTTTCTGCGGGAGCGGCATCCCGTGATCGACGTACTGATCAATAATGCGGGCATTCACTACGACCGCCACCAGACTACGCTCACCGCCGACTTTAGCATCGTCAACGAAGCCTGGCAGGTGAATACGCTCGGTCCGTGGCGACTGTCCAAGGCCCTGTACCCCCTGCTGCGTAAGGGTGGAGGCGGGCGTATCGTAAATGTTTCCAGCGCGAGCGGCACCATCGCCGACAGTTGGCCGGGCACTCCCGCCTATGCCGTCACTAAGGCCGCCCTGAATATGCTCACCGTTAAACTGGCCGCCGACGTGGCCGAGGAAAAAATACTGGTTAACGCCGTATGTCCCGGATGGGTGCAAACGGATATGGGAGGCCCCGATGCACCCCGCACCGTAGCCCAGGGGGCAGCCAGCATCGTGTGGGCGGCGGAAATTGACGACGACGGGCCGACGGGTGGTTTCTTCCGCGACGGAGCGCCGCTGCCGTGGTAAGCTGAACTGCTACGACGGGTCTTCCAAACACACCTTGCGCTTAGTCAATTTCCTTGCACCCGCATGCCCGCCCTAAAAGCCGAACTGTGCGGGTAGCCAGGTACTGAGACCGGGAACCAGGGTAACGATCAGGAGCGCAAGCAGCATGGCTACGAAGAACGGCAACAGGGGGCGCACCACCTTGCGGATGGTCGTGCCCGCCACGCCGACCCCGATGAAGAGGACCGAGCCAACGGGTGGGGTACACAGCCCGATACAGAGGTTGAGGATCATGATGATGCCGAAGTGCACCGGGTCGATCCCGATCTGCACGGCCACCGGAAGAAAAATGGGGGTGAAGATGAGTACCGCCGGCGTCATGTCCATAAACACCCCGACGAAGAGCAGGATCAGGTTGATGATGATCATGATCACGATCGGATTGTCACTGGTCGCGAGCAGGAAGGTGGTGATGTCCTGGGGAATGTTTTCGAAGGCCATGATCCACGACATCGAGATGGAGGTAGCGATCAGGATCATCACGATGGACGTGGTACCCACCGCATTGAGGAATACCTGGGGTAGCTGGGAGAAGGTGACCTCACCGTAGGCGAAGGAGAGCAGCAGGCAGTAGAGCACCGCCGCCGCCGATGCCTCGGTAGCCGTGAAAACGCCCGCCACGATACCGCCGATGACGATTACCAGCAGCGCCAGACTCGGCAGGGCACTGATGAAGCTGCGGCCTACCTCACCGACCGAAAAGGTACCCCGGGTGGTATAACCCTTGCGCTTGGCCATAATGGCCGCCACGATCATGAGTAGAAAGCCCACCAGCAGGCCCGGCAGATACCCTGCCAGAAAGAGGGCAGCGATGGATACGCCGCCGCTGGCCAGACTGTAGACGATGAGAATGTTGCTGGGGGGAATGATGAGGCCCGTGGTCGAGGAAGTGATGTTGACGGCGGCGGAAAACTCCTTACTGTAGCCTTCCTTTTCCATGGCTTTACCTACCGTGCCGCCCACCGCGGAAGCTGCTGCGGCGGCCGATCCGGCGATGGCACCGAAGAGCATGGCCGCCATAATGTTTACGTGCGCCAGTCCACCCGGCAGGCTGCCCACCAGCGAACGGGCGAAGGCGATGAGCCGACGGGCGATGCCCCCCCGGTTCATGATCTCTCCGGCGAGGATGAAAAAGGGAATCGCCAGCAATCCGAAACTGTCGAGGCCCGTTGCCGTCTGCTGGGCCACCGTAGTGAGGGCCGGCAGGGTCGGTATACTGACCAGCATCGTGATGGTAGCGCTGATGCCGATACACCAGGCAATGGGCATTCCCAGGCCAATGAGTACGACAAAGGAGAAAACGAGAATGGCAACTTCCATCAGGTAGATTTAAGATCGGGCAGGCGGTAGAAGATGATGAGGAGTCCGCTGATCGGCACCACGGCGTAAATGATCGACATGGGGATGCCGAGGGCGGGAGAACGCTGGCCGAGCTCAGCCGTCAGCATGACCAGCCGGGTGCCGCCCACCACCATGACGCCGAGGGCGAACAGGATGATCAGGGCCGCAATGAGCCGTACGGGCTTGTTCTTAAGCAGGTCAATGGACAGGTGCATGCGCTGTCCGCTGGCGTAGGCCGCTCCCAGAATGCCGATCCAAATGAGCATGAAGCGGGCCAGCTCCTCCGACCAGCTGGCCTGATTGGACATGACGTAACGGGTGAAAACGCCCCAGAGGACATCCAGGGTCATGATGACGAGCATGATGACGAGGACGCCGCCCAGGATTCGGTCTACCTTATTCTTCATTGGGGGCCATTGCGATGATGCGCTCGATGAGCGAATAGATTTGGGGTTGATCGCGGTAAGTGTCGAGAATGGGGGCAGTCTGTTCGATGAAGGGACCCTTGTCCGGCCGGATGATCTCGACTCCGGCAGCCTGGACCGCGTCGAGGGCTTCCTGTTCGGCCTCCTGCCAGAGCTTGCGTTGGTAGACTACGGCTTCGTCGGCCGCCTCCTGCAGCCAGCCCTGCTGTTCGGGATTCAGGCGACTCCAGGCTTCGGTGCCGATGATGAGGACGTCGGGCACCGCCGTGTGCTCGTCGAGAGTGTAGAACTTACATACTTCGTAGTGGCGGCTCGTGTAGAAGCTGGGGGGGTTGTTCTCCGCGCCGTCAACCACACCTTGCTGGAGCGCGGTATAGAGTTCGCCGTAGGAGATTGGGGTAGGAGAGCCGCCCAGCGCCTTTACCATCTCGATCGCCGTAGCACTCTGTTGTACCCGGATCTTCTGGCCCTGCAGGTCACCGGGCACGCGTACCGGACGGTCTTTGGTATAGAAGGAACGCTGACCCGCATCGAAGTAAACCAGCCCGCGCAGGCGGAAGGGTTCGCTGCTGGTGAGGATCTCCCGTCCTAGTTCACTGTCCTCGAAGTCATAAACGTGCTGCCGGCTGCGGAAGAGGTAGGGGAGGGAAAGGACGGTGGCCTCCGGAGAGAAGTTCTCCAGAACCGCCGCCGACACCTTGGTCATCGACAGGCTGCCGATCTGCAGCAGTTCGAGCGACTGGCGTTCGGTGCCCAGTTGCTGGTTGGGGTAGATCGAGATGGTCAGTTCACCGTCGGATTTCTCGGCGAGCCGCTCGGCCATGTAGACCATTCCGAGGTGAACCGGGTGGCCGGTATCGAGCCCGTGGGACAGTCGCAGAACGCTCGTCTGCTGATCCGCGGTACACGCACCGGCCACCCCGGCCAGTATAAGTAATAGTAGAAAACGGGTCACTGTCGCAGTGTTTTGGCCGTTTCGATTGCTTCGCGGAGTTGATCGGTCAGTCCGGCAAAATCCCGGTCTACGAGCACATTATTACCGATCAGTTGGGAGCCGAGTCCGCAGCAAACCGCACCTGCGCTGAACCACCCCTTAAGGTTGTGCAGTTCGGTCGTCACTCCGCCGGTGGGCATGATGCTCGTCCAGGGTTGGGGACCACGAATGGCCTTGATGAACTCGGGGCCGTAGACGCTGCCCGGGAACAGTTTGACGATCTCGCAACCAAGTTCCTCGGCCCGGCCGATCTCGGAAAGCGAGGCGCAGCCCGGCAGGTAGGCCACCTTGCGGCGGTTGCAGACCAGGGCGACGTCCTCCCGCAGGGAGGCCGATACGATGAAACTCGCTCCCAACTGTAGGAACAGTGCCGCGGTTGGAGCATCGTTTACCGAACCGACGCCCATGACCATATCGGGCAACTCAGTGCGGGCGTAGAGGTTGAGTTCACGGAACACCTCGTGGGCAAAGTCCCCCCGGTTGGTGAATTCAAGGAGGCGGCCGCCGGCGTCGTAACAAGCCTTAAGGACCTGTTTGCCCAGCTCGGCATCTTGGTGGTAAAATAGTGGCATCACCCCTTGATCGTGGATGACGGAAAGCGCGTGTAGGCGAGAGTGCTTAGCCATAGATAGGTATATCGTTTGTTGTTAGATTAGGATTGACTTAGCGGGCTACCCGGCCCGAACCGTCGCCTTCGATCAGCTTCGTGACTTCGTCTACCGTCACCAGGTTAGCATCACCGTAGATGGTGTGCTTGAGGCAGGAGGCTCCAACGGCAAAATCGAGGGCGCGCTGTTTGTCGTCCTTATAGGTGAGCAGGCCGTAGATGAGGGCGGACATGAAGCTGTCGCCGCCACCGACCCGGTCGACGATGTCGGTAATTTGGTAAGTCTTGGTCTCGTAGAGGGTTTCGCCGTCGTAGAGCACACCGGCCCAACTGTTGTGGCTGGCACTGATCGACCCCCTCAGGGTGGTGATGGTCATTTTGCAACGGGGGAAGCGCTTCATCAGCTCCTTGAGTACGGGGAGGTACGCCTGGCCGTCCATTTCGCCGCCGGCGGTTACGTCCACTGCTTCGGGGTGCAGGCCGAAATGTTTCTCCGCATCCTCTTCGTTACCGAGGATCACATCGCAGCCTTCGACCAGGGCGGGCATAACGTCCATCGGGTCCTTGCCGTATTTCCAGAGCTTGGCACGGTAGTTAAGGTCAGTGGAAACGGGAACTCCGAGGCGATTAGCGGCCTGGATGGCTTCCAGACACGCATCGGCGGCACCCTGGGAGAGGGCGGGGGTGATGCCCGTCCAGTGGAACCAGTCGGCTCCTTCGAAGACTTTATCCCAATCAATCATGCCCTTTTCGATGGTGGCCATGCCGGAGTGGGCCCGGTCGTAGACTACCTTGCTGCCGCGCTGTACGGCACCGATCTCAAGAAAGTAGATGCCGAGGCGTTCACCGCCGCGGATAATGCTGTCGGTGTTTACGTTGCGCTTGCGCAGTTCCATCAGGGCACAATCGCCGATGTCGTTGTTCGGCAGGCGGGTAACAAAGTGGGCATCCATGCCGAAGTTTGCCAGGGCGACGGCAACGTTACTTTCTCCTCCGCCGTAGACGACGTCGAAGCTGCCGGCCTGGGAGAATCTTAGGTGATGGGGTGGGGTGAGGCGGAGCATGATTTCTCCAAAGGTGACAACTTTCATGAAGGGAAATTGAAGTATTTTTTCGCGTTGTTGTAGCAGATGTCCTGGATGAGGCCTCCGATGAAGGGGCGGTCGTCCGGCAGCAGGCCCCGCTCGATGTCGCTTCCGAACATATCGCACAGGAGCCGGCGGAAGTATTCGTGGCGGGGGAAGGAAAGAAACGAACGGCTATCCGTTAGCATACCCACGAAGCGGCTTAGCAGTCCCATATTGGACAGGGCGTTGATCTGCTTTTCCATGCCGTCGAGCTGATCGAGAAACCACCAGGCGGAGCCGTACTGCATCTTGCCGGCCATGCTGCCGTCGTTGAAGTTGCCCACCATGGTGGCCATTACCTCATTGTCGGCTGGGTTGAGGTTGTACACCACCGTCTGGGCGAGCTGGTCGCTGTTGTCGAGGGTGTTGAGCAACCGCGAGAGGCCGCGGGCCTGGCTGAAGTCGCCGATGCTGTCCACGCCGGCATCGGCACCGAGATTACGCAGAATGCGGTCGTTGTTGTTTCTCAGGGCACCGAGGTGAAACTGCTGGGTCCAGCCCAGGCGGTCGTATTCCTTACAGAGCTCGACGAGCAGGGCGGTCTGAAATTTGCGGGCTTCCGTTTCGCTGAGGCCGCGGCCGGCACGGGCACTGGCAAAGATGGTCCTTACCTCACCGTCGGTGTACCCCACGTCGAAGAGTTCGTTGAGGCCGTGGTCGGAAATGCGGCAACCAAGGCCGTGGAAGTACTCCATCCGGTTGCGCAGGGCTTCCAGTAAATCGTCGTAGTCGGTAATGTCGCGGTCGGCGGCTTCGGCCAGCTTGTCGATGTAGTCGTTGTAGCCCGCCGCGGCGATCAGGATCGATTTGTCGGGACGGAATCCGGGCACAACCCGGCAACTGAAGGGGTTGGCCTGGATGCTCCGGTGGTGCTCCAGCGAGTCGACGGGGTCGTCGGTGGTACAAATAACTTTAACGTCCATTCGCTCAATGAGGGAGCGGACCGAAAACTCCGGGCCCTGGAGCAGTTCCGTGCACTGGTCGTACACCCGATCGGCGTTGTCGGGCCCCAGCAGTTCATCCACGCCGAAGTAGCGGTCGAGTTCCAGGTGCGACCAGTGGTAAAGCGGATTGCGCATGGTGTAGGGCAGGGTAGCGGCCCAGTTGCGGTGCTTCTGCCGGTCGGAGGCGGATCCGGTAATGCCGTCTTCCGCAATGCCGTTGGCGCGCATTGCCCGCCATTTGTAGTGGTCGCCACGCAGCCAGATGTCCGTCAGGTTGGCAAATCGTTCGTCGCCCGCAATCTGGGCGGGGGGAAGGTGACAGTGGTAGTCGATGATCGGCATGTCCGCCGCGTAGTCGTGGTACAGGGCACGGGCGGCATCGCTGTGCAGCAGAAAATTCTCCGCAGCGATCGGGTTGTGGAGTCGGGTGGGCGTCATAGTGCGGCAATATAGCAATCCGGGATTGGCAAACCGTACCGGGCTATTCCGTTTTTCCGATTTTAGACCATGGTTGGTACGAATATCCCCCTAGAATTTGGCCACGGGTACTAGACTTCCGTCCACATCACCTCAAGGTTGACGTCGCGCAGCCGCTCTCCGTAGCGCCATTCGGGCGCGTTGGGGATGGTCACGGTCTTTGCCTTAAGCGCCTCCAAACTTGTACCACTCCGCTTCTCCTTTTTGACGTACTTCCGCAACGATTCGAGGTAGCCTTGGAACGCGCGCAAATCGTCCCGGTCGCCGGTCACGGGGTAGCTCTCCGCCGCGTGGCCGAACACGAAAATGGTGTCGCGATCGTAGGCCTTGCGCACTTTTGCGATCACGTCGATCCAGTTGGTCATGTTGCCCCCGGCGGCGGGGTCGATGTAGGGGAAGCGGCGGTTGAACACGAGATCACCCATGTGGGCGACGTTCGCGTTCTCGAAGTGAATCACCGCATCGCCACCCGTATGTGCCGGACCGAAGTGGCGCGCCGTTACTACTTCTTTTCCATTGGGCAGGACCGTGGTCCAATCCTTTTCGAAGGTTGTCGTAGGGAGTGGAATGGCCTCCCCCTCCGTTCGCTTTGCCTCGTTGGCTTCCAGATTCTCCCTGGTCCTTTGGTGGGCTACGTAATCTTTTGCGAGCGGAGCGATGACGCCGTTGCCCCCGGTATGGTCGCCGTGGTGGTGGGTGTTGATCAGCAGGTCCAGGCTAGCCATTTCGCTTGCTGCCTCTTCCAAGAAATCCCGGGCCTGCTCCGGAAACTGGCTGTCGACGACCACGCCCCCCACCGCCCCGCCCGGGGGTAGGTAATAGGCGATGGTTCCGCCGCGATTCGTGTAGTATCCTACGTTTCCCCTGATTTCGGTCGTATTGTAGACACCGGTTAGATTGCTATAGCCACGTACGGGCAGTAGCGGACCGGCCAGGGCCAGAGCGGCGGAAGTGCGGAGAAAACGGCGTCGGTACATAGTTGAGCGGGTTGGTCAGCGTAAGGTACACCCTTCGATCGCTCGGTGGCTGCCGGCAATTTCTTGAACATGCGTCACGGGGGCGGGGTCGCGGGTGCAGTGGAAGCAACTTAATAGCCGGCAAATTCGGTTATTGCACTATGCTACCCGCTGAGATCACCACTGTACGTTTACGACTTACTCTTCCCGGAGTGGCGGACGTGCCCGCCATGATTGCACTCGCCAACGACCCTGTAGTGGAGGAAATGACGCTGACCATGCCGTATCCGTACGGTGAAGCAGACGCGGTCGCTTTCATCAACCGGGCAAATGTCAGCCGGAAGGAGGGTAGCGCCTTCATGTACGCCATACGCCTGAAGGGCGTAGACGAATTTATGGGGGGTGTGGGGCTGCACATCGATCCAAAGTACGGGTACGGCGAACTGGGCTACTGGATGGGAGCGCCGTTTCGCGGAAAGGGGTACGTGACCGAAGCGGTTGGTGCCCTGATCGATCTGGCGTTCGAAACGACCGGTCTCGTACGCATTCAGGCGATGACCAGAGACCACAACCACGCCTCGGGTAAAATCCTGCTCAACAACGGAATGCAACGGGAAGCGGTGATGGAGGATCATACCATCAAGAACGGAGAGGTACAAACCGTCATTCAGTACCGCATCCTCCGCCGGGAGTGGACGAAGTAGTGTCAGCAAAAAAGGAAGTTGCAAAAACTATTCAAACAATTTGTATATATTTTGGGTCTGCCCTAACTTGTGACCGTTATGACGATAAAGCTAATCAGTTGCGGTGCCCTGCGCCCCGATCGACGTGCCATTTCCCGCACGATTGAAGACATTGCCGACGATGTTCATTCCAACCTGGCCGCCGAGTTCACCGATATCCTGCTGGCCGGGTCGCCGGTCGAGATCGACGTCTCCTTTAATCAGAGTTCGGCCTACCGGGCATTGCGCAAACTCGACATCGAGTACGAAATCGTAGAGTGATGGACAAGGTAAGGATCGATAAGTGGCTCTGGGCCGTGCGGATTTTTAAAAGCCGTACGCTGGCCACCGACGTGGTCAAAAAGGGTAGGGTAAAGCTGAGAAACGAACCGGTAAAGCCCAGTACCAACGTGACGGTCGGCGATCGCCTTACCGTAGTCAAGGAGGGCTTCAACCTGGAACTCGAGGTGGTCAAACTGCTCAACAAACGCGTCGGGGCACCCCTGGCCGTCACCTGCTACATTAACCACACCACCGAAGAGGAGATGAACAAGTACAAGGACTGGTTCGTCGGGAAAACCCAGGGAGAATTTCGGGAGAAGGGGAGTGGGCGTCCCACCAAGCGGGAACGGCGGACCATCGAGACCTTTAAGGACGACATACTGTGGGACGACGAGGATTAGCCCCCGCAATTCTCGAATAGGAATTCAATTCCCTTACCTTCGCCCCCCACAATTAAGACTATGCCACAAGCGGAGCCCGTAGGCGTTATCGGGGCGGGTACATTCGGAACGGCCATGGCCAACCTGCTGGCTCTCAACACCGAGGTCATGGTGTACAGCCGTAGCGAAGAACTTGCCGAACGCCTGAATCGGGAAGGATTCCGGTTCGGCGTGAAATTACACGAGCGGGTAACGGTAGTCAACGATTTCTCGCTGGTCGCCGAACGCTGTCAGCTCATTTTCCCCATCGTCCCGTCCGACGCCTTCCGCAGCATGATGCGCAGCATCACCGATCACCTGCGGCCCAACCACGTGCTCATTCACGGAACCAAGGGCCTCGACGTTACCGGCATTCAGGAAGACCAAATCCGTACCAGGGGAATCGAGCGTAAGAACGTACACACCATGACCGACGTCATCCGCCAGGAAAGCGTCGTAGTGCGCGTAGGTGCCCTTACGGGCCCCAACCTGGCCCGGGAGCTCCTCGACGGTCAGCCGTCCGCCTCCGTAATCGCGAGCAAGTTCGACGAGGTCATCGATCGTGCGAAACTGGTACTGAAATCCCACCAACTCCACGTGTTCGGCACCCACGACATGCTCGGTGCCGAACTGGCGGGGGTCCTCAAGAATGTGATCGCCCTCGGTTCCGGTATCCTGAAGGGGGTGGGGCTGGGCAAGAATATTCAGGCGATGCTCATTACCCGTGGCCTGGTCGAGATGGTGCACTTCGGGCAGGCGCTGGGCAGCGACAAGCGTGCCTTTTTCGGTACGGCGGGCATTGGCGATCTGATCGCGACGGCAACCTCCAAGAAAAGCCGTAACTATATGTTCGGCTACCGCATCGGCTCCGGGGAAACCCTGGCGGAAGTAGCTGCCACGAGCCCGGAGCTTGCCGAGGGAGTCCGCACCCTCATGATTACCCGTCACCTGGCCCGGAGCATGCGGCTGCGGGTACCGATCACGGAAATGCTCTACCAAATCGTATTCGAGGGCCACCCCGTGAACGAAGCCATGAACTACCTCATCACGTATCCCTACGACGTCGACGTTGATTTTCTATAAGCCCGTTGCATGAAATTTAAGACTATACTGCCCCACCTGATTGCCGTCGTCCTGTTCTTGGTCATGGTGGTCGTGCTATTTCTGCCGCAGTTCCAGGGGAAAAGCCTCCAGCAGGGCGACCTGGTGCAGTACCGCGGTGCCAGTAAGGAACTGAGCGAGTACCGTCAGCAGACCGGCGAGCGGACCAACTGGACCAACGGCATGTTCGGCGGGATGCCTACCTACCAGATCTCCGCCGTCACCGAGGGGAACCAACTGCGCCTGGCCGATCGCGCCTTTTTCGGCTTTATGTCCGGGCCCGCCGGCTACGTGTTTTGCGGAATGCTGACCTTCTACCTACTCATGATCCTGCTGGGCGTAAGCCCCTGGTTGTCCGTAGCCGGAGCCATCATGGTCGGAATTGCCACGAACAACATTGTACTCTACGAGGCCGGTCACGTAAGTAAGGTGCGGGTGATCATGTACCTGCCCCTCGTGGCTGCCGGCATCCTGCTTGCGTTCCGTCGCCGCTACCTGATCGGGGGAGCGGTGTTTGCCCTGGGTATGGGCCTGGCCGTCATGGCCAACCACCCCCAGATGCTCTACTACTTCGGGCTTACCCTGCCGTTTCTGGGCGTTGCGGAGTTTGTCCGTCACCTTCGCAATAAGACCTTACCCGTCTTCGGAAAAGCACTACTGGCACTGGTCGTCGGTCTCGTTCTGGCGCTGGGGGCGGGAGCCAGCAATTTGCTGACCACTACGGAGTATCTGCCGCAGTCCATTCGGGGCGGGGCGGTGCTGACCGGTAGCACCGAAGCCAATGCCGGCGACAACGACAACACCACCCGCGAGGGCGGACTGGAATGGGGCTACGCCATGGCGTGGAGCAACGGGTTCAAGGATATGCTCGCAACCTACGCTCCCCTCGCCGCGGGCGGTGGCAGCGGACAGGAGGTGAGCAAAGAATCGGACTTCGGGCGCGCTATGACGCGGTCCGGCTTCCAGGTGCCCCGGGTCTTTCCCGCCCCGCTTTACCACGGCAGCTTACCCTTTACCGAGGGGCCCATTTACCTCGGCGCGGTGGTGTGGGCCCTGTTCCTGTTTGGTCTGTTCACCGCATCGACCACGGCCCGCATCTGGCTCGGCGGCGGCACGCTGTTTATTTTCCTGCTTAGCCTGGGAAACAATGCGGAAGGGATTAATCGCCTGTTGTTCGATAACCTGCCGCTGCTCAACAACTTCCGTACCCCGAATTCAGCCCTTAGCGTAGCTACTTTTTTGATGGCGACGCTCGGGATACTGGGGATTCACCGGTGGGCAACCCTCCGTAGCACCGACCTTACTGAGTCCGGCAAACAACTGCGCCTGGCCGGAATCGTCGCCGGTGCGCTCGGTGCCCTGGTGGTGCTGCTCGGCATGACATTGGACTTCACCACCCCCCAGGACGCTGGCCAACTTGCCCGGTTCACGGGCGGACAGGGAGATGTCGGTCAGCTGGTCGGCGCACTGATTGACACCCGGGCGTCCGTTTACTTCGATGACGCGATGCGCAGCCTGCTGTTCGTAGGACTCACCTTCGGCGCCCTCTACCTCTTATGGCGTGGCAAGGTATC
Organism: Neolewinella aquimaris; assembly: GCF_014197245.1. Lineage (GTDB taxonomy): Bacteria > Bacteroidota > Bacteroidia > Chitinophagales > Saprospiraceae > Neolewinella > Neolewinella aquimaris. Next base: position 23,183 of record NZ_JACIFF010000002.1, on the reverse strand, counting down.
ACTCACCCTTGCCGCAGTGGGTGTAGGGCTTCTGGGGCTAATGGATTTTGTGGGGGTTAACCAGCGCTACCTCAGCCACGACGACTTTAAGCCCCGCCGGGTGGTCAACAACGTGGTACAACCTACCCCGGCCGATGAGCTGATTTTGCAGGACGACGATCCGAATTACCGGGTGCTCAATCTCTCGCGGGACCTCGACAAGGATGCCTTCACCAGCTACTTCCATAAGAGTATCGGAGGTTACTCGGCGGTCAAATTGCGCAGGTACCAGGACCTGATCGACGGCTATCTACTCCAGCGCGACGAGGACGTGCTCAATATGCTGAATACGAAGTATTTCCTCATCCCCAACGAAAACGGTGAGCTGCAGGCCCAGCAAAATCCCCGGGCCTTCGGCAATGCCTGGCTCGTCAGCGATATCGAAGTGGTGAGCGGACCCGACGCGGAATTTGCCGCCCTCGGGACGGTGGCGGACCTGCGTCGGACGGCTATTGTCGAATCTTCCTTTGCTCCCGCGCTTGCCGCCCTCGAACCTACCGGGGAAGGCACCATTACCCTCACCGAATACGCGCCGAACGAACTGACTTACACCTTTACTTCCGACGCGGAGCAGCTTGCCGTGTTTTCGGAGATTTGGTACGGTCCCGACCTCGGCTGGGAAGCGACCATCGACGGAGAACCCGCCGAACTGATCCGTGCCAACTACGCCCTACGTGCGCTGCGCGTTCCCGCCGGTACTCATACGATCAAGATGACCTTTGCGCCCAACAGTTACGCCCTCGGGCGTACCATCTCCTTCATTTCCAGCGTTCTTATTTTACTGGTCGTTGTCGGCGCTATCGTCTATCCTTTTGTAAGGAAGGGCGGGGACGCAGGAGCGGTGCCGGTAAACGCGACCCACCCATGACCCGTACCCTTACGCTTCTCATACTGCTTACCGTCACCCTGATCGCATCCTGTAAGGAGGAAGTCATCGGTCCTGCCGATTCCTCTCCCCTGGAACGGTATTATCCCCTCGAACTCAATCGCCCTTCTTACTACCGGGTGGATAGCATCGTGTTGGTCAACACGGTATCGGGCACCCGCTACGATACCGCACGGGTGGAAGCGCGCGAAACGCTGGTCGAACAGTACGCCGGCGCGGACGGCTCCACGATCTACCGGGGGGAACGGTGGGAAAGAACCTCGGAAGAGGCGCCCTATACCTTCAAACAGACCTACACCGTAACCCGCCGCGACCGCACCGTGTCGCGCAGTGAAGACAACCTGACCTTCGTCAAATTGGTGCTGCCAATTAAGGAAGCAACCGGCTGGGACGGCAATGCAGACTTTGACGAACAGCGCCGGGTCAGCGTGGGTGGTGAACTGCTGGATGTCTATAACGGCTGGGAGTACACCTACGCCGCCGTAGGCGAGTCGCTGACCCTGGAGACGGGGCTGGTCGTCGACAGCGCCATCACGGTAAGGCAGGCGAACGTAGATAACCTGATCGACCTGCGGCAGGCCTACGAGCGGTACGCGCCCGGTTTCGGACTCGTCGAACGCTTCATCGACGCTCGCCACACCCAGTGTAAGGTGTGCTGCAACGGGGATACGGGGAGTTGCGTGGATCTGCCATGGAACGATAAGGCCGAGAAGGGCTACATCATTCATCAGACCCTGATCGGTAGGGAGTAGCAATATCGAGGGTAAATACTCCGGCTTCAACTTTTAGGTGGGGCCGGGCTTTTTATTTACCTTAGCCAGCGAATTTTCGCTAAACGATCTAGCTATGACTAAAAACACCAATCGTCACATCCGCCGCGTGGCCGTTCTCGGCTCCGGAGTAATGGGGTCCGGTATCGCCTCTCACTTCGCCAATATTGGCTTGGAGGTCCTGATGCTCGATATTCTTCCCCGCGAAATGGATGCCACGGAGACCAATCCGGCCGTCCGAAATTCCGTTGCCACCAAAGCGCTGCAGACTGCGATCAAGTCAAAACCCGCGCCGCTGTACCGGAAGGATTTTGCCCAGCGGATCACCGTCGGCAACTTTACGGACGACATGGACAAGTTGGGGGATTACGACTGGATCATCGAAGTAGTCGTAGAGCGCCTCGACATCAAGCGTAAAGTACTGGGCGAGGTAGATAAGGTCCGGCGAAAGGGTAGCCTGATCACGACCAACACTTCCGGCATCCCCATCCGGATGATCCAGGAGGGAATGAGCGAAGACTTCCGGCAGCATTTCTGCGGTACTCACTTTTTTAATCCGGCGCGGTACCTGCGGCTGTTCGAGATCATTCCCGGCCCGGACACCAAGCAGGAGGTGCTCGATTTCTTCATGCGGTACGGAGATTTATACCTCGGTAAAACGACGGTAATGGCCAAGGATACCCCGGCCTTCATCGGCAACCGCATCGGGGTGTACAGCATGGCCCGAATCTATGCGCTCACCGACGAACTGGACCTGCGCATCGAGACGGTCGACAAACTGACCGGCCCCGCCATCGGCAGACCTAAGACCGGCACCTTCCGCCTGGGCGATCTGGTCGGTCACGATACGGCCGCCCACGTGATGACCGGCATCCGCGAGAACGCTCCGGACGACGAAGCCAGGGACGTAATGAATATCCCGGCCTATTACCAATTCCTGATCGATAAAGAGTTCCTAGGGAATAAGTCAGGGCAGGGCTTCTACAAAAAAATAACCGACGAGGAGGGCAACCGTCAGATCCTCGGCTTGAACCTGAAGACGCTCGAGTACGAACCCAGCCAGCGCGAAGACCTGGCCAGCCTCAAACTGGCAAAGCAAATCGACGATCCGAAGAAACGGGTCAAAGCGTTGTTCGGGGCCGACGACAAGGGGGGAGAACTCGTTCGCCGCAGCCTGGCCGGACTATTCGCCTACGCTGCCAACCGAATCCCGGAAGTGAGCGACAACCTGTACAGCATCGACGACGCCATGCGCGCCGGATATGCCTGGAAAATGGGTCCCTTCGAGTACTGGGACGCCGTGGGACTTCAGGCCGGAATCGACGCGGCAGAATCCGACGGCAATACCGTTGCCCAGTGGGTGAAGGACATGCAGGCGGCCGGCCACGGCAGCTTCTACAAGCAGGAAGATGGTAAGCTGAAGTACTACGACATTGACTCCAAGTCTTACCGGGTCAAGCCGGGTACCGAGGAATTCATCATCCTGGACAACCTGCGCGACCGAACGCCGGTGTACCAGAACAGCGAAGTGACCCTTCACGATATCGGCGACGGCGTGGCCTGCCTGGAATTCACCAGTGCGTACAACAGCATCGGGGAAGGCGTGCTACGCGGTTACCAGGAGGCCATCACCAAACTGGAAGAAGAGGGCTGGCGCGGAATGGTGCTGGGTAACAACGCCGATAACTTCAGTGTCGGGGCCAACCTGATGATGATCGCCCAACTTGCCTACCAGCAGGAATTCGAGGAGCTTAATATGGCCGTCAACCTGTTCCAGCAGAGTGTCATGCGTCTGCGGTACTCCTCCATTCCGGTCATCGCGGCTACCCAGGGCTACGTCTTTGGCGGAGGCTGCGAGAGCCTGATGCACTGCGACGGAGGGGCCGTGGCGGCCGAGAGCTACATCGGTCTGGTCGAAGCCGGCATCGGCCTGATCCCGGCCGGAGCGGGAACGAAAGAATTTGCCCTGCGAACCAGCGATAGTTTCTTCGAGGGCGACGTCATGATCCCGACCCTCATCGAACGGTTCAAGACGATCGCCATGGCCGCGGTGTCCACCAGCGCGCACGAAGCCTACGACCACGGTTATTTGATCAAAGGACGCGATAAGGTCGTGGTCAACAAGGACCGCAACATCGCGGAGGCCAAGCGAATGGCCCTCGACCTTGCCGACGACGGGTACACGATGCCACAGCAACGCAGCGACGTGACGGTACTGGGTCGTGGAGGACTGGCCGCGCTCTACGCCGCGGCAAACGAACTCAAGCGGGGGCGTTTCGCCAGCGACCACGACATCAAGATCGCGAAGAAGGTAGCGTGGGTGCTCTGCGGCGGCGACCTCACCGGTACGCAACAGGTCAGCGAACAGTACCTGCTGGACATCGAGCGGGAAGCTTTCCTCAGCCTGTGCGGAGAGCAGAAGACCCTGGAGCGGATCCAGCACATGCTCCAGACCAACAAGCCGCTGCGCAACTAACAACCAGTAAAAGAAAAGAAAATGAAAGAGGCATATATCATTAGTGGTTACCGCAGCGCCGTCGCTAAGGCGGGCCGCGGTGGATTCAAGAACTTTCGCTCCGACGATCTGGCCGTACGGGTGATCAAGCATATGTTTGAGCAGAACGCCGACATCGATCCCCACGTGGTCGACGACGTTTTCGTAGGGTGTGCCAACCCCGAAGGCGAACAGGGGCTGCAGGTGGGTCGCCAAATCAGCCTGCGTGCCCTGGGTAAGCCGGTGCCCGGAGTGACGGTCAACCGGTACTGCGCCAGCGGCCTTGAGACAATCTCCATGGCCGTAGCCAAGATCAAGGCCGGTATGGGACACTGTTACGTAGCGGGAGGCGCGGAGAGCATGAGCCAGATCCCGATGACGGGATACAAACTGGCCCCCAGCTACGAGGTGGCGAGTACCACCCCCGATTACGTCGTGAGTATGGGCATCACCGCCGAGGCGGTTGCCAGAAAGTATCAGGTGACCCGAGAGGAGGCCGACCAGTTTGCGGTACGCAGCCACGAGCGGGCCGCGGCCGCGATCGACGGCGGGCTATTCGAAAGCGAGATCGTTCCGATTGAAGTCGAAGATGTATTCGTCAAGGACGGCAAGCGGGTGACCAGCAGTCATACGGTGGCCGTTGACGAAGGCGTACGCCGGGGGACCAGCATGGAGGGCCTGGCCCGACTGCGGTCGGTATTCCAGCAGGGAGGCGTCGTGACGGCGGGCAATTCGAGCCAGACCAGCGACGGGGTGGCCTTTGTCATCGTGATGAGCGGAGAAATGGTGAAGCAACTCGGGCTCGAGCCGGTGGCCCGCCTGGTGAGCTGCTCGGTCGGTGGGGTAGATCCGCTCTACATGGGCATCGGACCCTGCGTCGCCATCCCCAAGGCACTCAAGCAGGCCGGCCTGAAGCTGGAGGACGTTCAGTTGGTAGAACTCAATGAGGCCTTTGCCACCCAGTCCCTGGCCGTGATCAAAGAGGTCGGTCTTGATCCGGAGATCGTGAACGTGAACGGCGGAGCCATTGCCCTCGGTCACCCCCTTGGATGTACGGGAGCGAAATTGTCGATCCAGCTGCTGAACGAGATGAAGCGGCGCAACTTGAAGTACGGCATGGTAACGGCTTGCGTCGGCGGCGGCCAGGGCATTGCCGGAATTTATGAGCGCCTTTAGTAAAATTTAACCTGGTTCGGGTAGAGGGATTATTACCCGCTGCCGGGGCATCCCCCCAAACGGAATTGCGCCGCCCGTACGCCGGGCTCCGGGAAGTGCTGCCGGGGGTGGTCGTTGCAAAATGGCCGTCTCCGGCAGGCTAGCCTGCTGCGACTCAGGCTGGGAAACTTAGCCCTGCGACACTATGTTTGCAGCCGCATGATCAGTTTCTTCTTCGCTACGCTCGGCTCCCTCTTCTCGGTCGTTAACCCGCTCGGTGCGGTACCGATGTACCTTACCCTGACGAACGATTACAGTGGGCCCGAACGGTCAGCTACGGCACTGCGTACTTCGATCTATTTCATGATGATCCTGGTGGTCTTCTTTTTTGCCGGTACCGTCATCCTCAATTTTTTTGGCATCTCCCTGAATGCCCTGCGGATCGCCGGCGGACTGATCATCGTGAACAGCGGCTACGGATTGCTCAACAGCAAATTCGAGCGCCGTCGGATCAGTCACCAGATTGAGGAGGAAGCGCAGCAGAAGGAAGACATCAGCTTCACCCCGATGGCGATGCCGATGCTATCCGGGCCCGGTAGCATTTCCTTGCTCATCGGACTCTCCGCCGTAGACACCAGCTGGAGCAATAACCTGCTCATCGTAGGGGTGATTATGGTAATGGCGTTACTGATCTTCGTGACCCTGAAGTTCGCCCCCCTGCTGTTCCGTTTGCTGGGGCGGGCGGGGCTTTCCGCCCTCAGCCGCGTCATGGGCTTCCTGGTGATGGCGATCGGTATTCAAATGTTGATCTACGGTCTGGTCAGCCTAATCGGAGATGTTTGGCCACAGGTGGAGCTGATGCGGAAGTGAGCTAAAGTTTGCCGGGCGTAGCACAGACGGTGCTTGCATTTGTTGTAACTGAATGATGGCCCGCCGGGTAGCGCAGCGAATGCAGGGTAGGCCAATAATTTTTGCCCCGTAAACAACCAAGTTTTGAAGACTACCCTCATTTTGGGTGCCACAACGAATCCCTCCCGTTATGCTTACTTAGCCGCCGAACGGCTTACCGCAGGCGGTCACCAAATCATTCCCGTTGGTATCAAGCACGGAAACGTACTCGGCTACGAGATCCTGCACGGAAAGCCCGATGTGCCCGAAGTCGATACCGTCACTCTGTATGTAGGACCGCGCCACCAGCCCGAATACTACGACTGGTTACTACGGGTAGCTCCCCAGCGTATCATTTTTAATCCGGGCACCGAAAATGCCGAATTGATGCGGCTCGCCCACGATCAGGGCATCGAAGTAGTACGTGGATGTACACTGGTGATGCTGGCTAGCGGTAGCTACTAACGGTATAATGTTGGAAACTGATTCGAACGTCACGGCATTAGTAAGGGTTAAATAACACTACCCATTCACTTTACAACGAACTATCCCAATGTCCGGAAGACCAGCCAGGCTCCGGCAAATACAGTTATATGACTCAAACGAAAACCATTGCGGAATTACAGGGCACCAAGCCTTACGGTAAGTTTACTGACATTGAAGTCTGGCCCGGCCGCCCCTATCCCCTCGGCGCGACCTGGTCCCCAAAGGGAACTAATTTTGCGGTCTTTAGCGAACGGGCTACCCGGATGGACCTGTGCCTGTTCCGCCGCGAAACACCAAATAAAGAAGAGTATCGCATCCAAATGATGGAACAGACCGACCAGGTCTGGCACTGTTTTATCCCGAAACTGGAAACCGGTTGGCGCTACGGCTTCCGCGCCCACGGGGAATGGAACCCGAAAGAAGGCAACCTCTTCAACCCCAATAAGCTGCTGATCGACCCCTATACCAAGGCGATCGACGGTACAATAGAGTGGCACCCGGCCGTGTTCCCCTATCCGATCAAGAGCGACGATCCCCACCGGTATCTCACGATGGACGAGCAGGACTCCGCTCCCTACATCACCAAAGGGGTGGTCATCGATACGACCTACGACTGGGAAGGAGACCGTCAGTTAGAAACCCCCATGCACGAGACGGTCATCTACGAGATGCACGTCAAGGGACTTACCCAGTTGAATAAGAATGTACCGGAGAAGCAGCGGGGAACCTACTCCGGACTCGCCCATCCCTCCACGATCGAATACCTTAAAAAGCTGGGCGTAACGGCCGTGGAACTGATGCCGATCCACCACTTCGTTCAGGACAGCCACCTGCAGGACAAGGGCCTGCGAAACTACTGGGGATACAACTCCCAGAGTTTCTTCGCTCCCCACGCCGACTATGCCGCCTCCGGGCGGGCCGGCGAGCAGGTAATCGAGTTCAAGGATATGGTCAAAAAGCTCCACAAGGCCGGACTCGAAGTGATCCTCGACGTTGTCTACAATCACACCGCGGAAGGCAACCACTTCGGTCCGATGCTCAGCATGAAGGGGCTGGATAATCAGGCCTACTACCGCCTGGTCGACGACAGCAAGGAGTTCTACATGGACTACACCGGTACCGGCAATACGGTAAACATGGTGCACAACCGCTCCCTGCAGCTGGTAATGGACAGCCTCCGCTACTGGGTGACCGAAATGCACGTCGACGGCTTCCGCTTCGACCTGGCCAGTGCGCTGGCCCGCGGACTCTACGAAGTCGGCAAACTGAGCACCTTCCTCGATACCATTCACCAGGATCCCATTATCAGTCAGGTGAAATTGATCGCCGAACCCTGGGACGTAGGCCCCGGTGGATACCAAGTAGGTGCCTTTCCGGTCCTCTGGTCGGAGTGGAACGGCAAGTACCGCGACAGCGTACGCGAGTTCTGGAAGGCCGATGCCCACGGCGTATCGGACCTGGCCTACCGCCTGACCGGCAGCAGCGACCTCTACGAACTCAGCGGCCGTCGCCCGGCAGCCAGCATCAACTTCGTTACCGCCCACGACGGCTTCACGCTACGTGACCTTTACAGCTACAACGACAAACACAACGAAGCCAACGGCGAGGACAACCGCGACGGGGAATCCAACAACCATAGCTGGAACTGTGGGGTAGAGGGACCGACCGATGATCCCGACATCAACGCCCTGCGTTCCCGCATGCAGCGTAACCAGCTCGCAACCCTGCTACTGAGCCAGGGCGTACCCATGATCACCATGGGCGACGAGTACGGACGCACCCAACAGGGAAACAACAACGCTTACTGTCAGGATAACCCCATCAGTTGGTTCGACTGGGACTGGACCGAAGAGCAGACCGAGCTCTTTTCGTTCACCCGCAAGCTTGTCGAACTGCGTCGCGACAATCCCGTATTCCACCGCCGCCGCTTCTTTAACGGACGCAAAATCCAGGATAAGAACCTGAGCGACGTCATCTGGCTCAACCCTAGCGGCCACGAAATGACCGAAGACAACTGGGCGGACGGAAACCAACTCAGTCTCGGCATGATCCTGAACGGCGAGGGCATGGAAGAGTACGATGAGCGCGGCCGGCGCATTAAGGACGATATCTTCCTGCTCATCCTCAACGGATACTGGGAGGGCGTCGAATTCACCCTTCCTGGCGTGAAGGAATTTACCCGCTGGGAAATGCTCGTCGATACTCATACCGACGAAATTCCGGTAGGCAAGGACTACCTGGCCGACGAGTCGTTCCTCCTGGGGCCCCGCAGCCTGTACCTCTTCCGCCTCAAGCTTCGTCGCGCGAACCGTACCGCGGAGGGCAAGCGTAAGGTCACCATTGTCGATCAGGTGCGTAAATTGCTGCAAATGATTCAGGAGTAACCTCCCAAACCGCTTCCGCCGTGCAGCTACTTAATGACTTTCAGATCGGTGCCAAAGTGACCCGACTGGCCATGGAAATCCTCGAACGTAACACCGAGGAAACCGAACTCTATATCCTCGGCATTAACAATCGCGGCATGGAACTGGCCCGCCGGCTCAGTAAGGACCTGCAACGGCTCTCGGATGCCCCCCTACACCTGTGGAACCTCAACATCTCCCCCTCGGACCCGCTTGCTTTCGGACCAACCCTCGACCACGACGTGGCCGAACTCCGGAACAAGCCGGTCCTGGTGGTTGATGACGTGGCCAATACGGGACGAACGCTGTTCTACGCGATGGGGGTGCTACAGGACGTGCTGCCGAAGAAGATCGAAGTAGCCGTGCTGGTGGACCGCCGTCACAAGGCCTGGCCCATCTACGTCACCTACAGCGGCATGGTGCTCTCGACTACCCTGGGGGACAACATTCTCGTAGAATTCGGCACCGAGGACCGCGCTGTTCTGGAATAATCAGAACCGGGCGCCCACCGTCAGGTAAAAACTTCGCGGAGCACTTGGAATGATGCCGGGGCCCGGATATCCGGTAGCGCGGCGTGTGAAGTACCGCTCGTCGGTGAGGTTGTTGACGCCGCTTTCCAGGATAAGCCACTTCCACCGGTAGCTGAGACTAAGGTCGGCCACGCCGTAAGCGGGTATGCTGCCTACGATGCCACTCTGGTTATCGCTACGATCTTGTAGGGCATTACTGGCATCGGTAAACTGCCGCGACAGCCTTGTGTACTGCACGGATCCCAGGAGGTTGCCGTAACCGAAGCGTAGACCGGTCTTGAAATTTACCCGCGGAATGAACTCCACCTCATTACCGGCGACTCCCGCGATCTCCGACTCGATGTAATTGGAATGCGTCAGGCTTGTATTGGCAAATGCCGTGAGCGTATACGGTACCGCCGACCCTTCCGGCCTTTCCAGAATGTGCCATTCTACCAGCGTTTCGACGCCATAAATACGGGCCGCCCCGATGTTGCCGCGCAAACGTATAATACGGCCGGTTTCCACCTCCCGGTCGTCCGCGGTGCGCCGCACTTCGGGGGTGAGCACTTCTCCCAGTCGGTTGCCGTAGCGGATCAGGAAGGCGTTCGCAGTATAGGACCACCGCCTAACCCGTCCCCTTACTCCCGCATCTGCGGTGTAGCCGCGTTCGTCCCGAATATCGGGGTCGACCTGAAAGCTGGGATTGACGGTCCGAATATCGTTGTACGTGACCGAGCGGTAATTCTCGCTGAGGTTGGCGAAGAATTCCAGCTCCGCATTACGGCGGTAACTGATGCCCAGACCCAGTAACAGCAGGCTGCGCCCGAACACCCGGTTGTCCGTGAATTCCTGCTCACGAATGGGATTGCCCGCCAGGTCGAAATCGAAGCGGTTATAGCTGCCCTCACTCTCGGTACGGATGTACTCGAATCGCGCGCCGGGGGTAATACTCAGGCGGTCGTTGAGGTAAAAGATGTGCTCGCCGAACAGGGCCACGTTGCGGTTCGGGAAGGTAAAGGAGGACTGGTTGGGATAACTCGGAAAGCTCGCCGTGGCCAGGCTGAAGTCGGGGTCGGATGCGGCTGTCCCCGGACCCTGCACAGCGCTGTTGTTGGCCCGGTAGTATTTTAGGCCGACTAGCGCGATGGCATCCCGACTGCCGAGCTGGTAACGGGTGAGTAAGCGCGCCTCGGCGCCGTAGTTGCGAAAGTCGCCGATCAGCAGGTCCCGCGGCGTAGTCGGATCGTCGACCTGACTGACCCGGTTGCTGCGAAAACCGACGGCCTGCCGCGAAGCATCCAGTCCGAAGACATTGAGACTGAATTGGGTACGGTCGCTGAATTTATGGTCGAGGCGCAGGCTGTACAGTTGCCAGTCCACGGCAAACCAGTTGCGTTCCCGGTTGCTGGAAAACGGGTCGCGGTAGAATTCCGCGTCGGTAAGCCCGCCGGCCTGCTGGGCCAGGTAGTCGAGGTAGGTGTACTCAAAGCTGACCTTCGTTCCGGGCGCGGACGCAGAAGCAAGGTCGACGTGGATAAAAGCATTGTGGGACTGGAAGCCGGAATTGGGCCGAAATCCGTCGCCGCGCTTGTAGTTGTAAAAACCGTAGTACCCCAGCGGACCGACCTGACCGCTCACACTATTGAATGAAGTGAACAGCCCATATGAGCCGATAGTCTGCCGTGTAATCAATTCGACCTTCTTCGTCCGGTTTGGCTGGTGAAAGACAAAGTTGACCAGTCCGCCGAACTGAGTGCCGTACTGCAGGCTGGCCGCACCCCTGACCACCTCAATACGCGATAGGGCTTCCGCCGGAGGAGTGTAATAACTTTCCGGGTAACCCAGTACGTCCGCACTGATGTCGTATCCATTCTGCCGGGTATTGAAGCTGGCCGAACGGTTGGGATCGAGGCCGCGCCCCCCGATGTTGAGCTGCAGGCCGGCGTCGTCGTTCTCGTAGATGTTCAGTCCCGATACCTCTCCATAGATCTGTCTGGCCTGGTTGCTGGCGAGGTTTACGGTCAGTGCCTCGAGTGCGACTACCTCCGTCTTGCGTCCCGCGTAAATGGCCGTGCCCTCCACGGCCCGCAGCCTGGTTAGCGCTTCCCTGCGCCGGGCCTCGGCGACTACGGTCACGGAACTCAGGTCCCGAACGAGGGGAGAAAGCGTGATTGTTCGATCTCCCTCGCTTGCCCCGATCATTAGTTGCCGGGTGGTGTAACCGGCGGCGAAGACGGTCACCGTGATCCGGTCGTACGGCTCGGGAAATTCGACCACTACTCTGCCGCTGCCGCCGCCGTTGTATAGCTCACCGGTCTCCTCCGCAAATACCTCAACGCCGCTTACGGTCACGGCGGCGGTGTCCACGATGGTCAGCTCTACGGTTGTTTGAGCTACGGCGGTTGCACTACTGGTCACCAGCAGCATCAGGTACAGGAAGATGGCTTTGCGTAGGGAATTACATTGCACCTGCGCCCCCGCCCTCCGAATTGTCCGTTGGGTAAAGCTTCTACATGCCATGAATCGTGTCTTTAAACGGAAGCAGCCACTCCTCCACGGGATCGTCCCGGTCAATGGTAAGTAAATCGAGGTCCGGGTTGACGTAGCGCTGACTGAGCCTACCGTTCAGCGCAACGTAGCTGTCGACGTACACCCGCGGCTCGGCAAACCCCCGTTGCCGAAAACGTTCGGCCAGGAAGTGGCCGTACTGGAGGATGAAGTCGGGTTGGGTCGCCATTTGCTTCTCCTGGAACACGGTAAGGTAGTCCCGGTTGTCGACGATCACCCGCCGATCGTTCGCCGCGTCGATCACCCGGAAGGTCGCAAGCCCCGCCTTTTCCATCAGCATGACGCGCCACGAGAAGCGGTAGCCATTCTCGGTCCAGAAGAGTTCGCCCGGATGGGCCAGGTAGCGAAAGGGGAACAACAGGTGAAAAATCAGCAGCGCCCCGATCGGTACCAGCCGCCACGAATGCGCCGTACCGCTACCTGTTTTTAGCACGGAGATACCGAGCTTCTTGATGGGCAACCAGTGGCGAATTTGGCTTGCCGTTCGGTGAATTGCAGCCAGGATGCGCTCGTGAAATTCCGGACCGAAGAAAACCAGTGCGCTAACAATCATAATGTAGGGGAACATCCCGATCGGAAACAGCACCCGCGTGAGTACGTGAAATACGACCACCAGGATGAATGCCGCTACCCGGGTGCGCCGCCACAGCAGTAGAAAGGGGATGAGCAGATCGTACACCGCTCCCCCCCACGCAAAGGCAAAGTGCACCCAGCGTTGCTGCAGCAGGTCGCCGAGCAGGGGAATGTCGTACTTGGATGGCAGCCAGATGGCCAGTGGTTGGGCGTGCAGCAGCCAGTCGGAGTTCAACTTCGCGAGACCGGCGTAGAAGTAAACTACGGCTACGAAAAGGCGGAGGGCATGAATGTAAATTGGATGCGTCGTCGGCATGTCCCGCCGGTGCTCCGACCCAAATCCTGCGGGAATTGGAATAAAGAACAGCAAGAGGGAAAGTAAGCTAACGAAGTAATAATGATTGAGATAAGTAGTCTTGTCTAACAGCTCGATGTAGGTAAAGCCGAGGAAAAATACCAGCATCGCAATCCGGTAACGGTACCCAATCATCACGCAAAAGGCGGCGGCCCCGACAACTGCGAACAGCAGATACGTCCAGGGCCCGAGCGGGGTTACCCACTCAAAGTAACGATAGGTAAAAAAGAAGTCGGGCTGGATGTAGAGCTTGTCGATCCAGCCATAGGACCAGAAGCGGACGATACTCAGCAGCATCATCAACCCGAATCCCGTGCGAAACACGATGAGGGGTGCCGCGCTAGTCTCCGTCCGCATCCACGAAGTCTACGTTGATGCCCAGTGCCTGTAGCATGTCCACCTTAAGGAGAATGACGTTGGCCTGTAGCGCGTCATAAAGCTGCAGCATGGCGGTATTGTTGTTGCTTACCTGGATGGCAAAGTCCTGATCCAGACCCTCCGCAGCCGCCTGCGCGGTTGCGAAACCCGCATCGATCCGTGCACTGAGCAACTGACCCTCGCGCTCGACCGACAGGGCATCGAGGTAGGAAGCCAGGCTCGGGTCGGAGGAAAAGAAGTCGGAAATAGCGTCAAGTCCCGCGAGAAATAATTGCCGGGACAGCTCGCCGTGGTAGGGCGCCTCGGCGAGTTCGGGCATGGGTCCGTTGGAAAACACGCCGGCCGGAATGCCCACCTTGCCGGCCCGCAGGTGCTTTTCGTAGTAGAAGATCAGGTCGTTCACGGTACGGTCGACCGAAGCCGTCGCGCTGTTGCCGGAGTTGCTGACGAAGCGATCCCTTCCGCCGTTGAGCCAGGCCTGTCGGGGGCTATCGAGCGCAACGCTGTTTACGATTTCCCGTATTTGCGTACGGTAGCTCGCCGGATCCTCGGTGCCGTAGAGCAGGTAGTCGAGTGCCGGAAAGCCCTGAATGGCATCGTTGGAGGGAAGCTCCAGGTTGGCCCCCGCTTCATTCTCCAGCCGCTCGGTGTCGGTGGGGTAGGTGTTGAGTCGCTCGACCAGGCGGTATTCATCGCCGATCACGCCCGCGAAGGGGGCGAAGCGCTGCCAGGATACATAGGCTGCTTCAAAACGGTCCTTCAGCGTTGCTAAGTCGGCAGCGGTGGGTGAAGCTTCGAAGACTTCCGCCGCGGCGGAAAGCTCGGTGTACTCAAAGGTAAAGTCATTGAGGGCCGGTGTGACAATATCGTCGGCCCAGTGAGCCAGCATCAACTCCCGGTCGAAGGTGTTGCCCGCAGTGGTATCGTCGTCCTGGGCGGGGTCGCAGGTCCAGAGGAAAATGGGGAATAGCAATAAAACGTAGCGGTACATAAGCGGCGGTCTTTAGTTGGCGGCGGCGTCAAAGGAGAAGCCAAAGCGATCGGAAACCAGCTGGGCTACGGAGCGGATGTCGTCGTGGGTTACATCCCACAGCCCGTTCGGAGAGCTTTCGGTCAGGGTAGCAAGTAGTTGCTGCACTTCCTCCCGGCTGAAGTAGGGCGCTCCGGTCCCGGGCTTGCGGGTGAATTGCAGGCTGTACACGAATCCGTAAGCTTCGCTGAGTGCGTGAAAGCCACCGCCACGGGTCGTTTCGGTTTCAGTAGCATCGGCTCCCCGGGCAAGGTAGAAGGTGCCCCGTACGGCAATCACGCGGCTGAGGTGCTCGCGAATGATGTCAGCCTGACGATCGCGCTCTCCGTAGTCACCGGCAACGATGGCGGCACGGCCACGGAGGAAGGCGTCGAAGATGGTTTGGGCAATGCCGTTGAAGTCGGTGTCGGCATCGACCGCGGCAATGTACTCGTTGAGGAACTGGTCGTCCTCACCCAGGGTAGCCAGTGGGTTGGCGGGGTCGGCAGACTGGCCGAAGAGGTAGCCGTAGGCTTCGTCCCACTTGTGTTCCATGGAAGTGTAGGGCTTGCCGTCCTCGGTGGTCGCCGCTAGGTTGTCCGCGCGGTTGGTGCCGGCGTCGAGGACTGCCGGACTGAGGTAGTTGTTGAGTGCCTGGTCGAGCATGAGTCCGCCCAGTAAAGATTTCGCGAATACCTGGTTGTATTCCAGCCCCTTCGCGTTGACGTAACGGACGCGGCTACCGACCGCGAGTTGACCGGCCTCGCCGGGCGCGGCAAGTTCGTTCCAGCGGGGGAATACCTCGGTGGCCTGACCCGCAATCCAACCTTCAAAGTCATTGCGTACGGCCGTAGACCCGGTGGCGTTGGCCGAGAAGTAGTCGGCGCTTGCGGCGATCTTACTGCGGATCGATTTGTCGGAAGCGTTCAGTTCGGCGGTGGCAAACGGGGCTACATCTTCGTCGTTCGGTCCGGCGTTGCGGAACATATTCATCAGGTCCTCCTGGCTGTTGCCGGGATCGGAGAACGCTGCAACCAACTCTTCCGCCATGGCGATACGGGTGGTTTGACCGTCGAAGCTGACGGTCTGGTTGCCGTTTCGTTCGAACGAATAGCTCGTCGGAACGTCGATAATTGAGATGGGGTCGTCGTCGTCCTGGCAGGACGTAAGGAAGACGGTCAGGCAGAGCAGTAGAAGTGAGGTGCGGGTCATTATGCTGATATTATCTGTACTGAATCTTAATAAGGGCAAAAGTACCCCTAAGGGCCAAACACCGCCAAGCTATTCGCTAACTATTTTGAACTGGTCTAAATAAAATTCCCCGTACTGTGCCCCATCGTAAATAGCGGCAAGGGAATTGGGGGCGGGCCGGAGCCGGTCGCAGGGGAAGCGGTATATTGGCCCACCCCAAATGAGAAGCTATGGCCACCCAGGAAAGAAAAAGATTTAAGAAAATCCTCGTCGCTAACCGCGGTGAGATCGCCATTCGCATCCTCCGCGCAGCCAGCGAGTTACAGATGCGGACGGTGGCGATCTACACCTACGAAGACCGGTACAGCCTCCACCGGTATAAGGCCGATGAGAGTTACCAGATCGGTCCCGACGATGAGCCGCTGCGGCCGTACATCGATATTCAGGCCATCATTAAGCTGGCGAAGGAAAAAAATGTCGATGCCATTCACCCCGGTTACGGTTTCCTGTCGGAAAATGTTGATTTCGCGCGCGCCTGCCTGGCCGAAGGAATCGAATTCGTCGGTCCCTCCCCCGATAGCATGGACCAGCTCGGCGACAAGGTCGCCGCGAAGGAGCTGGCGCGAAGGGTAGGGGTGCCCCTGATCCAGGACAGCGACCGGGACATTTCCGATCCGGAGATTGCCGCCGCCGAGGCAGCGGAAATCGGCTATCCGGTGATCATCAAGGCCGCCGCCGGCGGCGGCGGGCGCGGCATGCGGGTAGTACGCAACGAAAAACAACTACGGGCGGAAGTCATAGAAGCCAGCAGCGAGGCCGAGAAAGCCTTCGGTAACGGCACGATCTTCCTGGAGAAGTTTATCGAAAACCCCCGTCACATCGAAGTACAGCTGCTAGGCGACCGCCACGGCAACCTGGTCCACCTCTTCGAACGCGACTGCTCGGTACAGCGGCGGTTTCAGAAGGTGGTCGAAGTGGCTCCGGCCGCGAACCTCAGCGATGAAACCAAGGCAAAGCTCTACGACTACGCCCTGCGGCTCGGCCGGGAGGTCAATTATTACTGCGCCGGCACCGTAGAATTTCTGGTCGATCAGGACGATTCGATCTACTTCATCGAGGTCAATCCCCGCATCCAGGTCGAGCATACGATCACCGAAGAGATCACCGGCATCGATCTGGTGCGTACCCAGTTTTTAGTCACGATGGGCTACCGCCTCGATCACCCGACGATCTTCATTACGAGTCAGGAAGACATCCGGGCCAACGGCTTCGCCGTGCAGTGCCGGGTGACTACCGAAGACCCGAGCAACGACTTCAAGCCGGATTACGGCACCCTCATTGCCTACCGCTCGGCCAGCGGAATGGGCATTCGCCTAGACGCCGGCTCGGCCTTCCCCGGTGCCATCATTTCGCCCTACTTCGATAGCCTGCTGGTGAAGGTGACCGGTTCGGGCCGTACCCTCAAGGGGGCGGCGGAGCGACTCCACCGGGCACTGCGTGAATTCCGGGTGCGCGGCGTGAAGACCAACATCGGATTCCTGCTCAACTTGCTCGAGAACGAAGATTTTCAGGAGGGTAGGGCCACCGTCCGCTTTATCCCCGATCATCCGGAACTGATGGAGCTTCCTGAGTTCCGGGACCGCGGTACCCGACTGCTCCGCTATCTCGCCGAAGTCATCGTCAACGACAACCCCGACGTTCGCTACATCGATTCGAGCAAGACCTTCCTCAAACCCGTGGTCCCCAAATTTGATCCCTACGCCGAGGTGCCGAAGGGCAGTCGCGACCGGCTGATCGAGCTCGGCCGCGACGGTTTCGTCGACTGGCTCAAGCAGGAGAACCGCATCCAGTACACCGACACGACCTTCCGCGACGCCCACCAGAGCCTCCTGGCCACCCGCATGCGGATGATCGACATGCTGAACGTATCGCGCAGTTATGCCGCCAACCGGCCCGGCGACCTGTTCAGCATGGAAGT
The DNA here is from genome assembly GCF_014197245.1 of Neolewinella aquimaris. Classification (GTDB taxonomy): domain Bacteria; phylum Bacteroidota; class Bacteroidia; order Chitinophagales; family Saprospiraceae; genus Neolewinella; species Neolewinella aquimaris. The sequence goes on along the minus strand of NZ_JACIFF010000002.1, from coordinate 5,499 downwards.
GTGGGGGGGGGCCACTTTTGACGTTGCCCTCCGGTTCCTTAAAGAAGACCCCTGGCGGCGGCTGCGGAAGTTGCGCACCGCTATTCCCAATACCATCTTCCAGATGCTGCTGCGCGGTAGCAACGGCGTTGGCTACAAGGCCTATCCGGACAACCTCATCATCAAGTTCATCGAAGAGGCTGCCCAGGGCTCCATGCTCTACGATACCGAAGGGAGGGAGAAGGGACTAGCCGGCGGCATCGACCTGTTCCGCATTTTTGATTCCCTGAACTGGGTCAAGAACATGGAGGTCTCCATCAAAACCGTCCGGGAGAATACCAACAGCCTGGCCGAGGCCTGCATCTGTTACTCCGGTGACCTCACCAATCCGGGGAAGACCAAATTCACGCTGCAGTACTACGTGGACCTGGCCAAGCGGCTCGAAAGTGCCGGTGCCCACCTCCTCGCCATCAAGGACATGGCCGGTCTGCTCAAACCCCTCGCCGCGCGTGAACTGATTACCGCCCTGCGGGAAGAAGTTTCGCTGCCCATTCACCTGCACACCCACGACACCAGCGGCATCCAGAGTGCCACCTACCTGGAGGCCATCAACGCGGGAGTCGACGTTGTGGACGTGGCGCTGAATAGCCTGTCCGGCCTCACGTCGCAACCCGGTTACAACAGCATCGTAGCGATGATGCAGGGCCACCCGCGGGAGAACCCCGTCGACCTGCCACTGCTCAACAAATACGCCGACTACTTCGAGACCGTCCGCAACTACTATTACCCCTTTGAAACCGAGCTGCGCGCCGGTACGGCAACCATTTACGACACCGAGATTCCGGGCGGACAGTACTCTAACCTGCGGCCCCAGGCGCGTGGACTGGGCCTGGAGGAGCAGTTCAGCACGATCCGCGAGAACTATTCTGCCGCCAACCGCTTGTTCGGTGACCTGGTCAAGGTCACGCCGTCCTCAAAGGTCGTGGGTGACATGGCCATGTTCATGACCAGCAACGGGCTTACCGAGGCCGACGTACGGGAGCGCGGCAGCAAACTCGACTTCCCCGATAGTGTAAAGAGCCTTATGCGGGGCGACCTCGGCCAGATCGAGGGTGGCTTCGACCCGGAAGTACAACAAATGGTGCTCAAGGGTGAAAAGCCCTACACCGACCGGCCGAACGCCCACCTCGAGCCCGTAGACTTCGATGCCGTGGCGAAGGAATACCGCACGACCTTCGACGAGGAGCCTAGCATCAAGGACCTCCTCAGTCAGCAACTGTATCCCAAGGTGTTTGCCGACTTCAAGGATTTCCAGCAGGAATACGGCGAAGTGGCCAATATCCCCACCCCGGCCTTTTTCTACGGGCTGAAGCCCAATGAGGAGATTCTGGTCCGGATCAGCGAGGGTAAGCGCATCACGATCAAGTACCTGAACATGACGAATGCTGACGAACTCGGCAACCGCCTGGTCTTTTTCAGCTTAAACGGACAGACGCGGAGCATCACCGTACGCGACCGGAAGGTGGACAGCAAGGTGGCGGTCAACGTCAAGGCGGGAGGAAAGAACGAAGTAGGCAGCCCCCTGCAGGGCAACCTCAGCCGCATCCTCGTGAAGGTTGGAGATGAAGTAGCCGCGGGCGATCCGCTCTTCGTGATCGAAGCCATGAAAATGGAATCGACCATTACCAGTCCGATCGCCGGAGAAGTAACCCTGATCCCGCTGAAGGAGAAAACCCTCGTGGAGGCAAACGACCTGATCATCAGAGTAGAATAGCGACCCGCACCGCCGAAAGTCGCGGCTGAACCTTTCGGTACCTCCGGCGGTCTCCGTTGGTAAGCTAAGTGACCTGAATGTATAGATGTATTGCCATTGCCGTAGGAGCCCTGTTGCTGGGTGGATGTATGGAAAGTGGGGACGATCCCGCTGGAAGAGAGAACGATGCCGCCTCCCTGTACACCGGCACGTCGGACGGAGTCGAAGTCCCGCCCCAGAGTGACCGTACCTTTCGGGCCGACGGCCGGGTCGGCATGATCACCCCCGGAATGCCCATGGCGAAAATCGAGAACCTCTACGGCACCGGAGAACTGGTAAGCCGCGAGATTGAGGTGGGGGAGGGGCAAACCGTCCCCGGATACGCACTTTTCCCGAATACCCACGACGAACTGCTCATCGAACTCGGTGAAGACAAGCAACCCGCGACCGTGAGCTTCAGTAATCCGCGGTCGAAGTGGGTGGAAGAAACGACCGGACTCACCATCGGAACTACGCTAACCGAGCTGCGTAAAATGAACGGTAAGCCCTTTGAATTCACCGGCTTTGGCTGGGACTACGGCGGCACGGTAACGGACTGGAAGGGAGGTAAACTGGAGGGTATCCTGGTGCGTCTCACCTACGCTCCGGAGCGACTGCCCGCCGAAGGACTCGATCCGCAGTTGCTGGGTGATGTGCCGGTTGCCAGCAACCACCCGGCGATCCAGTCCATCGGAATGAACGTGCGTGAGATCCGCATCGACATCAGTAAACGGGAGGCGGAACTGCGGTAAACCAAAAAGGGGGGCTCCGGCATCTGCCGGAGCCCCCCCCCTGAATTCGGCGAACGCCCCCGTTAGGCGAGTACGGCCTGTACTTCCTGGGCGGCGTCCTGGAGTGAGATTGCGGAGCGTACGTTCAGTCCGGAATTATCGATAAGGTCCTTTGCGATGTCGGCGTTGGTGCCCTGCAGGCGAACGATGATCGGAACCTTGATGTCGCCGATGTTTTTGTAGGCGTCGACCACCCCCTGAGCGACCCGGTCGCAGCGCACGATACCGCCGAAGATGTTGATCAGGATGGCTTCAACGTTGTCGTCGCGCAGAATGATCCGGAAGGCCTGCTCCACGCGAGCGGCATCGGCCGTACCTCCCACGTCGAGGAAGTTGGCTGGCTCCCCCCCGGAAAGCTTAATGATGTCCATCGTGGCCATGGCCAGTCCGGCTCCGTTGACCATACAACCTACGTTGCCGTCGAGGTTGACGAAGTTCAGGCCGTAGCTCTGGGCTTCGACTTCGGTGGCATCTTCTTCCGTGGTGTCGCGCATTTCCGCGATGTCCTTGTGGCGGTAGAGGGCGTTGTCGTCTACACTAAACTTGCAGTCGACGGCGATGATGCGATCGTCGCCGGTGTGCAGACAGGGGTTGATCTCGATCAGGCTCGCGTCGGCAGCCAGGTAGGCCTGGTAGAGCTTGCTGATGAACTTGGTCATGTTCTTGAAGGCGGTGCCTTCCAGTCCAAGGTTGAAGGCCACCTCGCGGGCGTTGAAGCCCTGCATGCCGAGCTCGGGGTCGATGTAGGTCTTGTGTACCAGGTCGGGCGTTTCTTCCGCAACGGCCTCGATGTCCATTCCCCCCTGGGTGGAGTGAATGATGACATTCTGCTTCCGCTCCCGGTCCATCAGAATCGAAACGTAGTATTCCTTGTTGGCGTCGAAATCGGGGGCGTAGGCATCTTCGGCTACCAGGATCTTATTGACCTGTTTGCCCTCGCCTTCCATTCCGCCCGGGGTCTGGGGCGTTTTGAGCTGCATGCCCAGGATGTTGGAGATGTGGGTTTTGGCCTCTTCCCGATTCTTGGCGAGTTTCACTCCGCCCCCCTTACCGCGCCCGCCGGCGTGAATTTGGGCCTTGACTACGGCGAAGGGACTGCCCGTTTCCTTGGCCAGTTGGTCGTATTTGGTCATGGCTTCCTCGACGGTATCGGCCGCGTAGCCGTTCTGGATCGGTACGCCGTACTTCGTGAGGATGGATTTGCCCTGGTATTCGTGGAGGTTCATGGAGTAGATTTTAGTGGGTCGTGAAGGTAGGGAAAAGGTAGGTAGGTCACCCACGTCAGCCTTCTAACTGAAAGGTGTTTCGAAACCAATTGATGAAATGCTCGGCAGGTTTCGCTCGGTAATCGAAGATTCCTTTCTTTAGAGCGGTGGTCGCGGAATCCCCGGGGGGATACTGAATCGCGAGAAAAGTATACATCAGGGCTTTCTGCCTATGGGTGGGTTTGAAGAGTGAAAGACTCGCGGCTGAAAGTTCGTCAAGAAAAGCCTGACTTGCTCTGAGTTGCTCAGTATTTTTGACGATAATACTTTCCAGAAAGTGTTCGAGGTATCCTTCGTGTCTGTTGTCTGGCATGATGAATATTCCAACACGAAGTCTTCCCGGACCTCCAAGCGCATCCCAAACCAATCCTTCAGATCCGATGGTTTCAACTTTAGGTTGAGAAGCCTCTGGCAGTGTATCAGCAATGATAGCAACAATACTCTGGCAACGAGTCCGGACTCCAACACTATTGGCGTCCACAACAATACCGATATTAGTTACTTCAGGTGATCGTAGTTCCTCCCTTATGATCGTGGGAACGTTGTCAATTCCACCGGCGGATTTCACAAATTCTCTGCCATAGCTTGCGGCGTTATAACCAACCGGCAACCCCAGTCTCCAAAGTCTGCAGAGTTCAGAAAGTACGTATGCATCCTTGCCTTCAATTATTAACCGTTGCGCCATCGAGACTAGCGGATTTCTAGTTCCAGCTGCAACATTTTCTCCAGGTCATCAATGGGATACAGCAGCGCCTCATGTTGGCCCTGGCGACTAAGTTGCAAGCGGATAAACTGAGCCATATCTCTGTATTCAGAGTTAGCGGATGCCACATAAAACAGTTGCCGGATCACATCGTCACTATGGGTCGTGGCTACGATTTGAATGTTCCACTCTTTGCCATACTTGAATAGCATCTGCCAGAGCTTTTGGATCACCGTGTAGTGCAGGTGGGTTTCAATCTCGTCAATGAGCAAGATTCCATCCTTTGTATTCACCAGCGAAAGAGCTAAGTAAAGGATCCGCGTAACCCCATCTCCTAACGCTGAAAGATGTACGGGCTGGGAATTCTTCTCAAGTTTTACCAAAACATTCCCACCCACTGCAGAAATTCTGGCAATATCGTCTCTTACCGAAAACCTTAATATGTCAAGTACCTCTTCCTCCTTTGAAGTGAGTACAGTCTGTTTCCAAAGATCTTCGATGGATTGAAAATTTACCGTCGAGGTCGAGTAGTAAACAGGGGTCTTATTAAAATCCGACTTCTGTATCAAAAGCGCCCGGGGAGCGGTTTTCAACTTCCATTTCCAATCGTTAATTCCTACTACTTCAACTTTGGTGGTCAAGTCTTCCTTATGAATTAGATTGCCTAAGTCGGTTTGATTAGATAGTGAATGGCCCCTCTGATTCAAGATGAATGACGTAGCTGTTTCATTCCTTTTAAAATAAAGAAAAATAGCTTCAAGCACCGCTGTTTTACCTACCCCATTCCTGCCGGCAATCAAATTGATCTGCTTCAGCTTCTTGATGTCCAAGTGCCTAAAGGTGAGGAAATTGTCAATTTGAAGCCGTTCTAGCACAGCAGTTCCCCAGGTAAGGTGTACACGTAATCAGACCAATTGTACGCCAAAGAGCTCGGCTAATCGTCCGTATATACCTGAAAAATCCTCGAAC
>NZ_JACIFF010000001.1 GCF_014197245.1 Neolewinella aquimaris | reverse complement strand
TGCAACTAAACTACTCCACGTAGGGAAATGAGCTTACAGCGCGGAAGAAGATTCTTTATTCACCTTACGTGTACACCTTACCCGGGGAACTGCTGGTTCTAGCACCTTCGAATAATTTCAGATCGGTAAGGTAAGAAAATGAAAATATGTCGGAAAGGATTACTGTAACCGAGTAATCTAGCGACATCACAACTCCTCCACGTGCTCCTTCACCCACGCCGCCCGCTCCAGGATCGCTACCTGCTCCTCCGACCCCTTGCGCTCCCAGGCCCGGTACATCATCTTCATGCGGAAGTTGCCGGAGAACCGCTCGCGGTGGCGGTCCAGAAAATCCCAGTACAGGCTATTGAAGGGACAGGCCCGCTCGCCGGTACGCTGCTTCGGATCGTAGTGGCAACCCTTGCAGTAATCGCTCATCTTATTGATGTAGTTGGCGCTGCTGCAGTAGGGCTTGGTCGCAATCAGGCCGCCGTCGGCCCGCTGGCTCATTCCCCGCGTATTGGTGATCTCGACCCACTGAATCGCATCAATGTAAACGCCCAGGTACCAGGCATCCACCTCGTCCGGGTGAGCACCCAGGATGAGGGCGAAGTTGCCCGTAATCATGAGCCGCTGAATGTGGTGGGCGTAAGCTAAATCGAGACTCTGGTTAACGGCGTGGGACAGGCAGTTCATCTTCGTATCGCCGGTCCAGTACCACCGCGGCAACTTCGCCTCGTGCCCCAGGCTGTTCGTGTGCTCGAACTCCGGCATCTGGGCCCAGTACACTCCCCGCATGTACTCCCGCCAGCCGATGATCTGCCGCACGAATCCCTCCACCTGGTTAAACGAGATGCCGTTCGGATCGTCCCGCCAGGCCGCAATCGCCGCATCGATCACCTCGCGGGGCGAGAGCAGTTTGGTGTTCATGGCAAAACTCAGGTTAGCGTGGTACAACAACGGATGGTGTACGGTCATTGCATCCTGGTAGGTGCCGAAGTAGGGCAGGCGGTTGGTGCAAAAGTCGGCCAGCGCCTCCAGACACTCGTCCCGCGTCACGGGGTAGGTGAAAACATTGTCCTGCATCCGGCCCATCGTCTGAATACCGTGCCGCTCTACCATTGCGACCACATCACTCGCGTCGCGCACGAACGTGCTAGCGGCGGGGAAGCTGATCTCCTTCGGTAAGGCCCCCCGGTTTTCCTGGTCGTAGTTCCACTGCCCCGTGGCGGGTTCCCCGTTCGCGTCCATCAGCACATGATGGCGGCGGCGCATTTCCCGGTAGAAGGTTTCCATCAGGTACGTCTGCTTCCCCTCGAAAAGCTGCGCGACGTCGTCCCGGGTAGACAAAAAGTGCTCCGTATCAAAAACTACTCCTCCAACTTTTTCCGAAAATGAAAGCAACTCCTGATCTAATCTCCACTCATCCGGATACTGGTACTCGAACTCATGAGCGCCAACGGATTGCATCAGGTCAGCCACATTTTCGGTAATGGAGTTCAGGCCAGCTTTTCTCGTTTCGTCCAGCGTACGGTAGTGCACCTCATGTCCCCCTGCGCGTAAGGCTTCGGCGAATGCCCGCATCGCCAGAAAAAAACCGGTGATCTTCTGAATATGGTGCTCGCAATAGGTAGCTTCCGAGTAGGTTTCGAAGATGCCGTACACGGTATCCTCATCCGGCTGCGCGAACCAGGAATGGTTAATGTTCAATTGATCGCCCAGAATAAGGCGAACGCGGGAGTAGGTAGGGGAGCGCTGCATGCCCCTCTAACTTGCCCGACCCGCATCCGGTTTTGGGCGGGTCCGCAGGAGCAGGCCAATTACGACCCGTTCAGTGCAGTTGGTAACAACGTACCCCACCCGGTGCGATTACGCCAAGCGACAGATCGCCGGAGAACGTCAGCTCAGCGGGTTGGGCTTCGGGCAGGGCAAAGAGGAGGTTTGCCCGACTAAATGCCGGATCCAGCGAAATATTCACCGGTCGATCCTGCGCCGCAAAATTGACCACGAAAAGATAAGCTTCGACTCCCGCGGCATCCGCCCTCGTCCAACAGACAAGGCCGTCCGAACCGACGGTAGGAGCCGGCACCTTATCCGGTGCGCCATTTAATTTCGGCAGTATGTTTTCGGCAAAACGGTGCAGTTTGTGCATCTCCCGGAGTAACGTGAAATTGCTGCCCCACTGCCACCGTCCGTTGGTTGCCTTAGGACCGGTACGTTCCTGGAACACGTACAGTTTCGTGTACTTTTCATTGGGCGCCGGCTCGAAGTGGCGGTCGCGCAATTCAAACCCGAGGGAGAAATAGGCGGGTAGCTTGCCCAGGAAGAAGCCGGTAAAGAGTCGTGCAATCTCACCGTGGTGGTGAAAATGATCGAAGCGGGGATCGTCCTTATCTCCCGTAATGATGGTAAAGGCCGGGGTCACTTCCGTTGTCTCGGCGATCTCGAGGTAGGTCGTCAGCAGGTGCTGAAAACGTTCGGTACCCGGTACTTCACTCTGCAGGTCGCCTAAGGTGACGTCTGCCTCAGAAGCGACAAGGTGCTCCACTTCATCGCCGTACGCCATCACGCCGGGAGGGGCAAGGAAGCTTTCGGCGAAGTAAGCAAAGTGGGGTCGGTCTTCGGCGATCCGCAGTTTTACGGCCCGTAATGGGTCGTAATAAGGTCCGATCTCCTGCGGTACTCCCTCGGGGCGCATCTGCACGTGCGACATATCGCCGCGCATGAAGTCGAAACCAAACTTCGCGCACTGTTCGGCGTACTTCTCGGTGAAGTAGTCCCACACCTGCTTACGCGGTCGGTCGAAGTCGATGGCCCAATCCCGATTATCGTCGCGGCGTCCGTAAAATTTGTATCGCGTCAGCGGCCCGAATACCCGGCTCATGCTCTCGGGTTTAGTGATGCGATAGTCGCGCCACCGGTGCCCCGCATCATCGATGGTGAGCGCCTGGTCGGAGGGGTCTACCTCGAGCCCGCGGTAGGGTGGGGCCATCGTAGCCGGCACGGACTCCAGCCCCTGGTGGTAGAGGTAATCGACCAGATTGACCCTTCGTTCCACCCGCAGGTCGTAATCTCCCGGTGCACCGAACAGTTCTACAAGCCGGTCCGCTTCCGGGCGCTCGTAAAAAAAGTGACGGGGGTCAAAATCTTTGTGGGGGTCCGTAAGTTTCAGCCAATCCAGTATGGCGATCTCCACGTCTTCGTGAAGGTTTTCCCGGTGGTCCGTGATGGTAAGGTCGTCGCGGCGCAACCACTCGAAGTACGACGGATTGGCCAGCACCATCTCACCGTAGCGATCGGTGTGCGGGATGACATCCATACCCACCACCTTGCCCATGGCGTGTAGCAGGTTGATGGTAACTTTTAGCTGATTCTCCAGAGAACGTAGTTGGGGAAACATGCGCAGAGCTTCTCCGTCGAGGAACTCCCAGTTGAGGTTCCAGCTTGCCATACCATACAGGCTGCCCACCACGCCGGGCTCCCAGATCGGAAGCAGGTGAATTCCCCGAATGTGATCCGGCAGCGTGAGGGCATACTTCAGCACGTTCCAGAAACTGCCGATGGTCCGGACGTTGATCCCAACGGTATTGCAGGATTTTAACCAGTTGCCGTCCCGCCGATTTGCGAGGTGACTCTCTATCGAGTTTTTCGGATTTAGTGCCTGCTGAAAGACCTTAGTCCCGAGACGCCCGTGCAGGATGCTAGTTATCTCTACGGCGGAGTACTCAAGCGCCCGTTGGGGAGACAAGCCGACTACGCAGGACGTCTTTCCCTCTGTGTAATCCGCGAGGGCGTGGTGTCCCACCTCCCTCCACCAGATCTGGTATTCGGCGTAATTGTTTATCATGCTTACGTTGTTTCCTCTAACAGCCCGCGCAGAAGTGCCTGCGTTTCCTTGGGTTCGGCGCTGCCGCCACTTTTCTTCATTACCTCACCCATAAAAAATCCTATCAGCCCCTTCTTGCCCTTCCGGTAAGCGTTGGCCTTATCGGGATTTGCGCCGATGACTTCCCGGGCGATGTGCTTCAGGAAATCCGTATCTGTATTCTGGATAAGTCCCAGATCGACCGCACGCTGGCGCACGTCGCCCGGGTTTTCCAGCAGGTCGGTCAGCAACCGCGAGGCGGCATTGGCCGCGCTTACTTCACCGTCGGCAATGAGCGTTTGCAGCGTAGCGAACTGCTCCGGCTCGAGTCCGAGCTCCCTCTGTTGCAGAAAAGGCAGTACCCGGTTCACCCACAACTTGGCCAGTTCCGGGACCGCGGGGGAGGCGCGGGCGTAGCGGACGAAGGAGAGGTAGTGGTGCTTTTCTTCTCCGATCAGCGCCGCATCGTCGGGGTCTAGCCCCAGGGCGAGTAATTCAGTATAGGCCTCCCAGGGAAGAATACCGAGCGTATCCCGCAACGTCTGCACGTACGCATCGGTCAGGACCACGGGCGGTAGGTCGGGATCGGGAAAGTACCGGTAATCGTGGGCGTTCTCCTTTTCCCGAAGTGCGGAGGTAGTACCCGACTGCGGGTCGAACTGCCGGGTCTGTTGCATTACGGACTCTCCTTTTTCGAGCAGTGCGATCTGGCGGTCTACTTCGTAGGCGATGGCGCGCCGGGCGAAGCGCATTGAGTTCATGTTTTTGATCTCGCAGCGGGTGCCCAGTTCGGCCTGTCCCTGCTTCCTTACGCTGACGTTTACGTCGCAGCGCAGGCTTCCCTCCTCCATGTTGCCGTCGCTGATCTCGAGCCACCGCACCAATTGGCGCATGCCGCTCATGAAGGCGTCGACCTCCTCTGCGCTGTGCAGGTCGGGCTCGGTCACCACTTCCAGTAGCGGCGTGCCCGCCCGGTTGAGGTCGACCCGGCTGAACGCTTCCCCAGCCGCGTGGATGGACTTTCCCGCGTCTTCCTCCATGTGAATGTGGTGGAGCTGTACGCGGACCGTAGGCGCACCTGCTGCATACTGCTGCGATGCCGTACGGATCGGAAGCGCTCCACCTACGCAGATCGGTCGGTCGTCCTGGGTGATCTGGTAGCCCTTGGGTAGATCGGCGTAGAAGTAGTTCTTGCGGTCGAAGGTGCTGCGGCGGTTGATCTTACTCCCGAGGGCCAGACCCAGCCGCACCGCAAACTCCACCTGCCGCTCATTCAGAAAGGGTAGGGTGCCGGGGTATCCGAGGCTCACTTCGCTGATGTGGCGGTTGGGCTCGGCACCGAATTCGTTGCGGTCTCCGCAGAATGCCTTGGACACGGTAGCCAACTGAACGTGGGTTTCCAGGCCAATGGTGGTCTCGTAACTCAAGGAGGAATGATTTAGGATGCGGCGAAGATAGGTTTTTCACCCTGAGGCGTAACGTTAGTGCCTGCCTAATTATAAATCGCATAGATGCATCACTTCGCTCACGCAAACCAATCACTATGAACAATTTACTCCTATTCTCGATGGTGTTGTTCACCTTCACCGCCCTACCGGCCAATAACATTGCGGTTTCCAACATCGTACTTACCGACCAGAACGTAGGCGCCGGAGAAACCACCGTTCAATTTGACTTGTCGTGGGAAAACTCCTGGCGTATCAGCGTCGGTCCGGCCAACTACGACGCCGCCTGGGTGATCATCAAATACCGCGTAGGTGGAGGCCCCTGGCGTCACGCGAACATCGCTGGCGTGGGCACTAGTCCCGGTGGAGCATCTGTACAGGAAGTTGATAACCTGGGCGCGTTCGTCTACCGCAGCGGAGACGGCAGTGGCGACGTCGCCTATCAGGACATACAACTCGTATGGGACTACGGCATAGACGGCGTGGACGACAACGCGGTAGTCGACGTGCAAGTCTTCGCCCTGGAGATGGTATACGTCCCACCGTCGCCTTTTTCATTGGGTACGGGGGGGAATATTCTGAATGCGGCTACCCTGGAGAACGGGGAGTTTTACAGCGTCGGTGCCGTCCCCCTAATCCGCTCCCCCTACCTTATCGATTCGGAAGATCAGATCAACGTCAACAACTCGGTTGGCAGCCTGTATTACCCTCCCAATGGGGGCGGGGTGACTTCTGGTGATCAGCTCGGTCCCATTCCCGCGACTTTCCCCAAGGGGTACGACGGATTTTACTGCGCGAAGTACGAAACTTCCCAGGCCCAGTACGTCGCCTTTTTCAATACCCTGACGCAAACCCAGCGCCTGGCCCTCGACGTCACCGGGTCCGAAGGGAAGAATTCCGATAACGTGTCAGCTCGCAACGGCGTTGCCTGGGACGAAACCGGGAATGCGACCACATCCCTACCCGACTTGCCCCTGAATTATGTATCCAATCAGATCGCCCTGGCCTACCTCGACTGGGCGGGTCTGCGGCCCATGACGGAACTGGAATTCGAAAAGGCCGGCCGCGGACCCGCCGATCCGATCCAGAGCGAGTTCGCCTGGGGCACGGCTAACATTCATGGCGCCCCCTATGCGTTACTGAACGACGGGCTACCCACGGAGCAGTTGTCCGGCCTTGGAGTAGGGACCGGAAACGCACAATTCTCACTGACCACTCCGCCGTTTTCCGGGCCGCTACGCGTGGGCATATTTGCGGCCAGTGCCACCAATGCAAACCGGGAAGAAACCGGAGGCAGCTACTACGGGATCATGGAACTCTCCGGGAACCTCTACGAACGCGTGGTAAGTGTAGGTAATCCGGAAGGACGGGCGTTTAACGGTGCTCACGGAGATGGAGAGATCACCGGTCCAGGCTTGCACAACGTAGCTACCTGGCCTACGACCAACGTGGGACTGGGATACCGCGGCGGCAGCCACGCAAACGCCGCCATCTACCTGCGCTTGTCCGATCGCAACGATGCGGCTACCGTCCTTACCGGTTCCAATACGCGACTCGGTTTTCGTGGTGTAAGGAGTGCCAATTAAATACGTGCTCATGCTCACCCACTTACGCCGCACCCTTCACTGGCTGGCCTGCCTGGCCTACCTCCTTACTTCAGGCCACCTATCCGCGCAGTTTGCCGGCGGGTCGGGAGACGGCTTCTTTACCGGAGGAGTAGTTCAGCTCACGTTCGACGGCCTGCCCGCAGGAGTCAGGGCCGTTTACACCGGCGGCGCCGGAGACGGTTTCGGTACCGACCACTACACGGTCACGTTATCCGGAGCATCCCTTTCCGGCCTTTATTCGGGTGGGCCCGCCGACGGCTTCGATCACGAACCGGGTACCTTCTCGCTGACCGGAATGAATCTCGACGCGGTATTTTCCGGCGGCGGTGGCGACGGCTTTGATCGGCAGACCGTGCACATCACCCTGTCCGGAGCCGATATTCAGGTGGCCTTTGCGGGCGGGGACGGCGACGGGTTCAGCCGGGAGACTGCGGTGGGCACGCTAGCGGGAGGGACCCTCGCCAGCATGTTTGCGGGAGGCGACGGCGACGGCTTTGACCACCTTACCGCCAACTTCTTACTGAACGGCACCTTGCTACTCGAAATCTTTGTTGGAGGACCCGGAGATGGTGCCGATCACCAAACGTACTCGGCCACCGTGAGCGGTTTGAATATGGCGATCGTGTACGGCGGAGGGGGAGGCTCGGGCTTTCACGCCAATTATTTCTTCGGCGTCGTCCCGCTTCCGCTGACGCTGGTCAGTTTCGACGCTATACCGGAAGAGCAGTACGTACTGGTCAAGTGGGTCACGGAAGACGAAGTCGGTACGGATTTTTTCACCATCGAAAAGACGGTCGACGGGCACGCTTTTTCCACCGTCGGCACCACGCCGGCAGCGGGAACTTCGGCACCCGGAGAACGGCTTTTCTACGAATTGCACGACAACGAGCCCTATTCCGGTACCTCCTTCTACCGGCTGCAAACCACGGACTTCGACGGTGCGATCAGTCTGTCCCATCTCGTAGAGGTACGGTATGCTCAATCGTCTGACTGGACGTTCACCCTCTTCCCTAATCCGAATACCGGCAGGCACTTCAGTGTACAAACGAGCGGAATTGCGGCGGGAGGTCAACTCACGATCGAAGTCTACGATGCCTCCGGCCGGCAATTGTTCCAACAAAAGTACCAGCACGACGAAGATCGGGCCCAGCTCATCGAACTTAGCAGTAGGCTAGTGCCGGGTTCATACCTGATTCGGGCATCGCACGGGGCAGAAGGCCAGCAAGCGAAAATACTTCTCGTGCAATAGGTTAAGGGCAGTGGCCCCCTATAGCATTCCGCCTAGCTTACTCACCACGGCATCCACTTCTTCTCGCGTATTGTGGTGGCTGAAGGAAAAACGGATCGTGTGGCGCTTCGAATCGGGGTGGAGGTGACCGACGACGTGGCTCCCCACGTCGATACCGCTGGAGCAGGCCGATCCCCCACTGGCGGAAATGCCGGCCAGATCCAGGTTCATCAGGAGCAGGTCCCCCTTGGGTGATTCCGGGAAGCTGACGGAGAGCACCTTGCAGTGGCTGTTTTCGGTATCGCCGTTGAAGGCCACTTGCGGATAAACTGACTTCAGCTGCTCGATAAAATACCGCTTGATCTCCCACATTTCGGCCATCCGGGCCTCGCGTTCGGCAGCTGCTATTTCGAGCGCCCTGGCCAGTCCTACAATACCGTAAATGTTCTCGGTACCCCCCCGCATATTCCGTTCCTGGGCACCGCCGTCGAGGTACGGCCGAATGATGTTATCGCTGTTTACGTACACGAAGCCAACTCCCTTGGGACCGTAAAACTTGTGGGCGGAACCAGAGAGAAAACTAACCCTGGTACGGTCCAGGTCGATGGGGAAATAGCCAATGGTTTGCACGGTATCGCAGTGAAACATTGCACCTGCGTCCCCGCACAGTTCCGCTACCGCTTCGAGCGGCAGCAAATTGCCGATTTCATTGTTGGAATGCATGAGGCTGACCAGCGTTTTTCCGCCTTCTTCCGCTAATTTCTTCCGCAGGTCCTCCAGATCTACGTGCCCGCGTTCGTCGATACGGACCATTTCCACCCGTGCCGCGCCGGTGGCCCGGATGGCATCGAGGCTATGCAGTACGCAGTGATGCTCGAGGGGAGAGGAGATGATGCGGGTCACGCCGAGATCGCGCACCGCGTTCTTCAGCGCCATGTTGTTGGCTTCGGTACCTCCGGAAGTGAAGAAGATCTCCCCGATGCTGCAGTTCAGGTAATTGGCCACCGTCTTGCGGGCGGCTTCGATGAGGCTGCGGGCCTTGCGTCCTTCGGCGTGGATGCTGGAGGGATTGCCGTAGGTGCCGGACATGACTTCGGTCATGGCAGCCATGACTTCCGGATCGAGCGGGGTGGTAGCGGCGTTGTCGAGAAAAATTCGTTTCACGCGGTCAGGGGGTTAATTGCAGCAGGATCGGACAGTGATCGGAGTGCAGGACGTCGGGTAAGTGCGCCACCGAAACGATGCGTTCGGCAAGCTCGGGGTTGAGGCTGTGGTAATCAATGCGCCAGCCCTTGTTGTTGTTGCGCGCATTGGCCCGGTAGCTCCACCAGCTGTAGGCTATGGTATCGGGGTGGAGGTGGCGAAACGCATCCACGAAGCCGGTGCGCTCGAACCACTTGGTCATCCAGCGCCGCTCGTCGGGCAAAAAGCCGGTGGTATTCTCGTTGCGCTTCGGGGCGTGGAGGTCGATCTCTTGATGGGCGATGTTGTAGTCCCCCACTACGATCAGGTTCGGCCGGGTCTTCTGCAGCTCGAGTACAAAGTCGAGAAAATCATCGAGGAAGCGATACTTATATTCCTGACGGTGATCACCTTGTCCACCGTTGGGGAAGTAACAGTTTAGGATGGTGATGTCGCCGAAGTCGGTGCGAATGACCCGTCCCTCACAGTCGTACACGTCGAGTTGGCAGCCCTGGACCACCAGATCGGGTGCCACCTTACTGAGGGTCAGTACGCCGCTGTACCCCTTCTTGCTAGTCGCGCTGTGCCAGGCGGCGTGGCGAAACCCGACCGCTTCCAATTCCTCCAGGTCGACCTGTTCCGGATGCGCCTTCGTTTCCTGCACGCACAATACGTCGATATCGGTGGTGGCCGCCCATTCGGCCAGTCCCTTACGGAGGGCGGCGCGGATGCCATTGACGTTGTAGGTCACGATATTCAAAGCGGTGGTGGTGTGAAGGTTAGGTAAAATCAGGCCTGCTGGCGAAACAATTCCTGCAACTGGCCGGCCTGTTCGGGCTTGAGGCGACCGGCAAGTACGAGGCGCAGCTCCCGCCGATTCAGTGCGGCCTCGTAGCGTTGTTGCTCGATGTCGGTGAGCGGCAGGAGTTCCGGAACGGGGACGGGAGAGCCGTTGTCGCGGTCCAGGGCTACGAAGGTAAAGAAGGCGTGGTGGGTGCGGCGGGGGTGGGTGCCCTGCATCGTGGCGGCGAATACTTCGACGTACACCTCGATGCTCGTATTGAAGGCCCGGGTCACGTTGGCTTCCAGGGTGATCACCTCCCCGTTCTTGATCGCGCTCTGGAAGGCTACGTTATCAACGCTGGCCGTGACCACCGGCTTGGCGCAGTGCTTGCCGGCGCAGATGGCGCAACAGATGTCCATCCACCGCAGCATATTGCCGCCCATCAGGTTGCCCTGAGGGTTGGTGTCGTTGGGCATCACGAGCTCCGACATGGTGGTGGAGCTTTCGGCTACCCGCTTGGGCGCGGGGCGGCTCACTGCAGCACGATTCCCGGGCGCTCCACGACGGGCACCTCCGTGAGGCCTTCCCGGCTGATGGTATTCGCCTTGAACACGTAGCGCTTATCGAGCATCTGCCCGTTGCTGTTGAAGCTGACCCAGTACTCGTTGGTAATGCCGAATAGAGTGGGCTGAATGGGCTCGATTTTGATCGACTCGCCCGCACCCAGCGTCTGATGAAAATGGCGTAGTACGGTGGTCGTCTTATCGACACCCTCCACGCTTCCGTAGCCCTGACTGGTGATCAGGATATTTTCCAGCGACTCGTCACGTAAGTTAATCAGGTAGGTATCCCAGAGATCTTCTCCGGCATCTTGTCGGGGGATCACCGCGACGGCCACGTCGGTTACTTCGGGCAGTGTGATGTCTTTTCTCATGGTGAATGCGCAATTGGCGCGCAAAGATAGGAATTTTAGAGCCGTCTACTAAGCCCCAATTCCAATCTCGTACGTTCTACGTCAATGACCCCGTCGCGGTAGAACTGACTAAAATACCGGCTCACGCCCACGGTGAGGCCGTATCGCTTTCCGAGCAACAGATCGCCCCTCAGCCACACGCTGGTGTTGAACCGGTTTACAGTGGTGATCACTGGATTGTAACCGGCGTTAGGTGCGACATTCGAAGCATCCAACATGCTGGATGAACCGAAACGCTCCTCCGCTACCGCGAACATCGTTGCGCTTCCATCGGACCGAGAATAGAGCACGGGACCTTCCCCCGATACCAAGTAGCCAATGCCCGCGCCCCCACTCAGGTAGAGCTTGCCACAGCTGCCGAAGCTTCGTCCCAGTCCGCCACGCAGCTCGATCTCGTGCGACCGTATCACGTCAAACCCACTCTCGGCAAAGGCGGCGCGCAGGGAGCTGGAGGAGAAGTTTGCGGGGGGCTGCGCCGAACCACTGGTAAACATATCCTCCAGGGCGTTTTCGTAGAGCGATTCCGCGATGGTGAAACTTCTCCGGGCATACCGGTAGCGGATCCCCACCGGAATGCTCCATTTTCCCCCGCCGATGCGGTAGCCGATTTCCGCAAAACCACCCGGTTTCCAGCTCTGGGTGTGTAGGTTAGTACCGAGGGTCACCGTAAACGTTCGGACCGGCGGGCACTCGATCTCCGGCGTCGCCAGCAGCAACCCGATCCGGGGCAGGAGTAAGGGCACGTCGAGAAATTGGGGACCCAGGGTCGGGATCTCCGTTACCGCCAAATACGCTTCGCGTGGGGAAGTTTTTTCCGTCGTTACACCGGGGGCGGAGAGCGCAGGAGCAATGCGTTCACCCGTAGTGGCTCCCGGTACTGTGCTAGGCGTCTCGTAAAGCGAAGTACTTGGGGAGGGGGCCGGATCACCTTGGTCGAGCAAGTCGGATACGGGTGCTACACTGCTCGCTTTTTCCGGCTTTTCCTCTACGATAGACGCTTGAGGAATGGCGCTGCTTTGCGTAGGGGCAGCAAGCTCGGTTGGCTGATTCCACAGCACCAGCGACCCCGCCAAAAGAGCGGGCAAGAGCAGCCAGAGAAAGGGAAGGAACCTCCGCCGCTTGCGACGGGCGAGCCGTCCGTTCATGTCCGTCCAGGCTTCGTTCCAGAAGGCCTCGTCCGGGGTCCAGTTTTGTTCGTTCCTATCCGGCATAACGGTTCTGATTATGGGATGCTTGGTTAAGTTTTTCGCGCAGCAACTGCCGTGCCTTATTGAGGTGCCAGCGGCTGTTGCCCTCGCTGAAGTGAAGTTTGGCGGCGATCTCGGCGTGGCTGTACCCCTCCACGGCAAATAGCCAGAACACCTCCTTGCTGGTTTCCGGTAAGAGATCGATCATGCGGCAGAGGTCGTCGGCATACAGCCGGTGGGTGATGCTGTCTTCCGTGGGTTGGTCCCAGTCGGCGATCTCGAGGGTCGGCCGCCGCCGTTGCTTACGGAACTGGTCAATGGTAGCGTTGAAGACCAGCCGCTTCACCCAGCCTTCGAGGCTGCCTTCCCAGCGGAACTGAGCGAGCTTTTCGAAGACTTTCATCATGCCGCCGTTGAGCAGGTCCATCGCCTCCTCACGTCCCGGTGCGTACCGCCGGCACACCGCCAGCGCCACGGGGGCGTACTTGCGGTAAAACAGCTCCTGGGCGCGGCGATCGCCCCGGATGCATTCCTCCACCAATGTTCGGTCCGTGCTTTCTTCCAACGCTAAAATCTTATTCCGGTCGTGAACGTCAGTCGCCGGTAGGTTACTTCACGGTCGCTTCGTTGTTGAACGGCGTTCGTAGTGCTCAGGGTCATTTCCGTAAAGCGGTATCCGACGTCGAAGAGCAGGCTTCCCCAGTGTCCGCCGGGCGGAGTAAGCACGATGCCCACCGACGGGTGAAGTACGGTGCCGAGCGACCGGGATTCGAGGGGTTGATCCCGGTGGCCGACCGGTAAATTTATTCCTCCCGTGAGGCGACCGACCGTTCGTACGCGTCCCTGGCCCAGCCGGTATTCGACCAGGCCCGTCAGTGAGGCCGCTCGTTCCCTGCGCCGCCCGTCCATGACTGCCAGTCCCGGACCGATCCCGACGGTGAACGATCGTAGGGGCACGATCAGGTGGTACTCCACTCCCATGCTCAGGTAGTTCTGCGTGAATTCTTCCGTACCCCAGAAGGAGCCGCGCATGCCGCTGTTTTGTGCCATCCCCACGGAAGTAGTGAGTTGGTGTCCGTACCACCGGTCGGGTCCGGAGTCGGTTTGGGCAGTCAGCGGCAGACCGAGTGCGAGCAGGAGTACTATCGTGAGGTATCTCATCATGGTGACGTGGAGTGGTAGAAAATTAGTCACAAACCGATAAGTCGCTGACTGCCGTGAGTATTCCGTCGTCTGAGTAGTCGTACTGCTTTATCCCGTTGGTCTCCCATCCGAACACGATCAGCTCGTTCTGTACGGGGCGGACAATCACGTCCATCGCATTGAAACCGGTGGCCTGGTGCACTTCCTCGTTGAGCAGTCCTTCGGGTGTCACCGAATATACCCTGATGCCATCGGTTGCCGAACAGAGGAACAGTCGGTCTCCATCGATACCCAAACCATGGCTGTTTACCATCGGAATTTCCTGTAGCAGTTGGGGATCGCTCGGGTCCTCTACATCTACGACCATGAGGCGGTCGCCCTGATCGCCGCAATTGCTGCCGCCCCACATCGTGACGTAGGCGATGTCATTCTGAACGATCACCGGATCACAGCTGCGCACGTGCTGGAAGGTGGACAGATACTGCGGATCGTGGGGGCTGTCGATGCTGTAGATGTGCATGCCGTTATTGGCTCCGATGTAAAGCTCGTCGCCGTAGGGGAAAATGGTCTCGATGCCCCAGCCCAGCTGGCTCGTACCAACGAATTCCGGTTGGTCCGCTTTGGCCAGGGAGAAGGTGCGCAGGGAGTTATCGTCCACCGCGTATAGCGTACCCTTGCTGATGGTAAACCGGGCCAGGCTGCCGCCGGTGCCGACGGTTTCGGGTGTGCCTCCGGCCTGCATGGCGGCAAAGTCGCCGTTGGCGGTCGAGAAGTTATTCACTTGGGCGCGCTCGGCAGCAAACAGAACGTCGTCCTCTAGGTACCAACCCTGATTGTAGAAAGGTGAGTTGCAGTCTACCGTTACGGACTCCGTTCCTTCGGTGTAGCCGACCACCACATCGCCGTCGTGGACCAGATTGGTGGAAAAGGTGCTGTAGAGCTCGAATACGTTCTTCGTGCGACTCAGAAACTCCGGGTCCGCCGGATCGCTGATGTCGAAGGCGAGCAGGTCTACGTACTGGTTCACGTACAGGATGGAGTTGCGTGCCGCAATGCCCTGTCCGCCGGGTATTTGCAGGAATTTAACGGGGCGGGGATTGGCGTTGTCCGTATTGTCGATGATGTGGAGACCTTCGTTGCGGTCCAGGACAAACAGGTAATTGCCGTAGACGTAAAAACCGCTTGGATCGCAGATGTCCGAAGCGGGGGCGGTAGCAAATTCATCCAACCGCCAGTCTGCGGCGGAGACGATGATCGGCGTGTAGGACTGGTAGGTGATTTCGTCCTGGCATTCGTCGCTGAGGCAGCCGGTAAGCAGAATCGCCAGTCCGCATAGGTGGAGAATATGTTTCATCGTTGGGTATTTGTGGGGTCAGACGGTGGGGGAGCGGGCGACGTTGGTCGGGGGGGCAACAATTTTGTCCGTATGGCTTTTACACCATACGATCAGTTCAGCGCAATTTATGACGACCATTCAGCGGGCCGGTGCTTTTTTCTCTCTCGTAAAGTTCTCGCATACGGTGTTCGCCCTTCCCTTCGCGCTGCTGGGGTTCTTCCTGGCTACGCTGGATCAGGGGGTCCTGAGTTGGCGAAACCTGCTGTTGGTGATCCTGTGTATGGTGTTCGCGCGTTCGGCGGCCATGGCGTTCAACCGGTGGCTGGATCGCAAGATTGACCTTAAAAATCCACGCACTGCCGTACGGGAAATTCCTGCCGGCATCATTTCGGCCCGGGCCGCCCTTGCTTTTGTCGTCCTGAACGGGTTGCTCTTCATCGGCACGGCGGGATTGCTTAATACGCTATGTTTACTGTTCTCGCCGGTGGCCTTGCTCGTCGTTCTCGGCTACAGCTACACCAAACGCTTCACCTACCTCTGTCACTTCGTACTCGGTCTGGGACTCGCCCTGGCGCCCATCGGTGCGTATCTGGCCGTGACTGCGGAGTGGGCTTTACTACCCGTTCTCTACGGGGTGGTAGTGCTGCTCTGGGTTTCGGGCTTCGACATCGTCTATGCCCTGCAGGATGAGCATTTCGACCGGGAGGAACGGCTTTACTCCATTCCCGTGAGGTTGGGAACGGTAAATGCCCTGCGGTTGGGCCGATTGATCCACTTTGCCTGTTCCGCTGTCCTGATTTACGCCCTGGTGCTTCAGTACCGGCTGTATCCGGAGTTTGGCGTACTTACCCTAGTCGGTGGACTGGTATTTCTGTGCCTACTGGCCTACCAGCATACCCTCATCAGGCCGGGCGATCTGAGCCGGGTTAACCTTGCCTTCTTTACCACGAACGGGGTGGCGAGCGTGGCCTTTGGAGTGGTCTCCATTCTTGATATTTACGTGTAGCGACGGCCTTCAGCCGTCAAGCTGTTATAAAAAACGGAAAAGCAGCGTGTCCATGAAAGTAGCGACGGCCTTTAGCCGTCCCGCTGTTATAAAAAACGGCAAAGCAGCGTGTCCACTGAAGTGGACGCTACAGGACGGAAGCAAACTGCCGCAAAAACCGAACATCGTTCTCAAACATCAGCCGGATATCGGTAATGTTGTACAGCAACATGGCCTGCCGCTCGATGCCCATGCCAAAAGCGTAACCGCTATACTTCTCGGGGTCGATCCCGCAGTTAAGAAGTACCTGGGGGTCGACCATGCCGCAGCCCATAATTTCGAGCCAGCCGGTGCCCTTGGTGATGCGGTGGTCGTGTTCGGTTTCCAGTCCCCACCAGATGTCCATTTCCGCGCTGGGCTCGGTGAAGGGGAAGTAGCTGGGCCGCAGCCGGATTTTGGTCTGTTCACCGTACATCTCCCGGGCGAAGTGGAGCAGCGTGGCCTTCATGTCGGCAAAGCTCACCTTCTCCGCGATGTAGAGGCCTTCCACCTGGTGAAATTGCGCATGGCTGCGCGCGCTGATGGTTTCGTTGCGGTACACCCTGCCCGGGGCGATGATCCGAATCGGCGGCTGCTGATTTTCCATAGTCCGGGCCTGCACCGAGCTGGTGTGGGTGCGCAGCAGCATGGCGGCATTATCGGGGCCGGCGGGTAGGCCGGCGGCGACGTAAAAGGTGTCCTGCATATCCCGGGCCGGATGATCCTCGGGGGTGTTCATGGCCGAGAAGTTGTGCCAGTCGTCCTCGACTTCCGGGCCCTCCGCTACCGCAAAGCCGATGCGTTCGAAGATCGAAACGATACGCCGCATGGTGAGCGAGATGGGGTGACGACTTCCGAGGGGAAGCGGCTCACCGGGGGCAGTCAGGTCGATGTCCTGGCCTTCCCGCTCGGTTTCCGCCGAGGTGGCCGCGGCACTCAGGGCATCAAACTTTTCCTGGGCGACTTCCTTGGCTCGATTGACCAACTGGCCGAAGTCGCGCCTCCGGTCGGCGGGAAGGTTGCGCATCTCGCCCATTAGGGGCTTGAGAACATTCTTGGTACCCAGGTAACGAATACGGAATTCCTCCACCTCCGCCGGAGAAGTGGCGGTAGCGGCCTCGATTTCGGCGATCAGCTGGTTGACGCGTTCGAATACATCCATGGGTCGGCAATTTGGGGGGCGAAGATAGAAACGTCGGCGGTAGCAAGGGTATCTTGCCACCATGAGGCCCGACCCGGACAACGCCCTGCGGAGAATATTGCTGGTGATCACCCTGGCCGGCATTTTCGTGGGAATGGTGTTCTCACCCGTCGTGCTTTCGATCGGCATCATCCTTACTGCGCTGTTACTCGTGCTCGGGCGGGACCGGGGACTGAATCCCGACTGGCGACGCGGCTTCCCCCTTCTTCTGCAAAGTTCCCTCTACTGGGGGCTCACGGGCCTTTACCTGCTGTTGATTGTCGGGATACCACAGACGGAAGACTGGCCCTACCTCCTGGAGCGATTACGCATCAAACTTCCCCTGCTCATTCTCCCCTTCGCCTGGGCGGCAATTGCCTTCGACCGGTCGGGATTCATTCGGCTCGGGCAAATCGGTCGCCGGGCAGTGCTTGTCTTTATCGCTGTGGTGCTTACTGGTGTGCTGCTCAACTACGCCCTTCACTTTGGGGCCATCAATGAGCTGATCGGTCAGGGAAAACCCATGCCCGTACCCCGGGAAAACCACATTCGCTTCAGTTTACTGGTTGCCATTGCTACGGTTATCGGCCTCGAGGGATGGTTTCGCTACCGGGACCGGGTACTGCTGGCGCTTTCGCTGTTTCTGCTCGCGGGACTACACCTGCTGGCGGTGCGTTCTGGCTTGGTCGCCGCTTATGCTGGTTGTGGCGTGGTCCTGGTCTGGACCTCCGTACGCCAGGGCAGCTATCGCTACCTCGTCTACGGATTGCTCGTTGCCGTCGCGATCCCCACCCTGGCGTACCTGACCGTACCTTCCTTTCGTACCAAGTTGCAGTACATGCGCTACGAACTCCTCCACCGCGACCCGAACAAGGATGCCCTGGAGTATTCCGACGAAGGCCGGCTGACCAGCATCAAGTTCGGACTAGAGCTCTGGCGGAAACATCCGGTGCTGGGGGTCGGACCGGGGAACTTGCGGATGGAAATGGATCGGATCTACGCGGACCGCCTGCCCGGTACACCGGGCAAACGACCGCACAATCAATTCGTTAGTGCCCTGGCCGGTAGTGGCCTGCTGGGCTTCGCGATCACCGTAGGCTGTTTTCTGCTCATCGGTTTCGGCGACGGCAGGTGGCGCGATCCGGCCTTCTTTGGCGTATGGACGGTATTTCTGCTCAGCTGCCTGGTGGAGAATACGCTGGAAAGCTCGGTGGGCGTATCCCTATTTACGGTTACCCTGCTGTTGCTGGGCTATCCGCCGAACCGAAAACCGGGGTAGAGCATCATGCCCCCGTCGACGTACACGGTGGTACCGGTGATGTAATCGCTGACGTCGCTGGCCAGGAACACGCAAAGATTCGCTACATCCTCAGGTTCTCCGATGCGGCCGTAGGGAATCAGGGTAAGCAATTTATCGAGGGCCTCTTCGGTTTCCCAGGCTTCCCGGTTGATGTCCGTCTGGATTGCACCCGGGGAGATGGAATTTACCCGGATCTTATCGGCCGCCAGTTCCTGTGCCAGGCTTTCCATCATCATTTTCACTCCGCCCTTGGCGGTCGCGTAGTTGACGTGGCCAGCCCAGGGAATTTCGTCGTGAACGCTGCTCATGCAGATGATCTTTCCCGCTGCCCGACCGTGCTCGTGAACCCCCTGCTTCTTAAAAATTCGGGCGGCGGCGCGGCAGGCAAGAAACTGGCCGGTCAGGTCTACGCTGATCACCTTATTCCACTGTGCGAGGGTCATCTCGGTGAACGCGGCATCGGACTGTAGGCCGGCGTTGCTGACGAGTACATCCAAGTGGCCGAAGGTATCCAGACAGGTTTGGAAGAGCCGTTCGACGTCGTCTTCCTTCGATACGTCGGCCTGTACGGCGATGGCCTGCCCGCCCCGCTGCTGGATTTCACTGACGGCATCTTCCGCCTCCACCTTGCTGCTGTGGTAGTTGATTACGACGTTCATTCCCTCGTCGGCGAGGCCCATGGCACAGGCGCGGCCGAGTCCGGTGCTGGAACCGGTTACGATCGCCGTTTGTCCCTTCAAATTGATTTCCATACGGTAGTTTGCGCTTGAACGTGGCTACGCCGGGGCGGTTCGCTACCGGGGTCCCCCCAGATACCGGTAACTGCGGAAGAAGCGGTCGGAGGAATCACTCAGTCCCCGGCCCGTCAGCGAAAAGGTTTTGAGCTCGTAGTAGCGGTTGCCGATCACGAAAGCGAGGGTGCGGGCGCTCGCTTCTCCGTCTTTATAGTCGATTCGCCAGATGCGCCCGGGATAGCCGAGTACTTCCCGCTCGGTAGCGTACACCACCTCGCCCCGCAGGGCCTCGGCTGCTGCCTCCTCGGTGGAAGCTAAGAATTCACCCACGAGTTCGGTGCTATCCTGGTGCACCGCCCCGGTGGGGTAATCGACGTAACTCAGCACATAGATCAGGTTCTCCGCCCGGTCGATTTCCGGCACCTTGAAGAAGTAGGTATGAAAGGCCTGCTGCCCCATCGCGGTCTCCAGGGTGTCGATCTTGTGTTCGAAGGGGCCCGGTGTTTCGATGCGGAAACGTCCGTCGATGTCGTCGATGGTTTCCCAGCGGTGATCCGCTTCCCAGCTTTTGACCGGGCCGGCCGTAGCATCCAGCATGGGGGACTGGGCAACTACGGAAGCGGTAAACAGGAAACACAGAATTCTTAGCATACCATAAAGACACCGTGGCACGCACCGAGGTTGTTTGCACGTCTACGACAGCCGTTGCACCCGCGTGCCCGCCCCGATACTGAAGTTGGCCGGTTCGTCGCCTTCCAGGTCCCGTAGTGCCAGCAATCCGGGCCGCTTGCCTACCTCGAGACTGCCGAACTCAGCGTCGAATTGCAGGGCCTCGGCGCCGTTCAGGGTGGCCCAGCGCAGGAGGGTAGGGAAGGGAATGAAGCTCTGGTAGCGTGATATGGTGCGCAGCTCATCGAGGACGTCGAGCTGCCAGTTGGAGGTGAGGCTGTCGGTACCGATACACACCTTCGCGTCGGTACGCAAAAACCGTTCGTAACGGGGGAGGCGATTTTCGATGTATAGGTTGGCGTTGGGACAGGTGGCCCAGTATACGCCGTTTTCTCCCCACGCTCGGGCGGCGAAAATGGCCTCTTCGGTAGTCAGCGTGTTGTGCACGAAGAGTGTCCGTTTGCGGGGATCCATGTGCTGCATGGCGTGAAAAATGGAGGGGGTACCGGGTGCGCGAAAGTGGTCCAGCGTGGCTCCAAAACCCTCGAAGAAGGCTCGAAAATCTCCGTCACCGGTCAGGAAAAGCTCGTCCTCCGCCAATGTTTCCTGGTTATGAATGCTGACCGTTTCCGTACCCCGGTTAAGCGCGTTGATGCTGGCGTACAGGGGTTCACTGACCGTATAGGGAGAGTGGGGGACGGCACTTTTGGGCGAGGGTTGTCCGCTGTGAACCGGAACGTACTGATCGAAACTGGCTTCCGCCCGGTCGGGCTGCAGGAAGTCGAACATCTCCACGAAATTATAGTAGCGGATCGGGCTGTTGCGCTTGACCTCCGCGGTGTCGAGCTTGTTGCAAATGTCGCCCACCGCCTGAATGCCCCGTTCCCACATGAGGCGGTCCTGTTCCGCGATGGCCGCGTCGATTTCCGCCTGCGGCACGTCCCGCATCGTGACGACATCGACGAGGAAGGGCAGCAGTGTTTTTCCGGTCGCGCTCTTGCCCTTTAAGTGACTCAGTTCCAGGTGACAGTGCGCGTTGACGAAGCCGGGAATCAATACGCCCGTCACCTTTTCCGGCGGGGACGCAGGTGCAGTGAATCCAGCCGAAGCCGGGTCACTCACCCGAATGATCGTACCGCTAGCGTCGGTTTCCACGATCCCGTTGGCAATGGGGGCGGAGCTCACGGGGAAAACGTAATCGGCGGTGTAGGCGGGCATAATGTGCTGAATTGAGCGGGCGAAGTTAGGCCTCTCCCGCTTCTCCGGTCGGTCGTGCCCGTGCTGCCGGCATAGGTAGCTAGTGGCAACGGAATGAACGAGTCGGGCCGGGGGTGACCTGCCCTCCGGGACAAGCGGTCGGCGAAAGTAAAAGTAGCAGGACGAGGTAGCGCACCGCTAAATTTAATATCTTTCGGCCCATGCGCTACTTCGCTTTTGCGATTTTGACCCTCCTGCTGGGTTGCACCGATAACCCAAATGCCCCGGAGGCCAACGACGGACCCAGAACCGTCACTATTCGACCCGACACCATTCTTGCTGACCAGCTGGAGCCTCCGGATATTTTGTTCGGCGAGCTCTTCCGCCGGGTGCAAATGGAGCAGTTGTTTGAGGAGAGCAAAACCTTCGTCGATATGATTCCCCGGCGTACCGCGGCGGCAATCATGGCGGATTACGCGGAGCAAAAAGGAACGGACTCCTTCAACCTGGAATCGTTCGTAACTGAGAATTTCGCTCCACCGATCAATACCTCTAATAATTTTGCCAGTAGGGGGGACCGCGGGATCGTGGGCCACATAAATGCCCTCTGGCCGGTGCTGACCCGCGAGGCCGGAAGCGACGAAGGGGGAGCGGGCAGTCTGATCGTACTGCCGGAAAACTACTTCGTTCCTGGTGGGCGATTCCGCGAAGTGTACTACTGGGATTCCTACTTCACCATGCTCGGCTTCGCGACGGCCGGCGAGGTCGCCACGGTGCGGGATATGGTGGAAAACTTCGCATACCTCATCGATAATTTAGGGTTCATCCCCAACGGCAACCGGACGTACTACCTGACGCGGTCCCAACCCCCCTTTTTCTCCTTCATGGTGGATGTGCTCGCCAATATTGAAGGGGATGGCGTGTACACCGAATTCCTCGATCAGCTAAAGGCGGAGCACCGTTTCTGGATGGACGGCGAGACCGAGGTCGGTCCCGAAAACCGCGCGGTAAAACACGTCGTGTGGATGGCCGATAGCGTACTGCTTAACCGGTACTACGACGCGGGACACCGCCCCCGCGCCGAGAGCTACCGGGAAGACCTCGCCATCATCCGCGAGAGCGAACGCGACAGCCAGACGGTGGCCCACGAACTGAGGAGTTGCATCGAATCCGGCTGGAATTTCAGCGGCCGGTGGTTTGCGGACGGTCGGAATATCTCCACGATAAACACCACGGAGATTGTCCCCCCCGACCTCAACTCCCTTCTCTATCACCTGGAGGCTACCATTGCCGAGCACTCCGAGCTAATCCCGGAAAAGAACGCCTGGACCCAACGCGCCGAGCGGCGCAAGCGTGCCGTGGAGAAGTATCTCTGGAATGAGTCGACCAAGTGGTACGAAGACCTCAACTGGACCACCGGCCGACCCACCGGCTACCTCAGCCTGGCGGGTATCTACCCCTTCTTTGTCGGCCTGGCCGATCAGGATCACACCCCGCCGGTTGTCCGGCGACTGAAGTCATCCTTCCTTGCCGCCGGCGGACTACGTACGACGCTGAATACCACCGGTTTTAAGTTTGACAGCCCCAACGGATGGCCGCCGCTGCAGTGGATGGCCTACGACGGCATGAAGCGCTACGGTGCCAATGAACTTGCTTCCACCATTCGCAGGCGTTGGATGGACAACAACGAGAAAGTCTATGAAAAGCTGAATAAGCTGGTCCAGATGTACAACGTCGAGGAAATCAGCGTAGAAGCAAAAGGGGGCGGCGGCTACCCCCGACAGGATGGCTTCGGCTGGACCAATGGCGTATACCTCCGCATGGCGCAGGAAGCCGTCGACGACGCGAGCCGCGGAGAGTAGATCTTACCGCAGCTTCCGCCAAATGTAGAGCAGGGTGCCCGCTCCGACGAGAGCAACCACCAGAGCCGTTAGCGCGCCGCTGAGGTTGGCATACAGGTAGAATCCGGTCGCGAATAGCGTAGAATAAACGGTGATCGCACCCACCAGCATGGCCAGAATACGCAGGGGCAGCTGTCCGTCGTCCCGTGCATCGATGGTCTCGGGCATGCTGCGAACCACCGGGTCCCATCCCGGGCCGCCCGGCCGGGTTGTCGCGTAGAAGTTCTGGAGGGTCGCCATTTCCGTCGGCCGGGTCATCAGGGTTACGGTCACCCAGCCCACCGTGGTCAGTGCGATACCGGTGATCAGTTTTTGGTAATCGAGTAGCCCGGGAAAGCCCGCGGGCTCCCACCCGAATTCAAGGAAGAGCGCTACGGCAAAGGAGATGAACATCCCGGCAATCTCGGTATATGCGTTGATGCGCCACCAGAACCAGCGGAGGATGAAGATCAACCCCGTACCGGCACCGATTTGCAGTAGAATGTTGAAGGCCTGCAGCGCATTCGTAAGGGCGAGGGCGAACACGGCCGCCAGCACCATAAGGGCCACCGTGCTGATGCGACCAATGAGCACGAGGCGGTCCTCGGAGGCGTCGGGATTGATGAAGCGGTGGTACCAGTCGTGTACCACATAGCTGGAGCCCCAGTTAAGGTGGGTGCTGAGGGTCGACATCAGGGCCGCGATCAGGGAGGCGATGACCAGGCCGAGCAGCCCCGTCGGTAGGTGACTCAGCATGGCGGGGTAGGCCAGGTCGTCGTTAATCACGCTGGGCGCTACGTTAGGAAATGCTGCGGCAATGCTGTCGAGATCCGGA
Organism: Neolewinella aquimaris; assembly: GCF_014197245.1. GTDB lineage: Bacteria > Bacteroidota > Bacteroidia > Chitinophagales > Saprospiraceae > Neolewinella > Neolewinella aquimaris. The sequence continues at coordinate 1,107,878 of NZ_JACIFF010000001.1, read as the reverse complement.
AAAATCACGATCGAACAAAGCGCAATGAGAATCCAGGGCCAGGGGCGTAGGGCGTAGTGAAAAACATTGAAGAGCAAGGTGGCACCAACGGCGTGATTTTCACTCTTCGCGGCCAGCATCCGTTGGGCTACGTAGCCGCCGCCACCCGGCTCGGCACCGGGGTACCAAACGCTCCACCACTGCACCGCGATGGGTACCACGAAGAGTGGGACGTAGACCGACGGGTTGTCGAAATCAGGGATCAGGTCCAACTGAGAGTTTACCTCGGGGTGGGCAAGTAGGGCTTCCAGTCCGCCTACTTCCGGCAGATTTACTATGACGTAAGCGGCCCAGATCGCTCCGGCCATGGCGAAAATGAACTGTACGAAATCGGTCAGGATCACGCCCTTAAGTCCACCCAGCGCGGAATAAATTACGGTAACCACCGACACCAGGGCGACCGTCGTAATCGGATCGATGTCCAGCAGCACGCCGGCGATCTTGATGCCCGCCAGGCAGACCGTGGCCATGATCATAATGTTGAAGAACACGCCCAGGTAGATGGCCCGAAACTGCCGCAGGAAGCGGGCGGGAGCACCAGCGTAACGGAGTTCGTAGAACTCCAGATCGGTCATTACTCCCGAACGGCTCCACAGGCGGGCGTAGACAAACACCGTGAGCATACCCGTCAGCAGGAAGGCCCACCAGGCCCAGTTACCGGCCACCCCCTGCTTACGAACGATGTCGGTGACCAGGTTGGGCGTATCGGCCGAAAAGGTGGTGGCCACCATGGATACGCCGAGGAGCCACCAGGGCATGTTGCGACCGGAAAGAAAGAATTCCTGGGTGGATTTTCCTGAATCCCGACTGGCCCAGAGCCCGATGGCGAGGGTAACGGCGAAAAAGATAAATACGATGATCCAGTCGAGGGAGGTAAGCTGCATACTATATGTTGGGAGTGCGCGGTTAAGGTAGTATTGTTTCGCTGCAATACACAACAAATGCTCCCCGAGCGAGGTACCTTACCACAGTGAAATTGATTTTACCCATACTTTGCTTCCTGCTGACAGGAAGTTCAGCTTGGCTTGCGGCGCAGAGCGATCCACTGCGCACGGTAAATGAATTCGACTGCCGCAGCGATCGCCTCGTGCCGGAAGATGCCTACCCCACCTACGACCATTACGAGCGCATCATGTACGAACTGGCGCGTCGGCACCCCGATCGCTGCCGGGTGGAAGTGTGGGGTACCCTGCCATCGGGACGTAAAATCCTCGCCCTGAAAATGACGCAGGGCGTGCAGTACGAGCGGGCGCGTCCGCAGGTGCTGTGTACGGCCGCCATGCACGGCGATGAGCTGGCCGGGTACTGGGTGTTGCTCCGCCTCGCCGAAGACCTCCTAACCAACGATCGAGGCGGCCTGCTCCGGGAAGCCGTCCTTTACATCAACCCCCTCGCTAACCCCGATGGTGCCTACGCCGGCGGCGACCACAGTCTGGCCAACAGCCGCCGGGGCAATGCGCTCGGCGTTGACCTGAACCGCAACTACCCGGATCCCGACGACGGACAGTTTCCCGACGGCAACGATCACCAACCGGAAACGCGCATTTTTATGCGGGCGGCCGCCCACCACGGGTTCGACCTTGCGATCAACTTCCACGGCGGGGCCGAACTGTTCAATTATCCCTGGGACACCTACCGCAGCCGCCACCCCGATACCGACTGGTGGCGTAGCGTTAGCCGGGAGTTCGCACTAACCGCCCAACGGGACAGCCAAAACGGAAATTACTTTAAGGACCGGGCCAATGGCGTGACCAACGGCCACGATTGGTACCCCATCGCCGGATCCCGCCAGGATTACATGAACTACTACCACCACACCCGGGAGGCGACGGTTGAAATCACCAACGTAAAGCGCTTCCCCGCCCGGGAACTGCCCGAACTGTGGACGTCCATCCGCGGGGCTTTGCTGAATTATTTAAACGAAGCGCGATACGGCGTCCACGGAATCGTGACCGACCGCATCACCGGTAAGCCGCTGCGCGCCCACATCACCATTCCCGGTCACGACGAGATGCGGTCGTCGGTCTACAGTGAATGGCGCACCGGAGATTTCTACCGCTACCTGGCCCCCGGTACCTACCGCATGCTCATTTCCGCCAGCGGCTACCGGACGCGGCAGGTAATCGTAACCCTGCGCGACAAGGAGCGCTACTCGCTGGAAGTTGCCCTCGAACGGATTCCCACGTTCAACTCCGCACGGAAAAAGTAGGGGAACACCGCCACGCCGCTGACCTTCAACTTGCCTTGCTACCTTTGGTGCTCCTAACCAACCAATCCCCATGTCCGACGCAATATTCAATATCGACATCCCCTACAACGAACCCGTACTCAGCTACGCACCCGGCAGCCCGGAACGCGAGGAGTTGAAGCAGGCCATCAAAGAGGCAAGGGTAGCAGAACGGGAATTGCCCGCCTTCATCAACGGCGAGCGGATCCTTGACGGTGAGAAAGTCGCCGTTCACCCACCCCACGAAACAGCCTTCACCCTCGGCCATTTTTACCGCGGTACCACCGAGCACGTCCACCGCGCCATCGATGCCGCACTCGCCGCCAAGCCCACCTGGGAAGCCCTGCCGTGGCAACAGCGCGCCGCCGTCTTTTTGCGTGCAGCCGATCTGCTGGCCGGCCCCTTCCGCGCACGGATGAATGCCGCAACCATGCTGGGGCAGAGCAAGAACGCCTACCAATCGGAGATCGACGCGGTTGCCGAGCTCTGCGATTTTTTCCGCTTCAACGCCTACTTCTTGCAGGAGATTTACCGCGACCAACCCCTTCACTCGCCCCCCGGCACCTGGAACCGGCTCGAATACCGGGCACTGGAAGGATTCGTGCTGGCCATCACCCCCTTCAATTTTACGAGCATTGCCGCCAACCTGCCCGCTGCCCCGGCACTGTGTGGAAATACCGTAGTGTGGAAGCCCGCCGAAACCCAGATCTACTCGGCCGTCGTCATCATGGAACTCTTCGAAGCTGCCGGACTGCCGAAGGGCGTGATCAACCTCATCTACACCGATGGACCCGCAGTGGGCGACATCGTATTCAAACACCCCGATTTTGCCGGACTCCACTTTACCGGGAGTACCAAGGTTTTCCAGGAGTTGTGGCGGGAGATCGGCAACAACATCTCGGGCTACAAAACCTATCCCCGCATCGTGGGTGAAACGGGCGGAAAGGATTTTATCGCCGTTCACCCGTCCAGCGATCCGGAACAAGTGGCGGTTGCAATCGTACGGGGCGCCTTCGAGTTTCAGGGCCAGAAGTGTTCCGCGGCTTCCCGCGCTTACCTCCCGGCATCCCTCTGGCCGGCCATTAAGGAGCACGTGGTCGAAAAGACCGGCAGCCTGAAGATGGGAACGGTAGAAGACTTTGGTAACTTCGTCAACGCCGTCATCGACGAGCGCGCCTTCGACCGCATCACCAAATATATTGCTGATGCCAAGGAAGACGCCGATGTAGAAATCGTTACCGGCGGTAACTTCGATAAGTCCGACGGCTACTTCATTGAGCCCACCGTACTGCTCACCAAAGATCCCCACTACGTAACGATGGAGGAGGAGCTCTTCGGGCCGGTAATCACCATCTACGTCTACGAAGACGAAGACTGGGAAAAGACCCTGCACCTGGTGGATACCACCTCGCCGTATGCACTCACCGGCGCAGTGTTCGCCACCGACCGCGGCGTAATCGAGCACGCCTCCAAAGCGCTACGCAACGCAGCCGGCAACTTTTACATCAACGATAAACCCACCGGTGCGGTGGTCGGACAGCAGCCCTTCGGCGGCGCCCGTGCCTCCGGAACCAACGACAAGGCCGGTAGTGCCCTGAACCTCCACCGCTGGATCAGCCCGCGCCTGATTAAGGAAAATTTTGATCCCCCCGTCGATCACCGCTACCCCTTCCTGGGCGAGTAGATCACACCACCCCGTCGATCACTTCCTGTACCGCCTCGGGGTTCAGCAGGGTAGAGGTGTCACCCAGTTGGTCTACCTCACCGGCGGCGACCTTGCGGAGGATGCGGCGCATGATCTTGCCCGAGCGGGTTTTGGGCAGTTCGCTGACGAACTGAATTTTATCGGGCTTCGCGATTGGGCCGATTTCCTGACGGACCATTGCGATGATCTCCTCCCGGAGCGCATCGTCGTGGGCCACGTTGTCGGCAACGATCACGTAGGCATAGATGCCCTGACCCTTGATTTCGTGGGGATATCCTACCACTGCCGACTCGATCACGCCTTCGTGCTCGTTGATTGCGTTTTCGACCTCAGCGGTACCCATGCGGTGACCGCTGACGTTGATGACGTCGTCGACGCGACCGACAATGCGGTACATCCCGTCGGCATCGCGGCGGGCACCATCACCGGTAAAGTACATGCCCGCTACGGTGGTGAAGTAGGTAGTGCGACAGCGCTCGTGATCTCCCCAGGTCGTCCGCAGGATGCTGGGCCACGGAAACTTTACGCAGAGCAGGCCGCTTTCGGGGTTCCCCATGAGCTCTTCGCCGGTATTCTTATCTACCAGCGCCATCTGGATTCCCGGGAGGGGATAACCGGCAAAGGTGGGTTTTTGCGGACTCAATCCGCCCAGCCCGGAGATCATCATGCCGCCGGTTTCGGTTTGCCACCAGGTATCAACGACGGGTACCTTGCCCTTACCCACGTGCTCGTGGTACCATTCCCAGGCCTCCTCGTTAATGGGTTCCCCGACCGAGCCGATTACCTTCAGGTCGCTGAGGTCGTGGCCCTCTACGAACTTATTCCCCCGGGCCATAAGGGCGCGGATGGCGGTCGGTGCGGTATAGAACTGATTCACCCGGTGCTTGGCGCACACCTGCCAGAACCTGCTCGCATCGGGGTAGGTCGGCACGCCTTCGAACATGAGGGTCGTGGCGCCGCACAGGAGCGGGCCGTACAGAATGTAGCTGTGCCCCGTAATCCAGCCGATATCGGCCGTACACCAGTAAACGTCGCCCGGCTCGTACTGGAACACATTCAGGAAGCTGTAGGCAGTGTATACCATATATCCGCCGCACGTATGCACCACCCCCTTCGGCTTACCGGTACTCCCGGAGGTGTATAGAATAAACAGTACGTCCTCAGCATTCATGACTTCCGGCGCGCAGGTCAGCGGCTGTTCGTCGACCCGGTGGTGGTACCATACATCCAATTTATCGTTCCAGGCCACCGTTTCCCCCGTGTTTTTATGGACCAGAACGATTTCTACGGACGGGCAACCCAGGGCAATGGCATCGTCCACCACCTCCTTCACGGGAATGTTTTTATTGCCCCGGCGATTGTAATCCGAACAGACAATGATTTTACAGTTAGCATCATTTACCCGGTCGGCCAGTGCCTGGGCACTGAATCCCGCAAATACCACCGAATGAATCGCTCCGATCCGGGCGCAGGCCAGCACCGAAATGGCCAGTTCGGGTACCATGGGCATGTAGAAACATATGCGGTCTCCCTTACCGATGCCCAAGGAGCGAAGGGCGTTTCCGACCTTGCAAACTTCCGCATGGAGCTGGCGGTAGGTCAGGTTGATCACTTCCCCACCGGGTTCGTTGGGCTCGTAAAGGATGGCCGTCTGGTCGCCCCGCGACTCCAGGTGGCGGTCCAAACAATTTTCGGTAATGTTCAGGGTTCCGCCCCCAAACCACTCCACCTTAGGCTTGCTAAAGTCCCAGTCCAGGACGCGATCCCACTTTTGGTGCCAGTGAAAGGTTTCGGCTTGTTCCGCCCAGAACCCCTCGGGGTCGGAGACGCTGCGTTGGTACGTATCCTGGTAGGCACGAAAGCTATTAATTTTCTTGGGGAGATCGACTGACTGCATGAGGGGGAGTTTAGGTTGCCAATATATGAGTTGGAGCGTAAGGGCCGGCAGATTTAATAGAGGAGGAAGGATTCAATAAATACTTATGAAATATTGCTCATATATTAGAATCCTTTCCGATATTAGAGTATAGTATTCACACCTATTTTACACCTACACCTATTAATGCCTACCCTATGGGAATACCCTTACCCTTTCCCCTGCGCTTCATCGTGCTTTTTGCCGTCCTGACACAATTGGCTTCCGGTAATTTAGCCGGCCAGTCTTCCGCAGCCGGAGACTACCCAAGCTGGAAAGTGATCAATCAGTCGCCCTATCCCCGCGCGGAGGGTGCTATGATCAGTTACCGTGGCGAATTCTACTACTTCAACGGGTTTACCTCCAATGTCCGGTTTCTGAACGTAAACGAAAAATACAATCCTGCCACCAACACCTGGACGACGCTGAGCTCCATCCCGAACAAACCCGACGGCTCCTTCGGCGGGTTTACGCATACGGCCATTACCGTGGTCGGCGACCAGATATGGTTGGCCGGTGGCCGGTCGGGGAACGTCGGCTACCACACCACGGACCAGATATGGGTCTACGACGTACCCACCGATCGGTGGAGCCTGGGGCCATCCCTCCCCGCGCGGGGTGGTGGCGGTGGGATGGCCCGCCTGGGCCGGTCGGTCCACTACTTTGGTGGGTTCGACTACCGATCGGCCTGCGACGTTGATGATCACTGGGTGTATGACCTGGACCACCCCGACCGGGGGTGGCAAGATTTTACCGCTACCTCCCCCATGCCGCTGGCCAGGAATCACTTTGGTACGGTGACCCTGGGGGGTAAATTGTACGCGATCGCCGGCCAGCACGGACACGAAGGATGCCAGAAGGGTAAGAACATGACCTACGTCCACCGCTACGATCCCTTCACGGATACCTGGGAGCGACTTGCCGACTTCCCCCACGTACAGTCGCACATTGAGCCAAGCACCTTCGCCTACAACGGAAAGATCTATTCGCTCGGAGGACAGGGCCAGGAGAGTGCCAAAGTAGCCGAGTACGATCCGGCGGTTAACAGCTGGCGGATCCTCGATGATATGACCCTGCCACTGCGCCTGATCGCTCCAGGAGCTAAAGTGTATAACGGCAACCTCATCGTGATGGGCGGCGGTGAGATCGCGGTAAACCAAGCCCGCGCTGCTACCAGGGTCAAGACCTTTCGGCCTAATGAAACCAAAAAACTCGGCTTTCACCCCGCTGTCCTGAACACTACGGGCAAGGAAGTGAGAAAGTCAGAAATTATCTTGTCCAACTACAGTGCGGAAGATGAGGTGAGGTACACCATCCAAACTTCGGATCTCCCGGCGTGGCTAACCATCGACCGGGCGAGTGGAACGGTACGAGAGTCTTTTGGTGAGGTGGAAGTCACGGTAAACCCGCTCGGACTTTCTGCCGGCAGCTACCGCTATACGCTACGTGCAACCGCCAACGGATATCAGCCGGCGACGCTTGACGTATCGTTCACCGTCGGTCAGGAGGGGAGTACGCCCCAACCCTACTTCGCCTTTCGGGAAGCCGAATGTGCAAACGTCGGTACCAACTGGGTGACGGGCAAACACTCCACGGCCTCCAATGGAGAATACATCAACATCAAGCCGGGAATGAACAGTACCGGTAGCGTACCCGGCAATCCCCCGGCCAACCACGTATCGTTTGAATTCGATCTTCCGCGTGCGGACCAGTACCAGTTTTTCGCCCGCGCCGATGCACCCACCACCTCCGACGATTCGTTCTGGTTTCGGCTCAATGGTGGAGAATGGATCGTTTGGTATAGAGGCCTGACCACCTACGGTGCGGGGTTCAGTTGGCGACGGGCACCCGAGAGCCCGTTCAACCTGCCCGCCGGTCGGGCGACCCTGGAAATCGCCTACCGCGAGGATGGGATGAAACTCGATAAAATACTCCTGACCTCCCACAGCGAAATGCCGTCCGGCCTGGCGGGTAGTGACCCGGGCTGCGGTAGTGCCCCGCCACCACCGCCGCCGCCACCGCCACCGCCGCCGCCGCCGCCACCAACTTCAGGTGACGCAGCGTTCTGGGGGGAAGCAGAGTGTGCTCCCGCCGGTAGCGGCTGGGCAACGGGCGAGAGTGCTGCCGCCGCAGGCAGTAAGTACCGGTATTTCCGCGGTTCCCACCAGTTTGTCGCCCCCAATCGGCCACCCAATTCAGAAGACATCTCGTTCACAACAACGCTCTCCGAGTCGGGCACCTATTATTTGTACTGCCGCATCAATGCGCCCGACAACAGCACTAACTCCCTCTGGGTAAAGGTGGACGGAGGCAACTGGATCAAATTCTGGAAGAACACGGACGGAAGCAACATGCTCACCAACGGATTCGAGTGGAAGCAAGTCAACGACGACACCCGTCCGATCTCATTCGCCCTGGCGGCGGGTAGCCACACCATCACGATTGCCAACCGGGAGGCGGGTACGATGCTCGACAAGGTGCACCTCGGAAAGAGCGCGACCACGCCCACGGGTCTGGGCGGCGCGCCGACCAATTGCATCAATCAGCTTGCAGCAAGGTCTAACTTCCTGGTCCGCACCGAGGAGGTCAATGCGCAAAACTGGTTGGAGGTATACCCTAATCCGGTTACCGATCGGTTCCGCTTCGATCTGGAAGGCACGAGCGAAGGAAGGGTAGAACTCCGACTGACGAACGTAAGCGGGCAACTGCTGGAGGTCAGAACGTACGACAAGGTTGGCGAGCAGCTTTCCGACCAGCTCGACTTATCCGCACTGCCCGCCGGACTCTACTACCTCAATTTGATCTTGGATACGGAACGGATCGGTACAACCCTGCTTAAAAGCCGGTAGCCAGAAAGGCCATGGTGTCCACCCCGTCCGCGTAATCCCCTAGTCCCGGCCGCTGCGCCTGCCCGAAGTCGAACGTCGGCACATCGAGCAAGCCCGGCCGGGCTACTACCAATTGCAGCTCGCTTTCCCGCTCACGTAGCTCCTGCGTCACCGCCCCTAAGCTGTTGTAATACGAGAAGTAGAGCCCCGAAATGTGGGAGGCCAGTTGCTCGGACTCCCGCAAAATGATCGCCCCGTTGTGGTAAAATGGCTCCTTGTTGAGGGTCAGCAGGGCGAAATTGTAGTCAAAGTTGTTCTTCCACTTCACGTGGTTTTGGTAGCCCTTCCACTCGTGAAAATGTTCCAGGAGGGGATCGAAATCGTACCCCCTTGGGACGTAAATTTTCGACACGTTACGGCAGCCCAATCCAAAATAAGCGAATACGTCATCGCCTAAGCGTTCCAGTTCCTCCTCCGTTTCGTGGCCGGTGAGTACGGCTACGGCGTTGCGGTTGCGTCGGATGATGTGGGGGTACTTACCGAAGTATGCCTCGAAGTATCGCGAACTATTGTTGCTTCCGGTAGCCACGATGGCGTCGAAGCCGTGAAGGTGCTCTGCGATAGTAAAGTAGGCCTCCACACGCGCGTCGTACTTGGCCAGCAGCTGGAGCAGGTAGGGTAGCACGTAGGGATCCTTACTGCTGAGTTTGATCTGCGCGCGGTGACCGGCAAGGAATACCGAGAATACGTCGTGCAGTCCGACGAGCGGAATGTTGCCGGCCAGAACGAGGCCAACCGTCTTTTTGGGCGGGAACGCAGGTGCAGCGATGGGATAATCCGAGAGCCACTCGCGCAACTTATTCTCCTGAAGGAACTCGTCGATTACGGCACGCAGCGCGCGTTGCTGGTTCGCTAAGGTAAGCCAGTTGTTGTTAAACTCCGTCCGTTTCATCAGCGCGGTGAGGAACTCGTCCTCATCCGAGTTAAGGTGGCGGGCGAGCCGCAGCAGGATTGAAATTCGGTCGTCCAGGGTCATTAACTGTGCATATTTTACCGCTTGCCGGCGGTGCGGGTTTGGGCCGCGCCACCGAACGGGATCACTATGGCAAGGGTACGTTTTTCCGGCCACATGGTTTACGCGGTCGTCGTTGGGGTTCCCGCTAGCCTTGTCGGAGAGATTGTTGAAATCTCAATAAAAGCTAGTATATTTCCTTGGAGACACATTTGATACAACAATACACTGTATGCCCACCATGATTCCAAGCGCGAGCCGCCTGCGGTTCCTCCTATTCCTGTGCGTTATCCTAATTGCTTTTTCCCTGTCCGCGCAACACGCTGGAGAGTGGTATCACCTTGCATCGACCGGAGATACGCCCAAGATGCGCAGCGACGGTGCCTTCGTTCGGGTCGGCGATGAAGCTTTTTTGCTGGGGGGCTACGGCAAAACTCCCATCCAGCGCTTTGACCCGGAGAAGCGAAAATGGAAAAACACGAAGTCGTCACTTAACAACATTCACCATTTTCAGGCACGCTCCTACCGGGGCAAGATCTATATCGTAGGCGCGCTTTCGGGTCATCATCCGGCTGAATTCGCCTATAAGCATGTCCTGGTTTATGATCCGGAAAAGGATGCGCTGACCACCTTGGGAGAAATGCCAACGGGCCGCCAGAGAGGTTCCTGTGGAGTTGCGGTGTACAACGACCAGCTCTACGTAATTGGCGGAAACCAGAACGGACACGGTGGTGGAGCGGTTGCCTGGATGGATCGGTTTAACCCAAAAACGGGCAAATGGACCGAACTACCGGATGCCCCCCGTTCGCGCGATCACTTCACGGCTGAGGTCATCGGAGATCGGCTCTACCTGGCCGGGGGCGGCCGGTCGTCCCTGACTGCCACCAGCGGGCTGTTTGGTGACTTGGAATCGGCGGTGGACGTGTTCGACTTCGAAAAGGGTGAATGGTTGACCGCTCCCGAGTTGCCCGCTCCGCTACCTGCCCCGGGCAGTGGGACAGTAACGGCGGTGATCGACGGTAAACTCATGGTGATGGGCGGCATGACCGGGGACCACAAGCGTGCGCGCACCTCGGCTTTCCTGCTGAATCCCACTTCGGGTAAATGGGAGGCGTTGCGGGAGATGATCATGGGACGTCACGCCACCCAGGCCGTAGTTTTTGAAGATAGGGTGTACGTGGCTGCCGGTTCACCGGGTGGCCAGAATGAGCGCATAGCACCCGAGCTGCCCTTCGTGGAGTTTTTTAGCCTTAGCGAACAAGCGTTGCACCGCTACGAAGACTGGACGGTTCTGGGCTCGGCCGATCACCGCCGTGCGGAGGGACAAATGATCACTTACCGGGGCGAGTTCTACCACTTTAATGGGTTTGATAACGGGTTACGGGCCCAGGCCCACAATGAAAAATACAATCCCGTTACCAATCGCTGGACACCGCTTGCCCCCTTGCCGGTGGCCGCGGAGGACGTGGTGACTCATACCGCCATCGCACTGGTCGAGGACGTAGTATGGCTTGCCGGAGGTCGCATTGGAAGTCACCCCGGGCGGGTCACCGATGAAGTGTGGCTGTACAACATCACGAACGATCGCTGGAGCGAGGGACCCCGCATGCCCGTGCGCATCGGGGCTGGTGGATTGGCCCACATCGGAAACAAACTGCACTACGTGGGTGGCTTCGACGAGAATGGAGGCTGTGACGTCGATGACCACTGGGTATATGACCTCGACAGACCGGACCTGGGTTGGCAAGATTACAGTACCACTTCACCCATGCCAATGGCCCGCAATCACTTCGGCACGGTGGTGTACGGGGGAAAACTATACACTGTCGGAGGACAGCACGACCACGACGCGTGTAACAAGGGTAAAAACCTGAAACTCGTGCATGTCTACGATCCCCTTACCGACTCCTGGGAGCGGCTCGCGGACCTGCCTGAAGTCCAGTCGCACACCGAGCCGAGCACCTTCAGCTACAATAAAAAATTGTATTCCCTGGGGGGGCAGGGGGAAGAATCTCAGGAAGTGTGGGAATATGATCCCGATAAGGATAAGTGGAAGGAGTTGAAGGACCTTAAACTTCCCCTACGACTTATCGCTCCGGGTGCCCGGATCCATGGGGAAATTCTTTTCGTGATGGTAGGTGGCGAGGTAGCCGTCAATGTGCCGCGTACCGAAGTGCGGGCTACTTACTTTGGCCCCAATGTCACCCGGGAGTTAGGTTTTTATCCGGCAGAATGGCAATCCGGAGCCGAGGAGGCAGCAGAAACTCGGGTACTCCTGATAAATTATAGTGCGGAAGAGGAAGTGAACTATACCATTGACGCGGCCACTGTGCCCCCCTGGCTTAGGGTCGACGGACTGCAGGGTACAGCCCGGGAATCCTTTACGGAGATCGCACTATCGGTCGACGCTAAGGAGCTTCCCAATGGCAAGTACCACCACACCCTTACCGCCACCGCCCCCGGATACGAACCCGCAGAACTCAGGATTGAGTTTACCGTAGAAGGCCAGGAGGAAGTGAAACCGACGGAAGAAGAAGAAGAAGAAGAAGAAGAAGAAGCTACGCCACCGAATATTCCCGCCCTTGAAGCTTACTGGATGGAGGCCGAATGTGCTACGCTCGGAGATAAGTGGCTCCGCAAACCAGCTGATCTGGCCAGTAATGGAGCTTTCGTAACCCCGGTTGCCGGTCTGGCGTCTAAAAAGACCCCGCCGACCAACCAGGCGGGTAGCACCATCATTTTTACCCAGGAGTTGACCTCGCCGGGGGAATTTCACCTTTACGGGAGAGTGCGTGCGACTAGTCCGGACGGGGATTCATTTTGGCTGCGGATCAATGGTGGAAAGTGGATCAAGTGGGACCGCCAACTGATCACGGACGGTAAATTCGACTGGAGAAAAGTACCCGGAGGTCCGCATAAACTACCCGCCGGAGAAGTAAGCATAGAACTGGCCTACCGGGAGGCGGGGATTCACCTAGACAAGATCTACCTGACCAACGGCGACGAACAACCCACTGGATTAGGCGGCGAGGGGATTGCATGTTCTCCACCCATTGAAACAGCCCCCTGCGCGGACGCCGACTGCCCTACGGAATACTGGGCGGAGGCGGAGTGTCACAATTCGGAAATATCATGGCAGATAGCCCAGGCACCTACCGCGGCAAATGGTCGGTACATCTACGCTACGGGTGTAAGCGATTTTACCGGGACGGAGCTGGAAAATACCGCTCACCAGTTGCAATTTAGAACGGGAGATCTTGCCGGTGGAACGTATTACCTATTTCTGCGCCTTAATGCAGCGGACAACAGTTCGAACTCCTTCTGGATACGGGTCGACGACGGCGATTGGGTCAAGTTCTGGAAGGAAACCAGCGGGCTGAATATGCTCACCACTGGCTTTGAGTGGCGACGAGTGAATGACGATACTCGGCCCATTTCCTTTTCGCTTAGTCCGGGTAGTCACCTGATTACCGTGGCTAAACGAGAAATCAAAACGCAGTTCGACAAACTCGTGCTGCGTCAGAACCCCGAATGGCCAGTAGGGCCCGGCCCCGTCGTGGAAGACTGCTCGGGGTCCGTAGGCTCATTAGCTCCCGGACAAGCGTGGGGTACCCAATCTGTCGGGTCCGAACCACTCGCAACGATGCTTGAGGTGTTTCCGAACCCCGCCGGTCAGGAGGTGAACTTCAGTCTTCTGACGCAAATAACTGGACCGGTAACGGTGATTGTAAGGGATCAAAATGGGCGCAGGGTTAGTGTGAACACCTATCTCTCCCAGTTCGGGGAACTACGGGGCAGTATTAACGTAAATGACCTACCGCCCGGGATGTACAGTTTACACACGATGGTTGCCTCCGAAAGTCACAGCAAACCCTTCATCAAAAACTAGTTAAAATCAATCGCTGATCTGTACGTCAGCCTGCGTACACCCATTAAGTTTTCGAACATTGAAGAAAAATATGTTGTTTTGCCCGAAGAATTCCGTGCTACCGGGAATTACTTTCACTACCTTGTTACAACATATTACACTCTATGACACACATCTACCTTCCGAACCGCCGGTGGTTCTTTTCGCCGGCAACCTTACTTTCACTACTTTTTCTCTTCTCTACTTCTATTTCGGCCCAGTCTTCGGGTGAGCAACTAACGCTTCCCTTCGCAGTATACCTGGAGGCGGAGTGTGGCGAAGTCGGCGAAAACTGGGAAACCAACGCCGACGAAACGGCCAGCGGAGAATCTTACGTGGTCATCAAACCCGGATTCAGCAGCCTGAGCGAGGCGCCCGATGACATCCCGGAGAATCGGGTTCGCTTCACCGTGAACGTGCAGCAGGAAAATCGCTACCACCTGTGGGGTAGGGTACTGTCCTCCTCCGGAGCGGAAGACTCCTACTGGGTCAGAATCAACGACGGCGAATGGGTCAAGTGGTTCAACCGACTCCGCTACCGCAACGAATGGACGTGGCGGGAAGTTATCGAAAGTCCTTTCCTCATCCCCGAAGGGGTCGCCACGATCGACTTCGCTTTCCGCGAACCGAACACGAAGCTGGATAAGGTTTACCTGAGTAGCCTCCGCCAGTCGCCCAACGGTACCAAAACGTCCGCGATAAATTGCGACGAGGAAACGGACTGTACCGCTTATCCCGAAGCTTGTGCGGACGAAGCGTGGATCGAGGGAGAATGCGGGACACTGGGCGCAGCCTGGTCTTACACGGTTGATACGGAGACATCCAACTCCGGCTACCTTACCCCTACCGGTCCGAACCTGCTGACCGAACCGGGCGACGATGCCGAGGGCGACCGGGTAGTCTTCGAAACGGAAGTATCCCAGGCCGGAGATTATTACCTGGACTTCCTGATGAATACCCCCGATAAGGGAAAGAACTCGTTCTGGGTCAGGGTCGACGACGGAGAGTGGATCAACTTTTCCAACGAACTCGGAGGTGCTGATTTGCTTACCGACGGATTCGAGTGGCGTCAGGTCAACGTTGGTGGAAACGCCACTTCCTTCAACCTCAACAGCGGCTCCCACACGATCACGGTAGTCAAGCGTGAGTCCGGTACTAAGCTCGACAAAATACACCTGGGTCGCAGCGCCGAACTACCCACCGGCTTCGGAAAGTTTGCCCTCAACTGCCAGGAAAATTCTACCACGCCGACCCGTCCCTCGCTGGATCTAATCGCTAGCCTGGACATATTCCCCAATCCGGTAAAGCACAGCTTAAATTTCAACCTGAATGCGCCCACCCGCGGAGCGGTAAGCGTGAACTTGGTCGACATCACCGGCCGTAACATCCGGCAGATGAGCTACGTGAAGACGAGCGAAATTCTTGCCGACGAACTGGACGTTGCAAATCTGCCCATGGGTTATTACCGCCTGTTGATTGTTTCGGTAGATGGAGTAGTCAGCCGTCCGTTCATTCGTCAGTAGAAGCTGAAAGTTTTCGGAGCAACGCTACATTCCGTTCCGGAATGGAAGCAATGTCCGGGTACACCCGGGTTGCTTCGGCTACGCTGCTCACGCGCAGCAATTGTACGGTAGGGTAGGGAGAACGATTCGTCGCGTTAGCGGCATCGTTCTCCCGCTCGCCCGCAAATTGGTATTCCGGATGGAAGTGCGCGAGTTGCACGAATCCGTCTGCTCCGCTGTCCTCTAACAGCTGCTCGATGGCACCGACGAAACCCATAAAGTCATCGAATTCGGCCAGGACGTCGGGAAAGAGTAGCAAGGTGGTTTCTACCTGATCGGCCGGCTTATTCAATTGGCCCTGCACCTGCGTTCCCGCCCAGTGAAAGGCTGCTTCGGGTTCTGTGTCCCTGCACGTGTTGCATACCACCCGGTTCTGGCGGAGGGGGGCGGCGGCGAAGGGACAGAGGTTAAGGCGAACGACGAAATCCCTGACCCAGGCGAGGGTAGCGGCCTCTTCCGGACTCATTCCTCCAGCAGATTATTCAGCCGGCGGTGACCGACGTAGCCCCGCCACCGATCGAGGGCCGCCTGCATGTCGTCCGGCAAATCGCTATCGAAATGCACGTACTCGCGGGTCGTTGGGTGGATAAACCCAATGCTTTTGGCGTGTAGGGCCTGGCGGGGACATAGCTCGAAGCAGCGCTCGACGAAGGTCTTGAACTTGCTGTACACCGTGCCCTTTACGATGCGGTTTCCGCCGTACTTCTCGTCCTGAAACACCGGGTTTCCGATGCTCTTCATGTGTACCCGAATCTGGTGGGTACGTCCCGTTTCGAGCTTAAGCTCGGTGAGGCTTACGTAGTACAGGTCTTCCAGCGTGTGGTAGTGGGTGATGGCGTGTTTGCCCTCCTCTTCCTCGTCGAATACCGTGTAGTTCTGGCGGATGCGGGGGTGGCGACCGATGTTTCGGTCGATGGTACCTTCCGTGGGGTCCGGCGCTCCCCAGACGATGGCCTGGTAGGTGCGGTCGATCGAGTGATCGAAGAATTGGCGGGCGAGGTGGCTCATCGCTTCGTCGGTCTTAGCGATCACGAGCAGTCCGGAAGTATCCTTGTCGATCCGGTGCACCAGGCCTACCCGGTCGGGGTCGTTGCCGGGCAAAACGGGGATGTCCTCCTTGTTGAGGTAGAAAGCCAGCGCGTTAACGAGGGTACCGGAAGGATTGCCTACGCCGGGGTGCACGACCATGCCGGGTGGTTTGTGGACGATCATGAGGGCATCGTCCTCGTAGCGGATGTCCAGGGGGATGTCCTGAGCGACCAGCCCTTCCTCCGCGCCCTCGTGGCGGGGTACGATCACGGTAATGAGCTCTCCGGGAGACAGGCGGTGGTTGGGCTTCACCTGCTGGCCATCGACTAGGATGCTTCCCGAACGGATGCCGTTCTGCACCCGGTTGCGGCTGACCCGCGGCAGTCGGTCGGTGACGAATTTGTCGATCCGTACCGGCGATTGCTTGGGGTCGACCAAGATTTCCTGCACCTCAAACAGCTCCTCGTTTTCGTCCTCATCTTCCATGCCGCAAAGGTAACGATTAAGCGTAGCGCGGGTGGTAGTCGTAAGGTTTACTTGGCGACGGGTTGTGGATGCCGCCGTCGAATCGGTATGCCATATCGCGGCGTTCAGTAGGTGGAGATGATTAAGGGTGGTCAGTCCGGTGGGGAACTGATATATTTACCCCAGATCGCGTTCGTTTTAAACCACCAATTACCAACTAGTCCACTTTCGGCCACACACCGGCGAATAGTCGACTACTAACGACTAAATTTCCCTATGAAATTATCTAGTCTAGCTACGCGAGACCCCGCCGTTCCTACCTTTAATCCGCCGCACCAAGTACCCCTAGTCGCTGCTTCCAGCTTCGTTTTCGAGTCCATCGAACAGGGAATGAGCATTTTCGACGGATCTGTACCGGGGCACCTCTACGGCCGCTTCGGAAACCCCACCGTCGATGCGGCGGCGGCCAAGATCGCCGCCCTCGAAGGGTACGGGCTGGAAGAACCGGGTTACGGCCTGTTCTGCGCCAGTGGAATGGCGGCCATCGCTACTACCCTAATTGCCCTCTGCGGGCCGGGGAGCAAAATTCTGACTCACGGTGACCTGTACGGCGGCAGCAGCAGCCTCATCGACCAGCTGGCCGCGCAGGGCATCGGTCGGATTGACGCCGACATCCGCAACTGCGAAGAAGTGGAGGACAAGCTCACCGAACACCCTGAAATAGCGGTGGTGTACCTGGAAACCCCCTCTAATCCGACCCTACGCTGCGCCGACCTGGCGTACATCGCCGACCTGGCGCACCACTACGGAGCACTGCTGGTGGTCGATAACACCTTTGCCACACCGATCATCCAGCAGCCCCTCTTGCTGGGGGCGGATATCGTAGTCCACAGTACGACGAAGTACATGAACGGTCACGGTACCGGTATCGCCGGGGCAATCGTCTGCCGCGATCAGGAATTCTTCGAGGAGAAGCTTAAGCCGATATACCGACTTTACGGAGGAAGCGGCAATCCCTGGGATGCCTGGCTCGTGCTCAATGGTCTGAAGACACTGCCCCTGCGGATGGAGCGGCACTCGGACAACGCACTTCGGGTCGCGGAACACCTGCTGAAACACGAGCACGTGGCCCGGGTCCACTATCCGGGCCTCCCCGACCATACCGACTGTGCGACCATCGGCAAGCAGATGAAATTACACGGGGGCATGCTCAGTTTTGAACTGAAGGGAGGGCTGGAGATGGGAAAACGGTTTATGAATCAGCTAAAATTCTGCACCCTTACGCCCACCCTCGGCGACGTCGACACCCTGGTTCTCCACCCGGCAACCATGAGCCACCGGGGAATACCCCGCGAGATCAGGCTCAGCCACGGCATCACCGACGCCCTGATCCGACTCAGCGTAGGCATCGAGGACGTCGAGGATATTATCGAAGACATCGACCAGGCGCTGGCGGCGACCAAGGCGTAGGGCAATCCCCCCGCGCCGCCGTACTTTTGTCCTCCCAAAAGCGCCAACAATGTCCGTCAAACACACCTATAACAGCAGCGAGGTCGAAAAGAAGTGGTACGCCTACTGGATGGACCACGACTACTTCCGCAGCGAACCCGACGAGCGGGAACCCTACACCCTGCTCATCCCCCCGCCGAACGTAACCGGGGTGCTGCACATGGGTCATATGCTGAACATCACGATTCAGGACGTTCTGGTGCGTAAGGCCCGCCTGAGCGGAAAAAACGCCTGCTGGGTCCCCGGTACGGACCACGCCAGTATCGCTACGGAAGCTAAGGTGGTGAAGAGATTAAGGGAGCAGGGGATCAAGAAATCCGACATCGGCCGTGAGGAGTTTATGAAGCACGCCTTTGCGTGGAAAGATGAATTTGGGGGCATTATCCTGCAACAGTTGCAGCAATTGGGGGCAAGTTGCGACTGGTCGCGCACCCGCTTCACCATGGAGCCTAAAATGTACGAAGCCGTCATCAAGGTTTTCGTCAAGCTGTACAAACGGGATAAACTGTACCGCAGCAAACGGATGACCAACTGGGACCCCGAAGCCCAGACCGTCCTCAGTAACGAGGAAGTCATCCACACCGAAGAGAACGGCAACCTATACCACGTCCGCTACCGGATGGAAGGCACCGACGACACCTACCTCACCATTGCCACCAGTCGGCCGGAAACCATCATGGCGGATACCGCCCTGGCGGTTCACCCCGAGGATGAACGCTACAAGAAGTTTCACGGCAGAAAAGTCATTGTGCCCCTGGTAAATCGCGTCGTGCCGGTGATTCCAGATGATTACGTCGACCCGGAATTCGGAACCGGAGCACTCAAGATCACGCCCGCCCACGACCCCAACGACTACGAGCTCGGACAGAAGTACGGACTGGACGTCATCGATACCATCACGGCGGACGGTAAGCTGAACGAACTGGCGCAGTTTGCCGTAGGGCTCGATCGCTTCGAGGCCCGCGTCGAGATCATCAAGCTACTCAAGGAAAGCGGCGACCTGGTCAAGATCGAGCAGTACCGCACCAAAGTCGGTCGCAGCGAACGCACCAACGCCATCGTGGAGCCGCGGCTCACCCTCCAGTGGTTCATGAAGATGAAGGAAACGGCCGCCACCGCCCTGCGCGCGGTCGACTCGGGTGAAGTTCGGTTTCACCCCGAGTCCATGAGCAACATGTACCGCTCGTGGCTGAACGAGGAGAACGTGCGCGACTGGTGCATCAGCCGCCAGCTCTGGTGGGGACAGCGCATCCCGGCCTGGTACCACGGCGACGAGGTGTACGTCGCCGAGACCGCCGAAGAGGCGTTAAAGGAAGCGCAGCATCACCACCCGGGACTCAAGATGTCGGACCTGCAGCAGGACGAGGACGTCCTCGACACCTGGTTTTCCAGCTGGCTCTGGCCGATGTCGGTATTTGACGGCTTCGGCGAGGACAAGACCGATCTGCGCTACTACTATCCGACCAACGACCTCGTCACCGGCTGGGACATCATGTTCTTCTGGGTCGCCCGCATGATCATGGCCGGCTACGAATTCAGCGAAGATCTGCTGGGCAAGGAATTTGTCGAGGAGCACGGTCGCCAGCCCTTCCGCGACGTGTATTTTACCGGGATGGTCCGCGACGAAAAGCGCCGTAAAATGTCCAAATCGCTGGGCAACAGCCCGGATGCGCTCGAACTGCTCAAAAATTACGGAGCGGACGGTGTCCGGTACGGGATGCTCTCCAGCGCGGCGGCCGGCAACGACATCGTTTTTGATGCCCCGATCCAGGACGGCGAGGTGCTCAATCAGAGCCAACTTTGTGAGCAGGGCCGCAAGTTTTGCAACAAGATCTTCAACGCCAACCGCCTCATTCAGAGCTTTGAAGTGGCGGACCGTGATCCGGACCCGGCCGCCCGATTGGCTACCGAATGGATCGAAGCAAAGCTTAATGCGACAATCACCGAGGTAGACCGCCTGATCGCGGAATATCGCCTGAGCGAGGCGATGGTCACGCTTTACCGCCTGATCTGGTCCGACTTCTGCAGCTGGTACCTCGAGGCCATCAAGCCCGCCGACGGGACCATCAGCCGGGTCACCTACGACGCCGCCATCTCCGTATTCGAGCGTATGATGATATTGCTCCATCCCTTCATGCCCTTCATTACCGAGGAGGTGTGGCACCAGCTTCGTCACCGGAAGGAAGGGGAAGACTGCGTGGTAGCATCCTGGCCCGTAGCCGAGGAGTTCGACGCTAATTTGCTGCAACGCTTTGGGGCACTACAGGACGCCGTCAGCCACCTGCGCGACGTGCGCAACCAGCGCGGAATCTCCCACGGGGAAAAGCTCACCCTGGCCGTCAAGCGCAGTCAAACCAGCGAAGCACTGTTGGGCGGGTCCGCAGGTGCCGCTGAATTTCTGCAAAAAGCAGGCGTACTTGGTTCGGTCGACTTGGTCGATGACGCACCCGCTAACGGCCTTCCCTTCCTGATGCAGAACGATACGGCCTACCTCCTGCTGAACGAATCCGTGGACCTGGAGGCCGAGCGGGCCAAAAACCAGGAAGAGATCGACCGGTTGCGCGGCTTTTTAAAGTCGGTAGAGAAGAAACTGGGGAACGAGCGCTTCGTAGCCAACGCACCGGAGGCGGTCGTAGCCCTGGAAAAGAAGAAGGGCGAGGACGCCCGGGCCAAGATTGCCAGTCTGGAAAAGATGCTGGGCTAAAGCCGTACCTTTACGGTATGCTCATCGACCAACACGGCAGGCAACTTCGCTACCTGCGGCTGGCGGTCACCGACCGCTGTAACCTCCGCTGTCGGTACTGCATGCCCGCGGAAGGCATCGATTTTGCACCGCGCTCCGCGCTGCTCGATTACGACGAGATCCTTTACCTCTGTGAAGTACTGGCCGATCTGGGAATTGAGAAGGTCCGACTGACGGGCGGCGAGCCGCTCGTCCGCCGGGATCTGCCGGTGCTCGTTCGTGGACTCGGCCACCTGTTTCCGACCCTGGCCATGACCACCAATGGCGTACTGCTGCCGAAGTACCTCGATGAGCTCGCGGTGGCGGGCCTCACCCACTACAACTTAAGTTTGGACACCCTGCGTTCGGATCGCTTCTTCGCCATCACGCGCCGCGATGAGTACGAAGCTACCCGAGCGGCCCTTACGGAACTGCTGCGCCGCGGGTACCCGGTCAAAATCAACGTCGTGGTCATGCGGGGACAGAACGACGACGAGCTGCTCGACTTCGTGGAACTGACGCGGAACAATGCCGTAGACATTCGCTTCATCGAGACCATGCCCTTTAACGACGACGACGGCAACCACGACGTATTCCTGTCCTACACCGACATGCTCGAGCGAATTCGCGCGGCCCATCCCGATCTCGAGCAGGATACCGGGCGCGGGGGCAGCTCCGTGGGTTTTAGGATTCCGGGGTATAGCGGTAAGATTGGTATCATTCCGGCCTACAGCCGTAGCCTCTGCGGCAGTTGCGATCGGTTGCGGTTGACGCCGCGGGGTACCATGCTCAACTGCCTCTACTCCACCAAGGGATTGGAATTGCTGCCCCTGCTGCGTAGTGGGATCGGTCGGGAGGATTTGGTCGACCTGATCCGGGCTTACGTACACGGAAAGTACGCAACGGGTCACGAGACGGAACGGCGCGAGCAGCAGGGAAACATTTTCGCCAGCATGACCAGCATCGGCGGCTAAACGAAACGATATGGCATTTACTCACCTCGACGCGGACGGACGGCCAGCGATGGTCGATGTTGGAGACAAACAAATTACCCAACGAACGGCAACCGCCGAGGCGCGGGTGATAGTCGGTGCTGAAATAATGAAACATCTGCGGGACGCTGACTTCAGTACCAAAAAGGGGTCCGTCACCCAGACCGCGATCATCGCCGCTACCATGGCCGTAAAGCAAACGTGGTCGGTGATTCCGCTCTGTCATCCACTCCCAATCAATGGCTGTAAGGTGACGGTGGATGAAGTGGGGGATAACGCCCTGTACATCACCTGCACCGTAAAGACGGAGGGAAAAACCGGCGTCGAAATGGAGGCCCTCCACGGCGCCAGCGTAGCTGCCCTGACCATTTACGATATGTGCAAAGCACTATCCCACGATATCTGTATTCAGAACCTGCAGCTGCTGACCAAGCGGGGCGGAAAGAGTGATTTCGATCGTGGCTGAACGTTACCAAAGACAGACTGTCCTACCGGAAGTCGGCCCCGACGGGCAGGCAAAACTGGCTGCCGCGCGGGTGGTCGTGGTGGGCTGTGGGGGACTCGGTAGCCCGGCGGCGGCGTACCTGGCCGGTGCGGGAGTGGGGCAGCTTCGGCTCGTGGACGGCGACCGACCCGACATTACCAATCTACACCGTCAAGTGTTCTTCGATCCCGCACAGCCCGGTAGCAAGGCTTACCAACTTGCCGGTCATTTACGTAGACTGAATACGGAAATCACCATTGACGAGGTAGCGAGCTATGTGGACGCAAAGAATATTCGTCGGTTACTATCCGGCGCAACCTTAGTACTCGATTGCACCGACGATGCGCTTACCAAGCATCTTCTCAATGACGCCTGCGTTGCGCTAGAAATTCCCCTGGTCTATGCGGCCGCCCAGGCCTATGCCGGTTACGTTGCGCTCTTTCCCAACGCGGTTGGCGGGATCAACCTGCGGGATCTCTACGCCGAGCCCGATCCCTCTCTCCCGGACTGCGCCACGGCCGGGGTGCTGCCTACTGCGGTCGGCATTGTCGCCATGCTGCAGGCAAATGCGGCCCTGTGCTACCTCCTCGGTATTGGTAATCCGCCGATCGAGCGGCTACTCACTTACAACGCCCTTGACAATACCCAGCACCGGGTAAAGCTGCAGAAGACCTACAGTAAGCCCATCGCCGCACCCTGGGGTGCCCACCGGCAGCTTGCCCGCAACGAATTAGAGATTGACGCCGATACACTTACGCCCCCCGGCTACGACGGCATCTTCAGCATGCTCACCGAAACCCGCGAACCGGAACTACCGACCGGAGTCGTTCGCCTGGATTCCCGCAACCCCTTCGGTCACTGCCGCGAACTGATGTCACCCGGTGGCCGCTACCTCCTCTACTGCAATTCCGGAAAACTGAGCCTGGTTCTCGCCGCCCAGTTGCGCAAGGCGGAGCCGGCGGTTGATGTAGTGAGTTTACGGGGGGGTATTAAGGGTATATCCTAGTCGTCGGCCGACCGAGGCACGAGGCTCGTCCGCCGACTCCACCAATCCGCTTCATCTTCTCCTTCGTAAATCAGTTAGGTCATGCTCTCTCCCGCACTCGGCGGACGAACCTCCTACGTCGGTCGGCCGATGAGGGTTACGGCCTCGCATTCAGCCAGTGGCTGCCGTCTTCCCGGAATTCCTTTTTCCAGATGGGGACGGTTTTTTTCAGCTCGTCGATGATCCATTCGCAGCCGGCGAAGGCAGCGGCGCGGTGGACACTGCTGACCGCAATAATGACCGCCACGTCACCGATTTCCAGATCGCCCTTGCGGTGGTGGAGGGAGACGGCTTGAAGATCGAATGTATCGCGGGCGGCAAGTGCGAGCTTACGCATTTCCTTGATTGCCATACCGTCGTAGGCGTCGAATTCCAGGTGGGTGACCGTATGGCCGAGGTTCAGGTCGCGGATGGTGCCGACGAACAAGCACAGTCCGCCACAGGACGGGTGCTGCACGAAGCGGTAGCAGGTGTCCAGCTCGAGGGGGTGGTCGCTGAGCGCTACGTCTATGGTGCCGCTGAACTCATCCACCGGAGACGGGGGGTATAATGACGACTTCGTCACCGGCGGCAATGATCTCCTCGTC
This sequence comes from Neolewinella aquimaris, assembly GCF_014197245.1. Lineage (GTDB taxonomy): Bacteria > Bacteroidota > Bacteroidia > Chitinophagales > Saprospiraceae > Neolewinella > Neolewinella aquimaris. Next base: position 1,083,850 of record NZ_JACIFF010000001.1, on the reverse strand, counting down.
GGTGGCATAGACCTCGTTGCGGGCAACGGCGAAGTCGGTGAGGTCGGCGAAGCCCGGGAATTCACGCATCAGTGCCATTCGGAGTTCGCGTACGGATTTACCGACAATGCCATCGAGCTGCAGCCCGGGGCCTCCCGCTATTTCGCGTGCAATGCCAAAACACAATATTCTCATCGCTCGGTTAAAATGACCAGTTCATCCATACTAACCTTGCACCCACCAAAAGGATGAGCACGGCAGCGATTTTTTGGATAAGCTGGGGGGACAGACGGGTCAGGGTAATTCGCGTGCCGAGTTGTCCGCCGGCTACTACCGCTACGAGCAGCATGCCGGTGAGCACATAGTCGATTCGGATGCCGACGCTCAATTGTCCCGATAGCCCGGCCAGTGAATTCAGGGCAATAAACAGGCTGGTGGTTGCCGCGATTTGCCGCGCCGGTGCCCACCGACTAAGGAACAGTACCGGGGAAAGAAAAATGCCGCCACCGATGCCTACCACTCCGGAAACAAAGCCAACCAGGGCACCGATGCCAATAGCCACTGCACCTGCGCCCCCGCCCAGTGGTTTACTTCCCTCCGCAAGGGGTCGCCGCAGCAGCATTAGTAATGCCGCAAGCAAAAGCAACGCGCCCAGCAGAAGCAGGTAGTCCTGACGCGGCAGCTGTACGCGCCCACCGAGAAAGGCCGTCGGCATGCTGGCCAGGACCAGGGGAAGCGCCCTTCGCCACGGTGTGACGCCCGCCCGTGCGAAGGCAAGGGTAGACCCGCCCGTCACCCCCAAGTTGCAGATGAGTGCAATGGGACGAATGGCACCCGTCGGCAAACCCGACAGGGTAAGGATGGCCAGGTAACTGCTCCCACCCCCGAAACCGGCGGAGGAATACAGCAGGGCAATGAAGAAAAAAGCCACGAAGAGCCAGAGATATTCCAAGGGAGCTTAGGTCGGCAGCAAACTTTGGTCCAAGGTAGCAACATAATACCACCATGACCGACGCCGAAAGAGCCCTGCTGATCGATGAACTGTTGTGCAAGGAGTACGGCGCACCCTTCATACCGTTCAGTTACCGGGATCCGGTAAGCGAACTGGTCGGATCGCTGCTCTCGCACCGCACGAAGAACGCGGTCACCCGCTCGGCCTACCAACGGTTACAGGAAGAACTGCCCACCTGGGAAGAGGTGATCGATGCACCCACCGATCGGGTAGAGCGGGCCATTGCTGCTGTCACCTATCCCGAAGTGAAAGCCCCCCGGATCCAGGCGGCCCTGCGTAACGTCAGGGAGCGTAGGGAGGGGGTATTGTCGCTGGACTTCCTCGCTGATCTGTCCGTCCGGGAAGCGCGCGACTGGCTGGAAGTTATTCCAGGAGTGGGGGCAAAAACGAGCGCGGCGGTGCTGAGTTTTAGTCGACTGAGGATGCCGGCCCTGGTCGTCGATATCCACCACCAGCGGGTTGCGCAACGGCTGGAAATCGTACCTCCGAAGGCCAGCCTGGAGAAATCCGCCACGATCCTGCAGGATTACATTCCGCCGGAATGGGACGGGCAGCGGGTGTACGATTCCCACCAGGGATTCATGCGTCACGGGCAGCGGGTGTGCCACTGGCGGTCACCGGATTGTCATCGCTGCGTGATCCGCGAATACTGTCCGTATCCGGCCGGGGACTAGCCCGTTAAATTCTATCTTTGCCCGCCAAAATATAGCAGTATGATCGTTCGCCAGGAAATTAAGGCGCTACTTCAGCAACCGCCCATCGGCCAGGAAGTCACCGTTATGGGCTGGGTCCGCGCCTGGCGGGGCAATCGGTTCATGGTGCTCAACGACGGCTCCGGCCCGGAAACTCTGCAAGTTGTCGTCGACGGCGATCAGTTTGACGAAGCGACCCTGCGTCAGATCGGATTTCACGCCTGCGTCGGCGTCACCGGCACCCTGGCCGAAAGTCAGGGCAGCGGGCAGGCTGTCGAAGTACTGGCTACCGATCTTACTATTTATGGTGCCAACGACCTGAGCAAGTATCCCCTCCAGCCCAAGAAGCAGAGCATGGAGTTCCTGCGGGACAATGCGCAATTTCGCATGCGCACCAACACCTTTAGTTCGGTCTTCCGGGTGCGGCACGGGGTAGCGTACGCCGTCAACAAGTACTTCAACGACCGCGGCTACTACTACCTGCACACGCCCATCATCACCGGCAACGACGCCGAGGGAGCCGGGGAGATGTTTCGCGTATCGGTGCTGGATCCCGTAAACCCACCGAAAACCGAGGACGGAAAGATCGATTACGACCAGGATTTCTTCGGCAAGCCCACCAACCTCACGGTAAGCGGACAGCTGCAGGCGGAGATCGGGGCCCTCGCGCTCGGCAAGGTGTACACCTTCGGTCCGACCTTTCGGGCGGAGAACAGCAACACCAGCCGTCACCTCGCCGAATTCTGGATGATCGAGCCGGAGATCGCCTTCGCCGACCTGGACAACGACATGGATCTGGCCGAAGACTTCGTCAAGTACCTTATCAACTACTGCCTGGAGCATTACGCTGAAGACCTGAAATTCCTCGACGATCGCATCCAGGAGTTGGAGAAGAACATGAAGGCGACCGACCGTCGACCGATGGGGCTGGTCGATACCCTCAAGTTTGTCGTAGCCAACGAGTTTGCCCGGGTGACCTACACCGAAGCTTTGGACATCTTGATCCGGAGTAAAACGTACAAGAAGGGCAAATTCGAGTTCCCCCTTTCCTGGGGCGCCGACCTGCAGGCGGAACACGAGCGCTACCTGGTAGAGAAGCACTTCGAGCGGCCCGTGATCGTGCGCGACTACCCCAAAGACATCAAGGCATTCTACATGCGGCAGAACGAAGACGGCAAGACCGTGGCCGCCATGGATGTGCTGTTTCCCTACATCGGTGAGGTCATCGGTGGAAGCCAGCGCGAGGAGCGGGAGGATAAACTCCGGCAACGCATGCAAGAAATGGACGTTCACGCCGACGAACTGGACTGGTACCTCCAGCTCCGCACCTTCGGAGGGTGCCCCCACGCCGGTTTCGGCCTCGGCTTCGAGCGCATCGTACAGTTCATTACCGGCATGGGGAATATTCGCGACGTGATTCCTTTTCCGCGGGCTCCCCGTTTGGCACAGTTTTAAACTGACAGTTGTTGAGTTGTTGGGTTATTGAATAAGGGGGGTGAATTATCGTCTTCCTTTGTGGCTTCACTGAGATCAATACATCAATTTACCCCTTCACCACCTCGCCTACAATGCCTCCAACGCCCGCAAATCAACAACTAAATACCCCAACAACCCACCCTCCCATGAGAATAGGCACCCGCGGTTCCCGCCTCGCCCTCTGGCAAGCCCACTTCGTACAGGAAGAACTCAGCCGCCACGGCATTGCCTCGGAGCTCGAGATCATCAAGACACAGGGCGACCGGGTTCAGCACCTCGGCTTCGATAAGCTGGAGGGGAAGGGGTTCTTTACGAAGGAAATTGAGGACGCGCTACTCGAAGGACGCATCGACTGCGCCGTGCACAGCCTGAAGGATCTGCCAACCAACCAGCCGGAAGGACTGGTCCTGGCCGCGCTAAGCTACCGGGCTTCCGTGGAGGACGTGGTGCTGATCCACAAGGACCGGGCGACCTCCGGCATGCCCTTCAGTCTGCCGGAAGGGGCGACCATCGGTACCAGCAGCAACCGGCGCAAGGCCATCCTGAAGGACCTTCATCCCGGCCTGCTTCCCGTAGACATTCGCGGAAACGTCCCTACCCGAATGAAGAAGGCACTTTCCGGAGAGCTTGACGCCGTGGTACTGGCAGCGGCCGGGCTGGAAAGGCTTGACCTGGACTTGAGTGAAATGACGGTAGTACGCACGTCCCCCCGTGAATTTGTGCCCGCACCCGGACAGGGCGTGATGGCCGTGCAGACCCGGGAGGAGGACATTGAAATGCGCAAGAAACTGTCGCTGCTGCACCACCCGATCGTGGGAGAATGCACCAATGTCGAACGGACGGTCCTTAACCTTATGCAGGGCGGTTGCTCCATGCCCCTCGGGGTGTACTGCGAAAAGGATCAATTGGGCAATTATCACGTATGGGCTTCTTACGCCCCCACCGCTTCCGATCCCCTGCGCCGCGTACAGGTGAGTCAGTCAACCCGCGCCGGCCTCGCCGAACGAGTGGTAGAGGAGTTACTTAGCGCGCCAGTAGCCTAGCCCGTGCTTCTTCCGCCTTTCTTCGTTTGCCGCTGCCGAGGGGAACGGTGAGTCCGGCACCCGCCAGTCCTCCCGGGCTTACCGTCGGTGCAATGCGGATGCTGAGGTCATCGCTGATGTCGAAGTCGCGCAGGTGGGCGTCGGTAAAGGCCTCGACCGCCTGAAGAATATACACGCCGAGAATGCCGAAGTAGGCCGTTTGCCGCGTACGGTTGGCGTTGTTGCGGGCCGTCACCAGGGCCTGGGAGGTCACCTCATCTACCGAAAACTCACTCTCTTTCGGGATGCATTCCGCATTCGGTATGACGATCACATTGCCGTCCCCGAGGCACCGTGCTTCCAGGGCCGTAACGAAGCGCTGGTACTGCGTCTGGTTGTAGTCGGCAACGGCAACAACGCCCAGCAGGCCGCTGTACACCAGGGGCACCTTCCACCATGCTTTATTGTACACCTGGCCGCCGCCGGGGATGATCGACCAGAGCAGCGCGCGCTTAGGACCGCGGTTGATGTCCTGTAGGGTACGCACACTATCCGTTGGCATATTTTGCGCGGACGCAGGTGCAATGGCTACGACCAACAGCAGGGCAAGTAGGGTAGCCCACCATAATGTCCTGGCGGGCCTCATTCTACGGACTTATAAAACTGGTCGAGCTGTTCCTTGCTTTCAAAGCGTAGGGTGATGGTGCCGGAGCGCCCTTCCTGGTTGTCGAGCTTGACCTTTACCTTTTTCGTGCCGAAGAACTCGGCAAATGCCTGGGCCACGCGGCGGGAGTCGTCGTTCGTGGGCGGGGTTCCGCGGGATACCCGGTTCTTGTTTTTATACACCCGGCTTTCCCGTTCGATGTCGCGTACCGACCAGTTGGGGTGGGAGAGGATGTCGTCGAGAAAGGTTTCCTGCTGGCCGATGTCCTTGATTCCGGAGAAGGTCTTTGCGGCGCCGATGCTGATCTTCCGGTCCTTAATGGCCTGCCGCACCCGGTTGGAAGTGCTGAGGATGGTCAGGTAGTTGGTGATCGTCGATCGTTTCTTGCCTACGCGGCTGGCGAGTTGCTCCTGGGTGAGGTCGAATTCTTCCTGCAGCCGGAGGTAGGAGTAGGCAACTTCCATCGGATTGAGGTCTTCCCGCTGGATGTTCTCGATCAGGGCCATCTCCAGCAGGGTCTGATCGTTGGCCGTGCGGATGAAGGCAGGTACTTCGCGCAGGCCCGCCAGCTGACTAGCCCGGTAGCGGCGCTCTCCACTGATGATCTGGTAGCTGCCGTCGCCCATGTGTCGGACGGTCATCGGCTGAATGATGCCGTGGACGCGAATGCTGTCGGCGAGCTCCTGCAGGGGTTCCTTTTCGAAATCCTGACGGGGCTGGTCGGGATTGGGCGAAATGTTGTCGATGGGCAACATGGCAAAGTTGCGGCTCAGGGTCTTGATCGTTTCTTCTTCACTGGCCTTGTCGAGCCGCTGGCCGGGAAATAGGGCGCTCAGGCCATTGCTGCCGCCCAGGTTACTAAGGCTGTTCTTCAAATCACTGCTGCTGGGTTTGCCCCCCTTAAACTTCTTGGCCATAACTGTTTACTTGCTGAACCGCAAAGATAACCAAAGCCGCACGGGGTCCTCGTTACGGCGAAATCTTTGATTTCTGCACCACTCAGCCGAAATAATGTCCATCGATTTTGTTTGTTTTTGTAGTAGACGGAAGCTAGTAAAACAAAGGGTTTTGCTTGCGCGCCGGAACGTACGCATTTTGTTAGCGACAGTGCGGACGCTTTTTGACTGAACTCCGGGCTTAAAAACTGGGTTGGAACAGTTACCGATTGTTTTGTAATTGTCCTTCTAACTACCGTAAATGAAAGTCGCCTTCCTGGGGAACTACCCGCCCAAAGCCTGTGGTATCGGCACCTTTACCAACAGCCTCGCCCGCGCCATACTGAGCAACCTCAGTGCCGGCGAAATAAAGGAGTATGCCGAAATCATCGCTATGGAAGATCCGAGCGACGAACATGCTTACCCGGACGAGGTCACCCTACGGATCGCCCCCCAGGAACCGAAAGAATACCGCGAAGCTGCGGACTACCTCAATTCCGGCGGATTCGACCTACTCGTGCTTCAGCACGAATACGGCATCTTCGGAGGAGACGACGGCGTGTACATCATGCACCTGCTGGACCGCCTTCGCATTCCCGTCATCGTGACGTTTCATACCATTTTAAAGGAACCTAGTTTCGGACAACGAGACGTACTCAGCCGCATTGCGGAGCGCGCGCAGGCGGTTGTGGTTATGTCCCGCCTGGCCGAAGAACTTCTTCAAACCGTATTTGAAGTGGGTGCTGAGAAAATTCACGTTGTCGAACACGGCGTTCCCGTGATACAATCAGCGCCCCGGGAAACGATTCGGCAGCAGCTTGGCTGGTCCGATCGGCGGGTGCTATTCACTTTTGGTCTGCTGGGACGCGGAAAGGGCATCGAGACCTCCATTCGAGCGCTCCCGGAAATTGTGAAACAATTTCCCAATACCCTGTACGTAGTTTTGGGAAAGACCCATCCGCACGTCCTGCGGTCCAATGGAGAGGAGTACCGAAACTATCTTATCGACTTAGCGGTCGAGTTAGGAGTGGGGGACAATCTACAGATGGTAAGCAAATTCGCTTCCGAGCAAGAACTTTTCGATTGCCTCCGGGCTGCCGACATCTATGTCGTCCCTTATCCCAACGTAGCGCAAATCACGAGCGGCACCCTCGCCTACGCGGTGGGTGCGGGCGCAGCGATCGTAAGCACTCCATTCTGGCACGCCACGGAACTGCTGCAGGAGGGTAGGGGAAAACTGTTTCCCTTCCACGACAGCAATGCCCTTGCCACTACGATCATCGAGCTATTCGACAACGAAAGTGAGCTTGACGGCCTACGGCAGCGCGCGGCCGCATACGGACGTGATCTACTGTGGCCCCGTATCGGTAAACAGTACCTCAGAGTCTTCGGAGAAGCAAAGGTCGCTTACGCCCGCTATAGCGCAACGACGAAGACATTTGGCGAGTTGCCTCCCCTAAAGCTCGACCATTTACTGCGGTTCACGGATGATTGCGGAATCCTCCAGCACGCCAAGTATGCCATTCCCAATCGCTTCGAGGGCTACTGTCTCGACGACAACGGTCGTGCCCTTCTCCTGGTTGGAATGCTCGGTAAGGCTGGACTCGCGGACCGCGATATCCTGCAACGGCTAGCGGATACCTACATCAGCTACATCTTCCACGCCCAAAATCTGGATGGCAGCTTCCGCAACTTCATGAGCTACGACCGGCGCTTTCTCGAGCAACACGGGTCGGAAGATAGTTTTGGCCGCGCTCTCTGGGGCGTCGCCTTCTGCCTGGCAAACCCGCCCCGCGCGGATCAGCGAGCAATTCTCGAGGAGATATTCATCCGTGCCGTCGGCCATCTCGATACGGCGACCAGCCCCCGTACGGTCGCTTACGGCATCCTTGCCTTGACGTACTACCTCGATTTCAAACCGACCGACGAATCCATGCTCGATCTGCTGGATCGGCTCTGTAATCGTCTTGTGAATCACTATCACGATAGTCGGGAAGAAAATTGGAATTGGTTCGAGAAGTACTTAACTTACAGTAACGGTATCCTGCCTCTGGCACTCTTCCGGTCACTCAATCACCTGAGCAAGGAATCGAACCGCTCGGTTGCCATCGAGTCGACCACTTTCTTAGCCGAACAGACCATCGTCGACGGCGTGTTGTGTCCCATCGGTTGCAGTAACCCGTACGTCATCCGTGAGGATCGCCCGCGTTACGATCAACAGCCCGTTGATGTAATGTGCAAGGTGTTGTTATTCAGTGAAGCTTGCCGTCATCAGGGCCTGCAACCGCACTGCGCTCATTTAGGTACGGCATTTGCCTGGTTTACCGGTCAAAACGACATGAAAACCTCGATGTACAACCCGGAAACGGGGGGATGCTTCGACGGACTCATGGAAGGTGGAGTTAACCACAACCAGGGCGCGGAAAGTTTGATCGCCTACCTCATCAGTAGAGTCGAATTGGAAAATTTTACGAATGAATGGTCTCAGCACAGCAGCGATGAGACCGGTATCACGAGTGATAAAGCACTCAAAAAGCTGCTGAACGGATTTGCCCTTCCGGAAACCACGGTTTCCGGATTCGGTCATGCGATCGAAGGTACCCTCGGGTGAAGGTAGCCATGTTAGGACCTATCGCCTGGGCCACGCCTCCGGCCGCCTACGGACCCTGGGAACAGGTGACCAGCCACCTTACGGAAGGGTTGGTCAAAAAAGGAATCGACGTAACGTTGTTTGCTACCGGAACGAGTAAAACCGCCGGTAAGCTAATCGCGACAACGGCGTTCGGATACGCGGAAAAATCAGGCCAGGACCCTAAGGTGCTGGAATACTTACACATTAGTCAGGTCATGGGAGCAGCACATAAATTCGACATCGTTCACAATCAATTTGATTTCATGCCTCTCGGTTATAGCCAGTTGGTCCATACACCAATGGTCACAACCGTCCATGGATTCAGCAGTGATCACATCGTACCGGTTTACCAGCGGTACAACGACAGTACCGATTACGTCTCCATCAGCGATGCGGATCGGGACGACCGCATCGACTACATCGCCACGGTATACAATGGAGTCGATACCTCCCAGTTTACCATCAATTATAAACCCCAGGAGTACCTGGCCTACTTCGGCCGCATTCACCCGGAAAAAGGTGCCGCTGAGGCGATTGCCATCGCTCACCGGGCCAAGCGACCGTTGATTATAGCCGGGCTCATTCAGGACCACGAGTACTACCGGGAAAAAGTGCTTCCCCACATCGACGACGAGCAGGTGCGCTACCTCGGTAATGTCGGACCTGACGAACGCGACCGCATCCTTGGTGGTGCCGCTGCCCTGCTTCACCCCATCTCCTTCGATGAACCCTTCGGCCTGAGCGTGGCCGAAAGCATGATGACCGGCACGCCGGTCATCGCCTTCAATCGTGGAGCAATGCCGGAGCTGATCGAGCACGGCCGCACGGGTTACCTTACCGATAATGTAGAGGAAGCCGCCGAATTGGTTGCTATGTGCGGACAACTCGACCGCGGTGAGGTCGCTCAGGTAGCCCGTGACCGCTTCAGCGTCGAACGCATGACGGAGGGCTACATCGAGGTGTACAACACGATCTTAGATCGGTAGCGTCAGTTTGTACTGCCGGTAGAAAATTGCTGCGTACTTCCGTTTTCTAGCAAGGTTTCCAGTAAAGTGTCCAGACTCACCGTGGCGAACCGCGCCGCCTCATCCGATATACCGTAGGGAATGAATACCTCTCCGTTGTGGATGATGCTCCCGCAGCTGTACACTACGTTGGGTACGTAACCCTCCCGTTCGTCGTCCATGGGGCTGAGTAGCGGTTCCTCTAGCTGCCCAATCACGATGGAGGGATCGTCGAGGTCAAGCAACATGGCCCCGAGGCAATAGCGGCGCATCGGTCCTACGCCGTGGGTGATTACCAACCATCCCTTGTCGGTCTCGATCGGAGCGCCACAGTTTCCTACCTGGTAAAGCTGCCAGGAGAATTTAGGCTCGCTGATCTTTACCGCGTCGTCCCACACCTGCAGGCGATCGCTCTTGATGATGTAGTTGTTGATTCCGTCGATGCGACACAGTACGTGGTACTTGCCGTTGATCTTTCGTGGAAAGATGGCGTGGTTCTTATTTACTGCCGCATCGCCGTACACCGGACGGATCGTGAAGGTGTAGAAATCTTCCGTTTCAATGATCATGGGCCGGATCTGACTGCCGTTGTAGGCCGTGTAGGTGCCGTAGTAGATCTTGCTGCCGTCGTCGTTAACGAACTGCAGAAAGCGGGCATCCTCCATTCCCTTCATCTCGAAATCGATCATTGGGTAGAGCACGCGCTCACTGATGTCGGTATCGAGGCTAAATTGAAGCTCGTAGTAGCGATCGGCAACCGTCATCAGGTGGTTGAGCTGATCGCGTTCGCGGCTGTCTTCGGGATACTGGTTCCACAGCTTCCAGTACCGCTCGTAGAGCTCGCGGTGATTGAAGTTGTCGGGCAGGTCTTGGATGAGCAGATCGAAGATCTCCTGATCGATTTCATCCCGCTCGCGGGTCCGTTTGGAAAACGCTTCTTTAGTGTACTGCGAGTAGTAAATGCGCTCGGCCAGTCCGACGAACTGGTTGGTCGGCTCGGCGATCGGGTTATTTTCCCGGTCAAGAACGATGTTACGGAACTCGATGGAGGACGTATGGCCCTCGCCCACGGCACGCATGCTCATCACGATGCGCATCTGTCCGCGCTCCAGCCCCGTCTGATCGAGTGCGGGTACGACGGAGGGATTGAAGAAGGCCGCCGACTCGATGCTGTACTCGTGAGTAAAGTAGGCACCGATCAGGGCCTGCTTCTCCTCGCTCAGCAGCAGCACTTTCTCCCGCTGTTCGGGTACCCGTTCCAGGGCGGCGTTGAGGTGCCTGCGGTAGATACCGATGGTGTTGCGGTGTCGTCGGGCGAAGTCACGCAGGGTCCGCATCAGGGTGTCGTGGGTTTCCTGGTCGTCCAGGTTAATGACGCGGTCGATCAGTTGGTAGGCACGGTCTTTTCCCGCCCAGAAAAAGCGGCCAATGACCCGGCTGGCATCGCCGTACATACGCAGGGGCTTGCGCTCAATTGGTATCTGCATGAAGTCAAATATGAATGGGCCGCGAAGCTAACAACTCGCGGCGTAAGTTGGTGAATCGGTGGTCGCTACACGGCCGGATTAGGATACATTGCCTGGACGGCTTCCAGGTCGTCGATTACATCGCTTGTCAATTGTAAGTCGATGCTATCAATGTTTTGTTTCAACTGTTTAATGGATGTAGCACCGATAATATTGCTCTGATTGAAGGGTCGGTCCGTGACGAAGGCCAGCGCCATCTGCGCCATGTCAAGCCCGTGACGCTCGGCCACTTCGGCGTACCGTCGGGTCGCGGCCAGACTGTTGTCGCTGTTGTACCGGGTGTAGTGCGTAAACTGGTTGAGCCGACTGCTGGCATCGTCCTCGTTGCGTAGGTACTTCCCGGAAAGTCTACCCATTGCCAGGGGAGAATAGGGGAAGCCGGCGATGTTTTCCCGCAGACACACCTCCGCCAGGCCTACTTCGAATCCCCGTGCCAGCAGACTGTAGGGATTCTGTATACTTACCGGGCGGGGTAGGCCGTGGGCGTCCGCCAGGTGAAGTACCCGCATCAGTCCCCAGGGCGTTTCGTTGCTCAGCCCCCAGGCGCGGATCAGCCCCTCCTCGATCAGATCCCGCATGTGGGTGAGGACGTCCAGAAAGTTATCCTCCCAATCGTCCTTTGCGGTTATCCCCCGCGTTCCGAAAAAATTGGTGCTTCGCTCGGGCCAGTGCAATTGGTAGAGGTCAACGTGGTCGGTCTGCAACCGTTCCAGGCTCTTCGCGAGCGCTTCCCGCAATTGGCCGTTTGCGAAACCCAGGTTTTTCCTGATGTGCCGGGCCATCGGTAGGGGACCAGCGATCTTCGTTGCCAGGTAGAAGGAATCGCGCTTATTCCGTGAGTTGATCCAGCTTCCGATGATGCGTTCGGTGCTTCCCTGGGTCTCGGCCCGGGGCGGGACGGAGTACATCTCTGCCGTGTCGATCAGGTTTATGCCCCGCTCCATGGCATAATCGAGTTGCTCGTGGCCTTCGGCTTCGCTATTTTGCTGACCGAACGTCATGGTACCCAGGGCGATCTTCGAAACCGGCCAGCCGGTAGTAGCAAATTCGTTATACCGCATGGCCGCCTTATAATTTCTTATGTTCATGCCGCAACAAACGTCGCACACCCCAAATGTTCATCGGGGCGGGTGCGCGGGAGCAATGTGAAAACGAGAAGAAGCGGGGCTATTTAGACAGAATCTAAATGGAAGCTCCGTTTCGCAACAAGTTTGTTAAAGAAATGTCATGAAAGTATCTTTGCGCGACCGACAAGCGAGGCATTCTCCCGCATACGTCGCAATTCCTTAAATGTCAACATTATAATGACATACCTTACTAAAACCTATCGGTGCCTGCCGCTGATCCTGGCCCTGTTCCTGTCCAGTGGGGGCGCTTTTGCCCAAGACGTTACGGCCGACTCTATCGCCGCCGCGGTAGCCGAGCCAGCCGCGGAAGTGCCCACTACCACCGTCGGAGCGGGGGAGGGTGATCCCGCCCTTGGTGCCGCACTCTGGAAAGAGAACGTCTGTGGCTCCTGCCACGCCGGAGACATGAAGGCCAACCTTACCGGTCCCGCACTCGGTGGGGTGGAGGAGCGCTGGGCCGGAGAGCCCCGGGAACACCTCTACGAGTGGGTACAACAGTCCCAGAAGCTGATCGGCTCCGGAAAAAGTGCTCAGGCCCTCGCCGTTTGGAATGCATGGAAGCCCACGGTGATGTCCAACTTTACGAATTTGAGCAATTCGGACGTCGAGCACCTGCTGGCCTACATTGACGGAATGTACCGCGGTACTTACGCCAAGCCCGGCTCTACCCTCAACGGACCGGCGGTAGCCGCCGAGGTAGAAACCGACAACACCTGGCTGTTCATCATCCTGGGTGTATCACTGCTTCTGCTCTCACTGATCCTGGCCCGTATCACGAGCAACCTACAGTACATGGTCTCCGCGACGGAGGGCGCCACTCCCGCCCGCCGGACACTGGTACAGGTACTTACGAGCCGCGGCATGATCGCGTTCGTCATCTTCGTGCTTGTCGTGCTGGGTGGTTACACTACCGTAAATCACGCCATCGACCTCGGCCGCCAGCAGGACTACCAGCCCGATCAACCGATCAAGTTTAGCCACGAGGTACACGCCGGCATCCACAAGATCGAGTGCCAGTACTGTCACGACGGTGCCCGTCGCTCGAAGCATTCCGTCATTCCCGCCGTCAATACCTGTATGAACTGCCACCGCGCCATTCAGGTCGGTAGCCAGTACGGAACCGCCGAACTGACCAAGATCTTCGCCTCCATCGGCTGGGATCCTTCCGAGGGTGCCTACATTCAGAACTACGATCAGATGACCAATGATCAGGCCCGGGACATCTACCAAAAGTGGATCGCCAACACCTTCATCAGCGAAGGCGGTGACCCCGATGACGTGGACGAGGTAGTAGAAGAACAGTGGGACGGCATCTACGCCGCCCTCACCAACGAATACACCGGCGACGAGCGGATCGCGGGTCCCATCGAATGGACACGCATCCACAACCTCCCCGATCACGCCTACTTCAACCACGCCCAGCACGTAACCGTCGGTAAGCTGAAGTGCCAAAACTGCCACGGACCCGTGGAGGAAATGGAAGTGGTGTACCAGTACAGCCCCCTCAGCATGGGATGGTGTATCAACTGCCACCGGGAGACCGAAGTACAGTTTGAGGACAACGACTACTATAAGTCTTATGAACGCTACCACGAGGAAATCAAGGAAGGTGTTCGCGACGGTGTAACCGTTGAGGACGTCGGCGGCCTCAACTGCCAACGCTGTCACTACTAGAGGTCTTATATTTTAAAATTTACCGCCCTGGCGGATCTCCGGGAACGGGTACTCCCCGAACCCAAAGTAAAGTTGAATGAAGAAGCAAGTCAACAACGTCTGGATAGGAACCGATCAGCTCGAAGGCACGCCCGAATACCGGACGGCCACCGACGGCGAGGTTGCCCAGGACCACATCGAAAACCCTAAACTGGAAGCTTCCCGTCGGGACTTCCTGAAGTACCTCGGCTTCGGTATGACCGCCGCCACCATCGCATCCTGTGATATCCCCGTACGTAAGGCCATTCCTTACGTTTCCAAGCCGGATACCATTGTGCCGGGCGTAGCCACCTACTTCGCTTCGACCTTCGTGCAGGGTGGAGACTACGTGCCCGTGCTGGTAAAAACCCGGGAAGGACGTCCCATCAAGATTGAGGGCAACAGCATGAGCCCCATCACGGAGGGCGGCACCAGCGCCCGCGCCCAGGCCAGCGTGCTGACGATGTACGACACCAGTCGCTTCGACGGACCCGCCCGCGTTAGGGGAGGGAAGGTGCAGCGCGCGCGCCGCTACGCAGACAATCCCAGTTGGGAAATCGTTGACGGAGAAATCAGCGATCGCCTGGCCGACTGCCGTGAGATCCGCATCCTCTCCCACACCATCCTCAGCCCATCGCTTAAGACCGCCATCCGCGATTTCAAAAATCGCATGCCCGGCAACACCGTACTCGTACAGTACGACCCCATTTCATCCTCGGCCCTGCTGGATGCGCACGACGCTGCCTTCGGCGTCCGCGCGGTACCCCACTATCGCTTCGACAACGCCAATGTGATCGTCGGAATCAATGCCGACTTCCTCGGCACCTGGATTTCCCCCGTAGAGTACGCCCGGCAGTACGCTACCGGCCGCCGTACGGACGGCAGGCGGATGTCGCGCCACGTGCAAATCGAAAGCCACATGAGCCTTACGGGCTCGAATGCCGACAACCGCATCATGGTGAAGCCCAGTCAGCAGGCGCAGGCCGTACTGGCACTCTACAACGCCATCGTTGGCGGCGGCCCCGCCGCCGGTCTGGATGCCGCCGCTTCGGCCAAAATAGATGTCCTTGCCCGCGAACTTCGCGCCGCCAACGGTGCCGCGCTGGTCGTCAGCGGCAACAACAACTTGTACGAGCAGCAACTCGTCGTTGCGATCAACCAGGCACTGGGCAGCTACGGCAGCACGATCGAGACCAATCGCTGGAGTCTCCAGCGGCAGGGTAGCGACCAGGACATGGCCCGCCTCGCTGGCGAGCTGGAGAACGGCAGCGTCGACGCGCTGATCGTCCTCGACGGCGCCAATCCCGCTTTCGACAACGCCTGGGCCGGACAAATCTCCGCCGCCCTGCGTAAGAACGATCCCGATTTCGGCAAAATGGGTGTAGTTGACGCCGATGAGATCAACGACAAGAGCGAACAGGCCGATGCCAAGGACGAAAACGACGGCCGTGCCGATGAGGCCCTCCGCGGAGGAGATCCGATTGCCGCCGGCTTCCGACGGATGCTGACCATCAGCACGAGCACCGTTCCTACTGAGACCACGCAGCTCTGTGAGTACGTTACACCCACCCACCACTACCTCGAAAGCTGGGGAGATGCCGAAGCCGTTCAGGGCGTATACTCCCTGATTCAGCCTTCCATCGTTCCCATCTTCGCCAGCGTTAACCGCTACGGAACACGGCAGGAGGGAGAGAGTCTGTTGATCTGGTCCGGTGAAACCGAGCGCTACGACGCCACGGCCGAGCAGCCCTACATGGAATACATAAAGCGCAACTGGGAAGAAGGCGCCTTCGGCAGCCAGTCCCGCTTCGCTACCTTCCGGTCCTTCTGGGACAGCGCCCTCCACGACGGTGTGTTCAACAACGACGCTACCGGATACCTCAACGACTTCGGCTTATCCTACCGGGGTACGCCAACTTCCACTGCACCTGCGACCCCGCCCGACGAGACCGCGCCTCCCGCCGACGTCCCGGTTCGCTTCGATGCAAGTGGTGCCAGCCGCCGCATACCCGCGGGTGCCGAGACGGAAAACGAGATCGCCTTCTTCGAGACGGTCAATATGGGCAACGGGGTCTACGGCAATAACCCGTGGCTACTGGAAGTCCCCGATCCCGTGACCCGCACCGTATGGGGCAACTACCTCACCATTCCCGTATCCTGGGAAGGGGGGAACTCCTACACCTCCTACAAGGACCTCAACCCCGAAGAGTACAAGGGCAAGGCCGACCAGGTGACCGTAACCGTAGCCGGTAACGACGCCACGGCGAAGAAGATCACGGTCGTACGTCAGTTCGGCCAGCAACCGGGTACCTTCGGTTTGGCCATCGGCTTCGGCAGAACGGTTACCGGAACCGTCGGCAGTGGCCTCGGAAACGGAGTAGGCGTGAACGTCTATCCCTGGCTGAGTGTCGATGAGGACGGATACGTTCAGTACTACACCACCGATGCCGCCGTAACCGGTAAAGTGGATACCGAAGAGGAATTCGCCAGCGTCCAGTACCACCACACGATGGGGCTGACCACCCAGAACGAGGAGGGAAAAACCTACTACAATAAGCGCACCGGCGAGCGTGAAGTGATCGCCGGCGAGCTGACCGGCGAGCAACTCGAATACCTCGACCCCTTCCACGTCGACGAGGCTACCGTCATGGAGCTGGGCGAGGGAATGCAGGGAGGCCTGACCAAGCGGTCAATCATTTTCCAGGGCACCTTTGACGAACTGCCCCACCTGCGGGAAGAAATCGCCGAGCGCCGTACGGAGGCCCAGCACCTCAACGACCAGACGCTGTATCCCTACGAGGAGTACGCGAAGGACATCTACAGCCAGGGGCATTGGTGGGCCATGCACGTGGACCTGACGGCCTGTATCGGCTGTGCCGCCTGTGAGGTAGCCTGTGTCGCGGAAAACAACGTCCCCATCGTCGGCAAGTACGAGGTATGGCGTCACCACGAAATGAAGTGGCTGCGTATCGATCGCTACTTCTACGGTGACATCGAGAACCCCCGCGCCGTCTATCAGCCAATGATGTGCCAGCACTGCGACAACGCACCCTGCGAGAACGTCTGTCCCGTAAACGCATCGCAGCACAGCGACGAGGGCGCCAACCAGATGATCTACAACCGTTGTATCGGTACCCGTTACTGCGCCAACAACTGCCCCTACAAGGTGCGCCGGTTCAACTGGCTGGACTACACCACCGCCGACCTGTTCAGCAGCAACGAACCCGAAATTAACGAAGAGGAACTGCCCTTCGGTGCCGACAACCTCACCCGGATGGTGCTGAACCCCGACGTGACCGTACGCAGCCGTGGCGTGATCGAGAAGTGTAGCTTCTGCGCCCAGCGCCTGCAGTCCGGCAAGCTTACCGCCAAGATCGAAAAGCGCGCGCTGCGTGATTCGGACGTGCGGACCGCCTGCCAGACCGCCTGTCCTACCGGCGCGATCACCTTCGGTGACCGCAATCACCAGCAGGGCGACGTGAGCCGCAAGCTCGACAACCCCCTCAACTACCTCGTGCTCGAGGAGGTGAACACCCAATCTTCCGTTTTCTATGCCGCCCGGGTCCACAACCCCGTTGAAGCACTGGATGCGTAAGCGAACGAATTATAAAACAAGCCACAGCAAAAAGCAATTTGATTTACACCCTGCGACCGGTCAAGCAATCAGCGCCCCACGCCGCACCGCGTAAATCCTAAAACGTACTTCATGAGTGGACATATAGCACCGGTACGCCAACCGCTGATCACGGGGCATAAGACCTACCACCAGATCACCGAGGACATTTGTCGTCCGACGGAGACGGCACCCTCCCTCTCGTGGGTGATTACCTTTATCATCTCCGTGATCTGCCTGGGCCTCTTTGCCTTCAGCGTTGCCTGGACGATCTGGGTGGGTATCGGATCCTGGAACCTGAACCGCACCGTCAACTGGGGTTGGGACATCACCAACTTCGTGTGGTGGGTCGGTATCGGCCACGCGGGTACGCTGATTTCGGCCATTTTGCTGCTGTTCCGTCAGAAGTGGCGGACGGGCGTTAACCGGGCGGCGGAAGCCATGACGATCTTCGCGGTAATGTGCGCGGGCCAGTTTCCACTCATCCACATGGGGCGCCTGTGGTTGGCCATCTTCATCTTCCCTTACCCCAATACCCGGGGCCCGCTGTGGGTAAACTTCAACAGCCCCCTGCTGTGGGACGTGTTTGCCATCTCCACTTACTTCACGGTATCCCTACTGTTCTGGTACGCCGGTCTGGTTCCCGACCTTGCGACCGTTCGTGACCGGGCGGTTGGTCTGCGGAAGAAGATCTACAGCATCTTCAGTTTCGGCTGGAACGGATCGGCCAAGCACTGGCAGCGGTGGGAGAGCCTTTCGCTCATCCTGGCCGGACTGGCTACGCCGCTCGTACTCTCGGTCCACACCATCGTATCCTTTGACTTCGCCACTTCCGTCATTCCGGGCTGGCACACCACGATTTTCCCTCCGTACTTCGTTGCGGGGGCCATCTTCTCCGGCTTCGCGATGGTGCTTACCCTTATGCTGATTGCGAGGAAGGTGCTGCACCTGGAAGACTACATCACCATCGAGCACATCGAGTCGATGAACAAGGTCATTCTGCTCACCGGATCCATTGTAGGGGTAGCTTACCTCACCGAACTCTTTATCGCCTGGTACTCCGGTTACATTTACGAGCAATTTGCCTTCCTGAACCGCGTACTCGGACCTTACTACTGGAGCTACATCGGAATGATGCTGTGTAACGTGATTTCGCCCCAGATCTTCTGGAGCAAGAAGCTGCGGACCAGCCTGTTCTGGACCTTCTTCATGTCGATCTTCATAAACATTGGCATGTGGTTCGAGCGCTTCGTAATTATTGCCACCACCCTGGCGCGGGATTACCTGCCCTCGAGCTGGAGCTACTACGTCCCGACCTGGGTGGAGATCTGCATCTTCATCGGTACGCTCGGACTGTTCTTTACCCTCTTCCTGATCTTTACCCGCGTCGCTCCCGTCGTCGCGATCGCCGAGATCAAGAGTATTCTCAAGACGGCCGGTGACCAGTACATTGGCCCCAATGCAGTGGCCCACGCCCACGGTCATACCACCAAGGTGGTTCACCAGGGCAAGACCGTTGCTCCGGAAGTGAACGATCTGCAGGCCGGCGGTACCGTCGACATCGACGGCGAGAAGGACAAACCCCTAGACTAGAACCCACAACGCGACCAATATTATGGCTACAATAAGAATTGAACAGGACGGGGCCGCGGGTGCAGTGACCCACAACAAGAGCAAGGCGATCGTGGGAGGGCGTGACATCCTCTTCGGTTTGTACGACGACGAGGTGAAGCTCCTCGACGCGGTGAAGGCGGCTAACGCCGACCACCTCGACATCGATGACGTATATACCCCCTTCCCGGTGCACGGTCTGGATCCACTGCTCGGACTGGAGGAAAGCCGCCTCCACGTGGCCGGATTTATTTTCGGTACCATTGGCTGCCTCTTCGGGTTTGGCTTTATGACGTGGGTGTTCACCCGCGACTGGCCGATCATCTTCGGGGGTAAGCCGTACTGGTCCGTGCCGGCCTTCATTCCCATCACGTTCGAGTTGACGGTACTCTTTGCTGCCGTCGGAATGGTAACCGTTTTCTATATTATCAACGGACTGGGACCCGGAGCGGAGCCCCGGCGCCTGCACGACCGGATCACGGACGACAAGTTCTGCATTGCTTTTGACGTAACCGATCTGAGCAGTGGAGACGTCGATCAACTTCGCGACTACTTCGATCGCACCGGTGTCGAAACCGTTCACCGTAAAATGGTTCCGGCGTAATTCGCCCTACAACTACAATGAGCATGATCAATCTGCGAATCCTGGCCATCTCCCTCGCCTTTGCCGTGATCGTCACGGCCTGCAGCGATGCGGAAGAGAATTTCCCCGGTAGCGAGTATATGCCAGATATGGCACACTCGGTCGCCGTGGAAGCCAATACGTATAACTATTACTACTACAATACCTGGAACGACCGCTCGACCATCCCCCTGGGCGAACTCGTCTATCCTAAGTATACCGTCGCGGGCACGGTGCCCCGTGGGTACGCCGGATCATACACTCCCGGTATGCTTGCCCCCACCAATCTTGACGATGCGGAAAGCATGCGTGGCTCCATTGTTGACGGAGACCACATGAACGCGATGTCAATTCCTACCAACGGCCACGTACCGTATTACTACGAAGACACGCCGGAAGGTCGGGAAGCGGCAATTGCTGACAATCTCGCTAATCCCTTTCCCATCACCGATGCGGGCATGGTTCGCGGAGCCAACCTCTACAACATCTTCTGCGCGATCTGCCACGGTGAGGCCGGTAACGGCTTAGGCTACATCTACGACACCGACCAGAACCCCCAGGCAAAGTATCCGGCCGCTCCGGCGAGTTTTCTGCGCCCCGAGTTTCTGGAAGCCTCGAACCAGCGGTACTACCACGCAATCATGTACGGATATAACGTCATGGGTGCTTACGCCGACAAAATGAACTACGAGGAGCGCTGGCAGGTGATCCACTACATCCGTAGCCTGCAGGCCAAGGAAACCGGTACCGAATACAACGAGCAGGTAAACACCTTTGACCCGGCAGTGGCTACCCCGATGATCGACTTCGATCCGATGGCCCGCCAGGTCAGCGACGACGAAACCGAGCCCGGTAGTCCGATCATAAGTGACGCAGCCCCTACGGGCGGCAGCACTCAGTCTACCCTCCGCAAGAAATAAGCACCCGCAACGCACACCAGGGGAGCGACACTGCCGCCCCAAAATCGAATACTTTCATGGAGAACTTTGTATTCTCTTCCCGCGCAAAGACGACCAACCTAGTACTGATGGGCGTCGGTCTGGTCTGCCTCGTGCTCAGCTACTTCGCCGATGGTGGAGAAGGCCACCACATGCGTTTCTGGACCAATTTCCTCCACAACTCCGTTTTCTTCCTCGGGATTGCCGCCCTGGCTGGATTCGCCCTGGCTGCCTTCACCACCGCCTACGCGGGCTGGTTTGTCCAGTTCAAGCGGGTGTGGGAAAGCTTTGCCGCCTTCCTGCTCCCCGGTTTGTTCCTGATGGGAGTTATCATCGTGGGCATCTGGACACATACCACTCACCTTTACCACTGGAACGACGAGGCCGCCGTATTGGGCGATGCTATTCTGACCCATAAGTCGTCCTTCCTGAACAAGTGGTGGTTCACCTTCGGTACCATCGGGTTTGTCGGATTGTGGTACTTCCTGCTCGGAAAGATGCGCAACATCAGCATTGCGGAGGACAACGATACGGGAGATAAGGACTTTAGCTACTACCGTCGGTACAAAAAGTACGCGGCTATTTTCTTGCCCATCTTCGGCTTTACCAGCGCCGCTATGATCTGGCAGTGGATCATGTCCATCGACAGTCACTGGTACTCTACGATGTTCGCGTGGTACGCAACCGCTTCGCTGTTCGTTGCCATGACCGCCCTGACGATCATGCTGCTCATTTACCTCAAGAGCCGCGGCTATTACCTCGGAGTCAATGAGGAGCACTTCCACGACCTCGGCAAGTACCTGTTCGCCATCTCGATTTTCTGGACCTACCTGTGGTTTAGCCAGTATATGCTTATCTGGTACGCCAACATCGGGGAGGAAACCATCTATTTCCGGGAGCGATTGGATAATTATCCGGTGTTGTTCTGGCTCAATCTGGGCATCAACTTCGCTCTGCCCTTCTTCATCCTAATGCGCAACGATACAAAGCGCAAGATGGGTACCCTGTTTTTCGCTTCCGCCTTCGTCTTCTTCGGACACTGGCTGGACTACTTCAATATGATCAAGCCGGGGGCACGACTGACCCTTGTCGAAATGGCCGCCCACGAAGGTGGGCACGGGGAAGAGGACCACGCTACTATGGATCACGGTGGGGAAACGGACACCCACGCCGGCGAAGCGGCTGCCATTCATGAGGAAGCTGATCCTGAGGAAAAATACGCCGACGCAACCCAGCTCGAACAAGGAACCAACCTACAGCCGGCCGACGCGACCACCGGTTCCGCAATTGAATCTCCCGGTCGGAGAATTACCGCCGCACAACCCGAAGCCGGAGTACCCGTTGCTACCGATTTCCGTGGCGGCCCACCCACGGGCGACGGTACGGAAGGCCCCCGGGAATTCGAGGCCATAATGGACCGCAATGAGGTCGACGTGTTTGAACCCAATCACTTCATTCAGGAAGAGTATGTGGAAGACACGGAAATGATCGGTCATCTTGAGGAAGCAGGTAGCCACCTGGAGGAAGGACATACTCTGGCCTTCAAGTCGGGTTATACCCTTCCCGGACTGCTGGAAATCGGTACGTTTCTGGGCTTCCTAGGTGGCTTTTTGTACTTCGTCATGAGCAGCCTCACCAAGGCCCGCCTCGAGCCAAAACACGATCCTTACCTGGAAGAAAGCATCCACCACCACACCTAGGGTAGTTGCTATCTGGACTTAGTCTAAACAAGATGCTCTTTAGTAACCATATCGGGCAGTAGTCGTTAAATTTGTAACCAAAACAAACCGTTGGGTTTGTAGGAGTTATCAACCTAATTTACAGGAATGACAACCTTAATTGTATTTTTCTGCATCGCCTTACTTCTGCTGATCATCGTGCAGATTGCACGGGTACGTGATCTGGCCAAGCAGTTGCGGGGTAGCGAAGAAGTTGAGGCTACTTCGGTTGCTTCGACCGGCAAGGGCCTGCTGGTCTTTATGGTGCTTTTTTTGGTGATCACCACGGCATCAGCCTATTACTATAAGAACTACATTCTCGGGTTTGGTCCTCAGGAATCCGCATCGGAGCACGGTTCGGCGATTGACTCCATGATGAAGTGGACGCTGGCTATAACCTACATCGCTTTTCTGCTAACCAACTTTGCCCTGTTCTACTACGCATATAAGTTTCGTACCCGCAAAGGACACAAGGCTCTCTACCTCAGCCACAACAATACGGTGGAACTTATCTGGACCGGAATTCCCGCGATTGTCATGACCTTCCTCGTAGTCGGAGGTCTGGATGCCTGGAATACGATCATGGCCGACGTTGGGGACGATGAGCAGTACATGGAAATCGAAGCCACCGGCTATCAGTTTGCCTGGCAGATGCGTTACCCCGGCCCCGACGGCCTCCTGGGTCGCAAGGATTTCCGCCTTATTACGGGTGCCAACCTACTGGGTCTTGACTGGACGGACCCGAAAACCCACGACGACATTCTCGTGAACGATGTCACCCTTCCGGTCGACCAAAAAGTTCGGGTACGGATTACCGCTCGTGACGTACTGCATGACTTTTATCTGCCCCAGTTCCGGGTCAAAATGGATGCGGTCCCCGGTCTGCCGACCTACTTCGTATTCACGCCTACCAAAACCACCAAGGAGTGGCGTAAGCAGCTCTCCGAGTATCCTGAATACCAGATTCCCGATCCCGAAAGCGACGGCGGGCAGCAACTTTGGGAAACCCGCAACTATGAACTGGCCTGTGCCGAGCTGTGTGGCATCGGTCACTGGTCAATGGCCCGCAAGGTTGAAATCCTCGAGCAAGAAGACTTCGACATGTGGTACGGTCAGCAGGAGTCTTTCTACGAAGCCAATATCAAGGGTACCGATGACGATCCCCTCTTTATGGCTGAAGTGAAGGAGCGCCGCAATCAGTTCAACCAACAGATCAACGGGGCACTTGCCACGGAAAGCGACGACGACAACATCATTACGCTAGACTACGTCACCTTCGAGACCGGATCAGCAACCCTGACCGCAGAAAGCAAGTACCAACTCGACGATGCCGTCAAGTTTCTGGAAGGAAATGAGGAGGTGAGCGCGATGCTGCTTGGACACACCGATAACTCCGGTGAGGCGGACAGCAATCAATCCTTAAGCGAGTCTCGTGCTCGCGCCGTGCGGGATTATTTATCGGCTGCCGGTATCGATAACAGCCGTCTCGACAGCCGTGGCTACGGTGCCGATCGTCCCCTCACGACCAACGATACGGAAGAGGGGCGTCAACGCAACCGTCGCACCGAATTTTATATTACTAAGGGTAATCCGTCCGAGCCACAGTTTGCGGACAACTCCTCTAAGTAAGCTATCCAAATAACCTTTTACAATCTAGACTCCATGGCTACAGCAGTATTGACGACGGCCCCGTTACAGAGCGACGAAGCACTGATTGAGGAATTTGGGTACGACGACCACTTTCACGAGCATCACCACGGCGACAAATACCAGTCGAACTTTGTCTCCCACTATATATTTAGCCAGGATCACAAAATGATCTCCAAGCAGTTCCTGATTACGGGAATGATTTGGGCCATCATTGGCGGCGCCATGTCGTTGGTATTCCGGATGCAACTGGGCTTTCCCGAAGAGAGCTTAGCTTGGTTGCAGCCCGTACTGGGTAAGTGGATCTCCATTGGTCCCGACGGCGTTGGCGTCCTGGTACAAGATTTCTACTACGCACTGGTTACCATGCACGGTACCATTCTGGTCTTCTTCGTACTGACGGCCGGACTCTCCGGAACCTTCTCAAACCTGTTGATCCCCTTGATGATCGGCGCAAGGGACATGGCCTCTCCGCTGTTGAACATGCTCAGCTACTGGTTTTTCTTTATCTCCGGTACCATCATGTTCGCCTCCCTTTTCCTCAGCACCGGTCCTTTTGCGGGAGGCTGGGTGGCCTATCCGCCCCTTTCGGCCCTCCCACAGGCGATGGACGGATCGGGCGCAGGTATGACGCTGTGGACCATTTCGCTGGTGCTCTTCGTTGTTTCCGTTCTCCTCGGCGGCATTAATTACATCACCACGGTACTCAACCTTCGCACCAAGGGAATGAGCATGTGGCGTCTGCCGCTTCCCATCTGGGCCTTCTTCGTGACGGCTATTCTCGGTTTGCTTTCCTTCCCGGTACTTACTTCGGCCTTCTTCCTGATGATGCTTGATCGCGGTATCGGTACGAGTTTCTACCTGAGTGATATTTACATCGGTGGTGCGGCGCTCGACCACGTTGGGGGTAGCCCCATCCTCTACCAGCACTTGTTCTGGTTCCTAGGCCACCCCGAGGTATACATCATTATTTTACCGGCCTTCGGTATTGTGTCGGAAGTCCTTTCCGTCAACAGCCGTAAGCCGATCTTCGGATACCAAGCGATGGTGTTTTCGATCCTGGCCATCGCTTTTCTGGCGTTCATCGTCTGGGCCCACCACATGTTCATGTCGGGCATCAACCCCTTCATTGCTAACTTCTTCGTGATCTTTACGCTAATCATTGCGGTTCCCTCCGCGGTTAAGGTGTTCAACTGGATCGCTACCCTTTACGGCGGCAACATTCGGTTCAATCCGGCCAGCCTGTTTGCCATCGGGTTCGTGTCGATGTTCATCTCGGGTGGTCTGACGGGAATCTGGTTGGGTAACTCCGCGCTGGACATCCAACTTCACGATACCTACTTCGTAGTCGCTCACTTCCACATCGTAATGGGTGTTGCTGCCTTCTTCGGCATGTATTCCGGAGTCTATCATTGGTTCCCGAAGCTTTACGGGAGATTTATGAATGAGACCCTGGGTAAGCTGCACTTCTGGGGTACGATGATCGGTGCGTACTGTGTGTTCTGGCCGATGCACTACCTCGGTATGGCGGGTGTCCCCCGACGTTACTACAGCTTCGATAGCTTCCAGACGTTCGGACACTTCGACGGGATGAATAAATTCATCACCATCGCGGCCCTGATCACCTTCGGTTTCCAACTGCTCTTCGTGATCAATTATTTCTGGAGCATCTGGCGTGGACGCAAGCAGATGGTGAAGAACCCGTACCAGGCGAACACCCTCGAATGGACTACACCGATCGAAGCCACCCACGGCAACTGGCCCGGTAAACTGCCCACAGTCCAGCGCTGGGCGTACGACTACAGCAAAGATGGTATCGACTTTATCTCCCAGGTCCAACCGACCATGGAAGGGGAAAGCGTCGAACACTAATCTCCATATTGGGTACGCACTTACCGTACCGTTTGGCGACCCGTAGTTCGTAGGCCAGCCGCCTTGGACTACGGGTTGTCTTTTAACCTCCCCATGAAAGCTAGCAGCAGCACCAGCGTTTATACCTCGGAACTAAGCCGTAAAATCGGTGACCTGGCGGCCCTCGTCAAGTTTCGCCTGTCCGCTACGGTTGTTCTTTCTTCCGTGCTGACTTACCTCGTTGCACTAGGTGCCGGCGGAGTAAGCTGGTGGGCGATTGCGGTGCTTACGTCCGGCGGATTTTTGACCACTGCCGCCGCCAACATCTTAAACGAAGTTCTGGAAAAGGACTACGACAGTCAGATGGAACGGACCCGCCGGCGGCCACTTGCCGAAGGGCGAATGACGACCAGCGATGCCCTGTTGATGGCGGGATTCTCCAGTATCGGCGGTATTTCGCTCCTCGCCCTGTTTAACCCCTGGACTGCCTTCCTCGGAATGGTGTCCCTGATCAGTTACGCCTTCGTGTATACTCCGTTGAAGCGGGTAGGACCGGTAGCCGTCCTCGTTGGGGCAATCCCGGGTGCACTACCTGCGCTAATTGGTTGCGCTGCCGCCGAGGGTTCGATCACGGCCCTGGGTATAACCCTGTTCACCATACAGTTCTTTTGGCAACTGCCCCATTTTTACGCCATCGGTTTTCTGGGTTTTGCGGATTACCGCAAGGCCGGGTTCCGTTTGGTACCGGAAATAGACGGTGGGGTAGATGCGCGGCAACTCGGTCGGGACGCTATCGTGGCTTCCCTGATCCTGATTCCCCTGGGCATACTGCCCTACTACCTGGGTGCTACTTCACTGGGGGCCGCACTGGTGGTCAGTGCGCTCGGACTTCTTTTCTTTCGTTTCGCGCTGCGCTTCCTACGGCAACCGGAACGGTCTACCGCGTTGCGGATGATGTTTTTTTCCTTCGCCTACCTTCCCCTTGTCTTCACGATCTACTGGGCGGGTAAAATGCTGATGTGATGAGTGCGGTAAATACAACGATCAATAAACGAATGGAAGCGGCCACTCGCCGCAATAAGGTCCACCCCCTGAAGATGGTCCTTTACATCGGTTTGGCGAGCCTGGTCATGATGTTCATTGCCCTCACGAGCGCCTATATTGTGCGTCGGGCCGCGGGCAACTGGTTGGAGTTTTCGATTCCCGGCATTTTCTATGTCAACACTTTGGTCATCATCGCCAGTAGTATAACTTTGCACTTCGCTTACCGAGCCTTCAAACGGGAGGCCGCAGTAGCGTACAAGAGCCTGCTTACGGTTAGTTTCGTCCTGGGAATCGCCTTCCTGGTTATGCAATACCTGGGCTGGGAAGAACTTGCCGCCCAGGGAGTGCCTTTGAAAATTAATCCGGCCGGTGATTTCGTCTACGCGATCAGCTGGCTTCACGCGCTCCACGTAGTCGGGGGCATTGCCGCCCTGGCCGTCGCCCTGGTTTTTGCCTACGCAATCAGACTAAGGAAGACACCCGCCCGGCAGCTGCGCCTGGAATTGACGATCACCTACTGGCACTTTGTGGACGTTCTCTGGATCTACTTAATTATATTTCTCAGCCTGCAACGCTAGATCTTTTACCTTGAATGCTAATCATCACGACATGACCGAAGAAAGAGATACGGACATCATCATTGCCGAGGATAAGAAGCCCGAACTCAACAGCGACTGGGCCGGTGGTGACCGCAAGCCCTTCCGTACTTCCTACGGGAAGCTGATGATGTGGTACTTCCTGCTTTCCGATGCGTTTACCTTTGCCGGTTTTCTGATCGCCTACGGTGCCCTGCGGTTCAGCAGCCCCAGTTGGCCCGTACCCGATCGGGTCTTTGCTACGGCGCCCTTCGGGATCAATGAATGGTTCCCCAACGACCAGGCACCGCTCATCTTCGTGACGTTCATGTCCTTCCTCCTGATCGTTAGTTCCGGTACCATGGTGCGTGCCGTCCAGGAGGGCGCCCGTGAAAACAAGCGGGGGGTAGTGTTCTGGATGCTGCTCACCGTCCTCGGTGGTGCGGGCTTTCTCGGTTGTCAGGCTTGGGAGTGGAACAACCTGATCGCTAAGGAGAACATGACGGTGACCACTAATCCCTTCGGCACGTATACCGAAAACGGTTATTACCTCGATCCCGAAACCGGAGAGGTTACCGACGAAGAAGTGGTAGAGGGTGAAACTTACCTCCTCCACCTTGCGGGAGCATCCCACGGTGAAGCCGAAGAACACGAGGGTGAACACAGCTTCGAATACTCCGCGGAACCCGGTGATTACCCCGGTTACGTGGTAGATGGTTTGCTACCCGATGGATCGGTGGACCAGTCCGCCAAGCGGTTTATCCACCGTAAGTACGTAATAGAGGAGAATGGCGAACAGTACGTTCGGGTGCAGGAGTTTGGTCCCACCGCCTTCGGCGCGCTCTTCTTCGGAATCACGGGCTTTCACGGTTTCCACGTAGCTACCGGTGTTATCTTTCTACTGATCATCCTGATCAACGCCGGCAGCGGGGTGTATGTCGCCCGGATGAATGGCTACGAAATGGTAGAGAAGATTGGCCTGTACTGGCACTTTGTAGACCTTGTGTGGGTCTTCGTCTTCCTGGTATTTTACCTCCTCTAGTACACCTTAGCTTACCCCACGATAAACCACCTTGGCATCCGCCAATGAATAACAACTAATCAACAATGGCCCAACATCTTACCTACGAAGAATCGGTACGCGGCGTTTGGAAAGGACTTGGACTTCTGGCAGCGGTCACGGTGATCGAAGTAGTTCTTTCCCTCCTGAAGGCGGCGGAGTTCGCTGAGAACATCCGCATCCTCATCTACGTGGCTTCGCTGCTCATCATTGCCCTCTCGCTGTACAAAGCTTACTTCATCATCTACGAGTTCATGCACATGGGCTATGAGGTGAAGGGATTGGCAATGTCCGTGCTACTTCCCACCTTCCTGCTACTGTGGGCCCTTATCGCATTCTTTAACGAGGGCGACGCCTGGCGTAAAGAGCGTGAGAAAATCCAGTATAAGAACGAACTCACCGTTCCCTCCGGTGAGGATGTGGGTATGAACGAGGAGACAGTGGTCATTCCCTTCCTGGGTTAACACCTACTGGAGACCGTACAGGTCAGCAGTTGACTGCGGTGCATTCCACCACTGTAAAAGTCCGGGTGAGGTAAACTCTCCGGACTTTTGCTATTCCACGCTCACCCGCCATCAGCCCATCGTCATATTAGACGCAGTGGTGATCCAGCACGCCAAGCCCGTGTTACCCTAGTACAATCCCCCATTCGAATGGCCAAGCCGAAGCAAATACTGAACCTTAGCGTGATCTTGTTGATCCTGGTAGGCTTCCCGCTCGTCTCCTTTATTTACCTGCGCGACGGAGCCAACTACCGCCGCGACGCCATTCGTACCATGGGAGATTATGGCCAGATGCCCGACCTAAGGGGGTTAACCGCGGTCAGTGGTGAACTGCCTCCCGATCTGCGGGGTGCCATGACGGTTGTCGGTTGGCTCGATCCTACCAAGGAAGCGGGCACCAGGATTTACGGCCACATGCTGGATAGCCTGTTCCAGCAATTTAAGGATAGCCCTAACCTATACTTCACTACTGTGCTGCTTGCGCAAGATCCTGAAGAAACCGTTGCGGCATTTTCCGCGAAGTATAACCTGCCCGAAGACCCGATGATAAGCTTTTTGAGGGTGGACGAGACGGAATTCGCCCGTACCGCCGAAGCGTTCAAGCTGCCGTTGGGGGAGTACGATTCTCCCGGCATCCAACCCATCGTTGCATTGGTGGACAGTTCCCTCACTATCGTACAGCACTATGACCTTGCCCGGCGCGATGAAACCATCGGTCTAGTCCAACTTATATCTCTCATCATACCCCTTCCCGCGAAGCAGGACATCATCCTCGATCGCGGCAAAGAACTATAGTATGGCTTCCGACCAATCAACGCCACCGAAGGTCCACCCGGAAATCCAGACCTTCCCGGACAAGGAGAAAATTTTGAAAACGGCCACCTACGTTTTCTCCGCGGTTGTCCTTATTCTGGTATTCGTCATGCGCGAAGTGAATCTGCCCATTGACTGGGACGTCAGCTTCCTGCCCGGAGTAAACGCACTGCTCAATGCCATCACGGCGATTGCCCTGTTGTTTTCTCTGTACTATGTCAAAGTAGGCCAATTCGTGCGTCACCGCAACGCTAATGCCGTAGCACTGGGCCTATCCGTGATATTTTTGCTGTGCTACGTGGCCTACCACTTTACTACCCCCGAGGTGCTGTTTGGCGATGCCGATCGGGACGGTGTACTCACCGAAGTGGAGCGAGCCGCGGTGAGCGGTACCCGGCCCTGGTACTTGGTTATTCTCATTAGCCACATCACGCTGGCCGGCATCCTTTTGCCCTTCATTTTGTTAACAACAGTGAGAGCGATAACGGGCAATTGGATACTGCACCGGAAGATGGCCCGGTGGGTTTGGCCCCTGTGGTTTTATGTGGCAGTTACCGGCCCGGTCGTTTACTTGATGCTTAGTGCCTACTATCCTTAACTTTAATGCTATGAAAAAGGTCCTGATCCTCTGCCTTATAATGACTCTGCTACTAGTTGGCGGCGGCGACCTCCTGGCCCAGTGTCCGATGTGTCGTGCCACCGCGGAAAGTAACCTGGCCAACGGAGGCACCGAAGGTCAGGGACTTAATCAGGGCATCCTCTACTTGCTCGGCATGCCCTATGTACTGGTTGGAACATTGGCGTTTATATGGTGGCGCAACCGTCGCAAGGAAGAGGACATCGTTTAAATACCATTCCCGACCGTGTCAGTCACCAACCTCGATTATAAGTTCTCCCTGTTTACGGATCACTGGTCTCCCAAGGTAATTGCCGAACTTAACGGACAGGCCGTAAAGCTTGCAAAAGTGCAGGGCGAATTCGTCTGGCACGACCATGCCGGTGAGGACGAATTATTTCTGATCCACCGGGGCACGCTGTTCATTGATTTCGAAGACCGCCCTACGGTCACCCTCAATCCCGGAGACCTATACGTCGTACCCCGGGGTGTTAAACACCGTCCCCGCACTGCGGATGGTCAGGAAGCCTGGATCGTGCTGCTCGAACCCATCGCAACTAAACACACGGGGGAAGTAGACCACCCGCTTACGGTACGGACGTACGATCACCTATAGCGTTGCTTCCGCTACATTTGCGCGATGAAAGCCGAAGAGAACCCCTGGACGACAAAAACCACCGCCGTAGCGTACGAGAACCCCTGGATACGGGTGGAACACCATGAGGTGGTGAATCCGGGTGGAAACGATGGGATCTACGGACTCGTCAAGTACAAAAACCATGCGATTGGAATCGTGCCGGTGGACGATGAGGGCAATACTTTTTTGGTAGGTCAGTATCGCTACGCCCTCGGCACCTACAGCTGGGAAATTCCGGAAGGCGGCTGTCCGGTCGGCACCGATACCCTCGAAACCGCTAAACGTGAACTCCGGGAGGAAACCGGGCTGGTCGCCCAGGAGTGGACCCGCATCATGGAGTTTCACCTCAGCAACTCCGTAACCGACGAGTGGGGGGTGGCTTACCTGGCCCGCGGATTGAGCCAACGGGAAGCGGAGCCCGAGGACACCGAGCAACTAAAGTTGCGCAAATTGCCCCTGTCGGAAGCGATCGCCATGACGCTCGACGGCCACATAAAGGATGCCCTGAGCATCCTGGCCCTACAGCGGATTGCTTTAATGGGGGAGGAATAGGGCAATCCGGCCGACGAAAGAAATTTTCAAAAGAATATCCTTTTACCGTAGGGGGAGACGGCAGGATCGGTGTCTTGGAAATAGACGGACATCGACAATAGTCGGCGGGCGTCATTTCTGACCGAATGGTCTTTGTCCTAACCTCAATGTTTTCGCATGGATTCTGCAAATAAAATCAACCTACTGAACAACTTCGATCTATTTGACGCCCTCTCCACCGAGGAGAAGCGCCGACTGAGCGAGACGATGGAGTTTAAAAAGAAGCCTCGCTATTCCGTGATTTACCAGCCCGGAGAAGTAAGCGAGCACATCTACCTGCTCGAGAAAGGTCCCATCAAGATCAGTACCCACAGCAACGAAGGCAAGGAGGTCATCAAACAGCTTATTCATCCCGAAGCCATTTTCGGTGAGTTGAGCCTGGTAGGAGAGACGGTCCGTACCGAAACCGCCCAGTCGCTGAAGGAAGAAGTACACTACTACACGATCCGGGTTGTCGATTTTCAACGCATCCTTTTCGGTAATCCTACCCTCAGCCGTCAGGTACTCAACCTCTTCGGTAAGCGCATGATCGCCGCGGAAAACAAACTGGAAGACCTGATCTTCAAGGATGCCCGCAGCCGTATCGTTGGATTTTTGCACCAGGTG
The DNA here is from genome assembly GCF_014197245.1 of Neolewinella aquimaris. Lineage (GTDB taxonomy): Bacteria > Bacteroidota > Bacteroidia > Chitinophagales > Saprospiraceae > Neolewinella > Neolewinella aquimaris. The sequence continues at coordinate 1,051,644 of NZ_JACIFF010000001.1, read as the reverse complement.
GTGACCGAGCGCGGCCGCCGCGTTGGCTACGAAATGTTGCTCAAGCACAGCCTTACCCACCAGGATATTGCCAACATTACCTGTACGAGCCGCCAGACCGTTACCCTCGTCCTGAACGACCTCAGAAAGGAAAACTTAATCTACTTTAATCGCGGCCGCATTTTGGTTCGCGACATGGACGAGCTGCTTGCAAGTGCCGCTTAGATCCCGTTTAACAAACATTATGATCCCAAAAGTTTTGATCCCTTCCGGCAGCAACGTCGGGAGGGATTTTTTCGTTTAAGCTCCATGCGTTACTTACTGCTCCTGTTGCTTTCCGCCCTGCTCACTTCGTGCTATTCTTTCCGGGGCATATCCATCCCCGAGGGCGTCGAGCGCGCCTACGTCCCCAACTTTAAGAACAACGCCCTTACCGCGCCGCCGACCCTCTTTCTCGATCTGACGGAGGCGTTGCGTGATAAAGTGCGCGACGAAGCCCGACTGGTGATCACCGACGAAGATCCCGATATCGAAATTAAGGGCACGCTAGTGGATTTTCGCGTTACTTCGGAAGGGGCCAGTCCGGCCGGTGAGGTAGGTGCTTTCGCCAAGGACAGCCGCCTGACGATCGTGGTTGCCATCGAGTACAACAACCTGCGCGACCCCAAGGCGGAAAACTGGAAGAGCAATTTCTCGGAGTTCTACGAATTCGACGGCGCAGAAAGCCTCACCAGTGTCCAGGATGACGCGCTGGAGTACCTACTGGAGCAGATCAACGAAAAAATTTTCAACCGTGCGTTCGCCGGAGAATGGTAACCGACTAGCACTCCGGCAGGGCTACCGAAACGTTTACTGCCAACCCACCTTCCGCCGTCTCCTTAAACTTGGTGTGCATATACTGGGCGGTTTCCCACATGGTAGCCACCACAGCGTCGAAGTGAACGACGGCATTACTGGCGTTTCCAGCCATGGCAAGGTTGGCCGCGGTGATGGCCTTCATGGCTCCCATAGCGTTTCTTTCGATGCAGGGTATCTGAACCAGTCCGCCAACTGGGTCGCAGGTAAGTCCGAGGTGGTGCTCCATGGCAATCTCCGCAGCCTGCAGTACCTGCTTCGTGCTGCCCCCGAGAACCTCCGTAAGCCCCGCTGCAGCCATGGCCGAGCTTACCCCGACTTCCGCCTGGCACCCACCGACCGCCGCGGAAATAGTGGCCCCCTGCTTGAAGAGTGCACCAATCTGACCGCTGCTGAGAAAGAACCGGAGCAGGTCATCTTCCCCGAAGTTTCCGAATAGGTAGTGATAAAGCAGTACCGCCGGAATGACCCCCGAAGCGCCGTTGGTCGGGGAAGTCACCACCCGACCCAGTGCCGCATTTTCCTCATTGACGGCAAGGGCAAAGCAGCTGATCCACTGGTTGACGGTAGAGAAATCGCGTGGACTGCGCCGAATCGCATCCAGCCAGGCCTTTCGGTCCGGGTGGGTCTTGCCGGCGAGTAGTTTGCGACTGAGGCCGGCGGCACGGCGCTTTACGTTGAGGCCGCCCGGTAGCACGCCGTCCGTATGGCAGCCCCGGTAGACGCAGTTCAGCATCACCTGGAACAAGCGCTCCACCCGTTGGTGAATTTCCTCGCTGGTAAAGATGCACCGTTCGTTTTCGTACAGCAGACGGGTGATAGACTTACCCGATTTGGCCGAAAGGTCGATCATCTTTCTTCCCGACGATACGTCGTGAATAAAGTTGTGCGACTCGGTGGCCGCCGCCGTTTCCCCCTCCCGCTCGATGAAGCCACCGCCGAGGGAGAAGTACGTTGATACGCGGATATCGCCTTCCTCCGTCAGGGCGGTGAAGATCAGGGTATTGGGGTGACCGGGGTGGGTGGTGGGTTGAAATACGATGTCCTGACGGAAGGAAAAGGGTACGCTGTGACCGTTGACGGTTAGGGTATTGGATGCCTTCACCGTTTCCAGGATCAGGGGGATGCGCGCGGTATCGATCGTTACCGGATCATAGCTCTGCATACCTAAAACGACCGCGATGTCCGTTCCGTGTCCGATACCGGTTTTGGACAAACTGCCGAACAATTGGACCCCGATACTTTGCACCCGCGTCCCCGCCAAACTTCCGACGAAGTCCAGAGCGGCACGCCAGGGCCCGAGGGTGTGGGAAGAGGAGGGTCCGACCCCAATTTTGTAAATATCGAATACGCTTAGTCTGTCTAACATGGTGGTTTGGGTAAGGGCTAAGAAGTAACACTGCGGCAGGCCAACTAGTCGCGCCACACAAAGGGAAACAGCACGACGGCCACCGCTACGGCGAGCAAATCAACCGCCAGGGTCAGGTACACCGCCTGGAACGGATCATTGATGCCCTCGCCGATCCCGTACGTGCCGGCATCGACCATCAGCTTGAGCAGCGGCACGATCAGGGGAAAAGAAAGAATGGCCATCAGGGTACCATTGCCCCCCGCACGTGCCGCCAGTGCACTAATGAACGTGAGAATGGTGGCCAGCCCGAACCCGCCGAAAACCACCGCCAGCAGGAAGGGTAGGGGATGGGTCACCACCACCGCGGAGGCGAACAGCGACAACAGGCCGAAGGTGAGCAGGCTAATGAGCCAAATGACGAGGACGTTGTAGAAGAGCTTGCTGAAGAGCAGGGCCAGCGGATCGGCCAGGGTGTAATAGTAAAGGTGGCGCCGACCTCCCTCCCGCAAAAAACTGCGACCGGCGGCTACCGTGGCTCCGAAAAAAAGAACGACCCAGTACAGGGCATTGAACGTTTGTCCCGCGATGGCGTCTCCGAGTGCCAGGTACACAATGACAACGGTGGCTACGACGTATAGAAATACACTTCCCAGCGCGTACTTGTCGCGCCACTCGAGTTTGACTTCCCAACGTAGGAGTTCATAGATTTGCCGGACGGTAGACATTGTGGGGGCAAAGATAGCTCGGCCGTTGGCGATCTTTGCTCCGTCCCTGCCGCATACCCTTAAAATGACTGGATGACCTTGCCGTACCGACTTATTTGGATCCTCTTGCTCACCTTCGGTTCCACCCTGCACGCCGAGCACGTGATGGTGGAAGTGCAACGGGGTGATGGCATCTATTCCCTGTTGCGCCGTTACCACCTCATCGAGTACGCCTGTAACATCGACGAATTCAAACGCCTGAACCGCCTTAGTACCAACAGCAAACTGCTGGTCGGACGGCTCTACCGCCTCCCGGTAGAGATCTATTCGTACGACGGCACCAGCATCCGCAGCACCACCGGCAACGACAGCTGGGAGCGCGCGGTGGCCATCAAGGAATACAACGAACTCCTGCTCCAGGAAAACCTGCGGGAGCGCGACTACCGCAAGGACCGGGTGCTCTACCTGCCCTACCACATCGACCACTGCGCAGGACCGGCCTCGGGCTCCAATCAACCCGAGATCGTGAACCTCGGAGAGAACGCCGGCAGCGAGGAAGAACTGGATCGCGTAAAGGACCGCCGCCAGGACCGCGATCCCATCGCCGTACCGGAGCAAGTCACTACCGCCGGCCCGCGGACCTTCAGCATCTTCGGCCCCGCCCACGCCGAAGTGCCTTTGATCGATCGGGCCCTTGCCGGAAAGATTTACTACATCGTCGCCGGACACGGCGGTCCCGATCCCGGCGCCATCGGACGGCGCAACGGTCACCTGCTGGCCGAAGACGAATACGCCTACGACGTAGCCCTGCGCCTCTGCCGAAACATTCTCGAGCACGGAGGTACCCCGTACATGATCGTGCGCGACGAAAACGACGGTATTCGCGACGACACTTACCTCACCCCCGATCGCGATGAAACCGTCTGGGGGGGAGCCTCCCTGCCGCGCAATCAAAAACTTCGCTTGTTCCAGCGCTCCGACATCATCAACGCACTGTACGAGGAGAACCTGGCCAAGGGGATCATCGACCAGACCATGATTGCCATCCACATCGACAGCCGCCACCGGGGACAGCAGATCGATGTATTTCTCTATTATCCGGAAGGAGACCTGATCGGAGCCAACCGCGCCGATAAAATCCACCGCACCCTGCGCGCCAAGTACGACCAGTACCGGCCGGGACGTGGCTACGAAGGCTCCGTGAGTGAACGGGACCTGCACATGCTACGGGAAACCAAACCGAGCGGCGTCTACATCGAACTGGCTAACATCGCGAACGCCAGCGACCAGCAGCGGATCGTGCGGTACCAGAACCGGCAGTTGCTGGCGGACTGGTTGTTGCTGGGGTTGATGGACTAGAAGGGAATAAGGGATTGAAGGGGAGAAGGGATTGAGGGATTGAGGGGGAGAAGGATTGATTAGTGCCCGTGATCGATGACGTCGAGGAGGGAGCGGAAGGTCACGAAGTTGCCCTTGTAGCGGAGGTCGTGCAGTTGCTGGTGGTCGTAGGCGAACTTTTCCTGGTAGATGTCGAAGGCCGGCCGCGAGGAGATGGTGAACTGAAGGGCGTAGGTGAAGCCGTCTGATTCATCTACGCCAAGTAGGCGGCTGAACTTGTAGTCGTCGAAGACGCCGCTTTCCATGACGTAGGGGATGTACGACTGTTGCATCCAGCCGATCCACTCATCGTGAATGTGGTGATCGACCTTGTTGGTGATGTTGTATAGCAGCATTAGTCTTCCCTTGTGATTTGCGCACCCAGCGCCCGCAGCCTGGTGTCGATGTTCTGGTACCCGCGGTCGATCTGGTAAATGTTGTCGATCCGGCTGGTGCCTTCGGCCGATAGGGCGGCGATGAGGAGGCTGACGCCGGCCCGGATATCGGGGCTCGTCATGCGAATACCGCGCAGGGGTGTTCTGCGATCCAGGCCAATTACGGTGGCCCGGTGGGGATCGCAGAGAATGATCTGAGCTCCCATATCGATCAGCTTGTCCACGAAGAACAGCCGGCTCTCAAACATCTTCTGGTGGAAAAGTACGGATCCCCGGGCCTGAATGGCCGTGACCAGCGCGATGCTCATCAGGTCGGGCGTGAAACCGGGCCAGGGCGCATCGTAAATGGTGAGGATGCCGCCATCGAGGAAGTTTTGTACCTCGTAATTGTCCTGCGGTGGGATGCGAATATCGTCTCCCAGGTACTCCAGTTCGATGCCGAGCTTCTCGAAGGTGCGGGGAATGACGCCGAGCTTATCCAGGCGTACATCCTTGATGGTGATGTCGCTCTGGGTGATGGCCGCCAGTCCGATGAAGCTCCCAACCTCGATCATATCCGGAAGCATCCGGTGTTCGCAACCGCCGAGGCGGGTTACGCCCTGCACCTTGAGCAAATTAGAGCCGATGCCCTCGATCTTTGCCCCCATCGAATTAAGCATCTGGGCGAGCTGCTGCAGGTAGGGTTCGCAGGCGGCGTTGTAAATGGTCGTCTCCCCTTCGGCCAGCACGGCGGCCATCAGGACGTTGGCGGTGCCGGTTACGCTGATCTCCTCCATGTGGATGAAGGTTCCCTTCAGGCCGTCCGTCTCGAAGGCGTAGATGTTCCTCTCGCTGTCGTAGTTGAAGTCAGCCCCCAGGGCCTGGAGCCCGAGCAAGTGGGTATCGAGGCGGCGGCGGCCGATCTTGTCTCCCCCCGGTTTCGGCAGACTGGCGCGACCGTAGCGGTTAAGCAGGGGCGCGATCAGCATCACCGATCCCCGGATGCGCTGGGCGTCGCGGACGTATTCGGCGCTCAGTACGTAATCGAGGTCGATATTTTTGGCCGTGATCCGTACGCTGTGGCGGTCGGTGCGGTCGACTTCGGCGCCGAGTCCCCGGATCAGGCTCAGCAGCTTGTTTACGTCTTCGATGTCCGGGAGGTTGGTGACGACCACTGTTTCTTCCGTTAGCAGCGTCGCACTCAGGATCTGTAGTGCCTCATTCTTTGCTCCCTGGGGGGTGATTTCTCCGGAGAGGCGGTGGCCCCCCTCCACGATAAATGTTCCGTTCTTATTCATTGGCGGCAAGGTAAGGAAGGTTGCAGAAGTTGTTGCGGGGTCGCGGGTGCAGCGCAGGTTGGAATAGCAATGTGATTTGGTTGGCTACCTTTAGCCCGATCACGCGCCCCTTACCAATTCGCTCGTTTATGAAGCTGTCCATTTACTTTTCTCCTGCTGTATTGATGCTCGTAGTCTGCCTGTGTTCCTGTAATGGCAGCAACGATACGGAGGCAGACGAAGCGGCATTGCTGGTGTACAACGCCGAGATCTGGGCCGGCCAAAACCTTGAGCCGGCCAGTGCCATGCTCGTCGGTGCGGATGGAGTTATTCTGGAGGTAGGTACCGATACTTCCGCCTGGTCGGGAAAAATAAACAGCACTACCGAACGCGTCGATGCGCAAGGGCATTTTTTGATGCCCGGTTTTATCGAGGGGCACGCCCACTTCAGTGGTCTGGGCAGCAGCCTGAGGAACCTGAACTTCCTCCGTTCCCGCAGCTGGGAGGAGATCGTGGCCATGGTTGCCGAGCGGGCGGAGGAGACGCCGGAAGGAGACTGGATCACCGGCCGGGGCTGGCACCAGGAAAAGTGGGACCAACCCCACGATCACAGCATCGGCGGGTATCCCGTTCACGATGCGCTCAGCGAAATGACCCAGCAGAATCCCGTCGTCCTGCGCCACGCCAGTGGCCACGCCTTATTTGCCAACGGTGCAGCGATGAAACTGGCCGGCGTATCCCGGGAAACACCCGACCCCCGCGGCGGCCGCGTACTGCGTGATGAGCTTGGAGATCCCACCGGCGTATTCGAGGAGCGGGCCATGGACCTGATCACCGATGCCTACCAAAACTTCGTACAGACCATGAGCCCTGAATCCCGTAAGGAGGAATGGCTGGCCGGCATCCGCGCCGCGGAGGAGGAGTGTTTGCGTAACGGCATCACCTCCTTTCAGGACGCGGGCACCAAGTTCCGGGAAGTCGAATGGTACAAAGAACTGGATGCTGCGGATAGTCTGCGCCTCAACCTCTGGGTCATGCTACGCCACTCCTACGACGAGATGGCGGGCAACATGGCCGGTCTGCCCCACTACGGCAACCGCTTCGAATGCTCGGCCATCAAGAGCGAACTCGACGGTGCCCTCGGCAGCTACGGCGCGTGGCTGATCGAGCCCTACTTCGATAACCCCGGCTTCACGGGGCAGAATACGACCGAAGTAGCCACCGTCGACAGCATCGCCCAGCTGGCCCTTGCCAACGACATGCAATTGTGCGTCCACGCCATCGGCGATCGCGCGAATCAAGAAACCCTGGACCTTATGGCCCGCTACGTCAATCCGGACGACGACCGCCGCTGGCGCATCGAGCACGCCCAGCACCTTCACCCCGACGACATTTCCCGCTTCGCCGAACTCGGGGTCATCGCGGCAATGCAGGGCATACACTGTACTTCCGATGCCCTCTTCGCCGAAACCCGCCTCGGTACCGAACGGGCCCGGGGGGGTGCCTACCCCTGGCGCAGTCTGCTTGATGCCGGAGCGGTCATCGTCAACGGCACCGACGCGCCGGTGGAGGACATCAACCCCATCGAATCGTTCTACGCAAGCGTCACCCGTGCGCGAGCGGACGGTAAAGCCGTCTTCTTCCCCGAGCAGTCTATGACCCGTGAAGAAGCGCTCCACAGCTACACCGCCGCACCGGCCTACGCCGCCTTCCAGGAAGACGAGCGCGGCACGCTAGCACCGGGCATGCAGGCGGATTTCGTGCTGCTCTCCCGCAATCTGCTCACCTGCAGTGATGATGAGATCTTAGGCACTGAGGTTCTGGCTACTTACGTGCAGGGGAACCGGTATACCGCTGCCTCCCGGCAGTAGAACGCTGCCTCCGGCAGCGAAAGTACAAGGCTGCCTCCGGCAGCGCGGTACGACGCAACTTGCAGTTGCAAGTGGTTTTACTCCGCTGCCGGAGGCAGCTTCGTCCTTCCGCTGCCGGAGGCAGCGTTGTACCGCGCTGCCGGGAGGCAGCCTTGTACCAGTGCGGCGGCGTAATTATCCCAGCTCATCTCCTTCGTGGTTTCCCGAATATTCTCGCGGGGGATGGGGGAGTCGATCATGCGGGCCATTTGTCGGGCCATGTCGTCGGTGTCGTCGGGCTTGGCGAGGTAGCCGTTGTAGCCGTCCTTGATGGTTTCGGGGAAGTGTCCCACCCGGGTGGCGACGGCGGGGAGTTGGAAATTGTAGCTGATGCTTTCGACGCCCGATGGCGTGGCGTAGGAGTAGAACAGGACTACGGCGTCGCTGGCCTGGAAGTACTTGTGAACCTCCTCATTGGCAACAAACTCGTTTTTGACCATCACCCGATCGCGAATGCCGAGGGTCTCGAGGAGATCCAGTGGGCGGTACGCTCTTTCGTCATCGGCTTTCGAGAGGAACAATTTCTTGGCCAGGCCGAAAGTGGCGTTCTTGAGTTTCGTGGTGAATTTATCCGCCTTGAGGGTATCCCAGAACGATTCGCCGCAGATGATCAGGCTTACATCGTCGCGCTGTTTCGCTAGTTTAGCGAACGCTTTGATGGCGTTGTGCAGTCCCTTGTACTTGCGGATGAAGCCGAAGAACAGAAAAACGTGTTCCCGCAGGCCATGCTTTTCCTTGAATGCTGCTACGTCGAAATCTGCCCGTGGTGCGAAGAGTTCGTAGATCGGGTGGTAGAGCTTGATGACGGTGGTCGTTCCCTGCTCCCGCGTCCCCGCCTCATTTACGGACAGCGCACGCTTGGGGAAGAGCTCCCGGAGCTCGTCTACCGTCTTGTAGGCGTGGGCGATGAAGGTGTCGGCCGGTGAGATGCCGTAGCGCGTGAAGCGCCGGTCGAGGGTGCTGTTTTCCTTCTGAATGACGAAGTGCAGGTCGAAGACCACCTCGATCTCGGGGTGCCGTTTAAGCTTGCGGGCGATGTAACCCATGGGCAGGCCCTGGATGGCGATGGCCCACTGAAAGACCACCTTATCGGGTTTCAGGTCCACGATCCGGCGGTAGGTTTCCTGCCAGCTCAGCGGATTATTGTAGTTGGTGAGGTAATGCACCTTGATGTCCGTGCCCTCCAGCAGGTCCACCTTGCTGGTCTTGTCGACAAACTCCCGCGGCACGATGGCCGGGTACTGCTGCGTCCAGCTCACGATGTGCACGTCGCAGTCGCCCCGCCGGTCCAGGGCCTTGGCCAGGGAGGTATTGTAATTGGAGATGCCGCCCTTGAATTTTGGGCCGGGGCCGAAGCAGATGATGGTCAATGGGGGAAGTACTTTAAGCTTGACGTGTTAGGGCGGCGGAGCGCGGGAGCAAAGGTAATCGGCCGGAATTTAGCATTCTTGAACAGAATTTTGCCGACAATGGGGGAAAATTCACCCCTGGATGATGATATATTAAGTGACTGATTACCAGTTGGTAGTGATGGCTGTTGTGGTTTGTGACAGCGAGTTTTTGTGTTTTTAGGTCACCAGAAATCAATTCTTTGTCCAGAGGAATGTCGATTCTCGAATCATAGTTTAAGGTATTGACTACCGCGTCATCCGGATACTGGAAACCGGATTAAAGACTGAATGCTATGAGAACACTTTTTACTATCACCGTTGCATTTTCTACCTTTTTCCTGCTATCGGCCCAGGCAGACTTGCCTTTTTCGGATGATTTCGAACTTGGTCTGATTGATTCTACAGTTTACCTGATTGAACCCAATTTGGAAGGGGAGAATGGGGTAATTATTGTGGGTCAGGGTAGCTATATAGGTGCGGGGCAGTTTGGGCTAGCGATTGGAAAGCGTGGTGATTCCCCTGGAAACTTTACCAGGAATGGATTTGGTATTAGACTCAATCTGCTGAACAAGCAGGACGTCTTGCTGAAATTCAGAATAAGGGATTTCGGGGAGGAAACGCATCCGCAGGATGGGATTTACTTCAGTGACGATGGTGGAGCTACGTACACCAAGGTGTGGGATTTTAAGGCACAACTGTGGTGCGATCAATATGGTGTTCATCCTCCCCTGAACGTTAGCAAGTTAGCGAGGGAAAACAACCTTACGCTGAATAACAATTTTGTTATTCGCTTTCAACAATACGACGATGCAGATTTCTCCAGCGGTAGATATTCAGGCGACGGCGACGGCTTTGCGCTTGACGATATTGAGGTAATTGAAGCCAATACCGAATACGCTACGCTGCCGTTTTCGGATGATTTCGAATTGCCGAACCTACAGGCGTGGTGGAAGATTCCCGCCGTTGTGGAAACGGTGCTTCCATTCGAAGATGCCGCTCTCCCCTCAGTGGTTGCTGGCCTTCACGTCAATAGTGGGGTAGACAATTCTCCCAGCCTTCTACTAGGCAAACGGTGCGATCAGGCTACAATCTTTACCTCTGCCGCGGCGGACCTACACCTCAATCTCGCCGATAAAAAAGATGTAATACTGGACTTTTACATCAATAATTTTCGGGATGAAACCCATATTCCTGACGGTTTATACCTGAGCACGGATGGTGGAAATTCATTTTCGAAAATATGGTCCTTCGATCCTAGTACCTGGTGTGTCGGTATGGGCCACCATCCTCCGCTAAACCTGTCTCGGCTAGCAAAATCGGTCGGGCTTAGTTTGACCGATAAAACAGTAGTTCGCTTCCAGCAATTTGACGATGCTGATTTCAGTGAAGGTCGCTACGTTGGTGAGGGAGACGGATTCGCGCTCGATAACATTCAGGTGTATGAACTGTCCCGCACCTACGCTACGGTGCCATTTACTGCCGACTTCGAGGACGGTACTATGGGTGAATCCGTAGCTTGGAGCAATCCGGATTCGACCGCGCTCCCCTTTACGGGATTTGTAAACCCGAATGCTCGGTTTCACGTCTCGCAGGGGAATGGCAGGAACGGCTCGTTTGGTGTTTTACTAGGCAAACGCTGCGACCAGTCTACCACTTATTCTGCAAATGGATTAGACGTTTATCTCAATTTAAGTGGTCGGGACAAGGTGTACTTAGATTTTTACATTAATGACTTTGCCGATGAAACCGATATTGGGGATGGAATCTACTTCAGCGACAACGCAGGGGAGTCGTTCGTTAAAGTTTGGAATTTTGATCCGGAAAATTGGTGTGCCGGATACGGCTATCACCCACCGCTCGACGTTGGTTCCTTAGCCGCAGAAGCCGGATTAGCGCTTTCGGATAGTTTTATTATCCGCTTCCAGCAGGTAGACAACGCAGATTTCAGCGGCGGAAGGTATACCGGTGAATCGGATGGGTTTGCAATAGACGAAATAAAGGTTTATGAGCCATCCAATACGTACCAAAGACCTCCCATTGATTACGACTTTGAGGACGAAGTTTTCCCGGCCTGGATGCGTCTCGCGGCAGGTATGACCAAAGCACAGTCCATTGAAGCCGGTTTAATTCGACCTACCGTCCGTTTAGAATATTACGAGGGTACCGGCCCCGGAGACTCATTTCGGTACTTACTCGGAAAACGCTGTGATGAAGCAAAGGTGTACAACACAACTGGCATCGACATTCTACTCGATCTCAATCCTCAAGAGTACGATTCCGTAGTTTTTTCCTTCGATTTGCTTAATTCACTAGAAGAAATTGATGAAGAGGACGGGGTTTTGCTCAGCGTAGATGGAGGCTCCTCTTTCGTAATGGTCAAAAACTTCGACACCGGTACTCGCAGAAGAATCTCGCTGAACCTATCCGATCTTGCGGATAGTCTCGGAATTAGTCTGACTAGTACGACAATCGTTCGAATACAACAGTACGACGACGCTGATTTTAGTCAAGGGCGGTACGTAGGTGAGGGTGACGGGATCAGCGTCGACAATATATCGGTCTCGGCGGTCGAGGGATCGCCGAATTCATTGGCGGCCGGCCCCGGGGTGCTTAATTTGGCTTTCAGTCCTAATCCGGCGCGTACGGAAATACGCATTGATGCACCACTGTACCACAATTTGTCCCCCCTCGCAAGATATACGCTGTTGGATGTAAACGGACGTCTTCTGCGTCAGGGCCTACTACAGGAGCTAGGCGAGGGTAGGGTAGATATAAGTGCACTCAGGGCTGGCTTGTACGTTTTCAAATTGAGCGACACTCGTACGAGTACTTTATACATCGCAAAATTCGTTAAACAACCCTAACCCTTCTGCGCCTCCAGCACCCGCTCCATTCCCTCCCTCACGGAAATGCCGGCCCGCCAGCCCATGGCGTGGACCTTATCCATGTTGGAGTAACGACTGAACACGCCGACGGGCTTGTCCAGTAGCTGTTTGATCTCGGGCTGGTAGCCTTCGATGTCGCACATGGTGTGGATGATGTCGATGAAGGAGAGCAGTTCGCCGCGGCCGATGTTGATGGCGGAGCCGTCCGTGACGCGCTCCATGGCGAAGAAAATGCAGTCGAGCACGTCGTCGATGTGGACGAAGTCGCGGCCCTGGCGACCGGTGCCCCAGACCTCGACGGGATCCTCGCGCCGGGCAATGCGGGCGGCAATGGCCGGGATGGGGTAGGATTGGTCCTGATCCTCGCCGTAGCCGGAAAAGGGGCGAATGCAGGTCACCTTTAGGTCGTAGTGCTCGGCCGCCACCTTGGCCAGAAACTCACCGGTGAGCTTCGACCAGCCGTAGGTCATGTCCGGTTCACCCATCTTTTTGAAGTTGATGTCGGATTCGGCGAGCGCGATGGCGTCGCCCTCGGTCTGCAGGTCGATGGGGTAGGCCGCCGAACTGGAAGGGTAGAGGGTGCGCTCCGGACGGTGGCGGGTGATCCAGTAGAAAAACTCGGCGTCGATGCTCAGGTCCAGGGCCACCTTCATGGGATCCCCCTCGATGGTGGAGCGACCACCGACGATCGCGGCGAAGTGAAAGACGTCCGCAAAGCGCTCGAAATTAGGAGCATACTGCTTCGTGATGAAACCGGGATCGTCGATGATGTCACGCAGGAACTTGCGGAAGTCCTGGTGTAAAAACAGCAGCCTCCCTTCACCGAATACCTCCAAGTCGCCATCCTTGCGCTGTGGCTGTTGGTGCAGCCAGGTGGAGGGATGGGTGCCGACGCTAAGGTTATCGACGAAGATGATGGTATCGGCCGTGGTTTGGTACAACCGTTTGACCATGTTGCGGCCTACGAAACCGCAGCCACCGGAAACCAGGTGAAAACGCATAATTAGATGGGTTGCAGGTCGAAGGTAATGCCCTGAGCAAGCGGGAGTTCGGTAGAGTAATTGATGGTATTGGTCTGCCGGCGCATGTACGCCTTCCAGCTATCGGAGCCGGATTCACGACCGCCCCCGGTCTCTTTTTCGCCGCCGAATGCACCACCGATCTCGGCCCCGCTGGTGCCGATGTTGACGTTGGCGATTCCGCAGTCGCTACCGGCCGCGCTCAGGAAGCGCTCGCTTTCCCGCATGTTGGTGGTCATGATGGCCGAAGAGAGGCCCTGGGGGACGCTGTTCTGGATATCGATCGCCTCCTGTAGGTCGCTGTACTTCATCATATAGAGGATGGGGGCGAACGTTTCCTTACGGGCCATCTCGCTATCCGGCTCGACTTCGGCGATGCACGGTTTGACGTAACAATCGGAACCCAGGTCGTCGATGCGGCCGCCCGCGACGATCAGATTGCCCCCTTCGTTCTTGATTCCTTCAATCGCCTTTAGGTAGGTATCTACGGCGTCGGTGTCGATCAGGGGACCTACGTGGTTGTTCTGGTCGAGCGGATCGCCGATCCTGAGCTGATCGTAGGCGCCGGCGAGTTTGTCGCGTACTTCATCGTAGCGACTTTCGTGGACGATCAGGCGACGGGTGCTGGTGCACCGCTGTCCGCAAGTGCCGACCGCGCCGAAGAGGGCACCGGTAAGCACCAGGTCCATATCGGCGGAGGGGGTAATGATGATGGCGTTGTTTCCGCCGAGCTCAAGCAGGGTCTTGCCGAGCCGGGCGGCTACGGTCTGGGCGACGATCTTGCCCATGCGGGTCGAACCGGTGGCGGAGATCAGGGGTACGCGTTCGTCCTTCGTCATCATTTCGCCGACGGTGTAGTCGCCGTTGATCAGGCTACTGATGCCTTCCGGCAGGTCGTTGTCCTTTGCTACTTTGGCCCAGATGTTTTGGCAGGCGACGCCGCAGAGGGGCGTTTTTTCACTGGGTTTCCACACCGTCACGTCGCCGCAGACGATGGCGATCATGGCGTTCCAGCTCCAGACCGCCACGGGAAAGTTAAAGGCGGAGATGATGCCGACGATGCCCAGCGGGTGGTACTGTTCGTACATGCGGTGGAGGGGCCGTTCGGAGTGCATGGTGAGGCCGTAGAGCTGGCGGCTCAGCCCGACGGCGAAGTCGCAGATATCGATCATCTCCTGTACTTCGCCCCATCCTTCCTGGAGGCTTTTGCCCATTTCGTAGCTCACGAGGCGGCCGAGGGCGTCCTTATTAGCCCGCAGGGCGTCGCCATATTGCCGCACGATCTCTCCGCGCTGGGGTGCGGGCACGGTGCGCCAGTACTGAAACGCCTCCTGAGCCTTCGCGATGATCTGTTCGTACTGCTCGGGGGTGGTGACGCTGACCCGACCGATCTCGCTGCCGTCGACCGGGGAGCGGCTGACGAGGTGGGCATCCGGATTATGCATACCGGTCTGTCCGGTACTGCTGCCGTCGTTGTCGTCTTGTAGACCGAGGGTGTGTAGAAAATCTTTGTTCATGATCGTAGCTGGTTAGGAGCAGCGAAGGTAATACGCGCGGGGCATGTCCGGGTGTGGGATAGGCTGCCGGAGTGAACCGTGACCGGAGATTCGAGTGTTACCCTACTATAACCCCCTTACCTATGCGTTTTACCGCCCTCCTGGCCCTTCTCTTCGTTTTTGCTTGTAATTCCACTTCCCAATCTACCGTTGCGACCAGTGGGGATAGTGCGACTGCGGTTCCGGATATGCCGGACTACCGCTACGACCCGCCCGCCGAAGCGGGAGCGGTCGTTCCCATTGATACTCCGGATACCTACTGGAAGGAATTGCTGACCGATGAGGAGTACAACATTCTCCGGGAAGATGGTACCGAACGCAGTTTCACGAGTCCGCTCAACGACATAAAGGCTGCCGGCGTATTCGCCTGCCGCGCCTGTGGCCTGCCGCTGTTCGACAGCAGCACCAAGTTTGAATCCGGCACGGGGTGGCCTAGTTTTTATCAGCCCATCGACCCGGCCTACGTCACCGAGGAGTCGGATAATCGCTACGGCATGCAACGCACCGAGGTGAGTTGTGCGCGCTGTGGTGGTCACCAGGGGCACATCTTTCCCGACGGCCCCGCGCCTACCGGACTCCGGTACTGCATCAACGGTGCCGCGCTCAACTTCGTTCCGGAAGCCGATCTTTAGGCCTATATTTGCCGCCGCCCGGGAGGATATTCCCGGCGCACAGCCCCATAGTTCAAGGGATAGAACGTTGGTTTCCTAAACCGAAAATGCAAGTTCGAGTCTTGCTGGGGCTACTTCCTTCCATTTTGCTGCTGAATCGATCGAGCTAAGTGACCCGTGTCCTTCAGCTCTCGTTCACCCATGCCAAACGCCGATAGCGACCGCCCCAGGAATTGTGGCCGACGGTGGCAAACCTTGTCCCACGGATCAGTGCACTGCTCTACCCAAAAACACGTTTAAACCCCCGTGCAAATTATTTTTATTTAAAGTCATGGTGGTGTACAATAATCGATTAGCTTTATGTGGCTAAACGAACATGTCGTCACAGCAGGGTTGACGTCTGACTGTTGATGTGTTCGCTCGTATTACAACACTACTGAACACATGAGAAGATTTCTAACCGCCTGCAGCGTAGCGCTGCTAATTGGAGTGTCCCTTAATCTATCCGGACAAGCTCCTGCCGAATGTCAGTCCCCGCCCGCCGGCGGTGGTAACCACCCTAATGGGAACACCTACTTTTCGAGTGTGAAAGTGGATTTGACGGTCGGTGAGGTCGTGAGCAGCTGTATCAGATTGACGGGCACGAATACGAAGTTTCTGACATTTAATCCCGTCGCTTCCAGCGGAGAGGGAGCGCTCCTGGAGGTTATTACGGCTACCAGTACTACGACTTCACAACCCCAAAATATCACGGCTGATGGGGGTACTCAGGTAATCGAATTCTCCGGCAACAGCATAATATACGTGCAAATTACCGCTCTTGCAACGGGACAGGTTGGGTTTACTTACCAGAATGCAGGTGCTAATAGTCCCGGTAGAACGTTTAGTATATCGGGAGTCGCCGCCCCCGTCACCTGGACTAAGCCCCTAACCTACGCTACTACGGGCGACCAGATAGAGCTCAGCTGGTCGGTTGCCGATCAAGTCGACGTCCGGGGCTACGAACTCGAAGTTGACAACGGAACTGGGTTTGCTACCGCCGCATTCATCCCGTACCGTGAAAATGGCAGCCGGGAGGTTACTTATACCGCTACCCAGCCTCAATTGGAGACTGAAAGGTATTACCGGGTAAAGCAGGTGGACCACGCCGGTACGTATGATTACAGCAACATCGCTTTCATTCCGGGGCATTCCCAAACAGACGACGCCATTTCGGTCTATCCTAATCCAGCCACTGGTTCTGTGCAAATGTCCCTGCCCGATCGGGTAGAAACCGTAACCATACTGAGTGCGGCGGGGCAGTTGCTGAAATCGTATCCGGCCGCTACCGCCCGTGGCGGAATCGATCTGACTGAGTTCCCCGCGGGGGCGTATCTGCTGCGAGCCAGCGGACCTACAGACACGAAATCGAAGTACTTGATCATCCGACGCTAACCCAGCTAATGGAGACGTCTAGCATATCATTATAACTGTTTGAACCCCAGAAAAAAGCATATTATGGATTGTTCCGAATGTCCGGATCAACCCACCGCCGTACGCCAGGGTAAAACTAAAATGTTAAAGTTGTCAGTGGAACACAATAAAAAGATACCTTTAGTTGGAAGATAGGTGCACATTTGAGCTATCGCCGCGTATTAGCGGTATAGACGCACAAATTTCAACACACAAACCAAAGAACACATGAGGAATCTTTTACCTATTTGCGGCCTGATGCTGCTACTTTCTACATCCACCGTCGTCGCGCAATGTCCGGTTGGTACCCCCATATACACCAGCGGTAGGACTTTCGCAGAAAGTCTCCCGGCTACGCTCGATGCCGGAATTACCATAACTCGCTGCGTGACGGTCCCAGACAATGCTAGCTCTGGTGGAAATTTTGTAGTCAATTTATCCAATCCATCGACCGTGCAGGGCGATGTGCTTACGGTGAGCCAAGTCAAATCCGGAGGTAACCCACCCTTTATCAAATCCACAACATTTGGTGAAAACGCAACAACCGATTTCTTTGTATTTGAAAGGAACTCGATCAACTACGTTGAAATTACTGGTGAAGGAGCAGGAACGATAACCCATCAGTTTCAGGGAAAGAATGCTGGTAATTCAACCTCATCCAGAGCTCTCACCGTCCAAGGCTCCGTCGCCCCCGTCACCTGGACCAAACTCCTCACCTACGCCGCCGCCGGCGATGCCGTAGAACTACATTGGTCCGTAGCCGATCAGGTTGACGTAGAGGGATACGAAATCCAGAGAAGTACCGGAGAAACTTTTGAGACTATATCGTCAGTACCCTACCGCGAAAACGGTAGCCTCGAAGTAAACTACACCGCGCTTCTTGAGCAATCCGAAAGTGATGCCTACTACCGGGTGAAGCAACTCGATTACGCCGGCACCTTTGACTACAGCAATGTGATCTACGTACCGGGGCAGCAAAGCAAGACCGCCCTGGCCATTTTTCCCAACCCCGCCCGCGACTTCGTCCGCATGGCCGTACCCGAGCGCGTGAATACGGTACAATTGATCAGCGCCACCGGTCAGGTTATTCGTGACTACCCGGCCGCCGCCGCCCGTGACGGAATCGACGTAAGCGATCTCGTAAGCGGAATGTATTTGCTTCGCACGGACGACAGCAACTTCGCCCCCCAGCGGCTCATCGTCCAGAAATAATTACACTATCTCCTCGCAACAAAAAAGCGCCCCCGATCCAAGGATCGGGGGCGCTTTTTTGTGCACTGGATTTTCTTGCGGCACCTAGCGGTGCCCCCAGGTTTCGTAGATCGGGTCACCCTTACTGCTGAGGCCGGAGTGGTGCCACTCGTCGTCCACCACCTTATAATCGAAGCCCAGTTCAGCGCCTACCCGTTCCGGGTCACGGCTGAAGAACTCAATGCGCTCCACGTACTTATCGCCCTCGCTCGTGTAGCTTCCGCCACCTGTGCCCATAAACTCGGCGGTTTCGGTGTTAAAGGCGATCCACTGAAAGCGGGTGCCGGAAAGGATCTTCATCGTGTGGCGGGGTCCGGAGGTGTCTCGCTTACGTATTTCGCCGTCCTGCTTCCGGCCGGTGATCTCCCAGGCTCCGGCCAGGGGGCCGCTGCCGTCGTCCAATCGTTGCCAAGCCTTGTCGCCGTTGAAGACCAGCAGGCTGCCGTCGACCACGAAGGGCATGGCGACCGTTTTCCCCACGTTGTCCGGGGTGGAGGAATCGAACTCGTAGGTTACGTTAAAGCTGTCATCGGCTACTTCATACTTTCCCCCCAGGGTAGCAATGAAGTTCTTCTCCTCCTTGTTGTAGGCCGTCATCGAGAAGTACCCTTCCTCGATGATCATGCTCAGGGTATTGGTGGTGCCGTTTTCGTCGAGGAACGAAGATTCCCAGGCACCCTGTAGCGCTTCTTCGCTGGTCTGAGCGGTGAGAAAGACGGGACTTACAAGTAGTAAAAACAATATTAATTTCATAGTGGTAGTTTGAGTATAGCTAACGATGTCAGTATGTCCTTCGTTGTACCTTTGTAGGTAAACATAGCGGACGCGATTCAAGTTAGAAAAGTGAAACCTCTTCCATGGGACTAAGGAAAAAAGCGCGGCTTATCATTTATCGCTTCCGCGAACGCGGGCTGGAGGTATTTTTAACGCAGCAATCGGACGAATGGGGGCTACCCGGCGGTGATCTCAATGTCGATAACCCGGATCTGATCTCCCTCGAACCCGCCGAAGACCGCGAAGAGGCCGTTGCCGTAGAGGGCGACTGGCACGAAATCCCGAGCCTGAAGCAAATGCTCTACGAAGACGCCGGCGAGCTCAAAGGCTTGCTCAAAGAAATCGAAAGCGGCACCTTCCTCACCATCCGCGACGCACTCAAAAATCGCCTAAGCCCCGGCCAGGTCCAATTTCTCCGCGAACTGCTCGAAGTGGTTACGGATCGGAATTCGGTACGGGACATCTAAGTCGAAGTACTCCCGACCGGTACAGCTTTTCCGCCAATACGTTGCACCCGCGCTCCGCCGCCCCGATACTGTCACGTCTGATGGTCTGCCGCGTACTTTCCCGGGTCGTCACGTCGTAGATGAGCACGTGATCCGCGCCACTTCCGACCTTCTTCACCCACTCTTTGCTCGTTTGCGGATGGATGCGTCGGTAGTATTCCACGACCGGCACCGCATCGGGGTGTAGGGTATACGCTCCCGCGGTCCGCGCAATTTCCGCGAGTTTCCTGCCGTCGCTAAACCGAACCGGTTCGTAAAAGCTCCGGTAGATGTTGGTGCCCCCGAGTACGGCGACCGTCAGCAACAGCGCGACTGGCCTTGCTTTACCCAGTGAAGCATAAACGCTGCGCGCACTCAGGGCCGTAAAGAGCCACACTCCCGGAAGGGCGAAGAGCAGCAGGCGATCGATCAAACTATACAACCTCAGGGTAGAAGCTCCCATGGCGACCAGCAGGGGCAGAAGCAACCATAGCCGTCGCGTAGGCAACCTCAACATTCCGGTCACCAACAATGCCCCGCCCCATACCAGGGCCACCACCGTAAAGCCGTAGCTCAGGCGCAGCATCCGGAAGATGATTCGACCCGTCTGTAGCAATTCCTCCCAGCTAGTTGCGAGGGGGAAAAAGTATTCCGCATGGAAGGAATTTAGGTACCCACTCCCCACTGATGGCCGCAGCACGGTAAAGTAGAGGCCAGCAAAAGAAAGCAGCCACGCTCCAATTGCGAGGGAATAGCGCCAATCCGTGCGTAGTCGTAGCAGTCCAACCGCCGCCAGCACGAAAACCGACGGCAAAGACAGCCAGGGTGCGATCGTTCCGATCACCGTCCACCGCCACACTTCCTTCCTTTGGCGGGGTCGCAGGCGCAGTGCAATCAGAAGTGCAGCAATGCCCAGGTCGAGGCCGTAGGGTTTGATCTCTCCGACGTAGCGCAGGACGGTTGGGTTAACGAACAGGAAAGCAAGCGGCAGCAGTACCCAGGGGCCGAGGTCGAGGTAGCGCCCACTTTTATAGAGGCCGTACACGGCCAGTAAGCCTCCCAAAAAAGCCGGAATGCGTAGGGGGATTTCAGCGTAGCCGAACACGTCTCCCAGGAACTTGCCCGCCATTAGGTAGAGGGGTGGGGCATACTGGTCGTGATCGAGGGGCGCAAAGAGTGCGGCGTATCCGCGATCGTATAAGTTGCGGGCTACGTTGGCCTCGTCGATGAAGAGCGGCCGGCCGTAGAGCAGGTTGATGGTCCACAACGACAGACCGGCAGCGATCAGGACGAATAGCGCTAATTGGGTGCCGGTAGGTTTGATCGCGGAGGAGGTGGCTGGTGTGGACGCAAAGGTAGTAAACGACGAAAGCCGCTCTCCCGGGGGAAAGCGGCTTTGTCGCGAGTTTGGAGCGGATGACCAGGTTCGAACCGGCGACCTCAACCTTGGCAAGGTTGCGCTCTACCAACTGAGCTACATCCGCGTCTGCTGGCTGCTCAGCCATGCTTTATTGCTAAAGCGCTGCAAATATACGTACACCAAAATTTGTCCTGCAAGCTATGCGGCAGGTTTTTTACAATTGGTAGTGAAAGGTGGCGAGGAAGTAGCGCCCCAGCCCGTCACTGATGGTTTCGGAAGTGACGAAGGCCTGCGCCTGACGGTTGATGATGGTGTTCTGATTCAGCAAGTCCCGACCGGAAACCCGAAAATAATGGCCGGCCTTTTTGAACGGCCGCAGCTCGATGCTGGCCTGTAGGTCGGGAATGTTGGTTGCGTCGGCAAAGGATGCGGCCTCGAAGATCCGGTACAGGAAGCGACTCTCGAAGCGCCACTTTTCCGTCAACTCTAGCTCGAACTGGGTCACGATGTCATGGGTAACGGTCACGATGTCGACGCTCTCCTCATCATCGAAGCTGTTTACGTTGCGGGCGTAGGTATAGCCGGCCTTGAGGAACGACTTTTCGTTGAATTCCTTCGTGATGTCGACGGTGCCGCTGGTGTTGTCCGAGGTATTGGTGCGGGCCACGCCGTCCACGAATCCCTGTCCGACGCTGCGGTTGCTGCTCAGGTTGGTGCGCAGCTCTCCCTTCATGAAGGCCATTCCGATGGTGGAACCGGCGTAAATCGTGGTGCCCCAGGCGTGGCTGACGTTCACCGTCTGGTAGATCTGTTGACCGGGAGTGAAGGTCAGGCTGTTGCCAAAGGCGTTGTCCGTATAGTTCATGCTTACGTAACCGTTCAGGCTGATGGCGCGGAACTGGTCGTTGAACCAAACGTTGCCACTCACCCGGTGCACGGTAGCCGGATCAAGGTCAGAATTTCCGATGCTCACCCGTCCCGTCACCGATGGCCGTGCGATCGTCTGCAACTGACTGACGCTGGGCGACTGGACGTTGGCCCGGTAGTTCAGCCGGAAAAAGGCCTTTCCGGTACGCATCCGAAAGTTTACGTTCGGAAGGAGGTAGGTGAAATCCGAATTTCGGGTGGTGTCCCCCTCAATGTTCAGCTGATTGCGCTGGACCTGCGCACCGACCTGTAAGTTGTTGCCCTTACCGAAACGGTAGGAGAGATCGGTTCCACCGCGGAGTTCCGACCAGCCCCGGGTGAGCAGATTGGTGGTGGAGGCTTCCTCGAGCCGGAAACGGTAGTCGCCCTCGTCCTCGTCGAAGGAATATCCGATCTCCGTCTCCAGCACCAACTTCTCCGTAAGGGGTTCGTCGTAGCGAAGCTCTCCATCGTAGTTGAAGGAATTGGTGCGTCGGTCCTGTAGCTGCAAACCGTTCTGCAGGCTTCCGGCGATGGGTAGGCCGCCGCCGGAGCCTTCGTTGAGCCCGGCGACGAGTATTTGCAGATCCGTCTGGTCTTTTTGGTAGCCGATGCCCGCGCTGGCGCCGAAAGTGCGGCCTTGCTTGGTGCCAAGCCTGCGATTGTAACCTAGGGTGGCGTTTCCTCCCGGATTGTAGCCGTCCGACAGTTCCTCCACCGTATAGGTGTTGCTGCCGTCCTGCTCACTGTCTGCCGTAGTGCGGGCGAGTGCGCGTCCGTCATCACCCGTGAGGTAGCCGCTGCCGTAGAAACGGAGTCGGGAGGTCGTGTCGATTTCCTGCTCGAATTCCAGCGACATGCCGTGGCTGTAGCGGGTGGAGGCGTCGGTCTGGTCCGACAGAATGGTGCGTTCGTTGTTGCTGCGGGTGAAGGCCTGTCGTTCGGTGACGATTTGCGTCTGCTGACGCTCGAACAGCGTATAATCGACGGTGAGCTGCCCGTGCTCGCCCACCGATTTGCCGAAGTTTATACCGGTGGCCAGGCTGCGGTTTTGCCCCGGTGCCTGTCCACCGTCGTAGTAGGGCAGGGAGCCGGTTCCGAAGCGAAACCCTCCACCGCGACCGGAACTGCGGTTGAAGTTGGACAGTTCGTTCCCGGTGAAGCCGACGCGATTTACGTTATTGATGGTACCGAGCACCCCGATTTGGGTAGCGTCGCTGATCCGGAATACCTTCCCGCCCGCATCGTAACGCGGATCGTCGCCACCGGCCGCTACACCACCGCCGGCGTACACCTCGCCGAATACTTTGGCCTTGAACTCATCCTTCATTTCCAGGTTGACGGTCGTATTTTCTTCCCCGTCGTCTACCCCTGAAATCTCCTCGCTATCGGTTTTCTGGTCGAACACTTCCACGTTCTTGAGTGCCTTGGCGTCGAGGTTCTGGGTCACTAGGGTTGCGTTGCCCGCGAAAAAGGGCTTGCCGTTGATCATGATTTCCTGTACCGGTTTTCCGCGCCAAGTAAGCTGACCGCTCGCATCGATGCTCATGCCCGGCAGCCGGCGCAGCAGGTCCTCCACTTTGGCGTTTTCGCCCACGGCGAAGGCTTCGGCATCGTACAGCATGGTGTCTCCCTTCATGCGGATGGGGATGCGATCGGCAGTAACTTCGATGTCGTTCAGGAGAAATCCCGCGGGGTACATCTTGATCTCCCCCAGACCGAGGTACTGGTCGGTTTCCGTAACGGTAATTTTTTGATCGGGCCGCTCGAAGCCCAGGAAGGAAACTCGCAGTAGGTAATCTCCGGCGGGTACTTTCTGCATCAGAAACACGCCCTTGTTATCTGTCGTGGCGAAGGAAGTAAGCAGGGTATCGGAGGTACGGAGTAGGATCGCATTGGCACCGGGTAGGGTAGTGCCGGTGGTGTCTACGACCGTTGCGCTGATCTCGCTCTGACCGTAGGCCACAAGGTTGCACAGCAGAAAAATCAAGATGAATAAGGGTTTCATAGGTAGGTGGATCTTAGTAGTTGCGCTCCCATCCGCGACGCCGGCGCTCCATTACCTCTCTGCGTTTGGCGGCAACCTTTTCAAATTTTTCGCGGGTGATCTTGTCCCCCTCCGTGGGTTTGACCAGTTCCAAGTCGGGCGGATTGGGTTGCATAGTGGTCATGGTGTACTCCGTGTACATGCCCTCGTTCTGGACCTTAAGGTAAATGATGGCGCCGGGCAGGCCCCCGTACCCCCGTGGACCGATGCCCAGTGGGATTGTCTCGGTGAAGTATGCGGTGAGGGTATCGCCCTCCGGCGAAACCGTGAAGGCCAGTTTACTGGGGAGGGTGTAGGCCATGTTCATTTGCTGGTTGGCGGGGATCTCCCACTCGGGCACCAGCCACTCGTCTTCCATGATGAACGTGCGGTCCATAATGCGCCGCTGATCGGTGACGAGGCTATCGCTGATGGACGTAAAGTAGACGTCCGGATTTTCGGTGTCGCCGCCCCACCATCCCCGCCGGCCGGTATTGCTTGGCGGTTTGGGAAGCTGCTGGTAACTGAAGGCCTCCTGGTTGAACGACAAGCGACCCGACTGGTCGAAGGCTCCTTCCTCCTTCATCCGTTCCATCCGTTTACGTTGCTCGATCGACATTCCGTCCCACAGGGGAAAATCCCGGTGCTCGAGATAGTCAATGGTGCCGCTGCTGATCTGGGCGGACAGTTGCGGCGTGTGGTACAGCGCCGCCATGAGAAGAAGAAATACAAATCGCATAAGAAGGGGTGGTAGATGCATTGGTAGGTGACTTTAAGTTCGGCAAAATCTCTAATATGTAGACCCCCAACCTATGGATCGTTGAAATCCATCGACCATTTACCCAATATTACCTACCGACGGGATCAAGCGTTCCGGATCCGCTCAACCAAACCCCCGCCCCGGAACGTTTACATTTGTCCCCAAACCACCATTAATGACGATCGAGGAAAGAAAAGACCTGATTACCCGAGTGGATTCGGCCCTCGACGAGGTGCGGCCCCACCTGGCCATCGACGGCGGCAACATCGAAGTACTGAACGTCAGCGACGACAAGATCGTCGAGATCAAGTGGTTGGGCGCCTGCAACGGCTGCTCCATGACCGCCATGACCATGAAGGCCGGAGTCGAACAGACCCTGAAGAACCGGCTGCCCCAGATCACCGGCGTTGTCGCAGTCAATTGAGCGGACTTGCAGCTATTTTATGATCCTGACCTGACCGTCGGCCGCCACGAATTGCGCGATACCGAGGCCGCCCACGTCGCCCGGGTTTTGCGCAGGAAAGTAGGAGAGTCCATCGACCTGGTGGACGGTAAGGGCGGCTGGTACCGGGGCAATATCACGGACATCTCCAAACGCGCTTGTACCCTGGAGGTGGACCAACTCAGACAGGAAACGCACCGCAGCGCCCATACCCTGACCCTGCTCGTGGCTCCGACAAAGAACATCGACCGTTTCGAGTGGATCCTCGAAAAGGCAACCGAGATCGGTATCGATCGCATTCAGCCCTTCTTCAGCGAGCACTCGGAACGAACCCGCCTACGCGCCGACCGGCTGGAACGCGTGGTCGAAGCCGCTATGAAACAAAGTCTTCGGGCCTGGCTGCCCCAACTCCTCGACCCCTGTTCCTTTACCGAGGCGGTAGAATCTGCCGCTACGGGCGATAAGTTTCTGGCCTACCTAGGCGAACGGAACAGCCCCCTACTGCACCAAATCGTCCGGCCCAGGGTCGATGTCTCCCTTGCTATCGGTCCCGAAGGAGGATTTAGTCCCGCCGAAGCCTCACTCGCCCTCCGCCACGGATTTCACTACACGAGCCTCGGTCCCCACCGTCTGCGCACGGAAACCGCCGCCATTGCGGCCGTACACACCGTAGAACTTCTCAATTGGAGCAGTGAGCATAATCCCAATGGGGGTTAGTTGCGTTATCCTCCCATGCGAAAGTTCCTCCCGCTTCTGGTCTGTCTACTCCTGTTTGCCGCGGCAGCTCCTCCGGCTGGTGCCAAACTGCAATTGGCGTTGCTGAAGTACAACGGAGGGGGCGATTGGTACGCCAACCCCACCGCCCTTCCCAACCTGGCCGCATTTTGCAACCAGGCGCTGGGGACGGATTTTGACACGGACTACGGTACGGTCGACGTAGGCAGCGCCGAGTTATTCAACTACCCCTGGGTGCACATGACCGGTCACGGCAACGTGGTCTTTTCCTCGGCCGAAGCGGAAAACCTCCGCAATTATCTCATCGGTGGCGGCTTCCTGCACATCGACGACAACTACGGAATGGACGCTTACGTCCGCGTCGCTATGGAGCAGGTCCTGCCCGAAGTGAAGTTCGTGGAACTCCCCTTCGACCACCCCATCTACCACCAAACCTACGAGTTTACGAACGGCCTGCCGAAGATACACGAGCACGACGGGGAACCGGCGCAGGGCTACGGATTGTTCTGGGAAGGACGTCTGGTATGCTTCTACTCCTTTTCGTCGGACCTGGGAGACGGCTGGGAAGACGAGCCCGTCCACAACGATCCGCCGGAGGTGCGGGCGGCCGCCCTGCAGATGGGGGCCAACGTGATCGAATATGCCTTCAAGCAGTAAACCGGTCAGTTGCTGGTAAATGCCCGCAGCGCAGCGGGATTCTCGATCAGTTCGTAGAATTCCGTCAGGCGATCCAGGATTCTCTTTTGGTGACCGGGGTGCAGGTCATGGCACGAATTGACGTGATCGACCATCCGAGCGCGTGCATCCAGAAAGGGAAGCAGCGCGGCGGACAGTTCTTCCTCGGTTACATGGCGACCGAGCCATTTGGGCTGCTGTACCGACCGCAAATTGTGGGCGTCGTGGGGAACGGCGTAAGTAGTGCCGACAACGCCACTGTAGTCAAAATCGTACGGAATGGGGATCAGTTCCCGGCTCTCCGTCAACTGAAGGCATTCGACGTTGTGGAGGTTGAATACGTTCCAGTCCGTATTCAGCACCATGTAGTTGAACAGGCACATGTTGAGGTAGGCCTCCCGCTGCAGGCCGCGGGTACTGACCTGATCGGATTCGACGACGATAGCCCCGTAACGGGCTGCGAGTTGTTCTTCCGCCTCCACCAAAAATGCTTCCAGGATGCGATCGCCCAGGTACAGGTGTACCGGTATCGTGCGGTGGTGATATCTACTGACCATAGCATGCAGGTCATAGATCAGCTTTTCCCGCCTGAGGTACCCCTCCGCCGCGCTGTGGCTGGAGCACTGAACGACCAATTTTAGATCATTCAGCTCCGTGAAGCCTAACGAGTCGAGGGCCGTCTTATCGAGTTTGATCTTTAGGGAAGGAAAACGGCAGACTTCCAGCCGAATGTGTCCCCGGCTACGAACGCGGCCGCTTAGGGTCCGTCCGTTAATGTGGACGGTAGCCGGCTGGTACGATTTTTCTTTCTTGTTACGGAGGAGTCGCTTCGTGTTGGTTTCTAGCGCGATCGTGACCGTATCGTTGCACTCCCAGAGCTCGTCGAAGAGCGAGGGTTGGGCACCGGCGTAGAGGGACCCAATGAGCAGCCAACAAAACAGGTAACGCATTACTTCGTGGGTGAGGACTCCAGCGGGATTCTGTCCCCGGAGATCGTTCCCCTAAAGTAATCATTATCTACCATAAGTAAAATCTCCCCGACCCCTCCGAATTTGATGCTCGAATCAACGGCGATCACCCGGTTATCGTAGAACCCCTGTACGGCGGTGAAGCTCGTGTGGCCCACCACGATCCTCTGGGCACCGATCTTTTTCAGCACAAAGTTGAGGTCCTTCACGGTGAAGGAGTTTCGGCTGAAGTACCCCCGGTACCAGAGCGGGCCCTCCCGGCCGTACAGCATGTGCAGGCGGGAGCTTCCGCCGATTACCTCATCCAGGTCATCGGAGTCGATCAGGTGTTCGTGGTACAGCTCGTTCAGTCGGTCGATGCTACTTACCTCCCTTACCATTGCCCGGCTCAGGCCACCGTGGATGTACACCGTACCGTTGATTTCTACCGCCAACGGCAACGTGCGCAACCACCGACCGAGGTAGGCATTCGGACCGTAAAGTTCGTGGTAGAACTTACCCGTCATGCCGCTCGTTACGCGGTATTTTTGGTTGAGGTACCGTTCATCGCCCTCTAGCGTCATCGTTTCGTGATTGCCGAGCAGGAAGTGGACCCTTCCCCCCGAGCGTTCAGCCTCGATCTGCAGGTTGTGGATCAGCCAGAGCAGTTCGGTCACCTGGTCGCCCCGGTCGAAGATGTCTCCCACGATCACCAGGTGGCCGTCGCCGAACGCCCAGTGTTGATTGTCGTCGATGATTCCGTTGGCCTGCAGCAGTTTTAGGCCCGTATCAAACTGTCCGTGAATGTCGCTGAGCGCCGCTACCCGGCTCACTCCCTCAAAGCGGATGTCCAGTTGGGGGGCAAAGTCGCGGGTCACGTCAACCATCTCCGGGCGGAAGGAAGCAAATTCCGGCAGCTGATCGAAGTTTTCGGGCTCGAATACGATCTGTCCTTCGGTCCGGTCTTCGGTGTTTACCCACCGGGCCACTACGGCGTCGTCTTCGTAGATCAGGTAAGGACCATCTGGCGGCAGACTATCGATCGAACCGGATAAGACGCTGAAGACGAGGAATGGTAGCAAGGGCAGGGAGAGGATTAAGTTACACCAAAGTTAACCCTGATTTTCGTACATAAGTTTGTTAACCGCCGTTAAGGACTCCGGTCCGGGATGTTAGGGCGGGGACGCGGGTGCAGTGAAAACTAGTAGAAGAGCTGGGTGGTTAAGGTACTTGTACGCAACCGTGTGGCGTTCGTGCAAGTACAACTTTTCTCCATATGCGATTTTGGCTCTTTTTGCTGTTCCTCCCGACTGTTGTCGGCACTGCCGGTGCCCAGGTTGGCCTGACCGGCTTTCACAATTTCAACGACGCCAATACCACGATAGGCGATCAATCGTCCGACCTGGGGTACGAAAATGGCCAGGACCTGGCCTTAAATTACTGGTTCAGGCTGCCCAAAAAGCGGGTCGAATTTCTACCTACAGTGTACGGTTCCACAACTCGCGGTGAAGTGAAGTGGTCGGAATTCGGTTTCCAGTTCAGGACCAACGTGTACCCCTTCGATTTCGGTACGGACTGTGATTGTCCCACTTTCGGCAAACAGGGCCCGCAGCTGCAAAAAGGGCTATTCCTGCAACTGTCACCGGGGGTGGCCTACCACCGCCTCGGGGAAGACGGGAACAGGGAAGCGCTCGATAAAGTGGCGTTTACCCTCGGTGGGGGCATCGGTATCGACTTCGGCGTCAGCAATTTGTTGACCCTGACGCCAATACTGGCCGTTCGCCATACCCTCACCGACTTTGCTGACGTAAATGCAGCGAACGACGACCAAACCGGACTGGTGGAATCGCGGGCGCGGCTTACAACGCTTCAGTTGGGATTGCAAGCTACCTTCCGCTTCGATAAAAAGCGGTACTAATACCCGTACCGCTGTGCCATCCTTGCCGTCGTAGATCGTGTAAATCCCGATTTGAAGCCTCCGGCGCAATTGTGGTATTTTGTATCAATCGCCGCCCTTCCCCCGGAAGGCGGCTTTTTTACTTAAAGAATCTATGATCCGACCAATCAACCAGTACAGCCGCAACGTCACCAGTAACCCCGAACAGCCCGCCGCCAAGGCCATGCTCTACGCCATCGGTCTTTCCGATGCCGACATGGATAAGGCCCAGGTTGGAATCGCCTCCACCGGTTGGGAGGGCAACCCCTGCAACATGCACCTCAACGCCCTGGCCGAGGAGGTCAAGGCGGGAATTAATCAGGAAAGTGAACTGCTCGGCCTCATCTACCACACCATCGGCGTAAGCGACGGCATCAGCATGGGCACCGAAGGGATGCGCTACAGCCTGCCGAGCCGCGACGTGATTGCCGACAGCATCGAGACCGTCGCCGGAGCCCAGTGGTACGACGGGATCGTCACGGTGGTCGGCTGTGATAAAAATATGCCGGGTGCCATGATGGCGCTCTGCCGCCTGAACCGTCCCGCTATCCTCGTTTACGGCGGTACCATTAGTCCGGGCTGTCTCGATGATGAAAATCTCGACATCGTCTCGGCCTTCGAGACGCTCGGGCAGTTTCGGATGGGTGAGATCACGGAACAAAAACACCGCGACGTAGTCCGCCACGCCTGCCCCGGTTCCGGAGCCTGTGGCGGCATGTACACGGCCAATACCATGGCAACCGCCATCGAAGCGATGGGCCTGGCCCTGCCCTTCAACAGCAGCATCCCGGCCAACCACACGGACAAGCGCGCCGATACCGCCAGGGTGGGGGAGTACATGCTCAATCTCCTCAAAAAGGACATCAAACCCCTCGACATCCTCACCCGGAAAGCGTTCGAAAACGCCATCGTGACGATCACCGTCCTCGGCGGCAGCACCAACGCGGTCCTGCACCTGGTGGCCATCGCACGGAGCGCCGGCGTCGACATCACGATCGATGACTTTCAGCGCATCAGCGACCGAACCCCCTTCCTGGCCGATCTGAAACCGAGCGGTAAGTACGTGATGGAAGACCTGTACTACGTCGGGGGGGTCCCCGCCGTAATGAAGGAACTCCTGATGCGGGGCATGCTTCACGGCGACTGCATGACGGTTACCGGAAAAACGCTGGCCGAAAACTTACTTGAAGTGGAAGGACTGCGCGAAGGTCAGGACATCGTTCGTCCCTTCGATCAGCCCATTAAGTCCACCGGCCACCTCCAAATTCTCTACGGCAACCTCGCCTCGGAAGGATCGGTAGCAAAAATCACCGGCAAGGAAGGTACCCGTTTCATGGGGCCGGCCCGCGTTTTCGATTCCGAGCCCGAAGCCAATACGGCCATTCGTAACAAACTCATCAAGGAGGGAGACGTCGTCGTGATTCGCTACAGTGGTCCCAGAGGCGGTCCGGGCATGCCCGAGATGCTTAAACCTACGAGTGAGATCATGGGACAGGGGCTCGGTAAAAAGGTCGCCCTGATCACCGACGGCCGCTTTAGTGGGGGAACCCACGGCTTCGTCGTGGGGCACATCAGTCCGGAAGCCCAGGTTGGCGGACTGCTGGCCCTCGTAGAAGAGGGGGACATCATCAACATTGATGCCGATAATAATGTCCTTAATTTAGAAGTAGACGAAGCCACCATCCGTGAACGGCGTGCACGGTGGACGGCCCCCGAGCTCAAAGTCAAGTTCGGAATCCTGAAGAAATACGCCCGCTCCGTCAGCAGCGCCTCCCTGGGCTGCGTTACGGACCTATAGATCACGAGTAAACGATCCCCTCCATGACACATTCCATCAGCACCACTGTAGCTCAGAACGGTAACGATACTACGGTACGAATGTCCGGTGCCCACGCACTGCTGCAGTGTTTAGTGAACGAAGGCGTGGATACGATCTTCGGCTACCCGGGTGGGGCCATTATGCCGGTGTACGATGCCCTGATCGACTTCGAAGATCGGATCACCCACATCCTACCCCGTCACGAACAGGGAGCCATCCACGCGGCGGAAGGCTACGCCAGGATCAAGCGGCAGACGGGAGTGTGTATGGCTACCTCCGGCCCCGGCGCTACCAACCTGATCACGGGACTCTGCGACGCCCAGCTCGATTCCCTGCCGGTCGTCGCCATCACCGGTCAGGTGCCCGGTTTCCTGCTCGGCAGCGACGCATTTCAGGAGGTGGACGTGGTCAACTGCACCATTCCGGTAACAAAGTGGAACTACCAGATCACGGATCCCGAGGAGATCGGGTGGGTGCTGAAGAAGGCTTTCTTTATCGCCAATAGCGGTCGTCCGGGGCCGGTTGTCGTGGACATTACCAAGGACGCTCAGCTGGCGATGGTCGATTTCTCCTATCCGAAGGAGCTCGCCATCAGAAGCTACATTCCCCACAATAAGCCCAAACGCTCGCAACTACGGGTGGCCGCCGATCTCATCAATGCCGCCGAGCAGCCGATGATCCTCGCCGGACACGGTATTCACATCGCCCACGCCCAGGAGGTGTTCCGGCAATTTGTGGAGAAAACCGGCATTCCGGTAGGCGCCACCTGCCACGGACTGTCGGCCATTCCGAACGATCACCCCCTGTTCACCGGCATGCTGGGTATGCACGGCAACTACGGCCCGAACCTGCTCCAGAACGAAGCGGACGTAATCGTAGCCATCGGAATGCGCTTCGATGACCGGGTGACGGGACTGCTATCCAAATACTTACCCAATAGCAAGGTGGTTCACATCGAAGTCGACCCTGCGGAACTTAACAAGAACGTCAAGGCCGTGGCACCCGTGCTCGGTGATGCCCGCGAGGTGCTTGAACTGCTTCTCCCCATGGTCGAGCAAAGGACCTACCCGGAATGGGTGGCCCGATTCGACGAATGCAGACGCATTGAACACCGGCGGGTGATCAGCGAGGCCATCAAACCGACCGATGACGGACAAATTCGCATGGGACAGGTCATCCGGGAAGTCAGCACGCAAACCGACGGCAAGGCCATCGTGGCCACGGACGTCGGGCAACACCAGATGATGGCGGCCCGCTACTACGAGTACAAGGGCCACGACCAGTGGGTGAGTTCCGGCGGGGCGGGCACGATGGGTTACGGACTACCCGCCGCCTTCGGAGCCAAGTACGCCGATCCTTCCCGACAGGTCGTCGCGTTCATCGGCGACGGTGGCTTTCAGATGACCATACAGGAGCTCGGACTGTGTACACAGTGGAACGTTGGGGTAAAGATCGTTTTGCTCGATAACAACTTCCTGGGCATGGTACGCCAGTGGCAGGAGCTTTTCCACCGCCGCCGGTACAGCTCGGTCGAACTACAGAATCCCGACTTCGTGACCATCGCCAAAGGGTTCGGCGTTCCCGGCCGTACGATCCGCGATCCGAAGGACGTGGTCGGCGCGATTGCGGAAATGCTGGCGCACGACGGGCCGTATCTATTGCACTGCCATACGGTTAAGGAAGATAACGTCTTCCCGATGGTACCGAGCGGAAAGGCGGTAAGCGAGGTGATCCTGGGCCCCGAAGATCTTTGATCCGTCCGCTTTAACTGCACCTGCGTACCCGCACCTAAATCTTACGTTATGACCCGCTCCTTCACCATAACCGTCTTTACGGAAGATCAGACCGGATTACTCTCCCGGGTGGTCGGCATCTTCAACCGCCGCAACCTCAACATCAGCAGCCTGACCACCAGTGCCAGCAGCGACGAGACGATCCACCGTTTCACAATCGTGGTGAACGTGACCGAGGAAATGGTGATCAAACTGGTAGCCCAGTTGGATAAGCAGGTCGATGTACTCAAGGCTTTTTACTACGAAGATAAAGACATCGTGTACCAGGAAATTGCCCTGTACAAGGTGCCGATTGAGGTGTTCAGCAACGGCAACGAGGTAGAGATGATGATCCGCCGCCACAACGCCCGGGTGCTGCTCATCGAGCCCGGCTACGTCGTGATCGAAAAGACCGGCCACGAATACGAAACCGAAGCCCTGCTGACCGAGCTGCGTAAAGTAGGCATCTACGAATTCGTCCGTAGCGGACGGGTAGCCATCGTAAAGCCAATGGAACGGCTGAACAATTACCTGCAGGAACTGCGGGAGGAAGTAGGAAATTAAATGCGCGCTATATTGGCCGCATGAGCTACCAAAATTTACTCGTCGAGGAACACGACGGCATCGTTACCCTCACCCTCAACCGTCCGAAGGCCCTCAACGCGCTGAACGCCGATACCCTGAAGGAAATTCACCGGTTCTTCGGTACCGATTACCGCGACCGAACCGATATTCACGGCGTCATTCTGACGGGTGCAGGAGGACGGGCCTTTGTCGCCGGAGCCGACATCAAGGAATTCCTGGGCGTTGCCAACGATGGAAACGGGGAAGCGATGGCCCACCGCGGACACGAAATATTCTTCCTGATCGAACGCTTCCACGTACCGGTGGTCGCAGTTGTCGACGGCTACGCGCTCGGCGGCGGCTGCGAACTCGCCATGGCCTGTCACCTCCGGATAGCTACCGAACAAGCCAAATTCGGCCAACCGGAAGTAAATCTCGGCATCATACCGGGCTACGGGGGCACGCAACGGCTCAACCAGTACATCGGCAAGGGAAAAGCCACGGAACTTATCCTGACGGGTAACCCGATCGATGCTACCGAAGCGCACCGTCTCGGCCTGGTCAACTACGTGTTACCCGATCGGGAAGCGGCTCACGCCAAAGCCACGGAACTCCTCCAAACCATCGGAACAAAGGGACCCATTGCCATCCGCGAGAGCATTCGTGCCATCAACGCCTACTACGAAAACAAGGAGGGCTTCGCCGCAGAAGCACGCGCATTCGGAAACACTACCAAAACGGCCGATTTCCAGGAAGGGGCTGCCGCGTTTATTGAAAAACGGAAGGCTGAGTTTGGGGGAAGGTAGTTTGTTAGTAGTACAGTCTTTTAGTTCGTTAGTCTTTAGTGGGGTAGTACGGTGATTTAATATATCGTACCACCGTACCACCCCACTAAAAGACTAACCGACTCACGAACTAACCTACTTCCACCTACTGCACATCCTCCAGCTCAACATAGAACATCAGCTCGCTGTCGGGGGGGATGGTGCCTGAGCTGCCCTGGGGACCGTACCCGAGATCCGAAGGGATGATCAGGGTAGCGTGGTCGCCTTCCTGCAGCAGGTCGATGCCTTCGTCCCAACCGGGAATTACGCGGCCCTGGCCGAGGGGGAAGGGAATACCCTGTCCGCGCTCGAAGCTCTGGTCGAATACTTCTCCGTTGGAGGTGAGGCGTCCGATGTACTGTACCACTACGCCGCGTCCAGCTTCGGCTTCCGCACCGCTACCTTCTTCGTGGATGATGTAGCGCAGTCCGGTTTCGGTAGACTGGAGCTCACCGTCGAGCTTGCCGGCTTTGTAGTCTTCAAAGACTTGCTGGGTGAAGGCGAGCATTTCCTCTTCGCGGCCCTGGATGACGGCGGCCTTCTCCTGGGCTTCGGCGGCGAGGGCTTGCTGGCGGGTGTTGAATTCGTCTTGGCCGACGATCTCGGTCACTTCGATGTCGTACAGCAGTACGGTATCGTTTTCCATGCCGGGAGGCTTGGCGTTGGGGGGGTAGGTGCTGATGTTGGTGCGGATGATGGCACGCTCACCGACGCGCAGCTTGCGCACGACATCCTGCACGGGTCCGAGGGTTTCGTCGGCCAGCGAATCGGCGACCACCTGGATGGCGGGTTGCTCACCGTCCTGTTCCCGGGTGTCGACGATGACACTGTCGCCTTCCGACTTCAGGATAGCGTGAATGTAGACGAATTCACCGGGCTCAGCCAACTGGCCGTCGTCGTTGCTGGTGACGTACGAGTAGCGGTTACCCAGCTCGGTAGTTTGCATCCCTTCCTTGTCCGAATCGGTGCAGGCAGCGAAGAAGATCAGCCCCGCAAGCAGGGAGAGAAAATTGGTACGCATAAAATTATTGATTGTTAAATTCTAGATAGGCCGCTTCGATTTCATCTGCGTACTTCGGCAGGTGCTTTTTGAAGCGGTTGATTGTAGATCCGAGCGGGGCAAAACTCGCTCCGCCGGCTGCATTGCGGTGGCCGCCTCCACGGAAGAGGGCCTTACAGATCTGTTGGACGTCCATCGTTCCCTTGGAGCGCAGACTTAGTTTTACGATCGTAGGCTGTTCGTGAATGAAGGCCGCGATCATCATGTCGGGCATCCGGAGCACGTAGTTTACGATGCCTTCGGTATCCCCCCGCTGGATGTCGAATTCCTCGTAATCCTGATTGTTTAGGTAGATCAAGCCCGTACGGTATTCGGGCAGAAGCTCCATGCGGTTGGCCAGGCAGTGGCCCAGAAGGCGCAGCTGCTTTTCGGTAAGGTTGTTCCACACGTGATCGGCCACCTTGTAGGCATCGGTGCCGGCCTCCAGTAGTTTGGCTACCGTGCGAAACAGATCGGGCGTAGTGTTATACTTAAATCCACCGGTGTCCGTGAGTATACCGGTATACAGGCTGTCGGAAATCCGTTTATTCACGTACTCGGCATCACCGAGTCCTTCGATGAATTCGTAGACCATCTCACAGGTGGAACTGCGGTCCGGCCGGCTGAAGATCGGATTGGCGATCTCCTCGGGGTGAAGGTGATGATCGATCATGATTCGCGGCCGATCGTCCTCCATCATACCCTCCGCCATTTTATCGATGCGCTCGAAGGAGTTGAAGTCGAGGAGAAAAAAGAGGGTAGCGGATTTTATTTTTTCCTGCGCACACTCCATATCGTCATCGAAAATGATGATCGAGCCCACGTCGGGCAGAAAATCGAGAAACTCCGGATAGTTTGAGGGGAGAATTATGGTACAGGCGTGCCCCCGGTCCCTGAGGTAGTGCATGAGGCCCAGGGTAGAGCCAACGGCGTCGCCATCCGGATTTCGGTGACTGAAGACAACGATCTCCTGGCTGCTGGAGAGCAGTCGGCGGGCTTGTAGTAAGTTGTCGTGCATAGGTACGGTGGCAGAAAGGACGCGCAAAGTTCCGAAAAAATGATGGGGTGGCCAAAACTTCATACTTTTGCGGCTCCAAACATAATCTGAATACCCCATGGCCACCAACCGAACCTTCACCATGATCAAGCCCGATGCCGTCAAAAACGGTCACATCGGAGCCATCCTCCAGCAAATCAACGAAGCCGGGTTCCGCATCGTCGCCCTGAAGTACACCAAACTCAGTACCGAAAAGGCCGGTGAATTTTACGACGTGCACCGCGGCCGCCCCTTCTACGACGACCTGGTGAGCTTCATGAGCAGTGGACCGATCGTCGCCGCCGTGCTGGAGAAGGACAATGCCGTGGCCGATTTCCGTACCCTAATTGGTGCCACCAATCCCGCAGAAGCCGCAGCCGGCACCATCCGGGCCAAGTACGCGACCAGCATCGGGGAGAATGCCGTACACGGCAGCGACAGCGACGAAAATGCAGCCATCGAAAGCAATTTTCACTTCGCCGGCACGGAGGTATTCGCCTAGCGTTACATTCCCCCACCGAAATGCTTCCTGACTTTTCCCGTTTGCGCGTGCTGGTCGTCGGCGACATCATGATCGACCGGTACGTCTCCGGGCGCGTGGAACGGATCAGTCCGGAAGCCCCGGTGCCCGTAGTCCGTATGGAGCGGGAAGAAAACAGACTGGGCGGCGCGGCCAACGTTGCCGTCAACCTCCGGGCGTTAGGCATTCGGGCGGGGCTCGCAGGTGCAGTGGGAGTTGACGAAAATGCAAAGGTTTTTGGTCCACTCCTCAGTGAGTGTGGTATACCGGAAGAGCTGCTGGTCGCTGAAGCCGGACGTTCTTCGACCGTAAAGACGCGCGTCATTTCCCAGGATCAACAACTGCTGCGCATTGATCGCGAAAGTACCAATGACCTGCGGGAGGATACCGCGAACCGGTTAGTAGATGGAATAGCGCGGGTGACGGGTGCCGACCGGTACGACCTTATGCTGCTGCAGGATTACAACAAGGGTGTGCTAACTGCCTCTACGATCCCACAGCTCATCGAACTAGCGAAGCAACGGAAGGTCTTCACCGCCGTTGATCCGAAGCAGCGAAATTTCTGGGCCTACCGGGGTGTTGACCTGTTCAAGCCTAACCTGCGGGAAATGCAGCAGCAACTGGACTTCCCCATTGGACCGAATTTGCCGGACCTGGACCGGGCCGCCGCCGTGCTATTTGAGCGCCTGGATTGTCGGATGGTCATGATCACGCTTTCCGAACACGGTATTTACACCAACGACCGCACCCACTCCACCATTCATCCTACCCAGGCACGTGAAATAGCCGATGTAAGTGGGGCGGGGGATACCGTAATCAGCGTAGCGGCAGCGGGAATGGTGGCTGGAATGAGTCTCAACTCCGCCGCCCGTCTGGCTAATCTGGCCGGTGCCCAGGTGATTGCGCGGCCGGGGGTCGTAGCGGTCGATTTAGGGGCGCTTGACCGCGACTGGCAGATGTTAGGTTGAACACCGATCCGGGATTGGAGTTATAGCGGTCATCAACTTACCTTATGTACCTATTTGAATTATTCGGGCTCGAGCTCGATTTCCAACCCTTATTTGATGAACTCCAGCGGTGGTGGGCCCTGGCACTGCGCAATTTGCCCAATATGCTGCTGGCCCTAATCGTAGTGGTCGTCGGTTATGTCATCACCCGTTTTGCCAAAAAGTACTTCAATCGGATCAGCCGGCGGCTGGTTCACGATTCCACGGTAGCCGGTCTGCTCAGTTCCTTCCTGACGGTGCTGCTCGTACTCGCTTTTCTGTTTCTCACCCTCTCGGTGCTAAACCTAACGGGAATCGTACAGAGTGTCCTGGCGGGTGCGGGGGTTGTAGGCCTGGCCCTTGGCCTGGCTTTCCAGGATCCCATCCTTAACCTATTCAGCGGTATCATGCTGTCGGTACGCACCCTGTTCCGGGAGGGTGACCTGATCGAAGTCAACGGTTACTTCGGCAAAGTGAGGGAAGTGACGCTGAGGCACACAACCATGGTTACCCTGCAGGGGCAGGACGTAATGATCCCCAACAAGATCGTAGCCCAGGAACCGATAAAGAACTACAACAAGCTCAGGATGCGCCGCGTCGACCTCAGCTGTGGAGTCAGCTACGGAGACGACCTGGATAAGGTGCGGGACATCACGATCGCCGCGGTAAAGGAGCGGGTGGCTTACGACACCTCAAAGGACGTACAGCTCTTCTTCAACGAATTCGGCGACAGTTCCATCAACTACACCCTACGCTTCTGGCTGGATGGGGGTAAGAGCGGGCAGGCCGACTACCTGGAGGCACAAAGCGATGCGATTATGGCCATCAAACGTGCTTACGACGACAACGACATCATGATTCCGTTCCCAATCCGTACCCTCGACTTCGGAATTAAGGGAGGTGAAAAGCTTTCCGATATGGCCGAGGTGATCGAGCGTAAAAAGAATAGTCACAAAGCCGACAACGAACAACAGTCTTAATCTACTGTTTTAATGATCGAGAACGACGCGCCTAAGTTGGCGGCGACGAAATCACGCACTCTTAACCAAAGTATTACAACTATGAAAATTCGCATTCTCACTTTAGCCCTTTTGCTCAGCCTTTCCGGCATGTTCTACAGCTGTGCTGAGAACTCTCCAGCCGATAACGCTGCGGACGAACTCGAAATGGAAACCGAAAACGCCGTCGCTAATATGGGCGCCGAAATTCGGGAAGAAAGCAACGAGCTCGACCGCGAGTTCCGCGATGCGCGGACTAACGTTGATGCGCGGATGAATGAGCTAGAGGCCAACATGGAGGACGCTTCCGACGAGGCCAAGGCCGAGATGGAAGAAGAATACAATGAACTCAAGGCCTACCGCGACGACCTCGACGATCGCATGAACCGTGTTGGAAACAATATGGAAAGCGGTTGGAAGGACTTCAAGGGAGACGTAAACCAGGGATGGAGGGACTTCAAGAACGAATCCGACAACCTCCTCAAGGACATCGAACGTTCCATGGATCCCGAAGGTGATCTGGAGTAATTTCCACCACTGACGCTCAGTAACCACACCCGGTGGAGATGGTATAGAACCCACTCCACCGGGTTTTTTATTCGATCAAAACGCACGAGATGATACGCAAGGGCACAAAAGTAAAATGGAAGTGGGGCAACGGGGAGGCTACCGGCACCGTGGAGGAAACTTACACGGAGAAGGTAACCAAAACCATCAAGGGCAGTGAAATTACCCGCAACGGGGAATCAGGTAACAAAGCCCTGTACATCAAGCAGGACGATGGCGATCACGTACTGAAGTCAGAATCCGAAGTAGAAAAAGCTTAACGTCATGGATAACAATTCAGATATGAAAACTCCGTACGAAATCAGGCCCGAGGGCACCGATACCACCCTCAGCCAGATCGCTATGGAGCACCAACAATCGGCCGGGTACTACCGAGATATTTCTTCCGCCATTAGGTCAGCGGACGATACGGCTGCTAACTTTTTTGACTCGCTAGCCGCGTACCACGAGGAGATGCTCCAAAAAATCAACGGCATCCTGGAAGATATTTCCGGCGGAGTGCACACGCCCTCCCGCAGCTCCGAAACCGAACTCAAGCGGCAGGAGGCCCAGCTCAACCGGGCACTACAGGCCAAAAACGTCGTAGAACTTGCGTCACTGGCCCACCAGAACGAAGAGGGCATCAGCAATTCTTACGAGCACGCACTCGCAAACACGAATCTGCTGGATTTCGCCGAAGAAATACTTCACGCCCAGCACCAGGAAATTTTGGTGTGGGTAAACCGGGCCGATCGGTATAAAACCGTTCCCCAAGACCGCAACGAGCATTATGACTAATCTCAACGACCTCTCCATGGGCTGCCGGACAATCGCTACCAAGCTTATTCTGTCGCTCCTGCTGTGTTGCTTTGGCTTCCAGCTAATGGCACAACAGGCGGTCAGCATTTCCGATGGTACCGTAGAATACGACAAGCGGCAACTGCCCTCCCTGCGGCTTCCCCTGCAAGCGCCGGTAGATGCGGTTTACGATCCCTGGCAAGATTTCTGGGAGGATCGGTACGACGTTGACATCGACCGATCGGATAAGGACGGCGACGACATCTCGTACCTGGCCGAACAGGTAAGCCTACCCAAACTCAGCAGTAAAAATTTCGACTTTTACTCTAATGTGAGTGGGGGGGAAACGAATGCCACGGTCAGCATCGCACTCGCGTTTAGCGATACCGATATTGTGGGGCGCGATAACCATGCGGATACCTATGCCGCCGCCCGTGCCGTACTCGAAGAGTTTAGTACGTACTTTTACACCCGCTACTTCGACGAGCGAATCGATGCGACCCGTGAGGCGCTGGAAGACGTGAGGGACGACTCCGCTTCGGCATCTAAGGACGCGGAAAAAGCACGCGAAAAGATCGAGAAGTACGAAGACAAGATCGAAAAATTACGCCGAAAAATCGAGGACCTGCGGGACGACGTTGGTGATGAACTTGAGACCGCCGACGAGAAAGCCAAACGGGTACGAGATCTGGAAGCTGAGCTCGAGCAACTTCAGCGGTCGCGTAAAAATTTTGTAGGATAAAAGTATTAAATTAACCTTCACTCAACTTACTAGGTACATGGCCCAGACAAGCTCTACGACTCACGAAAACCCACCCCACCTCGATCCACCACCGACCCATAACTTCAATGTCGACAAAGAAGGTCGGAAGTATGGGATCATTCTCGGGCTAGCGGTTTCCGCCTACCTACTCGTAGTGAACGCAATTTATGCAGACCTCCCCATGAGCGTTCGCTTTGCTAAGCACCTGATCATTATTCCGGTCGTGTGGTATTCGACCAAGCAGTATGCCGAAGCGATCTACAACAGCAACGGCATCTTTAAGGCCGAGATAGGTCTCCTTTTCCGCATCGGTATGTGGGCGACGATCGTCATCGCCATTCTGAATATCAGCCTCTCGGCCATTAACCCGGCCCTCGGCTTCGAGCAGTTCCTGAACGACAACAACAGTTTCGGTGATGCAATGATGAACAGCTTTTTCGTTGCCATGGAAACACTGGTCTTCGTGCTGATCATTGGATTTGTATTTATGCAGTACTACAAGCGCGGGGGATCACCCGAAGATTAATATGAAAAAAGCAACCAGCCGCAGGGAAACCTCTACCATCAGTTTTCAGCGACTGGCACATTTCCTTATCTGCCTGAGTATCGTGCTGTACGCGCTTTACTCAGGCAGAGCTTTTTTTATCCCCATCACCTACGGCATCTTTTTCGCCCTGATGCTGCAGCCGGTGTGTCGGCGCTTCGACGATCTCTTCTCCAGTCGCATCCTATCGGTTCTGCTGACGCTCTTTACCGCCAGTGCCATCGTGATTGGGGTGATCTTTTTTTTCTTCAACCAGGTACAGGCGATTTTAACCGAGGCCGACGACATCTATGCCGGCTTACAGGAAACACTCTACGAGTGGGCAGAATATGGCGGAGACCGCTTCGGCCTTACCGGTGAAGAGGTAGAAACCTACATCGATCAGGCGATTACCAGCGTGTCCAGTGAACCGCTGGGCATCGTTTCCACGGGATTATCGACCAGTGGCGTACTGCTCGCGAACTTCTCGCTGGTGATGATCTATACCTTCTTCTTTCTGCTGTACCGCACGGCCGTTAAAAACTTCGTGCTGGGGCAACTCAGTGACGACGACCAGACCGAGGGCCTACAGACTCTAAACGAAGTGCAGCAGGTTGCCAAAAGCTATCTCGGCGGTATGGGACTGGTCATGCTGATACTTGGCATTCTGAATAGTCTGGGGCTCTTCGCCATCGGACTCGATTACTACCTGGTCTGGGGCTTCCTGGCTGCGGTGCTGGGCATCATACCCTACATCGGTACGGTGATCGGGGGTATGTTGCCGTTCCTGTTTGCGGTGGCTACTACGGAGAGTTTGTGGCAACCAATATTGGTGATCGTACTGTACGTAACGGTGCAGTTTATCGAAGGAAACCTCATTACCCCTAAGGTACTGGGAGGCAGCGTGAAGATCAACGCGCTGGCGGCCATCATCTCCGTGATCATCGGCAGCTTTTTCTGGGGTATCGCGGGGATCATTCTGGCGATTCCTCTGCTGGCCATGATCCGCATCATTCTAACTCACATCGAGCCGCTCCGACCGGTCGCTCTGCTCATGAGCGATGACCTCTACGAACAATCGGAGCAGTTTGTTACTACGTTCAATCAGTCCAAGTACCGGATCTCAAATATTTTTAGCGGACGTTCGTCGTTGGCCCTAACGCCCCGCAAACGGTTAGCCGGTAAGGTGAAGCAGCAGGTAGGCGATACCGATACCGAGGTAATTGCCGATTCCAAACCCAACTAGGGAGACGCCGATCCCCGCCGCCAGCAAATCGCGGTTTTGGATCGCCGCCGCCACCTGTACCACGAACACGGGACCGTAAAGTGCGGCGACGTAGCTCAGGATTACCGTATCCCGATCGATACCGAAAAGCTTGGACAGCAGGAGGTGCAAAAGGGTAGTGCCGATCAGGGCAATGGCGGAAAAGTAGAGAAGTTCCATTCCGCCGGCCGCCAGTGCGCGAAAGTCCGCCAGTAGGCCCAATGCTACGCAAAAGATGAGGACGAAATATTCTCCCAGCGGATAGCTGTTTCCAATCCGATTTGTGAGGGGGGTGGCCGTTACCAGCAGACTGAGGGTCGTGACCAACAGAATGATGATGGTGGGGTCCAGCCATACTCCGGTGATCCACCGGCACATCACTATTGCGGTGCCGGTCACCAGTAAGCCGGCGACCAACTGTAGGGTCCTTTGCCCAAAGGGTACGCTTTCGGCTTCTTGCACTGCACCCGCGTCCCCGCCCGTCTGCTGAGTAAGCGTGGGAAATAACCGACCGTAAAGGGAGGGCAGTACGGTTACGAGACCGAGCAGGTAGGCGCCTCCCAGTAAAATATCGGCGGCCTGAATCAGCACCAGGTACTCGGCGGGCGCGCGCAGGGCCAAACCGATCGCCTGAACGTTGGGTGTACCGCCCGTGTAGAGCCCGGTAAGCATACCGGCAATCTTCCAGCTGTCCGCCAGCTCGTCGATGAAGAAGAAGCACGCAACCGAAGTGAAGAACAGTCCGGAAACGCAGCACAGCACGAACGACAGCATCATCCGGCGGGCGTGGCGCAGACTTTGCCCCACGCGCACGGAGAACAGCAGCAGCGGAAGTCCGATGAGCATTCCGCCCCCCGCCAGTTGTTCCATTAACTCCTTATCGATGGACCAGAGCCGTAGGTTGCTGACCACAATGCCGATCCCGTAACACGCTACGATGCTGCTGCACCAGGGGGGCACCCAATTGCGGTGTACCGCCCGTACCGCCAGAAGGGGAAACCCTACGGCAAGAATTAGACTGAACCAGTCGGCAACCGGCAAAATTTAGTACCGCAGTTTCAGCACCCGGGATTCACCGGTGGGCGGGACGGTGACGATCAGCAGATTGCCGTAATCCAGTTCGCTGAACCGGTCCAGGTCACTGCTGCGGGCAATCAGGTTAGCTACTTCCGGGGTGGTGTTGCTGTGTCCTACGATGAGCACGGTTTCCCCTACGTGGGCCCTCCTGACGCGACTGGCGAAGGAGGGGAGGTCCTCGGTTTTGTAGAAGTTGACCTTGAGGCCGTGCGCGTCGGCGGTGGGCTGGGCGGTTTGCCGGGTTCGTTTGGTATCGGTTGTGTAGACTCGGTCGATGGCCTCCGTACTCAGCATTTCACTGAGGCGCTGGGCGCGTTCCTGGCCCTGGGGGGTGAGATTCGGATCATCCCCAAAACCTTTTTCGGCGTGGCGAACCAGAATGAAGGTGGTAACCTGTTCCCGGGCGGCGGCTCGTTTGGCTTCGCGCGCGGCCGGATCGCAGGCATACGCCAGCAGGATAGTCAGGAGAAGGGGGAGGACGGAATTCATATGCCTTCTTTCATTTTCTCCGCGTTCTCGGCTACCTGCAGGCCTTCGATGATGGGTTCGAGGTGGCCCGCGACGATCTTATCGAGGCTGTGCAACGTCAGGTTGATGCGGTGATCGGTCACCCGGTTCTGGGGGTAGTTGTAGGTCCGGATCTT
The DNA here is from genome assembly GCF_014197245.1 of Neolewinella aquimaris. Taxonomy (GTDB): domain Bacteria; phylum Bacteroidota; class Bacteroidia; order Chitinophagales; family Saprospiraceae; genus Neolewinella; species Neolewinella aquimaris. The sequence continues at coordinate 1,007,433 of NZ_JACIFF010000001.1, read as the reverse complement.
TTCGCTGCGGTCGCCACTGCCGACGAGTGACCGGCGGGCGCTGGCCAGCTCCGAGGCGGCGGCGGAGTCCTGGGCGTCCTTGATCCGGCGGTACAGCTGGGCCATGGCAATTTCCTTGTTTTTGTGCTGGCTGCGGCCGTCCTGGCTCTCCGATACGATGCCGGTGGGGAGGTGGGTGATCCGGATGGCGGACTCCGTTTTATTCACGTGCTGTCCACCGGCGCCGGATGCGCGGAAGGTGTCGATCTTGAGGTCGGCCTTATTGAGATTGACGTCTTCTTCTTCGACCTTGGCGAGCACGGCTACGGTGGCCGCGGAGGTGTGTACGCGGCCCTGACTTTCCGTTTTCGGGACCCGTTGTACGCGGTGTACGCCGGACTCGAATTTTAGGCTGCTGTAGACGTCGTCGCCGTGGACCTCGAAGACGACCTTGGAGTAGCCGCCGGCGGTGCCTTCGTTTTCGTCGATCACCTCGATCTTCCAGCCCTGGGTTTCGACGTACCGCTTGTACATATCAAAGAGGTCTCCGGCGAAGATGGCAGCCTCGTCGCCCCCGGTACCGCCGCGGATTTCCATGATGATGTCACGCTCGTCTTCCGGGTCTTTGGGGATGAGCATGACCTTGACTGCTTCGTCGAGGGCTTCCTTTTGCTCGCGCAGCTCATCGTATTCGAGTTGGGCCATTTCGCGCATTTCCGGATCGGGATCCTTGCGCATTGCTTCGGCGGAGGTGATGTTTTCGGTCAGGTCCTTGTACCGAAGGTAGGTTTCAGCTACCGGCCGGAGCTTACCGTACTCCTTGTTTACCCGGGTGAAGCGGTCGGGGTTGGTGATGATTTCGGGATCCGAAAGCTGTTCTTCTAAGTTTTTGAAACGGTGGTAAATGGCTTCGAGCTGATCGATCATAGGGGCGCGCTTGGCTGGGGCGGGCCAAGATACGGCGCATCACTACAAAAACTCCAGCTCGTCGTCGTCCATGCGGATGGTAACCGCCGCGCGGGTGTCCAGTTGATCGCGTTGGCGACGTTGAACGGTGAAATCGGCCTGTCGCATGACGTCGGAGCGAATTTTTCCGAAGCGGGTGGGCAGGCCGGCGGATACCTCGCTGAGGGCCAGGCAGCCGGCCAGGGGGGCTTCGAGGTCCTCCGTAAGGCGGTAACAAAAGCTGTCCAACGCCAGGCGCACGGCTACTTCATCCCGGCGATCCACCATGGAGTCGGGGACGGACACCGTTGCCGGCACTTTGACGGTCAGTACCCGGCCGTGGTAGCTTAGGAGGGTATCTATTTTCGGATGGAGGTTGGGGAACCAGCTGAGCAACATCTCGCGGTCGGCAAAGATCAGCTCGGGATTGTTCAGTCGGTTGGGCGGGCAAACCGCCAGTAACCGGTTGACTGATTTGTACTGTCTCGCGTCGGTGACCAGCTGCCATAAATTGGCCGTTGGTAGGAGCACAAGGCCGCCACCTTTAATCGTTGAGAGTGCGCCTATGCCCCGGTGTGGGGGACGGTGAAGCATATTAGAATTGGTATCGGTACTAATCATTCAGATGATCTACTGACTTTCCTGCTAATAAGCAGAAAAGCGGTGAGGTGTAGGTGAGTGAAACGCATCCCCCTGAGTCGATATTCTACCGTCGCTAGTACCTGACTTGACCACCCAGGCGGGTTGCAGCGTTGCCCCGTGGGGCGGTACGCAAAGTCGGCGATCACTCAGGCCGGAACTCCGGTCAGGTGGTGTAGGGTAAGGTTAAAAAGGTCACATGCCCGTAATTGCGGGAACATAATATCGTACCGACGCCCGTGCGACAAGGGAAAGGATCGATCGGACGTCCGTACAGCTAAGGAAACTGTATTTTGTCGCATAGATTGTTTGCACTTTAAAATTTAGTCCTTGAATCTTCACCTCCGTATCCGATGGTGCACTGCCGTGCTCCTCCTGGTGGCACTGTTACCCGCGAGTGTACTGGCTAATCACATCGTCGGTGGGGAGTTCCACTATGAGTGCCTGGGATACAAGAACGACGATCCTACGACCGGGGTACTGCGGTACCGCATCACGATCAACATGTACCGCGACTGCATCGGTACCGGAGCCGGATTCGACGGAGATCCTGGAGGGGGAACCGAAGAAGCGCCCTCATCGGCCGGTCACATCAGCATTTACGCAGGGGATCGGTATTTCATACGCACCCTCGGCATTACGCTGGCCCGCTCTGAGTCCGTTCCGATCAACCTCGGTAATCCCTGCTTGGTCATCACCGAGCCGATCTGCCAGGAAATTGGCGTTTATACCTTCATTCAGGAGTTGCCGATCTCCGAAGAGACGTACACCTTTGTTTACCAGCGCTGCTGCCGCAACGAGAGTATCCGAAACCTCATCGATCCCCTGCGTATCGGAGCAACCTACTTCATCCAGATCACCCCGGCGGCCCAGCAACGGCTGAGTTCGAGCCCCGAGTTTAACATCGACCCCCCGATTGCGATCTGTATCGACGAGCCCTTCCAGATCGACCTGGGCGCAACGGACCAGGACGGCGACAGCCTCGCCTACGTCTTCTGCAATCCCCGTCTCGGTGGCGGAACGGATGGTGGCCGTCAGACCGGTTTTGAAACCGCTACCTACTTCGACGACATCGTGCCGCTGGAGGAAAGTCCTTACCCCTACGATCCCATTTCCTGGGTTTCCCCCCGCTACTCGGTAGATAACCAGTTGGGCATCGGCAGTACCCTGACGATCGACCCGGTCACGGGCTTACTCGAAGGTTTCCCGATCTATCCGGGTACCCACGTACTGGGCGTATGCGTCGAGGAGTGGAGCAGGGGCCCCAACCCCGTCCTCCTCAGCGAAACCAAGCGGGAATTTCAGTTGAACGTCGCCCGTTGCGGCAACACCGTCAATGCCGACCTGCTGGAAACGGAAATCGATGAACAGGGCCGGTTTTTCATTCGGCAGTGCGGACCCGGCCTCAACACCATTGTCAACGAAAGCACGTTGATCAATTCTATCCTGAGCTACGATTGGGAGATGATCGGTCCGGGCGGTCAATTGATCACCAGCAACAGCCGTGATTTTACCACCGACATCCAGGAGCTCGGCACTTACGAAGGGGTCATGATGCTGAACCGTAACAGCTTTGCGGACAATTGCAAGGATACGGCCCGGTTCCTCCTGGGCGTCTACCCGCCGGTAGAGGCCAAATTTACCGCCACCTCCGTCGTTTGCGATCCGATACCGATCGAGTTCACCAACCTGTCGGAGGCGCAGGGCGGACAGCGGATCACGAACCACGAGTGGGACTTCGGCGACGCCTCTCCCTCCACCCGGTCGCTCGAGCCCAGACACCTGTACCGGTCGCCCGGTACCTTTACGGCCCAGTTGCGGGTCACCGACGAGAACGGCTGCCAGGATGAGGAGACTGCGATCGTCGAGTACTTTCCCGCCCCCCGCACGATTATTCTCGACCCGCCGGACGCATTCGGATGCGCCCCTTACGGCAACCAGTTCGTCAACCGATCGTTTCCCATTGACGACACCTATGCGTTCGATTGGCAATTCGGTGACGGCGGTCGATCGGACGAGCGTGATCCCCGGCACGTGTACGAGAACACCGGCACCTTCGATGTGTACCTGAGTATTACCAGTCCCCGGGGGTGCTTTGTCGATACCACCTTTCAGCGGCTGATCGACGTGCGCGGCTCCCCGGTGGCCGATTTCGATTTTTCGCCCGAGCAACCCAGTAATATCTTTCCGGACGTCCGCATTATCGATCGCAGCGTGGCCTCCGCGTCTCAGCGGTACGAGATCTCCGACCGGACCGGAACCGCCATTTTTTCATCTCCGGGACCGGATTTCAACTACCGCCTGCGCGACACTTCCACGCTTACCGTCACTCAGGTGGTCAACCACCCCAGCGGGTGCCGGGATACGCTGGCGAAGGACATCCGAATGTTGCTCAAAAATGCCTTTTCGGCACCCAATGCCTTCACCCCCAACGGAGATGGCCTCAACGACTCCTGGCGTCCGGAAGGGATTTGGGAAGGAGCGACCGATTACCAACTGCGCATCTGGAACCGGTGGGGTGAAATGATCTACTATACGGAGGACTTCGAAGGGGCCTGGGACGGAACGCACAACGGATCGAACAGCCCGGCCGGCGGGTACCTGTGGGATGTTACCTTCCGGAATGCTGCCGGGGAGCCGGAATCATTCAAGGGGGGGGCCGTGCTGATCAGGTGACGGCCAGCGCCACCGCTCCAGCGCAAAACCGACGGGCCAGGAAACGGTCGCGTCATGGGAAAACCCGTTTGCCGTGAGCACCGCCCGTGAGGGGAGGTTACTCGGTGCGACATGGGCGATAAGGCCAAGCCCATCTCCTTTTGCCATTTCCATGACTAGGTGGATCGCTTGCTTCATTATGCCCCGACCGCGGTAGGCGGGAGCGACATTGTACCCCAGTTCCACCTCCTCCTCACCCGGCAGTAGTCCCTTTCCTCCGATACTCCCTACCACCCGGTCTTCCTCGCCAAGTACGATCAGGTGAGGCACGGCCCAGCGGTAGGTTAGGGGCGTCGAGGTAGGAAAGTACCGGCTCTGATCGAGGATTACCCGCGGAGGCAGCGCTTCTTGTACGATCTCGAAACCACGAAAATGCTTCCGGTTTCTCAGCAAAGCGCGCAACTCCTCCGGCGTGGGCAGGACCAGGTCGATCATCTACTCGGGATATTTTGCGAGGGTGGTGGCGGCTAGCTTCCACTGGTTGCCGACGAGGTGCCAGACGTTTTCGAACGACTCCCTGTGCTCTCCGGTCACCCCCTCCTGCTGCCAGGTAAAAGTCCTCACGCCGACCACCGTTACCCGATCTTCGGTCACCGTGTAGACCGTGCTGTCGATGCTTATCTGGAGGTGGGGAAAAACCTGGCGGAGGCTGCCGAGCTCGGCCACGAATTGTTCTCTGTTCTTAGAAGGTGCGGCATCCGCGTAACCAATGGTAAAATCCTCGGTCAGGAGGCGTTCCATAATTGCCGCATCCAGGTTCTCATACGCCCCGTTAAATAACTTTTCGGCCCGCAAAATCCTTTTCTCAACGTCCGGAAGTCCGTCCTCCATCTGGGCGGGGCCGCAGGTGCTGAGGAAAATTCCCGAAAGCAGGGCGCACAGGATGTACTTCATACCGTGGACAACGTACCAACCCAAAATTAGTAAAACAACCGTATGGCAATTCTTCGCACTTACCCGATTCTATGGCTACTCCTGTGTATCCTTTGGACCTGCGGACCCGCCCAGGAGGAAACTGAGCCTGCCGCGGAAAACGCATCCGAGGTAATCGAGCGGGCAGTGCAGGCCCACGGCATGGAGGGATTCGCAACGACCGACATCACCTTTACCTTTCGGGAGCGGGAGTACGGCATCCGCAGGGACGGGGGCAAATTTGCCTATACGCGTGACTTTACCGACTCCACCGGCAACCACGTGGTAGACCTGCTGGACAATACGGGACTGCAGCGAAGGGTGAACGATTCTATGGTGGTCCTGACGGCGAAGGATAGTGCCGCCTATGCGGAATCGGTGAACTCGGTCCGCTACTTTTTCATGCTTCCTTACGGACTGGACGACCCGGCCGCCCATGCGGAGTTGCTCGATACCATTACGATCAAAGAGCAGTTGTACGATCAGGTTGCCGTCACCTTCGCACCGGAGGGTGGGGGAGCCGACTTTGAAGACGTTTACCGCTATTTCTTCAATCGGTCGACGGGGGAACTCGATTACCTCGCCTATACCTTTGAGGTGAACGACGGGGGGCTCCGGTTCCGGGAGGCCACGAACAAGCGGCGAATCAACGGCGTGCTCGTTCAGGATTACATCAATTACGGCGTCAACGGCGAGGATCGGGATATCGCCAGCGTAGGACGTCGGTACGCGGAGGGGGCATTGCCCCGCCTATCGGTGATCGAGAACACCGACGTTAATATTCGCTGAACAAGCCTAGTTCGGGAGCGGGGAAGCGGGGCAATAACTCCCGCACGAAGGGTCGCCGGCGCCACCAGGGGTGGGGGAGGCTGATGCGCTCGTCCTCGTAACGAAGGTCATCGACGAAAATCAGATCGATGTCGAGGGTGCGGGGTCCCCAGGATAGATCACGCGTACGACCCAATTCGTGCTCGATCTGCTGGGTTACGTCGAGTACGCGGTGGAGATCGTGACGGATGGCTTCGCCCGAAACGGCGACGGGAGATTCCAGGATTAGTAGCTGATTCAGAAAGGGCGACTGGTCGGTATACCCCCAGGCCTCCGTTTCCCGGACCTCGCTTGCGAAGAGGATTTCTCCCAGCCGTTGACCCAGTAGCGATCGTGCTTCCGCGAGGTAGAATTGTCGGTCCCCGACGTTGGATCCGGTGGAGAGGGTTAGTTTTGCCATACCCAAATGTAACTATGACCCTTCCACCCTTTACCGTTATTGAAGGCAACATTGGTGCCGGCAAGACCACGCTGGCTACCCTGCTCGCCGAACGCTTCAACCGCAGGCTGATTTTGGAGGAGTTTGACGACAACCCCTTCCTGTCGCTATTCTACCGCGATCCCGAACGGTACGCCTTTCCCGTAGAGCTTTTCTTTATGGCCGAGCGGCATAAACAACTGCAGAACGAGCTTACGCGGCCCGAGCTGTTTACCCAGGGTACCATTTCCGATTACCTTTTCATCAAAACCCTGCTGTTCGCCCGCAACAGCCTGACGGAGCAGGAATTTCGTCTGTTCGGTCGCCTGTTCCGCGCCCTGGATGTCAATTTCCCCCAGCCGGAACTGATCGTGTACCTGCACCGCCCGGTGAAGGCACTACAGGCAAATATTGCCCGACGGGGGCGTAGTTTCGAGCGGGATATGAAGGATGACTACCTGGCATCCGTTCAGTCAGCCTACTTCAGCTATTTCCGCACGCTGCGTGAGACGCCGGTGGTGGTGCTCGATCTCGGGGAGAACAGCTTTACGGAGGATGCGTCCCTATTTGAGGAGATCGTCGAATTGATCACCCGGCCGCACGGACCCGGCTTGCACACCTTTGAGCTCAGATCAAGGCAATCGGTGCTGTAGCGAGCCGCTACTCCTTTCGTTCGTCGCCGATCATTTCTTTCGGCCAGGTGAGCCGGCCCCGGAGGCCGTAGGTAGACAGCCGGTTGTGGTAATAGTACAGCATGGAAAAGTTGTCGCTCACGATGCGGCCGGTAGGATCGTACTTCAGCGGCTTGTCGATGTGGTAGTTGCCGATATTGCCGATCCCGTCGATGATGATTTGTTCGGCCGACTCCCTTAGTTCCGCCGCGATCTTGGCCTTACCCTCCGCCTCCATCTCGATTAGTCGGTCCCTCAGTTGTCCGACCACTTTGACCAGCGCGTCCTTGCGGAAGTAAAAGTCTTCGGCCGGCAACCGGAGTATGGCGTACAGATCGTCCTTGATGAAGGTGCGTTCGAGCATGATGAAGGCCGCGTAGCTCACGAGGTGCCCGGGCAGTACGATGCCGTCGTAGTGGTACCGCTTTACGATTTGGTTGGCCAGTAACCGGGTGTATTCGCTCTCCCGCTGTAGGTCCTTGTTTATCTTGCCGTACTGGTCGCGGAAGTATTCACGGGTACTGACGTGGCGCCCGTTGAGCCCGTAGCTTTTGCCGTCCTGATCCACGCGGTTTCCGAGTACATCCAGCGGCTGACCGAGGGTGATGGTGATCTGGTTGCCCTTGCTGAACACGCCCCACACGAATTTCATGATGCTCCGCAGGGAATGGAAGCTGTCCTGGGCCTTGATGTAGCGATCCTGCCCCTCCAGCCGCAGGTGCTGCTCGATGAGGAATTGTGCTTCCAGAACAAATGGGTAGCTCAGAATCACCGGGACGATGAATATCTTTTCGTTACGTCCCTGCTGGTAGCGCGCACGTTGGGCCTCGACCGCAGTGCCGAGTAGTCCCAGCTTGAGCTTTGTTTCCAGGGCGCCGGAGCGGGACCGCGTGCCGCCGGGGAAGAAGATGGAAGGGACGCCACGCTGGATCAGGAGCTTGCTCATCATTTTGAGCGTGGCCATGTAGACGGGATTGCGCTTCCGCCGGTCGACCCGGTAGGCCCCGAGGCGATTCATAAAGTAGGCGGTATAGCCCGTATTGTACAGGTTCAGGCCCGCACCGTAGCTCATGGCCGGGAGTCCGGCTACCTGGTCGAGGGCGTACCCGATGAGGATGCTGTCGAGGTTGCTGAAGTGGGTCGGGACCATGACCAGCGTTCCCTTTTCACTGAGGGTCCTGACCTGTTCGACGTAGCCGCGCACCAGTAACTTCTCCTGCAGCAGAATCTTTTTTGAGAACAGGCTTCTAAAGGTGCGGCCGGTAGCTGCATTGAGTAATCGGCCGAAGAAGAAGGTCAGGAAGCGCCTGGCGAAGTGGAAGGTCGGGATTTTGAACGTGCCGACGATTTCTTCGGAATAGCGGTGGACGATGCGCTGCAGAATGTTGCGGGCGGCCTCATCGGCACTGGTGGGTTCGTCCTGGTCGAGGCTCTGGGTGGCCAGCATTTTGGCGAGGCGCTTCCAGTAGCTGCGTTCCTGGGGCGGATCAACCTTCCAGGGCTCGTTCTTGGTCCTTTCCTGTTCGCTGAAGATGGTTTTACTCAGTACGTCGGGCAGGCTGTCTCCCGCTTCCTGGATGATCCGTTGCGCGCTGGACGCTTCGAGTGCCTTGACGAAAGCTTCCCGATCCTCACTGATCTTGTAGATGTCCCACTGCTCGATGTTGGGAGCCGTGTGCCGGTACCGCTTGCCTTCCCGTTCGAATTCGGGGTGGGGTAGGGCGGTCTTGGGAATGGTGGCACTCATCAGGTTCAAAATTTACCGGCGGGGACGCGGGAGCACAAAGTTACTACTTCACCTCGCCATAGTAGGGCCAGGGTAGGGCCAACAAGGTGGTTTCTATAAATTCTAGAATTTCATCGCGCCCCGTTTCCCGGGTAGCACTGGTGAGGAAGATGGGGGGTAGCTCTTCCCAGGTTTTCAGAAGCTCCTGGCGGAAGTCGTCTACGCTGCCCCCGTCGCGCGATTGTTTGCGGTCGGTTTTGGTGAAGGCGATCACGAAGGGTACGCCGTGTTCTCCCAGCCAATTGATGAATTCCAGGTCGATGAGTTGGGGCGGCACGTTGCTGTCTACCAACACGAAGGCGCACACCAATGTCTGTCGCTTGAGGAAGTAATTTTCCGTACGGGACTCCCACTTTGCCCGGGTCTTTTTGCTCTGCTTCGCGTAGCCGTAGCCCGGCAGGTCGGTGAGGTACCAACTCTCATTGATCAGGTAATAATTGATCAACTGAGTTTTACCCGGTTTGCCGCTCGTATGGGCCAGTTCCTTGCGCTGGGTGAGCATATTGATCAGGCTGCTCTTCCCGACGTTGCTCCGACCGATGAAGGCGAATTCTGGCTTCCCGTCGCGGGGTGCCTGGTGGACGCGGGCGTGGGAGGAGGCGAAGCGGGATGATTTGATCTGAGCCAATGGCTGGGGTACTAAAGCGCCCGCCTGAATCAACAGGCGGGCGCGGGTTTAAACGTTAATAGGAAGGGGATGTACCCCTTATTCCTTGTCCTCCTCTTCCGAGCTGGATTTGGACTTCGATTTCTTCTGTACTTTCTTCGGGCTGATGATGACGTTCATGCGCCGGCCTTCCATTTTGGGCATGGCCTCCGCGGCGCCGAGATCCTCCAACTCCTTCATGAAGCGGAGCAAGAGCAACTCACCACGGTCCTTAAAGACGATGGAACGACCCCGAAAGTGAACGTAGGCTTTCACCTTCGCACCATCCTCGAGGAAACCGCGGGCGTGGCGCACCTTAAAGTCAAAGTCGTGGTCGTCCGTATTGGGGCCGAAACGGACTTCCTTGATGACCGTTTTGACCGCCTTGCTGCGGATCTCCTTTTCCTTACGCTTCTTTTCGTAGAGAAACTTCTTGTAGTCCGTCATGCGGACAACGGGCGGACTGGCGTTCGGGCTGATCTCGACGAGGTCGAGCCCCAGGTCGCGTCCCCAGCCCTTCAGCTGGCGGATGTCGTACACGCCGCTTTCTACTTTGGTTCCGAGCTCTTCGCTGATCTGCTCCAGGTTGTCGCCAACCAGGCGCACTTCCGGGACCCGGATCATATCGTTGATGCGGAATTGGGGGGTGGGTTCTTCTCTGCGTGTGTAACGATTACGGCCGCCGCCTCTTCTCTTTGCCAATAGATTGGTGATTAAATGATAAAAAATGAGCGGTCCACCATCAATGGGCGGACATCATACTGCAAATTAAAAAGAATGCTCTGAATAAAGTTCAACGGAGCAAGGTCAATCGGGCGTTTTGCCCCGCCGAAGCGGCACATAACGCCCGATTGACCCTATTCGTCCAACTATTCCTCCGAAGTGACCACTTCCTTCTGGGCAATCTCCAGTCCGTCGCCGGCTTCGTTGAGCTTGGCCAGCAGGGATGAACCGCCTTCGGGGTTGTTGTTGAGGATATACTCGGCGAGTGGATCCTCGATGTACTTCTGGATGGCACGGTGCAGGGGGCGGGCACCGAACTGTGGGTCGAAACCTTTCTCCGCGACAAACTTCTTCGCGGGCTCGTCGAGGGCCAGGCTGAACTCTAGACCGTTCAGTCGCTTGTACAGGTCCGCCAGGGCGATGTCGATGATCTTGAAGATCTCGTCCTGACCGAGGCTGTTGAAGATGACCACGTCGTCGATCCGGTTAAGGAACTCCGGGGAAAAGGTCCGCTTCAGCGCGTTGTTGATGACGGCCTTGCTGTTCTCCTCCGCATTCTCGGTACGTGCCTTGGTAGCAAAACCTACTCCCTGTCCGAAGTCCTTCAACTGGCGTACGCCGATGTTGGACGTCATGATGATCATGGTGTTCTTGAAGTCGACTTTGCGTCCCATACCGTCGGTAAGCTGACCGTCGTCCAGTACCTGCAGGAGGATGTTGTAAACGTCCGGGTGGGCCTTCTCGATCTCGTCGAGCAGGATGACGCTGTAGGGCTTGCGCCGGACTTTCTCGGTAAGCTGACCGCCCTCTTCGTAACCGACGTAGCCGGGAGGCGCACCGATCAGTCGGCTGACGCTGAATTTCTCCATGTACTCCGACATATCGATGCGGATCAGGCTCTCCTCGCTATCGAAGATGTACTTCGCAAGGGCCTTGGCCAGTTCCGTTTTTCCAACTCCCGTAGGACCGAGGAAAATGAAGGTACCGATGGGCTTGCTGGGATCCTTTAGGCCCACGCGGTTGCGCTGGATGGCTTTCGTGACCTTGGTGATCGCGTTATCCTGGCCGATGATGACGGCCTGCAGATCACCCTCCATGCCGACGAGCTTCTTGCTTTCGTTCTGCGCGACACGGCGTACGGGGATGCCGGTCATCATGCTGACCACTTCGGCGATGTCTTCTTCGTTGACGGGGTAGCGCTTGGTCTTGGCTTCCTCCTCCCACTGCTTCTTGGCATCCTCTAGGGTACGCTGGAGCTTGCTTTCCTGATCGCGCAGGTCGGCGGCACGCTCGTACTGCTGGTTCTTGACCGCAGCATTCTTCTGTTCCTTGACCTCTTCGATCTTGGCTTCCACCTGCTCGATGTGCTCGGGTACGGTGATGTTCTTCAGGTGGGTGCGGGCACCTACCTCATCCAGTACGTCGATAGCTTTATCGGGCAAGAAGCGATCGGTGATGTAGCGGTCGCTGAGCTTGACGCAGGCCTCAATGGCATCGTCGGAGTAGTTGACGTTGTGAAAGTCTTCGTACTTCGGCTTGATGTTGTTGAGGATGTGTACGGCTTCCTCGGCACTGGGCGGATTGACCAGTACCTTCTGGAAGCGGCGATCCAGGGCACCGTCCTTTTCGATGTGCTGGCGGTACTCGTCCAGGGTGGAGGCACCGATGCACTGCAGTTCTCCACGGGCCAGTGCGGGCTTGAATATATTGCTCGCATCGAGGGAGCCCGTGGCACCGCCGGCGCCGACGATGGTGTGGATCTCGTCGATAAAGAGGATCACGTCGCGGCTCTTTTCGAGCTCCGTCATGATGGCCTTCATACGCTCCTCGAACTGTCCGCGGTACTTCGTACCGGCCACCAGGGCGGCCAGGTCAAGCATCACGATGCGCTTGTCGAAGAGCGTGCGGCTCACCTTGCGGTCGCGGATGCGCAGGGCGAGTCCTTCGACGATCGCCGTCTTACCGACCCCTGGTTCACCGATCAGGATCGGGTTGTTCTTCTTACGCCGGCTCAGGATCTGGCTTACGCGCTCTATTTCGATTTCCCGACCGATGATGGGGTCGAGTCGGTCGTCTTCGGCGAGGGCGGAAATGTCGCGACCGAAATTATCCAGGACGGGGGTGCGGGATTTTGCATTTCCCTGACCGCGACCGCCGCGTTGGCCGCCGCGACCGGCATCGTCGTCCTCAAAACTTTCATCGCCGCTGCCCGGGGCCTGGTTCATCGGTAGCGTATCGTCTTCGGTAAAGTCTTTTTCGTCTTTCACGTAGTCTAATTCTGCTTTATAAATTTCGTATTCCACCTCGAACTGCCGCAGGATCTTGGTTGCGGAAAGCTCCTTGTTGCGCAGTATGGATAGAATAAGGTGCTCCGGACTCACCTGCGAGGTTTTGAGCGCCTTGGCTTCCAGGAAGGTTACCTTGAGCACGCGGTCGGCCTTGTCGTTGAGGGGGAGCTTAGAGATCGTATGGCTGCTGGCCTGTCCACCGTTCCGCTGCACGTTTTCGCGCAGGGTGTCGGTGAGGGCTTCTATATCGACGGCCAGGTTACGGAGTACACGGGTGGCGAGGCTGCCGCCCATGCTGAGGACACCCAGCAGTAGGTGCTCGGGACCGACGTAGGTATGACCCATCTTTTCGGCTTCCTGCTTGCCGCGGGCCATCGCCTGTTTTATTTCGGGGTTAAATTCCCGCTGTGGAGGGTTCATTCGATAAACTTTGGAGTAAAAGATGTTTAGGGCGGGTCCGCGGGAGCCGGGTAACCGGGTAAGTTCCGAGGACGTGCCCTAAAGTTAACGCTTGAGTGAAAGAATTGTGCCACCCAGGGGGTACTGACAAAAAAGCCTGACATTTCGCCGGCCGACTTAGGGTTTATTCGGTCGGTATGCGCGCTAACCCAAACGAAACAAAAGAAGCACGTTTTGGTTGGTCGCGCGGCATCGGGTGGGTTGCGTACCTTCGTTGCTGCATTAGTCCCAACGCTTCCAAACGTGAAACATTCTACTCTCTGGCTTCTCCTTGTGGTGGTGTGCGCGGTACGAACCGTCGGCGCAACGGGAGACAGCCTTTACTTCCTGCTTCCCTCCGATACGGTCATCGTCAAGTCGGATCCCGCCTCCGGCCACTTACTGTTCGACCATTACCTGGCACCCAAACAAACCCTCTACGGTGCCGCAAGATTTTACGGGCTTAGTCTGGAGGACGTATATCGCCTCAATCCGGGCCTGCGCGCTGGTTATACGCCCGGCACCCGGGTCACGGTAGCCATTCCCCGCGGGGTGATCCGGCCGGGCTTCAGTCCCGACAGCACCGCCTGGTTCGTCCCGGTCCGGTACCGGATGTCGCCCGGAGAAACCCTCTACGGACTCACCCGCCGCACCCTCGGACTCCCGGATGACCGCCTCCTTCGGGTCCTGAACCCCGACCTCGACCCCACCCACCTGAGCCCCGGTCAGATCGTGAAGATCGGCTACCTGCGGCTCGACGGCATCAGTCCCGGTACCCAGGTTGAGGTCGAAGATCCCTACCTAATCCGAAACCGCGCCCTGCGGGACCTGTGGCTCGCACGAACGGAGGGAGCAACCGTACGAACCACCAACGGTAAGGCGGCCTGGACGAGTCACGGCGACCAGAGCAAGTGGATGGTCCTGCACCGGACCGCGCCCATTGGCAGCATTATCGAAATCGACGATCCGCGAAGCCGAAAAACGGTGTACGCCCGGGTGGTTGCCCGCATTCCCGAACAGGTGTACGACAGCCGGGTCGTGGTGGTGGTCAGTCCACTCCTGGTGAAGGCATTCGGTGTCCGTGACAAGGAGTTTTACGTGCGAACACGGCACCTTTGATGACGAACGCCGCACCTGCGTCCCCGCCCAAATTTTCTACCTTCGCCCGCCATGCGCCTGAAGCAACTGGAGATAAAGGGATTTAAGAGTTTTGCCAGCCAAACGGTGGTGAACTTCGATGCCGACGTGATCGGTATCGTAGGTCCCAACGGCTCCGGTAAGAGCAACATCGTCGACGCCATCCGCTGGGTACTCGGCGAACAGAAGGGCTCCGAACTGCGGCTCGACAAAATGTCGTCGATCATCTTCAACGGCACCAAAAAGAAGAAAGCCGGCAACCTGGCCTCCGTAAGCCTGACCTTCGAAAACGACAAGGACCTGCTCCCGACGGAGTACAACATGGTCACCATCACCCGCCTGTTGTACCGTAGCGGGGATTCCGAATACCGGCTTAATGGCGTACAGTGTCGACTGCGCGACATTCGCGATCTCTTTCTGGATACGGGCATCGGATCGAACTCCTACGCCATCATTGCACTGGGGATGGTCGACGACATCCTGGCCGACAAGGACAACAGCCGCCGGCGCATGTTCGAGCAGGCCGCCGGCGTGAGCAAGTACAAGAACCGCAAGAAGGAAACCCTCCGGAAACTCAAGAGTACGGAGGATGACCTGGACCGCATCGAGGACGTCCTCCACGAAATCTCCAACAACCTCACCAGCCTGGAAAAACAGGCCAAACGTGCCCGCAAGTACCGCGACCTTAAGGGGCAGTACCGCGACCTGAGCCTACTCCTCACCGGCTTCCGGGTCGAGAAACTGCGCATCGACTACGACCGCATCCGCAACGAGATCAATCACGCCGAGGAAGCCTACCGCAATACCGACGCCAAGATCACCACACTGGAAAAACAGCTGGGGGAGGAGCGGCAACGCCACATCGACAAGGAACAACTCGTCGGCGAGCGGCAACGGAAGCTGAACGCCCTGGTCGGGGAACTTCGCGGCCTGGAGAACGAAAAGCAGATGCTGGAACAGCGCAAAACCTTTGTCGCGCGGCAGACCCGGCAGCTTACGGAAGAGTTGGACGAGGCCGTCGGTCAACTTGCCAGCTACGGCGAGCAGGCCGTGCAAACCGGTGCCCAGATCGCCGAAGCGCGGCAACTACTGGAGGCCAGGTGGCAATCGCGCGAGCAGGCCGAAGCGGCACTGGTGCGCGTAAAGGAAGGACACGCCGGCATAAAGTCGCAGCTCGACAGCGGGCTGAAACAACAGCAGCAGGAGGAGCGTCGCATTTTCGAACTCGAGAAGCGCCGTGCCATCAACGGCAACCAGGTGGAAAACTTCCGCTTCCAGGTCGAGCGGAACTTGGGAGAAATGGAGGACCGGCGCGGCGAGCGGGAATCCCTCGAAGATGCGCTGAAGCAACTGGAAACCGAGGAAGCAACTAAGGTGGAGGCGGTCGCGCAATTGGAGCAACGGGAACAGGAACGCCGCGATGCCCTCGAAACCACCGAGGTGAACGTAGAACACCTCCAAACCGAGCTGAGCCGCATCAACCGGGGCCTCGACGCCCGCCGCAACGAGTACAAGCTCACGAAGAGCATGATCGATAGCCTGGAGGGTTTCCCGGAGTCGATCCGCTTCCTCAGCAAGAACAAATCCTGGACACGGGAACCCACGCTGCTGTCTGACGTGATCCTGGTCGACCAAGATTACCGCGTAGCTATCGAAGGATACCTCGAGCCCTTCCTGAGCTACTACGTGGTCGATACGGCGGCGGAAGCCGGAACCGCCATCCAACTCCTCAGCGACAAGCAGAAGGGGAAAGCCAACTTCTTCGTGCTGGATGCACTCCCCACACCCGCCCCCACGGGTGCCCCCGCCCCGGCCGGAACAAAACCCGCCACCCAGGTCGTCACGGTAGAGGACCGGTACCGCCCGCTCACGGATCGCCTGCTGCACGGCGTTTATGTCAGCGACGAAGCGCAGTTGCCCGCAGCACCCGAAGACGGAAACACCATCCTCTCCTTCGGTGGTCGGTACGCACGCCGGGCCTACTCCGTTTCGGGCGGATCGGTGGGCCTCTTCGAAGGAAAGAAGATCGGGCGAAAGAAAAACCTGGAACTTCTGGAACGCGACATTGCCGCCACCGAAAAACAGGCCGCGAAACTAAGCACCACCCTGACCGACGAGCGCAAAAAGGTCAGCGACCTGCGGCAACAACGGCTGGACCGCGAAATCCAGATCCGCCAGCGCGAACTCAACGGCTTGCAACAGCGGCGGGCCGCCCTGCGGGCGCGGGTCGAGAGCTTTCAGGGGTACTTCGCCGACACCGAGGCGAAGAACGGCAAGCTGAACCAGCAGGTAGAGGACCTGATCCGGGGCAACCTGGAGATCGACGAGCAACTGGCCGGCCTGCACGCCACGATCGAATCCCTCCGCGCCGACGTATCCGGAACCGATGAGGCCTATCGGCGCCTGAGCGAAGAACTATCGGCCGCGAGCGCCCACTTCAACCAGGAAAACATCCTGCACATCCAGCAGCAGAACCACCTGCAGACGCTGGAGCGGGAACTGTCCTTCCGGGAAAACCGCCGCGACGAGATCCGCAAGCAGGAAGCCGCTAACCGCGAGCAACTCAAGGAATTGGCCAGGGAAGCGCGACAGTTTGACGAGCAGCAACTGACCCTGGCGGGTAACCTCGAATCCATGTACGTCGAGAAAAAGGAATACCAGGCTACCCTGAATTCGGCCGAGCAGGCCTACTTCGCCGCCCGTACGACCATCAACGGCTACGAGGACGATTTGCGCCGCGAGAACCGCATCAGGCAGGATGCTCAGATCAGGGTCAATCAGCTTAAAGAAAAATTCACGGATGTAAAGTTTCGGATCAACTCCGTAGAGGAACGGCTGCAGATCGAGTTCAACCTTTCTCTTTCCGCACTAGCCGAGATGGAGGTGGAGGAGTGGACCGGCTCCATAGGCGATCTGGAAGTCAAGGTCGACCGATTGCGCAGCCGGATCGGAAACTACGGCGAGATCAACCCAATGGCCGTCGAAGCCTACGACGAGATGAAGGAGCGCCACGAGAACATCACCAAACAGCGGGACGACATCATTGCCGCCAAGGACACCCTCGTTAAAACGATCAAGGAGATCGAGGATACCGCTACTGTTCAATTTCTCGATTCCTTCGAGCGGGTGAGGATTTACTTCATCGACGTCTTCCGCAGCCTGTTTACCGAAGACGACAACTGCGACCTGATCCTCCTGGACCCGGAAAACCCACTGGAATCCAACATCGAAATCGTCGCCAAACCGAAGGGCAAACGACCGCAAACGATTAGCCAGCTGTCGGGGGGAGAAAAAACCCTGACTGCAACGGCCCTCCTCTTTGCGTTGTACCTGCTCAAGCCGGCTCCCTTCTGCATTTTTGACGAGGTTGACGCGCCGCTGGACGATGCGAACATTTCCAAGTTCAACCGCATCGTCAAGAAGTTTTCGAAGGACAGCCAGTTCATCATCGTCACCCACAACAAGCTTACGATGGAGGCCGTGGACAGCATCTACGGCGTATACACTACCGAGCACGGGGGCAGCGGGGTACTCCCGGTCCAGTTCACCGAATTGGAGGGAAGTACCAGCTTTTCGGCCGTTTAGGACCTGGACGACCGCCGCGCCTTCAGGGCAGTATGCAGGTCTTCCGTATTACCGAGGTATTTGTCTAGATAGGGCAACAGTCCGGCAATCTGCTGTAGGCGCTCCGACCCCACCGGAGCCGTGGCGATCTCCCTGCCGTAGTAGGCCCGGCTGAACTGCCGCAGGGTGTCCGTATCACCGATCATCCGCAACGCATTGAGTACCACGAAGCGGTAACGGGAGCCGATGCTGATGTTGAGTACGGCGAGCAGCATTTTCTTGCGCTCCCTCAGGACCAGTGGATTGCCCCCGAGAATATTCAGTACCTCCACGTAAATTTTGTCGTAGCGGGAAGCCACGAGCTCCCGTAGCCTTCGCTCGATTTCGTAGGGAAGGCGGTCGTCGGTCGGTGTCCGCGACCGGGATGCTTTCAGTTGCAAGATGGCGTTACGCTGCAGGCGGGGCTCGGGACGTACGATGTAATGGCCGAGTACTTCATACACCTCGCTTGCCGGAGTATCAGCCACAAGTTCCCGCCAACCTTCCTCCAGTTGCTGCGGCCAGTTGACGGGGGGCAACTCCAGAAAGGCGGGGTCATCGGCCTTGGCGTTCATGGCCGCTAAGTCGATGCGGTGACCGGCTACCTGCCGCCGGTTGACCGCACGAAGAAGTGGGTCGAGTGCGTAGTACTCCCGCTGCCGCTCAAACTCCGCCGTAAGCAGTTGAGCGATCTCCGCTTCGGTCAGGCCGAGATCGCCGAGCGTCCGACCGATGGCCTCCGCTTCCGTTGGGTAGGCGGACAGCAACTCCCGAACGTGGTCGAGCGCCAGCTCGGACCCGAAGCGCCCGAGGAAGAGCAAGTGTTGAAGTACCTCTTCGGTACTGAATTTGCCCGCCCGGTAGACGGCCACCAGCCGGTGGAAGGTATCCGCATCACTGGCGAAGGTCAGGGCACGTAATATCTTGTTTGTGAAGGGATGACGGCCCTCGGATTCCAGTTCTTTCAGCAGGTAGTCGCGGGCGGCTTCGGTGCCGAGTGCGCCGATGGCCGCATATACGTAAACGGTGGTGCGGTGGTTGGCAATGGGTAACAGTGCGATGAGGTAATCCTGCAGGTAGGGGCCGAATTTCTCCAGGTTCCGTTGCCGGCCCCGCTGCCGCAGCGCGTCGAGGGCCGCATTCACGCGATCGTCCCGGAAACTGAACAAGCCATGTTGTTTCGGATGGCGTGCCCAGAACTCGGTGAACGGTCCATAACACTCCGGAGAAGGGAAGGCCGCACGGTAAGCCGAAACTACGCCTAGGAGCTCCGGCGGCGGTTGGGGGCTCAGCAAGGTCGCCGAAACGCGGTAGGGCAGGGTAGCAGCCAGTGATTTAAAGTATTCACATACCACTGCCCAGTCGCTGCCGTAAGTAAGCTTGTATACGCTCTCCGGCAAATGCTGAAAGGGGAGTTCACTTACGTCCACGGTTCCGTCTTCGTAAACCGTAAGGCCGAAGGAGGCCTGGCCGTACTTGGTCGTCAGGACGAGCTGCGCAGAAATATTCTCCATACCGCGGTATAAACGAAGTAAACGGGCAATTAGATCATCACGACGCGATCGGGTCCGAAGGGCGGATCGGGGGGGAGTTGCGTTTCCTGTCCTTCCTGCCGCAGGATGCCGAAGATAACCGGTACGGGATAGTTTGCTTGCGGATATACGGTCATGCCGTCGGTAAGCACCAGGATACTATCTGGTCGTGGACGCAGGCGAACCGCAGCGTCGATGCCCGCGCGCATGTCCGTGCCGCTTCCGCCGGGTAAGTAGGAAATACGAAAAGCTTCCCGCTCGGAAACCTCCCGCACCGGCTCGTAGGCCACCAGGTCGCAGGGGATTATTGTGACCGGATGATTGAACTGCCGCACGACCGCCGCCACCTCGCTGAGTGCGCGCTGCAGTTCCGTTGCCTGCATGGATGCCGACGTATCCACCACGATCGCGATCCGGGCCGTTTGGTCGCCCGCAAGGCTGGGGGGCATGATGGGTTGGTAGACCGACTGCCGGCGGCTTGGACGGGCGTAGCTGTAGTCGGTCCGGCTACCGATACCCCGCTGGAGGGCAACGCTCAGGCGGTGCCCCAGCCGCTGCCTCCAGTTGACCCGGCTACCGAGGACGTCGGCGGCCCAGTCGCGCCAGGCATCCGGGACCAAATCCTGGCTCGCCTCCCAGCTGCGCCGGGCGACTTCGCGGCGAATGATCTCTTCCTCGATCGTCGACAGCCGCTGTCGGTCGCCCGCCTCCCACGGCCGGGGCAGGCCGTGGATCCCGCTTCCCTCGTCGATGGCAAAGGAAAGGTCCGGGTAATCTCCGGCTTCTAGTTGCAAGAGGTAGGTTTCGGCCAACTGCCCCCGCGGCAGGCCGAAACCTTCGGGAAGCATACCCGGATAGGCGGCCGGCATCTTCAGTCCAGACCATTCCGAATCGTTGATTTCGAAGTCGCAGGCGATGTTCCACCTACGGGCCCGGGGACCGGAGGAGATACCGAGTGCGGTGGCCCGCTCCCCGTGGCGGCGCAGTCGGTGACTGATCTCGTGGATCCACAAAAAACCAAGTTCGCTTAGGGCAAGTCGCCGGTCGCGATCGCGCCAAATTTGGTCTACGGTAACGGGATTCCAGTAGACATTGTAGTGCAGGTCAATGGAGGCCACCTCCACCTGCGGGGTAATGACAATATTGGACCGGAACAGGGCCGGGGCGAACCAGGGCAGTTGCTCGGCGGCGTAGGCGCGCGCGAACCGTACCCGTTCGGCAATTTCCTTGAAATTAGGCGAGGACATCTACGAATTCGTTGAAGGCCTCGTCGCTAAATACCCGGGTGATTTGCTCCAGGATTTCGCCTTGCTCCTGCGTCCCCGCCCTACTGGCCGTAGCGCTCAAACGAGCGAGCCAACCGGCCCGCGCCATTTCCCTGAGGGGCACGAAAATGATGTCCCGCCGGCCGTCGTTAAACACTTCCTCGGCCAATTGCAGGTACTTCAGGGAGAAGGGGACCAATCGTGGAGACTCCAGTGCACGCAGCAGGTATACGTTTAGGCTGTAGTAGAATACGTAGAGTTCGGCATCGTCCAGTGAGGTGATGTCGACCGTCTCGGTACCTGCAAGCACGGCTTCCGGATCGGGGAGGCGAAGATTCGTAAGGTATTCGATGAGCGGAATGGCGGCTGCTTCGCCCAGGCAACCGGTGACCAGATCCAGGATCACGCGTTGTTGCTGACCGTCCCCGAGGCGGTACCCCAGCAAATCGCAGGTACAGAGCAGGGCGGTGGCGAAGTCCCAGGTGCGGGGCGTGGCGAATCCGTAGCGGTTCTCATCCGGACTGCCGTGCAGGGCGTCGGGTCGCAGACGAAGGAATCCCCCCACGCGAATTTTCCATTCCGCCAACCTCCGGGCGTGGTCTTCCGCACTGACCCGGGGCAGTTGTCCGCCTTCCCAGCCCTGGGTCAGCGATCGGATGTAGAGTTGTTCGGGGATGTCCCACTGCAGGTGCACGAAACGATTGCGCAGGGGCGGAGAGAGTTCCCAGCCACCCACCATGAGATCGGGGGGATTGGCGGCGGCAACAATGCGCACCCCCCCCGGCAGTGGCGTGAAACCGACCTTGCGTTCGAATACGACGCGCAATAAGGCCGACTGTACCGAGGGCGGGGCGGTGCTGAGTTCGTCAAGAAAGAGAATCCCGTCGGGCGATTGATCGAAGTCGCTCACCCATTCCGGCACGGCGTAGCGCACCTGTCCGTTTTCCAGGAACGGCAAGCCGCTGAAGTCGGTCGGATCGTGAATGGACGCGATGAGGGTGGTCACGCGCAGCCGATCGTTCGCCAGGCCTTCGATAAAACTGGACTTTCCGACACCCGGTTTTCCCCACAGCAGCACCGGGATGCCGGTGAGACCATGGGGGGCGGGCGTGGCCAGTGCGATCAGAAGCGCTTCGGCACCGGTTGGGAGATTCTTGCTTTCCAGGACAGTATACTTTTTAGAACATGGGGCGGGTGCGCGGGTGCAGGGTAATAAGGCCAAAGGAGCGGGGAAAGTTTGGCATACTGCGGTGGGCAGCGGCCTGGGGAGGGTTAATCCTTCCGAAAAATCAGTTACTTTACGGGCCAAAGTCCTTTAATGTCGCGTACCGTCCACACTCCCATATCCGATCTACGGCACATCCGTCACTTGATGGAGCGGTCCCGCTACTTCATCGGGCTGAGTGGATTGTCGGGCGTGGGGGCGGGGTGCTTTGCCCTGCTCGGTATTGCGGCGGTGGTCGCCTACCAGTGGGCGGGGGGAAGCGACCTGGTGTTCATTACGGAGGACGTCCGGCTCAACGCACCCCATCCCTGGGGAATCTCCCCCCTGATGTTTTTGCTGACCAATGCGGCGGTGGTCGTCAGCGGTGCCCTGGCCTGCGGATACTTCTTCACCCGCCGGCGGGTCATACGGCTCGGCTACACCATTCAGGATCCGAAAACCTATAAGCTGGTGGTCAACATTTGCGTACCGTTGGCCGTCGGCGGGATATTCTGCCTGGCTCTCGTGTATCACGCGCAGGGTGGATTGATCGGGCCTACTACCTTAGTATTCTACGGATTAGCTTTGCTGAACGGAAGTAACTTTGCCACCGAAGAATTACGTACCCTAGGGTACATGGAGCTTGCCCTTGGACTGTTGTCCCTCTTCTTCGTGGGTTACGGTCTCTACTTCTGGGCGCTCGGGTTCGGCGTATTTCACATCGCTTACGGCATCTGGATGTACCTTAAATACGACGCGGCATGAAGAAAGTGGAGGAAGTGAAGGCGAGTGTGGCGGGGCTGAGCAAACTATACGGTCACCGCATGCGACTGGGATTGATGGGCATCCTCATCGTAAACGACTGGGTTGATTTCGTAACCCTGCGCGATGCCCTCAAACTGACCGACGGCAGCCTGGCCGGACACATTAAAGCCCTTACGAAGGCCGGGCAGATCGAAGTCGAGAAACGCTTTGTCGGGGACAAACCCCGCACGAGTTACCGGGCCACCCCCGACGGACGCGCTGCCTTCGAGCGCCACCTGTCCGAACTCGAGGATTTCCTGAAAATCATGGAAAACTGACGGCGGTTACCGCGAGAGTACCTCCCGTACACCGGTCCACTTCATATCCGGGTAGCGATCGTTATCCAATTCATGCAGTTTGCCCCGCCCGCTGTACATGTTGCGCATGTACTGCATTCCCTGCCAGGCCGGGTAGATTTCTTCCCGCTTGGGTGCTACCAGGCGGGTGACATCGATTACCGTACTCAGCAGGCCGGTGCCCCCGGCGGTGAGCAGACGGTAGGGCTCACCGGTCACTTCGGTCGCCACATCCCTTAATCCCTGGGCCGTCAGGGTATCGCCGGCGATCCGCAAAAACCGGGGCGTTGTGTTGTCCAGTACGGCCAGCGCGGTAAACATCGCCGTATCGTCCTTGGTCGTGAAGTCGAGCGGTTGGTCGGCGCTGCCCCAGTACATCACACGGCGGATCCGGCGGAGGACGAAGGGGGCCTCCCCATTGAGTAGTTCGGTGAACATGCCGTTCAGGATGGACGTGGCCCGAACGGGAGCTGCCTCCAGCCGGTACTGAAAGGTCTTGCGGAGGTCCAGGTTGCGGTTGGTCCCCCGGGGGAGCTGGGTGTAGTCGATGGAAAAATCCGACGGGATAAAGCGGGGTACGCCGGCCGCTACGGCTGCGTCGAGGAGCCGTGACTGTACGCCCACGATCACCGCTTCGAGACCGGACAGAGCTGAAACGACGCAACTTCCTCCGCGACAGGCTTCGGTAAGGGCAGCCAGGTTTTCAAAATCTACCTCCCGTACTTCCGCTCCCCGCGTCTCCCACTCCCGCAGGCGATGGGACGATCCGGGCCGAACGAGTGCCCGCACCGGTGCCCCCAGTGTCAGCAAGCTGCGGCCGATGCGGCCACCGAGGTCGCCGGTAGCGCCGGCCAGGATGATGGGCGAGGGTGAGGTTGGCATATCGTTGTTTACTGATGAACGGGTCACGGGCCTTCACGTTCGCCGTTTTCGGCGTGGCGGCAGGTAAATTCTGTACCGTACATTGCCGCCCGAATCGCCCACAAAAACTTACCCTCCGCTATGTACACCATTGGATATGACATCGGCTCCTCTTCCGTCAAAGCAGCCCTCGTGGAGGTAGGTACCGGACGGGTGGTCGCCCGGGTGCAGGCACCCCAGGAAGAAATGGGCATGGACGCTCCCCGGGCGGGCTGGGCGGAGCAGGACCCCGAACTCTGGTACCGGTACGTGACCGAATGCACTCAGCAATTACTCGCTTCCCCCGGGGCGGAGGAGATTCGTTCCGCAGACATCGGGGCGGTCGGCATTGGCTACCAGATGCACGGACTCGTACTGGTCGACAAGGATCACCGGGTCGTGCGCCCCGCCATCATCTGGTGCGACGGACGGGCGGTGGAAACCGGAGACCGTGCCTTTGGCAAAATTGGGGAAGAGCGGTGCCTGTCGCACTGCCTCAATAGCCCCGGCAATTTTACCGCTGCCAAGCTAAAGTGGGTGGCGGAGCACGAACCGGACAACTACAGCCGTTCGGCCCACGCCATGCTGCCCGGCGACTACATTGCCCTGCGGTTGAGCGGTGAGCCCACCACCACGGTGACCGGTCTTAGCGAGGGCGTACTGTGGGACTTTAAGGAAAACCACGCCGCCGATATCGTACTCGATGGCATGGGGTTGGATGCCAATAAACTTTGCACCCGCGTCCCCGCCCTGGGCCTACAGGGAAAGGTAAGCAAGCAAGCGGCGGCGGAAACCGGTCTGGCCGAAGGCACCATCATCGGCTACCGCGCCGGCGACCAACCGAATAACGCCATGAGCCTTAACGTGATTCACCCTGGCGAAGTGGCTGCAACGGGAGGTACGAGTGGCGTAGTGTACGGAGTAACCGACCGACTTTCCTACGATCCCGGCCAACGGGTGAATAGCTTCGCCCACGTCAACCACACCGAGGACCAGACGCGCATCGGCATTTTACTGTGCATCAACGGGACCGGCATCGCCCACCGGTGGATACGCCAGCAGGTGTGCGACGAGCATACGGGCTACGGAGATATGGAGCGCATGGCGGCCAGTGTGCCGGTCGGCAGCGACGGACTCCATTTTCTACCCTTCGGCAACGGTCCGGAACGCATGTTGGGCAACCGCGATCTCGGCGCCCAACTACTCGGACTCGACTTCAACCGGCACACCCGCGCTCACCTTGTGCGTGCCGGAATCGAGGGAGTGGCCTTCGCCTTCGTTTACGGAATGCGCATCATGAAGGAGCTCGGGGTGGAGCTGTCCAAGATCCGGGTTGGCAACGACAATATGTTTCAAAGCCGCCTATTTGCCAGCACTATTTCTACCCTTACCGGCGCGACCATTGAGGTGCACAACACCAACGGTGCGGTGGGGGCCGCGCTGGCAGCCGGGGTAGCGGCCGGACATTCCCCCGATCTGGCGAGCGCCGTTGGTCGCCAGGAGATCGAACAGACCATCACCCCGGAGGTTAAGAATACGGAATCCCTGCGGATAGCTTACGAACGGTGGGAATCGGCGCTTACGCGGTTGCTGCACTAAATCCAATGTGTCGCGATCGGGCGTAAGTGGTGAAAGGATACCGGCAACGTCGTTCCAGTCCAGACCTTTGCACCGTGCCCTTGACTACTGCCGTCCTTCCGTTTAGTAGCTTCTCAATCTTTGCCGTATGTCACGCTCTCGCGCGTGGGCCACGCTGTGTGGTCTGCTTTTTACCCTTTATCTGTCCGGACAAATCCCGGTTACCGGCACCGTCACATCCGGCGGGGAAGCGCTGATCGGTGCCACCGTGTACGAAGGGGATAATCCCAAAAACGGAACGGTGACGGACGCAACGGGGATGTTTACTCTGGTAGTGGACGAACTGCCCGGAGACCTCATCGTGAGCTACTTAGGCTACGAAACTCAAACCTACAGATTAGGCGGGGACGCAGGTGCAACGACGGTTCTCATCGAGCTTACCGAAGGCCTCAACCTTTCCGAGGTCGTCGTTACCGCGCTGGGGCTTCGGCGCAAGAACAGCGAGCTGGGGTATTCGGTCCAACAACTGGAAACGGAAGCGCTGACCGACGTACAGGCCGTCAACTTTCTGGACAACCTCAGCGGGCAGATTGCCGGTCTGCGGGTCACCGCCGGTGCTACCGGGGTGGGCTCGACGAGCCAGATCGTCATCAGGGGAGAGACCAGCTTTACCAACAACAATCCCCTCTTCGTCATCGACGGCGTGCCCATCAACAACAACACCATCATCAACCGGACCGACGAGGCGGCGGCGGGCTTCCAGGAGGTTGACTTCGGAAACGGTGCCATGGAGGTCAATCCGGCCGACGTCGCCTCGGTCAGCGTGCTCAAGGGTGCCTCGGCGGCGGCTCTCTACGGCGCCCGTGCTGCGAACGGCGTGATTGTGATTACCACCAAGCGCGGCGGAAGACAGCCGGGCCTGGGCATCAGCTTCAACAGCAGCCTGACGGCCGAAACCCCCTTTCAGCTGCCCCGCTACCAGAACCTGTACGGGCAGGGGCAGGGTGGCGCGTTTGCCTTCGTCGATGGCCTCGGTGGCGGGATTTCGGACAACATTACGTACAGCTACGGGCCACGCCTCGATGCCGGCATCAACATCCCACAGTTCGACAGCCCGGTAACCCTGCCGGACGGGAGGGTAGTTCGTGGCGGCGACGTGGCGGTACACGGTGGGCAGGCGATTCCGGCTACGCCCTTCATCAGTCGCCCCGATAACGTGAAGAACGTTTACGGGACCGGCACGACGGCCATCAACAGCATTTCCATTAGCGGCGGCGGAGATTACGGCGATTTCCGACTGTCGGCCACCGATCTGCGCAGCAACAGCTACATACCCGGTGTCAACCTCGAACGAAAAACACTGTCCGGCCGCTTTGGCTTCCGTCCCGCCGATCGCTTACGCATCGATGCCGGGATCAACTACATCAACTCCGGCTCCGACAATCGGCCGGCCGGGGGGTATGGCTCCGAGAACGTAAACTACGGTTTGACCGCCTGGCTCGGTCGGCAGACGGATACCGAGGTGTTGAAGGACTATTGGCAACCGGGGCTGGAGGGCATCCGGCAGTTTAGCTACAATTATACCTTTTTTGACAACCCCTACTTCACCCTACGGGAGAACCGGAACAGCTTTGGTCGGGACCGCCTCTTCGGGTTTATGTCAGCCAGTTACGAGATCCTCGAAAACCTGAAGGTGAGTGTACGTTCGGGGATGGACTACAGCAACGAGCAGCGTCAGTTCCGTCGCAACTTCAGTTCCAATCGTTTTCCCCAGGGCGGGTATGCAGAAAACGACGTCTTTTTTCGGGAGGTCAACACCGATATTTTGCTGGACTACGCAACGGGCTTCGGAGATTTTACCCTGGACCTGCTGGGTGGTGCCAATCGGCTGCAGCAGGAGGCCCGGAATACCCAGAGTAATGCGCTCACCCTGGCCCAGCCCGGCGTCTTTCGCCTCAGCAATGCGGCCAGCCCGGTCGTCATCTCCGATCAGACGGCGGAGAAGCGGATCAACAGTGTCTACGGCTTGGCCAGGCTTGGCTTTCGCGAGTACCTTTTTCTGGACATTACGGGACGCAACGACTGGTCCAGTGCACTCGCGACCCCCACCAGTGCCGACCGGACCGCGTTCTTTTATCCTTCGGCCAGTCTAAGCTTTCTGGCCAGCAGGGCCTTCTCGCTGCCCGGGGTCATCGACTACCTCCAGCTGCGGGCAAATGTGGCGCAGGTCGGCAACGACACCGATCCTTACCGAACGAGTTCGACCTTCGTGGCCCAGCGGCCCTTCGACGGCCAACCAACCTTCAGTGAGCAAGCCGTCTTAGCCCAGCCGAACCTGATGCCCGAGCAGGCTACCTCCAGCGAGATTGGCGCCGACATTCGCCTATTCGACTATCGCCTGGGATTGGACTTCACTTACTTCACCCAGCGGACAAAAAATCAGATTTTGAGCTTGCCCATTGCCCAGTCTTCCGGTTACCGCCAGCAGATCGTTAACGGGGGGACGGTCAGCTCCCGTGGGATCGAGGCCATCCTCACCACCGTTCCGATTGCCACGGGTAAGTTTCGCTGGACCAGCCGCTTTAATTTTAGCACCAGTAGGGCAGTAGTGGATGAATTGCCGGCCGGTACCGATCGATTCACCCTTTCCTACAGTCGGGTATACAACTCCGTCAACCAAACGGTGTACTTCATCGTCGAGCCGGGGGGAGAAATCGGAGACATCTGGGGAACCGGCTACCGAAAAACCGAGGGGGGGCAGTTCATTCTGGACAGCGACGGCGCGCTCGTCGCCGACAATACCCTGCGGAAGATCGGGAACGCCAACCCGGACTTTATCCTCGGAGCGCAGAATAACGTTCGGTTCGGCAACGTCGAACTCGGTCTGCTCCTGGACTGGCGGCAGGGCGGGGAGTTGGTGAGCCGCTCGCTGAGTCTGGCCGGCGTGGCGGGTCAACTCGAGGAAACCGCCGATCGCCCCGCTAGCGGAATCATCATTCCGGGCGTGCAGAACACCGGTACCGACCAGGAACCGATTTACGTACCCAACGATACCCCGATCGACGCTGAGCGCTATTACCGCAGCTACTACGACCGCAACCACGAGGAGAATAACGTCTACGCTGCCAGCTACCTGAAACTCAGGGAGGCGAGCATTACTTACCGGCTCGATCGGGGTCAACTCGCCGATACCTTCCTGCGGGGACTGGAGAGTGCGACGGTCAGCCTGATCGGCCGCAACCTCTACGCCTGGTCGCAGATTCCCCACTTCGATCCGGAGCAGTTCGCCATTCAGGGGCAGAGCATCGTTTTCGGCGTCGAGGATATGACCTACCCCAGTGCCAGAAGCTTCGGACTCAGCCTCGGACTTACTTTTTAACGCCCGCTGACAAATGAAATACGTACCGTGCCTCCTGGTGTTTTTGGTTCTCCAGTCCTGTACCCAGGATTTTGAAGAGATCAATACGAATGAAAATGCACCCTCCAGTGTGCAGAACGAATTGCTGCTCCGGCAGGTGCTCTACGGCTACGGCGATGCGATGAGTTACGAGGGCTTCGTCGCCGGAAACCTGCTCAGCCAGCACTTTGCCATGATTGATTTCAACCTCCTCGATCGTCACGCCCTCGGCAGCCCCCAGGAGGGGGGGAATCCCTGGGACATTCTCTATACCGCCCTGCGCGACAATGAGACGATCCTGCAGCAGAGCCGAAGTAATCCCGCCGCCGCGGTATACGAAGGTCCCGCCCTGGTGATGAAGGCGTACCTGGCAATGAACCTGACCGATATTTTTGGGGATGTCCCATACTTCGAGGCCGTACGTGGGCGAACCGACGGGATCGTCACGCCGGCCTACGATCGCCAGGAGGATATCTATCTGGCAGCGGGGGGAATCCTCGATAACCTACGCACCTCCGTGCAACGCATGCGGGAATACCGTGGAGCCATCCCCCTGACCGGAGACATACTATACAACGGTAATTTGGAGGATTGGACGCGCTTTGCCAACAGTCTGCGCATCAAGGCCCTGATCAGGATCTCCGCCCGCCGGGATGTAACCGATGAGCTAAGCGACATTTACGCCGAGGGGAATTACATCGATCGGGAAGCGTACGATGCGACCTTCAACTTTTCGGCCGGACCGCCCAATAGCTTCGCCTTCGCAACGGCCCGAATCGGCATTTTTAATGTTTTTCTGATGTCCGAAACCGCACAAGACATATTTTCCGGACTCGACGATCCTCGCGTTGCCGTGCTTTACCGGCCGGCTGCAACGACCGGAGACTTTGTCGGTATAATCAACGGCATCGACGCTTCGAGCCCGATCGTACCCGACAGTTACGCGCGCCCGGGCACCGTCTGGCGGGAAAACACCCAGGACCTGAAATTCAACTACCTGACTTCGTGGGAGACGCATTTGTTACTCGCCGAGGCAGCGCTGAGGGGACTGATCGACGCCGATGCGGAATCGCTGTATAGGCTCGGCGTACGTGAGGCCTTCGCGTACTGGATGACCGATCTGCCCGATGCTTACCTTTCTACCGGGGCCGTAGCCTGGGATCGGGATCAAGCCCTGCGTCAGATCATCACCCAAAAGTGGATCGCCAGTATTGGCAATGGATACGAAGGATGGATCGAGTGGCGCCGTACGGGCTATCCGGCACTGATGCCCGTGGCTGCGAGCTTGAACGGAGGGCTGTACCCGATCCGTTTTCCCTATCCGGCAGACGAACAGGCACTAAATGTAGAAAATTACCGCCGAGCCGCCGCCGAGACCGACGGCAACTCCGTTAATGTTCCCGTTTGGTGGGACTTAAATTAATGGAGGGTTTCTTCGATTACGGTGTACTGCAATGGGTACTGGTTATCGGATCCAGCATCGTTCTGTTGCTGGTTTCACCGACAGCGCGTACCCCGGCCGCATTTTTTAAGGGGGCCCGTCGGGACCGTACACCGGGTGCCCTGGCCCTGACGAGTAGTCTGGTCATCTCGTGGCTCTTCGCGAAGTCAATTACCAACGCCGCCAACCTGGGCTTATCCTTCGGTCTGATCGGGGGAATCGCCTACGCCGGCTATTACCTAAGCTTCGCCGTCGCCGGGATCGTCATATACTTTATGCGGACGCGAGGCGGGTACCGGAGCATCCACGATTTTCTCCGGACTCGTTTCGGCAGGGGAGCAGTGCTTGTGTTTTCCTTGCTCATTTGCTTTCGCTTGTTCAATGAGGTGTGGTCGAATACCATGGTCATCGGCAGCTACTTCGGTGAGATTGGGAGTGCCCCGTATTACTGGTCGATCCTGGTCTTTACACTTCTCACCCTGGCGTATAGCCTGCGGGGTGGGATGTCCTCCTCCATACTTACCGACGTCATTCAGATGGTGCTGTTCGGCGTATTGTTGACCGTGATCCTCGGCGCAATTTTGCCGCGGCTCGACTACCAACTGACGCCCCTGCTAAATGCCGGTAGCGCACCACCGGATGTAACCGATCATACTTTATTTTCCGGGGGGGTGAACCTCCTGCTGGTGGCCGTCCTTCAGAGCCTGAGTTATCCGTTTCACGATCCGGTGCTGACGGACCGGGGATTTATCGCCGGTCCCAAAACAACGTTGAAGGCCTTTCTCTGGGCGGTTCCGATCGGCGCACTCTGCATCGTGCTGTTTAGTCTGGTGGGAGTGTACGGGAAGTTATTGGGGGTGGAAGGTCAGGCTCCGGTCGAGGTGGCCCGAATCCTGGGTGGGCCGATCCTGCTGGTGATGAACTTCATCATGATTACCTCGGCGGCAAGCACCCTTGACAGCACCTTCGCCAGTTTTTCCAAGCTTGCGGTGGTCGATCTGGGAGCGGCGGGAGCTCACGCCACACCCACCCACGGCCGGTACGCAATGGTAGCCATAACTCTCCTGGGAACGCTACCGGTGTTTCTCAACCCCACCATTCTTTCGGCCACGACGATTTCGGGAGCAATGGTTGTCGGGCTCGCTCCGGTTTTCTGCCTGTGGTGGCTGCCGGTTCCGAAGGGTAGTTTTTATGCTTCCGTATTCGGCGGGCTGTGCTTCGGTACCAGTTACGTGCTCGGTTGGTGGCCTGAGTCGCTGTGGATCGGACAAGGGGCTTATGCCGATTTACTGGGCCTAACCGTCGTCAGTCTGCTCGCTTGCTTTTTCCTTTATCTCCTTCCTTTCGCCTACCGTAACCGACGGGAGTAGGCCCCATTTTACTCCAGAACTAAGACGCCGGTCCGCACGTATCTATAAATTATGCTCCCCAACCAAGTTAGCCCGCTCCCGCCCCCTTCCGGCCCTCTGCTGATCTTCGGTGGAGTCTACTCGAATCTGGAGGCCCTACGTGCGATTCGCGCGGAAGCGGATTTCCGCGGTCTTCCCCCGGAACGCGTGATCTGTACGGGAGATACCCCCGGATACTGCGCCGATCCCGAGGCATGCCTGCGATTTTTACAGGAGTGGGGCTGCCACGCCATTGCCGGTAACGTGGAGATAAACCTACGGGACGGGGTCGACGACTGTGGGTGCAATTTCAACGACGGGAGCCGCTGCGATATGTTTGCCCGTATGTGGTACGCTTACGCCCGGGAAGCGGTCAGTCCCCAGAGCCTAAGCTTCATGCACAGCCTGCCACTCGCGCTCTCCTTTCGCTACGCCAATCGGCAGGTGGTCGTATTACACGGGTCCGCCGACCACGAATCGGAGTTTATCTGGAAATCCACGCCCTGGCAAACCAAGCAGCGTAGTTTCGCCGTACTTGGGGCCGATGTGATCATTGGCGGACACAGCGGCTTGCCGTTTGCCGACGGCCAAGACGATCGGTTGTGGCTGAATGCCGGCGCGGTGGGAATGCCCGCTAACGACGGTACGCCCCGCACCTGGTATTTGTCGCTTGACGACACTGACGGCCAACTATCCTACTCGTTTCATGCACTGAAGTACGACCATGAAACGGCGAAAAACAAAATACTGAAGCTCCGTACCCGCCTTCCGCTAAGCTATGCGGCGACTTTATCTACGGGGATCTGGGACAATACCGAGATCATGCCCGCAGCGGAGGCGGCCGCGGAAGGGAACCCCATCGAGCCGATTACGTTGTTAGATTACACCACATCGCCGGTGCCTTCCGGCAACTCGTCCCAGAGCCCAAAGACCAAAAGAATGAATCCTTACAGCGACCCTAAAGACCTACGCACCTTCGGAAAAATTACCGAATGGCAGGAGGAAATGGGGGAGAAGTTCTTCAGTTGGTACAGCGGCGTGACCGAGGGCGATTCCGCCCTGACCGAACGGGAAAAGGCACTGATCGCCCTGGCGGTCAGTCACGCTATCCAGTGCTCTTACTGCATCGACGCATACACAACCAACAGCCTACAGGCGGGTGCCGACGAAGAACAAATGATGGAGGCAGTCCACGTAGCCGCGGCCGTGAAGGCGGGCACCACCCTCATCTACGCCCGCCAAATGCAGCGGCAGGTGGAAAAAGTGACCATGTAAAATTCGAAATTTTACAGTTCAAATTATAAAAATTTATGGGCGTTAAGCAAAAAACCCTAAGCCTCAAAAGGAAGGGATCGGATCTGAGCAATGGGTACATTCAGTTGAACGTGCTCAACGGAAAGGACGTGGCGGACGCCGGTTTTCCCCGCTTTGCCGACAAGTTGGCGGCACAGGGACATCGCCCCTTCAAACCAACCGAAATTGAAGTTTTTCAGCTCAATATCGGTAAGCTCTGCAACCAAACGTGCGCCCACTGTCACGTTGATGCCGGTCCGGACCGCAAGGAAGAAAACATGAACCGCGCGGACCTGGAACTGTGCGTAGAAGTATTGGCGGCCAGTCCGTCCATCAAACTGGTGGATATCACGGGAGGAGCCCCGGAGATGAATCCGCACTTCCGCTGGTTCGTAGAACAGTGTACGGCCCTCGGAAAGCAGGTCATCGATCGGTGCAACCTCACCATCATCATGGCCAACCCAAAGTACCGCGACCTACCCGAGTTCCTGGCCAAACACCGCGTGCAGGTAGTATCAAGTCTGCCTTACTTCAGCAAGGGGCGCACGGACGGTCAGCGGGGCGACGGCGTTTTCGAAGACTCGATCAAAGCACTCCATCTGCTCAACGAGGTTGGGTACGGCAAACCGGGCACCGGACTTAAACTCGACCTGGTCTTTAATCCGTCGGGAGCCTATCTGCCGGGCAAGCAAGAAACCCTCCAGGCCGAATTTAAGCGGCAGTTGGACCGCAAGTACGGCATCGTCTTCAACGAGCTCTACGCGATCACCAATCTACCGGTCAGCCGCTTCCTCGACTACCTCCTCGAATCGGGCAACTACACAGAGTACATGCAAAAGCTGGTCGACGCCTACAACCCCGCAACCGTCGACGGACTCATGTGCCGCAACACCATATCCGTCAGCTGGGACGGCTACCTCTACGACTGCGACTTCAACCAAATGCTCGACCTCAAAGTCGCCAGCAAGGGACAACACCTCCGCGATTTTGACATCGAAGCCCTTCGCAATCGCAACATCGTGCTCAATCAACACTGCTACGGCTGCACGGCGGGAGCGGGGAGTAGCTGTGGGGGGACGGTGGCATAGCTGGGTAGTATGTTAGTTCAATAGTCTGTTAGTCGGTTAGTCTGTTAGTCCGTACTAATGGACTAAATAACTAACGTACTAATCGACTAACATACTACCTACCCCTTCACCCCATACCCCACCACCGCACCCGTATTATAAAAGAAAAAACTCCACACATCCGCCTGCTCCTCGATCGATTTGGAGATGGGCTTTCCGGCACCGTGACCGGCATTAGTTTCGATGCGGATGAGTACGGGTTTGTCGCCTGATTGGCATTCCTGTAGCTTGGCTGCGTACTTGAAACTATGAGCGGGGACGACCCGGTCATCGTGATCGGCCGTGGTGATCATGGTGGCGGGATAGGAGGTTCCGGGCTTAAGATTATGGAGGGGACTATAGGCGTGGAGCACGGGGAACATGCTCGGATCCTCACTGCTGCCGTACTCGGGAATCCAGCCCTTGCCGACGGTAAATTTGTGGTAGCGCAGCATGTCCATTACGCCGACGGCCGGGAAGGCTACCGCGAATAGGTCGGGACGCTGGGTCATGACCGCTCCTACCAACAAACCGCCGTTGGAACCGCCCGCGATGGCGAGTTTTTCCCTGCTGGTGTAGCCCTTGTCGATCAGGTACTCCGCCGCCCCAATGAAATCATCGAATACGTTCTGCTTGTTTTGTAGCATGCCGGCCTTGTGCCAAGCTTCCCCGTATTCCCCGCCGCCCCGCAGGTTGGCCATGGCAAACACGCCGCCGTTTTCGAGCAGCGGTAGGCGCATTATGCTGAAACCAGGCGACAGGCTGACGTTGAATCCACCGTAACCATACAGGTAGGTAGGATGCTCGCCGTTCAACTTTAGTCCCCGCTTGTGGACCAGGAACATGGTTACTTCGGTGCCGTCCTTGCTGATGTAGCTGACCTGCTTTTCTTCGTACTCCGTCGGGTCGAATTTCAGCTGGGGTTCGAAGAACGGCTTGCTTTTGTTGGACTCCACGTCGTATTCGAAGATGGTGGGCGGATAGGTGAAACTAGTGTAGACGTAGAACAACTGTTTCTCATCCTCCTTGCCCCGTAACCCACCGGCGGAGCCTACACCCGGCAGGGCAATGGGGGTCTTTTCGTCGCCGTCGTAGGTGAGGCGGTAGAAGCGGTCGGTGGCTTTCTCCAGGTAGTTGGCGAACAGGTAACCCCCACCCGTGCCGACACTCTGCAGCAGGTTTTCGCCCTCCGGTACGATCTCCGTCCAGTTGGTCTTCTGGGGTTTATCGAGATTGATCTTCACCAGCCGGTAATTGGGCGCACCGATGTTGGTATGCACCCAGAAATTCTTGCCGTCGGCGTGGATGACCTGGCTCTTGTTTTTGGTGTCCGGGAAGAGAGCGATGGGTTCGATGATTGCCGGTAGTTCGTCTCCGACCAGGGGCAGGTAGTAGGTCGCGAAGCCGTCGGTGCCGGGTGCGGCGTACATGACGAAGTAATCCTCGTCCTCGGTGGTGCCGCCGTAGTGGTAGTAGTCAGGGTGGGCGGCGTCTTCGTACACCAAGCGGTCGTTTGCCTGGGGCTGGCCGAGTCGGTGAAAATAGACCGAGTGCATCAGGTTGTTGCCCTTCAGCTCCTCTCCCGCCGCGGGGGCCGGATAGCGGCTGTAGAAAAAACCGTCGCCAAACCAGCCCGCCCCACTGAATTTTACCCATTCAAGCTCGTCGTCCAGGTCCTGATTGGTCGCAATTTCACGTACGTATACCTTCTGCCAGTCGCTGCCCGCGTCGCTACGGCTGTAGGCCATGTACCGGTTATTTTTATCGGCACCCATCAGATTGAAGCTCGTGGTACCTTCGGCATTGAGGGCGTTAGGGTCGATGAAGACCATTTCCTCGCCGTCCATTCCCCGTTTGTAGTAGATCACCGCCTGGTTCTGCAGGCCGTCGTTGCGGGAATAGAAGTAGTACTCGCCAACCTTGTAGGGAGAAGAAAGGCGCGGGTAGTTCACCAGTTCGGTAAGTCGCTCCTCGATGTCCTTGCGGAAGGGGATTTGCTCGAGGTAGCCGAAGGTGGCTTCGTTCTGTCGCTTTACCCAGTCCTTGGTTTTTACGCTGTTGTCGTCCTCGAGCCAGCGGTAGGGGTCGGCAACGACGGTTCCGTGGTAGTCGTCTTCGACGGTGTCCCTGGCGGTGGTGGGGTAGGTGACGGGGATCGGCGGATAGTCGGCGGAGCTCATGGAATCTTGGGTTTCAGTGCAGGAGGCTGTCGGAAGCAGACTAAGTAGCGCGGGAATAAATAGTTTATCCCTACGGCTAAATTAAGGCTAACTCAGAACGTGTAGCGTAGCCCGTTGATCCATTCGGAGGTGGTGGCGGGTACGTCGTCCAGCCCCTGGCTGATGAGCGCATCGTGGGTGATGCTGTAGCGGGTGTTGAACGCCAGTCGGTCGGTGAGTTTTACCCCCAGGGAGGTGATGCTCGACACGCGGGGCTGCCGGAAGTCCGGAACGACGGGCTGGTAGTAGGTCGTATTGGACAGCGTGACGTTGGGCAGGGGGAACAGCGAAAAACTCATATAGGCACTCAGGCGGTGATCGCGGTAGGTAATGCTGCCCTCGGCCACCTCGTCATATTCGTACATGTACAGGGTGCCTACGTACACGCGATTGTCTCCGAACGAAAAGAGCTTCAGTCGCGGGCCGGTCCCCACCAGCGTCCGCAGTCCGAGCCGCAGCTGCTCGTTGTACTGCACTTGGGTAAAGGCCTCCCAGCGCCAGCGGTCACTCAGGTAGTAAGCGTAACGGAGGTGGGCAAAACCGGCGTTCAGGGCATTGTCGCCGCTTACCTGCACGAGTCGGTAGTCGGCCAGGGCCAGGAGGGCCTGCTTGCGTCCCTTGCGGTCTACGCGTACGCTGCCGTTCAGGCTCAGTACCTTAGTATTGTTGCGGGTGAGGTTGCCTCCGAGGTCGATCTGCCCGTACCATCCGATGGTATCGAAGCCCTTCCGCTTGTCTTCAATGTTGACGATTTGGGCGGAAACGCGGGAGCAGGCCAAAAGCGTAAGAAGCAATGCGTACAGGATCGGTGTACCTAACTTCATCGCGATTATTGTGCCCGTTCCTTGGCCTCAACCAAGCGGGTATCCTCCGCTAAGTAGCGGGTACCCCCGAAAAGTACACCGACAAAGAAAATATTACCGGCAAAGCTGCTTAGCAGAAAGGGAAGTCCGGCCGCGAACGCCGCAATTAGCCCAGCGCCGGTCTGCGGGTAGAAGGGAGAACCCAGCCAGCTGCCGAAGTTGGTAAGCAGAAAGAACACCAAGGTAGCGCTCAGGGTCGCTCCGCCGATGCGCGCCCAGCTGAAGGGGAAGTGGCGCAGCAGGCCGAAACCAAGCAGCAGGGTAAGCCCGAAGCCCAGGTACACCCAGTAGTTGAATCCCCAGTAAAAGCCTTCGTAGTACTGGCTGTAGAACAGGTTGTTAAGGGCGACGTCGCTGAGGTACAGGGCTACGAAGGGAACGACCGCCGCCATCCACTTGCGGGGGAAGGTAGCGGCACCGAAGAGGGCCATGGCACCGATCGGGCCGAAGTTGGGCCAGTGGGGAAGTAACCGGCTGGCGGCGGCCAAAAAAATAAGGACCAGCAGCACCGGCAGGTGAAAACGAAGCTTAGACTCGGGCATAGAAATACGATTGAGGGGCAAAGATAAAGCACACACCGCGGACGAAAACACCGCCCGCCCCACTCGCTTCGATAAGCCTTCAGTAAGCGAACTCAGAGATGGCCGATTGTTACCGATAAGTGAAAAACTTGGGGGTGGCTTAGCACATTTCCCGACTTAAGCGTTTCCCTCACACGCGCCCGTCCCTTGTTGCTTTGTGTATGGACCGCCGCGCCGTAACCCCTACCGAAAAACCAACCCTCGTTTTGATGTCAGCCCCCTTCCTTCGCTTGCTGTTATTGCTTTGCTCCTGCGCCCCCGCCCTTCTTTTCGCCCAGCCCGAACGCTGGCAACAGCGCGCAGCGTACCGCATGGAAATCGACTTCGACGTACGCTCGAATCAGTACACCGGCACCCAGGAGCTAACCTACTTTAACAACTCCCCCGATACGCTGGACAAGGTGTTCTACCACCTGTACTTCAACGCCTTTCAGCCGGGCAGTCAGATGGACCTGCGCAACCTGAACCTGCCCGACGCCGACGATCGGGTGAAGGACCGGATCAGCAAACTCGGCCCAGATGAGATCGGATACATCAAAGTAAATACCCTGACCCGCGACGGCGGAACCCTCACCTTTCAGGAGGTGGGCACCATTCTGGAGGTCACGCTCGATGAGCCGATCCTGCCCGGCGACAGCACCACCTTCTCCATGAGCTGGGACGCCCAGGTGCCGCTGCAAATTCGCCGCAGCGGACGCGACAACGCCGAGGGCATCGAGTACAGCATGGCGCAGTGGTACCCTAAACTGGCCGAATACGACTACCAGGGGTGGCACGCCAATCCTTACATCGGAAGGGAATTTTACGGCGTGTGGGGCGACTTCGACGTCACCATCAACATCGACAGCGATTACATAGTGGCCGCAACGGGATACTTGCAGCAGCCGGAAGCGATCGGCTACGGTTATGCACCCGACCCCGCCAGCCGTCCGGAGATGCTCAGCTACCGATTCGTCGCGCCGCAGGTACATGATTTTGTTTGGGCCGCCGATCCGGACTACACCCACACCTCCCTTGTGCGGGAGAACGGCACCACGCTAAACTTTTTTTACCAACCCGGTGAAGAAACGACGGAAAACTGGGAACGGCTTCCCGCGATCATGGACGCCGCCTTTGCTTACGTCAATACTCACTTCGGCCAGTACCCTTACGAGCAGTACAGCTTCATTCAGGGGGGCGACGGCGGCATGGAGTATCCCATGGCTACGCTGATCACCGGACACCGCAATCTGAACAGCCTGGTGGGCGTGAGCGTGCACGAACTCATGCACACCTGGTACCAGATGCTGATGGGTACCAACGAAGCGCTGTACGCCTGGATGGACGAGGGGTTCACCAGTTGGGCCAGCAGTGAGGTGATGAATCACTTACGAGGCGAGGGCCTGATCGAGGGAGAATACGTTGAAAATCCCCACGAGCGGACCTTTGCCAGCCTGCGCGCGTTCCGCCAGTCGGGATTACAGGAGCCCCTAACCGTGCACGCCGATCACTTCGCGACGAACTCCGCCTACAGCGTGGCCAGCTACGTGAATGGCTCGGTCTTTCTGGAACAACTCCGGTACATCATCGGCGAGGAGGCCTTTGCCCGTACGATGCACCGCTACTACCACGACTGGCGGTTCAAGCACCCCAATCCGAACGACTTTATCCGGATTGCCGAGAAGTCTTCCGGTCTCGAGCTCGACTGGTACCGTGAGTACTGGGTGAACGGAACCGATTACGCCGACTATGCGGTAGACGACGTGGAAGATATCGACAGCAGCGGCACCACCCGCATCGACCTTAAGCGGGTTGGACGTATGCCCATGCCA
The DNA here is from genome assembly GCF_014197245.1 of Neolewinella aquimaris. GTDB lineage: Bacteria > Bacteroidota > Bacteroidia > Chitinophagales > Saprospiraceae > Neolewinella > Neolewinella aquimaris. The sequence goes on along the minus strand of NZ_JACIFF010000001.1, from coordinate 968,027 downwards.
GTGGAAGTGACGGTTACCCTGGAAGACGGATCGGAAAAGTACTACTACATCGCCCCCCAGATACTTCGGGGTGAGAAACCGCAGCCGGAATACGCTTCCGACTGGACCGTGCTACCGGACTGGGGATGGGCGAACCCTAATTACTCTTTCACCCTGGACATCAACAAGCAACAGATCGCTTCCGTGCGGATCAACGCCCGGGGCAGGATGTTCGAGGACGATCTGGATAACAATGCCTGGGGAGACTGACGAAAATTTTCACCATAGTTCTGGTGCAAACGGCGGCCCCAGGCCACGTTCCGGGAGTAAAGGCTATCCTGAAAGTATACCACCACACCCTACAGACTGACGCCCGATGAAACTACTGGTCCTGACGAAAAAGTTCCCCTTTCCCCTTATGGACGGGGAGAGTCTGGCCATTCACGGCCTGACCAAGAGCCTGAGCGAACTGGGCTGCCAGGTCAGTCTCCTGGCTATGAACACCTCGAAGCACTTCTTCGCGGGACTTGAGCTTCCCCCGGAGATGGACCACTACCACGAAGTGCGTACCGTGGCAATCGATAACAACGTGAGTCCGGTAGACGCGGCCACCAACCTCGTGCGTGGGACCTCCTACCACATCAGCCGGTTCCACCAGCAATCTTACCACGACGCGCTGGAATACTGGCTGCGGGAGGTAGATTTTGACATCGTGCAGTTGGAGACGCTGTACCTGGCGCCTTACCTCGGCACCATTCGGAAGCACTCATCGGCCCAGGTAGTCATGCGGTCGCATAACGTAGAGCACGAAATTTGGGAGCGGTGCTGCGAGAACATCTCCTTCGCGCCAAAACGGTGGTACCTGCGTCACCTCACCAAGCAATTGCGGGAATACGAGCGCAGTCAGCTCAACCAGTACGACCTGTTGCTGCCCATCACCCACCGCGACAAAAAGCACTTCGAACGCCTCGGGTACCGGGGCAGGTCGTTCGTGCTTCCGATTGGACTGGAAACCAGGTGCGGTCCGCCGACCTACGACAGCTACGCCTCCTCGCCTGACTTACACTTTATCGGCTCCCTCGACTGGATGCCCAATCTGGAGGGGCTGCAGTGGTTCCTGAACGAAGTTTGGCCCGAGGTTCGCAGCCGTTGCCCGCAGGTGAAATTTCACATTGCCGGCCGGAATATGCCCCACAGCATCAGCCAGCTGCGGATGCAGAACGTGGTCATTCACGGGGAGGTGCCGAACAGCTGCGATTTCGTTGCCGCCCACAGCATCAGCGTAGTGCCCCTGCTTAGCGGCGGCGGTATGCGGGCCAAGATTCTCGAAGCGATGTCGCTCGGTCGCGTGGTGATCGCTACCACCGTCGGACTGGAGGGCATACGGGCCCGCAACCGTCGGGACCTGTTCATCGCCGATACCCCGGCCCAGTTTGCCCAGGTCATCGAAGAATGCATCGGCCGCGGACGGCAGCTGGAGCGCATCGGTCGGAACGCCTACGCTGCATTCTACCGTCACTACGACCGCAGGGTACTGGGTGAAAAGCTGATCGAAAACTACGAACAGCTCATCGACCTCGTCCGGGTATAGCCACCGTTCCTATATTGTGGCATACCTATAGATCATGCCTCAGTACATTTTAGCCCTGGATCAGGGAACCACCTCCTCACGTGCCATTCTTTTTGATCGCGACGGCTGCATCGTCGATACCGCGCAGAAGGAATTCACCCAATTTTATCCCAACCCTGCCTGGGTAGAACACGACGCATCCGAAATCTGGACGGCTCAGGCTACCGTGGTGCGGGAATTGCTGGACAAGACCCGTATCTCCGCTACCGACATCGCCGCGATCGGCATCACCAACCAGCGGGAAACCACCCTTATCTGGGACCGGGCCACCGGCGAGCCCATCCACCGCGCGATCGTGTGGCAGGACCGGCGCACCGCAGCCCTCTGCGACGAACTGAAGGAGCGGGGACTGGAGGACCACGTCAGGCAAACCACCGGCCTGGTGATTGATGCCTACTTCAGCGGCACCAAGATCAAGTGGCTCCTGGACAACGTCCCCGGCGCGCGCCAGCGGGCCGAGGCCGGGGAGCTCTGCTTTGGTACCATGGACAGCTGGTTGGTGTACAAGCTTACCGGGGGGGAGAAGCACGTTACCGATGTGACCAACGCCGGCAGAACCATGCTCTTCGACATCCGCAAACGCGACTGGGACGATCGCCTGCTGCGGGAGCTCGAGGTGCCACGGGAGTTACTGCCGGAAGTGAAGTCCAGCAGCGAAGTGTACGGAACGACCACGCTGTTCGGTGCGGAGATCCCGATCGCGGGTATGGCGGGCGACCAGCACGCGGCCCTGTTCGGACAGGCCTGCTTCGAACCGGGCCAGGCCAAAAATACCTACGGTACCGGCTGTTTTATGCTGCTCAATACCGGCACGGAAGCGGTACCCAGCAAGCACGGCCTGCTGACCACCATCGCCTGGGAGATCGACGGTCGCACGGAGTACGCCCTCGAGGGAAGCGTATTCATAGCCGGGGCGGCGATTCAGTGGCTGCGCGACGGGCTGAAGCTGATCGACGAAGCTCCCGATAGCGAGTACTACGCCCGCAAGGTGAAGGATACGGGGGGCGTGTACGTGGTACCCGCCTTTGCCGGCCTGGGCGCACCCTACTGGGACATGTACGCCCGTGGCGCGATATTCGGGCTTACCCGCGGAACCTCAAAGTCGCACATCGTGCGGGCCACCCTCCAGAGCCTGGCGTACCAGGTCAAAGACGTACTCGAAGCCATGCAGAAGGACGCCAAAAACGAACTGACCACCCTGCGGGTAGACGGGGGCGCAAGCGCCAACAACTTCCTGATGCAGTTTCAGTCGGATATCCTGGGAGTCAATGTGGAACGGCCCAAAATCGTAGAAACGACCGCCCTGGGAGCAGCCATGCTCGCCGGTCTCGCCGTTGGTTTCTGGAAGAAGGAGGACCTAACCGCTACCTGGCAGCTGGATCAGGCTTTCGAACCCGAGATGACGGCCGACGACCGGAAGAACCGCTACGCCGGCTGGCAAAAGGCCATCAAACGGACAATGAACTGGGAAGAAACCGATCAGAGCTGATCGATCACTTCCAGTAAATCATCGAGTTGCCAAGCGTCCTCGATGTTATACGGACCGACGGCGGTGCGTCGCAGGGCCGTGAGGTATCCGCCGCTGCCCGCCGCTTCCGCCAGGTCGTTGGCCAGCGTACGTATGTAAGTGCCCTTGCTGCAAGAAATGGCAAAGTCGACCGACGTACCCGTAAAATTGTCCAGGGCGAACTCGTGCACGGTGACGGGGCGGGGCTGAACCTCGATGTGCTCCCCACGGCGCGCGCGCTTGTACAGGGGTTGGCCGTCGACCTTGACGGCGGAGTACATGGGTGGGACTTGCTCGATGTCACCGGTAAATCGTAGCGCGGTTTCGCGGAGCATGTCCAGGGTAAGGTGTTCCGTCGGGAAGAATGCGTCTTCCTCCGTTTCGGCATCGAAGGACGGCGTGGTCGCTCCCAGCTTGATGGTCCCCGTGTAGCGTTTATCCAGGCCTTCGAGCTGTTTGAGTTCCTTGGTCCACTGTCCGACGCAGAGGTTGAGTAGACCGGTGGCCATTGGGTCGAGGGTGCCGGCGTGACCGACTTTGAATTTTTTCAGGCCCAGGTGCTTACGAATCTTCCAGCGGAGTTTGTTGACCACGTCGAAGCTGGTCCAGCCCTGCGGTTTGTCGATCAGGAACAGCGCCCCTTCGCGGAACGGAAAGGGTGGGGCGGTAGAGGGAGTAAGCATAGTTTAGGAAATGGTCATTACCGCCAGCACGATCAGTGCGACGGCGAAGCAGTAGTAGGCGAAGTACTTAAGTTCTGCTTTTTTTACCAATTTGATCATCCAGACACAGGCGGCAATGCCCGTAAAGAAGGCAGCGATGAAGCCAACGGTCAATTCAACCGCGGAGTTCGTGGAGGTGAAGTCCCCGTCAATCAGGTCCTTCGCAATCTTGCCGAGGATGAGGGGCACCACCATGAGGAAGGAGAAGCGGGCCGACTTCTCCCGATCGATGCCCAACAGCACGCTGGTAGAGATGGTCGCACCGGAGCGGCTGATGCCGGGTAGGATGGCGATCGCCTGCGCGATTCCGATGAGGATCGCATCGGTCCAGTCGACGCTTTTCTCGGTACGCTTGGCCCGGTCGGCCAGAAAAAGCAGTAGACCGGTGACGATGAGCATGAAGGCGACCAGCACGATCTGTCGGTCGAACAGCGTAGTGAGCAGCTCGTCGAACATGATGCCCACTATGGCGGCGGGGATCATACTCACGATGATCAGCAGGGAAAACTTCGTTCCCGTGTTCCATTCGAACTTGAGCAGGTCCCGAAAAATTTCCCCGATGTCTTTGCGAAAGACGACCATGGTCGCCAGTGCGGTGGCTGCGTGGAGGGTGACGGTCATCAACATACTGTCGGCGGCGAGGCTGTCGTCGTTGAATAGCCACTTCGTCAGTTCCAGGTGACCGCTGCTACTCACGGGAAGAAACTCGGTTAGGCCCTGGACAATGCCAAGGATCAGGGCGCGCAACAAATCGCTCACGGGCTATTTTTTAAAGATCGCGTAGGTGGTCACCCCGAGGCCGGCGAGAATGATGAGCGGGGCCAGGGTGATGCGGCGGAAACTATAGATCGCCTCAGCGTCGAACACGCTTGGATCGGCGTCGCGACCACCGATCATGAGGAGGAAGCCGACCACAACGAGCAAAAATCCGATGCCGAGCCACTTGTAGGTCTCTGAACCAAAAACCAGGGGGCGAACGGCACGATCCGGAGCAGCCCGGGAATCCTTGACCTTGGGCGTGGCCACGATGCGGACCGGTTCGGCGGCGGGCTCGGCCACGGTGCCTGATCGGTTCTTCTGCTTGTTACGCTTGCTCATATGTACGACGTTCTTACTACGCGGGGCGAAGGTAAGGGAAATAGCGGGGTAGGCTGTTACCTTCACGGCATGAATACCATAACTGCGCGCTCCCTGTCGCTATTGCTTCTTATCACCTTCTGTTGCACCCGCGCCCCCGCCCAAATGTCAACTGCCACGGATCGGGGCGACGAATACGGCGCGGGACCCTACGTCCAGCTGATCATTCGCGGGGTAACGCTGATCAACGGCAACGCCGCACCCCCCATCGGACCGGTAGACATCGTGATCGAGCAAAACCGGATCGTGTCGGCGTCTACCGTCGGCTTCCCTGGCGTACCCATCGATGCAAGTAACCGGCCCAAACTGAAGGAAGGCGGCCGCGAGATCGATGCCAGCGGAATGTACGCCCTGCCCGGCTTCGTGGACATGCACGGGCATACCGGCGGCACGGCCCAGGGTACGACCCCCGATTACGTCTACAAACTCTGGCTCGGCCACGGCATCACCACGGTGCGCGAACCCGGCAGCTTTAACGGCATCGACTGGACCCTGGATCACAAACGCCGGTCCGCCGCAAACGAGATTGCCGCCCCCCGGATCTTCGCCTACACCGGCTTCGGACAGGGACGCGAAGAGCCGTTCACCACCACCGACGAGGTGAAGGAATGGGTTCGGGAGAACAAGGAAAAGGGGAGCGACGGCATAAAACTTTTCGGCGCCCGCCCCGACCTGATGCAGGCCGCCCTGGAAACCAATAAGGAACTCGGGCTGCGCAGTGCCTGCCACCACGCCCAGACCAACGTAGGTCGCTGGAACGTACTGCACTCCGCCCGGGCCGGACTCACCACCATGGAACACTGGTACGGACTGCCCGAAGCCCTCTTTGCCGACCGCACCGTGCAGGACTATCCCGTAGACTACAACTACCAGAACGAGCAACACCGCTTCGGTGAGGCGGGCAAACTGTGGCAACAGGCCGCGGAACCCTACAGCGACCACTGGAATGCCGTAATGAACGAGTTGCTGGAACTGGACTTCACCCTCAACCCCACCTTCAACATCTACGACGCCAACCGCGACGTGATGCGCGCGCGGAATGCCGACTGGCACCGGGAATACACCCTGCCCAGTCTCCTTAAATTTTATGCACCGAGCCGCATCAGCCACGGCAGCTACTGGCACAACTGGGGTACGGAGCAGGAGGTCGACTGGAAGAAAAATTACGAACTGTGGATGACCTTCGTGAACGAGTACAAAAACCGCGGCGGTCGCGTGACGGCCGGCTCGGACTCGGGTTACATCTACCAACTGTACGGCTTTGGCTACATCCGTGAACTGGAACTGCTGCGGGAGGCGGGCTTCCATCCGCTCGAAGTAGTCCGTTCCGCTACCCTCAACGGGGCCGAGGCCCTCGGCGTGGACGATCAGATCGGCACCATCGAAGCTGGAAAGCTGGCCGACATCGTGCTGGTCGCCGAAAATCCGCTGGCCGACCTAAAGGTGCTGTACGGTACCGGAGCCACCCGCCTGACGGAGGACAATGAAGTCACCACCACCCAGGGCATTCGCTACACCATCAAGGACGGGATCGTCTACGATGCCGTCAAGCTACGGGAGGCGGTAAAAACTATGGTACGCGAGGCGAAAAAATAGAATATTCCCTATCCGGGTCTACTCAGGCTCGTAGTCAAACTCCGCCGTCAGTTCTCCGATCGAAATGCGGAAGGTGCCTGGTTCGGTGATCGCCCGGTTGTCGCGCCCGACGAAGGAAATGTCCCGTGGCATTAGGTTGAACGTCACGATCTGATTCTCACCGGGTTCCAGGTGAATCTTGGTGAATTTGCGCAGCCGCTTTACGCTGGGGGTCACGCTGGCCACCAGGTCCGACGTGTAGAGCAGGACCGAATGCTTGCCCGCCCGCTGACCTTCGTTGGTCACCCGCACGGAGATTTCCATGGTGTCGTTGGGGTTCATGACCCGGCTGCTTACGCTGAGATCGGAGTAGACAAAGTCAGTGTAGCTGAGGCCGTAGCCAAACTCAAACAGCGGGTTGTAGGTCCCGTTGCGGGCTTCGGTGGGCTTGTGGTCGTACTGTACCAGGGCGTTGGTATGACGGGGGTAGGTGAGGGGCAGTCGACCACTGGGATTGATCCGGCCGGACAGGATAGAAGCAATGGCTTCTCCCCCGCGTGGGCCGGGGTAGGGCGCGAAGAGCACGGCTTTGGAGCGATTGGCAAGCCCGGTCATCAGGCGCGGACGACCCGCCGCCATGACGAGAACGATGGGCTTACCGACCTGGTGCAGTTCGTCAAACAGGGTGCGCTGGGCAAGGGGAAGCACCAGGGAATTGATGTTGCCCGGATCTTCGGTGTAGGACAACTCCCCGACGCACAGGACGATGATGTCGGATTCCCGGGCGAGCGACACCGCGGTGGTCACGTCCTGCAGGGTATCGAAGCTGGCCCCTGACGCGTAGGTAACCCGCCCCGGAAACTGACGCTGAATGGCTTCCCGGATGGTGTGAAAGTCCTCCAGATACCGGTCGGCCTCCTGTCCCTGCCAGCTGTAGGTCCACCCTCCGTTGAGGCTGCGCATGTTGTCGGCAGTGGGCCCGACGACGAGGATTCGCTGATCGGCCGCGATGGGCAGCGGCAATCCGTCGTTTTTGAGTAGGACGATCGCTTCCTCGGCCGACTGCAGGGCCTTGCGGGCAAAGCGCTCGCCGCCGAAATCAGGAAATTCCTCCGGATCCCACACGTTCTTTTCGTACAGGCCGAGCGCGACCTTCACGGCCAGGATCCGGGCTACCGAGGTGTCGATACGGCTTTCGGAAAGTTCGCCTTCCTGCACCAGTTCGACCACCACGTCCGGAAATTCGGTGGTCACGGCGGTCATGCTCATGTCCATTCCCGCCCCGATGGCCATTCGTACGGCTTCCTTAAGGTTGCTTGCGACTTTGTGGCGTTCGTAGAGGTAGCGGACGTCCTGCCAGTCGGACACCAGCAGGCCTTCAAAGCCCATTTCGTTTCTCAGGATGTCCGTCAGCAATTCCTTACTCGTATGGACGGGGACGCCGTTGATCTCGCCGGAGTTGATCATGATGGTGATGGCACCGGAGTCGATGGCGGCCTGGAACTGCGGCAAGTAGTGTTCGCGCAGTTGCCGTTCGGGCAGGTAGGCCGGGGTACGGTCCCGTCCGCTGGCGGGGGCGCCGTAGCCGGTGAAGTGCTTCAGGCAGGCGACCACATTGTCCTTGCCGCTGATGCCATCGCCCTGGTATCCGTGCAGCATCGCCAGCCCGAATTGTTGGTTGACGTACGTGTCCTCTCCAAAACTTTCCCAGGTACGGGGCCAGGCGGGGTGGCGACCGACGTCCATCGCCGGGCTAAAGTTCCACGGTATGCTGGCCGCCTTCAACTCGTAGGCGGTGATGCGTGCCAGTTCGGTCGCGAGTTCCGTATTGAAACTGGCGGCCACGCCGAGGGGCTGGGCGTAGAGCGTGCTTCCCTTGACGTAGTTGGCACCGTGCACTGCGTCCTGGCCATAAATGACCGGTACGCCGGTGGTTGCCATTGCCTTTTCCTGGATCTTTCCGATGTATTCCCGGTATTCGGCGGGGGTGGGGATCGAGCGGCTCGGCACGTTCAGGATCGAGCCGATCTCCTGTTCACCAATGACGTGGTTGAGTTTTTCCTCGCTGAAGACGGGCGGGACCGTAAGCACGTACGTTTGTCCTTCGAACACCAGGTCGACCGCCACTTGCGTCATTTGTCCTGCTTTCTGCTTGAGAGTCAGCCGCTGGATCTCGGAGGCCACAAACTCATTCTGCTCGTCGCTCAGGAAAGAAAAGGTGGGCGTTTGGGCGCGGACGCAGGTGCAGGCCAAGGTGGCAAAAAGCAAAGAATAAATGGTGCGCATAGGTGGAATGTAGTTCGCCGCTAAGCTAAGGAAATTCGGCGCGGATCACAGCCGGTCCACCAGCGCCCGATCGTTGGAGAGCCGGGGCACTTTATTCTGCCCTCCCAGTTTGCCCTGACTTCTCATGTACTCGCGGAACGCCCCCGCGGGAAGCTCGCGCATCACCAGCGGTCGCAGGATTTTACCCTCGATCAGGTCGCGGTAGTACAGGTTCTCCTCCACCATTTCTCGGTCTACGGCCGCCGCGAAGGCAGCCAGGTCCGCTGGCGGGGTACCGAATTCCACAAACCACTCGTGGTAGGGGAGGCCCGATTCCGGATTTACCTGCGGCGCCACGGTGAATTCCGTGACGCTCACGCTGTGCTCCTGTGCGACCCGCAGCAGGGCGGACTCCACCTCCTTGCCGATGACGTGCTCGCCGAAGGCACTGATGAAGTGCTTAACCCGGCCGGTGACCAGGATGCGGTGGGGCTCGGTGCTTACGAATTCGACCGTATCGCCCAGGTTGTAACCCCACAGTCCGGCGGTGGTAGACAGGATCACCGCGTAGTTCTTACCTACTTCCACTTCACCGAGCGAGAGCCGGGGCGGATTGTCCGAAAAAACCTCCTCGGCCGGCACGAACTCGAAGAAGATGCCGCTGGCGGTGTTGAGCAACAGGCCCGGTTCGGTTTGACTGTCCTGGTAGGCTAAAAAACCCTCGCTGGCCGGGTAGGTCTCTACGCTGGGAATGCGCTCCCCGACGAGCCGTTCCAGCGATTCCCGGTAGGGTTCGAAGTTGACGCCGCCGTAGACAAACATCTCGAAGTTGGGAAACAGTTCCTTGATCGTCCGTTTGCCGCTGCGGGCCAGTAGCCGTTCGTAGTACATCTGTACCCAGGGCGGGATGCCGCTGATGAGGCGCATGTCGGCACCAATGGTTTCGTCCACGATGGCCTCCAGTTTGGTTTCCCAGTCCTCGATGCAATTGGTCGGGTAGGAGGGCAGCTGGTTGGTTCTCAGCCAGGCGGGTACCTCGTGGTTGACGATGCCGGAGAGCCGCCCGGTCGGGATCCCGTTGGTAGATCCCATTTCGGGACTGCCGCTGAGGAAGATCATTTTTCCGTCCAGCCAGCGGGAGTGACCCGTCTCGGCAACGTAATTGAACAGGGCGTTGCGGGCGGACCCGAAGTGATTGGGGAGGCTGTCCCGGGTGAGGGGGATGTACTTGACGCCGCTGGTGGTGCCGCTGGTTTTGGCCAGATAGCGTGGCTTGCCCGGCCAGCACACGTCGGCCTCGCCGGCTTTAGTGCGGTCGAAGTAGGAGCGGAACGCCTCGTAGTCTCCGATCGGTACGTGGCGTTTGAAGTCGGCGTAAGTCTTGATCCGGTCGAACGAATGATCCTTCCCGAAGGCGGTATTGCGCGCTGTGCGCACCAGGTCTTTCCTGATTTCCTCCTGCATCTCCACCGCGAAACCGGCGCGGTACCGGATGCGGCGACGCAGGTAGTGGGCGTAGGGTTTAAGCAGACTGGACTTCTTCACGATCGAAAGGTTGTGGCTCGGGCGGACTAAAGGTAGGCTAGTCTCAGTTTGATCCGGTCGGAATACGGACTTCCACGGGCTTATCCGGATCCACGCTCAGGCTTCCGCTGATCAGCCAGGGATTGTACCGCTTGAGCAGGCGGTAGGTGGTTCCCTGGGCGAGGGCAAAATCGCCAAGGTTGGATACGGAGCGATCGACGGTCACGGTGCGGAAGTCATCGAGGCTTGGGTAGGTATCCGATGCCTCCAGGTGATAGCCGAAAGACTCAGGGTCCTCCAGGATGGTTTTGAGTGCGACGATCCGGAAAACGTACTGCATCGTTTCCGCATTGATGTCGAGGTCGTAGATCGCCTCCGCCCGCTGGCGCTCGAGCCACTTGCTTAGGTTAGGGCCGCCCATATTGTAGGCAGCGGCCACCTTATGCCAGTCTTCGAATTTCTTGTAGTAATCCTTGAGGTAAAGGGTCGCAGCGCGGGTGGCCTTTTCCAGGTGAAAGCGCTCATCAACTTCCCCGTCGATCCGCAGTCCGTAAGCGCGGCCCGTCGGAGCCATGAACTGCCACACTCCCTTGGCTCCCGCCGGACTGACGGCTTCGGTGAGGGTGCTTTCCGCCGCGGCGAGGTACTTCAGGTCGTCCGGCACGCCCGCCTCCGCAAGAATGCGTTCGATGGTGGGGAAGTAGCGGGTGCGGCGTTTGAGCAACAGTAGGGTATTGCGGTGGAAATAGGCGTTGCGCGTTAGTTCCAGGTCGAGCCGCTCCCGGACGTCGAAATTATCCACGGGAACCTCCTGGCCTGCGAAAGTAAAGGGGCCCGTGAGGTCGATGGCGCGTACCAGTTGGGGTAGGCCCGTCGTGGGTGGCGACACCTCCGTTGACAGTTGGGCGGAAGTTGCTTCCTGCTGCCGTCCCGTGCTCAACAGGACCAGCCAGAAAATCAGGAACACCAGTCCGAAGCCAATACCGCCTAATAATGCTTTCATTTAAATGCGCTTTATCCGTTTGCGCTTCCCGGAGGGAGCGCGCACAATTTAGCCCTTCGCCCGTTGAAGAAACCTAAGTCCTCCCGTAAAACATTTTTTTTCGGAAGGGTACGGCTTTTTTTTTGCTGTACATTGCACCCGCGCGCCGCCGCAAAAACTATACTTCCAGCATGCCCGCTACGGGGAATTCAGATAATCAGGCTGTCCTGCTAAAGCTCCTTCTCGCGAAGGACGAAGCGGGTATGCGGTATCTGTTCGACCATTACGGCGGGGCGCTTAACCTCATTATATCCAGGATCGTCACCGATCCGGAGGTTGGTCAGGAGGTACTTCAGGACGTGCTGATGCGCATCTGGCAGAACATAGATAAGTACGAACCGGATAAAAGTAGGCTGTACACGTGGATGGCGCGGATCGCCCGCAATGCCTCGATTGACCGTGTCCGATCCAAGTCATACCGAAAGGGTGGGAAAACCGATCAGATAGATGCTGTCGTAGTTAACCACGACAACCTTAGTGAGTCGATGTCCGTAGAGCATATCGGCCTGGCTAAGCTGCTGAACAACCTCGATACCAAACATAGGTCAATAATTGACCTGCTCTACTTTAAGGACTATACTCAGGCTGAAACCGCTGAGGCGCTCGACCTGCCGCTTGGCACGGTCAAGACCCGGTCTCGCCGCGCGTTGCAGCAACTGAGGAAACTCCTGAAACATGAACTTGTCATCTTATTCATTTACTCACTCCTAATCTAACCGCCAACTTCCCTTAGACCACCGTGGACATTCAAGCATACATAAACTCCGGCGAACTGGAACTCTACGTTCTGGACCGCTTATCTCCCGACGAACGTCGGCGGGTGGAGCAGTATGCCGAACAGTACCCGGAAGTAAGGGCCGAACTGGGTGAAATTGAACGGGCACTGGAGCAGTATGCGGTGCTGCAGGGCCAAGCGACCGCAGCCCCCGCACCCTCCGTACTGGACCATGCACTTCAGCGAATCCGGAGTGAGCAGGCAGCACCCACTACGAGCTCCGTCGCGCGACCTGCCACCGAAGCCTCCCGTTCGGGCGGCGCAGCTGTCTGGGCGCTGGCCATTGCGCTTGCTCTGGCCCTGCTGGGAATTGCCTACCTGCTGGTGAAGTCACAGGCCCGTGAGGACGCACTGCGCCAATCAAGCACGGAACTACTCGAAGCGCGGCAGCAGTTTACCACCCTACAGGACGACTGCGACAGTATTCAGCAGCGGGTCGAGGAGAATCGGCAACAGCTTGCCGTCCTGGCAAGCGTCGAAACCCGCAACGTAGTTCTGGCCGGTTCCCCGAACGCACCCGAGAGCCGGGCCGTGGTGTTCTACAATCCCACCTCGGAACAGACGCTGTTCTCCGCGGTGAACCTGCCCGCACCCCCGACGGGTAAGCAGTACCAGCTCTGGGCGATCGACGGGGAAGGCCCACAGGATCTCGGCGTACTCGATCAGAACCTCACCAACGACGCGCTCCTCAGCGTACCCTACTTACCGGGCGTGGCCGCATTTGCGATTACGCTGGAAGACGAAGGTGGAAAACCCACTCCCGACCTCAGTCAACTGCAAGTGATCGGGGAAGTCGGGCCATAGCAAAAAAAAACTGCCCCGAGCGACCAAAATGCCGTCGGGACAGTCCACACACTATGAGAACACCCATTAAATTCTTGCGACTTTCGCGGGTCGCCACGCTTATTATACTAATAAGACACTCAGAAAGCAAAAAAGTATGCAGAACGGAAGAATTATCGTGTTACACAAAATATAATGTATCTGATTTTCAGCCTGTTGCATTTAAAGTTATGCTAGAATCTGACACTTAGCCGACCATTAAATTTCGTACCTTTACGCCCATGATTACGGACGAGAGTGTACGGGAAGTGATCGACACGGCGCGCATCGAGGATGTGGTCGGAGATTTCGTAAACCTGCGGCGGCGGGGCAATAATTACTCAGGCCTCTGCCCCTTCCACAACGAGAAAACGCCATCCTTTAACGTCAATCCAGCCCGCAATATATACAAGTGTTTCGGCTGCGGGGTAGGGGGCGACCCCGTAAAGTTTTTGATGGAGCTCGAGCAGCTCACTTTTCCGGACGCGATCAAGTGGATCGCCGGCAAGTACAACATTAAGCTGGAGGAGCGGGAAGTCAGCCAGGAGGTTCGGGCAGAACTACAGGAGCGCGACAGCCTGATCATCACCAACGACTTTGCCCGTTCCTACTTCGAAGATCAACTGTATAACACCGAAGAGGGAAAGAGCATCGGACTGAGTTACTTCAAGCAACGGGGCTTCCTGAAGGAGACCATGGAGACCTTCGGACTCGGTTACGCGCCGGTCAGCAGGGATGGGTTGCTGAAGGCGGCCACCGCGGCCGGTCACCGGGAAGAGCAGCTGGAAAAGTTGGGCCTCATCCGCAATCGCAGAGATTTTTTCTACGATCGGGTCATGTTTACCATCCACAACCTGGCGGGTAAACCCATTGCCTTTGCCGGGCGGGTGCTGAAAAAAGACGTTAAAGCCCCGAAGTACGTCAACAGCCCGGAAACGGAAATTTACCACAAATCGGACGTCCTCTACGGTATGTTCCAGGCCCGTCAGGCGGTGCGCAAGCTGGACAACGTGTACATGGTAGAGGGCTACACCGACGTGATCAGCCTACACCAGAATGGAGTCCGTAACGTGGTGGCTACCTCTGGTACGAGTCTGACGTCTGGACAGGCCAGCCTCGTCAAGCGATTTACCGAGAACGTCACCCTGCTTTACGACGGCGACAAGGCCGGCATTAAAGCGGCGCTGCGTGGGGTGGACGTGCTGCTTACCGCCGACCTGAACGTCCGGGTGGTCGTGTTGCCGGAAGGTCAGGACCCGGACAGCTACATGCAGCAGGTAGGCAGCACCGCCTTCGAGCAGTACTTGGAGGAGCAGCGCAAGGACTTTCTATTCTTTAAGGCCGATCTTCTGCTGGAGGAAGCCGGCGATGACGTCGCTAGCCGTACAACCGCAATTCGGGACATCGGGTCGACCCTTGCCCTTGTAGAAGATCCGCTGAAACGGGCCGCCTATCTCCAACAGTTCAGTGGCCGGCTGGGGATCGAGGAAAAGCTGCTCATTAACTTGGTCAATAAGGCCATCGCGGACCGTCGCTCCCAGACCCGCAAGGACCAGGATCGGGAAGCAAGGCAACGTCGGCGCAACGAGATGGCAACCAAACCCCGCGCACAGGAAAGTACTCCCGACGAAGACGATTGGGCTCACCTGCAGGAGCCGGGCTGGGCAACGGAAATCGACGGACCGGACAATGGGGTAAGGGTCACTGCACCAACCGCACCCGAAGAAGCAAGCGCCGCGTCGGACATTGAACTGGGTCACGGGTACCAGGAGAAGTTTTTGGTGCAGTTGCTCGTCCTGCACGGACACAAGGAGTACGACGAGGCCACCGGTACCGACGTGGCCACCTACCTAACGACCAACGTGGCGGACCTGCTCGGCGACTTCGACAGCGAGCGATACCGGGAGATGGTCCTCTCCGTGATGGCGGCCCTTCGTGAGCGGGGCAAAGCTCCGGATCCCGCCTGGTATACCAGCCATCCCGATCAGGACCTGCGCAAGCTTGCCGTAGAGGCAGCCATAAGCCCCTACACCTACAGTCCCAACTGGAAACTCAAGTATGGGCTTCGGCTCAGCCAGAAGGCTCCGGAGGAAAATCACCGGCTGGCGGCGGAGATTTTCCTCCGCATCTTCCGAATGGAAAAGATCGAGCGGAAGGGTAGGGAGAACGCGGCCGAGATCGCCAGACTCGAAGCCTCGGGCAATTTCGAGAAGATGCGCACTCACCTACGGGTGCAAATGAAACTCGACGAAATGCGAATGGCGCTCGCAAAAGAGCTGGGAACCGTAGTTTTGAGTCGTTAAACGATTCACTATGACGACCGACTCAAACGATGAGGAGCAGATCCTAGGGGCGGCCCGGCCGGCGGGTTTCTGGATCCGGGTGGCTGCCGCATTGATCGATTTTCTGATTCTACTGCCTGCAGCCGCACTCACCATCCTGTTTACGGTGTACCAGCCTAGTCTGATCGCCGTTATTCTAGTGCTGCTGCTCACCGCGGCTTACAAACCGCTCATGGAGCATTTTTACGGCGCTACCGTCGGGAAAATGGCCTGTAAGCTCCGCGTCATTGACGATCGAGGAAACTTTCTGGGTATGGGGGAAGCCTGGATACGCTATACCCCCTGGTTAGTCGCCACGGTGGTGGGTGTTTATTTAAACATTGAAATGTTTGGTCGCGAATCCTTTCACGCCCTGGATGGTTACATCAGCTACGTTACCTTTTTGCAGAGCGACCCAGAGATTGTACGTTTGAGTCGTATCCAGCAATTCACCTCCCTCATACCCCTGCTTTCGGCACTGGTGATGCTTTTCAACAAACCGAAGCAGGCGGCGCACGATATCCTGGCTAACAGCTACGTCGTCTACCGTCAGGCATAGATAATTTACCGTGACTTCACAGACCATCCAGGACCTTCCCGACCCCACCACCGTCCCCACGGCGGGTTTTCTCCCCCGAGTAGCTGCCTATCTGGTGGATCAGTTCGTGATGATTCCGGTGATGTATGCCACGTTTTATTTCATGGTAGAGCAACCGCTCCTTTATGCCGTGATTGCCCTCTGGCTGGTGCAAAGTCTGTATAAGCCGCTAACCGAAAGTTTTCTGGGCTTTACGGTGGGAAAGTGGATCATGCGACTGCGGGTGGTCGACCGCGGCACGAACAGGAAGATCGGTCTGAACCAAAGTTTCGTACGGTATCTGCCGTTTGCCGTATCCGCCTTCGCTACGTTGTTCGTACAAATCCGCATGTTCGAGACCCCCGAATTTAGGGAGGTCAACAACCTGGAGTTGTACGTTAATTACATGTCGAGTTTCCCCCTCAACCAGAACCTGTTGGTAAATATCTGCAACAACTTACCGGTCTTCTCGGCCGTCTGGCTGATCATGGATCCGTGGAGTCGGGCGCTGCACGACCGGTGGGCCCAGACCTTCGTCATTCGGTTGCTGCCGCAAGATGCTAACCGGTGATTACTCCGGGAGAAGCAGGAGCTTTTGCTGAACGGAATTGTAGCCGGCAAAGACCCCAAGTCCCTGGTCGACATTATTAAAGAGGATGACCGGTTCGTTCAGGGGTAGGCTGGTGCCTTCGTACCCAAGCAAACTGCGCTTGTAGAAATAATATTCAGGGCTCACGGTACGTAGCTCGGCGACAATTTCACCGGGAAGTTCGCGGCTGGCATCTAACTGACTCTGGAGGTGAACCTCTATGGCGTTCATCTGGCACTTATCCCGGAGGAGCACGCTCACCGTCGCTCCCTGTCCGGCAGCACGGGTGGGTGTTCCAACGGACTTGAGGTAAGCGCTCTGGCGGACCGTGTCTCCCTTGGCGCTCATTTTATAGCCGATAACCTCCTGATAGATTCGTAAATCGTAGTAGTTCGTCTCCTCTACCGGATCGGCATAATCGATAAGCAGGGAATAATCGTAGGTAGTGAGGTCGTCTACGGTCATTTTAGTCAGGCCGTTGATGGCAATCGAAGTGATCGCGATGGGATCGGGGATGCTGCTGACCGCGGTGACCGGATCGTAGCCTTCGGCCGCAACGTGGATGGTATACTGCTGTCCGACCTTTGGCCGGAAGACTTTGGTGCGGTAACTGCCTGCGCCCGCGGTTTCGGGATCGGGGAGGTACTCCAGGCTCTCGGCTAATTCGGTGCCCTCGAACAGGCTTACCTCTGCGTTGTCGATGTTGGCGTGGGAAACGCCGCCGATCGGTCGGGTTGAGGAAATTCGTAGTACGACCAGTTCGTTCGGGTAGAAGTTGGAATTGATTACCAGCCGGCTTTTGGGGATATCTATGTTAAGCTCCACCGGTTCCTCGCAGGCAAAGAGCAGCGTCAGGCAGCAACCAGCCGCCACCGTGCAACACCGGAGGTAGTAAGCGAAAATTCGCATAGAAGGTAAAAATACTCTATTGTCAACTATCTACCAAAAAATGGTTGCTCCCCGCTGCTGAAGGTGAGGTGATAACTGAGAACCGGCAACAGTGGCGCGACGAATATCTGGTAGAACTGCGTGCGACTAAGTAGTTCGTCTTCGTCGATATAGTATTCCGGACGGGTTTCGAAGTAGACCGGATTGTGGCGGTTATAAAGATTGTAGACGCCGACATCAATCGAGTGAGTGAACTTGCTTCCGGGCGCGCTGAGGGTGGTATGCAGGTTCAGGTCGAAGCGGTGGTTGGGTGGCATCCGGTAGCCGTTGCGTTCGCTGGTGATCGGCAGTTCGGCCGATCCTCCAATGGCGGGATCCTGTATGGTTTCGAGGCTCAGGCTATATGCCAGACCCGTCTCGTAGCGCCAACTTCCCGTAATGGTGGTTCGCTCCGCAAGTTGGTAGATCATGAGCAATTTAACGGAGTGGCGCCGATCGTAGCGAAAAGGAAAGGGACGTCCGAGGTTTATCTGATCGTCGAAGTCGCGCTGGCTACGGGCTAAGGTATAACTGAGCCAACCCCGCAATCGGCCACGGCTGCGCTGCGCCACCGTTTCAAAACCGTACGCCTCACCGCTGCCCCGGCTAAGGTTCTGCATCCAGTTGTCGCTGGTCTGGGACCCTTCGGAATAGGCCACCAGGCGGTGTAAGGCTTTGTAGTAAACTCCGGATTCCACGCTCCAGGTCGGAAACGGACTGAACTTGATCTTACCGCTGACCTGATCGGCGGTTGAGGGAGCCAGGGTGGGCGCGGACGGAACCCACAGGTCGGACGGCAGACCGATCACGAAGCTGTTCAGCAGGTGAACGGGCTGAACCGTGCGGTCGTAAGTGGCTTGCCAGTCGACGGTAGGCGAGAGGGGTCCCGCCAGAACCACTCGTGGGGATAGGGAGAAGTAGCCCTTACCCTGATTACTCCACAGTCCGCCCCGCAGTCCTAAGCGGTAAAACGTGCTGCCCACGGTGCCGTTGTACGAACCGTATAGCGTGTACTGCAGCGGGTGGTGGGCACCGTCGGACTGGTCGGTATTTTCGCTGATGTATACCGCCAGTTTTTCGTTCCCGTTGAGCAGGTGGGGTTCGAACCGGTGGGCATTGACTTCCGCGCCGTAGCGGACGAAGTTGCTTACGCCAAGACTGGTTTGTCCGTCAAAGGCAAAACCAAACTGCCGGATTTGGGAAGCGTAGCTGCCGCTAAAGACATCCCCGTGAGCGTAACCGTTGGTGAGGTTGAGGAGGCTGTCCGACCGTTCGAAGGCGGATTGGGTAAGCAGATCGCTGTAGGAGAGGCGGAAATTGCCGAAGGTGCGATTGGAGAATACGTGGTTGTAGCGCAGGGCGCCTACGGTGTTCCCCCACTTTAGGTCCTCCCTGCGGGATACGGGAGTGGTGTACAAAAATGTGGCACCGGCCTCGGTGGTCTGTGAGATGGTCTTAGATTGCCAACTGGAGTTGGTGTAATCGTCGGAACCGGAATAGAGGCTGAGGTAGATCCTTCCCCGCCGGCCGGCTCGCTGGTTTAGTTTGAAGTTAAGATCGTAAACATCATAGTCGGTAAGCCCCCGCCGGCCGCGCTTGCTTTTGTACTGGCGACTGTATTCCCGAATCAGCTTCCCCGCCCAGAAATACCGGCCCGTAAGGAGATAGGAGCTTTCCCCCGGTTTGATCGGCCCTTCCGCTGACACCTGGGCGCTCAGTAGGCTGCTTCCCACCGTAAGTTCATTCTCGTACAGGTTGCCGTCACGGGTATGTACGTCGAGTACGCCACCGATCCGACCCCCGAAGCGGGCGGGTAATCCGTCCTTGTATAAATCGATGCGCCGAATCGCCTGATTACTGAAAATGCTGAACAGTCCACCCGCGTGGTTTAGGCCGTATACCGGCACCCCATCGAGTAAAATTAAGTTGTGACCCGCTTCGCTGCCGCGAATAAAGACGCCACCGATGCCATCCGCTCCGCTGGTTACTCCGGGGAGCAGTCGGGCCAGTTGCAGGGGGTCCGCTTCCCCCCCCAGACCGCCGAGCTGGGTGACTTCCGCCCGCCCGATCCTGGTACCGGTTTCAAGGTAGCTACTGCTTTCTCCCTCGTTTCCGGCGGCGGTAACGATGATCTGGGGTAGCTCACGATTGGGCTGCAGGGCCAGGTTGACGAGGGTGTCGGACCGCAGCAACACCTCCTGCTCGAAGGGGAAGTATCCAATGTACGTGACGCGTAGCCGCTGACTGCCCCCCCGGGAAGGGAGGGTGAAAAATCCGTATTCATTGGTTTGGGTACCGGTGCCCCGGTCCACCCACTGCACCGTAGCGCCGATGAGCCGCTCACCGGTACGAGAGTCGGTAATCATGCCGAACGCACTGAACGTCCGGTTCAGGAGATCGGGATCGGGGAGCACGAGGTATCCAGCGGCCCCTTGAGAATAAGTCAGCTCCGTATCCCGCAACAAGAGGTCAAGCCAGCGGGCCAGGGTGCGCCGGCCGCCGGGGAGGCGAATGGCCTTATCCGGTAGTTGATCGGGCCGGTAACTGAGGTGGGCACCGGCATCATTCAGGGCGGTAAGGGCCTGTTCGAGCGTGACGACCCGCCGGGGCAGCGCAAATCGTTCCTGTTCCTGCTGACTGCTGAGGCGTGCCAGCGGCCCGCCCAGCAGTAGTACGATCAACAGCAGGCGCGGCCATCCCATGAAGCGAAGGGTTTATAAGGGACAAGGTCCGCTCAACTCATAATGTTTACCGTCGGTACTGGTTGCGGTAAGGGTAAGGCCACCGAGCTTAGCTATATCCTCCAGCACTGCTCCTGCGTCCCCGCCCTGATAATTGCCGCTTACGGCGTAGTCGCACTCCTTTGCTCCGGCCCAGGTGCACTCGATGCCCCAGTTGTCGTGGAAATAACCAATGACTTCGGAAATGGGCGTGTGGTCGAACTTGAGCTCTCCGGTACGCCAGGCGTGGTGATTGAGGTTCGGCGAGGCGGCATGGCGGAGGGGTTTACCGGCTTCGGCGAGGCCACACTCCAGTGCGGCTACGGCGATGCGTTCCCCGGCCTGCTCAAGCGTAACGGATCCTTCCGAAACCTCTACTTCCATCACGTTGCCTTCCGTACGCAAATTGAAGGCGGTACCCGTCACCCGCAGTTCGCTGTCGCCGTTCGCAACGAGGAAAGGACGGTCGGCATCCGGGCGCACTTCAAAGTAGGCCTGGCCGTCGAGTTGCACCTCCCGCGTTTCGAGGTTGTACTCGTCCGCATTGTAGCCAGCCTCACTGCCCTGCTGCAGGACGATCCGGGTGCCGTCGGGCAGGTCAAACGCGAGGGGGGCACCGGTGTGGTTGACCAGCAGTTGCTGGTTGCCCGTGCCGATGAAGAGGAAAAAGAAGGCGACGAGCAGGGCGATGGCAGCCGCGGCCCCGAAAAGGTAGGTCTGGCGGGAATGAGGACGCAATTGCCGGACGGGAGTAATCCGTCCGTGAAGCCGCCGCAACCCTTTCTCCACGTCGGGGGTAAAGTCCTCCCGGTAAGTAGAGACCAATCGGTCGATGTCCTTGTGATCTAGACGCATGGGTTAAAGTTCGTGAGTGGGTGCTTCACTGACTGGACCCCAAATGTAGGTAAGCCCCCCAAAGGGTGGGGGTGCTTTTGGCGGAGTTTGGTCCGTTGGCTGACTCGATGGGCTCAAATTAACCAAAGTAGGCGAAGATTAGTAGAATTGCCGGCGCTAACCACTCCCGAAGGAACTTATAGGCCCGGGTCATCTGGTTTTCAACGGTTTTGACGGAAATCCCCAGTTCTTCGGCGATTTCCCGGTGTGCCATATCCTCCACTTTGCTCATCACAAAGACCAGGCGGCAGCGCTCCGGCAGTCGGTCGATGGCCCGGTTGATGCGAACCTGCAGTTCCTCTTGTTCGAGGGCGGCCGCGGGCTGATACTGGGTATCGGTGGAGTTTTCGGGGATGTCCCCGTTGTCGACGGGAATGCGTTTGCGGTCGCGCAGAAAATTCAGGCTGCGGTTGCGTACGGACCGGCGTAAGTAGGCGGAGACCGCCGGTGTCTCCTCGGGTAGTTTATCCCGCTTCGTCCACAGGCTGGTAAACATTTCCTGCACGATGTCTTCGGCTGCGGCCCCGTCGGTTACCAGTCGGATGGCCACCCGACAGAGTTCTACGTAATGGCGGCGAAACAATTCATCGAGGGCGGCGGATTCACCCGTCCGCAGGGCTGCGAAGAGCGCGGTGTCAGTAGCGGTGGGGAGAGCAGGCATAGCGTGGTCGTAAGGTAGTGTTGTTTTTGAGCTTTTAAAAAGTTCCTACCTTGCGTCACGCTCAAATCAATCTACCGCATGGTCAAACGTTTTTACTTTTTACTTCTATCGGTGCTCGGCCCGCTCCTCTTATTCGCCCAGGAAGATCCGGCACTGGTGGAAGACGTCGAGACCACCGGAACTACCATTGACGAGAAAATCCAGGCCGTTTTTGAGCCCATTACCCAGGTAGTAGAGTCGATTGTCTTCTTTACGGTTCCCATTGGCGGTTTCGAGATCCCCTTCGTGTTGCCCTGGCTGATCGTAGGTGCTACGGTATTCACCATCTACATGGGCTTCATTAACATTACCGGCTTTAAGCACGCCCTGGACGTGGTCAGGGGGAAGTACGACGACCCCGACGACGCCGGGGAGGTCTCCCACTTTCAGGCCCTGACCGCCGCGCTTTCCGGCACGGTCGGCGTCGGTAACATCGCCGGAGTGGCCTATGCCGTAGCCCTCGGCGGGCCGGGAGCCACCTTCTGGATGATCATTGCCGGCTTGCTGGGTATGACCTCTAAATTCGTAGAGTGTTCCCTCGGTGTGATGTACCGCGACGTGCACGCCGACGGCTCGGTGTCCGGGGGTCCGATGTACTACCTCGATAAGGGACTACGGGAAAAGGGGCCCGGTTGGGCTACCTTGGGCAAGGTACTCGCCGTGATGTTTTCCATCGCCTGTATTGGCGGCAGCTTCGGCGGAGGTAACATGGTGCAGATCAACCAGGCTACCCAACAGTTGACGGAAGTGACCGGTGGGGTAGACAGCTTCTTCTACGGTCGCGGGTGGATCTTCGGCGTGGCCATGGCCATCACCGTGGGCCTCATCATCATCGGTGGCATTAAGAGTATTGCCCGGGTGACGGACAAGGTCGTTCCCTTCATGGTCGGTATTTACGTACTCGGCGCCCTGGTCGTGCTGGGATACCATATTGCGGACGTACCGGCGGCCTTCGGAACCATCATCGACGGTGCCTTCAACGCAAAGGCCCTCTACGGCGGCATCATCGGAGTCCTGATTCAAGGGTTCCGTCGGGCAGCCTTCAGTAACGAAGCGGGCGTCGGATCGGCGTCCATCGCCCACTCGGCCGCCAAGACCGACGAACCCATCAGCGAGGGAATCGTCGCCCTGCTCGAGCCCTTCATCGATACCGTGGTGATCTGTACCATGACCGCCCTGGTGATCATCATCACGAACTACGGAGGCTACGGTGCCGATGCCGCATTTGCCAACAAGACGAGCGGACAGGTCGGTGACATCACCCTTACCTCGGCCGCTTTCGAAAGCGTCATCAGCTGGTTCCCCGTCGTACTCGGCGTGGCGGTTATCCTCTTCGCGCTCTCAACCATGATCAGTTGGTCGTACTACGGCCTGAAGTCCTGGACCTACCTCTTCGGGGAAAGCAAAACCAACGAGGCGGTGTACAAGATCATCTTCTGCATCTTCGTCGTCATCGGATCGGCCATCTCGGCTAGTGCCGTATTCGATTTTGGGGATGCGATGATCTTCGCGATGTGTTTCCCGAACGTGCTGGGGCTCTACATCCTGATGCCCAATGTCCGACGGGCCCTCTCGAGTTACCGGGCCCGGGTCAAGAGTGGCGAGATCACCCGTTTCGAGGACTAATCATAACGCTAAACAAGAAACGCCCCGGTTACCGTCAGGTAGCCGGGGCGTTTTTGCGTAGAAGACAGAGCGGAAATTATTTCCCGGCCGCTTCGGTTGGCAGCTCCTGTAAGGTGAAGGTCCGCACGACGGGATTCAGCGGCGCGTCGACGATGCTGTCGCCGGCCATGAGGGTAAGGGTGATGGTGTTTTCGCCCATCGGAAGGCCCTTGAGGTAGTAGGCTTTCCATTCGTCGATCATGAATTCCTTGCCGTTGACACTGGCCTTGACCTGGTACTCATCGCCGAGGGGGGCGTTGACGGGGTAGAAGTCCAGCATCACGTTCTCGGTTTCCGCCTTACCCGTGTAGGTTCCTTTCGGACGGCTGTAGAACAGCATCGGTTCGGTAATGGGTTGCGGGTTCGAGAAGCTGTTGTTGTTGACGCTGGCCTTCACGGCGCGGTGGGCCTTGTCGGTTTTGATCGACTGGTGGTAGCTCCGGCTCAGGAAGGTCAGCAGGTAGTGCTCACCGTTGGTCATGGGCTGGTTGAACGTAGGCTCGTACTTGGCGATGTAGGGCTCGTTGTCGATGATGAGGTGAATGTGTTGCCCCTTATCGGAATTGGCGCACATTACGGAACTCGCGTCATCGGTCTGCCGGCCGAGGGTGTAGCCGCCGCTGATCGTATAGTTAAAGGTGCCGGCGTCGTACGACCAATCGTCGATGCTGGCATTGGGGAAATCCTCGGTCGGAGGCATGTCCGTAAGCGTGATCGCGTCATTATTGGGGTTGCCCGATCCGATCAGGGTGCCGTCTTCTTCCTCGACGCCGCCCTGGTCCATGGCGGTTTCTTCAGTGTCGCCGCCGCAGGCCCACAGGCCGAGCAGGGAGATAAGAAGTAGGGTGTGGAACGTTTTCATGGTAGCGTGTTTAAGTTAACCGTATTGCCCGGTCGGGCGTTACCTCTAGAAGTTACTTAATACCATTTAGTTCGTGACGAAACGCGCAGATATTATAGAATTACGGGTCGACGGGATGGACTGCAACAACTGCGCCATGTCCATTCAGCGCTTCCTGGAACGGGAGGGTCTGCAGGACGTGATGGTCAACTTCCAGACCAGGGAAGTGCGTTACCGGCAGGACGATTTGGTCGCGGACGCAGGAGCAGTGAAGGCCGGAATTCAAAAGCTGGGCTACACGGTAGTCGAAGACGATGCCGACGGCACCCCTGCTGTCCCCACCGGACTGACGGCCCACCGCCGGTTGCTGATCTGTGCGGCCTTTACCCTTCCACTGCTGCTTGGCCACTTCGTGATGATGACCGGGCTGGAGGTGCCCTTACTCGAAAACGGGTGGGTGCAGTTTGGCCTTACGCTGCCGGTTTACCTGATCGGGGGGCTCCACTTCGGACGGTCGGCCCTCGCCGGTCTGCGGCAGCGGATGCTCAACATGGACGTCCTGATCTTTCTGGGGGCTACCGCGGCATTCGTCTACAGTTTGGTAGGCCTTTACCTCCTGGAGCCCCGCTACTATTTTTTCGAGACGGCGGCTACCATCATCACCCTGGTCCTGGTGGGCAACTGGTTGGAGGCCCGTGCCGTAGAGCGGACGACTACCGCCATCGGTTCACTCACGGCACTGCGGGAGGAAACCGCCCGCGCGGTGATGCCCAGCGGCACGATCGTTACCCTACCGGTCGATGAAGTAAAACCCGGCACCCTGGTGCGGGTCAACACGGGGGACCGCGTGCCCCTCGACGGCACCCTTCGCGAGGGCGGCGGCAGCGTGAACGAGTCCATGCTCACCGGCGAAAGCCTACCGGTAGAAAAGCGGGTGGGGGAGCGGCTCCTGGGCGGAAGCATCCTGGTTTCCGGCCAGGCCACCATCGAAGTCACCGAAACCTACCGCGATGGCACCCTGGCCCGCATCATCGAACTGGTCAAGACGGCCCAGGCCGACAAACCGAAATTGCAGCGCCTGGCCGACCGCATCAGCGCGATCTTCGTCCCGGTAGTGGTCGCCATCAGCGTGCTGACCTTCCTGGTCGGATGGCTCACCGGCTACGCAACGGCCACCCAGGCACTCATGAACGCCATCGCCGTACTGCTCATTTCCTGCCCCTGTGCGATGGGTTTGGCTACTCCCACTGCGGTAATGGTCGGGGTCGGTCGACTTGCCAGGGCCGGAGTGCTCATCCGCGGCGGCAGTACCGTCGAAACCCTTGATGGAATTAAGCAGATCGTATTCGACAAGACGGGCACCCTCACGACGGGCGATTTGGAAATTGGTGAGTTTACCGTTGCAGTGGGTTACGACCCAGCTATTATCCACCGGCTCGTATTCGAAATGGAAGGATACAGCTCGCACCCCATCGCCGGTTCGATCCGCAACTACCTGTGGAAGCAACCCATGGCGGAGCCGAGTGACCGGACGTACCGAGATTTTGCCGGCACCCTCAGTGTGGAGGAGACTGCCGGGCTCGGCCTTACTTCGGGCGATTTCTATCTGGGCGCAGCTCACGGTAAGGTAGAGGATGCCGACGTGGTCCTGCGGCGGGGGGATGAGGTACTTGCCTGGTTTACCCTAATCGATACCGTGCGAGATGGCGTACCCGCACTCATCCGCAATCTCCACCGGGAGGGGGTGGAAACGGTGCTGCTTACCGGAGACCGCCGGGAAAAGGCCGAACGGGTAGCAACTGCCGTGGGGATCGACCGGGTTTACGCCGAGCAACTGCCCGATCAAAAACTCGACCGCATCACCCAGTTGAGCGATCAGCAGCCGACCGCAATGGTAGGAGACGGCATCAACGACGCCGCCGCCCTGAGCCGGGCGGACCTCGGTATCAGCCTGGGGGGAGCCAGTGCCGCCGCCCTCGATGCCGCTCAGGTGGTGCTCATGCGCGACGATCTTTCCCTGCTAGTAGAGGCCCGGCGCATTGCCCACCTTACCGTCAAAACGATTCGGGAGAGCCTCTTCTGGGCCTTCAGCTACAACATCGTTGCCATTCCGCTGGCCGCGCTCGGCTACCTTAATCCCATGTGGGCCGCCCTCTTCATGGCCTTTTCCGACGTGGTGGTGATCGGCAACGCCATTCGACTGAAGCGACGCTAAGGTGGCCGGCCCGAACGATAAGCTCCGCGGGCGCGGTGCCCAAATCAATACCCACAACCCGTACGACAACCTGCGCTACGACGAGCTGCCCGATCCGGAAGATGCGCTGCGTACCGAGTACATTCCCACCCACCCCAAAACAATCCTCAATAAGATCACCAGCCCCGATTTGGGTAACGGCTACGGCCTGAACTGCTACCAGGGGTGCGAACACGGCTGCGTGTACTGCTTCGCGCGCACCACTCACCAGTACTGGGGGTACAGCGCAGGACTCGACTTCGAAACCAAGATTCTCTATAAGGAGGAAGCGCCCAGTGTACTGCGTCAGTCTCTGGTGAAAAAGTCCTACCTCCCCATGCCCATCATGATGTCGGGCAATACGGATGCCTATCAGCCCGCGGAGCGAAAATTTGGATTAACCCGTAAGTGCCTCGAGGTTCTGCGCGACTTCAAGCATCCCGTCGGACTGATCACCAAAAACAGCCTGATCGTCAGGGATTTGGGTATCCTTACCGAGATGGCCTCGCAGCAGTTGGTCCACGTCTGTTTCAGCATCACGACGCTGGAAGAAGACGTACGACGGATGCTGGAACCGCGTACCGCGACCATTGCCCAGCGCTTCCGGGCCATCGAGACCCTCAGTGCCGCCGGGGTGCCCGTCATGGTGAATATCGCGCCCGTTATCCCGGGTTTGACCGACCACGAACTGATTGCCATCGCCCGGCGGGCCGCCGAGTCCGGTGCCCGGAAGATCGGCTACAGCATCGTACGCCTGAACGATCAGATCGCCGATATTTTTACCGATTGGATTCGGAAAACCTATCCCGACCGGGCCGAACGCGTCCTCAATCGCATCCGCGACTGTAGGGGCGGCAATCTGGGGGAAAAGCGGTTCGGCATCCGGCACAGCGGAGAGGGAGAACTGGCAAAGCTCATCCAGCAACAGTTCGAACTGGCCCGCCGGAAGTACTTCCCCGGCACGCCCGACTGGCCCGCCTACGACTTCGAGCCTTTCGAGCGAGGACGGCAGCCCCAACTCCGTCTCTTTTAGGGCATTGACCCGCAGCGGTAATACAATAAGGGAACGACATTTTCAATTAGATCAGTAGCCTTCCGTTATACCCCACACTATATGTCCAACATCCGCCCGCTCCTGGTCATTCTTATTCTCGTACTACTGATTCCCGAACCCGCCACCGCCCAGCGGCGACGCAAGAAGGACGAAGACCCCTGGCCTCCCGAGCGCGCGTACAGCCGGCTGTTCCTGGGCGGAGCTTTACAGGGCGTGTTCGAACGCCACTACGACTTCTGCGGCTTCACGAAAAGCGAGGGGAAGCGTGACTACACCCCGCCCACGATCGAAAAATTTCTGGGCCAGCGTTCCCTGCGCACCCGAGTAGAAAAAGCCGACATCAACGGCGGCAATCTCCTGAGCTACGTTTTTTCCGGGCGGGAGATCACCGCCCCCCTCGATGCCATTCGCTACAGCCCGACCAACCTGCTGTACAACGAACTGGAGGGCGTGAACTTACTTCCACAGCCGCGGGAGGGATTCGATGCATTCGTACTGACAAAAAACTGCGGCGGCTATCTGAAGTCTTCCCTTGACGCCGGCTTCAAACCCCCGTACGCCGCCTTTGCCGCGGCCCTGGATACCGACGCCAAACGCAGCAGCAGCGTACTGGCCATGGCGGGCAGCTTCGAAAGTCCGCTCTCGGAAGTCTTGGGTGCCAACGATGCGCGTACCACCGAACTGATGGCCCGCCTGTGGCAATTTTACGAGGCCCATCCGGAATACCTCGGAGAAGCGTATTACCTCCGGCAGTTCGATGGCGTACTCATCAAACACCTCACGGACAGTAAGGAAGTCATCGCGGCGGAGCAATCCGTGGGCGTAAATGTATCCCTCCCCCTGACCGCCCGGGTAAACAGCAGCCTGAGTCACCGCCGCGAAAACGAGAATACCTTCACGGGCAGCGACTGGGAAACGATCGTCTATACTGATTTTAGTGGCCCGTACACCCGGGAAGCAATGTTTTACCGCCTGCCCGGCCCGGAGGAGATTGCCGATTACTTTGCCGGCATGCGTCCGGTATCGGGAGTTTCCGTTCCCCTGCGGGAGGGGGCCGCCCACCACCACACCGTCGGCATTCCCGGACTCCCCGCCGCCCTGGCGGGCGCCGCCTGGCACCTGGAGCAACTTACCGGTGGCGTATACCAGGGTGCTCCCGGCTTGTCGGTTTCCCCCACCGACCGGGGCATTTCCTTCACCCTCAGCGGTCATACGGCGCCGTCGCTGTTTCGGTCCGACGGCAATAAGGTGGTCACGGTTTCCTACGTGCTCGTACTGCCCTCCCGGGGGTCCATGCCCTCGATCCGGGTGCCGGTGACCGAGCAACTGAATACCTCGGCTCACCCCCTGGTCGATCTGGCGGGCACCCGCTTCGAGTTGCACCGCCGCAATACGGGGCAGTACGCCCTGCAGTGGCACCTGGCCGTCAACGTCGAGGATCGGGAAAACCCCCTCGATGCCGCCGGCCGCTTCGATGCCCAAAAATTATCGATCGGCGTACCGGGGGAAACCATGGACGCCCGCGTAGTGGCGACCAGTTACGACGCCCGCCGGGCCGTGCTGAATGTAACGCTGGAAACCGAACGCAGCTGGCCGCTGCGCATGATCGATGATCGGAACATGCGGACCTTTCCCCTGGAGGCGGAATTGTGCCTCCCGGTAAAGGAAGGATTCAGCGTGTGCCGGCGACCCATCACGGCGCGGCTTGCCGTTCCGAACATCACGGCTCCCGCGACCCCGGCAATTCCCTTTATCCGTCCGTCCCCTGATCCCGCGCAAGGTTGAAGAACTCATCGAGATCCGGTGTGATCACGATCTCCGTGCGGCGGTTCATGGCCCGTCCCTCCGGCGTATCGTTGTCGCCGCGTGGATCGTTATCGGCCCGGCCGGCCGCCGTAAGGCGGTAGGGGTCCACCCCGAAATTATTGACCAGTTGACGGACGACCGAGGCCGCACGCATGGTGCTCAGTTCCCAGTTGTCCTGGATTCCACGGCCGTTGACGGGCACGTTGTCGGTGTGTCCTTCCACGATCACGTCGATGTTTTGGTGGTCGTTGAGTACCCGGCTTACCTTGTCGAGGATGTTGGACGAGGCGGGATTGAGCCGGCTCGATCCGCTGGCAAACAGCAGGTTGTCGCTGATGCTTACGAGCACCTTACCGCCCCGTACTTCGACCTTTACGTCGTCGTCGTCGATGTTGTCGAGGCTGCGCTTGAGGTTGGTCACCAGGGCCAGGTTAATGCTGTCCTTGCGCTGGATGCTGCGGTTCAGCTCGTTGATGTAGCTGGTCTGACCGCTTAGGCTCTGTAGGCTCTCGCGGATACTGGTGGCCCCTTCCTTCGAGATGACCGAGAGGTCCTCCATGCGGTTCAGCAGGTCGCCGTTGGTGCGCTGTACGCTTTCCAGCTGTCCCTTAAGCAGTTCGTTCTCGCTCTGGGCGCCGGATAGCTTGGTTTCGAGCTCCGTGATCTTGCCTTTGTTGCAACTCAGCAGGGCCAGCAGTAGGAAGGCGAGGGGGAAAATTTTCATTCGGTATACGTTTGGTGCGGCAATAACGGGATTGCGGGCCGGATTAGCGTTGTGATGGGTTACGATTCGAAGAGAACTTCCGTGGCACCGTAGCCGTACTTCGGGTGGTAACTGTTGTGAAACTTACGTACGAAAGGAACGTGCTTCAGCCGTTTGTGCACCTCCGCCTTCAGCACCCCGTCGCCTACGCCGTGGAGGACGTACACCTGACCGACATCGAGCCGGAGTGCAAGGTCCATAAACGCATCGAAGGCGCGCATCTGGGTGCTGAGTACTTCGTGACGGGGTACGCTGGCCGGATCGTCGACGAGGGCCTCCAGGTGCAGATCGAGGGTGTCGTTGAATTCCGCACGGGCCTGTAGCGCATTCTCCTTCGGTGCGGCGACCGCTACCTGATCCGGCTTCTGCAATTGGGCGCGCGTCAGTTCCCGCAGGCTGGGGCCGCTGTTCCGGTCCGCCACCGAGCTGTTGTCCAGCCGGGGAAACACGCGGTACAGGTGGGCGCCCCGGCTCAGTTCCGGCACTTCCCGGAAGCTGCTGAAAAATTGCTTGGGCTTTATTTTGAGTTGTTGAAAGTGGCGGGGGCCGGTGCCTCCTTCGACTACCGCCCGCACGTCGAGATCGACCTGGAGGCGCTCGTTCAGCCAGTGGTAGGGAATTAGCTCAAACTTAAGGCGCTCGTAGGCGAGCAGGGGGCCGAATTTCGACGCCCGCTTGGTACTACCGGTGTGCACCTTTAACTCGTAGAGAATTTTACTGCCCGTACCGTTGATCAGGTAAAGCTGGTAGCTCTCCGGTTCGCCTTCTCCGTTGAATACCGGGTCGAAGGCAAGCTGTACCCCGGTGTCGTGGGAGCTGTCGCGCGTTGGAGAGGCAGCTTTAGGCGGGGATATTCCGATAGCTGTCGGGGCGGTGGATTCAGTGAGCAGCGCAATGGCGTGGCTCGGGGCGGGTAAGTACCCCATGCCGCCGTCGAGCCTTACCTGAAACAGGTCGTTGCCTAATAGGGACGAAATCGTCCCCGTTTTGTTGGTGCGTAACATGGTCACGCGGTCGCCTACTTTGAAGTTCATTGGATAGATATTTGGTGTAGATGTAAAGGTTTAGGGTACGGCGTTGTTGTGTCCGCGGACGTCTTCATGCAGGTCGGTGTCATACCTTGCGGGCCATGGGGAAAAGTAGCCTATCGTGGCGGTGGCGGGTGGCCCAGAGTTTGGAGCACCGGTGGTGGCGCCGGTACCTGCACGGGCAGTCTCCCCGTGCCTACCTGACCGCTAAGAATGAATACTGGCGCAAATTGCTGGCACAACTGGATTGGCCGGTCGAAGACGGGCTTCGCGTACTCGACGCAGGTTGCGGTCCGGCCGGCATTTTTATGCACCTCCACGACCGGCAGCGGGTCACCGCGGTAGATCCCCTACTGAGTCGCTACGAGTCACTCGATATTTTTGCCCGCAACCGATATCCTGACGTTGACTTCCGGGAACTTCCACTGGAACAGCTCGTGCCCGCGGCTCCCTTTGATGCGATCTACTGCATCAATGCCATCAACCACGTCAGCGACTGGGCGGGTAGCCTGGATGCCCTGACCGCCGCGGCGCGCCCCGGCACCCGGTTGTTGCTCACCAGCGACGTTCACCGCCACGATTGGTTGCAGCCGGTATTCCGCATGCTTCCGGGCGACCTGCTTCACCCACAGCAGCACGCCGCAACGGACTACCGCACGGCCCTCACCAGCCGTGGTTGGACCATCGGGCGGGAAGAAGTCCTCCGTACCGAACGAATCTTCGTTTACCGGGCGTGGGTATGCACCTTCGAGCCGTCTATTCCGGCCGGGTAAACCGGCGAAACTGCTCCCGAAACCGGGGACTTTCGGTCCCCATCCACTTATCCCAGAAGGTGAAGTATAGACCGAAGTTGTACTTCGCCTGCTTGTGGTGGGCGTCGTGGTGGGTGGCCCCGATGAGTCCGCGAACGAGCGGTATCCGCGACCAACTCGCCGGAAACACTTCGATACCGGCGTGATTGATCGTAGCCGATAAGGTCATGATTGCCAGTAAAGTAAGAAAGGCGAGTGCGTGCATTGGAATAATCAAAACGCTGAGGGGAAGAAACACGGCCTGAAGTACCGCCTCCAGTGGATGAAAACTGAAGGCCGTCCAGGCGGTTGTCTCGATGCTCTCGTGGTGCCACCGGTGCACGCGTTCGTAGATACCCGGTCGGTGCATCCACCGGTGAATCCAGTAGTAGTATGTCTCCTGCGCCATCAAAAACGCGACCGGCCCGGCAATCAACCAGAAAAAATCACGGGGGCCGTCCAGGTTTAGGAACAATTTGGTGTGTCCCGCTTGCCACAAATAGAGCACCAGGATTCCGAAGGCGGCAAAGATCAGGGAAACGATCGCTGAACGTCGGATTTCACGTTGCACCTGCGCACCCGCCCCCACCTCGTAGTGAAAGATCCGGTGACGCAGTCGCTCCCGCAGCTTCAGGCGCAGCAGGTAGTGGTACAGTCCGCTAAAGAGCAAATAGCGCACGAAAATGACCACGAACAAGGCACCTACCCAAAATAACCAGTGACCGAGCATGCGCAAGCGTTTATATTGGCAGCGAAAAGCATCGGGTACGGT
Source organism: Neolewinella aquimaris (assembly GCF_014197245.1). Classification (GTDB taxonomy): domain Bacteria; phylum Bacteroidota; class Bacteroidia; order Chitinophagales; family Saprospiraceae; genus Neolewinella; species Neolewinella aquimaris. The sequence goes on along the minus strand of NZ_JACIFF010000001.1, from coordinate 935,368 downwards.
GGTGCTGCCCTGCGGCAAATATACCGCGCTGCCCTCCCTTCCGCTGTTGCCTAGCTGTCATAAACGCCACATGCCAAACGCCGCTCCTACATCCTTCGACTGGCAGGGACACCGTGGTGCCCGCGGCCTGCTTCCGGAAAATACCATACCCTCCTTTCTCCGCGCTCTCAGCTATCCCGAAGTGGTCACGCTTGAACTGGATGTAGTGATAGCGGCGGACGACCGCGTGATCGTCAGCCACGATCCCTTCATGGAGGCCGAAATATGCCTGACTCCGGCAGGTGAGGAGATAACGGAAGTGATCAGTCTGCGCAAACTAACCACCGATGAGATCGCAGCTTACGACTGCGGTACGCGTCCTCACCCGCGCTTCCCCGAACAAGCACGCCGACCCGCCCGTAAGCCGACCCTGGCGGCCGTATTCGCGGCGGTCGACCGCTACTGCGTACAGCAGCAAAGGCCCTCTCCGCGCTACAACATCGAGCTGAAGTACCAGTCAGACTGGGAACCCGAACTGGTGCCGGATCGCAAGACCCTCGTCGATCTCGTGGTAGCGGATGTCCTGGCCTGGGGCAAACCGGAATTGGTTAACTTACAGTGCTTCGATCCCCCCACGCTGGCCATTATTCACGAGGGGTATCCGGGTATTCAGTTGGCTTACTTAGATGAAGACCCCGGCGTAGTGAAGCGGAAAATGAGTAAGCTAGGCTTCGTGCCCGTCACCTACAGTCCGTGGGAGGCCAGGTTGACTCGGTCCATCGTAGCGGAGGCGCACTCCCTCGGAATGCGCGTTGTACCCTGGACGGTCAACGAGGTCCCGCGGATGCGGGAATTGCGTGAAATGGGCGTGGACGGCATCATCACGGACTACCCCAACCGAATCGCAGCAGCACTAAAGAAAACCCGATGAGATTCATTTTCCAGGCCATGGTTTTATGCGGGATCGCAGGTGCAGTGAGCTGTCACCGCGCAGAAATTCCGGCGTCGTCCGAAACTTCACCCGGGCGTCGGGAGGTCCAGCGCGCAGCCATGCGGGCGGAGAGCTGGCAATTCGTGGTATGCAGCGAGTCAGCCGGTCTCGTTAATTACATTGATAGCCTGGCCCGCAGAAGTAGTGCAGACGTGGACGTGCGGGTCGTCGGCTGTGCTGACATCGATCCGTCCCTGCCGACGATCATCTTTGGTGACCACCTGCCGGATCAATTGGCAGATTTGCCCCAACGCGCATTCGGCGAACCGTTCACCCTTAACTCGGATGAACTAATGATACTGAACGGCTACCTTAATCCACTGACCGTCAGGGATACTATGCCCTCGGTAGTGTCGCTATACTTAAGCGTAGATACGGAGCGGATAGTACGGTACCTCCGCGAACTTCCTTCGGAATGGGGCGGGGTGTTCCGGGGCCGGTGGGCCTACGAAATCCTTGCCGACAACGGATCCCGCCGAATGGGGGATTACGCCGGGCGAAGCGATTGGACGCTGGCTACCGATGAAGAAATTACCCTACAGGCCTCCACGAAGCCTGTACTGGACCGGGATGGAGTCGCTTTTTACGCCATGGACGGACCAATAATGCCGGAACGCCTCACCAAAATCGCCGATACCCTATTGGCGGACCCGGCAGTCATGTCCGACGTCTCCCGGGTCTATTTGTACCCAAGCGTGGAACGAATCGGACTCTGGCGCGGAAACATGGAGGCGTACCAGGTCAGCGGCCGGGACTTACACCTCGTGCCGGACCACCTCGACCACCGACCCCGTAAGCGGATTCCAGTGGAAGGCTTTCTACGGGGGATGACCGTCGCCCATGAGGGGTACCGGGTATACAATGGGTACGGCGGTTCCGGGATCGGCCCTTCGCTGGATAGCCTGCAACGGATGCACGTTAACTCCGTGGCGATCGTGCCGTACACCTTCATGCGGCAGGCCGGTGAGGTGGGTGAATTACCCGTACCCGATGGGGCGGGTTCGGAAAACGACCCGGCGGTGCGGTTTGCGATTCGGGAAGCCAGGAAGCGAAATTGCTTCGTGCTGCTTAAGCCCCAGATTTGGGTCAGTGGGGGCTGGCCGGGCGACGTAAACTTTGAAAGCGAGGAGAAGTGGGACAAATTTTTCCGGGCCTACCGCGACTGGATCATGCACTACGGTAAAATGGCCGAGGAGGAGGGAGTGGAAGCCCTCTGCATCGGTACGGAACTGGTGGAAACCACCCTTGGCCACCCGGATGCCTGGCGGTCGATCATTGCTGATCTGCGGAAAGTGTATTCGGGCAAGCTGACGTATGCCGCAAACTGGGGACGGGAATTCGAGCAACTAACCTTCTGGGCGGACCTCGACGCCATCGGACTGAACAGTTACTACCCGTTGTCGACCAGCGACCGGCCGACCGATGCCGAACTTCGTGCCGGTGCCGAAACGTGGATGCACCTGGCCGATAGTGTGAGCGTAGCGTTTGACCGGCCCCTGTGGCTGACGGAAGTCGGGTTCCGATCCGTCGAGCGGGCGTGGCTGAATCCGCACGCGGAGGCGGGCGAGCGGTCGGCCAGCCTAAGGGACCAGGCCCGCTGTTACGATGCACTGCTCACCGCCAGCCTCAATTCCGAGCGCCTGCGGGGCATGTTCATCTGGAAGTGGCCCTCTTACCTCGGGCACGACGAAGGCCGCAGGAGTACCAATACGGGGTTCACACCGGGCGGCAAGCCGGCGGGTGAGCTTCTGGGCAACTTCTACCGTGGCATAGACCGCGAAAAGCTTACTCCAGGGCAGTGACTACCAGATTGTCGAGCAGAATAGACGGCTGATCCGCCCCCCCGTTCCAGAAGTGCACCGACACGGCATCGGCCCCATCCTTCGGAGCCCGGGCCTCGATCAGGACGCTCCGGTTGTTTTCCTCATTCAGCACCCGGTGCATACGGATGACGCGTTCCTTGGTTTGCTCTCCGTTGCGGTAAAAGCGCAGGACGAACTGGGTCGAATAGTGAACGCCGTAGCGGGGCGCAGTGATGCTGCAATCGACGGACGCACGTATCCACTGGCGACCGGCGTAGGTGCCCGGGATGAAGTACACCTCACTGGCGTCGCGCGGACCCGAAAGGCAAAGCGATCCCGCGCCACTGATTGGCTCCGTGGCACAGGGCACCGGACTGAGGGAGTCAAAGGGATTGGTATACAGGGTGTCGATTCGGTGCGGCGTGCCACGGTAAAATTCCGGATTGTCGAGCAGCAGCTGGTCGTCGGTGTCGACCCCGAAGGTGAAAAGCGTACGCCAGTAATAGGCCCGGTTCATCCACTCGATCATCAGTAAGCCACCCCGGTGGGCCTGGTGGGTAAACCAGAGATTGTGCGCCGCAAAAAATACGACGGCGGCAATGAAAACGTACCGAACCACCTTGCCCCGGCGCAGGGCCCACGATACGCCGGCCGCCAGGGGGAAGGCCAGCACGGGGTAGGCCTGAACCATCGTCCGCTGTCCTAGGCTGCCCCCGTACCACCACACACTCCAGGCGAAGGCCACGTAGATAAACAGCAGAAAGTGCAGCAGGGGGGCGATGAACGTCCCCTTCCTACGGAGGTACAGCGGTAGAAATCCGAGTACGGCAATCCACATGGCCGGGGTGTAAGTCAGCCAGCCCGCCTTGTAACTGAACAGGCCGTCGATGAGGTGGGGCTGCCACCAGTCGAAGCCCTGGTCCTGGTAGCTGTACACGATCCAGTCGTCGGTGACGTACTTCCAGTAAAACAGCTGCAGCGATCCCACGGCAAGGCACCCGACGGCGGCCACCAAAATGCGGGAAAGATTGCGGCGAAGCAACTGTAGGCGCTTGCTCCATTCTCCCTTTCCCACCCGCATACCCCAGGTGAGGGGGATGACGACCGCAAGAATTTCAGTAGGCCGCGTAAGTGCCATCAGGCCCAGAATAAGCCCGATTCCCAGACACCGTCCAACGGGGAAGACTTCCCGCTCGCCCCTTGGGTGTCGGTACAGGCGGGAGGTCATCAACAGCAGCAGCGCATAGAGCGTGAACTCGTAGTTGTGCGTCAGCGCTCCGTCAATGGCCGAATAGTTGAGGTAGTTAGTAGCCAGGGTGATGATGAGCAAGGTCACCGCGACGGTCCGGTAGGAATAGTACCGTCGCAGCACGCGTTGCAACCAAAACAGTCCAAGAAACGCAACCAGTAAACTCCCCAGCGAGATGCTTAACTGGTAGGGACAAGAGAATCCATCGGCCGGATAGTCGTCCGCAACGGTGGCATACGCGTGGGCGATGGCAAAAAAGGGCGCGTACATGATCGCCTGCCCCAGGCTATACTTCATCACCTCATTGCCGCCGGGATGGGTGAAGGTTTGGTAGGGGTCGCTGGTCGGGTGATAAGTCTCTATTACCTCAGGAAGGAAAGCAACTTGCTTCAGGTCACCGTAAATGAAGGTGGCCGGCAGGTACATATAGTATCCGGACACGTCGTAACTCAGGGTCGCCTCACCGCCCGCCTGCGCCCACTTTGGATAGTACAGATGCGCGACGACGATGATGAGGTAACAGACCAACAGTACGGGGATCGAAGAGCGCTTCACTCTCGCGAAGGTAAGGAAGTTGGGTAGTCGTACTTTAGCCGGCCACAAAATCTTTCCCGTGGTCCGTACTACTTTTCTACTGCTCTCTATCCTGTTTTTTCTCTCCGGTACCGTCATGACGCAGTCCGGCATGCCCCTGATCCTATCGCTCGAGCAGCAGGGGATGCTGCGGGACGACTGGTTGAAGGAACGGTTCACCACCGTCGTACCGGATTTAATGCGCCGAGAGGGCATCGATATGTGGATTATGATCACCCGGGAGTACAACGAAGATGCGGTGGTGAGGACCATGCTTCCGAGCAGTTGGATGGGTGCCCGGCGCACCACCATGCTGGTCGTTTATGATCCGGGAGAGGGACAACCGTTGGAAACACTGGCGTGCGCGCGCTACGACGTAGGTGAGGTATTTAAAAAGGCCTGGGACCAGGAACAGCAGCCCGACCAGTGGGCGCGGCTTGCCGAAATCATCACTACGCGCAATCCCCAGAAAATAGCCGTCAATCGCAGTGCCTCCTTCGGTTTAGCGGATGGGATAAGCAGCTACCACTACGACCGGCTCCTGGAGGTGGTACCGAAGCCGTACTCCGATCGAATCGTCAACGGCGAACGCCTGGCCATCGGATGGCTAGAAACCCGAATTCCCGCCGAGATGGTCGTGTACCGCCAAACTATGCAAATCGCGCACGAGATTATCGCGGAGGCCTTTAGCGAACGGGTCATTCAGCCAGGCGTGACCACCACCGAAGACGTCGTTTGGTACCTCCGGGAACGGGTCCGTGAACTTGGCTTGACGACGTGGTTCCACCCAACGGTCGACGTGCAACGCGCACAGGAACAGGAACTCTACGGATTCGGTGGACGCCCCGGAGCGGAGATCATCCGGCCGGGAGACCTGCTGCACTGCGACTTTGGGATAACCTACTGTGGGCTCAATACGGACACCCAGCAAAATGCCTACATCCTCCGTCCCGGAGAAACCGCGGCGCCGGAATACCTGTTGGCCGCCCACAGGAAGGGTCTAAGGCTGATGGATATCCTAACCGAAGGCTTCCGTACCGGCCGCACGGGCAACGAATTGCTTCAAAACACACTAACGACGGCGGGGGAGGAAGGCCTACGTCCGACAATCTACTCTCACCCCATCGGCTACCACGGCCACGGTGCCGGACCGACGATCGGATTGTGGGATATGCAGGAGGGCGTACCGGTAAACGGCGACTATCCGATCTACCCCCGTACGGCATACAGCATCGAGCTGAACAACCGCACCTACCTAGAGGAGTGGCAACAAGATGTACGCATCATGCTGGAGGAGGATGGCTTCTGGGACGGCGACCGGTTCACCTACATCAATGGCCGTCAGGAGGAGCTGTACCTCGTTCCCCGCCAAAAATAGAGATTGAAATCATTCGATGATCAGGCAGCGGTCGGCCCGCTATCGGTACGCCCGTCCGCATTGCCGATCTGTCGCAGCGTAGCCTGGCGGTCGTTCGCGATTTTCAGCAGGGTGGCGTAGGCGGTATTCCGGCCCACCGGCTGGAGGAAACGGGCACTGGAGAAACGGGGAGGAGTGGCGGTCATCACGGGGAGTTTGTTCCATAAATATACAAACATTTTGTTGTTTGAATATTAAATAACAAATAATTTGATTTAAATACGGTAGTGCGATTTTGCTGCGCAGGATAATCGTGTACATTTACCTTCACCACAAATACGACGGAATGAACTACCGACTTACTGCGCTATTAGCCATTTTGCTCTGCTCCTGCGTCCGCGCCCAGACGGATGACGCGAAGTGGACGGTTGACGACATCGTCCACACCGAGTACGTGAGCAATGTGTCGTTTTCTCCCAATGGAAGCATGGTCCTGTGGAGCAAACAACGGGCGGCCGAGGACAAGAAAAAGGATAAATTCGTCCACGACCTCTACCTAACCCGCCTGGATAGCCGCAAGGACGGCGAATTCCGCACGGTTCGGCTTACTACCGGCGACGACAGCGATCACTCGGCCGTCTTCAGCCGCGACGGCGAGGACATCTACTTCCTCAGCGGCAGGGATGAGGGCAAAAAGCTCTGGAAAATGAGCGTGTACGGGGGCGAAGCCCAGGAGGTACAGGAGTTTAAGAACGGAATCTCGGACCCCCAGTGGATCGACGAGCATACCCTGGCCTACGTCAGCTACGAGGGCAAGACGCTTACCGCACAGGAGCTCGAGGAAAAGAAGGACGATGTAGTGGTGATCGAGGACACCAGTAGCTGGAAGATCGATCGCCTGTATGCGTACGATCTCAAAGAAAAACAGAGCACCCGCCTGACTGAAAACGTGAAACCCGTCGGCGGGTACAGCGTAAGCAGAGACGGCAAGTACCTGGCCTACGTGCTGAAGGGGAGCCCCCACCAGGCGGCGGACGCTCAACCTAAGAGCGAGTACTACCTGAAGGAATTGGCTACGGGTACCGAGCGACGGATCTTTACCGGTCTGCAGGGGCCCCGCAACCTGCAGTTTTCCCTTAGTGGAGAAAGGCTCTACTTCACCGCCACCAAAAGCAGCGACCCGGAGTGGGACGGCGCGGGCATCGGTCAGCTTTACTACCTGCCGGTTAACGGTACGGAGCCGCAAGCCGTCGAACTGGACTGGGAGAACGGCGTCGAAGACATTACCGTTGTCGGCAACGACGTGGTGGCAAGTCTGGCCAACCGCGCCACCATGCGTCAGGCCATCTACCGACCGGGGGGGAAGCGCCGGGACATCGATCTGGATACCCTGGCGGACCACGTCAGCCTGATGGCGTTCAGTGAGGATGGTAAAAAGGTTGTGTTTCAGTACTCTACGGCATCCCGCCTACCAACCTACTTCGTCGCTGACTTTACCGGAGACGCCGTAAAGAACCCGGAGGAGTTAGTGAAGCTTAACCAGAATCTCAAAAAGAAGTCCATTGCCCGGAGCGAAGTAATCGAGTGGGAGGGATACGAAGGCGAACTGGTGAGCGGCATCCTGTACTACCCAGCCAATTACCGGGAGGGTAGGAAATATCCCCTGATGCTGAGCATTCACGGCGGGCCCTCCGGTGCCGACCTGGACCGTTGGAGCGAGCGCTGGAGCACCTATCCCCAACTGTTGAGCCAGCGGGGCGCCTTCGTACTAAAGCCCAATTACCACGGTTCGAGCAACCACGGACTGAGCTACGTCGAGAGCATCAAGCAGAACTACTACGAGCCGGAGATGGAAGACATCACCGCCGGCATCGACCGGCTGATCGCCGAGGGGAAAGTACACCCCGATAGTCTGGGCAGCATGGGGTGGAGCAACGGCGCCATCCTTACGACGATGCTTACTGTACGCTATCCGGACCGCTTCAAAGTGGCCTGCCCCGGCGCGGGGGACGTCAACTGGACCAGCGACTTCGGCACCTGCAGTTTTGGCGTAAGCTTCGACCAAAGCTACTTTGGGGGAGCACCGTGGGACGATACCAACGGAAAGAACTACAACGAGAATTACCTGATCAAGTCGCCCCTCTTTGACATGGAAAAGGTGAAGACGCCGACCATCATTTTTCACGGTAGTGAAGACCGGGCGGTGCCCCGCGATCAGGGTTGGGAATACTACCGGGCGCTCCAGCAAATCGCCCAGGCCCCCGTTCGGTTCCTCTGGTTCCCGGGCCAGCCCCACGGTCTCCAGAGGATCACCCACCAAAAGCGGAAGATGGAGGAAGAATTGGCCTGGATCGACACCTACCTTTTCGGAAAGGACAGCAAGGACAACCCCGCCCTTAAGGAAGGAAGCCCCCTGGCACAACTCCTGGAGAAAGACACGGTAGCCAAACACGATGAACTCTACGGACAGTACGAGGACGATATCCTGCTTCCCGAACTCGTCTCGCTCGGTGCGGATACCATCTCCATTGCCCGATTTGAACTGACGGCCGCCCAGTACGCGGCCTTCGACCCCCAGTACCCGGTGACCGTGGGAGGCGGCAACCTGCCCGCTGAACTCACCCGGCCACAGGCCGAAGCGTACCTGGCCTGGCTAAGCAAAAAGATGGGCCGGCAGGCCAGAATGCCGAATGAGAAAGAAGCCAAGCAGCTGCAGGAACAGGCGCGCAAGGTCGGAGCCAAGGAGAACACCCTGAATTTCTGGGCCGGATACGAGATCACCCGCGACGAAGTGACTGATCTGCGCAGGAAGGTCAACGAATTGCGTACCACCCTGATCAAGCCGGTCGGTAGCTTCGCACCCGTACAGGTCGGAAAGGTAAAGCTGTACGACGTCGGCGGAAACGTAGCGGAGTACACTTCGGGAACCGGACACTACGGCTACAGTGCCTACGATTTCGTGGATTCGACCGGTGGAGACGAAGTCCCCGCATCGGACCACATCGGACTACGGGTAGTGGTCGATCAGGCCAAGCGGTAGGACAACTTTCAATCTAGCGCTTAAGCAATTTCAGCGTCCTGGGCGCTCGACCATCAGCGCGTAGGGTGGCGAAGTACAGGCCGGAAGGCAGGTCAGCGCCGAAGGTGATCGGGTCACTTCCACTAATGACGCGCTGATGAATCAACTGTCCACTCGCAGTGTAAACCCTCAGATCGGCCCGCAGTACCTCCGGGTCGTCTATTTGTAAGGTGAACGAAGCGGTGGTTGGATTCGGATAAGCCAGTACCGAGAAGGAAAGGAGTTCGGGGTAGGAGCGGGTGCCGGTAGATAGCTCACCGCGCAGGATACGAAAATTGTCAAACCCGACTACCGAGGATGCTACACTGCCGGCCCCGCTCTTCGCACTGATCACCACCGTCGAGGAATCTTCCAAAACGACACCCCGCGGAAGCGTCAGGCTATCAGATTTCCAGCCATTCGTGGGGCGGGTATAGGCAGCGAGGCGGTTCAGTTCACCGGTTTTGTCCCGTGCGCTTACTACGAGGCTATCTCCGCCAGAAAGAAAGTAATCGAGGAATAGGGTAGCTCCCGAGGTATAATCGCTAAGGTCTAGATTGGGTGATTCCAGCGTGGTCACGACGTCCTCGTCCGCATCCGGAGCAATGGCCGTCAGGTAAGCGAAGTCTCCCAGGTCATTAGCCGAATCGCTGCCGGGACCGTCGTCGCCAAACACCTCGTCCGCTTCACCCGGCCGAACGCGTTGCCAGCCTGCTTCGGTGGAAGCCGTGGCCTTCCAACCGAGGTCGGTCACGAAGCCATCGGCATACCCTTCATCGAGCAAAATAACGGAACCGCTAATGGTCGTGGAGGCCACCCCATCCATCGTGCGGGGCAGGTAACCGAACGCGGTCACGTAAATGGTGTAGGGAATTTCCTGCACGCTGTCGAGTTTGATGCTGCCCGCGGTACTGCTTGTCTGGGTGTAGTCGCGTTCCTCGGCCTGGAGTTTTACTACCGCGCCGTCCAGGGGAAGGCCGCTGCGCCTACTCTTTACGGTCAGCGTTACGTCGCTGAAGGTCGGGATGGGCTCGAGCACGATATCGAGCTGAGTCCGGGTACCGTTGGTTAGCGTGACTTCGAGGGTGTCCGGTAGGTATCCGGCTGCGGTAGCGATTACCCGGTAGGTGCCCGCCGTTGCAAGACCCGTTTTGTAGCTGCCCAACGCGTCGGTCATGCCCTCGTTCAGTTGATCGGCCGTGATGTGGACCATTGCATTGTTGACCCCCGCACCCGACCAGCGGTCGGTCACGGTTCCCTCAAGGCGTGCGGCGCGCACATAATTTACGTCAATCACGTAAAGTCCGGTACTTCGGTCACTGACCAAGGTAAGACCGCTCGGTAGGAAGGGAAAGGCGCCCCAGTTGCCGTTGTATCCCCCGTTCGCTCCAGGCCAGGTGTCGTAGTTGGCCACTTCGATCAAATTAGAGGGATCGCTGGCGTCGACCACGCGGAGGCCATCGGTATAGTGGCTGATCGACAAATAGTCATCGATCACGTGCACGTTGTGGGGAATGGTCCGGGTATTGAGACTGGACAGCGGACGGTATTCGTCCAGCAGCTTGATGTCGTTGTAATCACGAATGTCGTAGGCGGCAACCGATGCATTTGACTTCTCGTCGGTGGTGAAGACCGTGGTTGCCTCGGCGTTGGTCCAGGCGTTGTGGGTGAAGGCAAAGGGTGTGCGGGTACGGCCCAGCAGCTTGATGTCGTCTAGTTCGCGAATGTCATAAATGGACAGTTCCCCCCGTGAGATATCGGAGGTGTACATGATGCTATCCTGCACGTACACATCGTGGCTGTAGATGCTGGGTCCCATGGCAATCAACGGCGGGTGGGCGGGGTTCGCCTTCAGGTCGAAGATCAGAATGCCGCCCGCGTTCACGTTGCCGTCGCCACCGGCGGTAAAGGCAAGGGCAGCTGTGGTATCGATGTAAATGTTGTGGGCCCGCGCGAACGGCTTATCGAAGCCGGGGACGGTGTAAAGGTGATGCTCGAAGCTGATGGATTCCGGAAGATTACTCAGGTCGATTACCGTAAGTCCATCTTCACCGCGGTCGGCGGTCACGTAGGCGTAAGTTCCGTAGGTCTTGATGTCCCGCCAGGGGTTGTCAACTCCCGTGGTGCGTCCTACTTCGACTGGGTTTTTGGGATCGGCGAGGGAGACCACCGACACACCGCGGTTCAGGCCGACGAGGGCATATTCCGTGCCGTCGGGAGCGGTATATCCCCAAATGTCGTTGACTCCGTCGTCGTAGTTCAGGTTGGAGATCAGGGTCGCATTGAACTGGGCGGCAAGGGGCTGGAAAAAGCAGGAAAGGAGTAAAAGGAGGGTAAATATTGGTCGCATAGAGAATTCGTGTCCCCTATTAACCGTCCGCGGGGGCGTTTAGGTATTCAATTATTCGTCCGCCCTCCGATAAACCACCGTTTCGTTGCTGACGCCCAGCATGCGCAGCTCCAGTACCTCCTCGTTTAGCCGTACGATACCGTAGCAATCCGTCTGGGCCGGTCCGGATATCGTAAAGCAGGGTTGATTGGTAGGTTTGCCTCCGCTGCAGGCACTGGGGCAGCTCGCGTAGAAGGTCATATCCTCCTGTACCAGCAGGCTGCCTTCGTAGAAGGTTTTGTAGTGGCTCGGGGTAAGCTCCACCATTTCCTGCCCGTCCTCGGCATTCACCCATTTTCCCGTCAACAGTTTTTGGGCGGCAAGCGCGGGAGCAGCGGCGGTCTCGGAAGTGCCCTTCGATCCATCGTATGTCTTCGGCTCCTCCTCAATGGTTAGTCCGTAAGGGGTAGGAGCAGGAGCACCAGGCGGGGTGGACACCCTATCGTTAGCAGAAGCCTTCGGGAGGGGCAGGGTGTCTTCCTCGGTCGCGATGGGAAACTGATCGGCCTCACCCGGCCGGGCCGGAAAGGAGTAGGCCGACTGCCGGTCTATCTCATCCGGCGACAGTTCTGCGGCACAGGCAATGAAGAGCGGGAGACAGCAAAGTAAAATCAGGTAGCGCATGGGAAGGATTGCTTGGGTTCCGGATAAACGATGTACGCGCCGAATAAGTGCGAACGGACTAGTTTGTCGTAGCGCCCTCGCGGATCAACCGATCCACACGCAGCACCTGGGGAAGAATCAGTCGCTGTCCGTCGTTGCGGATCACGTAATCGGCAGCGGCTTCTTTTTCCTCATCGCTCCACTGGCGGGCGGCGCGCGACTCGACGGCGGAGCGATCGACGCCATCCCGACCCATCACGCGATCGAAGCGAATCTCTTGGGGGCAGGCTACCACGATGATTCCGTCGTAGGCACCAGCCGCACCAATCTCGTACAGTATGGCCGCTTCGTGGAGGGTATAGGGGTGGGTTTGTTGCGTATGCCAGGCGGCCGCATCGCGGGCGACGGCGGGGTGAACGAGTTCGTTCAGTGCAGCCAGGGCAGCCGCATCGCCAAACACGCGGTCAGCCAAATGGGAGCGGTTCAACTGACCCTCGGGGGTATAGGAGTTTGCGCCAAACCGTTCGGCGATTGAACCCCTCAGCAGGGGGTCGTCGACCATTAGCACTTTAGCCCGGGCGTCGGCGTAGTAGACCGGCACCCCTAAGCGTTCGAACTCCCGGCAAACCGTTGTTTTCCCCGCCCCGATGTTGCCCGTAATGCCGATGCGTTTTGCGCCCATAGCGAGGGCGAAGGTAACGTGCTATGGATTGTCCACGGCTACCTTATACGTCGGGTCTTCCAGCACGTTGACCTCGATGATGGCCCCCGCCCGGCTGAGCAGGCGGCGGCTGTCTTCGCTGAGGTGCACCAGGTGTACCTTCTTGCCGACCTTCTGGTAGCGTTCGGTCAGCTTATTCAGGGCCTCGATGGCCGACATATCGACCACCCGGCTTTCCTCGAAGTTGATCACGATCTCATCGGGGTCGCCCAGTACATCGAATTTCTCCGCGAACACGGCCACCGAGCCGAAAAACAACGGTCCGTAAATGTCGTAATGCTTCACTCCATTCTCGTCGATGTGTTTTCTTGCACGGATTCGCTTGGCACTCTCCCAGGCAAACCGCAGGGCCGCGATGATCACGCCCACGATGACGGCCAGGGCCAGGTTGTGCAGGAAGATGGTGACGAGGGTGACCAGCACCATCACCAGGATGTCCGATTTCGGAAACCGGCCGAAGGTGCGCAGACTGGCCCACTCGAAGGTGCCTACCGCTACCATGATCATCAGACCCGTCAGCGCGGCCATCGGTACCAGTTCGATCAGACTGCTGCCGAACATGATGAAGACAAGCAACATGACTGCGGCGACGATGCCAGATAACCTCGCTCTTGCTCCGGCACTGATGTTGATCAGGCTCTGTCCGAGCATGGCGCAACCTCCCATTCCGGAAAGGAAACCACTCAGAATGTTGGCTGCTCCCTGCGCCACCGCCTCCTTGTTGCCCCGGCCGCGCGTCTCCGTGATCTCGTCGATAATGTTGAGGGTAAGCAGACTTTCGATCAGCCCCACTCCGGCCACCACAAGGGCGTAGGGGGCAATGATCGTGAGGGTTTCGAAGGTGAAAGGCACCGCCGGAATGTGGAAGGGAGGAAAGCCACCGGAAATGCTGGCCATGTCCCCGACCGTTTTGGTGTCGATACCCGCTACGGCTACGATACCGAATACGGTCAGAATAGCAACCAGCGAGGCGGGAACCGTCTTGGTTATCTTAGGCAGTCCCCAGATGATCAGCATGGTCACCAGTACGAGTCCGCCGAACAAGTACAGTTGCGTACCACTCAGCCAGTCGCCCGTAGCCGGGTTCTTGAACTGGTCGAGCTGCGACATGAAGATGATGATCGCCAGGCCGTTCACGAAGCCGAAAATGGCAGGGTGGGGGACCAGCCGCATCAATTTACCGAGGCGTAAGACGCCGGCCGCGACCTGGAATATGCCGGCCAGCACCACGGTAGCGAATATGTACTCGATGCCGTGTGATTGGGCCAGGGATACGATCACCACGGCCACCGCACCGGTAGCTCCGGAGATCATACCCGGTCGCCCACCGAATACCGCCGTCACGATACCCATGACGAAGGCAGCATACAGGCCCGTTAGTGGAGGAAGGCCGGCCAGAAATGCAAAAGCCACTGCCTCGGGGACCAGCGCCAGCGCAACGGTAAGTCCCGAAAGGATCTCGATGCGATAGTTGACCTTCTGGTCGAAATCGAAGAGGTTGATATATTTTTTCATCTGTCTGACAACGGATTATCCGTACGACCGCCGGCCGCTCAGTAGGTTAGTGATGGGTCGGATCAACCTGCCCCTTGCTAAAAGAAGCCGCAAAGGTACGATAATAAACAGACCCGCCGAAGCGCAGTATCTTCGCCGCGAAATAGATCCCCATGACCGAAGAAGGAAACATCACCATCACCGTTATCGACCGCCTCGGTGAAGCCCACGAGCTGGAGGCGCCCACGGACATGAACATGAACGTAATGGAAGTATGCAAAGCCTACGAGCTCCCCGTCAAGGGCACCTGCGGCGGGATGGCCCTGTGCAGTACCTGTCACTGTTACGTAATCTCCGATACGGAACTGCCCGACATGGGCGGCGACGAAGAAGACATGCTCGATCAGGCCTTCTTTGTGGAAGATAATTCCCGCCTTGGCTGTCAGCTGCGCATCACCCCCGATCTGGATGGCCTGCGCGTGCAGCTTGCTCCCGAATCAGAAGAATAATTGAGAAACTTACCGCGAACTTTTGCGCTTTCAGATTTGTCTTTATATTTGCAGCCCGTTACGATGGTAACGTGGTAAAATTAACATCGCGGGGTGGAGCAGTTGGTAGCTCGTCGGGCTCAAGAACGTATTTCCAAATGATGGCAGCAGTGCCGTTTTGATACTCTGATACGCAGTTTATCGATTAGCCGAAAGGCTAATATTTGGTCTTGCTTGGGCTGCTTCGGTGGAAACGCCGGAGTGAACATTCATCAAATTCGGGGAAGCCTTTAGTATGGTAATCCCGAGCCAAGCCCTGACGCAGTCAGGGAAGGTGTAGAGACTTAATGGTGAACACCGTAGTATTCGTGAAAGCGTGTACCGGTGAAGAGAAAGTCCAGACCATCAAATCCGTTCTTCGGAACGGGCGTAGCGAAAGCTATAGTGGTAAGCATAACCCGAAGGTCGCAAGTTCGAGTCTTGCCCCCGCTACATTGGCAAAAGCCGTCACTAACTTAAGTTGGTGGCGGCTTTTTGCGTTTATACTTACTCGGGAAGAATCGAGTAAAGTGATGCGCTCAGCTGGGTATTATACCGTAGTGTGTAAGCTGAATGAAGTAGGGTTTGCCCAAGGATGAGGCGCTCTGCGCCGACCCAGCTTGGTGGGCGGTGTGGTAGTGGGGTAAATTCAACACAGATTGGCTTCGCCGGACACGGATTCGCTGCGCTCGGGCACGGATTTTCGCGGATTTTTCTGCTGCGCAGGGGGGAGGGATGAGGCGCTCTGCGCCGACCTAGCTTGGTAGGCGGTGTGGTAGTGGGATAAATTCAACACGGATTGGCTTCGCCGGACACGGATTCGCTGCGCTCGGTCACGGATTTTCGCGGATTTTTCTGCTGCGCGGTGTCGCAAGGATGAGGCGCTCTGCGCCGGCCCAGTTTGGCGAGCGATGTGGTAGTGGGATAAATTCAACACAGATTGGCTTCGCCGGACACGGATTCGCTGCGCTCGGGCACGGATTTTCGCGGATTTTTCTGCTGCGCAGAGGGGAGAGGATGAGGCGCTCTGCGCCGACCTAGCTTGGCGGGCGGTGTAGTAGTGGGGTAACTTCAACACGGATTGGCTTCGCCGCACACGGATTCGCTGCGCTCGGGCACGGATTTTCGCGGATTTTGCTGCTGCGCAGGGGGGAGGGATGAGGCGATTTGCGCCGACCCTGAGCTCACCGCCTGACAGGGTCGGCCCAGACGGCCACCTCCTTGACTACTCCCCCCCGTTACCCTTTTTCCGCTTGAACGGGTTGAACTTCTCCAACTCCTTTTTTACGTCCTCCACCGCGTCCTTGGCGGCGCCGGGTAGGGCGAGGGAGTCGGTTGCCTGGGTTGTATCGCGGCCGAGGCCGAGGGCGCCCTTTAGTTTATTTGCCGCTTCGGTTTCGAGCCTGCGGGCCTGTTCGGCGGCGGCACTGCGCAGGCTGTCTTCGACGATTCGGGCGCGGTCGCTGGCAAGGTTGCGGGCGGAATCTACGCGGCTTTCCAGCTCGTTTTTGACCTGCTCCTTGCGGGTGTCGAGTTCTTGCTGTACGCGCTCCTTGACGGCACCGGCTACGGATCCGCCGAGTCCCTGATCTCCGGAACCTTCGGAGCCGAGTAGGTCAAAGGTGGCGCGGGGGTTGCCGATGGTACCCGTCAGCGAGATGTTCAGATTGAGGGTGTCGCCGGGGGAAATATTAAGACCTAGTTTGCCCGCCTGTCCGGCAAGGCGATCCAGGGCCGATAGCGCGGTACCGGTGACGATGTTGCCCTCAATCAGGGTACGTGGTACGGCTGCCCGGATTTTGTACTCCATGTCGGTATCTAAGCCACTCGTTCCCCCCATGCGCATACCGATGCCGGCAAGCTGGAAGTCGAAGGGCTTTACGGTAACCGTTCCGTTGTCGATCTCAAAGGGAGCAATCAGGTTTTTGAGGGCGGCACTCTCACGGAGCTCGCGGATATTCAGCGCCTGTCCGATCACTTGCAGCGGCTTGAAGGAGGCGATCCGCGCATCGGCCGTTCGCAACAGACCCTTGGCATCGATCGATTTGAGCTGCGGAAGTAAGTCCTGACCCAGTTTACCGTTCATCACCAGTTCACTGCTGAAGGTGCCCGAGATAAACTTACCCACCGGGGCCAGCAGGGCAAAGGTGTTGAGCGCGCTGAAGGCCTGGCTGAAGTCGAGATTCTGCATGTCGTAAGCGAAGTTGAATCCCGGTTCCTCTCCCTCGGTCGCATCATATGCTCCGGTGAAGCCCATCGCCCCACCCAGGAGGTTCGCCCGCCCGTCTTCAATGACGATGGCACCGTCGCGGACAACCAGGTTACCGCGGACCGCATTCATCGTCAGGTCGGTGTAGTTGACGCGATCGGCGGTCATGGCGACGGTCAGATTGATGTTCCGGGGCACCGCTATCGGAGCTGCGGCAGTCGGGGAAGGATCACCGGCGGCCGCGGTGGAAGTTTCAGTAGCGGCAGTGTCCCCCATAAAATCCGCTACGTTAAAGAAGCCGGACCGCAATGCCAGGTCACCGGTGAGCACACCGTCGTCGAAAGTGAAGTCGAAGAGGTTGTTGACTACCCCCGAGGCCGCAAAGGTGCTCTGCTTCAGGGTGGCCGCGGCGTCAGAGATGACCAGTTGATTCGGTTTGATGTTTCCTACCACCCGCAGGTCGGTCGGACGGTATTCCCCGTAGGCGAGTTGCCGGATTTTGGCGTCGATGTCGAAGTCGAAGCGATCAAAGACTTCCGTTTCCGGAGTAGCGGTCATGGCAACATCTAGCTCCGCCGGACTGGTCACGGTCCCCGCGCTCTCCTCCGTCATCCACTCATCGGCGTCGAAAAAGTTGGAACGTACGGTCATGCTTCCGCGCATGGTCTGTTCCGGACTAAAATAAGCCAGGATGTTATTGATCTTTCCGGTCGCACTGATGTCGCTGCGGCCGAGGGAGGCGGTAAACTGCTGGAGGTCCACGAACTGGGGAGTGAAATCTGCCTTCGCCTGGGCGATGCGCACGGCCGGGGTTCCGTCGGCTACGTACACTAGGTTGCTCACCAGCACGTCGCCGGCCAGGTTCACGTCGGCGTAGCGGCCGGCGTCGAGGGCACTCTGGCGCACGTTGTCCATCGTGATGTCGGCTACTATCCGGCCGGCCAGTTCACTTACGCCCTCCAGAGGGATCGCCGAAGACCATTTACCCAGATCGATGGTTCCGTTCAGGCGGGCATCGACATTGGGATCGGACAACGGAGTCGCCAGATTAAAGCTGCCCCGAAAGGGATCTCCACCGAGGGTGAAATTGAAGCGGGGGATATCGACGACCAGCCGGTCGAGGTCCGCCGCGGGACTGCTAACGTTCAGGGCCGCATCGATGCCGGTGATACCGACCGGTCGACCCGGGTACTGCACGCTTCCCCCACTGATGTCGCTGTTGACCGTAAAGGCGGGGTAAACTTCCTTCTCTCCATTGTAGGTTCCCTTCACCTCACCGGAAAGGGTAAAAGTGCCGCCCGTCTGTACCCGATCGAAGCCCTCAGTGTAAGCACTGGGAATGATGCTCCACAGCTGGCGGAAGTCGTTGGCCGGGGCACTGTAGGTCAAATCAAGTAGGATATCGTCGTTCTCTTCCAGGTCAATGCTGCCCCCAAAGACGAGCGCCAACTCATTGAGCTTAACTCGGTTATCCTTAAAGGTATAGCGCAGCTCGTCGGCATCGATGGTGACGACCGCATCCGCGTCCAGATCGACCTCGTCGAGGTAAGTAAGTCCGGCCTGAGTGAAGGTAAATTTATCCGCTTCGGCGTGGGTGTCGAGATCGAATACGGAGGCGGTAAAGTCTCCGTTACCCGTTGCGTTCAGCCCGGTAAGCTTTACGTAGGTTTCAGTGGTTCGATCGTCGTAGACTAGGGAGCCGTCGTTGATCTCGAACTCCTGGAGGGTGATGGTAGCCTGGCTTTCCGTTGCGTTCGCTGCTCCTGCGTCCCCGCCCTCCGTTTCCGGGACGATGAGGTAGTTAGCGAGTTCGGGCGTAAGCACGAGGAGGTTCACGTCGGGCCGGTCGAGGGTCACCGCGTCGATGTTGTAGTTGCCGTTGCCCGCGATAACGGACCAGAAGCCGAGGTCGATCCGCGCCCGTTCACCGGTCAGCAGGGGCAGGCCCGCGAAGGTGTCGATGCCGATGATGCGGTAATCGTCGACGGTCAGCGCGATGTCGGGAAAGCTGCGAATGAAACTGACGTTGGCATCGGCGAAATCGACTTCCGCATTTACGGATTCATTGATTCCCGCCTTCACCCTGGTCACGATCTCGTCCTTAAATAGCATGGGGGCGGCGAGCAAAAAGGCAAAGACGAGCACGATGAAGACGATCAGACCGATCAAGATGCGCTTGGCGACTCTCATAAGACAAATTTTTATGGAAACAGCTTTGTGGGGTAGGTGGTTGGCACCATCTTTGTCCCGGCCCTTCCGGAGGTAGTATTGTACCACACGTAACGATCGATGTGCGATTTCGTCACAATCCAGTAAGGACACTCTATAGCTTAGATCACACCCCAGACCCCATAAGAATGACCGCTGCCGGTATCGACTATACTTTAATTGACACGCAGGAAGCACTGCAAACCTTTTACGAAGAGCACCAGGGAATTGACTGGATGGGTTTCGACACCGAGTTCATCGGTGAGAAGCGGTACCACACCCTGCTCTGCCTGATTCAGGTCAGCAGCGTCCACGGCTACTATCTCATCGACCCCATTGCCCTCTCCGACCTCGGCCCCTTTTTGAAGCTTGTTCAGGATCCCGCCATCGTAAAGATCACCCACGCCGGAGACAACGACTACCGCTTACTGTACCGGGCGTACGGAATCACCCCGGCCAATGCCTTCGATACTCAGATCGCGGCCAGCTTCATCGGCCACCGCTACCCGACCAGCTTCGCCAAACTCGTAGAAGCCGAAATCGGCGATAAGCTCGGCAAGGGATACGCCGTAACCGACTGGTCCCGACGCCCCATGAGCGAAAAGCAGGTAAAGTACGCCCTGCTCGATGTCGTGTACCTGCGCCAACTCTACGACGCCATCTCGGAAAAGTTAAAGGCCAACGGCCGATTACCATGGGCCCTGGAAGAGTGCGCCCTGATGGCCGACTCGGACTACTACTTCCGCGACCCCAACCACGAACTGCTCAACAGCAACCTCGCCCGATCGAGCCGCACCCGCGACCGCATTTTCCTTCTCCGACTGTACGAGTGGCGCCGCTCCGTAGCCGAATCCAAAAACTACAGTAAGGAAATGATCCTGCCCGGCAAGATCATCAGCCAGCTCATGCGTGGCGTACGGGGAGGTAAGGAGTCCATGCTCGAGAACCGCCGCCTGCCCGCTAAGACGATCAACCGCTACGGCGACCTCTTCGTCGACATGTACAACGCGCCGGGCACCGAAGAAGAGCTGACGATCGTCAACCAGATCCAGCGCAACAGCCAGGAAGACGAGGAGGACGATATGATCATCGAACTGCTCTACCTGCTGATGAAGTACCGCGCCGGTGAGGCCGACATCAGCCACGCACTGGTCATGCCACGCAACGCCATCCGCCGCATGAAACAGGACGAGAGCGTGCGCAAAGCACTCCTTGGTTCCGGCTGGCGGCGGGAGCTGCTCGGTGAAGATTTTGTGGAATGGCTCAAGAACTTTGACCGCCTAAAGATGAGCATCGAGGGCGGCAAGATCAGCCTGCACGTCTAGCGCGCCAGCTTCCGTTCGATACGCTGGTAGATGTCCAGCAGCTTCGGTGCTTCGTTTTCCCAGCAGAGTTCCCGGGCGGCGTCCAGGCAGTTTTGCCGTAGGCGGCCGTATCGCTCAGGAGCGTCGCGTAAGGCTTTTATTTGGGCGGCAAGCGCGGGAGCAGTAAGTTCTGGCAAAAGCGCAAAGCATTGGTAGTGTTCCTGCAGCGCCCGGTACTCCGGAAAGTCCATCTGGATACTCGGTAAGCCCGACTGGATGTAGTCGAGCGATTTGTTTGCAAGGCTGTAATAGTAGCTCGGACTGCTGTTCTCCAGCAAGTTGAGTCCGATCCACGCCCGGGCGGTGAAGTCGGGTAGTCGGTCCGGTGCTACGAATCCGTGAAACTTCACCCTGCCCCTTACACCCACTTCATCGGTCAATTGCTCCAGGGCCGTACGTTCCGGGCCCTCGCCGACGATCCATAGCTCACAATTGGGCAGTTGGTGCATGGCGCGAACTGCCGTGTCTAGACCCCGGCCGGGGTTCAGCATGCCCTGATAAAGGATTACTCCTCCAGGATTTTCTTGATTTAAACCTTTTCCCTTGTACGGTACATTCCGTATAACGTCGAATTCAGTACCATAATCCTTTTCCAATTGCAGGGCGAGGGCGGGGCCTACGGTATATCGCGCCGCCGTACGTTTGGCGAGTGCCCGGCCGAGTCCCCGCCAGATGCCGCGAATGAGGGGGCGGTGGACCACTTCAGGAGTTTCACTAAACCACTCGTGGGCGTCATAAACTACGGCCTGACTACGGCCGGCGGCGGTGATCGCGGGAAGGAGGGTGTCGAGGTCGACGGCGCATACGACATCAAATTGCCGACGCTGCAGGTCTTTCCAGAGGCGGTAGCCGTATTCCGCGTAAAATCGTTTTCCACTGTGGTGGCGGCAGCTGAGTCTGACCTGGGCGAAGGGGCGATCGGGTAGGGGACTGCTGCCGGGAAGCCTTCGTCCGATCAGGGTCACGTCGTGTCCGCCCTCGTGGAGGGTAGTGCAGATGCGGTGCATCCGCTGATCGTGACTCAGGTCATTGGTGACCGTGCAAATTATCTTCACGGCAGACGAAGTTTGCCGGCCTGCTGTATCACTAGCCCCTCGTTGACCAAGTCTTGCAGTACGTGCGCGATTTCGGGGCTTTCGGTTCGCTTGAAGGTGGCCAGAATTTCATTCAGCGACAGCTCCTTTTCCAGGGTAAGAAGTTGGTGTACCCGGTCATAGATTTCCCGCTGGTTGGGAATCTGTAATTTTTGCTTGCGGCATACGTCACAGATTCCGCAATGGGGCGGATCCGGTTCGCCGAAGTATTGAAGTAGTAGGCGGGAGCGGCACTCGGAATTCGATTCGCAATAGGCGATCATGGTATCGATCCGGTGGCGCGCCCGTTCCTTGAGGAAATTGTACTGTTTTTCGTCGATGCGCAGGTTATCGGGATCGATGCGTTCCTCCACGAAGACCAGCTGGGGACCGTTCTTTTCCGGTACGTAATCGATGATTCCCTCCGCCTTCATTTTATGAAACGTACGCTGCAATTCTTCGGTAGTAAGCTGGAGGAAATTGGCCAGGGTTCCTTCGCGAAGTTGGACCGGATTGATGAACGCGCCCTGGGTGGTTCGCAGGATAGACTTTACCAGTTTTCCGACCCGGGGATTCTTTAGTTGGTAGTCATACAGTTGTTCCTTGCTTACGATGAATTGAAGGGTGGCCGCCTGGTGAACCTCGTCGGTTAGCAGGATGTAACCTGATTTTTCCAGCGCCTTCAGTCCGCTGTACGCCTGCCGTAGATCAAAGCCGAAGTTGTTGGAGAAGCGCGTGAGGTCAAAGTCGTACACTTCTCCCTTTCCGCCGCCGACGGCCAGTTGCAGAAAGCTACCGAGGGCACGGTACATCCGCTTAATCTCGGGAATGGGGGGGAAGGAGTATTCCCAGTTGCGGATCAGCCGTTCCCCGTCGGACGGGTGGTAAAGCAGGACGGCGTAGCTTATTTTTCCGTCGCGCCCGCCGCGTCCGGCTTCCTGAAAGTAGGCTTCCGGGCTATCGGGCGGGCCGTAGTGGATCACCGAGCGCACGTCCGGTTTGTCGATTCCCATGCCGAAGGCATTCGTAGCAACCATCACCCGCAGGCGGTCGTCGATCCAGTTGTTCTGCCGTTGGTCCTTCTCTTCGCTTTCCAGTCCGGCGTGGTAGGCCGCCGCCGCGATCCCCCGGCGGCCGAGTCGGTGGGCAATCTCCTTGGTGAGGCCGCGGCTGCGTACGTAGATAATACCGGTTCCGGGTACGCCCCGCAGTACCTCCAGCAGTTGTTCCTCCTTTCCGGGGGGGCGGCGGACGATGTAGGCCAGGTTTTCGCGGGCGAAGCTCTGCTGAAATATCTCCCGCTCGCCAAATTCCAGTTTTTCCTGAATGTCGGCGATCACCTCCGGAGTGGCCGTTGCAGTCACTGCGATGAAGGGAACATCGGGGTGGAGCTGCCGGAGTTCGGCGATGCGTAGGTAGGGCGGGCGAAAGTCGTAGCCCCACTGGCTGATGCAGTGCGCTTCATCGACCGCGATCAACGCTACCTTCATGCGTCGAATCCGTTCGCGGGCCAGGTCAGTTAGGAGTCGCTCGGGGCTTAGGTAGAGCAACTTCGTGTTGCCGTATACGGCATTGTCGAATATTCGGTCGATGTCGCTGTGGCGCATTCCGCTGTAGACGGCATCGGCTACGATGCCGCGTTTGCGGAGCTGCCGAACCTGGTCCTTCATCAGGGCAATGAGGGGAGATACCACCAGGGTCACGCCATCCAGCGCCAGGGCGGGAATCTGAAAACACAGGCTTTTTCCGCCGCCGGTAGGAAGCAGTGCCAGGGTGTCTTTTCCCGCCAGCACGCTGTCGACGATTTCCGCCTGCAGGGGACGAAAGTCGGGGTATCCCCAGTATCGGTCTAAGAGCTCGCGCGGCGTTGCCATAATCCGTTTTCCACCAGTTTGCGGGTGGGGTTGAAGGTAGCGAGAACCGCCCGATCTACCTCATTTCCCGCCGCGATGGGAATTATTCTCATAAAGGATGAGGCCCTCTAGGCCGACCCTGTGACACTTGCATCATTCCTGCAGTACAGGGTCGGCTTGAAGAAGAAAGGATGAGGCCCTCTGGGCCGACCCTGCAACACTTACATCATACCTGCAGTACAGGGTCGGCTTGAAGAAGAAAGGATGAGGCCCTCTGGGCCGACCCTGTAATATGCGCATCATACCTGCAGTACCGGGTCTGCTTAGAAAGCCTCATCCTTAAAATGATAGGCCCGGCTTAGAAAGCCTCATCCTTAGGATAATTACCACTTTCTCCGCTCCAAACTAAGGACCGTCAACAGCACGAAAAAGGCCGTCAGACTAAGGAAGTAAACGACATCCCGGCTGTCGATCAGGCCGCGGCCGAGGCTCTGGAAGTGTTCCTGCATGCCCAACCCGCTGATGAAAGCATCCCCGTTTCCGTAAAAGACCGGCAGCGAAGCGAGGTAATCGAAGCCGAAGTACACCCAGAAGGTCAGGGCCAGGGCCAACAGGAAACTGACGATCTGGTTGGTGGTGAGCGAACTGGCAAAGAGGCCGATCGCAACGAAGGCCATACTCAGGAACAGCAGTCCGAGGTAACTGCCCATCGTGCCACCCGCATCAATATTTCCTACTGGTTCGCCGAGCTGATATACGGTATAGTAGTAGAGCAAAGTAGGGAGCAGGGCGATCACCACCAGGGCCAGGCAGGCCAGAAACTTGCCGAGTACGATCTCGATGTCGCGGAGTGGACGGGTCACCAGTAATTCGATGGCACCGGTCTGCCGCTCTTCCGCAAAGGCGCGCATGCTGATCGCGGGAATGATGAAGAGCAAGACGTTCGGCGCCAGGGTAAAGAACGGGCCCAGGGTTGCGTAGCCGTAATTTAGCAGACTGGTATCGGGGAATACGAAGAGAAACAAGCCCATCACGATCAGGAAGACCGCAATGACGACGTACCCGATCAGGCTGGCGAAAAAGGCGTTGATTTCCTTTTGAAATATGGCAAACATCTATCGGTTGGCTTGGGGGCGGGGAAGAAGCAACGGATGACGCTCGTTGTATATCCGCAGCGCGCGGATTAATTTATCCTGTTCTTCGGGTCCGGTACGTTCCAGTGCCGCTACCAGGTCACTCTCCGAAGCAACCAACCGCATCACGGTAGGTAGGTCGAGCGGAAGTCGGCGCCCGCTCGTCAATTCGAAAATGCGGGACAGGCTCCGGGTGCGATCTCGCTCCACCCATCCTTCCCGGAAGGGAAATCCGGTGGCGGGATTGTAGGCTCGCATCAGCTGCCGGGTGTGCACCAGGGTATCGTACCGCAGTGTGCTGTACGTTCCGCGTTCGCGTAGACCGGCGAATTCGTGAAACCCCCTTTCCTCGTCGGCACGGATGAACAGATAAGGTTGCCCGTCCAGGCTGATGGCGTAGGGAGTCCGGTACGACCGGTCCTTATATCCGAATCCAGCGACCTGTAGGCGGTAGTCTTCCGCCAATTGCACCATCTCACCGGTGATCTGGCTCCAGGAAACGTCGGGCGTATTGGCCAGCAAGGCGTCCTGGCTGAGGTAGATGCCTTCACTGAAGCGAAAATCTGCGTCAAACACGCGAGATTGCTGCGCACCGAGCCAGAGGGGGAATAAGAAGAGGATCCATTTCATCACCCGGCAAAGTTAAGGCGCAGCGGTGGTGAGTGCCCGGAACACTTCCTCTACGCTTAGTTCTTCGCGGGTAAGGCCCAGAAGTACCAAGTCATTGGCCACCGCAAAGCGAAAGACCTCGGCGCGTGGATCGGCTTCTGCCCGCAGTAAAAGCCGGTAGCTGTGGGGTGACTTGCCGCGGGTGACCCCCGCAACCCCGACGATCGCGGCCAGTTTTCTCTCGTCCACCACCCGGTCGAACTGAACGAGCAGGGAACTGTCTCCAGTCAGTCGGCGCTGCAGCCGGTCGATGGGGTCATCGGCGACCAACTTGCCCCGGTCTACGATCACGACCCGGTCGCAGATGGCCTGCACCTCCTGCATGATGTGGGTACTGAAGATGACGGTCTTTTCGCGCCCGAGGGCCTGGATGAGTTGCCTGATCTCGGCGAGTTGGTTGGGATCGAGGCCACTGGTGGGCTCATCGAGGATCAGCACCGGTGGATCGTGCAGCAGGGCCTGCGCCAGCCCGACCCGTTGACGGTAGCCCTTCGATAGCTCGCCGATCACCTTATGCGCTTCGCGGCCGAGCCCCGTCCGCTCGATGAGTTCGGCAATGCGTACGCGGGGTTTCCGTATGCCGTTCGCCGAGGCGGCAAATTGCAGGTACTCCCGCACGTACATGTCCCGGTACAGGGGGGTTGTGCTCGGGTAAGTAACCTACCAGCCTGCGCACCGCCAGACTATCCGTTGCCACATCGTGGCCGCAGACCTCCGCCGTGCCCGCGGTCTGACTGAGGTAACAGGTCAGGATCTTCATGGTGGTGGTCTTGCCGGCACCGTTGGGTCCCAGGAAACCCAGCACCTCCCCCGCGGCGGCCGTGAAGCTGATGCCGTCGAGCGCGAGCTGGTCGCCGTAAGCCTTGGTAAGATTTTGGACCGATACCGACATGATCCCTAAGGATTGTTCTGACCCCCAACGCAGGGGATCGGGTGAAAGTACGGAATGCCTAGTAGCCAATGTGGAATAGCGCGTCTCCCTGACTGACCACCGCGGCATTGTTGTGCCCGATGATGAAGCCGTTGCGCGGCGACAGGATGCGTTTATTGGGCCGTACGCCGTGGGGATCGTGGATGATGCCGATGGGCTCCCCCTTGCGCACCGGGTAGCCGCTGCGTTTGGTCCACTGAAAGAGCCCCGCCCTTCCGGCACGCACCCAGCTGCTGGCGGATACCTGCACCGGTTCCCGTTCGGGCTCCTCGTGCAGCAGGTTCAGCATGCCGCGCGCGCTCAGCAAACGGCGGATCCCCGCGATTCCCTCGTGGATGCTGTGGCCGTCGTAGCGTAGATTCTCCCCACCCTCGTAAGTGAGTACACTAAGTCCAAGTGATTTCTGGGCCGAACGCCGCAGTGATTTAATGGGGGCCTTCGAGGAAAGCAGCACGGGTGGATTAAACTGAAGTGCCGCCTGCAGCGCCTCCTCATCATCGGGAGAGTAGCGGATCTGCGGGTAGTTGAAGACGCCCCGTCCCCCGGTGTGAAAATCCACCGCCAGGTCGCAGTGGGCCAGCAAATTCTTGCTCAGGCCGTGGGCGATGCGACTGGCCAGCGATCCGGTGGCGTTGCCGGGGAAGCTGCGGTTGACGTCCTTACCGTCCGGCACGTCCCGGCTGAAGTTGTTGAATCCGTAGACATTCAGCAGCGGCACCACGACCACCGTTCCGGCGGTGATGTTGGCAAAAACATTCTTGCGCAGTCCTAGCCGTAGAATTTCCACCCCGTTGATCTCATCTCCGTGCACCCCTCCGATGAAGAGGATGGTCGGACCGGGTTTATAGCTTCGGAAAACGTGGGCCCGGATGGAGACCGGGTTGCCACTCGGGAGCTGGCCGGCCACGAGTTCCACGGTGCCCGATTGTCCGGGATAAAACTCACCGTTGGCTACGACCAGGGGGGAAATCTCATTCATACCTTGCTAATTGCGTACCGAACGATGGCGCCGGCTATGTCTACTTTAGTGGCCCCCTCGATGCCCTCCAGTCCGGGGCTCGCGTTTACTTCCATCACCAGGGCACCGCGTCGGCTGGGAATCAGGTCGACCCCGGCCACCTCCACTCCGACGGCCCGGACGGTTTTCATTACAATCTCCCGCTCGTTATCACTCAGCACGATGGCCGTTGCCGTTGCCCCCCGGTGGATGTTCGCCCGAAATTCGCCCGGTGCCGCCCGCCGCTCCATGGTTGCTACGATCTCATCACCGACCACGAAGGCCCGAAAATCAGCTCCGTTGCTCTCCCGGATATACTCCTGCAGCAGGATGCGGTCCTGCAGTTGCAAAAAGCCTTCCACCAGTCGCTCCAACTGAAACATATTGTGCGCCAACCCGACCCCGACTCCGTGGGTGCTTTCCAGTAGTTTGACCACGATCGGGAAGGGACCCATCCGCCGGGCGGCCCGCTTGGCTTCGTAGGCCGAAAAACAGAGTACGGTGTGGGGTACGTCGATTCCCGCCGCCGCCACACACTGCAGGCAACTCATTTTATCGCGGGCCAGAAGCAGGGCCTCCGCCGAAAGGATGTGCGGCACTCCCAGTGCGTCGAGCTGGCGAATGATCGACACCCCCCGGGTCGTCACGTTCGCGCCGATACGCGGGATCACAACCTCCGGCAGGTCCAACGGACTCCCGTTGTACAAAATGGAGCTGCGGCTACCGTGCAACGATGGGCTGCACACGGCGTGATCGATCACCTCCGCTTCGTGACCGAGCAGCTCGGCAGCTTCCACGAGTCGACGGGTGCTGTAGAGGGATGGACCACGGGAAAAAATGCCTATTTGCATGGCGGCAAAGGTAACTGCACCGCCCTTCATGTTGGCTAGTCGGAGGGAATGCGAATGCTCCCGCGCGCCCGCCCCGAACTTCCACGCTACGCCCGCAAGTGCTACTTTGGCGGAGTTATGCGCAAACTCACTCCCCAGGAATACTTCGCTGCCGAAGGCCACGCCGTGCTGCTGGACGTCCGTAGTCCCGGGGAATATGCCCACGGACACCTGCCCGGTGCCGTAAATCTCCCCCTCTTCGATAACGACGAACGCGCCGAGGTGGGAACGCTGTACAAACAACACAGTCCCGACGAGGCCCTTCTGCGCGGACTCGAGATCGTCGGCGGAAAAATGCGTAACCTGGTTGAAAGTGCCCGCCGCCACGCCCCCGGGGGCAGGGTAGTGGTACAGTGCTGGCGGGGAGGACAGCGAAGTGCCAGCGTGGCTTGGCTGCTGGAGCAGGCTAATTTCCAGGTCGCCCAGCTTACCGGTGGCTACAAAGCAAGCCGGGCGTACGTACATGAATGGCTGAAGCAGGACCTCCACCAACTGCGCGTAATCAGCGGGCCTACCGGTACGGGAAAGACGGCCATCCTGCACGCCCTGCAAGAAATGGGCGCCGATATTGTGGACTTAGAAGGACTGGCCCGGCACAAGGGATCGTCGTTCGGTGCCCTGGGCGAGGACCCCCAACCCACCTCCGAAACCTTCGAGAACAACCTCTTTGCCGCCCTGCGGGCCATACCGCCGGGTCGCCTCGTGTGGCTGGAGGACGAAAGCCGCATGATCGGTACCGTCTGTCAGCCAGACGCTTTTTACGACCGGTTGATCGCCGCGCCCTCGGTGGTGATCGTGCAGCCCCGGGAGTGGCGGGTGGCGAACCTCGTCGACGATTACGCCCCCTACCCAAAAGAAGAACTGGCCGCGGCCTTCTCCCGCTTGCGCAAAAAACTGGGCGGACAACACCTGCAGGTAGCCCTCGACGCCCTCGACCGGGGTGACTTTGCGGCGGCCTGCCGGATCGCCCTGGTCTACTACGACAAAGCCTACGCCCACTACGGGGAAAAAAAGGGAGCCACCAACCTCCAGCGTCTGGAAGCCGAACACCCCGGTGCGGAATCCATCGCACGTCAATTACTTGCCCTGCCGTGAACCGCCTGATCCGACAGATCGAACGAACCGTGAGTTGGATCGGGCGCGCCGCCGGTCTGCTGAACCTGGCACTCATCGTGGTGGTGGTGACCGATGTACTCCTGCGTTGGTTCTTTTCCCTTACCTCCGCCTGGGTGATCGAACTCGAGTGGCACCTGTTTGCCCTAATCTTCCTGCTCGGGATACCGTATGCCCTGCAGCAGGACCGCCACGTGCGGGTAGACTTGTTTTACGAATCCTTCCGGCCGCGCGACAAGGCCCTGGTAAACGTCGTGGGCACCCTGATCTTTTTGCTTCCCTGGGCGGCGGTGTTACTCTACACCAGCTGGCACTACGCCGCCGAAGCCTGGATATCGGGAGAAGGAAGTCCAAACCCCAACGGCATCCCCTACTTTTTTCCCATCAAGGCCGTAGTCCCATTTGCCGCCGCACTGCTCATTCTACAGGGCATCGCTACGGGATGGCATGCGGTACGAAATTCTCAGGAAATATGAGTCTGGCCGTGCTCGCCCTGATCCTCTTCGTGAGCATCTTTTTGTTGGTGCTTTACGGTTACCCCGTGGCCTTCACGCTGGGCGGCCTCAGCCTGATCTACGCCTTCTGCTTTCTCGATGCTGCCGTGCTTACCCTGCTGCCCAACCGGGTGATGGGGGTGATGGAAAACTCCGTCCTGCTGGCCGTACCCCTGTTCGTCTTCATGGGCATCATGCTGGAAAAAAGCGGACTAGCGGAGCGAATGCTGAAGAGCATGGCCAGCCTATTCGGGGGGGTGCGTGGCGGCATGGCCGTATCGGTCATCATCGTGGGGGCGCTGCTGGCGGCTTCCACCGGCATTGTCGGGGCTACGGTCATCACGATGGGTCTGATCAGCCTGCCACCGATGTTGCGGCAGGGGTACCCACCGACGGTTTCCACCGGTGTGATCGCCGCTTCGGGTACACTGGGGCAAATCATTCCACCTTCTGTGGTACTGGTGCTGTTGGGCAGTGTGCTGCAGGTGAGCGTGGGTAGTTTGTTTCGCGCCGCGCTGTATCCGAGTATGTTGCTGGTGGGTGCATACATCGTCTATATCCTGGTTCTCGGTTGGATGAAGCCCCGGACGTTTCCCCTTCCCGAAAATGCTGCGGTGAAGTGGGGTCGTGAGCTGTGGATCAGCGCGTTACAGAGTTTGTTTCTACCGTTGCTGCTGATCGTTGCCGTGCTCGGGAGTATTCTGGCCGGCATTGCGTCTCCGACGGAAGCGGCGGGGGTCGGGGCCGCGGGTGCAGTGCTGTTAACGGCGACCCAGGGTCGGCTGACTTGGCAAGTGACCAAACTCGTCTGCCGGGATACCACTCACCTGACGAGTATGGTGTTCATGATCCTGCTGGGGGCTACCACCTTTTCCCTTGTGTTCCGCGAATTGGGGGGAGATCGTTTCCTGGTGAGCCTGATCGAACGCAGCGATTTGCCTGAATACCAATTTCTTGCACTGGTGATGCTGGTGGTGTTCGTGGCCGGATTCTTCATCGACTTTATCGAGATCGTATTCATCATAGTGCCAGTGGTCACGCCGGTATTCATTGCGTACGGTACCGACCTGATCTGGCTGGGCATTCTGCTGGGCATCAATTTACAGACAAGCTTTTTGTCGCCGCCCTTCGGTTTTGCCCTGTTTTACCTTAAGGGAGTGGCACCACCGGAGGTGACTACGGCCCACCTATACCGGGGGATCGTGCCGTTTTTGATCATCCAGGTGATTCTGCTGGCCGTCGTGGTATTTTTCCCGGAGTGGCTGGGGGTGAGGGGGTAGGTTGCCGCTGATCTCCTTTAGCCGTTCCACTTTCCACAAAAATTGCGCGCGTCTTCCCGGATGGAGGGGTGGCCGAGTTTTGCCCCTTCGTAT
Source organism: Neolewinella aquimaris (assembly GCF_014197245.1). GTDB lineage: Bacteria > Bacteroidota > Bacteroidia > Chitinophagales > Saprospiraceae > Neolewinella > Neolewinella aquimaris. The sequence goes on along the minus strand of NZ_JACIFF010000001.1, from coordinate 904,318 downwards.
CTTTACCGCATAAAATAGAATCGCCGCATGTCTACCGTTGCTACTACCCGCCTTTCCGATCGTGTCCTCACTATGGAGGAATCCGCTACCCTACGCATGGCCCAGTTGGGACGTGAGGTGAAGGCGCAGGGCCACGACGTGATCAGCCTGAGCCTGGGAGAGCCCGATTTCGATACCCCGGAGCACATCAAGCAGGCCGCTAAGGAGGCGCTCGACCTCGGTCTGACCAAGTACACCCCGGTACCCGGAACCGCGGAGATCAAGCAGGCCATTTCCGATAAATTCAAGCGGGAGAACGACCTGGACTACAAGCCGTCGCAGATCGTCGTAAGCACCGGCGCCAAGCAGAGCATCGCCAACGTCTGCTTCGCCCTGCTGAACGAAGGCGACGAGGCAGTCATCCTGGCCCCCTTCTGGGTGAGCTACTCCGCCATGGTGGAAGTTGCCGGTGGCAAGGCGGTCATCGTCGGTGCCGGCATCGAGGACGACTACAAAGTCACGCCCGCAGCGATCGCGGAAGCCATCAACGAACGGACTAAATTTATCCTCTTTTCCTCGCCCTGTAATCCGACCGGCTCGGTTTACACCCACGACGAACTGGCCGCCATCGCCCGGATGCTGGCGGACTACCCCGATGTCTACGTCGTTTCCGATGAGATCTACGAGCACATCAACTTCACCGGAAAGCACGCCAGCATCGGTACGTTTTCCGAGGTGAAGGATCGCACCATTACGGTCAACGGATTCAGCAAGGGTTTTGCCATGACCGGCTGGCGTCTTGGCTACCTGGGTGCCCCCCAGGACGTGGCCGATGCCTGCAGCAAGCTGCAGGGACAAAACACGAGCGGCGCAAACAGCATCGCCCAGTACGCCGGTGCCCACGCGCTCAACAGCGACCTCGGACCTACGGTCGCCATGAAGGAAGCCTTCGCCCGCCGTCGCGAGTTGATCATTGACGGACTGGAAAAAATCGAGGGCCTGAAGGTGAACCGCCCCCAGGGAGCTTTTTACATCTTCCCCGACGTGAGTGCCTTTTTCGGTAGATCAACCGGAGACACCCAGATTAACAACGCCGACGATCTGGCGGAGTACCTCCTGCTCACCGCCCACGTGGCGACCGTTACCGGCGATGCCTTCGGGGCACCGACCTGTTTGCGGATCAGCTATGCGGCCAGTGAGGACCAGCTGCGGCAGGCCGTGGAGCGGATTGGAGAGGCGCTGCGGGCACTTAAGTAACTTAGTAACCGGCTACGTCGTCGTCCGGATTGCGGGGGTCGGCGGCAACGCGGAGAGTGCCATCCGGCATAACCAGGATGGCTTTGATCACGGCCATCGATTCTACTTCCCGGAATTGGTAACCGAGTGCTTCAAGGCTATCTCTCGTGTCCTTAGCCAGGCCGCCACCTTCGTATTTGATCTCGTCGGGCAACCATTGGTGGTGGAAGCGGGGAGCCGCAACGGCCTCCGGTAGGTCCATGCCGTATTCGGTGACGTTTAGGAAGGTCTGGAGTACTGCCGTGATGATGGTCGACCCGCCCGGTGCGCCGAGCACCATAAAGAGGCGGCCGTCTTGCTCGACGATGGTCGGCGTCATGCTCGACAGCATGCGCTTACCCGGCTGGATGGCGTTTGCTTCCTTGCCGACCAGTCCGAACATGTTGGGTACGCCGGGCTTGGCGCTGAAGTCGTCCATCTCGTTGTTGAGGAAGAACCCGCCGCCGTCGACCATGACCTTACTGCCGAAGTTTCCGTTCAGGGTGGTGGTGATGCTGACGGCATTGCCCATACTGTCTACGATGCTGATGTGGGTCGTTTCGTAGGTTTCCTTCATGGGCATTGGTCCGGCCAGGATGGCCTCACTGGTGCCGGCCGTATCCGCTCGAAAATCCGCCATTCGCGCACGGAGGTAGTGATCGTCGAGCAGCGAATCGACGGGGACGGGGTAAAAGTCCGCATCCCCCAGGTACTCCGCCCGGTCGGCGTAGGCCCGGCGCATGGCCTCCACGGTCACCTGCACGGCACGCGGAGAATGGAAGCCGTATTCGGCCAGCGGATAGTTTTCCAGCATCTCGGTCATCTGTGCCAGCGCAACCCCGCCACTGCTGCTCGGCGGCATGGAGATGATGCGGTACCCTTTGTAATCTTTGGTAATGGGTGCTTTCCACTTAGGCGCGTAGCTGCGCAGGTCTTCGGCGGTGATCAGCCCGCCCCCGCTTTCCATTTCCGCCACGATGAGCCGCGCTGTCTCGCCTTCGTAAAAACCGGCCCGCCCGCGGTCGCGGATCCGGATCAGCGTTGCTCCCAGATCCGGTTGTTGCACCTGCGTCCCCGCCACAACGGTGCTGTCGGAGAAGGGGGTCTGGTCGTTGAAGGCGGCAAAGTCCGCGTGGTAGCTCTTCAGGCGCGACACTTCACTCTCGCTGAGGCGGTAGCCTTCGCTGGCGTAATCGATCGCGGGCTGGACAAGTTCCTCCCACGGCAGACTCCCGAAGCGTTCGTGCATGGAGGCGATCCCCGCAACCGTCCCCGGTACGCCGACCGCCAGATGTCCCCGGGTGCTGAGGTCGGCGATGACCTCACCATCCGCGTCGAGGTACATATCCCGGCTGGCTGCGGCGGGCGCGATCTCCCGGTAGTCAAGGGTGATGGCCTCTCCATCTGCCGGACGGTACACCAGGAAGCCCCCGCCCCCTATATTTCCGGCGCGGGGGTAGACGACCGCCATCGCGAACTGCATGGCCACCGCCGCATCGATGGCGTTTCCTCCCCGCCGCAGCACGTCGAGCCCGGCTTCCGTTGCGAGGGGGTGGGGACCGGCGATCGCAGCCTTCGGAAAGGTGCCGGATTTCTGTGCTTCGTAGTCTACCCGCGGCGTTTCACGGCATCCGAGGAATAGAAGGAGTAGCGCGAACGGTAAGTAACGCATGGCTTGGTCATTTGGGTAGGACAATATGGGTAAATCTTCGCAACTTCGCCGTGCCCTAACCAGCTTACGACATGCAAACCACCCACCACCTGCTCATGGTACGGCCCGCCAACTTTGCGCGCGCCAGTGAGACCGTAGCCGACAACTCCTTCCAGGAGGTCGTTTCAAATGAAAGTTTCGGCTCCATCGGCGATCGGGCCGTGGAGGAGTTCGACCGCTTCGTGGACCTGTTGCGCACTGCCGGTGTAGAAGTCACGGTCATCGAGGATACCGCTAGCCCGGTGAAGCCCGACGCGGTGTTCCCCAACAACTGGTTTTCGACCCACCCCGATGGTACTCTGGTCACTTATCCGACCTACTGGCCCCAACGCAGGCTCGAGCGGCGGGAAGACGTCGTCGAGATGCTCAAAAGCCGCTACCGCGTCGATCGCCACCTCGATCTGTCGGTATGGGAGGCGGAAGATTGTTTTCTCGAAAGCACGGGGTCGCTCCTCCTGGACCGGGACCGAAAAGTAGCCTACGCCTGCCTGTCGCAGCGGTGTACCCGCGAGGCCGTCCACGACTGGTGCGAGCTGATGGATTACCAGCCCATCACCTTCCACGCCTACGACGCCCGGGGGGCGGTGATCTACCACACCAACGTGATGATGGCGATCGGAACGACACACGTCATCGTATGTCTGGATGCGGTGACCGACGCCGAAGAAAAAAGTAAGCTGACCGAGAGCCTGCTGCTTTCGGGTAAACGCATCGTAGGACTTTCCCTGGAGCAGGTAGACCAATTCGCCGGTAACGCACTGGAAGTGAAGACCACGGAGGGGCCGGCCTGGATCATGTCTACCGCCGCCTTTACCTCCCTGGATGACGCGCAGCGGGACGCCCTGATGGAGCCGGAAAACATGCGGATCGTACACACCGACCTGTCGACCATCGAGCGCTACGGCGGGGGCAGCGCCCGCTGTATGCTGGGGGAGATCTACCTCGAAACCCGTTAACACACCTTAATTTCCTTTAACCCTTCCGTATCGATTTTCCCGGGCGGCCGGGCCTAGTTTTGTCGTAAACGAAACGACATGCAACGCGCCGCCATCCATCCATTGCTCCTGCTGCTGGGACTGGTTGTCCTGGCGGTTCCCTCCTGTACCTCCGTTCAGTCGCTGGTGGAATCCGGCAACTACGAGAAGACGATCGCGGTCGCCCAGCGCCGGCTGACGGGAAAGCAAAAAAAGAACCCGAAGTACGTCGCTGCCCTCGAAACCGCCGTGAATCGTGCCAACGAGGAGGACGTTAACCGCGCTGAATTTTTGAAGAAAAAACCGGAAGTAGACTGGGTACGCGTCCACGCCATCTACGACAACCTCAAGCAGCGGCAGGATGCGCTACGGCCGCTGCTTCCGCTCACCGACAAGAACGGTCGCAAGGCTAATTTCCGGTTCGTGAAGGTGGAAGGCCCCCTGGCGGAGGCTACCAATCGGGCCGCGGACCAGGTTTACCGCCAAGCCCTGTCTGAACTGGAGGCCGGCCGTCGGGGAGATAAGTCAGCCGCCCGGGCCGCCTATTCCTCCTTCGAGCGCACCGACCGCTACCGCAGCAACTACCGCGACAGCTACACGCTACAGGCGGAGGCCGAGCAGCTGGGTAAGGTGTACGTGACCGTCGACGTGGTCAATCAGAGCGGCGGCTACCTGCCCCGCGGTTTCGAAGACGAACTGCTGCGCCTGCGTACCGACAACATGGACGACCGCTGGCGGGTATTCGATTTCCACCGCCGCGACGATCGCTCCTACGACTACAGTGCCAGGATCGTCATTCGCGACATTGCCGTCAGCCCGGAACGCATTTCCGAACGCAGCTACGTAGACGAAAAACAGATTATAGACGGTGAGGAATACGTGCTCGATTCCCGCGGCAACGTCGCCAAGGACAGCCTGGGCAACGACATCACCCGACCGCGCAAAGTGATCGTGCGTGCTGAAATTTTAGAGGTACTGCAGCAAAAATCCGCCTTCGTCACCGGCAGCATGCAGCTGTACGACCTGCGCCGGCAGCGGGTGGTCGACGAAGAAGAACTCTCCGCGGAGGCCGTATTCGAGCACTACGCCAGCACCTACCGCGGTGACCCCCGGGCACTGAGTGGCGACAGCCGCCGCCGCATCGGCAATCAGCCCCGTCAGTTTCCGACCAACGAATCACTCATTTTGGATGCGGTAGCGGTGCTCAAACCCCACCTACAAAACCGGTTGGCCGATAGCCACCGACTGATATAACCCCACTGACTCGTTAATCATTTCCCGTATTTGAAGTACTCCCGCGTCGGCCCGTCCGGCGTCGGGAGTTTTTTATTGCGCGAGCCCCGCCTGATCGAGCACCCAGGCGTAGTCGCGGGCCACTTCCCTGATCCGTTCGAAGCGGCCCGACGCACCGCCGTGGCCGGCCTCCAGATTGGTGTGGAACAGGATGTCGTTGTCGTCGGTCTTCAGCTCCCGCAGCTTTGCGACCCACTTGGCGGGCTCCCAGTACTGCACCTGGCTGTCGTGCAGGCCGGTAGTGACGAGCATTTTCGGATAGGCCTTCGCCTCCACCTGGTCTACCGGGCTGTAGCTTTTGATGTAGTGGTAAAACTCTGCATCGTTCGGATTTCCCCACTCGTCGTACTCCCCGGTAGTGAGGGGAATGGAGTCGTCGAGCATCGTGGTGACCACGTCAACGAACGGTACCTGGGAAACCAGTCCCGCAAACAGGTCCGGACGAAGATTCGCCACCACCCCGATCAGCAATCCTCCGGCACTTCCTCCCATGGCGTACAGGCGATCCGTGCGCGTATAGTCGTGCTTCACGAGCCACTCGGCGGCGTCGATGAAATCGTGGAAGGTGTTCTTTTTATTAAGCAGTTTGCCCTCCTCGTACCAGTGACGGCCCATTTCCTCACCACCGCGAATGTGGGCGATGACAAAAATCATCCCCCGGTCGAGCAGACTGAGGCGGGTGATGCTGAAGCTCGGATCCATGCTGTGCCCGTAACTGCCGTAAGCATATAGCAGCAGGGGAGCGGTTCCGTCCCGTGGCGTACCCTTTCGGTACACGATACTGAGTGGCACCCGGGTGCCGTCGCGGGACTCGGAAAAGACGCGCTCCGTCTCGTAGTTTTTCGGATCGAAATCACCCAGAACGGGCTGCTGCTTCAGGAGGGTGCGGTCGCGGGTCCGCATGTTGAAGTCGAATGTGCTCGGCGGGGTGGTCATACTCTGGTAGCCGTAGCGGAGTACTTCCGACTCCATATCGGGATTGGTACTTGTATACGCCATGTACGCCGCATCGCGGAAATCAAGGTAGTACTCCTCCCCGTCGAAGGGGCGTACCCGTAGCCGCGTCAGACCGTTTTCGCGCTCGCTCAGCACAAGGTAGTCCCGGAATAAGTCGACGCCTTCGAGCAGTACGTCGGGTCGGTTTGGGATAACGGTTTCCCAGTGTTCCTTGCTGGTACTGTCCTCCGGCGTGACCATCAGCTGAAAGTTTTTGGCCCCGTAGTTGGTCAGCACGTAAAAGCGCTCGTCGATGTGCTCGATGCCGTATTCCAGGTTTCGCTCCCGCGCCTGAAAAAGTCGGGGTTCTCCCAGCGGATTCGTCGCTTCCAGTAGCCGGTACTCGGTGCTTACCGTCTGTGCGGAGCCGATGACGACGTACTTGCGTGACTTGCTGCGGTAGACGTAGGCGCGGAAGGTTTCGTCTTTTTCTTCATACACGACCTCGTCATCCTGGGGTGCCGTCCCGAGCCGGTGGCGCATGATTTTGTAGGGGCGTAGGGCTTCATCCTTGACGGAGTAGAAGAGGTACTGCCCGTCCGCGCTCCATACGCTGCCGGCGGTGGTATTGGGGATCTGGTCGGGCAGGTTGCGCCCCGTCAGCATGTCCTTGATGTGGATGGTGTAGATCCGCCGGCTCAGGGTGTCTTCGCCGTAGCTGACGTAGCGGTTGTCGTCGCTCACGGCCATTGCCCCCACCTCGTAGTAGTCGTAGGGTTCGGCCATCTCGTTGAGGTTAAACATCAGCTCCTCCTCCTCTCCGGAGACTGGCTTGCGGAAGTAGCGCGGGTACTGGTCGCCCACTTCGTAGCTGGTGCGGTAGATGTATCCCCGGTTGGTGTAGGGAACGCTGCTGTCGTCCTCCTTGATTTTGCCCTTGATTTCCTGAAAGAGCTGCTCGCGAAAGTCCTTCAGGTGAGCCATTTTCGCTTCGAAGTAGGCATTCTCGGCGGCGAGGTGAGCGAGCACTTCGGGGTCCTCCCGCTGATTCATCCAGTAGTAATCGTCGTAGCGGGTGTCGCCGTGGAGGAGGAGTTCTTTGCGGATTTTTTTAGGGGTAGGTGGGGTCATTTGTTTTGTTTGGCGGGTACGCGGGTGCAAAGTAAATGGAAAGGAGCGAGCTGCTCGTCGGGGGGGGCATCGCTGCCGGAGGCAGCTTTTTACTTTCGCGGTCGGGAGACCGCGTTGTGCTAGCCGAATGCGGCGAAGATGGCGTATTCGGCGAAGAAGAGGAGCCAGATGTTCTGGTAGAAGCGGGCGATGGAAGTCTGCTGGTCTAAATCCAGCCGGCGACCGATCAGTTCGAAGGCGCCGAGCAGTACGAGCTGGCCGATCCAGATGCCCGTAAATCCCTCCCGGAAGGCGAAGTAGGCTACCCCGACCAGCGTGGCCCGGAGCAAGAGGGCACCGATGCGGTAGACCCAGTTGCGGTTTTTTACCAACGAGAGAGTTCGGATGCCGTACGCCGCGTCCCCTTCCGTGTCGGGAAGATCTTTAAACCAGGCGATCACGATCCCGAAGGTGAACACCGCCGCCGTCAATAGCCATACTGTGGTGGGGATGACCGGATTATCGCCCAGCCACCAGCGAAAGTGCAGGTAGAGCAGCAGGTTTACGATCAGTCCGCGCACCACGATGATGCAAAACGCCGCCCAAAAGTGAAATCGCTTGAGGCGGACCGGCGGTACGCTATAGGCCGTGCCGATGACCAGGCTGGCAATGACCGTAGCCGGCAGGAAGGGCGGATACACGAAGCAGGTCAGCAACGAAAGGACTAGACATAGGCCCACAATGCCGTATCCGGTGGTAATGCTGTACGCACCGCTGGCTAATGGGAGGTACGGTTTGTTGATGCGGTCGATCTCGACGTCGGTCAACTGATTCAAGCCCGTGATGTACACATTCGCGCACAGGCAGCTGACCAGGGTGAGACCGAACATGCTCCAGTCGGAGGTGTGTAGGTGCCGACAAGCCATGAGGTACAGCGCCAGCAGGGAAACCGTGGTGCCGACGATGGTGTGGGCGCGGGCGAAGCGCAAAAAAGTGAGCATGGCGCAGGGGATTAGTTAGTCGACCAGCGCAATACAACTGATCTCGACGTTGACGTACTTCGGCAGGTTGGCAACCTGGACCAGGGCACGGGCCGGAGCGGTGGCTTCGTCGAAGTACGTCGCGTATACCGTATTGATGCGACTAAAGTCTTCCATGTCACTCACGAATACCTCGCACTTCAGGACCTGTGACATGCTGCTGCCGCCGGCTTCTACGATGGCCTGTAGGTTGTCCATCACCCGCCGGGTTTCCGTTTCGATGTCTTTGGTCAGGAGTTCACCGCTGGTGGGGTCGAGCGCGATCTGGCCGCTCACGTATAGGGTTCCGTTGGCCAGGGTAGCCTGATTGTATGCACCGACGGGGGCGGGGGCATTTTCTGTCTGAATGATCTGCTTGGGCATGGGTAGTATTTTCCGCAAGATAGAAGAGAGTTACCAAACGGAAATAGCCCGCCGGCAGGGCCGGCGGGCTAATAAGCGTTGATTAAGCCTAACGACGGGGACTAATCCTCGTCGTCGGTATCTTCAACCGTTTCTTCCACGACTTCGGGCGCCTGCACGAGCAGGTTGCCGTTGTAGTACAGGTTACCGTCGCTGTCTTTGTAGGCCCGGTGAGGCTGGTGCACTTCTCCGGTGGTCTGACAGGTGGTCAGCGTCGGGGCGGTAGCCTTGTAGTGAGTGCGACGCTTGCGTTTGCGTTGCTTGGAAATCCGGGACTTAGGATGTGCCATGGCGTATGTCTAATTTTAGCTTTAGTTATTGTTCAAGTCCTTGAGTACATCCCAGGGGCTAGGTTTGGCGTCCTCGGTTTCCGGTGCGGTAGGGACATCGTCCGGAGTGGCATACGTTGCGTCAATCCGGTCGAGCATCTCCTCGTCACAGGGGTAGGGCGGTTCGCCTTCCCGGCAGTCGTAGGTACGGATCATCGGAACGGCCAGTACCACCATTTCGTAAACGAACGGCGCCAGGTTAAAGTCATTCGTATCCGGATGCAGGTAAACGATCTCTCCCTCATCGCGCTGCTCCTCGGCCTCGGCGGTGAACTTTACGATCAACTGCCGTCGGTCGCGGATGGGTAAGTCGATTGGTGCCAGGCACCGATCACAATCCGTTGCAATCGTACCGACGAAGGCAAAATCGATCACCATTTCCCGCGACTGCTTATCGACAATCAGGTGCAGGTCAACCGCGGCCCGGTCGATGGGCGACTCGGGGAAAGCAGCAAAGAAAGCATCGTCAACCGCCAGGTCGTACTCATAAAACCCCTTTCCGAGCCCCTTTAGGGGTAAGATAAAAGCCGCGGGAGTAGACATAGGACGATCGTTTTGAACCGGAATAACACCCATTGGTGCCGTAGGGACGTTTCAAAGTGGGCGCAAAGGTACGGCGGCCTCCGCGATAAAACAAAACGTTTCAGCAGCTAATAATGGTAAAAGGACACATACGCGGTACGGGGCTCCCCGGTTTCTTCGTGGGGGTACTGGGTAACCACGCGCAGTAGGTTTTTGCCCTTCCGTAAGGGTGGATCCGCCAGGAACGCCCGCATTCCGTACTGTTCTCCCGCCGCATTGGTCAGATACTGGCGCTCGAGGGGGAAATCAGCGTACGGCCGTCCGTTCAGGTCGATGCTGATGTACTCTCTGGCGCAGGCAACGAGCCACTCCCTACGCAGTAACCTCCGTTCCTCCCGGGGAAGCGCTTCGTCGACTTCCGGTATACTGCAATCTTTTTCCAGGTACATCATCTCCCGCTCCGGCAGGGGAATCCACACCGACATCCCGTCCGCACTAGGTAAGCGCTCGGTATCCAGCACAGGGCGAACGTAAATTCCCTCGTACGCCTCGGCACCCCTGTTGGAGGTAGGCAGCAACAAACTATCCGCCGCCAATCGGTGGTACACCGGATCGACGAAAAATAGGGTATTGGAGCTGCTGAGGGTACTTGTAATACCGATCACCACGATGCCCGCCATACCGACCAAAAAGTAGCCCAGGAAAGATTTGCTGTCTGCGTAGTACGAGGTGACCAGGTTGCTTGCCGTCACGATGTACCGGCGCGCCAGGGGATAGGTAAATTTCGAAACCGCCAGGGATATCGGCCACTGATAGCGGCGCACCAGGGCCGTGTCCCGCAGGCGTTTTGAATGACTGATGGTCATAACCACGGAGAGCAGGAGAATGGGCAGCAACAAAATTCCGATGAGCGTCAATACCTGTCTGGGGTTGAACCCGTACCCGATCAGCCAGTTGTGCACGAAGATCAACAGCAGGCCGATCACGCCGAAGTTCAGGAACACTCCGGCGGTAGCGAAGGCCACGCCAAAGATGCCGCTCCCGAACCGATCGAGTTTGCCGATGAGTCCGTCCACGTCGCCGTACTCCCGCTTCATGTTGTCCTGGTAGTGCTGGCTAAACCGCTCGTTGGTCCGAAACCCACCCGGGAACACGGAATTCAATCCCACCAGTCCGATCCACAGAGCCCGCACGATGAAGTGAAAGATAAAGGTCATCACGAGCCCACTCGCCAGGAGCCGCCAGTAAATGGCCGCAATGTAACTGATGAAGAGGGTATCGCGATCGTAGTTCAGCAGAAAGTACTGTTCCGCCTGCTCGATCAACCCGGGAAGCTGCAGGCTGCCGAAAATGGCCGCACCGGAGATGATCAGTTCGGGTTGCCAGCTCTCCCGCTCAAGGCGGCGCAGCCACTTGGGTTTGTTATCGTCAATCGCCGAATCCTTCATGGGGGAGTTTTATCGCACCAGCGTGACCTGGCCGTCCTCCTGTAGTTCGGCACCGTCCTGTCGGAATTTGGCGACGTAAAGGTAGACATCGGCGTTCTGGGGCGTACCATCCTTGGTGCCGTCCCAACCCTCCAGCGGATCGTCGCTGGTGAATACTTTCTGCCCCCAGCGGTCGTATACGATCATGGTGTAATCCGTAATCTGACCGTTGAAGAACAGCCGGAAGCGGTCGTTGCGGCCGTCGTTGTCGGGCGTAAAGAAATCCGGAGCCTCTACCCGCGATTGCTCTACGGTAAGCACGATGGTCGCGGTAAAGGTGCAGTTGCCCTGGTCGCTGGTAAGCGTGACGGTGTAACTCAGGGGCTGCGGTTGATCACCGGAGGTACGCGGCACGGTCACCGTTATTTCTTGCCCCTGCGCCGAAGCGGGGGAATAATTCCCCGTCCAGTCGTACGTAAAGTTAAGCCCCGCCGGGACGTTGGTCACCCGCAGGATCACGTCGTTGCCGGAGAACAGAGAGCCACCGGATGTGACGGTAGTTCCATCTGCCAACTCAGCCGTGATGATGGGGATCACGCTCTGCCCCAACACGGTGACCTCAATACTGTCCGTCGCGCTCGAGCAGCCCTGGGCATCGGTGAACGTCACCGCGTAGGTACCCGATACAGGATTGTCGACGGTAATCTGTTGACCCGACTGGCTCGTACCGTTGGGCAGCAACCACAGGAAGGTGCCCGTGATTTCGGACGGCGTGGGGGTTGCATTGAGTACCAGCGGTTCGCCCGCGCAGATGGTGGAGGGCCCCGTGGCGTCTACGCTGTAGTCGTCGGCAACGATGAGGGTGATGGACTGGGTAGCGGTACCGCAATCACCGGTACTCTCGATCGTGTAGGTGGTCGTTTCCGTGGGACTAACCGTCGCGGAAGGGTCGGTAAGCTCGACTCCACCTCCGGTAATGCGGTAAGTATATGCACCGGACACCTGTCCGGTGATGAGCTGCCTCGAATCGCCCGGACACAACACCGTTTCCTGGGTAAGCGAAGGTTCCAGCACTTGCTCCACGTTGACGGTGTAGGAAAGTTCCGAACTGCACTCGGAGCCACCGGTCTCGACTTCGATGGTGTACATGGTGGTGGAATTCACCGTAGCGATGGGGTTAAGACACTCCGTGCAGCTCAGGGTGCCGCCCGGGTCCATCCAGGTGAGCGAACCGCTGCCCGACTCGAAGGTAGCCGTGATTTGCACCGGCTCACCGGGACACACGACGGGGTCCACCGGGTCGAAGGTGATCACGGGCGGTTCGACGACGTTGATCTGCACCTCCGTGGTATCGAGGCAGGCTCCGTTCGTAGTGACCCGCTGCAGCAGTGCAGTATCCTGAGCGGTAAACACCGCGTTGTAGAGTTCCCTCGGACTTTCCAGTCCCGGAGCTACGATCCAGTTGTGGGTGATCAGGGGGAAGTCTCCCGGATCGTAGACGGGCGACTGAACGATGATGGTATCCCCCTGGCAGTACGGGTCCTTTACCGGATCCAGGGTCATGCTCAGGTTTTGCGGCAGACTATCCAGGCGTACGGCGACGGAATCGATCCGGCGGCAACCGTTGATTTCGGTTTCGGCGTAATAGGTGATGTCGGCTACCGGTCGGACGGTAAAGGTGTTCCCGAGGGGCGGACTGCTATTGAAACGGCTCGGGGACCAAGTGATCACTCGCTCCATGCTGGGCGTATCGATGACGGTCAGGACGATCGAATCGACACCCAAACAGGCAAAGACCGTGTCCTGAGGAATGTCAAAAAAGCCGGGAATCACGTCGAGGGTGACCGACTGTCGGTCCTCGCAGCTGCCGTTGTCGGAGCTTGATATAAGGGTGTAGGTCGTTTTTTTACTTACCTGAACCACGAAGTTCGGGTCCTGACCTTCGGCAATCACGTCATCCCCCGCCAGTAAGCGGTAGCTGGTGTTGCCGACATCGGTGACCACGTCGCTCAGCAAGTTGATGGGGTACCCCTGGCAAACCGTGGCCGGATCGATCAGGGTGGGGACGACGAACCGGTCTACGTTAATGTAAATGCTGTCGCTCACGGTGCAGCCCGCCGCCGTGCTGGCCGTCACCCGGTAGAAGCCGCTGAACGGGGGGCGTACCCGCGGACTGGCATCGGAGGGATCGTCCAGAAAGCCCTCCGTCGGGCTCCACTGGAAACTCGGGTTGGTCAGTGTAGTGGTTTGACGCAATTCGACAACGTCACCGAGGCAAATATTGAGCGTGTCCGGATTGCTGATGGTTACGCGTCCGCACGGATCGCTTTGTCCCCACAGGATCGGAGCGGCCAGAGTGAAGAGGAAAGCGAGGAGTAGACGTTGATTCATATCGCGGCGCCGGATAGTTTGTAGGCTGCCAAAGTACGAATTTTACCAACGTAGATCGGGCCCCAACGACCGGCTGGGTCGGCTGGCGGCTATTCGGGCGATAACCAGCTTCTTACCTCGTTCACGGTCACCAGTTCGTAGTCGTTTCCCCAGGCCGTATTGATGTAATTCATGATGTTGACGATCTGAAAATCGGTCAGCTCCTTGTTGGCCGGCATGAGGTGATCGTACGTCACCCCGTTCACGACCATCGGACCTTCCATCCCGGACCGGATGCCACGCACTACTTCATCCGGCCGGTCCCTGAGGTAATCCGCCCCCGCCAGCGGAGGGACGAGGCGTCCGACCCCCTGTCCTTCCTCCAGGTGACAGTTGTTGCAGTGGGTGGTATATAGGGCCTTGCCCTGTAGGTGTTCGGTCTTACCGCAGGCGTGGGCCAGAATCATCAGGAGTGCCGCCAGAAAAACGAACGAACCGGTCTTGCGCATAGCCCTTTTCTAAGCTAACCATCCGCCGGGAGCATGGTTGCCGATCGGTGGAAATCCTACAATTCCCCCGGTCCGTCGCCCTGGCCCGCTCGAATTTTGCGCTCGAGGTCGGCCAGGTCCTTTTTGATCTCGTCGTTGGTCTCCATCAGGTCGCGCACGGTTTTGATGGAGTAGAGTACGGTGCTGTGGTCCCTGCCTCCGAACAGCCTGCCGATCGCCTTCAGGCTCTGATCGGTGAATTGTTTCACGAGGAACATGCTGATCTGCCGGGCCATAACGACGTGCCGCCGCCGGGTGGAACTGGACAACTTATCCACCTCCAGGTCATAATACTCCGCCACGGTACGCTGGATCACTTCCGGCGTTACCTCCTTATTGATCTCCGTGACAAAGTTCTTCAGCACCTGTTTGGCCAGGTTGAGATCAATCTCCTTGCCGTTGTTGACGCCGCTGTGCAGTACCAGGTTGTTGAGCACTCCTTCGAGTTGCCGAATGTTGTTCTGGATGTGGTAGCAGATGAATTCCATCACCGGTGGGGCGATGTGCACCTCATTCGCACTTGCTTTAGAGGCGAGGATGGCCATGCGGGTTTCGAGGGCCGGGGCACTCAGGTCGGCCGTCAGTCCCCACTGAAAGCGCGACCGCAGCCGTTCCTCAATGTCGAGTTCGATGATCGGCCGGTCGCAGGTCATCACGATGGCCTTGTTGTTGTGCCGCAGTACGTTGAAGAGGTTGAAGAAAACGTCCTGTGTCTTCTTGCGCTTGATCAGTTGCTGGATGTCGTCCACCAGTAGCACATCGACGTTCTGGTACCAATTGACCAGGTCATTGGTGCTGTTGTTGCCGATGCTCGTCACCAGCTGGTTGGTGAACTCGTCGGTGGTGACGTAGAGGACCGACTTCTGTGGAAACTTGGCCGTAATGTGGTTGCCGACCGCTTTGAGCAGGTGGGTCTTGCCGAGGCCGACCGGACCGTGAATGACCAGTGGATTGAAGGCCGTATTCGAGGGGTTGTCCGCTACGGCTTTGGCTGCGTTGCGCGCCAGGCTGTTGCAGTCGCCTTCGATGAAGTTGGCGAAGGTGTACTTACCGTCGAGGTTGCTTTCGATCCGCGGGCGCGTCATGCCGGGGATGACGAAGGGGTTACTGGGTGTGGGGGCGCGTTGGCCGCGTTCGTTTCCCGCAGCGACGGCGAAGGCGGCCGCTTCCTGCTTAGCGGGTTTGATGCGGTACTGCAGGCGGCCGGCGGTGCCGAGGGCGTGGTTGAGCGCCCGCTTCAGTACGTCGATGTAGTGCTCCTCCAGGAATTCGTAGAAGAGCCGGTGGGGCACCTGTATGGTCAGCTCGTTGGTGTTCAGGGCAACCGGTCTGATGGGGGCAAACCACGTCTGATAGCTCTGCGGATCAACGCTTTGGCGTATGATGAGCAGGCATTTTTCCCAGACGGTGGCGTGATCCATTTGTATTCCCAGTTGCACAGTAAAAGTCGTTCCCGACGGCAGGCACTACTGCCGCAGGTGGTTAAGAAAACGTGTATATATCAGTAAGTTACCGATCGAAACAAGATGCTAGGCAGCCAGGCCGGTGAGTACTCCGGGCGTACAGCAAAGGGTCGGTTCAGCCCTATTCTTGAGTCCTAAAGGGGTGCCCGTAGCCATTCGAGCGGGTAGCAAATATGAGGCTTCACGACCCACTAAGTCAAACGATCGACCGACTTTTATCGCAAAATCTTGTTTGGCATGGATTCCCCGCCAGAACGGCAATTTTGACATAAGCAGCTTGCGTGACCGAGCCAATTATACCCGCAAATTGTTACAAGCTACGCACCCGCGTTCCCCGCCCTCCGGAAACGTGATGTCCAATCGGCCAAGCCTCAGGCCCGCAAATCCCACCTGATTAATGATGACCGGCTTGCCCTCCGCATTGTCCACCGTGACCGGCTGATCGAGAAAGGTATGGGTGTGCCCGCCGAGGATTACGTCGATGTTACGGGATGCAGCGGCCAGCACGACGTCGCTCACTTTTTCGCTCCGGTAGCGGTACCCGAGGTGGCTCAGGCAGACGATGAGGTCGCACTTTTGGCGGGTACGCAGGTGCAATGCGGTTTGGTTACCCCGCTCGACCGGATCATGGTAGGTGGTTTTCCCGTAAAGTGCCGCGGGTACCAATCCTTTTAGTTCGATCCCCAGGCCGAATACGCCCACCCGAATGCCCTGTTTATCGAATACGCGGTAGGGTTCCACCCGGTCCTGCAGCGGGGTGCCCGTAAAGTCGTAGTTAGCGCTCAGCATGGGGAAGTCGGCGTGCCCGAGTTGGGTAGCCAGGTTCTCGATGCCCCCGTCGAAGTCGTGGTTGCCGATGGTGGCGGCATCGTACCCCATCTGCGTCATCAGCTTCATTTCGAGCTCGCCGAGGAAGAAGTTGAAGTAGGGCGTACCCTGAAAGATGTCGCCACTATCGAAGAGCAGCACGTTGTTTTCCTGTTGCCTGATCTGCCGAATCAACGACGCCCGGCGGAGTACTCCTCCCTGATTGGCGTTGCGGCCCCCGTCGTCCGGGAAGGGATCGATCTGGCTGTGCCAGTCGTTGGTGTGCAGTATGGTTAGTCTTGGTTCGGTGCGGCGGGGGCCGGCCGAGAGTAGGTCGGGCAGTAGCATGAGTCCGCCACCAACGGCCGCCTGTTGCAGGAAGGATCTTCTTTTCACTGGTTGGAGATTTTAATGCGTTGGCCATCGGACCCAACCGAAATGGGCCCCTGACTTTTTCCGGCGTACTCGATCAGCAAATCGCGGATCATTTTGCCACTACTGATTTGCCGTTTTCCCACCAGCATGGCGGAATCACTGCCGCCGTTTGCTACGTAGTCGGGTGCCGCGATATAGTAGGTTTGGGTATCGTCGACGGGCTTGCCGTCGACGGTCATGGTCACCTCCGTACCCTGGCGCTCGGCCCTCAGGTTCGCACTGACCGGCCAGCCGCCATCCAGTAGGGTGTGGGTCACGAAGGCGCGCAAGTCAGCCCCCGTAACTTCTACCAGGACGAGCTCGTTATCGAAGGGCATCAGGCCATAGATCTCGGAAACGAGCAGCGGCCCTGCGCCGATCTCCGACACCCTCAGGCCTCCGTAATTCTGTACCGCGAACGCAAGCTCGTACTCCGGAAACAGATCGTGCGCCGCCAGCGCGAGGAGATCGGCAGTCCAATTGCCCAGATTGCTTTCGGGCTGTCCCTTCAGCAGCGGCGTTTCAACCTCGGCGAGCACCCGGTTCATTACCGCTTCCAACTTGGTTGCATACGGTTGTATCGTAGCTTCCATACTGGTAATGGACGGGGCAGCCGTATCGACCCCCATTGCCGAACTGATCTCGTAAAGTTGGGGAGCGGCGGCCGGTTCACCGAGGTGCCGGTTGCAGGAACCGAGCAGAAGGAAAGCTACCGCCAGTGAGGCAGCCAGGGACCGGGGGTGGGGGAGTATCATGCGGTGCGGGAAAAAGTTGACGTGAATAGGGCCATCCAGCCACCGATCAGGAGCAGGCCGCCAATGGGAGTGACGGGGCCGAGAAAGGCTACGGGGAGCCCGTGAACTTCCCGCAGGCTCAGGAGGAAAAGAGAACCGGAAAACAACACGATGCCCACGATCCAGAGCCAAACGGCTAGCCGCAGGCGGGCCGGTTCAATTCCATACATCCGGTAAAGCACGGCCGCCAGACCGACGGCAAAGGTGTGGTAAAACTGGTAGCGAACGCCCGTTTCGAAGGTAAGTAGCTGCGGCTGGCTTACGAGCTCCCGCAGGCTGTGGGCTGCGAATGCGCCGAGCCCGACACTCAGGGCACCGAGCAGGGCGGTGATCCGTACAATTGTGCTTCGGTTCATGTGGCAAAGCTATCTACTGCGGGGGGATCAGCACCGAGAATTCGGGCAATCTGACTGGATTATGGCAGTGTTTGCTGTAGATTGTCCGCGCAGTTCATTCACTACAACGCCACGATCATGACCGCTTACGTATTTCCCGGCCAGGGAGCCCAGTTCACCGGAATGGGAAAAGACCTTTACGACCTCAGTGGTCTCGCCAAATCACTGTATCAGCAGGCGGACGAAGTACTAGGTTACGCACTCTCCCGCGTCATGTTTGAAGGCGATGAGGAAGAACTCCGGCAAACACGTATCACCCAGCCGGCCATTTTCGTGCATTCCTGTATCACCTACCTCACTACTTCGGAAGAATTACGCCCCGATGCGGTAGCCGGCCACAGCCTCGGTGAGTTTTCCGCCCTGGTCGCCGCCGGTGCGCTGACCTTCCCCGACGCGCTGCGCCTCGTCAGCGAACGTGCCCTGGCCATGCAGGATGCCGCGGACGCTCAACCGGGGACCATGGCCGCCGTTCTGGGACTCGAGGACGATGTCATCGAAGCGGCCTGCGCCGAAATCGAGGATGTAGTGGTTCCGGCGAACTACAACAGTCCCGGTCAGCTGGTTATTTCCGGATCCGAAACGGGCATCGAACGGGCCAGCAAGATTCTCGCCGATCTGGGTGCCAGAAGGGTAGTGCCGCTACCGGTCGGCGGAGCATTCCACAGTCCCCTCATGGAACCGGCCCGGGAGCGACTCGAAGCGGCCATCGCACAAACTCACTTCAGTCCGCCTAATTGTGAAATTTACCAAAACATCGATGCGAAGGCCAGTCTGGATCCGACGGAAATCCGTCGCAAACTGATCGCCCAACTGACGGGGCCCGTGTACTGGACCCAGACGATCCGCAACCTACAGGCCGCCGGAACGGAAACCTTCGTTGAAGTGGGGGGCAAGGGAAATATTCTCGCCGGATTGATCAGGAAAGTGGACCGTAAATTGACGGTACGGCAATTGGAAACCCTGACGGGGGCCTAGCTGGCCTTGCGCTGCTTTATCTCGTCGCGGATCTGGGCGGCCCGCTCGTAATTTTCCTCGCTGAGGACGTCTTCAAGCATGGTGTTCAGTTCCCCGACGGTGTAGCTGGAGAGGCTGTCCGGCTGGCGACTGCCCGTATCCGAAAGGTCCTGCATCTGCATTTCATCGTCCCCTTCTCCCTCCAGCACAATCCCGGCGTTCTGCAGGATCATTTCGTAGGTGTAGATGGGGCAATCGAAGCGGGTAGCCAGGGCGAGGGCGTCGCTGGTGCGGCTGTCGACTTCAATGATTTCACCCTCGCGATCCAGGACCAGGCGGGCGTAGAAGATGCCTTCCTTGATGTCGCTGATGATGATCTCGCGCAGGTCGGTGCGAAGGGTTTCGAGCGTGTTTTTAAACAGGTCGTGGGTCATTGGGCGCGGTCCGGTCATTCCCTCTATGGCAATCGCGATGGCCTGGGCTTCGGCACTGCCAATGATGACGGGCAGCCGACGGGGTCCGTTGGTTTCTCCCAGTACCACGGCGTAGTTCAGCGATTGGGTAACGCTGCGGCTGATGGCCATGACTTTTAGCTCGATCTTATCCATGCTACTACGGTAAATCCTGTAAAGTATTTTTAACGGATGACCCGGATGGATGGTTTATCCCAACCGGCTCCGTCTAAGGGCGGGCAAAGGTAAGGATTCAAAATCAGTCCACCAGCTTTGCGGCCTGCCATAACTTTTCCATCTCGGGCAGTGACATGCCGTTGAGCCCCGATTCACCGGCCCGGGATTCGACGTACTCGAAGCGCTGCCTGAATTTTCGGTTGGTCCGCTCCAGGGCGGTCTCCGGATCGATGCCCTGCCAGCGCGCGTAATTGATTAGACTAAAGAGCAGATCGCCAAATTCCGCTTCCTTCTCTTCCGGCTTCTCCGCCTCCCTGAATTCCCGCATTTCTTCTTCCACCTTATCCCAAACCTGATCGGCATTGTCCCAGTCGAAGCCGAACTGGGCCGTTTTCTCCTGCATACGGAGAGCCTTCACTACGGCGGGTAGTGCAGTGGGCACGCCGGAAAGCACGGTTTTCTTTCCCTTCCCCTCCGCTAATTTAATCTCTTCCCAGTTGCGTTTTACCGCCGCCTCGTCCTCGGCCACCACGTCGCCGTAGATGTGGGGATGGCGTTTGATGAGCTTGTCGCTTACGGTGTTCAGGGCATCGGCAATATCCCAGGCACCCTGCTCCGAGGCAATGCGCGCGTAGAAAACCATGTGCAGCAGGAGATCACCGACTTCTTCTTTAATGCCATCCAGATCTTCGGAAAGCAGCTCGTCGGCCAGTTCGTAGGTTTCTTCGATGGTGAGCTTCCGTAGGCTCTGGAAGGTCTGTTTGCGGTCCCAGGGGCACTGTTCGCGCAGCTCGTCCATGATGGTGAGCAGTCTCTGAAAGGCGGTCAGTTTCGAATTCATGCCGCGAAGGTCCGGCTTTTTGGGCAGGAGCATTATGTTTAGGGCAAATTATTGTGATTTGCCCTGGTATGTCCTGCTGCTGGTTTTTGCCGGCAGTTCGCTCTATTCTCAGCGTACGCTATTTCCCAACTTTGATACCCGCAGCCGCAGCCTGGGGGGTGCCGGACTGACATCAGTCGGGGTAGACGCGCTGTGGACCAATCCGGCGGGACTGAGCAACACCGAGCGAACCGCCGCCGCCGCGAGTGCCGAGCAACGCTTCGGTATCAACGACCTGACCATCGCGTCGGTGGGCATCGTACTTCCTCAAGGCTTCGGTGCGCGACTGGCCAGTTTCACTCTTCCGGGCTACGCCGAACAGCGCACGGGCATCGGTTACGGGCGACGCCTCACCGAACGGTGGTCGATCGGGACTGAACTGGACTTTTACAACCAGACAACCCACGGCTACGGCAGCAAACGGCAACTTGCTGCGGGACTGGGGATGCACTACCAGGCGATAGCGGACCTAACCCTGGCGGTGCGGCTCTATCATCCGTTCGCGCGGAAGGGGCATTCTCCCCGAATTTCTCTCGGCACCGCTTACCGCCTCAGCGGTCAACTGCTGTTATTGCTGGAGTGGGAGCGCTTCCGGCAAGGCAACGCATGGCGGGCCGGGATCGAGTACCAACCCGATCCGTCGATCTCGCTGCGTGCGGGGGTGATCGGCGCCACCGGGGAGCTTAGTTTGGGAATCGGCTACCGGGTTCTCCGGCGCTTCGAGTTGAATGCTGCAGCCGTTGCCCACGCCCGTCTCGGTGTAAGTCCCTCGGTCGGAATCGTCCTGCGGCCCGAACCGTAGTCGATGTAACTTATGCGGTGTATTTTCGTTAGATAGTTGTCGTCGCAACAGTTCCGGCGCAAAGTTTCGATCTATGAAAAACTCAAGCGGGCCGGTCCGGCAATTTCCGCTGGCCGAGCAGGCGCTGCAGGATCTTCGTGCATCCCGGATTACCCATCTTCCCGATTTTACGGATACGGCAAGTACGTTTCGGCACCTGTCCGATGCGAGGTTGCTCGGGACCCGTCGCTTGTTTCGCCTAATGGGCAACCGCCTGCTTACCCGGATTATGGGCTCGCTTGGCCTACGCGCCGTGGAATACAGCCTGCCCGGAGCGGAGTGGATGGTTAAAAATACCGTTTACCGCCAATTTGTCGGCGGGGTGTCGCTCGAAGAGGCCGTGCCGGTCATCAATATGCTCGCCGAACGCGGGGTGGACAGCATCCTGGATTTTGGTGCCGAGGGCAAAGCAAGCACGGCCGGAATGGAGGAGGCCATGCAGCAGAGCCTGCGCGCCACGGAATTTGCCGGTAGGACCGACGCCGTGATCGGATCGGTCGTAAAGCTCACAAGTATCATGCCCTTCAATTTACTTGAACAACTGAATGATACAACCATTGATTTCGAGCACATTACGAACAAGGACCTACAGGTTGGTATCGATCGGATAGACCGGATCTGCCGTCTCGGTCGGGAACGCGGGAGCGAAGTTTATATCGACGCCGAAGAGAGTTGGATACAGCACACCATTGACCAGATATGTGAATACATGATGGCCCGGTATAACCGGGAAAAGCACGTCGTTTTCACTACCTGCCAGATGTACCGCCACGATCGCTTGGGTTACCTCAAAGCATTGCACCTGCGTGCCCGCCAGCAGGGGTTCAAGCTAGCGCTTAAGGTCGTACGGGGAGCCTACATGGTCAAGGAAAGGAAGCGGGCGGAGGCCACGGGCCGGCCTTCTCCGATCCAGCCGACCCTCGCGGCCACCCACCGCGATTACGATGCCGCGATTGCGTACTGCGTCGATCACCACGAGGAGATTGCCTGTTGCCTCGCCAGCCACAATGAGGCGAGTACCGTTAAACTAATCCTCGCCATGCAGGATCGGGATATTCCCCGTGACCACCCCAACCTGCGGTTTTCACAGCTGCTGGGGATGAGCGGTAACCTCACCTTCAACCTCGCCGAAGAAGGCTTCAATGTGAGCAAATACATGGTATACGGACCAGTAAAGGAGGTTTTTCCCTACCTGCTGCGGCGGGCTCAGGAGAACACCTCGGTTACCGGAGAGAGCAGTCGTGAACTAAGCATGCTCAACGAGGAGGTGCGGCGACGCGGAATCTAAACCCGTTCCCGGTTGCCTCCGTAATCCTGACCCATCATCTGCCAGACGGTGATGAAGAGCGCGGCAACGGTGGGCCCGATCACGAAGCCACTGAGACCAAACATCGCGATGCCGCCAAGGGTGGAAATCAGGACCACGTAGTCGGGCATCTGGGTATCCCTGCCCACCAGTAGGGGACGGAGCAGGTTGTCCACCAGGCCGATAATGAGGGAACCCACCACCACGATGATTATACCGGAAGTAACGTTGCCCTGAATGAACATGATGATCGCGGCGGGCACCCACACGATGGCACTGCCGCCCACGGGTAGCAGGGCCAGCAACATCATGGCCACTCCCCAGAGCAACGCGGCCGGAATACCGAGCACGGCGAAGAGTATTCCGCCGATGGCCCCCTGCACGAAGGCGACAATGAGGGTCCCCTTGAGGGTAGCGCGCGCCACCTGGGCAAAGCGACGGAAGAGGGTGCGTTCCCGCACGTCACCCATGGGGATGGTCCGGACGAGCGCCCGCTCGATGGCCCTGCCATCTACCAAGAAGAAGTAAAGAAGATAGATGACGAGCGTAAACTGAATAATGGTGTTCAGCAGGCTGCTGCCGAAGCCGATGGCCCAGTTCGCCACGAACTGCCCGCCCTGGCCCACCGCGGTGTTGAAACGCTGCCGTAAATCGGCGGTACTTACCCCAAAATCGGAAAGGGCATTGGCAAGGTCGGGCAGGCTGGTGTCGATGTAATCGAAGACGACGGAGGTATTGAACGATCCCGCCTCGATCTGACCGTACAAGGAAATTGCCTGGTTTACCAGCGCTAGCGTGAGCAAACCGAACGGTACGATGACGAATAGCACGACGAGCAGGGTGGTAAGTCCGGCCGCGATGCTGTCGCGCCCGCGCAGCCAGATTCTTAGTCGCCGGTAGACGTTGTAAAAGATCACCGCCAGTACGGCCGCCCAGAAGCAGGTAAGGAGGAAGGGGCCGATAAGTCCGAAGAAGGCTACCGTAGTAAGGGTAACGAGGATAAAGAAGATGGTCTTCCTGACCCGCCGGGCGGTGGTACGGTCGTTATCGAGTCGCATAAGGGGTATTAAATTGTGCGGCGAGCCAGTCGGCTGCACCGCTTCACTATTACCCACCTGGGATGAAGGTGTTCGGTGGGGATGTCCCCACGGAGATAAATACTTTGGGGCACCGGAGACGGCAGCCACCATTTTTTCGTTATCAAGCTGTTTACCTTACACTTACTATGACCTTACGTTTCCGCTGCCTGGTCCTGCTGACCGCTTCCCTTGTCCTTTCCTTACCCGCCGTCGCCCAGAAGTACAGCAACGAGTTTCTGACGTTCGGGGTAGGCGCCCGGGCCCATGGGATGGGTACCGCAGTGGTTGCCGGCCAGAATGACGTCTACGCCGGTGCCTGGAATCCCGCCGGCCTGGCTGGTCTACCGGCCGAACGCGGACTGGAGATCGGAGCCATGCACGCCGAATGGTTCGGTGGGGTAGGGAACTACGATTTTCTCGGGGTCACGATGCCCCTATCCAGCAACAATCAGCGCATCGGGGTCAGCCTCATTCGCTTCGGCATCGATCAGATTCCCAACACCCTCTCGCTCTACGAAGCCGACGGTACGATCAACTACGACAACGTCACTGAGTTTTCGGCCGCCGACTACGCCTTTCTGGGAACCTATTCGCGCGCCTTTATCCGGGGGAAGGGAGTGCTCCGGGTCGGCGGCAACGTGAAGGTGATCCACCGCAACATCGGGGAATTCGCCAGCAGCTGGGGGTTTGGACTTGACCTTGGCGCCCAGTACCAACGCAACGATTGGACGTTCGCCCTCCTGGGCCGCGACATCAGCACCACCTTCAATGCGTGGAGCTTTTCCTTCAGCGAGGAAGAACGGCAGGTCCTGGAGATCACGGACAACGCGATACCCATCAATAGCGTTGAAACCACCACGCCTACCCTTATTCTGGGGGTTGCCCGCTCTTTCACCATCACGGAACAGATCGGCCTGACCGCCGAACTCGATCTGATCGCGACCACCGACGGGAAGCGAAACACCCTGGTCAGTGCGGATCCGGTGAGCCTCGACCCGGCCTTCGGAGTGGAGGCCGACTACGGCGACTTCGTTTTTCTCCGCGCCGGCGTCAGTCAACTGCAACGCATACGCGATTTCGACAATCAGGAGGCCATAAATTCACGGCCCTCGTTGGGATTAGGCCTCAAGGTCGGGCAGTTGTTCGTTGACTACGCTTACACCGATTTGGGCGATAACGAGGGAAGGTCTACCTACAGCCACATCGTCAGCCTGCGTCTGGGCATTAGTCCAAAGAAATAGGGGCGCCCTGCGTGCAGGACACCCCCTTCGGAGGGTGGAAGACCGGGTTTGAACCGGCGACCTCTGGAATCACAATCCAGCGCTCTAACCAACTGAGCTACAACCACCATTTAACCGCCTTCCTAGGAAAGCTCCGCAAAGGTAAATAGTTCCGCTCTATTCAAAAACTTTGGGGGCATAATTCTTTAGTGCTTCGTCCATTTGCCGCTGCAGATCGAGGGCGGCACGTCGCGGATCCTCGGCGTAGAGGATGCCCCGGCTGCTGTTGACGAGCAGGCCGCACTCGTCGTTAAGTCCGAAGGTGCAGACCGCTGCGAGATCGCCCCCCTGAGCCCCGATGCCGGGGACGAGAAAAAAGTGATCCGGCGCGATGCGCCGCAGGTCGCCGAAGCGCTCCGCCCGCGTAGCGCCGCATACGAACATCAGGTTGTCGGTCGACCCCCATTCCATCGCCGTGCGCATGACGCGTTCGTACAGGGGCTGTCCGGTATCACCCTGAAGGGCGTGTTGAAAATCGCTGCTTCCCGAATTGCTCGTAAGCGCGAGCAGAATGGTCCACTTTCCGGCCTCTTCCAGAAAGGGTTGTACGGAATCCGCACCCATGTACGGTGCTACCGTAATCGCATCGGCGCCCAGGGTATCGAAGGCGAAGCGAGCGTAGTAGCGGGAAGTGTTGCCGATGTCACCACGTTTGGCATCGGCAATTATCAGGTGGTTGTTGCCGATATAGGCAATGGTCTGCTTCAGAATACGGGTGCCCTCAAGACCAAGGGCTTCGTAAAAGGCGGTGTTTGGTTTGTAGGCGACGCACAGGTCGCGGGTCTGGTCGATGATCCACCGGTTGAAGGCAAGCACGTCGCCGGAAAAACGCTCCGGGATGCGACTTACGTCAGGGTCGAGACCGACGCAGAGAAAACTTCGTTTAGAACGGATACGCTGTACTAATTCCTGCTTCTTCATCCCTTTTTCTTAAGGGTGACGAAGGTAAGGATCACTTCATAAAGGAGTAATCCAACGATTCGAAGGAGGGCTCTACCCGGCGGAAGGGATGTTTAGCCTGGATCTTGAACCGTAGGCAGACATCTGGATAGGGCGATTGAATGAGCTCAGCATACAATTCAGGACTCATATTGGAGTAGGCGATGGTCGTAGCGCCACTAATAAAGGTGATGTAGAGGATGCGATTTTCCTGGTCGTAACCGGCGAAGGAAGCCATTTCGCTTTTCTTTCCAAAGTTGTGATGTTCCATGATTTGCGTGCTTAGGTGTGACAGCTAAAACAGACAAACGTTAAAAACGTTCACATCTGAAATATAGGAAATAGAATAATATTTTGAAGTTACGACATTATTCTTACAAATAAATGGCGTATTTGCCTCTATCCCAATAAAATTGTTATGCCACTCAAAATTTGGGACAACGCACCCGATTTCCCTGGGCTTCCAGTTGCGTATAAGTAATGCTTAATTCGAATCCTCCCCGGTTGCTGGTCGCCCGACTGAGTCCGCCAACGGCAAGGTCGTAACTCAGTCCAAGCTGCACATTGTCTGCCTCCAGGCTCACGGCAACGATCACCGCGCCAAGGCCGGTACGTTCGTTGTGTGCGTTGGTCAGTTGCCCCCATACGCCCGCCCGCAGGGCCACTTCGCGCCAACCGCGTTGGGTGTACCGGAAGCTGCCGCCGATGGTACTGCTGAAACTAGGGCCCTGCACCATTGCCCTTACGACGGGGAGAAAACTGAGGTATCCCTGCCCGAGCGGCAGTTCCCCGCCACCGTGGATCACGTACCGTCGGGATAGTAGATCGGTGTAGTCAGGTAACGGAGATACGTTGGGACGCGTCAGGTGGTAGGCGGCCCCCCCCAGGTAGGCACCCGAACGATCACCGAAGGTGGCAAACCACGCCACCCCGATATTGATATCCGGGTACAGGCGGCCACCGAGACCACTGTAAAGCTCCCCGCTCGGAGCGGATCGATCCAGATAGGATTGGCGCGACGCCGGGTCCACGAAGTACTGCTCCGAAAACCAGAGCTTGTTCATGTCGAAGCCACGCTGGCCCACCCCGAGTTGCACACCGCCGGCCAGGTAGTGGTGGATGTTCCCCCGGGAGCCGCCGCCGTAGAGCTGTTGTTGGTAGCTTCCACTCAGCACGCCGCTGCTCCGTACGAAATTGCTCTCTCCCGCCCGGTCGTGTTGCAGTTGTACCCCGAAGCCGGCATAATTGCCGCTGCGGAGGCGTTCCCTGAATTCCGCGGAAGCCGCCATGCTGCGGTAGCCTTCCGTATGCTGGAGCGTCGTATAGAGGGCCTGATAGTTGGCGGTAACCCGCAGCCGGCCATTCATCACGCCGGTCAGGGCGGGGTTATTCAACATCGGTGTGGTCCACAGCTGACTGAAACGTGCATCCTGGGCGCGGACGCAGGAGCAGGCCAGTACAGCTAGGAGCAGTATCCACAAACCGGAATGCTGGGGTGTACGTAGTTTCATGTTAGCGGATCAGGGTTGTATGGCCGGAAAGCAATTCCTGGCTACGGTCTTCGTATTCTATCCGCAATTTGTAGAGGTAAACGCCGGCGTTTAGGGGGGTGCCGTCGCGTCCCGTCCCGTCCCACCCTCGGTCCGGATCATTGACGCTGAAATCCCCGTCCTCGAACAACAACCCACCCCAACGGTCGTAAACCGCTAGCGTAATTACCCGCGTTCCGGGTCGTCCGTGTACCAGCAGTCGGTCGTTGCGTCCATCCCCGTTCGGACTAAACCCCGTCGGTACGGCTACCTCCCGGATCTTACGCACCTTCACCCTGAGCTGATCCTCACCCTCACAACCCAGTCCGTCCATCACCGAAAGGGTGTAGGTGATCTCATAAGTGGGTTTCGCTACGGGATCGCGACAATCCGTGCAGCTCAGGGTGCCTGGATAGGTGGCCGACCAGCGGTAATCGATCTGCCCCGTGCCGGAGTCACTCACGTCCGGCACAAGGGTCAAACTGTCACCAAATACAATCTCGATGTCATCACCAAGGTCAACGGTAATTGCCGGAGGGTCCTCCACCGTAATCGTATCCTGGCTTGTGCAGCCGGCAACGTCCCTGACGTAGATGATGTACGTACCCGCTCCAATGCCGATGAGGCTTGGTGCATTGGAAAAGACCTCGTTGTCGAGGCTATACGTAAGGGGGGCGCGTCCGCCACTAGCCGCAATATCGATGCGTCCGCTCGCTTCCCCCCCGCAGGTGGCGGGAACGGTGGTTGTCTCTACGCTGATGGGTGAGGACTCCTCCAGGATAAACTCGGCGGTTGCCTGACAACCCCCGCCGTCCGTAACGGTCACCGTATACGTGCCGGCCGCAAGACCCACTAGGTCCGCGCCCCGAGCTCCCGTTGACCAGCGGAAGTCGTACGCTCCCGTTCCACCGGAAACGCTCGTAGTGATGGCCCCATCCGCCTGGCCGGTGCATCCGGCATCGGTAGCTTGTCCGGTAACGACAAGTAGATCGGGACTGGAAATCAGGAGGGTAGTATCAATGCTGCAGCCGCTGCTGTCGGTAAGGGTAAGTTTGTACGCGCCGGCCGGGCGATCGGTGATGGCGGGTCCGGACGCAAAATCGGCACTCGCTCCCCACACCAGTTGGTAATCGTTCATCGTGCCGCCGGGACCACTCAGGTTGCTGATGCGAAGTCCGCCGTCCCGGGCACCGAAGCAGGAAACGGGGGTAGCAGTTACATCAAACACAACCGGCCGCGGGGGAGTGTAGCGATAACTTGCCGTGCCCGAGCAACCCGCTGCGTCCGTCACGGTGACCGCGTAGTCCCGCTCCCCGGGCGTAACCGCAATCCGGGAGGTAGTATCGCCGGTCGACCACTGAAAGGCGGTGAAACCCGGTTCGACGGTGAGGTACTGCTGCGCGGTGGCATCGCATTTGTCCTCACCGGCAACGACGATGGTCGGTTGTGGAACCGGACGGTTTTCGATCGTAAATTCAATGATCTTGGTACATCCGCCGGCATCGGTCACCCGGACGCTCTGGTCTCCCGCCGGGAGGCGAACGGCCGTGGTGTCGGTCTCGCCACTGCTCCATAAGAAAGTGTAGGGCGCTAGCCCACCGGTAGCCCGGGCGGTCCGGCTGCTTGCCGAACTACCAAAACAGCCCGCTACACTGTCCGTAAGCATAAGGGTCAGCTCGGTATCGGGCTCACTGATAAATACGCTGTCGGAGATGGTGCAGCCATTGCCATCCGTAACCGTGACCATGTACTCCCGGGACGTTAAGTCCCCTTGTTGTGCGAGATCGCTACCGTTGCTCCATTGGAAGGTATACGCTCCGCTGCCCCCGCTGGCGGTTGCGGCAACGGTACCATCCGTTCCACCGCGGCAGCTTACTGGCGTGGTGGAAAATTCCAGGTTGAGGGGGGCGGGTTCCTCGATGTCGACCGTCACGCTATCGCTACAGCCCAGTTGATCGGTTACGGTGAGGGTGTACCGTCCCGCTTGCACTGCACCTGCGTTCCCGCCACTCCGCACGTCGGAATCGCTCCACTGGTAGCGGTAGGGTGGAGAGCCGCCGGCCGTTACGGTCTGAATAGCCCCGTCACTGCCACCCGCACAGCTTACGTCGGTTCGCCGGTCTAGGGAAAGGGTGAGCGGGGGAGGGAATTCAAGGTCGTAGCTATAGGTGGCGGTACAGCCGTTCTCCGCGGTGACGGTCAGCTCGTATGCGCCCTCGGGAATGCCGCTCAGGTCCTGGGTGGTGGCTCCGTTGCTCCAGGCATAAGTTGCGTTCGGTAGGGGAGTAACCGGCGTCAGATCGATTCCTCCGGTTTGATTGTCCTGACAGGCCAGGATATACTCAGCCGTGAAGTCTGCCGCAAAGGGCTTCACGTCGACCTTAATCGAGGAAAAGGAGGTGCAGCCATCCGAGTTGCGGGCCGTAAGGAAATACTCGGCGGACTGGGTGGGTGTAATGATTGGGTCAGGGCAGTCTGTGCAACTCAGGTCACCGGTCACGGGCGACCAGCTGTAGGTGATGGTGGATTGACGGATGCCTTCGACTGACCAGGCGGTAAGGCGGTACGTACTGCCGTTGCCGGTGTCGCTAAGCTGTAGCGTCCAATCGCCGTTGATGCGGGCGCCCCGCAGTGCGGCCCAGCGTGGTGAATTGTCGGGGGTAAAACACGATACCAAGTTCGTTCCGCTGATGGTGCCGCGGGGGATCAGGACCACCCTCGTTCCACCCGGTGAGACGATGCTCGCTTCCAGCCCGCTCAGGTCGCCGCTGCTGCTTAAGTCGATGCAAATGTCTCCGAGGTCCGTAGCCGGATCAGAGATGGTGGCGGGCAGTTGATCCGATATGCGCAGAGTCGATTCGTACGGACTTGCCGGGGGTGCATCGGTGCTGGCGAATGATAGGTCGGTGTAGGCTTCCCAGCGTACCGGGGTAGATTCTGCGGGCAGATTAGTGGTCAGGCCGGGCCGAAACGGGGTGCTCTCACAGACCGTGGTATCGAGCTGCATACCCAGCGGTGGTGGGCAGCTGAAGCAGGCGGCACTGTAGGGTGACCGGATGCGCACGGGCACCAGGGTATCGTACCGACAGCCGAAGCTGTCCAGCGTTACGAGCCGCTGATTGGCGAATCCGGGGTTCTCGCCGGTGTAGGTGATTCGCTGGGGGCTGTAGTCGGAGTGGATGCCCGCGTCCGCCCACTCTGCGGAAATCAAGGGTACGGTAAACGTTTCCGGGGGGTCCACCAAGTTGTCGGCAAACTTGATCGACCAGGAGAAAACGGTGCCGTCGTCCTGATCCTGATTGTCGATTACGTTGAGCGTCCACGTGCCGTTCAGCGGGCAGCCCGCCAGGGGATCGAAAGAACCGTCGAGCGGCAGGTAGGTTACTTCCGGTGGGATGGTAGCGGGACCACCGGGGCCCGAAAGAAACGTTTGGGCGTAGAAAGGAACGGTATACACTCCGTCCGCGGACCAACAGTAGGTGAAGGGTTCACCCGGGTTTCCACCGTTAGCAGTTGGCTTTCCCAGGAGCTGGTTGGTTGCGCCCCTCCCGGTAGGATCGTACTGAAGTAGGTCGACCCGGCGTCCGTTGGGGCATTCAACCCACATCGAGATATCACCCGCGTAACTGTGTTCTACGTCAACACATATTTCCACAATGCCGTCTCCGGAGGTAAGCACTTGCCCTTCCTCAAAATCCCGCAACACGATACTCGACGACTGTAGGATTCCGGCCTGGTCCGGAATGTCGATGCGTTCGGAAAAAGGTTGGGGCTTGGTAAAGTTTACCGTTTTTGGCGTAGCGTTGATGTTGAGGTCGGTATCATCCTGATCGCCGATTCCGAGCGTGACCGATTCTCCCGGACAGATGACCAGGGGTGTTGTGCGGTCGGCCGAAAAGTCAGGGGGAGCGGACACTCTCACCCGCTGTGCGATATTGTTCTGGCTGCTGCACCCCTTATTGTCGGTGATGTCCAGTTCGACGATGTAGCCCCCCGGCTCGGTGAAAACTTTCGTGACCTGTTTACCGGTTGCGGTGGTACCATCCTGGAAATCCCAGCGGAAGGTGGAGGTCTCATCGCGCTGCGGATACCGGATGCCGTTCTCGGGGTACCGGGCGCCACCGGTCAACACGATCTCGTCGCCAACGCACACGTCGATGTAGCCGCCGGCGGCGGGTGCGACGGCGGGGACCGAAGAAACCAGTTGCGCGATGATGGGCTGACAGGCCGCCACGCAGGAGACGTCGGCTTCCCAACCAGCTTTATTTCCGTTGCTTTCGAAGATGACGGTAAGGCACCCGCTGTTGTTGCCGGCGGTGGCCGTTACCCGGATGCGGTCGGAGTTGTTGTTTGCCGTGATCTGGGTGAGCGTATCCGCATTCTCGGTGTTGCCGTTCAGCAGCGTAAGGGTGCCCCGAATGTCGATCACCGTAAAGAGCAGTTCGACGTGGGTATTCTCCGGATTGCTGTTGTCCGAGCAAATGGTGATCACCTGCCTGCCGCCCGCCGGGGAGTGGTTGCCGTTGATGCCCCCTCCATCCACGAAGGTTGCGTTGCACGCCGCGACGCTACCTCCCGTCGTGATTCGGATTTCCTGGCCGTAAGCCAGCGATCCGACCAGACAGAAGAGCAAGATGTAGAGCCTTCGTAGGTAATTCTGCGACATACACTGCAAGTAAGGAAAAGCCAGGGCTATCTTTGGCGCAAATCGTGAGATGGTATGCAAGTATTGGACGGTAAGGCCCTAGCCAAAACAATTAAGGAAGAACTAAAGGCTGACGTGGACGCCATTCGCCGAGCAGCGGGTAAGATCCCCCACCTTGCGGCAGTTCTCATTGGTGACGACCCCGCTAGTCAGGTATATGTGCGCAACAAGGTACGCAGCTGTGAGGAGGTAGGTTTCCGTAGCAGCTTAATTCGTCGGCCGGACTCCGTATCTCAGGAAGAATTGCTCGCGATCGTGAATCAACTTAACGACGACCCCGACGTAGACGGCTTCATCGTGCAGCTGCCGCTGCCCGACCACCTGGATGAGGATGCCATTAACCTGGCCATCGATCCGCGTAAGGACGTCGACGGATTTACCCCGGTTAATATCGGCCGCATGACTCTCGGACTGGAGTCTTACCTGCCCGCTACCCCCAACGGCATCATGGTCATGTTGGAGCGCTACGGGATCGAAACCAGCGGCAAAGAAGTAGTGGTCCTCGGTCGGTCCAACATCGTGGGTACGCCGATGACCGTACTGCTTAGCCGTAAAAGCAGTCCGGGAAATGCAACGGTGACCCTCTGCCACAGTCGCACTAAGAACCTCAAGGAGCATACGCTGCGGGCGGACATCATCGTCGCCGCAATCGGCATCCCGGAGATGGTTACCGCCGATATGGTGAAGGACGGGGCCGTGATTATCGACGTCGGCATCAACCGCGTAGACGACAGCAGTAGGCCGCGGGGGTACCGACTGGCCGGAGATGCGGACTATGCCGGTTTGCAGAATAAGGTAAGTGCCATGACCCCCGTCCCGGGCGGTGTAGGCCCGATGACGGTGGTCAGTTTGTTGATGAATACCCTAAAGGCGAGTCAGCGCAAGTAATCAGATAATTCCCTGTTGGCCGAGGTAGCGTTCGGCATCCAGGGCGGCCATGCATCCGGTACCCGCGGCGGTGACCGCCTGGCGGTATACGTGGTCGGCCGCATCGCCGCTCACAAATACGCCCGGTACGTTGGTGTGGGTGGAATCGGGCTTGTGGGTCAGGTATCCCGTCTCTTCCATATCCAGCACTCCTTTAAAAAGTTTGGTGTTGGGAATGTGTCCGATGGCGACGAAGAAGCCGGCGATCGGGATTTCCTGCACCTCATCGGTGACGTTGTTGCGTACGCGCACCCCGGTCACTTCGGTTTCTCCCAGAATCTCTTCCGTCTCCGTATTCCAGTAGATTTTGATGTTGGCCTGTTTTTTTACCCGGTCCTGCATGATCTTGGAGGCGCGCATTTCGTCGCGGCGTACCAGCATATGAACGGTAGGGCAAAGGTTGCTCAGGTAGAGGGCCTCCTCCGCGGCGGAATCTCCCGCACCGACGATAGCGACCTCCTTACCGCGGTAAAAGAAACCGTCACAAACCGCGCAGGCACTCACGCCCTGGTTGGCCAGGCGTTGTTCGCTCTCCAGTCCCAGCCAGCGGGCACTCGCGCCGGTGGAGATGATCACCGAGTGGGCGGGAATCTCTTCGCCGCTTTCGGTATATATCTTTTTGACGTCGCCGCTAAAATCGACCCGCTCGATCAATTCGTACTTAACCTCGGTGCCGAAGCGTTCGGCCTGCTTCTTGAAGTCTTCCATCATTTGGGGACCCATGATGCCATCGGGGTAGCCAGGAAAATTCTCGACGTCGGTGGTGATCATGAGCTGGCCGCCGGGCTCCCGGCCGGTGTAGAGCACGGGGTTAAGGTTGGCGCGTGCGGCGTAGATCGCGGCCGTGTAACCGGCGGGGCCGGATCCGATGATGACGGTTTTCAGGGGTTCTTTACCCATCGTTTTCTGGTATTTGGGGTGCAAAAGTAGTTCATGACCTTAACAAGCCCGACCGGGGCAGGTTGTGTCGCATTCCGACGTCCACGACCCACCTGTTTTCGGCAGCTTATTGCTCGGGTTCCATCCCCTCCAGGCGGGCGTTCAATTGCTCCATTTCGGATTCGGTGAGTGGGCGGTAGTGACCAACCGGCAAGCCCGTGAGCTCGATGTTCATGATGCGAATTCGCTTGAGCGTACGTACCCGATATCCCAGGAATTCACACATGCGCCGGATCTGCCGGTTGAGCCCCTGCGTCAGTACGATGCGGAATATGCGAACGTTGAGTTGCTCGACGGTACACTGCTTCGTTCGCTGACCGAGCACCGGAAGTCCGCCGGACATTCTCCTGAGAAAGGAGTCCGTGATCGGCTTGTCAACCGTAACGATGTATTCCTTCTCGTGATCGTTCTCGGCCCGCAGGATCTGGTTGACGATGTCGCCGTCGTTGGTCAGCAGGATTAGGCCGGTGGAAGCCTTGTCCAGCCGGCCGATGGGAAAGATGCGCTGGGGGTAATTGATGAAGTCGATGATGTTGTCGGGATCCTTCTGGTCGGTGGTACTCGTCACGCCGGCGGGCTTGTGAAAAGCCAGGTAGATTGGAGCGGGGCGGTGCCCGATCTCCTTGCCATCCAACGTCACTACATCCCCCGCCACGACGCGATTCCCCTTCACAGCGATGGTGCCGTTGATCGCCAGTCTCCCCGCCTCGATCCAGCGATCCGCTTCCCGGCGGCTGCAAATGCCGGTACCGGCGACGAATTTGTTGAGGGAAACGGAAGGAGCATCCATAACTTTAGTAGTTGAGGGGCCAAAGCTAACCAGGGCGACCGATTATCTTCGCGGCGTGTACTTCCATCGGTTGCTTGCCCCGGCACTTTGCTACATGATTTTTCTCGGCTCCTGCGGCCCCGCCACCCCCGAACGTACGGTAACGCCCGCAGGGTTGATCATGGGATTCGATTTGTCGGAAACCGCGCTCGGTCCGGAACCAGCGCGCGAGCTGCTGAAGCAAATAAGGACAAACGGCGGAAACTATCTGAGGCTCGACGTAAGCAACTACGGTCCACAAGAGCTACGGGATCTATTAACGGCAGCGGCGAAAGCCGGTGTGTCACTCGACACAGTTGGTATTCTGCCGCCCGGACTACTGGTGGACGGGATCGCACAGTTCAACCGTCAGGTCCTGGAGGGCGGGCGGGGAGGGGTATACCGGAAACTGACCCAGTCGCGGCTAAACAGCCTGCGGGCGCTCCGAACGGTGGAACGGTACATCGACTTCAGCGGGCAGGACGCATCGCCGGATCTTCTTGCGGTCGACAATCCTTCCGAAGCCGTAGCCGCGGCCGATACACTGGGCAACTACGTGATCTACATACCGACTACCGGACGGGTGACGATCAGGTTGCCGGAGAACGAGCAAGTACGGCGGCGGGTCACGGTGATCGGCCACCTGGGCACGCAACGATCGGAGACCCTAAATCCGCCCTACGATCGCGAATTCTCGCTGCTGTCCAACGACGAGCGGGGCGGGTGGATGGTGATTACGAGGCTGCCGTAAGTCGCTGCGCCGCTATTTGAGCATGGTGAGGAAGGTGGAGAAAAACCAGTTGCTGTCGACCTTGACGAGCGCGGCCAGGGCCGAGTCCGCCTTGTGGCTGTACAGCTTGAGGTCGCGGATCACGCTACGGAACTCCTCGGCCTCGTTGTCGTCCCCCCTTACCCCCGTAAGGTCGTCGAGGAGGCGGAGCATCGGTTCGAGCTCGCGTTTTTTGCGGGCAATGATGATGTTCTTGACCACTTTCGACATGTCCTTTTCTCCCACGAAGAACTCCTTGCGTTCGCCGGGGATGAGTTTTTTGTGTGCCAGTCCCCACTCCAGCAGCATGCGGGTGTTGGTGTTGACGTTGCCGCGACTGATCTGCAGCTCCTCCATAATGTCGTCGGAACTGAGCGGGTTGTCGGCAATCAGCAGCAGGGCGTGAATCTGGGCCATGGTGCGGGTGACGCCCCACGAACTGCCGAGCGCTCCCCAGGCCTCGATAAATTTTTCCTTTCCCTCTTGAAGTTCCATAGGCTTGTAAATCGCGCGCACTGAATAGTGTTGAATCAAAAAGGTTAAATCGTTAATGAAAAACCCCGGTTGGCCAGGGCCAACCGGGGTTATCTAGTATAATCGGTGGGGGATGATTACATCATTCCTCCCATGCCTCCGCCCATTCCGCCGTGGGAATGTCCTCCGCCACCGGCGCCTTCCGCCTCGGGCATGTCGTTGATGACACACTCGGTGGTAAGTACCATTCCGGCGATCGAAGAGGCGTTCTCCAGGGCGATGCGGGTGACCTTGGTGGGGTCGATCACACCGGCCTTCTTCAGGTCCTCGTAGGCGTCGGTGCGGGCGTTGTAGCCGTAGCTGCCGCTGTTGCTGCGTACGTTCTGCAGTACGACGCTGCCCTCTACGCCGGCGTTGTCCACGATGGTGCGCAGGGGAGACTCGAGGGCCTTGCGGACGATCTGAATACCGATCTTCTGGTCCTCATTCTCTCCTTCCAGTCCATCCAGGCTGTCGATGGCACGTACGAGGGCGACACCGCCTCCGGCTACGATACCTTCCTCAACGGCGGCACGGGTAGCGTGGAGTGCATCGTCGACGCGGTCCTTCTTCTCCTTCATTTCCACTTCGGTAGCTGCGCCCACGTAGAGTACGGCTACCCCACCGGCCAACTTAGCCAGACGCTCCTGGAGCTTCTCGCGGTCGTAGTCGGAGGTAGTGGATTCGATCTGTTGCTTGATCTGGTTGACGCGGCCATTGATCTGGCTTTCGTCACCGGCACCGTTGACGATGGTGGTGTTGTCCTTGTCCACGGTGATCTTCTCGGCGCTACCGAGCAGGTCGAGGGAAGTCTGGTCGAGCTTGTAGCCCTTTTCTTCGCTGATGACGGTACCGCCGGTCAGGACGGCAATGTCTTCGAGCATGGCCTTGCGACGGTCACCGAAGCCGGGAGCCTTTACGGCAACTACCTTCAACTGGGCGCGCAGACGGTTTACAACCAATACTCCCAGTGCCTGGCTTTCGATGTCCTCGGCAATGATGAGCAGCGGGCGACCGCTCTGAATGACCATTTCGAGAATGGGCACGATGTCCTGCATGTTGCTGATCTTCTTGTCGTGGATCAGCACGTAGGGGTTCTCGTATTCGGTGGTCATGCTCTCCGTGTCGGTCACGAAGTAGGGGCTCAGGTAGCCGCGGTCAAACTGCATACCCATGACTTCCTCCACGTAGGTGTCGGTGCCCTTGGCTTCCTCGACGGTGATCACGCCGTCCTTGCTCACGCGACGCATGGCGTCGGCGATGAGGCTGCCGATCTCGTTGTCGTTGTTGGCGGAGATGGCCGCGACCTGCTGGATCTTGCTGAAATCGTCGCCGACGACTTCGCTCTGGGTCTTCAGGTGCTCGATGACCTTCTTGGTAGCGAGGTCGATGCCGCGCTTGAGGTCCATCGGGTTGGCACCGGCGGTGACGTTCTTAAGGCCGGCCTGGATCATGGCCTGGGCCAGAACGGTAGCCGTGGTGGTACCGTCACCGGCGATGTCGGCGGTCTTGCTGGCGACTTCTTTTACCATTTGGGCGCCCATATTGGCGACGGCGTCTTCCAGTTCTACCTCCTTAGCCACCGTTACACCATCCTTGGTGATCTGGGGGGCGCCGAATGATTTTTGGATGACGACGTTGCGACCCTTGGGTCCCAGGGTTACCTTCACTGCATTAGCGAGGGCGTCTACACCGCTGCGCAGTTTTTCTCTGGCGACGCGGTCAAAGCTAATTTCCTTAGCCATAATTGATTATAAATTTAGTTTTCGAATGGGATTGTGCGACGGTTCCTGCTCCTAAAGGATGATCAGGATGTCGTCTTCGCGCATGATGAGCAGGTCCTGCCCTTCGTGCTTGAGTTCCTGGCCGGCATACTTGCCGTAGAGGACGATGTCACCAATGCTGACGGTCATGGCGTTGCCCTCCTTTCCAGGGCCTACGGCGATGACTTCGCCGCGTTGGGGCTTCTCTTTAGCGGTATCGGGAACGATGATACCACCACTAGTTTTTTCTTCTGCGGGTGCGGGTTTGACCACTACTCGATCGTTGATCGGCTTCATGTATGATATGGTTTAGTTGACAATTGGGTTAAATCTGGCGACTAGTCGAGACCAATCACCGCTGGGCCGGTACGAAGACCGTGCCACCGGCGGGCGGCGGTCAAAATGTCAGCCGATCGACAGTTGGTACCGCAAGCGCGAATTGCCTACTTTTGCCCCTTCACAAAATCCCAGCCCATGGCCACGGCAAGCAGCGTGCAGGTAGACGTAGAGGTAGCAAAGAACCTCGGACTCACCGCGGAAGAATTTAACCGGATCGAGGAAATCATGGGACGTACCCCCAACTTCAACGAACTGAGCATCTTTTCGGTAATGTGGTCGGAGCACTGCTCCTACAAGAACTCGATCATGTGGCTGAAAACGCTGCCCCGCGACGGCGAGCGACTGTTGGTCGGTGCCGGTGAAGAAAATGCCGGGTTGGTTGACATCGGCGGCGGACTGGCCTGTGCCTTCAAGATCGAAAGCCATAACCACCCCTCCGCCATCGAGCCCTACCAGGGAGCGGCCACCGGGGTAGGGGGCATTCACCGGGACATCTTCACCATGGGCGCCCGTCCCATCGCCTCGCTCAACAGCCTGCGCTTCGGCGATCCCCACCTGGCCCACACCAAACACCTCGTAGCGGGCGTGGTCAAGGGCATTGGCGATTACGGCAACTGCTTCGGCGTGCCCGTCGTGGGTGGAGAGGTTTTCTTCCACCCCAGCTACAACCAGAATATCCTGGTCAACGCCATGTCGGTAGGGATCGTAAAGGTCGGAGAGACCGTCTCGGCCTCCGCCGATGGCCCCGGAAACCCCGTATTCATCGTCGGATCCGCTACCGGAAAGGACGGCATCCACGGGGCAACGTTTGCCTCCGCGGACCTTACGGAGGACAGTGCCGACGACCTGCCCGCGGTACAGGTAGGAGACCCCTTTCAGGAGAAACTGCTGCTCGAAGCCAGTCTGGAAGTCATTGCCACCGGCGCCGTCGTGGGCATGCAGGACATGGGAGCCGCGGGAATCACCTGTTCTACTTCGGAAATGAGTGCCAAGTCCGGCACCGGCATGCGCATCGACCTGGATAAGGTCCCCACGCGTCAGTCTGACATGAAGCCCTGGGAGATCCTGCTCAGTGAGAGTCAGGAACGGATGCTGATCGTTTGCCACAAGGGCCGGGAGCAGGAACTGCTGGCCGTCTTCGACAAGTGGGACCTGGAGTGCGAGCAGATCGGCGAAGTCACCGACACCGGAAGGCTCGAATACTACGTAGGGGGCGAACTGGTAGCCGATGTGCCCGCCGAACCCCTGGTGCTCGGTGGAGGTGCCCCCGTGTACGAACGGGAAACCCGCCGACCGGCTTACCTGGATAAGGTCGACCAGTTTGACCCCGCTACCGTGGAAGTTCCATCGGACCTGCGCGCCGCCGCCACAAAGCTGTTCAAGTCCCCCAGCCTGGTCTCCAAAAATTGGGTCACCGAGCAGTACGACGGAACGGTGCGGACCAACAGCATGACCGAAAATACCCCCTCCGATGCCGCCCTGGTACGCGTAAAGGGGACCGATAAAGCACTGGCCGTCACGACCGACTGCAACTCGACCTACGTCTACGCCGACCCGTACGTGGGTACCATGATCGCCGTCGCCGAGGCAGCCCGCAACATCGCCTGTTCGGGCGGAGAACCAGTAGCCATCACGAACTGCCTGAACTTCGGTAACCCCTACAATCCGGAAGCTTTCTATCAATTCGTGAACGCGATCAAGGGCATGGGTGAAGCTTGCCGTGCGTTCAACACGCCGGTAACTGGGGGCAACGTAAGCTTTTACAACCAGTCGCAGTACGAAGGCGGTCGCATCGAGCCGGTCTATCCTACCCCCACCATCGGTATGCTTGGAGTGGTAGATAACGTAAAGCGCACCATGTCCTTAGGATTCAAGGCGCAGGACGACGTGATCTATCTGGTAGGAGACAATGTGGAGGACCTGGGTTCCTCGGAGTACCTCCGCGTCGTTCACGGCATCGAGCACAGTACGGTTCCCCACTTCGACCTGCAAAAGGAGCTCAAGTTGCACCGTGCCATTCTGGCGGCGATCCGCGGGCAGCACATCAAGAGTGCCCACGACGTAAGCGACGGTGGCCTGTTTCAGACCTTATGCGAATCGGCGATCGAGGGCGGTCACGGATTCACGGTCGACACCGACACCGAAATGCGCAAGGACGCATTCCTCTTCGGGGAGGCTCAGGGGAGGGTAGTGGTTACGGCCGACGAATCGCGCACCGGAGACCTGGAAGACTTGCTGCGCGAACAGGGCGTCGGATTCCGGGTGATCGGGCGGGTAGCAGGCAACAACATTACCATCGATGGCGAAGATTGGGGAAATCTCATGGAATGGGAAACCAGCCATAACGACACCCTGGCTGCCATTCTGGAATCCTGATTCAACTAAAGGCATTCCTTATTCCTTTTTTGTAAAACGACACCCAGATGCGCCAGATTCAGTTAGTCCTCCTATGTGCCCTGACGCTCGTCCTCGGATGCAGCGGCGGTGGTGCGGACGGTACCACCATCGACGTCCACCTGAGCAATGCAAACGGCCTGACCGCCAACCTCGACCGGATCACCGTAGGCGGGGAAAAGGAAATGCTCAAGAATACAAGCATCGATGAGGCGGGCAACTTTACCTTTTCGTTTGAGGAGGGCCTCAAGGATGGGCTGTACCAAATCAGGGTAGGCGCGCAGAAGGCGACCTTTGCGATCGACAATTCCGATAGCGACATTGTGATCGACGGCGACGTCAGCACCTTTGGGGAGTACGACTTCACGATCGAAGGATCCCCCGCCGCGGCCGAAACCGCACGCGTGATGAAGGAGACCCGGGAAGTAGGTAGTATGGAAGAATTCCGGGAGCTTGTCGGTGAGGTAGAAAACCCCTACACGGCGGCCTTCATCGCCTTCAGCGCCCTACTTCGTGCCGGTGAAGACGCCCTCCCGATTCACGAAGAAGTAGTGGCCGGGTTGCCGGAGGGCGACCCGAGCCGCGAAGCCTACGGCGAGTACGTCGCTCAGTTGAAGCAGCAAATCGCCTTCGAGAAGAGTCAGCGGCTCGTACAACCGGGGCAGCCCGCCCCCGACCTGGAGCTGGAGGGACCCGATGGAAAGACCTACACCCTTTCGGATCTACGTGGTCAGGTGGTGTTGCTCGATTTCTGGGCTGCCTGGTGTGGCCCCTGCCGGCGGGAAAATCCCAACGTAGTCAAGGTGTACAACCGGTACAAGGACCAGGGATTCACCATCTATAGCGTCAGCCTTGACGGTATCGACAACAGCCAGGCGGCCCGCCTGACGCCCGAACAAGTGAAGATCGCGAAAGAC
Organism: Neolewinella aquimaris; assembly: GCF_014197245.1. Taxonomy (GTDB): domain Bacteria; phylum Bacteroidota; class Bacteroidia; order Chitinophagales; family Saprospiraceae; genus Neolewinella; species Neolewinella aquimaris. Next base: position 863,018 of record NZ_JACIFF010000001.1, on the reverse strand, counting down.
AATCAACGACAGAAATGGGTAGATGCCATCGCACAGGACGGGCTGGTCTGGGAGAACCACGGTAGTGAACTCAAGCGCTGGAGCGGGGAGGCCTCGGCCAAGTACGGCGTACGCGGCATCCCGGCGACCTTCCTGATCGACCGCGATGGTAAGATAGCGGAGGTGGGCCTGCGTGGCGCGGCCTCGATCGAACGAGCGCTGCAGAAGGTTCTCTAAATCATCTCCGTACCCGCGGCGATCTCAACCGGATAGAATTCGGGGGTAAGTCCGTACTGCTGTTGGTACCGCTGGGTTAATTGCTCGCGGAAGGCAGCAAATCTATCGAGGCGCAGCAAGTTTATCGTGCAGCCCCCGAAACCCCCGCCCATCATACGGGCTCCCGCCACTCCGTCCACTTCGGTTGCGGTTTGCTGTAGAAAATCGAGCTCGGCACAGCTTACTTCGTACTCGTCGCGGAGACCCCGGTGGGTTTCGTTGAGCAGGGCGCCCATTTCGGAGCTCGCGCCGGCCTCCAGCGCTGTGATCGCTCTCCTTACCCGATCGTTTTCGCGGATTACGTAGCGGGCCCGTTTGGTCACCGTCGGATCGAGGGTAGCAACGACCGCGTCCAGTTGAGATTCGGTGGCCGCGCTTAGATAACTCACTTCAGGGAACTTCACCTGAATCGCAGTAAGCGCACGATTGCACTCAGCGACCCGCTTTCCGTAGGCGCCATCGCTCAGGTCATGGGACACCATGCAGTTGACGAGCATAAGTCCGTAGCCCCGTAATTTATTCTTGACTGGCTCCGATTCCAGGGTGTGGCAATTGAGTACGATCGGCCCCTCGGCGCGGCCGTTCAGGCTGGCGTACTGGTCCATAATTCCGGAGGGAATTCCCAGGAAGGTATTACTCGACCTCCGGCAGAGGTTGGCCAGTTCGGGACGGGTGAGCCCCACGGAAAGTAATTCGTTGAGTAGGTAAGCCATCCCTCCTTCCAGTGCCGCCGAGCTGCTCATACCGGAACCACGGGGCAGGTCACCGCCGAAGACAATCTCCAGTCCGGGTAAAAAGTGCCCCTGGTCCTGAAATTGAACGCCGATGCCCGCGAGGTAGTCGACCCAGAGGTGTTCGGTGCGGCCAGTGATCGGCAAGGGTAGGGTGAAGGTCTCTTCGATGTCCACTGCGTGCAACTGCCATTCGGGCGCTTCGACGGGGCGGACGACAAAGTGAATGTGATGGTTGATCGCAGCCGGCATTACCAATCCTCCGGTATAATCGATATGTTCCCCGATCAGGTTGATGCGGCCGGGTGATCGCACTACGTAGGGCCATTCCGCCGGAGCGGGGGCATCGGCGAGGGTACCGATGTAGCGTTGGAGGGGTTCCAGCATGTGCAGATAAAATTATTCGCTTTCGTCCATGGTGTGGAAGACGTTGGCGACATCGTCGTCCTCCTCCAGCATATCAATGAGTTTGATCACCGCATCGGCCTCCGCATCGGAAAGCTTTTTGGTGTGGCTGGGGATGCGCACCAGTTCGGCGTTGTCCACTTCGATGTTTCTTTCCTCCAGCTCGTGCTGAAATTTACCGAAGTCCTCGAAGGCCGTGTAGAAGGTGATCTCGTCTTCGTCCTGCTCAATACTGTCCAGTCCTGCGTCGATGAGCTCGAGCTCGATCTCTTCCAGGTCGCCCTCAAGGTCTTCCCGCTTGACCTTGAACTGCCCCTTGCGGGAGAACATGTAATCGACCGAACCATTGACGCCCATGCTCCCGCCGTATTTGGAGAACACGTGGCGGATGTTTGCTACGGTGCGGTTGTTGTTGTCGGAGGTAGCTTCGACCAGAATGGCGATGCCGTGGGGACCGTATCCCTCAAAGGTCACCTCGTCGTAGCTGGCGGAGTCCTTGTCCGTCGCCCGCTTGATGGCGGCATCGACGTTGGCCTTCGGCATATTGACCGCCTTGGAGTTGGCGATCGCGAGGCGCAGACGGGGGTTGTAGTCGGGGTCGGGGCCGCCTTCCTTAATGGCAATATTGATTTCCCGGCTCACTTTGGTAAAGGCCTTGGCCATACCGGCCCACCGCTTCATCTTGCGGGCCTTACGGTATTCGAATGCACGTCCCATACGACTCTAATTTGGCGCAAATATACACTACCCGCTTTCGCCCGCAACCGCTTACAGTCCTACGAATTCCACGATCTCCAGCCCGTATCCCTCCAGGCCGATGCGGTGTTTGGGGGCATTACTGAGCACCTTAAGTTTGGAAACGCCGAGGTCGCGTAGAATCTGGGCACCGATTCCGAAATCGCGTTGCTCCTCGCTGCGGGGTTCGGGGGGGCGGACCGACTTCCCGTCCTGCATCCGCGATTTAAGGAGCCGCAGTCCGGCAATGATGTCGTTCGCGTCCTGGTGGGGGCGCATAAAGAGCAGGATGCCCTTTCCTTCTTCGGCAATTTTCTCCAGGGGGCCGCGCAATCCGGTGCTGTAGCCACTCAGTAGACTGTGCATCAGGTCGCGGCTACTGGTGCTGCTGTGGACGCGGGTGAGGACCGGTTCGTCGGGCAACCATTCGCCGTGGGTGAGGGCCAGGTGAACGTCCTCGTTCGTGGTCTGCCGGTAGGCGGTCAGACGAAAAGGACCGTAGCGGGTTTCCAGATCCATGCTGAACTCCGCTTCCACCAGTCGCTCGGTGCGCAGGCGGTAAGCGACCAGGTCCTCGATGGTGATGATCTTCAGGTCGTGTTGCTCGGCCAGGACAAGCAGGTCCGGCAAGCGGGCCATGGTGCCGTCTGGCTTCAATATTTCCACCACCACGCCGGCGGGGAACAAGTTGGCCATGCGGGCCAGGTCCACGGCGGCTTCGGTGTGGCCGGTCCGGCGCAGGACGCCTCCCTTTACCGCCCGTAGCGGGAACACGTGGCCCGGGCGGGCAAAGTCGGTGGGGCGGGCACTTCGCTCCGTCAGTCGCCGGATGCAGGTGGCCCGGTCGTAGCTGCTGATCCCGGTGGTGCAGCCGTGTCCGATGAGATCGATGCTCACGGAAAAGGCCGTCTCGTGAATGTCGGTGTTGGTGTTGACCATCATCGGCAGGTCCAGTTCATCGGCGCGTTCTTCCTCGATGGGGGTGCAGATGAGTCCCCGACCGTGGGTGGCCATGAAGGTGATGATGTCGGGCGTGACGCGTTCCGCGGCACAGATGAAATCGCCCTCGTTTTCCCGGTCTTCGTCGTCGACCACGATCACGAGTTTACCGGCACGAATGTCCAGTATGGCCTCCTCGATGGTATTCAGCTTAGCGCGTATTTCGGAGGCTTCCGGGGTCTTGGTGTCGGTGAGAAGGTTGCCAGACATTACTTTTGATTCCTTTTAAAAAACGAAAAAATCCGAGGAGCAGCGCCAGGTTCATCGCTAAAAAGTAGCGTAGGGCGCGGACGCGGGTGCAGGGTATGCCGAGACGAAGCAGTAGGGGTTCGGTAACCACCGCGAGCAGTATGGCACCGCACAAAACCACAAACAAGGCGGTAGCCCAATAGTTGCCGGACAACAGGATCACCGCGACATACGACAGCCCCCCGAGCAGGAGCAGCAGGGGGGTGATCCACCGCAGTACCTTATGGCTGAAGAAAGCGAAGGCCAGCGGGTCGCGCCACGGCGGCCACCACAGGTGGCGGAAGCGCAGCAAGTTCTGCCAGTTGCCGGCACCGATGCGGCGTTTGCGGCGAAACTCATCGGCCAATCGCTGTCCCACTCCTTCGAAGACAACGGCCCGCTCATTGCTCACTCCCATCCAGCCGGCCTCGTAGGCCGCCATGCAGAGGTAAAAATCGTCAACCAGGAAGTTGTCCGGGACGGGCGAAAAAGCTTCCGCCCGAATGGCCCAGCACCCACCGAAGGGGCCGACCATCGCCTGCCATAGACAGCTCTCCGCCAGCTTGATGGCTACTTCCCGGTTGATGTAACTGTCCTCGAACCGGCTGATGCCGTGGTCCGTAATGCCGGTATGCACCATGCGCGCATCGACCACCCCGATCCTGTCGTTCCGTAGCATTGGCTCGACCAATTCCGTGACTACGCCTGCCGTGAGCAGTACGCTGGCATCGGTGAGCACGTAAACGCCGGTGCCGGGCAAGTCAGCCACCACCCGGTTAACCGTGGCGGGTTTGCCCATCCGCCGCGCGTTGAAGTAGGTATGCACGGAATCGGTGTGCGCGTGGGCGAATGCACGGAGCATTCGGTCGGTCCCGTCGGTACTCCGGTCGCTGCAGAGGTGAAAGTGCAGCGGTCCGGCATACTCGAGGGCTGCCAGGGAACGCAGCTTTTCGGCCAGCACCGACTCCTCGTTGTGAACCGCCATGATGAGGTGGACGGTCGGCCATTCGGTCGGGGCCGGATCGGGGCTAGGTTCCTTGCACCTGCGCGCCGCCGCCCACCGGACGTAAGCAGGGTAGGTCACGTAAGTGTGCAGGACACCGGCGAAGGAGAGAAGAAGCAGGAAAAGGGGCAGCCAGACCACGGGATAAAGGTAATCGCCGAAACGGTTGCGGGCGGCCCGTGCGGAGGTTGGTTAGCTTCCCAGAACGTCTACGCAGTTCAGGTCCTCGAAGGCCGTTTTGAGGCGGGCGACGAATGCTTCCTCCGCTTTGCGTACCCAGACCCGGGGATCGTAGTACTTCTTGTTGGGCTTCTCTTCGCCTTCCGGATTGCCGATCTGGGCCTGGAGGAAGTCGCGCTTACTTGATTCATAGGTGCGAACACCATCCCAGTAGGCCCACTGAAGGTCGGTATCGAGGTTCATCTTAATGGCACCGTAGCCGATGGCCTCGCGGATTTCCTCCTGGCTGGAACCCGAGCCGCCGTGGAATACGAAGTGGATAGGATCCTCCTGGAGACCGAGCTTTTCGCGTACGAACTCCTGGCTGTTCTTCAGGATCACGGGCCGTAGTTCTACGTTGCCGGGTTTGTACACGCCGTGGACGTTGCCGAAGGCGGCGGCGATGGTGAAGCGGTTGCTTACGGCATTGAGGGCCTGGTAGCTCTCGAAGACCTCTTCGGGCTGGGTGTAGAGGCGGCTGCTGTCGACGTCGGTGTTGTCAACACCATCTTCCTCACCGCCGGTGACGCCGAGTTCGATTTCGATCGTCATGCCGATCTTGGCCATGCGTTCGAAATATTTCTTACTGATCTCCAGGTTTTCCTCCAGGGGCTCTTCGCTGAGGTCGAGCATGTGGCTGGAGTACAGGGGGATGCCACGCTTGGCGTGGAATTTTTCGCCCGCGTCGAGCAGTCCGTCGATCCAGGGGAGGAGTTTCTTGGCGCAGTGGTCGGTGTGCAGAATGACGGGTACGCCATACGCTTCGGCCATAGTGTGTACGTGCATCGCGCCGCTGAGTCCGCCGGCGATGGAGGCCTGCTGCTTGCTGTTGTCCAGGCTCTTGCCGGCGAAGAACTGGGCACCGCCGTTGCTGAACTGGATGATGATGGGGCTGTTTACCGCCTTGGCCGTCTCAAGGGCGGCGTTGACCGTGCTGCTGCTCGTGACGTTCACGGCCGGGAGGGCAAAGTTGTTGGCCTGTGCGTAGTTGAACAGATCGGTTACTTCGTCGCCGTGGAGTACGCCAGCACGGAATGATTGCTTTGCCATAATGGGTATAATTTATGTTTGGTGCCCGCAAAGAAACGTAAAACTATACAATGTAGTCGTCCGCTCCGGCCGGTATAATGCCCTTCCCCCGGCCATCGGCGATGAAGTGGCGCACGGCAGCCTGCCCCTCCGGACCGAGATTCCGGGTGAAATCATTTACGTACAGCCCGATGTGCTTTTCCCGGACTGCCGGATCCATCGATTGTGCGTGGGCTGCTACGTATTCCTTGCTTGCTTGCGGATGCTCGAACGCATACCGAACGGAGCGGGCCAGCACCCGGTCAATTTTGCCCTGTAGTTCGGGCGAGAACGACCGTCGCACCACGATGCCACCGAGGGGGATGGGGTACCCCGTGGTGGATTCCCAGTATTCTCCCAGGTCAGCGATTTTTTCCAGGCCGCGCTCGGCGTAGGTAAAGCGATTTTCGTGGATCAATACGCCCGCATCGTAGTCGCCAGCGATGACGGCATCCTCGATATCGCTGAAGAGCACCTCGGACTTTTTCGTAGCGGTCGGGTAGGCGAGGCCAAGCAGGTAATTCGCGGTCGTATACTGACCGGGGATGGCAATCTTAGTATAGGAGTCTATTACTCCTCCAGAATTTTCCTTTTTAGTTTCTACTAGCAGAGGTCCCACTCCCCGACCCAGGGCGCTCCCCGCGTTCAGTAACTTATAGTGGGCCGTCAGGTGACCGAAAGCGTGGTAGCTTAGCTTGGTCACGTCGAGTTGCTGCTGGAACGCGAGGCGGTTCAGTTCCTCAACGTCGGCCAGGCGGACATCGAAGGAGAGTCCTTCCATGTCGATGCGGTGGTGCACCAGCGCGTCGAAAATGAAGGTATCGTTGGGGCACGGACTGAATCCGAGCGTGAGGGGTTGACCGGCTTCGATCATATTATTTCGTGACTTTGGCTAACGTTCGGGCGATGGTGGCGTTATTTGCCCGCCCCCCGCCGGGGGAGACATAAAGACAATGCCATGCAGTTACAGGTTCTATACGAAGACAATCACCTTATCGCGGTCAACAAACCGGCCGGCTACCTCAGCCAGGGCGACGAAACGGGCGACGTAACGGTCATGGATCTGGCTAAGGAGTACATTAAACTGCGGTACAACAAACCGGGGGACGTCTTCCTGGGCTCCATTCACCGCCTGGACCGCCCGGTATCGGGAGTGATCCTCTTCGCCCGCACCTCCAAGGCACTCTCACGCATGACGGAACTCTTCCGCGAACGCAAGGTGACCAAAAAGTACTGGGCCATCGTGGCCGAACAGCCTTCGCCGATCGAGGGAACGCTCCGGGGCTTCATCTACAAGGACGCAAAAAAGAACATCAGCAAGTTGCTTCCTAAAGCAAACAGCAATCGCCACCAGGGGGCCAAGGAAGCTACGCTCGATTACCGCTTACTGGGTAGGGTGGGAACCAATGTATTGCTGGAGGTAACCCCGCACACCGGCCGCCCCCACCAGATCCGGGTGCAACTGGCGCAGCAGCTGGAAACACCGATCCGGGGCGACCTGAAGTACGGTTTCCGGCAGGCGAACGAGGACGGGAACATCAACCTCCACAGCCGAAGCCTGGAATTCCTGCATCCGGTGAAGAAGGAGCAGGTTAAAATTATTGCGGAAACGCCCCGGCAGGATCAGCTGTGGCAACTATTCAAAGGGATCACCGAATAGGGCAGCGGCGATCTACTGAATGCCGCGGGCAGCGGCGAGTGGATCTTTGTCGTTGAGTAGCCGCAGCGCTTCCCTGACGGTTTCGTCCTCCCGATTGTACACTTCGTAGAAGGCGCTGGGTCCGAAGAGTTGCCTGGCCAGGCGGGCGCGGAAGAACAGCTCAAGCTCACTACTCAGGTGGCGCGGGAGCTCAGTGTTGACTTCCTCGTAGTCAGCAATAGCAAGCGCGGCTAAATCCGGGACGATCCGGTCCATATCCGGGCGGTATCCGCGCACGAAGTCTTCCACGGAAACATAGTCGTTCAGTTCGGGGTGATCGCGCAAGTAGGTGAACATGTAGGGCGCGATCTGCTGACGCAGCCGAAGGAAATCCGGATCGTTGAGGCTACTGTCCAGGGGCACGTAATAGTCGGGAGTTATCCCACCACCGCCGAAGACGGGGTGTCCGTTATCGGTGTAATAGATCAGTGAGCTATCGACCTGTACCGCCGTGCGCCCGGTGAGCTCCCCGCTTTCGAAGCGCCGGTTGAGGTCGCCGCGGTAATCCTCGTCTTCTTCATAACTGCGCTGGATGCTGCGGTCGCTGGGGGTGTAGTAGCGTGCCACGGTAAGGCGAAGTGCCGATCCATCGGACAGTGGGTACTGCTCCTGCACCAGTCCCTTGCCGAAGGTTCGCCGTCCGACAACGATGCCGCGGTCGTGGTCCTGCACCGCTCCCGCTACGATCTCGCTGGCGCTGGCCGAGCCGCCGTCGACGAGGATGGCGACATTTTGGATGTTGTACTGTGCGCGGCCGGAGGACTTGTAGGGCTGGCGGCTGGAACTGCGGCCCTCGGTGTAGACCAATAGTACGCCGCGTTGTACGAACAATTCGCTGAGGAGCTTGGTCGCTTCCTGGAGGTAGCCCCCCGGATTACCCCGCAGGTCGATGATCAAATTACGCGCACCGGCTTCTTCCAGGTGCACCTTAAGGGCCTCCATGAATTCGGCGTAGGTGTTCTGGCTGAAGCGGTTGATCTTTACGTAGGCGGTTTCGTCGTCGATCGTGTAGGCCGCGTCCACGCTGTACACCGGGATGGGCCCGCGGGTGATGACGAACGACAGCAGTTCCCGCTGCCCGGCGCGCCGCACGCGCAGGTTCACGTCACTGCCGCCCTCGCCGCGCATCAGGCTGGCGGGATCGATCTCGTGCTTCTCTACTCCGGTGACGAGACTGTCTTCCACGTAGATGATCTGATCGCCGGTCAGGATGCCTGCCTTGTCCGACGGGCCGTCGGGCAGGGCGCTTACGACGGTGATGGTATCGTCGACGACGAGGTACTCGATGCCGATGCCTTCGAAGTTGCCCTCCATGGATTCGGTGAGGGCCTGGATTTCGTCGCGGGGGATGTAGCTGCTGTGGGGATCGAGGTGATCGAGCACCGCGGTGATGGCCGCTTCGTAGAGTTCCTCCTCATTGGGTTCGTCGACGTAGCGCGCTTCGATGTAGCCCATGAGCTGTTCGACGCGACCGCTGCCGCCGCTCTTTCCGCCGTTGCCTACCGACACGAGGGGCGCATCCGTATTCAGTAAAAAGCCGGTGAGTAAGCCTACTCCCAGGAGGAGGCTATAGACCAGGGGCGTCCAAGTAAAGCTGCTTTTTTCCATACTCAAAATGAAAGGGCAAAGGTACAGCTTAGTTTTAACCAGCCCCCAATACTTTGGCTAGCCTCCGCCATTTAGCGGTTTACGAATATGGGTGGCACACCGGGTCGCTTCGGTGATCTCGGCCTATTTTACGCCCCCATAGTAATCTGTCATGATCGGCCTAGCCTTTGCATATACCCAGGACGACGCGCCCACCGCGGCACGGTTGGAAGCGGCGCTTGCGGGAGAAGCCTCCTGCACCCACCTGTCGGTAGGTAGGGGAAACGACGAGGCCGTGCTCAGCGATTTGCTGGGACCGATCACCAGTGACATCGTGCTCCTCGTGAGCGATCGATTCCTTACCAATCCTAATTGCATGCTCCGGGCCGAATCCCTGTTTCAGCCCAACCGGTCGCTCTTGCCAATCCTCATCGAGCAAGCCGAGTATGCCGACACCGACGGCACGCTGGTGAGGGGGGAAACCAAACTGAGCAGCCGTTCCGACCAGATGCACTACATCAGTCACTGGCACGATCGGTACATCGAGCTTCGGCGCGACACCGACACCTACGCCGAAGCCGACCGCGCCTCCTTCGAACGGTACCTGCGCAAGATCCGGGAGACCAGCGTAACGGTATCCTCGGTAGTAGAAAAACTCGGGCGAAGCGGAATGAAAAGTTACCGTGCCCTGGAAGAAAATCATTTTCGTACGCTCATCGACTACGTACGACGTAACAACCAAACGCCCATGACCCCAACAACCCCTCCCGTAGGAACGACCAGCCGGGACCCCATTCAGCAGTCCTGGCGATTGGCAGACGACGGGGACCACGAAGCGGCCCTTTCCCTACTCGACAGCAGCCGGAGCCAGGACCCCGACAATGCCGACCTCCACTACCAGTACGCCCTGATGCTGGCCCTGTCTTCCGGAAAGTTGCAGGAGGCCCGCACGGAACTCGACGCCCTGCTCGAGCGCGAACCCCACCATGCGGAAGCGCTCTTCCTGAGTGGAGAGCTGTACGAATCAGCCGGTGATTACTCAGCCGCACGGACCCGCTGGGAACAGTTGAGTGACCTGTCTCCCACCTTTCCCCGATTAAACGAACGGCTGGGTACCCTGCTCGACGAACAGTTCCCCGAACATTCTGCCGAAGCCGCCGCATACCTGCGCCGGGCCGTCAAGTACGAAGAGGCAGGCGCGGACACCCTATACCGGTACGCCGAGTTGCTGGCGAACAAGTTGGGTCGACGCCGAAAGGCCGTCAAAATGCTGCGGCGGGCCATCCGGATTGACCCCGGACACGCTCCGGCCCACTATCGCCTCGCCGTTGCCCTGTTCGACGCCGGAAAAAAAACCGAGGCACGCAAGAATTTTGCCGTAGCCACCTCCCTGGAGCCGGCCTACGATACCCCGGTGAACCAGCAGGCATTCTACGGTGCCGTGACCCAGGAAAAACCCGTGCAGGATGCCAGTCCGCTGGCCGCCCTCAAAGAAAACATTGCTCAGTTGGAGGCAATGTTGGTGGCCCGGGAATCCTCCGCTCCTGCGCCCCCGCCCAAATCCGGTGCCGGTAAGACCGTTCTCATCAGCGGAGCTACGAGCGGTATCGGCCTGGCAACCGCCCGACGCCTGGCCGCCGATGGGTACCGAATCGCAATGATCGGACGACGGGAGGACCGCCTTCGCACGATCGGGCGCAAGCTTGCCGAAGAACACCAGGCCGAAATACATACGATCACCCTCGACGTCAGGGACCGTGACGGGGTAGGGGAGGCCATTGCTTCGCTGCCGCAGGAGTGGCAGGACATTGATATTCTGATCAATAACGCCGGTAAGGCGAAAGGCTTCGATCCTATCCACGCCGGATCGCTGGATCACTGGGACGAAATGATCGACGTGAACCTCCGTGGCCTACTCTACCTCACCCGCGCCGTAACGCCGGGAATGGTGAAGCGTAGCCGGGGATTGGTGATCAACGTAGCGAGCACGGCCGGCAAGGAGGTGTATCCCAACGGAAACGTCTACTGTGCCACGAAGCACGCGGTAGATGCGCTGACTTACGCCATGCGTCTGGACCTGGTGAAGCACGGCGTGAAGGTGGGGCAGATCTGTCCGGCCCACGTAGAGGAAACGGAGTTTGCGCTCGTGCGCTTTGACGGAGATGCGGAACGGGCGAAAATTTATCAGGATTTTCAGCCACTGCGGTCGAGCGACGTGGCCGAAGCGATACACTTCATGGTATCCCAGCCCGCCCACGTCAATATTTTGGACCTGGTGCTTCAGGGAATCCAGCAGGCGAGCTCAACGGTGGTGGACCGGAGCGGACGCGATAAATATGCCCCCAAAGAAGAAGAATGACCGATCGCCCCCTATTTATCGTTGTCGAAGGCCTAGACGGCAGCGGCAAAAGCACCCAGATCGAAATGCTCCGCGACCACCTGCAGTCCCGGGGCGAAGCCTGTCACCTGACCGCCGAGCCCACCGACCTGGTGACCGGGCGACTGATCCGCAGCATCCTGCGCCACGAGCACACGGTGGATCCACGGACGCTGGCGGCCCTGTTCGCGGCCGATCGGGTGGAGCACATTTTCCATCCAGACAGCGGATTACTCGCCCAACTGGCCGCCGGCTACCACGTCATTGCCAGCAGGTACTACTTCAGCAGCCTGGCCTACCAGAGTGAGTTCGTCGATCCCAACTGGATCGCCGCCCTCAACCGACAGGCAAAAACCACGCTACCGGCCGATCTGACCATCTTTCTGGACCTCGATCCCCAGACCAGCATGGACCGGATCGGCGGCAGAACGGGCGATACCGAACTCTTCGAGACCACCGAAAAGCTGACCCACGTACGGGAAAGTTTCCGTCAGGCCTTCACCGTCTTTGGAGCGGGGGAAAACATCGTGACCCTCGACGCGGCCCGACCGGCGGTAGAAGTAGCCGACGACATCGCCCGCCTGGTGGATGAATTATAGCACCCGAACCAAACTTTACCGATCATGATCCACACCATCGACCTTCATTTTCTCGACACACCCCATTCCATCGCCGCGTTCGCCGTGGCGGACGACGCTGGGTACACCCTCGTGGAGTGCGGACCCTATTCTACCCACGATCGGCTGATCGGCGGCCTCAAGGAGCTGGGAATCGAGCCGGAACAGGTACATACGCTCCTGCTGTCCCACATTCACTTCGACCACGCCGGGGCCGCCTGGTGGTGGGCCGAGCGGGGCACGCAGGTGTACGTTCACCCGCGGGGACTCAAACACATGATCGACCCGACGCGACTCTACGGCTCGGCCAAACAAATCTACGGGGACCGTATGGAGGAGCTGTGGGGAGAAATGAAGGGGATCGACCCAGCGCGAATCTCCGCCGTAGAAGATCGGAAAGAACTGCAAATTGGCGGAAAGCAGTGGACCGCTCACCATACGCCGGGTCATGCGAGTCACCACATCGCCTGGCAAATTGGCGACGTGGTCTTCACGGGCGACGTAGGGGGCTGCCGAATCGAAGACGGTCCCGCCATTCCCCCCTGCCCGCCGCCGGACATTGACGCCGAACAGTGGCACGAGTCGATCGAGCGACTGCGCGAACTGAACGCGGGTACCTTTTACCTTACCCACTTCGGCGAAGTGACCGATACGGAAGACCACCTTGACGATTTAGAGTCGCGCCTGGATGAATACGTGGCCTGGATGATGCCGTACGCCCAGCGGGGGATGTCCGCCGAAGCCATCGTACCAAAATTCGAAGCTTTCGTAGAGGAGGATCTGGTCGACAACGGCGTTGCCGAAAGGGACCTCCCCGCCTACGCCGCGGCAAACCCGGCCTACATGAGTGTAGCGGGGCTGCTGCGATATCTGAATAAGTAGGAATCAGTGCATGCGGTCGCCCCGGACCTCGATCCGGCCGAGTAAGTCTGCCTCGAAGGCCAGGTACTCCTTCCACCGGTGGTCTACCTCCTCGCGGGGAAAGTACTTCCGGGCAAGTTCGATGAACAGCACGTAGTGGCCGGCTTCGGCAACCATGAATTTGTGGTACCACTTGCGCAAGTCCTCGTCGCTGATGTAGAGGCTCATGAGCCGGAACCGTTCGCAGCTGCGCGCTTCGATGAGGGCGAAGATCAGGAGCTTTTCCAGCAGGGCGACGTCCCGCCCGTGGCCCTTGATCGAAAAATCGAGGAGGCCGTTGACGTATTCGTCCTTGCGTTGGCGGCCGAGCTTCAGTCCGCGTTTGTCCAATTCGGCCAGTACGGCACGGAAGTGGCCCCACTCTTCGGTAACGATGGGAGCGAGTTCTCGCACCAGTTCCTCCCGGTCTGGATAACCCTGGATCAACGAAATGCAGCTGGTGGCGGCCTTTTGCTCACAGTAGGCGTGATCGGTCAGAATCTCTCCGAGGTCCATTTCCGCCAGGTCTACCCACCGGGGATCGGTGGGTAGACGCAGGTTGAGCATTTGCACGGTAGCGGATTCCATTTCAGATCGATTGCTTATACCCAGTAGACCAGGTTGAGGTCCTGGGCGTGGGGCATCATTGGGTGGTTCGGGCGCAGACGGAAGCCGTACTCGTACACGCCGGCGAGGTGGGGATCGACCGCGATCCGGTAGGTAGCGGTTCCTTCGGTCTGGGCCACCAGTTGGAATGGCTGGGTGCGGCGCAGCGTAAGTCTTTCCTCGTCGATGCGCTGGTAAAAGAGCGCCTCAAGGGCGAGATCAGCAGGCTCGATGCCATTCGTGGTGAGGACGACCTCGGCGGAGAAGGGTTCTCCTACCGGCAGGGCATGGTTTACGGTGTCGAAGCTGTTGTTTTCAATGGTTTCCAGCCCGCTCCACTTGCTCTCGATGTCTTCCTTCCAGGCGGCGAAGTCCTTTCCGGGCTTCATGTCGCTTTCGCGGACCGCGGCGGCACTTTTCCCGAGGGGCAGGTAGAACCGCTCGTAGTAGTCGTCCATCATCCGCTTCATCGTGAAGACCGGCGCCACTTCGGCGATGATCTGCTTGACGTAGCCCATCCAGCGCTTGCTGATGCCGTGTTTGTCCTTATCGAAGTAGATGGGGACGATCTCGTCTTCGAGTACGCTGTACATCGTTTCGGCGTCGAGCTCGTTCTGCAGGTACTGATCGTCGTAGGTGCGTTCGAGCGGGAGGGCCCAGCCGGCGTCGGGGCGGTAGCCTTCGGCCCACCAGCCGTCCAGGACGGAAAAGTTTACCGTACCGTTCAGCGCGGCCTTCATTCCGGAAGTACCGGATGCTTCCAGCGGGCGGGTGGGAGTATTGAGCCAGATGTCCACACCCTGGGTGAGGAGCTTGGCCATTTCCATATTGTAGTCTTCCAGGAAGATGATCTTTCCGGCGAAGTCCGGCTCCTTGCTGATCTGAACGATCTGACGGATCAGGTCCTGCCCGCCCTGATCGGCCGGGTGGGCCTTTCCGGCGAAGAGGAAGATAACGGGCTGATCCTTGCGATTGACCAGGGCGCGGAGCCGGTCCCGGTTAGTGAACAGCAGGGTGGCACGTTTGTAGGTCGCAAAGCGGCGGGCAAAGCCCAGTACCAGCGCCTTGTCGTTGATCTTGCTGAGAATTTCGAAGGTGGTGCGCGGACTTTCGCCCCGGCGGCGCATATCCACCTGTAGCTTCTTGCGGACGTAGCCCAGCAACTTCACCTTCAGGGCGTGGCGGGTTTCCGCCAGCGAGCGGTCGTCGATCTTGTGGACGTTGCGCCAGATCTCCTTGTTGCTCTGATCCCGAACCCAGTCCTTACCGAACTTGCTGGAGAACAGTTCGTGGATGCTGTTGGCGATCCAGGTCGGGTAGTGGACCGAATTCGTCACGTAGCCAATGTGTACCTCCTCGGCCGTGTATCCGGGGTAGAGGCTGGTAAACATCTCCTGGCTGACTTCTCCGTGCAGCTTGGAAACCCCATTAACTCGTTGCGACAGGCGGATCGATAGCTTTGACATGTTGAAGTCTTCGCCCGCGTCATCGGCGTTCAGGCGACCGAGGGACATGAATTCCTCCCATTCAATACCCAGGTCAGCCGCGTAGTTGAAGAGGTAATTGCGCATCAGGTGCTCGGGGAAGTGGTCGTGCCCGGCCGGTACCGGCGTATGGGTCGTGTAGAGGCTGGAGGCACGCACCATTTCGCGGGCCTCCGGAAAAGTCAGTCCCGCATCCACGTAATTCTTGAGCCGTTCTAGGGAAAGGAAGCCGGCGTGGCCTTCGTTTAGGTGGTAGATGTCGGGATTCAGTCCCATTTCTTCAATGGCACGGACGCCGCCGATGCCCAGTAGGATTTCCTGCTTGAGGCGGTGCTCGTTGTCGCCACCGTAGAGCTGGTGCGTGAGGGCGCGGTCTTCCGCATTGTTGTCCTCGTGATCGGTATCGAGCAGGTAGAGCTTGATGCGACCGATGGCGAGGCTCCAGATCTTGGCCTGAACGATCCTTCCCTGAATGGTTACGGCTACCTTCAGCCAGTTGCCGTCGTCGCGGCGGACGGGTTCAACGGGCAGCTGGGTGAATTTTTGTGGGGGGTAGTTGTGAATTTGGTCCCCGTTCATGCTCAGGCCTTGGTTGAAGTAGCCGTAGCGGTAGAGCAGTCCGACGGCGAAGAGGTCTACGTTGCTGTCGCTGGCCTCCTTCAGGTAATCGCCGGCGAGTACGCCGAGGCCACCGCTGTAGAGCTTCAGACTGATGTGCAGGCCGTATTCCATGCTGAAGTAGGCCACGCGGGGAAGGCCCTGTTTCATCGGTTCGGCGAGGTAGGCGTCGAAGGCTTTTTCCGCCGTGTGTACGCGGGCCAGAAAGTCCTTGTCTTCGGACAGTTCACGCAGTCGGGCGGGGGCCAGATTTTCCAGCAGGGCGACCGGATTGTAGTTTAGGTTCACAAATTGTTCCGGATCGATGCTCATGAAGAGATCGGCTACCTGGGGCATCCACGACCACAGAATATTGTGGCTCATCCGCGTAAGGGCAGCTAATTGTTCGGGAATTTGGTTCTGGATAAAAATCCGTTTGAGCTTCATCTGATTCTGGGTAGAGGTAAGCGTCATAAGTTGATTCAGTTTTGAGGGTGCCACAAGGGCGGGGGCGCAGGAGCAGTAGAACTTCCGCGAAAAGCCGTGCAAAAATGCGACAATTATCACGTAAATGCAAAAACGGCATGTTTCCACAGGGGAAACATGCCGCGAATAGGGTCAAGCGTTTACAATTTAATAGAGGTATTCTAGGGCGATGCGATCATAGTATCCGAATTCACCGTCTTCGCCGCTACTAAAGCAGGAAAGCATAACGGAATTCGCATCGTAGCCGGTGGGCGTTCCCGGGATGTGCACCGCGCCATCGGAGCCGGCCGCTTCCCCCGATTGTCCGCAGGACTGCCGGCTGAACCAGTCGGTGTGACGGAGTCCCATGGCGTGGCCGATCTCGTGGGTCATCACGTGCTCGTTGGTGTTGGTGTCGTAGTCATTCATCCCGTTGTAGATCTGCACCCACTTGTAGGGTTTTCCCCCGCTGGGGAAGCCTGCGGATCCACCCGCGCCGTTGTTGTCGACCACCCGGTAGACTACCATATCCGCACTCGTGCTGGCCGAGAAGGACAAGCTGAAGGAGGTATTGATGTTGAGGGCATTGTAGTTGTTGATTGCCCACTGTAGTGCGGTCCGCATCTTGGAGGTGAGGGCGTATCCGTTTCCGGTGTATCCGATGACGCTGATCGTGCGGTCGCTCACCAGGTTGTTGGTCCGGTACTGCTTTTCCAGGGCGGCATCCATGGCCCGCAGTTCCCGCAATTGGTCCTTGGTGAGGGCAATGTCTTCATCCACCAGGTACATCGTTTCGCGACTGCCATCCGGCCGGACTTCCGTCACCATCCTGGCGTTGTCGAACTTCGCGGAGTGTCCGGCTACGTGGGCCCTAATGGGTTCCTGTAGACCTAAATCGGGGACGGTCAGGTGTCCGTCCTCGTTCACATCGGTAAGGAACCCGGTCTTCAGGTCCGTCTCCACCGATGCGATGGCGGTGTCTTCGGTGCAGGAGGTCAGCACGGCACCGAGGAAAAATGAAACTAAAAGTAAACGTAAACTCATGGTTGGTAAGGTTATAGGTGATGCCGTACGGACATGCCGGTTGGGAAACCGATCCGGCGAAGTCGGACAGCGAAATGGTAGGGCGCAGATTGAAAAGGCTGAACTAGGTCAGTTCGCATTCACCAGGAAGGTGGGCGGAAAAAGGGGTGACATAAAGCCACTAAGGATGGTGTAGAATTTTAGGTTGGATCCCAAGGTAGCAGTAGGGAAGCAATATTTCAAAAATATTGCCTGACTTTTATTGGCAAAATAACATTTGTATATACATGTGAATCAGGAATGTAAATAGTGTAAACTTTACAATAAGGGAACTTTAGGTGCGGGGGTTTTGGTGGATATATGTAAGGATGAGCCCTTGTAGGGCGATCCTGAAACCACCGGCAGTACAGGGTCGGCTTAGAAAGCTTCATCCTTTTCTTTCAGGGAGGCCCTGAGACAACAAGCATTGCAGGGTCGGCTTAGAAAGCCTCATCCTTATAGTACCCGTCATCAATCTCCCTACCGCGCGAACCCGGGCACCTAGGCCACCTGTTATACCGGCATGAGAATAGTACTGCTTACCCTATTAACGGTTACCCTGATTTCCTGCGCATCCAAAGTGAGCCCGGAGCGAAAAGATGCACTCGCGGCCCAGGGCCCGGACGTAGTGGAAACCGCAATTGGGCCGCTCACCCTCCCCAGCCCCTACAGCAGTGAATCGGCCATGAAGTTTAGTGAGATCGTCGACTGGCCCCAGGGCGTGACACCCCAGGCGCCGGAGGGATTTGTCGTGAATCGCTTTGCCGATAAACTGCAACACCCCCGATCTACCTATGTGGCACCCAACGGAGACGTGTTCGTGGTGGAAAGCAATACCCGCAACAGCGCCAACCGCATCCAGCGGCTGATCGATCGCGACGGCGACGGCACGGTCGACGAGAAACAACTGTACGCCGCCGACTTGAACCAGCCGTTCGGCATGCTCGTACTGGACGATCACTTTTACATCGCAAATACCGACGCGACCTGGCGGTACGCTTATGATCCCACCCGCGCCAGCCTGGACATGTCGACGGGAGAAAAAATACTCTCCACGCCCCCCCAGGGATACAACAACCACTGGACGCGAAACCTTCTGGCTGCCAAGGACGGAAACAAGGTGTACGTATCCGTCGGCTCCGGCAGCAACGTCGGCGAAAATGGAATGGAGGCTGAAACCAACCGGGCCACAATTCTGGAAATCAATCCCGACGGCAGTGAAATGAGGGAGTTCGCTACCGGGCTCCGCAACCCGGTTGGAATGGACTGGAATCCCGTCACCGGCGAGCTCTGGACCGCGGTGAACGAACGCGACAAGCTGGGCGACGAACTGGTGCCCGACTACATGACCAGCGTCCGGGAAGGGGCATTCTACGGCTGGCCCTACAGCTACTACGGACAACTGCCCGATCCCCGCTGGGCGGACGATCCCCATACCGATCTGGTCGAACAAGCCCTGGTGCCCGACGTGCCACTCGGAGCCCACACGGCCTCCCTCGGACTGGTCTTTTACACCGGTGACGCTTTTCCTCAGACGTACCGAAACGGTGCCTTCGTGGGCCAACACGGCAGCTGGAACCGCTCCCGCTTCAGTGGATACAAAGTCGTGTTCGTTCCTTTCGATGCAGCCGGCAAACCTCAGCCTCCCCAGGACTTCCTTACCGGCTTCATCGCCGATGCTAACGCCGGCAAGGTTTACGGTCGCCCGGTAGGTGTCACCCAGGCTCCCGATGGATCACTCCTGGTGTGCGACGACGATGCTGGAATCGTCTGGCGGGTTTCCGCGGCGAAATGAGCAAATCGGCGATATTGAGGGTTCATCACGCATAACTCACTTACCCATGCCACTCCTCATCCTTTTGCTGGGATTCTTCTTTCCCCGCATCGTCATCCTCCTGCTCTACTTCTTTACCGGGTGGTTCTCCCGGGCCTTCGACGGCATCATACTTCCTATTCTGGGCTTTCTCTTTCTTCCGCTCACCACCCTGTGGTACGGACTGTCGGAAGCCTACTTCAACGACAATGTGCAAACCATAGGCCTGATCATTGCCGTACTCCTCGACCTCGGCATTATCGGCAGTAGGCTGCGTAAGTAACGTTTACAACGGAATGTTGCCGTGCTTGCGTTTCGGACGGGTAACCACCTTGTTTTCCAGGGTAGCGAAGGCACGTATGAGTTTGCGGCGGGTCTCCCGGGGGTAAATAACCTCGTCGATAAACCCGCGCTGCGCCGCCCGGTAGGGATTGGCGAAGGTTTCGGCGTATTCAGCCTCTTTTTCGGCAAGTTTGGCGGCCTGGTCGTTAGCGGCACCGATCTCCCGGCGGAAGATGATTTCACTCGCTCCCTTGGCACCCATTACGGCAATCTCGGCTCCGGGCCAGGCGAAGTTGAAGTCCGCGCCGATGTGCTTGGAGTTCATCACATCGTAAGCTCCCCCGTAAGCTTTGCGGGTAATCACGGTAACCCGCGGCACGGTAGCTTCACTCAGGGCGTAGAGCAGCTTCGCACCGTTAGTAATAATTCCGTTCCATTCCTGATCCGTGCCGGGCAGGAAACCGGGCACGTCTACTAACACCAGCAGGGGCACGTTGAAGCAGTCGCAGGTGCGGGTAAAGCGGGCCGCCTTTTTGGAGCTCTCCACGTCCAATACGCCGGCCAGGCTATAGGGCTGGTTAGCTACGATGCCGATGCTGCGACCGGCCAGCCGCGCAAAACCGACCACGATATTGTCTGCATAGCGCTCGTGAATTTCGAGAAAGCTGCCGTCGTCGATGATTCCGGCGATGACCTCCCGCATATCGTAGGGCTGATTGGGGTTGTCGGGGACAAGGTCACTGAGCTGCTCCCGAATCTCGGTACCCAGTTCGTAGGGCAATTGGGTCGGCGTTTCCTCACAGTTCTGGGGCAGGTAGCTGAGCAGCTCGCGCAGTTGGCGCAGACAGAGCACGTCGTTCGCTGCGGTCAGGTGGGTTACGCCGGATTTGGTTGAGTGAGCGGATGCTCCACCCAGGTCCTCACTACTGACCTCTTCGTTCGTAACGGTTTTTACCACGTTGGGGCCCGTCACGAACATATAACTGGTATGCTCCACCATGATAGTAAAGTCCGTCATGGCTGGGGAGTACACCGCACCACCGGCGCAGGGCCCCATGATCGCCGACAACTGGGGAATGACGCCGGAGGCCTGAACGTTCCGGTAGAAAATATCCGCATATCCTCCGAGCGACCGTACACCCTCCTGAATTCTGGCACCGCCGCTGTCGTTCAGGCCGATGAGTGGGGCGCCCGTTTTGACGGCCATGTCCATGATCTTACAGATCTTTTCGGCGTGGGTTTCCGACAGCGATCCGCCGAATACCGTAAAGTCCTGAGCGAAGACGTAAACGATTCTTCCCTCGATGGTACCGTATCCGGTAATGACGCCGTCGCCGTAGAATACCTGCTGCTGCATGTCGAAGTCCGTGGTCCGGTGGATCACCAGCGCACCGACTTCCTCGAAGCTGCCGGGGTCGAGCAGTAAATTGACCCGTTCGCGGGCGGTCAGTTTTCCCTTGGCGTGCTGTTTTTCGATTCGGTCTTCGCCACCACCGAGGTGGGCTTTGGCGAGTTTCTCCGCGAGTATATCTGCTTTATTCATGGGTTGGGGTCTAGCTAACGGCGTCGTTGCCACTGTACGGAAGCCGGATGCGGAGCGGTCAGTTCCTGGGCCCTCCGGTCGTAGATGTAGGCTGCAAATAGGGCGGCGACGGACTCGATCTGCCGGTCCGCGGCCACAATTGCTTCGGGCTGGTAGTGTTTCTTGACAAAATTGGTGTCGAATTCGGCCGTTCGGAAGGCCTCGCTGGTGAAGACGAACCGACCGAAGGGGAGGGTAGTCTCGATGCCCTCGATCCGGTAAGCGTCGATGGCCTCCAGCATTTTCGCGATGGCCTCCTCCCGCGATTCTCCGTGGGTAATCAGTTTCGCGATCATCGGATCGTAGTAGATGGGGATCTCCATGCCCTCCTCGAAACCGTCGTCGACCCGGGCCTTCGGGGGCCGGCGGTAGGCAGTGAGGGTTCCGATACTTGGCAGAAAATTATTCAGGGGGTCTTCCGCATACACCCGCAGTTCGACCGCGTGTCCGTGTATTTTCAGGTCTTCCTGGGCGAACGATAAATGCTCCCCGCGGGCTACGCGAATCTGCTGCTCCACCAGATCGATACCGGTGATGAGTTCGGTGACCGGGTGTTCCACCTGCAGTCGCGTATTCATCTCCAAAAAGTAGAAATTTTGGTCGGCGTCCAGCAGGAATTCCACCGTGCCGGCTCCGACGTACTGGCAGCTTTTCGCCACCATCACTGCGGCTTCTCCCATTTTGCGGCGGAGCGCGGGTCCAACGACGGCGGAAGGAGCCTCCTCGATCACTTTTTGGTGTCTGCGCTGGATGCTGCAATCCCTTTCGAAGAGGTGAAGGCAAGTGCCGTGGGTATCGGCAAGTACCTGAATCTCGATGTGGCGGGGTGAAGCAATGTACTTCTCGATAAAGACCGATCCGTCGCCGAAGGCCGAGGCGGCCTCGCTGATCGCACGGCTCATCTGCTCCTCCAACTCACCCTCGTTTTCTACCACCCGCATGCCCTTGCCGCCGCCGCCCGCGGCGGCTTTAATCAGGATCGGGAAACCGATCCGTCGGGCGATGTCGGTTGCTACTTGTACGTCTTCCACGGCCTGGTCGACACCGGGTACCATTGGAATATCGTAGGCACTCACCGTTTCCTTTGCGGCCAGCTTATTACCCATGACCTCGATGGCGTGGGGTTCGGGGCCAATGAAGGTGAGGCCCGCCGCCGCTACGCTACGCGCAAAGGCGGCGTTCTCACTCAGAAAGCCGTAGCCGGGGTGGATGGCATCGGCCCCGGTGAGCGTTGCCGCATGCAGCACCTTCTCGGTGTCGAGGTAAGATTCGGAGGAGGGGGCGGGGCCGAGGAGTACCGCTTCGTCGGCGTAGCGAACGTGGGGCGCATCCCGGTCGGCCTCGGAATAGACGGCTACGGTGGCGATTCCCATCCTGCGGGCCGTACGCATGACCCGTTGGGCGATCTCGCCGCGGTTGGCTACCAGTATCTTTTTCATTCCATTTCAATTAGGAGCTGGCGCTTTTCGACGGCCTGCCCTTTGTTAATACCGATGGATTTGACCGTGCCGGACCCCTCGGCCTTCAGTACGTTCTCCATCTTCATGGCTTCCAATATCAGAAGGGGCGTGCCTTCCGCCACTTCATCCCCTTCCCGCACCATGATGTCCAGAATCAAGCCTGGCATCGGAGCAAGCACATCGTTGTTGGTGCTGGCGGCTACCGTGGCGAACCCAAGTTCCTCGACCAACTGATCGAATTTATCGCGAATGTCGACGGTGAACCTGCGGCCGTTTATTTCCACGGTAAGCGTTTTCTCGCTCGGACGGTGACCGACCACCCGCGCCGTAAACCCGGTCGCCTCGTGCAGAAAATGATACTTGTCGTTAAATGGACCGGAGAGGTCTAGGTCCGTAAGTTGTTGATCGGTAACGGGATACTCCCGTTCAGCAATGATCACCTTGTACTTTTGCATGGGGGGCAACCTAGTTGTTTTAGGGCGAATTGGCAAATGAGACTAGCGCGGCTGCATGCGAATACCGGCGTCCATCCTTACGCATTCCCCGTTCATGTAGTTGTTTTCCACCAGGTGTTGTGCGAGGCGGGCAACTTCCTCGGGTTGACCGAGCCTGACCGGGTAAAGCGGCTGCTTGGCGAGTGAATCGTAGACTTCCTGGCTAAAGGAATCAAACATGGGGGTATGAATCAGCCCGGGAGCGATGGCATTAACGCGGATGCCGTTGCGCGCGAGATCCCGCGCCATTGTCAGGGTAAGGCTCACCACGCCCCCCTTCGAGGCGCTGTACGCCGCCTGGCCGATCTGACCTTCGTAGGCGGCTACGGAGGCCGTATTGATGATGACACCGCGACTACCGTCCTCGTCCACGGGATCGTTCTTACTCATGGCGTATGCGGCGACGCGCGCTACGTTGAAGGTCCCGACGAGGTTGATCTCGATTACTTTTCTGAACAACTCCAGGTCTCCGGGTCCGTCGCGGCCGACGGTTTTGACCGCCGGGGCGATGCCGGCGTAGTTGCAACAAATGTGTAGCGCCCCGAAACGGGCAAGGACTTCCTCCACGGCTTCTTCTACGGATGCGGCGCTGGTCACGTCGACACTATGAAACATTGCTCCTTCTCCCAGTTCGGTGGCGATGGCTTCTCCACGTTCCCGATTGATGTCAAAAATCGCGACCCGCGCGCCGAGGCCGTGAAAGTGACGGGCGGTGGCTTCCCCGAGCCCCGAGGCGCCGCCCGTGATCACGGCTGTCTTGTCGTTTAATCTCATGCCGCAACCTACAATTTTGCCGGTGAATGTGCGGCTTGTTCGACGGATCGACCACGAATTCGGGTAGAATCACGCCTTTGTCGGTACCCTTGCCCCAGGGCGGTATTGGCGGTGATGCACCAATCTTCGCACACCTGACTTACGTACATGGTGACAAACCAAACTGCCTTATGCAAACACCAAAATTTCTTTCGTCCCGGGTTGTAGCCGATCGGGACCCCAGTAGCCGGAGACGTTTCCTGCGTACTTCCGGCCTCGGTCTGGCCGCCGCCGGCCTGTTGCTCACCGGATGTGAGGACGACGACGACCCCGTGATTATGAACAACTCCGTCAACCTCGGTAGCGGAGATGTTGGCGTGCTGAATTACGCTTTTGCGCTCGAGCAACTCGAGGCCGCGTTTTACGCCCAGGTGCTTCAGGGCGACTACTACGCGTCAGCTACCGCGGAAGAGAAGCAGATCCTGCTGGACCTGGAAGCCCACGAGCGGGCACACATGGACTTTTTTGAAGCCGCGATCAGTTCCGTCGCTACCGCAATTCCCGCCCTTGAGGTGGACTTTTCTTCCATCGACTTCAACAGCCGCACCAGCGTACTGAATACGGCACAAACCTTCGAGGATTTGGGCGTATCCGCCTACAATGGTGCCGGACGTCTCCTGCAGAATCCCGATTTTCTCGTCGTAGCCGGTAAAATTGTTTCCGTCGAGGCCCGTCACGCAGCGGCCATCCGCAGCATCAACTCCGGATCACCCACGGCATTCGCTAACAGTGAAGTCGTTGATGCCAATGGCTTAGACGTTTCCCGCACCCCCGCACAGGTGCTGAGCATGGCCTCCGCTTTCATCATCACCCCCATCGACGCCAGCGGCCTGCCGCAGTAGTCACCCCAAAAGACGACCAACTAATGAAACTACTTAAATTATTCAATCAGTTCGAGGCGCTCGCCGACGCTGAAATTCAGGGTAAAGCAACCACCCGCCGCGAGGCATTCTCGACCTTCGGCCGTACCGTGGGAAAAGTTGCCACCGTAGCCCTACCCCTCACCGCCTTTATGGCTCCCAGCCGCGCCTTCGCGCAAAGCAGCTCCATGAGCATTGCCGAAGTGCTCAACTTCGCCCTTACGCTCGAATACCTCGAAGCCGAGTTCTACGCAATGGGGCTTGACGCGGACGGACTTCTTTCGGGAGATACCCGGGAAACCGTTGCGCTGATTTCGCAGCACGAATCCGCCCACGTAGAATTCCTGCGTTCGGCCATCGGTAGCCTCGGTATGGATCCCGTCGAGTCTCCGGAATTCGACTTTACCGCCGGAGGTACCTTCGAAGACGTGTTCAACAACGAACAGGTGTTCCTGGCAGTAGCTCAGGCGTTCGAAGATACCGGCGTAAGGGCCTATAAAGGACAGGCCACGAATTTGATGGGTAACGGGGATATTCTCACCGCCGCCCTACAGATTCACTCGGTCGAGGCCCGCCACGCTTCGGAGATCCGTCGCATTCGGGGTTCGAAGGGCTGGATCACCGGTGCGACCAATACCACCGGAGCTTCCGCCGCCGCCGCCGTCTACGCCGGTGAGGCAAACGTAACCCACCTGGGTGTCGATGCTACCACGGTGACCAGTGTCGATACCGACCACGTTACCGAAGCCTATGACGAGCCGCTGAGCACCCAAGCCGTACTGGATATTGCCGGCCTCTTCATCAAATAGATGATGGTGTTGTGACACTCTATCGGACCACCGCGCAGCTCAGTTTGCGCGGTGGTTTGTTTTTATCCCCTAAAATGTCTAATATATCCGGGAAATG
Source organism: Neolewinella aquimaris (assembly GCF_014197245.1). Taxonomy (GTDB): domain Bacteria; phylum Bacteroidota; class Bacteroidia; order Chitinophagales; family Saprospiraceae; genus Neolewinella; species Neolewinella aquimaris. The sequence continues at coordinate 837,771 of NZ_JACIFF010000001.1, read as the reverse complement.
GTTGAATATTGCCATTCTTTGCTTGAAAAGTACTACTGGTTATACGGACACGGTAGCATCTTTACGGCACGACAAAGCATACAGGTTGCCACTCATGGCTAGAGTACGAGCTGGAACCTGCGAAGATTATTTTTTGAGATTGAGACGCTATTTACACAAACACTTCTGCGCGCACCACATATCTGTGATGCGCGCTTTTTTTGTGTTTGCATTGCTCCTGCGTCCCCGCCTGATTAGCTTAACCCCACGTCCAGCGTCATCATTACGATGAAGCCCAGGACGAAGCCGAGCGTAGCGATGTCGGTGTTGCTTTCCAACTGGGTTTCGGGTACGACCTCCTCGATTACTACGAAGATCATGGCTCCGGCGGCGAAGGCCAGCGCGTAGGGAAGAATCGGGGTAAAAAAGGTTACGGCCAGCGCTCCGGTCACGGCCGCGACGGGCTCCACGGCCGCCGAGAGTTGGCCGTACCACCAGCTCTTGAACGGGCTGACCCCCTGGCGCCGGAGGGGCATGGAAACCGCCAACCCCTCGGGAAAATTCTGAATACCGATACCAATGGCCAGCGCGACCGCACCACCGATGGTGGCTTCCGGCATCCCGGCCGCCACGCCGCCGAACAGTACGCCCACGGCCAGGCCTTCGGGTATGTTGTGGAGGGTGATCGCCAGTACCAGTAGGGTAGTGCGGTGCCAGGGAGACTTGAGGCCTTCCTTCTCGCTTTCCTTGAAATTGATGTGCAGGTGAGGCAGCACCTTATCGAGCCCGAAAATGAAGAGTGCGCCCGCCGCGAAGCCAATGGCCGCGGGGATCACCTTGACGAAGCCATCGCCCGGGCTCATTTCAATGCCGGGGGCGAGCAGGCTCCAGAAGGAGGCGGCCACCATCACCCCGCCCGTGAAGCCGAGGGCACCATCCAACAGGGTGCGATTCATGCCGCGGAAGGGAAAAACGAGGGCCGCGCCGAGGGCGGTCAGGATCCAGGTGAAGAGCGAGGCATAGAGCGCCGCAAGAATGGGATCGATGGATTCGAGGTAAGCGATGATACTGGATAGCATGCCGGCAAAGTAAACGCTATTCCGACTCTCCTTCCGCATCCAAGCCAGCACAAAGCGCGGCTTATGGGAATAAAATAGGAATTATATTTTTTGTATCAACATAAAACTTTAGCTTTCGCGCCTACATTATTTCCACTTCCGAATATTCTTCCGCCTGCGGGAAGTTTTGCTGTTTATAGGTTACGCACTAATTTTTGCTACAATCACTCGTATATGTCAAATTTACTACGACTCAGAGCATGCCTGATGGGTATCGGCGTGCTGGTCGGTGGACTTCTCGTGGCCCAGCAATCCGTATCGGGTACGGTCACCGATACCGAAGGCACTCCCCTGATCGGCGTTAACATCGTACAGGATGGTACGACCAGCGGCACGGTTACTGACCTGGACGGAACATACCAGCTGACGGTCGACCCCTCGGCCACGCTAAATTATAGCTACACGGGCTATACTACGGTGTTCGAGGAGGTACGGGGCCGCAACGAGATCAACGTCACCCTGGAAGAGGGGGCCACACTGGATGAGGTAGTAGTGGTGGGTTACGGCCGCCAGAAAAAATCTACCCTGACCGGCTCCGTAGCTGCGATCAACAGCGAGCAGCTGACGACCGTGCCGGTGGCCAATGCGGCCAACCTGCTGTCGGGCCGCGTGCCCGGGGTGATGGTACGGCAGAACTCCGGCTTACCGGGAGGGGAGAACACTCAGATCCGTATCCGTGGGTTTGCGGGTGCCCCACTGACCCTCGTGGATGGGGTGCAAATGGACTTTAGCCGCATTGACCCCAACGACATCGAGACGGTGACCATACTTAAGGATGCTGCGGCAGCCGTATACGGGGCCAGGGCGGGCAACGGCGTTATTCTGGTAACTACTAAGCGCGGAAAGACCGGCAAGCCGCAAATCTCCTACAACGGTACTTACACCATGCAGTCGGCAGTCGCTATGCTACAGCACGTTAACGCCCCCCAGTTTGTGGAACTTTTCCGGGAGGCCGACCTGAACGACGGCAACGGTTACGACTTCACCTTTGACGATGAGGACCAACAAAATTTTGCCAACCGTGCTCCGGGGTACGAGGGGGGCAATTGGGTGGACGCCCTGATCAAGAACAACGCTCCGATGCAGCAGCACAGCCTGAGCGTATCCGGCGGCACGGAGACCATCAAGTACTTTACCTCCATCGGCTATACGGACCAGGAGAGCTACTTTCGGTCGCGGGATTTTGACTACGACCGGGTCAACGCTCGATCCAACATCGACGCCAAGATCAACGAAAGCCTCAGTTTCAACCTAGACCTTTCCTACCGGGAAGAGAACACTAACCGTCCCAACAACGACCTGGATGCCATCTGGAACGATCTTGGTTCCGCCCAGCCCATTTTTCCCACGGTGCTGCCCGACCCTACCATCGACGGCGTGCCGTACTCCGGATTTTCCGAACGCAATCCGGTCAAGCGCACCGATCGGTCCGTCTACGGCAGCTGGGACCAGAAGGCCAACGTGTTCCGGGGCAAGCTGGGGGTAGACTACAACTTTCCCTTCCTGCGGGGCCTGACGGCGCGGGCGGAACTGAACGTGCAGAACCTGGACCAAAACACCAAGACCTTCAGAAAACCCATCGAGATATTCCGGTATCTGCCGGAGACGGACACGTATCAATCCGAGGGGGTCGACAATCCGGTAAGTTTCATCGGGGTCGAGCAGTTTCGCCGTACCCAGGTGTACCCCCTGGTATCGATGGAATACCAGACGTCCTTTGGGGACAACAGCATCAAGGTGCTGGCGATTGCCGAGCAGCAGACCAGAAAGTTTACCCGCCTCGGGGCCAGCCGTCGCGAGCTCCTCTCCACCAATATTCCGGAAATCTTCGTTGGATCCACCGACCAGCAGTTTAACAGCGGCAACTCCGGTGCCGACATCGGCCGCAAGAGTCTGGTTGGCCGACTAAATTATGCCTTCAAAGACCGCTACCTCTTCGAGGCGACCCTGCGTGCCGACGGCAACGTACTCTTCGCGCCGGAGACCCGCTGGGGCTACTTCCCCAGTTTTTCGGCCGGCTGGGTGCTTTCCGAGGAGTCGTTTTTTAACGCCGACGGGGCCATTAATTTTCTCAAGTTGCGGGGCTCCTACTCCCGCCTCGGTGACGATACCGCTGACGGCCTGAACGGCTACGATTACCTGACGGGATACGATCTACTGGGCAATCCGTACATCCTGTCGGGCAGCACGGGTCAGCCCCGTATTCGTACCCGCGGCCTGGTCAATCCCTTCCTCACCTGGGAAATTTTGACGCTGACTAATTTCGGGGTGGAAGCCAATCTGTTCGACGGCAAACTGGGGGTTGAGATCGACGTGTTCCAACGCAAGCGCGAGGGCATCATTGACGTGAACGTCGAGGATGTTCCCTCGACCTTCGGAGCGGAACTTCCGGTCGTGAACATCAACTCCCAAGAAAATCGGGGCTTCGAGGTAGCGCTATCTTATGAACAGCGGATCGGGGCCTTCAAAATCGATGTAGCACCGAATGTCTCCTACGCCCGTGCCAAGTGGGTCGACGTAAAGAGCCAGGAGGACTTTACCGATCCCGACCAAAAACGGCTTTACGAACTGGACGGTAAGCGGGTCAACCGCTTCGTGGGATACCGCACCGACGGCATCTTCATGAACCAGCAGGAGATCGACAACTACGGCGTTGTCCAGGACGGCAACGAAAACACCACCATCCGCCCGGGTGACATCCGGTACCTCGACCTGGATGGTGACGGAGAGCTCACCTTCCGCGATCAGGAGGTGATCGCCTACGACCAGGGTCTGCCGGAGCTGGTGGGTGGCATGAATTTAGGTATCGGGTACAAAGGTTTCCGGTTGAGCGGACTATTCCAGGGGGCCTCCCACTTCAGCATCAATATATCGGGGAATTCGCGCAACGCCTTTTCCAACTCCTCAATCCCCCTGACGTACCACTACGATTACCGGTGGCAGCCGGACCCGAACAATCCGGGGGTAAACATCAACCCGGATGCCCAACTACCGGCCATGACCCAGGCTCCCGGCGCGAATAACAATCGCAACTCCGACTTTTGGGTCCGGGACGTAACCTACTTCCGCATCAAAAACCTGAACCTATCCTACGCCCTCCCCGCAACGGCAGCAGACCGGATCGGCTTTGGCCGCATCGAAGTGTACGTGGCCGGCGAGAACGTACTGACGACCAACAACCTAGGCATCTACAAGAACTCCTTCGATCCGGAAGTCCAGCCCGGCAATCCGGCACGGCGCTTTCCCATCACCCGATCCGTATCCTTTGGCCTGCGGGCATCCCTCTAAACCGAAAAGCGAACCATCCGATGAAAAACCATATCCAATTCCTGCTGGTAAGCTTGCTGCTCCTTTTGTCTGCCTGTGAGGACCCCTTCGACCTGACGCCGACCGACATCATTTCCGGCAGCATCGTCTTCGAGGACGAGGGGCTGGCTAATGCCTTCCTGGCGGACCTGTACGAGCGCGCACTGTTCCACTACAACACGGGGCAGTCCAACTTCGAAATGAATCTCATCAACGCATTCGGTGGCGAATCCCGCAATTTTGCTCCCTGGCAGTCGCCCTTCGGCCGGGTGCTGGACACCGACTTTAACGAGAACGGAGCCGGCGTGCTCGATCACTGGCCATACAATACCATCCGCGAGGCCAATGTATTTATCGAAGGCCTTCCGCAATCTGCCTCCCTTGACCAGGAATACATCACTACCCGGGTTTCGGAAGCGCGGTTTATCCGGGCCTGGGAGTACTTCCAGATGGTGATTCGCTACGGCGGCGTACCCATCGTCACCCGGGCGCTGCCCGCCGGTGCCAGTGAGGAAGAGCTCTTTGTGGCTCGCAATTCTGAACAGGAAGTCTACGACTTTATCGGCGCGGAACTGGACGAGATCATCGGCGTCCTTCCCGAACAAACGGAAGCCGGCCGCGTCAATCGGTGGGTGGCCCTGGCATTAAAAAGTCGGGCGATGCTGTACGCTGCGAGTGTGGCGAAATTCGGTACGCCGCAGTTGAATGGCCTGCTCGGCATCCCTTCCGGACAGGCGGAAAGCTACTACCGGCAATCACTCGACGCCTCCAAGGAGATCATGGACAATGGTCCGTTTACCCTTTACCGCAAAGATCCGAATCCCGTACAGAACTTCATCAACCTCTTCCTCGACGAAGACGACAATCCGGAGAAGATCTTTGTCGAGATGTACGATTTCGAGTCCGGCAAGGGGCACAACTGGGACAATACGGGTACGCCGGCCGGATTTGGATTTTCGTGGAACTCCAACTATCCGGTGTACCTCGAGACCCTGGAGTTGTTTGACTTCATTGACGGGACTTCCGGAAAGGTGGACCGCTCGATCTACGACGACGCGACGCCGATCGACCCCAAACAGTACTTTGGGCAGCGGGATCCCAGGATGCGTGCGTCCATCTTTTATCCCGGTGCGCCCTTTAAGGGGGGGACGTTTTATTCCCACCGCAGCACCGACTATACCGACCCCGCAACGGGACAGGTGGAGCGCACCACCGCTCCCGGCTTCATTATTCCCGGTTCGGACGGCTGGCCGGGCTCCGGGCACCCCCGCCACCGGGGGGGTAACCCGACCGGTCTGCTGACGCGCAAGATGATCAATCCCGCCACTCCCGACGGCACGCCCTCCAGCACCGACGTAACCATTTTTCGGTACGGGGAAATCCTGCTCAACTACGTCGAGGCGGCATTCTACCTGGGCGACCCCAATGGTGATATGCTGGCCGTGATCAACAACCTCCGCGATCGCGCAGGCATGCCCGAACTCTCCGCCGACCAGCTTACCCAGGACCGCATTCGCCAGGAGCGCCGTGTGGAGCTGGCCTTCGAGTCGCAGACGTTCTGGGACCTAAGACGGTGGCGCATCGCCGTGGAGGAGTTGCATATGGTACAGCGTCACCGCATGCATTTCCGCTATAATTACGACTCGGGTACCTACACCGTTGAGATAGCGGACGGTGACCTGGGCCGTATACGATTGCATCCCGAAGAGAACTATTACTACGCGCTGGGACTGAATCGGATCGCCGACAACCCGATGCTGGCGGAAAATCCAGGTTACTAGATGCGGGGCGCTTGGTTATTTCTTTTCTTTCCTCTTCTGTGGTACCCGTCGCAAGGAAACTGCCAGGAAGGTGATACACGGCCGCCCAATCTGGTGCTCATCCTGGTCGACGACCTTGGCTACGGCGACGTGGGTTTCAATGGCAGTAAGGACATTCCCACCCCCCAAATCGACCGACTGGCGCGGAGCGGGGTGATCTTTACCGACGGCTACGTCAGCTATCCCGTGTGCGGACCGAGTCGGGCCGGCCTGATTACGGGCCGCTACCAGGACCGCTTCGGATTTGCCCGCAACCCCCTGTTCGCGCCCAATGACCCGGATATGGGCCTGCCGGTAGCCGAGGAGACGATCGCCGAGGTGCTCCAGAAAGTGGGCTACAAATCGGTCGCCATCGGCAAATGGCACCTCGGAGCCCACCGAAGCCAGCGCCCCCTGGTGCAGGGCTTCGATGACTTTTTTGGCTTCCTCACCGGTGGCCACCGGTACTTTCCGGAGGAGTATGTACTGCAGGACGAATACGAAGTCAAGCGACAGATCGACGCCTACCGCACCAAACTCCTGCGCAACGAAGCGCGGGTAGAGGAGACCGAATACCTCACCGACGCGCTCTCCCGCGAGGCCGTCAACTACATCGAAAAGTACCGGAACGATCCCTTCTTTATCTACCTCGCCTACAATGCTCCCCACGGTCCGCTGCAAGCGACGGAGCAGTATCTCAGCCGTTTCCCGGACATTGCGGATAAGCGCCGACGTACGTATGCGGCCATGGTAGGTGCAGTGGACGACGGGGTGGGCAGGGTCCTGGATCAACTGGAAGCCCTGCACCTGGAAGAGCAAACCCTGGTGGTCTTTCTTTCGGATAACGGCGGACCGGAAAGAAGCAACGGCTCCGACAACGGCCCCTTGCGTGGACAGAAATCCGACCTACTGGAAGGTGGCGTTCGGGTACCCTACGCGATGCGGTGGCCGGGGCAGATCCCTTCCGGGCAACACTACGATGAGATGGTAAGCTCCCTTGACATTCTGGCAACCATGGTCGCCCGCCAAACGGGGCCCGCCCCCAACGCGAATCCACTGGATGGCACCGACCTTTTGCCTTACCTGACCGGAGTGCGATCCGGAGCACCCCACGACCAGCTGTTCTGGAAAAAAGTGGACGAAGAGAAGCACTCGATCCGGAGGGGAAACACCAAACTCATCAGCTACCAACGGGGGCCGGAACTCTACGCGCTGGACAAGGACCTGGCGGAAGGGAACAATCTTGCTCCGGAACAATCCGCTACCGTCGACTCACTGGAAAGCGCGTGGAAGAGTTGGGACGAGGCAAACCACGGTCCGGTATTCCTCGGCCTGCGACAGGATTCGCTGTACAATACCCTTCACCCAGACCGGTTCGAGCGCCCGAAACGCCCCTGAATACCGGGGGAAGACTACCCATCAACGGACGTTCGCGGTAGGCATCTTGACCCGATACTCTTGTTTCATCCGCGCCATTTCCTCCTTTAGGTCCGTCAATTCGGCCCGGTGGCTACCGGACAGATCGCGCTGCTCGGAGAGGTCGGTCGCTAGATGATAGAGCTCGTAGCGGTCGGTTTCATAGAAATAGACCAATTTCCAGTCTCCCTTCCTGAGGGCGGAACCGGGCGTCCAGGCGCTGCCGTGGTAATGGGGATAGTCCCAGAAAAGTACTTCGTGCAGGGTATCCTGATCACTGTTTAGCAGTGGCGTGAGACTCAGCCCATCCACGTGCGCATCCGGCATCAGCGGGTGGCCGGTTTCCTGGAGGATGGTGGGGAAGAGGTCCATGCTGATCACCGGTGTGAAGCTGCGGCGGGCGGTCTGCTGTCCGGGTCGGCTCACCAACAGCGGAGTTCTGATCCCGCCTTCGTAGGCCCAGCCCTTGCCGGCACGTAGCGGTACGACGCTAGTCGGGGCGGTCCTCCGATTTTCAAGGGTGGAAAGTCCCCCGTTGTCGGAGGTGAAAACGATAAGGGTTCGGTCGTCAAGCCCCATCGCTTCGAGGCTGTCCAGTAGCCGGCCAACGTTCTCGTCGAGGGCATAGACCATGGAGGCATAGGCGGGATTGTACTGATCCAGGACAGTCTGCCCACCACCTTCACCGCGCACGTTCGGCTCACCGATCTGCAGGGCCGCTTTCTTATCCTCGAAGCGTTGGAGGTGTCGGTTGCATGCCTGAATGGGCGTATGTACGGTGTAGTAGGAGAGGTAGAGCAGGAAGGGTTCCTCGCGTTGGGCGGACATAAACTGGATGGACTCATCCGTCAACCGGTCGGTCAGGTATTCCCCCGCGGGTCCGTCGGCTAATTTTGGGTTCTGGTAGGGAGAATAATAGCCCCCCGGTGGGCTGCCCTTGTGGTGCCCCCCCTTGTTGATGTCGAAGCCCTGGTCCTCGGGGTAGTTGCCTTCGTCGCCAAGGTGCCACTTGCCGGCGAAGAAAGTGGTGTAGTCGTATTCCTTCAGTGCTTCGGCCAGAGTGAGCTCATGGAGCGGTAAGCTATCCAGGTCGGTCACCCCGACCAGCGGTCTGTTCCGTGGGTCCTGGCCCGGTATCCAGTCCGTGATGCCAATGCGGCTCGGGTGTCTGCCCGTCAGGAGGGCGGCGCGGGTGGGGGAGCAGACGGGGTGGGCGGAATACGCATCGGTAAACAGGGTGGAGCGGGCAGCCAAGCGGTCGATGTTCGGGGTCTCGTAGAAGTCGCTGCCGTAGCAACCGAGGTCTCTCCAGCCGAGGTCGTCAACCAAGAGGAAGACGACGTTGGGGGGTAGCTGATTTCCTTCGCTGCTGCTGGAAGCCACAAACTTGGTTCCGCCGCATCCCGTAGCGGTAATAAAAAGCAACGCTATTAGAGCTATTAGAATGGACATTGCTCTTCCGATAGCTATTGGGACTCCGCCCAAACCACAGTTAGTATTGCTACAGCTATATTCGGCGGTGCGCATCATATTCGCAACTTACTAACATCCGCCAACTTGAAACATCTATTCCTTGCTTTAGCATTTCTCGTCATCGTCTCTTGCAGTCGAAAAGTGCCGGATCTGACCGAAGGCGAGTACCAGCAAGCCCCCTTCACCAATCTGGATACCCTCGCCACAAACGACTGGTGGAACCGGGCCGAGAATCCCATCATCGACGTAAAGGTCCCGCGGGATTCCGTGATCGCCTTCGGCGCCTACACCGTTGCCGATAACACCCTTAAACTGACCGCCCAGCTCTACCCACTCTACCCCCAGGAAAGCCGTGAGGTGTTGCTGGAGATTCAGCGTAACGGCAAGTGGGTCGAGGTCGGACGACGGCCGGTGAACGAACTGGGATGGTCAACGCTGTTCCGCGTGGAGGACTGGGATACTCAAACTACCGTTCCCTATCGCCTGCGCCACGGAACGGGTGCAGTATTCGAAGGTAGTGTGCGGGCTCAACCGGCTCCTGACCGAGAGGTCGTCGTGGCGGCCTTCAGCTGTAACTCCAACCAGGATCGCGGCGACCGGGCGTCCTACGTACGGAACGTGGCGGTCGTCGATCCGGATCTGATGTTCTTCGCCGGCGACCAGTCCTACGACCACACCGAGCATACCGCGGCCTGGCTCAAATTCGGCCAGCAATTTCGAGAAACGTTTCGCCACCGTCCGATGATTTCCATTCCCGATGACCACGACATCGGCCAGGGGAATCTCTGGGGCGAGGGGGGCAAGATCGCCCGGGAACGCGCAGGCAACGATGGCGGCTACTTTTGCCACCACGAATACGTGAAAATGGTGGAACGCTGCCAAACTTCCCACTTGCCCGACCCCTACGATCCCACACCGGTGGAGCAGGGCATCGGGGTGTACTATACCTCCCTTCCGCTGGGAGCGGTTGATTTTGCCATCATCGAGGACCGTAAGTTCAAGTCCGGCCCGAACGGGAAAATACCCCAGATGGGCCCCCGTCCCGACCACGTCAATGATCCTAGTTACGACCCCGCGACCATCAATCTGCCCGGACTCAAGCTACTCGGCGACCGTCAGATTACCTTTCTCGAGGACTGGGCCCAGGACCAGCAAGCCGGACAGATGAAAGCAGTTCTCTCCGCCACGGGCTTCTGCGGCGGGGCCCACCTCCACGGGCGCAATCGGGAACGGCTCCACGCCGACCTGGACTCCAACGGCTGGCCGCAAACCGGTCGCAACAAAGCACTGCGTGCCATCAAGGCGGCGAATGCCGTACACATCGCCGGCGATCAGCACCTGCCGACGGTGATCCACCACGGCATCGATGAATTTCGGGACGGCCCCTGGGCCTTCGTCGTACCCGCTTCGGTCAACGATTACTACTCCCGCTGGTGGTGGCCGGAAGACGAGCAGCCCGGAGAAAATCCCGTGGCGGATTCCCCGCTTCCCTGGACGGGCGACTACCTCGACGGCTTCAACAACCACATTTCAATGTACGCCTACGCCAATCCCGACAACGCCTCCAACGGCAGCGGATTCGGCGTCATTCGCTTCCATCCGGCAACGCAGGAGGTTACCTTCGAATGCTGGGCGCGGGATGCCGACCTGAGGCAGGCGGATGCCAAGCAATTTCCCGGCTGGCCGGTCACGGTTAAGGTTTCGAAGTAGAATTTGGCGGGGTCGCGGGTGCAATGTATATATTTGAATGCAATGAATAATCTAGTACTCTTCTGTCTGTTTCTGACCACGTTTGCCTTTTCCGGCGACCACGCATCCACCAGCGAGCAACCCCCCAACGTCGTCATCATCTACGCCGACGACATGGGCTACGGCGATCTTGCCGTTCAGAACCCCGACAGTAAAATTCCCACCCCGAACCTCGATCGGCTGGCACGGGAGGGGATGCGCTTTACGGATGCTCACAGTTCCTCCGGCATCTGTTCGCCCAGCCGGTATGCGCTGCTTACGGGGAAGTACCACTGGCGGCAGCAGCACAATATTGTCAACTCATTCGGACCACCCTTCTTCGCGGATACCGACGTCACGCTACCCCAGGTACTAAAGGACAATGGTTACAATACCGCCTGCGTCGGTAAGTGGCACCTGGGCTGGGACTGGACGTTCAGGAACGATTCCCTGGCCGAGCTCGCGGAAGCCAACAAGTCGGTTAAGGTAGACCGGCCGGAGGACGTCGACATCAGTGGACCGATCGAGGGCGGTCCCCTCTCCCGGGGATTCGATTACTATTTCGGGGACGGCACCATCAATTTTCCGCCTTACGCCTGGTTTGAGAACGACCGGCTGCTCGAAGTGCCCACGGAGGTCATGCACCCCGACAGCGTCGGTTACGAAGTAGGGGAGGGCAAGTGGGAATTTCGTCCCGGCCCGATGGTGAAGGGTTGGAATCCCTATGAGGTGCTGCCTACGGTGACCGATAAGGCCGTCGAATACATTGGAAGACAAAGCGCGGATAAGCCCTTCTTCCTGTACTTTTCTCTGCCTTCCCCCCACGCACCCATTATCCCGAACGAGGAATTTGTGGGCAAGACGGAAGCCGGCGCCTACGGCGACTTCGTGTACGAAACGGATTACATGATCGGTCGCGTACTGACCGCCCTCGCGGAGGCGGGGTTTGCCGACAACACCCTGGTCATCTTTAGCTCGGACAACGGTCCGGAGCACTACGCGTTTCCACGGGCCGAACGCTACGGCCACCTGAGCATGGGCGAATTGCGCGGCCTCAAGCGCGACGTGTGGGAAGGCGGTCACCGGGTACCCATGATCGTGCGGTGGCCGGGTAAGATTGCGGGGGGAGCGGTACGCGACCAGACCATCTCCCAAATCGACGTGATGCCCACGGTTGCCGCAGCGGCCGGGATCGACCTGCCATCCGGTGCGGCTCCCGACGGCTACGACCAACGCTCCTTACTGACCGGATCGGCAGCTGACGCCCCGGTAAGGCAGGTCACCGTACACAATACCTACGCCGCGCGCTGGGGGCTGCGCGACGGCGACTGGCTCTACCTTGACGGCCCCAGCGGGGGAGTAACGCGCATGCCGGAAGAATTTGCCGAACTGCGCGGGTTCGCCGATTTCGACAGTGAGGTGCTGCTGTTTAATCTCCGGGAAGATCCCGGCCAGCGGGTGAACCTGAGTGAGGAGCATCCCGAGCGGGTGGAGCGGATGCAGCGGCTACTGGAGGAGGTACGGGCGAAGTGAACGGGCCGTCAATCCAACCGGCTAAACGCTCATTTAGTTAACGGACAATTGGGGTAGCAGCAGGCCGTTTTTCCTGGGTATCGGAAAACCTATTACCCTTGAGACATCTTGCTTCGCTCACCCTCCTGATTGGCATATTCCTGTTTGCCGCCTGCACGAAGGAGGAGGTCGATCCGGCTGGCTCCGGACCGGTGCGCTCCTACGAACAAATTGCCGGCTACGTACAGAAGGGACCGTTCCTCAACGGCACCTCCATCCAGCTGGCCGAGTTAAGCGGTGCGCTCATCCCTACCGGCAGCACCTACACCACCCAGATCGCGGACAACCGGGGCTCCTTCACCTTTCCCAGCGTCGAGCTTAGATCGCAGTACGTTCAGCTGCGTGCCGATGGATTCTACTACAACGAGGTCACCGACGAGAGCTCTACCGCCCAGCTTACGCTTTACGCGCTATCGGACCTGGGTCAGTACGACGGCCTCAACGTAAACCTTCTTTCCCACCTGGAAAAGGCACGGGTCGAATACTTACTGGCCGACGGCGAGTCCTTCGCCGCCGCCAAACGCAGGGCGCAGGAGGAAATCTTCGCCATATTTGGTATGCAGCCCGACGGCGCGCGGGAATCTCACCTGCTCGATATTTCCGCAAGCGGCACCGATAATGCAAAACTGCTCGCCATATCCGTCATCTTACAGGGCTACCTATCCGTGCAGGAATTCTCGGAATTTTTGGCCAACATAAGTACGGACCTTCGGGAGGACGGAACCCTCGACAGCAAACTCCTCGGGTCCCAGCTCATCAACAACGCCACGCTGCTGCATCCCGCCTCCATCCGCCAGCAACTTGTGCGGCGATACGAGGAAATGGGTCAGACGGTAGTCATCCCGCGGTTTGAGGATTACCTGGCTATCTTCATTGCTACGACTACATTCGAGCAGACCAACAAAATCCGGTATCCCACCAGCGGGTCGCACGGGCTGAATGTGCTGGACATGAATCAGGATACGGACCGTACCGGCTCGTACTCCATGGTGGCCGACCTGCCGGAGAATACCAGCCTGAAGGTGAAGGTCAGTGGGACGAACTGGATGTTTCCCGCCTTCCAGGACGGCAGCGGCTGGGACTACTCCCAACTCGAGCAGTCCGACACCTCCCGCTTCTTTACCACCAACCGAACGGGCGTGGTCGACTTCGAGCTCCTGTTTACCGTTCTGCCGAGTCCCCCGCCGCCCTACGACAACGGGATACCGGGATCGGACGACAACTCACAGGGAACGAATCCGTACATCCCCCCGCCCCGTCCGGTCTTTACCCGCATCGAAGTGTACGAGAACGGAGCGTCGGAGCCTAGGTGGACAAGGACGCTAAGGGTGAATCGGTGAACCGCGGGAAGCTTAAATTGGATAGTACAGGTTAAATTCTGCTAGCCCCTAGTGCCCAAATGGTCCGATCTTGGGGAGATAGTGGCGATAGAACTCGCGAGTGGTGAAGCTGCCATACGGCGGCCACCAGCGGGTATTCGCGCCGATAGCAATTTTACCCATACTCCAATAATGAGCACCGACAACTACCCGGCCGCCACACGCTTACTGCTTACGCTTCTCATCAGTTTAAACCTGCCGGCCCAGCAACTGGCCTTCCCCACCGCGGAGGGCTACGGAAAATATACCCTGGGGGGACGGGGCGGGGAAGTCTACACGGTCACGAACCTCCACGACCACGGAGACGGAAGCCTGCGGCAGGCCGTTGAGGCTACCGGCCCGCGAACGGTAGTCTTCCAAGTGAGCGGCAACATCGAACTGGAAAGTCCGCTCGTCATCCGCAACCCCTACCTGACCATTGCCGGACAGACCGCACCGGGGGAGGGGATATGCCTGAAGAACTACCCGCTGAACATCGATGCGGATCACGTCATCGTGCGCTACCTGCGCATTCGTCCGGGGGATGTGTCCGGGCAGGATTACGATGCCGTCTCGAGCCGCTACCACAAGCACATCATCCTGGACCACCTTTCGGCGAGCTGGAGCGTCGACGAGACGATGTCGGTCTACCACTGCGATAGCATTACGGTGCAGTGGTCGATGATCACGGAGAGTATGTACGACTCGAACCACGCAAAGGGCACCCACGGATTCGGCGGTATTTGGGGGTCAAACCACGGCAGTTACCACCACAATCTGCTGGCGCACCATACCAGCCGCAATCCGCGCATGGCCTCCGGGTCGGGATACACCGATTACCGCAACAACGTGATCTATAACTGGGGCTTCAACAGTTGCTACGGAGGAGAGGCAAGTCAGGTAGGCAACGACAAATTCAATTTCTCGACCTTCAATGTGGTGGGTAACTACTATAAGCCCGGTCCGGCGACGCTGCCGGGAGAGTTATCCTACCGCATCGCCAATCCTTCCGCGCGCGGGGAGGGCGATCACGGCACGTGGTACATCGACGGCAACGTCGTGGAAGGCAGTGCTGCGGTCACCGCCGACAACTGGGACGGCGGGGTGCAGTCCGACCTGGCAACGGACAAGATCAAACTCAGCGAACCCTGGCCGGCCATGCCCATCCGGGAACATTCCGCTCGGCGGGCCTACGAACTGGTCCTGGATTCCGCCGGGGCCATCCTCCCGAAGCGGGATGCCTTAGATGCGCGCATTGCGCTGGAAGCCCGTGGCGGCTACGCCACCTACGAGGGAGACAGCTACCGCCGCAACCAGGATAAGATCAGCACCGATGCCCCGACCGGAATCATCGATACCCAACGCGACGCAGGTGGCTGGCCCGAACTTCACACTGCTCCTGCGCTGGCCGACACCGACCACGACGGTATGCCCGACGACTGGGAAAACGCCAACGGCTTGGACCCGAACGACCCCGACGACCGCAACACGGTAGCTGCGGACGGCTACACCATGCTGGAACAGTATCTGAACGGGATCCGGTAGAGGCAATGAGCTGAACGGCCGGGCCACTTACTACTACGCTAAAGACATGACTAAAGATAAAGGGTGTTACACAAAACTGAATGAACGTTCATTTTGTTACCTTATCAGAACCTGCAACCCGTGAGTACCACCCCCAAAGGCCAAGCAAAACGAGACGCCCTCGTCCGGGCTACCATCTCCCTAGTCAACAACAACGGCTTTCACGCTGCACCCATGGCCAAGATAGCCAAGCTGGCGGGGGTATCGCCGGGAACGATCTACCGCTACTTCGACAGCAAGCAGGACCTGATCAATAAGGTGTACCTGGAAGTAAAGAGCGCTTTCAGCGCATCCGCGTTTCGCGACTATGAGCAAACGGATTCCGTAGAACAGGATTTCCAACGAATCTGGCACAACATTGCCGCCTTTAAGCTGCGGGAGGTAGAAGCGGCCATGTTCCTTTCGCAGTGCGACAATACCCCCATGGTCGATGAGGTGAGCCGGCAGGAAGGACTCAAACACCTACGCCCCCTGCTCGAACTGTGGAAGCGCGGACAGGCCCAGAGCATCATCAGACCCGTATCGCCCTACGTGCTGTATGCCTTCACGATCTATCCCATCGCCTTCCTCCTCAACATGCAGCAGCGGGAGCATTACAAAATCAGCCAGTCGGAGCTAGACGAAGTCTACCAGATGGCCTGGAACAGTATAAAATTATAAGTAACCATACCATGAGTAACAGCAAAGTTATCAACCTCAAGCGTCGCCCGTCCGGAACACCAACGCTGGCCGACTTCGAGTTCACCACCGCAGAAGTACCCACCGTAGGCAACGGAGAACTTCTCCTCCGCACCACCTACGTATCGGTAGATCCTTACCTGCGCGGACGGATGAACGACGTACCCAGCTACATTCCACCCTTCGAGCTCGGCGAGCCGATCGCATCCGGCGTGGTTGCCGAGGTCCTCGAATCCAAGCACGACAAGTTCACCAAGGGGGACTACGTCACCGGCTCGCTAGCCTGGAAGGAAACACAGGTCGCCAAGCCCGACGGCCTCATCAAAATCGATCCGAAGCAAGCGCCGCTCTCCGCCTACCTCGGCGTACTGGGTATGACCGGCCTGACCGCCTACTTCGGACTGACGGAAATCGGTAAACCCAAAGCCGGAGAAACCCTCGTCGTTTCCGGAGCAGCCGGTGCCGTCGGAAGCGTGGTCGGACAAATCGGAAAGATCCTCGGCTTACGGGTTGTCGGAATCGCCGGTACCGACGAAAAAGTGGAGATGCTAAAATCTGATTTCGGCTTCGACGCGGGCATCAACTACAATACGACGGACGATATGACCAAAGCCATTGCCGATGCCTGCCCCGACGGCGTAGATATATACTTCGACAACGTTGGTGGGCCGATTTCCGACGCGGTGCTGTTCAACATCAACAAGTTCTCGCGCACCATTAATTGTGGAGCGATCTCCGTTTACAACAACACCGAGCTTCCCAAAAGCATCAGCGTACAGCCCTTCCTGGTCAGGAATAGCTCCCTCATGCAGGGCTTCATCGTCTTTGACTACGCCGACAAGTACCCCGCCGGCATCAAGCAACTGGCCGAGTGGCTACAGCAGGGCAAACTAAGCAACACCGAAACAATCCGCGAAGGATTCGACAACATCCCCCAGGCCTTCCTCGACCTCTTCGACGGGAAGAATACGGGCAAGATGGTGGTCAAAATTTAAAATGTAAAATTTTCAATTTTAAATTTATCAAGATGAACAACTTCAAATTTCAAAACCCCACCAAGATCATTTTTGGCAAGGGACAGATAGCCAGTCTTAAAGATGAGCTTCCCCAGGACGCCAATATCCTGTTGCTGTACGGCGGTGGTAGTATTAAGCGCAACGGCATTTACGATCAGGTGATTTCCGCACTCGGCGACCGCAGGGTGGAAGAGTTCGGTGGCATACCCGCCAATCCGGAATACGCTAAGCTGATGGAAGCCCTGGCCGTGATCAAAGCACGTGACATCACCTACATTCTTGCCGTTGGCGGAGGATCGGTGATCGACGGAGCGAAGTTCCTTTCGGCCGCCGCGCTGTACGAAGGTGACGAGCCCTGGGACATTCTTACCAATAATATTTCAACCACCAAGGGGATGCCGTTCGCTACGGTCCTGACCCTGCCGGCTACCGGCTCGGAAATGAACTCCGGCTCCGTCATTACCCGCGCGGAGACTAAAGAGAAGCTGGTCATGGGCGGACCGGGACTGTTTCCCGCCTTCTCCATCCTCGACCCCGAGGTCATCCATTCAATCCCACAGCGCCAGCTGGCCAACGGCATTACCGACGCCTTCACCCACGTGTTGGAGCAGTACATGACCTATCCCATGGGCGCTTACCTACAGGATCGCCTGTCGGAAAGCATTCTCCAGACCCTGATCGAAGTAGCGCCGAAGGTTATGGAAGATCCCACCGACTACACCGCTGCTTCCAACTTCATGTGGAGTTGCACCATGGCCCTTAACGGACTCATCTCTAAGGGGGTACCAACCGACTGGGCGGTTCACATGATGGGCCACGAGCTTACTGCTCTCTACGGAATCGACCACGCCCGCACCCTGGCGGTGATCGCCCCCAGCCACTATACCTACAACTTCGAAGCGAAGAAGGAAAAACTGGCGCAGTACGGCGAACGCGTCTGGAACATCACCGAAGGATCGACCGAAGAAAAGGCCCGCGCCGCCATTCAGCGGACGGAGCAATTCTTCCACGAACTGGGCATCGATACCAAACTTTCGCAGTACACCGACGATTACGAAGGCACCGCCGAGGAAGTAGCCAAGCGCTTCACCGAACGCGGTTGGAAGGGTTTAGGAGAGCACCAGTCCCTCAATCCGGAAGACGCCCGGAAGATCGTAGAAATGGCGTACTAGGGCGGGGGCGCAGGAGCAAGCAATTTCCGTACAACCAGCCATCCACTAACCAATTAAACCAACCATCATGAACGTATTATTCGTACTTACCTCCCACGACGAGCTGGGAGATACCGGCAAAAAGACCGGATTCTGGATCGAGGAGTTTGCCGCTCCCTACTACACCTTACTCGATAAGGGAGCGACCATCACCGTAGCCACCCCCAAGGGCGGTAAGGCACCGATCGATCCCAGCAGCGACACCGAGGATAATCAGACCGAGGACACCAAGCGGTTCAAGCAGGACCAAAACGCTCAGCAGGTAATCAACAACACCAAAAAGCTGAGCGAAGTATCTGCCGAAGACTTTGACGCCGTCTTCTACCCGGGCGGTCACGGCCCCCTCTGGGACCTCGCCGGGGATAAGACCTCCATCAAACTGATCGAAACCTTCAACGAGCAGGACAAACCCGTAGCATTCGTCTGTCACGCACCGGCCGCGCTCAAAAGCGTCAAAGGCACCGACGGTCAACCGCTCGTGAAGGGAAAGAAAGTCACCGGATTCACCAACAGCGAGGAGGAAGCCGTACAGTTGACCGACGTAGTTCCTTTTCTAGTGGAAGATATGCTCAAGGAGAACGGCGGGATCTACTCGAAGGCAGCGGACTGGAATGTTCACGTTCTCCAGGACGGCAACCTGATCACCGGGCAAAATCCGGCCAGTTCCAGCAAGGTAGCGGAGACGCTGTATGCGGCGTTGAAGTAATTGACCGACATTGTATTGGAAGCCTGTATCCCATAGAGGGGTACGGGCTTTTTTATGCAGTGGTCTCAGGTTGAGCGCCTCTGGGGCGACCCTGGAAGGCGGGCGGTGCAGGGTCGGTTTAGAAAGCCTCATCCTTGGTGTGGTCTCAGGTTGAGCCCCTCTGGGGCGACCCTGGAAGGGGCGGGCGGTGCAGGGTCGGCTTAGAAAGCCTCAACCTTAGGTGGTACAGGGTCGGCTCGGAAAGCCTCCTCCTTGGTGTGGTCTCGGGTTGAGCCCCTCTGGGGCGACCCTGGAAGGCGGGTGGTACAGGGTCGGCTTAGAAAGCCTCAACCTTAGGTGGTGCAGGGTCGGTTTAGAAAGCCTCATCCTTGGCTCCTTCGCTCCGCCGCCGCCAGCGAGTGGTGGTTTATTGTCACCCTAATGCTAAATCACCGCATGCGCCCAAATTTGGGCAATATTGGTGGGGCACCGCAGTGCAATGTGTGTTATACTTAGCGTAGCTATGAATGCTCCCCGCCGGAGTCCGCCCCTGAAAACAGCAACGAATGTCTTCCACCCTGATCAACATATTTGCCCTTAAGTGTCCGACCTGTCACCACGGTGATCTTTTTCCTAGCGGTTCCTTCACCTTCAATCGGCCGTTCGATCAGTATAAGCACTGCCCGTCCTGCGGTCAGACCTACTTCCCCGAACCGGGATTTTACTACGGGTCGATGTTCATCTCATATATCGGCTCCGGATTCGCCTGTTTGGGCATCGTTATGTTTTTGCGCTGGGTTTTAGGATGGTCAATGGTGGCCTCCTTCGGTACGCTACTCGCAATCGTCGCCGTCGTATTCGTCTGGTGGTTTCGCTTCGCCCGTTCCGTATGGATTCACATGATCTTCAAGTACAAGCCCGAGGTTGCCGCCGCCGTGGCTGCCGGTTCGCTAGACGTCGAAACTCCCGGAACGTCGAACCGTACTTAGCGCCTTCCTGGTAGGGACGCTGGTCATGCTCATGCACCCCAGGCCCAAAGACGATGCTTCGAGCTGTCCGAGCTTACGCGTTGGTAGAGTGGCGGCGGAAGGTTGATTGACCGCTCCTGCGCCCCCGCCCTTTGCCCAGGCTGCGGTACCCGCAACAACACAACAGTAATTAAGGTTAAAATTGCAGTAATCCAGGTAGGCATTCACCGGTGGGTGCCCCAACTCTTGTTTAGCTACCCTCGTTCTAGTAAGCAAACTACCAGTCCGGTTTCGGGCAGTACGGGGCCGGCCCATAAGGTCTCTTCCTTAGTCATTTATCCTTAACTATCCACACCATGAGATTATTTTTCACCGCCTGCTTACTCGTCATTTGCACCTCCTTTTCCTTCGCGCAATCGACGGCAACCGAGCAGGAGATCACCGAATTATCCACGAAGAAGTGGCAGTGGATGGCCGACAAGCAGGTAGATTCCCTCGCCGTATTATTCGACGACGGGGCCCGCTTCGTCCACATGAGCGGGAGCTGGGGTAAGGCCCGTGAACTTGAAATCATCGAAACCGGCAGCATCCACTACGCCAAGGCCGACGTACACGACGTGGTGGTCGAAGTGTCCGGCAATACGGTCATGCTCTGGAACCGGATCACGCTAACGGCCGAAGTGCGGGGAAATACGGTGTCGAATGAGTTTACCGTAACCGAGGTGTATCAGCAACACGAAGCCGGCTGGAAAATGCTGGGAATGACCTTCAGCAGCGTGAGGGACACTCACGAGATTGAGCACTAACGTAAATATGCGCTGCGAAGGTCGTCGTATGTCTGCTATCACTCTCCGAGTTTAACTTCACGCGATAGGTGCGAAAAAGTGAGTTGCCCCAACTTCCAGTTGCCGTCTTCACGGACGTACACCTCCGTCACCATAAAGGGATTGGTGACTTCGCGATCGCCGACAGCCGCTACCAGGTCGATGTCATTCAACACTATGGCAGTATTCCCGAAGAACCGCACGGTGGACGTGTAGACCTCGGCCTGCTTGTACCAGATGAAGCCGGATTCGATGATGTCGAGTTCCCGCTCGGTGCCCCACGTACCGCCCATGTGCACGAACATGGCCTGGGGGTCGAATAGCACATGGAGGGAATCCACGTTCTTGTCCGCCATCCACTGCCATTTTTGTTCGGAGAGGGTAAGCAGGGCCTGTTCCTCGGGAGTGGGATCCTCCGTAGATTGTTGGGCAAGGGCCAGTTGACTACTTATCATCAGTAGTCCGATTAGAATGATCTTCATAGTTGTATTCTTTAGGGGCTTATTCTAGAGTGATTTGTTTCCGTACGCACCTCTCCAGGTATCGTGGTGAGGTCGACGAACTTCCGAGCCAGTGAATGAAGCCTGATTATTTCGGCAGCTGGCTGTATCCGCTTCTGCAAAGCTAGGAGGATCGTTTGGTTGCGATAGTACCCAAACTACCGTATTGTCTACCATAGTTACTGATTTGCTTCGCTGAAATACGTGTTGTGCCGGTTTACTGGAAGGTCAAGCTGTCGTGCAAAGCATCTCATTTCCTGGCCTCATCTCCGCAGGATAAACCGCCGGCCGGTATCCGCCGAGAAATTCCGATACAGGCGGTAGGCGATGTAGACGCAGATGGCGATAAGCACCAGGAGTACCGACAGTTTCATCAGTACGGGGAAGGTGTTCAGGCGGGGGCCGCCGATCTCGGTGATCAGGCTGGTGACCACCTCGTAGATCTGAAAGATGGAGATGACCATAAGCAGAATGTTTACCCAGAACTGGTAGCGGTGGTCGAGGCTGGCATTGCTCTCCTCGATTAGGTGATCGATCTGCTCCAGGTTGGCCTGGGTGCGCTTGCGCTTATCCAGGACGCCGCGGTGGACGAGGCCGTATTCGAAGAGGTCCTGCTCCGTTGGGTACTGGAACACGTTCGGCAGAAAGTCGATGTTCAGCAGGTGACGGATCTGTTTGCGGCTGGCTTCCAGTTTGCGTATGTCCACCACGCTTTCGTCGCCCGCCACTTCTTCCAGCACCGTCCGGCTCCTGGCGAAGGCATCATTGACGACGTACTCGTTGTGGGCCAGCACGGCACTCGGAATCTGGAGGTAAGGGTTGATCCCGATCGTATTGATGGAAGCCGCAAACACGCTGTCGCCGTAGCCGAAGGAGGACAGTACGCCCCGATTGATCGTTAAAAAAGAATTCTCGGTGGCACTGCGGGGGATCAGGGTATCGCTGACCTCCTCAAAACCCATGCGGTCGTAATCAAAGATTCCGAGAGTGATGCCACAGAAGGCCTCAAAGACGTATTCGGCGTGCTTGTTCCGCGCATACTGTCGCTGCACGTCTACCGAGCTCACTTTCTTTCCCTCCTCGTTGCTGCGCAGGTTTTCAAACAGTTGGGCGAGCACCTCCCGGATCCGGTCCTGCTCATCACCCGCGCCCGCGGCACTAAAGCGGCAGTAATCCGTGTCAATCCCGACGATGCCGTTGCGGATGGCGTGGATGGAGGGCTTGTCCGGCAGATCGGCCTCTCCGCCGCAGTCCTCCCGTCTGGCGTACCGGATGCCGGACATCTCTTCAAACAGCTGCATGACGTCCAACTCCCGATCCTCCCGGCCGGGAATAACGAACTTGATTTTGCCGAGTTCCCGCACCTTCTGCGCTTCCGTCTTACTCTCCTGGGAACCGCTGAAAAACTTCATCAGCTTGATCAGGTCGATCTCGTCGATCCCGACGTCATCGACCGTAGAGAATATGAGGTGCCAGATCCGGATCTCACTGTTGAAGAAGTAGGTGTAATTCAGGAATACCCTCAGCCGGATTTCCTTGACCACCGCACGAAGGACCTCGCCGCCGCCGCCCCGCCGGGCCACCGTTTTTACCGTGGCGTGCGGCTGCTGCTCCCCTCCATCCGCTAAGACGTACAGCATCTCCTGCCTCCCCTCGGAAACGAAGGCGAGGGTCTGGGGAAACCTGACGATCACCTCCCGGAAGCTTGGGAAATTGAAGCACCGGGTATAGAAGGGTGGTGCGGACTGGTAAGCGTACGACAGCAGGTCGGTCTCGAAGGAATGGGTCATGACGCAAAAGCGGTCGTTCTGCTGGTGGGCCGACAGCGGATCGGTCTCCCCGGATGTCCCCGGCAGTGACACATAGTCCGCCGCGCCCCCTTGCCGCACCTCCACCCGGTAATAAGATTCATCTACCAGGATCTCCAGGCAAACGGAAGCCCGCCCGAACACCAGCTGGGGCGCCTCCCGCCGGGGCAACTGCTTCAGGTAGGTGAAGCCGGAGACGGCGTAGTCGTTGCGCAGAAGGCTTTCGTACATCTGCTCGATCTCTACCGTCGCAAAACCGGGTGCGGTACCCGGGGTCCAGGCGCGGGCCTTTTCCAGCTCATGGTAGATGTCCCCCCTCAGTGCCTCCAGGCTATGGTAGAACTCGACAAGAAAGCAAAGCAGGGTATTGATGCCGAGCAGGAATACGTCGCCGCTCAACTGGGGAAAGGTGCAAAGGTAGAGGTTGGATACGGGCGCCTTGTCTCGGTCCAGCGGGGGTTGCACGTAATCGATGTCCACCCGCCTGGCACCCAGCTTGTAGAAGGCGGAGAGCCGGTCGGCCGGCGCCATGGAGTCCATCCCCTCTGGGGTCAGGAAGGGGTTGTTCGTCTCAAAAAACACCGCGCGGACCGGACGGCCCTGCGCCCGGAGGTGGGCGATCAAGCCCGGGATGCCCCTATTCCGGTCGGTTTCAATCAGCTGCCGGGCGATCCCGGTGCCGCGTACGGCCTTATCCACGAAAAGATACGTGAGCATACAGCAGGCGCTGCGGGGGTAGTACTCGAAAATCGCGCCCCCCCTCACCCGGTTTTCGGTGGTGTAGGCAATGAGGTGGGTGTGTGGATTATCGGACCCCTCCCGGATCCGCTGCAGGATAAAGCGGGGCTCCTCCCGTTCGTTCTCGTCGGGGAAATTATCCGGATGGGCATACAGTGCGAAGAACTGATCGACCAGGTCTGCGTGGGCCTTCAGGTCATCGGAGTTGAGTATCCAGTGCAGGACGGGACTAGACTTTACCATAGGTTCTCCCATTTTGCAAGCCGTCGGCGTATACCCGGGCTACCGAGAGTAAGCTAGGTCTTTTCCAGCACTGAAGTGCGCTAAATCCTAGGTGTTTGAACCAATCCGCATAGCTTCCCACGGTTTTCTACGGCACCCGCGGCCCCGCCCTGTTTTTCTGAGTAGTACCGTGGGCGGCGGCGCGCGGGAGCAAACCAATCAGCTGCAATCTCCCGGCCTGGGTACTGCTTACATTCTCTCAGCTATGTTTTATTCGCAAATGTGGGTGGAGAAAACAGCAATGGTTTCCCCCGACTTCACCGGTCCAGCGCATCCAGAAAGGCGAAGATCCCCGCGTAGGCGGCCGCGAGTTCCTCGCTCGTGGGACTGTGTTTGCCCTCCGGAACGTACTGCAGGACATCCTTCTCAGCCCGGAATTTGCCCGTAAAGGCGCGGAAGGTGTCCGGGGGGATCTGATCGTCCTGTCCCCCGTGCCAGAGGAAGACCGGCGGGTCGTTGCGGTCAAAGTAGTTCACCGGCTCGTACACGGCTACCGTCTCGGGGGCGGCATAGCCTTCCTCCGGGAACAGGGCTTTCCCGGCCGCACTGAACAACTCGTATTCGTGGTCGACGAAGATCTGCTCGATGACGTCCAGCTGGTCCACCGGTCCGGAAAAGTTAATGATTCCGACGATCCGGATGCCCGGGTCCAGCCGGTCGGGGAAGGATGGGTTGTTCTGGGCCAGCCCCACGTTGGTGGCAATCTGGGCTCCGGCGGAAAATCCGGTAACGATGATGTTGTCGAGCTTCAGCGGGTAAGCTTCGTTGTGGTCCTGCAGGAAATTGAGGGCGAGGGGGAGATCGCTCGTCGCAGCGGTGATGCCGCGTTTGAGCCGGTAATTCAGGTTGACCACGTTGAGGCCCTTGCGCAGGTACGGTTCGATGTACTTTTCCTCCTCGGTCTTGTCGCTCAGGTAGTACGCTCCGCCGTGCAGAAACACGATGGTGTAATTGCGCTTCCCGAACGATGCTGCGGTTTTGGAGAGGTAAATGTCCATCACCTGCTCGGGATCCGCCCCGTACGCGACGTCTTTGTGCATGGTATAGGAAGCGTCGATCTGACCTGCGGATCGGTCGGGTAGGGAGGCCAAGTTCGTCGCGCAGGATGAAAGCATCATTGCGCAGGTGGCTGCGCAGCACAGGATTCCGTAGTGCATCAATAGCTGTTTAGGTTAAAACTAGGTGTTGTGGCCCGACTTTCCCGGGAAAAAGCGGCTGGCTCCTTCCCCGGAAAGGCTTGGGCAGTTATCCGCTTAAATCGGGGGGGGCGATTCATAAGATATCCGCGTCCGCTCCACCCCGGAAACATTAACTAAAACTCCTGCGTAAAAAAGGTGTGATAACTTGCTTTGCAGCTGCTTGGTGCAGTACTTTAAGGGTCAATCACTCATCCTTACACTATGAACCACAAACACATTCTCCTGACCCTAGTCGTCGGGATGTTGGTGGGGCTTACCTCCTGCTCCATCGACGAAGATCTGACGACTCCCAACACCCTTACGCCCAGGGTCGAGTATTTCAAACCCAAGGCAGCTAAGGCAAACAAAAGCCAACTCAACAAACTGGTCGCGCAGGTCAGGCGGGCTACGGCTAAGTACCACAATCATCAGGCTGCCCTTGACGACGGATTTTTCAACACCGAGGATTGCGTGGAACTTCCCGGAGTTGGCGGAATGGGTGTTCACTTTGTTAAATTCGACAGAGTGGACGGCGTTCACAATCCATTGGAACCTGAGGTTTTGGTGTATCAACTCAAGAACAACGGCACGTATAAGCTGGGAGCCGTCGAGTACCTTCACGTAGGGGGTATCCCTCCGAAGTTTGGGGGCGAGATAGAATTTCTTCCTTTCTCGCAACCATTCGCAGATTTCGAGCGCCACGTCTGGCTCTGGAATCCCAATCCGGCCGGACTATTCGAAGATTGGAATCCGAGGGTGACCTGCCCCTGAGCTGGCCCACGCGCCCCCGCCTGATCCAGCGCCCTCGGCCGGGCGGGGGGGGCGTTAGCTTCCCTTATTTAAAAACCGTTTCGCGTTGCGGTAGAGGATGTCCCGTTTTTCTACTTCCGTCAGGAAGGATAGGGAATTCAAAAATTCAATGGACGCGGTGATCGCATCCGGCCAGATCATTTGGTCAGAACCAAACATTACCCGATCGAGGACCCCGTACTTTTTGGCCGACTCCAAAAACTTTACCGCATAATCCTTTTCCATGGGATGAAGCCAGAGCAGTACCCCCAGGTCAGCGTACACCTGGGGGTACTGATCCATCATCCGCAGGGTATTTTCGTAAAAGTTGCTCCCCGCGTGCATCAGACTCAGCTTTAGCTTGGGAAACCTGACCAGTACATCCTCGATCAACAATGGATTACCGAAGGAAAGCCTGAATTTCTTCCAAATCTCTGCATTGGCTCCCGGAAAGGTACCCCCGGTATGGTAGGCCACCGGGATGTTATATTCCTCACAAACTTTCAGGTAGGGTAGGTATTTTTCGTCGTTTAACGTCTGCCCGTGGTATACCGCCATTACTTCGCCGAACACCTGTATGTCTCCGTTTTTAATCAGGGAAACGAATGAATCTATGGGAATCAGGTTTTCGGCGTAATCCTGATAACTGGGAATGAACCGATCGTCGGCTTGCGTATAGTACCTGAGACTTTCCAGGTTTCCGCTGACCACCGCCAATTCGATATCGTGCTCGTCCATCTTCTGAATGGTCTTCTCCAGCAACTCCCGGGCGGATGCCGCGGGCGTAAAACCATTGCGGGCGGTAGCTACCCAGTAGTCCTGCTCCGTATAGGCATGCAGGTGCATATCTATGATTTGTCCGTGCGATAGTGCTGGGCAGAGGATGAGAAACAAGGGTGCCAGGAATATATTCTTCATGTTATTGCAATTACTTTATAAGAATATAAAACACCCACGCAACCCCACCGACGTTCTTGATATGGAGTTGTTGAAAGAAAGATGACCATGGCCTCAAACTAAGCCTTTTCCCGCATAGACCTTTACCCGATTCAAGCGAATGTCCTCCTGGGCCTGATTTGGGTCGGGAACCAGCGAAAGTGTTACGCCGGCGTTAATTAGGTTAATGTATAGTCTGAACTAGCTTACCTCTTCCTATCATCGTTGCTAGGTTTTAGTATTCAGCACAACAATTACGTGGCGCATTTGCGCCCTCACCCCAACAACCCCACCATGCGCACCTACCTTTACCTGTTAGTACTCATTTTTATTTCCACTTCCGGCGCCGCACAGATTCAGCGGGGCGACCGGCTTATAGTGCTTAACAATTCCAGCGGGCTGGTTCCTCCCAGTCCGGTCAGATTGGGCAATTTAAGTGTGGCGAAGGATCCCTTTACGGACCAAACCGAGGTGGGTTTAGGCTTCGACTTAACGGCGGGCTATGCCGTGCTCGACCGCGTACTCGTGGGGGCCGCCACCGGTGTAGGGGTGTCATCCCAGGATGGAGTTACCGGCAATTACTACTTAAATCCCTTTGCCCGCTACTACTTCCTGAACCGGCCCGACCTGGGCGTTTTCGGACAGGTGGGTACCAATATTGGTAGATATGGCAACAATCACTCTGCCCTGAACAGGCTTGACCTCGAAGCCGGTTTGCAGATACCGATTGCCGAGGGACTGCTACTTACCCCGGCGATTAGTTATTTCGCCACATCTGGCAGGAACATGGTTAGCCTGGGGGCCGGCCTTGAGTTGTTGCTCACCCCGAGTACGGAAGGCAAGAAACCGGTAGGGAACTTTAAAAAGGGGACCATTGCTTTAGGCGGTCAGAATGGTTGGGTAAGAAGACGGAGAAGAATCATCGACCTTAACGTACAGGTCGGAGGACAGTACTTTTTAACCGACCGGTTAGCGGGCGGTGTTCAACTAGGTCTTATGTTCGGACGATTCGCCGTGCCCGATAATGCAAACGCAGTCCGCCCCGCAAACAGTTACGTGGGTGTAGACATTGGAGCGGGAGTGCGCTACTACCTGACGCAACAAAAACGCCTGGTCTGGTTCTTGGACGGCGGGGCCGGTCACATGCGCCAATGGTACAAATCCGCAGTCAACCCCGAAACCTCTGCGACCAACAGCACTTACCTCAGCGTAGGCGGTGGTGCCCAGTACTTCTTGCGGGACAACGTAGCCCTGGAAGTCACCCCACAGCTACGCACCTACCTTTCCGACGATCGACCGGACCGCAGGACCAGCACGGGCATCAATTTCGGGTTCCGGGTAATGCTCGAGTAACGTTTCATTGCACCCGCGCGCCGCCGCCCCCGTGTGCCGCTGCTCTATTACTCCTCGTACCGGTATTTTCGAGCTATGGAAGAGCAACCGGGTTTTAAGAGTGAACGGACCACCGTGCGCCGGGTCCCGAAGCGTGCGCACTACGATGCGGCGACGGTCTACGGCGTCCTGGACGCGAATTTCGTGGGGCAGGTGGCCTTTCAGTTGGAGGGGCAGCCGTTTCAGGTACCCATGCTGTACGGGAGAGAAGGGAATGTGCTGTACCTGCACGGCTCGAAGAAAAGTCGGATTTATCAGACCCTGGCGGAGGGCATCCCGTGCTCTCTGGGGGTGACCCTGGTGGATGGGATTGTCGTGGCGCGATCGGCGGTTTCACCATTCGGTCAACTACCGTTCGGTGGTCGTGTTCGGGCGATGTGCGCCCGTGGAGGATGCCAACGAGAAGTTGGCGGTTTTTGAACGGTTTACGGATGCAATTGTACCCGGGCGCTGGGCCGAGTGCCGTCCGATCAACGAAAAAGAGGCGAACGTGACCGGTATTTTGGCCCTGACCATCGAGGATGCCTCGGCGAAGATTCGGACCGGGGGGGCCGTGGACGATGCGGAGGATTACGAGCTGCCGATCTGGGCGGGGGTGGTGCCGATCGTGACGACCTACGGGGAGCCGGTGGGGGATGAGAAGATGCGGGGGGAGTGGGAGGTGCCGGGGAGTGTGCGGGGGTTGGGGGAGAAGTGAGGTTAACTCAATCTACAATTTCCAATCTCTTACCTAATCCCACCTCGACAATTTTACGGAGAGTCTTGTAACCAATGTCCGATTTGCTGGACTCAATCTTGCTGATGTAAGATTTTGAGGTACCTACTCGGTTCGCCAGTGCTTCCTGGGTAAGTCCTGCGGATATGCGGGCCTGCTTGAGCTGCCTACCGAGGGTATAGGCACTATCGTGATTCTTATCAATAACGCTATTCTCGTAGAGGACCATAGGATCTATATCAAGGGCGACGGTAACGATTTCATCCAGTAGTTTCACATCCATGGTTATAGCTGGCCAGGTAAGGGTTCCGTTTTCGACTACCACTTTGCCGACTTTTTCGACATCATATAGTTCCGCCGTCAGGTCGTCCTTGCCGGGTTTCCACTGGTCCAGTAGCTTGCTCAAATCGATGCTTCGGTACTCCCCATTGCTGAACACACAGGTGACGCTGTGTCCCGTTACCTCAATGATTTTCAGTATATCGACTATTGGTCTCATCTTATTAGGGGTGGATTTAAGCGGTTAAAGAGTTCACTTAGTGCCCTTTCGTTCTCTCTTCCCCACCGTGCTACTATTTTCAATTTACGTTTTGGTAAGCTGCCATTCATGACTTTCATTGTAGCGATTTCGATTTGCGCTTTGTACTCGGCAAAAACGACATGGAAGTGGGGTGGAGGGTGATCGTTCATGAACATCTGAACTTTAACTCCATCGAGAGTACATAGAAGCGGCATAAAAGTTATCTGATGAGATAACAAATATAGTAAAGGGTTGTTGCTTGACTACGTCACAAACATCCATTAGTGAACTGTTTTACTTTAGGCATGAAGCAATATATTAGTCGTAGCTGCGGGCTATTGCACTCCTCTCCACTAATCTGACTTTTCACACTACTGAGTAAGTTGCTGTTATCGGTCTAGCAATCCATCCAACATTACCCTCAGCCGCGGGTCCGAAGGACGGGCAACGAAGCCATTAACGATTCGCCCCCGATCGTCAATGAGCATGTAGTGAGGAATTGCGGTGATGCCGTGCATCTTGGCGAAAGCCGATCTCATACCGTCGTACATGATGGAATTGTGCCAGTCCATGCCGAACTGTTCCATCCTGTTTTTCCACTGCGGAACACCGGACAAGTTATCTAGCGAGACCGAGTAAACGGCCAGGTTCTTTTCCGCGTACGTTTCACCTATTTCTTTGAGAAAGGGCATCTCGCTCAAGCAGGGTTGACACCAGGATGCCCAGAAGTCTATGTAGATGTACCTACCCTTCAGGGAATCCAGGAAATCAACCGATTCACCGGCGGCATTATAAGTATTTGCCATCCGAAATGAATCACGGGAATGCTCACTGACGACCACATCGGTCGGAATGCGATCCTGATCGGTCAGTTCTTCCAGCGGCAAATCTCGGACCGTTATCAAGTCATTCGTGTGCCCGCTGCAATCAAGTTCGGGAATATGGATAAAAGTTGACTCCGTAGTAATCTCGTCTCCACTGCCGGATACCGATCCACGCCGCAGAATGCGTCCTTCGGGATGAAACATCAGCACGAACTGGCCGTCTAACGCCAACTGCTCACTGTGCTGGACTGATTTATCTAGAGTAAGGTAGTGAGTGTAGGTAGGACGCTTGGAGTGCACCGCCTTTAGGTCGTACCGAAATCCATCGGGCGCGGTGTAGTTCTTATTCCTTTTCCAATCCGTCCGCGAAAGACCAGACAAGCCCTTTTCCCTTACGGGCATCTTCAGGTAGGTGGACAGGAGCTTGTCGTGGATGAAAGTGCTGCCGCCAAATTGGATCTGCTTCAAAAGCGTTAGTCCGCTCACCGATTTGAAGTACACAACAACGGTATCGACGCACACAAAACTCTCTACGTAAAACGTATCCAACTCCGCCGGCGGAATGCCGTAGCTGCTGGCCTGGCTCTTTTGAAATGAGCTTACTTCCGGGTCATGATCGTATGACTTGGAGCGTACCATGCCACGGAAGAGTTCCTCCCTTTGCGCGCCGAGCGGAGCGGTAAGCAGTATCAATAGGGTGATTACCGAACTATAAACTCGAATTGCCATGGTGACAATATAGGGCGGCATACTTATAATTGAACCGTGTTGCTCTACCGATCCCGCCGATTCACCAAAAAATAAAAATACACCCCACCCAGCGCATAAAATGCATAATCAACCGTATCCCGTTGAAAGCCGTCCTGGTAGAGGGGATAAATTTCCTCAAATACTACGGCAAGTAAGATTGTAGCTACCGCAGTCCCCAATAAAGTCAGTCGCGGTACCCGGAACACCAACTGCCATTCCTCCTGCCACAATCCCAGCAGGATTGGCGCTACGCAGAAGGGGTCTAAGTAGTTATCCAGCAGGGGGAT
Organism: Neolewinella aquimaris; assembly: GCF_014197245.1. Taxonomy (GTDB): domain Bacteria; phylum Bacteroidota; class Bacteroidia; order Chitinophagales; family Saprospiraceae; genus Neolewinella; species Neolewinella aquimaris. Next base: position 806,337 of record NZ_JACIFF010000001.1, on the reverse strand, counting down.
ATTAACTCCCATTAAGCGTTGTAGTATTTGGTGTGCGGCGAACAGGAGCACGGCAGCCCACCACCAGGGATTTCGGAATACACTCATAGTACGGCAAAAAATGCGATGACCAGTCCCAGTAAGATCACCGGCGACAGCGCAAACAGTACGATAATACCGAGCAGACGTATACCGATTTTCGCGAATCCCACCAGAAAGGGGTCCTCGGCGTTGATCGTCGCCAGGTTGTTCCACCACTCGTAGGTCTCGGCGGCCTTGTCGCCCAGTGCCTTGGTGGTAGAGGGACTGTCGGAGGGTTGCGGAGTTGGGTTGGGGGGCGGGGGCGCGGGTTCCATGCTACTACTACGGCTGGGCGGGGGGAAGGTTTTTGGTGGGGGTGGCGATTTTACGGGGGGGTGACGGCGGCTGATTATTTTGCGGGAGCGCAGGAGCAAGGTAATTTTTCTACCTTGCCGGCCATGATTACCGGACCCGGAAAATCCCTGGTCGATGCCATCTGGGACCACTTCGCCAACGGCGGACTTACGAATGCCCTCACCGTTATCGAGCAGTTTACCTACCTGATGTTTTTACGGCGGCTGGACGAGCAGCAGGTCAACGAAGAGTAGAAAATTAACCTACTCGGGATAACCGTAGAAGCACTCATACCGATTTCCTGCGCACCGCGCCCCTGCGGGCCGATCAGATGACCTTCATCGACAACATCATCCGCTACCTCACCCAGAATGGTATGGTAGACCCCAAGTTGCTCTTCGAGGCACTCTTTACCGACCAGCACGATCAGGGGCTATTGGGGGTATTCGACACCGCGGCCAGTCAGCGCATCGTAAAAATTTTTGCGGGAGGTGAATGATCTAGTCGTCGGCCGACCGAGGCACGAGGCTCGTCCGCCGACTGGATTACTTAGGTTAATGTTCTCCTCCTAACGCGCCGCCCAGTAGGCCTACTAGGCGGACGAGCTTAGGCTCGGCCGACGGGGGCCGACCGAGGCACGAGGCCCGTCCGCCGACTAGATCATACTTAGGTTGATGTTAACCTCCTAACGCACCGCCCGGTGGGCCTACTCGGCGGACGAGCTTAGGCTCGGCCGACGAGGGCCGACCGAGGCACGAGGCTCGTCCGCCGACTAGATACGTACTTAGGTTGATGTTCTCCTCCTAACGCGCCGCCCAGTAGGCCTACTCGGCGGACGAGCTTAGACTCGGCCGACGAGGGCCGACCGAGACTCCTCCGTCGACTAAACCATAAAGGCTATACCCCCACATAATTTTCCAACCCCATTCCCACGTTCTTACCAAAATTGCTTTTGCAATTTTCCTAACCCCCCCCCCAATCCGCCGCCCCGTATGAATGTTTGTGCTCGTAGTTGTCTTACGTTCTTGTTTGTTGCCCTCTTCACCTTTTTGTACGGTCAATTTCCCGCCTTTACGGATGGGGTGATTGACATGAACCAGCGTCCCCGGTTGAGGGCCCATTTCGGGGTGCCGAACTTCTATCCGGGAGACGCTCCCGGAAGCTTCTACTACAGCTTCCGTGATTTCGATCCCAATGGCATCTTCTACTTTGATGGCCGACAGTTGGATACCGTCGTGGCGGACGCCGGCCTCAACGGCCGCATCTCCGGGAGGTACGCCGGTGGTCTGATGCTTTATCGCGGCGAGGGCACCTGGAACACGGAGTTTACCTACCACCTCGATCCGACTACCTTCGATACCACGCGGTTGGTCGAGGGAAGGTTGCAGCACCTCCACACCTTCGCCGACGGCCGGAAATTGCTGGAGGACCGAATGCGCCTGTTCGCTATCGGGAACGACCCGTCCAGCCTGCGGGAATTACCCCGCGGGATGGGCGCCGGCAGCCCCCTTTACACCACGTTGGGGGACAGTTTTGTGTATGTTACCCTGGGCGGACTTGCCATCACTGACGGTACGTCCGACGGAACCCGACTTCTGTACGAAGACAGGAATAACCTAACCCAACTTATCCCCTCCGGCGAAAGAATCTATTTCGCCAATTATAACCGAGAGCTTTACGTAAGTGACGGAACCGTGGACGGAACCCGTCAAATCAGTTTTGACCACCTACCGGAAGAGCGGAGACCCTACTTCACCGGGACGAAACTATACGTAGTCCGGGGGGCTCTATTATTTAATGCTTTTCTGGCGAACGGGGAACGGGAACTCTGGCGCACCGACGGTACACCGGAGGGAACGTATGCCCTTGCTGCAGCTAATCCGGTACAATCGATCAGCACGGACTCCTTCCTAATTTTCCGTGCCGGATCGCCCGACTCGCCGCAACTATGGAGTAGTACGGGAGACTCACTCGGCACGCAGCTGCTCGTAGATCTAACGGGGCGGGAGATAAGCTACGACAAGTGGGGGGTGCAGCACATCGCTCAGTTGGAGGACGGTAGCCTGTACTTTTCTACCAACGAAAGCTACAAGGACGATTCCTTCTATTTTCTTAGCCCGACGGGAGAGCTGGAACGTATCGACGTACCGATTGATAAAAGTGGCAATGCTCCGACTTACCTACCGACCGCCACCCAACTGTTCGTAATCAATCGGCGATCCGATAAGGGGCTTTACGTGCATCGCCGGGGTACGGAAAAGCTCGATATGCTCGCTCCATTTACTCAACTGACCGGTAGCATAAAACTGGATGAAGGCATTGTGGTGACCGCTGCAGGGAAATTCGGGGGAATAAATGAAGACGTAGCTATTGTTTATTATAAAAATTCCGTTCGTATTTACCCCACCTTCCAGTCAGCAACCGCCGATACCGGCTGGCCCTCGCTGGAGACCGGGGCATTCGTACAATCCGGTGACCGGTTGTACGGTATAGGCGTCGACGAGGCGGTGGGAGAAGCTATCCTGAGTTTTAATCTCCTAAACGGGGAAACGCAAATTTATCAGGACCTGTACCCCCACACTGGAAGTGCCACCGTCGATGGACTTCGCGCCGGGGGAGACGCCGCCTACTTTGTTCACGGAGAGGTGGTGTATGGGTCGGCGACGGGTTGTCAGTACGAGCCGCTTTTCGCCGGAGATGCCTCTCTGCGTGTGAGTTCCTTGGAGGGTACCGATCGATCGGTGGTCTATGGCAGTCGCAATAACAAAGCTTACTACTTCACGGATGGTACGAAGGCCGGAACGCGCAAGCTTCCTCCACTGGCATATCCGGCTAAATCTCCGCTGCAGACCTTTGGCGATCATTTTTACTACCTCAGCGGTGAAGACGGAAGTGGTAACCTACCGGGACGCTTCCGGCTGATCCGGCTAGACGGACAAACCGGGGAGGCGACGGAAGTGATAAGTGTGGACGGTGGTCCGGGGCGGATACCCCACGGGTACTACCTCAAACCCATTATCGCTTCGACGGGGACGGCGCTCTATTTCCCCTGCTATAATCAGGGCAATTGGGAAATCTGGCGAAGTGACGGCTCGTCCGCCGGTACGAACTACTATGCGGATTTCTCGGGTATAGGACCAAATTTGTTTCCGTACGAAATGACGGGCTCGGTCGGCGTCGTGTCCTTTCGGTTGGCCGACGCCGACCGCGCCGCAGAAATTGCGGGTAGTTACTATATCCGGGAGGGGGAGGACATGCTGCCGATAAATACCAATTCATCGTGGTTTTGGTTCTCGCCCGTTCACATCGCCGGCACGACTTACTACACGGATCGGGATACGCTCTTCCGGGTTCCAACGGGAAGCCGTACGGCCCAACCGTTCGTAGAAATGACCGGAAAAGGGATCCAGGAACTGACCACGGTAGACGATACCACACTAATCTTTACCACTTTCAATTATGGAGCTTCCCTGTGGAGGGTTCATCTTCCTACCGGTGAGGTAACCCGGTTGATTGGTGGCCTCGACCGAGAGATCGTGTTTCCGAAATCGAATCTCACCGTACTCGACAGCCTGGTTTTTATTCTTCAAGAAAGCGGTGTAAGGAATCGGCCTCAAGTTGTGAATGTGCATACCGGCGATGTCCTTCAACCGTACCTCTCAAAATACGAAGTTTCCGCTATCGTCCGGGCCGGAAACCGCTTCGTATACATCAGCGGTGGTTCGATCTACGGTCGGGAAGTGTATGTGCTGGATTTCGGCCAGCATTCCCAGGGCAAGCCCACCGCCGTAGTTGAAACCAGACCCGACAAGCTCCCGATCTCCCTGTATCCCAATCCTATTGCGTCCGGAAGACCGCTGCAAATTGAATTGCCCGCCACGGACCGCTACCGCTATCAGCTACTCAGTTCCGACGGTCGGGCGGTGCAATCCGGTAATTTCATTGGGTCCACTACGTCCATCAATACTGCCGGATTATCCCCCGGCGTGTACTTTTTACGGATTCGGGGTGGAAGTAGCCGGGTCGGGGGAACGGTGCGTGTACTGATCGTGGGGGGATAGTTTTCGTAGGGGAGGACCCTGCATTACGGGATGTATGATCGCTTATATTTCATTAACATCGTTGCAGCGGGACGGCTGAAGCCGTCGCTACTGACCGCATCGTCGCCCATTTTCTTTTTGCGGGGACGCGGGTGCAGGGCCTCATCGGCGCAAGGCGCAGCAAGGAAAGGATGAGCCCTTCTAGGGCGACCCTGGTAGACGGGCAGTGCAGGGTGGGCTCGGAAAAAGAAAAGGATGAGCCCTTCTAGGGCGACCCTGAAACATGGGCAGTGCAGGGTCGGCTTAGAAAGCCTCAACCTTGCATTCCCCCTTGTATGGCGACCTAGGTAGACGGGCAGTGCAGGGTGGGCTCGGAAAGAGAAAAGGATGAGCCCTTCAAGGGCGACCCTGAAACATGGGCAGTGCAGGGTCGGCTTAGAAAGCCTCAACCTTAAGTTAGGATGAGCCCTTCTAGGGCGACCCTGGAACTCAAGCAGTACTGGGTCGGCTTAGAAAGCCTCAACCTTGGATTATGGAGAGGGCTCCAACTAGAAAGAAGCAAATGTTTGCTCGTTGTCCGTTTTGCCCTGCTCCCGCGCGCCGCCGCCCTCGCCTTTTTTGCGGGAACGCAGGTGCAATGGCCGTTCAAGGCTAAGCGAGGCTCATGCCCGCTATAGAACAGTGGATCGGTCGCGGTCCTTGCCGGAGCGTACCGAACCTTGGTGTATCCAGCGACGTATGAAAGTTGAGTGTGGTCATCCTGAAGAGCGCTTCCAGCCTTCGCACGACCGCCGACTAAACCATAAAACTATAACCTCACATAATTTACCACCCTTGGTAAAACGTTCACAACAAAATTGCTTTTGCAATTTTACCTAAAGCCCCACCACCGATCAGCCACCCCAAATGAATGTTTGTGCACGTACCTGTTATTCAGGCCTGTTTGCCACGCCTACCGGCTCCCTGTATGGTCCATTGTCCACCTACACGGAAAGGGTGATCGACATCCAACCCGGTACGCCGATGCGGAATGGGTCGACGAAAAACGGGAGTCATTATTCCTCCGTAGTAACGGCTTGGAGGAAGGGTGTATTTGTATCCGATATCCTCCCTTCTTTTGCTTGCTGTTTTAAATACAAGATATGATGCACACCTACTCTTTTGATATTTTTGACACATTAATTTCGCGGAAATTAGCCAATGATAAGGGTGTTTTTGTTGCAATGAGAGAGAAACTCAGGGGAGTGACGGAATTGGAATTCCCTAATTACTTTATTGACGAATTCGTCAACCTGAGGATACATGCGCAAAAAGTAGCTAACAAGACATCTGCTTATCCTGAGATCACGCTTAGCGAGATATATACGGCTTTGGGATCAAATTTTCCCCAGTTTAGGACCGAGCACCTCGAACTGCTTCAAGCATTGGAAGAGGCTATCGAGATTGAAATTTGTTGTCCCATACCGGAGAATATTTCCAGAGTGATGGATATCATCGATTCTGGACACAACGTCCTGCTGATTTCGGATATGTATCTCAGTGAGGTCGTTATTATGAAGATGCTCAAAAGGGCTGACTCTCGCTTGTGTTCCCTACCCCTGTATTTGTCTTCTACACTGAAGATGCGCAAATCCGACGGAACTTTGTTTAGCCATGTCTGCAATGACCGGAAAATTCAGCCCTCGTCGCTTATCCATACTGGTGATAATTTCACCAGCGACTGTGTGATGGCTAAACGAACAGGGGTGAATTATCAATTTTACCAGGACTCCTTATTGAGTAAAATTGAAAAAAGTTACTTCAGGGAAGAACAGAATTTATTCCTGCAACTTTTTGTCGGTGCCAGCAAGCAAACACGGCTGCAGGGCTATGATTTAAAACCGTCTTACCGGCTCGGGGCAAGTTTCATGGGACCTATGTTTTATGGCTTCGTCCACGATTCGCTAAAACAGGCCGTTAACGAGGGGATTAAACGGCTCTACTTCCTGGCGCGTGATGGCTATCTGTTGAAAATTATTGCGGAAGAAATTATAGCCTGTTATAATTACAACATTGAAATTCGCTATTTATATACCTCTAGACAGTCGACTTATTTCGCGTCGATATTTTGCCTGACAAAGAGTAGCTTTCACTGGATATTCCAGGAGATGGATAATGTGATCACGTTTAACGTTGTCGCAAAACGTTTGCATTTAGAAGCAAGTGTACTGATGAATTATCTTGATGAAGATTTAAGGCAATCCCTTGTCAGCAACGGATTGGATAATCGACTCACCAATACATTAGTACAGCATTTACAAAACGAACTGCTGGGTAATACTACCCTCAAGGCCAAGGTCGAGTCAGCGGCAAAAAATTACCGCGAGGCTGTCGTTGGCTATTTCGAGCAGGAAGGGCTTCTACGGGACGAACGTATTGGTTTTATTGATATAGGGTGGAGGGGAACGCTCCAGGATGCTATATTCAGGATTCTAAAAAGTAAAAAACCTGATTTCAAACTGACATCCTACTATTTGGCGGTAACCTATTATAGTGCATATACTTCTCCAGAAAATAGAAAAGTGCCAGCCTATATGTTTCCGTCCACTAGGGCTGGAAGTGGGCCCATTCTTGAAATGATTTTGCAGTGTGAACATGGGACAACGCTACGTTACCAAAAAAATGATACCGGACAATTCGAGGCAGTACTAAAAGCCCCTTCTGTACATTTGGAGGAATGGGGGTTGGATGACTATAAAAAGGGTATCCGGACTTTTTCCCGTACGCTTAGTCAATCCTTAGTTGCCTATCCTAGCGTTGAGACCAATTATGCAGCGATTACCCCCATACTCATCGAGATGTTGGAGGATGCTACCCCAGAAGTGGCCGCTACGCTCGGGGATCTCTTCTATAGTGGTAATATCGAGGAATCCAATAGTCGTATATTTGCTCCGCCATTTAATGTTTTACAGGCATTAAGCTATATCATATCCAGTAGGAAGCAAAGAAATTCCTATACCCAGTGGTTTAACGGGTCTTACTCGCGGAGCCCATTACTTCCAAGAATGTTAATTCAGCTTGATCCCCGGCTCAACTTTCTGAATGTTATTAAGAAATACGTCAGCAGAGAAAAGTTGAGGGAAAAAAGGCAGTATGCAAAACGTTTCGTTCAGTTGCATTTAGGTTTTATCCGTAAATGATGGTGGGGTGCCCTTCGAAGAAAGCGCTCGTCAAATGTGGGGTCTTTAGGGGAGTAAGTCTGACAGCTTGACGGCTGAAGCCGTCGCTACTGGCCGCCTCCTTGATGATGTCTATTCCATCCGCTGCCGCTTGCTGAGCCCGCAGGCAAGTCAATTTGTAGGCCTAAATTTGGCCTACCCTACAACCCAGAAGCCCCGGCTTTCCGTAAATGACCCCATGAAGCAACTCTACTTTCTGTTCTTCGCTTTGCTTTCTTGCTCAATCCTCACTGCCCAGACCGTACACGGTCGCGTGGTGACCGACGACCGGAGTCCCGCCGTCGGAGCATACGTCCTGCGGCTCGGGTCGGAGCACCACACTCACACGAATGAACTGGGGCAATTCCGACTGGATAGCGTGCGGACAGGTGATTCCCTGCAGGTCTCTTACCTGGGGTTTAAAACCGCCATAATCGGTGTTACGAGCACTGATCAGGAGGTGAAAGTCATACTCCAAGAATCCTTTTTTAACCTGGCTGCTGTCACGGTGCGTCCCTCCCTCGCTTCCCTCGATGTGGTGGCGGATATCGACGCCCGCCTACGGCCGGTAAATTCGGCACAGGAGGTGCTGCGGCGGGTACCGGGCCTGCTGATCGGCCAGCACGCCGGCGGGGGAAAGGCCGAGCAAATATTTCTGCGGGGGTTCGACATCGACCACGGTACGGACGTGGCCATCAGCGTCGAGGGGATGCCGGTGAACAACGTTAGCCACGCCCACGGACAGGGATACGCCGACCTGCACTTCCTCATTCCCGAGACTATTGAAGAAATCGATTACGGCAAGGGGCCGTACTACGCCGACCGGGGCAATTTCGCTACGGCCGGATTCGTAGATTTCTCCCTCAAGGAGAAGCTTGATCAGTCGCTGGTAACCGCGGAAATGGGTTCCTTCAACACCCTGCGCACCGTAGGCCTCTTCGACCTGCTGAACCGGGAACGCAGCAATGCCTATTTCGCCACGGAGTATACGTTGTCGGACGGCCCCTTTGAATCCAGTCAACACTTCAGTCGCCTTAACCTGATGGGACGGTACACTGCGGAGCTGGAAAACGGTAGTAAAGTGTCCCTCCTGGCTTCCCACTTCGCCAGCAAGTGGGACGCGTCCGGTCAAATCCCCCTGCGGGCCGTCGAGAGCGGACGCATCGGACGGTTTGGGGCCATCGACGATACGGAGGGGGGCTTCACCAGTCGGAGCAATCTGATCGCGGAGTTTACGCGGGTCGTGGATCGAAGGACCTACGTCAAGACAAACGCATACTACAGCCGCTACGACTTCGAGTTGTATTCCAATTTCACCTTCTTCCTGGAGGACCCGGTGAACGGCGACCAAATTCGCCAGCTCGAGGACCGGCAAACCTTCGGCCTGACGTCGGAACTTAACAAAAGCTTCAATTTTGGTGGCGAGGAGAGCCGCCTAAAGGCCGGCATCGGGCTGCGGTACGACAACATCGATGGTAGCGAACTGAGCCGCACCAAGAACCGGCGGGAAGTACTCGAGCGACTACAGCTCGGGGATACCGACGAGACCAATCTATTCTCCTACGTCGGGGCCGACCTGGAGTTTGGCCGGTGGCTCATTAATCCGGCCGTACGTCTGGACCATTTTACCTTCGATTACGTCGACATGTTACAGCCCACCTACGACCGGCAGGAGCAGCGCAAGCTTGCCGTGAGCCCGAAGCTAAATTTTCTGTACACGGCGAGCAGTGACCTGCAACTGTACCTGAAAACCGGGATGGGTTTCCACGCCAACGATACGCGGGTGGTCATCGATCAGACGGCCGATAAAATTCTGCCCGCTGCCTACGGCGCCGATCTGGGCGGAATTTACCGGCCTACCGGTCGACTCTTCCTGAATGCCGCGCTCTGGTACCTCTTTCTGGAACAGGAGTTCGTGTACGTCGGAGATGCGGGTATCGTTGAGCCGAGTGGGGAGAGTCGCCGCATGGGAGTCGACCTGGGCCTCCGCTACCAATTTACCGACTGGCTCTTTGCCGATGCCGATATCAACTACGCCTTTGCCCGTAGCGTCAACGATCCGGAAGGAGCGAACTACATCCCCCTGGCGCCCGATCTGACGAGCACGGGCGGCGTGACAGTACTCCGCAGCCGGCTGTCCGGAGGGATTCGGTACCGCTACATCCGCGACCGGCCGGCCAACGAGGACAACTCCATTGTTGCCGATGGATACACCCTGATCGATGCGAATGCGAACTACCGCTTCGGTCCCGTTACCATCGGCTTAATCGTGGAAAACCTACTGGACGCCGACTGGCTCGAAACCCAGTTTGCCACGACGTCCCGCTTGTTCGAGGAACCCGCCGCCGTTGAGGAGATCCACTTTACTCCGGGGGCGCCCTTGTCCCTGCGGGGCGTGGTGCGCTACGGCTTCTAATCGGTTTGTTTACCGCTTCGGTCCGGCCGGTCGCTGTGGTCTGGCGGGTGGCGGAGAGTTGGGTCTGCCGGGAGGGGTATTGCGCGGCTTGGGCTTGTTTACGGGAGCGGGGCGGGCGGGCGTTGGCTTTTTCTTATCCTTGTCAGACATTGGGTAATGGTTTGGATAGGGTAAGGTAGGTAGCATTCGCGACAGGGAAGTGGCCACAATTTTGCCCCCCGCGCTTCGTAGGGGGGCGGGGGCAATCACGTGATACAGCCACGCGTGGGAAATATGAAGTATTATAGTGGACAGATAAACCGGACACTACAACAACACCATGCGAATACACCTACGCACAATACTTTTTCTAGCCCTCCTGAGCCTAGCGGGACCGCTCTGGAGCCAAACTCCCGTAACCATCACCATCGACGACCGCGAGCAGGTGGCCGAGATCGACGAGCGCTTTTCCTCCTACAACGTGGAAATGGCCGAGGTCGTAGGGGGCGATTTCTGGATCCCCTACGACCAGATGGATACCACGCAAACGTCCGATATCACGGCGGCGGGGGAGGTAGGGGAGAACAAGAACCGCTACCGCTACCGGTCACCCGTCGACCTGAGCAACCTACGCCTGCGCACGCTGGCCGAGGCCCTCTCCCCGGCCTTTATGCGCGTGAGCGGTTCGTGGGCCAACTACGTGTACTTTCAGGACAACGATTCCGCAAAACTAGAGAAAGCACCCGAAGGCTTCAAGAACGTGCTGACGCGCGAGGAATGGCGTGGGGTGCTCGACTTTGCGGAAGCTACCGGGGCCGATCTCATGACTTCCTTCGCAATTAGTCCCGGCACACGGGATGAAGACGGACGCTGGACGCCCGAACAGGCGCGACTACTCCTCGACTTCACCAAACAAGCCGGCGGAACGATCGAGGCCGTACAGTTTTTCAACGAGCCCAATATGCCGGAATACGCCGGTGCCCCGAAGGGGTACACCGCCCAGGATTTTGCCCAGGACGTAGCCGTCTTTACCGACTTCATCCACGAAGCGCTACCCGATGTACCGATTGCCGGTCCGGATGCAGTAGGAGAGGGCGGCCTGATGCCCGCCGGAATGAATATGCCGCTGTCGACCGACGCCCTGCTGTCGGCTTCGCCCAAACCCGATTTCGACATTTTCGCTTACCACCACTATGGCGGCGTGTCGCTGCGGTGCGCCCAGGCACCCCCCATGCACTCGCCGGTCGACAGTGCCCTGACCGATAACTGGCTCCATAAAACCCTGGGCACCTACGCATTCTACAAGAAGGAGCACGATCGCCACCTGCCCGAAACGCCCATCTGGCTCACCGAGACCGCCGAGGCGGCCTGTGGCGGCAATCCCTGGGCGGCCGAATACATCGACGTCTTCCGCTACCTCTCCCAGATGGGACTGCTGGCCCGGGAGGACGTCAAGATCATCATGCACAATACCCTCACGGCCAGTGAGTACGGAATCCTCGACCAGGCGACCCACACGCCCCGCCCCAACTACTGGGCGGCCCTGCTGTGGCGTCAGCTGATGGGCACGCGAGTGTACGATCCCGGTGTAGACGGCGGCCGCCTGGGAGTTTACCTGCACAGCCACCGGGACAACCCCGACGGCAAAACCCTGCTGCTGATCAATCCGACTGACGCTCCGATCACCGTCGACCTGCCCGCCGCGTCACGCGCCTTCGTCCTCACTTCCGACGACCTCCGGAGCAAGACCGTTTACCTCAACGGGGAAGAACTGACGCTTACGGCGAACGATCAGTTGCCGGAAATAACCGGGAAGCCCGCAGCGGCCGGTGCGGTGGAATTGCCGGCCTACGGGGTTGGGTTTTACGTGTTTTCGGACAACTAGGATGGAACGGCGGATTCGGTGACGTAGGCAGGCGGGTCTCCGTATCAAAAAGGGGTGTCGAGCGATTCATCTTCGCCCCAATGACACGGAATGCGCTTTAGCCGCCACACCATTTGGGTAGCTTGGGAATCCCCCGCTACAACCCGCTGACCATGTATAAACGGACCCTATACCTCCTCGCCGCGATCCTCGTTCTCGCACCGTCGCTCGTGCGCGCACAACAACCCAACGTGATCCTCATCTACGCCGACGACCTCGGCCGGGGCCTGCTGGGCACCTACGGACAGCGAATCATCAGCACCCCCCACATCGACCGGCTGGCCCGGGCAGGCATGCGCTTCGAGCGGGCGTACGGGGCTACCTATTGCGCACCCGCCCGCATGAGTCTGCTCACCGGCCGCCACGACGTCCGCAACCTGCCCTGGCAACGGGTCACGAAAGCTGGCATCTTCAAGGAACTAGACCGTAAGCTCTCGCTGGACCAGATCGTGGAGCGGGTGGAAGCCACCGTTGCCCCGGCCCCTGCCGACGAGGTGTTTCTCGGTCAGGTCGCCCAGCAAGCGGGCTACGTTACCGCCCAGTTCGGCAAGCTGGAGTGGGGCTTCGCAACTACCCCCGCCCGACTGGAGCGCCACGGCTGGGACCACCACTTCGGCTACTACGACCACGAGCGCTGCCACGGCTTCTACCCGCCCTTCCTCTTCGAGAACGGCGAGAAAGTCGAAATCCCCGGCAACACCCATGTGGACTGCGCAAAAACGAAGGAGAGCAACTCCCCCGAAGCCTACCGCGACCGCTGGGATATGACGGGCAAGGCCGTCTACTCCGAGCACCTGATCGTGGACAAGATGCTGGGCTTTCTCGATGATCACCACCCGCGGAAAACCGGCAAGCCCTTCTTCGTTTTCTTTCCTACCCAGCTGCCCCACGGCCCAATCATGGTGCCCGAGGTACATCCCGACTTTCGCGACCACCCCGAACTGACTGAGCTGGAAAAAGAGTACGCCAGTATGGTGAAAATGCTCGACGACGACGTCGGCCGCATCCACCAAAAACTGGAGGAGATGAACGAACTCGATAATACCATTATCGTCTTCACCTCCGACAACGGCCACGAGATCTACTACGCCGCCGAGGGGCGCACCTCGAAGGGCAAAACCGACCTGGCCGGCAACCGATTCGACCAGGTGAAGACGCGTTTCACCACGGCCGCCATCGGGGACGTTTTTGACGGCAACGACGGCATGTCGGGCCACAAGCGCTCCAACTGGGAGGGCGGCACGCGGGTGCCTCTGTTTTGGTACTGGAAGGGTCACATCGCACCACATTCAGTGAGCGAGCAAATGGTCAGCAACTACGACTTCCTCAATACCCTGGCGGAGATCATCGGGCAGCCACCCGTGGAAAATAAGGATGGGGTTTCCTACGCGGGTACCCTCTTCGGCCGGGAGTCCGTCCCGCGCACTTACACCGTCACCTCTTCCATGATGGGCCCGGCCATCGTCACCCACGAGGGCTGGAAGCTCCGCTACGTGCGCGCCCACGACCTGTATCAGCTGTACTGCCTGCCGGACGACTACTCCGAACAACACGATTTGGCGGGGACGCAGGAGCAACGGGTTTCCGAATTAAAAGCCATCCTCCTGGACAAGTGCGGCGGCGACCTCACCAACGGGCTGGGGCCGGAGCAGCTGCCGGGGCAAGTGCATTAGGGCGGCCGCTTACTCCGGATCCGCAGCCTCGTAGTCGCTGTCGTTCACCCAACCGGTGGGCACTCGTTCGCCGGCGATGAAGCGGTTGTACAGGTCCTGCACCGCGCCGGAGTAGGGGTACTGGTCAAATACGTCGCCGTTGCCGAGGATGCGTGGATCGTTCTGTGCCATAAGCTCTACGGTCATGGAGGCAGACATGGATTGTTTGCGTTCGGTGTAGCGGGCGTCGTTGGCCAGATTTGTCATGCAGTACGGATCGGCCCGGATGTCGTATAGTTCTTCCTCGACCCGCTTACCGAAGTTCAGTGCCCACCACTCTCGCTCGTTGCCGTAGCGGTGGGTGTTGAGGAGATACGATTTTGTGGGACTGCCGTCCGTATTGAGGTAACCGGTGATGGGGTTACCGACGGGCCAGCGGTCGGGTTTAAAGTTGTGCAGGTAGAGAAAGCCATCCTGAATAAGTCCCCGGACCGGGTAGCCCGCGTCGTTGGGCCGGCCGACATCGTGACGTTCCTTTCCTACCAGTACATGGTCGCGGTTACTTGCGATGTCCTTCCCCCCTTCCCCGGTAAAAATATCCAGCAAACTGTTTCCCGTAATATCCTGCATGCCAGATGCTTTTACCGTTAGATCTGCAGCTGCCAGGAAGGTGGGGGCGAAGTCGATGAAGTTGACGAATTCAGTTACGGTCCGGCCGGGGTTTTGGATGCCGTCGGGCCACATAACGGCCAGCGGGAGGTGGTTGGAGTATTCGTAGACCTGCCCCTTGATGCGCGGAAAGGGCATGCCGTTGTCGGCGGTGACCACTACGATCGTGTTGTCCAATTCGCCGGCTTCCTCCAGCAGTGCGAGCATGCGCTGCAGGTGGTGGTCGAAGTACTCGATCTCGAAGGCATAATCCAGCATGTCGGTCCGTACGCTATCCACGTCGGGCCAGAAAGGGGGTACTTCGTCGATATCGGAGAGTTCCTTACCGTGAGCCACTCCGGCACCGAACTCGTAGGCCCGGTGGGGCTCGGTGCTGCCGTACCAGAAGCAGAAAGGCTGTCCCGCCGGACGCGCTTCGAGAAAGGTGGCGAAGTTTTGGGCGTAATCGTTGTTGGACATGAACCTGGCCGGTGGTCTTGTGGTGAACGCGTCGAACTTCGGTCCGGCCAGCTCTCGCGCCTTGCCGTCGCGCATCCCCGGATTGCCCGGCGCCCACCCCTTGCCCGTGGCGCCCGTCCAGTAGCCGTGCGCGCCGAGCGCTTCGACGTAGGTGGTAAACTTGGCGGGAAAATGGGGGGAATGGTTGGCGGCCTCTTCCAGCTGCCAGGGGTTGCGGCCGGTGAGAATACAGGAGCGGGAGGGGGCACACTTGGCGTTTGGCGTGTAGGCATTGGCAAACAGGAGGCCCGCGGCTGCCACCCGGTCGAAGGCGGGCGTCTCCACCCAGTCGCAACCGTAGGCACCGAAGTGCTTCCAGGAGGCATCGTCGGCAATGGCAAAGAGGATGTTGGGCGGGCGCCGCTCACTTTCGTTGGTCGCTCCCCCGGCCGTGTTATTGTTGCAGGACGGACAGCCACACAGCAGCAGACCGGTCAGCAGGGTAAGCAAGTACAATTTGACGTTGAGATCGGTAGTGTAGTTCATTGAGACTAAGGTAAAGGTATGTACCTACTTAGCGGCCCCTCCTTTCAATCCGAAATAGTTACCGGCCACGCAAGGCGGCGTTCGCCTCCTCGATGCGCTCCCGTTCTTTGACGGTTAGCCCGTGCTGGTAGTAGAAGTCCGGCTTGTAGTAGTAATTGTGGTTCTTCATGTCGGGGTCGTGCACGTCCTGGCTAAGGTCGCAATCGAAGCGCAGCAGCACCGCGTGGTTGTGCGCCCAGGTGGTCGCGTTCGTGAGGTGGGCGATGCCCCAGGTGATGCCGCGTCCGTCCTTGGTATCCGTAAAGGCATCGGGGATGAAGGGCCCCGCCGCCGTCGGCATGAGGTCCGTAATGGCGGCGATCTCGAAGTTGACGCCGTCTTCCGCGTACTGCACCGTGAAGTGCTCGTTGCCGTCCTTGATGACCAGCGCAGCGATGCCCTCTTTCCACGGGAACAGGGTGGTTTCGTGCCCGGAGTTCAGTACCGGGTTCAGTGGGTGTTTGGTGAACGGCCCCAGGGGATCATCGGCGGTGGCCAGTCCGTGCATACGTACCAGCTTCTTGCCCTCGCCGCCGAAGTCGGATTTGTAGTAGATGTAAATCTTACCGTCGTGCACCAGCGGGTAGGGATCGTGAATGGAGTACTGGTCCCACTCGCCCGCGGCCCCGTTCGGGATCACCACTTCGCCGTGGGCCGTCCAGGGACCGTCGGGGGAATCCGCATAGGAGACGGCTACCGGACAGTCGTCGCCCCGCTTGCCGCTCGCTTCCATAAAGCCCTGATAGTACAGGTAATACTTGCCTGCCCATTCAAGGATGTCGGTCGTAGTCACGGATCGCCAGCCTACCTGCGGCTTCGGTGGTCGGGGTACGGCTACCCCCTGTTCGGTCCAGGTGAACCCGTCCTCGCTCGTGGCGTACCAGATATCGGCCAGGTCCCAGTCGCTGGAGGGGATCGTTTCGGTCGACTTCTCCGCACCCTGGGGTGGGGTAGGCGTGTGCCGGTGGGTATACCAGACGTAGTACTTCCCGTTCGCGAAGATCACCTTCGAGGGGTCGCGGCGCGAGATCGTCCCGTCGCCTCCGTTGTAATCGAAGCCTTTAAGCTCGGTGTACTTGAACTGGGAGTACAGCTCGTTTTCCTCGGGGCGCGGAGCCGGGTAGGCCGTGTAGTTCCGTTTAAGCGCAGCACTCAGCGGGCGATCGGGCAGGGTGTCCGGAAGGACGAAGGGAAAGCCGCCGGTAACCCGATCCGCGTTGGAGTTGGGTTCGGAGGTTTCCCGGTCTGTGCAGCCAAATAGCAGAATAAGGAGGAGGGGGAGTAGTGCGTTTCGCAACATAGGGCAACAAATTATTTGGGCGGCGTAGCGCAGGAGCTACGTAATTATAGGAGCAATGAATTTTCGTCTTCCCCGACGCGAACGATCTTTCCGACCAGGAACAGGTAGCTACAGAATCCAAGAAAAGCCATCCCACCCACAAACAAGAGGGCGGGGGCGAAGTCGCCATCCTGCACCAGGTAGCCGATCACGGTGGGGGTGACCACGGCGGCCAGTCCGCCGATGAAGTTGAATACGCCGCCGGCCAGACCGATCAGGCGGCGGGGCGCGAGGAGCGAGACGAACACCCACGAAATGGAAGCCAGCCCGTTGCCAAAGAAGGCCAGCGCCAGGAAGAAAATAATCCAGGCCGTACTGTCCGTATAGTTCGCTCCGATGACCGAGGTGGACAAGAGCATGCCAATGAGGATCGGCCCCTTGCGGGAGGCTTCCTTGCTCACCCCCCGCCGGACGAGGAAATCAGACATGAACCCCGCCAGCAACACCCCGAAGAAGGCCGCCAGGAAGGGGATGGACGCCAGGAAACCGGATTTGATGAAGTCCAGCCCCCGGAACTCTACCAGGTAGGTCGGAAACCACGTCAGGAAGAAGATGAACAGCGAGCCTAGACAGAACTGACCGAGATAAATTCCCCACAGTTTGCGGTGAACGAATACTTCCCGGAGCTCCGAAGGCTTGAATGATTTTTTCCCCTCATCCTTCGCATCGGTCCGTTCGCCCAAAATGCCGCCACCACTTTCAATGAGGTCCAGTTCTTCTTGACTAACACTTTCGTGTTCCCGCGGATCCCGGTAGGCAAACCACCAGATCGCGGCCCACACGATGCCCACCAATCCGGAAATGATGAACAGTCCCCGCCAGCCGAAGTAGGCCTGGATGGTCACTAGCACCGGTGTCAGGAAGGCCAGTCCGATGAACTGCCCTGAAGTATATACCGCGATGGCAGAGGCCCGCTCCCGCTCCGGAAACCAGCTGGTCACGATCTTATTGTTGGTGGGGTAGGAGGGGGCTTCAAAAACGCCGATGGAGGCCCGCAGTCCGATCAGGGCCGCGAGTGAACTGACCAGTCCCTGCAGCAGTGTCGCCAGCGACCATAGGACCAGCAAGATTGGGTACAGGATCCGCGGTCGGGCGTAGTCGGCCAGAATGCCACCCGGAATTTGAAGTAGCGAGTAGGTAAGCCCGAAGGCGGAAAAGATCAGTCCCAGTTGCACTTTCGTGAGCTCCAATTCCTCGCTAATGGCGGCGGCGGCCACGGAGATGTTGCTTCGATCCATGTAGTTGATCACTACGGTCACGAAAATGAGCGCCAGGATGTTGTAGCGTTTCTTGGTTGGTATAGTCGAAGGGATCATGCTACCACTCGGTTACCGATCCGTCCGGATTGCGCCAGATGGGATTTTTCCAATCGTGGCCCACTTCGGCGGCTTCCCGCACTTTGTCCTCGTTGATCTCGATGCCGAGCCCGGGTTTGGTCATCAACGGGACGTGGCCGTCGCGCAGCCCGAATCCGTCGGGGTCAACGAGGTAATCGACCAGATCGGTGCCGACGTTGTAGTGGATGCCCAGACTTGTTTCCTGGATGAGGGCATTGATGCAGTTGAAGTCGATCTGGAGGGCAGCGGCCAGACTGATCGGTCCGAGCGGACAGTGGGGTGCGATGGCTACGTCATAAGCTTCGGCCATGGTGGCGATCTTTTTGACCTCTGTGATGCCGCCGGCGTGACTGAGATCGGGTTGTACGATATCGACCGCCTGCTGCTCGAGCACCCGCTTGAAGTCCCAGCGAGAGTACATCCGCTCTCCGGTTGCGATGGGTACGTGAGTGAAATCGCGCAGTGACTTGAGGGCGTCGTTGTTCTCGGCCAGCACCAGCTCTTCGAAGAAGTAGGGCGAGTAGGGCTCGAGGGCCCGGATGATCGCCTTGGCCTGTCCCTTGTGTACGCGCCCGTGCAGGTCGAGTCCAATCAGCACCTCGTTGCCGACGGCTTCCCGAACGGCGGCCATTTTGGCGGCAGCCTCTTCCACCTTGGCGGGACTGTCGATCCACTCCATGCGTTCGCAGGCGTTCATTTTGAGGGCCGTAAAGCCGTCCAAAATCCTGCGGCGGGCGGCGGCGGCGAGTTGCTCCGGGGTCTCCTCGTTGATCCAACCGTAGATGCGCACCCGGTCACGTACCGCACCGCCCAGCAACTCGTACACGGGAACCTCAAGTGCCTTTCCCTTAATGTCCCACATCGCTTGATCGATGCCGGAGAGGGCGCTCATGAGCACCGGTCCGCCGCGGTAGAATCCGCCGCGGTAGATCATCTGCCAGAAGTCTTCGATCTTATTCGCCGGGTGGCCGATAAGGTGAACTTCGATTTCCCGGATGCAGGCTTCCACGGTAGCGGCCCGGCCTTCGACCACCGGTTCGCCCCAGCCTACGATGCCGCAGGCGGTAGTGAGTTTGAGGAATAACCAGCGGGGGGGAACCCGAAACAGTTCCACTTTGGTAATCGTAAGGTCCTTCATCTTATGGATTGGTGAAGTAATCGAGGTGGGTGTCTGGCAAGTAAAATAGGTAGATTGCCGGACCGTAGCGGAATGATCGCTTCAAGCATGCCTAATACTAGGGACCGTACTTGCAATCATAAAAACCTACCACCCACATTTAACCATGGGTGGTAACCTTTACGCAATGAGTAGTCTACACCAGCAGCATCCTTACTTTAGATTGCACGTCTTGCTGCGTTTAGGACAATGAGAATTATTTATTCGGAAACTGCTACACCATGACTGATCACCCCTACTTCATTAGCTGCGATTGGGGCACCAGCAACTTTCGGTTGCGGGTGGTGGAAGCCGCAACGCTGGACGTGCTCGCGCAGCGGGCCACCGGTCAGGGCATCCAGCGGATGAACGAGCAGTTCCTGTCCGGCGACCGCTCTGATCGCTACAGACACTTTGCCGCTTACTTGCGGGAGCAAGTTGATCTGTTGCCAGAAGCCCGGCCTACCTTCCCGATCGTGGTGAGTGGCATGGCATCGGCCAATATTGGCATGCAGGAACTGCCGTACGGTAAGCTTCCCATCGGCCGGCAAGCACGCAATCTGGTCAGTGAAGTCCGTGAGTTTCGCAGCGGCCAGGCACTCGTGCTGGTATCGGGTGTACACAGCGAAACCGGCATCATGCGGGGCGAGGAAACGCAGGCGCTCGGACTACTTGACGAGCTGGATCCGCAGGCGGAAGGAGTGCTTCTTCTCCCCGGCACCCACAGCAAACACCTGCGGTACCGGCAGGGACGGTTTACCGATTTCCAGAGTTACATGACGGGAGAGCTGTTCGAGTTCCTCACTTCCCGTAGCATCCTGGCCAATTCCGTGCGGGACGGTGTGTGGAATACCCGCACCCAGTCCGCTTTTCTCAGCGCGGTACAAACTGGATGCCGGGAGGGTGCCACGGCCCATTTGTTTGCCATCCGTGCGGGACACGTCCTACGCGACACCGATCCCGTCGATAATTATTACCGCCTCAGCGGACTCCTCATCGGGGCGGAACTACACGATGTCGCAGTCGAAGTGGAGCAACCACTCTGGTTGGCCGCTTCCGGTTCCCTGCGCATCCTGTACCGTGCCGCACTCCAGGAACTTTGCGGAGCGGATCACCTAGTCGTGCTAGACGATCAACTCATCGAACGCGCCCTGTTGCGGGGACAGTGTCAAATCCTTGCCACCCATGGCTGATTTCTCCAAATTTAATTGGACTTTCTTTCACTCGGCGCCCGTGGTGGCCATCCTAAGGGGCCTGTCCGCCGAAGCGTGTGAGCGGGTAGCGGAAGCACTCTCCGAAACCGGATTCACCACCCTTGAGGTTACCATAAATACGCCGGACGTAGGCCAAATTATCAGTCACCTCTCCCGGCAGTTTCCTTCCCTCAACGTCGGTGCCGGTACGGTCTGCACTCCGGACCAACTGGACGAAGCACTTACGGCCGGAGCGTCCTTTGTCGTTACGCCCATTCTGGACGAGGAGGTAATCACGAGGTGCGTGACCGACCGCATTCCCGTCTTTCCCGGAGCTTATACCCCGACGGAGATCTACCGGGCCTGGAATCTGGGTGCCACCGCGGTCAAGGTCTTCCCCGCCAGTCAGCTTGGGGTTGAGTATCTCAAGGACATACATGGTCCCCTGCCGCAAATCAAACTGGTACCCACCGGTGGCGTATCACTGGAAAACATCGCGTCCTTCTTTGCGGCCGGAGTGTACGGCGTAGGAATGGGCAGTTCCCTGCTCAGGAGTGACCTCATTGCCGCCGGGGATTACTCAAGTTTAAAGGATCATTTGCGGCGCGTACGTGCGCAGCTGCCGCAACACTCGGGCGGCGGAGCGCAGGAGCCGACTTAATACTACGAAGCTGTGCTGACGATGGCTTCAGTCATACAATAAACACGGAGTCAAAATTTGTAGCAATCCAAAGCCATGATAGGTTACTCATCCAGAGTTTTCATTAAGTATGTCAATCAATAGTTTACTAGCCGTTTACTCGTCGGATCGCTGTACCTCGGTATACGCTCTGCACCCGCGGCCCCGCCCGCTCCTTTCAAATTACATACCTATGAAATTCCTTCCCGTTGTACTTCTGTGCGTATTTGTTTCGAGTATAGCATTCGGTCAGGACCGGCCGAACATCGTATTCCTCCTTGCCGACGACGCCGGGTACGCCGACTTCGGTTTTCAGGGTAGTAAAACGATGATCACCCCTAATCTCGACCGGCTCGTGGCCCGGGGCGTGCGTTTCACTCAGGGGTACGTGTCGCATCCCACCTGCGGTCCGTCACGTGCCGGTATCCTGACCGGAAAGTACCCGCACCGTTTCGGGTACGAGGAGAATAACGTGCCGGGCTACATGAGTCCCGTCTCTGCCGTCGACGGGGAGGAAATGGGTCTGCCCGTGGAGGAGCAGACCATGGGCGACTACCTGCAGGCCCTCGGGTACCGCACCGCTTATTTCGGCAAGTGGCACCAGGGGGGCGCCGATCGATTCCACCCGTTGAATCGGGGCTTCGACGAATTCTACGGGTTCCGGGGCGGCGCGCGCGATTACTTTTCCTA
This sequence comes from Neolewinella aquimaris, assembly GCF_014197245.1. Classification (GTDB taxonomy): domain Bacteria; phylum Bacteroidota; class Bacteroidia; order Chitinophagales; family Saprospiraceae; genus Neolewinella; species Neolewinella aquimaris. Next base: position 784,689 of record NZ_JACIFF010000001.1, on the reverse strand, counting down.
CGAAAACATGCCTACGGACCCACAGAACCGGCTGGAAAGGGGGATCGGTAATTTTGCGGAACACGATGGTTACTTAACTGATGTGCTGGGAGATGAGACGGCAGAGTTCATCGAACGCAATAAGGATAGACCCTTCTTCGCCCTCCTCGCCTTCAACGCGGTCCATTCGCCGATGGACGCCAGACCCGAAGACGTGGAACGATTCCCCGGTTTAGCGGGACACCGGCAAAAAGTTGCGGCCATGACCCTTGCCCTCGACCGGGCCTGCGGCGTCGTGTTGGACAAGCTAGAGCATTTGGGCCTGACGGAGAACACCATCATCGTATTTACCAACGACAATGGCGGACCCACGGATAATAACGCTTCCAGCAACTATCCCCTTAGTGGCACTAAGTCCACCTATCTCGAAGGCGGGATCCGCGTGCCTTTCGTCATGAGTTGGCCGAGACAATTGAGAGCCGAGCAAGTGTATGAGCAACCCGTAAGTGCCCTTGACCTACTGCCCACCTTCGTATTGGCCGGTGGGGGAGTAGTGAGCTCATTGTCCCATCTGGACGGGGTAAATTTGGTGCCCTACCTGAATGGTGCAAACCAGTCCCGTCCCCACGAGCGACTTTTCTGGAAGCGGGGGGTAAGGGCCGCCGTGCGCGACGGAGACTGGAAACTGATCCGCTACGCCGATCGCCCCGCTGAATTGTTCTACTTGCCCGACGACATCAGCGAACGAAATGACCTGGCCATCGCCGAACCGGAGCGCGTACGCGAGCTGTTCAAAGTGCTCTTCGCCTGGGAAATGGGCCTCTCCCGCCCCCGCTGGTTATTGGATACGAAGTACGACCGGCTGGATATGGAACGGCAGGATATCTACCGGGATCAGTCCAAATTCTTTACCAGAGAACGCAGCGCAGACGGCAAACAGTAAGCTGTACCTTCCCTAAAGAGGTAAAAGGGGACAAAGGCCCAACATCCGCACCAAGGTAGGCGCACAGTATAATGCGGTCCTCCCCGATAGCTATCGGGGCGAAAGCACAATGCGGTCTCCGACCGCGCCCTAATTACCGACCGGAGATTTGCTTCCCCCTAAAATTCATTGCTCCCGCGTCCCCGCCCCATTCAATTGCCATTAAATAAACCGATCAAAGACCTACTTATCCAACCCCTGTCGCACACATCACGGTCCAAACTTCCGCAGCTCGTACTTAAAGTTGAGCTTAATGTAACGGGTAAGTACGTCGGTGCGAATGTCTTCAGTGAAGTTGCTGGTCACTCGGCGACGCAAACTGACGTTCTGGCCCAGCAGGTCGAATACGGACAGATTGAGTTCTCCCCGGTTGTTCTTTAGGAGTTGTTTGCCGATGCTCATATTCCAGAGCACGTAATCCATATCCTCGCCGGCATCGAGGCCGCGATAGAATCGGTGTAGAATGTCGTTGCGAAACACGATTCCCGGTCCAACGATCCAGTTCAGTTTAAAGCGAGAAGTCTGATTGAAAAATTGATTGTTGCTGGCCGGTTGCAGCTCGTTTACGGACCAATTCATGCTTCCTTCGGCGGAAAGGGAGAAATCGACGCGGTCGCTTACGTTACTGGAAAAGGTGATGCCGACGCCGGTGTTGGATCGCTTGGTGCTGTTGAGCTTTCCGTTGATCAGTCCGGGAAGGCTTCCGGTGCTTGCCGAAAGATCGAGGTTCACGTTCGACCCGATCAAATCGACCGGAAAACCAAGCGTAGAGCGTGCTCGGAGGTGCCAACTGCCGTTCAGATTCACAGGTAGGATTATTCGCGATCCTTCGGGTACCGCATACGCCCGACCCACGTCACTGTTCGCCACATAGGTGCTGTTCGATATATCTTGTGCGGTGATGCCGCCCCCGAGCATGGCGAAGAAAACCGTTCCGGCGGATGCCTTGGTGGAGTTGTAGCGGAAGTACAGGTTGTGCCGAATCTCTTGACGTAAACCAGGATTCCCCGCCCGGAGCAATCTGGGATTATCGTTGTCTATTACCTCCTGCAACTGGGCAGCCGAGGGAAGTCTGGGCTGACTCCGGTAAACTAAGCTCAGGTAACCAGCGTGGTCATTTTTGAACTTGAGGGATAGGGTGGGCAGGACGCTCCAGAAGGTGCTTTCGTTCGGGGGCAGGGGAGGAATCAATTGGTTGTTTACCAGACTGGCATACTGCACGACGGCGCGGGCGGTGAGCCGCAATCCGCCCTTATATACGTTAAGCCCACCACCGAAATCCTGACTGAAATACTTGCTGGAGAGGGTGCCGCTTTGCTCAGCGAGCGATATATCGTATGCATCGGTCAGGGGATCCCTTTCGTAGGTCACCTGCTCGCTGCTTTCGTCCCTCACGCTGGTCCTCCCACTCACCAGTAATGACGCGTGCCGACTTACGGGTTGGGCCAATTGAATGTTAAGGGAGCCGTAATTCCGATCTCGTTCCTGCCGCGACCGTTGGTCGATATTGCGCTGACTACCGCCACTGCCCGATTCCGCGTACCGCAGTTGGTTATCGCCCTGGTTGGGTTGGTAGGCATGGTAAAGGTTAATCGTAAGCTTTCTGCGCGAAGTGGGAAAGTGGTGCCTCCAGAGAAGATTATTGGTTACGTTGAGCGATGTGAACCGGCCGTTGAATTCATTGCGGCTGCTGTCGATCGCCTGCGTGTCGAGCAGGGTGGTACCCCGGGTCACTTCCTCGCCGGTATTTCCCCGCCAGGAAAGTTTCGGGCGCCACAGGAACGTATTCCGGTCGTTTATTCGGTAATCAAAGCGGCCGTCGAAGCGATGGTTGCTGGTTTTACTTCGTTCGTCCCCTTTTTCGCGGTAGCGCTCCGTAAGTCCTTCTTCGTCAAAGTACTGTCGGTTGCGAGTGCGACTCACGATTCCCTTGGCCGCGTTAACAAAGTAGCTGGCACTCACCTTGATGCGTTCTCCCCACTCTTCGCTCAGGTTTGCCCCCAGGGCATTGGTGCTTACGATACCGTTTTGTGGCCTGACCGCGAAGTTGCCGGACGTGCCGGAATTATTGCCGTTCTCCGTTGGATCGGTGCCCATGGCGTCGTTCGAAAAGTTTTGCCGATTGACATTGTTCGTCATCAAGACAATGGACAGCCTACGCGCACCCTGGAAATTACTCACGTTGCCACCGGCATCGTACCGATCGTCGGAGCCGTATCCGGCGTAAAGCCTACCGAAAGTGCCGTTGCGCATGTTCTTTTTGGTGACGATGTTGATCGTTTTTGCGGCATTCCCGTCGTCGAAGCCGGAGGCCTTGGCCTCTTCGCTCTGTTCGTCGAATATCTCGATGCTCTCAATAATTTTGGCTGGCAGGTTACGTAGGGTAGCCAGCGCATCGTCTCCGAAGAATGGCTTGCCGTCGACGATCACCCGCCGGACTTCCTCCCCCTGCGCGCTCAACTTACCGTCCGCAATAGCAATCGTCGGCATTTTCTGCACCAACTCCTCCGCGGATGCATCGGGCAAGGTTTTGTAGGCAGCTGCATTGAGCTGTGTCGTATCGCCCCGCTGTCTGATGGGGACGACTTTTTCCACCACTTCAATCTGGGCCAGTTCTACCCCCTGACTGAGTTTTAGTGCGCCCACCTCGATGCTTTCGTTAGCTACCGTAAAGTCGAGGGTGTAGTTGGCATATCCCAGGTAGGTCACCAGGAGAGTGTATCTCCCTGCGGTTACCCCGGTGAGGATAAAGTTACCGTCGTAGTCGGTGATCGTTTGGTAAGAAGTAGACTCCGCTCCTTGATTAAGCACCACGTAGCTGCCGATGAGGGGGGTGCCGTCCATAATATCTACGACCTGGCCATACACCGAAACGCCCTGCCCGAATGCCCCAGTCGATAGTGCAATAAAAAATAACAAGCTAAAGAATCGGAACATGGTGTGGGGGCAATAATGGAAAGGAAGGTAAAATATACCAACCTACCCCTACTCGTGTCGGTCTACGTCCACTTTCGGTGCCGAGAGTCCATATGTTCGGGAGGTTGGAACATACGTGGCAGGTTGGTTCCCGGCATCTTGCCGGGGCTGGTGCTTGAGGAGGCTTAGGAAGGTGACCGCGGCATATTGGTTCCCGGCATCTTGCCGGGGCTGGTGCTCGAGGAGGCATGTTAGGAACCGCGGCAGGTCGGTTCCCGGCATCTTGCCGGGGCTGATGCTGGAGGAGGCTTTGGTAGAAACCGCGGCAGGATGCCACGAACCGGGGAGGCCGCGGCAAGATGCCACGAACCGGGGAGGCCGCGGCAAGATGCCACGAACCGGGGAGGCCGCGGCAAGATGCCACGAACCGGCGGGGCCGCAGGAGCAGTAAACGGTGGCCAGGCGTAGCAAGGCGACCTGGCGACAACCTGTTCTACCACAATAAATCGGTAGATGACCAATAAAAAATGGGGCCGCGTCATTCCGACGCGACCCCATTCTGGTGATCAAGAATACCGATGCGGTTACAGCTTGATGAACGGTTTGATGATCTGGCGATCGCCTTCGATCACCCGCAGGCGGTACACTCCGGAGGGTAGGGTGGACAAGTGCAGTTCGTACCGCAGTTCGTCGCTGCCCTTGTCAACCTTCAGCGTGTTGATGGTGCGTCCGGTGGCGTCGGTGAGCAGTACATCAACCGATCCCCGGTAGTCACTCTGCAGGGAGAAGTTCAGCTGATTGGCGACGGGGTTGGGGTAAAGGCTCAGTTCTGGGGTAACTGCCGGTGGAGTCTCCTTAGCAAATTCGAAGGAATCTACAGAGCGGATGCTGGTTCCCCCACAGTTGGTAGCGGCTTCACCCAGCCCGGTCGGCACCGTGGGCGTGGAGGTGAGGTACACCTTATCAAGTACGGTTCCCGGCTCGCGGTTTGCTACGGTGATGGTGTGGTTGCCGGCGGTAAGCTGGAAGCTCCGGTCTGCACCGTCGTCGTTGGCTTTCCGCCACTCGAGGCCATTAGTGATCAGCGAGGCACCACCGACGGCCTTCCACATCTTCATCCAGGGACCCTGGTCGACGCGGACCCATAGGGAGTTGCGACTCTCATCGGGTGCGTTGAGCCGTAGATAAAGTTGGTACGTGCCGGCTTGCGCCAGGGATACATCGAAGCGAACTTCCTGGGCGGGCTCGTTGATGGGTGGTGCAGTCGTGCGCTTTTCTCCGGAGAAGATCACCTGTTGGGTACCGGAAGCGGACGAGTTGGAGACGGTTCCCCAGCCAGCGCCAACGACGGCACATTCAGCTTCTACCCAGTAACTAGCTACGGTCGGATCGGGGGTGTCACAGGCATCGCCAATTCCATCACCGTCGCTGTCGTTCAGGTTATCGGTATTGATCGATGGGCAGTTATCGAGCTGGTTGGTAACGAAGTCGATCGGTTGGGTGCACTGGTCCACGAAGTCGTTGGGATCGCCGTAGCCGTCGCCGTCAAAGTCAGCGTAGTAGCGGGGGATGATCTGGTCCGCATTTGGTACAGTGGGACAGTTGTCCTGGCTATCCGCGACTCCGTCGCCGTCACTATCCGGTGAGGTCGGGCCGCAGTTGGTTGCTTGCTGCCCCAAACCAGTGGGTTGAACACCGGTAAGGTTCAGGTGGAGCTTGTCGAGCTTCGTGCCGACTTCACGGTACGCAAAGTCGATGGTATTGGTACCTGCGCTCAGGGCCAGCAGACCGCCGGAGTACTTATTCCACTGGAATCCTGCGTTGATCGTTATACCGGACCACCAGCGGTACCAGTCGCCACCATTAATCCGTACCCAGTACGAATCGTTATTGGCACTCGGTGCCTCAATGCGGGCGAAGAGATGGTAGCTGCCTGCCTTAGCCCCCTGCACGGTAAACCGTACTCGATTTGCGGGAATATCGGCTGGTGGACTGGCCTTGCTCTCTTCGGTAATGGTTACGACATATTCACCGTTCGCGGCGGCCCCATCGGGGAGCGTAGACCAGGCACTTCCGACGGTAGCACATTCAGCTTCCAGCCAGAAGGTGGCCCGTTCCGCGGGTGGGTCGGTTACATTGATGGTCACCATATCCTGTGCCTGAGCTCCCATATTGTCCGTTACGGTAAGGGTAACTTCGTAGGTGCCGGTGGTAAAGGTTGCGGTCGGACTGGCGCCCGTGGTGGAGCCGCCGTTCCAGGCCCATGCATAGCTGGCGATGGTGCCGTCGGGGTCGGAGGAACCGGTACTGCTGAACTGAACGTTGAGCGGCGAAGTACCCGAAGTCGGCGTAGCACTTGCCCTGGCGATGGGCAGCTGATTGGTGGGCGTACAGTTCGAGGCCTGACCTCCCGTGCCCGTGGGCAGGGTACCCGTCTTGGTCAGGTAGATCTTGTCCAGCAGCGTACCGTCTTCACGGTAGGCGAAGTCGATGGTATTGCTACCCGTTGAGAGCGTAGGCTGACCTCCCGGGTATGCGTTCCAGGCGAATCCAGTACCACTGGTACGGGTTATCCCGCCAGACCACTTGTACCAAGTACCGCCGTTGACCCGAACCCAGTAGGAATCGTTGTTGCCCGAGGGGGCACCGATACGGGCGAACAGCTTATACGCACCGGCTTCGGCACCACTCACCGAGAAGCGAACCCGGTTGGACGGTACATCGCCCGGGGGCGTACTGCCGGCGTTGCCACCCTGTAGCAGGGTCACGTAGCTGTCGTTGGAGGCACCAGCATTGGCAACCGTCGTCCAGGCACCGCCTACGGTCGCGCACTCGGCTTCCAACCAGAAGGTAGACTTGTCAGCTACCGGTGGGTCGGTCACGTTGATGGTCACGACATCAGTTGCCTGGGCGCCCTTATCGTCGGTCACCGTAAGGGTTACGGCGTAGGCACCAGTGGCGAAGGTTGCCGTCGGGTTGGGGCCGGCGGCGGAACCACCGGACCATGTCCAGGCGTAGCTGGCGATGGTGCCGTCGGGGTCGGAGGAACCGGTACTGCTGAACCGAACGTTAAGCGGCGAAGTACCCGAAGTCGGCGTAGCACTGGCCCTGGCGATGGGCAGCTGGTTGGTGGGCGCACAGTTCGAGGCCGGACCTCCCGTGCCCGTGGGCAGGGTACCCGTCTTGGTTAGGTAGATCTTGTCCAGCAGCGTACCGTCTTCACGGTAGGCGAAGTCGATGGTATTGCTACCCGTTGAGAGCGTAGGCTGACCTCCCGGGTATGCGTTCCAGGCGAATCCAGTACCACTGGTACGGGTTATCCCGCCAGACCACTTGTACCAGGTACCGCCGTTGACCCGAACCCAGTAGGAATCGTTGTTGCCCGAGGGGGCACCGATGCGGGCGAACAGCTTGTACGCACCGGCTTCGGCACCGCTCACCGAGAAGCGAACCCGGTTGGACGGTACATCGCCCGGGGGCGTACTGCCGGCGTTGCCACCCTGTAGCAGGGTCACGTAGCTGCCGTTGGAGGCACCAGTGTTAGCAACCGTTGTCCAGGCACCACCTACGGTCGCGCACTCGGCCTCCAGCCAGAAGGTAGTGGCCGTTCCATTACAACTTACTCCGTTGTCCACGTTACCGTCGCAGTCGTTGTCGAGACCGTCGCAGAGCTCCGGGGCGCCAGGGTAGATGTCCTGGTTGGCGTCGTTACAGTCGGTCGCGTCCGACACGTAACCGGCCGGGGCGGTACAGGCTGTTATGGATGTCGTTGCGTTACCGTAGCCGTCGCCGTCCGCATCGGCGTAGTACGTGGTAGCCGCCCCGATTGTCGCGTTAGTATCGTCGCAGTCCCGGTCGTTGATGACGTAGCCCGTGGGCAGGGAGCAGCCTTCAATTGTGCTGTTCGGGTCTCCAAGTCCGTCGCCGTCGGTGTCGGCGTAGAAGGTTGAATTGGTAATGTTTTCGTCCACCTTCCCGTCACAGTTGTTGTCGATTCCGTCGCAGAGTTCCGGAGCGCCGGGAAAGACTTGGTTGTTAAAGTTGTCGCAGTCGCCGTCCAGGGTTGAAAAGCCGGGCTGAGGTGAACACTCCGATACTGTGAAGCTTGCATCGCCGTATCCGTCACCGTCAAAATCGACGTAGTAGATGATGGCACCGCCAATGCTTGCATCGCTATCGTTGCAGTCCAGGGCGTTGTTTACGTAGCCCGCGGGCTGCGCGCAGTCTTCGGTCGCGTTGTTCGGGTCTCCTAGACCGTCACCATCATTATCTGCGTAATAGGTGGAGGTGGTGGTGTTCTCGTCTACGTTCCCGTCACAGTTGTTGTCGATTCCGTCGCAGAGTTCCGAAGCATCCGGGTTCACGTTTGCGTCCTCGTCGTCGCAGTCGCCGGCACGGGATACGTAGCCGGGCATCTGGTCGCACGTTAAGGTGGTAGTATTTACGTCACCGTAGCCGTCTCCATCCCGATCTGCATAGAATAGTTGCAGGGCTTTGGCCGGCTGAACGGTCACCTCACTGGTGAGGGCACATCCATAGGTTGTAGTAGTGAGCGTGTACTTCCCGGCTGCTGTCACGGTTGGGTTCTGCTGGTTGGAAGTGAAGGCATTCGGTCCACTCCAGCTGTAGGTTCCGGTGGAAGTCTGGCCGCTGAGGCTAACGCTTCCGGTATTACAATCCAATTGCTTCGGTAGGCCGTCGGCATTTGCGTCGACCATGCATTCGATATCGGGTGGGCCGATGGTCACCGTGGCACCCGTCGTGTTCTTCAGTACGTCCGTCCCAGCTCGGGTGAGCGCGGAGGGGGCGTTTCCGGAAGTTACGAAGTCAATGCTGGCGACCCCTGAAGCAGTTGCCTGAAAGGTTATATTCGCAAGTGGGAAGCTGCCGCTGGGGAAGTCTGAGAATCGTCCCACGTCGTAAGCTATGTTGCCAGAAATATTGTCAATGGCAGGTGGTACAATCTGAACGAACCCACTTAAGGGATCCGCACTCGTTACCTGCACCAGTGCCGGGTCGAACTCCAGGTGGATTGTAGCCGCATCGATGGGAACGGTACTCTCCGACACTTCAACAGTCAGGGTGAAATTTTCGGGTAGTGGATCCGTCATGGAAGAGGTCGCCGGTGTGATAATCAAGTCCGCGCCCGCAACTTCGCCGTTACAGGGGATTGGTCCGCCGGGATAGGCCGACGGGTTGCTATCGTCGCAGTCGCCGCCCCGGGTCACGTAGCCTGCCTGAGGGTCACAGGCGGTGATGGTATTGGAATCGTCTCCGTAAGTATCACCGTCCACGTCCGCGTAGTACATCAGGGGCGGATCGGCCGCCTGGACCGTTACTTCGCTGGTAAGTTCGCAACCGTCAGTAGTAGTTGTCAGCGTATACTTTCCCGCCACGGTCACGGTCGGGTTCTGGGCATTGGAGGTGAACGCGTTGGGGCCGCTCCAGCTATAGGTACCCGTGGAGGTCTGGCCACTCAAGCTTACACTCCCAGTACCACAATCTAGTTGCTTGGGTAAACCGTCTGCATTCGCGGCGACCGTGCATTCGATATCGGGTGGGCCAATGGTTACCGTGGCACCCGTAGCATTTACTAAGTAGTCAATCCCGGTATTAACGACCATGGAGGGGGCGTTGCCGGAAGTGACGAAATCGATACTGGCATTCCCCGGCGCAATCGCCTGAAAAGTGATGGCAGCAATTGAAAAGCTACCACTGGGAAAGTCCGAAAAGCGCCCGATGTCGTATTGAATCGTTCCCGAGGCATTGTCAATGGCTGGGGGTACGATTTGAACAAACCCCCCTATAGCCTGCGTACTCACCACTTGCAGAAGTGTAGGGTCGTATTGCAGGTGCATGGAAACTGCATCGATAGGAATAGGGCTTTCCGACACTTCAACGGTCAGTGTGAAAGTCGTGGGCAGCGCATCCGTAATGGAGGAGCTTGCCGGCGTGATAATTAGGTCCTGCCCGGCAACACTCAAGGAGCCGAGTAGTAGGAACATGCTCAGGAAGAGAATTCTATTCTTAATGAGATGTAAGTCCCCGGCGAAAAGGGCCCACCGTGGGGCGGAGAAGTGGTGTTTCATTAGTATATAGTTTATGATCATTGTAGGGCGCTGTACTATTCTACTGTGCGCGCATTCGTGCAGAACTTAGGGGACCAGTCCGCTAGGCATTTCTCCCAATTGATTGAAGTTGGATACCATAAGGGAGAAGTCCTGGATGGTCACTTTACTGACTTCGTTGAGGTTAGCGCTAGCGTTGTAGCCAGCATCATTGATGTCCTTATTGAATGAATTGACCATGACCGAAAAATCCAGGATATTGACGTGGTTGTTGTTGTTGATATCCCCGGTTCTCAGTTCACCAACATTGTGGGCGTCTCCATTCCCGGTAATGGTAATGACGTCAACCCGCTGCAGGCAGTTGGGGTACTTCACGGCCAGTTCGTAAGTGCCGGGAGCAAGTCCATCGACGGTCATCTGGCCAGTAGGGTCGGCGGTCGCGGTCAGGTCGTAAACCGGCGTTGCTTCGTTGACGGCGTACAACTTCACGGTATAGTCTCCGCTGTGGTCCGTCATTCCCTGACGGGTGACCGAAACGGTTAGGTCGGGAATACCCGCGGATGGATCGTACAGTAACGTGACCACATTGGAGGTTTGGCTGACGGGCTGGTCTACCGCGTAGGGGGCAGCGGAAGTAACGGCAACCAGTTGATTTAGCCCGCCATCCGGAGTGGTGTTACCACTCACTGTCTGGAGTAAGGTCACGGGGATGTCGACCGTACCGCCGCCGCCGATTACACCCGTATACAGGGTCTTGCCGGACATGGCTTCGTTAGCGTAGTAGGTCTCGTCCGCTACTCCGAAGGGGGGATCGCCGGAGGCGATGAACAGTCGCGAGTCCATCAGTAGCAGGGATACGTGATCACCGGGCGTTCCCGTTACCGTGATGCTCTGGTTTGGATCGCTTACCGTTGCCGGGGTGGAGGGAAGACCCGCCACCGCAATGGACGGAGCTACTGGCGCGCCTGCCGCGACGACCGCTTGGCTACCGCCGAGGCTACCGTCTTCGTAAAGGCTGCTGACCAGGGTAGACCCGTCATTGAAGGTAACGGTGAGTGTCGCGCCCACGAGCTCATAGCCCGACACAGCGCCCGCATTACCCGCACCGGCTACTCCCTGAATGCTATTGGGATCAATATCCACCGAGAAGGTGAAGGTCTCTCCTGGGTCGAAGTCGGTGTAGGTGGTCGACAGTATATCAAACCCACCGTTACGAACGCCGGAGAAAGGACTTGCGCAGGGGGCGGTCGGAGCGACCAGACCCACCGTTGCGGCACTACCGCCGGGCGTGAAGCACTGCGCCGTAGCGTCACCACCGGTACCCGTGGGGTCGAAGACCATATCCGGTAGGATGCCCGTTGAGAGATCGAGCGATACTCCCGTAACCTGGAGCGTGCCCGTGGACTGATTGGTGATCTGGAAGTTGCTGTTGCCACCGTAGGTGGACGCATTGAGACCCTGGCCTGGATTGATCTCGAACAGCACGCTGGGTTCGCCGAAGACAGGATCGACCTTCAGGCGCCAGACGTCGGAAGTGTTGGTCGTTCCGATGCCGCAGATACCATCGTCCGTCCGGGTCTTGACGGCAACAAGGTGATAGATGTCACCGCTGGCATTGTCGGCCAGGGTGATGGGAATATCTACCGTGCCCCCACCGCCAATTACGGCGTCCAGTTCCTGAATAACCTGTAGTTTATTGGCTTCGTACGTACCGGGGGTGATTCCGGGGCCGACGTCTTCGATCGTACTCTCCAGGATGAGCAGGGACACTGCTTGACCCGGGGCACCACTGATTTGCACGGTCTGACTTTCACCGCCGACGGTGGCATCAAGGAAGCCCGGTTCGGTGCTGGCACCGCTTACCCCCAGCACCGTGAGGTCCGGAGCGGTGGATTCGCTCCCCGGGTAGAAGTAATTCTCTACGCCCACCATACTGCTCGGCTGGATGCGATACAGTTCGCCGGTGGAGGTAGTGACGGTTTGCCCGTTGGTGAATTCTACGGTCACCGTAGTGCCGGCTAATTCCAGGCCGCTGATTGCTCCTGCGTTCCCCGCACTATTAAAGCCTTCGATGCTGGTGGGGTCGATGTCGATGGCGAAGTTGATGGACTCACCCGGTTCGAAGTCGTTGAACGCGACGTTCAGGACCGAATAGCCGCCGTTGCCTACCTCCGTTTCTCCGAGGAAGGGCGTGGTGCAATCGGGGTCACTGCCCAACCCGCCGTTGCCGGGAATGGTCAGGCCGACGCTACCGTTACCGCCCGACTCGCTCACTACGGTCAGACACTTTGCCGTGGCATCGCCGGCCGTCCCGACCGGATCAAAGACCATATTGGGGTAGATCGCGGTACTGAGATCGAAGCTCACCGAGGCGATCTGGAGACTGCCCTGAGAGTTGTTGGTGATGATAAATCCGTTCGAGTACGTACTTGCCGTCAGAATATTGGTGCCGGTCGGATTGATGGCCACGTAGGCGCAAGCTTCGTCGGGCAAGTTGACGTTTACCGTGCGGAGAACTTCCTGTGCTGGGTTGCCGGCCGCGTCGGATACGTTGTAGGTAACCTCGTACGTACCGGCCACACTGGTATTGACGGGGTCACCACCCACAACGATTGCCGTGGTCAGGTCGCCGTCTACGTTATCGGAAGCGGTAGCTCCCGGATCGGAATAGGCGTCGCCGACCGTCAGATTAAGGGGGTTATCACCAAGTAGAGCAATTACGGGCGGTGCGTTATCCACCGTGCCGGAGAGGTTGCAAATTTGAATGCCCTTCAGCGCTGGATTTTCCGTTACGTGGATGAATTCAATAGTCAACACGTCATCCGTTACCACGAGGGTGGCGGAGCGGGTGAACGCACCTTTGGGCCCCGCTATAGCGAAGGGATCGAGGTTGTCGAATGCGGGAAGCACGTTGCCTTCGATGGCCACGTCGAATACCCGCTGACCGGCAGCGGTAATCCCATTGTAGAGTTCCGCGAAGAGCAGCGTCACCTGCACTTCGGTATTCGGGATCACGGGGAATTCCCACTTCATTTCCGGGTTAGAACCGGCATCATAGCGCTCCGTATTGAATATTTCAGCGGAGGCGGAGGTGGGCACGGTTGGATCGGTCATAATGATCGGGCCGGAATGGGCAGCGCCGGAATTCCCGCTGAATGTGCTGTTCCCCGAGGAGTTGGCAACCAGATACGGAGAGTTACCGGCATCACCGAAATTACCCGTATCCGGGCTCCAGCCTAGCAGGGTGGCGTCGGCGGAGGCAACCGCCGGACCGCCGACATTTATGCGGTAAAGGGTGTTTTCGCACGGATCGGGCAACTCCACCGGACCGGACAGGTCCACCGTGAAGGAGACCGCGTCCTGTACAAAACTGGTCGCGTCGTTCGGGTCGGACAAAAACTCCTCGTGAAACTGGTTGGCTGCCCGAATGATGACCGTATTAGCGCCGCTGGTGATGCCGTCCAGTTCCGTCAGATTCCAGGAGGTTTGCCCGTTTGCGGAGGCGGTCGATATCCGGGTGTCGGTATCAATATTATTGGGGTCCGGGGGGTTGACGTAGAGGTGGAAATGCTCCTGTAGGCCGTAGAGCATATCCGTCGCGGTCCACTGCAATTGTACTCCGGTACTCGTAAGGGTGGCATTAGCCGTAGGTGCCGTGATCGCGACCCCGGGAGCGGAAACCGTGACGGTGACGGCATCGGAATCAGTGAGGCCTCCGCCATCCGTTACGGAGGCGGTGACGGTCTGAGATCCGGGAGTCACCAGTTGGCCGGTAATACTTGCGCCCACGCCATTCGACGGAGTGGTAGAGAATTGGGAATCCGTAGCGGTCCAGGCCAGACTGCTTCCTAAGCCGGGCTCTTCCGCGTCGGTCACCGTACCCGTCAGGGTGACGGAGGTACCTCGTGTTACGGTGGAGCCGTCAATTGGGTTGCCAATCGTAACGATCGGCGCTGTGTTGGTCAGTGAATTAACGTTCACCACGCGAATCACTTCAGTGGCTGCATTGTTGGCAGCATCGCTTACATTATAGGTTACATTGTAAGAACCAATCGTATTCACATCAACCGCGGAGGCATCGATAATGATGTTTGCCGAGATGTCGCCATCCGTTTCGTCAGAAGCTGTAGCGCCTAATTCGGTGTAGGCATCACCTACGGTTAATTCCAAAGGATTGTCGCCAAGAAGGGCAATCACGGGCGGGGTGTTGTCGGCAGCTGTAATCAGGGTAAACTCAAATTCATTGGTGTTGCATCCACCGTTGAAATCCAGCCTGATCTTCTGCAATCCCGGATTGGAAAAAGTGACGTCCGCTAAGTAATCATTGTATGTCTGCCATCCGGTATTCGGAACAGCGACGGTGCCGATTGCGCTGAAACCACCATCGTCTTCGGACAAAGTGACCGTCGTGGTTCCGTTATTGCCCTTAGCTCCGCTAAATCGCCATTTATAGTCACCGGCGGCAGGAATATTTACCCAATACTCAACAAAATCACCATTGTCGATATAGCCAATATTTTTGGCGGCATTGGTTTCTATTGCAACGGAAAACCCTGCTCCCGGTGTTGAACTGCCGTACCATGGAAGAGGATTGTTAAATGTCCGGGACAAGATCGTACCCGGAATTTGCTGGGCCACATCGATGGTAAATGACTGCTTGACCTCTGGATTAATACCATCGTCCGCGACAACGACCGCATAATACGATCGACCTTCACCGGCCGAAGGGGTCCAATTAAGGGTGTAGTTTCCATTACCGTTGTCCGTGAAAGTATATCCAGATATCGCGGTAGCCGGCATAAAGGGGTTGGTTCCCCCATCGCTCTTATCAAAGATCTGGAGGGTTGCGGCTGGTAAATTATCATCCGTTACGATTACATTCACTGAGATTGCATCGCCTTCGTTTACGGCAACATCCGCAATTGCGCCGATAGTTGGAGGATCATTAGGCCCCGGTTCGGAAATTTCTAAAGTGTATTCCCGAGTAATCGGGGCGCTGGTGCCATCCGAAATAATCGCGTTGATGGTGTAGGTCCCAACCGTGGCAATTTCGGGGGTACCTGTAATTTTCAAATTTGTCAGGTCAAGCGTGAGACCTGCGGGAAGAGATGGGCTCAGCAAAATAGTAAGATTATCGCCTTCCGGGTCGGAGATGCCGAGATCAATATCTGCCGGCATAAGCGCTTCGGCTTCCAAAGCGGCAAAGGATGTGGATGGCATTAAATTAGCACTCGGTACTCGGGTAATACAGAGACCGGAAAGTTTGCCGTTATCAACCGTGGCCGGTCCGATTTGCACACTGAGTTCACCATCGGCGACCTGTACAAAGTAGGTACGGGTAATAGCTGTTTGGTTCGAGCTTATTCCATCCTTAACCGGGTCAACCAGATCGTATTCATCGAGAATTAGATTTTCTTCGAGGAAAACGTCAAAAATACGTCCACCGGAGGATGGGTGATAAACCTCAGCGAAATAAAGGTCAACCGCATAAAAGCCGTTTGCTACGGGAACGTCGTAAGTGAAGGCGGGGTCAGTACCTGCTAGACCTGTTTTTCCACCGTATATTTCCTCTTGAAATAAGAGTAGCTCTGCCGAATTATTTGTTCCTGCAATAGCACCATTATATCCCGCATACTTCTTACCGTTGGTACGTGTGGGATGTCCACCCGCAGAACTGTTATCAGCTTCGAAAACCCGGCCGAAAGCTTCGAGGCCTGCAGAACCGGAAGCGATACAGAGTTGAAAAGGCGCAGGATCGTTGGCAGTGACATTTATCGCCGAAGAGGTAGTTGTAGCTCCATTGTCATCCGTCGCCACAGCGGTCAGGGTATGGGCGCCCGACGATATATTCGGCAGCGTCACGAAATACGGCGCATCGTTGTCTACGCCTAGCGGAGTGCTCCCGTCAAAAAAGGCGACGCTGCTCACCGTACCATCGGAGTCATTTGCCGAGGCCGTAATGACCACGTCGTCACCCTGGCTGAACACCGCGCCATTGGTGGGTGAGGTGATGCTTACCGTAGGTGGGGCATTGGGGCTGGTGATCGTAAGGCTGGTGCCCGTGGCGGTGCCGAAAACGGGGACACCAATTCTGGAGATCTGGGTTTTGCGGTCGGGAGGTCCGGAGTCAAACGAGAAGTCGATGGACGTCGTGCCTTCGGCGATGGCCGTCAGGTTGATGGTCAGGTAATCGAAGGTTCCGTTAACGAAGGTGCCACCCAGCAAGCCGGTAGCCGCGTCGATCATTCCCGACGGCTTGAAGTCGGTGGGATCTACAATGACCGTGGGTAATTCGGAGCTTGCGTTATATACGACCGAATTGACGGTTATGAAGGCGGGATCAAAGTCCAGATGCGCGGCAACACCGTCGAGTTCCTGACTCCCCGCAACGACCTGTAGGGTGAGCGTTAGATTGTCGCCCACGTTCAGGGTCGGCGCAGCCGGGGATAATACTAAGTCGGCCTGCGCCTGCAACAGGTAGCCGGGCAGCAGCAAGCATAGCATAAGGCAAATATGCAAGCGGCTATTTAACCAAGTAAGTACACGGGGCGAGAGAGGTAGTACAGTATTCATATGCAATATTTGATCGCCGGAAGGCGGGATACTTTAATTGTACCGGGATAGGAGCGAGGCACCCCTATCCCGGCAATGAGCTTACTAGTCGTTATTGATTAGGGGATCTCCGCTCTGACCGAAATTGGAAGCCAGGAGGGAGAAGTCCAGGATGTTGGTCACGCCGTCTCCGTTGAAGTCGGAGCTCTGGCTGGACTGCCCAAAATCATTCGCCAGCAGCGAGAAGTCCAGTATGTTGACGCTGTTGTCCGCATTCAGATTTCCCGCCTTGAGTTCGGCGAAGTTGGCGGTCGAGTTTCCGCTGCTCAGCGACAGTTGCTGCACCCTCTGCAAGAACCCACTGCGTTTCACCAGGACCTTATAGGTGCCGGGGGCAAAGCCCGATACTGTCATCTGCCCCGCCGCGTTGGCGGTAGGCGTGTAGGTGTAGGCGGGCGTGGTCAGGTTACCTAATGTGTACAACTCGACGGTGTGATCGCCACCGTGATCACTGCGGCCCTGGCTGGTAGCCGTCAGCGCCAGACTGCCGCCCGACTGCTGGTCCACGACATTCCAGGTGAAGGCCGTAGCCGAACTGGATGCGGGGGAGCAACCGTCGGTGACGGTTACGATGACGTTGTAAGGGCTGTTTTCCGCGGCGCCGACGGTGCCGCCCGTAGTGCGGGCGGATTCCGGTAAGCTGAGGCTCTGCGGGTTGCCGGAGTAACTGGAGTGTGCCAGCACCATCCGGTCGATCACGTGCGACGAGGAGCGGGCCGAGATCATAATGTTGTACACCCCGGGGGCGTCGAAGCGGGCGTAGATATCGTGAGCGTCGTTGTCGCTGGTTCTCGTGCTCCAGCTCCAGTTGGTCGCTCCGCTCGAGTAGACCTTGAACCAACCGCCCGAGCCGGAACCGTTGGGTGCACTACCGGTACAATCGTTCTCCGCCGGGTTCGACCCCTTGGGGCAGACGGTGCTTCCGGTCTTCTGCCCGTAAAAGGCGTCGGACTCGATCTTCACCCAGGTATCGTTGTGCTCCGTAGCATTGGTGCCGTTGCCGACCTGATTGCGCCACTGAAACTTGTACACGCCGGGCGTGGATATAACTACCGGGTAAGTAATCAATCCGTTATTGGGCGAGCCCGTGTACTGAGGTCCCTGCCAGATGATGAAATCGCTGTCGCTGGCCCCGGCCGGATTATTGACACTTGGAGAAAATGTAGTACTGTAGTTCGAAGCATCCTTCCAGGAGCCCGGCAGAGTTTCGGCCGATTCCATTTCAATGACCACGATTCCACCGTCCTCGATAAACGCGCCCGCCGGTACACTACTTCCGCTGCCTACGTCGAGGGTGCCGGAAATGATACCCGAGGTAGGGTCGATGGAAAGGCTGGGCGGGAGCCCCGTAGCCGTGTAGGTCAGTCCGCTACAGGGGTCGGTATCGGTAGCGGCAATCTGCAGGGATACGTTGTCGCCCTCCGTGCCGAATTGCGGCCCGGGACTAGTGACAACCGGGGGGTCGTTATCGGAGATCGTTCCACTACTGACGATTTCGATGCCCTTGATGTTAGGGTTCTGCGTTATCTTCAGAAAGTCGATATCCAGATTTCCGTCCGTGACGGTTACCGGAATTGATTCTACCCCGGCCGTATTCCAGCCGTACGCCACCGTTTGGTCGAAGTTTTGCAGTACCGGAACCCCTTCAATCGTTACGTCGAAGACCCGGGTGCCGGGCGTCTGGGCGCCGGTCCAGACCTCCGCGAAGAGGAGGTTCACGGTGTAGTCCCCGTTGGCCACCGGAAAATCCCACTGCATATTATTCGGATTTAGTGCCGCGCTGTACCGTTCCGTGGAGAACAGTGCATCGGGATAGCCCGTGTTGTTGGTTCCCGTGAACGCAACCCCGTAGGTAAGGTCCTGGGCAGGTGGTGTCGTATTATAGTAGGGCGAAGGGGTACCCGTTGTAGCGGCACCGTTGGCCGTCGAGGTCGCCTGATCCGCGGACCAGTCGGTTGGGTTGGAATCGTTGCTAGCGGTAAGCGTGCCTCCCGTATTGATCCGGTACAGGACCGTTCCGGGCGTCTGCGCGGTACTATTCAGCGCGACAACGGCGATACCGGCATTGCCGTACTCGATCTCGAGCACTGCCGTTTTACCGCTCTCGGTGCCGCCGAAACCTACGGCGAGGTCCAGGCTGGCGCCCGGCTCCAACAGGGCGAACGCCACGGGGGCATCTAGGGAGAAGGAGGCGGCATCCGGACCGGTGATCGCTACGTTGGTGATGATGAGGCCGGTGTTCCCACCGGTACTGCTTACCGTGACGTTCGTAGAGCCACTCGTGCTAACGCTGACGCTTGACGGCACCTGCAGCTGGCTGGCGGTAAGAGTGGAGCCGGACGGATTGTCCGTACCGAAAAACTCCATATTTTTCATCGTTCCGCCGCCGCCCTTGCTACTTGATCCGGCCACTACGTGGATGCCACCGCCGGAAACGATGGCCTGGGTACCGTGCCGTTCGGTCAGCAGGTTTGCCTTCGTCGACCAGTTTTCCGTAACGGGATTGTAGGCTTCCGTGGTCTTCACGGCGTCATTGATCGTATTGCCCTGCAGGTCGGTTTCAATCTCTCCGCCGATGACGTACAGTTCATTCTGGAAGACTCCCACGGAAGCAGCCGCCCGGGGTGTAGGCAACACGGGTGCGGAGGACCAGGACTGGGTAGTAAAGTCGTAGACGTCGACTTCGGCGATCAGGGGGGAGAAGGTGCCTCCCGGGCCACCCGACAGGCGGCCGCCCGCCAGGTATAGCTTGTCACCGATCACGGCCGCGTGGTAATGGTCGCGGGGGCGTGGTGAGTCGTTCAGAACGGTCCACTCTCCGGTGGCCGGGTCAAATTCGTCGAACCAGGACACGTAACCGCCATTATGACCAATGGTGTTGCCGGCAATGATGTAGAACTTGTCGTCGTGCACGACTAATCCGGCCGAGCCCCGTTTGCGGCCATCCGGAATCGCCGGTCCCTGGATCCACTCGTCGGTGGCGGGATTATACGCCCAGACGTAATCTGCGGGCGCTTCGTTGGGGTACGAGTTGTTCTTGAACGCACCGATCACCCAGATCAATCCCTGGTACTCCACCGCCTGGAAGTGATTGAATTCAGCGGGTGCGGAGTCGGAGATCTGGCTCCAGGTTTTGGATTGGTAATTGTAAACGTCGAGGGTGGAGGAATTTTCCCGCCCGCCGAAGAGGTAAAATTTGTCTCCGGCCTGTACGAAAGAGCATTCGTGGCGAGCGGTGAAGTTTTCGTCGTCGCTCTGGTCGTTCCAGCTTGCGTTGCTGACCGGACCGGTGACCGTCCACGTAAAGGGAACATTAACGGCGGTACTACCGGGCTTGCTCACCGTGACCACGGAACTGTAGACGCTTCCGGCCGCTGCCCCGGTGGCGATATTGCCGAAGATCAATCCCGTCGTGGGCTCGATCTGGATGCCTGAGGGTAAGCCCGTGGCACTGTAGGTAAAGTTGGCGTTAGCGTCCCCGCCGGAAGCCGCTACGGTTATGTTGATCAGATCACCTTCCTGGTTGGTCTGATTCGGGATCGGGGTGACCGTGATGGGCGGATCGGACTGCCCGGTTACGCCCAGTATTTCGATACCATTGATCAACGGGTTCTCTATGTTGTGCTCGAAGAGAATATTCAGGTTGCCGTCATTCAGGGTAACGGGATACTCCAGCATGCCACCGTTCTGGTGGCCGAAGGTGGCGACGAGATCGAGATCGTCCTGTACCAGCTGGTCTTCAATGGTAATGTCGAATACCCGCTCCCCCACGGCGGATGTTCCGCCGTATCCATTGCCCATGTATAAGCGCACGATGTACTGGCCGTTGGGCAGACCGAAGGTCCACTCCATTTCCGGCGCGGCGGAACCGTCCCAGCGTTCGTTGGCGAAGAGATCCTGCGGTACGTAATCGGGCACGGAGGAATGGCGGCCCGTCATGTTATGTGTAGAATGCGTCCCGGTGTTTACGGCATACGCAATGCTATTGTAACTACCACTCTGGGCACCGGTGGCCGTGATGCCCTGCCAATCGGGATAGGGGGCATCGGTAGCGGTAATGGTAGCCCCGTTGGCCCGAATGCGCAGGATGGGTTCCGGCTCGTCGGATACGCTGATGGTAAAGGACTGTTCTACGAAAAGCCCCCCGGCATCGGTCGCGCGAATGGTGATCTCCGCCACGGCGGCCGCGTTGGGGATGGCGATCGAGAGCGTGCTGCCTGCGATACTCGCCCCAACGGCCGTATTGGTATTGGTCTGGACGGTGTAGGTCAGATTTCCGTCGCCGTTGTCGTCACCGAAGTAGTCGCCCAAACTGATGGTTTGAGTGGCGCTGCCAATTAGTACGTCGATGTTCGGCAGGCTTTGTTCTGCGTAGGGCTGGGTACTCTGTACGTACAGGTAATCCCAGGTGCCCTCCACTTCCTTGCCCGCCTCGTAGGAGGTGCCGATCAGGCCTACGGCCAGGGGCGTACCGCTGTTCTTGATGGCGGTCAGAATGCTTCCCGTAGCCGTAATGGTTCCCAGGGTCTGGATGCCCCCGCCGTCTACCGCATACTGGAGGGTGACGACTCCGGAGGAGGCGTTGACCTGGAAGTACATGATGATATCATCGGATGCCGTGACGTTGGCGCTAACGGGTGTTTGCGGCACGTCGTTGATCTCCTGCAGGGCCTGAAGCTGCCCTCCCGCCGTCAGGACGAGCTTGATGTAGTTGCTCTGGGTTCCATCTCCCATGAATAGCCCCAGTTCACTGTTATCGGGGATCAGGGGATCGTAAAGCTGGTGGGTCGAGGTGAAGTTGAACAGGCGACCTTCGACGGTGAAGGTGCCGGCGTTCTCGTCGACATTCACGCCGTACTGAAAGGCCTTTTCCTGGGTGTTGGTGCTGCCGAGGGCCGTGCCGGAGGTCATCTGCATGGTCATGGCGCCGACGGCACCTCCGAGAATGTCATTGGGGTGGGGGTCATTGGGATCATCGCGGCGGTCGAGCCAGTTCAGCCAGTTGGGATTGGCGGCGCCGTTGTTCATCAGCCCGGTAAAGCCAAGCCCCAGGTAGCCCTTCAATTCCGGATTATCGGAAAGTAAGTCGTTGAGTACCGGTAGATCGAAGGCATCACTACCGCCATCCGTCGGGTCGCCCAACTGAAAGGGATCGTTGGCGTCGGGGATGTTGTCGTTGTCGTCGTCCGGATCGTTTAGGTCGGAGACGAGGGATCCCCCCGCCGACTTATCAAAATCATTCGGCTGGTTACCACCATTACAGATCACATCTTCCGTGGTCTGGGCGGCTGATTTGTTATCGATCTCATCCTGATTGGTGTAGCCGTCGCTGTCGTTGTCTGCCGTTGCGGAATAGCCCGCTTCGCCGGGTAGAATGCAGTTTACAAAGTCCTGGGGCTCCAGCACCTTAATGGAGCTGTTGTAGGTAGCCACCCAGATGGTACCCGGGAAAGGGTCGTTATCGCTATTGCAGGTTACCCCGAGGGCATTGCCGCTCAGGTTGGA
Source organism: Neolewinella aquimaris (assembly GCF_014197245.1). Lineage (GTDB taxonomy): Bacteria > Bacteroidota > Bacteroidia > Chitinophagales > Saprospiraceae > Neolewinella > Neolewinella aquimaris. The sequence continues at coordinate 762,627 of NZ_JACIFF010000001.1, read as the reverse complement.
TATAAACGAATTGGTCAACTGTAGTAGGCTGCCGTCGGAATTCAATTGCACCCGGCGCAGCACCCCTCCGTTTTTCCCCGCGATCAAATCGCCCTGCATGGCACCGCCGAAGTTGGAGGCCGTGTACTCGTCGATTCCGTTGGTGTTGGTACCCCAAGTGGTTACCAGTACGTCATCGTCCCCGTCGGGATTAGAGATTCCCGGACCACGCCAGTCGCCTTCGCGTGGATCGGCCTGAGCGAGGGGCACCGGGGGCCAATTGGCGGGCAGCGCGATGTTCGGGTTGGTAGTGTAACCGGCACCGCGGGAGCCGTCGGGGTCGTAGATCAGGGTGCGGAAAACGGAATTGCTGTTGGCGTTGGCTGTCGGGTTGGTGAAAAGTCCGGCACCGGCGGGATTCGCCCGTATGGGCGCGGGATGTCCGCCGTAGAAGCTCCCGAAAGTGTAGTTCTGAATATTGGCCGTAACCATCGTCAGGTGGTCGGCATTATTCACCTGTTCACCGCCGATCGAGCTGGAGCTGCCGGGTTCGGAGGAGACGTAGTCGTTGGTGACCGTGCCGTCATTTCCCTCATTGACGGGCAGTCCGCCCCATCCTCCGTTGGCCCCATTGTCGGTAACGAACACCTTGCCGTCCGCGGTAACGGCCAGGTCGTAGGAATTCCGGTAGCCGGCCGAAAAGATCTGGACGGGTCCTCCGGCCACGATCATCGCCTGATTCAACCCGTCATTACCCCCCCAGGGGTCACCGACGTCAACGCCGGTGTAGTTCGGTGAGTCGGGATCGGTAATCCCGTTCACGTTTGACCGGGTGGGGTCGTCCAGCGTGGGTAAGTCGTAAATGTATTTCCTCCCGGAAGTAGCATCCGTCTGCACGGGCATGGCTTCCAACTGGGTGAGGTTGATCGACAGGACCGCTGCGGACAGGGCGTATTCGGTCGTCCAGGCAAAATTGTCCGAGGGCGATCCGGCATTGGTGTGACCACCCGAGCAGACGATGAGGTAGTCGCTGCCGTTGATGGTGACGAATTCCAGGCCGTTCGTCGCGTGATTTTCCTCCGAGCGGGATAGGCCTCGCACGATATCGACCACTTCCCAGGACCCGTTCTTCCAGGCCAGTCGGGTAATAACCCCGGAGTTGGTGTCGAGATCCTTGTCGCCGCCAGGACCGCCTACCTGCGGGTCGCTCGAAGTGACGTAGATCACCGGTTCCGCCGCGGTACCGGCAACCGTCAGTCCGGTTGCCTGGCGGTTGGTATTGGCGGACGAGCTTCCGTCGTCGTTGTGGTTGGGAATATTTTTAACGTGCAGTAATTCTTCCGCATCAGTGACGACGTAGTCGTTGTCCCCATTTCGCTGCACGGAGAAAATGTCGATCGTTCCGTTTGAACTGAGTACGTAGAGTCGACTGTCCGGCCCGTACATCAGTGAAGTAGCGGAGGAAACGCCCCCTTTACCGGCAAAATTCAGACTGCTTTCGCCGAAACTTTGCGCGGGAAGACCGTGCACAAAAAGTATCAGGAAAGCAATTATAATACACTGAATTATCGGAGTTGATAGGCATGAGGATATCCTGCCTACCGGCGTAAGTAATGGTGTGGTCATAGTGTAGTGTGTTAGTCCAGTACTATATAAAATTAAATTGGTGTCACAACTTGTATAAAACGTGAATTACGCGCATTACGTCGGGTTACCCGTATTACGGTGATTCGTACTCATCAATATTTTATGGGCATTACGGTACCTTATCCACAGCTGGGCAGATTGCCCGGTGGAAGGGGTAACTCGCATTATCGTGAATTACACGTATAAGTACGGGTTGCTAAGGTTCCGCGAAAAAAAGTGTATTTGGTGTTCTTGTGTGTGAGTGTCTCGTAACTAATTAACTAAAGGATGCACTAAACATACATTACTTTCCCGGCAGATAAAAAATATTGTTCATCTTTTCCATTATTTAATAATATTACTGGTGGTAATCACTATTTAAGGGGACGGAATGTCGCTGCCGGAAGGCAAAATAATATTCTGGGCCTTCGTACGCGTGATTTGTAATTTCCTGAGTTAAGTGCGCTAAACGAGATAATCCGCAAGTGCCCGGCGATGACATTATTCGATCAGCCAGACTCGGCGATAAACGCCTTCTTTGATTCGGCGCGGGGTCGCAGGTGCCGTGTTCCTTTGGAGAAACCAATGTATTCCATTGGTCGGCTGATCCCCGTTGGTAGTCAGGTACGGTGACCCGGCCAGGCCGGCCCAGGCGCTAAAGAGATCGGGAAGGGCTTATTTTGACCAGAACATTGCTCCTGCGTTCCCGCCGTTCATGTCAGTTTGTCAAATTGCATTTCGTTCAGCGTGCGTACACGTGGGCGGGCCCGCAGGTGCAGTATAATATGGCCTTACCGCAGAACAAGCCTCAGTGGCTCCAGTACGGAATTTAGGTAAGTAGAGAGCGCTACTGCGGGGATATTAAATAGCGTACACATGCTTAGCAAAAACTCGAGGTGCTCGATCTCACTGTGAAATTCCCGGATGTTAATGCACTCCGATAGCTGTTCGCGGTAGAGCTTGACGAGCCTCTCGGTTTCGTGCTTGGATTGCTGCTTGCTCAACTGCCCGGTTACAGATCCGGTCACGAGTTTACAGAGTCGCAGTTGAATCTCGGCCAATTGTGAATAAACGGAATCGTATGCATCGGGTAGACCGTCGAGTTGCAAAAGGGTCTTTTCCACGTACTTCAACGGCTCTTCACCGAATTCGTCTTTGATGTTGATCCGCGGGGCCTTTAGACCCCGGTTGGTAAAGGTAGCCAGGGTTAGGAAGCGGGTAGCAAAGTAGATGCTGTTACGTTCGTTGATGCCGATCTGGCGAGCTGCCTTAAGGTAGCAGGTGGCACCTTTCTCGAGATAGTCACGGGCGAGCGATTTATTGCAGAGAAGTGCCGCACGCTTATACGTGCTCCCTACCGTAGCGGATAGTTCCGGTCCAAGATGGTCGCACCCAGCCGCGGTCAGCCGCTCGATAATTTGCCCGATTGCAAGTTTCACCTCTTCGGAATCGGTCAGTCCACTGCGGTGATTGCGGACCAATTGTTTGGCCTGTATGTTCTCGAATGCGAAGCGGTCCAGCTCGTAGTATTTGCCGGTGCCCGCCTCGAAGAGTCGCCGGAACGCGGTGGTTGCGCGTACGTAATCGGCCATGTACATGTAGAACCTGGCCTGCCTCCGCTGGAGATCGCAAGAATCGATCCCCAACTCGCGGGCGGTGTTGCTGTAGGTATCGGCCAGTTCGTGCAATTCTTCGATGTGGCCGTGGATACTGCCGTTCACTTCCAGGCTCATTGAGCGGGAAATCAAGTTATCAAACTCAAGGATGATCTCCTGCTTCAGGGTGGATTTACCGCCGCCTGCTTCACCCGCAACAACTTCGATGCAGCGGTAATGCGGGTCACCGTAACACTGGTAGGCACCCCAGGTGTTAACATCTCCGTGCCGCTGGTAACAATTGCTGCGTGCCCGTAGCACGGCCTCCCCGAAATAGGAGCCGTCCAGCATGGCTTCGTAGAACGTGATCGCAAAGGTTTTGGCAGCGTCGTCGTCAACCGCCCAGCCGGCTACCACTACGGCCTTTACGCCTACCTCGATCAATTGAGTACCGATATTCGCAGCCAGTTTGTGGCGCCCGCGCCGGTACGCTTCGAGTTTAGGGTCGATCTGTCCGACGAAGCAGCAGTTCACGAATACCAGTTCCGGGATGGCACTAAACTGTCGCAGGGTGCCCGGCGTCAACAGTTGCCCACCGCCGATGGCAATGCCTACCCGTCCCCGCTCGGGGTCGAACTCTCCGTGGGAGGCGACGTGGACGATCTTCTGACGTTGCCCGAAGAGCGCTTTGGTAATTTCTACTGGATCCTGATAAATCTTACTCGCAGTCCTAAACTTGGCCTGCTGCAGTAGTTTCAGTACTTCTCTGCCTTCCGCCTCCGCACCGGGTAGGGGGGGCAGGTCTTCGCGGGTAAAGGTCGGATTGGCAATTACCATGGCCGTTGCTTCCCGTACCAGCGCCGGGCGGATATTCGCCGAGGTGGAAATCAGTTGCCGCACCAGACCGGATTTGGTGAAGGTTGGGCTGCTGTCGTAGAGTGGATCGTGGAACATCTCCCAGGGGAAGGCAGCGCTGCCGGTATCCATGCGCCAGGCAATGTTACGGTGGTTGCGGATAAAGTCCTTGTAGCGGTTAGGAACCAGGAGTTCGAAGATGACCTTCGCGTCGCTTGGATCCCACCGCTGCTCGGTAGAAAGTTCCTCAGCCAGGAAGCGGGCGAGTTCCAGGTTGCTGTGGACATTGTCCTGACTGATGGAGGAGCCGCGGTTGTAGGTGGTAAAGTCCAGGTATTCGCGCCCTCCGTCCTCATCGCAGGGTACGGTTTCCTTCTGCACACTGGTGGTGAAGGTTTGCCACCAACTGCGGCTGTCTTCGCGCAGGAAGCGTTTTCTGCGACCCATCCCAAACTTGATCTGGCGGTTCAAACTTACTGGTAGGGACGAATCTCCCTCTTCGATATCGAGCAGGGTTTTGTAACATTCGTATGCGCGGTCCTCGTAGTAGTCCACGAACTGAATAAAGTGTATGGGGTGCAGCCGTTTGCCGCGCTGGTCGAAGCTCTCGATGACCTTGTTGGCCTGCATTACACCGAGAACGATGCTTTGAATGCATTCCCGCAGCGGCAATTCTCCGTAGTTGCTTCCGATCAGGAGGGTACTGATAGCGTGACTGTTCCTTGCCGCATCCGGGTGGCTCTGATTGTCGCGATTAAAGACCGCGTACTTCAGGACTCCTTTTTCCACCGTTCGCGCCAGGTTGTAACCGGTAAGTTCCTCCTTGTCGCCCAGGCCGACGATGATGGCTCCGCGGGGTCGGTTGGCGTAGTCGATGACCACGTCCTGGTCCCCCACTTGGGCCGGATAAAATCCCATGGAGAGTCGCTCGGAGAGCACATTGTCCAGGTAGTTGTCTAACGTTCGCTCGGCACTCACAATTCCGTCGTGGGCAAAGTGGCCGACCATCACGGGATGACGCGCCCATTTGAGATCTCCATTGAATACCTCTACGTGGATCTTAGTCCCTGTAGGGCTGAAAATTTCCTCGCTAGGATATAAGCCGAACAGGTTATCGATTGCGGACTGATCCGTGATTGCGACACTACGGGTTGGAGGCGCGCTGCGGACTCTCTGGGGGGCACCGCGCAGTCCACGTCGCTTCGGAAGTTTACTGAACGCAACGTCCGTAGTATCACCCTTTTCGAGCACGTCGATTATCCCGGCAAACAGGGAAGGATCGTTTGCCAATTGACCGTGCTGGGTATTAGTATAAAAGACCTGCTTGGTGGGCAGGCGGGTCGGAATACCCCGTTTCCAGGTGACGCTACCGTCGCCTTCCGAAGTCGTGAGGTACCGGAGACGGTCACCTTGCCGAAACATCGACGACCGCAATTTATAGCCGTCCACCGTTTCAGCGTGGTTTCCAGCGACGTAATACAGTACTGCCCAATCGAGGTCCGTAAATGCCGAGATGCCTTTTTCCGTGTTGTCGCGGTACTCGAGAAATGCATCCAGCATAGATTGCGGAATGGCGGCCATTTTTTTGGCATTCCGGGCGTTTCGTAGCTGTTTCCAGGTAGCTGGATCCGCGAGGGATGCATCGTCTAGCGGCAACAATTCGTATATGCCGGGAAAGCGACCAAGGCAACTTACGAGGTCATATTCATTGTGGTAAAAGTCGAGCACGGCGAGTTGGCGGACACTGCGCGCGTGACCCGTCAGCACCTGGGTAATCAGGTAGGAGCCGCGCCACGGTGTTCCCAGTAGCACAACCCGTGCCCCCGGGCGGTCGCGGTACACTTCCCACGCTTCCCGATGATCGATCATGAGCTGCCGTACGACCAGTCCCCCCATTGAGTGCGCTACCAGTCGGACGGGCTGCTCAGTTTTGTTGAGTTCCTGGAGTACGTCGCGGAGCTTTTTTGCGGCTTCCGTTAAGGACATTCTCCAATCGTAGGGAAAAACGCGTACATCGTAGTTTCTTTTATTCAGCTTTTCTACGAACTTGCCGTAGTAGGTCTTGATCAGACTCAACGCCCGAACTCCCGCAGAGGTGTCGCTCAGGTGTTTGACGAATCCTCCCGCGTGAAGGGCCCGTAGATCCATCCACTGCCGCTCGTCCTTGGCGTAGAGGTTAGACCCCATGATCCCGGGCAGCAGGACTGCGATCGGACGCATTCCGGAAGGTTGCCTAGGGTGAATTTCATCGGGCTGCAGCTGCCCGAGTAGCTGCGGGCGTGCCGAGGGCAGGTCTTCCCGCGCGATCAATGCCGCGCCGGCGGGGAGGGTGCCGCGGGTCAGGATGGCCGTGACGATTGCCATGTGTTCGCGTTCGTCGAAGTAGGAAAAGTGATCTACTTTCCCGTTGGCGATGGTACACACCAAGTTGCTGGGTCGGCGCGCGATGCCTTCCGACATGCTCGACGTATTAACGACCAGGTCGTTCTCCTGCCAGTAATAGAGATTCGACAGAATGACCTTGAGGGACTGCAAGGCACCCCCGCCGATGTCTGCATCGCCCGCAATGCTGATGAGCTCGGTCTTGAGTTCAAAGCTCGGATTGTTGTTCACCTTGATGAAGGCCAGGTCAGGAACCATGGCGTAGAGGCCGGGAAAACTCGCGGGATCCTCCCGTTCCTCGACGACCTTGAGTAAAAAGGTCTTGAAGAGAGAATAAAATGGATTGGCGCGGCCACCGACTGCCTTACCCAACAGCCCGAGTATGGCGTTCAGGTAGTGATCTAATCGGTCGGACAACAGGGTGGTGCCCTGAGCCGGACAGGCTACCCGCACGATGCGGTGGACGAAAACACCCTTCTCCTGAGCGATACCGGCGAGATCCCGCATTTCTTGTGGGATGGACGAATCCTGACTCGCTCCTTCTCCTTCGTAATCCTTGCTAACGAGTGCGATCTCAGCCTCGGTGTACCCCCTTACCTCCAGGCGGCTGTCGCAGCGGGCAAGCACGTCGCCGACCAATCCGCCCCGCGAGTGGGTAATGAGGTCGAAGTTCGCCCCGGCCGGCAGGGCCTCAAGCAGGTCCAGGGCGTTGCGTACGGGCGAAGCGGAGAGGGTAGGGTGGTTAAAGGCATACACCTGCCCCGGGTATTGATCGTGGATGCGCTGCCAGTACTCCGGATCGATGTTACCGAAGCCGCCTTCAAAGTTAGAGGCCGTGCCATGGATAAAGATGAGTGCCTTTGCAAACGAAGCATCAGCGGGCAATTCGCGCAAGCCGCCGGTGCGATCCACGCTGAGTAAGCCGCGTTTTTTCGTGTTGGATTCATCAATGCGCCGGGCCAGGGTACGCGCCGTAACCTCGGCCAGTCCGTTGGAGACTGCCCTCCCCTTAATGATCTTAAGTAGTTTAACCTTGACCCGATCGATAACTGAACGTTGGGCGGATTGCGGCGAGGTCAGGGTGGTAGGCACCATAAAACCGGCCTGGCCGCTCCTGAATATTTGCACCTCCTCCCCATATACGTCGGGCAGGTCATCCGCGTAGCCGAACCATTCCACGTCTCCCTCAGCGACCAGGCCGACGATCTCGTCGGTCAACCTCCGGTCGTACTGGGTGACGCCTCCGCGGACCGTGGCCAGGTCAAACGTCTCCCGTACCTCAAACAACTCGTCAAAAACTTCCGACCGAAATTCTGTGGACGTGGTGCGGGTGCCACGAATGGAGAGGGTGAATTCTGGGGGCATAGTGGGTGGGTCGGTGTGGTGGTTGTTCTACATATTGTTCTCAGACTTAAGTTATGGGATTACAAGCAATACATTTGATCAAAGTATAGTGATTTCCACCTTCACCCCCTCGTTCGCCGAACTGCGACAACATCACCGGTTCGACCCCCCGGGTGACGATCATGCCGGTAAACTGCACATTACTGCACACCAGTATGCATCAATGATACTGGGCGGTTAGCCGTAGCAAAGCACGGTCCCTTAAGCGCTTTGTTGTTCGGTCGTGTTACGCTCGGTGGGGAGGTCGGAAGCGGCGAGATCCCGGGCGGTAATAATCAGTAGCGGGAGGCGGGCGCGTTGAACGGCCTCCCGGGTGTTGCTCTTGCGCAGGAGCCGGACGAACCAAGGCCGGTCCGGGCGGTGCATTACCACCAGGTCACAGTTTTGCTCAAAGGCGAAAGCGAAAATTGCGCCGGTCACGTCCTCGGCTTTGCGATTGGTGAAGCTGGCGCGCATTCCCGTTTCGGGCCGGTCGAATACCTCACGTAACAGGTTGATGTTGAAGTCCGTCACATCCTTGTCGTTGGTATGAACGTGCAAGAATTCCAGCTTGGGTTCGAAGGGGCGCAGGGCCCGCAGTACCTCACCGGCCTGGAAGGTGCCTACGTCGTTGAGGTCGGTGGCAAAGCAAATCGATTCGATATTCCGGTATTCCGTATTGGGCGGAATGATCAGCACGGGACAGGGCGCGCGACCGGCCAGATAGGAAGCGTTGGTGCCCAGGAAATCGTCCCAGGCATCGTGGCGACCCTTCGTGCCCATCACGATGAGCTGATTGTTCTCCTGCTCGACGTGGCGACGAATGGAGAAGCGCAGGTCACCGACCTTGATGAACGTCGATACGCGGGGTACGTGATGAAGCTTGTCGTTAACCCGGCCGATGCCCCGCTGCAGGAAGGCGTTCAGGTTGTTTCTCGCTTCTTCGTTGATCACCGAGGTCAGGGTGTTGATAAAGGTACCGTAGCCGGGCGTCGACGTGGTAGGTGGAATGCTGTACATCAGCTCGACGCTGGCGTCCAGGGCATCGGCCAGCCGGAGGGCGTAGCAGTAGGCGGATAGGGCCACCTCGGAAAAATCGGTGGGAACGAGGATTGATTCGATCGTTTTCATGCGTACGATGATTTGGTTACTTCCGAAGGTGGGAGTCCGTGATTTAATTGGGGGTGACGCAAATCATACCGCGGGTTGATCTTTTTCATCGATGACCACGGTAACCGCCGCAAAATCACCCGGCTATGATAAATTAATCGTTTCCGTCGACTTTTCCGCCGCTTCGGCCCCTAATCTTCTTTCTTGTGCAATCCAATTTTATTCCGAGGAAGTCAGCTGCTCGCTTGGGTCCATACCGAAACATTACGGGAGCAGTTGATGCGCGAATACCTCCGCCCTTCCCCGTCTTCTTTCGTACTTGTCTTATTTTGGTCCTCCCTACTTGCCCCGGCTGCGGACAGCGCTAATGTGTAGCTGCCACCTTATCCCTCGCAGGGCTTTTAGAAATCCTAAAATCTTAATTTTTGAACACTCGCCCCCACACGCCCCGCACCATCTACGGCCTCCCCCGACTGGCGGCCCTCATACTGCTGACAACGGTTTGCATCGGTAGTGCCACACTACACGGCCAGGACCGCGAGCGGCCGAACATCCTCTTCATTATTTCCGACGACCACACGGCCCAGGCCTGGGGCATCTACGGCGGCATTCTCGAAGACATTGCTCACACCCCGAACATCAAGCGGCTGGCCGCGGAGGGCACCGTGCTGGAGCATTGCCTGGTGTCGAACTCCATCTGTACGCCGAGCCGCGCCACCATCCTGACCGGCCAGTACAGCCACGTTAACGGCGTGACCACCCTGGGGGCGGGGCTGGCTCCGCAGTACAACAACATTGCTAAGGAACTGCAACGCGGGGGCTACCAGACCTCGGTGATCGGCAAGTGGCACCTGAAGCAGGAGCCCGCCGGCTTCGATTACTACTGCGTACTGCCCGGCCAGGGCGAATACTGGAACCCGGTGATGAAAACCGCGGAGAACTGGCAGGATTACTCCAAAGGGGGGAGACCCTACACGGGCTTCAGTTCCGACATCATTGCCGACATGACCATCGACTGGATCGAGCAGCGCGACACCACTCGGCCCTTTATGGCCATGACTCACTTCAAGGCCACCCACGAGCCCTTCGACTATCCGGAACGGTTCAGCCACCTGTACCGGGACGTAGAACTGCCCCTTCCCGCCACCCTCTACGACCGCGGGCCCGAGACCACCGGACGCTCGTTCGTCGGGCAGTCCATCGATAACCTGACCATGCGCTATCTGGCCGCTACCGCCGATTCCACCCTACGCAAAGATTTCATGAACTACCCCGAGCTTCCCTTTTCGGTGGAAGGTCTTACACCAGACGAAGCCCGCGCGAAGACCTACCAGAAGTACGTCAAGGACTTCCTACGGTGTGGCGCCGCCGCTGACGACAACATCGGCAAGATCCTCGATTATTTAGAAGCGTCTGGTCTGGCCGAAAATACTGTGGTGATCTACACCGCCGACCAGGGCTACTTTCTCGGGGAGCACGGCTGGTTCGACAAACGACTCATCTTCGAGGAATCCATTCACATGCCCTTCGTCATTCGTTTCCCCGGTGAGGTGCGGGCGGGCGCCCGCAACCGCGACCTGATCGAGAACGTCGACTTCTCGGCCCTCTTCGCCGACTATGCGGGCATCGATTACCCCCCCGACATGCAGGGCCGCAGCTTCCGGGAGAACCTGCGGGGCAACACCCCGGACGACTGGCGGGACTACTCCTACTACCGCTACTGGGACCACTCCCGCGACCGACCCGGTCACTTTGGCATTCGGGGCCAGCGCTACAAGCTGGCTTTCTTCTACGGCAACGGGCTGGCCGTAAATGAGTATGGCCCCGGGGAGGATCCCACCCAGTACTGGGATTTGTACGATTTGGAGGAAGACCCCCACGAGCTGCGCAACGCCTACGACGACCCCCGCTACCGGGACATCATCGAACGGATGAAGGAGGAAATCCTTGCCCTACGCGATGAACTAGGCGACACGGACGCCGACAACCCGGAGGTCCGCGAAATTATCCGCCGGCACTGGGACGACTAGTTGGCATGATACAAAAGGACCTCTAGCGAAGTGTCTCGTAGGATTATAGCAGCCCACGGCGAACGTCCGTGCGGCTGTAACTACTCCTCCGCTGCGTCAATTAACCCATACCGTCGCATCACAGGTATTTCGTAGCGACTGTCCTCCGCAGGGTAGCGAAGAGAACCGGTATAGTTACCGCTTGCCTTAGCCAGGGCGTACACGATACTTTCACCGGCGGCCGATGCGGGAACGGTCGTGCGGTATATACTATCCCGAAAGGCGGTCGCTGCATCGGTCAGGATCCAGTCGTACTGTCTAAAGCGTTCGATCAGGTCGTCAAGGAACAGGGCCGAGGTGAGGTTGTGGTGGAGCAGCAGGGTGTGGGGAATATGCCTACCCGTCAGCTCGAAAGCCAGACTGTCATAGAAGGCCGCCCGGTCGAGGATATGGTCCAGGTAATACTCCCGGTAGCGATTGATCGCGACGGTATCTCCCGGGTCGCGCGTTAGGTGCTCGATTAATTGATCATTGACGTACCAATCCGATGCATCGATGCTCACGTAGCCGTTTTTATACCCGTGCGCTTCGAGCACCCCGCGAAAAGCCGCAACCCTGCTGGAATCTCCGCCCTCCTTTAGGTAAGGAAACCGAAAAAGCTTCACGTACCCGGGAGATTCGGCGATCAGGGAATCGGTACGCAGCAATTCGCGGGTAAAATCTTGGACCGTTACGCGCGCGTCATTCAGATAGGGGTGGGTGTACGTATGGTTACCGATGAGGTGACCCCGGCTTGCCCAGGAATCGAGGAGCGCCCTTCCCCGGGCGTTGTTTTTATCCCGGCCCGTTGCAAAGAGGATTGACTTCAAGCCCGCCCCGTCCAGGCTCCGCAAAATCATTTCGTTCCACTCCTCCGCCGGGTAGTCCAAGATCGGCCGGGTGCTCCCATCGTCGAAGGTAAAACTGACCGTCGGACGGGATTCAGGCGTTTTCGCACCGGGCATGGCGTCTGGTTGCACAGGCGCATTATCGCAGCCCAGGACCAGCATGGCCAAACAAACAAAGAGAAACTCCTTCATCGGCTCAAGGTAAGTCTCCAGGGGCCGTTGCGTTCTTCTGGCTTTGCCAACCACACATTGGGCGGGAACGCAGGAGCAACGATTCACCAAGGGCAGCTAATGCGTACCACTTCAGCACCTCCGTGCAGGACAGTGCCCCATGGGTGCCGGGTACCGCATTGGAGCATAGCTCATTGGAATATTCATCGCTCCTGCGCCCCCGCCAAAAAAAAATACGGAACGCGCCGAAGGATGTGCCGGAACACCCTACCGTGCCGGCAAGTAGAAGCGGAGGCCCACTGCGCCGCGAAATTGCCGCTGCTGAATGCCGTCGACGAAGGGAGTACCGTCCTTAAAGCTGGCGTTGCCCGTGTTGTAGTTTAGCGCAAGGTCGAGGGCCAACTGGGAGGATAGGAAGTACAACGCTCCGACACCCGCTTGCCAGACCGGGGAGGACACCGTTTCGTCAAACCGTCCGTTGATTCCTTCGACTTTTTGCCGCAGCTCAAGGTACCCCCAACCCGCATTAACGTAGGGCAGTACTTTACCCTGACGAAGTGGATAGTAGTGAAGGAGCACCCCGAGTTCGGTATCGGTTAACGACAGGTCGCCCTGGTTAAAATTTGCGCGGTCTCTTTCCACTCTATATTGATTATGCAACAGGTCAATGGCTGCTTCCACCATCAGGCCGTCGAGCAAGAAGTAGCCGATGCGGGGGGTCAGCGCGAGGCTGAAATTGGCGGTCAGGTTAATGCCGCTCTGATTGCGCCCGTAGGCGATGCGGCCGTACGGTCCGTGGGAAGAGAAGGTTCCTTTGCGCACGGATGCCACCGTCGGTGCCCCCTGCAGTTGTCCGGTCAGGGCGTTGAGGCCCACTACGAGATTTGTATAGTTCACCCCGTCGGCGTTGGCGTCGTAGTTTAAGTTGGCGGTGCCTAGTACACCGGGGCCCACGACCAGCTCGGCACCTAGCCCGAGGTGAAAATCGGTTTCGAATCGGGTGGCATTCCCAAGGCCCAGGGTAGAGAAGCCGAGTTCGCCGAAGAAAGAGAGTGGCGCCGACTTATGGTCCAGGAAGTAGTACCGCAGGAAGGGCTTTACCCGCAGGGCGCCTTCGTAGTCGTACCGATAGGTCGGATCTGCGGTTGGGTTTATGTAGTCCACCCGGGCTCCCAACAAAAAACGATTGCTAAGGAAGTATCCGCTGCGGAAGGAGTGCGCCCGTATCCCCGCAAATCGCTGTAACAAATTAGTCGGGTACCCGTAGATGGATGCATCCTTGCTGCCCAGCTTTGAGTATTCTAGCCCGGTGTTGCCGCTGAGGTAAACATTGCCTTCCCGGTCCTGGGCGGCCAGCGTGAGGGTAAGGAGCAGGAGAGCGAATAATAGATGAGATTTCATACTAGTGTGGTGTTGTGCGAAGAGTGGCGGCAAATGCTGCCCGGTAAATACGTGCATCCGCTTACTTTCATTGTGTTTGTTAATGCCGCAAAACTGTTAATGTGGCTGACGTAGTGGAATTTATCATGGCGGGGCGGCAGATAACCAAATCAGCTGACGTTACTGTAGGTCAGATTGGTTGCCATGATATAGATAGAACCTCATAACTTCTCTGGTTACTCTACCAACAGCCTATACATCGCTGGCTAAACCTGCCGAGAATGAGAACTACTGAGATGCCATCCACCCACTAAGGCAACCGGCTTGCAAAAACGGTTAAATACCAGTAATTTATACGTCGTACCTACGCAATTTGGGAATGCGATGGTTGTCTGGCTTTAATAGTCTAGAGGTTATAAATTGATATCGGTTGGGTGAAGACAAAACGAAAATTAGAAGTACCAAATGGGCAAACAATGAAATCGACATTAATTGTATTATTCCTGATTGTACTTGGATTGGCAGGTTGCAAAGTTCAAAATCTAGCCGTAGGTGAGGTATCCGAAATTGAAACTGCGGCGATAGACCGGCCGAAATCGGTCACTGTTCGCGGTAATACCATGCATTACATCGAAAAAGGCAGTGGCGAACCCGTGATTTTAATTCATGGGGCAATCGGTGATTACACTGCGTGGGGGCAACAAATTGACGCTTTAGCACTCACCCACAGGGCAATCGCGATCAGCCGGCGGTATGCCTGGCCAAACCAGCAGCCAAATCGCGATGATTCCTTTGATTGTACGGTCGCCCTGCACTCTAATGATTTGGCTGCCTTTATGGAGGCACTTGATATACCATCGGCGCATTTAATCGGACATTCGTACGGGGCGATGATTGCTCTGCGGACAGCTATTGACCATCCAGAATTAGTTAATTCATTGGTGTTGGGAGAGCCGGTTGTTGAATCCTTAATATCTGGCACCCATATTGGAGATTCCGTAATTGCTGACACGAGAATTAGCGCCAATCTTGCCGTCAGTCATTATGAGGCGGGGAGAGACGAAGCAGCCATGCGAACCTTTATAAAAATGGTGTTCGGCTCGGATGAAAGCTACGACGCAGTGCCTCAAGCTTGGCGCGATAAATGGTTGCAAAACCTGGTAGAAGGAATATGTATTGCAGAGACCCAGGATATGGCATCACTTGCACGAAAGGATATTGCTCAATTAAATATACCATCTTTGCTCATCGAAGGCGAATATTCCCCAGCGATTTTCCGTTTGGTTACCGATTCGTTGAATGCGATCCTGCCAAACAGTGAGCTCAAGGTACTGTCGAAAGCCTCACATGGGCTGCAAGGTGAAAACCCAGTAGAATTTAATCGGGCCGTAGGAAAATTCCTTCGCGATAATCCAATAAAATAGAAATTACCTTGAAATTGACGGAAGTCAACTCCTAGTAACAGCACTCAGCGCTTCCGGCAACCGGGGCTAGGGGAGGGGGGAGTGCTGGTTTCGGCACCCCATAAACTCGCTGAGGTTGTTGGTAAAACTTTAGGCATTGCTGGGTCACGCGGGAAGTAGGGAAAAGCGGATCGCCAGCTACGATCAGTACATGATAAATTACTCATCCAAAATTTTCTTTTTATTATGTCTGCGCTTTCCGCAACTATCAAATACCCGAAATCCTGAGATGTATAAATAAACGTCCCCAAAAGTCATCTACTAAACTCTCGATATTGTATTGCAAGAACATATCTCGGGGTAGGGTAACAAGGTAATCTCCGGGCGGCGGGGCGCAGGAGCAACGTAGGTAAATTCGAGCAAGTCCTTCCATGGCAGCCTACCGATCGAACTATTATCTTCATCACCTATGACCATGCAGCGCGTACTTATCACCGGATGCTGCGGTGCGGGGAAATCAACCCTGGCCCGTAAGCTCAGTGACGTTACGGGGCTGGAGGTGATTCATCTTGACGAAAATTACTGGAAGGCCGGCTGGCAGGAGACGGAGAAGGCGGAGTGGACCGAAAAAGTACGTGCGCTCGCGAGCAAACCCACCTGGATCATGGACGGTAACTTCGCCGGCACTCTGGATTTGCGGATTGAGAGAGCGGACACAATAGTTTATTTAGACTACCGCACCATCACCTGCCTCTGGCGCATCACCAGGCGTATCGTCCGGTACCACTGGCGGGTCAGGCCCGATATGCCGGCGGGATGCCCCGAACGTTTCGATGCTAAATTTTATCACTACGTAGCGACCTACAATCTTTTTCGGAGGACGGCAATGCTCCGGAAGCTTACTGAACTCAGTGAGACCAAACGGGTGCTAATTTTCAAAAACGATTCAGAAACCGCACGCTTTCTCGATCGCTGTCGGATGTCCATGCCTATCCAAGGGTAATAATTTAAATACCGTAGAATTTTTAAGCAACGGGCACGTATTTTTCGGATATGAAACCATTCGTTACCTACCTCAGCGCCCTGCTGTTGCCGATATTCGCTTGCACCTGCGTCCGCGCCCAAACCTTGCCGTCGGAGATGGTGTATCCGGATACCCTGCGCGCACCGGACGACAGTATGAGCGTTTATTTCTCTAGCCTACAGAATGAAGGACGGATCAGCCTCAACGACCTGGGTTCGTGGGGGACGGACGGTCAACCCGGTCGGCGTATGGAAGTACGTACCACTTTGGACACCCTTTCGGTCGCACCCGTCAACACCTTTCACGATCAGCACCTGCTGATCCCCATCGTAGGCCGCACGGATACTTTTCTTTACCGCCTCCGCTTCAATGGCACCCCACAACCGCACCCGTCAGACTACCAAGCCGCCCACCGGGGCGCCACGACCTTCGCCATTCCGGAGGCGTTTGAGCTGGCTAACGTCATCCTCTACCTAAGTGCCCTGAGCGACAGCACCGGTAATCACCCTACGGGAACGGCGTATACGGATGCCGTCGCGGCGCACTTTGCCCCCTTCCGCCGCCACGCGCTGGTGCGGTTACTCGACAAGCATGCCGCCTCCGACGCTGCCGGCTTTAGCCTGTACTACAGCTTCCGGGACAACAGCTATGGCTTTACCTTCGACGAGTGGGACCGGCTGACCCCCGTGCCCTATCACCTGCCGGTGAGCATCGACTACTCCTCCGGCCTGGCTCCTTTCACCGGTATGGGCTTTGCCGACCTCCTCTATCTGGTCCAGGACTTTGCACTGCAATCCGGATTTCGTCAATTTTACCGAGACCATGCAGGGGAGTACGCGGAGCAGATCGAGCGCCAACAACGATTAATGCCCGTGCGCGGCATGTGGGACTGGCTGGAACGCGAGTTCCCGGAGCGGATGGATCACTACGCAATCGTTTTTTCTCCCCTCATTGGCGGATCCCACTCTACGCAGCGCTTTCAGGAAAATCCGTTCGATCAGCGTTACAGCTTTCACGAAAGCATCATGTTCGTCAGCGGCCCGGATGAACTGCTGCCTAGTTCCTACGACTCACTTACCCGGGAGGCGCTGCAATCCGGCATTGTTTTTACCGAGATCGACCACAACTACGTGAACCCGATGACGAGTGAGCACTACGACGCGGTCAGGGCCGCGATGGGCACCCTCACTGACTGGAATAACCGCGCCGGGTCAGGATACTACGATTCGCCCGGTGACACCTTCAACGAGTACGTGACCCACGCCCTGTTTTGTCTTTACGTACGGGAGACCTACCCAGCGGAAGTAGCCGAGCTGGTCATCGACCGCAGGGAACAGCTGATGGTCCGGCGGGACTTTCCACGTTTCCTTGACTTCAATCGGGCATTCCTCACGCAGTTTGTGAAGGAAAACCGTAGTCAACCTCTGTCCGAGAGCTACCCCGCGATCATCGCGCTGCTGGGTGCTGGGTAACGGTGTAGCACTACGGTCCGGAAGGGTAGGGTAAGCCGACAAAAAACCAGGTTTACCAAATCTAATTTGCCAGTGGGCAAGAATAATCTGTTCAAAAGTGGTATGTTGTTTCCTGAAAGGTTGTTTTTGCAAGGGTATTGTGAGTCTAGCACAGGGCCGTTGGGAAGCTCCATGAACCATTCTAGTCACCTAACTACCAAAGCGAATACTCTATGCTAAACAAAGCAGTACCCTCTACTACGTGCCGGATGCTCCGGGCACTACCCGCCTTACTACTTTTTTCTCTACTGTTTACGGCCTGTGCCGAGGAGCTGGACGAGATGTCTACTCCACCAGCGGAGACCGTTCCGCAGCAGATCATTGAACCCGCTCCCGCCCCCTCCAGCTGGGTTATCATCAAGGGAAGCGCGGGCGAAGAATTCGAATCGAAAGCCAAGAACGGCCGTGCAACCCGCGCCGCCGGTGTAGATCGCGGCAGATTCAACATCGATCTGAAGTTTCTCGTCCCGGTGACCGATGAACAAGTCGCTGTCTTCGAGGCCGCCGCGGCCCGTTGGGAGCGCATCATTATCAAGGACGTACCTTCCATTACCGTCACACTTCCCTCCGCCTTTCCGGGGTTTCCCCCTGTTGTTGACGGGACCCTGGACGATATCGTGATCGAGGTAGTCATTTCTCCTATCGACGGACCCCTTGGTATCCTGGGTCGAGCGGGTCCAACCTACCTGCGCACATCCGATGGACTGCCCCTGGCGGGTCTCATGCAGTTCGACGTCGCCGATCTTGACTTACTCGACGAGGTGGACCTCTTCGAAGAGGTTATCGTACACGAAATGGGTCACGTGCTGGGTATAGGCACGCTGTGGGAATTCCCCGACCGCGACCTCGTACGCCAGGAAGACACGAATCCTTACTTCGCCGGTCGCAAGGCTAACGTCTTCTGGAATGCGGAGGGCGGCACGCATGAATTGCCCGTAGAAGATAGGGGTGGTCGTGGTACCCGACTGGGTCACTGGCGGGAGTCTGTGCTGCGGAACGAGTTGATGACCGGTTTCCTCAACCTGGGCGAAAATCCCCTGAGCCGCATTACCGCCGGGTCCATGCGTGACCTGGGCTACGGCGCTGCCATGGTCGGCGAACGGTACGACCTGCCCCGGGGCGCTATGGGCGTAAACCCCGACGGCGACGATACCACTACCGACGAAGAAACCCACACTGCCGGCATTGACATCGCCGGACGGGAGATCATTCTTAAGCCCATCGGATCGGTTACGATCGAATAGTGCAGTGATCACGATATAGCACCGCTAGACTCGGTGCTACGGCCGGAATAGGCCGAAAAAAGAACCCCCGCACGGAATAAATTCCGTGCGGGGGTTCTTTGATTCGACATCACCCCAATATGCGGCGGCGCGCGGGTGCAGAGGAAGCGGGACCGCTACGCGGGCAATCCTTCCGACTGCCATGCAAGTTTACGAATTGGGATTTGCGCAGCTTTACTATGAGTCCAGGCTCACTGCCAAGCGCATTTGTTGGGTCATTGACGTGGAATCTACAGCAATGCTGGATGGTGTAAGGATTCCATCACGCGCAGCCGTGACCTGGCAGCTACCTGATGGTCCGTGGACCTGGGTCGAGGTTACCATCCTCAACAAACGGGGAACGAACTGTCCCCAACCGTCTGGAAATATTCCCTGCGTCCAATCTTCCTAAAGGAGGATCCCGCCGGAGGAGCCCGGCGATTAGCTGAAGTCGCTGCGGCCCCCACTGAGCCGGCGAATCAGCAGGCGATCGGCACAAAGCTCCAAGCACACCTGGAAGAATACCCCGAAGCCACTCACAAGCTGCAGAGCTTGGTTGAGAAGAATGGGTACACGCTCAATCCTGCAGGGGATTTCATTAAAGAATAATGCCCCGTTAAACGTGGAATACGAGCAGAGTTGCAAGCCCGACCCGTTTCGGGAAGTGTTAGCCTGACAAGCCACCGTACGACCGCGGTCGTACGGTGGCTTTTGGTGTGGTCGGGTGTGTCCGGCAGTCCTTGGATCGGAATAGCTTGAGCTGGTTTGGAAAGCAAGGCACAGCCCCTTTGTGTGCGCTCCTCATCCGGCCAGGGGTACGCGGAGCTGCGTGATCTGGCCAGATGGGTGTTGTATACACGGCAATTATTGAGTACCTATAAGGCTTTTATACGCAATGTGTTGACTTTGGTGTTCTGTGCAATAGACCGCAGGGCTGAGGAGAACCTAAACAAAAGTTGCCTAATTAAGCAACAAGCATTATCTTTGAAGGAGACTTGAAATCTGATGCCCACTATAGCCCAAATCAACTCAATCAAGGTATACATGTACTTCGACGACCATGCTCCTCCTCATTTTCATGCCATCTACAATGAATATGAAATACAAATTGAAATCAAGACCCTTAAAACATTGCACGGTTCATTGCCTAAAAAGCAGTACCAGTCAGTGATAGACTGGGCAGAGAAAAGTCAGGATTATTTGAACTTTAAATGGAAAGAATTTAACAAACAATAATATGAAAGGCCTGCGAAGTATCCCTAGAGTTTTAAAGATTAACAAAATTGATGGCTTCAAGCTATCTTTATTGTTTAACAATGGACAATCCAGAATAATTGATATTGAACAGTTTTTCAGAGATAGCCCCTCTGGGCGCAAGGAATTGAGGGAGCAGATATTAAGTAATCAGGAAATATTTGATTCCGTAGAAGTAATGGACACAACTATAGGATGGCCAGGAATTGGGATTTATAGTAAAGACCAAAATGGTGAATCAGTGTTTTACTCCTACGATATCGATCCTATTTTACTTTTTAAAGCGGGAACGGTAGATGAAGATAGAAAAATAGATATTGGAGAAAAGATTAAGTCTTTACGCCTTCAATTAGGTTTAACTCAAGAGGAGTTAGCCAAAAAAAGCGGTACGAGCAAACACTACATTTCTCGGTTAGAAAATAATAAATCAGACATTGAAGTAATGACGCTAAAAAAGATTATTGAAGCTGGATTTAATAAGAAGCTTTCGCTAGAAATTAAGTGAAAATAATATGCACAGAACACTGCGCCCAGCGTCAACCGGGGCTAAGGGAAGGCAGTGCCGGTTAGTTTCTATTTGTCCCGCGAGTCCGTCACGTCGGACAATGGCCCGAAAGCTCCCGCTGGTCGGTTTCGGTCCATGCCGCCGCGCCGCCCCCGCTCTTCGGTGGGGGTAAGTGCTTTACGTCTTATCATTGAAGCCCCGGTTGCGTGGGCGCACCCGTTCGGCGAAATAAAGGCTATACTATCTAGATATTAGCTATATTCAGGCCATGAAAAATGTAGAAAATTCTGAATCAATTAAAAGCCTTTTTGATAACATAGTCAAAAAGAATATTGTCCTACCAGAATTTCAAAGGAATTTCGTTTGGGGAATAGATAGGACACTAGATCTATATGATAGTCTAGTAAAGGATATATTTATTGGTGCAATTATTTATGGTAAGCCTTCTTTTGAAATTACGACTAGGGAGATTGATGATAGACCCAGAAGGGGGAAAGGAAGTCGAAGAAAACTAGAAGAAGTTTCAATCTCCGCCGAAAAAGCGAAGCAGCAATCAGAAATAAATAATTTCCGGCTAATTCTTGATGGTCAGCAGAGGTGTACGTCCATTTATAGATCTCTCAAGGGAGTTGATAAAGTATGGATGATTCTTAAGAATGAAAATGAATTAGAAGATGAGATAATCGATCTTGAAATAAAAGATAGAGACCTCGAAGACGTGCTCTATGAATTTTCAGCAAACGAATCTCCAGATAGACTGTCAATTTTGCTTTCGGATGTATTTGAAACAATGGACAGTTCGATTAGAGAAGCTGCCATAAAAACAAAATATTATGACAGCTTACTTTACACTAGCAGTATAGAGCCAGAAGAAGACGAAGATACGTTTACGCTTTACTTAAGTTATAAAGGAAAATTAGAAGACCTTTTTAAAGATAATAAGCTATTTAATTATTATATGCTTGACATGAGCCTAGAAAAATTTGCTTTGTTTTTTGAAAGGTCTAATAGCCTAGGTATAAGACTGAACTTTATTGACGTGCTTTCAGCCAAATTGTATGTTGGTTTCAAGCTTAGAAAAGAGATTGAAGAATTTGAAAGTTCAAGCCAAAAATTTAAACCTCTTATGCAGGAGGTTATGGTCAGAGCAATCTCATATTTAGTAAGTAATGGTAGAGACGTTGAACGATCATACATATTGAAAACCCTTAACCATGAACACTTCAATACGTATTGGAACGATCTACTGATATGTTACAAGAACGCGCTTAATTATCTATACAATAATAAATTTGTCACAAGCCAATCGTGGATTCCATATGAAAATATGGTTATTCCACTGATGATCTTTTCTTTTGAAAATGGAAAAAAGAATTTTTCCACAGTCAGCGAAGATCAAGCTGAAATGTTGGAATTCTGGTATTGGTCATCAATATACTCTACTAGGTATTCACGATCTTCTAACGAGGTAATAGTTCAGGACAGTAATGCATTAAAGCAACTTGCTAAAATTGGCAAAATAAAGGACAGAAGCTTCTTTAATCGTCTAATTAAATATCAAGTAACCAATCCGGATGATCTACAAAACTATAATTCGAAGAGGAGCGGAATATACAAAGGCACATTGAACTTTATAGCATATATTAATGGCGGATTAATAGGTTGGGAGAATACAAATGCGCTAGATTACAATAGCCACAACCTTGAAGATCACCATGTTTTCCCCAAAGGCTATATTAACAACTATTACAAGGATGATGAGGATGCATTGTCGTTACGGGACTCCGTAGTGAATAGAACTCTTATCCCGAAAATATTAAACATTAAAGTAGGGAAAAAGAAACCAAGTGAATACCTAAAAGAACTAGAAGCTAAAAATGGTAATCTTGAATCTAGTTTGAAGCGGCATTCATTACCAGTAGATCTCAAATCGGGGTTGTACGATGACTTTTACAAGGACTTCGTTGAAGAGCGAAGTAAGGCAATATACGATGAGCTAGATGAACTTGTCTTCAGTAAAAAGGATGTAACTATAAAGAAATTTTATCAAGAGCCATCCAAACAGGGAAGCTCACGCATGAAAATTTATAGGACATATTTAGGTACACGATTTGAAGCAACATTTAATCCACAAACACAAAAGGTGCTTTTTGAAGGTAGTGAATATACCGTCTCTGGGGCAGCGATGAAAGCCAAATCAATTGTAAAGGGTAGCGATGATGTAACAGCAAATGGATGGAGATTTTGGAAATATATAGATGAAACCATTGGGGTGGAAAATACCATAGACGAATTAAGAGAATAATTCGCCGAACACCGCGCGATCGACAAGCCGGCGGTGATGGTTTTGGGTGTCGAGTATGTTTATTTGGCCAGGAAAGAAGCCTACTGATCCGTTAGTTGGTCGGGGAAGCCGGCCTGCGGTGGCGCCCCCGTTGCAGCCAACTTAAAAATGTTTATACACAACTTTAAACAACCATTATAATGACTGAAAAACGCCAAGCTGGGGCTGGTTCCTCAAAAGAAACAGATAAGAAAATCATCGAGATACTAAATAAGTATGAAGGAACGAATGTCGATTTGGGATACTTGCTCTGTGATCAACATATAGACTCAGCTGAAAAGTCAGCCCTGATCTATAAGGAAAGTGTTGATAGTGAAATCAGTTATACCTACGCAGATCTCAGAGCGTATTCAACAAAGTTTGCAGCAGTCCTCTCCGATTTAGGAGTTCGAAAGGGGGATCGAGTGGCTACTTTATTGCCTAAATCATTGGAATTGGTTATTGCCGCTTTATCAATCTGGCGGCTTGGTGCCGTTCATGTTCCTCTTTTTACTGCTTTTGGACCAGAAGCTATCGATTACCGCCTAAGAAATAGTGAGACATCTATTCTCATTACCGATAATAACAACCGAAACAAAGTTGAAAGCAAACTTACTCATCTTTCTAATATTATTGAAGTTGAAGGGGCCAATAATTATAAGGGACAATCAGGCGATATACCTTTTTGGGCATCGTTGGAAAGGGCAACTAAGGAATTTCAGGTAGTGAAAGTTGCAGCAGAGGATCCCTTTATATTAATATATACTTCCGGCACTACCGGAGAGCCCAAGGGCGTTGAGATATTAGCCAAATCACTAGCTCAAATAGAAGTGTACATGCGGTTTGGATTGGATCTGCGAAAGGAAGATGTATATTGGAATATGGCCGATCCGGGTTGGGCATACGGTCTCTTTTATGCAATCGTTGGTCCTTTACTCATAGGGCACTCCACCATACTATTTAATGCGCCATTTGATGTTGACAATGCTTTATATGTGTTGAAGAACCTCAAAGTAAGTAACCTTGCCACTTCTCCAACGGTTTTTAGGGTGATGAAATCTAAAGTTGATAGATCTGAGAGCGGGGAAAATCAACTCAGTTTACGTGTTGCCTCATGTGCAGGAGAACCACTCAATCCAGAGATCCTTTCTTGGGGACAAGAATATTTAGGTGTTTCTATTCGTGATCAGTATGGTCAGACCGAATTGGGGATGGTAGTGACGAATCTTCAATCTCCTGAACTACAACGCCCACTCAAGCCAGGTTCCGCAGGGCCTTCGATGCCCGGTTTCAGGGCGGTTATCGTTAATGATTTGGGCGATGAACTTGCGCCTGGGAATGAAGGAGAATTAGCTATTGATACCCATAATTCGCCATCGTTTGCTTTTAACGGTTACTACAAAAATCCGAAAAAAACCAAGGAGCGCTTTACCAACAATGGTAGATATTATCTTACCGGTGATGCTGGCAGTCAAGATGCAGAAGGATATATTTTTCTTTCAGGTAGAAACGATGACGTAATCACCAGTTCAGGTTACCGCATAGGGCCTTATGAAATCGAAAATATATTGATGGGGCAGGAGGCCGTCGGAGAAGTAGCAGTGGTTGGCATACCCAATCAACTTCGAGGGGAGATTGTGAAAGCGTTTGTAGTTCTGAAAGCTGGATTCACACCTTCCGAATCTCTTGCTGAAGAAATGCGTCACTTGGTAAAGGAAAGACTATCTGCACACGTTTATCCTCGGGAGATAGAATTTGTAGAAGAACTGCCTAAAACACCGAGTGGCAAAATTCAAAGGTTTATGCTGCGCAATCAATAGGAATTATCATTGCAGATATCTACAAAACCAGAGACTTAAAATTACTGCGATTGGTGAAATAAAAACTGACTGCAACAATGGCTCAATACGATCATAGTGGCAGCTCGGATAGGAGAATGAATGAATTGTATGAAGTTTGTTATTTGTAAGTGGAGCTGAGATAGGAGAGTGTATGTGATTACTTGCCGCTAGGCCGATTGGCCTAAACGTTCGCCGCAATGGTTAAGCATGATAGAATTAGCAACGTAGTCTTTAATCCAAAAAAAGATATAATTAGCAAATTTGGTTATTTCATAGCCATGCGGAGCGTAGCGGAGTATGGCGTAGCAACGTGTAGCTACACGGTGTAGCGGCGGTTAGTTGCTATGATCGTTGTAGATCTTGTTGGTGGTCCGTTTTATTCATAAAGCTCTTTGTTAATCATTTGAATTATGTGCAATATTTCATTCCTTCTCATTACCTTCTCACTATTAAACCATTTTCTATTGTCCAGTAAACTCCTAGTCATATTTATAAATCTTCTATCGTCTAATAACTCTTTATAATTAATTGGATGTCGGCCTACTGCAGAATCTTGAAATATTTTGTCCTTCATATAGAAATGTTCATAAAGTTCTGAATTATAAAACTCTGTTCTTCTTTCAAATACATCATATTCAAAAGTCTGCTTAAGTTTAGGTAAACTGATTTCATATAAGTTGCTTAGACCAATCCGAATAGAGTCGTTTGCCAAAACCGTTAAGCCTACAGATTTAAGGGCATCATATCCAGAAGATGGAACATCTCCTAATCCAATATTGGGAAACAAATCGAAATGTTCGTCAAGGGAGTCATGGTATGCTAGTTTTTTCTCTAAATGCTTTAAAACAATCAAACCTGATTGGGTACAAAGAGAGTCCCAGTGAAAGGATTCATCTAATACCGAGAGACCCATATGAAGATTTTTTTCTATTTCTAACAGAATTTTTGATTCAACAGCTTTTGTCTTCTGATTTTCATTCCAATTGTTAATTTGTAAAGCAATTAAAATTCCTATTACTACTAGAATAATTTCTCCAACAGCATATATCGCATACCTTTTTAGATTTCCATCATTAATTAATTTCCGTCTTATTCTCCGAAAAAATTTTAACATAGAATTTTTATTTTTTTCATCTATTGACCACTAACTTGTTTATTTAGGTAAGTACGATTTAATACGCAATACGTGGACTTAACTAAATTAGAGGAAAAGATGCAATAAGCCAAAATCTTAATGCGGCGAACATTGCGCCCAGTGTCAACCGGGGCTGCGGGAAGGGAATGTTGATTTGGTTACCCGAAGGCCCGCAGGTTCGTCACGCCGCCACTGGCCCGAAAGCTTCCGCTGGTCGGTTTCAGTCCATGCCGCCGCGCCGCCCCCGCTCGTTGGTGAGGATAGAGTTGGTCATTTCATATTATTTAAGCCCCGGCTGCGTGGGCGCCCCCGTTGCTACGCCATGGCTCCACTGCACTGCGCATGGCGTAGCAGCAACTCAGGCGCACTGCGCCTGAGTTGTTGGGCGACAGTGCCCAATAGGGCACCGGGGAAGCACGATGATTCTGTACCAAACTGATTTATCTTAATCGCCGCGGACGAAGGTCGTTAACGCCATATTATCCTAAGATAAAAGTATTGTACAGACAATCTTGACGTTTTGTACGCTGCTTTCGGTACCCAGCGAACTCTGAAAAACAACAATGATAATGGATCAGATTGTGGAAAAAACAGTTCGATTATTCAGCAAAAATGAATATGTCAAGATCAATTCGATAATTCTTGTTGGCTCAAAATTGGAGGATTCAAAAAGTGATTTTTGGTCAGATACAGATTTGATAGTAGTTTTGAAACGTGGAGAGGCAATAGAGAAAGAACAAATAGAAAAAGTAGTATTGGGGATAGGCGAAATAGTTGGAAAAGAAGAGTATCGAACAAAGGACAACATAATTCAAAGGTTGGTAGTATCATTTAATAACTTGATCGAGAAGATAGATTTGAAAATAATCACTTATGAAGGCTGGATAAATACCGAAAGTCAAACTACTACTCAAAGTAAATTGCTTTATGGGAAATCCATCCCAAAGAGTATAAAAAGAAACGAAACGCTATCTAAAGGGGGCCGCAATGGTGAAAACTTGGAAAGGATTAATCGAATATGGTTTGTGCTGTTTGAATGTATTAAGAAATTTATGAGGAATGATAATTTAATTGGTTTGCATTTATTGTTACAATTACTGAGCGAATATTTAGTACTCCGGATGCAGGAGCGAGATGTAAAATACACTACTAACATCCATAGAATGGGATATAATGAAAAATTGCCAAAGTGCCTTGAATTTGAACAATTAAATTATCGAGATAAATGGGCAATACTGAGTTATATAGAGTCCTTGTCAATTGAGTTGGATAAACAACTTGGAAATCAGTATAGTGGTTATGAAAGTCGCATAAAGATATTCAAAGAGTATTTAATAAAAGCGAGGAAAACTTTGGATAACAGAACATGACGCGTGGCATTGAGGATATAGGCAGGCCTTTTACATGATACTTCATACGCGATTATCCGTCGGATGATTATGACCCGTACAACAATCAGACTAGCGCGGTTACAATACACATGCTACAATGAGTCCTGTTGCATAATAGCAAGCAGTCTAGCAATGATAGAGGACCGTAAAATTGGATCAATAATGGTTAAAACTGGATCAAACCGGATCATTTATCTTGGATTTGCTATGGAAGAATCCTCCGTCCATGTTGAAGAGCACATCCGCTACGTACCGACCTTCCAGAGGTTGGTTTCCACCCCGTTTGGGGGAGAAGTGAATGCGATGTGCTGGACGCGTGATCTGGCGGGTGACTTTTCCGAGATCGTGCAAAAGATTGATCTGAAGGAGAATATGGCGACGGTCAGTCGGGAGGAACTTTGTACACTGGAGTTAAGTGACGCCGGGCAACTTGCCCGCAAGACTCTGATCTTAGATCTAAAGGCACTGGAAACTTACGGAGCATCTCCCACGCTCAATCTTATCCGTTGCTACGAGCGGGATGACAGCTTCCCTTTCTTTCCGACCGACGTCTATTCCTTCCACGTGGATCGTTCCCCCATTCCGACCGACACCTTTTTGTGTACCTATCACGGCGAGTCCAGTGAGATCCTGCCAAACGCCCAGGCGGAACAGAAGGTACTGGTCCCCGAGATACGCGAGGCGCTAAGGAAACTCTTCGATGGCCCGGAGGATGGCTTCGAGTACTTCCTAAGCGAGTATTTCTTTGACCTCCATTATCGTCCTAAACTTGACGCCCATCCCATCCGCCTGGGTCGGGGTAACCTGTGGAGGCTGGCGATCGACCACCCGGAGTGTAAGGTGCCGCCTTGCATTCACCGCGCGCCGGATGAAAAGGCCGGAGAGCCCCGCTTAATGCTGATTTGTTGAGGGCAAAATTAGTTGGCAGGATTTAACATCGCTCCCGCGCTCCGCCGCAACAATGCGCCGTCGTTTGCGGGATCAGACTACAACACCTCCGCACAGATTCTGTGCCAGCGCACCGCCGTACGCTGACAGCCATGGATTCAGCGCCTCACCGAGCGTTGTCGGCTCCCGAAGCTTCCACATTGGATTTCTGGGACCTACCTTACTGATGAAGCGCTCTGGCACGACGCTTCAAAGCCCTGTAATCCTTGAGTTTGGTTTTGGGTATACCAGGATATACGCTTATTCGGTGTCATTTACCGAAACTGTAAATGGTTGTGACATTTTAAACGGCTCAATCAGACGTGAGACATATTAAACAGTCTGAAGACCGAATTGCAGATTTAGAAATTATCCATACGAATCCAGCTTGTATGAGAATCTAAAAAACATAAATACAAAGAATATGATCAGGCAGCTAGGTGAAAAATTTACGAATTTATTCAAACGGTATATGCCGAATGCGTTTGTCTTTGCGCTGATTTTAACTATTGCCGTCGTATGTATGGCTTTTGCATGGACAGGGGATTCCGCAATGGATATTATTCAAGCATGGTATACCGGATTTTGGATGCTTCTTGAATTCGGCATGCAAATGATTCTCATACTGGTTACAGGGTTTTCCATCGCGCTGTCGCCTTTAGTAAAGAAGGGTATTTCCAAGTTGACCCAATTCATTCATACACCTAAGCATGTATACCCATTTATAATCGTAATGGGGATGCTGCTAAGTGCGATAAGTTGGGGTTGGGTGGTGATAAATGCCATTTTGGCGAGGGAGTTTGCGTTGCGTATTAAAGGAATCAATTATCCATACCTCATTGCCTGTGTATATTTCTCGAGCTTGTTTTGGGTAACCGGTCTTTCTAGTTCTATACCACTATTGCTTAATACGGAAAACAATTACCTGATTGAAGCCGGAATTTTATCGAGCACAATTTCAACTTCCTATACGCTCAGTTCCTTTTTGAATATATCCATTATGATCTTTTCACTAATAGTTGGGCCATTGCTTTTTTTGGTGCTAATTCCCAAAAAGGAACAAGAACTTGTAGATATGTTAGCGGCTGGCAATGCGATTATGGAGACGACTATCGAAGCGGAAGCGGATAGCATGAACCATAGGGCAAATGCAGTTTCGGATAGGCTGAATAGTAGCTCAATACTACAGGGAATGGTTGGCCTCATGGGACTTGCCTATATCGTATTTCACTTCAGCACTAAAGGCATGGATATTAATTTAAATATCATGATCTTTGTTTTTATCATACTGGGTTTGTTTTTGCACCGGACACCCATGCGATACAGTATAGCCATGAAACGGTCCAGTATGAATATTTCAGGAATTCTGTTTCAGTACCCCTTCTATGCGGGGATAATGGGCATAATGATCCATACGGGATTAGGAAATGAACTGGCGACCTGGATGGTTTCTGTTGCAACAATTGATACTTATCCAATCCTAGCATTTCTCAGCGGGGGGGGTGGTCAACTTTGCCATTCCTTCCGCAGGCGGTGAATTTGCGGTAATAGGCCCCAGTATTATCAATGCCGTCAAAGAAATTGGAATGGGCTTGCCAGAACAAGAAGTAACCCACATGATTGCTCGAGCGTCCTTAGCCATTGCATTTGGTGAAACGTTGACCAATTGCCTGCAACCTTTCTATTTACTGATTATTCTTCCCATCATGGGATTAGGTATCAAGATACAAGCACGGGATGTGATGGGGTACTTAATTGTGCCCTTCCTGGTGTTCTTTATTTCATGGGCACTCATGGTAATTTTTGTGCCGATTTAGGTAGTTGTCCCTGAAAAAGTATTCTCACAGGCTGCAAAGTATTGAAAACCAGCGGGATCATATCTATGATAAATGCGGATTTGATATTAACTTTTCGCCAGAAACCGGCCAAACCGGGCCAAAACCTTGCGAAAAATGAAGGGCTCCCTCCCCAATCAGGATCAAACCGACCTTTTCCGTAATCGCCTGACCTCGATCATCAGTCTGGACCACGAACTCTGCCGTCTGGCCGGGGAGATCGACTGGCAGTGGATCGATGCGGAGCTGGACGGCTACTATGCGCGCGAGGGACGCCCCAGCATTCCGGTCCGTACCATGGTGGGTATGCTGTTGCTGAAGCGGATGTACGATCAGAGCGATGAGTCGGTACTGGCGCGCTGGGTGGAAAATCCTTACTGGCAGTACTTCACCGGCGAGACCTACTTCCAGCACCGCCCACCCTTCGATCCGACGGACTTCGTCTACTTCCGCAAGCGGGTCGGGGAGGACGGTATGGAAAAGATTTTGAGCCTGTCGGTGCGCCTGCACTGCGGAAGTGAGGTGGAAGAGGAGGTACTGGTGGACACCACCGTGCAGGAAAAGAATGTGACCTACCCCACCGACACCAAACTGGCCGTAAAGATCATCAAGTACTGCTGGAGCTACGGAGAGCAGGAAGGCGTCCGGTGGCGTCAGTCCTACCGCTTTGTAGTGAAGCGGTTGCGCCTGGCGACCTACGACGGCGGCCATCCGCGGCGGCGGGCGGGCGGCCCACCGTGCTCAGCGCAAACTGCGAACCATCGCCGGGCGCTTGGTGCGGGACCTACGGCGTAAACTGCCGGACGAAGCGCTGGCCTACTACGGCGATACGCTGAACCTGTTCGAGCAGGTGCTGGCGCAGCGCCGCAGCACGAAGAACAAGCGCTACAGTCTGCACGAGCCGGCGGTGTGGTGTATCGCCAAGGGTAAAGTCCACCGGAAGTACGAGTTCGGCTGTAAGGTATCAGTGGCCCGTACAGCCTTATCCGGTGTTATCGTCGGTATGAAGAGCTTCGTCGGCAATCCTTACGATGGCGATACACTGGCTCCCGCGCTAAACCAAGTGGAGCGTATACGGGAGAATGTTGGGGGAGATCGACCAACTACCGCCGTGGTGGACCGCGGCTACCGGGGCCGTAAGCACCTAAGCGGCACCGACGTACTCATCCCCGACCGGGGAACCAAAGAGCAGACGTACTACGAAAAACAAAAGCAGCGTAAGCGCTTCCGGCGCCGGGCGGGGATAGAGCCCGTCATCGGTCACCTCAAGGATGATCACCGAATGCGGCGCAACTTTCTGAGCGGAGAATTAGGTGATGCAGTCAACTGCCTGCTGGCTGGGGCGGCCTTCAACCTGGTCAAGCGCCTGAATCAGTTGAAAATGCTGCCAGTGATGGTCATGCTGGTGCTGATCCAGCTGGCAGTTGTCATCTTTTACGCCTGCGTTGAACTGCTACATCGGGTAAACCTGTCGACGGCATACCATCGCAGAACAGCTATGGGAGCGATTTAGCCCCAAACCGGACCGCGGAATATGTTTTTCAGGGACGACTAGGTAGTAGTTCGAAGTTGATGGAAAGGGAGGGCACCAGTGGAAACAGGGCATGGTGCACAAGGCGGTGCTTTTTACCTAGTTATATCAGGTGAAGAGGCAATTAAACCCGGTCCTAAACCTGGGCTTCCGGGATGCCTGTGCCTTTCGGCCCGGTGTGATCCTGCCGGAGCGCTGCATCAAATCGCGCACCACACTGTACCGGGTACTGTACCTGCATACCCGCCCACTGTTCCCGCTGCTAAAGCGAATGGACTTGGTAACGACCACCACCGAACTGGGGCACGTGGTGATTCATCCGCGGTCTGAGAAGCGATTGGAGGTGAGCGAAATCACTGCGGCGGCGTAGGTGCCACTTCGGTAAAACGCCTTAGACAATCTGTGATTCGCTTAGGTAGCGCCCTCCGGAGATCCGCAACTTTGCTATGTCAAACCACTAAACGTATTTCTTGCTATGTCTACCACCAAATTCGGCAAACAGGGCTGGACGCCCGAGCGCCTCCACAATCTCAACGGCAGAACCTACCTTATCACCGGCGCCAACGCCGGGACCGGCTTCGAAGCGGCAAAAATTCTCCTCAAGAAGGGCGCGGAGGTCGTCATGCTCAACCGCAGTGCGGAACGATCTCAGGCCGCGATAAACGACGTGAAGCAGGAACTCGGGGCAGGTGCTAACGTCCGCTACATCCTCATGGACCTGGGCGATCTTTCCTCCGTGCGCACGGCCGCCGAGGAGGTACTCGCCACCACTCCCCGCATCGACGCCCTAATCTGCAACGCCGCCGTGGCGCAAGTGGCCAGCCAGGAGTTTACCAAGGACGGCTTCGAGAGCCAGCTGGGCATCAACCACTACGGTCACTTTCTGCTGGTCAATCTGCTCTACGATCGCATTGTCGCAACGGCCGGTCGCATCGTGGTTGTCGCCAGTGAGGGATATAAAATGGGGTTAAGGACGATCCAGTTCGACGACCTGAATTTCAACGAAAACTACAGCCCCAATACCGTCTACAGCCAGAGTAAACTTGCACAGATGCTGTTTGCCTACGAACTGCAGCGCCGGGGCGGGGCCGCCGGTAGAAACGTTTCGGTCTACGTCTGCCACCCCGGGGCTTCCAGTACTTCCCTAATTCGTAAGGACAGCCCCCTGATGACGCGCATCACCTGGTCACTGATGCGGCGATCGCCCCTGGTGCAGTCGGCCGAACGGGGAGCCTACCCGGAGGTGATGTGTGCCACGGAGCCCGATCTGGATCCGCTGGCTTACTACGGTCCGACAGGTATGATGAACATGAGCGGCCCCGTCGGTAGGGTCACGCCGGAGTCCCACGCCCAGGATTGGAAGGTAGCCGCTAAATTGTGGGACGTGAGTGAGCAGGCAACCAAATGTAAGTGGAACCTTAATGCAGTATGTAAGTGGAACCTTAATGCAGTAACCGTAACTTCTTAATCGCATGGACATCCTGAAAGCCGCCGTCGACTGGGCGCGCGCCGAAGTCTTTTCCTCCGTTTTCTTCATCGTTTTCGGTCTGGCCTTCGTGGCCGCCGGAATCGGCTTCTGGCAACTTGGTAAGACGGAGATTGCCCGGGCCTACATTTTCCCCAGTTTGGTGGCGGCGACCTTGCTGTTGGCCGCTGGGCTGGGCCTCTTTTTCACCAATCAGGGTCGGGTGACCAACTTCCCCGCCCAGTATGAGGCCAACCCCACTGCCTTTGTCCGGACGGAGGTGGCCCGCGCGGAAAAGGTCATGGGGGAATATGAATTGGCGATATTTAAGATTATTCCAGTGATCATCGTCGTCGCGGCTTTATTGACGGTATTCGTCGACGCTCCGCTGTGGCGGGCGATCGGCATTACGACCATCGCGCTGATGGCCGTGACGATGCTGATCGATAGCAACGCGAATGCGCGGGTGATCGAGTATCACGAACAGCTAATGCAGGTGTAGTAATTCTCCTACCATGACCAATATTGAAAAGATCAACTCCATCACGGAACTCCACGAGATGCTCGGCCTGGGTAAACCCCTTCACCCCGCCATCTCCCTGGTCCACACCAGGGACGTTATTCTGTCGGAGAAGCTATTCAATCACCGGTACGTCTGGGATTTTTACATGATCTCCCTGAAGTTCGAAGATTGCGTGCTGCACTACGGGCGGCAGTACTACGATTTCGCCGAGGGCTCATTGATCTTCACCGCACCGGGGCAGGCCTTTGAGGCTACGAATCAGCCCAGCGCGGTCAGCGAACACAGCTGGGCACTTTACTTCCATCCTGATCTGCTCCGTAAATCGGACCTGGGTACGAAGATCAAGTCCTACGGATTTTTCTCCTACACCTTCAATGAAGCGCTCCACCTTTCCGAGCGAGAGAAAGCGAAGATCACCCGCTGCATCGAAGCCATTGAGGACGAATGCCAGCAACACATCGATCAGCGCAGCCAGACCGTCATCGTAGCCAATCTGGAGCTGCTGTTGCACTACTGCAATCGCTTCTACGACCGGCAATTTTATACGCGCAGTCCCCACCAGGGCGACGTGGTGGAAAGGGTAGTGGCCCTGCTGCTGGACTATTTCAACTCCGATAAAGGACTGCGTCACGGCATTCCCACGGTAAAGTTCTGCGCCGAGCACGTCAATCTGTCTCCCAACTACCTCAGCGACCTGCTGAAGAAAGAAACTGGCAAGAACACCCAGGAGCACATTCACTATCACATCGAGCGGGCGAAGAATGCTCTGCTGGCGTCCGACGAGCCGGTCAGTGCCATCGCCTACGATTTAGGTTTCGAGCACCCGCAGTCGTTCGGTACGTTGTTCAAGAAGAAGGTGGGGATGCCGCCGAGCCGGTTTCGGCAGCTGAATTGAGGAACTTTGCTCCTGCGCGCCGCCGCCCTCAAAGCAATACGCAATTATCTGTTTTGCTTGACCTGGGGTGGGAGCAATGGGCAGAAGCGTGAACATTGCGGTAAGGATACGGGCGTGACTGGAGGACTTTTCGATTAGCGTACGGTGATGGTTTGCGTATTTTCCCGTTCCGCCCGCAGGCCGTACACGTACCGGAGCGTTTCGCCCTCGCCTACCGCGGCCCGGTAGGTGCCCGGCTGGGGTACCCGGGCCTGCCAGGAAGTGCCCCTGATGCGCAGGGAGGAAATCACCTCGCCCGTGTGTTCATCCTGAATAGTTTCCACCTCTCCCGGCTCCGTAAATTGGAGCGTGGGCAATTCGTAACCGGCGAAGATCGCGAAGTTGTCGGTCTGGCTAAAGGTCACCGGCCAGCCCGGGTACGGACGGCTGCCGGGGGCGAACATGTCTACGGCGCGCGGCCAGCATTCGTAAGTGATCTCCCGCGCCGCTTTGCTGAAGCGAATGACGCCGTAACCGGCCGCCCGGCCGTGGAGGGGGTCCTCCCCTACGGTGTTGTTGGTGTCGCTGGGATTGGCCACCGCGTGCACCGTAATTTTGTTATGAAAGCCGTCTTCGTACTCGCCGGTGTACTCCCGGGCTCCCGGCTGCCGGTGCCGACCGGGTTCATCCGGCAGCCACCAGCGCATCCAGAAGTTGGCCACCGCCGGTACGGCAAAGGAGTAGCCCGCATCGTTCCAGTCCGTGATGCCGTGGCGGATGACGGAGCCCAGGTGCTGGTCGCCGGCGATCATGCAGGCAAAGCTTTTGCGAATAACGGACAGCGCCCTGTTTCTGCCGGACTGTGGCCAGCCGTTGGAATCGTAGCTGAACGCAGTCCTGTTTTCCAGCGTGGGGGTATGGGTAGTCAAGTTCGCGAAAATAGTCGCTGAGAGGACCGCCTTCATTTCGGCGTCTTTCCAGTCGGTGGTCCAGTGCTCGAGGAAGTCCAGTTGGCGCCGTCCGAGTAGTTGCGCTTCCGGTACATCCATCTCGCGGGTATCCCGGTACGGTTTCCCGGTCAGCACCCGTTGCGGCCCCGACTTGAACTTGCGGTCCTCCACGATGGCGAAGCTGATTCCGCCCCACGTCAGACTGGTGTAGTAAACGCCAATGCCCCGCTCGACCGGTGTGGGGTCGTAGGGGTCGGGTAAGTGGCTTGTCTGTGCGCGCTCCACTTCCCGGATGTATTCCACCGGCATATAGTATCCGCCGGACTGCCCGTTGCGGTCTTCGCTGCGCCTGCCGCCGTCGCCCCAGAGGTTGCCCTGACCGATGTCGTGGTCGTCCGGGATGGTGATCGTAGGGGTGTTGCGGATAATATCGCCAAAGGCCTCACCAAAGGCCAGCCAGTTGTCCAGGTGATTGCTATGGTCGTACACCTGATCGCCGGCAAAGAAGAGTAGGTCGGGCTGCAGGCGTTCCATATTATCGACGATATCGTTCATCGGCAGCTGGCCCCCGTGCTCGATCACGTTCGACCAGCACGAAAAAGCGGCTACT
Source organism: Neolewinella aquimaris (assembly GCF_014197245.1). Lineage (GTDB taxonomy): Bacteria > Bacteroidota > Bacteroidia > Chitinophagales > Saprospiraceae > Neolewinella > Neolewinella aquimaris. The sequence continues at coordinate 726,886 of NZ_JACIFF010000001.1, read as the reverse complement.
ACGATTTCTTCGCGGTTTACGGGGTTCTTGCGTACGGTGCCCGTGTAGTAATCCCGCTCGGCGTAGGCAACGCGGTAACTCTTCTCCCGGGTGTCGTCCCAGTCCTCGATCCGGAAGTGGGCGGTGTAGCCCGGATAGGTGATGCGTGCATCCTGTACCGTACGCCACGCGCCGTCTTCCAGCAGCTGCAGGCTGGCGGAAAAAGGCTCGTAGTTCTGAATCGGATAAAATTGCGCCGTCAGCTTCAGCGTGTTCTCGTGGACCGTATAGAGGGCAAAACAGATTCGCCCCCGAGATGTATTCTCCTCCGGCTGGGCCGCCGAACCGGAGGATACGAGCAGCAGGCCGACGAGCAGCAGATTGACCGTACGCAACAAGCGGCTTTTTCCGGTCGGGGCTGAAGGGGGAAAAGGATTCATAAGTACGGATGGTTTTCGCGGGATACCGCGGCGTGAATGGCCGCGGGGGCAAGGTCCGCCGCCCGCACGGTAATCATTTCTTCTGACGGTTCCGGGGCTACCACATATGATCAACTATCCGTCAGACGCTTCCCGCCCGCGCTAGTATTGGGTCAACTGTTTAATCAATCGACCCATGCAAAGACACCTTGCCTCATTTCTTTAGTTGCTCTGCTCCCTGACGCTTTCGGCCCGGGACTACTACGTATCCAAACCCGGGAGCGACGCGAACGACGGATCCCACGATCAGCCCTTCCTGACTAACTCCCACACAGCGGGCCTCATTGGGCGAAGCCAGAGCCCAAAAGAATTGTGTTTCGGCCCTGCTGGTGGGCCGTAACGGACTACCTGACCCGCGAGTTATCGCTATAATTCACCCTTAATAGTGAACAAGAACGAAGTCACCGACTGAACTCAAAGTCACCCAGGCGGCCGCACTTAAGAACTACAATGAGAATGTATATACCTTTAACCAAAATAAACTACACGGGATAAGGGTAGAAACGCTCACGACCAGCCTCTAAACAATTCCGTGCCGAGAAACCAGCAATCAACGAACATGGCGGATAAACTGCGCAACAAGAACGTACTCATCACCGCCGGCGCCCAGGGGATCGGCGAGGCGATTACCAAATTATTCATCGATAGCGGAGCGAACGTCGCGATCCATTACTTTTCCAGTGCGGAGACCGCGGAAAAACTGGTAGACTACGCCGTAGGCAAAGGGCAAAAAGCAGTAGCTGCGCGGGGCGACCTGACCATGGAAGCCGATGCGCGGGCCGTAGTCGAGAAAACGGTCGAAGTCCTGGGGGGGCTGGACATCCTGGTCAACAATGCGGGTTCCCTGGTTGCCCGCAGGAAGCTCGAAGAGATGGACGGTACGTTCTGGACCAAGGTGATGGACATCAACCTTACTTCCATGATGTACGTCACCAAAGCGGCCATGCCCCACCTCATTAAGAATGAGCACAGCAGTATCGTGAATCTGGCCTCGTTAGCCGGAAGAAAGGGAGGCCACGCCGGATCGCTGGCTTACTCGACGAGCAAAGGAGCCATTCTGACCTTCACACGCGCCCTTGCTTCGGAGCTGGGACCGCACGGCGTGAGGGTCAACGCAGTGGCCCCCGGTCTGATCCTCGGTACGGCATTTCACAACACCCACACCACCGCTGAGTCGGCCGCGAAAACCGTTGAAGGTATTCCCATCAACCGGGCGGGGAACGCCGATGATGTCGCCCGGGCTGTTGCCTACCTGGCTTCCGAATACGATGGCTTCATCACCGGAGCTACGCTGGATATTAATGGCGGGGCCTACAATACGTAGCCCAGCCCGCTGAGATTCGCATAAAAAAGACACCATGAACGTAACATTCCCCTCGATCTGCTGCGCGCTGCTCCTAATAGCCGGCTGCGCGGACGGAAATAACCAACCGAAGGAATCGGAAGCAGCAGCTGAGGTCTATGCCAGCGACGTCCTTTCATTTTCCGATCGCTGGAATCTGATCCTGGGAGATGGTTCCAACGTAGGTCATCCAAATGATTTCGAGCATCCGGACTTCTTTTACGTGGCCGAAAGTGACTGGGTCGTCTTTAAATCGCCGAATGCCGGAGACACCCACGGCACGTCCAACAACACGCGCACGGAACTGGCGCAGACGAAAAAATGGTCTCCGGATACCCCCGCAAAACTGTCCGCCCAGCTCAAAGTCATGAATGTATCGGCAACGGGCGATGCGCGGGTTGCGGCATCGTACTCCGTCGTTGTCGGGCAGATTCACAGTGCGGATGGCCACGAGAACGAGCCGCTGAAGATATTTTACAAGAAGTTTCCCGGTCATACCAAAGGTTCCGTGTTCTGGCACTACGAGATCAATACGGCGGGCCCCGATAATGCGGGCAGGTGGGATTACTCGACCGCCGTGTGGGGCCACGACTTCTCCGTGGTCGGCAGTGAGGAAAATACTTACCCGGAGGAGCCGGCCGATGGCATTGCCCTGGGGGAAACGTTCGGTTACGAGATCGAGGTAAAGGACGGCCTGATGCGGGTGAAGTTCATGAGTGAAGGACACGAGACCAAGGAGTTCACCAAATCGCTGGTGGACTCGGAGTACACCTCTGCGGCCGACATCCCCGAGCAAACCCAGCAGCTGTTCGTGCCCATCGGTCAGGACGGCCTGGAGCGCGAGGAGGCCTACGCTGATGAATACCTCTTTTTCAAATTGGGTTGCTATAACCAGACCAACGGCAAATCTCCCGAAGTAAACAGGAACTGGTGTTCCGGCGCGGAAACCTTCGGCGGTGATCTGCAAAAGCAGTACGAAAGCGGTAACTACGCCGAGGTCTGGTTTAAGGAGGCAAATATTACCGTGAGTGATGCGGCCGTGTCGAATGAAGGGTACTTTATTAAGAACGACTAAAGCCACTTAAGCGCATGTCTGAAAATTTTTAGGGACTCAAATTAGCGATCGACAGTAGAACCAGCTGCATGTTGGCTAGGAGAACGAATCCGGTGGAATTTTCTTCCGTTCGCTCGTAATCCTTGATGATTCTGCGGTACCGATTGGACCAGCCGAAGGTCCTTTCGACCACCCAAAGCTGAGCTTCGACTACAAAACCCCGCTGGGCAGGATCACGTACCGGACACTCAAAACTGGAGGTGCTCATAATAGTGGACAGCAACTTCGCTGAAAGCTTGTCAGTTAGTCTGTTGTGTTTTCTTTTCCTAGGCTTGTCGTACCGTTAACCCCTGAAGGGACGTGTGTATTCGGTTTGTGTTGTACCACCCTTCGATGTAGTCGAAGATGACGCACCAGGCTTGTTGGCGGCTAGCAAACTCCTGGAAGTCGATGCATTCGGTCTTGATCGTTTTTGAAAAAGGACTGCGCTACGGCGTTGTCCCAGCAGTTTCCTTTACGAGACATGCTCTGGGTCGCCCCGGCGCAGGCTAGTTCTTCCCGGAAGCTGCCACAAGAATACTGGGAGCCGCGGTCGGAGTGGAAGATCAAATCGTCCTGCGGCTTATGCTTGGCTACCGCCTGTTTAAGGGCGGCCACCGACGTGGTCTCAGCGGTCATCTCGTCACTGATCACCCAGCTAACGATCGCTCGATCCGCCAGGTCCAATACAATATTAAATTAGTACCATTGGTGATCGATCTCGAAGTAGGTGATGTCGCTGACCCATCTAGTGGCCGGCCGGTCCGCGGTGAAGTTGCGATCTAAGGATTACCAGCTACGGGCGAATCGTGCGCAGAGTCCGTTGTAGTAATCTAGCGTTTCTTACGTTTGGGGCTAAGGCCTTTACGCCGTATGCGTCGGCCTACGGTAGCCCGGAAGACGCGGATGCCCTGCCTGGCCAAGTCATGCCAGATCAGGGGACTACCGTAAGTTCCCCGGCTGGTTTCAAACGAGCGATGGAACAGTCCATCTAGGCGGTCATCCCGCCGTTCGACGTTCTCCATCTGCTTGTACCGTCGGTTGTCGCGTTCCAGTTCGGCTTCGCGTAACTGCATTTTCAGCCGGGCAATCTGACGCTCCTCGTCGGTCATGGTCTTAATCCCCTGACCGGATGGCTCTACCTGGTTTTCCAAGCCGAACTCTTGTCGCCAGCGGGTTAAGGTAGTGGCCGCGATACCGAACTTATCGGCAACATGAGTGATCACCGCATCCGGTTTGAAGCTTTGTTTTACCAGTTCCAGGCGCTCCTCCCAAGTGAATCATTTTCGTAGTTTGGACATGATGTCGGGTTGAAGATTTGAAATATACCAAACCTTCCAGGCCGAAGTCACTGTCTATTTATTTGAGCACCTTCAATACATATTCAAGTCCACCCATTTCCAGCGTTAGCGCGACAGGTCATAATCCTTATCTCCTCACCTAACAGTCAACGACTGAAAGGTTATGTAGTATTCTTGAACGACTCCCTTAGAACAAAAAGTTTAACAGTGAAATACAATCACCAACAAAATTGGGTTCTTCCTCAAAAATATTCGACTAGCTTTGGATTTTGAAGAAGCTGGTTGTCATACTAGCTCAAAAATATTTGCTCGGTTAAATTTAAAATTAAGATTTTTTCTATACCTTGTCGTCGCATCATCTAAGTTTACTATTGTCAACGACGAAATGATGTTCTATACTCACTTGTGTTTTGCCTCAGATTTCACACTTGCATAGAAATATCAGACGCTACCAGCTACGGTTGGTGGTACTTGTGGTAGTAGTAAGCTTTGTCAAGGTACAATTCGCCCACAGCCAATCTATCCCTCTTGATTCAATGCGCTGGGCACAGCAATCCGTAAGTTTTTTGCTCCCGCAACCCGAATTGTCAGCATTGTCTCTACACTCACTCGACAGCTTGCAGGTTCACTCAGCTAATACGGAAGTTTCGATTGATAATTATTACCAGTCATTTGAGTCCACTGATTCATCGGCTAGTATAAGGCATCATATGGTAGCATCCATAAATCGGCGGCAAACAATCTTTGGAGTAGAATTTACCCTTGGAGGTACGGTTTCTCTTGAGGACGGCTCGCCTGATCTTGATCGTTCCGGTGTCACGTTTGCATTCGATCGACGAGACTTAATTGAACAGATCAAGCCCGATTTTGCTGCCGCGCAGAATGGTGCGGACTTCCTCAAAAGATCCACGAACTTGGACCCCTCAGTTCTAAGTGCCTACAAATACGAGTGTCTTCGCTCGTACCTCGATTTTGTAAATAGCGAATCCTATCGAAGTATTTATGTTGAGGCAACTCATGTAGCTGATTCGCTCAAGGGGTACGTTGAGGATGAGTTCGACCCGGCCTCGTTGGAGTTGGTCCGCAAGAAACGACTCTTGGATTCGCTGTCTAGGTTTTACGACGGTATTTGGGAGGAAGTTTCGTCTTTGCCAGCTGCTCAACGTATGCATGGCAAGCATTTATTGGACTCACTTCGCAGGTTTATCCCCAACGAAGACCCAGTAGAGGCGACGCGCCGAAAACTGTCAGAAAGAGGGGAACTGACCGGCTGGCGGCGCTTTCTTCTGGCAACAAAAGATTTTTCTGTTGGCAATACGCGGCTCCCTTACGACGGCAGTACTTCGATCGGTCTTCCCATTCGAGGTTTGAGCTACGCGTATGACAAAGGTGGAATCACCGCAGATATACAAATTGGTAAGCGGGTGGCCAGTCGACGGTTCGTGCCACGTGATGGTATAGCATACCACGATTTCCTTCGTGATTTTATGGTAGGGCGCATAGCTGTAGGTTATCACTTTAACAATCTTGGGAATTACAAATTGTCGATACTTTCCGCTAGGGAAACGAGGCGACAAGATCCAAAGGATTCGAGTCGGCGATTATCTATACCGAAAAAAAACCGCGTTCTAACTTTTTACGGAAGCACACCATTTGGGGAAAAATTCGGATTGGTTTCGGAAATCAGTCATTCCCAATCTCGTGATGGAAATACTTCCTTACTACCGGATGTTGTTGAGGGTGAGGACTTGGCGGCGGAAATATCGGCTAGCGCGGGTTTGAGTTATGAGACCGAATTCATTAGGGCGGAAATAAGTGGATTTCGTACCGGATTCGCATACCAAAGCTTGGCCAATCCCTACCTTTACAACGACTATCAAGGCCTAGAAGCGAACCTAAAAATTACCTCACCGCGTGGCTCACTTGATGGCAGCTTCAGTTTGGCTGGAGGATACGGAACCACTCCCGCAACCTTAAATCAGTTTCGACTGCGCGCTCAAGGGCAGATTCGACTAAGCGTGGCCCAGAATGGGCATCTGTTGGCTATGGCCTCGCCTAATTTGTACCGCTACGAAGTGACTGGCCAGGAAGGTCTAACGGAAAGTAGCATATTTCAATTAATTTACAATCAAATTGGTTATATCAATAATCATCCCTGGGATATACAGGCCGGAATCACTAATTTAAATCAGGGGATTACGTGGGCGGATTCAACTTCTGCTTCTACTAATCTCGTAGGCACACTGAGTGGAACACTTGCAGTATCTGAGGCGCTATCTTTTTCAACGGATGTGCAGCAGACCATACTATACGATGCTACACGACCACTTGACAACCGTTTCACGTATGCACTGAATGCATCATTGGGGAAAAACCGTCGAGTTGGTGGGGGAATTCGCTATGGCACCCTTTTCTATAGTAATGTTCCTTCGTGGAGTGGTGAACTAGACATAACTGTGGCAATAGGCAAGTGGGCATCAGCACACCTGAGTTTCCTGTATCAACCTGGTCAAGACACCTCACAGAGTGAATATAGCGCACCAAGCATTGTCAGCCAACAAAATTGGTTCTCAAAATTCTAGTATGATTATACGTTTTCTCCTAATATGTATGTTTTCTTTAGCGCTTGGAGTTGTCAGCAACGCCCAGGGGGGGGTGATTTTGACAGACTTGTCACCTACGGTCGGTCCTCTAAATGTTCAGCGGCTAACGATGGTAAACTTACATAGCACCAAAAAAGAAACGGTCAGGGGTACGCTGATTGCTGAGTTGTTTGATGGCAATTTAAACCAAATCGTGCGTTTAGAGTCGTTCCCCTTGTCTCTAGCTCCAGGGCAAGTAATTTCAGCCAATACAGTATCCTGGACTACCGCCATCCAGTATGGAACGGGAGAATTGGCAAATAAACTTCGTCGGCAGGGCCGATTGGACAATGGTGACTTTGTACTTTGTCATTCCTTTGAGAGCCTACAAACCAATGGAATAATCGCTAAGCTATGCGGAGAAAAGAAAGCAAAGTTAGACATCAATTTTGCTCTGGTCCATCCCGCTGATCAGTCAACTATTCGGCAAGCATATCCAAATTTGGTATGGGAAAATGTGTCACAGTACGGTTTGAGAACCGGAAATATTACCTATACGATACAGCTATGTGAACAGCAACCAGGGCAAACCACCGCCCAAGCATTGGAAACGAATGTTAATCTGCTTTTCCGGAGGGGGTTGACACGCAATATGCTTAAGTATCCAGTTGGGTTGCCTCCACTAGAGGCCGGTAGCACATATGCTTGGATGGTGAGAGTGCTTCAAGGCCAGGATGAGATCCTGGTTTCCCAACCCTGGAGTTTTACCGTCGCCCAAAATAGTGCTAAGTCAGTGACTGCAGACAAGCCTTCATATCCTATGGTTTCCACTGCAATTGATAGCCGAGTGTACCGGTTCGGTAAGAATATCCATTTTGGATTTGATAACAATGAAGGGATTGAAAAGCTTTCCTATACGATTAATGGGATTTCCGTGAATGCTCGGAAATTGTCTAATTTGCCGGTAATCAGTGATTTAGGACCCGGTTTAAACACCATTGACATCCCGACGGACAAATTAGGGCTATTGCCCGGCAGAGTTTATAGATTAGCAATTGCCACGCCGCATAAGCAGTCGTATTATCTGCAATTTAAGTATTTCCCTAAAGGGTAGTCAATCGGCCTTAGCTTAATATTTTGCCACAATTTATAGTTCTCTCATGCTAACGCGTTCATCCTCTCCGTCCTCCTGGACAAGCCTTCTCCTATCCTTGTTAGTTCTCTTCCAGTCATTAATCAGTACTCCTATATATGGATTGTCGGGGGGGCCTACGCAACCAGAATTCGGACAGCCTTCCGTAGTAGGATCTGATGATATGGTTGATTTATTTACCGGTAATTTTCAGTATTCAATACCCCTGTTTGAAGTCGGCGGATATCCGATCAACCTAAGTTATTCTTCCGATGGAGGTCAGGAAGAAGAGGCCAGCTGGGTCGGCTTCGGTTGGACCCTGAATCCTGGAGCTATTTCTCGACAAGTGCGTGGTTTGCCCGATGATTTCAACGGGGAGGAAGTCATTCATCGGAATTCTTCAAAGGAAAACGTTACGACCGGCATATCCCTGGGGACGGATTTGGAAATATTCGGGACATTTGGTTTGAACGCGGCCTTAAATTTTAATTATAATAATTATAGCGGGTTCAGTTTTTCTCAAGATTACTCTCCGTCGATAAATCTTATGATGCTGCTCTCGGACGATTTTGGCAAGAAACCAGAAAAAACTGCTAGTTCCGGAAAAACCGGTTTTCGACTCAAGTGGCCCTGGCAAATTGAGCAAGACAAAGCCGTGCACTTTCTATCCGCAAATTTTACCTCGCGCGCCGGGCTCCAGTCTATATCCTGGAGTTCAAATCTCAAGAGGAGAATGCATAATTTCGGAGTTACTTATAGTACTGCCGGCATAACCTATACCCCAACCAGTAATCTTCCCAAGCGATTGTCGGCTCGGACCTTTACCGTGAAAGCAGGTGGTGTTCCTGTTTGGCCGCTTTCCGCGCATGCGGTTTACCGCGGTCACAGTATGACCCAATCATTGGCAACAAATGTACTGAAAGAGAGGGCCTATGGTTATTTGTATTTAGACGGAGCGATTGACGATCCTGAAGCCATCATGGATTACAATGTCGAGACAGGTGGATTGTTAAATCAAGATGCTACAAGACTCCCTGTTCCGTTTGGCACCCCCGATGTCTACGCGGTAACCGGCCCGAGTATGTCAGGTCAAATAGAAGTTATTAGAAACCGGATGTCACCTTTCCGGCCGGCGAAGACACGGTCCGGCACTGTTTCTGTTGGCAGTGGCGGGGATATTGGCGTAGGCAGTGGCATCCATCTCGGTGCTAATTATAGTGCTTCAAAATTGTCCAGTGAACTGAGTGGCTGGGATAACATTCACAATACCTTCACAGAAAGTTACGAGTCAGGTATCGATGTTAACAATCCGGAATCCTACCTAAGATATATATCTGACCAAACCTCGTACATTGATAAAACAGTATACGACCGAATCGGTGGGCCTGATCCCGTGCACATCAACGTAGCCTCTAGTTTCCCAAATATCAAACTAACCACTGCTTATAAAACTGAAAATAGGGGCGTTGGGCGCCTATTTTCTATTGGTTCATCGAATTTGGCCAAACCACTATATAAAGAGTCCACCGCCACGGTCGTTAATTATCTCACCCACGCCGAAGCCAACGCTATATCAAACAATAGTGCAAATGTCCTATACCAACCCTTCACTTCCCCTGGCGAGTATTTTTCATTGGTGCCGATATTAGAGAGTTGGAGCGATCGCGGCGACAAAACGGGTAGAATGGGGCACCACATTAGTCAGATAAATGTTCTGCGACCATCCGGTCAACGCTATGAATATGGCCTGCCGGTGTATAATCACCACAAACAAGAAGTTACCTTTAATGCCGCGCAGATTGCATCGACAGCGGGTAAACAAGGGGAGGGAAACTATGGTTTAGTTGATTACGAAGGTAGCGAAACACTGCTCACGTTAGGAAACAATAGCGGGAACGATCATTTATTTGATGAAGTCGTCACTCCCGCGCACCCTGTAGCCCATCTACTCACTTCCGTTCTGTCGCCAGATTATGTGGATGTCACCGGTAATGGAATATCCTCAGATGATTTAGGTAATTACGTGAAATTGGGTTACACGACCGTAGTTGATCCCGATCCGAATGTAAACCAACCAGCTCAATTGGGCTACCGGACCCCTGCTGCCGAGAATTCAGCTGCCTTGAGTGAGGGCAACCTGGCCGATCCAACGGATGATAAGGCTTCCTTTACCTACGGTACCAAAGAGGTTTATTACGTTCACCATATTGATTCAAAAACTCACCGAGCCGTCTTTCATACAAGCCCACGGGTGGATGCTATACCTGTCGATGAAGATGGACGGCTTGAAAACGAAAGCAAAAGACTACAAAAACTGGATTACATAAGTCTTTTCACACTTGCTGAGTTGAACCGAGCCGAAAGCACTGGTACTCCTCCGATACCGATCAAAGAAATTCATTTCGAATATGCAGATCACGGTAGCCAAGAGCAGATAAGTACTGGTTTGCCTAATTCATTAGGAGAAAAAGGAAAGCTTACATTGCGGGCCGTTCATTTTACTTATGCGGACAACGATAGAGGAGCCCTTAATAAGTATCAATTCACGTACAAGGTTGAAGCGGAGAACGCTAAAGGTGATCTAGAAAAAGTGGCCTACCGGCCGTTTATGTTGGATCGGTGGGGAACGCGGAAAATGAATTCCGACGTCGCCGATCTCGACCCCATCAGGTATCCCTACGCTGTACAAGATGCTAGCAAAGCCGATGAGCACTGCGATATAGGAAACTTGATCAAGATCGATTTGCCTACCGGAGCCAGTATTGAAGTTGAGTACGAACCAGACGATTATGCTTACGTACAAAATTTCCGGGCTGGCAAAATGTATACGTTGGCGGCTATCACTAATGAATTTGATAACATAGCTCCACAGCTGCCTCAAACAAGGGATCAGCTCTACGTGCCTGATGGAGGATTGGGAGATGCTAAATTATATGCGTATATCAAAGTCGGGGATATTCCAACTGAGCAAGATCCGGATAATTTAAGCCACGGTAAAATCAAAGATTTACTTCTATCGTCCGTTGATCAATTGTACTTCAGTGCTTTAGTTCGTCTACAAAAAGGCATCAGTACCTACGAAAGAATTACCGGATATGCCGGGTTTGATAAAGACTTTTCTAGAGTTTTTAAAAGTGGTGAGGATTATTATCTCGTTTTAAAGCTCACTGGATTAACTAAAAGAAACAGCGATACCGGTAATGAGCGGTCGATTAATCCTATAACCTTTGCATCACTAGATAAAATGCAGTACGAACTGCCTAGGCTCTTGTACGGGGATTATGAAGAAGCAGATGTGGGCCGGCACCCCGAATCGCTTATCCCGCGCTCAAAGGGGCTTGGAAAGTCGATGCAAAACTTTTATAAGTGGAGATTGAATCGAGATATCGCGGATGCACAATTCTTTAAACCCGAAGCCAGTTATGTACGGCTGAGCGATCCGCATTACAAAAAAATAGGTGGGGGCTCCCGGGTGAATAAAGTAGTACTACAGGATAACTGGTTGGCCAATGAAAATGAAGTCGCTGAACCCGGAATGACTTATGCCAAGACGTACAGCTACCAAACTCAACACCCGATATCCGGCCAATCGATAAGCACAGGCGTAGCAGCCAATGAACCAATGCACGGCAAAGAGGAAATGCTTTACGTCAATGTTGGAAAAACTCCCCATCCACGGTTTCTTGGGGCAAACCGCTTTTCCTACATGGAAAATCCTGCCGGCCTGTCGTTTTTTCCCGCCGCTAACGTCGGTTATAGTATGGTGACGGTACAGACTGATCTTGATGAAAAATATGCCCAAAGCATTCCCGGAAGGACCGTTCATGAGTTTTATACCGCCCGTGATTACCCGGTGAAAGTGCATCTGACCGAATTGGATCGGGCGAAAGTAGCGACTCCTCCATCGCTACTTCCCTTCGTCTCATTATATCAGAGTCGTCTTGCATTGTCTCAGGGCTTTACGATTGAGACAAACGATATGCATGGCAAAATGAAGGGAGTCTTCGAATACGGAGTGGCACCCGAAGCGATTAGTTCTACCAGGTACAACTATTCTACAGATCCAAATGCCGGAGATGATTATTTGAACAATAGCGTGAGCGTAGTCGAATCCGGGGCAGGCCTCCCCTCTGGATCAAATACGGTAGCCTTAACAGAAGATTATTTAGGTCTTCGGGCAAATGTGTGGATGGAAATAACACACGACAGGACAACCAGTTACGGTGGAGGTATCCAGGCGAACGCCGATATATCCTTCCCCTTTTTGTTCGCACTGACGCCCTACCCAAATATTAACAGTTCCGTTTCCAGCCTTCAAACGGCGGCTGTAACGAAGTATATCCATAGGACCGGTATCCTTGAAGAGGTGTTAGTGATGAATAATGGCTCCACCCTTACAACAACTAATCATCGCTTTGACGCGCTGACAGGAGCCCCCGTTTTAACCAGCACCCAAAATGAATTCGGTCAACCTGTTTATCAACTCGCCAGTCCCGCATACTGGATGAAGGGGCACGAAGGAATGGGGCCTGCATACCGGCAGCAACAATTTCGCGTTCAAGCGATCACGATACTAAATGGTCGTCTCCAGGGCACAGATGTAGACGAGGACGGAGTTCTTGTCCCGGGAGATGAACTTATTGCTTACGAAGCAAGCCCCGCGGATTTGGGGCAAGCTCAGCGGCTACGTGTTTTCGCCGTCAAATACTATGATCACATCCGCCTGATTGACGATGCTGGAAATTTGGTAGATACACCAAGTGGTGTACTGTTTAATCTGCGATTGGTTCGCAGTGGCTTCCGCAACGTTTTGAATGCCCTATCAGAGCAAACCACGGCTTTGATAAAGCCAGATGGTACGGGGGGACTTTATTACGCCCAGAACCAACTACCCGGGGCATCTTCTTCAGTCATCGCTACTTCTTCTTCGGTATATTCCGAGGATTGGGGCAATCTTTGTACACCAATTGCTCCATATACTCCAACCGACAATTGTGCTGAATGCATCGATTGCAGCGAGTGTCCGGAATGTTTGCAATGTCCAGATGAGCCTTGCACCAGCCCACCCTGTGCAGGCGATTGTGATGAGCTGATGAGTAGAATAAATAATTCACCTATATATATAGAGTATTGTGGGGGTGAAAAATTTGCGATGCAAGGAGAAAATTGGCTAGCACAGATCGAGGATATCAAAGACTGTGGAGCCTGCCAGGATTTGTTCGATGTTTACAGCAGCCAGGGCTTTATCAGCAATTTAAGCGCTTACGGCGAGTGTGAACAGATCGGGGACTACTTAAAAGTTACTCCACAGACTGACGATCAACGAGCATTAATTGCGAATTGCGCATTCGTTGAAGTTATTAATGACCCCCATGATATTTTTGGGGGTGGATATGTCCGCATCGGTCAGATCAATCAGGGAGAGTCTACTTGTCAATTATACCCCCCTGACAATAGGATGCTTTGCGATGAACCTGAATCCTCAGGCATGGCTATGAGCAGTTATATTGCGACCCCTACCGTAAGATTGACAAGTGGTTTTCAAGATACTACTTCCTGTTTTCCCTGGCACCCCGACGCCGGTATAAACCCCTATCTCGACGGCCGACGTGGCAACTGGCGCGTCAAAGCAACCTACATTCCCGATCAGACTAACCGAAGCTTCGCTGCCGTAGAAGCTGATCCCCCCATTACTGATGAGCGCGACAATAATTATTCCCAACCTCTTCTCCACGAAGCAGGAACGCTAGAAGAATACTATCCTTTCTGGTTTAGTGAAACGGAGACGGTAGTAGGCGAACATCACATTGCGGTAAACCGGGTGAACCGATTTGACGAGCACGGACACGAACTTGAAACCAAAGATGCCCTCAATATTTTTAGCGGTGCGCAGTACGGTTTTCTGCAGAACCTTCCCGTATCCGTAGCCCAAAATGCCCGTCATACCGATATCGGCTTTGATAATTTTGAGGATTATCTTTACGAGCGCGGTAGTAACAATGGCGATTGGTTGAGACATTTCGCCATGCTGGACCGGGAGATCTTGACGCGGAATGATTACCCAACCATTACGGACGCCGCTGCACACACCGGTCGCTATTCTTTCCATACCAGCGATGCTTCCTTAGGGCTGAACCAATCCTTCGCCACCCTTCGTTGTGATTCCACCGAGGTATACTGTCCCGATGAAGAGGGATGTGGCAGTTGCGTGAATGGTTTCCGTCCGACCCCTAACGAAACTTATTTAGCGAGCATTTGGGTGGCCAGCACTTCGAGCCTCGCCTACGGCCAGCAGCCCAGGCTTTCGGTAACGAGCGGGGGGGCACAATACGAGTCGACACTTACCGTCAATTATATCCAGGACGGCGGCACGGTACAATTGCTGGGGCAGGCCCATCCTACCGGTCCGGTAGTAGAAGGTTGGCAACAAATACAATTGGAATTCACCGTGCCCCAGGATGCCAGCGATATTGTCTTTAGCGTCGACCCACCATCTTCACTTTCGAGCGGAGAGACCTTTTACTTCGACGACGTAAGGGTGCGCCCGTACGAATCAGAGATGACAGCTTATGTCTACGACAACAGCACCCTTCGGTTGATGGCCCAAATCGATGACCGCGGCTACGCCGTTTTCTACGAATACGACGATGAGGGGATGCTTGTCCGCCAGAAGCGGGAGACGGAACGCGGCGTAATGACGATTACCGAGCAACACACCAACCTTGCACCCGCGTCCCCGCAATAGCCTCTAATAATATTTCTACCCCAGCTTATCCTCTCCGTATGTCAGTTCGCCTATTTATAGCCTTTTTTATTCTATGTACCGCCGGAGGTTTAACGGGACAATCGGGCACATTTGTGAACCAAATCGAAGGGGAACCCTTAGTGGCCGATCAGGAGTTCAGGGTAGAAATAAACGATCTACTTGAGGAGAACAATGACCCTAATAGTATTCCAACTTACAGGCAGTTTCGAGGATCACGAAATCGCCTATTATTTTCTTTAGCTCAGGTAGGTACCCAGCCCGTTCCGGATGGTGATTACACCGTTTTGGTAGAAGTCACTACGCGTCAGGCCCTGCCGGACCGATTTGAAGATCCGGAAACCCACTTATTTGAATTTATTATTGACGCTACCCCCGCAGGTGGGACGCATCTCATAGCCGCCGATGTAATACAAAACAAGTGGCGGATGGATGTACACGTGATCTCCGTAACCCGTAATGATGGTCCGGTAGGTTCGGAATCTCCTAAGATGATTTTAATGGGTGAAATATCGGAAAATGCAACCCCTTGCCCATTAGATTTATCACAGTCACTAGACCCGAAAGTTTTTGCCACCTCGGAGGATGTAGAAGGTAAAATCGTCGCTACCGTACCGAGTGTGGGCTGTGCAACTGAGTACGATTTAGAGTATGTCTTCTATGATGAAAATAGTAAAAGCGGACGGAATTTATCCAATGGAAACGGGAACGACATCCCGATCGACGACCTATTCCGTAACAATAGCACACGACTTACCTCCGCGGATAATAATTTTCGGCTTTTTAACCTGTTTCGGGACGGCTACCTAGTTGTACGCTACCGCGCCGTACAGTACGGTGAGGGAGATTTGAGGACTTATACTCGTTGGAGTACCTCTGGAGTGAATATTCCTTCCGACCCTACGACGCACGCGGACTTCGGAATCCTTCGAGTAGGACACCAGACGGGCTTTAACTGGCAAGCGACGACCAATTTCGCCGAAGAGGCCAAGCAATTGCCCAGTATCAGTTACCTCGATGGCACGATGCGTGCCCGGCAGAACCTCGTGCTCCAGTACGGCGAAAAAAACGGCGAGCCAAATCCCAATACCGAGTTCGCAATCGGCCAGCAAACAGTCTACGATGCGATGGGCCGTCCGGCGGCTTCGATACTACCGGCTCCGGTTTACCCTAATGCCAACGCGGCACACCCTTTGCGCTTTGATCCGAAGACACTTGCGAAACCAGTAGGGCAAACCGCAGACAACATTCCTTTCCATATTTACGGTACCGCCCAGGTCGAGGCGGCAGGGGAGTGCGGTTCCGAAGTCATGGGCACGGATGCCGGAGCGGGGAAATTCTTTAGCTCAAGTAATGAAAAGAGTGAGGGTGAAAATGCATATGTCCCCGATGCACACGGCTATCCGTTTGCCGTTACCCGTTACACTCCCGACAATACCGGTCGTATCCGACGCCAGGGAGGGGTTGGGCCTCGGCTCCAAATTGGCGCCCACGATACGAAATATTACTACGGAAAACCTGCCCAGCGTGAATTAGACCGCTTGTTTGGTGTCAATGTCGGGTCAGCCAGCCACTATCAGAAAACAATGGTCGTCGACCCTAACGGGCAAGCCACCATCAGCTACCTCGATGCCAAAGGCCGTACGGTAGCAACTGCACTCGCCGGGCAATCACCCGCAAACCTAATTCCCATTAGTCAGGTCGAGGCCAATTTCGGCTATAGAATAGACCCTACGGACTCACTAACCGTCAGTTTTGAGAATTCCAGCCAGGCAGCCGACAGCTATGAGTGGAACTTTGCGGATCTAGGCACCTCAATCGACGAAAACCCATCTTTCACTTTTCCACAGCTTGGTACCTACGTGGTCTGTCTGGAGGCCGCCGGTCCGACGGGAAGAGAGTCGACCTGTCAATATGTTTCTGTTGCGATTGCACCGGAAGTTCGATCTGATACCCTGCACTTGACCCAAGGCTTTAATATGGCCAGCCTGGATGTTGCACCGGCCGATAACCGCATCACGGCGATCTTCGCGGAACTGATCGCCCAGGACAAACTCATTTACGTACAGGGGCGGGATAGTCTGGGTGGCCTTGCGCTCTTCAACCCGCGTCTAACGGAGGAAGAAAACGTCTTAACGCATATGGAGCCGGGACGAGGATACATGATCGGAGTAAGTGAGGATATGGACTTTGCCGTCGAGGGTATTCCCATCGACTCGGCCTTCCAACCTACCCTATACCCCGGAATCAACCTGGTGGCCTATCTACCCCAAAACTCAACGGATGCCGTCAGCTTTTTTGCTTCACTGGAGTCCGGGGAAGGGAATCTAGCCTTTGCCCGCGCTTTTTTCAACAGCCGCTACTGGAGTTATCGTCCCGCATACCATCAATCCGCGCCTTTCTCGGTAGAGAACGGGAAAGCATACGAAATCCTCATCGGTAGCCAAATCGATGGCGACAACTGGCTGGAGGAGAACGGTGGCGAGAATGGCGGCCTGGCCGGTACCGTCTACGGGGAAGAGCTATACCAACTAGGCAGTCTGGACCGCAGCCCCCTGGGCATCGGAGAGGAAAATGTCATGACTCCCACCGTTGATGGTGGTACGGCAACCGGGAGCACACCGAATTACGTCACCACAGATATTACAAATAATGTCGTCTATGACGACCGGGTCGTGACCACCTTTGCCCTACTCGTGCCACAGACTGACTTCTATGACCTGTGTTATGCCCTTAAGGAAGCAACCTACGAGAGCGGTTGCTGCCCCAGGATTGAAGACCCTAATCCGCCAGAGGAACAGCCGGATCCCGAATTTCCCCATCCGGAGTCTCCTACGTCCGCTGGTTCCGGGACATTCGCCAGCCAGACAACCACCAACTACATCGATGACTGCTTCGAATGCTACTACGATATTGAAATTGCGATAGCGCCGGTCAGTCTTTGCGACGCAGGGGCTTTTACCGCCCCCGCGCCGCTTAAACTGGTTAACAAACAACTGTCGGGAAATACCGAAGATTGCTTTGCCGGCGGTGAGATCGACCTGACAGGCATAGAACTTCCACAGGGGGAATACATCATTACCAAAACGGTCACTTTACACGAGCCGGCGGTGGAGGCAGCAATAGAAGAATACATGGCTACCGCCGTCTGCGTCATTCCACAGGATACGTATGTAGATAATTACGTGGCCGGTGCAGACGTATCGGGATGCCAGCCGTGTGATTGCAGTGACCCGGACCGATCACAAGCGTGCGACGATCTATGTGCCGAAC
The DNA here is from genome assembly GCF_014197245.1 of Neolewinella aquimaris. Lineage (GTDB taxonomy): Bacteria > Bacteroidota > Bacteroidia > Chitinophagales > Saprospiraceae > Neolewinella > Neolewinella aquimaris. The sequence goes on along the minus strand of NZ_JACIFF010000001.1, from coordinate 708,942 downwards.
TCCCTACGCCCTGCGAGTCCCTGTATGCCGTGATGGAGGGTGACCTGACTCCCGGCCAGGGGCAGTACGCCCGATTCAGAATTGAGTATACCGAAGCGTATCCGAACGGAAATTACGTTCTGACGCCCGATCCGGTAGACGAAGAAGACAATGCGCAGACATATACATTTTCCATTCTGAACCTCCATCCAGACAACCCCAATCTACGGGTATACCAGGATGAATCCCTCGATTGGTCCGGTATAGAGATAAAAATCAACGGTGAAACGAAGGAAGATTTAGCGGACGTCTCGCTGTCCGATTTCATCGACAATTTCGATGAAAAATGGGTAAAGGCACTGTTACCCCTCCATCCCGAAAATCAGCTTTACGATTGGTGCATCAATAATATCGACTCCGGTGACGACGCCGTAGTCGGTAGTCACGATTTCGACGAGACGATGCGATCCGTGCAGACTTATGCGACAGCAAGTGGTGATTACGGAAGCTCCGCCGATCTTAAGGGGACCGCGATCTACAATTTTGTAGTGGCGATCGCCAACAAGGATCCATTTATGTTAGCGGATCTCAATGGGCGTCGAGACGCATTTCTTGGTGATCCGACAGTCAACGATGCTGAAACCGGAATTGCCGCGATCGCCACTCTCAGGCTGACGGAATTATTCGGAGGTACCGACGGTAGCTGGACGTGGGCCGGACTGAAAGATTACCAGAAGGATATTGCCTGGAGGATCGTACGCGATTTATACCTGGGGCGGAAAAGCACCTTCGTTGCGGGAGAGCGATTAGCCGACAACTTGGGAGCGGCTTCCCGAGCATGGGATAACTTAAAGTGGATTTGTCTGCCGCAGCCGCTGTGTCAGGAATTCAATTGCAACTACGACGGTGCCTGTAATACCGAACCACTAATGGGCTATTATCAGGCCCGCGTCACCAACTTTTTGGCAGTCGACATCCTTGCCGGAGACCTTCCCAAAACTGAAGAAGATCTCCTCGACCCTGATAAACCTTTCGGCCGGCAAATATCCGACGTCTCGGATAATTACGAATCCGATTGCCAGGATCGCTGTGCCCAGTACGAAGCAAGCTGGCGCGCCCAAATAAACCAGTGTCCGGTCTTGGCTAACCTCCCCGCGGCGGATCTCGCCGCCATGATTGCCGAACTACGTGCAATTTGCACCGCCGGCTGTGTCGGGGGCGAGCCCTTCGGTAGCTCCACGGTGCCCGCCAACGTAGTGTTTACCCCAGGTATTGGAGGGGCAACCTTTCAAGAAGTCCTGGCATATTATATCGACAAGCATAATACTGGGTCCGATGCCTGTAACTTACCCGGCAATTGCGGTAGTAACCTGATTAGCTTCCCCCCGCCCGCCGGACAGGACTTTTATGGCGGAACTGCCCGGATTCCAGCAGAACAGGTGCCGGTTTTCCTGTTTCTCAACCGAGGGTTTCTCCAGTCTCGGCTGGATTTTTTGCTGGACGGTTGCGCATGCACTACCTGCGACGTGCCGGAGAAAAGTCTTGGCACGAGCCTCTCTACGGAAGTGATCGAAAATATGGCACGGCTGAACCGGATGACGGTCACCGATCTCAATTATACCCTTACGATGATCGAACAATTTCTGGATCCCTCCACCGATCCGGATCAGCTGTTCGCCACTATTGAGGACCTCTTGCTGCCCGCCGAATTCAATCCAGGTGGCAATTTTTGCGCCTATAAGTCTGTCCTGCAATCCTACGATCAGGCAGCCACTGTTACTTGTGCCGATTCTACCGACGCGTGGAACAACGATCGACGGGCCGACCATCTCAACGCCCGGTTAGGCTACAACCGAAGCTGGGAAGAATACGCTACGGTACTCGGTGCAGAGGCTTCGAGTTGTATGATTTGCGCTGAGCCCCCCGCTACAGCCGATCCTGAAGACCAGCCCCTTAATTGCGAGGAAGAGACCCGCGAACGCGCCCGGCAAGACGCCCTGGCCCAGCACAGTCGTTACCTCGACCGCCGCCGTACGGATTTTGAGCGGGGCTATCGCGACCACTGCCTCGGAAACGTAAACGACCGGCTCGACCTACGGTATCCCGAGCGCGAATATCACTACACCCTGTACTATTACGACCAGGCCGGTAACCTGGCCATGACCGTTCCCCCGGACGGCGTAGAGCCGTTGCCCGAAAGCAAGCACACCGACGTTAAGACCTACCGCGACTACCTTCCCGACTTACACGAATACGGTAACAGTGCACTGCCGGCTCCCACCCTGCCAGGGCATGGAATGCTGACCCACTACCGGTATAACAGCTTCAACGAAGTCACCCTCAGCGATGCCCCCGACAAAGACCCCGCCCGTACCTGGTACGATCGTTTGGGACGCCCCGTGCTATCGATGGACGGACGACAACAGACCCTCGGTCTACTGAGCTACACCCTCTACGACAACTTGGGCCGCCCCGAGGAGGTCGGTGAACTTCCGGTAAACGATCAACAGTTTGATGCCTTGCTTATCGAGGCCAGGGACGATAAGCTGGAGAATGCGATGGCGGACCGTGCCGACCGCTTCCACGTCACCAAAACCTGGTATACCAACTCAGGGCTTTCTTACCAGTTTCAAAACGACGACCCCTTCGTTCGCCGGAACCGGGTCGTGGCCACCACCTATCGTGCCGAACCCGACCCCGAGGCTCCGCAAGGGAGCGGGTACGACTATCAGACCTACGACTTTGCCAGCCATTACCACTACGATATCGCCGGTAATGTCGATAAGTTGGTACAAGATTTTCCCGATCTCGGGACTTACGGACAGCGGTACAAAACCCTGGCCTATACTTACGATCTGATTTCCGGAAACGTCCACTACCTGCACTACCAGCTAGGACAACCCGACCAATTTTCCTACCATTATAAGTACGACAAACTCAATCGACTGAGCGAGGTTTTCAGTTCCGAAATTGAAACCGAGCATTCCCGCTCGAATATCTGGAAGCGCGACGCCTCCTATACATACTACGACCACGGCCCCCTGAAGCGCACCGTGCTGGGCCAGGACGGTCTGCAGGGGTTGGACTACGCTTACACGCTACAGGGGTGGATCAAGGGGGTCAACGGTTCCCTGGGTGACGACTACGCCGATGTAGCGGCCCCGGATATGAATATGGACGGCCGCGACGCAACCGGCAGCCACCTCATCGGTCAGGTCGGTAACATCGATCTCTACCGCTACGCCAACCAGTATTTCCACCAGGACTATACTCCGATCAATGCCAACGTTGCGAATCCCTTCGACAATGTACTGCCACCGGACTACGAGCTGTTCAATGGGAACATCGTCCGTCACTACAAGTCGACGGCCGCCGACAAATTCCGCACCGCCGCCCTGGTGGGGGAGTACGATCAGCTCAACCGCCTACGCTACGGACGCCAAGAGTTCTACGGTCAGGATACACGCCCCGGCCAGGTCGCCACGCCGGAGGGTACCCATTTACTTCGGGCGGTGGAGGCCCCGACCTTCGACGGCAACGGCAATATCCGCCACCTGGACCGCTTCTTCGGCACGGAGGCCAATACCGGGCATAACCGACTGCAGTATACCTACATAGCGAGGACCAATCTGCTGGAAGCAGTCACCGCGCGGGCGGGGGGCAGCGATTCCTGGCGCCCGTTTGCCTTCCTAGTGGGTGAACATGCGTATAACTACGATAAAAGCGGTAACTTGATCGAAGAAACAAGTCCCGCAGGCAGGAAAGCCATCACCTGGAACCCCTATGGTAAAGTAACCGACGTGACCCACGACCGCAACGGCTTTGACCCCGCCCCCTACCGGTCGGACTTCGGCTACGGGCCGGATCAGCAAAGGTGGGCCAAGCTGCGCTATCGAGCCGGGGCCACCGATAATCCTGACGACGACGAGCTGGAGGAAGCGACCTACTACGTTCGCGACGCTCAGGGAAATACTCTGGCTACCTACGAGTTGGGCGGGAACGCCTCGATAGCTATCGGGGCGGAGTTGAAGTGGAAACAGCAATATCTCTTCGGCTCCAGCCGACTGGGCGAAGTCACTCTCGACCGCGGACTCACCGAGCGTACCCTCACTTTCGGGGCCCGGACCTACGAACTGACGAACCATCTGGGTAACGTGGTCACGACCTTCGGTGAAGGATTAGTCGCTTACGATGAGGGGACGGCTGCGATGCCAGATCTGAAAAGTCACCAGGATTACCTGGCGTTCGGACTTAGCCTGGAACGGGAACGGGGGATGGGGTTAGGTAGCTATCGTTACGCCTTTAACGGGAAGGAGAAAGACGATAGCGGAGAATGGGGAACTGGCACCACGGCTTATGATTACGGGTTCAGGATCTACAACCCGGGGATAGCTAGGTTCCTATCTTTAGACCCGTTATCTGCGGCAATCCCCCAATCTTCTCCATATTCGTTCGCGAGCAATAATCCAATTTCTTTTATAGATAAAAAAGGACTTTTACCTAAAAGTGAATCTTGCTGTGTAGGCGACGATGGTGTGCTTAGAACTCCCTCAATAGCGGATGAAATTATTCCATCTTTGGTTGTCAACGTTCGCCAACTAGCTCACAATGTTTGGAGAGGTACAAAGGCCTTATGGACTGATGATGAAGATTTACCTCCATATCGTACCTACCATGCTGGTCGTAATTCTTATGGCAATTTCGAGCTGACATATACGGAAGCTCAGGCTGAACCATCCTTGACGGAGAAGTTAGTATCAAATACTGCTTCAGGAGTCGGAGTGATGCTTTCCCTTCCAGGAGGGAGTGGAGTATATGCTGGTGCAAGGGTAGGTCCAGCATGGTGGCCTTTTGCAAAAAATTTAGCTACTAAATCAGAATTACTAGCAGATGGAGGGCAGTGTAAAGCCTGCGCACAAGTGATAAAAGAAGAAATTGGGGGCATCATAGTAAAAATAGAAAATGCAGTTTTTCCTGGACGAGCTGGTATTGGCGATGTCGTAGACCAGTCAGGTCAGACAATTGTTACCGGCAATACGTGGAAAGAGCACTTTGCCGTATTTAAGGATGGGAAATTCTATGATGGATTAACTGGTTCAGAAGGTTTAGATGCAGATAGCTACAAAGAACTCTTCCTTGATTGGGATTATCTTAAAAAAACAGAACTTCCTGATGGAGATTAACATGATATCTAGTTTAATGCAACTGTTAAAGGAGAAGCCGCACATGATTTTAAAAGATCATGAGAGCCTATCAAGTCTTATTAATTATATTAATGGGTACGAAATGTCCTTGCTAAATATTCCTGATTATGAACAAAAGGCTCCAACAATCAGCGAATGGTTGAGTCGAGAGATGGACCACAGCTTTAGTGCGAGTTGGTGGGCTTACATTCTTCAAAAGTATCCTAATTCTGAAGCGGGGGCACGACAGGCTTTGCTAGATGTGTTTGAAGGCTACTTGCGGTCTGTATCAAGAGTAATCAAAAGTTAATTTTTCCGCCCAATGAGTAGCGCCACGCCGGGCCGCTTTGATGCGGGATTGACGTGGCGCGGTTATTGGGCGGCACAAAAATGTGATTGGATTTGGCTTTACTGTCAAGTAAATTTATTTTATCCATGCTTCTACTTTAATTATTTAAAACTACTATTGTGCGTGACTAATTCCCGGATAGGTACATTCCTTGATGATCAGGGAGTACACTAAATTTAATCACTTACTGGGCACGTTCAAGGTTCTAGTATGTATGGTAGCCAGGCAATAGTTTACTACCGCATAGGAAAGAAGTCTTGTTTGGGAATACTGCAAATAGTACGTAAGCGGCCTTTGTCGGCTAAATACAATGCAACAATTTTAATTTATGCACCCACTGTTATCAACCCTTTTCCTTTGCGCTATTTGCACGGTCTCGTTATCAGGCCAGGAGGTTGCCTCCGGTAGCAACCTCGCCGCCTCGGCGGCCGCAGCGGCATCGGCCAGTCCCCCCTTGCGTCGTTACGTCCCGGAGGCCTGCTGCCAGTCGCTACTCAGCCTCGTCGGCGAAAGCGGAGACGAGCGGGTCGTACAAATCGCCGAACATGGACGGTTTACTTACTTGCTCAGCAACCTGTTCAGCTCGTCTGATAATAATACGTACGGGCTGTTTACCAAGCTAGACGAATGGGGACGCGTAGTTTGGCGAAAGCAATCCGAGTCCAATATGATATTTAGTTCCTTTGCCAGGCTTACGGATGGTTTTGTTGTGACCGGCGGAGTGCTTCCACCTCCGCCACAGACTCTCGGGGACCCTTCTTCGGGTTCCGGTGCGTCGACATCGACGGGCGGTTTTACTTCTTATGGTTTCGAGGCAGATGCTGGAACGCTTTACAAAATAGGCTTCGACGGTAGCACGACCTGGACCAAACGGTATAATTACCCCGGTTTCGAGCATTTAGCCGCGACTACCGACGGTAAGGCCGCCTATTTTCTAAGCCGCCGGTTGAATGTAAATAGTTATGGGGATGCTATACCCTTATTGCTTAAGGTAACTAGTGCGGGCATAGTTAGTGCCGTGGGTGAGCTCGAGCGCACCGTGACCGATGCAACATCCAGCGGGTCCTTCCAAGCCATCGATCTCTTTGTTGACGAACTGGGCCAGATCGTTGTCTTCGGGAATATTCGTGGTACCGAAGGAGCCAGTATCTTTTTGTTGAATTCCAATGGGAGCCTTTCAGCGCACTACCGGTATAGTGGGGATGCCCATAGTTTTGAGCGCGTTGCTCAGACCTCCGACGGCAGGTATATAGTGCTTGGACATGGCTCCACTAGTCAGGGAGATAGGTTGCCGCGAATATGGCTTTTTACGAAGGACAACAATACCGTCACCCTACAGGGAAGTCATAAAATCGATGCCCCCGGCACCATCGCCCGTTTTGATGCCGTAACGACCGAAGTGCTAAGCACCAACGTTGTTGCTTACTTCACCGGTAGCACCACCCAGGGCAAGTCATTTTTGGGCAAGACCGTAGCGTTCTACCGTTCACCGGCTTGGGAGTTTGCGTTTTCGGCAACTGAAGTCAAATCCGCAAGCGGAGTGTCCGTGAGTGGCAGTGTGGTCGCACCATCAGCCGATAAGAACCACCTTGTTTACGCAAATAGTCGGCTTTCTGATGGATCGGTCGAATTACAGACCTTAGTAGGTGGTATCTCAAAACGATTTGATCAGGACTGTCTCATCCAGTCAAATTGGCAAAATAGCGCCGGAACCGATCACACCATCTACCTCCAATCCGAAGGGGCATCAATCCCTACATTCACGCTCACCAGTCCCATACAGGCCGTCTTGCAGGAGGCGCAAGCGTTTTCGGAAGGCGACTGCCTCCCCGATATTATCGACGGCTGTATCCAATCATTCCCCATCCCCACACATGGATACTTTTCCATTCCCCGGCCATCGGGTTGTGACGATGCGGAGGCGGTAACCGTTACTGTCCGCAATCAGACGGGGCAATTAGTTGGGCAGCCACAAACTTTCGCGGCGTACCAAGTCATCACTCTCGACCTTTCCAATCAGCAACGTGGCATGCTTTACTACGTTGAATTGCGGAGCGATAATGGTGACCTACTACAGGTTGCTTCTATTCAGCTTACCTAATTTATTCTTTAAGCCTGACGTTTTATGAAGAACTTACCAAAGAAATTATTTGCCGCCACGATATTTTTTTTTCTCGTGTTTGCCGACCGGGCAGCCGCGGCGGATATATACGTTACCTCAACGGCGGATAGCGGCCCGGGTACTTTAAGACAGGCCATACAGGATGCGGCGGATGGCGATGTTATTCGCTTTGACGCCAGCACGAACGGACAGATGATTAAGGTGGATTCAACGCTCAAGATAACTGGTCTGGCTATTAAAATTATAGGAAATGGGGTAGATGCGACCCTGATCAGCGGACAAAACAAGACCCGTGTATTTAATATTGTCAGCGGAAGTGATATAATAGTGCGACGATTATCCGTATTCGACGGCTATGCTCCAAACGTGACCAATGCATCCGGCCGCGGTGCTGCATTTATTGTAAATGATTCATCGAATCTTCACTTAGAAGAATTTATAATAGAAGGCAATCAATCTCAGGACTGTGGAGGGGGGCTCACGGCATACGGAAGAAAAGTTCGTCTTGTAAATGGCGTCATACAGAACAATAAGTCCGGCAACTGTGGTGGCGGCGCTTACTTTCACGGCACAAAGGAGGTGGTAATCGATAACGTCCTTTTTCGGAATAACTTGGTTCTACGCAGTCGTGGAGCGGCGTACGGAGGCGGCTTGGAATTGTTACTCTGTGACTCCGCGGTGGTGAAACACTCGACCTTTATACACAATACCACCCTGGATGTCAATGCCCGCGGGGGGGGCATTAGTATGTATGCAGATGGTAAATATGAGTTCTACAGTTCGACCATTTCAGGCAACACAGCCGTACGCTATGGGGGAGCCATCCACCAACACGTCGGAGATGCACTTTTTTACGATTGTACTATTGTTAACAATCAGACGTATCAAGGGGGGGGGTACGCTGGTCAGACAAGTGAAGCAACCGTGGAATTCAAAAATTCGATCATTGCACAAAACGTTGCCGACAAGACAACGGGTGAGTTTATCATGCTTGCAAATGGACATAATACTAACTCAGGTGGCTTCAACATCGTAGGGCCAGACCCCCAGTATGCATTTCTGCAACGTCAATCGGATTTGCGCGATGTCGACCCTGGGCTACACCCTTTAAGTGAGCCGGTGACCAACGCTTTCATTCACGAGCCCAAGTCTACCAGCCCAGCCATAGATGCAGGTGATCCAGATAACGATGCTCTCGATCAATTAGGGCGGAGAGTCTACAACGCGAGGCGCGACATCGGGGCCTACGAGTTCGGACCAAACTACTTTTACGCCGACTTTGACGGAGACGGCTTCGGTGATCCCGCTACGGGCGCGTACGCCGCCACTGCCCCCAACCGGTATGTAGAGGACAAGACGGACAATTGTCCTTACTTCTACAACCCCAATCAACTCGATTCCGATGGCGACGGTATAGGTGATCCGTGTGACGACGAAAGCGAAGCATTACTAGAAGAATTCCACGCGGCCGTAGCATGTGCCGAGGTAGGCAGCAACTGGGTCACTCGTACCGACAGCGGCACGGGTGAACAATATGTTGTATACGAGGGTGCAAATTCTAACAGTGATCCACCGGCCGATGTCCCTGAAAATTACGTCCGGTTCCAGATCGAGCAGGCACAGGCTGGAGATTATATACTCTCTGCCCGCGTGCGAGCTCCAGATTCAAGTGCCGATTCCTACTGGGTGCGCGTCAATGGGGGGGCTTGGATCCGGTGGTGGCAGGGATTACAAGCCCCTGTCTTTGAGTGGAAGGAGGTCAGTGGAGGGCCCTTCACCCTTACAGAAGGGGACAACACTATCGACTTCGCGTACCGCGAGCCCAATACTCAGCTTGCTAAACTACACCTTGCCATTTCCGGTACCCCACCACCCGGTGCCGGTGATCCTAGTCTGTATGAGTGCAACACTCCCATAGCCCTGACTGAGTCTTTTTGGCTAGAAAGTGAATGCGCCGAAGTAGGTAGCGGTTTCTCGATTGAAGTCGATACCCTCGCATCCGGAGGCAGGTATGTGGTTTATTATGGACCATCTTCCACTTCTACCTCTCAGGGCGACGTGCCGGAAAATCGAGTCCGCTTTTCAGTTACCGACGCCCGGGCAGGCGTATATACCCTATATGGAAGGGTCTTGGCGCAGAGAGTAGATGAGGACTCCTTCTGGATACGCATTAATGATGGAGATTGGGTTACATGGAATGGGATAGATGCTCCCACCTGGGCCTGGAAGCAAGTAACATCCAATTCCTATTCCCTACAGGATGGCTACAACACCATTGACATAGCCTATCGGGAAAAAAAGGCACAATTGGACAAACTGCATTTTACCCTGAATGCGGCCCCCCCCACCGGCCAGGGGGAGACTTCTACAAATTGTAACTGATTAGGCAAGCACCACTACTTGGTCCATAAAGAGACATAGGGAGGTGGTCGGGTAATTTGGGACAGATTTGAATAGGAGTCTTGCTAAGTCGGATCGTTAACCGCAGCGGGAGTTTTCTTAGGACAAGCCCCCGTAGGAGACCGGGGGGCTTGGGCGTAGAAAACGGTTCATACCACGTCAAGGCCCGCCACGGGTAAGGGCTTCGTTGCTGATTATTATGATAGTTGCTTTTCAAAGTTCAACTGGCTCAGGTAACCACCGCTACAACAGCGCCCTGTTGATCGGTGCCGGCATCTACCTTGGCCTTCGCATCTGGGATATCCTCCAACTGCGCTGGGATCAGATCCAGGCGGATCAGTTCCTCATTAAGGGAGGTAAGACCGGGAAAGAAAGAACGGTCGACGTCCACGGCAACTTCCTGAAGCTGGCCCGTCGGGTAGGGGGGGCGCTGCAGACCTCCGCCGAATACCCCGGCCTGGTCAGCGGAGTGACGGCAACCGCGAGAAGGCGATCTCGGTGGCTGCCGCCAACAGGTGGATATGGAAAGCCTTCTCGACCTACGGAATTGTTTCGCAGAACGCTAGCAGGCGCAAGACCTGGGATTATCGGGGCGACCTGGCGGTACTACATTGGGCTGACGCAGGAGACGATTTCTGAGTGGCAATCTTCAATCCTTCAAATAGGAAGAATTTATATTGGGATGAGCCGATCAACATCTCATTTATTTCTCACTTACCATCACCTCAACGATCTCATCTAAGTCATGGGAGTTGGCCAGCAATTGCCCGGCTTGGTTAAACAGCAGATAGGTTGGAAACCCGCTGACGTTCAGCGGTTTCAGCTATGCGGTAAGCGGGCCGGTCGATGGCCAGGCGGCTTTCCCATTCAGTAAAGGTTTCCTCCGTGTCACCGACATTGATGCCGATCAGGTCTACCCAATCCTGGTAATTAGTGCGAAAATCACGGAGTTTCGGAAAGGCCTCGATGCAGGGTCGGCACCAGCTCCCCCAGAAATCTAACAGAAAATATTTCTTGTCCTTGCGGAAGGTTTTGAGGTCGAGCGTGCGGGCAACCGGCACCAGAATTTAGTTTTCTGTTCGTGCCGGCGGGTGGCCTCCAGGAAGGACATCCGCTCTTCCCGGTTTAGGGACTTGGTTTTACTCATTCCCTAGGCACCAAGATCAAGTCCTACGGATTCTTCTACAACGCCTTCAACGAGGCACTGCATCTTTCCGAGCGGGAGAAAGCGAAGATCACGCGCTGCATCGAAGCCATCGAAGACGAATGCGAGCAACACATCGATCAGCACAGCCAGACCGTCATCGTAGCTAACCTGGAACTGCTGCTGCACCCTGCAATCGCTTCTACGAAAGGCAATTTTGCACGCGCAGCCTCCACCAGGCCGACGTGGTGGAGCGGGTGGAGGCTACCTCAGCGACCTGCTGAAGAAAGAGACGGGCAAGAACACCCAGGAGCACATCCACTACCACTTGATCGAGCGGGCGAAGAACATTCTGCTGGCGTCCGACGAGCCGGTCAGTGCCATCGCCTACGACCTGGGCATCGAGCACCCGCAGTCGTTCGGTACCCTGTTCAAGAAAAAGGTGGGGATGCTGCCTTTTACCCAACTAAACGGTCAAGTCCTAGTGTGGAATCTGCCTGGGCAAATAAAGTTGAATTAGCCCGGCAAACCTACACCGCCTTCTTGTTGATCTCCTGGATGGCCAGATCATTCAGCTCCTCATTGAACCTGGATTCCTCGTCCAGAATAGCGTCGAGAACCTTGACCATCTTATCGTGGCCCAGGGTCATCGCGTACTGCGTAGCGGTACCGTAGCCGGAAATCTCATAATGCTCACAGCGTTGGGCCTCGGCGATTAGCCCGGCGTCCTTAACGGCATCCGTGGCATCCTCCTCGATCATTCCTTCGCACTCCTTAATGAGGCCAGCCATGGCTTCACATTTTACGCCTCCCGGTTTGACGTTGATATCCTCCAGAACTTTGCGTACCCGATCCTGCTGCGACTTGGTCTGCTTCAGGTGGTCGGTGAACATGGCTTTTAATTTGGAATCGGTGGCGGCAGCGACCATTTTCGGCAGCACTTCCGCATACTGTCCCTCCGCAGAGTACAGGTCCTTCAATTGGTGCTCGAGGAGTTCTTGTAGGTTTTTCATAGGGTATCTTGATCGAACGATGGATGGCAATTGTAGGCGAAACCGTCCGCTGGATTTGATGTTCGACGACACTTGCTCTTTGCATCAGTCAGCCGGACCCGGAACTTGTAGGCGTGCGCCCGCCAAACTGAACTCCCGATGGTTGGACACCACGCGGCGCACAGAACCCCAGTAAACTTTTACGTATAGCAATGGCATACTTGTACGTACAAATCAGTACTCATGGACCGAAAGCTCACCCTAAGCCTCAACGCCGCGGTCATCGACCGTGCCAAGCAGTATGCGCGTGAGCGGGAGACCAGTTTATCTCGTATGATCGAGCAGTATCTGGCATCACTGACCGAGCCGGAGGGTAGGGGAGCGGCACCCGCCTGCACCCCGCTGGTGGAACGCCTGGTCGATCTGAGCGGAAGGGTAGTGCGGCTCGCGCTCAACGACGACGCCTTCAGCGATTTCGAGGATGCCCTGCAGTACTATTCCGCTTTGGAGAGCGGCACGGAGGTAATCATTACGCGTAACCAAAGGGATTTTGTTCCCGCAAAACTCCCCGTCCTTTCAGCAGCCGAATACCTGATTTCCAGAGGCTAGCGGGAGAGCCTTCCGAAACTCTACTTAACATAATATAAATTATAGGAAAAAACTTGTGCATATCCTTCCTCGACCACGACACTCAAGACATCTCATCAATTCCACACTTACCAGCACCGATCCAGCAATCGTCTGTACCCACCGTACCAATGCTAAACTCGCTTTCACCCGTTTGCTATCACTCGGCCAACTGTCCATTGGCTCCTCCCACTTCTACCCTTTTTCTCTCAGTGGGTTACTATGTTAGATGCATTATTTATATGTTAGGAAATTCTTGAATGAGTAACTTTTGCTCATTAATATCAGCTCTCACCTTTTAACTATTCAGATACAAGCTCCGCGAAAAATCGCCTCATTTAGTTGAGCCCGGCCTTTGACGATCGCCGTATCCCAGCAGCACTTAGTACTTTACCCCCACAAGCGCCGCCCCTCCATGCGACTACCCGCCTACCTTCTGGTCCTGCTCACCCTGACGGGGTCGTGGTCCTGCCATTCCCCCACCCGACCCGAATTCCTGCTCCGGGCCAGTCTGCTGGTCGCCGAAGACCACACCTGGTTCCGCGCCTTCCAGCACTTCGGTGAATTGCTCGACGAACGTTCGGGAGGACGCATCCACCTCCAAACGTACCCCTCCGAACAGCTGGCCAAGGAGATCGAAGCCATCCGCATGATCCAGGCGGGGGTGATCGATATGACCACCACCAGCGCGCTGCTCAGCAATTGGACGGAGATCATGACTTTCTGCGAAATGCCCTTCCTGATGGACAGTATGGAAGAGGTCGATGCGATGCTCACCGGGCCCGTAGGTGCACGTATTCGCGATGAGATGGTCACTAAGACCGGCCTGCGGCCCGTCGGCTACTTTCAGGCCGGCCCCCGTCACCTGACCTCCAACCGGCCCGTGCGCCACCCAGACGACCTGCAGGGCTTGGTCATTCGCATCCCCAGCGTGCCGGCCTTCGTAACGGCCTGGGACGCGCTCGGAGCGAAAACCACCCCCATCGCTTTTTCCGAAGTGTTTACCTCCCTACAGCAGGGCGTGATCAATGCCCAGGAGAACCCCCTGCCGCTGACCAAAATGCTTGCGCTGTACGAAGTGCAGGAATACGTCAACCTGACCAGCCACGTGTTCGGCTGGACCTACCCCGTCATCGGAGAAAAGCAGTTCGACCGCATGCCGGCCGATCTACAGGAGATCTTTCTCGACTGCGCACGGGAGATGCAGGCCTTCGAGCGCCAACTCTTCCTGGACAACGACAACAAAACCCGCCTCGCCCTCGAAGCCAGCGGGATGACCTTCGTCGAGGTCGACCGGGAAGCCTTCAAGCAAAAGCACGGCAACGCCATCTACCGTACCCTCTCACCCGAAATGCAGGCGGTATACCGCTCCCTAAAGGATACCGTGCAGTGAGTCGCTTCATCAAAGTGGTCGGACTAGGCCTGAAGTACGGGACCTTCATCAGTACGTCAGGCTTCGTTCTGGTAATCCTGATCCAGATCTTTGCCCGTCTATTCCTGGCGACGGCCCCGTCGTGGACGGAGGAAGCCGCCCGCGTTTTCTTCGTTATCGCCATCGGCTGCTCGGCGGGGCTGGCCCTGCGGAGCGGCGAGTACGTCAACTTCGACTTTTTCTACCAGCGGATGTCTCCGGCCTGGCAACGGCGGCTAAGCTTCGCGATCGACTTGTTCACCGTCGTCCTCTTCGCCATCTTCACTTACTACGCCGTCGGGTTTACGATCATGGGCTGGGCGGAACGCTCCCCCAGCCTAAAGTTCCCGATGGCCATTCCATTCGCGGGAATGCTCCTGCTCGGCCTATCGCTGCTGCTGTACGCGGTACACCGCCTCCGCCGGCACTTCACGACCAATTCTCCTGGCAAATGATCGCACTGCTGCTCGTCACCTTCGCCGTCTGTATCCTGTTGCGCTTCCCCATCGCCTTTTCCCTGGGCCTGTCTTGCCTAGTTTTTCTGCTGGTGGAGGGAACGCCGCTGATTGTCATGCCGATGAAGATGTATTCGGGCATCGATGTCTTCGTGCTGCTGAGCATACCCGGCTTCATCATGGCCGGCAACCTGATGAACCACGGCGGACTGACGGAAAAGATCATCGCCTTCTGCAACCACCTGGTGGGCCACATTCGCGGCGGACTGGCGCTTGCCAACATCGCTTCCTCCATGCTCTTTGCCGGCATTTCGGGTACGGCCATTTCCGATACCGCCAGCATCGGTTCGGTCATGATCCCGGCCATGAAGAAGGAAGGCTACGATGCCGACTTCGCCTGCGCGGTCACGGCTTCCTCATCTACGGTGGGACCGATCATTCCACCAAGCGTTTCGATGATCATCGCCGCTACACTGACGGGTCTTTCGGTGGGAAAACTTTTCCTGGCGGGGGCCATCCCGGGTTTCCTCCTCGGCCTGAGTTTACTGGGGTATACGTACTACATCTCGCGGAAGCGGCAATATCCAAAGCACCCCCGCAGTAGCTTCCGGCAAATCGGCCGGGGCTTTATCGACACCTTTTGGGCCCTGCTGATGACCGTGATCATCCTCTACGGCATTATTGGCGGTCTGTTCACTCCTACGGAAGCTTCGATCGTTGCCGTCTTATACGCCCTCATCATCGGCCTATTCGTGTACCGGAAGCTGACCCCGCGGCGGGCCATAGTGGTCTTCCTCGACTCCATGAAAACCTCGGCGGCCTTGATGGTACTCATCGGCTTTGCCAACTTGTTCGGCTACATCCTCATTACCGAGCAACTTCCGCAGATCGTTTCTTCCCAAATCCTCGGCTTCTCCGACAACCGCTACGTGGTGCTGCTGCTGATCAACCTGCTGCTGATCTTCGTCGGCACCTTTATGGAGACGATCGCCGCCCTGCTCATCCTCTTTCCCATTCTGCTGAAAGTGGCCCTGGCGGTCGGCGTAGACCCCATTCACTTCTCGGTCATCGCACTGCTCAATCTGATGATTGGCCTCACTACCCCACCCCTCGGGGTCTGCTTGTTCGTAGCGGCCGGTATCGGAAAAGTGTCGATCGGAGCGGTAAGCCGGGCGGGCTTCCCCTTTTTATTGGTAAGCCTAGTGGTACTGGCGTTGGTGACGCTGATTCCGGAATTATCCCTATTCCTGCCAGGGCTGTTTATGGATTAATGGATCGCCTTTTTAAATTGAGACCGCTATTGCTGGTATTTTCTTTTGGACCGAAGAATTAGCTCAATTATCCACTTTCACGTTTTAGGTTTACAAACCAAAGAATGACGCCTATTGTGGTGAATATAAACAGCACTATGATTCCAAACGGAGAGTGGCGATAAACGCCCGGAATTTCAAAGAAATGAGGCTGATTTGCATCGTACACAACCGGAACGCGAGCCATTTCCTTTAAAATGTTCTTCTGCTTGTTATAGGGCAAATCAAGAGAGGAAATGATAGAGTCCCCGTCAGTGTCGGGATACTGAACGAACACTTCGTCGCTTTTCCATTCAACAACTTTACCATAAGTGTATTGGGCGTTTGATTTGAAACTTACCCAGCGGACTAACAATAATCCTGTGATCAAACTTAGTAAAAACGCTAAGCCAATTTCCAACAGAAATTTTCTAGAATTCACGTTATAGCCTTTATTCGTTTTCGCCAAACATCCAAACCTTTATAGACACACTTGTAAAAACTGTCAACCCACTCCCCATAACTTCGACCCCTACTGACCCATCATAGATCGTGAACAATCCTTCACCCCCTCAATCCCTCAATCCTTAACCCCCTTAATCCTTCATTCCCTTCACCCCCTCATTCCCTCATTCCCTTCCCCCTTCACCCCTCCTCCCAACCCGGAACCCCATCCGACCGATTGGCCGACTTCTCAAAACTCCCCGGCGTCACCCCGAACTTATCCTTGAACAGTTTCACGAAGTACGTGCTGCTGCTGAATCCGGTCTGAATAGCAATTTCCGCTACGGTCTGGTCGCCCACCCGCAGCATATCGGCAGCCCGCTGGAGGCGGTACATTTGCATGAATTGATTGGTCGACTGTCCCAGCAACCCGCGAAGTTTACGGTTCAGGCTGGTGCTGCTCATACCAATGACCCGGGCAAAATCGGGCACCTTGAAGGCTTCGTCGGATATGTGTTGCTCAAGAATGGTGGTGGCGCGTTCCAAAAATTCTGAATCGACCGGACTGGTGGCAACCTCCCTGGGTTTCAGCTCGATGGCGGTGGCAAACCGCTGCCGAAGCATGATCCTGGACTGGATCAGGTTATTCACCCTCACCAGCAGTTCCCGATTGTTGAAGGGCTTGGTAAGAAAATCGTCGGCCCCGGTCTCATAGCCGTCAATGCGGGCGGTAGAAGACGCCCGGGCGGTGAGCACGATGATTGGAATGTGACTGGTTGCCAGGGTAGACTTTAGGGTTTTACAAAGCTCGTAGCCATCCATAACGGGCATCATCACGTCGGTAATGATCAGGTCGGGCTGCCAGTCAATCGCCTTGGCAATGCCGTCGGCTCCGTTTGCCGCCTCTGCGACCCGGTAGGTATCGGCCAGGACGAAGCGTATCAGCTGCCGGAGCTCTTCGTTGTCTTCGACCAGGAGTACACGTGGTCCGTCGGGAGGAGATGCGAGCGCTGTGATTTCCGCATCTGCCTCTCCTGCCCTGCCTTTCCCTTCACTCGATTGAGTGACTTTAATTACTCCCTGCTGGTTCGGCGTGAAGGGCAGTGAAATGGTAAAGGTTGAACCCCGACCGTATTCGCTCTCGACGGCAACTTTTCCGCCGTGAAGGCGCACCGTCTCACGTACAAGTGAAAGCCCGATGCCACTCCCTTCTACGGTGGTGTGCAGGCTGGCGGCGCCCTGAAAGAAGCGATTAAATACTCCACCGACCATCTCTTTAGGAATGCCGACGCCGGTGTCGACCACTTCAATGATCGCTTCTCCCCCCGCTTCCTTAACCGTCACGGTCACCCGGCCCCCTGCACCGGTAAATTTCAGAGCATTGGAGAGGAGATTATTGACTGCATCCTCAAGTTTCTGTTTGTCGACACTCATCAACAACTGCTGCCCCTTGCCCACGAAGTGTAGGTCGATCCCTTGCTGTTCGGCCAGGTGACTGAAGGAGTTGGTGGTTTGTCGCACCAGCTTGCAGAGGTCGATGACCTCAACGTCAACGTTGTCCTCGGTCGCTTCAAGACGCGAAAGCTCCAGGATGCGATTCACCAGGCGCAGTTGCCGCTGGGCATTTCGCAGGGCCAGTTTCAGGAGCTTATGTTCGGGTGAAGGTGCGCTAAACTGCTTGAGCAGCTGCTCGAGCGGCCCCATGATTAGGGTAAGCGGCGTCCGGAACTCGTGAGAAATATTGGCAAAAAAACGTGATTTTAGTTGACTTTGCTCGGTGAGTGTTTGTGCCCTGATACGAATGTCGTTCACCTTACTGTAAAGCCCGAAAAACAGGAGAGTGGAAAAGCCCAGCGTCCCTATTTCAAAAATGATCTGCGCCCAGGGGGAATACTTACCGTAGATCAGGAGCTGCCCAACGTAGATCACCGCGGGGACCAGCAGCATGGCCGTTCCCATCAGCAGTCGTCCGGCGGGATGAGATCCGCGGCGGGCAAGCAAGAACACCGGGGCTGCGGTAAACACGATCCACACCAGGGTCATCCCGTTGGCGATAAGGACGGAGGTGGCAATGTGCAAACGACTAACATCAAACAGAAACTGGGCTGCTACCGCCGCCGCGACGATCACCAGTAAAAAATTGGTGTACCGCGGCCAGAAATTTCTCAGGTCGGTAAAGGCGATCAGAAAGAAGGTGAGCGAAATGATCAGCCCCGATATCGTATACTGAATCAACCCGAACCCGTTACCGGTGGGGCTGCCGATTCCGATCAGGGAGGTAACCTGGTTCTCGTCGGCGAAGTAAAAGGCAAAACAGACGGTGAGCATCGCAAACCACAAGAACGCCCGCTCCCGGAATAGTCCGTAGGTCACTACCCCCAGGGCGGCAATCGCAAGCATAAGACCGATGTAGATAGAATGCCAGGCGACCGAACGGATGTGTGCGTTCACGGCGGCCCGTTCGGGTATGAGCCGGGCTGAAGCCACATCGTCCGCCGGCCAGCCGTAGGCTTCAAATAGCCGGACGTACAGATCAATTTCTTCTCCCCCGCCCAGTCCCACCGAAAACACGTTGGGTGCGAAGGTGACGTAGGGTCGGTGCGACCAGTCGCCCCGCGTCCACTGCTTCGACTCCGTTATCGCTTCCCCTACCACCCGATACAGTCCAATGCTATCGGCATCGTGGTGAAGCCGCAATAGGACGTTCTTGGGGGTGGGTCCGTCATTTTTCAGCCGAAACTTCACCCAGGTGTAATAGTCGCGCAGGTCGATCCGCTTACCGTCGGTGACGTGCCACTGTCGCGCACTGTCCGGGAGGGCTAGTACATCGTGAATGGTTTTCCAACCTGCGGTATCGATCAACATTTTTCCCTGAATCAGGACGGATTTACTGTCCGTGTCCCGGGGCAAAACGGCCAGTACGGTGCTGTCCCGACTGGGTCCCGCCAGCACGGCTCCACTACATCCGAGCAGGAGTAAAATCCAGAGGATTATGTTAACGCGGGGAAAAGCCATTCAATCTCGAGTGTGTCCTGACATACTTTGCCGTATGCTATACCTATTATAACTGCAACGTCGTAGGTTTGGTCCCGGTACGGCGGCTCTGCATTTAACGTCATTGCACCCGCGTTCCCGCCAAACCTTGCCTCTATGCGCCAGCTTACCCTGTTATTCGTCACTGCTCTCCTGCTAGCCTGCACGGTCACGCGCCCCACGGCCGAGGACTGGATCCCGCTCTTCAACGGGACCGACCTGACCGGCTGGGACATCAAGATAGCCGGCCGCCCCTTAAATGACAACTTTCGCAATACGTTCCGCGTGGAGGACGACATGATTCGCATCAGCTACGACGACTACGAAAGCTTCGACGACGCCTACGGACACCTGTACTACCGTCAACCGTATTCACACTATAAACTGAAGTTTGAGTACCGGTTTACCGGAGAGCAGACTCCCGGCGGAGCGGAGTGGAACGTGCGCAACAGCGGGGTCATGCTGCACAGCCAGAGTGCCGCAAGCAACGACTACGGTCAGACCTTTCCGGTATCCGTCGAGCTGCAGCTGCTGGGGGGACTCGGCAAGGGCCCGCGCACCACCGGCAACGTATGTACCCCCGGAACGGCGGTCGTAATGGGCGATACCATCGATTACCGTCACTGTATCTCCTCGTCCTCACGGACCTACAATGGCGACGGTTGGGTGAAGGCCGAAGCCGTCGTGCTGGGAGGGGAAGCCATGCACTTTTTGATCGAGGGCGACACCGTGCTCAGCTTCAAACAACCCCAGATCGGGGGCGGATTTACCAGGCGCAGCGGAAGCCAGGACCACTGGGAGCAGGCCGGATTTACCGACTCTTGGCAAAATTGGGTGAAGCGGGAGGGCGAAATCCTGACCGAGGGCTACATTGCCCTGCAGGCGGAAAGTCACCCCATCGATTTCCGCAACATCAAACTGCTCGACCTGAGCAAGTAACCAAACTAACAGTTGGGCGGGGCCGCGGGTCCCGTGCAATCCATAAAACAGCAGGCTATGTACCACCCCTTGTGTATGCTACGCGTTCTGGCGCTCGTTCACTTTGTTGCATTCACCCTTTCTTGCGGGGCGCAAGTACCGGTACGGCCGGCCGAACCGGAATTCCCGGAGTTGGAGGTGCGCGCATCCCTCGATCGCTACCGCGAACCGACGATTACCACGCGCAGGTTCAAGCAGGAAGATCTCCAACCACTGATCGATGCGCTTTCCCCCGGGTTTACCGTGGACGTTCCCGGCCGATCGGTGGAAGACCGACCGCTGTGGCGCGTCAGTTGGGGAGAAGGGCCTACGACGGTTCTCCTGTGGTCGCAAATGCACGGCGACGAGCCCACCGCGACCGCCGCCCTCTTCGACTTGTTCAACTGGTTACGGGGATCGGGCGACGGACTTGACACATTGAGGCAAATGTTTGCTACCCAACTGCAGTTGACCTTTCTGCCGATGCTGAATCCCGACGGAGCAGCCCGCTTCGACCGGCGCAACGCACTTGGCATCGACCTGAACCGCGACGCGCTGCACCTGACCAGTCCCGAAGCCCAACTGCTCAAGAACGAGCGGGATCGCCTGGACGCGGATTGGGGCTTCAACCTACACGACCAGGGCATCTATTATTCGGCGGGCTTTCCTGCGGAAAAGGGGTGCGTTCTGTCTATCCTAGCGCCGGCCTACGACTGGGAAAAATCGATGAACGACAAGCGGGAAGATGCTACGCAGGTCATCGCCCTCATGAACGCGCTGTGGCAGAAGGACGTGCCCGACCAGGTCGGCCGCTACAACGACGACTTCGAGCCCCGCGCCTTTGGCGACAACCTGCAAAAGTGGGGAACCCGGACCATCCTGATCGAATCGGGCGGCTACCCGGGTGATCCGGAAAAGCAGGAGATCCGTCGCCTGAACCTACTCGGCCTCATCGCGGGGCTGCACGGCATTGCCACCGGGAGCTACGAGACCCATTCCGTTGGGGAATACTGGGAAATTCCCGAAAACCAATCGAACGGCATGCACGAACTGATTTTAGAGAACGTCGGCATCGAACGGGGCGGCAAGCGGTACGTAATGGACGTTGGAATGAGGCGGTCGGAAACCCCGGTCGGACCGGACAACCGCGAGTTTACCAGTCGGGCCTACATCAGTGACCTGGGCGACCTGCACACCTTTGGCGCGTTTAACCGACTCGATCTTGCCGGTAAACGGGTTGAAGTGGGTAAGGAGTACCCGGGAGAATTGACCTCCAAACACATCACAACCCTCAGTCCCGGAGAGTTGTACGCCCAGGGGTACACGGCCGTTCGGTCGGCTGCTCCCCTACCCCACCATCCGTCGGCGGACCGGCTGCGCTTACTTTCCGGTCGGGAGCGCTTGTCCGGCAGCATATTTATCGGGGGCGCCACCGATTTATTAGTGTACGATGAGGCGGGGCAATTGGAGTTCGTGGTAGCAAACGGCAGAGTTGTCTTCATCGACTAGGACGGAAATAGCCATAATTTCAAATAAAGAAAATTTAGGATGAGTAAAATATCACGGTAGTTAGTGTGATTTTTACACATATTTTCGTGAAACCCTCATTTATGGCGATTGTGTTGCGTAGTTATTGACAACTTGTCGTTTATTTGTGTAATCGTATCTTTACATACCGTGAAGTTCCGTTTGTCCTGATTTAACCCCCGGCCGACGTTACCTGGCCAACCAAGTAAAAGCCTACAACTTACACTTCCCGAATGTCCGCTTCCCGGCGGCGCTCGGGCTTAAGGTCGATCATTTAACACTCCTAGGTAATGAAGCAATTCAACTTTCTTATTCGTGGCATCCTTACGGCCGCGATATTCCTGATCTCCCTGGCGGTCACCGCCCAAACCCGGACCATTTCCGGTACGCTGACGGATGAAAGCAGCGGTGACCCACTCATCGGAGCCAGTATCCTCGTTAAGGGCACCACCCGCGGTACGGTGACCGATTTCGACGGCAACTACACGATCGAAGCGGCCGACAACGAGACGCTGGTCATCTCCTACACCGGCTATGCTACCCGTGAGGTGCAGGTAGGAATGAACGACAACATCTCCATGGGGCTGGCCAGTGGCGAGTTGCTGGATGAAGTAGTCGTGGTCGCCTACGGTAAACAGAAAAAGGCCACGGTTACGGGAGCCGTCGTCGCGCTGGAAGGCGGGGCCCTCGAACGCTCCCCCTCCGTAAACCTGGGTGCATCGCTGGCCGGTCGCCTGCCGGGTGTGGTGGTCATCCAGACCAGTGGCGAACCCGGAGCCGACGACGCTCAGATCAACATTCGCGGTCAGAACACCCTCGGTAACAGCAGCCCGCTCATCGTAATCGACGGAATACCCGACCGCGAAGGAGGACTTTCCCGCCTGAACCCTCAGGACATCGAATCGATCTCCGTACTTAAGGACGCTTCCGCCGCCATCTACGGAGCCCGTGCCGCCAACGGGGCCATCCTCGTTACCACTAAGCGTGGTACCACGGGTAAGCCGACCATCTCCTACGACTTCAACCAGGGATGGGCCCAGCCCACCACCGTTCCCGAAATGTCCAACGCCGTAGAGTACGCGACCATCATGAATGAGTTGCCGATCTACCAGAGCATCCCCGTCGACGAATGGGGCGCGGCCTGGGAGGCGATCCAGACGACCGGCACCTACGACTCCCCCACCGACGGCGTCGGTACACTCAACGCAAACTATAGCCCCGAGGCGGTCCGGCTACACGGCGAGGGCAGCGACCCCTGGGGTTACCCCGATACCGACTGGTTCGGCGATGCCTTCCAAACCTGGGCTCCCCAGGGACGTCACAACCTGCAGGTGAACGGCGGCACGGAAAATCTCCGCTACCTGGCTTCCCTCGGCTATACCACCCAAGACGCTTTCTACAAGAACACGGCCACGAAGTACAAGCAGTACAACTTCCGCATTAACCTCGACGCCGACATCAACGACTACATCACCACCAGCCTCGGCATGATGGTGCGCCGTGAGGATCGCCGTTTTCCCACCGAAAGCGCCGGCTCCATCTTCCGGATGCTGATGCGCGGTCGTCCGACCGAACCCGAAGTATGGCCCAACGGCCTTCCCGGTCCCGACATCGAAAACGGTCAGAACCCTTACGTCATCACCACCAACGCGACCGGCTACCAGGATAACCCGACCGACTACATCCAGACCAACGGTTCGATCAACCTGACCAACCCCTGGATCGAAGGCCTGGCCCTGAACCTATCGGCCGCGGTCGACCACAGCAACGAAAGCAACAAGCGGTGGCAGACCCCCTGGAAACTCTACTACTGGGACCGCGTCAGCTACGAAGCCGACGGCGTAACCCCGCTGCTGGAAGGAGCCACCCGCTCGAACTTCACCGACCCCCGCCTCCGACAGGGCAACAACACTACCCTCAACACCAACCTATCGGCACGTCTTAATTACGACGCGGAGATCGGAAGTGGACACAGCCTCGGACTGATGGTCGGCGTAACCCGCGAAACCTACGAGGGTGAAGGCTACTTTGCCTACCGCAGAAACTACATCTCCACCGCCGTCGACCAGCTGTTCGCGGGTGGATCGCTGAACCAGGACACCGGAGGCTCCGGGTACAACCGCGCCCGCCTGGGTTACTACGGCCGCGCCCAGTATGACTACCAGGACAAGTACTTGGTAGAATTCATCTTCCGCTACGACGGTTCCTACATTTTCCCGGAGCAGGATCGCTTCGGTTTCTTCCCCGGTATCCTTGCCGGATGGAACGTAACCAGTGAAGATTTCTTCAACGTTCCCGGCGTCGACTTGCTGAAACTGCGCGCCAGCTACGGTCAGATGGGCAACGACCAGGTATTTTTCGATTCCAACGGAAACGGTGTTGCGGACCCTGATGAATTGCAGGAGTACGCCTTCCTTTCCACCTACGGTTTCGGCAGCTACCCCATCAACGGGGTGGTAGAAACCACGCTGCAGGAACAGCTGCTGGCCAACCCCAGCTTCACCTGGGAACGGGCCAACAACCTGAACTTCGGTATCGATGCCGTGCTCTTCGGCAACCGGGTGGATGTGACCCTGGAATACTTCCGCAACCTCCGGACGCAGATTCTGATCCAGGAGACCGGCTCCACGCCCTCCTCTTCCGGCATCAACAGCTTGCTCCCCCCCGTCAATGCCGGCGAGGTAGAGAACAAGGGCTTCGAGTACAACCTGGGCTACAACAGCAATGCCGGCAATGCCTTTAAGTATCGCTTTGGCATCAACGGCGGATACGCTAAGAACAAAGTACTGTTCATGAGTGAGATCCCCGGTGCGCCCGAGTACCAGCTCCAGGAGGGTAAGCCCATCGGCGCCTACCTCGTGTATGAGTCCGACGGTGTATTCCGCGACCAGCAGGAGATCAACAACAACGAACTGGATTACAGCGCCGTTACCGGCCAGTTGCTTCCGGGCGACATGAAGTTCAAAGACATCAACGGTGACGGCATCATCGACGGCGACGACCGGGTACGGATCGACGATAACGGCACGCCGACCTTTAACTTCGGTGCCAACCTTTCGGCCAGCTACAAGGGTTTTGACCTTTCCATGCTCTTCCAGGGTGCCAGGGGCTCGTCGCTACGGGTACAGACCGAATCCGGCGACATCGGCAACTACCTAAAGTACAGCTACCAGAATCGCTGGAGCATCGACAACCCCAGCAGCACCGATCCACGCCTGGCCAGCCGCGGCGACACGTACTACACGGGCGGCAACTACGGCAACAATACCTACTGGCTGTTCAGCAAAAACTACGTTCGCCTGAAGAATGCCGAGATCGGTTATACCCTGCCGACGAATCTGGTGGGCAAACTGCCAATCCGCAGCCTTCGCGCTTACGTAAATGGGTACAACCTGATCACCTTCGACAGTCTCGATTTCTTCGATCCCGAAGCAACCAACAGCGGCGGCGTCTATTACCCCCAGACCCGGGTAATCAACGTAGGCTTCAATATTACTCTCTAATCATGCAACCACAACCGATCATGAATACTATAAAAAACGCCGGCTACCGCCTGCTGTCGACGGTTGGGATCTTTGCCGTCCTACTGATCTCCGCCTGCGATACGGATTTTCTGAACACCGAACCCCTGGATAGTATTTCCAGCGATGCAACCTGGGCCGACGGTCCGCTTTCCGAAGCGTTCATCTACAACGTCTACTCCTTTCTCGGCTACGGCGGTTTTGAAGAGCAGATGCTCGCATCCATCACGGACGAGGCCATGTTCACCCACGCGGGTCGCAACATCAATACCTTTACCGAGGGCACCGAATCACCCGCCAACACCGGCTGGATGAGCCCGACCTACCGCTGGGACGTCATGTACCTGGCTATTCGCCAGGCAAACATTGCCATTCAGGAACTTCCTACCTCGACCTTCGACAACGACGAGCTCCGCGACCGCCTGCTCGGGGAGGCCCACTTCCTACGTGCCTACTACTACCATCAGCTGGCTCGCTTCTACGGCGGGGTACCGCTCATCAAGACTCCCTACGGACTGAACGAAGACTACACCATTGCCCGATCCAGCTGGGAAGAAACGGTAAACTTCATCGTCGAGGACCTCGATAAGGCCGCCGCCATGCTGGAGGGCAAACCGGAGACACCGGGCCGTACCTCACGGCTGGCCGCACAGGCGCTCAAGTCGCGCATCCTACTCTACGCCGCCAGCGACATGCACGACGCCGCCTCTTTCGAGGCGAAGTCTTCCACCATCGCCGGCTACGGCAATATAGATTTGCTGGCCTACACCGGAGGGGATCGCACCGCCCGCTGGACCGCCGCCCGCGACGCCGCCAAGGCAGCACTCGATGCCGGTACGGGCTATAAGATGGGACTGACCGAACCGGTCTCCGCCGAACAGGGCATGCAGAACTACATCTCGCTCTCCATGGGTGGGGGCAGCTCGGTAGGCGATGCCGCCGCGGCCGTCGAGCTGATTCTTCAGCGTACCACCACCCCACTCTACACCCAGGAAAGCAACTGGCCACTGGGACCCATTCACTTCGGCATCAACAACGGCCCCAACGGCTACCACAACTGGGCGGGCAACACTCCCATTCAGCAGCTGGTCGATGACTACGAAATGATGGACGGCTCCTCCTTCGACTGGAGCGACAGCGAGATGGCTTCCGCCCCCTTCGAGAACCGCGATCCCCGCTTCTACGCAACCGTGATGTACGACGGCGCCGGATGGAAGCCCCGGCCCGCTGACGTAGTGGGAATCGAGCCCTATAATGAGATCCAGACTGGTTACTACGACGACGGCAACGGCGGCACCATCAACGGGGTCGATACCCGCGAGTCTCCGATCGAAAACTGGAACGGCAGCCGTACCCACTATTACGTACGCAAGTTCATCGATCCGGATCCAGCACTGAAGGACAACCAGTCCAACGCTCAGGTCGTTCCCTGGCCCTTTATCCGCTATACGGAAGTCGTCCTTAACTACGTGGAGGCCAGCCTGGAACTCGGCGAAGAGGAGGAAGCCCGCAACTGGCTCAACCAGATTCGCTTCCGCGTGGGCATGCCCGCAGTCACCGCATCCGGAAACGAGTTGATGGAACGGTACCAAAACGAGCGGCGCATTGAACTCGCTTACGAAGAGCACCGCTACCACGATGCACGCCGCTGGCTCATTGCCGCGGAGACGCAGGGAGACGTGATCGAGGTAATCGACGTTAGGGCCAAATTGCGCCCCGGTAAGCAACCGCACGTTCCCTACAAGTACGATCCCGAGGTATACGAGTACACCTACGAAGTGGCCGAGAATACCGAGAACGAAAATCGCAACTGGAACGACAAGATGTACTTCCGGGCCATCACCCGCGACGAGATCAGTCGGAACCCCCTCCTGGTGCAGAACCCTGGTTTCTAGCATTTACCCTTCACTTGAAGATCCGTCTCTCCACAAGTTTGGGAGACGGATCTTCCTGTTTTAACCCACGCCGTATGCGATTCACCGACCCGACGCCGGTCGTGCTGTTTTTCCTGCTGATGCTCTTCGGGTGTCATCAGTCGGAGCGTGAGTCGACTACGGCGCCGGAACAGTTTACGCTGCTCCCGGCGGAAGCCACCGGCCTTACCTTTCAAAACACCCTCACCGAAGGGCCGAATACCAATATCCTCGTCTACGAGTACTTCTACAACGGGGGCGGTGTCGGTACGGGCGACTTCAACGGAGACGGCCTCCCCGATCTGTACTTCACCTCCAACATGGGGGACAACCGCCTGTATCTCAATCAGGGTGGCCTTAGCTTTACCGACGTCACCAAAGAGAGCAAGGCAGGCGGGCGACCGGGGCCCTGGAAGACCGGCGTCGCCATCGTAGATATCAATGCCGACGGCCGCCAGGACATTTACCTCTCCTATTCCGGTATGCTGCCCCCCGACAAACGGCGCAACCAGCTCTTCATCAATGAGGGAAATTCCCCCGAGGGTATCCCGAGTTTTCGGGAAGCCGCCGCGGAATACGGACTCGACGCACCGTCGTTTACCAATCAGGCCTACTTCTTCGACTACGACGGAGACGACGATCTGGACGTCCTTCTGCTGAACCACAACCCGCGGTCCCTTCCGATCCTCAACGTCGCCAAAACCAGGGAGCTACTCGCCGTCCCCGACCCGGAGCGCGGACTCCGACTATACCGCAACGACCGGGGAACATTCAGCGACGTAACGGAGGCCGCCGGCATAAACGGGTCCGCCCTGAGCTACGGCCTCGGGCTTGCCCTGAGCGACCTGGACGGCGACGGCTGGACCGACTTCTACGTTTCCAACGACTACGAAGTTCCCGACTACCTCTACTTCAACAACGGCGACGGGACCTTCACCGATCAGCTCGGCGAACGCATGGGCCACACCAGTCACTTCTCCATGGGAAGCGATGTGGCGGATGTAAACAACGACGGCCTCCCCGACCTCTTCACCCTCGATATGCTCCCGGCCGATAACCGCCGCCGCAAATTGCTGATGGCGGACGATAACCGCTCGCGTCACGACCTCAACCTAGCCAGTGGGTTTCACCACCAGAACATGCGCAACATGCTCCAGGTCAACCGCGGCGACGGCAGTTTCGCCGAAGTCGGTCAGTACGCCGGTGTCGCCACTACCGATTGGAGTTGGTCAGCACTGCTCTCTGACCTCGACAACGACGGCTGGAAGGACCTCCACGTCACCAACGGATACGTACGCGACTACACCAACCAGGACTTCATCAAGTACATGGACGACTACGTCGCAAAAAAGGGCCGTATGCAACGCAGCGATGTGCTCGAACTCCTCAAAGTGATGCCCGCCTCCGAAGTATCCAACCACGTGTTCCGCAACGACCGGGACGGCAAATTCACGGACCTAACCACGGAGTGGGGCCTGCAACGCCCATCCAACAGCACGGGCGCCGTCACCGTCGATCTGGACAACGACGGCGACCTCGATATCGTGGTAAACAACATCAACCAGCCCGCCTTCATTTACCGCAACAACAGTGCTACCGACCGGCATTACCTGCAGATCGACCTAAAGGGAAGTACGCTAAATCCAACCGGCGTAGGCGCTAAGGTTAGCCTGACCGTTGACTCCATCACCCAGGTCCAGGAGCTGTTTCCTAACCGGGGCTATCTTTCTTCCGGACCCAACAGGCTGCATTTCGGACTCGGGGCGGGGACGCAGGTGCAACGCCTTACCGTAAACTGGCCGGGTGGATTGGCACAAACCCTTCGTGATTTACCGGTCGATACCCTGATCACGCTAAATTACGCGGATGCTACCCGGCAATCGGCACAGGCAGGATCAGAACTTGCTCAGTTTCCACTCTACCAAAGAGCGGAGGAATTGGTGGACTGGACCGACCGCGAACCGACGGTCCGGGATTTTGACCGCCAGAGCTTGCTGCCCCGGAGCCTATCGGCCACCGGCCCGGTACTGGCAGGTGGCGACTTCAACGGCGACGGCCGTTTCGACCTGGTGATTGGCGGCGGAAATGGCCAGCCCAGCACCTGCTTTATACAGGACGGCGCGGGAAAATTTTCCCAGTATTCTACCTTTTCCGGTGCGGAGGTGGCGGTGACGGACCTCAATGTACACGACTTTAACGGCGACGGATCTGCTGATCTGTACGTGGCCAGCGGAGGCTACCACAACCTCGGCCCGGATGCCCCCGAACTCTTGGACCGGATCTACCTCAATGATGGCACTGGAAACTTCCGGGTCAATACCCGACTGCTTCCCGAGCGTCGCATTAGCACCGGCGTGGTGGCCGTGCACGATACGGAATCCGGCATCGAGATTTTCGTGGGGGGGCGCGTCATTCCCGGGGCATACCCATCCGCACCACCTTCCTACCTCTTGCGGCAGCGGGAGACCGGCGGCAATTTCGAAGCAGTGACGGAGCAGGTAGCACCGGACTTGGTTGCGCCGGGCATGGTTACCGATGCGGCCTGGCACGATCTCGACGGCGACGGCAGCGACGAGCTCATCGTGGTTGGCGAGTGGATGCCCATTACCGTTTTTTCTCGCGAATCGGGGAAGCTTACCGATCAGACCGAGCGGTACCTACCGGGTGAGGATACCTACGGCTGGTGGAACGTGCTAACACTCGCGGACCTGAATGGGGATGGCCGGGTCGACTTGGTGGTTGGGAACGAGGGTAGCAATAACCTTTACCGGGTATCCTCCGATGCGCCGGCGACCGTGCTTGACGACGATGTGAACCGGGACGGAAGTATCGATCCCCTGCTGTTTTATCACGACCGGGAGGGTAATTTTCCCGACGCGACCCGGGATGAATTATTGGGACAGCTGTCCGGGCTGCGCAGCACGTATACAAGCTACGAGAGCTACGCTACAACGAACGCCGCGGCCCTCCTGACCCACCTGGGGGATGTCAACGACAACCAAATGCTCCGCGCCACCCGACTCACTACCGCTTTGTTTTTAATGGATGCAAATGGTACCTTTCGGTCTGCCCCCCTACCATCGGAAGCCCAGCTGGCACCGGTCCACACCATTTCGGTAGTGGATGCTGACGTAGACGGCGTGCCCGACCTGTTGCTGTGTGGCAACGAGTTACGGGCGAAGCTCCGGTTCGGACCGGCCGATGCGAATGCCGGCGTCCTGCTGCGGGGATTGGGGGACGGTAGTTTTGACTACGTGCCACAGACGCGCTCGGGCTTCCGTCTTCGGGGAGCCGTACGCAGCGTTGTAGAGATTGACAATTGGCTGCTCTTCGGGATTACCGGACGGCCGCTAGAAGGGTATAATAGAGCGGTAAATGTATTGGAATAGCGTAAACAACATGTTCTCTTCACTGGACCTGCGCGCCGCCGCCCTCCTATTGCTGTGCCTGATGCTTGCGAGTTGCGGTTTGGATCGACAGTATACCGAAACGGAGGTAGCTACGGAGTGGGCCAAACTTAGCTTGGCCGTAACCAAGGGAACACCGGGAAATTCGCCGACCTACGCCTCACGCTGTCTGGGGTACCTCGGGGTGACGATGTACGAGTCGGTGGTGAACGGTTACCCGGAACGGCAGTCGCTGGTGGGGCAACTGAGTGGCCTTACCCACCTGCCCCCGGCAGATCCCGGCGCGGAATACTTTTGGCCACTGGCGTTGAGTGCCGGTCAGGCCACCATGCTCCGTTCGCTGTACAACCACACCTCTGACGCGAATAAGGGAAGTATCGATAGTCTGGAGGCAGCGGTGGAAAGCTTCGCTCGCGGGCAGGTAGCTGGCGAGGTCGCGGATCGCTCGATCGACTTCGGCAGGCGAATCGCGGAGATGATCTTCGAGTGGTCGAAGAGTGACGGGGGGCACCGGGCGTACCTCCGCAACTTCAATAAAGCAATGGTGCATCCGGATCGGCCGGGAGGCTGGAAGCCGCCGCTTTACGCCCAGTCGTTCAGTCACCATCCCCTGCACCCCGAGTGGGGCACGAACCGTCCGTTCCTGCCGGCCAATTACAACATGCAGCGACCGGAAATTATCCCCTACGACACGGTACCCGGTTCGGCGTATTACGAGCAATTTAAGGTAGTGTACGACACCGACCGCCAACTGACCCGCGCGCAGAAGGAAGCGGCCCTGTGGTGGGGGGACGATCCGGACGAGACCTTCACGCCGCCCGGTCATTCCTACTACATAGCTACCCTGGTGTTGGAGCAGAAGCAGGCCTCGCTCATCGAATGCGCCGAGACCTACGCCAGAACCGGAATGGCCGTAGCCGATGCATTCATCAACTGCTGGAAGTGGAAGTTTGAGTTTTTCACCGAGCGGCCCAATACGTTTATTCCCCGCTTCATCGATCCGAAGTGGGAATCCTTCTGGCCCGACCCACCCTTCCCGGCCTTTCCGTCCGGGCACGCCATTCAGGCCTCGGCCGCCGCGGCCGTGCTCAGCGATCTTCACGGCGACGAACAGGTAATCGTGGATCGCGCTCACGAAGGCAGACTGCGCGACGAGGTTCGGGACGTCGATTTCCTCCCCCGCAACTTCAGCCGGCTCAGTGACGTGGCGCGCGAGACGGCGGATTCCCGGCTTTACGGGGGGATTCATACGCCGCAGGACAACGATGTCGGACTGGAGCGCGGGGCCAAGATTGGAGCGAACGTAAATGCGCTACGGTGGACCAAAGGTTAATACAAGGGTTCGCTACTGTCGCCTGCTTCCTCTGGACGTTTGTCGCCGAAGCCCAACCACAATTTACCGACGTCACGGACTCCGCCGGCGTCGTGCACCAGTTCCAGGTATTCGAAGGGCTCTTCGGGGGTGGCGCCTGTGTGATCGACTATAACCAGGATGGGTTCGAGGACGTCTACCTCACCGGTGGACTTAACGACGACCAGCTACTGAGGAACAACGGCGACGGAACGATGACCGACGTGATGGCGGGCTCCGGTCTTGAGCTGACCCGTCACTTCGTAACCCAGGGGGTGGTCGCCGCCGACGTTAATCGGGACGGGTACCGCGACCTGTTCATCACCACGATTACGAGTAGCGATAGCCTACAGATCATTCCCCGGGCCAGAAACCTGCTATTTCTGGGACAGGCGGATCACACCTTCGTCGATGCGACCGAGGCGTACGGTTTGACTCCCCTGTATTCCTTTAGTACGGGGGGAAGTTTTGGGGACTTTAATGTGGATGGGTGGCCGGACCTGTACGTCGGGAATTACTTCATCGAGTACGAGGGTACGCTTAGTGGGATAAGCGATGCTACCATCGTAAGTGCGAACCAGACCGCACATCCCTATTTGCTGCGCAACGAGGCGGGAGCGTTGTTCCGGAACGTCGCCGAAGAATACGGCTTCGCTTTTCGGGGCTTTGGGTTTGGTGGCTTATTTACCGATTTCGATAACGACGGAGACCAGGACATCCTCGTTAATCACGACTTCGGTTATAAGGCTACTCCAAATTTTCTGATGGAGAACGAGTTTCCCCGTGAGTCGTTCCGCGATGTCGCCAAATCACGGGGAATGGACCTGAGGATCAACGCCATGTCCTCCGCTGTCGGGGATTTCAACGCCGACGGCCTGCTCGACTACTTCGTGACCAACATTAAATTCAATCGCTTCATGGTTGCTCAGGGGGACGGCAAATCCTTCAGCAACCAGATGGAAGAACTGGGCATGAACTACGTCTCCATCAGCTGGGGCGCAAATTTCGCGGATTTCGACCACGACGGCGACCTGGATCTCTTCGTCTCCAACGGCGACCTGAATCCCAACTGCGTACCGATGGCCAATTTCTACTTCGACAATGTCGGACAAACGTTTGAGGAGAAGGGCCGAGCGGTCGGGCTGGCGGACTACGGGATTGGTCGGGGATCGATCACTTTCGACCTGGAAAACGATGGAGACCTTGATATTCTGGTCGTCTGTCAGAACGCGGTACTGGACGGTTACCCCGTACCCTCGACCACGCGGTTGTTCCGCAACGACGCACCCGGCGGCAACTGGCTCAAAGTAAAGTTGCGGGGCACCCAGTCGGATTTAAACGGCCTGGGGGCACGGGCAACGGTATTCTCCGGTGGCCGCCAACTGTTGCGGGAGGTGGACGGTGGAGGGTCGAGCCACTTATCCCAGAATTCCCCGATCCTCCACTTCGGCCTGGGGGATGCGGAGCGGGTCGACTCGATCAGAGTGACCTGGAACGGCGGTCACCAGCAGGTCTTGCACGATCTGGACGTGAACCAATTGCTGGAAGTAGTGGAAATACTACCCCCCGTAGCGGAACGCAATTGGCACCTTGGCGGCTGGACAATTGCCGTTTGCGCCATTCCTATCCTGCTCCTCCTATACTTCTTCCTCCGCCGCAGCTAATTTCCGGAGCCGGAGTGATTCCTGTTCTGCCACCCTCAGTTCGTGGTAGGTGTACGCTTCCTTGAAGTGGTGGTACACTTCCCTCAGGCTTTCCACTTCGCGATCCTGAAAGTAGGGCGTGAGTGCGGCGAGCTTATTCCCCCCGATGATCGCATTGGCCGGCACTTCGCCGGAAGTGATAAATCCGGCCAGGTGCCCGATAACGGTGCCTTCCGTAATTTTACGAACCTGAGCTATTTCCGCCGGTGTTTTTCCATCCTGGTACAGGGCCAGGGAAATTTGGTCGCTGTTTCGTTTTCCACCCGTCAGGTCGTCGGCGATGGTTGAAGTAGCGGGAATAACTTCCTCCTGCAGGTCCGTAGGGTGCCCTCCCGAGCGGGCGTACTGCTGTATTATCGCCAAAATCCGCTCGCCGTACTCGGCAAACCGCCGTTTTCCGAATCCGGAAACGGAGAGCAAGCCGGCCTGGGTAGTAGGCAGACGGGCCGCGATGCCGGCAAGGGTAGCGGTGGGCGTGACGACGTAGGCAGGTTTGCCACTGTTTGCAGCCTCACCATTGCGCCAGTTGACCAGCAGACGGTACAGTTCGGGATGGGCCAATCCCGCCGGGACGGCAACCTTCTTCTCCGGAGAGCGGCGGTTGCGAAAGTCCATCTCGGCATCCGCACCGATGCGGGTGTACTCCGTGGGGGTGAAGCCGCGGTCGAGCAATTTGAACAGACTGATTTTTACGAAGACAGCAAGTTGTAGTGCCGTTAGTACTTCCGTCGCGGTTTTTGCGACCGCGCGGTTGTCGCTGACTACCGCAACGGAGGTTAGTTCTCCCTCTATTTCCCGTAGGTGCGGAAGAAAATAAGTGGCCGCGTCGCGTAATCGTTGTTGTAGATCGGGTGCATTACTCGGAAGGATACCCTGGCTGACGTACCGACCTAATCTGGGAATGAATTTATTCCCTACCCCCACCAACTGTTCCCGGATTCGCACGCTCAGGTCCTGGAGTTTCGGCAAGTGGTCACCGGAGAGCGAACGTTCGTGCTCGAGAAATTGCCGGATGAGGTGGCGGGCGGTTCGATCGAGCGGTTCGAATGAGAAAATGGTGGTGAGACACTGCAGCTCGTATTCGGCACGGTCCGCCGCCAGGTCACTGGCGGAGACTTTATTTTTATCGGCCCGGTCGGAGTAGGATTGCACTACGGCGTCGGTCTTTACGCTGCGGTCGGCAATTTTTGTGCGCAGGCTGATCCCCTCGAAGGTTTTGCACCGACTCAGCGCCACGTACACCTGCCCGTGAGCGAAGGCATCGGCGGCGTCGATCACGACCCGATCGAAGGTAAGCCCCTGGCTCTTGTGAATGGTAATGGCCCAGGCCAGTCGCAGCGGGTGTTGAGTATAGGTGCCGATCACCGTCTCCTTGATTTCCCGCGTGCCGGCGTCTAGTTCATACTTGCGATTGTCCCACTCGACGGGAAGCACCTCGATGGTTGGCTCCCCTTCTCCGCAACTCACTTTGATCAGCGGACCGTCGATGGCCGTGATGCGCCCGATCTTGCCGTTGTAGTACTGCTGCGCCGGGCCGTCGTTTTTGTTGAACATCACCTGGGCACCGACCTTAAATTCGAGGGTTTCCTCATTGGGGTACATCGACGCGGGGAATTTACCCTCTACCTCTGCCCTAAATTGGTACGCTTTCCCCGGGAGGCGGCCCAGTTTTTCGCCGTTGATGCGCCGGGCGGCCGCATTGTGGGAAGTCAGGGTGATGTAGCCCGAGCCTTCCGCGGGATCGAAGTCCGGACGGAACCGTTGGTTAAGAAGACTCAGCACCTCCTCGTTCAGGTCGTCGTTTCTCACCCGGTTCAGCAATTCGATGAAGTCGCCGTCGCTCTGACGGAATATGTGGGTCAGTTGAATGGTGCGGTAGGTGGATCGCTGCAGGGCCTGACTTCCGAAGAAATAGGGGGTGGACCAGTGCTCCCGCATTTCGTTCATTTCCTGGTCCCGCACTACGGGCGGCAGTTGGTGTAGGTCGCCGATCATGAGCAACTGTACCCCGCCGAAGGGTTCATCGGAGAACCTCACCTTGCGGAGTACCGCATCGATGGCGTCGAGCACGTCGCAGCGCACCATACTGATCTCATCGATCACCAGCAGGTCGAGGGCCTTGATCACCTTGACCTTTTCGCGGGAGAATTGCTTCTGTCGCAACTCGGCGGACATGCGGTCCGGCGTCAGAATACCGAAGGGAAGCTGAAACTGGCTGTGGATCGTCACCCCCTTCGCGTTGATCGCCGCTACTCCAGTGGGAGCGACTACGGCCATTCGTTTGCTGATGTCCCGACGAATGCGGTGCAGAAAGGTCGTCTTACCCGTGCCCGCCTTTCCGGTAAGAAATAAGTGTCGGCCGGTCGTGCTGACGAAGTCGAAGGCGAGATCAAGTTCGGGGCTGGTTGTCATGGTGACGGTAAATTTAGCGGTAATCGAATCAGTCTGGATCACAAGTACCGGCAGCGGAGGATGAACAGTCGTTTGTTAGATGCATATACTCGATTTTATGCGTTTACAAACGACTGTCGAC
Source organism: Neolewinella aquimaris (assembly GCF_014197245.1). Taxonomy (GTDB): domain Bacteria; phylum Bacteroidota; class Bacteroidia; order Chitinophagales; family Saprospiraceae; genus Neolewinella; species Neolewinella aquimaris. Next base: position 672,602 of record NZ_JACIFF010000001.1, on the reverse strand, counting down.
TAGCCTTGCGCCAACCCTTATATTTGCGCGCTCATGCCGACATTCGATACCCTCCTGCATCCGTTGCCCGCTACTGAGCAACTGCCCGCTCCCCCACCCCGCTTTAATTTTCCCTTCCATTACCGGCCTCACGCGTTAGCACTCCTAGCCGCCGCCGATCTGCAACGGCACCTAAGCGACGGTGAGCGCAACTGGGAGCATGATTTTGGATTAACGAGTTCGGACATGGGTGGCTGTGGCAAAATGTTTGGGGTGTTGGTGGTGCGCGACCGCGAAGGAGACCTTTACTACCTAGCGGCCTACTCCGGCAAACTTGCCGATTCCAATGACCTGCCGGGATTCGTACCGCCCGTCTTCGATCTCCTCGACTCGGAAGGTTTCTACAAGCGGGGAGAAGCAGAAATTAACCGGGTATCGGACGCAATTGCGGTACTTGAAACGTGCCCTGCATACGCTGAAGCCAAGCGAGAATATGCCGCAGCGGTAGATACTGCCGCCAACAGCTTGCAGCAGGAACGCCGTAACATCAAACGTGCGAAGGAAAACCGCCGGAGCCTGCGCGAGGCCGCGGTATCACAGACTTCAGAAGCACAGGCGGCGCTGGAATTCACGCTATCCCAAGAAAGTATTCGACTGAGTTACGGACTTAAGGACCTAAAGCGAGCAGTCGAACATCAGGTTGAACTAAAAAAGAAAAAGCTGGATGAGTATACGCATGAGCTTGTTACACTGCGCGATCGACGTAGCGAGATGTCCGCTTCCCTGCAACGGCGCATCTTCGAACGCTATACGTTTCTGAATGCCGATCTGGAACTGCGGGACCTTGCCTCCATTTTCGCACAGACGGTATTTCTGACCCCACCCGCGGGTGCCGGTGAATGTGCAGCCCCCAAATTGCTGCAGTTTGCTTACCTGCACGGATTGGAGCCCGTAACCATGGCGGAGTTCTGGTGGGGACAGTCGCCCGCTTCGGAAATCCGCAAGCACGGCCACTTTTATCCCGCCTGCCGGGGCAAGTGCGAGCCCATCCTGACACATATGCTGCAGGGCCTGGACGTGGACCCCAATCCCCTCCTCGAAAATCCCGCGGTGGGTAAAAAACTCTCGATCCTCTACGAGGACGATCTGCTGCTGGTTGTCAACAAACCCTCTGAATTCCTATCCGTCCCCGGCAAGCACATCGAAGATTCCGTCTGGCTCAGGATTAAAAAGATGTATCCTATGGCGACCGGGCCGCTCATCGTACACCGGCTGGACATGTCGACCAGTGGACTCATGCTGGTCACTAAAACAAAGGAGGCCCACAAACTACTCCAACGGCAGTTTTTCCGCCGTACGGTCAAAAAGCGCTACGCAGCTCTCCTGGCTGGTGAAGTAGCGGGCGACCGGGGAACGATCGACCTGCCGCTACGGGGCGACCTGACCGACCGGCCCCGCCAGATCGTGTGCGCCGATCACGGAAAAAATGCCCGTAGCGAGTGGGAAGTCATCGAACGCCGGGAGGGGCGAACGCTGGTCCACATGTGGCCCGTTACCGGCAGAACGCATCAACTAAGGGTCCACGCCGCCCACCCCGGTGGACTGAATTGTCCGATCGTCGGTGACGACCTGTACGGGCAGGCCGACGACCGACTACACCTCCACGCGGAAGCAATCCAATTCGTGCATCCCACGACCAAGGAAACGCTCTCGTTCGAAGTCACGGAACGGTTTACGTAATCGATCAATGTCCCAGTCCGGGCTTTCCGTTGGGCCGCAGGATCCCGCCCTCCAGGGTGAAGAGATGACCAAAGGGATCGTCCCGAAAATCAAGGTGACCATCCAGGTCCGCAAATGCGATGTTGGGCCTACTCAGCGCGAAGTGTAGGCCGCCGGCAATGCCCAAGCTGCATTCATCCAGGCATCCTACCATCACGTCGTTGGCAGCCGACTTGGCGACCGAATTGATGTGGAGGGCCGGCCAGATACCTCCGACCTTCTGAATTTTGATGTTGATCATGTCCGTCAGCTCGTGCTGGGAAAGCCGGAAGGCGTCGGCCAGTGTTTTTAGGCTCTCGTCGGCCATTAGGGCGATGGGGGAATCCCGCGTAAGGGTGCCCATCACGGCCTCTTCGTTGATGCTCGTTGGCTGCTCGAGAATTTCGATCCCGATCGGTTGGGCGGCACTGATGAAGCTCAGGGCCTGCTCGAGGGAGTACCCCTGATTGCCGTCGAAGCGCAGGGTTACCTTAGGAAAGGCCTTCCGGATTTGGCGTAGGCGGGCAATGTCTTCGCGGTAGTCCAGTCCCCCCTTCACCTTCAGGATGCCAAAGCCCCGATCGACGTACTCCCGCGCCCGCACCATGGTTTCTTCCTGAGACAGAATACCGATGGTAATGCTCGTAGCGATGGACGACCGGTAGCCCCCCAGAAACTGATAGAGCGGCACATCGGCCTGTTTGGCGACCAAGTCGTAGAGGGCGGCATCCACCATGGCCAGGGCGGAACTCTTCAACACCAATCGCAACTCTTCCAGAAGTCGGGCAAAGTGGTAGGGTTTTTGTCCGATCAATGCCGGCGCGATGATGTCGGTAATGGCGCGTTCTACGTCCGCCGCTAACTCATCGGTGACGACCAGGTCGGGAGCCGCGCAGCCGTAGCCGATCAGTCCCCGATCTGTCGCCAGGATCAACACGAAGTTCGTCGCCGACCCAATGGTCTGGTAGGCAATGGTATAGGGTTCGGTCAGCTCTAGGTCGTACCGTTGGTAATCAACGTGGGTAATGCGCATCCGGCGAAGGTAGCTTGCCGGCGATCAATCGTACCAGTTCCTCACTACCATTCGCCAGGACATCATAACAGGGCAATCCCGTGTCCTCCGTCACCTTTTTACACGCATCCGCGATTTCTTCCGGCTTCAGGCCTTCGTGATTCAGGGTTACGGCCAGCACCTCCCGCCCGGAAACGACCCGGATCGCCTGAATCTGTTCGGGCAAGGAATGAAGGCGGTAACCGGGAAAACCGTCGTACTCCTGCCGGGTCGGCGCATGCTGCAGGATCACGAAATCGGGTCGACCGGCGGCCAGAATCTCGAATCCTCCCGGATAGGCGGGATTCATCAGGGATCCCTGTCCCTCGATCACAATCACGTCCGGCTGCTCGTTGCGGTAGGCACTTACCACCGCGTGCTCGATTTCGCCGGAGACAAAGTCGTTGATGCAGCTGTCCATGATCATGGAGTACTTCGCGCCCTGCATCCAGCCGGTCTGACCGGTACCGATCATTTGTGCCCCGTAGCCGGCTTTCTCCAGTCCGTGAACGATCAGCCAGGCCGTCGTTCGTTTGCCGATGGCGCTGTCCGTTCCCAGTACCGCCAGCTTTAGGCAGTCTACCTCCTCGATGTCACCGGTGAAGAAGTGGAGCTTATCGCGATCGGGTGTTTTGCGCACATCGCGGATCGTAACGCCTTGCTCCCGCGCTGCGTCCGCCAAGGTTGAATCGTTGGAAATAAAGTCGTGCAGGCCACTGTCAATGTGCAGGCCGTTTGCGATCGCTTCGGCGACGGCGGAGCGTCCGGCCGCGGGAAGTCGCCCTCCGTCCGGAGCCAGCCCGATCACGAAGTAGTCCGGTCGTTCGGAAAGCTGGTCCAGGGCCTCGCGCAAACTGCCAAACACGGGGATGCCGTTGGGTTTTCCGTCCAGTACCTGACCGCTGTCCTGCCCCCGATAGTTGTCGTCGATGATACCGAGTACGGCGTAGCGGCGGGTGAAGCGGGCCAGCCCGTGGGCCGTCTTTCCGTTAGGGGTATTGAAGGCGCCCTGGGCGTAAACGATGGCCTTGCCATCAAGGGGGGTAATGCTCATGTACTGTTCTATCTTTTGGCCGTCAGTACGGCAACGCTAAGTTCGTTCGTGGGATCGGACAATTCCAGCAGGGCAATCAGCCCGGCCGTAGAGGCGGGAAGCACCTGCAGCGCCTCCTTACTGCTCAGGTAGGCCGACATTTTACGCATTTTCTCATCCGAGATGTGCCGCGCCGTTCCCCCACTCGCAAAGATCGCATCGAGGGCTTCCTGACCGTCGAAACTGTGCCAGTTGATCAACGGCTCGTTGATGGTAGTTTCCCTGATCTGTTCGGGACGCAGGTCCTGACACGTCCGGCTGCCCGCGAGAAACGACGAGACGATGGGATTCTTGTGGGTGGATGAAGCCGCGATCATGCGGGGGAGCTTGTCGATCGTGCCCCGGGCCAGCAGCTCAGCGAAGCCCTGATGGATGCCGGCCAGCAGGGTGCCATTGGATACGGGTACGGCCACCACGTCCGGAACCCGACGCAGGTCTTCGAATATTTCCTGAGCGATGTGAGCGTACGCGCGCAACTGTAGGGTGGAGTTTTGCTTGCCCGGATTCGCATCGTACCAGCCATTCCGCTTAGCTACCCTACTGCTGTGGGCGACGACATCTTCGTAGGTTCCCTCCGGCCGGTGGAGTCGCCCGCCGAGGTCCTCCATTTCCTTTAGTCGTTTGGTGTGGTAGCCGGCCGGGACGAAGATCTCGCACCGCAGTCCGGCCAGTTTTGCGGCCAGGGCCACGGCCACGCCGTAATTGCCGCAGGTGGCGTAGGCGATGGTGTGAAAGCCCCGCTCGATTGCGTCCAGCACGTGGGCGAAGGCAATACGGTCCTTCTGGGTACCTGTGGGGTTATCCCCCTCGAACTTCAGGTAGATCCCGCCGCGCTCGAAATCACGCTCTAGGCCACGGGAACGCCGCATCCAGGTACCGCCCACCTCGGAGTCGATTACCCGCGCGAAGGATTGTGCTCTTCGTCGTCGATCTTCCGTAGGGTCGCTGCTGATGCAGGCCTCCTCCCGGGCTTCCCGCGACACGGTGTTACTCGCCGATCTAACGGCATCTCTCAGCGTCATGTGGTGAATTCTTACTGTACAACCCGGTCGATGAAAAAACGTTTGCGGCCCCCAAAATTCGTTTCTTACGGTAGACCTACCCCACCCCGTATCTTAGGTTCACCTTCCATACTTTCGCCCCTTTTGGCGGGGTCGCAGGTCCCATGAAATTACTGAAAAGCAGGGGTTTCCGGAAAGTAGCGGAATGAGGTTTTTGCATATCTTACGGGAGCAGTAGGTGGATAATTTCCGTCACTTTCGGGGAATGCCAACCAAACCGACACCAAAATACCCAATATGAGTAAGATTAATAAGGCTGAGTTAAATCCGGAAATCTACCGTCTCTTCGACCGCTACGTGCACAGCCAGATCGAGCGGCGGGATTTCATCGAGCGCCTCGGCGTTTTTGCGGTGGGCGGGCTTACCGTCAAGGGCATCCTGGACTACTTACAACCGAAATACGCTACCGCGCTACAGGTACAACCCGACGATCCGCGCATCACCACGGAGTACGTGACCTATAATTCACCCGACGGTGGAGGCGAGATCAGGGCGCTGCTTGCCCGGCCGGCCGATGCGGAGGGACCAACCGGCGGGGTGCTCGTCGTCCACGAAAACCGCGGACTCAATCCTCACATCGAAGACGTGGCCCGCCGGGCCGCCCTCGCCGGCTTCACGGCACTTGCACCGGACGCCCTCACTCCCCTGGGCGGCTATCCGGGCAACGACGACGACGGACGCGCGCTGCAACGGCAGCGCGACGGCGCGGAGATGCTGGAAGACTTCATTGCCGGCTACGCTCACCTCAGGGGCTTGTCTGGCGTGAACGGAAAAGTGGGCGTCGTGGGCTTCTGCTTCGGGGGGTCGGTTGCTAACAATATGGCGGTACGGGTGCCGGAACTTGCGGCTGCCGTGCCCTTCTACGGAGAGCAGCCGTCGGCGGAGGAAGTACCCCGTATCACTGCCCCCCTGCAATTACACTTCGGAGGCCTAGACGAGCGCGTAAATGCCGGATGGCCCGATTACGCCCGGGCGTTGATCGAAAACGACAAGGAACATTCGGCGCACGTGTACGCCGGCGTGCAGCACGGCTTTCACAACGATACTACTCCCCGCTACGATGAAGCCGCGGCCCAATTGGCTTGGTCCCGCACCATCGAGTTCTTTACGCGTCATCTCGCGTAATTTGCATTAGAGGGAAAGATCATTGCACCCGCGCGCCGCCGCCCAACGGAGCCGTGAGCAGTTAGGGGGTAAGTACCTGTTTGTCAAAGGGGTTAAGGCCTACGCCCTGCACCTGTGCTTCCGCCTCGATCCGGTATTCCGACTGGACGCCCCTCAGCTTTTTGGCCGCCCAGGCCAGGCCGCCGTAGAGGACGTTCTTACTGGCGAACTCGTCGATCGGAGAATCTACGGGGGTGAAGGAGATTCGGAAGGTGACTTCTACCGGGATTCCGCCGGCGGGTACCTCGATGAGATCGGTGATGATGTGGCGCCCGAGTTCGTACTCGTCTACGAGCTGACTGTCGTCCTTTCCCCGTGAGTACTTTTCCACCATGACCACCTTGATGGCCGATACCCGCTGGGCGTTCTTGCTCGTGAGGCGAATGGTGCCGGCCAGACTGCCCTGGCGGGGGTGAAAATCATCGGGCAGGATCAGCTCCAATTTGACGCCCTCGATCCCCAGCCACTGTTTTACTTTTCCTAACATGATCCGAAGTTAGTACGTTGAAAGGTTTACCTTTCGTTCTATTCGACGAACGCCCAACGCGGCCTTAAGTTATTCCATGCAGCTCATTACCAACGACCAGGTACGCAACCTCGGCAACCTCGAATTGCTCGCCCGCCAGGTGGTGGAGGGCTTCATCATCGGCCTCCACAAAAGCCCCTTCCACGGCTTCAGCGTAGAATTCGCCGAACACCGCATCTACAACCAGGGGGAGCCGACCCGCAACATCGACTGGAAGGTCTTTGCGCGCACCGATAAGATGTACACCAAACGGTACGAGGAGGAAACCAACCTGCGCTGCCAGATCGTCGTCGACACCAGCTCGAGCATGTACTTTCCGGAAGTAACCGGACGGTCCGAGGATCACGTCAACAAGATTCGATTCAGCGCCCTGGCGGCGGCCAGCCTGATGAACCTGCTGATGAAACAGCGCGATGCATTCGGCCTTACCTTCTTCAACGAAGGCGTGGATCTGCACACCCGTCCGAAGTCGAGCACCACCCACTACCGGCTGATGCTCACCCACCTGCAGCAACAATTAGATTACCCAACTCACGACGTAAAGACCGCGGCCGCCCAGGCCCTGCACCAGATTGCCGATAGCATTCACCGCAGGTCGCTAGTCGTGATCTTCAGCGATATGTTTGACGATACGGAACGGGAGGAGGACCTCTTCGCCGCCCTCCAGCACCTCAAGCACGCGAAGCACGAGGTCGTCCTCTTCCACACCATCGATAAGCAGCGGGAGATCGACTTCGAATTCGAGAATCGGCCCTACGAGTTCATCGACATGGAGAGCGGCGAACGGGTGAAGCTGCAACCCCAGCAGGTGAAGGAATATTACGTCGAGCAGGTCGCCGCCTACCAGGAGCGACTGCGCCTGAAGTGCTTGCAGTACAAGGTCGACTACGTGCTGGCGGACATCAAGGGCGGATTCCGCACCGTACTCCAGCAGTACCTCGTAAAGCGGGCACGGATGCGCTAGTCCGCCGTTTCGGCAAAGGCCGCCTGGGCCCGCCGCAGGAAAGTCTGGGCCGTTCCGGGCGTAACTTCAACGATCTCGTAGGTCTGACCGTCCTCCATCTCCAGCACCACGTCCTTTGGCTTCAGTTCACGAAAGGCATTCATGAAGCTGTTGTTGTTGCTTGCGACGTTCAGGATGCCGTCCTTAAACCCAAAGAAGTAGTAGGTTTCACTGGGCGACTTGATGAACAGGTACAACCGGTCATCGCCGCCGGTGGTCATCTTCACCTCCAGGTAAGTTTCGATCCGTTTGCTGACCCCCTGCCCGCCGATCGAAGCCAGTCCGTGGAGCGTTCCCGTGCTTACGAACGACTGGTAATCGGTGTTCCAGCGCATCTTCATGTCGGAAAACAGGAAGGTGTGACGATTGATCGTGGGTGGCAGATCGACGGCATCGGCAGCGAGTCCGGCAATGGCCCGCTCGCGGTCGGCACCGGCGGGAAACAAGCTCTTGATACCGGCCGTGGCGAAGGGTATGCGGGCGTTGATACCCAGGGCTTCCGCACTGTACCCACCGGAGATGATATCGGTCGCCATAAGCTGAACAAGGCGCTCGGGAAGGATGAGGTCGATGGCCGCCATCAGTTCCACGTTGGTTTCCGGGTACAGTTCGGCTTCGGGAGCGTCTACCGTGAGGCTGAGTTCAGTCACGTCGGTAGCGGGAGCATCCTTGGTCTCTTCTTCGAGCAGGAACATATTGTCGGTCAGGGTGCCGGGCTGGGCGTCCGTTGCGGTGGAATCGGCGGCGGGTTCATTTTCCTCTAGGGCTACCGACTCAGGTGCTTCCTCCGGCGCGAACTGTTCGGGCAGCTCCATGGCGATGGTGCCGTAGCTGCGCATGCCGATGTACTTGAGGCGCCCTCCGATTCCGAGCTCGCCGTCCCCGCTGATCAGCCCCGACTGGGTGTCGTAGATCATCAGGTTTCCTTCAGTCCCGGCTGGGTTGTTGACGCGGCTGCTGTCGCCGAATAGGAACTGCTGCTGTGCTTCGTCGTAGGTGAACACCCCGCTGGCGTCCAGAATCGGGTGATCGACCCGGCGGTGCAGGGTTTGTATGAGGCTGGGGTAGATGTGGCGTTCCGGTTTGCTGAGGTAGAAGCCGGTGTTGAGGGGTTTACCGTCCGGACCGCTGGCGGAACTGGTGCTGAGGACGAGATTGGTCTTATCGCCCTCGCTCTCAACCACGAACCATTCGGCGGCGGCGAGCTTGTCGTCCTCGATCCGGGCAAACCCGTCGAAGGCAAGCCCCTCACTGCCGGCGTCCAGACTGATGGTGCCGTAAAAGCGGGTTTTGTCGTCGATGTAGAAGGTGGCATCCTCATCGATCTGACCCTCTGCGCGGGTAGCGGTGGCTTTTTCGGACTGCAGCCCCTTACCGATCCGGGTGCCGACGATGTTCTGCAACTCAAACTCCTGCTCGTGGGGTCCAACCTTGTATTCGTAAAAGCCGGAGGCCGTGTACTCCTTACGCCCAGCAATGTCGACCGTCGCCCGGTTGATGACGTGGTACTGGTTAAGGGTATCGGCTACGATGCGGGCGTTAGTCAGCTGGCCAATTTTGGCATTGGGCTGCACGAGAATGGTGCTGTCGGAGGGGTATATTTTCGCGTCCGCACTGATCACAAAGGGCACTCCTCCCACCTCGAGTTGGCTGGCCAGGTTGTCGTAGACCGCGGAATTGCCGGTGAAGGTTAGGCTGTCCTGATCCGGATTCATGCTGGTGAACCGGTCCTTACCGGCCTGGGTCTCGAAGGTGATGTTTCCGCTTTCCATATTCCAGTCGAAGCGGTCGCTGCTCGTTCTGAATTGGATGTACGGCAACTCCGTGGCAAGCTCGGTACCGTTGTTGCGGAAGGTCGCGATACCGGCGGCAAAGTCTACTTCCGTAGCTACGTTGGAGGTCGCCAGGGCAATCTCGTCGCGGTTCTGTTGGCTTTTGATGGCTACCGTCGCGGTATCGGCCATGCTCTGATCGGCGCCGAAGCTGAAGTAGTCGCTCGTAATGCGAGCCTGCGGCCAGTCGAATACGCCGGTGCCCCGCAGCGCATCGGGCGTAAGCACCAGGGTGCCGTTAAATGCCCGGTCGGGGTTGCCGAACAATTGGAAAGAGGCTCCCTCCGCAGGAACCACCGCCAGGGAATCGCCGTAGGGACGGAACGTAACGTTTACTCTCGATCCCTCCACCTGGGGTACGCTGCGTTCTTCGGTCACCGAGCGGGCAAGCGAGAAAGATTCCGTGGTAGCCGTCGTGCTGTCGACGCCGAACCGGATGTCGTCGCTCTGAATTTCGGCCTCCAGGTACTTAAAGGTGCCGCTGCCGGCCAGTCCCGTGTTATTCAGGGTGACCTGTCCGGTATAGGTTCCCCGGTCGCCGTAGGCCGCCGCTCCCTGACTATCGGTCTCACCGACGAAGCCGAGGCTGCCGTCGTCCTGCACGCTGAGGGTCTGCTCCATACGGGGGAATATGCCTCCACTGACCAACTCTCCCTTCAGTTCCAGATTCAGCTCCGTGAGGCTGTCCAGGTTATTCATGCTGAAGGGCGCCAGTTCGAAGTAAAAGCTATCGCGGGAGTAAAGGGAATTCGTGTCGGCCCGATCGTAGTAAATGTAGCTCGGACCCCGGGTCTGCAGGGAGGGAAAGTAGCCGATGTCTTCCGATCCGCTCTTGTTCTTCGGAGCGTCGATGAGCAGGTACCCGCTGACGTTTTCAATGCGGCTGGCGGTGGACAACTTCCTTGCCCCCTCCTTTACCTCTCCGCCTTCCGGCAGGAACAGGTCGATGTAGTTAACCGAGTCGAACTGAATGTAGTACGGATCGTACTTGAAGTGAAAGTCTTTTCCCGACAGGATGGCGGCACCGGCGTATACCTGCCCCCCGAAGTCGAGGTTGCGGTCCCCCACGATCGAAACCTGGCCGGCGTAGGGCTTGATTGCAATCTGCTTGCGGTTGTTAAGTGAGATTGGCTGCACCCCATCCACGCGGATCGTTCCGCCCTTCAGGTCGATAAAGGCGTTTTCCACCGGGCTGCTGCTCACTAAGCGCAGGCGGTCGTAATCCTTGGCCTTACGCTGCGAGAGGACGAAGTGGGCCAGCTTGGGTTTGAGGGCAATTTTGCCTGTTTCTGCATCGTAGCTCAGAAAGCCGCGGTCCTGTAGGTCGAAGATGACCGACTCGATGTCCTTTCCCGTAAGGTCGGACCTGAATTCAGTAGCCAGGCTGTTGATGCCAATCGTATCGGTGTTCCCGTAGAGGGAGGACTGGTAGCGATAGATCACTTCCAGCGGATTGAAGCCCGACAGCGCCCGAATTTGATTGTAATCTCGTTCACTGAAGAAATTCTCACTTTCAAAGATCACGTCGCCCTTTTCCTGGAAACTTACCGTCCTGCGGCCGACTACGGCGCTGTCCTGATTCAGGTACACGCTGATGTTATCGGCATTGATGTTAAATCCATTTCCGCTATGAAAAAAGGGCAGTTGATCGGAGCTGGATTTGGTCCGGATCAATTCCACCCGGCGCTCGGGAACATCGACATCGATACTCACGCTGGGATGATAGAGGCTATCCTGGCCGAAAAATACCGATAGATCCACCTTCTGGGCGGTAATGCGCTTTCCGGGCTCTAGTGTGAATTGGGTACTCAGTCCCCTCACCTTGCGGTTGTCCTCCCCGTCAACCACCTGAAGCGATACCACGGCGCGTTGCCCCTCGTCGCTGAGCACGTACACTTTACTTGCCCGCAACTCGAAATTACCGCTTAGGCTCATCCCTTCTCCGACGTTATCGACATTGATGTAGCCTTGGGTACTTACGAAGGCGGGTACGTCGCCACCCGGCCGGGCGCCCCCCGACTGCAGCCGGTCCCTGAACTGACCGTACAGAATACGGTCTCCGAAGTAGGCGGGATACTGAAACTGAGCGGAGTCGGACGTCAGCAATTCCCGGTCGGTGTCGAAGTGGTAGTCGACCAGGCGGACGAAAACGTCACTGGACAGTCCCACACGGCGCCAGTCGGTACGCCCCCCCTTCCCGGTCACGGTGCCCTGTCCGAGGTTAACGAACAGCTGCGTCTCCTGAATGGTGATGCTGTCGCCCGTCGTCACACCCATGAGTCGTTGCACGGTATCGATGCGCAATACGGGATGATCTTCGAAGGTGAAATGGGGCTTGCCGCCGGCAACGATCCAGCCGTTCGGTCCCGATTTTCGGTCGAGTCGGGCGGAGTTCAGGTAGACCAGTGCGTTGGCCAGGGTAGCATTCAGCGCGGCTACGGATACTTCCGGCTGGGCAAGCGTCTGTCCCAGCATATCGTGAAATTCTTTGAAAAGTAAGGCGCGTTCCTTCTCCTTCCCCTGCAGAAATTTCTGAATGTCCAGGTAGTTGGCCATTCCCTGGTCGCTCTGAATCTTAAGGCTCGCGAGGCCGATGATGCTGTTCACGATGCGCGCCTGCTGTTCGGGTGAGAATCCCCCTCCGTAGAGTACGCCGACAAAATTGGCGTAGGCTTCCTTTGCCCGGGTGTTCCGGGTGGCGGTCATGAAGATTTCCAGTTCGGGTTCGAACTCGGGCAGCGCGGTTCCGGGTGCCAATTCCGCGAGTTGTGCGGTGGCCACGGTCGTTGCTCCGACGAGCAAAAGAAGCGAAAGGAGTAAGCGCATAAATGTGTTGTTCAATCGCGGGTGAAGTCAAAGGCCCGCCAGTCTTCTCGCGCGTAGGTGGCCCGGTGCCTGAACCCCTGCCGGACCATATGGTCCACCAATCGGGTTTCGTCCCTGTCCAGGATGCCGCTCATGTACACCGTACCACCCGCACTAATGCGTTGGTACAACGCCGCGCTACAATCCAATAGTACGTTGCGGTTGATGTTTGCCAGTACAAGGTCGTAGGGCTTGCCGATGGGTACATCTTCCAGCTGGCCGTGTATCACTTCATCCAGTTCCACGCCATTGGTCGCGGCATTCTCCAGGGTACTATCGTAGGCGGGCCGTTCGATATCCACCGCCGCTACCCTACCCGCCCCGAGTCGCTTTGTCAGGATGGCGAGCACCCCGGTGCCGCAGCCGAAGTCCAGCACGTTTTCCGCCTTTACCGGCTCCTCGGCAAAGTAGTCCAGTACGCGCTCGCACATCATATGGGTGGTCGCGTGGTGACCGGTCCCGAAGGCCATTTTAGGGTCGATCACCAGTTCGTGCTGCATGCCCTGCCGTGGGGGGTGGAAGCTTGCCCGGATCAACAAGCGGTCGCCGATTTGGATGGGCTGAAATCCGCTCTCCCACACCTCGTTCCAGTTTTTGTCCGGCAATTCTTCCCAGGTATAGGTGAACGCAAAGCGGCCGTCCAATTCATTCAATACTTCAATCCACTGGGGGTGGTTGCTCGCATCTGCGTAGGCATCCAGTCCCACTTCCGTCACCTCAAAGGAATCGAAGCCCGCATCGGCCAGGTAGGCCAGCAGGACGTCGCTGACTTGTTCTTGGCAAGTGATGCGGTAGCGGTTGTAGGTCATAAGCGTTTGGGCGGGTGCGCAGGTGCAAGGTAATACGGTGAAGTGCATTGTGGGTTTCTTAGGTCGGGTGGCTTCTGGTCCGAGATGTTTTGGTTGCTGCGCAACATGGGGGGCACCACGGATTGCGCGGATTTTCACAGATTCGTGCACGGATGAAGTTGAGGTCGTTGGGGTGGTTCAGGTCGGGTGGCTGTTGGTCCGAGACGTTTTGAACCGCGGATTACGCAGAACGCGCAGATTTTTTCGCAGATCTTTGGTCAAGCGGCCTCTGGTCCGAGACGTTTTGGTTGCTGCGCAACAAAGGGCGCGGCCGACGAGGGCCGACGAGCTCTCCCTCTCGGTAGTAGCTTTGTCGATATGAAAGTAGTGGTGATGTACATCGGGAAGACCAATGAGGCGTACCTACGCAGCGGCGAGGCCATTTACCAGAAACGGCTGTCGCACTATTTGCCGATCTCGTTTGAGGAGATTGCGGATGTGCGCAAGGCCGGTAAGCTTTCGGCGGATCAGCTGCTTGTGAAGGAGGCGGAACTGATCGAGTCACGCATTGCTCCGGAAGATCGCCTCGTCCTGCTCGATGAGGCGGGGGAGCTGCTGAGCAGCGTGGAGTTTGCTACGTACATGGAGAAGGAGTTGCAGCGGCCCGCCCGGCGGTTGGTCTTTCTGGTGGGCGGAGCTTACGGATTTGCCCCGTCGGTGTACCAGCGAGCCGACGCGAAGCTCAGCCTCAGCAAGATGACCTTCAGCCACCAAATGGTACGGTTGTTCTTTACGGAACAACTGTACCGTGCCATGACCATCCTGCGCAACGAAAAGTACCACAACGTATGAAGGGGGATGATCTACTTCGGACGTTTCGCCGCTTTGTTGAGAAAGAGCGGCTACTGAAGGGTGACGAAAAGCTCCTCGTTGCCGTGAGTGGCGGTATGGACAGCACTACCCTCGCCCACCTATTGCACCGTGAAGGGTTCAAGATCGTTATCGCGCACTGCAATTACAACCTACGCGGTGAGGCTTCGGTGCTGGATGAGCAAGTAGTCCGGCGGCTGGCGGATCGCTTGAGCGTGGCTCTTGCGGTGCGTTCGTACGATATGGCTGAACATTCGGGCAATACGCAGTTGGTGGCACGGGACTTACGGTATAGTTATTTTGAGAAAATATTGGATGAGTACTCTTGTGACTTACTCGTTACCGCCCACCACCTGGAGGATTCGCTGGAGACACTTCTCATTAATCTTATTCGGGGTACCGGCATCAGCGGAATCAAGGGAATGCCGGAACAAACAGCCTTTCCCCTCGTCCGGCCCTTTCTTGGATCCACTCGCAGTGAAATAGAGCAATACGCCCGGGAACATTCCGTGGAGTGGCGGGAGGATACGAGCAATCCTACGGACGACTACCTCAGAAACCGTGTCCGGCATCGGCTGTCACCGCTATTGTTGGAATTAGGTCTAACGGAGAGCAGCCTCGGCGATACCCTGTCAAACTTGCGCTCCGCAGAGCGATTCTATAGAATCGGTCTGGAGGCAGCCGGAACATCATATTTACGTCAGGTGGAAAATACGCTAGTGTTCGACCGTCAGTCGGCGAATCACTTAAACCAGGCAGACGTCACCACCCTGCTCAGGTACCATACTGCGGGTATGCACTTTACGGAGGAGGACTACCGTCAGATGCTCACCGTGACTGGGTCGCGAATCATTTCGGGAGCTGCTCATCGGGCGAGGGTAACACCTTCGGCGATAGCTTTTGAATCCATTCCTTCCGTAGCTAATTCTCAAGAAGTTACAATTAGCGAATTGCCAGTTGGTATTGCCACCCCACAGGGTACGATCGAGCTGAGCATCGTTTCCCGACCGGGTAAACTTACGGGTCGCGACCAGTACTGCCGGCTTACCGAATTGCCGCTGCTCCTGCGTCCCCGCCGTAGTGGCGATCGCTTTCAGCCCTACGGCATGACGGGTAGCAAGAAGTTGAAAGACGTGCTGATCGACGCTAAGGTACCGGTGTGGGAACGCGATGACCTTCGTGTGCTCTGCGCTGCCGACGGGGCCATTATGGCGGTCGTCGGTCACCGGATTGCCGCTCCCTTTGCGGTCAGGGAAGGGGATGAAAGGGTGCTTAGGGTCCGGCTGAAAAAAGAGAACCCCGAATTGCCGTAGCATTCCGGGGTTCTGCAAATGGTAGTAGAAAGCTTAGACCTTAGTGCCTATTCCGGAACCTGCTTGGGATCGAGGAGATCGTAGAACTGGTTCAGGCGGGGAAGCAGAATGATGCGGGTACGACGGTTGGTCGACCGGTTTTCCGGCGTGTCGTTGGCTACCAGCTGGTTGTACTCACCACGACCGGCGGCGATCAGGCGATTGGGATCGATGTCGTACTTGTTCTGAAGGGCCTTAACAACGGCAGTGGAACGGAGGACGGAAAGGTCCCAGTTGTCCTTGACACAGGCGCTGTTGATGGGGACGTTATCGGTGTAGCCTTCGACCATGAGGTCAAGGTTGGGGCGGCTCTTGGCAATCTGGGCGATCTTTTCGAGCACCTCACCGGCACGCTCCGTGATCTGGTAGCTGCCGCTCTTGTAGAGCATCTTGTCCGACAGGTTAATGTAAACGACGGTTTTGTCGACCTTGATGTCCACGTCTGCATCCTCGATGCCTTCACGCAGTACGCTCTTCAGGTTTACGGCGAGGGCGAGGTTGATGGAGTCGGCCTTGGACTTGGCGGCCTGCAGCAGGCGGATGTAGCGGTCCTTACCTTCCAGTTGCTCCAGCGTCTTGCCGATGTTCTGGTTGGCTCCCTGGCTGAGGACGGTTAGGTCGCCGACCTGCTCGATCTGGGCGTCGCGTTGCTTACGCAGGTCTTCGATTTGCTCCTGGCGAATCTGGGCCTGGGCCTGGGCGTTGTCGTACTGGTTCTTGATCTGGGTCTCGCGGCGTTCGCACTCGGCCAGTTGCTGCGCGTAGCGGTTAAGCTCCTGGTCGCGTTGGGAGAGGAGTGAATCGCGGGAGGCAAGATCGGTCTGTAGGGATTCGTACTTTTTCTTGCTTACGCAGGACGAGAGTCCAACGGCAAGAACGAGAAGGAGAAGGGTAATCTTTTGCATAGTATAAGGTTGAGAGATTTAAACCGCCGGTGCGTTACCGGAAGTAGGCCATAAAACAATGGCTGGCTAATCATGTTCGTCGCAGCGAATCGGACTACAAATATTGCTATTTTATTTTCAGGCCGTAAATATATCTCGCAAAAGCGGCTATTGCCGAAGAAGTGTAGCCGTAGCCGTACGGTCTCCGTCCCTTAGCCGTAGTAGGTACCAGCCCGCCGGCCAGTCCGATAAATCGACTTCGAGGGAGGCGGGAAACAGGGCGGAACGCATCATGGGGGACAGGCCCACTTCTTTCCCGAGGATCTCGATCACCTCCAGTTGTGCCCCGTCCGGGACGGGATAATTGGTGATCAGGTTGACCCGGCCGCTGCTCGGATTTGGGTACACACTCTGCAGAATCAGCTCCGTCGGGTTTTCCTCCACGCAGCGGGTGAGCAAGAATTGTTGTGCGGCAGCGACGTTGAGGGCACCGCCACTGCTGGACCTGAACTGCAGGGACGGATTTGCGTCGACCGAAGCGAGAATGGCCTGCCGGATTGCCAGCGCGGCCGCGGAAGGGTCGGTTGCAACCAAGTTCTGAAAGGACGCACAGGGAGTTGCGTACAGCAGGGCGACGGCCCCCGTAACGTAGGGTGCGGCCGCACTCGTACTTCCGAAGTTCCCGTATCGATTGTTGGGACGCGTCGTGTAGCTGCCCTCTCCCGGCGCGCCGAGGTCTACGTGCTCGCTGCCAAATCCTGCGGATGAAAACAGGCGGTCGTCTTGATCGAGGTTGGTCACGCCAATCAGATATTCGCTGGGGCAGTCGGTCGGCATGTCTCCCGCCAGATCTACATCACGGGCGGCATTGACTGCGCTGGCCGCCGTAAGTACGCCGACCGCACCGAGCTTATCGTACATCCCGCCCCACACCGGAAAGTCCGCACACGTCGCTCCTTCAATGCCGAAACTTGCGTTCGTGACTACCACATTGGCGCCCATCTGGCCGGCGGTGCGCAGGTGCAATGATTTTTGACTGATCACATATTCGTACGCCGCCACTATATCCGCAACCGTCGTGATGGAGAAAAGCATGAGTTCGCTCCTCCAGTTTGTGCCCGCTACACCGATTCCGTTGTCGCCCTCCGCCCCGATGAGGCCGGCAACCTGGGTGCCGTGAGTATCGGAGCCGTACTCTCCGGCATTCGCGACAAAATTCCACCCGTGGACGTCGTCGATAAATCCGTTCCCGTCGTTGTCGATGCCGTCTCCGGCCACCTCACTTCGGTTGTTCCAGAGGCTGTTGCGGAGGTCCTCGTGACCGACATCAAACCCTCCGTCGAGGACGGCGGTCACGATGGGAACACCATTCGGGGAGGATCCGCCAACGGTCACCTCCCAGGCTTCCTCGAAGCCGGCGCGCGCCAGGTTGGATTGCTGAACGTACAGGGGGTCGTCCGGCAGGCTGCGTGGACTGACCTGCCAATTGTACTGGACGTTACGTACTGCCGGATCGGCACGCAGGCGATCAAAGGCTTGGGCGGTGGCAATGGAGTCGGCAAAAACCAGCAGGTAGACGCCCTTCGCCAGCATTCGCTTGCCGGAGTACAGTTTCCCCCGCCCCGCCGGTTGCTGGTTGGACGGCACCCATTCGCAGATCAGTTCCGTTTCGATGCGCTGCCCGGAGAGCTGGAGGGCAAAGAGCAGCAGCAGACTGATTAGGGGCACACTCCTCATGCTACAACGATTCTTGCCGCCGCAGCAGTTTTTCGCCGACGATGCGCGCGCGGTAGGCCACTCCCGCCATCCAGCCGCCGAAGAGGGTCCAGCCGATGATGGTGGGATAAAATACCATGCGCATGGTGCTGTCGAGGTCTTCACCGCCCATTGCCGGATTGCCTTCCGCCCCCGGATGCAGGCTGGTCGCGCTCAGGCGGGGCAGGATGTAGATCAGCGGGATCAGACAGGCGAAGGCGAAAATATTGTACACGGCACCCAGCCTTGCGCGTTGCTCCGGATCGGGAAAGGCTGCTCGCAACACGAAGTAGCCGGCGTAGATCAGCAGTGCGATGAGGGTAGTGAACTGCTTGATGTCCCAGTTCCAGTAGCTGCCCCAAGTGTATTTTGCCCACACCGCCCCGGTGAGTAGGCCCAGAATACCAAACAGCATTCCCACGCCGGTGAATACGACCGACCACTGATCGGTCCGCTCCAGGGGACTCAGATCGGTTAACCCCACCGTGGTATCCAACGTATGCGTACCCCGCCGCGACTTGATGACCAGGTAGCGGATGGCGTACACCACGGCCGCGATGAAGAGGAACATCATGGCAAACCACAGGCTCACGTGGAAGTAGGTGTTGCGGATGGTCTCGCTCAGCAGGCCCCGGTAGGGGAAGGTCATGGAGGGATTGGCGATCAGGTCGCCCTTCTGCATGGCCGTACGCTCCCACTCCGCCCGTACGGCGGCAAGGTCGCCGGGGGGTTGTTGCTGACGGACGATCACGGCGTCCGGCACTACAAAGGCACCATTGGCCGCTCCGGATACGATGAGCGAGAGCTTCTTGCTGCCCGTCTCGGTGGTGGGCAGGTAATCCGGCACGACAAAGGTGGCGGTCGCGCGTCGGTCGTCCGTGACCTTCACCTCGGTAGCCTCGATGGCGTAGCCCTCGCCGTAGTTCAACCAAGCGCGACTGCTACCGCCGTCCTCCTGAAAGCGGGTATTGTAGCCGAGCAGGTCGAACGACTGGATCGATCCGGGAGTCGCCGCATTCGGGGTTACCGAAAGCAGATTGGGTTTTAGGGGGACGAGGAGGCCGGCAACGAGCGCGTAAACCAGGATCAGCACCGCAAGGAGTTTCCACCAGTGCTGCCGCATAAGTTTTTCCATGGGACAAAGTTACGCAGGCCGCTGAGCCCGGAAGGTAATTGTCGGGACAGCAGCCCAAAAACAGACAGTTGCGTGATACGAACGGTAAATTTTGCTTAACAAACCAAGTCCGCCGACTGATCGTTAAATTAGCGATACCAACCCGCCTCCCATGTCCGCACAGATCAAGAACGGTACGATTCTCCTCGCCGAACCCTTTATGCTCGATCCGAACTTCAAACGCAGCACCGTCCTGGTCGTAGAGCACAACCCCGAGGGTAGCCTCGGCTTCATCATGAACCGGCGGGTCAATATGCGCGTCGACGCCCTGGCAAAGGAATTCCCGGAGTTCGATGCGCCGGTGTACTTCGGCGGTCCGGTCGGCACCGACACCGTACACTACCTCCACCGCAAGGGGGATCTGCTGGAGGGAAGCGACGAGGTCATGGAAGGCATATTCTGGGGCGGCAACTACGAAAAGCTGCGCTTCCTGATCGACCAGAAGTTGATCACGCCCTACGACATTCGCTTTTTCGTCGGGTACAGCGGGTGGTCGGACAGCCAGCTGCAGGAGGAACTGGAAGGAGGGAGCTGGGTCACTGCCCGCATGGATCCGAATTACTTATTCAAGAGTGACCCGGAGAAACTGTGGTCGCAGGTTATGGAGAACAAGGGCGATACCTTCTCGGTAATCGCCTCAATGCGCGAGGAGCCCAGCTACAACTAGGGCAGTTCGGTCCCGGGCGGGTACTGGCTTAATCACTACTTTTGCTCCATGAACGGAGACGTACTTACCGCGCTCAGATCCATCCTCATCGAAGAGGGAAGGGTATGCCTACCGGGCATTGGGACCCTGCTGGTGGTGGGCCAACCCGCCCTGGTAAGTTTGATCGAAGGGAAGGCCAAGCCCCCCTCGGCCCGGGTCGACTTCAACGCAAATCTGGTCGTCGACGACGGCAGGCTCGAACGGGAAGTACCCCACCTGCCGGACCTGAAGGCCTTCCTTGAGTCTACCCGCCACAAGCTCGAAGCGGGCGGCACGGTCGTGCTGGAAGGCATCGGTAGACTATACAGGCTGTCCGACGGTGAAATACGATTTTCACCGATGGCCGAAAACTTCAGCAAGGACAGTTTTGGGCTACCGGCAGTCGCTCTGAAGCCGATCCTACGGAAGGAAAAGCGACCGGCAAACGAACGCAAACGCCGGACGCCCCGCTTGCCCCGCCGGTCCAAGACCGCCGGTACCGAGCTTTCCGACCGCACCCGACGCATCATCTGGTACACCACCGGCCTGGTCGGACTGGTCCTGGCAATTTTCCTGCTGTTTCGGATCGCCGGACTCTTCGGTACACTGGTTGGCGGATCGGATGCCCAAGTCAGTCGGGATATTCCCGCGGAAAGGCTGAACGTTTCTCCGGGACCTACCATCCCGGCGGTGCCCCCACCGACCGTCGACGCCAATCAGATCCGTCCGCAAGCCCCACCGAAACACAATGAATCCCCTACGAAAATTGCTCCTGCGACCCCGCCGCCCGCCGCGCCCGTAATGAATGAGGCCATCATCGCCATCGGACTATACGGTCGGCAACGCAATGTCGACAAACAGACGGGCCGTCTCCGGGAAGCGGGCTATACGCCCTATACCGACAAGGAGGGCAGAAACACCCGCGTGGGCGTACGGATCACCTACCGGGAGGATGCGGAACTGAATCGGGCGTTGGCCGACATTCGGTCCCGCTACACCGAAGATGCCTTTGTGATGCGCGTCAACGGCGAGGAGCGTCGGCCCCAATAAAAAAGCCCCGATCCGGTGAAGGATCGAGGCCAGAAAGAACTTAGGAAGTTCTGTGCCGGAGGGGGGAGTCGAACCCCCACGCTCGTAAAAGCACACGCCTCTGAAACGTGCATGTCTACCAGTTTCATCACTCCGGCGAGTAACGGGGCCGCAAAGATATACGGCCGGGAAGAATTTACAACTAGGGCGACAAACTTTTTTGCCGGTCCGTAAAAAGTACCGCCAGTGGGAATCGAACCCACACTCCCGGAGGAACTGGATTTTGAATCCAGCGCGTCTACCAATTCCGCCATAGCGGCCGGTACTCATTCAAGCGGAGGCAAAAGTAGGTCACCGAATATTAGCCCGCAACCAGTTCGGCGATTAAATCATACTCGGTCGCCGAAACGATGCGCGCCGTAACCATATCGCCGGTGCGCAGGTAAGCGGTGCCGGCATCGATGTGCACTTCGTTGTCTACGTCGGGGCTGTCGTACTGGGTACGGCCGACGTAATTTTCCCCATCCTTGCGGTCGATCAGCACGCGGGTGATCTCCCCTACCCTCGCCTGATTCAGTTCGTAACTGATCTCCTGCTGGATCTCCATCAGTTGGCTGGCGCGCCGCGCCTTTACCTCCGCGGGTACGTCGTCCTCCACTTCGTAGGCGCGGGTATCTTCCTCGTGGGAATACTGAAACACTCCGAGTCGCTCGAAACGCATCTCCCGCACGAAGTCGCACATCTCCTCAAACTCGGCTTCCGTCTCGCCGGGGTAGCCGACCAGGAAGGTGGTACGAATGGCGATGCCGGGAACGGCCTCACGGGCGTAGCGAATGAGTTCGGTAGTATCCCGGCGGGTGACCTGACGGCGCATCCGTTGCAGGACGGCATCGGACCCGTGCTGCAGGGGAATGTCCAGGTAGTTGCACACCTTCGGCTGGGCGGCCATCACCTCGAAGATTTCCCGGGGAAACTTGGAGGGGTATGCGTAGTGCAAACGGATCCACTCGATGCCGTCTACGGCGGCCAGCGCCTCGAGTAGCGTAGGCAGCATGCGGCGCTTGTAGAGGTCGAGACCGTAGTAGGTGAGTTCCTGGGCGATCAGCATCAGTTCCTTTACCCCGGTGCGCGCGAAGTGCTCTGCCTGGCGGACCAGCTCCTCGATGGGCCGGCTAACGTGATCTCCCCGCATCAGCGGAATAGCGCAGAAGGAGCAGGTACGGTTACAACCTTCACTGATCTTAAGGTAAGCGTAGTGCTCGGGGGTGGTGATGAAGCGCTCCCCGATCAGATCGTGCTGGTAATCGGCTTCCAGGCGACTGAGCAATCCGGGCAACTCCATGGTACCGAAGTAGTCGTCGACCTCCGGAATGGCCTGTTCCAGGTTATCCTTGTAGCGCTGCGAAAGGCAGCCGGTGACGTAGAGCCGGTCGATCTCGCCGCGGGTCTTCCGGTCGGCGTAATCGAGAATGGTATTGATGCTTTCCTCCTTAGCCAGGTCGATGAAGCCGCAGGTGTTGACGATGACGATATTGGCCGCCTCGTTGCTGTCGTGTTTGACGTCGTAGTCGTTGGCCTTCAGTTGGGTCATGATGTTCTCCGAATCGACTAGATTCTTCGAACAGCCCAGGGTGACGACGTTGACCTTGTCCGGCCTCAGTGTTTTGGTTTTCATGCACTTGCGCTTAGCGGCCGCAAAGGTACGTAATCCTTTGGTGCATTCGTGGCTAGTATACCCGGCCCATCATTTCGTGCTCCACGATGGCCCGCTTTAGTTCGAGGAAGTCTACCTCGGCCTGGTGGCGGTAGACCACTTCTCCGTCCGGAGCAACCAGTAAAGTATACGGGAGGGCACCGTTCCAGTCCGGGTCGATGGCTTCGACCAGTTCGTAGATGTCCTTGCCAGCGAAGAGGTAGTTAGGTACGCCGGAATGGACTTTTTCCAGAAACGCGAGCGCCCGCTCTTCGGCGGCCGGTTTATCGGCAGAAACGGAAATGAACTCGAAATCGCGGGCCCCATACATTCGCTGCAACACTAGAAATTCCGGGTACTCAAGTACGCAGGGACCGCACCAGGTGGCCCAGACGTTGATCAACCGCAGTTTATCGCCACCTTCGTTGGCCACCAATTCCTTGATCTTCGCTACGTCGGCCGTTTCGAGGGTTACCGGCCGGGCTTCCCAGGTTTCCCGCGCCTGCTCGTTGTATTCCGTTTTCCAGGACCATTTGGTGGAGCAACCGAAGGTTTTGGTCGTGGGTTCCGGTACGGGGTTGCCGGCCAAAAGAGCGTCGGTAGCGGCACGGAGGTCCTCGGCGTGGGCACTGCCCGGTTTCTCGCTGCGATCGATGCGACCGGTGTAGCGGACTACGCGTTCTTGATCCAGAATAAATAAGTGGGGGGTAGCCACCGGACCGTACGCAAGCGACGTTCGGTGGTCATCTCCATCGTAGAGGTAGGGAAAGTTGAAGCCGGCGTACTCGGCCCTTTCCTCCATTACGTCGTAGTCGTCGTTAAGGTCGGTATACCCGAGTTCCTCGTAAAGAAGTCCAAGGGGACTGTTGGGACTGATGGCAATGAGTTGTACGCCCTTGTCCTGGTAATCACGCTGAAAATCGATCAGCCGCTGCTCGTAAGCCTGGGCGGTCGGGCAGTGGTTAGAAGTGAAAGCCAGCACGATGATTTCGGCATCGCTGTAGTCGGCAAGTCGGTGCATTTCACCGTCGCTTCCGGGCAATTCGAAGTCAGGCGCTTTTTCTCCGACGGCGATGGTGGGCACCTCGCGTTTTTCGAGGGCCTGGGGGTTGGCTCGGAAACCGGCAACTTCCTCGGTATGCTCCACTACGGTAGCTTCGGTGGTGGGGGTGGCATCTGAGCCACACGCGTAAATTAGAAGAGACAGAAGCAGGGGAAAAAAGCGCGATATCATGATCTACAGGTTGTGCGCTCCCAAAGTAAGTAATTACCCCAATTCGGCGTGGCGGGCAATTTTGGCCCCGGCCTCCCGCATTTCCTGCACCGCCCGTTCACCATCACCCGGTACCAGTTCCACTTCCCGACATCCATCTTCGATCAACAGCGTACGAAAGCCTTCGCGAAGGGCATCCAGCACAGTGTACTTCACGCAGTAATCGGTCGCCAGGCCCATGACGTGCACTTCCTCGATGCCCCGGCCCCTCAACCAATCGGCCAGTCCGGTGGATTTTCGTTGGCCGTTATCGTAGAATCCGGAGTAGCTGTCGATCTCGGGATCGGTCCCCTTCCGGAAGACCTCGGTGATCGCCGAAGTGTCTAGGGTGGATACGAATTCCGCGCCCCAGCTGTCCTGTACGCAGTGGATGGGCCAGAGCACCTGGGGCAGTCCGTTGAGGTCGATCACCTGACCGGGTTTGCGCCAGGGGTGATTGGCGGCGAAGGATTTATGGTTTGCGGGGTGCCAGTCCTGGGTGGCTACGACAGTCCGGTACTTCGGCATGAGGGCGTTGGCCAGGGGGACTACCGCGTCGCCATCGCCCACCGGCAGCATGCCGGTGGGCATAAAATCTACCTGAAGGTCGACCAGGAGGAGGGCGGTGGCGTTGTCGTACATTGGGCGGCGGTTAGGGACAAAGATATACCTGGCCGGCACGGTGCGCCAAACCATTTCGCACGGCTCCGTTCGAATTGCCCTGCACCCGCGGCCCCGCCAAACACGTTACGATGAAATTTACCGATTACCCCCTGTCGCCCGAGTTAAAACGCAGCATCGCCCAGCAGGGGTGGAAGCGGCCGACCGACATCCAGTACCGGGCCATCCGGCCGATCCTGGAGGGGGAAGACGTGCTGGCCATCGCGCAAACGGGCACCGGCAAAACAGCCGCCTTCGCCATCCCCATACTGCAAAAATTGCACGAACGGAAGGAGAGCCAGTGGCGGGAATCGGGCATCGGTTGTCTCGTGATGGTACCTACCCGCGAACTCGCCCTGCAGCTGACGGAAGTATTCACCGCTCTAGCGAGCGGGATGCCGGTGAAGGTGCTGGGACTCACGGGAGGTGTCGAGATCGAGCCCCAGATTGCGCAGTTGACCAAGGAACTTGACGTCCTCATCACCACGCCGGGTAGGATGTACGACCTGCTCGGACGCAAGCTGCTGCGACTGGAACGGGTCGATATTCTCGTGCTGGACGAGGCCGACCTGATGCTCGACCTGGGTTTCATCGACGACATCCGCGGCGTGATCGGTCACCTGAAGCGCAAGCACCAGACGCTGTTCTTCTCCGCTACCATCGACGAAAAGATCAAAAAGTTGGCCTATTCGCTGGTACGTAACCCCATCCGCATCCAAATCTCGCCGAAAGATCCGGTGAGTAAAAACGTCGACCACTCCGTCGTATTCGTGGAAATGGACGACAAACGCTTCTTCCTCGAGCGCTTCGTAAAGGAACGCCCGGAAGCAAAAATCCTGGTCTTCACCCGCACCCGCGTAAGGGCCGAACGGGTCTCGAAAGCCATGGAACGCGTTGGGCTGACCACCCTGACGCTGCACGGCGACCTGCAACAGGCGGAGCGAGAGGCGGCCCTGGAGGCATTTCGCAACGGCGATGAGCGCATCCTGGTGGCGACCGACGTGAGCGCCCGGGGCATCGACATCCCCGACGTAACCCACGTCATCAACTACGACCTGCCCGAACAGCCGGACTACTACGTGCACCGGGTGGGACGAACCGGACGCGGCAGATTACGGGGGGTGGCCTACTCATTCTGCGCACCCGCCGAACACGATTTGCTGCGGCGCATCGAGGACTATACCGGCAACGAAATCCGGGTAGTGAAACTCGATCGCAACGAATACCGCGAGACCCTGGCCTTCAGTCGTGGCGATGCCATGGGGTTGGAAGATCTTATGCAGGAAGCGGAACGCGTACTCGGCAAGAAAAAGAAGAAAAAATAACACCTTCTTGCTTGATATTTAAATCCGTCCCGGGCGCGGAAGTCAACGACAACATCCTACTTTTTGTGGTAATCAGTATTTTATTGGGCTTGGTGGATATGATGACCCGTCCAGCCGAATAATGTTCGCCCATGGGGTTGTAAGGGTCCGGGAATACCGCGACCTTTGCGGGCGAATTCAGAAACCCCG
Organism: Neolewinella aquimaris; assembly: GCF_014197245.1. Classification (GTDB taxonomy): domain Bacteria; phylum Bacteroidota; class Bacteroidia; order Chitinophagales; family Saprospiraceae; genus Neolewinella; species Neolewinella aquimaris. Next base: position 646,614 of record NZ_JACIFF010000001.1, on the reverse strand, counting down.
GAAAATTACCATCGCATGAACCAATTCGAAACACCCCGCCCGACCCGCAGTACCCTCCTGAACCGTCGCGTAAACCGTGCGGTAAAGGCACACCAACTGGGCAATCCCAACGGCCTCCGCCTGGCTTCCCGTCGCTCCGCGCTTCCCCCGGCCCGCCGCCAGGATGTCGCCATCGCCATCACCGGCAGCCTCGTCGTACTGCTTATCACCCTGCTGTTGATCAGCTAAGTATTAAGCCACCTGTAATTGAAAAGGGTCCTGCTGATGTCAGCAGGACCCTTTCTCTTTACCAGAGTTGGTGGACCGACGGTCGCACCATACGATTGTAAATATCATTCATGGCCGCAAGCTGTTCGTCGGTCAGCGGCTCACGCTCGGCGGCCGAAATGTTGGACGTGAGGTGTTCGACCTTCGACGCCCCGGGGATGATGCAGCTGACCTCGGGGAAACTCAGGATCCACTGCAGGGCCACGGGGGCCAGGTTGTCTTCCCCGGGAAACAATTGTTTTAGTTCCTCGACGGCCTTAAGCCCCTCTTCGTAATTCACCCCGCTGAAGGTCTCGCCCCGGTCGAATGCTTCCCCCTCCCGGTTAAAGTTGCGGTGGTCCCCCTCCCCGAAGGTGGTCTGTTTGTCGAAGCGTCCGGTCAGGAGCCCGCTGGCCAACGGCACCCGGGCGATCACGCCGATGTCGTGCTTCTTTACTAAGTCGAAAAAGAGTTCCGCGGGCCGTTGCCGGAAGAGATTGAAAATGATCTGCACCGTAGCAACATTTTCGTACTCCATCGCCTTGATCGCTTCCTCCACCTTCTCCACGCTCACGCCGAGGTGCTGGATCTTTCCTTCTTCCTTCAGTCGCTCGAACAGGCCGAAGATTTCCGGGCGGTAGTAGACATCGTTGGGTATGGAGTGCAACTGGATCAGGTCGATGCGGTCGATTTTCATGCGGCGCAGGCTGTCCTCAACGTACCCCCGGAGTGCCTTTACGGTGTAGTTTTCCGCCGTATGGGGATTGATCTGCCGTCCGCACTTGGTCGCCACGTAGATGTATTCCGAGCGGCTGCGCACTACCCTACCGACGGCCGTTTCGCTGAGGCCGTCGGAATAGACGTCGGCCGTATCGATAAAATTTACGCCCCGGTCGATGGCTTCGTTGATGATGCGATCGGCGACTTTATCGTCGAAGGGGTCGCCCCACTTTCCACCGACCTGCCAGGTGCCGAGGCTGATCTCGCTTACTTCAACATTCGTTTTTCCGAGTTTTCGGTACTTCATTGCTTCGTTGTTTTACCCGTTCAACCGGGCGGCGGCGCGCAGGTGCAATGAAAACCGGAATAAAAGCAGCGTACCTAGGCAAAATCCAGTTCGAGCCTCCCCTCGTCGCGACTTTCCAGTACCGATTCGCCTCCCCGCAGGAAGGAGTCGACGGAGCGAGCGCACTCACGCCCTTCGGCAATTGCCCACACGACCAGGCTCTGACCCCGGCGCATATCGCCGGCGGCAAAGACTTTCTGTACGGAGGTCTGGTAGCCCTTGGTCGGGTTGGCCGCGACGTTCTTGCGCTCGTCGAGACCGATGCCCAGGTCGTTGACGAGGCCCTCGTGCTGGGGGTGGACGAAGCCGGCCGCGATGAGGAGCAGCTGACAGGGCAGTTCGCGTTCCGTACCGGCGATCTTTACGAAGGTGTTGCGGCCCGTCTGGTCCCTGGCCCAGCGAATGTTTACGGTCTTGACGGCACGCAGCTTGCCCTCCTCGTCCTTGAGGAATTCTTCGGTAAGCACGGCCCACTCGCGCTCGCAACCTTCCTCGTGACTGGTAGAGGTGCGCAGGATCATCGGCCAGTTGGGCCAGCTGTCTTCCGAACGCTGGGTGGGCGGCATGGGCATGATTTCGATCTGGGTGACCGAGCGCGCGCCGTGGCGGTTGCTGGTTCCCACACAGTCGGCACCGGTGTCGCCACCGCCGATCACGATTACGTCCTTGTCGCGTGCGTGGATTTCAAACAGGTCGCTCAGGTCGTCCCCGGCTACCCGCTTGTTGTTCTGCTCGAGGAACTGCATGGCAAAGTAGACGCCCTGTGCTTCCCGGCCGGGACTGGGGATATCGCGGGGAATGGTCGATCCACCCGCCAGTACGACGGCGTCGTGGTCATCGACCAGTTTCTTTGCGTCGACGTTCTCTCCGACATTGGCATTGGTACGAAACTTGACGCCCTCGGCTTCCATAAGTTCTGCCCGCCGGTCGATCACCCACTTTTCCAGTTTGAAGTCGGGGATTCCGTAGCGAAGGAGTCCACCGATTCGCGAGTTTCTCTCGTAAACCGTGACGTTGTGCCCGGCTTTGTTGAGCTGAGCGGCGGCGGCCAGTCCCGCAGGACCCGAACCCACTACGGCAACGTTCTTCCCCGTTCGGCTTCCGGGAGGATTGGGACGGGCGTACCCCCGCTTGAACGCCTCTTCGGCAATCGACTTCTCGATGTGCTCGATGGCTACCGGCGGCTGATTGATGCCCAGTACGCAGGCCGTCTCACAGGGTGCGGGGCAGATACGGCCGGTAAATTCCGGAAAGTTGTTGGTCGAACTGAGGATTTCGAAGGCTTCGCGCCAGTCTTCCTCGTAAACCGCGTCATTAAACTCGGGAATGATGTTGCCGAGGGGACAACCGCTGTGGCAGAAGGGCACGCCGCAATCCATACAGCGAGCCGCCTGGGTGACGGTACGCTCTTCGGACATTTCTACGTAGAGTTCCTGCCAGTCGGTCTTACGTACTTCGACGGGCCGCTTGTCGGGGAGTTCGCGGTCGTACTTTAGAAATCCAGCTGGATCAGCCATGGTAAAGGTTTTTTCAGCTTCCGGACGGACCGGAATGGTTAGCTAATGGTGTCGTGGCGATCGACCTCGGACGGCGCCACGGAAGGGGGGGGCAATCGATCAGACGAGTTCGGCGATTTTGACCTGTACGTTGGGTTCTTCCCCCTTTTTGGCGAGCACCGCTTTGTAGTCGCGCGGCATCACCTTGACGAAGTGGGCCAGATGCTCGTCCCAGTTGTTGAGCATGTCCAGCGCACGTTTGGAGCTCGTGTACGTGAAGTGGTTCCGGACCATCTGTTGCAGCAGATTCTTGTCGAAGGGCGTGAGGGCTTCCATGTCCACCATTTCGGTATTGAGCTTCTCACTGAAGGTCTTTTCCCGGTCGTAGACGTAGGCCATGCCGCCGCTCATTCCCGCACCGAAGTTCTTGCCCGTGTCACCGAGTGCGACGACGACGCCTCCGGTCATGTACTCACAGCCGTGATCGCCGAGTCCTTCGACGACGGCCTTGACACCGGAATTTCTTACCGCAAATCGTTCGCCGGCCATCCCCTTGATGTAGGCTTCACCGGAGGTTGCCCCGTAGAACGCGACGTTGCCTATGATGATGTTTTCGTGGGGATCGAAGGTCGATACCCGGTCGGGTACAACGATCAGGCGGCCGCCCGAGAGTCCCTTTCCGAAGTAGTCGTTGGCCTCTCCCTCCAGCAGGAACTGTAGGCCCTTGGCACCAAAGGCGCCGAAACTCTGCCCCGCCGATCCCCGGAAGCGGAACTTGATGGCGCCGTCCGGCAGTCCCTCACCGTGAAAGCGGCGGCTGATCTCGTTGGAGAGCATGGTGCCGACGCTGCGGTCGGTATTCTTGATGTCGAAGCTTCCCGTCACCGCTTCCATTTCTTCCAGTGCGAACTTGGCCGAAGTGATGAGGCGGCGGTCCAGCACGTCACTGATGCCGTGGTCCTGCTCGACCCGTTTGTAAAGCCCGACGGAGTCGTCGGCCACTTCCTTGTACAGAATAGGACTCAAATCAAGGCTGCGGTACTTCCAGTGTTCTACCTCGCTGTTCATTTTCAGGTGCTCCACCTTACCGACCATTTCGTTCACGGTACGGAAGCCGAGTTCGGCCATGATGGAGCGCATGTCCTCGGCGAGGAAGCGGAAGAAGTTGATGACGTGATCCGGATCGCCGGTGAAGCGTTTGCGCAGTTCCGGGTTCTGGGTGGCGATGCCGACGGGACAGGTGTTCACGTGGCACTTGCGCATCATGATGCAGCCCTCGACGATCAAGGCGGCGGTAGCGACCCCGTATTCTTCAGCCCCCAATAGCGTAGCGATGACCAGGTCGCGGCCGGTGCGGAGCTGTCCATCGGTCTGTAGGGTCACCCGGTCGCGGAGCTTGTTTCTGACCAGCGTCTGGTGACTTTCCGCGAGGCCCAACTCCCAGGGAAGTCCGGCGTGGCGAATGGAGCTCAGGGGACTGGCCCCCGTGCCTCCGTCGTGACCGCTGATCAGGATGGCGTCGGCGTGGGCCTTTGCTACACCCGAGGCGATGATTCCTACTCCGGCCTTGGAGACCAGTTTCACGTTGATGCGCGCGCGACGGTTGGCGTTCTTGAGGTCGAAGATCAGCTGTGCCAAGTCCTCGATGCTGTAAATGTCGTGGTGGGGCGGAGGAGAGATCAGTCCGACACCAGGCGTACTGTTGCGCACGCGACCGATCCAGTCGTCCACCTTATGTCCGGGCAGCTGGCCGCCCTCGCCGGGTTTCGCGCCCTGGGCCATTTTGATTTGCAGCTCGTCGGCGTTGGTCAGGTAGTGGCTCGTCACCCCGAAGCGTCCGGAAGCGACCTGCTTGATGGCCGAGCGCATATTGCGGCCCTGGTCGTCGAGCTCGAAGCGCACTTCGTCTTCTCCGCCTTCACCCGAATTGGAGCGGGCGCCGATCTTATTCATCGCGATGGCCAGCGTAGTGTGGGCCTCCCAGCTAATGGAGCCGAACGACATCGCCCCGGTGGCGAAGCGCTTCATGATTTCATCGGCCGGTTCCACTTCCTCGATGGGAATGGGATCTCCCTTCCGGAAGGCGAGTAGCCCGCGGAGGGTAAGTGCTTTTTTGGTCTGATTGTTGATCTCGTCGCGGTACTTCCCGTAAGCCTCCTCGTCGTTCTTGCGGGCGGCGATCTGCAGGTAGTGAATGCTCTTCGGGTTGAAGGTATGCGCCTCTCCGCGGCGCTTCCACTGGTAGACGCCGCCTACTTCCAACTTCGGATTAGCGACAAATTCTTTCGGGTAGGCAAGTTCGTGGCGGACGATCACTTCGCTGGCCAGGCCGTCGTAGCCGATGCCCTCGATCCGGCTGATCGATCCCCGGAAACAATCGTCCACTACCTTGCGGTTTAGTCCGAGAATTTCGAAGATTTGCGCTCCCTGGTAAGACTGGAGGGTCGAGATACCGATCTTGGACATGATCTTGAGCAGGCCCTTCGTGACGGCCTTGCGGTAGATCTTGATCACCTCCTTCAGCTCGTAGCCTTCGTCTTCAAAGACATTACGGGCGTGAAGGTCGGCTAGTGCTGCGTACGCCATGTAGGGATTTACTGCGCTGGCTCCGTAACCGATTAAGGTAGCCACGTGGTGGGTTTCGCGGATGTCTCCGCTTTCTACCACGACGCTGGTCTTGGCGCGTAGGCCGAGTTCCACAAGGTGGTGGTGGACTGCTCCCATTGCGAGCAGGCTGGGTACGGGCGCATTGTGGCTGTCGGCATCGCGGTCGCTGAGGATGAGAATGTTGTATCCACTGCGGACCATCGACTCCGCCTGTGCCTTGATGTGCTCGACGGCGGCGTGTAGCCTTCCTTCCTGACCGTCGGCCGGAAAGACAATATTGATTGCCGTTGCCCGGAAATCGCGGTGGTGCAATTCACGGAGCTTCGCCACATCGTCGTTGGTGAGGATGGGCGAATCCAGGTGAATGTAGCGGGCGTTTTTGGCCGAGGGTTCCATCACGTTCTCCGAGCTACCGAGCATGGCGTAGGCAGACATGACGCTGCGCTCCCGGATGGGGTCGATCGGCGGGTTGGTCACCTGGGCAAAGAGCTGCTTAAAGTAGTTGGCGATGTGCTGGCTCTGGAGGGAGAGCACGGCCAGGGGAGTATCGCTGCCCATAGATCCGATCGGATCCTTTCCCTCCTTGATCATGGGCTCGAGCATCACCGTGAGGTCCTCCTTGGTGTAGCCGAAGAGCTGCAGGCGACGGAAGAGCGTTTTCTGGTCCATCCGGATCTCCGCCTTACGCGAGAGCGGGAGGTTTTTGATGTCCTGACGGTACTCGTCGAGCCAGTCGCGGTAGGGAAGCCGCTTACAAATGATTTCCTTTAGTTCTTCGTCGCCGATGACGCGGTGCTCCTGGAGATCGGCCACCAGGATGCGTCCGGGCTGTAGCCGGCCCTTTTTGATCACCTTGCGCTGGTCCACCTTTAGGGCGCCGGCCTCCGAGGCTACGATGAGGGTATTGTCGTTCAGGAGGCAGTAGCGGCTCGGTCGCAGGCCGTTACGGTCGAGGGTTGCCCCCACCAGAATACCGTCGGTGAAGCAGATCGAAGCCGGACCGTCCCAGGGCTCCATGAGGGCTTTGCTGTACTCGTAGAAGGCTTTCTTGAAGTCGGGCATGGCGTCGTCGTGCTGCCAAGCTTCCGGGATCATCATCATGAGGGCATGGGGAATGCTCATACCGTTCATGGTCAGGAACTCCAGCACGTTGTCGAAATTCGCGGAATCCGACAGGCTGGTGCCGCAAACGGGGAAGATCATATTGAGCTCGTCCTCCGAAAACTTCGAGGTCTTACGGATGATGCTCTCCTTCGATCGCCACCAGTTCACGTTGCCCTGTACGGTGTTAATCTCCCCGTTGTGGGCGATCATCCGGAAGGGTTGGGCCAATTTCCACTTCGGTACGGTGTTGGTGGAGAAGCGGCTGTGCACCAGGGCGATGGCGCTTTTGTAGCCGAGGTCCTGTAGGTCGCCGTAAAAGCCGGGCAGCTGCCAGGTGGTCAGCTGTCCTTTATATACGATGGTCTTGTAGCTGAACGAGCAGAGGTAAAACTGATCCCGGGTCTCGGGGTAAGTGACGTGGATGCGGTGGGTAGCGAACTTGCGGAGTACGTACAACTTGCGCTCCAGGTCGGCGGGCTCGAGGTGGGTGCGCGGCTTGACGAAAATCTGTTCCATCCGGGGCTTCGCGCTGTTGCTGGTCACGCCTACCTCATCGGCATCGAAGGGATTCTTGCGGTAGGCGATCACGTCGAAGCCCAGTTCGTCGCAGTAGTCTTCGAAGAGAAACCGACAGCGCTGGCTGAGTTCCTTCTCGGCGGGCAGGAACAGTTGGCCTACGCCATACTTGCCGAATTCCGGCAGGACCTTGCCCATCTCGGACAACTTGCGGCGGAAAAACTCATCCGGGACCTGGGTCAGAATACCGGCGCCGTCGCCCGAATTCGGTTCACAGCCGCAGGCACCCCGGTGTTCCATATTGGCCAGCATGGCCAGGGCGTCCTTTACTATACTGTGCTTCGGCTCCCCATCCAGGTTGGCGATGAATCCGGTTCCACAGGCATCCGATTCCAGGTGAGGACGGTAAAGGCCGGGATGGTGGGGGGTTTCGTGTTGGTATTGCATACGTCAGAAGGGGTTAGCGGTGGCGATGGGAAGTCCTAAATCGAAAGGCCTTCCTGCGTTCAGCCGCATCACAAGATACAGGCAACTGTGTAGTATACCAATGTTCCACGCACCTTTATCTTAAACCTATTTGATCGACGACGGGCCGTCAAAACCGCCACGCATTTTAATATCGTCATTTTTAGTACCGCAATACCGGTAAAAACACAATTTTAATTCTAAATTCTGCCGTATTTTAGAATTTCATTTAAGGTAGCCCGATTGGGATAGCGCATTCATGTATTATTTGCAAGTACAATAAAATCACGCCGACGCATCTACTCAGCAGTTTTAATAATGTTCCACGGGCATTCAGATTGTGGTAACCGGGGTCACGCCAACGCCGTTGTGGCTATATTTGCCCGTGGACAAACCCACTTCATGAAAAGCCCCGACTCACTTGGTGACGTAGCCGAGTTTCACCGCACCTTTCGGTTACCCATTCTCTCCGCTCCCGCGATCCCGCCCGAAGATCGTTGCCGTTTGCGCGTAAATCTGTTGCAGGAGGAGCTCGACGAACTACGCGAAGCGATCGCGCAGCGGGATATTGTGGAGGTGGCGGATGCACTGGCCGACCTTCAGTACGTGCTCAGCGGAGCGGTGCTCGAGTTCGGGCTCGGCGACAAATTTCCCGCGCTCTTCGGGGAAGTTCACCGTTCGAACATGAGCAAAACCTGTGCGAGCCGGGAAGAAGCGGAAGCTACGCTGGCCCACTACCGGTCGCTGAACCAGGAGGGTCGCGTAGAAAGCTCGGGCGACGTGTACCTGGTGTACCGGACCGACGATAATAAGGTGCTGAAAAACGTAAATTACTCCCCGGCCAACCTGGCCGGCCAACTAAAGTAGCATGGACGACGGATTTCGTCACCGGGGACAGCGCAAGCGACTCATCGAGCGGTTGACCAGCCGCAATGAATTCGACCCGAAGGTGTTGGAAGTAATGGCCAATGTGCCCCGGCACGCCTTTCTCGACAGCAGCTTCAGCGAGTGGGCCTACCGCGATGAGCCCTTCCCCATCGATTGCGAACAGACGATCAGTCAACCCTCGACCGTAGCGTGGCAGTCCACCGCCCTGCAACTCCTGCCGCGGCAAAAGGTCCTCGAAATTGGCACCGGTTCTGGCTACCAGGCGGCCATTCTGTCCCTCCTGGGCGGGCGGGTCTTCACCGTCGAGCGGCACAAACCGCTGTACCGCAAGGCAAAACTTACCCTGAAAAAGCTGCGCCTGGACCGCGGCATTCGGTTTTTCCTGCGCGATGGCTACCGGGGTGTTCCGGAAATGGCACCGTTCAGTCGCATATTGGTGACGGCCGGCGCACCCAAAGTGCCCGAAGCGCTGCTGGAACAACTAGAGGTGGGTGGCATCATGGTGATTCCCGTCGGTCCGGAGGAAGAAGACCAGGAACTGCTGCGCATTACCAAAGGTGCGAACGGCAAGCACAAAGAAGAAATGCTGGGCTACTGCCGGTTCGTGCCCTTCCGCGAGGGACTGGCCTGATCAAGCCGGCTCGTTGCCGAAAGAGTTAAGGGCGCGGTACAGGTCCCGCTGCATTTTACTGCGGGTGCCGTACTTCAGCAATTTCTTGTTTGCCGGATCCGGGTGGATGCGGTTGGTCAGTAAGACGAAAACTAGGTTGTTCTCCGGATCGGCCCAGACGCAGGTGCCGGTAAATCCGGTATGACCGAAGCTGGCTTCGGAGGCCCCGGCAGCGATGACGCTTTTATACCCGCTGCTCAGGCGGTCGAAACCGAGGGCCCGGTGGTTGAAGGGATTGCGGGCCGTGAACAGCGCAACCGCCTCCCGCGAAATAATCTGCCGGCCGTTAAATTCACCCCCGTCGAGTAAGAACTGGAAGAGTATCCCGAGATCGCGGGCATTGCCGAACAGTCCCGCATGACCGGCAACTCCCCCCATCATGGCCGCCCCCTCGTCGTGTACAAATCCCCGCAGCACTCCCCTGTCCATCCACTTATCGGTGATGGTCGGTACGAGCTGCCGCGCCGGGTGATCCGCAATCGGATTAAACGTAAGGTGGGTAAGACCTAGCGGTTCGTAAAACGTCTCCTTAACGTAAGCATCCAGGCCAGTACCCGTAATCGCCTCAACCACAAATTGTAACAATACATAATTTACATCACTGTAGCGGTACATCGGACGGCGGGTGCGGTCGATCTTGCGCAGATCGCGCCGAATGTGGCCCGGTACGCTTCCGTCGAGCCAACGATTGGTGCTAAGGCGAACGGAACCTTCCTGTCCTCCAGGTACCAGGTAATTCGCACCTACGTAGGGATACAACGGCAGGTTCGCCTGCATGCCGGTATGGTGAGCGAGCAACTGGGCAATGGTGTACCTACCGGGTGCGGTCCGTTTAAATTCCGGCAGGTATTCGCTGAGTTTTGCGGTCAAATCGATCCTTCCCTCATCGTACAATTTCATGATTGCCAGCGAGGTAGCGGCCACCTTCGTCACGGAGGCGAGGTCGTACAGATCACCGGGAGTGACGGGTCTACCGGAGCCGTAGGACTGTTTGCCGTACGCCCGTTCGTAGATCACCTGCCCGCCCCGCAAGACCGCAAGCTGGGCTCCGGGAGTGGCCCGGTAGCGAATGGCGCGGTTGATGGTCTGGTCCAGCTGCTCCAGTTGCTCCCGGTCTACCTTGAGTAGCTCCGGTTCACGAAATCCGGGTCGTTGCTGCGGCAGGGATATTCCGCTATCGACACCAAAATCAAGTATGGGGCGGTCGGAACGGCCGGTAATGGCCTGAGCGCCGAAGAGCACCTGGGCCACAAAGGCCTCGCTTTCCTTCGCGCGCACGGGGCAAACCAATACAGACCAGCTAGCCGGCACCCGGTCAATCAGGGAAACGTCTCCGAAGTGGACCAGGGTCATACCCGCATATCCGTACAGCGAGCGGTACCAAAGGTCGCCGGCATCCACCCCGCCCAGCGGGTCGTCCGCTATCACAACGGTAGGAATGGAAGGGGCGGCGGCGAGCGCGGGAGCAAGGACATCGGTAAAAGCAACGGCCTGAACCGACGTAAACCGCCGGGCCATCTCGATGAGCCGATCGGGTCGTTTGCCACTGGGGTAGACGATGCGAATGGCGGAAAGGCCGCTAAACGGCAGGGATCCCGTAGGATTGGTCAGCAGTACGGTTTGCTCAAGCAGCCGTTCCCGACGGGCCACATCCTGGCCGGCATCCGCACTTAGGTAAGGCCAGTTGGAGGTGATGGCGACGGTGTCGGAACGAGGAATGGCGGATAGCAGCGCGACGGCATCCGGTGAAACGGTTTCGGTTGCCTCCACGGGCACGGCCTGCACATTCGGTAACGGCTCTGCGTAGGCGGCGACAAACAATTCGGTGAACCAGGAAAAGAGTTGGTCCGTCCAACTTTCCGATTCCGTGGGAGCGGCGGAAAGCAGGGCGGTGGCGCACAATAGGGCGAACAGGGTTTTCTTCATGACCCTAATCAAACGGCCTTTCTCCGCCGAAATTATGTCACCTCCCCGGCCGCTCACTACCTTGTCGCCATGGATACAGCCCCCGCCCTACCCTACTTTCTTTCGCTGCTGACCGGCATGGTCATCGGCGGGGTAGTTGCCTGGTTATATACCCGTTACCGCTTAGGCAGCACCCACCTGGAGCGGGACCGGGTCGAGGCCGGGTACGTTCTGCGTGAAGTATATGAGCAGCTAAGGAGCGATGCGGACCTCCACTACGAAAACCTGCAGGAAAAACTCGCGGTCGAGACTACCCTGCGCAGCGACCTGGCTACCCTGCGTGCCGAGCACCGTGCCCTGAACGAACGCTTGTCGGGACAGCAGGCCGAAATGGTCCGACTGCAGGCGGCCTCCGTTGCCCAGTTCGAACGCACGGCGGAGCGACTCTTCCAGGAGAAAAGCGAACGGTTCGTAACCCAGAACGCCAACCAACTCGACGGACTGCTCAGTCCGCTCAAGGAACGCATCCACGGATTCGAGCAGCAAATCGAGCGCCGGTTCCTGGAAGAAACCCGCGACCGCATTTCCCTGCGGGAGGAGATCAAGCACCTCCAACTGCTCAACCAGCGCATCAGTGCCGAGGCGAATAACCTGGCCGGGGCCCTGCGCGGCAACACCAAAACCCAGGGCGACTGGGGCGAGTGGCAGTTACTTACCCTACTTGAGGCCAGTGGGCTGGAGAGCGGAGTACACTTTACGGCACAGTCGAGCTTCACGGACGAAAACGGCCGGCAGAAGCGCCCGGACTTCATCATAAACTTACCGGACAACAAGCACTTGGTCGTCGACAGCAAAGTTTCGCTGACGGCCTACGAAAGGTACTGTACCCATTCTACCGACGCCGTGGCGGAACGTCGGGTAGAGGCCGCTGCCCACCTGCGCAGTGTACGGCAGCACGTCATCGACTTGGCGTCAAAAAACTACACCCGCCTGTACCAGATCAACTCACCCGATTACCTGCTTTTATTCGTACCCATCGAGCCGGCCCTCGGACTCGCGCTGACGACGGACAAGAATCTTTTCATCGAGGCGCTCGAGCGAAACATCGTACTGGTCACGCCGAGCACCCTCCTTGCTACCCTGCGCACCGTAAGCTACATTTGGAAGCAGGAAAACCAGAAGAAGAACGTGCTGGAGATCGCGCGGCAGAGTGGATTGCTCTACGACGGCTTCGTATCCTTTACCGAGGAGTTGAAGAAGATCGGCCACCGGCTGGACCAGGCCCAGCACTCCTACCATTCCGCGCTGGGGAAGCTCAGCACCGGCGGCAAGTACGGGGCTACCCTGATCGGTCGGGCCGAGAAGCTGCGTAAACTCGGAGCCAAAACGAAAAAACGAATTGACAACCGCCTCCTTGAGGAGGAATAACGATCTTGCAACCATGAATAAACGCGTAGCCAGTGCCCGGGACGCCATCGCCGGCATCGAGAGTGGCATGACCCTCATGCTGGGAGGGTTCGGCCTCTGTGGCATACCGGAAAAGTGCATCAACGCCCTCGCCGATTCCGACATCACCGACCTCACCTGTATTTCCAACAACGCCGGGGTCGACGATTTCGGGCTGGGATTACTACTGCAAAGCCGTCAGATCCGCAAGATGATCGCGAGCTACGTCGGGGAGAACGCCGAGTTCGAGCGGCAGATGCTGAGCGGCGACCTCGAGGTAGACCTGATCCCGCAGGGCAGCCTGGCTGAACGTTGCCGGGCCGGTGGCGCCGGTATTCCCGCTTTCTTCACTCCGGCCGGTTACGGAACGGAGGTCGGCGAAGGCAAGGAAGTGCGGGAGTTCAACGGCAAACCCCACATCCTGGAAACCGCCCTGACCGCCGATTTCGCCATCGTAAAGGCCTGGAAGGGTGATACGGACGGTAACCTTATCTATAAGGGTACGGCTCGCAACTTCAATCCCGTGATGGCTACCGCCGGCAGGATAACCATCGCCGAAGTAGAGGAACTCGTCGAGTCCGGCGAGCTCGACCCCAACCACATTCATACGCCCGGAGTGTTCGTACAGCGCATTTTCCAGGGCGATCAGTACGAAAAACGCATCGAACAGCGCACAACCCGACCCCATGCTAGATAAGACCGGAATCGCCCGCAGAATCTCCCGTGAACTACGCGACGGCTGGTACGTCAATCTCGGTATTGGCATTCCTACCCTGGTGGCCAACTTCGTTCCCGAAGGCGTAGACGTGACCTTTCAATCCGAAAACGGCATTCTCGGAATGGGGCCGTTTCCCTACGAGGGAGAGGAGGATGCCGACCTGATCAACGCCGGAAAACAGACCATCACCGCCCTGCCGGGTGCGGCCATCTTCGACAGTGCCACCAGTTTTGCGATGATTCGCGGACAGCATATTCAACTGACCGTCCTCGGAGCAATGGAGGTGTCGGACACGGGCGACATCGCCAACTGGAAAATACCGGGGAAGCTCGTGAAGGGAATGGGCGGCGCCATGGATCTAGTTGCCTCGGCGGAGAACATCATCGTCGCCATGATGCACACCAACCGGGCCGGCGAATCGAAGCTGTTGCCCGAGTGCTCGCTACCGCTTACCGGTGTCAACTGCGTGAAGAAGATTGTAACCAATATGGCCATGCTGGAAGTCACCTCAGACCGTGGGTTCCGGTTGCTGGAACGCGCACCCGGGGTCACCGTCCGGGAAATACAAGACGCTACTCTGGGCAGATTGATCGTGGAGGGAGACGTTCCGGAAATGCAGCTTGATTAGTGGTACTTGCCGTAATCCCCGCCCGCTACGCCAGTGCCCGCCTACCCGGTAAACCGCTGGTGGATATTGGAGGACAAACCCTCATTCAACGGGTATATGCCGCCGTAGTCAAGTGCGAGTCTTTAGATCAGGTAGTCGTGGCAACGGACGACGAACGCATTTTTCGCCACGTCGAGGACTTTGGTGGAGCGGTCGTCATGACCGCGGCTACTCATCCCTCGGGTACGGACCGGGTAGCGGAAGCGGCAAGGAATTTCCCGGAAGCATCGATTGTGGTGAATGTCCAGGGCGACGAACCGTTCATCCAACCCGAGCAGATCGCGGCGGTAGTCGATCCCTTCCGGGACGAGAAACTATCGATTTGCACCCTGGCCACACCCATGCGGGACGAGCATGCCCTGCTTTCTCCCAATGTGGTGAAGGTGGTACGGGACGAAGCGGGGCGGGCCCTTTACTTCAGCCGACACGCCATTCCGTTTCTACGCGAAGTACCCATCGGCCGGTGGATCGACCAGCAAAAGCACCTCCAGCACATCGGTCTGTACGCCTACCGGGCGGAGGTACTGCAGCAGCTCACGGTACTACCCACGGCCCCACTCGAGCTAGACGAATCGCTGGAACAACTGCGCTGGCTCAGTGCCGGTTACCGCATTTACGTCGGACTCACGGACTTGCCGTCGATCGGAGTAGACACGCCTGCGGACCTGGAAGAAGCTATTCGCCGGGTTACGGATTGATCAATCCCCGATCCGGGTAGGATCCCTGGTACAGCGTCGTGGTTCCCCGCTCGCGGTCACGGAAGTAGTTGCGGATCGTGAAGGCGGAGGAGGTAAAGGCGATTTCCTCCCACGGAATTTCCGCCTGAGTAAAAAGCTTGCATTCAAGGCTTTCGGGGCCGATGCCGAAGACCCCGTCGACCAGTTGTCCTACAAACTGCAGATAGACCTGGTTAATTCGTTCGATGTCGTAGAGCGTAATTAGGTAATCGATCGTCACCTCCGCCGCAGCCTCTTCACGGACTTCCCGCCGGGCCCCTTCGGCCACGGACTCTCCGTTTTCCAGATAGCCGCTCGGAACGTTCCACCGCCCCCGCCCCGGCTCGATGGCACGCCGGCACAGCAGCACCTTATCTTCCCAGACGGGCAGGCAGCCGGTGACAACCTTTGGGTTTTGGTAGTGAATCGTTTGGCAATTGCCGCAACTTATCCGGGGATACGTATCTCCCTCGGGGACGCGTAGTTTAAGGTCGTGAGAACCGCAGTGGGAACAAAAATTCATGGTTTGCAAAAGTAGGGTAAAGGAAAAGGCCCGGTCTGCGGATGCAGACCGGGCCTTTGTCACCGGTTGAGGTAGTAACAACGCTTAGTAACCGTCGTTTTGCTGCAGATTTGGGTTCGCGTTGAGCTGAGGCGCTGGAATGGGGAACAGGTTCCGCGATTCGGGCACGCTGGTTTTGAAGTCCCATTCTCCGGAAGCGAATTTACCGTAACGAATGAGGTCGGTGCGGCGCAGAATCTCGAAAAACAACTCCCGGCCGCGTTCGGCGAGAATATCGTCGAGAGAAACCTGATCCAGGTCATCGAGACCGGCACGGTCCCGCACCATGTTTACCATCATCTCGGCACCTTCCTTGTTCTGGCGGGCCAGGGCCTCGGCCTTGGTCAGCAGTACTTCAGAGTAGCGAACGATGGGGAAGTCATTCGGGAGGGTGTTGGGCGCTCCTGCGGGAATTTCAAATTTGAACACCCGCGCTCCCGCCTGCCGGTAAGCATTTGGCTCGAGTGCGTTGAGTTCAACGGTGTACACCAGGGGCTCGCCACCCGGGTCGTCAGCGGTACCGTCGAGAACGGGGTCTCCGTTGGCCTTCACCTGTGGTCCGGCTAGGAAGTTACCGCGAACGGTATGGTTTCCGTATTCGCCCTTCCGCAGGTCCTCGTCGTCGTAGCTGTTGTAGAACTCCGACAGGCTGCAGTAGCCGTTCCAGGGCTGCTCCTGGAGGTTAAAGGTTTCCTGGCTGTTGTAGTGCAGCGTCATCTGAGCAATGTTGAAGCCCCCAGCAATGGCAGGTGCATCGTAGGGAATCACCCACATGTTTTCGGAGGTAGAGGCAAAGCCCTGGTCGTTGTCGGCAGCAAAGTTTTCGAAGTAGTCGGTCGTCAGGCTGTACACTCCACTGTTGATGATCTCATCGACCATGCTTTCCGCATCGGCAATCCGGCTTGTTCCGGTATATACCTCGGCGTTGAGGTACAGTCGGGATAGCAAAGCGCGGTTTACCCAGTAGTTGATCTTACCGTAGGTAGCCGTTGATTTGTCGCGGGTAAGCCCCGGTCCGGCTCCTACCAGTTCACTTTCGATGTAGTTGAAGATTTCTGAGCGGGTGGCCTGCATTGGACTGAGATCGGTCAGGTCAGAGTCTTCGGTAATAAGGGGAACATTTCCGAAAGCGTCCATCAGCAGCATGTACCAGTAGGCACGTAGGCTGCGGATCTCGGAAAGGAAGGCAACCTTGTCCTCATCCTGAATAGCATCGGCATTCTCGATGGTCTGAATAACGAGGTTTGCCTGTTGTACGCCCTGATACAGGAATACCCAAGCGTTGTTGAACTGAGCGTCGGTTGGATCAAAGGTCAACCGATGGGTCCGCACCCAGATGCCACCGTCGAACCAGTCCGACCCGCGAACCGGGATCACGATCTCATCGGATGAGACCTCCTGGATACTCATGTAACTGTTGTGATTCATCATCGGGAACAAGCGGGTGTAGGCCGACAAGTACAGACCGATGATATCACCCTGCCCGGTGGGGAAGTTGCTGCTCGACAGATCGGAATATAGTTCAGGGTCCAGATCGGTACAAGAATTGAACGGTAGGGCCAGCGCCAGCATCATTGCTGCCACCGCTACGTTCTTTTTAAAATTAATTTTCATCATTGTTTGTTTGTTTTAGAGACTTCCTGGATTAAAATCCTACGTTAGCACCGAAGGTGAAGGAACGTGTGCGGAAGAATGTGCTCCGGCGATCGATACCGGGGCTTAGGGTACTTTCGCCGCCGTCGACGAAGCCGTTTCCGTTTACGTCATCGAAGAAGCGAATGTTAGGATCCACACCAGTATAGTTCGTGATGTAGAACAGGTTCTGACCCGCAACGTATAGGCGCACGTTCCGGAATCCGGACTCACCGGCAATGTTGAAGGTGTACCCGATCTGAGCGTTGTCGAGCGCCAGGAAGCTGGCATCCTCAATGAAGTAGTCGCTGAATTTGGGTGCAGCGGTAATGTTCGGCTGGTACAGGTCGGTGATGACCAGGTTGTCGATGGGCCGGCTAGATAAGTTACCCGCCTGTCCGTAAAAGTTGCGGGACAGGTTGGCCAGATCGTGTCCGAAGTCTCCGCGGAGGAAGAAACTCAGGTCGGCTTGTCCGAAAGTAAAGCTGTTGGCAAAGCCGAGGCTGAAATCGGGCAGTCCGTTTCCAACAAGGACCTTTTCCTCTTCATTAAGGAAAACATAGTTGTTGCTGTTGGAAGCGAGCGTAGCATCAACGTCCAATTGACGGGTGTAGAGGCCGCCGAAGTCGGCACCGAACACCAGGCGGCTGATGGGGTCACCATTTTGACCGGGAGAACCCGGGGTGGTAGACTGAATCTCCTGGTTGTTGTTGAAACTGAAATCGGGCTCCTCGCCGTTGTCTTCCAGGCGGGTGTTGATGGAAGAGAAGGTAAGGCGGGGCTGCCACGATGCCGTTTCGCTGAAGTCGATTGAGTAGCCCAGCGAGAGTTCGATACCATTGTTTACCAGGTCCGCATTGTTGAGGTTGGCCTGAATGGTGGGAATCAGGAAGGGGGGACTAGGTACTTCTGCGGTTACAAGTAGGTTCTTGGTCCGCCGCATGAAGTAGTCGACCGTACCCGTGAGGCGGTAGTCGAGAAATGCGAAATCAAGTCCAACGTTCAGTTCGCCCTTCTTTTCGAATTGGAGATTTTCGTTGGAGTTCGAAATCGGTCCTACGGCTACGTTATACGCACCGCCCTGGGGGTACTGCCCTACACTGTTGAAGCGCTGAAGGTAATCGTAGTTGTTGGGGGGAAGTGATCCGGTGATACCGTAACCTACCCGTACCTTCAGTTCGTCAGGACCGGTCAGCGCAAGCGCGTCGACTACATCGGCGCTGGCCGAAACAGCGGGGAACCAGTCGTACTGATTGTCCAGGCTGTTGCGGCTGGTACCGTCACGGCGAACCGAAGCAGTTAAGTTGTACGCCGTACCGATGCCGAGGCGGGCACGACCGAAAAAGCCGATGACGCGGTACTGTCCACGGCCCGATCCGGTTTGAACCGTTCCGAGGCCGATCGCGGTCAATTGCCCCAGGTTGTTGGCACCGAAAGCGTCGGATACCGTACCAAATCCACCGGAGCTGAAATCCTGGTTGTTGTATTCCTGCCAGCTGTAGCCAGCCAGCAGCTCCAGGCTGTTGGTACCCAGGTCCACGTCGTAGGTCGTGGTGGCCTCGAACAGATCGTTGCGGTTGTCGGAAGAATAACGCTGCGCGAAACCTGCCGTCAGGGGGTTACCCTGTGGGTTAGCCTGTCCGGCAAAGAGGCTGGACTGTGATGCCGTGGAGGTACCAACGCGCTGGGAGTGGTTGCGGGAGTAGGCCACCTTAGCGCTCCAGTTGGGGAGCAGGTCGTAGTTGGCACTGAAGCTGTAGAGTACAGTGGTCGTTTGCTCGTTGCGGCGGGTTAGGCGGGCAATCGCTACGGGGTTAAAGTAATCGAAGTTGTTGATTTCGAAAAAGCCGCCGTAACCGGTGTTGCTCGGTGAGGAGATCGACTCGGGTACATTGAATCCACCCTGATCGGCAAAAACCGGAGCAGTAGGATTGTAAGTAATTGCGTAGCGGTAAGCTGCGGGGTTGAAGATGCTCGCATCTCGGTCCGTAGCCGTCACGTCAAGCGTGAGGGTAAGGCGGTCGTTGAGCGCCTTCTGGTTGAAATTCACGCGGCCGTTGAGCTGGCGGAAACCATCGTTTACCACACCGATACCTTTAATATCACGGTAGTTGGCGGAAGCGCGGAAGGTGGTGTTGCCCGATCCGCCCGAGTAGCTCAGGTTATGGACGTGGCTGATGCCGGTGCGGGTCACCTCATCGATCCAGTCGGTCTCTCCACCGAAATCGTTAGCAGCGCGCACTTCGGCGCCGGTAGACAGGTCCTCGGGATTATCCGAGCGGGACCGGAACAGGTCACCCACTCGCTCCAGTTCGGAGAGGTAGGTTTCGCGATCGGCCACGGGGGGTGCTTTGGCAATGTTCTCGGCGGTAACGTAGCCGCGGTAATCGATCACCGCGTCGCCCGAGCGTCCGCGCTTGGTGGTGATGATAATTACACCGGCCGAAGCCTGAATGCCGTAAATGGCGGCGGCGGAACCGTCCTTCAGTACGTTGATCGATTCGATGTCGGCGGGGTCAACCGTGTTAAGGTCCGCACCTACGACACCGTCGATGATCACGAGGGGCGACTGGTTGCCGCCGAAGGAGGAAAGTCCCCGCAGACGGATGGTGCTACCACCGTTTACGTTACCACCGGGCTTGGAGATGGTCAGACCGGCGACCTTTCCCTGGATCAACTGGGAGGGGTCGTTGATGTTGCCGGCGTTAAAGTCCTCGGAGTCGATGGAGGTAACGGCACTGGTCACCTGCTTCTGGGTGACGGTACCGTAACCTACGACGACGACCTCATCGAGGAGCTCGCCCGAAGTCATTTGCAGATCAAGGGTGGTCTGTCCGGTGAAGGGGACCGTCTGTGTGGCATATCCCGTGTAGGAGATGGTCAGCGACTCGGCTCCTTCGGGAACGTTAAGCGTGAAGGCTCCGTCGAAGTCCGTGACGGTTCCGGTAGAGGTACCGGTGACCAGTATGCTGGCACCGATGAGGGGATCACCACTTTCCGCGTCGGTTATCGTGCCGCTGACCGACGTCTGCGCGAAGGCAGTCGCCGAGCTGAGAAGCGCGAATAACAGAAAGAGACAACCACGATGGATGTGGTCAAAGTTAAGCTTCATAGTAAAGATTCTAAATGTGAATGGTAGAGATGTGCCGCTCTCGCGATCGGCACGGTAGGTCATTGCACCCGGTGGCGGGTGAGTACTTTGGGGAGTGTATACCCGACAGGAAATTCCTGGACAAAGTCGCTGATTGTTTACATGATCGAATAGCAGAGGCGAAAGCTTAAATCAATCGAATCTGTGGATAGTTCGTCGCAAATGTAGGCCGCCCCCGTAGATAATCAGGTACGATAATCGTCCGGGCACTTACACTTTATTAACATCGCTATAACGCTCACAAACTGCAAACGCTGCCTATTGTTTACTTCTTACCTTGGTAGCGGTAGTCACTAACCGAAGACAATTGCTTCTCCCTTTCCCCCGCTGCTCCCGCGTCCCCGCCCTGCCCCTGCTGCTGGTGGTTTGGATGTTGTGTGGTCCGGAAGTGCTGCGCGCGCAGCGACTGGATATGAAGGTGCTGGGCAACTACCGCGTCATTGAAATCCCCTTCGACCTGGAGAACGATTTCATCGTAGTTCCGATCTTGCTCAACAGCGTGGTCCCCCTGCGCTTTTTGGTGGATACCGGAGCCGAGAATACGGTGCTGCTCGATAAATCCATCACTGATCTGCTGAACGTCAGCTACCGACGCACCTTCAAGGTCAGGGGCGCGGACGTCGACACCGAACTGACTGCTTACCTGGCCACGGGAGTCAATCTGCTCTTCGCCGACCGCCTGCTGGCCCGCAACCGCTCGGTCCTGGTGCTGGAGGAGAACTACTTCAACTTCGAGCGAATCACCGGTACCAATATTCATGGCATCATCGGCGGGGATTTCCTGATGCGGTTCGTAGTCGAATTCGACTTCCGGCGGCGGGTGATGTACCTGCACGATCCGGGTGAGTTTCGGATCAAGAAATCGTTCGTGGAAATCCCGAGCGACTTCGTCCGCAACCGCCCCTACCTGAACGTCGACATCGGCGTCCTGCAGGACAGTTCCTCCACGCGCCGCCTCTTGATGGATACGGGCGCGGGACTGAGCCTGTTGATGCACACCTATCCCGACACCGACCGATCTGACCTACCCCTGCAGACCATTCCAACCCACATCGCCAGTGGCCTGGGCGGAACGGTGAGTGGGAGTGTTGGGAGAAGCAAAACCGTGAAACTGGCCAACCGGCAACTGCGCAACGTGATCACCTACTTTCAGGAAGTTGACACCGCGGGGCTGACTTTTCTGAACGAGCGGGAGGGAATCATGGGAACGCGAATTCTCAAGCGGTTCACCGTCATCGTGGACTACGTCAAGAAGAAGGTCTACTTCAAACCCGAGGGCCGCCGGTGGAAGCAAAAATTCACCTACGATCGTTCGGGGCTAAACATTCTGGCCGGGGGCAACAACCTCCACAAGTACAGCGTGAGCAACGTCGTACCGAACAGTCCGGCCGATCGTGCGGGAATAAAGGTCGGCGACCGCATCCGCGCAGTCAACGGCATGTCGGCCAACCTGCTTTCCCTGCAGTCGATCATCCGCAAGCTGGAGGGGAAACCGGGAAGAAAAATCCGGTTGCGGGTGTACCGGACCGGTAGGCTGCTCGATTTTACCTTTGCCCTGGAAGACCTGATCTAAGAACATACGCGCCGCCACCGTACTTAATAAACCGTATATGAAGCAATTAATCGTCCTCCTCCTGCTGTGCTCCCCGGCCCTGCACGCCCAATTAATCGGCGACCGGCAAACCGGCCTGGCCAGTTATTACTCGGATGAGTACAACGGTGCGGAAACGGCTTACGGAGCAATATACAATAAGGATGAGCTGGTCGCCGCACACAAGGCCTATCCCTACAACAGCACCGTCCGCGTACGCAACGAAAACAACGGCAAGAGCGTGGTGGTGCGCATTATCGACAAAGGGCCATTCATCCGCGGTCGCATCGTGGAGTTAAGTGAGCGGGCCGCGCGGGAGCTGGGAATGATCGGAGAGCGAACCGTTCCGGTGACCCTTACCCTGCTCTCCACCCCCGACCAGCATGCGGTAGCCGAGCCCCGGCGCCAGATCGCAACCGACCCAGAACCGCCGACGCCGACGAAAATTGAAGTGGAAGCGCCCCCGGTAATCATCGTGGAACAGCCGGCACCACCACAGGTTATCGAAGTAGCTACTCCCGCAACCCCTACCCCGCCCGCAGAAAAACCCACCCCGCCGGTTACACCTTCTCAGGCTGCGACATCCAAACCCGTGCGGGGCAAAACCTTCGCGCCGGGCCTATACGCCATCAACCTGCGGGAAGCCGACGGCGGACGGTATGGCGTCCAGGTCGGTAGCTTCAAGTCGCTGGAAAGTGCCATGGACAAGGTAGTAGAACTCCAGGGTCGTTACTTTGACGACATCCTTCTGCAAAAAACCGGTCAGCAGGATGCGGGTAGCTATAAGGTTATCCTCGGGCCGTTTCGCGACCAGGCCAGCGCCCAGAATTACGCCGGTGACCTGAAGAAGCGGTACAACATCAGTGGGTTTGCCGTCGACCTGGGTGTCCGGTAAGCCACACATAAAGAACTGACACTCATGAAGATCACTTTCGCTATCCTTTGTTTCGGCATTTTTCTCACGGCGTGCATTCCCAAGGCCCAGTACGAAACCCTGGCCACCGAGCGCGACTACTACCGCAATCAGGCCCTCACCTCCGACAGCCTTTCCGCGGCACTTACCCTGGCTGTCCGCGACAGCACCCGCCGGGAGGCCGACCTCGACAAGGAACAACTGCGCACCATCGAAAACCTGACGGCCACGAACCTGAATTTGGAGAGGACGCTGCGCGAATTGCGCGGCCGCTACGACGACATGCTGCAACAGAACAGCCTGCTGGTCGCCGGAAATGAAAGCGACATTGCGACCCTACAGGAAGACCTTAGCCTGCGCAGCGCGGAGTTAAGCAAACAGGAAGCAAGCCTGAGACAGCGCCGGCTGGAACTGGACGCCCGCGAGCGGCAACTGTCCGGCCTGAGCACCCAGCGCGGCCTTCAGGGCACCAATCCGGTAGATCCGGTCAGCGATGCGGTACTTCTGACGGACCGACTGTACGACGAACTTCAGCAACTCCTTATTGCAACCGTCGACGACGGCTACACACTCGTGCGCAATTCCGGCTCCACTCTGGCACTTACCCTGAGCGACAGCTTGCTGTTCGACCCCAACCAAGAGATCAGTCTGGAGGGGCAGCGGATCCTACGGAAGCTCACCGCCACCCTGCGCAATTACCCACGGGCGGATTACCGGGTGATCGGTCACGCGGAAAGTACGGATGGTCAGGTCCTGCGCGCCTACGAAGAAAGCTTCGCCAGGTCGGCGCGGATAGCGGTGGTGTTCACCAAATTCGGCCTAGACGGTGCACGGATTTTACCCGCGGGATTGGGCATCTACGGTACTGAAAACGTCGCCGAATTGGGCGGCGGACGGCCCGAACGACGAACCCGTCTTCTTATTTCCTTTCCGGCTGACCGACCCTAGCTCGACGGTAGCCTTCCACGAGCTGTACGACACGACCGTAGTTTAACAATCCGTCGTGGATGCCCTGTGCCTTCAGATAGGCCGTGTAGGTGGCGTCCCGGAGCACCGGTGCAATATCCTGGTATAAGTCCCCATTGTCGTAAATGGCCTGCAGGTCGTTGCGAATACCCGGATCGAGCTGTTCCGCGCGCCAGATCAGGTAGTTCTCCGGATCGGCGTACCGCAGCATCCCGGCGATCTGCCGCCAGTAACTGAGTTCGATCGCGTACCGCAGGCGATGGTCGGTCGTCTCCCGGGCGGACAGTTGGGCCCAGAACGAGCAGGTTCCCTCGTCGCCAAATCCGTAGGCATGGGCCAGTTCGTGGGCCAGCACGGCCGGTTTTTGCAGGGGATGCAACCCCGCATCCACGTTTCCTTCCGCCACCCAGGGCCAGTAAACGCCGGCCGTCCCGAATCGCAGCAGTATCCCCCGGGGCAGCAATTCCCACGCCCGGGGACGTCCGGCTGCCGGGTAACCGTGGCGGACCAGTGCGGCTGCCAGCAACGGCCGCACCGAATTTTCCAGATCGTAGGGTAGATCCTGGGCCGTTAGTGCAGTGGTGTCGCCGGTGATTTGCCTGCGGTAAATTGCCAGCGTGGCTGCCGTGGCGTGCACCCGGTCGCGCAATTCGTCCAGATCAGGTTGGTAGGTGGCGAACTGCAGCTGTTCCTCCACCGGCAGGCGTCCGTAGTTGAACCCCCACAGCCACAGAAAAGCTGTGACCATGGTGAGAACTACCGTCAGGGTGAGTCGCGCCGTTTGCCTTACGATATTTTTTCTCGACCGGTGTTTGCTCCGAGTAGACCGGACGAAACGCACGACCTGACGGACCAGCAGGTAAAGTATGCCCGCCCAAAAAAGAAAAAACAGGGGTACGGGGATCCAACCCAGAGCAGCATCCACCACGGTTCTGATGCCAACGAAGAGTCCCCTGCTGTACAGCGTTTCGATCATGTGGGGGGGCACTGCTACGCGCAAGCCTACGCTTACCACGGCAACTACCAGCAGCCAACGTAGGGCGGCGGAGCGCGGGAGCAGGGGTATGTCGGATAGCGTCACTTAGCGGAGCGGGGGCGGGTTACCTTCAACCAATGCGGGGAAGCCGCGTTTGATTGTCGTGCGATTTGCACAAAGAACATAAATAAATGCATTATGGCATTCCAACTCACGGACGGCAACTTTCAGCAAGAGGTACTTGACAAAAAAGGCATTGCCCTGGTCGACTTCTGGGCGGAATGGTGCGGTCCCTGTAAGATGATCGGCCCCGTCGTCGAAGAACTATCAAAGGATTACGACGGCAAAGCGCTCATCGCCAAAGTGGACGTAGACGAAAACGCCGAACTTACCCAGCGCTACGGCGTCCGCAACATTCCGACCATCCTCATCCTCAAGGACGGCGAAGTAGTCGACAAGCACGTCGGCTTCGCCACCAAGGAGGCCCTGGCGCAGAAGATCGAGGCACAACTTGCCACGGCTTAAGCCGCAAACATCAAACTTAACGGCCCCTTCGTCCACGACGAAGGGGCTTTTTTTATGTTTACTTTGGAACCGATCTAAATAGGCGGTACATCCGGCCTGCGGGGGCAACCACGGTAGCCATCTAGCGATTTACTATTAGCTTTGGCCATCAAAGCAAAATATAGTTCCAACGCATGGCGACAAGTACCGCAAAACGTACCGTTTCCCGGGTGGGATGGTTCGGCAAGTTCCTGACCTCCAGCATCGGGCAGAAGATCATTATGTCCCTGACCGGGCTGTTCCTCATCACCTTTCTGGTCGTGCACCTGATCGGAAACCTACAGCTCATCCTGGGCAACGATGATGGTTACGCCTTCAACTCATATGCCTACTTCATGACCAACAACCCGGTCATCAAGACGACGTCCTATCTCCTCTACGCCTTTATCATCCTACACGCCATCCAGGGGCTTCTGCTATGGTCCCAGAACCGTAAGGCACGTGGCGATCAGAAGTACGCTGTCAAGGTCGACCGTACGGCGGGGGGCAGCAAGTCGTCCATCTATATGGGCAGCCTAGGCATGGTCATCCTGGCGTTCATCATCGTGCATATGGTCCAGTTCTGGGGGCAGATGCACTTCAGCGACAGCATCGGTCCCTTTACGGCCGAAGGGTACGAGGGGGCGAAAGACCTGTACGCCCTTGTTGCCGCTACTTACGAAAACATCGGCATGGTGATCTTCTACGTGGTTGCGATGGTCTTCATCGCCTTTCACCTCTGGCACGGTTTCCAGTCTGCCTTTCAGACGCTAGGTCTTAACCACAAGAAGTACACGCCGCTAATCAAAGCGGTGGGCTATGTCTACAGCGTGTTGGTACCCCTCGGGTTTGCGATCATTCCCATCGTGATGTACCTCCGCCACCAGGGTGTCCTTTAACTCCAAGAATCCAAGAGCAATGCCATTTCAATCCAACGTACCCCCCGGCGAGCTTTCCGAGAAGTGGAAGCAGTACCGCTCCTCCATGCCGCTGGTTGCGCCCAACAACAAGCGCCGCCTGGAAGTGATCATCGTCGGTACCGGCCTCGCCGGAGGAGCCGCCGCGGCCACCTTCGGAGAATTAGGGTATAAAGTAAAGGTCTTCACCTTTCACGACAGTCCCCGCCGCGCCCACTCCATCGCCGCCCAGGGTGGCATCAACGCCGCCAAAAACTACCAGAACGACGGAGACAGCATCTACCGGCTATTTTACGACACGATCAAGGGAGGCGATTACCGCAGCCGCGAGGCCAACGTGCACCGGCTGGCCGAAGCGAGCGTGAGCATCATCGACCAGGCCGTTGCCCAGGGCGTCCCCTTTGCGCGGGAGTACGGTGGCCTGCTCTCGAACCGGTCGTTTGGCGGCGTCCAGGTTTCCCGCACCTTCTACGCCCGCGGGCAAACGGGTCAGCAGCTGCTGCTCGGAGCCTATCAGTCGCTGAGCCGGCAGATCAGTCTGGGCAACGTTCAGCTCTTTAACCGCCACGAAATGATCGACCTGGTCATGGAGAATGGTAAGGCGCGCGGCATCATCGCCCGCAACTTACTGACCGGAGAAACGGAGCGTCACGCGGCCCACGCCGTCGTACTCGGTACCGGCGGATACGGCAACGTGTTTTACCTGTCGACCAACGCCATGAATTCCAACGGGTCGGCGGCCTGGCGTGCCGTAAAGCAAGGTGCATACATGGCCAACCCCTGCTTCACCCAGATCCACCCTACCTGCATCCCGGTATCCGGAGAGTACCAATCCAAGCTTACCCTCATGTCGGAGTCGCTCCGCAACGACGGCCGGGTTTGGGTGCCCAAAAGTCAGGAGGACGCGGCGGCCATCCGGGAGGGTCGCAAGACGGGTCTCGACATTGCCGAAGACCAGCGCGATTACTACCTGGAGCGCCGTTATCCCGCCTTCGGCAACCTGGTTCCCCGCGACGTCGCCAGCCGGGCAGCAAAGACCGCCTGCGATGAAGGCCTCGGCGTTAGCCCCACCGGTCTGGCGGTTTACCTCGATTTCGATGCGGCCATCCAACGCTACGGAAAGTC
Source organism: Neolewinella aquimaris (assembly GCF_014197245.1). GTDB lineage: Bacteria > Bacteroidota > Bacteroidia > Chitinophagales > Saprospiraceae > Neolewinella > Neolewinella aquimaris. The sequence goes on along the minus strand of NZ_JACIFF010000001.1, from coordinate 619,728 downwards.
GCGCGCGCACAGCCTGAACGAGTACAGTGCCGATGACCAGCGCATCCGCGAACTGGGTGTGGCCGTGATCGAAGAGAAGTACGGCAACCTCTTCGAGATGTACGAAAAGATCACCGGCGAAGATCCCTACGTGATGCCGATGAAGATTTATCCCGCCGTGCACTACACGATGGGCGGTCTGTGGGTCGATTACAACCTGCAAACCAACGTACCCGGCCTGTTCGCCATCGGCGAAGCCAACTTCAGCGATCACGGGGCCAACCGCCTCGGTGCCTCGGCGCTGATGCAGGGACTGGCCGACGGCTACTTCGTCCTCCCCTACACCATCGGCACCTACCTCTCGCAGGAGATCCGTAACCCGATGGTGGACCCCAACGGTCCGGCCTTCATGGCTGCGGAAGCGAAATCCCAGGATCGCATCGATCGGCTCATGGCCATCAACGGCACCAAATCGGCCGAAGCCTTCCACCGGGAACTCGGCAAGATCATGTGGGAATACTGCGGTATGGCCCGCAACGCCGAAGGACTGCGCAAGGGACGTAAGTTGATCCGGGAACTACGGAAGGAATTCTGGTCGGACGTCTTCGTACCCGGCCGCATCAAGGAGTACAACCCCGAGTTGGAAAAGGCCCTGCGCGTCGCCGATTTCCTCGAACTCGGGGAGCTTATGATGCTCGATGCCCTGGATCGCAACGAGTCCTGCGGTGGTCACTTCCGGGAGGAGTACCAGTCGGAAGAAGGGGAAGCCCTGCGCCGCGACGACGAGTACGCTTACGTGAGCGCGTGGGAGTGGGACGACGACGAACCCATCTTGCACAAGGAAGAACTGATTTTCGAGAACGTGGAGCTGAAGACCAGATCCTACAAATAATTAGCCATGGATAATATGAAACTCAAGCTCAGGATCTGGCGCCAGGGGGGAAAGTTCCCCAAAGGCCAATTCGTGAACTACGATCTGGATGGCGTCAACGACCACATGTCCTTCCTGGAAATGCTCGACGTCCTTAACGAAAAGCTCATCAACAAGAAGGAAGATCCCATCGCCTTCGAGCACGACTGCCGGGAGGGCATCTGCGGCACCTGTTCGCTGGTGATCAACGGATACCCCCACGGTCCGATGCAGCAGACCACCGCCTGCCAGTTGCACATGCGCAACTTTCGCGACGGCGACACCATCACCATCGAACCCTGGCGCTCACGGGCCTTCCCCATCGTGAAGGACCTCGTGGTGAACCGTGATTCGTTCGATCGCATCATCCAGGCCGGCGGCTTTATCAGCGTCGATACCGGTCAGGCGCAGGACGGCAATGCCATTCCCATCGAAAAAGACCAGGCCTCCCACGCCTTCGATGCGGCCACCTGTATCGGTTGCGGTGCCTGCGTAGCGGCCTGCCCGAATGCCTCCGCGATGCTGTTCGTCGGAGCCAAGGTGAGTCACCTGGCGCAGGTTCCCCAGGGTAAAGTAGAAGCAGAAACCCGTGTACAGCGAATGGTCGCCCAGCACGACGCCGAAGGATTCGGCCGTTGTTCCAACATTACGGCCTGCGAAGCCGAATGTCCTAAGGGCATCTCGGTAGAACACATTGCGCGGCTCAATCGCCAGTACATCGGCTCCACGCTGGGAAGCGAGAAGGTCGCAAACTAACTTGGGTCTTCCGATTCGATCAGGAACGCACGCCGGTTTCGGCGTGCGTTTTTTTGTGGTGTACGGCCTCGGTAGTTACGGCAAGTCCAATACCACCGAGGAACATCAGCAGCTGCCAGGGCCAGGATAGCGGTCGCTCTCCAAGGTGAACGTAGGTGACCGGTTCCCGAAGCGTGACACCCGCGTCGTTCAGCGCCGCGGTTAGCTTAGGCAAGCTGGGAGGCCGTTCGACAGTGCCGCTAAGGTCAGCCGTATCGACCGGGGAAACGGTTGCTCCCGACTCTGTCCAGAAGATGAGGTGGGTCTCCAAGGGCGCATCCGTTACCGGCTGAGCAACAAATAGTCGGAGTTTAACCCCGTTGCTGCTGAGGAATCCCTGCGCGACCTCGCTTACACCGGTACCGGTGATCCTGACGTAGTCCGCATCCCCCACCCCCTTCCTGGCCGCCTCGACCGGGATCACCCGTAGGCGGTAGGTGCCAAACTGGCTACTGACCAATCCATTACAACCACCGATCATCAGGATCAGGCCGATAACTACCAGGAGGAGACGCCACATCCGGCAAAATTAAGTAGCTACTGCACCTTGAAGTTGTAGCTGATGCGGCCGCACTGTTCGGCGGGAGCCATCTGATCGGCGACGAAGCGCCACTTTTTGGCGTTGTTGCGGGCGGCGGCTACCAGGGTGGGATCTGCGGTACTACTACCGTTCTGGGTGTAATCGGCCTTGGTGATCTGCCCCTGGGGATTGACGCAAACCTCAATGACGACCGTTCCCGAGACCTGGGAATTTTCTTGTACGGGTGGACTGGCCAGTACGCCGCGTCCGCCGAGACCACCGCTTACCCGACCGCTGCCGGTGGAGATTCCGCTGAGGCGGTCGGCATTGGGGTCGCCATTGTCGACGCCCTGGTTACCCGGTGTACCGGTATTTCCCCTGCCGTTTCCGGTACCGAATGCGCCGCCGAGTTGTCCCTTCAGTGCGGCGGCTTCCGCCTGTCGTTTGCGTTCGGCTTCGGCGGCAGCAGCGGCGCGGGCGGCGGCGGCATCTTCCTGGCGTTTGCGTTCGGCGGCTTCTTCTTGCTGCCGGCGGCGTTCGGCATCGGCTTCCTGTTGCTGCCGGCGGCGTTCGGCATCGGCTTCCTGCTTCTGGCGGCGTTCGTCGGCCTGGCGGGCGGCTTCCTCCCTGGCTTTTTGCTTGCGTAGGGCGATTGCGGCGGGATCTTCCGTTACAATGACCTCGCGCTGCTCGGGCTTAGGTTCCGGCTTAGCGGCGGGCGGAGGTGGCGGCGGGGTCGCGGGTGCAGCGACGGCAGGCGTTGGTTCGGGTTCCGGTTTCGGTTGGCTGGGCGCGGCGGCGTTTTCGTCTCCGTCTCCCATGTCCACAAAACCGAGGTTGACTAGTATCCCGGGTTGGCCAGGGGGTGGGTTCTGGAAAAAGAAGATGGGAATCAGCAGGAGTACGACGATCAGCAAAAAGCCAACGGTTGCCGTGATTTTACCGGCTCGGTCTCCGCGGAGCTCGCTTTCGCTCAAAGTGGTGTTCATGGTCTATGGTTATCTGCTTGCTAAATGCAAAACAGTTTCAAATTACATAATAGTGTCCTACGGACCGGAATTGGGTCGGCTCGGTCAGGATTTTCACTTTCCCGATACCTATCGAAGCGTACCCGCCCCGAAGGTTCTTGCCTCCCACAGCAGCCAGCCGATGAGCACGAATTGCAACAACAGGCGAAAGGTGGCGATGGGTTTCGATCCGATTGCCGGACGTTCGCGCAGCAAATCGATTACGTGGAGGGGTAAAAATAACAACATCAGCGCAACCGCCGCGTACAGTCCGTACCCCCGCGTCGGTCCCCAAAGCATGGCCGCCCCGATTAATATTTCCGCTACACCCCCCGCAGCGTTCGCGAGTGGTTTTGGAAACCAGTTGGGCATGAAAGAGAAGTAAAAATGGGGGTTGACGAAATGATAAATTCCGGCAACGATCAGGACGACCGCGAAGCCGTAGGCGAGTAGCGACATTAAATATGGATTAGTCTTCGATACCAATGCGGTGACCGAGTACGAGTTCGATTTGGACCTCGTCAACCCGCGTGTTCAATTTTTCCGATGCATCGGCACTCGGCAGGTAAGCGCCGGTAAGCGCTGCGTAATTTCTTCTCCCGTTCACCCCGACTGCCAGGCGCCCGCGAATCCGGGGACTGACGCGGAAACGTTCCAATTCCCGTGCGGATGCGATGGGGTCGTAATCGATAAACCGAATCTCGGGTCCGACAACGAGCAGCGGCGTAGCGAAAAACAGCTTGCCGAATACGAAGGTATGGGCGTAGCCCAGGCCGACTCCAACTTTGGTCTGCGAAAAACGGTCGATGGTGGTCGATCCGTTGTTGCGCAGGGGAATGATGAGACTGTCAGCCTTGAGGATCTGCCGGTGGATCGCACCAGCCACCAGCAAGGATCCCGCACTTCGCAACTGCCGGTTCCGCAGTTTAAAGCTGGACCGTAGGCTGAAGGTCTTCGAATTCAAAATCCTGAACCCGAAGAGGAGTGCATTGAAAAAACGAATGTCGTCGCGAAATATCGTCTCCTCTCCTACCGCTTCCCGTTCAAATCCGATCGTCCGGCGAAGGTTAGCGTTCAGGTAAAACTTGTCGCGGTAAAACTGAATGTTGGCCCCTAAAGATTTAGCATTTCCCAGCTCCGAATCCGTGCCCAGGTCGCTGAGGGGAATACTGAAGGTATAGCCGATCCACTTGTAGCGGCCGCCGAGGCGCAGGGCGAGGCCCCGATTACCGAGTTTTAGGGTTTCTTGATTCCCGACGGAGAAGGTCGCGGAATTGTCGCGGTACCGCAGCCCGCCGTTGACCCGTGTGGTGCTGGCAAAGGTCTCGACAAAGGAAGAATCCAGCTGGGCACTTACCGGGATTGCGGACAATAGTAGGCTTACTACAACTATGATCCGCAGCACACCGTACCTACTTTCCATTCTGACCGTGGAGGTAGTCGAGGGCTAGGTTGGTGTAGAGTTGTACGCCGTACTTCAGTCCGCGCTCATCGATCACGAAGTCGGGAGTATGGTGGCCCGGGGCTTCTTTCGGGTCCATTGCCGGGTCCATGCCTCCCAAAAACAGGAAGAGGGAGGGTACCTCTTTAGCGAAAAACGAAAAGTCCTCGGCTCCGGTGATGGGTCGGACTAGGTGAACGTTGTCTTCTCCTACCGTCGACACCACCGTGGGCAGCATGCGGGCGGTCATTTCCGGGTCGTTGTAGGTGACGGGGTAGCCGTCGTTGATGGTCACGATCGCCTCCGCTCCACTACTGGCGGCAATGTTGGTCGCGGTCTGCCGAATGCGATCGAATATTTCCGCTTTCATGTCCTCGTCGAGCGTGCGGATGGTACCGATCATGGTCACCTCTTCCGGGATAATGTTGTTGCGGACACCGCCCTGAATCTTGCCAACACTGATGATGGCCGGCTCCTTGGTGAGCTCAGTCTGTCGGGCAACGATCATCTGCAGGCCGGTAATGATCTGGGCCGCTGCCGTGATCGGATCGACCCCCGCCCAGGGGGCGGAACCGTGGGCCTGCTTGCCCTTCACCACGATGGAAAAGCTGTTGCTGGCCGCCATTGCCCCGCCGGGTTTGTAGTTGACGTGACCGACCGGCGTCTGGGAATTGATGTGAATCCCGAAGGCCGCCTCGACGCCGTAGTCGCTCAGCACGCCCTCCTTGACCATCAGTTCCGCTCCGCCTTCCTCTCCTTCGGGGGCGCCTTCCTCGGCGGGTTGAAACAGGAAGACGACGGTGCCCGGAATGTCTTCCTTTTGATTGACGAGCACTTCGGCTGCTCCCATCAGCATGGCTACGTGGGTGTCGTGTCCGCAGGCGTGCATCACCCCTACTTCTTCTCCGCGGTACTCGCCCGTTGCCTTACTTGCGAAGGGAATATCCGCCCGTTCGGTGACGGGCAGTGCATCGATATCGGCCCGCAGGGCCACCACTCCGCCGGCCTGGCCGCCGCGTAGTACGCCGACCACACCGGTGTGGGCCACGTTGCGGTGAACTTCCAATCCGAGTTGTTCCAGGTGATCGGCGATGTACTTTCCGGTTTCAGTTTCCCGGTTGCTCAGTTCCGGGTACTGGTGCACGTGGCGGCGCCACTCGACCACCTTGTCGTCGAGGTCAGTAGCGGCCCGGGCGGTTGCGGCGTAGTCGGTCTGGGCGATCACGGCCGCGGCAGCAAGGATAAATAGCGGGGTAAGTAAGGAGCGCATTCGGTAGCTTATCTGGTTTACCGCGGAAGATACGCAATATGACTACCTAGCAAACCTTGTCGGCGCAGGCCGAGGAGGCGAAGGCGTCGGGTTTGGCCTTGAAGACGAATCCCATGCCGAGGATGTAGCCCATGGCTTCCTTCAGGGCCACGTTGCTCTGGAAGTGGGGATCGGTATTGATGTCGGCGTGGACCTCCAGCTCGACCTCGTGCTTGTCCAGGATCGAGCAGAGCGCATAGGCGATTTCCACCGAGCGTCCGACTTCCAGGATCATGCGTTCCCGCAGGCTCATCTTCATTTCGCTCTTGTAGTTGGCGATGAACATGAAGCCGCCGCGTTTCTCGCGCAGAAAAACGATAACGGTGGCGAATTCGACGGTTTTTCCCCTGACCTGGCTGTCGGTGCCGATGCAAACTTTGAGCCGGTATCCTTCGGCCCGTTCCCGGACTATGGTCTCTTCCACCGCCTCGGCGATGGGTTGGCTAATTCGGCGGCCGTCGTAGCGGCGCCATCTCATTTCGGTTAAAGCCTTCGTGTTCATGGGGTTGTCGTTATTCTACGCCTCTGCGTGAAGATAACCGAACCGGGGCGCTAGTAAGTTGCCGGGATGTTAACTTACCGACAATTCAGCAAAACCCGTTGCCCATTCACCCACCGACATCCCCCCCGGCAAGTTGCAGAATAGGGGATATTGGAGTTACTTTACCCTAATGCGGGAGAGCCAAGAAAAAGCCACGTCGACATCCCCCTTTAAGTTCAAGGAACTGAAGGTCTATAACTCCACGGAATACCTCTGGGACAACGGAAAAAAGTACCGTCAGGTGTTCGATCGCTTCGAAACGGCTTACATCTACACCGAACTGTCGCTGTTCAACAAACGCTTTGACGAGGAAGACTGGTCGCTCCACGTCGATCTCAAATGTTTTCGCAGTACCGAGCAGGGCAAGACCGAAATTTGCACGCTGTCCATCGATAAGGAAGTCAGCCGCTTCGACCACATCGTCTTCCTCCGGGAAGGCTGGGGAAACCAGAAACAGGGCACCTTCTGGAACGCGGGAACCTACTACTGGGAAGCCTACATCGGAGGCCAAAAAGTGGGCAGCAAGTACTTCTACGTCATCGAGCCGGCCGAATACCGCGATACCGACGACCGCGACGACGAGGAAGAGCCCAGAATGCCCGATAAGTACCTCAAACTGCTGTCGGTAAAGCTATACGAAGGTCCCTACGACGACGTCAGTGAGGACGATCGCATCTACCTGCGCCAATTTTCCAGTCAGGAAACCCGCTACATCTACCTCGAACTGCTCTTCGAAAACCTACAACAGGAGCAAGACTGGCACCTGGAGCTGTTCACCAAGTTTCAGAACGAAGCCCGGGAGGTCAAGGGGCAGGTGGCCCGCCTACAATCGGTTAAAAGCGACCAGGACACCATAAAGGTAACGGCCGGCTGGGGTGCCGCTAACCCGAACTTGTGGCGGGAGGACAACTATACGGCCGACATCGTTTTTCTTGATTCCCTACTGGCTTCGATCCGCTTCAGCGTACGGGACGAAGCCGTTGCGGGCAACCCTTCGGTCTACCTTCCCGGCAGCGACCGACCGGTGGTGCTAAACTCCGACGACGATGAGTCGGGCACCTTCGAGGACATTATGGTCAACCTGGACGCCCTCATCGGGCTGCACGAGGTAAAACAGCAGATGCGCGACCATGCCGTGTACATCCAGTTTCTGCAACTGCGGCAGCAGCGCGGGTTTGCGATGGACACCGGTATCGACGTCCACGCAGTCTTCAGCGGCAATCCGGGCACGGGCAAAACAACCGTCGCCCGGATGATGGGCAAGCTCTACAAGAAAATGGGCCTGCTGAGCAGTGGCCACACCGTGGTGGCGGACCGCGTAGACCTGGTGGGCGAGTACATCGGACAAACTGCCCCGAAAACGCGGGAGGTCATCGAGAGTGCCCGCGGCGGGGTGCTATTCATCGACGAGGCGTACTCCCTCGCCCGGAGCAACGACGACGGCAAGGATTTCGGCCGCGAGGTCATCGAGATCCTGGTCAAGGAAATGTCGAATAGCACCGGTGACCTGGCCGTCATCGTGGCCGGCTATACGGAGGAGATGGTGCGGTTCCTGGACAGCAATACCGGACTGAAGTCGCGCTTTAAACACCATTACGAATTCCGCAACTTCCTGCCTCAGGAACTCAGTCGCATCGCGGTTTATTCCGCCAATCAGCTCGGGGTAAAGTTGACCCTGGAGGCCAAGGCCCTCGTCGATGAAACGATCACCCAGGCCTTCCGCGACCGCGACCGGACCTTCGGCAATGCCCGCTACGTACACGACCTAATTGAAAAGGCGAAAGTACAAATGGCCCTGCGCCTGATGTCGCGCGACGAAACCGGCGCGACCCTCAGCAACGACCACCTGAGCACCATCGAAGCGGCCGACGTGCGAAAGATCAAATTGCTGCCCAGTCAGGAGCGCCCCACCATTCCGGTCAATGAACCCCTCCTGTCTGCTACCCTGACCGAGTTGGACAGCCTGGTTGGCATGGACAACATCAAGGATCAGCTCAACGAACTGGTTCGCCTGGTGCGCTACTACCGAAAGACCAATCGCGACGTACTCAACGCATTCCAATTGCACACCGTGCTGGTCGGCAACCCCGGCACGGGAAAAACCACCATTGCCCGAATCCTGGCAACATTGTACAATGCGCTGGGCATCCTGGAGCGGGGGCATATCGTGGAGACCGACCGCCAGGGGTTGGTTGCCGGATACGTAGGGCAAACGGCGGAAAAAACGGCGCGGGTGATCGAAGAAGCCATTGGCGGCGTACTCTTCATCGACGAAGCCTACTCCCTTACGCAGTTGAAGACCTCGCAGCGTGGCGACTTTGGCGACGAAGCGATTCAAACTCTGCTGAAACGAATGGAGGACCAGCGGGGAGAGTTCTTTGTCTGCGTAGCAGGATACCCCGATAACATGGACTCCTTTCTAAAGGCCAATCCCGGACTAAGCAGTCGGTTCGACAAAGTGCTGCGGTTCGAAGACTATAGCCCGAAGCAGCTTACTGAGATCGCCGAGCGCATGTTCCAGCAGCGTAAGGCTCAACTGACCGGTCCCGCGCGCACTCACCTGGAAAATTACCTCACCTTCCTGTACAAGTACCGCGACAGCTACTTCGGCAACGCCCGCACCGTGCGGCAGATCGTGGTCGACATACTCCGGCGCCACGACCTGCGACAGGCATCGGAAGATCGGGCGCAGTCAAGTAAACGATGCCGCATTCTCAAGGTCGACGTCGAGCACCTGAAGTTGGACACGAAGGAACTCTCCATCCAGCGCAAGCGTATCGGTTTCTAAAACTGTGTAAAGACTGATTCGGGAATGCTGTCCGTCACTTCGATGTCGGTCAGTTGGGCCCTTCCTCCCCGGTCTCCGGAGATCAGGATGCCGCTGTACTCCCGGTAACCATTGAAGGGCGTTTCCATAGCGGGGGCCTCATCGGCTGCGTTGCGGAAGAACTGCCAGGTATTGATGCGGTAGGTTTCCTTGTCGACGAACAGGCGGTAGCGGTTACCGGGCGTGTCTCCAACGTCTTTGAACGTCAGCTCGATCACTTCGGAGGGCCGTTGCTGCTTCGGGTCGGTTTCTTCCCCAATGTACTTGAGCGTTACCCCACTGTCCTTCAATTTAAAGGGTTGGATCAACCAGTAGCTGTCGTTGATGAACATGGAATTTGCCGACTGAAGGTAGATCGCCAGGCTATCGGGGTTGGTCATTTCTACGCCTTCCTTGCGCACGGCGCCGGTGAGATCGTCATCGCTGTAATCCAACAGGTAAATGATCTGCTTTTCCGGAACTTCGATGCGGACGCGGTCCTCTTCCTTGTCCCAGGTGAGGGTACGGGCACCGAAGAAATTCCACTTAAAGAAGCGAGCGTTGTCGAATGCCTGCCGACCTCCGTGGTGCTTTACCACGCTATCGGCGATCGCGATGGCGCGCTCGTCGGAACCAGTGGCATCGAACCCGTCCGCCGGAGGATTCTCGTCCCTGATTTCGATCGTTTCCGTCGTTGCATCGATTTCGGTCGACCCGCAAGCGTATACTGCAAGCAAGAGAAATAAGGAAAGGGGGAGCAGAGGTAGTTTCATAGCGGCGATAACAGCAAATCAGGGCATCAGTTCGGCTTCGAGGTAAACGGGGTGGTGATCGCTGAAGCGAAAGTCCTGATTAAGGGTTTTCACCCGCCGCAACCGCACGTTCGGGCTGGTCAGGAAAAAGTCGATCACGCTGCGCTGACTTCGGTGTGCGTCGTAGACTTCGTCGGACTTTCGTACCGTGGCTACCGCGGGATCGTATGCCCAGTTCCATCCCGGCGGGAAAAAGTCGAAGCCGACGCCCGGCGGTAAGATCGTTTCCTCCACCGTAGGGTTTAGGGAGAACCAGTTGAAGCCAGGGGGGAGCTGGTTCCAGTCGCCTCCCGCGATCACGTAGCGGCCCGCGGCGTAATCCTTCTTTACGAGCTCCCGGATGAAGTCCATCTGCTGTCGCCGCAGGCCCCCATCGCGGTCGTAGGCAGACAGGTGAAGGTTGTACAGGGCTAATTCGCGTCCACCCGCAACCGTGAACACCTGCCGCAGCACGCAGCGGTCAAGCTGAAACAGGCGGGTGGGCCAGGGAAATTCTCCCGGCAGCTGGATGCGTTCGGCAACGACCGATTGGTACCGGCTCAGAGTGACCAGACCGCTCTGTACCGCTCCGTAATGGTCCCAGGGCTGAAAAACCGGGAGGGGTACGCGCTTGCTCTGAAAGTTGGGGGCGTAGTAGGCCGCGTAGTCCGGGAGGGCCGCCCGGTCGAGGGCCAACTGATTGGTGTAGTAGCTGCGCCGGCTGGCCGTATCGACCTCCTGTAGTAAGAAAAAATCCGATTGGGTGGTCGCTAACGTCTGCTCCTGGCCGGCCACGTAGCGGTCAACGTTCTCGCGGGCGGCACGGGCCTTTCCCAGGTCGGTCCAGAAGAAGTCACCGCGGTTGTAGTAGAAGTAATCTTCGGCCCCCATTCCGCCGAACCCCACGTTCCAGGTGGTAAGGGTAATGATCGAGTCGGGCACTTCGTAGGAGGGGGAAGTCTGGCCGCCGCTGGGGCCCAAAGTAGCGGTGCCGGTGGGTTGCCAGTCGGTGAACGTTCCGTATAGCAGGATTCCGCCGACGTACGCAACCAGGAGAAAGAGGGGCCAGCGAATAATTTTCCAGACGTTGCGCATGTGGGGTAGACTATGTAGGATAACAAACCTTTGGGGGCAGAATTTGTAGACAACACCATGAAAATAGAACGCATACCCTTTGTTGAAGTACCCCAGTTTTCTAAACGAGATGTTGCCTACGCAACGGGTAGCGAAGACCTGAAACCATTTTACAACTACCCCGTCAGCCTGGAAGCTTTTCGGGAAGTCATACGGGATAAGACCAGGGACAATACCGACCGCGATCTCCTCGTGGATACACTCGAGCAGCAGTACGCTGACCTTGGCCTTGCGGGCGAAGCCCCCGCAAATTTACAGCTCCTGCGTTCCCGCCAGACCTTTACGGTAATTACCGCCCACCAGCCCTCGCTATTTACGGGCCCGCTGTACTACGTGCTGAAGATCTGCTCGGCCATTAACCTGGCGCGCCAACTCAACGAAGCCTATCCCGAGCAGCAGTTCGTGCCGGTCTTTATCAGCGGAGCGGAAGACCATGATTTCGAGGAGGTTAACCATACGTACCTCTACGGCAACCGCATCGAGTGGGAAAACGAAGGGGCCGGACCGGTGGGAAAACGACTGTCCGACACCCTCGGCTCGGCACTGGAACAACTGAAGGAAATTCTTGGCGACCGCGAGACGGCCCGCTCCGTATACGCACGCATCGAACGGGCGTATACCTCCCACGAAACCTACGGAATGGGTGCCCTGGCGCTCGTCCACGAGCTGTTCGGAAAACACGGTGTCGTGGTAGCGGACATGAGTCACCGCCCCTTCAAGGAGGCATTTCGGCATATTATGGAACGGGAGTTGTTCGACTCGGTCAGTCAGCCGCTCATCGAGGAGGCCCAACGGCAGCTGGAAGCACTAGGGTACAGCGGACAGGCCCACGCCCGCGACATCAACCTCTTCTACCTGACCGAAAAACCCGCCGGCCGCAACCGCATCGTACGGGAGGGGGAACGCTTTCGCATCCTGGATACCGATCTCGAATTCAGTACCGACGAGATGCGCCGGGAGCTGCAGGATCACCCCGAACGGTTCAGTCCCAACGTAGTCATGCGGCCCCTGTACCAAGAACTTATCTTTCCCAACCTGGCCTACATCGGCGGCGGCGGTGAAATTGCCTACTGGCTCGAGCGCAAGCAGCAGTTTGCGGCTTTCGGGATCAATTTCCCGATGCTGGTGCGGCGCAACTCGGCCCTGTGGATCGACCGCGGCAACCAGAAAAAGCTGGACAAGCTTGGACTGGATTACCGCGCCCTCTTCCGCGATGCCGACCTGATCATCCGCGATTACGTGGCCGAGCAGTCGGAGAACGAACTGAGCCTGGCCGACGAACTTGCCAAATTGGAATCCCTCTTTCGGGGCATCGCCGAAAAAGCCGAACGCATTGACCCTACCCTCGCCAAGGCAGTGATGGGGGAACACGCCCGCCAGGCCAAGGCGGTCGAAAATCTGGAGGGACGAATCAGAAGGACGGAAAAACAGCGCTTCGAAACGGCGATGAACCAAATTCGCGGACTGCGGGATAAGCTCTTTCCCGCGAACGGTCTGCAGGAACGGTACGATAACTTCCTGAACTTCTACCTACAGGAGGGCGAGCAACTATTCGAAGTACTGATCGAAGAACTCGATCCGCTGCAGGACGGACTGGTCGTGGTGATGCCGGACTGATCCACTTCCCCAAGCCCCCTACTCCAGCACCTGCCCCGCGCTGATGGAATCGCCGCGCAAGAAGTCGCCGGTCGACATTCGTTTCCTACCCGCCAACTGCACTTCCTCCACGATCAAATTTCCACCGGTACAGGCAACCTTTAGTTCGTTGTCTTCGACAATTACCGTGCCGGGCGGCAGGGTTTGGGAGCGAGTTTCGGCCCGGCTCCTGATAATCTTAAGTTGATTGCCGTCGAGCGTGGTCCAGGCGGCGGGCCACGGGCTCAGTCCCCGCACGAAGTTGTGTACCTCGCCAACCGGTCGGTGCCAGTCGATGCGGCACGTTTCCCGGTGAATTTTGGGCGCGGGGGTGGCCTGGGCATCGTCCTGCTTGCGTAGGGTATAGTCACCGGATTCGATCAGGCGGACGGTATCGACCACCAGTTCGGCCCCTTCCACCATCATGCGGTCGTGCACGTCTCCGGCCGTTTCGTTTTCTCCGATGGGCATCCGGTGTTGCAGCAGCACGTCGCCGGTGTCGATTTCCTGGCGGATAAAGAAGGTCGTGGCCCCCGTTTCGCGGTCTCCGTTGATCACGGCCCAGTTGATGGGGGCGGCACCCCGGTAGCGGGGCAGTAGGGAACCGTGGAGGTTGAAGGTTCCCAGGCGGGGCATCTGCCAGACCGCGGCGGGCAGCATTCTGAACGCCACTACGATCTGGAGGTCGGCACCCAGCGCGCGCAGCGCTTCCTGAAAATCACTCTCCTTCAAATTTTTCGGTTGCAGTACCGGGATTCCCAGCCGTACCGCAGCTTTTTTCACGGGCGACTCCAGCAATTTTTTACCGCCGCGCCCGCCCATTTTGTCCGTTGCCGTGATCACACCCACCACGCGGTATCCTGTCTCGATCAATTTATCCAGACTGGGCACGGCAAATTCCGGGGTACCCATGAATACAATTTTTAGCTCCTTACTTTCCATCCCGCAAAGGTATGGGGCGGGGCCGCAGGTGCAGGCGAAATCCGGTAAATAGCGGGCGGATTTGGTGGCATCACCTACCTTTCCACTATGGTACAGGAGTTCGGATGGAAAAATGAGCGGGGCTTACAGATTTACGCCGCCGACTGGCACGTGGCCGATCCGCGCGCCGTCATCGGCATCATTCACGGACTGGGGGAACACTGTCGCCGCTACGATCACCTGGCTGCCTTTTTCAACGAGCGCAACATCGCGGTGATCGGGTACGACCGACAGGGCTTCGGCCGCAGCGAAGGAAAAAAGGGGTACGCCAAGAATTACCGGGATTACCTCGACGGGGTGGCCCAGCTGCTGGTACAGTGCGAGCGACGGTACCCCGACCGCCCCGTCTTTCTGTACGGCCAGAGCATGGGTGGACAGCTGCTGCTACACTACCTCATCCGCCGCAAGCCCGCCATAAGTGGCGCCATCGTGAGTTCGCCCCACATTGCCGAAGCCTTTTCCCCGAATCCGGTAACGGTGGCCGTAGGTAAGCTGATGCGCAGGCTCTACCCCACCTTCACCCTGAGCAACCAACTCGACCTGACCAAGATCAGCCGGGACCCCGCGGTAGTTGCGGCCTACCGGGCGGATCCCTACAATCATGATCGGTTGAGCAGTCAGACCGGGATTGACCTGCTGGAACGTGCCGCATTTCTACAGGCCTATTCCGGAGGGTTGCACGTCCCTACCCTGCTGCTCCACGGGACTGCGGACGGACTCACCTCCCACGACGCGAGTGCCGCCTTTGCCGAGCGCAACCCGCAACACCTCACTTTCCACAGCTTTCCCGGCATGTACCATGAGCTACACAACGAGCCGGAAAATGAGGCAGTTATGCAACTTATCGGGGAGTGGGTTGATGAAAGGTTGCCGTAAGGGGGCGGCAATACATTATTCCGGACGCAATATTTGCTACATTTCCTATGAGTAGCTTGGTGTCGCGACCGGATATGGTTTCCCGCGGAAAGTGGTCAGCCAATTCCCAAATCTTTCCTCCAGTTCGGCCATATTGTGAATCCTGTGTCTATGCATCGGCGACGTTCACAATCGATCACCTGCCGGCGGAGGGTGAGTTACGGACTGTGGCCTACGGACCGGCAAACAGTGGGGACCAGCACTTATTTTGTGGGAGAGACACCCCCATTGGGTCGGCGCGGACAAATAGGTTAGTCGCGCCGTCCGGTATTGCTCCTATCGTTATAGGATTAGGGCAGACGGCATAGCTAGTGGCCGTTTGTCGCGACGGTTTAGTATATAATGAGAGACCTATCCGAACTCGTTGAGTTGGTCGGGACTGATTACGATTCCTGTACCACTGAAAACCAGCAACGGAAACAGCTGCGCACCCTTTTTAAGCTGTTGCAGACAAAAAAGGAGGTGACCGCCGGGGCGGCGGCCCGGGCCCTGGGGATGAACCCCGGATCCGCTGCCTTCCGTAAGGTCAAACATACCCTCAAGCTCGACTTGCTTAACCTTCTGTGTACGGTACAGCCCCAGGATCGGAACACCGACCAACGCAAGCGGAAGTACAATTACGTTTGGAAACTGATCGTGATTGGCAAGCAGCTGCGGACCACGGTGAGCTCCGGGGTTCTGCTCCCCTTTCTGGAGGAAGCCTTCCGCATCGCCGAGGATCAGCAATTCTACCACGCTGCGTTCGAGGCCGCTACCATGCTCCGGCGGCAGTACAACAACCGCAATTTTAGACCCGATCGGTACGTGTACTTCCGGGACCGGGCCGGCCATTACCGTGAACTGTCATGGGCTTACCATGACGTGGTAACTGACCTGAACGAAATCTTTTATTTGCGCAACAGTCGCGAAGACAGCGCGACGGTCCGGCGGGCGGCTGCCGAGGCATACCGGCGTAGCGCTCACCTGATCGAGCGGTTCGATGTGGCCATGATCTCTTACATCGTTTACCTCATCGAGCTCAATGTATACCTGGCCGAGAACGATTACGACCGGGTTATCCAGGTTGCAAACAAGGCCATTGCCTACCTCGAAGGGAAGCCCGATGCCCAATCGACCATGTTTCAAGTATTCGAAGCCAACCTCTCCGTTGCCTACACCCAGCGCAACGATTACACCAACGGCATGGCCTTTGCCCGAAAATTGTTGGCCAAGACCGGCACCGAAGATCACAACTACATCAAGGTATACGAGCTAATGCTCGTGCTGTCCCTGCGCGCCGAAAAATTTCAGCAGGCTTACGACATCTACCGGACGATTCGCCCCACTCTCGTGGGTCGTAACTTGCTTAGGTATTATTACGAAACGTTTCGGATTATTGAAGCTTATCTGTATTTGCTGTTCCGTATGGACCAGATCGAAATCGATGGTGAGGATCGCACCTTCAGTCGCTTCAGGATCAGCCGTTTCCTCAACTCTTTTGAACATTCCGCGGCGGAGAAAAGCCACCGAAACGTTCACCTCCTCATCATCGAAATCGTGGGGCACATCGTCACGAAGCGGCACAGCAAAACTGCCTACAGCATTGAAGCGGTGGTAAAGTACGCCCGCCGTCACCTTAGGGATAAGGGGCACCGGCGCATTAAGCTGTTTCTGAAGGCGCTGAGCCAACTGTCCGCGCAGAGCTTCCACCGGTCTGCGGTCGAGCGACATTCCTCCCGCTACCTCAAACAACTGGAGAAACACCCGATAACGGATGCTCACCTGGATTACTACATGGAGTTGATCCCCTTCGACACCCTATGGACCTTGATTCTGCAGCAGCTTGGCTATAAACGGGTCCGCAAGCGCCGGGAACAATCGGACGAAACATGAACGCCCACCTGCGGGGCAGGCGGGCGTTGAGACAATGGTGCGGAGGAAGAGGGATTCGAACCCCCGGTACCTTGCGGTACGTCGGTTTTCAAGACCGGTGCATTCAACCACTCTGCCATTCCTCCGGAAGGGTGATTTCTTGGGGCCGCAAAGGTAGCACAGTAGCGCGGAAGATGCAAGATGCCAAGCTTCGCCCGCCCCACGAAATTTTTCGGCCACCGTGTGCAACCTATTCGCAACGGTTCTCCGGTCGGGAATCCAGGGTACGCCGTTCGGGTGGATTTCATTGCTCCTGCGCGCCGCCGCCGGCATTGCGATTGCGCTGCTTATCTTTGCCCGAATTTTGACAGACGCACTCCCCCATGCCAAAGGATACATCGATTAAATCCGTACTCATCATCGGTTCCGGGCCGATCATCATCGGCCAAGCCTGCGAATTCGACTACTCCGGGACGCAGGCCAGCCGCAGCCTCCGGGAAGAAGGGATCGAGGTGACCATCCTCAACCCGAATCCGGCCACGATCATGACGGATCCGATGACGGCCGACAACGTTTACCTGCTGCCGCTGACGATCGAAAGCGTGGAGCAGATCCTGAAAGAACAAAAGATCGATGCGGTCCTGCCCACCATGGGCGGCCAATCGGCCCTGAACCTCGCCATCGAGTGCGGCGAAGTCGGTATCTGGGAACGGTACAATTGCCGCCTCATCGGCGTAGATCTGGAAGCCATTGAACTGGCCGAAAACCGCGAGCTCTTCCGCAAACACATGGAAGAAATCGGACTGAAGTGCGCCCCGGCCATGATCGCCAACTCCTTTCTGGAGGGAATGGAGGCCGCCCAGGAGATTGGCTTTCCACTGGTTATCCGGCCGTCCTATACCCTGGGTGGATTCGGCGGTGGTTTCTGCTTCGACGAGGAAGACTACCCCGAAATGCTGCGTCGCGGGCTCGACGCCAGTCCTACCCACGAGGTACTGATCGACAAAGCGGTGCTGGGCTGGAAAGAATTTGAGCTCGAACTACTCCGTGATGCCGCCGATAACGTGGTCATCATCTGTACGGTCGAGAACTTCGATCCAATGGGTATCCATACCGGCGATTCGATCACGGTAGCGCCCGCCATGACCCTCTCCGACACCGCCTACCAGGAGATGCGCGATCAGGCGATTCTCGCCATGCGGTCGATGGGCAATTTCGCCGGCGGCTGTAACATTCAGTTCAGCCAGAATCCGGAAACGGAAGAGCTGATCGTCATTGAAATTAACCCCCGCGTTAGCCGTTCCTCGGCACTCGCCTCGAAAGCAACCGGTTACCCCATCGCTAAGATCGCCGCGAAACTGGCCCTGGGCTACCGCCTGGACGAACTGAAGAATCAGGTCACCAAGACCACCTCCGCCTACTTCGAGCCTACCCTCGACTACGTGATCGTCAAGATCCCCCGCTGGAATTTCAATAAATTCCCCGGTGCCGATCACCGGCTCGGCCTGCAGATGAAGTCGGTCGGTGAAGTGATGGGCATCGGTCGCAATTTCCTGGAAGCCCTCCAAAAGGCCTGCCAGTCGTTGGAGAACGGCCGCGCAGGACTGGGTTCCGACTTCAAGGAGTGGATCAAGACCGATGACATCCTGCATCGACTGGAAAACGTCAGCGAAGACCGCATTTTCCGCCTGAAGGATGCCCTGCGCCTTGGGGTGCCCCGCAAGACGATTCAGAAGCTCACGAAGATCGACCCCTGGTTCATCAACCAGATCAAACGGCTCGTAGACATTGAATCGGAAGTGATGAAGTTCAACGTACCGGAAGACCTTCCGGAGGAATTCTTCCGTCAGCTCAAAGAACTGGGTTATTCCGACATTCAAATCGCCTACCTGCTCCGCGTCGACGAACAGGCCGTCACGAAGCAGCGCTACAAACTCGGCATCCGCCGGGTGTACAAAATGGTCGATACCTGTGCGGCGGAATTCAAGTCGGACACTCCCTACTTCTACTCCACCTTCGACGGGGAAAACGAGAGCATTCCCTCCGACAAGAAAAAGATCATCGTACTCGGCTCCGGTCCTAACCGAATCGGACAGGGTATTGAATTTGACTACTGTTGTGTGCACGGACTTAAAGCGGTACATGAAGCGGGCTACGAGTCCATCATGGTCAACTGCAATCCCGAAACTGTCTCGACGGACTTCGACACGGCCGACAAACTGTACTTCGAGCCCGTGTTCTGGGAACACCTCTGGGAGATCATCGAACTGGAAAAACCCGAGGGTATCATCGTTCAGTTGGGCGGCCAAACCGCGCTTAAACTGGCCGATGAGCTTACCAAGCGGGGCGTTAAGATTATTGGATCGAGCTACGATGCCCTCGACCTGGCCGAAGACCGTGGACGCTTCTCCAACCTGCTTAAGGAACTTGATATCCCCTACCCCAATTTCGGAACGGCAAAGGATGCCGACGAAGCGCTCGACGTTGCCCACCGCGTGAAGTACCCCGTGCTGGTACGGCCCAGTTACGTACTCGGCGGTCAGGACATGCGCATCGTGATCAACGACGCGGAACTGGAACGGCACGTCCTGTCGATCTTTAAGAAGGCTCCCGACGATGAAGTACTCGTGGACCACTTCCTCGACCGCGCCAAGGAGGCCGAAATCGATGCGATCTGCGACGGCGATGAAGTGCACATCATGGGCATTATGGAGCACATCGAGCCTGCGGGAATTCACTCCGGCGACTCTTCGGCGGTCCTGCCCACCTACTCTCTCAGTGTCGCAACCGTGAATACGATGCGGGAGTACGCCGAGAAACTCGCGTTCGCCCTCAAGATTAAGGGGCTGCTCAACGTACAGTTCGCGATCAAAACCGACAAGGAAACGGGCGAAGACAAGGTGTACGTCATCGAGGCCAACCCCCGGGCCTCCCGCACGACGCCCTTTATCGCTAAGGCCTATAAGGTGCCCTACCTGAATATTGCCACGAAGGTGATGCTCGGCACCCACAAGCTGAAGGATTTCACCATCAATCCCCAGCCCAGCGGGTACGCGATCAAGGTTCCGGTGTTCAGCTTCAACAAGTTTCCCAACGTCGATAAGCAACTAGGCCCGGAAATGAAATCTACCGGAGAGGCCATTCGCTTCGTTAAGGACATGACCGATCCATTCTTCCGCGAGCTCGACCGCAACCGAAGCCAGTACCTGACGCGGTAACCTTACGCTCCGGGTTATTCCGGAAGGCGATTGGCAGATTTAGTTCGGCGCTAGCTACCTTTAGCTAAATTCGATCTACTGCTATGACCAAGAAGTTTCCCCTACTATTTTTTGTGTCGGTCCTCTGTTTTACGTCCCTCGCAAAGGCCCAGGAAATCAATTTCGGTTTTGCCGTGCAAACCGAAGTCTCGAACGGCATCCTCGAAGGCAACTACAGCACCCGTACCGGAGTGCAACACTACCTCGGCATACCCTTTGCCGCGCCCCCCGTGGGTGAACTGCGGTGGCAGCCACCCCAGCAGGCTGCCGACTGGCAAGGCGTACGGATGGCCAAGGAGTTCGGACCGCGACCCGTACAACAGTACGTCTATGACGACATGCGTTTCCGCTCCCCGTCGGTGAGTGAAGATTGCCTCTACCTCAACGTGTGGACGCCCGCCAGGAAGGACGAGACGGGGCTGCCCGTGCTCATCTATTTCTACGGAGGTGGCTTCACGGCGGGCTCGGGCGACGAGGGCCGCTACGACGGCGAACGCCTGGCCCGGGAAGGGGTGGTCGTGATAACTCCCAACTACCGGCTCGGTGTTTTCGGCCTGCTGGCTCACCCGGAATTGTCCGCGGAGTCGGAATACGGCGGGTCCGGAAATTACGGGCTGATGGACCAGGCCGCCGCCATTGCTTGGGTAAAGAAAAACATCGCGGCTTTTGGTGGTGACCCCGAACGGATCACCATTGCCGGCGAGAGTGCCGGCTCCATGTCGGTCAGCTTACAGATGGTCTCGCCGCTATCCCGCGATCTCCTCGCCGGGGCCGTCGGTCAGAGTGGCGGTGCGGTGAACCCGCAACGGCCGATCCCACCCCTAGAGGAGGGTGAGGCCTGGGGTGAAAAATTTGTGGAAGCAACGGGCTACGGCTCCATTGCCGAATTGCGCCAGGCGTCGACCCGCGAGTTGTACGAAACCTACACCGCCGGCCAGCTTGGTAGTCCGCCGATCGTTATTGATGGCCACTTCATCACCGAAGATCCAACGGTCACCTTCCGCAACGGCAACCAGGCTCAGGTACCCCTGCTGGTCGGCTGGACGAGCACGGAACGCCCCTGGGGAAATTTCCCTGATTCTCCCGTAGCCTTCCAAGAAATGGTCAAAGAACAATTTCCGGAACAATCGGAGGAAATTTTGCACCACTATTCCCCCGAAACGCCCCGTCGGTCCGCAATCGAATTAGCCTCCGATACTTGGATCGTACTAGGTACCTGGCAGTGGGCGAACCTGCAGCGCCAGTACAGCGATCAACCCGTGTACCGTTACCGCTTCGATCGCATTCGCCCGCCGCTCAGGGGTGAGCAGCGCGAGCAGGAGCCCGACGGCGCGGCACACGCCACGGATATCGAATACTTTTTGGACAATCTCTCGCTCTCGGATCAGTACGCTTGGGAGGAGGAAGACCGGAAAACGGCATCCACCATGCTGTCCTACCTAGCCAATTTCGTCAAGCGGGGCGATCCGAACGGTGAGGGTTTACCCCAGTGGCCCCGTCTCGGGGAAGGGGAAACGCCGGAAGTGATGCTTCTGAATACCGAGAGTGAGGCCAAAGCCTTCCTCGCCGAGCCGCGGTACCGCTACCTGCTCCAGATGTACGAAGGGGCACGACGGTAACTGGAGGCGCTCTAATCAGTCGAGGCTAGCGTAGACCAGCTTTCGAATGCACACATCCTGAAAGTTGATCTTGCGTCCGGTAGCCGCGGTAGCTCCCCAGTACACCTTGCTGTTGCCGCCGAAAATATCGGCTACGATATCGCGGGTAAAGGTGGCGCGAAGCTGGTTGTCCAACGTGATCTTCATGGTGTTTGTCCCCGGGTGCCAGCTGATCGTGAGCGGATGTCGCACACCGTCTTCCAAATTGGGTAACGGCACCGGCCCCTGTAGGCTGACCGAGTGGTTCGGTTGTCCGTGGGGCATAATGGCCAGGTGGTCGCCCGCGGGGTCTCCGAGGTGAAAATTTTGGTAGGTATCGAATTCAATCCCGAGCGAGGGGTAGAGACCGGCAAAACCCATGCCCTCCCCCCGGTAGCCGGTCTGCATCGTGGGATGAAAAACGAACACGATTCCGTCGGCTCCCAGCTCGTCGTTTTCGCCGAGCACCAGGTCTACCGTTAGCTCGAAGGGATAGCTCAGGTCCATCGGATTCTGGAACCACGCCGAGCCGGAAACGTAGGGCGTTGCGGGGGTGAGCCGGATGCAGTCTTCACTCAGAATTTTGGCGCTGCCGCCGAGTCGGAATTCCCGTACGCTGCTCTGGGCGGCGAGCGCGGGACCGAGGCAAACGAATAGTAGAGCAAAGAACAGGGAACGGTCGGCGGTAATCATCGGCTAACCCGTACGGGCGGTTTCCATCAAAATACTGATTTATAGGGAATTGTTCCCTAAAAGTTACGTAATCGGTCGGGTAATTGCGGGTCGCGGATGGATGGTGTAGAGAGGCATTTTACCCTGGCCTGACCGTGTGGCGCAACGGTCCGGCTACCTTAGCGTTTTCCTGATGCACGCCGCAATTTTTTAATCCGTTCGCCCAATGAAAAAGTCCTATATCCTCGCGATTCTCCTGGTCGTTGTCGCCGCCGTTCTCCTGCTCCAGACGGGCAAGGCTACCTCGGAATACGCCAATTTCGATAAGGCGGCCGCAACGGGGGAAAAGGTGCAGTTGGTCGGTACCTACGTCAAGGACAAGCCTACGATCTACGATCCGCTCACCGATCCCAATTACTTTAGTTTTTTCCTCGAAGATATCACCGGCAACGAACGGGAAGTGGTGCTGCTGATGGGCAAACCCCAGGACTTTGAAATGAGCGAAAGCATCGTACTGACGGGCCGCATGCGGGACGACCAGTTCATCGCCAGCGACATCCAGATGAAGTGTCCGAGCAAGTACAAGGACGAAGAGGCGATGATCAAGAACCTTACCGAGAGCTAGGCTTACATGCAAGAAATACAGTACCTCAACGAGCACCTCGGTCCCCGCTACATCGGCCACTTCGCCGTTCTGCTCGCGTTTTTTTCCGCGATTCTCAGTATGGTCAGCTACTTCCTGGCCACCCAGTACCGGAGCGAAGTACTGCGCAGCCGGGGCTGGCAGCGCCTGGGCCAGTTGAGCTTCCTGGCGCACGGAGCGGCCGTGTTCACCGTGATTGGCTGCATCTTCTACGCGATGCTCAATCAGTACTACGAGTACCAGTACGTCACCGCCCACGTCGACGGACAGTTGCAGCAGCGCTATATTTTCTCCGCCTTCTGGGAGGGCCAGGAGGGCAGCTTCCTGTTGTGGATGTTTTGGCACGTCATTTTAGGTTACGTCCTTATGGTCACCGCCCGCAGTTGGGAGAAACCTGTGATGGCGGTAGTCTGCTCCGTGCAGGTGGTCATCGTATCGATGTTGCTCGGTGTCCACTTCGGGTTCGGCGACAGCCTCATCAAGCTCGGATCCAACCCGATGTTGCTCCTGCGGGAAACCGTTAATGCGCCCATCTTCCAGCAGGCGGATTACGTCGAACTGCTGCGGGGCAACGGACTTAATCCGAGTCTCCAGAATTACTGGATGACCATTCACCCCCCCACCCTCTTCCTGGGATTTGCCAGCACGGTCGTGCCCTTCGCCTACGCGGTGGCCGGATTGTGGACGGGCCGTCACCGCGAATGGCTCACGCCCGGTCTGCGCTGGAGTTTGTTCAGCGCGGGTATCCTGGGCATCGGAATCCTCATGGGTGCGGCCTGGGCGTACGAAGCGCTTAACTTCGGCGGTTACTGGGCGTGGGACCCGGTAGAAAATACCAGCCTGGTCCCGTGGTTGATGCTGGTTGCCGGTATTCATACTAACCTGATCAGTCGGGCCACGGGTCAGGGTATCCGGGCCACCTACCTTTTTTACCTCTTCACCTTCGTGCTGATCGTGTACAGCACCTTCCTTACCCGCTCCGGTGTATTAGGAGATACGAGCGTACATGCTTTTACTGAGATGGGACTCGAAGCCCAACTACTTTTCTTCCTCGGATTTTACTTCCTGCTCAGCATTGGACTCGTCATCTGGCGCTGGCGACACATTCCGGTACCCGAGAAGGAAGAAGCTACCAGCAGCCGTGAGTTTTGGATGTTCATCGGCAGCCTTACGCTCTTTATGTCGGCTCTGCTCATCACCGGCTCCACGAGCTTACCGGTGTACAACGAGCTCCGGGAGTGGATGAACCCGGTCTACGACGGCCTCACGCTTACCGATCCGGAAGCCCACCACAACGGCTTTCAAATCTGGATCGGCATCTTCATCGGCCTCCTCAGCGGCTTAGCCCAGTTCCTGCGCTGGCGGGAACGCAACTTCAGTAAGCACCTGCGCACCTTCCTGCTCCACACTGGCGTCGCAGTCGTGGGTGCGGCCGGGCTTACCGCCCTTACCCTGCTCTGGATCAAGGCCCCCGGCATTCCCTTCAAGCTGATGCTGTTTGCCGGCTGGTTTGCCGTATGGTCGAATCTGGACTACCTGATCTTCTTTCTCCGGAAGGATGCGAAGGTGGCCGGCAGCGTGGTCAGTCACATTGGTTTTGGCATCATGCTGGTCGGTATCATGGCGAGTTCCGGCAACAAGCGGATCGTCTCCCAGAACCAGTACCTGATGGAAGGCCTGACCGAGGACGAACAACTCGCCCGCAGCACCGTGCGCCTCTACCAGGATATTCCACTGGGCATGGAAGACTACATCGTCACCTTCAAGGGAGATACCATCGAAGGCATGAACCGGAAGTACTTCATGGACTACCAGCGGGTCGATCCCGACGGTCGCGTCCTCGAAGAATTTCAGCTCGAACCAAACGTGCTTTACGACAAGGGATTCGAAAAGATCGCCATCACCAACCCCAGCACCAAGCACTACTGGAACAAGGACATCTTCACCGTGATTATGGGACTGCCCCCCGAGGAACAAAGCGTGAAGATTCGTCAGGAAACGGAGGACAGCCTGAAGTACCGCGTTTTTCCCCTCGACATCGGCGAACGTGCGACGTTCCGGGATACGGTAGATATCCCCCAACGCAACAGCTCCATTATTTACACCTACACCGTCGGACTGGAGAATTTCTCCCGTCTGCCCGTCCATCCGGATTACGTCGCCGAACCCGGTGATATCGGAATGGGGGCGGTAGTCCGAGCGACCAGGACGGGAGGAATCGCCGATCACGACACCACGGCAAGTGTCGCACTGGTCCTCCGCGAGGGGTTGCTGTACCACTACCCCGCTCAGATCAACGACATGTCGCTCCGGGTCAAGATCGACGAAGGCGTATTCGAACAACTCCTGATCAAGGACGCCGACCTCAATTACCGGGAGTACGTGCTCAAGCCGGGCAATTCCATCGTCATCGACGACCACGTCATTACCTTCGAGCAGTTCGTTTCCCAACCCACCGTAGATCACTTCCAACCGCAGGAGGGCGACATCTGGGTAAGTGCCCTACTCGAGTCGGAAGGACAGTCCATGCAGCCGGTCTTCCTCATCCGGGGCAACCAGCCCAGTGGCGTCCGCGATGAGATCACCTCGCTCGGACTATACGCCCACCTGGTGAGCCTTAATCCCGAGACCAACGAAGCAACCCTCCGGATCGCTACGGCCCCGCCGCAGGATGCCTTCGCGGTTCCCCTGGCGGTTGCACCTAAAAGTTACCGGACCGACTACGTGACCTTACAGGCCATCGAGTTTCCCGGCATCAACTTGTTCTGGTTCGGTACCATCTCGATGATGCTCGGGCTGCTGATTAGTATGGTCGTGCGGATACGATCCCGCAAGGCTGCGCGCGACGCATCGGTTTTATCCTAGCCGCCCAGAAAGCCGTACTTCCTGATCAATACGTAGGGTCGCTCCGCCGCCGCATCGCTCCTTCTTAGTTTGCGATAGAGTAATTCGCCCCGGACCACCAACCGTTCCCCCGGCTTCAGGTGCTCGTGGAGATCGAGGGCGGCCTGACCGAACGCCACGCAGTGGTGCCGGTGCTCCCCGCCGCTTCGGTCAAGGGTCTGCAGTTGAATCCTTACGATATCCTGGGCACGGCAAGTACAGTGGTACACCGGAGCCGCCGCCACCGTACCGATCAGCGTTAGTGAATTCATATCAGCCGAAGGTTTCCGGTGCGGGCTCGGCCGCGAGCGACACGGACCGCGTGATCGAACGGGACCCCAGCAGACTGAAGTGCGCCACGTGTATCTCGGATTTAACCGTGGGCTGTCCGTTCACTTCAAATTTTCGGTGCAGCAGTTTCCCCTGCACGAGAATACGATCTCCCCGCCTGATCCGGGCGTGCAACTGCGTCGCCACCGCGCTCCAGGCAACCAGCGAGTGCACCTGGGCCTCGTGCTCCCGGCCGGGAACGCGCTCGTTCTGGTATAGCCGTAGCGTGGCGCGGTAGGTTCCGTCGGTGAGGGTCAGCAGTTCGACGTCGTGTCCGGCACGACCGATCAATTGAATTTGATTGTGGATGGGTAGCATAGACTACTGGATTGGTGATGCGGCAAAATTGCGTCGTTCATCACCGAATACCCGTAAGTTAACCGTGTACTTGCGAATATATGCGTTTACAAACCTTTAGGTAACTGCTCGTTTAGAAGCTCCAGTCCTGCTTCCAGATGTCGATAAGGTCGAAACTGACCTTATAGGCTGCTGTGGGTGTGCCCTGGTTCGAGTCGGCGGCGATTCCGTACAGTCCAACCCGTACCCTGCGGCGGGCACCCAGTTTAAATACCCGTTCCACCCCGGCGAAAAGCTCCTGATAGTTGAACTTGTTCTCCTTCATCCAGAGCAATCCACCCCCGGCAACGGCCCTGAGCCGGGTTTTCTTCAGGAGGGGTATGTTATTGATGAGGGCCCCGTTAAAGTGGTGAATGTGGTGCAGTTCAAGGAACAATCCGTCGGTGCTTAGTGAGGCATCGAGCGCCTGAAAGGTGGTAAGGGGATCGGAATACAGCAACGGATCGGAGTCACGGAATCGCTTGATGTCCACGTACCGCAAATCGTCGGCGTTAACGAACTCACCCAGTTGCACCCGGTACTTCGACTGGCCCAGGGCGCCGAAGGTGATGTTCTGCTCCACGGCAAACTGGAGGTAATCGAAACGGACGTCGCTCGAGAGTGGGCCTGACCACCCCCGGCGGTGGAGCAGGCTGAAGGTCGGCCACTTGCTTCCCAAAACCACTTTCCGGTTCGGTTCCCGCATGTACCGCTGACCGGGCGTATACGAAACGGACACGTTGCTTATGAGGGCCTGGTACCGATCGAAGTCTACGGCCGGAGCGTCGTCGTCGATCACCCCGTCGATGATGTTGTCGGTATCGTAACCGGTGATGGGCCTACGGTCGGCCAGCCCGATATTGGTATTGAGGTAGAACCCGTTCCAGATCTCCCGCTGCTGTCCGATCCTGAATTCATCCTTTACGAAGTAGCTGGAGGCTTTCAGTTGGTTTAGGTAGGCATCGTTGGGATTAAACGACTCAAATGCCCGCCCCGCCCAGAGGGAGACGTCGCCCATATGGAAGGGATCGTAACGGTACCAGGTGACCGTTTTACCCTGTACGTCCAGATTTTTTAACCCGATGTCGACCGATCCGGAAATACTGAGGACCTTCCCGTTCGGATACCTGCGGTAATTCGATACGTAGGGCCCGACCCGCCATCCACCGACCGGAGAAAAATCGATCAGGCTACTCACCGGTCCGATGTACAGGTGGCTCTTCTTTTCGTTGTTCCGAAACCCGACTCCGTCCCAGGCAAGGTCCATCAGGGTAACCCGGTTGTAGAGTTCCTGGATACTGTCCTGGTAACGCCGCGAACTCGTAACGGCATCGATGCTGTCGCGCAGGTACACCATGCGCTGCTCCTCCGCCGTTAGCGCTACCGTCCTGCCCGTCTTCCAGTAGCTGCTGTCGCGGGAGTAAGCCTCCGCCGTCGTAACGGCTACCTCGTTCCCGAAAAACTTGTCGGGGAAGGCATAATCGTAGTCGTAGTCGCGGTAACTCAGGGTGGTGGTGCCGCGGAATTGCTTCCGCTTGCCCTGCCGCGTCTCGTAGGTGAACACCTGCTTGCGCACCTCCCATATGCTGTCCGCGGTGAGTGCGTAATCCTGCGCCAGTTGGAAGCGATCGGAAAACACGAGGCTGCCCTCCGGAAAGTGGAAGTCGAACCGATTGATCGCATACGTATCCGCATCGATGAAGAGCAGTCCGGAGACGGTGCTGTTTCCCGATTTTCGGGGCTCCACCCGGATGCGGTACACCAGCCTTCCGTTTTCCGAATCAGTCGCCTCCAGGGTAAATTTGTAGGTCAACACCGAGGTGTTGCTCAGCGGCGAAATGACCGGCGCATCGGATATGCCCGGCAGGTAAACCAGGTTACGGTAAAAGTTAAAGTCCGTCTCGGTAAAGTTGGGAACGAATAAACCCCGTACGTCACCGTAAGCCGAATACGCGTTGCGTTCCTCCTTAAATTTTCGCGGATAGGCGTAGTTGAGCTGAACGGCCATTTCCACCATATTCAGCCCGTCAAGCAGCGCCTTCGCGTCCTTCTCTTCGGCGGCAAAGGGATCGTAGGGCGGGGCCGCGGGTCCGGTGCTTTCCCCAAGGGAAGCGGGGGAATCCGGTGTGCGCTCCCCAACCTCCTCCACGGCCTTAACGTATACCTGGGTCCGGTAGCTTTCCGCGGCTTGCAGGTGCGCTCGCTTGCGCTCGATGGCTTTGCCGATGATGGCATAGGCCGGGTCGCGGGCCGAAGCACTAACGGTAATTTCCTGGAGCTCGACGCCGGAGGTAAGGAGCCGCACGTCGTAGGTTACGGGCTCCATCCCGACCACCAGGCGGATCGACCTGCTTTCGTAGCCCAGGCTGGAAAAAACCAGTTCGTACTCGCCGTCCACCCGGAAGGTTACGGTGTAGCGGCCCTCATCGTCGGATACCGCGCCGGTTTCCAATTGGCGGACGTACACATTGGCGAAGGGTACGGGCTCGTCGAACTCGTTGACGATCCGGCCGCTGACCGACTGCCCCACCGCGGTGAGGCCCAGTAAAATCAGGCTGAGGAGTGGTAGTAATCTGGTCATGCTGTTGCTGCCAGATAGACGTTCGGGTGTGTTCGATCGTTGTGCCGATCACCGCCTTTAAACCTTATTTAAGCCCCGTTAACGGCTTGTTTATACCATCCGGCTGTGCCAGCTGTCTTCGAGTGGCCGCTCGAAAATTTGTCGCAGCTCGCCGAGCTCCTTCACCAGCGGATCGAATACGATGCTCTCGTTGGTAAGCTGCCCCTGCGCGTACAGCAGTTTGAACTCCTCGCGCCCTACGGTGTGGATCTTGCCGTTGTCGTCGCGGTAGCTGAAGCGCATGCGGTTGAAGAAGTCAACGCCGATCTCGGCCCCCAGTTCCTTGACAAAGTGTACGCTCCCATCGATCGAACAGCCGCTGGCCTCGGCTTCGGTTTCGTCGACGGCCAGTACCAGGAAGCGATTGTGCAGCACGTCGGCACCGGCACTCAGGGCCTTCTGGTGACTTCCCCACTGGCTCACGAATTCCTGGGCGCGCTTGCGCACCGTGGTGGTTTCGTCACGGGTCAGAGCACGCTCCGCGCCGTAGATCCAAATGCGGCTTTCGGAGGATAAATTGTCGAGGGGTGAGGCCATATACGTATCGGTGGTTTTGGGACCTCAAAGATACTACCCCGCCCCCACACCGTTATCCCATCAATCACTTATCCGCATCCCCGGTTGAAGGGAGTCAATCCGGCGGCGGGGCTTGCTGACGGCAGGGCCGACAACCTATCATCCCAACGCACGTTAGCAACCCAAACGTTGGGCATGTCCGAAAAGAAAATAGTGGTGGCGATCGGCGGCAGCAGCGGCTCGCTGTACGCCAAGGTGTTGCTGGACAAACTGCGCGAGCTGGAAGATCAGTGGACCAAGGTCGGCATCGTCATCACCGAGAACGGCAAATTCAACTGGCAATTCGAACTCAGGGAGGATGGTTGGAAATCCTATCCGTTCGACTACTACGGGCAACGCGACTTTTCGGCCCCCTTCGCTTCGGGTTCGGCACGCTACGGGACGATGATCGTCTGTCCGTGCAGCATGGGACTCCTTGCCCGCATCGCCTCCGGCATTTCGAACGATCTCATCACCCGGGCCGCCGACGTCGTGCTTAAGGAGCGTCGGAGATTAATTCTTGTGCCCCGCGAGGCCCCCTACAGCCTTATTCACCTGCGCAACATGACCGCCCTGACGGAGAGCGGTGCCGTGATTTGTCCCGCCGTTCCCTCCTTCTACAGTGGTGCTTCGACCGCGGAAGAAATTGCCGGCACGGTGGTCGATCGCGTGCTCGATCTGGCGGGCTTCGAACTGAAGGATACCTACCGGTGGGGGGAGACCGAGTCCATCGACCCGATGGAGTAAGTTGGGATTTCAGGGAAGGCACACCGGAACGCGGACACCCCATCATTACCTACCTTGCCGCAAAACCTAGACGATGCCCCACGATTTAAAACTGGCCCTGCCTACCCTGGCCGGACTGGAAGATGTACTGGCTGCGGAATTGTTGGAGCTGGGAGCTACCGAAATCTCCGCGGGGCGTAGGGTCGTTACCTGCGCCGGCGACCTCGAACTGGTGTATCGACTCAACCTGGAAGTGAGAACCGCACTGCGGGTACTGATCAATATCGACGAGTTTGCGGCGGAGCACGAGCAGGCGCTCTACGATCGCCTACGCGCTACCAATTGGAGAAAGTACCTCAAGCCAGAAGGCAGCTTGTTCGTCAACGTTGTGGATCCGGGTCGCTGGTTCCGCAATACTCATTTCATCGCCCAGCTTACCAAGGATGCGATCGTCGATCAATTTCGCGACAAGTACCAAACGCGCCCGTCCGTTGCAAAAGGATCGCCCGATCTGAACATCCACTTGCGCATCAGCGGCAGCGGGGAGGTAGACCTTAGCGTCGACAGTTCGGGAGACGGCCTCCACCGCCGCGGGTACCGCCGCAGGACGGGTGAGGCTCCGATCAACGAGGTGCTGGCCGCCGGTATGCTCAAAATTGCCGGATATACGGGCGACCAGCCCTTCGTGGATCCCATGTGCGGCTCCGGCACGATACTGGCCGAAGCCGCCATGATCGCCGCCGATCACGCCCCCGGCCTACTGCGCAACTTCGGGTTTGAACGCTGGCCAGACTTCGATCCCGCCGCCTGGGGTACCATCCGCCAGGAAGCGCTTGCGCGGCGAAAGTCACCGGCTTTTCCCCTAATGGGCGCCGACATCGACGGGCTCGCGATCGCCATCAGTAGGGCTACCCTGGAGCGGGCCAACGTGCTGTCCTATGTAGAACTACAGGAATCCGCATTTGTCGATCTTACCCCACCCGAAGTAACCGAGGAGGTTACCGGCCTACTGGTGACCAATCCTCCCTATGAGATGCGCATGGAGACGGGCGACATCGAGGCATTTTACAAAAGCATCGGCGACACCTTCAAGCAAAATTGGGCCGGTTACACGGGCTGGTTGATCTCCGCCAACCCCACTGCGATCAAGCGCGTCGGGTTACGGACAAGTAAGAAGATCCCGCTGATGAACGGCCCGGTGGAGGTACGCTTCTACAAGTACGAGCTGTACCGGGGCAGTGCTCGTTGACCCATTTTCGCTGCACCTGCGTACCCGCCCAACTAGTTAGCGGGATGCGTGGATGAGGCCTCCGCCGACCACGTCGTCGCCTTCGTAAAACACGGCGCTCTGTCCGGGGGCGACACCCCGTACGTCCGCGAAGAATTCCACGGCCATGCGATCGGGAGCGATCTGCTCGACCAGACTAAGGGTGCCCGGGTCCTTGTAGCGCACTTTGGTAACCAGTTCGAGCCCCTGTGCGGGCAGTTCGGCGTATTTCTGGAGCGTGGCCCCTCCCACCATCATGCCGTTTTTGACCAGGGCATCGACCGGACCGAGGGTGACCGTATTGGAGGACGCGTCGATCTTGGTCACGTACATGGGCTCGCCGAAAGCCATGCCGAGGCCCTTCCGCTGACCGATTGTGTAGAAGGGATACCCGTCGTGGGTGCCGATCACCTCACCCGCCGTGGTGACAAACTTGCCGCCGGCCACCTTGGCTTCGAGCTCGGGAAGCCGGCGCTTCAGGAATCCCCGGTAGTCGTTGTCGGGAACGAAACAGATTTCGAAGCTTTCGGCCTTTTTGCTCAGCTCCTCGTAGCCGAAGTCGTAGGCCAGCTGGCGTACTTCCGGCTTGGTCATGTGGCCGAGGGGGAAGCGACTGCGGGCCATGCATTCCTGGCTGAGCCCCCAGAGGACGTAGCTCTGGTCCTTACGGTCGTCGGCACTTTTGCGCACATGCCAGCGTCCCGCTTCCGTTTGCCGGAGCTGAGCGTAGTGACCGGTGGCGATGAACTCGCAGTCCATCGCGTCGGCCCGTTTCAGCAGGGCGCTCCACTTGATGTGGGTGTTGCAGAGGACACAGGGATTGGGTGTGCGGCCCGCCATGTATTCGTCGACAAAATTATCGATGACGTGGTCGCCGAATTCCTCGCGAATGTCGATGATGAAGTGGGGGAAACCCATCTGTACGGCCACCGAGCGGGCATCGTTGATGGAGTCCAGGCTGCAGCAGCCCGTTTCCTTTTTGGACCCGCCGGAGTTGGCGTAATCCCAGGTTTTCATTGTGATGCCGACCACTTCGTAGCCCTGCTCGTGCAGGATCATGGCCGTTACCGTACTGTCGATACCGCCGCTCATCGCGACCAGCACGCGTCCTAATTTGCTCATAAGTACTGATTTTCGCACGGGTTCAAGGGCCCGGCCAAAACGAATGGCAAAGGTAACGATTCAGCGCCTGCCGAAGTTGCTATCTTTACCCCTGATGCTGGGATTCACCTATTATCGGCAGTTTGAGGAGATGGACTGCGGTGCCACCTGTCTGCGCATGGTGGCCAGGCACCACGGGCAGGAGTACGCGCTGGAAGAACTGCGCGAACGCACCCGCCTGAGCCGCAACGGGGTAAGCCTGCTTGGCATCAGTGAAGGTGCCGAAAGCATTGGCCTGCAAACGCTGGCGCTGCCCGCTACCCTGGCCCAGTTGGAGGAAGACATTCCCCTGCCGTGCATCCTCCCCTGGCGGGGAAATCACTTCGTGGTCCTCTACAAGATCGTGGATGGCATCTTCCACCTCGCGGACCCCGATCCGACCGTGGAGTTGACGGAAGTCAGTCGGGTGGACCTCGTTGCCGGCTGGTCGCACCAGGTCAGTGAAAACCGGGAGTACGTGGGCAACGTTTTGGTGCTCGAGCCTACCCCCGCCTTTCGCCGCCGCAAGGCTTCTTCCGGGTACGGGGGCAGCCTGCGGTACGTTGCCGGCTACGTTCTCAGTCACGGGAAATTACTCGCCAACCTCGGTGCCGGACTACTGCTGGCCCTGGTCCTGCAGTTGTTGCTTCCGTTTCTGCTGAAGAGTATGATCGATCTGGGGATCGTGCTGAACGACCCGAATTTTATCACCGTCGTGATCATCGCCCAGGCCGTACTGTTGCTGACCACTACCCTACTGGCGGGGCTGCGACGGTACATTCTGATCCACATCGGGGGGCGGGTCAATGTGAATCTCGTCAGCGATTACATCAGCAAACTAACGCGGCTGCCGATGGAGTTTTTCGATAGTCGGAGCCGGGGCGACATCCTGCAGCGGATCCACGACCACGACCGGCTCCAGGAGTTCTTGACCGGCAGCACCCTTTTTCGCATATTCAATTTGCTCAACTTCGTTGCCTTCTCGGTCGTGCTGCTGTTTTGGAGCGGTACGGTTTTCGCGATCTTTTTTGTCGGCACCCTACTCCAGGTTGCCTGGGTAGCCTACTTCCAGTCGCGCAAGCGCAAACTGGATACCGAATACTTTCAGCAGTCCGCCGCCAACAACGAGCAGCTGATGGAGATTATCGACGGCATGGGCGAGATCAAGCAGAACAACGCCGGAGTGCAGCGCCGCTGGACCTGGGAGCGGCAGCGGGCCAAGCTGTACCAGACCACGCTCGCGATCAATAACTACGATCAGTACCAGCAGACGGTCGGTAGCCTCATCAACCAGTTTAAGAATCTGCTGATCACCCTGGTGGCCGCCCTCGCGGTTACCAACGGATCCCTTACCATCGGTGCGCTGGTGGCGATCTTCTACATTCTCGCCCAACTGAACAGCCCGATTGAGGACCTGAGCGAGTTTTTCCGGGGGTACCAGGAGAGTCTGATCAGTCTCGAGCGGATGAACGAGATTTACAGCAAGGCCGACGAACAATCGGCCGAGGAACACCGGATGCGGGTGGTGCCCGGGGACGGCGACATCGAACTACGCGAACTGTCTTTCCACTACAATATCCCGAAAGCCCCCTGGGTGCTGCGTGAGGTAGACGCCCGGATCCGGGCCGGACAGATAACGGCCATCGTAGGACCGTCGGGAAGTGGGAAGTCGACCCTGCTTAAGCTGCTCCTGGGCTTCTACCAGCCCACCGAGGGAACCATCCTGCTGGGGGGTACTCGGTTGACGACCATCGACCAACGTTTCTGGCGGGACCAGGTCGGTATGGTGAGTCAGGACGGTTTTATCTTCGGCGATACCATCGCCCGCAACATTGTTCTGAACGAGGAAGCGATCGACCAGGAGCGGCTGCTCGAAGTCGTCAAGATCGCCCAGATTGAGCAGTTCATCGACGGTTTGCCGGAGGGCTACCGTACGGTGATCGGCGAAACGGGGATGGGACTGAGCAAGGGGCAGCAGCAACGGATCTTGCTGGCCAGGGCCATTTACCACCGCCCGCCCTACCTTTTTTTGGACGAGGCGACCACCGGCCTAGATGCCTTCACCGAGGTGACCATCATGGACAACCTGTTCAACTACATGAAGGGATCGACCATCATCATCGTCGCCCACCGCTACTCGACCTTCGAGCGGGCCGATGACATCCTGGTCATTGAAGATACGCAGATCGTGGAGCGGGGCAGTCACCGCGACCTCATGGCCGAACGCAGCAGTTACTACCGCCTCGTTAAGAACCAAACCCTACTCGGAAGTTGATGCAGCAGGACGTAACCACGGCGGGTCCACTTCAGTCGGAGCGATCTCCCGAAGTGCGCGAAGTGATTGGAACGCCGGCCGGCTGGGTCGCGCGGAACGGAACGCTATTGCTCGTAGTGATCGTTCTGGCACTCGGCACTTTCGCCGCCTTATATACGTATCCGACGACGCTCGTCGGTGAAATGGTCCTGACGACCGTCGACCCGCCTCGCCGGCTGCTGGCGCGCCAGGATATGGAGATACAGCGGGTACTGGTCGCCGACCGGGACACGGTTTCGGTCGGACAGACCCTCATCGTCGCCAGCAACGGTAGCGCACGCTTCGAGCACGTACTCTACCTGGAGGACCAACTTATCGAACACCGGGGCGACGATGCCCCCGGCCTGCTCGACCTCAACATCCCCCCCACCCTCGTCCTTGGCCCGATTCAGGAGAGCGTCTACAATTTTCAGGACATGCAGGAGGTCTACCGCAACCTCTCCATCCGCCGGCTGGATGCCTTCACCTCCCGCGAATTACAGACGATGATCGCGAATGCTGAAAGAGAAGTTGTGCAATTAAGAAATCTGCAGCGTGCTCTGGAGCAGCAGTTGATCCAGACCCGGACGGCCCTCGAAGCCGAAGTGCAATTGCAGCAGGAAGGGCTCGGCAGTGCGGACGAGCTGGCCCAGGCGAAGCAACGATTGGACCGGGCCGAGGAAAATCTTCAACGAAATACCGGAAATCTACGGTCGGTAAGTTTTTCCATCGAACTGATGCGCAACCAGATCGAATCCTACCGCAGCGGCCGTCAGGGCAGCACGACCCAGACGGCTAGCGAACTAAAGGAAGCCTACCAGGCCCTGCAACGGACCGTGGCAACGTGGAAGCGGGACTTTACGGTGGTTTCACCGGTAAGCGGAACGGTAGTCTTGCAGCCCGATGTGCGGGAGGATAATTTTCTGCTCAAGGAGACGATGGTCGCTACGGTACTGCCCCTGAATGCGGGCAATACCATCGGCGTCATGAAACTCCACATCCGGGGAAGCGGAAAGGTAAGCGTCGGTCAGCGCGTCGTGGTCCAGTTCCCAAGTTGGCCCTCGCTTGAGTATGGATCGGTTGCGGGCACGGTGGCCAGTGTGGGGGTAATTCCGGATGGAGAGTACCTGACCGTCGAAGTAACCTTTCCCAATGGCCTACTGTCCAGCACTGGGTACCGCATCGAATCAACCCCATTCATGCAGGGGGAAGCCACGATCATTGTGGAGCGAAAGAGCCTGATCGCCCGTCTCCTAAACTTCGGTTAGGCAAACAGCGCCTCGAACAACTCGCGAACGGTAGCCACGGTATGGATACGGATGCCGTAGCGGTCGGGATCGAGTCCCTTCACGTTGTACTTACTCACGTAGATACCGCGAAATCCGAGCCGGTCGGCTTCCTGGATCCGTTGCTCGATGCGGGTGACGGCACGAATCTCCCCGCTGAGACCCACCTCGCCGGCAAAGCACAAATTGGGGGGCACCATCACATCCTGGGCGGAGGAGAGCAGGGCGGCAATGATGGATAGATCGATGGCGGGATCGTCGACGCGCAACCCACCCGCGATGTTGAGAAATACATCCTGGTTGCCGAGGGACAAGCCGGCACGTTTTTCCAGAACGGCCAGCAACATGGACAGGCGGCGGAGGTCGAAGCCGGTGGCCGAGCGCTGGGGGGTACCGTAGACCGCCGCGCTCACCAGTGCCTGCACTTCAATGAGCATCGGCCGCATCCCTTCCAACGTTGCGCAGACCGCGGAGCCGGAGAGATTTTCGTCGCGCTCGCTCAGCAGCAGCTCGGAGGGGTTGGATACCTCCCGCAGGCCGGTGCTGTCCATCTGGTAGATGCCCAGTTCGTCCGTAGAGCCGAACCGATTCTTAAGGGTACGGAGGATGCGGTAGGTATAGTTGCGGTCACCTTCGAACTGAAGGACGGCATCGACGATGTGCTCGAGCAGCTTTGGTCCGGCGATGCTGCCCTCCTTCGTGATGTGCCCGATCAGGAATACCGGTATGCCACTCTCCTTGGCGAATCGCTGCAACTCGGCGGCGCATTCGCGGACCTGGCTGACCGTACCGGCCATGCTTTCCACGTGGGGGCTGGACAGGGTTTGAATGGAATCGGCGATCAGCAGGTCGGGCTTGAGGTTAGCGGCGTGCTTGAGGAGCTTGTCGGTATTGGTTTCGGTGAGCAGGTAGCAGTTGTCGGCGACGCCACCGAGACGGTCCGCCCGCATCTTTATTTGCTCCTCGCTTTCCTCTCCACTCACGTAGAGGACGCGCTTACCGAGGCGAAGGGCGAGTTGCAGCAGCAGGGTGGATTTTCCGATACCGGGTTGTCCACCGAAGAGCACGATACTACCCGGGACGATCCCGCCGCCGAGCACCCGATTGAGCTCCTGATCGGGAGCGACGAGTCGTGCTACTTCACCGGCGGTCACCTCAGCCAGCTTTACGGGACGGGGACCCTTCCCGATCGGCCCGGCCGCCGCCGCGGCGGCCCCGTTGCCGACGGATCGCCAGTCGGGCTGGTGTTCGATGCGGTCGTTTTTGGTCTTGACAACCTTTTCCTCAACCAGCGTATTCCAGGCCCTGCAGGAAGGACACTGCCCCATCCACTTGGGACTTTCGGCACCGCAGTTGGTACAGAAGAAAGCGACTTTTACTTTGGCCATGGAAGTTGTTTAGACGAGCCGACAAATATAACACAAATTGTTTGTCTATCCCTTGCTCCTGCCGATAATCACCACCCCGGCAATGATAAAAACGGCTCCCAGCCCCTGCAATCCGTTCATGTGCTCGTGCAGTGCGAAGTACTCCAGGACAATCGTAGCGACCGGTCCGACCGCCCCGATGATGGCGGCATCTCCCGCGCCAAGCCGCCGAACACCTTCGGTGACCAGATAACTGGGAATGACGGTACAAAACACCGCCATCACTCCCGCGTAGGCGTAGACCATTGGAGGCAAGCCAAGCAAGGGCTCACTGCTCAGCAAAACGTGCAGGATCACCGCGACGGATGCCGTGATCAAAGCAATGCTGGTAAAACGGACATTCCCCAGTTTCGGCGCCAGGCGGCCGCTCCCGATGATGTAAGTGCTGTACAGCAGGGCGCTTAGGAAAATTAGGGCAGCCCCCTGCAAAAAATCACCTCCGGCGGTTAGGTCAGAGCCGCTAAAGGCAATGACGATGCCCAGGTAGCAAATCCCCGTTGCCACCCACTGAACGGGCCTGATCGGCGTACCGAACACCAATCGCTGGATGATGAGCACCATAGTCGGATAGGTGAACAGAATCACCCGTTCCATGCCGGCGCTTAGGTAGCGCAGACCCAGGAAATCGGTGTAACTGGCCAGGTAGTACCCCATGACCCCCAGCGATATAATGATGATAAAATCACCGGTAGAAATTGACGCTCGCCCGGCCTTTTTTCCCCCGCGAACGTATCCGATCAGCAGAAACAGCGGCAACGAAAAGATCATCCGCAGACCGAGCAAACTAATGCTGCTCACCCCGTACTCATAGGCTAGTTTGATGATCACTCCCTTGGAGCTGAACAGGACTGCCCCGAGCAGCAGGCAAAGGATGCCGACGGTACGGGCACTGTAGGGACGTGGCTGCTGATGCATCGGGGAGAAATTGAACCTACAGTCAGGCCATTAATCGGATCGGGTCAGTGAACCGTGAAGAAGGCAACCGACATGCCCGCGAGGATGACCAAAAATTTTCTGACCGAGATACCGTGCCGGTGACTGCCGTCGGCCTCGAAAAGGATGGTGGTGGAAATGTGGAGGAAGCTGCCCACCACCAGGGCGAGAATCCGAATTCTCCAGACCGGGTCGATGCTGATGATCTCGCCAAGGAAGGCTCCCAGGGGCGAAAGTAGGCCGAATACCGTCAAACAACCCCAGACGAACTGGCGAGAATAGCCCGATCCCCGGAGTAATAAGCCAAGTGCGAATGCAGCGGGAAGTTTGTGGAGTCCAATACCGAGCAACAGATTGTGGTGGTGGACGTGGCCGTCGGTCGCCCCCAGGGGAAGCCCCTCCAGGATGGCGTGTAGCCCCAGTCCGATCATCACCTGCATTGCATAGCCGAAACCCTGCCCGCGGTGGGTGTGTACGTGGCCGTGCTCCACTCCCTGACTGAAGCCTTCGAGCAGCAGTTGGACGAAAAAGCCGAGCAGGAGCCACAATCCGGGAGCATCCGATGGTTCACCGAATACGTCCGGAATCAATTCCAGGGCCGCGATGGCCAGCAGGTAGGCTCCGCTGAAGGACAGCAGAATGGGTAAGTAAGCTCGGTACCGCTGCTCACCGTACTGCGCCAGCCCACCGCCGATGAGGGCGGACGCGAAAAGAAAGAAATACTGCCACCAAGCCATAGAGAGGGAAATACGAACACTGCTAACGCCACCCAGTTGCAATAAGTTAATTGACCGGACCAGACTTCTGTACAATAGCCTCCCGACCGGCGACCCTTCGGTAGATCAGCACGCCGATCAATCCGATAAAACTGCCGAGCAGCCCGCCCGCAATCACGTCTCCGACAAAGTGCTTGCCCACGTACACCTGAGCCAGGGATATGGTGAGCGCCCAAACGAACAACAGCGTTCGCCACCCCCTCGATCGCACCCAGGTCAAGCTCAGTACAGTCGCCAGGGCAAAGTGATTGGTCGCGTGATTGGAGGGAAAACTAAGCACCCCCCCACAATTAACGAGCGTCCGCACCCGATCGGCAAGTTCCGGAGTAGCGCACGGCCGCAGCCTGCCGACCCACGGCTTAATGATCCCCGCAGCGAGTTGATCGGCAACCGCGATAACCACTGCGATGCAAACTACCAGATACAGGGTCCGTCGAATGCCGTAGGATCGCCAGATCAGGTAAAGAAGCGTTACGTAAAGTGGAATCCAGGTGGTCTTATCCCGGTAGACGGGCAGCACCGCATCGAGGAAAGGATTGGCCAACTGCTGGTTAAAAAACTCGAAGAGGGTATGATCTAGGTCCATGGCGTTATCCGGCGAGTACGGCCAGTAATTTGTACCGGTCGGTCCGGCCGTTTGGATCGAAAACTTCTACCAGGAGGATGTACGCCCCGGGATCCGCGATCCGCCCACTTGCATCGGTGCCATTCCATTCCAGTACGCCTTCCGCACCCAACAGAACGGTAGGCTGAAGGTCGACGACCGGTGCTCCCTGGCTATCAAAGACGGTCAGGCGGGCCATCGCTCCGGGTGCGGCAGTCCGGTAAGCGATCTCCAGGACGTCGTCGTGCCCGTCTCCGTCCGGTGAAAAAATGCGCTCGACCAGCTTCACGGATTCGGCGACCTGTGCCGGTGAGCTTGGAGCTTGGGAATTTGGCAGCGTCGGCGTGCCATAACCCGCGGTACCAGCAGCGGAGTACCAGTTGCTTGCCTCCTGGGTAGGAGCATCGGTGTGCAACCGTTCTAGGCTCACGCCCTCAACGGAACTAAGCAGGGGAGCATGCATGTCTACCCCGTAAGTAAAGGCATCGACCGGTATTCCTTCGCCGGTCGCAAGGGTGAAATTGCCCCGCTCATTCGGTAGCGGGGGCAAGTCGACTTCCAGTACGCGCGCCGCGTCTACGCGGGGGAAGCGTCCAAGCAAACCGGCCCGGTCTTCGGCGAGCACAAGAAAATCCTGCGGCAGAAGCAAAATCGACCTATCGAGCGACTTTGGCCGCTGCGACGATTCGACGTTCGACATCCCCCAATTTCGGAGGTCGATCGCGTGATCCGATACGTTAACTAACTCTACGTAATCGCCCTCATTCGGGCCGGGGTCAAACAACACCTCGTTGATAACCACATCACCCGGCGCGGTGGGTACGGGTAGCAGGATGAATAGATCTACGATCTCGGTCGGAAAATTGCCGGCACAGTCTGCGTAATCGGGCAGTACCGCCAGCGTATCCACTCGTCCCGCCACCGGGTCGAACCGAATGTTGAACGTTCGTCCGTCCTGCAGATTTACCCGAACCGGATCGCCATTGAGCAGGAAAATGTGGTCCGCCGGCCCGACCACGTCCTCGTCGAAAGTAACCACCACACCGAACGGGTCTACGGTGTATTCCACTACTTGGGGGGGCGTATTATCGGCCGGTTGGCCCACTACGCTATTCGGTCGGCCGGGGGTGCCGCCCTGCACGTTCACACTCGCCCGCCAATTTCCTCCGCAGTTTACCGCACCCCGTCCGGTATATTCTAAGCTGTATCCGCCATCGTCTCGGTCCTTGTCCTGGTACCAATCATCGGTGTAATTCAGGCTTACTACCACCCTATCGTTCATATAGATGGATACTTCGTCCCCGCCGTTGGTTAAACCGGGTAAGTCAGTGGAAAGCACCGTTACGTCGAATGCCGTGAAATCTTCCGCGACCTCGTGATCGACAATTACTGCGTACCCGCCGGCCGGTAGAAGGTATCCAGTGCTTGCGACGGGTCTGGGTGCTCCGCCACTAGCTACCTGCAGGGTGGTGAGATCCACCGGGGCGGATCCGGCGTTGTATAGCTCGAGGTATTCGGCTGCGGGTAGTCCCTGACTTGGTGTAGGGTCGGCCATGATCTCGGTAACCATGAGCTCCTGCGCAGCTACGGGGGCCATACCAAAGCAGCCCGCTATTATTATTCCAATCAATCTAAGCACCGCCCAAAGGTAAATGGTTTATATTCCTTATCTTTGCGCCCTAAAATAAAAAGCAATGCAAAAGGAACTGCATCCCGATACCTACCGGACGGTCATCTTCCGTGACATCAACGCCAACGTAAGCTGGCTCGGTAAGTCGTGCGCCAAGACCCGCGACACCGACACCTTCGAAGACGGTAACGAGTACCCCCTGATCAAACTGGAGATCTCCAG
The DNA here is from genome assembly GCF_014197245.1 of Neolewinella aquimaris. Taxonomy (GTDB): domain Bacteria; phylum Bacteroidota; class Bacteroidia; order Chitinophagales; family Saprospiraceae; genus Neolewinella; species Neolewinella aquimaris. The sequence goes on along the minus strand of NZ_JACIFF010000001.1, from coordinate 577,876 downwards.
CGCGAGCCACCCCTTCTTCACCGGCAAGATGCAATTCGTCGACACCGCCGGCCGGATCGACAAATTCAACAAGAAGTTCGGCAAGAGCCGCTTCGCCAAGAAGATCGAAGACGAGCCGGCAACGGAAGAAGTCGAAGCCACCAAGGAGGAGGCCTAGTCTTCGCTCCTTTTGCGCGAAACGAAGAAGCCCCGGCGAACGAATGTTCGCCGGGGCTTTTTGCGATGGTTGAACGGCCGTGGCCCTACAGGTGTATCACCTCGTCGTAGGCCGCTGCGGTAGCCTCCATCACGGCCTCGCTCATGGTGGGGTGTGGGTGAACGGTCTTGATGATCTCGTGTCCCGTAGTCTCCAGTTTGCGACAGGCGACTACTTCGGCGATCATTTCGGTCACGTTGGCTCCGATCATGTGGGCACCGAGCCACTCGCCGTACTTGGCGTCGTAAATCACTTTCACGAAACCTTCCTTTGCGCCGGCGGCACTCGCCTTACCGGAAGCGGAGAAGGGAAACTTGCCCACCTTCACTTCGTAACCGGCTTCGCGGGCGGCTTCTTCGGTGTAGCCCACGCTGGCCACCTCGGGCGAACAGTAGGTACATCCGGGAATGTTGCCGTAATCGAGGGGGGCCGGCTTCATTCCGGCAATGCCCTCCACGCAAATAATGCCTTCCGCACTGGCAACGTGCGCCAGCGCAGGACCGGGAACTACATCGCCGATGGCAAAAATGCCGGGGACGTTGGTCCGGTACAGCTCATCGACGTTGATGATACCACGGTCGGTTTCGATGCCGAGGTCCTCCAAGCCGAGGTTCTCCGTATTGGGGCTGATGCCGGCGGCGGAAAGGACGACGTCGCACTCGATCACTTCCTCCTTGCCGCTCTTGCGGTTCTTGGTCTTGACCTGCAGCACGTCGCCGCTCGTGTCGACACTTTCCACGCTGGTGTTGGCCAGGGTCTTGATGCCCTTCTTCTTGTAGATTTTGGTGAGCTCCTTCGAGATGTCGGCATCCTCCCGGGGTACGAGGCCCTGCTCCAGGAATTCGACGATGGTCACTTCCGTGCCGATGCTGCTGTAGAAGTAGGCAAACTCGACGCCGATGGCCCCGGCTCCCACCACGACCATCCGCTTGGGTTGGGTGGGAAGCGTCATGGCTTCGCGGTATCCGATGATCTTCTTGCCGTCGATGGGCAGGTTGGGGAGCTGACGGGCGCGACTGCCGACGGCAACGATGATGTTTTCGGCATCGTAGGTAGTGGCCTTTCCATCTTCGTCGGTCACTTCGACCTTCTTACCGCGGATCAGTTTGCCGCTACCCTTCAGTACTTCGATCTTGTTCTTGCGGAAGAGGAAGTTGATTCCCTTGCTCATGCCGTCGGCGACACCCCGGCTGCGTCCGATCATTTTACCGAAATCGGCGGTGGGTTCTGCTACTTCGATGCCGTAGTCACCGGCGTGGTTGATGTACTCAAAGACCTGGGCGCTCTTCAGCAGGGCCTTGGTGGGGATACAGCCCCAGTTGAGGCAGATGCCGCCGAGGCTTTCGCGTTCGACGACGGCGACTTTCATGCCCAATTGGGCGGCTCTGATTGCGGCGACGTAGCCGCCGGGTCCGCTTCCGACAACAATTAGATCGTAAGCCATAAGGAGGTGGGGTTATTTATTTTGAATGGGTGAAACGCCGCTCCGGCAGCCATAGTTGGCGGGAAGGCAGGAGCAAGGCAAACGGTAGAAAGCCGCAAAGGTAAGCGGTTGGGCCGGTACCCACCGCACCCGCGTACCCGCCCGTCCGAAATTTATGCCCCGGGCAATGAACGTAACGCGGAGCAATCGTTTCTATGCCTTTATCACATTGCTTAAGCACACTATGCAGAACCGTACCATAATCGACCACGTCACCCCCCAGATCAACAACGGAAGGTTTCCGGTGAAGCGCGTAGTCGGTGAATCCGTCAAGGTCTCCGCCACCATTTTCGGCGACAGCCACGACTACCTGCGTGCCATCGTCGAATACCGCAAGAGCGACGGCGACACGTGGCAGGTCACGGAAATGGAGGAAAGCCCCAACGACCTCTGGTCCGCCTCCTTTCCCGTCGACGAACAGGGTTACTACGACTACCGCCTCGTAGCCTGGGTAGACCACCTCAAAACCTGGTACCGGGGATTCAAGAAAAAGCACGCCGACGGACAGGAAATGGACGTCGAACTGCGCATCGGGGGTAACCTGCTGAGCGAAAAGGCCGACCAACTCAGCGGCGATGCCCACGGTGAAGTAACCCAGGCCATCCAACGACTGGGTGGTGAAACCGAGGAGGGCGTTCAGTACGTCCTCAGCGAATCGTTCGCTCAGTTGCTGCACGACCATCCCCTGCGGCGGTACGAGACGGTGTACGATCTGGGACTGAAGGTGAAGGTGGGACGCAGGAAAGAGCGATTCAGCAGCTGGTACGAACTGTTTCCCCGGTCCACTTCCCCGGACATCAATCGCACGGGCACTTTCCGGGACGTGGAAGAACTGCTACCACGTATCGAAGAACTTGGATTTGACGTGCTGTATATGCCGCCGATCCACCCCATCGGCTTCCGCAACCGGAAGGGCCGCAACAACGCAACGAACGCGATGGAAGGAGAACCCGGCAGTCCCTGGGCCATCGGTTCCAAGGAAGGCGGCCACAAGAGCATTCTTCCCGAATTGGGCACCCTTGACGATTACAAACGCCTCATGGCCAAGTGCCACGAGCACGGCATGGAGGTTGCCCTGGATCTCGCCTTTCAGTGCGCTCCCGATCATCCCTACATCGAGGAGCACCCCGAGTGGTTCATCTGGCGTCCCGACGGATCGATCATGTACGCCGAGAACCCGCCGAAGAAGTACCAGGACATCGTGCCCATCAACTTCGAGACCGAAGACTGGAAGGCACTCTGGAAGGAACTGCTCGACGTGACCCTCTACTGGTGCGAAGCCGGCGTGCGCATCTTCCGGGTGGATAACCCCCACACCAAGCCCTACCGCTTCTGGGAATACATCATCCGGGAAACGAACGAGCGCTACCCCGACGTCATTTTCCTGGCCGAGGCCTTTACCCGCCCGGCGATCATGGCCGAACTCGCCAAGCGCGGCTTCCAGCAGAGCTACACCTACTTCACCTGGCGCACCACGGCCGCGGAGATGCGGGAGTACCTCGAGGAGCTCACCACTACGGAGCTAAGCCAGTACATGCAGCCCAACTTCTGGCCAAATACCCCGGACATTCTCGCCTACGAGATGATGGCGGCCAACGAGAACCAATTCGTCAAGCGCCTCTTGTTGGCGGCAACCCTCTCGAGCAGCTACGGACTCTACGGCCCCAGTTACGAGATCATGGAAAACCGTGGAAACACCAACGGCAAGGAAGAATACTACGATAGCGAGAAGTACGTCGCCCGCCACTACGACTGGACGTACCGCAACCGGATCACGGAGACCTACAAACAGATCAACCGGATTCGCAAGGAGCACACCGCCCTTCAGCAAACGAACAACCTCGTATTCACCGACACCAACAACCCCAACCTGCTCAGCTACGTCAAGTACAGCGACGACCGCAGCAGCCTGATCTGGACCATTGTCAACTTCGACCCCCACAATCCGCAGGACGGCTACTGCGCCGTACCGAAAAAACTACTGGGGGAACAGGGTTTCCGCGTCACCGACCTGCTCACCGGCGCCACCTACTGGTGGAACTCAAACGCCAACTACGTGCGGCTCGACCCGGGCTACTGGCCCGCCCACGTCTTCGAAATATCACGGGTCTAACTCGTCCGCCTCGTCCGCCGAATCCTTTTTACCTGGCCCACTCGTCCGCCGAATCCTTTTTTCCTGGCCGCAAAGGCCAGGAAAAAAGTTCGTCGGCCGAGTAAGCCAGTAAAGAAAATCGCTAAAGTTCGTCGGCCGAGTGAGGATAATCAGTGGCTTACTCGGCCGACGAACTTCCGGTAGCGCACCTAGCGCTACCGGAAGAATTCGGCGGACGAGAATTAGCGCGTCATATTCCGCACAAACAGGTACTGGGTGCTGCCGCCCGTGGTGCTGGCGTTGCCCTCACTAGGCAGAACCATCGCTTCGACGTAAGCCCATCCATTGGCGATCAGGTAATTTACGGCGTGCATCACGCTATTGAACTTGATGCGGTCGCCGGAGGAGGGGTCTATAACTTCCATGCGGTTGCGGGAGCCGCCGTTGATGCTTTGTCCGTAGTCGATGAAGATCGTCACCTTGTTGGAGAGAAACCGCTCCTGAGCGATCATCCGGACCATTTGCACCTCATCGAGGTTGTTGATGTTTACTCCGTCGACCACGACCTGGGAAAAGGCGGCGGTGGCGGTGCCAAAAACGAGTGCGAGGGCAAGAAAGAGCTTTTTCATTTTCATTCGATTTGTGTGAATATATAATGTGCGTGAAGAGCGGACGGATACGGCCCGGAACAAGTATAGGAGTTCCTTAACAAAATAGGGACGGCCGGCGGACGTTAGCTCCCTATGATGCACTTAATCATCCTCCTCAGTATGGTGGGCACCCTCTCTGACCCGGTCGAGTGGCTGCAACCCAACACCGTGCAGGCCGCTGACACCTTTCAGGACGAGCCCGTGACCTATTCCTTTCGCTACCGAAACCTGACCGACGCTCCCCTCGTGGTCGAAAACGTGCGGATCGGCTGCGGCTGTACGGCCACCGAATGGGAAGAAACACCCGTAGCCCCCGGGGAGATTGGATCGATCAACGTCACCTACGACGCGGCCGACGCCGGTTTTTACCGGAAGTACGTCAAGGTGTATTTTCGTGGGCAGCGGGGCGGACACAAGCTGTGGCTGGAGGGTTTCGTCGAATCGGCCCCCTAAAGGCCCCGCGATGGTGTACCTTCGCCGCTCTTACCATAATGATTACCTATGACTTGGTTGACCTGGGTGCTTTTGCTCGGTTACATCGGACTTAGCCTGGCCCTTTACCGCTTGTTTCCCCGCGCGGGAAGGAAGGCTACCGCTGCCCTGATCCCCGGCTACAATATGTGGGTGGTATCGGAACTCGTGGGCCGCAAGGGCAGCTACAGCCTGCTGCTGCTCATCCCCTACTTCAACATGATCTGGTTTGCCGGCCTGATGGTCGATCTGGCCCGCTCCTTCAACCGCTTTAATTTCTTCGAGCACGTCCTGGCCGTCGTCGCCAGCTGGGGGTACTTCGGGTGGTTAGGCACGACCGAGCCCGTTTACCGCGGTCCCATCCTGGTAGAGGAACGGGAATGGCAGGCCAAACTCGCCGCCGCGGAAAAAGCAAAGGACGACCGCGAGGTACGCAAACTGCGCAATCAGCCTCCCTTCGCTAAGCCGGTGGTGCGCGACTGGGCCGAAGCGGCCATCTTCGCCATCTTCGCTGCAGCGCTCATCCGGTTGTTGTTGATCGAGAGCTACATCATCCCCACCCCGTCGATGGAGAATAACCTCAATGTAGGCGACTTTCTCTTCGTGTCCAAGATCAACTACGGCCTTCGCCTGCCGGAAACCATCCTCATGCTCCCCCTCGTGCACAACCGCGCGCCGGTCGTCGGTGGCGAGAGTTATATCGACGGGGCCGGCCTACCCTACCGCCGCCTGCCCGCTCTGGAAGAAATTGACCGCTACGACCCCGTCGTATTTAACGTTCCCTCGGGCGACAGCGTCTACATTTTCCCCTACCGCACTTACTCGAGCAACGACTACGAGATGGGCAACATCGACGCGAACGCCCAGCGGGCCATCCAGACCGGTCGTGCCGAACTGGTCACCCGCCCGCGCGACAAGAAAGACCACTACGTCAAACGCGCCGTCGGACTACCCGGCGAAACCCTGGAGATCAAGGACCGCGAACTGTTCATCGACGGCACCCGCGTCGAAGATCCGGAAGGCATTCAGTTTCTCTACGACATCACCTTCAGCGGCACCCCCAACCGCTCAAACTGGGCCGACATGGGCATCAGTACCGACGACGTCCAGCAGCGCTCCAGCGAGAGCTTCGTCATGTTCCTCAGCAACAAGCAACTCGCAGCCCTCCAGGCGGGAGACCCCAACGGCACCTTCGACTTTTTCGACCAGACCGCCCCCAACGGCGTCCGGCTCTACCCCCACAGCGAAAAGTACTTCGGCAACTGGACGGTGGACAACTACGGCCCAATCAAGATCCCGGCCCGCGGAATGACCGTCGCCCTGGACGAACGCAACTACGAGCTCTACTGGAGACCAATCAAAGTGTACGAGGAAAACCCGGACTTCGTGCGCCGCGGCGGCAAATTCTACCTCAACGGCCAGGAGATTACCGAGTACACCTTTAAGCAGGACTACTACTGGATGATGGGCGACAACCGTCACAACTCCGAAGACAGTCGGGTCTGGGGCTTCGTACCGGAAGACCACATCCTCGGCAAGCCCCTCTTCATCTGGTTCTCCATCAAGGAGGGCAGCCTGTTCAATGGCGTCAACTGGGACCGCATCTTCCGCTCCGCCACCAAGCAGGGGGAATAGCGATGTCGGGCCCGGATTTTCTGCAACAGCGACTCGCCGGGTTGCACGAATCCGGCACCTACCGCGAACTGCCCGGTAGCCGGGAGGGAATCGATTTTTGGTCCAACGACTACCTGGGCTTTTCGCGTTGTCTAACCTCCGCAGCAGCGTCATATAATACCGCTCCCGGCAGCCGATTGATCTCCGGCGACAGTGAGGCGATCACGCAATTGGAGCAGCGCATCGCCACATTCCACGGCTTCGACTCCGCCCTCCTCTTCGGAAGCGGCTACACGGCCAACCTCGGTCTGCTCAGCTGCATCGCCCGCCGCACCGACACCATCGTTTACGACGCCCTCATTCACGCCAGCATCCGCGACGGCATACGGCTCAGCGGGGCGGCGGCGCGCAGGTGCAAACACAACGACCTAAAGCAGGCCGAACGGGTACTTAGCTCCACCCCATCATCCGGCAACCTGTTCTTCGTAACCGAAGCGCGTTTCAGTATGGGCGGAACTCCCGCCCCGCTGAACGAGCTGGCTGCCCTGTGCCGGCAGTACGGTGCCCACCTCATTGTCGACGAAGCCCACAGCATCGGAATCGACGGTCCGAACGGTGCCGGCCTAACCGCCGAACTCGGCCTGCAGGACAGCATATTTGCTGCGGTGATGACCTACGGAAAAGCGCCCGGTGCCAGTGGTGCGGCCGTACTCGGGAGCACGGCGCTCCGTGACTACCTGATCAACTTCAGCCGGCCGTTTATATTTACTACTGCTCCCCGCCCCGAACAGCTGGCCCACATCGAGTCGGCCTACGACCTCCTATCCGACCGACAACCCGCAGTTCGTCAAATCCTGGAGCGCAACATCTCTTTCTTCCGCCAGCGGATTGTGGAAGTCGGATTCGGTGACCGTAGCCCGGAATTAACGGGGCCCGTCCAGATCATCCGCCCCGCCGAAGGACAAGACGTAATTGCCGCCGAGCGGGCGTTGCTCTCCGCCGGGTTACTCGTCAAGGGCATACGTCCACCTAGCGTTGCCCGGGGGGAGGAAAGAGTGAGAATTTGCCTACACGCCTTCAATACCCGGGAGGAGATCGACCGTCTGGTTTCGACTCTCCAGCGAAGCCTTATATTCTCTAGCTAATGAACATCCAAATCGCCGGTACGGGCATGATCTCGGCCGCGGGCAACACGGTACCGACCACCTGGAACACCTTACTGACGGAAAACCGCAGCTGGCAACCCGACCCTGCGACCGGCCTGCCCGTGTACCCCGTTGGCGCCCTACCCAAAACCGGGCCCATTGCGGAGTACATCCACGACCGGGAAGTTGATCGCACGGTTGCCCTGGCGCTGCCCGCCGCGGCGGAGGCGGTAGGTGCCGCGAAGTGGGAAGGACGCGACTTCGCAATTCTGGTTGGTTGCTCGCGTGGCCCCACCGAGGCCTGGGAAACCGCCTACGAAACGCACCGAACCGGACAAACCCTGCCCGTGCGCACTTCACCGAATACGACGCTAGGTAGCGTAGGTTTTGCCCTCGCCGATTACTTCGGGGTAGGTGAGCTTTCGGACGGACTCAGCGTAGCCTGCTCATCCGGCTTCCACGCCCTGGTCCACGGCGTCGCGCTATTGCGATCGGGCATGGCCGAAAGGGTACTGGTCGGTGGTACCGAGGCGGCCCTTACGCTCTTTACCCTCCGGCAAATGGAGCGGTTGCGCATTGTCGCTACACCCACCCCGCAGGACAACTACGCCTGTCGGCCAATGGATGATCCCGCAACGGGCATGGTGGTCGGTGAGGGGGCGGCATTCCTCGCACTCGAAGCCGTAACCGAGCCGGACGGACCGACGATTCAGGGCTTAGGGTTTAGTCGGGAGCGCTGCCGGAGCGCTACCGGAATCAGCCGCGAGGGAATGGCACTGCAGTCCAGTATGCGACAAGCCGCTGCCGCCGTTGGTCCACCCGATTTGATCGTAGCGCACGCCCCGGGCACCCGTCGCGGTGACGCGGCCGAACAGTTAGCAATACAGCAAGTTTTCGGTAATCAGTCGCCGGTGACCACTTCCATGAAGTGGGCCACCGGGCATACCTTCGGGGCAAGCGGTCCGCTTGCGCTGGTTGCAGCCGTCGAAATGCTGCGGAAGCAACGGTCGATCCTCCTTCCTTACGCACAGCTTTCCGAACCCGCTGAGTTGCACCGCATCTTAGTCAACGCTACCGGTTTTGGCGGAAATGCGGTCAGCGTAATGATCGGTTGAACTACCTCGAAGCGGCACCCTTCACCACCAGCACGCCCCGCATCACGGTATAGTGACCGGGCACGGTACACACATATTCGTAGGTCCCCGGCTTGGTGGGAGCGGTGAAGTAGATCACCTCTTCCGTTTCCGGCGCGACGAGCTGGGTGTGCACCAGCACTTCCGGCATGTCCGGAATGTAGGCGGTCGCGGCGCCCTTCAGTCCGAGTTTGGAGGCGGCTACGCCGACCTTGTCCCCCATCTTCCCGCTCGTGAGCACGAAATTGTGCTCCATGTCGTCGGGATTTCGGAAAGTGAATTTGACCTTGGCCCCGGGTGTAGTGGTGAGGTACTGTTGCTTGAACTTCATGCCGAGCGCGGATTCCAGCAGGATTTCCTCGTCGAACGTTCCATCCCAATCGGCGGGCATGGCCGTAGGGTTTTTGGCTGAGTTTTCCGTGTTCTCGCTATCGGCCTGGGCCAGTGCTTCGCCCGTGCCTCCTCCGGGGATTGCATTAAGCGTGTAGTATCCGAAGTCGTGCAGGAGGTTATCGTTTTCCGAACTCCTTAATCCGTTGACCTTGATTTCGTAGATGTAGCCGGGGCGAAAGCCATCCAGCGTTAGGCGGACCGTCTTGCCGTCGGCCTGGAGCTCGGCGGAGGTGACTGGATTGTCCTGAATTTCCATTACCGGGCTGCCGTAATTGTGGTGGTAGATGTAAGTAAAGTTTTGGATAGCAAAGGCGGACGGCTTCACGTTTGCGGCGGCAACCGGCTTGGTAAACTCCACCTCGAATCCATCGGAGGTCGCGCGCACCGCGTACATCTCGAAGGGGGTTTTCCCCGTCCACTTCAGCCGCTCCAGGGCAAACTCCTTACCCCCAGTGGCGGACCAGCCGCGGGCGGTTTGTCCCGCGTAGAGCGCGTTATCGTTGCTGAACTTCATGCGCAGCAGGCCCGAACCAAATCCTTCCCGGAAAGGAAAAACCGCGCCCTGGTACTCACCATCTACTTTTTCCAGCGCGACCCGCATGATCTTACTCTGTCCCTGATCGCTCACCAGCAGCTGACCGGCAAAGGGACCAAATGCCCCATCCGTACGGTCGGTCAGGATGTCGGCCGTGGAAATACCGAGGATGCCGTGCGGAAACCATACGGCCGGAAGCTTCAGTCCCTCCAATTCCTTACTGGCGTTGTACATCGTTTTGTAGCTGTCGTTGAGGTCGTCGACCCGGAGCTCTACTTCGGAGGCTTCGTGATCGGCCCACTTCAGACTGGCCGGGTGGCCCGCAAAATCTCCCTTGGCCAGGTGGGTAATTCGACCGGATCCGATCCAGTCGCCCTGGTTTTCAGCCACGAAGAGATCCCCCGCTTCGTTGGTCCCAAATCCGGCCGGGCTCCGCATACCGGCCGCATAGGGGATCAGTTTCTTTTGGGAAGGATCGAATTGCATCATCCAGCCGCGCCAGGGCACGTGGCTCACCCCGCGTCCTTCCCAACCGACGTTGAGGGTGGTGATCATGTTGCCGTCGGGTTGAAAAAGTGGCCCGTAGTGATATTCATGGTAGTTGCCGGTCAGCGGCACCTCGTATACGGTTTCGTAGACGTCGGCCCAGCCGTCGTTGTCGCGGTCTTCGAGTCGGGTAACTTCCCCCCGCTGCGCAATGTAGATCGCGCCGTCGTGGGCCGTAAGGCCGAGCGGCTCGTGCAGTCCCCGTGCGTACAGGGAATAGGTTGCTTCCCCGCCGGGATTTTCGATCATCCACACCTCACCGCGGCGGGTACAAACGGCCAGTCGGCCATCGGGCAAAAAGTCCATGCCCCCCACCTCTAATTTGATGTCGTCGGGAATATTTACCTGCTCGATGGCATAAAAGTCGGCCTCCTGCTGCGCACCGAGGGTGGCGGCAAGACAGCTCAGAGCGCAAATGATGAAACGTCGCATGATCGATTGATTGTCAATACCCTGGGGTACGGATGGATAAATTTGGGTACGCTGGCTCTAGAAGTTGATGTGGTAGGTCAGTTGCTCTCCGGCGGGCAGTTCCGCGACGAGCCGGGAAACGCCCTCCCCGCGATAAATTCTCAGCCCACCGGCGGCCAGTTCGGTCACCTCCAGGCTTACCCCAGGTCCCTGTACCTCGAAGGTGCCGGGTCCGGTTTCACGGATGTCCCTGCCCGAAGCCAGTTGGGTCAGCAGACTGGTGCCCTCGCCGGTATTTGTCAGGGTACGCGTGAGTCCCGTCGCATCCGGTACGATCCGATCGCTCACCGCGCTTCCTTCCAAGTCGTAGTGGAAGGTAGGACGGCCGCTTTCATCGAGATCGTAGCGCAAGTGCCGCAATTCGGCAATGCTATCGGGCCACTCGTCCGTATCCGTACTCCACTGGGGATGTCCGTCGAAGGCTACTACCGCCCCCAGCGCGCGTGCGACCTGCGGTTCACCCCGCCCGTTCCACATGTCGCTGACGTCCACAAACTTTCCGCGCCACATCTGCAGCAGGCTGCCGTTGTGCAGGTCGTAGGAATAGTGCGGACCGTCGGCCTCCCCTACGCTGATGACGTGGGTCCGCTTTTCGGTGAAGTCGTATACGCGCACCGGAGGAAAGTTCATAAAACTGCGCAGTAAGTAGGGACGGTCGTCCGTAGCGATCTCCCGCACCGTGCCGGACATTGGCGTGGCCACCGCCCGGTCTTCGGGGATGTCGCTAAAACTGTTGAACGCTCCGTCTTCGAAGGCATATCTCACCTTAAGGTGATTCCAGTTACTGAACTGGTAGTGATCGAGGCGGACCCGGTGGGGCCCTTCGGAGAGTTGAATCTTACCTTCTCCGTTGTTGCCCGAATCGCGGCTTTCCATATCGACCACTACCTGATCGTCAATGTACAGCCGGGTGCTGCTGGGACTTGCAATCCGAAAACGATATTCGCCAGCCTTCGGAATATCCACCTCGGCCGCAAAGCGTATTGCGTATGCGTTTCCTTTTTCCCGGATTCCGTCTAAGTCGAAGCGGGAGATGTAGCCTTCTTTCTCCGGGGTGAGGGTGGCCCAGTTGTCGATCCGGTCCGGGTTGCCGTTGATGTGGTAATACGCGTACCGAATCAGGGGCAGGTTAAGCGCAACTTCGCCGGTGCTGGTGATGGACGATCCACGGCCGGCCCTCTCCGAAGACCGCAGGTTAGCGATCGAAATGGTCCCCTCCGTGACTTCGAGGGTGAGCGGCCCTTCCGTTCCTCCTGTTTCGCCGGCAAGGGGTTGTTGGTAATACACGAGGTTGTTGTTGAGGTAGGCCGAAACCAGCAGCGGTGGTTCCTCTCCCCTTGCGGGCAAGTAAGCGATTTCCACGTCCCGCCATACGCCGGGAGCACTCGTGACCGTGCTGCGCTTTTCTTCCGCGCCAGGGAGGTCCATGGTCGTGAGTTCCAGTGGAAACCGGTTACCGAGTAGCAGCGTCGCTCGGGTATCCGCACCGGCGCGGTAGGAAAAGGACACCGTCAGCGCTTCCTGAGCCGGCAGCAGTTCCAGCGTCGCGGGCGCGCTGGCCGTAAGACCGTCTTCCGCAGTGGTCCACCCCTCCGTGGATGGGTTAACCTCTACCGCTTCGAGATCATCCGTCGGAGCAGTTTCCCGGGTTTCAATTTCCCTTACTTCGAGGGGGTCCGTGGTGCAAGCGGTGACCCAAATGGCCGCCAGAAAAAGAACGTACTTCGCCATGGTTAAAAGTAATCACCCTTTCTGATTCTGGCGTCCCGTACCTACCTGTATCGGTTATAATTGGAAGCGGTATGTATATTCAGGCCACAAATTCACCCCATGCACCGTCGTAAAGCCCTTAAGCTCGCCTCCGCAGCCATTGGCCTGTCTTCCCTGGCCACCGCTTCCGCCAATTCCTCCGCTCCTGCGTTCCCCGCCCAAAAGTTCACCCTTAAATTCGCGCCGCACGACGGAATGTTCAAGGCCGTAGCGGGTGAGGACGTACTCGACCAGATCCGCTGGGCGGCCGACATGGGGTTTACTGCCTGGGAAGACAATCAGATGCCCCGGCGCGAGGTGAGTCAGCAGGAAAAGATCGGTGCCCTACTGGCCGAAAAAGGGATGACGATGGGCGTCTTCGTTGCCAACAAGATCAACTGGAAGGAACCCACCCTGACGAATGGTGCCGGGGAGCACCGCGATGCCTTTCTGCAGGACATCAAAGACTCCGTTGAGATCGCTAAACGGTGTAATGCCAAGTGGGTCACGGTTGTTCCGGGCTTCGTGCAGATGCGCCTCGAGCCTTTCTACCAGATGGCCAACGTGGTGGAAACCCTGAAGCAGGGGGCGGCCATCCTGGAACCCCACGACATCACGATGGTGCTCGAACCGCTCAACTACCGCGACCACCCCGGACTCTTCCTCACCAAAGCCGCCCAGGGATACGCCATCTGCCAGGCCGTAGGCAGCCCGTCCTGCAAGATCCTTTTCGACATCTACCACCAACAAATTCAGGAGGGCAACCTCATCCCGAACATCGATGCCGCCTGGGAGGAAATCGCCTACTTCCAGATCGGCGACAATCCGGGCCGCAAGGAGCCCACCACCGGGGAAATCAACTACGAGAAAGTCCTGAGCCACATCCACGGTAAGGGCTTCGAAGGCGTCTACGGCATGGAACACGGCAACAGCCAGGACGGAGAAGCGGGCGAAATGGCCGTCGTGGAAGCGTACCGCAAAGTGGACGTCAAGGCATGATCAAGCAACTTTTATCTGCAGCTGCGCTCACGATTTTTCTTGTCGCCTGCGATAACACCCCCGGCTCCGAAGACTCCGGCGAAATGGTGGATGCCTCACCGGTCACGGAAGACGCAAACGTCCCCGATCCGGACGTAACCACCAACACCGAATCTGAAATTGCCTTCGTCCGCAAACGCTTTGATCGCGTACAGGAAATGGAAGCAGCCGGCACCCTGCGCTGTGACACGCTGTCGTACAACTGCGACGAAGAGTCCGGCGGAGGCTCCTTCACATTCTGTTACGTCGCGGATGATCTGGTGCGGGCCAGCCACGAATTCTATCTGGGCGACCACGGCGGCGGCAGTGAGACGTACTACTTCGACGAGGAGGACCTATATTTTGCTCACCTTACCCAGTCGTCCTGGCGCTTCGCCTCCCCGCCGGATCAGGACGACGGTACTTACACCGTGGACGAAGTGAACGAGGAACGCCGCTATTTCTACAACGGCAACATGATCGACCGCCTCTACAAAGATTATCAGGTCGAATCGTGGAAGGAGTCACCCGACCCCAGCACCCTTCCCAATACGCAGACGGGCACGGGGGTTTCCGCTCAGGTATCGGGGGATCAGATGCTGGAAATAGCGCGCAGCCGGGAGTTCGACTGCGACTAATTTATCCGGGGTACCAGTTCTCCAGGCGTACTTCGATGTCCGAGTTCTGCTCGTTCACCATCTGCTTGAAGGCCTCCACGTCGCTTTTTGTCTCGTCCTGGTTGCGGTAGTGGTAGGGATATACGACCGCGGGCGCGAAATCCAGAACGGCACTTGCGGCCTGGTCGATGTCCATGGTGTAGGGCAGGTTCATGCACACGAAGGCAACATCGATGTCCTCCAGGGCGCGCATTTCCGTTACGCCCTCCGTGTCGCCGCTGAAGTAGTAGCGTTCGCCGTTCAGGTCCACGACGTAGCCGTTGAATTTACCCTTCGGGTGAAAGTTGTCCTTCGGTGGATCGTTGTAAGCCGGTACGGCAGTGACGATTACGTCTTCCCAAGTCCAGTTTTCTCCGTTGGCCAGGACGTGGCTAGCGGCGAATGGGTTCATCCTCATGGCGTCCATAACGGCCTGGGGCGCTACCAGCGTCGCTTCGCTGAGATCGAGTCCGCTGAGGGTTGCCGTGTCGAGGTGATCCGGGTGGGTGTGGGTGATCAGTACCAGATCGGGGGCACCGAATTCCGTATAGCGTTCCGCCCCGTTGTATGGGTCGACGAAGATGGTACGCTCTCCCTGGGTGAGGACCACTGATCCGTGAAAGATGGGATGCACCTCAACCTCCGCGGGGGCAGAATCGGCCTCGACGACGGGTACTTCCTCCGATGCGCGGTAGTTGGCGTCACCATCGCCGGAGTTGCAGGAGGTGGCGAGGACGCAGGAGCAGAGTAAAAGGTAAAAGCTGAGTCTCATGGTAGTGTAGGTGTTGGCTACTCCTGAAACCCGGGGAACGGCGGGGTGTTGATGCGGCAGGAAACAAAAGCGACGCCCGGGGACTTCATGAGTGATTATGCGACTTATTTTATCTCTCCTAACCCTGCTGGGGGCAACCAACCTCACCGCCCAGCTGCAGCTTTTTTCCGGATTCTCCTTCGAACGCGAGCTAGACACGAAGTGGGCGTACGAATTGGAGGTCGAGCACCGACAAACGATAAACACCGGTCGCGACAACCGGGTGCTGTTGCTGCTGGCCGTCAACCGAAAGATCAGTGATGTGCTTAGCATTACGCCGGGCTTACGGCTGACTCCGCGCTACGATCCCGACGTCAAGACCGAACTGCGTACGTTCGCCGACCTGAACTATGCTCTGCCCCTGGGCAAAGGTCCTTTCACCCTCGAAGGCCGGCTAAGGCTACAGCACGAGCGCGACATCCACGAGAACGCAACCCGTCACCGGGCGGCCATTCGACCGAGGGCCGGATTGGCGTACGAGGTACTTCCGTTCACGGAGTTAGTTGCGGAGTACGAAGCCCGTTTTCGTCTGGACCGGAATGGCCAATTTAGCCGCCACCGCTATACCCTGGGCGTATCGCAGAAAGTTTCCACCCGCATCAGCATCGTTTCCTTCATCCGTCTCGAACGAAAAGTGAACGTGACCGACCCCAGTTCGCAACCGACCATGGCGATTTACCTCAACTACTTGTTGCCCAACGCCCGCGACCGGGAAAGGGAGTACCGCCGCCCCTTCGGTCGCAGCTTGTTGTGGTAACCGGGCTACATCCCCGGCACGATCATCACGGCATTCTGCATCAGTCGACTTGGCCCCCGCCAGAACATGCGGTAGTGGGGGTTGTCGAGCAAGTAGACCACCTTCCCCCGTCCGATCGTCCGAACGCCGGCCCAGGTATTTCCGGCAAGGCGGTCCAGGTTTTCCTGGCTTGCGTAGCCGGAAGCTAGCAGTGCCGTGGAGTCGCTGGCGTACCGTCCTACACTCTGTAAATCAGCGCTGGGGACCAGGGAGTTCGCTCCGAATTTGAGGGTGTACACATCTGGCTTTATGCCGAATGCCAGGGGGTGCGTCGTATCGAGGGTAGCATTCAGGGCGCTTCCGGGGATATGTTGCTTGCCGTAGTACGCGGTTCGTTCGGCGAAGGAGAGTGCGGCGGCGGCCGCCGAGGTATCGCGATCGGAAGTGTTGACTTGCTGATCGGTAAATTTCGATTCCGCGGTGAAAAATTCCGCCGAAGAGCCCACTGTAACCAGGGTGCCTCCGCCGGAGATCCAGTTTTCCAGGACTTCCAGCTCCTCTTTGCCAAAGACCGCGCCGAGTTGATTGGCATCGGGCAGAATGAGCACGTCGTAATCGTCCAGGTCAGCGTACCCGTAGCGGCTACCGAACTTGGGTACGGCCGTCTGTCTCAGCTGGGACGTGCGGATGCGGGTGACGGCAAGTCGGGTTTCCCAATCGAACAGGAAGTAGATCTGGCCGCTGGTGTAGGTATCAAAGGGCTGATCGACGAGGAGAGCAACCTTTGGTTGGCGGACGGGGAAGTTGCGTGTGCTCGCCAGGTCGTTGCCCTGCTGCATTCGGCCGGTAGTGAACCGGTTAATGCGTAACCCCAGATCGTCGGCGAGGGAGGACATTAGCTCGGGTAGTGCATCCTCGTGTTCGAGATTGCGGCCACGGAGCACGATGAGGCTACCGGCCGAAAATTCCTCCCCCGCGTCGGTGGTGAAGGGTTCCAGCGACGACCGCACCCGCAGGCCCGCTTCCCAGAGCTGGGCCAGGGCCCGCGGTGCCTGTCGCTGTCCCCAGTCGATCACGTAGGCGTAGGTTTCGCCCGCTGCGGGTCCGACTACCGCGCCGGATCGTTCGATCACGGTCACCGGTTCGGTGTCCACCTGTACGGGAGCTGCGAAGGCGTAGGCTTCGAGGTTGTAGGCAAGTACGGCCGACCAGGTCGACATATCGTACATCACGCTGTCTTCAATTTGCAGGTCATTGGTCATGATGCTGTTGAGAAACAGGTGGCGTGGCTGTTCGGTAGCGATGATGAGGCTACCGGCAGGATGCGTGCGCTCGGATAGGGTCCCGTCGCGGAAGCTGCTTCCTTGCGCATCGAGTTCCTCGGTGGTGCGTTCCACTTCCACCCCGTTCATGAGCATTACTTGCAGGAAATCGTCGAGGTAGTCGCTGCCGTCGTCCTCGATGAGGTAGGCAGTGGTGCCCTGTTTGCTGTTGATGGGGTTCCAGGCGTCGAGGCTGTATTGCAGCAGCGCTTCCCGGTTGGCCGCCGCGGTTTTGATCTGGGCGATGCTGGTGGTGTAGTGATCCCACACGCGCTGGCGCAGGGTAAGCACGTATCCGTCCTCGGTTTCCACGGCCCGGCCGGCAGCGATGCCACCCTGTTCGGTCAGCATACCGATCGCCCCCATTACGGAAGGATAGCTGCTGCCGTAGCTCGGGTAGTAGAAATCGAAGCGGTCGCGGGTGAAGTAGCTGATGCCCATGCGGTCGAACTGGCGAATGTTGGCCCGGCCGAAGGTATCGGCCCACGTTTCGTAGGCGTCGGGCAGCAGGAGGTTTCGCGGGGTGGTACCCGGCACCGCGAAGTAGTTCGCATCATAGCCCTGTTCGTGGTAGTCGGTGTGCACGTTGGGCATCCAGCGCTGGTAGGCGCGGGTATGGCCCCGGCTCTCGGGATGTACTCCCCAGATCCAGTCGCGGTTCAGGTCGAACCAGTAGTGGTTGGTGCGGCCGTTTGGCCAGGGTGCGTGGTGTTCCAGATCGTCGGGCTCTTCGCCCCCCGTGGCGCGGGCCATGCCGTTGTACCAGTACACGTAGCGGTCGCGGCCGTCCGGGTTAATGCAGACGAACATCAACACTACGCTAAGGTCAAGGGATTCAACCGTTTGGGCATCCTCGCTCGTAGCGAGTTCGTAGGCTACCTGCATGGCCGCCTCGGTGCTGCTGGCTTCGTTTCCGTGGATGTTGTAGCTGTAACTGTTGATCACGGGTTGCGTTGCCAGTAGACCTTGCACCTGCGCCCCCGCCTCCCGGTATCCGTTGACGAGGCGAAGCTGCGTCTGGCGGATGGCCTCCAAGTTGCGCATGTTATCTTCCGAAGTGATGGTCAGTAGCAGCAGCGGCCGTCCTTCGTAGGTGGTGCCGTAGCGCTCCGCTTTTATGCGGGGGCTCTGCTCGGCCAGGTAATCAAAGTAGTTTACCGAGCGGGCGTATTCCGTAAAGCGCTCGCCCAGGCGATAGCCCAGAAATTGCCGGGGGCTGAGTATATTCGAACTTAAGTTATCGGGAAAATCTAAGCGTTCGTAAACGTCGGTCTGCCCCCGGACCTGACTGAAAACCAGGAGAATAAATAGTGTAGAGAAAAGGCGTAAGGGCATTCGGTGAAAATTTCGTGCAAAGTAATGGTTTCAGAGAAATGGAATGGAGGGGTACTTCGTTGGTGACTCGGGAATGAACCCTAAAACACTAGGGTGCTACCGGTAAGCAGGCATAAGGTACCGTTCCGTAGAAGGCGCTTGTTATATCGAATCCTAAGTACAATTTTAGAAGGGTTCCGACTGCTTTAGAGGCGTCTCTCACTTATATTAGGTACTCAGCGTCTCTCTCCAAACGAACTTCTTTCTAAGAATTCTCTTGCAATTTTACTTTGGTTTTTGGTTTTGTCCGACCAGGCTAGAAATACGGACTTCGGCCCCGCGGGGCGTTGCCAGAGCGATTCGAGTTTGCACTGATACCAACACTCTTTTACACGTCAAGCATGTTTAAATACACATTCCTTCCGTTGCTGCTGCTCAGCGCGACGGTCACCCTGGCTCAGGGCCGCTGTCAGCGCGGCAACTGCCACGACGGCCAGGGCATTCTCCGATTCGCTGACGGAGCGCTATACTCCGGAAGTTTCCGCGCCGGCAAATTCGACGGCAGCGGCACCCTTACTTACCCCGACGGATCCGTGTACACGGGCAGCTTCCGGCAGCAATTACAGAACGGGGAGGGCCGACTCACCGACGGCAACGGCAATACCTATACCGGAAATTGGCGGGAAGGAAAGCGCGACGGCCGTGGACGGGTTGATTACACCGATGGCGGTAAGATCCTGGGAAATTGGTCGGCGGACAAGCTTGAAGGAAAGGTTCAATTCACCTTCGCTAACCGTGATTACTACGAAGGAAATATGTCCGACAACCTAATGAGTGGTTACGGACACATGCAATACGCCAATGGGGACAGCTACCGCGGCCAGTGGTCCGCAAACCAACGCCACGGTGAAGGAGTAATGTCGTTCGCCAACGGCACTACCGTAACCGGTACCTGGGACCGGGGCGAACTACAATCCAATTGGTCCGCACTCGGGTTCATCGGAAACACCGCGGAGTTGCAATCCTGCGATGAAGGCTGCCCCGACGGCCCCGGCCGGTACACCTACGCCGACGGTACGGTCTTCTACGGCGAGATCGCCATGGGCATACCCGAAGGACGGGGTACGGTTACTTTTCCCGGAGGAAACATCTACCTCGGCAACTTCAGCAACCACCGTCCCAGTGGGCTCGGGGTGATGCATTACGCCGATGGCCAGATCGAGGGTGGTATATGGGAGGACGGACAACTGTTCCGCCGGCTGTACTCCGCAGTGGGCCAACCCGCGGAGACGGTAGCAACCGCCTTCGACCCGAAGGTCAAGGTTTGGGCCGTGGTCGTCGGTTGCGCCTTTTACCAGCACATGAAGACCCTCCGCTACACGGACGATGATGCCTACCAGGTATACGCGTTCCTGAAGAGCATCGAAGGGGGCGCCCTGAGCGACGACCAGGTAAAGGTGCTCATCGACGAGGACGCAACCCACGACAACATCCTGGCCGCAATGCGGGAAACCTACCGCCAGGCCGACGAGAACGACGTGATCCTGTTCTACTTCTCGGGTCACGGACTGCCCGGCGCTTTTCTTCCGGTAGATTACGACGGACAGCAAAACGCGCTCCGCCACGAAGATGTGCACGAAGCCCTGAAGGGCAGCCGGTCCCGCCATAAGCTGGTCATCGCCGACGCCTGTCACAGCGGCAGCCTCGCGGCACGCAGTGGCGGCGGCAATACCGAAACGCTCTCCGCATTCTATTCCGCCCTAACGAACGCCCAGGCCTCCACGGCCCTGATGATGTCCAGCAAGGGGGAAGAAATCAGCATGGAAGACGGAGGGCTTCGCTCCGGGGTCTTCAGCCACTACCTCATCCGCGGGCTAAAGGGGGAAGCGGATGCCAACCACGACCGCCTCGTTTCGATACAGGAATTGTTTGCCTACGTCCACCGCGAAGTAAGGGGCTACACCGGCAACATCCAGACGCCCACCCTGACCGGAAGCTTCGACGAACTGATGCCCATCTCGGCGGTGCGCGGCCGGTAACGTTCTACTGCTGCTCGCGCCGGTACACGTAGTACTCCACGGCTTTGGGCGCGAAATTCACCCCCCGGATGGACTCCGGTACCCGCGTCAGGGTCAGGGGCAGGGAGTTGTGGTTCTCCGATATTCGGATACCCGTAAGGTCAGCTTCCACCCGGAAATCGGATGCATTGTACAGGCCGTACTGACTCTGGGGAATGGTAACGGTGACCGTGACTACGTTCGGAAACACGCGGGAGGAATCGGCCGGTGGGGCGTTGCGTAACATCACCGGCACCTCAATCTGCTGTTCGATGAATGCATCGACCGGGACGGCGACGCTCACTTCGCCGTAATTGATGGTCAATCCTTCCTCCGGAGTTTGCAGCGGCACGCTTACGAGTTGGTCCTGCTCGACGTTTTCAAGGACCAATGCTTCCGTTGGCCAGCTAGAGATCTCCATGAGGTCGTCGGTAGAACCGCTTACCGTGATGCTGTCGGGCTCAATGAGCACATTCCCCGAGGCAAAGTACCCCGGTCTGAAGTTGACCTTAATTTTCGACACCACGGGTACCCGCTTTCCGTCGCGTGGCGTAGTCAAAATACGTTGAGCATCGTAGTTCAGGTTATCGACCTCCAGATCCCCGCTACTTAGCTGCCGGGAAATTTGTTGCTGCAGTAAATTGCCGGTGAGCAGTAGCTCGGTTTGGTTCTGCAGGTCAATATCTACGCCGATCCGCCTTCCCCGGAGGGTTTCCCAAATCAGGTTCCACCCCCTGCCCCGCACCTGCACGCCAACGGTCCGTGGGGGCGTACCGGCGACGACCCGGTCAGGGCTGACCACGTAGCTGATGTCGACCTCCTTGTTGATCTCATAATCTTGCGACAGGTTGAGGATCAACCAGAAGACGAAGGCCAGTCCGATACAGATGAGCAGAATCTGCCGGTCGGTCGTGGCCATATTTCGTAGGGGTAACCTACGCTTCAGCCTTTGGGGGATAGATGGCATCAGTAAGCTCCTTCGAAATGGCGTTCTTGGTAATTTGCAGGTAGGTCTTGTTGCCCACGTTCAGGGTGATGATGTTGTCCTCCACCTTGTCGATGATCCCCAGGATGCCGCTGGCGGTCACGACCCGTTGGCCCTTAGCCAGGCTCGCCATGAAGGTCTTCTGTTGTTTGCTGCGGCGACGCTGGGGGATGATCATCGTAAAGACGAGTACCGCCAACATGGCGATCATAAAGAATCCGTTGGTGAAAATGTCGCCGGACTGTAGGAGTAAGGTCATGACTGTATAGTTTATTCGATTACGGTCCCTTCCAGGTAGACCGTGGTCTGAGCGGGGTAGGTATTGGCGGTCAGCGTTACGGGTTTTCGCTGTCGGCCGAGTTTGTTGCTGGTATCAAATACGACGGATATCGCACCGTGTTCGCCCGGTTGGATCGGCCGCTTGGGGTAAACCGGCACCGTACATCCACAGGTGGAGCGGGCGTCGGTGATCAGGAGGGGCAGATCACCCGAATTCTTGAAGGTAAACTCCCGCCGGACCCGCTGGCCGGCACGAACTTCACCAAAGTGAGCTTCCGGCTCATCGAAGTGAATCCGGGCTACGCGGGCCGTATCGGCCGGCGTCACCGCGTTCGCCGCGACCGGATTACGAATGATATCGGCATTGCTGGGCGCGTCGGTTGTCGACTGAGCCGGGGCTACCACACCATCGTTTCCGCAACCGAAGAGGGCAAAAAGGGGGATAAGTAGGACGATAACAGACTTCATAACCGTGGGTGCGAGCTTAGCGGATGCAAAGATAAGCAGCCGATACTTGCCACCACTTTCCCCGGCACGTAGTAACTTGGTGCGGTCTACACCTAGCCCGCGAATAAACCACTAACGTATGCGCGTTTTTTTGATTGGTTTCATGGGCTCCGGAAAGAGCTACTGTGGACGGGAGTTGGCCAAATTACTCGGGATGCCCTTCATCGATCTGGATGATTACGTGGAAGCCAGGGCCGGCACTCCGATCTCGCAAATCTTCGCCAACCACGACGAGACTTACTTCCGCGAACTGGAGCGCGACGTTCTGATGAGTATCGCCCCCCTACCCTCTTTCGTGATGGCAACCGGCGGCGGCACCCCCTGCTACCAGGACCAGATCGGCCACCTGAATCGAATCGGCACCACGGTTTTTTTAGACCCTCCGGTGGAGCTGCTCGTCAGCCGCCTTCAGTCGGAAACCAACCACCGGCCCCTGCTGTCCGCAAGCGAGTCGCTCACGGACACGGTTACGGAAAAGTTGCGGCAACGTCGTCCGTGCTACGAGCGGGCGCATATCCACCTCCGCTTCGACAACCAAAGCGGGGATGTGGCACGTTTGTTATTCGAACGACTTTCCGAACAGTCCTTATCCTGATCAATGCCCCGCTTCCTACTCCTCCCGCTTTGCTTGTTTTTCACCCTCACGGCCTTCAGTCAGGCTACCGCGGAAACCGAAAGACTTTACTTCGTTGGCTTCCAGGATAAGTTGGGAACGCCCTATACGGTGAACGAACCCGCCAGCTTCCTGAGTGAGCGGGCGCTCGACCGGCGTCAGCGCCACGCGGCCGCGATCACCGAACTTGATTTGCCCATCAGCCCCGACTACGAAACCGCCGTACTGCAAACCGGTGCCCGCATCTGGCTCAGGAGTAAGTGGATGAACGGAGTCGTAGTTGCCGCAACCGATACCGAACTTGGTTCGATCAAGGCACTATCCTTCACCGACACTACCTATTACGTGGCCCCCCTACAGTACGAGCGGTCAACGGATGTCCCCCGCCCCACCCGCTTCGATCAGCCCGCGCCGGTAGTAGCAAGCGTCCCGGTAACCGAATCCTTCTACGGCTACGGCTGGACGATACTACAGCGAATGAACGGCGATAGCCTGCACCGCCTCGGTTTCCGCGGTAAGGGCGTACTCGTGGGCGTTTTCGACGGTGGTTTTCCGAACGTCGGCTACAAAGACTTTCTCGGTTACGACCAGCCCGATGCGGTCCCCGGAAACTACGATCTGGTGGAGCAGGACAGCACGGCGCTCGATGGGTCTACCCACGGCGCTACGGTGCTGAGCACGATGGCCGCACACCACCCCTTCTTCTTCATCGGCACCGCTCCGGAAGCACGCTATCTGCTGTTTAAAACCGAAAACTCGCGGGGAGAGCACCGCTTAGAGGAAATCAACTACGCCATCGCCCTCGAAATGGCGGATAGCGCGGGGGTGGACCTGGTCAACAGCAGCCTGGGCTACACCACCTTTACCGATTCCTCAATGAATTACGGTTACGCCGACCTCGACGGTACCCGTAGTCCGGCATCCGTTGCCATCGACCGGGCGTTCGACCGGGGAATGATCATCGTAACCAGCGCCGGCAACAGCGGGGCGGACGAATGGAAGCACATCGGCACCCCCGCCGATGCCCGCAAGGCCTTCAGCATTGGTGCGCTGGACGACCTGGACGAACGGGCGTACTTCAGCAGTTTCGGTCCCACGGCGGACGGGCGGGTGAAGCCCGACGTCAGCGGACCCGGCGTAATGGTTGCCGCCGTCGCCGCCAACGGAAAAGGGTTGACCGGAGCCAATGGCACCAGCCTGAGCGCGCCCCTCATCACCGGGTTGATCGCCTGCCTAATGGAGGCCATGCCCGAAGCCACGAACGAGCAGATCCTCGAAGCGGTCCGCATGACGGCCTCCCACGCCACCGAACCGAATGCGGCGATTGGATACGGCAAGCCCGATTTTACCGCTGCCTACCGTTACCTCCTGCGGGCCGAGCAGTAGAATTCGGCCTTTTTTGGCTGCGGCCTTGCGGTACCGGTAGGGCTTGCTTATTTTTGGGAAAGGTCTGACGAGAACCAAGCTACCCTGGTCGCGTTAGCTTCACAGAATCGGCGGGCTCCCCCCGCCACCGATTTTTTTATTTGGTATCAGTAAGTTGGAACGAGCCCCGGCACCGCAAGGATGACCGGGGTTCTTTGCTTACCGAACCCGACGGAACGATCATGCTCCCTCAGCCCTACCGGTCGAACAGCACCCGCTCACCCCGGACCGCATCGTTTATGCGCAGGTTTTCGTAGGCAATATTTCCGCTCACGATGGTTTGCCGTACCCGGCCGCGGAAGGTGGTTCCCTCGAGGGGCGACCAGCCGGCCTTGTACAGAATATTTTCCTTGGCCACCGTCCATTCGGTTTGCGGATCGTAGATGACCACGTCGGCCCACATGCCCTCGTCGAGGTATCCCCGGCGATCGACCCGGAAGCACTCGGCCGGCGCGTGACACATTTTTTCCACGATCTTCTCCAGGCTGATCTTGCCGTCCTGTTCCATGCGCATCATCATGTCCAGGCTGTGCTGAACCAGGGGTAATCCGCCGGGGGCCTTAAAGTAATCCCGTTGCGCTTTTTCTTCGATGGTATGGGGTGCGTGGTCGGTAGCGATCACATCGAAGCGGTCGTCGAGCAGGGCAGGCAGTAGTGCGGCCCGGTGGTGCTCGGCCTTGATGGCGGGATTGCACTTGATGCCGTTGCCCAGCCGCGCGTAGTCGTCCGCGTTAAAGGTGAGGTGGTGGACGCACACTTCCGCCGTGATCCGCTTTTCGGCGAGGGGAATGTCGTTGCGGAACAGCGAAACCTCGTCGGCGGTACTGATGTGGAGAATGTGCAACCGGGTGTTGTGCCGTTTGGCCAGCTCTATCGCCAGCGTGCTGCTTTTAAGACATCCCTCAGCCGACCGAATATTGGGGTGTTCGCGCACGGGTATATCGGTTCCCCATTGCTCCCGCGCCACCGCCGCATTGTGTCTGATCGTCGCTTCGTCCTCGCAGTGGGTAGCGATGAGCAGGGGGCTCTGCGCGAACAGCGCGTCCAGTGTTTTTTCGTTGTCAACCAGCATGTTACCGGTGCTGCTGCCCATGAAGATTTTCAGTCCACACACCCGTCGGGGGTCCGTGCGCAGTGCTTCATCGAGGTTGTCGTTCGCCGCCCCCATGTAGAAGCTGTAGTTTGCGACGCTGGTCTCCGCCCCGATGCGGTATTTTTCTTCGAGCAACAACTGGTTCAGCGCCGCCGGTTTGGTGTTGGGCATCTCCATGAAAGTGGTGGTCCCTCCGGCAACGGCCGCCCGCGCTTCGGTACGTATGGTGGCCTTATGGGTCAGTCCGGGCTCGCGAAAGTGCACCTGATCGTCGATGATCCCGGGCATAACGATGCAGCCGCTCGCATCGATTTCCCGGTCTGCGCTCACGTCAATCGTACCGCCCACCCGTTCGATGAGGCCATCGCGGATGAGCAGGTCGCCCACCGAACGTTCTCCCCGATTCACAATCGTTCCGTCCTTAATTAGGATACTGCCTGTTGCCATTGGTCGATTTTTGCGGCAAAGTAAGGCTCCCCCGGCCGACATTAATACCGCATTAGTATTTGCTTGAGATAATTTAAGAATCAAACGTGCAACCTTTATTTCAGCGGTGCAGCCGTTGTGGCATACGCGCAACCGGATTTGGCGGGGACGCAGGTGCCGCGTTTATTCATTCAGCAAAAGCAGTTACCCATGAGAAGCTTTACCCTAATTATCGCCCTCTTCTTTACCGGAACGTTAGTGGGCCAGGACTACACCACCACCCTGGTTTCCCACTCCGAACGCAAGGACAGCTACCGGGACTTTTCTTCCCGGCGCGACAAAACCCTCCTCGGTGATTTAGACCTTACCGGGGTCTGGGGCGGACCTACCTACAACTATTCATCTACCGGCGACGACTGGTCACTGGTACGGGGTGGCTTCGGCGGCCTCGAGTTCGGCAAGTCCGTCTTCCTGGGCTACGGCGGCTGGAAGGCGCGGGAATCGTTCACTACCGACGACGCGCCGCTCACCGGCATCCGCCCGGAATACGACTTCCGCCACGGTGGTTTCATCATCGCCGTTTCGCCGGGGGCGGAAAATATCGTGCACCCCCGCTTTACTGCCATCGTCGGTCCCGGCCGGATCGACGTCAAAGGGGAAGACCGCGACCGGATGCTCATCGGCCAGCTGATGGCAGGAGCGGAGATCAACCTGTTTCAGTGGTTCCGGCTCGGACTGGAGGGCGGATACCGCTTTGCCAGCGGCGTCGATTCCGACTTCGTAACCTCGAAGGACGTCAGCGGAGCCGTCGTGCAGATTGAAGCGCGCTTTGGGTGGAGTGGCCGGTAACGGAAGCGGTGGCAGTGTGGCAAAATTTACGACCTTTGGCGGTCCATGGAAAACAGCCCCAATCCCATCAAGCACATCGCCATTGCCGGAAACATCGGCGCCGGTAAAACGACCCTCTGTCGCCAGCTCGGCCAGCACTTTGGGTGGACGGTACACTACGAAAGTGCCGACAACAATCCCTACCTGAGCGATTTTTACAACGACATGAAGCGGTGGAGTTTCAACCTTCAGGTGTACTTCCTCCACAATCGCTACAAGCAGATTCTCGACATCCAGGATGGAAATGAGACGGTCATCCAGGACCGCACCATCTACGAGGACGCCAACATCTTCGCGCCCAACCTACACGGAATGGGGCTGATGACCGAACGGGACTTCAAGAGCTACACCGAGCTCTTCGATACCATGACCAGTCGCATCAAAGCGCCCGATCTGCTCATTTACCTACGGGCTGGGATCGGCACCCTGGTGGCCCACATCGAAAGCCGCGGCCGCGATTACGAAGGCAGCATGAGCCTGGATTACCTCAAGCAACTCAACCGCCGGTACGAAGACTGGATCTCGACGTACACCGACGGGAACATCCTGATCATCAACGTCGACGAGGTAGACTTCGCCAATAAAAAGGAAGATCTCGGCCGGGTGATCAATATGGTCAGCGCAAAGCTCCACGGCCTGTTCAACGAGGTCTAGCGATCGGTCACGGCACGCTACTCCTCCCGCAATGGGGAATTCAGGTCGATGTACACGCCCTCCCGCTTGGCGGGTGATATGCTCTGGAGGTAATCCGAACTCTGGGCCTTGCTGTTTTCCACGAACGGCCGAATTTGAAACAGCCAGATCTTATCGTCCTGGAATCCCAGTTCGACATCGAAGGGTCCGTCGGTCTCAACCCCGGGCACTTTGGGCATAACCTCTTCGACGCGCTGTCCGAGCTGGTATAGATCGACCAGGTTTTCGTAACTAAGCACCGGACGATTGAAGGGCGCCGCCACCATTACGCTGCCCCCCGTAGCGGGAAGCCGGCGGTGCATCCGCTCCCTGGCCGGTGCCTGGAGGATAAATCGGCCGAAGCGATCAAGCAGGTAGGATTCCGCAGCCTGACCGTCGACGGCGCCACCGGCACCCCGGCTGAAGGCAACGGTGATGTCGTCCTGCTCTCCACTGGTCACGCCCTTCGTGATCATGACGCCGGAGTAATCCACGTCGACGCTCGGAATGATCAGGATACTCGGAAAAACGTTTTCCGGATTGAGCAAATAGCGCTGCCGCCACTCGTAGCTGCGGTCGGTGTAGGGGCTGGCCCAAACTTCCTTGATCCCGTTGAGGATGGCCGTTTCACCGACCACGTTGAAGACGGTCTTATTCAGCCCCGCGCCGGTGAAGTCGGCCAGGTCCTCCATGTTGGTATCGGAGCGTAAAAAAACGGGAACGCTGCCAAACTTTCCGCCGAGCACCTCCGCAAAGCCGCTACGCAACTGGGCGATCAGCTTGCCCTCGATCTTGATCTCGGCGATCGCCTCACGCAGGGTGGCCAGTTGGGCCAGGGTGTATTGTTCCACTTCCTCAGCCGTGCTGCCGTTCTTCTCCATAGCGGCCGCCCGGGCAAAGCGTTCGTTCAAAAACTCCCAGTAGGACACGCCATCGGGCTGACCGGGCATCTGTTGATCCAGGTGCTCGCGGAAAATCCCGAAGGGGATCACCAGTCCCTCCACCACGTTTTCGGGGAACAATTGCTTGAGCTGACCGAGGTTGGCCGCTTTGGGCCCACACCGTACGCCGCTGTCTTCACTGTTTACGTTGCGTAGGTTCAGAACATCGCGGGTGCTCAGGTCGATCCGGTCAACGGGTACGCGGATCCGCTCCTGGCTTCGCTCGCGGACGGCAAAGAGCTCCCGTTCCACTTCG
This sequence comes from Neolewinella aquimaris, assembly GCF_014197245.1. Lineage (GTDB taxonomy): Bacteria > Bacteroidota > Bacteroidia > Chitinophagales > Saprospiraceae > Neolewinella > Neolewinella aquimaris. Next base: position 549,400 of record NZ_JACIFF010000001.1, on the reverse strand, counting down.
TTCATGTCGTCGGCCGGCTTCATCAGCACGGTACCGGCGTTGGACACGGCAAAGAATACTTCCTCGCCGTCGTAGGGTTTGAGCTCCTCGAATTGCCGGTCGGTCAGTACGGCATTGGGAATACCGAGGTTGCGGGCCAGCAGTTGGACGTGGCTGACCATATTGCCCTCACTCACGGTAAGGATTCCACCCACGGGTTTGAGGTCGGCGGGCGGGCGACTAAAGACATAGATGTCCTTTCCGTCGACCACCACTTCATCGGGCGTTCCCTCAATAAGGTGGAGTACACCACGGGCGTAGCCGGGATTTAATCCCCGTGCCTGTGCCTGAGTTTTGATGTCCATCAGTGCATTGCCCGATTCGCTGTTGCGGGCCAGCCAGTCGCCGAGTTCTCCCACGGCCTGCCCCAACGGCAGCAGCACGGAACCCCGGATGCGGTCGTCGAGGAAGGAGAGGGCTTTGGGCTCGAAGCGTGCGTAGCGCTCGGCTATTTCTCCGTAAGTAGCTCGGTTGGTGGCCGTTCCCCACTCGACGAAGCGGCGTGCGTTGTCCAGGTAGGCGGTCAGCATGTCGGGCCTGATGTACTGATAGTTGGGATCGGCGATATTGGGGCCGCCGGTTTCGTATTCCCAGAGTTCGATGAAGCCGGCACCGGTGGCGGCTTCTCCCAGGTAGCAGATCTTTTCCATTTGCTCGCGCGCGGTAACGGGCACCCATTCCGGAGCGGCCCGGAAGACCAGGTCGCTCAGTTCGTTCGTGATGTCGACCAGTCGCAGCTTATCCGCTGCCCTGCGGTCTTCGGACACCAGCGACCGCCGTATTTGGAGCATCAGGCCGGTGGCCGCCGTCAGTCGGTCCAGGTCGTTGTCCACCCCTTCGGTTCGGGTCTGCAGCGTTACGAAGCGTTCGATACGCCGGCGCAGGGAATCCTGGGCGGGCAGCCCCGCTACCAGGTCGCTGATGTTGTTGAGGTCGCTGCCGCCGTAGGCGGTGCGGATGTCCTCCACGAGTTGGGCCGACGATTCGTACAGCCGTTTTTCCTTCAGTTCCCGCTCGTGCTGCTTCATGAATTCTTCCACGGCTCCTGCGTCCCCGCCCGATGGCCTTCCGTGAATTTTGATGCGCAAGTCCATGAAGGCCGGGTAGCGGTCGGCAATTTCCTTGCTCAGGGCCCGGATGCGCTGGTTCAGATCGGTGTCGCCCCGGTGGGGAATGTCGCGCGCCGCCTGTACCACGAGATAAAAATCTTCCCGCAGTACGCCCTCCCGCGCCAGCAGCCACTGAAAAAACTTACGCCCCCATTCTTCCTCATCCTCCACCTGAAAGGCACCGCGGTAGTAGCGGGCCCGCTCCAGGATCCAGCCGTTGTCGTTCGTGACCAGGTAGTTGTTGAGTTGGTACTGCTTGAGGCGGCTGTGGTCGTTGGCGGCATCCCAGAAGGGTGCGAAGTCCGTATCGGCGAGGATCTGACCGAAGTAGAGGCCGTTATCGCGCATGAGTTCCTTCACCACGGGTTTGTAGTCGGCGTGCTGGTGGGCCTTGTCGTCGTCCGGGCAGGGATCGCGGGCCGCCCGCTTACTTCCGTCGGAGCAGAACCAGAAAATGCCACTATACGGTCCGCGCGGATCGTTGCGAAACTCCTCGATCAACGCGGCGATGCGCTGGTCGGCAAGTTGCGACGGCAGCAGGCTTGGAAGCAGCAAAAACGTCACTGCCAGGCCGAAGGTGTACACGTTGCGGTTGCGGGAAAAAGGAAAAAACATTGGCGGGCGGATTAGAATGAGAGAGTGTAAAAGTACGTCGGGCACACGTGAAGCAGTTATAGCGGCGATTTACCGTTGCTACACGTTACTTTACCGCGCATACTGCGCAGCGAAAACACGTGAACATCTTACTGAGCAACTACTTTTACCTTAAATCTATATGCTGAAGTGATCATTCTACGAATTTTAGCCTACGTACTGGGGGCCTTTGGCATCATCGGCACTGTGATGCCATTTCTTAAGTACGACGACTGGTGGATTCGCGGCTTCGACTACCCCCGTCAGCAACTTTTGTTCCTGCTCGGCCTTTCGGCGGTGTTGTGGTTCTTTTCCAGATCGACCAACGACACCCTCAACCTAACCGTCGGCATCGTGCTCATGCTGGCAACCCTCTACCAGGCCTACCGCATCTACCCCTATACGCCGCTGCACGGGCGCGACGCCCGCAATGCCGAACGCACGGAAAATACCGACGGTCACCTCACCCTGATGATGAGCAACGTACTGCAGACCAACAAGCGGACCGACTTGGTGATCGACCTCGCACTAAAAATGGACCCCGACATCCTGCTCACGGTAGAAAGCAACGGCTGGTGGGAAGAAAAACTCCGGGAAGGGCTGGGGGAAAAATACCCCCACCAGGTGTCCGTCCCCCTGGAAAACCTGTACGGCATGCACCTCTGGAGCAAGATCGAGCTGATCGACCCGGAGGTCAAGTATCGCATCAAGGACGATATACCGGGCATCGATACCCAGATCGAATTGCCCAACGGTCGACTGATCGACTTGCACTTTGTCCATCCCATGCCCCCGAGCCCGACCGAGGCGTACGCCAGTACCGGGCGCGATGCCGAACTGGCGCTCGTCGGCCTGGAAGTGCAAAAGAAGCCGGACGCCACCGTGATCGTAGCGGGGGATATGAACGATGTGGCGTGGTCCCACTCCTCCCGACTCTTCCAACGCCTAAGCGGCTTGCTGGACCCACGGCGCGGTCGCGGCTTCTTTTCGACCTTCCACGCCGAGTACCGCATGCTGCGGTGGCCGCTGGACCACGTGTTCCACTCCTCTGACCTCGCCGTACTGGATCTACAACGCCTCCCGTACGTGGGATCGGATCACTTTCCGGTACTCATCAGCCTCAGCTACGAGCCGGAACAGGACGACAACCAGGGCGAAAACCCCGAAGGCAACGACATGGAGGAGGCGACCGAAACAATCAAAAAGGGGAAACGGCACGAGGACGACGCGGTGATTAAGGGGCAGGATTGATTCGCAAAAAGGTGTTAGTTTTAGTCGCACCATCCTACGCACCGACACCACCTCGTTTATCTTCGCCCTGCCCAATTATACTTACCTATGAAAAACGTCGTTTCTCAGCGCTTCATCAAGTGTCACGATAAGCTCAAGGCGGAGAAACGGATCAGATCAAGCCGGGCCTTCGCGATGTCGCTGGATTACCTGCCCCAGTCGCTCAGCGAAATACTGAAGGGCCGCCGGGATGTGACCATTGAACTGCTGCGGCAATCGATCGCGAAGTATAAGCTCAACCCGGTCTACCTTTTCACCGGCGACGGCCCGATGTTCATGACCGAGGAAAGCGACCAGAATTTTCGGGTACTCACGACCATCACCACCCCCGATGCCGACGAACTAATTGTGCACGTGCCCCTTCCGGCCCAGTCGGTCTATGCCGCCGAGCTCGGCGATCCGAGTTTCGTCGAGAGCCTGCCCACCTACAGTCTGCCCGATTACAAGTACAAGGTAGGCACCCACCGCAGCTTCGACGTTCCCGGCAACAGCATGGAGCCCACCCTCTTCGAAGGAGACAAAGTGGTCTGCGCTTTTCTCGAACCTACCCTCTGGCAGAGCGGGATTAAAGACAACTACGCCTACGTGATCGTTACCCGCAGCGACGTGGTGGTCAAGCGGGTCCGCAATCACATTGCCGACGCTAAAACGCTTGAGGTCATCTCGGACAACAGCTTTTACGAGACATACCACATCCCCCTTTCCGATTTGCGGGAGATTTGGTACGTTCGCGCCCGCATCACGCCATTCCTACCCTCCCCCCAGAACATTCAGCGCTACGTCCACGACGAAATGAGCGAGCTCAAGGCCACCATCGCCCAGCAGGGAAAGCTGATCAGCCGGCTTGGTGTTTCCGTAGAAAAGGCACTTAGCAACAGGAATCGGGAGTAGCGTAACGTTTGGGCGGGAACGCGGGAGCAAGGTGATTCCCTTAAAGCACCACCAAAACATCTGCCGCCCGTCTTTTTCCGTCGTTCAGCCTGATGGTGTATGCACCGGGTGCGAGCCGACGCGTGAAGAGCAGCAGGTGATTGCCGTTCATAATCATTTGTTGTCTGACCGGACGGCCCTTGGTATCGAGCAATTCGATGTGAAGATCTTCCAGTGACCAGTGGTCGGCCAGCCAGGTTTCCATCCGATCACGGCCACTCAGGTCGTCGGGATACAATTCAAATTCGGGGGATTCGTATTGCGGCAACTCATTCTGCTCATCGGCGACGAGAAGTCCCGCCGGAACGGGCAGGTTCTGTTGGGCGGTGACCCGGGCGGATGAGAGCATGCATACGCAAAGCAAAAGTCCCCCAATCGTTAATAAACGATAGTTGGGTGCGGAAAGCATAATCTAAACGGGATTGTACTAAAAAGTAACCATCAAAATCACCTATATAATTGATGGCCCGTCCGACATATTGCGTGCGCCTACTTAATCTCGTAATCCCAGGTGATATTTACCCCGCCGGCCTTTAGCATTAGAGATACGCTGCACAGTTTTTCCATGCTGAGCCGGCAGGCCCGCTCGACCTTTTTGTCGTCTAACTCACCGTACAGTTCGTAGTGGACGTGAATGTCGGTAAACACCCGTGGTTCGGTATCGACCCGCTGGCCCTCCACCCTTACTTTAATGTCCGTTAGGTCCTGCCGCAGCTTTTTCAGCAATAGCACGATGTCGATACTCGAGCAGCTGGCCACGGCCGAGAGCACGAGTTGCATGGGACGCATGCCGGCTCCCTGTCCGCCGATATCGGGGCTGCCGTCGGTACGGACGCTCAGGCCCTCATCGTTGGTGGTTTCGAAGAGGAAGGCATCGTCGATGCGGTTAAGTTCGACCGTCATGGGGTTGGATTGTAGGGTTTAATTAGGGGAGGGCGGGTTTGCCGAATAGGATGCGACCGTTGTTGACTTCTATCCAGTAGCCATCAGGATCCTGAAAATAGACTTGGCGAACGCCGTCGGGGCGGTCGTTTGACTCCAGCGCTACGCCCTGCCACGTTTCGAAGGGCAACTCGATATCGCGCAGGTGTTCCACGAACTCATCGAAGCGGCCGACGGAAATCGCCATGTGTACCCCCTTTTGGAGTCTGAGCTGACTGCGGTCCGTCTCGATCACGTGCAGTGCCATACCGGCGCCCAGGGAGAGCCAGCGGATGTTCTCCTTTCCCGTTCCGTTGTGTACCTCGTCGAGGCCGAACACCTGCTGGTAGAAATCAATGCTCCGGTTTAAATTTTCCACGTTGATCGCGTAGTGGTCGAAGCTGGCGAGGTAGTCGCCCGTTTCGGTACCGAAGGGGTCGAGCCGTGGCGAACAGGATAATAGTGGTAGCAGGAGAGAGAAAAGTAGCAGGTAGCGCATCGTAAAAATTTGGATTCGGCAATATACCCAGTCGCGTGACATAATTATTAAAGCAACCAAGCTTCGTCGGTATTCAGGGTGATGCGCGTTTCGGCGAGGAGGGTGCGACGAAGTCCTGCCGTACGGGCAAACACGTAGGTAAAGAAGTACCGTGCCGTTTGAATTTTGGATTGGTAAAATGCCGTCTCGTCGTCTCCTTCTGCATTAGGCAAGGCCCGGACGGCAGCATTGGCCTGCTTCAGCCACATCCAACCAATAACGTGCAGTCCGAAGTAGTCGAGAAAAACCGTGGCGTCGGCCAGAAACACCCGCGGATCATCCCGTTGGGCCAGTTGCAGGAGTGTTCCGAGTACCTGTTGCATGGACTCCATCCCGAGGGCAAGGGCTGCCGCAATCTCCCGGGTTGCCTCCGTCTGCTCCGCGTTGTTGATCTCCTGTTGCATTTCCGTGGCGAGGAACTGTACCGCCTTGCCCTCTTCCATCATCACCTTTCGACCGAGCAGGTCCAGCCCATGGATGGTAGTAGTACCCTCATAGATGGAGTTGACCCGAATGTCGCGGAAAATTTGCTCCAGGGGGAAGTCGTCCGTATAGCCTGCGCCGCCGAGCACCTGCATGCCGAGACTGACCGCTTCGTTGCCGTATTCACTGGGAAAGCTTTTGGCAATCGGGGTCAGCAGTTCCAGCAGGAGCCGGCTGCGGTCGTCCTGGGTAACCCGGTAGGTATCCTCGTACAGACTGCACTGCAGCAGGAGCGCGATGCTACCTTCTACCACGGCCTTCTGGAACAACAGCATGCGGCGCACGTCGGCGTGCTCGATGATGCGTACCTGGGGAGCATTGATGTCCTTGTTGCCCGGGTGCCTGCCCTGGGGACGTTCCCGGGCGTAGGTGAGGCTTGCGTAGTAGGCGGCCGAGGCCGAACCGGTCGCCATCATACCCGTGCCGATGCGGGCCTCGTTCATCATAAGGAACATGTTCTTAAGGCCGTTGAATTCCTCTCCGACTAAGAATCCCCGGGTGGGTCCCTGCTCGCCGTACATGAGGTGGGCGGCCACGTAGCCGCGCTGCCCCATTTTTCCGTAGATGCCGGCGGTGGTGACGTTGTTGTCGGTGAGTCCGTCCGGTCCCGGCAGGTGCTTGGGTACCACGAACAGGCTGACGCCGCGCACTCCCTTCGGCCCATCCTTTTGGCGGGCCAGCAGGAGGTGGACCACGTTTTCGACGCTGTTGTGGTCGCCACCGCTGATGTAAATTTTCTGGCCGTAGATCAGGTAGGTGCCATCGGCCTGGGGCTCGTAATAGGTAGTGATGTCGCTCAGAGAACTACCGGCCTGCGGTTCGGTGAGTGCCATGGTACCCTGCCAGCGTCCGCTGGCCATTTTTTGCAGGTACGTTTGTTTTAGTTCTTCGCTGCCGAATTCCCGGATCAGGTTGGCTGCACCGGTAGTGAGGAATCCATAGGCGGCCAGGTTGCCGTTGGCGGCCTGGAAGATGAGGCTGCCCGCATTGTGCACGGTGAGGGGCATTTGTTGACCCTGGTGCTCGAAGCCCCAGGCGGCACTCAGCCATCCGCTTTCGCCGAGGGCCCGCATACCCTCCCCTACGGCCGGCAGGACGTGTACTTCGCCATCCTTGAAGTAGGCTTTGTTGCGGTCCATTTCGCGGTACACGGGCCACAGGTACTGATCGGCCAGTTGCTGGGCGGCATCCAGACTGAAGTCGATGGCCTCCTGGTCGAAATCCTTGAATCGCTCGCTATTGCGCAGTTCGCTGAGGTCGAGGACTTCGTGAAGCATGAAGCGCAGGTTGCGGAGGGAAATGAATTGCATGATCGAAATGGTTAAGCACCTAATAAAAACATCGCACCCGTCGGACGGCCTGACCCCGTCGGACGGCCTGACCCCGTCGGACGGCCTGACCCCGTCGGACGGCCTGACCCCGTCGGACGGCCTGACCCCGTCGGACGGGTGAGGGAAAGCACCGCTAATGTAGCCAGGGAAGCCCGGCTTTAGATAAAATACTTCGCACCCGCGTCCCCGCCGTATCTTCGCCCGCCAAAATAACCCCAGCCCGTGGCTAACAAGTATTTCGACCTGATTGACCAGACGTTTTACTTCCCCCAGGAAGGATTCGACATGGACAATGGGTACCTGACCTTCAATCGTATCCCCCTTATCCACCTCATTCGGAAGTACGGCACCCCGCTGAAATTGACGTACCTACCGAGTATCGGCCGCAAGATCAAAGAGGCCCGTAACCTGTTCCGTCGCGCGATGCGCGGTCAGGGTTACGCCGGGCAGTACCACTATTGTTACTGCACCAAGAGCAGCCACTTTGCCCACGTCGTGGAGGAGGCGCTGGAGCACGATGTGCAGCTTGAGATCAGTTCGGCCTACGACGTGGACCTGATCCGCCGCCTATACGCGCGCAAGCGACTGGACAAGAAGATCAAGATCGTCTGTAACGGGTTCAAGCCGGAAAATTACCTGGAAGGGATCGTCGGGTTGATGAACGACGGTTTCGAAAACGTGATCACCGTAGTCGATAACAGCCACGAGCTGGACTACTACGAGACGCACGTGGAGGGTGTTGCTAAGATCGGTATCCGTATGGCTACGGAGGAGGAACCCAACTTCGAGTTTTACACCAGCCGGCTCGGACTCCGCCACGCCGATGTACTGCCCCTCTTCCGGGAGCGGATCAAGAACAGCGAAAAGCTGGAGCTCCACATGCTCCACTTCTTCGTCGATACTGGAATTAAGGATACGCTCTACTACTGGGGTGAGCTGAAGAAAGCTGTACGACTCTACGGAGAGCTAAAAAAGGAGAGCGCCAACCTGCACGCACTCAACATCGGGGGCGGCATGCCCATTCGCAACAGCCTCGGCTTTGAGTTCGACTATAAATACATGGTGCGGGAGATCGTTAAGAATATCCTCGACGCCTGCGAAGAAGATGAGGTACCGGAACCGGACATTTTCACCGAATTCGGCAAGTACACCGTGGGAGAGAGTGGCGCAACCATATTCTCGGTCCTGGCGCGTAAGCAGCAGAACGACAGCGAGATGTGGTACATGATCGACAACTCCCTCATGACTACCCTACCGGATGCCTGGGGGATTGGAGAGCGGTTTATCCTGCTGCCCATCAACAAGTGGGATCGCGACTACCGCCGGGTCAACATCGGCGGACTCAGTTGCGACAACTCCGACTACTACAACTCCGAAATCCACGAGAGCCAGGTTTACCTGCCCGTAGATAAGGAGGGGGACGAGGAGCCGCTCTACCTCGGCTTCTTTCACACCGGTGCCTACCAGGACAGTATTAGCGGATACGGCGGAATCAAGCACTGTATGATCCCCAGTCCGCAGCACATCATCATCGACCTGGATGATGAAGGCAACCTGACCGACCGCCTGCTTGCCGGTAAGCAGTCACCGGAGAGCATGCTGCAAATACTGGGATACTAGGACCGGCGCTTAGGAGGCTTTTTCCGCGATTTGCGCCAGTTTAGAGAAGAACGCCCTTACCTCGGTTACGCCGGTGAGGGAGTAGCGGGCGGCGGTGCGTCCGGGTCCTACCTTAATGCTTACGCCCCACTCCGGTAGCGCGCGGAAGATGTCTTCGTCGGTGCTGTCGTCGCCGATGCCCAGGACGAAGTCCCATTTTTGCTTGCCGACCCAGTACTGGGTGGCCTTGCCCTTATTGACGCCGGCGTTCTTGATTTCGACTACCTTGTTGCCTTCCAGGACCTGGAGATCCTGATTCTGAATCAGGTAGGTAAGCATATCGCGGAATTCACGGACGCGCTTGTTGCCCAGGTCGCGGTCGATGTTGCGGTAGTGCCAGGCGAGGCTGTAGTCCTTCTCTTCGATGAAGGAGCCGGGGGTGCGGGATACGAGGTTTTCGAGGAGTTCACGCACTTTGGGTTTCCAGCCGTCTACTACGTTCGGGTTAAGGGACCACTCACCGTTCTCCTTCATCCAGACGCCGTGTTCGGCCGCCATATGGGTATCGATGTGGCCAAGCCACTTCTGCAGGGTACCGCGGTCGCGGCCACTGTTTACGACTACCGTGTTCTTGGGATCGGCGGCGAGGGTGGTCAGAACGTTCAGGACCGCATCATCCGGGCTGACTGCCTGGGGATCGGGGTTGAAGTCCATGAGGGTGCCGTCGTAGTCGATGAAGAGGAGGCGGTTTCCGGCTTGCTCGTAACTCTGAGTCACGGCGTCCAGGGCCTCTCCGCGAAGGTGGGTGGTGTTGTGCATTTTATTCTTCTCTTTCAGTTTTAGTTGTTCCTTGATAAAGGTGGCGGCCCAGTGCTTGACGTCGTACTGCCGTAGTTTTTCCTGCATCATTTCCATGCGACGTTCCTGCTCTTCGACCGGCATTTCCAGCGCTTCGATCAGGGCATCCTCGATGTCCTTGCTGCTCTGTGGATTGACCGTGAGGGCACCGTCGTTGAGTTCGTAGACCGCTCCCGCCATCTCGCTGAGGATCAGGACACCACGCTTCGAGTCTTCCTTGGCCGCTACGTATTCCTTGGCGACCAGGTTCATTCCGTCGCGAAGGGGCGTAATGAGAGCGATGTCCGCTTCCTTATACAGTGTAGTGAGGGCGGCGAAGTTGAGTGAGCGGTAGTAGTAGTGAATGGGCATCCAGTCGAAGGTGCCGTATTCGGAGTTGACGCGACTGACGAGCACATCCACTTCGTGCTTTAGGCTCTGGTACTGGTCGACGTTGGCGCGGCTGGGCACTACGATCATGATGAGGTTGACCTTGCCCGTGTACTCCGGATTGTTGCGAATAAACTGGGCGAAAGCCCTGATCCGGTGCGGGATTCCTTTGGTGTAGTCCAGTCGGTCTACGCTCAGGATGATTTTTCGACTGGCGTGCAGTTTGCGGATCTCCCCGCTGCTTTGATCGTTGCCGGCATCTACGTCGGGGTGGGCGTACTTTTCGTATTCGATGCCCATGGGGAAGACGTCCACGTTCACCTGTCGGTCGCCGATGGTGAGGCGGCCGAACTCGTGCTCGTAGCCCGTAATGCGATAGGCGGCCGAGAGGAAGTGCCGCATGTATCCGAAGGTGTGGAAACCGACCTGATCGGAACCGAGAATTCCGTCCAAAATTTCCTTGCGCCAGGGAAGGATTCGGAACACCTCATAACTGGGAAAGGGGATGTGCAGGAAAAAGCCGATGCTGATTTTGGGAAACTTTGCCCGGATCATGGCCGGGAGGAGCATGAGCTGGTAATCGTGGACCCACACCATATCGTCTTCCCGCAACTGGTCCTCTACCGCCTGGAAAAATTTAAAATTGACCTCTTCGTAGGCGGCCCACATCTCGTCGTTGTAGACCGTATACTCCGTGAAGTAGTGAAAGTGGGGCCAGATGGTCTTATTGCTAAAGCCTTCGTAGTAGAGATCGATTTCCCGTTCCGTAAGGAATACGGGAATCAGGCTGCGCTTCATTAAATCGTTGCGAATGGCTTCCCGTTCCCATTCGTTCGTGATGTCCTCTCCGGGCCACCCAATCCAGATCTTGTTGTAGGAATCGTCGAGGGAGTTGAGTCCCGTCGCCAGACCGCCGGCACTGGGGTGATAATGCAGTTCACCATCGGTACGATTTACCGTAATGGGCAGGCGGTTGGAAATTATGACTAGTCGCGACATGTGTTGTTAAATGTTTTGGGTTGTTCAGTCCCGTAGGGGCGGTTGACGTAGGTGGGGAAGGTAACTAAAATATGAACATCTGTTTGGCATCGCGGACCACTTCGGACTGCCGTTTTTCCAGGCTAAGTCCATGATCCGACCGGTCAGGAAAAAAGCGCTTCACCACCCGTAGTCGGTGGGTGTACCGGCGGTAGGTGTGATTGAAAATACCAAAATGATCGATACCGTCAATCCTTACCCGTTCCGACACGTGCAGTACGGTGCCCCCAGTAAGTAAAATGCCGAGGTGAGTGATCCTTCCCCGATCGTCGCCGAAGAAAGCCAGATCACCTTCCTGGCACTGCACCATGAAGTCAACCGGTCGTCCCTGTCGGGAGATGTCCTCGATGCTATACGGAAGCCGGACACCGACCATCCGCGTGAGGAGTTGGACCAGTGCGCTTCCCGCGATGCCGGTCGGGGTTCTTCCGCCACTGAGCTCGGGGACGTGCAACCACTTGCGGGCCAGGCGGATCATCAGTTCGGCATCGGGGCGGAGGTCAGCGCTGAGCACGGCCTGTCCGGAGTAGACGAATCGCTCCTCCCCGTGTCTGGCCTGAATTCCGTCGTAGGCGGGCAGTCGCGCGCCGAAGGTGACCGGCATGCCGAAACGGTCGCTCATCATAGAGGCGAACAATTCGAGGGCAAAGGCGGGCGCTTCCGTCTGGTGAGTAAACACCTGTTGGGATACGGGTAGCAATTGATCGATGCGGACGAATCCCTCCAGCCCGTCTTCGGCCCGAACTACCTTGTGGAATTTTCCCACGGACTCGGAAATCCGGACGGGTTCTCCCAGTAGCAGTTGTGAGACCATGACGCTCCGCTCCCGGGGCCGGGCCCGGATGGCGGCGGCGGTGTATTTACCCGTTGCAAAGCCTGCTTTCATCGGCGGCAAGATAGAGCGGCTACTCCGATCTTTGTTAGCTTTGCTCCCTAAGCAACCGGTGATGAGGCAGATATTAATAGGACTTGTTGTAATGGTACTCTCCGCGGCGGTCAGCGCCCAGGATCCGGTATTCGCTCAGTTCTTCTCCTCCCCGACGACCCTTAACCCGGCGCTGACCGGACTGTTCCCCGGCCGGTACCGGATCGCCCTCAATCACCGCAGCCAGTGGCCCCAGCTGCTGGAAACCCCGTACAGCACCTCGGCCTTTGCCGCTGATTTTCATTACGCCCTCAATCCGAAGCGGCGCGGGACGGACAGCTTCGGGGCGGGAGTCGCATTCCTTAACGACCGACTTGCAGAAATCGGGTTTGCGAGCAATCAGGTCATGCTTTCGGGCGCGTACCACAAGGTGCTGGATCGCCGGGGAGAGCGCACCCTCAGTCTCGGGGGGCAGATCGGTGTCGTACAGCGCAACGTCGGTTACGGAGAGCTCACCTTCGAGGATGAGTTTGACGGCACGACCGGCTACGTGGCGGGGATCGGTGGCGAAGAACTTCCGGAAAACAACATCGCCTTTGCCGACTACCAGTTGGGGCTTAACTACAGCTCCTTACCCAGCCGGGGCACCGGCCTGTTTGCCGGGGTGGCCATCCATCACATCGGCGAACCGGAAGTGAGTTTCTTTGCGGATGCCACGGCCGGGGAAGAGATCGAAGTAAGCAACAAGTTGCACCGTCGGTACAGCGGCTACGTGAACCTGCGGCTTCGTGCCGGTGCAAGTACCGAGGTTTCACCGCGGGTGTACTACCTTACCCAGGGCCCCCACGCGACCCTCCATGCGGGTTCCAACGTACGTCTGCTGATCAATTACGTAACGGGCACCTCCCTACACCTGGGCACCTGGCTGCGAATGGCGGGTGGCGACGAGGGATTCGGTCCAGACAGCGTAGTAGGACTGGTGGGCGTGGAAGTAGCTGATTTTCTCTTCGGCCTCAGTTACGACATTGGAATCAACCCACAGGTCGTGCGCCCCCGTTACCGCAGCGCGTTCGAGTTGAGCGTCTCGTACATCGGTCTGGGAGATGACGATGGTGCCGTCCCCTGCCCGAAGTTTTAATCCTGGTCGGTATGCAGACCGTTGTAGAGATGACCGTTGGGACCTTATATACGGCCGGTGGCAATTTTGGACCGCCCGCCGGTCGTTGAGAACGGACCAAGCGAAACGCCCCAATACATGAAGAACTTCCTTGCCCTCCTACTTTTTCTGGCCGCCTCCGTCCCATTGTCCGCCCAGGTGGAATGGTTAAGTTGGGAAGATGCCATCAGCCGCAATGAATCCGCTCCGCGAAATATCCTGGTCGATGTGTACACCGACTGGTGCGGGTGGTGCAAAAAGATGGATAAGTCGGTATTTGTCGCACCGGAAATTGCCGCCTACATCAGCGAAAATTTTTACGCCGTGAAGCTCAACGCCGAGCAGCGGGAGGACATCACCTACGACGGTCACGTGTTTCGCTACGATCCCGGGACCGGTCGCCGGGGAATTCACGCGCTTGCCGTTGCTCTACTGGATGGGAGGATGAGCTATCCTAGTGTGGTCTATCTCGACAAGGACCGCAGGCGAATCACCATCAGTCCGGGCTTTAAACCCGCCGCCAGTTACCTCAAGGAGTTGCGGTACATTGCCGAGGGCCGCTTCCGTGAGTATTCTTACGAGGACTACCTCAAATCCCTGGGTCAGTAGAATCAGCCTGGATAGGCGGCTTGCGATAATAGCACCGGCGTCGGTCTGGCCTAGTGGATCGACCAGGGGGTGATTGGGGGGTCAGTAGAAAATTTTGTGGGCCTCGGAAAAAATTCCAAATATTTTGAAATTTTTTTTCGGCCGATCTCTGAAAAAAAATTGGTGTGCAATCAGTTGTCAGGTCAACACCTGCAATTTTTTTTGGGCACCGCTAATTCGCCGCTTATTTGCCGGTATGCGAAGGTTCGTAACCAATTTGACCGACAGACGCGCAAAACCGGGCGGGTAAATTGGTTGACCAAATTTTCCAAGTCGTGCCAAAATGCGCCAAATAAAATTGCTCTGGTAACTGCGCCCCCCACGCTCGTGGGGTGTTTCTAATGACGCAATGTGTTACATTTGTATCAACGACGAAGGGAATTCGTTTTTTTCGTCGACGTGTCTCTCATTTTTAAACCTATTATTAACGGGAGTAGGAATTTGATTTGTTCCTACGCCAATTTTTTTCTGAAGTGTTTGTTTGGCGCTATTCGCCTCGGTTAATAGTTTCTCAGTAGATAAGATAAGACTTAAGACCTACACGGTGCAACGTGTGGGTCTTTTTTTTGTGTCCTTACCGGATATTCCTAGTATACCTACCATTAGGTACTCGCGGAAAAAATCGTAGGTGTGAGCATGGATACCTAATGCTTCACTACCCCGTAGGGACTAGCGAGGTAGGTGAACCGGTAAGGTGAATCTCCACTATTTCGCTTAAATTTTTCTAACCCCCACGGTCGTGGGGTAGCGCAGGCAGGGCCCTGCCCTATCTTTGTATCATCGCTTTGATAGCGGAGTATATATTGAATTTACGTCTCTCACAACAACCTAATTTTACGATTAATGCGGCATTTCGAATCATCCTTCGACCGTATTAATATAAGGACTATAGCGGAAGTGATTTCCGCAGACTTTTTTTCGGTAGTTAGAAAGTGTAATATTTGGCCCTCGCATATTTGCGGGGGCCTTTTTTCTTTCACTAATCGCCCTACACCCCACGTCCATGTGGGAATTCACCCCCTCCCCTCCACGTTATCCTTTTATACACCTGAAGCCAAAGAAACCTTTCTCCAGATTCCTTCCTTAACCCCACGATTAGTGATTCATTCAATTGACTGCAATATGCGGCAATTGTAATCATTGCATAGTTTTTTAACGGCAATTTGCGCCGTAACTTTTTGTTATTATGGTAGTTAGAAAGCTTTATTGTATGGTCCGCGCCTTCGGCGCGGGCCTTTTTTTTGTGGCCTTCTCTGGCGGGTAAGGCCCCACGGCGGAAACGGTGAACCCCCCACCCCGCCGCTGACGTTCATACGGCGAACCTTCCCCGCGCCCCATGCCTAACCCACTGCTGTATGTCCTCTTGATCTCAATGTTCGCCTGTGCGGACGGACCGCCGAATTCGCCCCCCCGGCCAGCTTCCCCGGAGCCGATGGCACCACCCGACACGGTGGTTAGGGATCAGATCGACCACACCCGCAACCATACGCCGGAAGCTCCCGTTGCCGAAGCGCCGTTGGAGTCGGTCGCTACAGCGGTGAGTACCCCGGTGCCTAAGCCAAAACCCGTTGCTCCTCCGGCGCCAACCAACCCCGCACCCGCGTCCCCGCCCCCCGGTCCTACCGCAGCCGTCGAGCCTCCCCAAAAAAGTGACGCCCCCGACCATAAATCGTGGACCACGCTCCTGCAGCGCCACGTTTCTGCCGCCGGCAACGTCAATTACGCGGGCTTTCGGCAAGACGAAGCCCTGTTGAACGAGTATCTCGCGACGCTGGCACGGAAGATACCGGACGACAAGTGGTCGAAGAGTGAGGCACTGGCCTACTGGATCAACGCCTATAACGCTTACACCATCAAGTTGATCCTGAACAATTGGCCGGTGGAGAGTATTCGCCAAATCGATCGCCCGTGGGAGAAAAAGTGGATCGAGCTTGCGGACAAGCAATACAGCCTCGACCAGATCGAGCACGACATCGTACGTCCTACCTTCCGGGAACCGCGGATTCACTTTGCCCTGGTGTGTGCTGCCGAGAGCTGCCCTCCACTTGCCAACAAGGCGTTCACCGCCCCAGCGCTTGAAAGGATGCTGGAAGAACGGGCGCGCAACTTCATCAACGACGAAAAATTTAACGTTACCCAGGAAGCGGTCGTACGGGTTTCTCCCCTCTTCGACTGGTACGGCCAGGATTTCGGTGACATCAGGAATTACCTGAACCGGTACTTAACGACGGAAATACCGCCCGGAAAGGAAATTCACTTTCTCGATTACGACTGGTCTTTGAACGACTAGTCTATAACTTGCGGCCCATGGCTAAGATTAAGCAGGAAGTACGCTTGCCGTACGAGTCCGACCCCAATGTCGTGTACGAAGGTGATGCACTCAATACGCTACGCTACGACGACGTCTTCGCGGTAAAACACGTCGGCAAGCTCTGTGGGGTAACTGAACACACCGCCCAGACATTCACCATACCGGGAGACGGGGAAGTAGCCCTACGCATCGAGGTGTGGAGCGAGAACGTGGTCCGATTTGTCTATACTTACGGAGCGACGCCGACTAACTTTAGTTACGCCCGCACCACCGGCGCCCGGCCCCACGATGCTACGGTTACCCTCGAACGCGGGGAAGAGGCCTCCACCATTCGGACGGCTACGCTCGCTGTGCGGGTGGCGCACGCGGATGCCTCGGTACGGGTCAGCGACCGGGAAAGCGGACTGGTGCTGCACGAGTATGCCGCCCCCTTCTACGCGCGTTACACCCTCATGCAGGGACTGGACCAAATGCGGTTGCAGTTTACCACCGACCGGAACGAGGGCTTTTACGGACTGGGCGACAAAGCGTGGGATACCGATCTGAACGGACGTTGCCTGGAGAACTGGAACAGTGATTCCTTCGCCTACGGGCGGGAGCGGGATGCGCTGTACCGGACCATCCCGTTCTTTTACGGACTACGTGAGGGCCACGGCTACGGCATATTCGTGGACAACAGTTACCGCAGTCACTTCGACTTCAACAGCAACCGCGACGGACTCGTGACCGTATGGACCGACGGTGGGGAGTTCGACTACTACTTCATCAACGGCCCGCGGCTGGATAAGGTAGCCAGCCGGTACACGGAACTCACCGGTGTACCGGAACTACCGGCCGTCTGGACGCTGGGGTACCACCAGTGCCGCTGGAGCTACTACCCCGAGTCGCGGGTAAAGGAACTGGCCGCCACCTTCAGAGAAAAGCGGATCCCGTGCGATGCCATCTACCTGGACATCGACTATATGGACGAATACCGGTGTTTTACCTGGAACAAGGATTACTTCCCGAATCCCAAGGAGATGATCGCGGCGCTGCGGCAGGACGGCTTTCATACCGTGGTCATGATCGATCCGGGCATTCGGGTGGACGACGACTACTTTGTTTACCAACAGGGTGTCGAGCGCGATGCCTTCTGCCGGCGCAGTACGGGCGAACAGATGGTGGGCCCCGTGTGGCCCGCGGAGTGCGTCTGGCCCGATTACACCAACCCCCGCGTGAGGGATTGGTGGGGCACCCTTTACCGGGAATTGTACGTGGAGCAGGGCGTAAGCGGGTTCTGGAACGACATGAACGAGCCGGCAATGTTCAAGGTGAACGCCCTAACGTTTCCCCTTGATGTCCGCCACGATTACGATGGGCTGACCGGCGACCACAAGAAGGCCCACAACATCTACGGAATGCAGATGACCCGGGCGACCTTCGACGGATTGAAGTCGCTGTTGCCGGCCAAGCGGCCCTTCCTGCTGGCGCGCGCCAGTTTCAGCGGGGGGCAGCGCTACGCGTCCCTGTGGACCGGCGACAACATTGCCAGTTGGGAACACCTCGCGCTGGCGAACCGACAGTGCCTCAGGCTGGCCATCAGCGGATTCAGCTTCGTGGGTACCGACATCGGCGGGTTCGTCGACGACCCCAGTCCAGAATTGCTCACCCGCTGGCTGCAGTTGGCGGTCTTTCACCCGTTGATGCGCGTGCACAGTATGGGCAACAATACCGACGGCGCGGCCGAAACGGAATCGGAGGAGGTAAAAAAGGCCGAACAGACCGATCGGCAGGACCAGGAACCCTGGGTGCACGGCGGCAAACACACCGACAACAACCGCAAAGCGATCGAGCTGCGGTACCGGCTGATTCCCTACCTGTACACCGCCTTTCGCAATCACGTCTCTACGGGAGAACCCGTGCTGCGTAACCTCTTTTTTTACGACCAACTCGATCCCCTGTGCCGGAAATTCGGCGATCAATTCATGGCCGGTGGGGATCTGTTGGTTTGCCCGGTGGTCGAGCCGGGGCTGAAGTCTCAGCAGGTCTACCTGCCCCGCGGCAACTGGTACAGTTACTGGACGGGAAACCACTACGAGGGTCGGCGCAAAATTCGGGTGAAATTACGCCCGGACCGCATGCCCATTTTCGTCCGCGCCGGTGCCGTATTGCCCACCGTCGATGCCGTGCAGCATACGGCCGAAATTCAGAAACTCGACACCTTTCACCTGACCGTCTACCTTGCCGACGAAGGGAACGGGAAGCTCTTCTGGGATGCCGGAGAAGGATACGGTTACCAAATGGGGCAGTTTACGGAACGCGATTACCGCTTCCGCCGGGAGGGAAACCGCATCACCATCGAACAGGAAATTACGGGGGAATTCAACGCCAGCTTCCGCAACGTCACCGTGCACCTGGTCGGTCTGACGCATGCGCCGGGTAGCGTCAAAGTAAACGGAACACTACTCCCCCACTCCCTCCGATTCGACCGCCGCGGGGCTTCGGTTGTTGTGTCTAGCGAGTTCAGTACTATTATCATCGAGTAAGTGCCCGACAGCCTAGGGGATAGTCGCCAGAATCAACTGCATGTTTACAGGAATTATTGAAGCGGCGGGAGAGATCACCGCCATCGAACACGACCGCAACAACGTCCACTTCACGGTACGTAGCCCGATCAGCGGCGAGTTGAAGATCGACCAGAGCCTGGCCCACGATGGCGTATGCCTTACGGTCGTAGCACTCGGTGAGGACACCCACACCGTGACAGCCATCCAGGAGACCCTGCAACGCACCCGACTGGGAGACTGGCAAGTGGGAGGTACCGTCAATCTGGAACGCGCCATGCAGGCGGGTGCGCGGCTCGACGGTCACATCGTTCAGGGCCACGTGGATACCGTCGGGGAGTGTACCGAGGTAAAGGAAAGTGGAGGAAGCTGGTACTTTACCTTTCGGTACGCGACCGAAGACTTACTAGTGGACAAGGGCAGCGTATGCGTCAATGGGGTTAGCCTTACCGTTGTGGAACCTACCGACGACACCTTTCGCGTAGCCATCATTCCGTACACCTATGAGCACACCAACTTTCGGGATTTGCGCCCCGGCAGCCAGGTCAATCTTGAGTTCGACATCATCGGCAAGTACATTGCCCGACAAATGGCGGCCTACCGGAAATAGCAAAAAGTTTTCTTAACGGGCAATAAAGGCTTTGCGGGCAAAAATAAACGGCCGACCTTCCAAAAAACTCATCCGAACCCCGCAAACAAACGCCATGATGAAAACGCTACTTTTCTACCTCGTTCTTTTCCTTCCCGTCCTCTTATTTTCCCAGCGCTCGATGCACCTCGACGAGGGAGAACTCATGACCCCGGCCCGGCACCCCCAACTGACTAAGGCGGCGGTTCCAGACACGATTTTTCCGGCCATCTTACTTGACGACTGCTATAGCCGAATATCTCCCTACTTCATTCCCGACACGGGGTATATCATCGGGAGCAATATTTTCGGCGACTTGCTGCAGTTGCAACGGGTGGTTCACCCTTCTTCCTCCTCCTTCCAAATTACCTCCGCCGAGTTCCCCTTCGTGCTGGCCGACAGCTCCGCCTTCGATGTCTACCTGCGCGCGGTGGTGTTTTCCGAGGTGGATGCGGAAGGTACACCCACCGGCTTTCTCGGTGAAAGCGACTCCATGCAGGTGAGGGATCTGAACCGCGATACGACCGGCGGGTTGATCAACTTCACCCTATTCGATTTTTCGGAACCGGTAACGGTAGACAACGATTCCTTCCTGATTGGAATTGAATTTTTCAATGCGTACACCGATTCGACCATTCATTTCGTCGGACTTTACGGCACCCAGGTCGGTTGCGGGGACGGCAACAACCTGGTTCAGGGTTTCTTTACCAATGAGGGTCTGGCTTTCGGCACCTTCGCTCAGTTCTACGGTGCCGATCTGGAAATACCGGTATTCGTCGCTGTTGAGGATGTGACAACCTCCCTACGCAACACGCTAACGGCGGATTACGGCACCCAGGCGGCACCCAATCCGGTCAGCTCCCAGGTCCGGATAACCTTCGAAGCGCAGGTAGCGGGAGACTACTTCGTCTACCTCACCGACCTCACGGGGCGGCGGTTGCGCAAGGCAGACTACCGCCTCAGCTCCGGAAAAACGAGAGTCGAGTGGCAGCTGGGCGACCTGCCGAGCGGCATTTACGTGTACTACGTCGACGGTCCCGAGGGGCGCCAATCCGGCAAGCTGGTTAAACGTTAGGCGTTCAGCTCGAGCAGCCCCAGCGGCAATTCCATGACCAGGACCGAGTCCGCTTCACGTACCCCGACCACCAGGTTTTCGTGCAGCGGGATGTAAACCGTTTTTCCTTCGTAGGTTACTTCGGCGAGGTAGTGCTCCGGTAGATCCATGATGTCCTCGATGGGTCCGAGCGGCGGATACCCGTCGGCTTCGATGGTGTAGCCGAGGATGGCATCCCACGGCGTATCCTCTACCTCGGTGACCTCACTTACCTGGTCCGCGGGTAGCAACAGTGGTTTATTGGAGAGCAGGGCCACCTGTTCGCGGGTGTCGAAGTTTTCGAGTTTTACCGTGAGCTTCCCCCCCTGCCGGAAGCGCTCCACGAAGTACGGGATCGGCGGCTCCCCGATCAGCACGGCTTTGACCACAACCAGGTCGTCCTCGTATGCTTCATCGACGAAGAGGGAAAGTTCACCCCGGGTGCCGTGGGGCCGGCCGGTGGTGCCGATTTGTACCATTTCCATAAGCTACTGTTTAGGCGGCGGGGTCGCGGGTGCTGGGCAATTCAGGGGCCTGCGGCCGCAAAGGTAGGTGGCGATCACCGAAGGTCTTCCAGCTTGACCGGTCCAGAAAGTGGACCGACGGTGACCAGTTTTCGTTCGGCCATACCACGACCGGTAAGCGCGCAGGCCTCCCAGTCGAGCCCCGTTACGTGACCGGCCAGAAAGCCCGACCAAAAGGCGTCTCCGGCACCGGTGGTGTCCTTGACCTCGACGGGGCGAGATTTCGTTACTATGGCCTGTCCGTCGACTAAAAGATAGCTGCCCTCCTCCCCGAGTGTGAGGCAAACAACCCCGGCCCCCAGGTCCATTAGGCGTTCGCCCGCCATTTCGTTGCTCTCCACCGGCTCGTCGAACAAGCGCATGAAGTCAACGTCGCTGCACTTGACCAGGGTGCTGGGGCCGCCGTCTGAATTCAGGCCGACATAGTTGCTGATCACCCAGAGAGCTTCCAGGCGGTTGGGCCAGATCTTCTCGGCGTAATTGATGTCGATGCTCAACCGCCCTCCGTTTGCCACTACGGCAGTTGCCGCTGCGGTAATTGCGCTGCGGGCCGGCTCCCGACTGAGGGCGAAAGCGGTGGTGTGGAATACCTTACAGTGGCTCAGGTACTCGGCGGGAAACTGGTCGTCGGTGATTTCCTTATCGGCGGCCCGGTAGGCTTCGAAGTTGCTCACTTGCCGCGATTTGGTGACCATGATCAGCGTAGTCGGTTCGGAGGTGGCGGCTACCTGGGAGGTATCGCAGCCGGTGTCGGCCACCGCCTGCCGCAAGAGCTCGCCCGCATCGTCAGTCCCGACGCTCGCGACCAACCCGACATCCTGTCCGAGACGGGCCAGGTTCATGGCCAGGTTGGCCGGACTGCCGCCAGCGTAGCGCCGGTAGGTGTCCGCTGATCGAAAATCAACGGCGTATTCGGTGCTGATGAGGTCGACAAGCAGCTCGCCCGCGCAAATAATTTCCGGATGATTCATGACCGGAAGGTAATACGCGTCCGCCATACTAGTATTTGGCGTTGAGTACCTTTACCGTATGACAGATACCGACGTCAAACTCATCAGTGTAGAAGAGGTGATTAAAGCGCGGCACCAGCTGCGGGGAGTAGCCCTGGAAACGCCCCTGATGCGCAGCACCCGGCTGAGCAAGCAGTACAACGCCGACATCTACCTGAAGCGGGAAGACTTGCAGGAAGTGCGCAGCTACAAAATCCGGGGGAGCTACAACAAAATGGCCTCCCTGAGTAGCGAGGAGAAAGAACGCGGCGTCGTCTGTGCGAGCGCAGGAAACCACGCCCAGGGCCTTGCCTACGCCTGCAACGCCATGCAGGTCAACGGGGTCATCTTCATGCCCGTCGTCACCCCCTCCCAGAAAGTCCGCAAGGTGCGCATGTTCGGTGGAGACTACGTGGAGGTCGTGCTCATCGGCGACACCTACGACGACGCCTACTCCGAATCGATGCGGGTAGCGGAGGAGCGCGGCCTGACCTACGTGCACCCCTTCGACGACCCTAAGACAATTGCCGGACAGGGCACCGTAGGCCTGGAGATCCTGGATGCGGCCACCAAGCCCATCGACATGGTGGTAATGGCCGTCGGAGGTGGCGGACTGAGTGCCGGAGTGGGCAGCGTGTTTCGGCAGTTGAGTCCGCGCACTACGCTCATTGGAGTGGAACCAACCGGTGCTCCCGCCATGTACGACAGCATCCGGCTGGGCAGGATCGTCACCCTCGACAAGATCGACAGTTTCGTAGACGGCGCGGCGGTACGGCGCGTCGGGACCCACAATTTTCCCATTGTAAGGGAGACCTTCGAGAAAATAGAGTTGGTGGACGAAGGCAAGGTATGCGGCGTCATGCTCGACCTGTACAACGAAGACGGCTTGGTGGTGGAACCCGCCGGCGCGCTCTCCATTGCCGTACTCGACCAGCTCGGCGACCTGACCGGCAAGCACATCGTGTGCGTGGTCAGCGGGGGCAACAACGACATCACTCGTACGCCGGAAATCCAGGAACGGGCACTCATGTACGCGGGGCTCAAGCATTATTTTATCGTGGAGTTTCCACAGCGGTCTGGTGCCCTGCGCGATTTTCTCGACGTCCTCGGCCCGGAGGACGACATCACCCACTTCGAGTACACCAAAAAACACAACCGGGCCATGGGGCCCGCCCTGGTGGGAATACAACTCGGTAAACGGGGGGATTTCGAAAAATTGCTGGAGCGGATGGAGAACCGTAAACTCCGGTACGAGCACCTCAACGATCAACCAATCTTGTTTGAGATGCTGATCTGATCGACCCGAAGCCCCCCAAAAATTGTACTTACCGTATGGAAGTGAAAATAGCCTGCCCTAAGTGCGACTGGGAACCGGATGGACACAAGCACTGGATCTGCGATAATTGCAGCACCGTCTTCGACACCTTCGAAACCACCGGTATTTGCCCCAGTTGCAAAAAACAGTTCAAAGACACGGAATGCATTTCCTGTACCAAGCTCTCCCCTCACCTGGATTGGTACCGTAACCTGGACGACTGGCTGATGGAGCAGCTCGCCAAAATTAGGGAACGCATCTTAGCGGATACCGAATAACAAAACCGGAACAACAGACTTCCCTTGCTGAATAACCTCAAACTTATCTCCGCCGGTGCCGGCAGTGGAAAAACCTACCGCCTTACCCAGGAAATGGCCGATCTGCTGACCAGCGGAGCCATCCGCCCCAGCGGCATCATCGCCACCACCTTTACGAAACGGGCCGCTGCGGAACTGAAGGAACGTGTGCGCGTAAAACTGCTTCGCGAGGGAATGACGCGCGAGGCGAACGAGCTGACCAACGCCCTCATCGGCACCGTTCACGGACTGGGAGTAAAGTTGTTACGGAGATTTGCCTACGAAGCCGGGGTAAGCCCCAAAGTCGACATCATTGCCGACGGCGACGACCAGCGGCTGTTCAACCTGAGCATGGCCGCGGTGATCAGCCTCGAACAGATCCGCCACATCGAACTGCTGTGCGATAAGCTGTCCCTGAGCCGCAATGGCGAAAAATACAATTGGCGCAAGGACGTCCTGGGACTGGTAGAGATCATTCGGGGAAACAACTTCAGCCCGGAGGACATCGAACGCAGCAAACGCAACAGTTGGGAGAAACTGGCCGAGTTCCTGCCCGATCGCCACCCTACCCTCACCCTCGCGCAGTACAACACCCGGATACAGCGGGTACTGAAGGAAACCTACGAGGCCATTTTTGCGAATGAGGCCGACGGAACGAAAAAGAGTGAATCGGCGGCCGTTTCCCTTCGCACCGCCCTCCAGACCCTGAAGCACCGCGACTACCTGCCGTGGTTGGACTACGCCAAGATGGGTCGTTACGAGCGGGAGGTCGGCGCGAAGAGCCGCAGCCTGGTCGCCGAACTCGTCGAAATCGGGGCACAACACGCCGCGCTCGGTGCCTTTCAGGATGACCTGAAGGACTACCAGGATCTGCTGTTCGACTGTGCCCGAGCATCCATCGAGGAGTACGACCGGTACAAGAAGAACCGGGGTCGGATAGACTACACCGACATGGAAGTGCTGGTTTTGCAGTTGCTCGACCATCCGAGCGTTCGGGCCGCCTTATCCCGCGAATTGGACCTACTGATGGTCGATGAATTTCAGGATACTTCACCGATCCAGTTGGCAATCTTTCTACGGCTAAGCCAGCTCGCCAAGCGAAGTATCTGGGTCGGTGACCCGAAACAATCCATCTACGGATTCCGGGGTGCGGAACCCCGGCTGATGGCCGCCGTGATGAATGCCAACGGACCGATCGACCCGGCCAACATTCAGACGCAGAGCTGGCGCAGTCGGGAAGACATCGTATACTCCTGCAACAGCCTGTTCGTCAATGCCTTTCCGGAATTTAAACCCGAGGAGGTTGCCCTGGAGCCAGTCAGAAAACGGGAGGGGTCAAAGTTCGCACCGCCCGAAAGTTGCGGACTGCGGGGTCGTGCGGGGCTTGTACACTGGCACTTCGAGGTCGAGGGAAAAGGCAGGCACAGCATTGCCTTTATGCAGGCTACGCTCGCAAAGGCCATTCGTGAATTGCTGGCAAATCCTCCACTCATCTTGCCCAAGGGAAGTGCCGAGGAACGTCCACTTCGCGCCGGAGACATTGCAATTCTCTGCCGTTCCAACTACGGCTGCGTAGCCGTTGCGGAGGCACTGTCCGGACAGGGAATCCCCGCCGCGATCGCCCGCACCGGATTGCTCGAAACGGCGGAAGCAACGCTCCTGCTTGCCTGCCTAAAGTATATGCTGAACGGCGGCGACAGCCTGTCGGTAGCTGAGATCATGCTCTTCGGCTGCCGCCACAGCCTTACCGACATCATCGATCACCGACTGGCCCACCTGGAATCGGAACAGCACGAAAGCACCTGGGGAAGTGAACTGGAATTGCTCGAACGGTTAGAGGATTTGCGGGCCATTACCGCCGAGTATTCCACCAGTGAAATTCTTAATATCGTGCTCGAGCGGATTGACCTGCGTCGCATCGCGGTAGCCTGGGGCGACGGGGAACAGCGACTGAGCAACATCGACGAACTGCGGAGACTGGCGGTGGCGTACGAAGACAACTGTCACCGGCAGCACCGGGCCGCTTCCCTCGGGGGCTACCTGCTGTACCTCAACCAACTCCTGCGCGAGCGGGAGGACAAACAGGGCGCCGGGGAACGTCCGGAGGCCGTCAACGTAATGACGTACCACCGCAGTAAAGGACTGGAATGGCCGGCGGTAATTTGCTTCAACCTCGACCAGAGCCTTCGGGCCGGCGTGTGGGGCCGGGCCGTAATTCCCGATGACCCTCAGGCCGCCGTGGACCTCTCCAATCCGCTGGCCGATCGGTGGTTGCGCTACTGGGTTAATCCCTACGACCGACTGTCGGGAGGCATTCCCTGGGTGGATGCCCTGGATGAGAGTGAATACAAGGACCAAGCCGTTACCGAAGCGCTGGCCGAAGAGGCCAGGTTGCTCTATGTTGGCTTCACCAGAGCCCGGGACTACCTGATCCTGCCGACCGGCAAACCGGGAGCTCCCTGGGTAGATCGCGTGTACGGGCGGGGCGGAAAGACCACCACCGTGCTGGAACCGGCGACTACGGAAACCCCCTTCAGCTGGGCGGGCCACGACGTGGATAAGACGAATCGCCACTACACCGAACCGACCAGCCAACCCCGATCGCCCATGGTGCATTCGCCCATTCCGTTTCTCGTAGGGGAGCGGCCGGGGCGCAGGACGTACACCTCGCAGTTGGTCGACGAAGAGTTTTTGGTGATGCGTTACGGCTCCTCAACTGCCGGAGAGACCTACGCCTATTTTCATCCTGCAGAACCCGACCCGGCAACCGATCTCCGACTGTATGCCAGGTGCATCAGCAGCTTTATCGCCGGTGATCCGGGACCTCGGTCGGGTGATGCCGTTCGGGAAGAATTGGCTTACGGACTGCTTGCCAACTTCAGGCCCGGGGGTGAAGTGGCCCCCGACCAGCTGATCGCCGCGGCGAATTCGTTTCAACAGTTTACGGATGGCAATTGGCCGGACGCCAACATCGTACGCAATTGGCCCCTGCGGGGTGAACTTGGCGGACGCCGGTACCGCGGCACCATCGACTTTCTCGGTGAAATGCCCGGTGGAGCGTGCGTCCTGATCCAGGACGTCTGCCTAGGACCCAAGCAGTACCAGGCCCAAATGGGCGCTAGAATGGCCGAACTTCGCCTGCAGTCAGAGCTCATTGAACGCATTCACGGCGGCAAGGTAGCGGCCGCATTCCTGCACCTTCCAGCCACCGGCTGCCTGAACGAAGTCGTACTTTGAGGATCCTGCTCCTGGCCGCCACCCCGCCCGAGGTGCTCCCAACGGTCCAGTGGTTGCGACAACGCTCCACCGGCTCGCGCGAGAACGTGCTCTCCTTTCCCCGTTGCGAGGTAGCGGTAGCCTTCGGAGGAATCGGGAGCATGACGACGGCCTTTACGCTCGGGCAAATCTTTCGGCCCGATGCTCCCGTAAACCTTGCTATTCAGGCCGGCGTGGGGGGGGCACTCGACCGGTCGCTTCAGTTGGGGCAGGTAGTGAATGTCGTTAGTGATCGAACGATGGACCTCGGAGCGGAGGACAGGGACGGCGCCCTGCTGCAGCCCGCCGCCTTCGGATTTCCTCCCGCCCATCCGTTCCGTGAGGACGGTGTACTGATTCCAGCTGGTCCCTCGGCGATCCTGCCCTATCCTACCGTGGCCGGGGGAACGGTCAATCGCACAACGGGGAGTGCCACTTCGCTACAGCGCATCAAAACCGACTTTCCCGACGTACAGGTAGAGAGTATGGAAGGTGCGGCATTTTTCTATGCCTGTATATCGTGCGAAGTGGCCGCCCTGCAACTGCGATCCATTAGCAACTACGTCGAACCGCGTAATCGCGATGCCTGGAATATGCCCCTTGCCATCGCCAACCTGAACGAGGCCGTCCAACGGGTGCTGGCTCCCTTTATTCAGTAGGGGTTACGACTTCACGGTTACCATTGGTGTGGGTCCCATCATCTCGTTACGCAGCGCGGTCTGTCGGGCGACGTTGCGGGCCACGGTAAGCCAGGCTTCCCGGGTAAGTTCATCGGCTTTGTTCAGGATGGCCGGCTCTCCGCTATCGCCGCCCTCCCGGATGGACTGCACCAGCGGAATCTGGCCCAGCAGCATACTGTTGCTCTTTTTGGCCAGAGTTTTTCCCCCGCCCTTTCCGAAGATGTAGTACTTGTTTTCGGGAAGCTCCGCCGGGGTGAAGTAGGCCATGTTCTCCACTACGCCGAGTACGGGTACGCTTACGTTCTCCAGGAAAAACATATTCATGGCCTTTACGGCATCGGCCAGAGCGACTTCCTGGGGCGTGGTGACCAGCACGGCTCCGGTCACGCTCACAACCTGCACCAAGGTGAGCTGAACATCGCCGGTTCCGGGGGGAAGATCGACGATGAGGTAATCCAGCGGGGGCCAGATGGTTTCCTCGATGAACTGCTTAATGATTCCGGCCAGTCGGGGCCCACGTAGTACGATTGCCTGTTCCGGATCCACTACGAAACCAGTGCTCATTACCGGAAGTCCAAAAGCGTACAGCGGTTTGATTTTAGGCTTTCCGTAAATGCTTTCCACCTTCGGCTTCTGTCCCTGGAGACCGAGCATCGTCGGTGCGGAAGGGCCGTAAACATCCGCATCCAGCAGTCCTACGGCCGCACCGAGCTCCTGTAGTCCGAGTGCCAGGTTGATCGCCACCGTGCTCTTTCCTACCCCACCCTTGCCACTGGCAACGGCGATCACGTTTTTGACGTGGGGCAGCGGATTGGCCTTCTGGGGGCCACCCGCCTGACCGGCACCGGGTGCCGCGACGGGGTTTTGCATGTGGACGTGTACCTGGGCATCGGGGTAGACGTTCAGTACGGCTTCCTGACAGGCGAAGTTCAATTGCTGCTTGTATTCCGGATCCAACTTGGGCAACTGAAGCGTGAACGACACGTTCGGCGGTTCGACCTTCAGGTGAAGGACCATGTTGGCGGTGATGATGTCCTGGCCGGTCTTCGGGTCCATGACCGTCGCGAGTGCGGCCGCAATTTTACTTAATTCCATGGGTGAGTTTTTGGCCGGGGCTAGAGGTCGACAATCGTGACTCCGTCTCCGCCCTGCTCCCGCGGTGGGGTGCTCAGGCTAAATTCGTGGTTGTATTCTTTAAGTTTTTGGCGCACGGCCCTGCGAAGGGCACCACTCCCCTTTCCGTGTACGATACGCAGCTGACTCGCATTGGACATCAGGGCCTGGTCGACAAACGCCTGGGTAGTATTCAGCACTTCTTCGTAGCGCATCCCCCTTACGTCCAGCTTGTTGCTGAACGCCGCTACCCCATTCAGGTCACTCGAAACACTACGCTCCTTGCGCAGCGTCATGGGATTATCCGCCGGCTCGAGGTCGCGCAAATTGGCCGTAAGGCGCAGGTCACCCACGATGAGGATGGCTCGCTTCTTGTCTACTGATTCGATGGTCCCGCTCGCACCGCCCGTGCGCAGTTTTACGTAATCCCCCTCACGGAATTCGGTCCGTTGCTTCTTGCCGCTCCGGGGTTGGTAGTAGATGTTTTCCCTTAGGTCGGTGACCTGTTCGCTGATCTTCTCCCGTTCCTCGCGGAGGGCCTTCGCCTGCTCCTTCGCCTCGTCGATCTTCTTTTCCTCCCGCAGGTTGCGGATGAGGTTTTCCATCTCCTTGTTGTACTTGGCGGTTTCCGCGAGGGATTGTTCCTTCGCTTCCAGCTTCAGGCGCTTGCGCCTGACTTCGATGTCGCGGTGAAGTTCTTCGTACGTCCGGGTAAGGGCATCCAGCGTTTTCTGTTTTTGCTCCAGGGCACGTAGGTGTTCCTCAGTTTCCTGTTTTTCCCGCTGTAGGTCTACGAGCAGTTGGTCTACCGCCCGTTCGTTTTTGCCGGCGCGTTTTTTGGCGTAAGCGAGCACCTCGCCCGGGAGTCCGCTCTTCTGTGCGATTTCGAAGGCGTAGCTCGAGCCGGGCCGACCGACCTTGAGCTCGTAGGTGGGCGACAGCGAATCCTTATTGAAGTTCATGCCGCCGTTGACAATGCCGGGGGTGTTGTAGGCAAAGATTTTCAGGTTGCTGTAGTGCGTAGTAATCACGCCGTACACTGCACGCGCGTTGAGTCCCTGTAGCACGCCCTCCGCAATCGCGCCGCCCAGGGCCGGATCGGTACCGGATCCGAATTCGTCAATCAGCACGAGGGTACGATCGTCCGCCGCACCGATAAATTCCCGGGCGTTCTTGAGGCGACTGGAATAGGTTGACAGGTCATCCTCGATGCTCTGCTGGTCGCCGATGTCGGCAAACACCTTATGAAAAATTCCGAGCTCGCTTTCTTCATTTACCGGCACCAGCATCCCCGATTGCACCATCAATTGAATGAGCCCGACGGATTTCATCGATATGGATTTTCCCCCGGCATTCGGCCCGGATAACATCAGGATGCGGTTCTTTCCCCTGAGTTTAAGGTCGAAGGGAACGGTCTTTTTTCCGAACTGTTTGTTCTTAAGATAAAGCAGGGGGTGACGACCTTCGAGTATCCCGATACTCGGCTGGTGGCCTACCCGCGGGCGCTCGGCCTTCATCTGGCGCGCTAGTGCGGCCTTGGCCTGCACGAGGTCGAAGTAGGCGATCAGGTCACGGTAAGCGGTTATCTGGTCAACGTAGGGCCGCAGGGATGCGGATAACTCCCGTAGGATTCGGTAGATTTCCCGGCGCTCTTCCTGTTGAAAGTCGAAGATGTCGTTGTTGATCCCGATAACCTCGTCGGGCTCGATGTAGGCGGTTTTACCGGTGGCCGACTCATCGTGGATGATGCCCCTGATCTGCCGCTTGTGCTCGCTCGGTACCGTAAGCACCCGGCGCCCGTTGCGGAAACTCTCCACGGTATCACTCAGGTATCCGGCTCGGCGGTACTTCTCGATAACCGACCGGAAAGCCTTCTCCACTTCCCGCTGTTTGCTGCCGATGAGCCGCCGTATGCGCGATAATTCCTCCGATGCATCCGACCGGATGTTGCCTTCCGCATCGATGACCGCCTCAATAGCGGCGGAAAGCTCCGGGACGTAATCCACCTGCCGCACGACCGCATATAGATTCTCGTAGGCCGATTGCCGACCGGCGGGACCGAAAAAGGTAAAGATTTGCTTCGCCTGCAGGAGCAGTACGTTCAGCTTGGCCAGACCGCTTTCTACCAGTACGTAGCCCTCCACGCGGAGGGCACGAAGTTCCTCGCTGATGTCGTCGTACGCACCGATCGTAAACATATTTCGCTCATCGGTACCCTGACGGTACTCGGTAACTTCGTCGAGCCAGCGGTTAACCTCGGTGACCTTGACGGAGGGCATAAGGTCCCGTGCGGCCTGTCGCCCAATCTCGCCGTTGCACTGCCGCTCCAGCAGCGTGAGCACCTTATCAAATTCAAGCTTCTCGAACGTATCCTCGGGGAGTAACTGCATAGAATATAACGCGACTAAGGAAAGATAACCGTTCAGAACGGGCGATGGTTGGTTAATCCTCCCGCTGACGGTTCTTCAGGCGGGGTTTGTTCCATTCTTCCCGCTGGGCGAAATTCACGACGTTCTTGATCAGGGAAATCATCCCCAGAAATACCAGGTAACCCACCGTGACAACGAGGTAGATCCACCGGTAAGACCCGGCCTCGGAGATAGTGAGTCCACTAAAGGCCCAGGCCAGCAGCCCCGCCCCCAGGGCAAGTCCCATGAAGCTGTACAAACTCCGGCCCCAGTACCTGGCGGTATTCGGAGCGGACGCACTAAGTACCGCGTTGAAGAGGGCGAAGAAAAGCATGAAGCTGGCGGCACACAACCAGGGGAAGCGATTGCTCACCCCCACCGTGTTCGTACCGGAGATAATGAGACTAAAAACATCCACTACCAATACGATCCCCAGGATCACCCCCGCCTGCAGGACCGGGTCCACCCGGCGCGCAAAAATCGATACCTCCGAAGTCATAGGACGGCTTTTACCGCCTAACAAGAAGGGCCACTAATTGTTATCTGCCGAACTGAATGTACTCACCCAATCGATCGCTTCCGTTACCCGCCGACGTTCCCGCTCCCGATCCGCCTCCGTGTATCCGTAAGCATCGGCAAACACGTTGAGTACGTCGTCGAGGATGGGCGCAATGCTGGGCATGTCGAAGTACAAACGGCCCGACCGGCGTTCGACCCAGTCGAGCGGATACACGGCCAGTTCGTTTTTAATGCACCACTCCGCCTCCGCAGCAGCCAGTCTGCCCACATCAGTAGACTCACTTCGCCCGGCGGCCAGCTCGATAATTTCCGGACTTTGCTTCCCGTAATTCGCAACGAGATAGCCAGCACGGTCGGGGGCTAAACTTACCGCCTCCAGCATTCCGGCAATGGTCTTTTCGTAAGTCAGCACCTCCTCAAAATCCTTAAATGGCCCGCCGGTCAGAATAATGGCCCGTGTGGTGTTCTTTTCAAGGTCCTCCCCCTCGTCGTGCAGTTGCTTGCCCAGGCGGTCTACCACCCGTTCGGCCATTTTTCGGTACCCGGTGAGTTTGCCACCGGCGATGCTCAACAGACCGGAGTCGCTCTCGAATATTTCATCCTTTCGCGACATCTCTCCTGCCTTCTTCCCCTCCTCGAAGATCAGGGGCCGCACGCCCGCCCAGCTGGATTCCACGTCCTCAACCTTCAGGTCGACGGTAGGAAAAATCTGGTTGGTGGCCCGCAGCAAATATTCCACGTCCTCGAGGTGGACGGGCACGGCATTCGGGTCGCCTTTGTACGGGGTATCGGTAGTGCCGATGTACGTGCAGCGAAGGCGGGGAATGGCAAAAAGCATCCGGCCGTCGTCCACGTCGAAGTAACAAGCGTGGGCGAGGGGAAGACGCTCCCGGGCAACGACGATGTGCACCCCCTTCGAAAGAAAGAGGCGCTTGTTGTTCATGCTCTTGTCGATCTTGCGCAGGTCGTCGACCCACGGCCCGGCGGAGCTGATCACGTGGTCGCAATTGATCGTCAACTCCCGGTCCGAGAACCGGTCGCGGCAGCGTACGGCACTAATCTGGTGGTCTTCGTCGTACTCGAAGTCGGTCGCCTCCACGTAGTTCGCGGCCAGGGCGCCGTGTTGTTCGGCGGTCTTGATGTTCTCGATGGTGAGCCGGGCGTCATCCGTACGGTATTCCGCATAGAATCCGCCACCGGTGAGGATATCGTCGCGGAGCAGGGGCTCCATTTCGCGGGTTTCCTCCTTAGTCAGCATGACCCGCTTGTCGTCCCCCTCTACGTCGGCCAAGAAGTCGTAGACCCACAGGGCCATACTTGTTGTGAGCTTACCGAGTGAGCCGCCCTCGACCAGGGGAAGCAGCATTTTTTCGGGCCGTACGAGGTGGGGCGCGAGCTTGTGCACGACGGCGCGTTCCTGCCCGACCTCACGCACCAGGCCGATCTCCAGGTTCTTCAGGTAGCGCAGTCCGCCGTGAATAAGCTTGGTCGACTTCGAACTCGTGCCCGAGGCAAAATCGTTGCGCTCAATCAGGGCCACGTTTAGTCCGCGACTGGCCGCGTCGAGCGCCACGCCGGCACCCGTGATGCCCCCTCCGATTACGAGAAGATCAAAATGGGTGCTGGCGAGGCGATCGAGTTTGGCCTGACGTTCCTGGGTAGCGTACATAAGGGGGCTGGTATGGAAAAAAGCAAAGGGCGGGGCCGCAGGTGCAATGTGCACTAGACAAAAGCCACCTCCATCCAACGCCGGTATGTGGATTTGGTTAACGCGCTACTCGGCGTTTTCCGGACGCAGCGACCGAACGGTACGGCCGGCTTGCCACATTTCGCTGTCGTTGAGCTCCTTCAGTTCGGCCTCGAGTTTGACGCGGTAGTCCCCCTGGCTGTTCAGGTCGATGCTCCGTTTGGCTTCCTTACCGCTGGAGACACTCTCGTACAGATCTTCGAAAACGGGCTTGACGGCATCGCGGAATTTGTCCTTCCAGTCGAGGGCACCACGCTGGGCGGTGGTCGAGCAGTTGGCGTACATCCAGTCCATGCCGTTCTCGGCGACGAGCGGCATCAGGCTCTGCGTCAGTTCTTCGACGGTCTCGTTGAATGCTTCCGAGGGCGTGTGGCCATTGGCGCGCAGGACGTCGTACTGGGCCTCGAAGATTCCCTGAATGGCTCCCATGAGGGTGCCCCGTTCACCGGTCAGGTCACTGTATACTTCCCGCTGGAAGTCCGTCTCGAACAGGTAACCGGATCCTACGCCGATGCCGAGGGCAATGACGCGCTCGTAGGCGCGACCCGTCGCATCCTTGTCGATGGCGTAGCTGCTGTTGAGTCCGCGGCCGGCCAGAAAGAGGCGGCGCAGGCTGGTGCCCGATCCCTTGGGGGCTACCAGGATGACGTCTACGCCCTCCGGAGCTACGATTTGGGTCTGGTCGTTGTAGGTAATTCCGAAGCCGTGGCTGAAGTAGAGGGCCTTACCGGGAGTCAGGTAGGGCTTGATCTTGGGCCATACCTCGATCTGGGCGGCGTCGGAGAGCAGGTACTGGATGATGGTACCCCGGTCGGCGGCCTCCTCAATTGGGAACAGCGTTTCGCCGGGAACCCAGCCGTCCTTGACCGCTTTGTCCCAGCTGCTGCCGCCCTTTCGCTGACCGACGATGACATTGAATCCATTATCGCGGAGGTTCATGCTCTGGCCCGGTCCCTGTACGCCGTAGCCGATGACCGCAATGGTTTCGTCCTTAAGTACCTTGCGGGCTTTATCGAGGGGAAATTCTTCCCGGGTGACGACCTTCTCTTCCGTGCCGCCAAAGTTTAACATGGCCATAATTATCGTATTTGTGTGTGGATGGCAAAGATGCAAAAGCGATGGAGAAGCCCTAAACCAAACCTACCCCACTTTTACGACGGCTAATTTGTGGTCACGGGTTCCACTTTTACTTGCTCAATGGCTACCTCCGAGAACCGTTTGTGACCCAGAAGGTAATAATGCAGGGCGATGCTGTCCGCTACCCGGCCGGCATCCGTTCGTGGGGGAGCTACCCTGCTCGCTTCGATTTCCTTGGACCTGCGTACCCGCCGTGAAATCCACAGCGGCAGATCCGCGTAAAAGTGAAAATGCGCGCGGAGGATGGACCCGATGTGACCGAACTTACCCTGGCTGAGAAACAGCAGGGCGGCGGCACCATCCAGCAACAGGCGCACCGGCAGCCACCAAATCAGGCGGGTGGCGTGCTCATTCTTAAAACTGGTGATGAGCGTATTGCGAAAATTCAGGTAGGCCTTGCGGGGGGTATCGTAGGCCAGGGTTCCGCCCCCTACGTGGTACACCGTTGCGGAAGGTTCGACCAGGATCCGGTACCCGGCCCGCTTCATCCGCCAACACAGGTCGATCTCCTCAGCGTGGGCAAAGTATTCCGGCTCGAAGCCATCGAACCGTCGAAACAGTTCCGCACGCACGAAAAATGCAGCCCCGGTCGCCCAGAAAATTTCCGTCGTCCCGTCGTACTGCCCCTCGTCGCGCTCAGTATGGGCGAACAGTCGGCCCCGACAAAAGGGATAGCCCAGAAAGTCGATGAACCCACCGGCAGCCCCGGCGTACTCAAAGCAGTCGGGGGAGTGTTCCGCCAGGATTTTGGGTTGCACCGCGGCGACCAGCGGGTGGGCAAAGTGGGGCAGAATAGCACCCAGCCAACCGGGCGTCACCCGAACATCGCTGTTGAGCAGCACGAAGATCTCGGCCTTCACCATGCGCAGGGCGACGTTGTAGCCACCTGCAAACCCCTGATTAGTGGGCAGCACGATGCATTCCACTTCCGGAAAGTGCCCTTTGAGCCAGGCTACCGAGTCGTCGGTGCTGGCATTGTCGGCAACCACCACCCGACAGTTCTCCTCCAGTGTTGACACTACGGTGGCCAGGTACTTTTCAAGGTAGTTCCGCCCATTGTAGTTCAGAATGACGATCGCCGTGTCGGGGTTACTTCCCCGTTTTTCCTCCCGGCTGCGGATGGTCTGTAGTGCCTGCTTCGCACCTACTTCATCCTGCCGCAGCTGATCGCGCAATGCGTCAAGTCCGCCAAGCTGAAGGTCGCCGCGCAGGTACTTCCGGAAGTAAACCGTCACGGGCTCTCCGTAGATGTCCTCGTCAAAATCGAAGAGGTGGAGCTCGATCGTGGTACCCCGGCCATCCCCCATTACGGGACGGTCCCCGATGTAGAGCATTCCGTCGTGGCGGCTCCCCCTGACATTCGCTTCCACCGCGTAAATCCCCCGGGCCGGGATCAGCTTGAGGTAGTGGTACGGCCGGAGGTTGGCGGTGGGGAAGCCGATTGTTCGCCCGATGCGCTGCCCCTCCACCACCTCAGCGGTAAGTTCGTAGGGACGGCCCATGAGGTGTTCGGCGCGCTCCACGTTGCCGCGTTCGAGGGCCCGACGGATCTTGGTCGAGCTGACGGTAATTTCGTCAACTTCCTGAGCGGCAATCTCGACGACCTCGTAGCCGTATTGCGGTCCGAAGTAGCGCAGCAATTCCACGTCCCCGGCCCGATCCTTCCCGAACCGGTGATCGTACCCGATGACGATCCGGTCGGGGGAGAAATTCCTGACCAAGAAGTTGGTGATGTACTCCTGGGGAGACTGCTCGCTAAAGGCCGTCGTGAAGGGCACGACCACCAGGTGGTCGATCAGCTCGTCGGCGCAGAAGTTGGCCTTTTCGTGGGTCGTTGACAGTAGACGCAAGCTGTCGTCATCGGGACGCAGGATGGCCCGGGGGTGGGGATCGAAGGTAATGACCACACTCTCTCCCCCCCTCAATTCCGCCATCCGTTTGATGCGCGCCAGCAGTTGCTGGTGCCCCTGGTGTACCCCATCGAAGCTGCCGATGGTGATCACGGCCCGCCGGAAGCGGGGCAATTGGTCTAACTGGTAATGGGTTTTCATTCGGGACCCCAAAGGTAGGAAGTTAATCCTACACCACCGGCTCCCAACCCGGCTCGTACTGCCGCTTCCAGAGTGCCAGGGCGGCCTCGTTGTTCTTCGGTTTTCCCGTAGTGGTATCGCACTCGAGCACGGAGTTCGTGCGCTGCGCCATGTTGCCGAGGTGGCAGATGGTCACGCTGGGATTCGCCGAGGCAATGTCACTGTTCAGCGCCTCGTCCGAGTTGATGCCGCGGATGAAGTTTGCGATGTGCAGCTCGTCGAGGTTGCCCCCGCCGGTTACGTCCATGCTTACCGATTCGGCGGCTTCCTTTTCCTGGCGGAGCTCGTTTCCTTTCAGGTCGTAGACGATATATCCGCCCCGGTCCATCAGTACGCTGCCCTCGGTGCCGTAGATCATAGCACCGCGACCGCGGTTCCAAATGGGCATGGCGTTGCAGCTGCGGCCGTCCCAGTGGATGTGCTTACCGTCGGGGAATTTGAAGCTGGCCAGCTGGGTATCGTAGGCTTCCCAGGCGTCGTCGTAGGCGAAGCGTCCACCGGAAGAGGTGACCTGCTCGGGGAATTCGACGCCGAGTGCCCAGCGGCACATGTCCACTTCGTGGGTACCATTGTTCAGCAACTCTCCGGTGCCGTACTTCCAGAACCAGTGCCAGTTGTAGTGCACGAGCAGGGCATCGAAATCCTGTCGAGGGGCCGGCCCCTGCCAGAGTTCCCAGTCGAGCCACTCCGGAATCGGCTCCGGTTTGTGTTCCCCGATGGGTCCGCGGCTGGCGGCATACCAGGCTTTGCCCGCATAGGCGTTTCCGATCAGGCCGTCGTGGATCTCCTTGACGACCTTGTTGAGGGTCACGCTGCTGCGGGTCTGGTTGCCCATCTGTACTTTCAGGCCGGTCTTGCCCTGTTTTGCAACCAGCAGTTCTCCCTCGTGGGGGTTCTGGCTACAGGGCTTTTCTACGTAGACGTGCTTACCGGCATCGAGGGCCATGATGGCCATCGGTGCGTGCCAGTGATCGGGGGTAGCAATGACTACGGCATCTACGTCCTTGTTGTCGAGGAAGCGGCGGAAATCCTGATCGCCCTCGGGCGTTTTTTCGGTTTTTTCCATCACGGTCTGCTGGCCCTTTGCGATGGCGCGGGTATCTACGTCACCGATGCCGATGACTTCGCAATCTTTGGCGCCGGCGAAGGTGCCGACCAGGGAATTTCCCCGGCTGTTGGTACCGAATACCGCTACGTTGACGCGGTCGTTGGCGCCCATGACGTTGCCGTAAGTCGGCAGTCCGAGGGAGAGGCCGGCGCCGGCGAGGGCGGTTTTCTTGATGAAGGTGCGACGGTTAGACATAGTAGTTGTTGTTAAAGCTCACGAATCTTGATGGTACGGAAAGATACGGCATCGCCGTGATCCTGGAGAAGAATGGGACCTGCGGGCCACCGGCCGAAGTTTTCCCACTTGTTATACTTGCTGTAGTTGACCAGCGCGCCGAACATCTGGCTGAAGCGATCGTACTCAACGACCTTGTAGCCGTTGAGCCAGTGCTCCACCTTACCGTCCTTCACTTTGATGCGGCCGCGGTTCCAGTCATTGATGCGGTAGTCCTTTCTGCGTTCGATGTCGATCGGCTTAGCGGGAATGAGGTCGTAGAGGGAAGCCATGGTGCGGTTGCCCATCACTCCGGCCTTAGCGTCGGGGTGCTTTTCGTCGTCGAGGATCTGGAATTCCAGACCGATGGCGGATCCGGGCCCGGTGTTCAGTTCGGGATTAACGAAGTACTTCACGCCGCTGTTGGCGCCCTCGGTGGGCTTGAACTCGAAGACGAGCTCGAAGTTGCTGAAGTGTTCCTTCGTGACGATGTCACCGCCGTTGGTAGACTCGCCGCCGTTGCCGGCCAGCACCCGCAGTTCACCGTCGGCCATTTCCCACCCACTTTCGGGGAATGCACCCATTTTAACTCCCCGCCAGGCGTCGGTGGAGCTGCCGTCGAACAACAGCCGCCATCCCTGCCGGCGTTCGGCTTCGGAAAGGTGGTTGACCATCATATTCTCTACAGGGGCTAGTACCGCCTGCATCTGGTCGGCCTTCGTCGCATTGTCCTTGATGCGGATGTTGCGCCACCGGACTTGTTTGCCGGCCAGGTCCTTGTTAATGGAGTGTACTTGTAGGCAGATCAGTCCGGAATCGTCGAGGCTGTCGATCAGGTTCGCGGCCGACTGTCCGTTGATGAAGGTGCGGATCTCGTGGCCGATCACCTCCACGCGGGCGGAGTTCCACTCCCCGTGCCGGAAGGCGGTACGGGCCTTATCGTTGTAGTGCAGGGGATATATCCAGCCACGACGGGCTTCGTCGTATATCCCACCCGTATAGCCCCGGGCGCTCGGGTCGATCTCTACCTGGTAACCGTAGATGCGGCGGATATCGTCTTGCTGCCGCCACTGCCCCCTCACCATGAACCCGCTGTTCAGGGGTGCGTCGTCGTTAAATTCAAGTTCGAGTACGAAATCTTTGTAGGGCCGGTCGGTACACAAGAAAGTGTTTGGCGTATTTATCACGGCCGTGCCGGTGATGGTATCACCGCTGATCTCGTAGGGTGCTTCGCCTCCGTAGGTTTCCCAGTTGCTCAGGTCCTTTCCATTGGTAAGAAGCGTCATGCCGTCACTCTGGGCCGCCAATGGCAGACAGAGGGTGCACAAAAGCGCGAAAGCAAAATATTTCATTCTTGTATTGGTTATGTTCAAAGTCGGTACGGACCGGTCCATGATTAACGGCGCGCAGAGGCAATTATCCGGAATCCTTTCGCAACGTACGAATATATTCATCGTTCCCGAACTGATTTCAATACAACATTGCATGAAACACCTCGCTACCCTGCTTTTAGTTGCAGTTTACTGCTCCTGCGTTCCCGCCCAAAGCAGCGACGGTTTCGTCCTCGAATCACAGGAAGACGGGGTGAAAATATACGTCAGGGAGGAGGCGAACGGCGACCTTTCGGTAAAGGCAGTTACCCGGGCGCGGGCGCAGGTGCAGGGGGTACGGCAAGTGCTGGACGATGCCCCTAACTACCCCGAGTGGGTGCACCGCTGCGACGGAGCGTACATCGTAGACGGGGGGGACCTAGACGATTACGTTTTCGTGTCCGGCATCGATATGCCCTTCCCCTTTCGGGACAAGGAGGTCGTTGCCAGGGTCGAGCAAGGCACTGACCGGTCGGGTATTTTGACGCGAACGATCACCGCCAGCCCCGCGGCCATCCCCGCTACCAAGGGGCGCGACCGCCAGGAAGTGTACTCCGGAGAGTGGGTGATCACCCCGTTGGCCGATGGAAAAGTGGAAATTCAGTGTACGGTACGTACGGATGCCGGGGCGGGACTGCCCGCCTGGTTGCGTAAGGAAATCATCACCGGCGGCCCGGTCAAAACTATTGCAAACCTGCGCCGCCGATTGGAGACGGTCGCGAGTAGTTAGAGCCCCAGCACGGCTTCGGTGCGGATCGTAGGGCCATCGTCCCACTCCATCATCGAATTGACGAGCCGGATGGACTGAAAGTGGGGAATATCCCGCAGGCGAATCACCGATGGCCGCAGTACCTTTTGCTTGATCAGGAATTCACGCCGCGTACCGCGCAGCAGCGGCCAGGCCGGCGTGTACCAGTGACTGCCGTCGAAGAGGGCCAGGTTGGCGTAGCTCGCATCGGTCACGTGGTTGCGCTGGACGATGAGAATGTCGTCGCATCCCCCCCGGCGGTTGTATAGTCCGTTGATCGCCGTGCGGTCCGCATACTTTTTCCCGTAGCACAGGTCGTCGGCGTGTACCACCTGCAGGGAAGAGACCGCGCGGATGGAATAGGGTTGCACCTCCCAGCTAAGCAGCTCCGCTCCGTAAACTAGGCGCAGTTTGTACTCACCCACGGTGGGTAAGGATAGCTCATTCGTTACTGCGGCGAGGCGGAAAGCCGGTCCCTTTGGATAATAGGTGCGACGGGAGCGGTCCACACGTCGCTGGTGGTAGTCGAGCAGGGGCAATTCGCCATCAACCAAACGGATGCTTTCGAGTAATTTAGGTGAAGACAAAGGGGAGTGGTTATTCGGTTTTTGGTCAATGGGTAAACAATGGTACGGAATCCGGGAGTGCCCCGAACCGTGGGATGCGAATTTTGTCGTTGAGCTCCTGGTACTCGGCCTCTTCCTGGCTGCGGGCGGTGATGCCCCCTCCGGACCGAAAGACGTAGCCTCCCGGTCGCTGTTCGATGTACCGGATCAGTACGCAGGTATCCAGACATTCTCCGTCGAAGTAGCCGGCGATCCCACAATAATAGCCCCTGTCTTCCCCTTCCGCCCGCCGGATCAGCTCCAGGGTTGCGGACTTCGGAGCACCGCTGACGGAGCCGGCCGGAAGCAGTTCGGCTAGAATGTCACCCATCCGTGACGACCATCCCGGGGCGAGTGATCCGCCGATCGCGGAACTGGTTTGCAACAATTCACCCCCCGCCGTGCCGATGGTTTCGAGGTAGCGGTAGTCGGTCACCCGCACCCGCCTGGCTACGCGGCTCAGGTCGTTGCGGATCAAGTCGACAATGGTGGCATGCTCGGCAATTTCCTTCGGGCTATTCAACAATTGCTCCCGGGCGTGGGCGGTATTTTCGGCCGTGCCCTTCATCGGGCGACTTTCGATGTAGCCGGTGGCGGAAATCGTGACGAAGGTTTCGGGACTGAAACTGACGAACCGCCCGGGAAGCAAGACGCGGTATTTCGCGCGGCTTTGCAGGTATACATCCCTCAACGTACCGGCGAGCGCTAC
Source organism: Neolewinella aquimaris (assembly GCF_014197245.1). Taxonomy (GTDB): domain Bacteria; phylum Bacteroidota; class Bacteroidia; order Chitinophagales; family Saprospiraceae; genus Neolewinella; species Neolewinella aquimaris. Next base: position 508,192 of record NZ_JACIFF010000001.1, on the reverse strand, counting down.
CGGCGTGGGAAAGGTGAGGTTGGCCAGGAAGCTGTCTCCCCGCTGCAATCCGGCCTGCACCAGGGAGTAAGCGGTGGCAAACCGTTCGCGCGGGATGGGAATAGGATACAGCTCCACCGGAGGAGAAAATGACGTCGCCGCGTCCGGGAGACGGGGAAAACTAAAATTGACCCCGGTACCGCCTAGCTGGTCGATGGCCCAACACCGGGGTTGCTTCATTTCGAAGTCAATCAGAAAGAAGCACGGCGTTGCGGAGGCACCGTATGCATTCAGGCGGCTGGTCCAGTCGGTAGGTGTCTTGGGGAAAGTCACGGTATTAGGACGCAGCGGGGCGCAAAAAGTTACATCGCTAAGCGCCCCTTTCCAGGTTTTTCAAAAATGCGATGCTCTGGGGAATGGCCAGATGAGCCCGCGGCGACTCCCGGCTAAGCTCCACGCAAACCAGTCGATCGAAATGTACGGCACGCAGTGCATCTACGAGGGGAGCGATGGGCATATCCCCCTCGTGCAGGGGCAGATGGTGGTGTACGCCGCGGTTCATGCCCTCGATCGAAACCGTGCCGAGTCGGTCGGCAAATCGGTGCACCGCCTGCGCCGGTTCCTCCTCCCCCGTGACCCATACGTGGCCGAGATCAAGCGCGAGTTTTACCTTGTCTTTCAGGACGGGATATCGCTCCAGCAGGGATAAATAGTCGGCATTTGTCTCGATGAGCATTCCCGGTTCGGGTTCCAGGCTGATGTCTACGCCCTGCTCGATTGCGTACTCTGCAAGTTTCGTCACCGCATCGCCCAGATAGGTAAGGGCTAGTTCGTCGTCCAGCCCGGATTGCTTTACGCCGGCCCAGAAGGAAACGGTCTCCGCCTCCAGCATTTTTGCGATGTCGATCGCTCGGCGCAGAAAATCTACCCGCACGGCACGCCCGGCGGGATCTGGGTTGATCAGGGTCGGTTCGTGCTTCTCACCGGGCCGCAGGAGGTAGCGTGCCCCGGTCTCAATGACGCAGTCCAGTCCAAGGGAGCGGAGGTGTGACCGTACTTCCACCGTGCGCCGTTCCCAGTCGGCGGCAAGGGGATCGAGGTGGTGCCAGTCGAGCGTCAGGGCCACGCCGTCGTAGCCGGCTGCTGCGATAAGGTCTAGCGCATCCGGTAAGCGGTGGTGGGCGCAGCCGTTGGTGTTGTAGGCGTAACGAAGGGACATGTGGTAGGGGGGGTAATTACTCCGCTACGTTCGCCAGGACCTGGGTTTCCCGCAGCCAGCGGACCAGTTCCTCCTGTTGCTGACCGAAGTTGTGGTTGGGCGACCGGTCGTCGGCGGTCATGGGGGCTTTGAAGAACACACCGAGCGCCTCCACTACCCCACCCTGTCCGCTTCTGCCGGCCAGATCCAGGCAACGGGCGATCTCGATGGCCAGCGGGGCGGCCAGGATGCTGTCCTTACACAGGAAGTTGATCTTGATCTGCATCCGTTGGCCGAGGAAGCCGGATACGTCGATGTTGTCCCAGGCCTCCTTGTCGTCGCCGCGGGGTTTGTAGTAGTTGATCTTTACGAGGTGATCTTCGACGGGGTAACCAAGGCAACTGCCGAGCACGTCCCCCTTGGTGCCGATTTTGTTCTCGAGCGAGCCGGGCTGGCGAAGGGCCTCCCCGTCGCGGTTGCCGAGGATGTTGGTCGAAAACCATCCGTCTACGTGCAGTGCGCGTGCGCGCAGGGCAGGAGCGACAACCGTTTTAAGGTAGGTCTGTCCCGTCTTGCCGTCCTTGCCGGCTACGGGAATGTTCCGGGCTGCGGCGAGTTTGCGGAGGGCCGGTATGTCCACCGCGCGGCTGGGAGTAAAGTTGCCGTAGGCCACCCCGTGGGTGATGCAGGCGTAGGCGTAGAGCATGGCCGGACTGATGTCCGGATCGTTGTTGTCCAGGGCCCGTTCGAAGGCGTCGGTGTGCTGGTACACCTCGGGAGAAATGTCGACGGCGTGCTCGGTACTCGCCAGGTTGATCACCACTACCCGGCCATCGATTTCCCGGGCGAATTCATCGAGTTGCTGCTGAATTCCGGAGATCAACTCGCGGTGGGATCCGGTGCTGTCCCGCTCCCCCACCACCCCCTCGCAGTAGTTGCGGTTGCTGATTGCGGGCCACGGACGCCTGCCGGCCAGGTCATCCGCTACGGCATCCAGTTGTTCCCGGCTGAGCACGCCGTGCTTACGGGCCGCTGTGTAAAGGTCAACGGGAAACAGGTCCCAGCCGCGGAAGTAAATGTCTTGGTAGGCTACCAGGTCCCGGTGATCGAATTCCGCGAGGGGCAGACCGGTGGTAGCCTGGACGCCCTGGCGAATCAACTGGATGCCGGCGACTGCGGTAGTGGCTACCGCGCCACCTAGCCCGATGATCGCGATGCCCAGGGGCTGCGACGTGGGGCGTTCGGAATGATTATTCAACTTAAGTGTATTGTGTTAGCGATCCTGACTTACTCTACTATACGGGCAATCCCGGCTATGGGGTATACACCGGGCTACATTTAGAGGTTGTCCCGCTGATCGCGGAAGGTCGCTAAAGGCCCATTTGCCGCCGTCCCTCCCGGATGTATTCCCGCACGTTGAGCCAAAAGGCCGCGAAAAAGTAGAACAGGAGGGAAGATCCTAGGGACAGACAGGACAGGTAAATAAAATAGATCCGCACCCGGCTACGCGGGATGCCCATCTTATCGGCAAGCCAGGCACACACTCCGAAGGCGGAACGCTCCAGTTTTCTACGCAGTAGTTCCATGTGCGGCGATTGTTTCATGAGCGGAGATCACTCGCTAAGTTACTTATTTGATCTTTAGCCGGGGCAGCAAGTAAGTAACCGAAACTTCCCGCACATGTTGGCCGGCAAGGTCAGCAAGCGTCAGGTCCTCGATGGCATACCGCAGCAGGCGCAGCACTGGATGACCTACCGCGGCACACATCCGCCTCACCTGCCTGTTTTTTCCTTCCCGTAACGTGAGCGCGAGCCAGGTGTCGGGAATTTGCTGCCGCACGCGGATGGGAGGATCTCTGGGCGGGAGCGCAGGAGCAATGCGTTCCACCCCGACGGGCCGCGAGTGATGTTCCTTACCCTTGATGCGAATGACCGGCCCGGCGGCCAGTGCGCGAATCGCCTCCTCCGTCACCTTTCCCTCAACCTGTACCCAATACGTGCGCGCGTGACCGTAGGAAGGATCGAGTAACCGATGATTGAGCCGCTTATCGTCGGTAAGCAAGAGCAGGCCTTCACTATCCCGGTCCAGTCGTCCCACCGGATACACGCCCGGCGGAAAATCGTACAGATCGGCCAGCGTACGGTGCTCCGGCGCTTCACGGGTAAACTGGCTCAGGGTACCGAAGGGCTTGTTGATCAGAAAGTACCGCATCTACAGTTCGCTGGACAGGGTAGCCAGTTCTTCCTCGACCTCGCGGTGGGTGCCCTCCAGGATGAGCAGGTTCTTGCGCTCCCGGTCCAGCATCTCATCAAAGCGCGCGAAATTGGCCTCGATGCGTCGCCGCAGGGTAGAGATGTACGCTTTAAGTTTTTCTTCTAGTTCACCGGCCAGCCGACTGCGGCCGCTCTGGATCTCCTGTTCGAAGCTCTCTACGATTCGGCGCCGTTTGCCCCGGGTACTGAAGCCGGCAAAGATGACGCCCACCGTGGTAAGCACGCCCCCCGTGACGTCCAGAACCGGGAGGGTGCTGAGGGCCATCAGAATGACCCCCAGGGCGGCAATCCCCCCACCCGCCGCAAGGTTGGGCGCGAGGTTCTCCCGGTCGGCGAAGAGGCTTTCGTCCGTGAAGTTTTCGGTCTTGCTTACGAAGCGATTGAACTGGTCCTGTAGATCGCGCAGGACATTCTCGCGGCGCTCGGCGATGCTGGAAAAAATCTCGTGGTCGTTGCTCAGTATCGTCTGGCTGCTGCGGATCTTCAGGTCGATGGTCTTCACCATCTGCTGAATGCTCTCGGCCAGGTCTACTACGTTGTCGTTCAGGCGGGCGCGTAGCTTATCGTTGAGCTCGGTTTCCAGGTCACGGGCCAGGTTTTCGAGCCAGGTTTTGGCGCTGGGCGTACTGCCGAAAGTGGACGCTACGCTGCGCTTAACGAGTCCGAACATACTCAGTCCGTTGCGGAGTTCGGTGAGCTTTTCGCGCGTGATCCCGTCGTAGGTCAGCAGGAGATTTTCCACCATCAGATCCACTTGTTTGTTGCTCTGGGCCACCTGCTCGTCGAGGGTTTCCTGGATGTCCGTACGGAAGTGGCTGTCGGCCTCGAACTGGCTGCGCCGGACCAGCAGCCCGTCCGCGATGCGGCTATTGATGGTCTGGGCGGTAATGACGCTGTTGTTCAACTTGAGGCGGGGGGCGCGACCTCCCGTGATGTTGTCGCTGATGTACTGGCGCAGGGGCGCGAAACCGGTAGCCTCCGATCCCGCTTGCTCCTGCTTGGCGGAGACCGCGAATACCCGGGGTTCCTCGATTCCCTCGGCGCGTGCTTTTTCGGCCACGCCGGCCAAGTTTACCTCGAGCTCCTGGGGAGTTGCGAGGTCCATTTGCTGGAGGACGAAGATGGTCTTCTTGCGCCAGTCGCCGTGGATGTACTTAAAGAAGTCCCAGGCCGACTGCCGGTACGGGTTCTTCGCTTCGAAAACGAACACAATGAGGTCGCTGGCGGGAATAAATTGCTCGGTGATCTCCTGGTGGTGCTCGACGATCGTATTGGTGCCGGGGGTATCGACGATGGCGATCTCGCGAAGAATGTCGACGGGTAGGAAGATTTTTTTCAGGTAGGGATTAACGGTTACCTCGCGGCGTTCCTCGCCGTAAATGATCTGCTGGATGGTATCCGTCATCGGCTGGGGGGCGGCCTTGGCAATCTCCTCACCGGTAGCGAGCAGGGCGTTGACGAAGCTGGATTTTCCCGCCTTCACCTCGCCGACGATCACGAACATGAAGGGTTCGAAGATGCGGTTGCGCAGGTCGCTCACCGTGGTGGCCATCTCATCGTGTCCGATCCGGATGGTAAGTTCGTGCAGCCGCTTAATGATCTCTTCGAGTCGGGCGCGGTCGGCCTGGAGGCCGGCGTCGATTAGGTTTGCCATGCGGTAAAGGTAAGTCGGCCCCCGACTTGAATGAAGTGCCCTAGCGCGCAACAATTTCCGGTCCCAGGCAGAAGAGCCCATCGAGCACCGAGAGTCCTTCGATGAAGCCGTGGCGTTCCTCGAAGACCTGCCGGTAGGGCCGCACCGCTTTTCCGAAGTTGCCGGCACCTGCGTCCCCGCCCATAAACGCATCGGTTGCCGTGATCGTGAGCGGCAGTTGGAGCAACTGGAGAATGCAACGGGTGGTAGCCAGATTATACTCCCAGAGCCGTTCGTGGTGCTCCCCGGCGACCGCAAATAGTTCATCGGCGTAGTGCTCGAAGTAAGGTGCCCTGCCGTAGGCCGACCGAATAGCCTGCTCGTGTTGCCGCTGCCAGTCGGTGAGGTAACTGATGTGGACTTCCCGGACCGGCATCTGCTGGTGCTTGCCGCCGGCGAGGGGAACGGACAGCAACAGTGGTCCGTTGGCGGTAGCGATGCGGCACCGGTTGCGGAACCCACCCTTCTGGTAATTTTCGTGGGCCTCCCAGGTCCACCTACCTCCTTCGATCGCGGCGAGGAACCAGCTCAGCGGGGGGAAGTAAGCGGTGGTGGTGAGCATGGAATTACGAAAGTTGGGGTGCAAACATATGAGAAATGGCCACGGTTACGAAAGCATGAATGCATCAGACAAACTTACCGACCGCTACAAAAAGCAAAACCCACTCACCCAGTATCCCCAGCCGCCGTTTCCGCGCCAGCCGCAGAATCGCCCGGGATCGGTGAATAAAATGGAGCCCGAACCCGACCACGGCGAGAAAAGCTACGTTGGTTTCGGCCGCCTGAAGGACCGCAAAGCCCTCGTCACCGGAGGAGATTCGGGAATCGGACGCGCCGCCGCCATTGCCTTCGCCCGCGAGGGTGCCGACGTCGCCATCAATTACCTGCCGAGTGAAGAACAGAACGCCCAGGAAGTCATCAAGCTCATCGAAGCGGAAGGCCGGAAGGGCATCGCCATACCCGGAGACATCATCGAAGAGAGCTTCTGCAACGAACTGGTAGAAAAGGCCGTAGCCGAGCTCGGCGGACTAGATATTCTGGTCAACAACGCCGGCCGCCAGACCGCTCAGAAGACCATCGACGAGCTCACGACGGAGCAATTCGACAACACCTTTAAGGTAAATGTATACGCGCCGTTCTGGATCTCGAAAGCGGCCCTGAAACACATGTCCGCCGGTGCCTCGATCATCAATACGGCATCCGTACAATCCTTCGATCCGTCGCCGAACTTGCTTGATTACGCCCAGACGAAGGCCTGTAACGTAGCCTTCACCAAGGCCCTGGCCCAGCAGGTGGCCGAACAGGGCATCCGCGTGAACGCCGTGGCGCCCGGTCCGATCTGGACGCCGCTGCAGTCTTCCGGTGGCCAGCCCCAGGATAAGATCGAGAAGTTCGGCTCCACCACCGCACTCAAGCGCCCCGGTCAACCCGTGGAACTGGCCGCGATTTACGTGCTCCTAGCCTCCCAGGAAGCCAGCTACATCACCGGCGAGGTGATGGGCGTGACGGGAGGTGAAATGCCCTATTAAAATAAAGCTAGAATGTATCCTTCCCGCGGGGGTGCTCGTTTTACGGGCATCCCCGTCTTTTTACCGGCCCGATCATGCCGACGCACAAATTTCTCACGACCTATGACTGCACGATTTACCCTGTTCTTACTACTGGCATCGCTGGGGATTTTCGCCCAGAGCAATCCCCAGGCCTTCGCCCTCTACAACAAAAAGGGAAAGGAAGTCTCCTTCAATAAAATGATGAAGGACCTCGGCGATGCGGACGTTATTCTCTTCGGGGAGTACCACGATAATCCCATCGGCCACTGGATGGAGCTCGAGATTGCCGACCGGCTCGGCGAATACGACCTGGGCCTGGAGATGTTTGAAACCGATGAGCAGGATGCCCTCGACCGCTTTATGACCGAGGAAATAACCGTTGAGGAGCTCGATAGCATCATCGGGGGGGTGTGGCCCAACTTCAAAACGGACTATCTGCCGCTGCTCCTTAAGGCACGCCGCGACTCTGCCGCAGTCATCGCCACCAACACTCCCCGTCGCTACGCCCGCATGGTATTTCAGCGCGGGCTCGTCGTTCTCCAGTCCCTACCCGACGAAGATCAGGCGTTCTTGCCGCCGCTCCCACCTCCCTACGATCCCGAATTGCCCTCCTACAAAGCGATGGTCGTATCCAGTCAGGGAATGGGACACAACGGCGAAAACTACCCGAAGGCACAGGCCATCAAGGACGCTACCATGGCGTGGTTCATCGCCAAGAATATCCGTGCGGGGCGTACGATGTTGCACCTGAACGGCAGTTACCACAGCGACGATTTCGAGGGGATCGGATGGTACCTACGGCAGTACAAACCCCAGCTCCGGGTCGTGACCATCACCACTTTGGAGCAACCGTCCGTAGACGAGCTCCTGCCCGAGTTCGTGGGCAAGGCAAACTATACGCTGCTCGTGCCCGATAACATGACAAAAACCTACTAGCTGGAATATTATTGTCCCCACACGGCATCGAACACCAGGAGAATGGCAATGATGCCCGAAAAAACGGCCGAAAAGAGTACCGCCCCCGCCGCCACGTCCTTCGCTTTACCAGCTAGTACGTTGTATTCGGGACTCACCAGATCGACCACGTACTCTACCGCGGTATTGAGGGCTTCGGCGGCCAGCACCAGGCCCGAGCAGAGCAGTACGGCTACCCACTTCCAGAGCGGAAAGTCAAGGGCCCAGCTCAGGACCATCATACCCACGAAGGCCAGCATGTGGATTTTAGATGGGGCATGGTTGCTCAGCAGGTCGTAGGCTCCCCGAAAGGCATAGCCGAATGCTGAGAGTCGTCCCCGGGAATAGCTGATCAATCGCTTCATATCTATACCTTCAAGGCCGGTCGCCCGCCAGTTGTTCGGCCCGACGCCTTTACATCCAACCGACACCGCCGCGCAGCGCGATGAATGCGGTGAGCGCCAGTAGCGGAGCCAGCCATCCGGTGATGAGGTAGGTGTAGTAGTCGCGGGTCACCCGACTCGGCTGCACCCACTCGACCACGTGACTAAGCCCCCAGATTGCCAAGCAGATCGCACCAAGAATGACGGCCAGCAGGGTGCCGGCGTACTCGTCGTACAGCATCAGTAGCGAGTAGAAAATGAGCTGGGCGATCAGCAGCAGGGCGAAATTCACTCGCCGCGCTCCTCCGTGATCATGGCCCGGGTCTCGATCCGGTTTAGCAGGTGCATTCCCACCTTTTCGCCCTGCGCCACACCGTAATCGATGGCCGGCCGGTAGTGAATACCACCGTAGAGGCGACTGATCGCAGCCTCTTCACTGGCCGCCAGGAAACTGGGGAACGAGCGCGTCGGTAGGTCGTATTCTTCCTCGCTGTCGTCGTCGAAGGCGAAGTTATCGCCATAGAGATCGGTCAGCACGACGGCACAGGCCCGGCTCACGACCGAGTGCCCGCTGGTGTGTTCGGGGAAGGGGGGCGTCTGCAGCAGCGGCCGCCATTCCTGGTCGATGTGGCGGTTGATGAAGGTTTCGGGCCGCACCAGTTTACTCCGGTACTTCTCCTCCCAGCAGCTGATGAAGGCGTCGTACATCGCCATACTCACCACCGCGTAGGTTTCCACGGTACGGGCGAAGTCGGCGTCCGCCTTCTTGGCCGCGATGGCCGCGATGTTCACCCAGTGGCCGCCGGGCGTGATCTTTTTGGTCGCAAACATGAGGTGCCCCACCGTATGGCTGACGTAGGGGTTGCAGTCCCAAAATTGGGCGATGGCCTGCCGCTCGGCCGATTCCTCCTCGCTCACGCCGGTAAAGACCGAGTACACCTCGTCGACTTCCTGCATCCACTTGCTGTCCGGCTCGAGGCTATACTCCGTGGGGGGCAGGGGACGAAACTGACTGGCGCTGTCGAGGGTAAAGGGCCGAATCTTCATCCAGCTGGGCTCGATGCCGTCCATATAGTCCGGCGGGGTAGGCTGCCACCTCCTTTCATCGTCGGAAATGGAATATTTCGGGAAGGTGCGGGTCTGTTTGTACATATCGCCGGCGTACCACTTAATGATGTGGTCGGCGACCGCTTCACCGTAGGCAACGGAGGCATCGAAAACAGTGGAGGGCATCCCGACTTTGCGCACTTCGGCGTAGAGGACACCTTTGAACTCATCCATTTTATCCTCACTGAAGATCAGGCTCTTACCTACCTTCAGTTGGGCGGCTACCGCAGCCAGCGGAAAGGCAATTTCCGTATTAGCGGGGGGCGGGGGCGCGGGAGCAAGGTGGGAAACCTGACCGGCAAGGCTCTTCAGGTTCGGATCCCCGGCAGCGAGTGCTTCGTACCCGGCAATACTGGAGTACGCATAGATGCGGCTGGCAACGGGGGGAGAGAAAATATCGTGGACGATGACGTCGGTCAGTTGCTTCACGCTACGGTGAAAAAACTCCGGCTGAGCGACTTCTTCCTGGTAGTTCGGATTAATGTCCTCGCCACAGGAGGTCGCCAGAACGGCTACGATAAAAAGGGGAACGATTCGAATGTACAGCTTCATGCGGGTGCTGATTGGGTCAACGAAAAAAGGCAGCACGTCTTTGCGGTGGTTGGTTCAAAGGTACAACGCGCGAAGCAGCGGGAAGGATACCTAGCCGACAAGAAGCCGCCCTGAGTGTCTCACTCTGTGCAGAATCCGGGGCTCCGGTGCATAATAAACCGTTCGAGCAGTCGCTCGTATTCCCGTGAGTTCCACACTACGTTGTGGGCGTGCCAGGCACCCCAGTCGAGGCGGTGGTAGGTGAGCAGTCCCGTATCGATTTTCTCGGCGATCAGGTCTGACTGACCGGGGGCCGTAAGGGTATCCGCCAGCGAGTGAAGTAAAAGGACGGGTACCCGGATCTTCTCTCCCGCCCGCAGCGGACTGGCACTCATAAAGTCGGTCCCGCTACGAAAGGACACCCAGCGAAAGGTACCGGGGGTAAGTGCGGAAAGCACCGGTCCGAAGTCCCGTACGCCCCGCTCCGTGATGGCCGTTTCCCAGTCTGCATAGGGGCTCTCGGCTATGACGAAAGCCGGATCAACCGTCTCCCGACCGGCGGCGAGCAGGGCCGTTGCCGCTCCCCAGCTCTCTCCAAACCAGCCGATGCGGTCGTCGGGTAGCCCGGTGACCGACTTAAGGTAGGCGTGGGCGGCCAGCAGATCGGTGGCTTCGTTGACCCCGCCCGTCCCGTAGGCTTCGTCGCTTTCCCCGAAGCCGCGGTGGTCGTAGAGCAGGAGGTCGCAGTTGCAGCGGTCGAAGTAGGGCGTGTACTTCAACATGCTAAGTCGATTGTCGTGGTAGCCATGGGCAAAGATCACGGCGCAGTCCGCGTTGTCCTGTTGGTAATACCAACCCCGCAGGTTCAGCCCGTCTACCGGGCTGCGGAACGACACTTCGGTGGGCGGCGGCAACTCTCCCCGGATGCTGTCTATGTTGACCTTCCACTGCTCGGTCGCGATGCGGTAGGATTCCTCGAGGCTGCGGTTGGGCGTGTCCAGTACCAGGTTGCTAACGAAGAACGTTATTCCGACGTAGAGCACTACCAGGGCGGCGAGGAAGAAGAGGAACGTTTTCATTGTCGATCGGCTAACATAAGGTCAAAGGTAGGCGCTCTATCTTCGCGACCGAAATCGCATGTCAGGACTCGAAAGCAAATACCGTACTCAGGCCCTCGTTCAGCTGCTACTGGCCGTTGCCCTCCTCGTAGTCATCAACGTGCTGGCCAACTCCCGCATAGGCAATACCCGGCTGTACGGCGCGCTCGATCTTACTCAGGACAAGCGCTTCACCCTCACGGAGCACACCCAGCGCCAACTTGCAGATCTGGACGAACCGATCTACGTGCGCATTTTGCTGGAGGGCGAACTCCCGGCCAGCTACGAGCGCTTGCGCACCGCGGTAGAGGAAACCCTTGAAGACTTCGCGGGCTACACCGACTACGTAGAGTACGAATTCGTCGACCCGCTGATCGGCCAGCCCGACGACGTGCGGCAGCGGCAGGAGGACATGCTGAAGGACGGCATCATTCCCATCACCGATTACCAGCAGTCGGCCGGTGAGCGCACCACCAAGGCAATCTATCCCTACGCCCTGTTCTACTACGGAGATCGCCAGCGCATCGTACCCCTGATCTCCAGTGCCCGCCCCGACGTTCCCATCGAGCAGCAGCTCAACCAGGCCGAAAATCTGCTGGAATACAACTTCACCCGGGCCATCGACGGGCTGCTGAGCAACGACAAACCGGTCATCGGCTTCACCCTGGGCAACGGCGAGCTGGGCCCGCTGCAGTTTGCCGACCTGGTCAGTGAATTGCGCAAGGATTACGAGGTGGGGCCCGTTTACCTGGACAGCTTTGCTACCCTGCCGCCGGACATCGATCTGCTGATCGTGGCCAAACCCACCGAGACCTTCACCGATTTCGAAGCCTTCCAACTCGACCAGTACGTCATGAACGGCGGGAAGGTCGTCTGGGCCATCGACGCCGTTGCGATGGATTACGACAGTTTGCGGGCCACCGGAGAGGCTTACCCCGAATCGCGCACTACGGGGCTAGAAGACCTGTTTTTCCGCTACGGTTTCCGGCTCGGCAATCAACTGGTGCTCGACCTCGTCAATACGCCCATTCCGATTGCGACAAATCAGGGACAGACCGGACCCAAATTTTCCCTCGTACCCTTCCCGTACCACGTACTGGCCCTGCCGCAGGGCGACAATCCGATCGTCCAAAACCTGGATGGGGTAGACATGCGCTACCCTACCCTGATCGAGCTCGTCGGGGGCGACGATGCGGTCGAGGAAACCGTGCTGCTGGCCAGTAGCGACCGGGCCCGCCGCCAGCGACTTCCCTCACCGATCGACCTCGACGCCCAGAAATTCAGCGTGGACCTCGAGCGCTTCAACGAAAGCGACCTGCCCCTGGCCGTGCTCCTGCGGGGTACCTTCTCAAGTCCCTACGCCAACCGACTCAGCCGCGAAAACGAACGGCTGCTGGAACGCGGCGGCCTGAGTTACCGGGATCAGTCCGTACCCACTTCGATGATCGTCATCAGCGACGGCGATGTGCTCGCCAACAGCGTCAACAGCCGCGGCGAAGTGGGCTTCCTGGGCGTCAATCAGTTTTCCAAAATCCCGTACGCCAACAAGACCTTCATGCTCAACGCCGTGGAGTACTTGCTCAATCCGGACGGGGTAATTGCGAGTCGCAGCAAACAGGTCAAGCTGCGGCTGCTGGACCAGAATCGAGCCCTACAGGAATCCGGGTACTGGCGCTTCCTGAACCTGGGAGTTCCCCTACTGGTACTGACCGTTTTCGGCCTGCTGTTCCATTACCTACGCCGCCGGCGCTACGCAAGACCATGAAGCGCACCTTAATCCTCTTAGTGGCGGTAATCTTGTTCGGCGCCCTCGCCTGGTACGCCACCGCGGAACGTACGGCAGCCGGTAGGGACTACGAGCGCGCCTTTGCCTTTCCGGAGACCGAACGCATCGCGCGCATTTTCATCGCCGACCGGGAGGGCCACCGCGCGGAACTCACCCGCGGTGGGGAAACGGGTTGGCAATACAACGGACAGCCCGCCAACGAGAACGTGATGAAAAACCTGCTGCAGGCGATCGAGCACATCGAAGTGCAGTCGCTGCCCACCAGCAAGGCGGTTCCCAACCTGGTCAGAAACCTGGCGGGCGGCGGCATCCTGGTGCAACTCTTCGATGCCGACGGCACCAAGCTGCGCGGATACTACATCGGTGGAGGCGCGAACGGCGAACTGGGCACCGCAGCCATCATGGAGGAGAGCGAGAACCCCTACATCGTCCACCTGCCGATGTGGACCGGCAACCTACGCCACCGGTTTAATCTCCGCGACGACGAGTGGCGATCTAAGCTGCTCTTCAACGTTGACCCCGCACGCGTGGAGTACCTGAGCATCGACTACCCAAAACAACGGAACAAAAGTTTTCAGCTCGAACGGACTGCGGCGGGTGGCTACCGAGTCACTGCGCTTTACGATAGCGGCACACCGGAGCTTGCCGTCCCGGCCGGGGTAGCCGAGGGGGTGCTATCCCGGTACGAAAAATTTTACATCAGCCGCTACGAGAATCAGGACGAGCCTTCGATTCGCGCGGCTCGCGCGGTGCTCCCCTTCGCCATCATCCGGATTAAAGAGGCCGATCGGGCAGAGCAAGTGATGAAGGTTTACCCCCGCTTCGTCGATCCAGCCGGCGAGAGCCTAGGTGCGTACACCGCCTTCATCAACGACGACCGCGACTGGGTACTGCTGGCCGTAGAAACCACCCAACCCTTACTGGTGAGTTATGATTCGTTTTAGCCTGTTGTGTCTGTTTTTGTGGACGGCAATGCCCACCGCGCCTCCCCCGTGGGGATTTTTCGGGCACCGGCGCATCAACCGGCTCGCCACCTTCACCCTGCCGCCGGAAATGATGCCGCTGTTTCGTGCCAACATCGACTACCTGGCGGAGCACGCCGTAGACCCGGACAAGCGGCGCTATGCCAGCAAGCACGAAGCCATCCGCCACTACATCGATCTGGACCGTTGGGGCACACTGCCCTTCGATGATCTCCCCCGGTACTACACCGATGCGCTGATGAAGTATGCAACCGTCGAAGTTGTCGGATATCGGGGCGACACGGTAAGCTGGCGGCAGGATACGGTGATCGGCGATCGCGTCCTACTAACATCTGAAGCCCAAACCATCGACGTAGCCGATACATCGTACCGGCAACTGTGGTTGCGCAGCGTGCTGCCGGCCCTGCGTGCGGACGAGTCAAATATTCCACCGGATTCCTTGCTTGCCGTCGGCTTCCCGGGTCCGATAAAGAAAGCGGTAGTGACCGATCATTTTTCGGCCGGCGGCATCCTTCCCTACCACCTGGCGGCCTACCACCGGCAGCTGACGCAGGCGTTTGTGGACGAAGACGCCCCCCGAATCCTGCGCCTGGCCGCGGAAATCGGCCACTACGTTGGCGATGCCCATGTCCCCCTCCACACCACCGAAAATTACAACGGCCAACTGACCGGACAGACCGGCATCCATGCCTTCTGGGAAAGCCGGCTGCCGGAGTTGTTCGCGGACGGGGAGTACGACTATTTCGTCGGTGGCGCCGAATACATCCAAACGCCGGTGACGTATTACTGGGACATCGTACTGGAGAGCCATGCCCTCGTGGATAGCGTCCTGACTACCGAGCGTCGCCTACGTGAGCGGTTTCCGGCCGATCAGCAGTTTTGCTACGAGGAGCGGCTCGGCCGCCAGGTCAGAACGCAGTGCACCGAGTTTTCGCGGGCCTGGTCAGAAGCTATGAACGGCATGGTCGAAGACCGCTTCCGTGCGGCCATCCGCAGCGTGGGATCGGTCTGGTACAGTTGCTGGGTCGATGCCGGGCAGCCCGACCTGAGCGAGCTGAGTGGTGGGCCGCTCTCCCACCCCACCGACAGCCTCCCGGTTTTGCAGACCAGCCCTGACTCGCGCGCCCATGAATAAGCTGTACGTGATCCTGGCGGGACTACTCTTCGTTGTAACGGCCGTCTTCTCGACCGGACACCACCAGGGCGACGAGCACTTCCAGATCCTCGAATTTGCGGGTTATAAGTTGGGGATGGTGGAGACCGACGACCTACCCTGGGAGTTTGACGATCGGATGCGTCCGGCGCTGCAACCGGCCATTGCCTACGTGGTCTACCGGATCGTCGGATTGGCCGGTGAGCCCAATCCGTTCACGGTAGCCCTACTGCTGCGGCTGCTCTCCGGGGCGTTCACGCTCGTGGTAGCCCTTTTGCTATACGATCGCTACGGCAGGCGGATGTCGCTGGAAGTGCGCCCCTGGTTCGTGCTCCTCCTGCTATTTAACTGGTGCGCCTACTATAACGGGGTGAGGTTTTCGAGCGAAAACTGGTCGGGACTGACTGCGGTGCTTGGGTTTTTGGCATATCCGCTGGCTAGACCCACGGGATTTCACCGGTTCACGGGTCGTGGCGGGTATTCGGCATTCGTGGCGGGGATCTGCTTCGGCCTGGCCTTCCTGTTTCGTTACCAGATGGGACTGCTGATCGCCGGGTTCGGATTGTGGCTGGTGGTCGTCGAGCGCGAGCGTTGGCAAAATATTGCAGTTGTCATATTGGGTGGGCTGACCGCTTTGCTGCTTACCTATCCGCTTTCGTACTGGCTGTACGGCGAATGGACCCTCCCGGCCTGGAATTACCTGACCGCCAACCTGATCGAGGGCAAGGCGGCTACCTACGGCACCCGGCCCTGGTACGCCTACCCGATACTGGTATTTCTGCGGGGGATTCCGCCGGTCAGTCTGGTGTACCTGGCCGGAGCGTTTGCCTTTTTCTGGTACTTTCGCCGCGATCCGGTGAGCTGGATGGTCGTAGCCTTCATGGTCGCCCATTCCTTGCTGGCGCGGAAGGACGTTCGCTTCCTGTTTCCGCTCATCCCCCTACTGCCCGTGCTCGTGGCCGGAGCGGCTACCGAATGGCAACGTAGGCGCGGGACGGCGGTCTGGCGCAAAAAGTGGGTGAAGGGGTTGGTTGCCGTCGCGTGGGTCACCAACCTGTTGTTGCTTGCCATCGTCCTCACCCGCCCTGCCGCCTCCGAGATTGCCCCCGCCGCTTTCGTGTATGACAGCTATGCGGAAGGGGCTACGTTGGTGGGTCCGGATCGGGAAATCCTCGTAGCGGAGGGCTCCACCGGCCGGTATTACCTACGATCGTCCCACCAATTGGCGTTGCTCTCTTCCAAAGATCACGGCACCTGCGGCCCCGCCCCCTGCCTCTTCGTGACAAATACGCGGGAAGTACCCTCCCCCCCGGGGGATGCCGTGCTGGTATTTACGGACCGCCCCCGTTGGATCGATGCAGTGAACGTCGGGGGGTGGGCGGACCGGCAAAAATGGTGGTACATCTACGAATTGAAGTAGGCCGACGGTAAGCCGTCTTCGCAAGCGGCGTTTGCCTATATTTGCCGCCCTATGACTGCCCAGACTACCGACCTCTCCACCAACTGGACCCTCGCGGAACTACAGAAACTGCACGACAGCCCCCTCATGGAACTGCTGTACCGGGCCGCTACGGTCCACCGTCAGCACCACGATCCGAATGAGGTACAGGTGTCGAGCCTCGTCAGCATTAAAACCGGTGGCTGCCCCGAAGACTGCGGATACTGTCCCCAGGCCGCCCGTTACCACACCGACATCGAGGAAAACGCCCTGATGTCCGTCGAACAGGTCAAAGCCGCCGCCGAGCGCGCCAAGGGATTGGGCAGCAGCCGCCTCTGTATGGGAGCCGCGTGGAGAAACGTGCGCGACGACGATGAATTCGGGCAAGTCCTGGAGCTGGTCCGTACCGTGAACGGGCTGGACATGGAAGTCTGCGCCACCCTCGGCATGCTGACGCCCAACCAGGCCGATCGCCTCGCCGCCGCCGGACTGTACGCCTACAACCACAACCTCGACAGCAGCGAAGAATACTACAAGGAAGTAATCTCCACCCGGGGCTACCAGGACCGCCTGGAAACCATCGGCAACGCCCGTAAGGCCGGACTGACCGTTTGCTCCGGTGGAATCATCGGCATGGGCGAAACGGTGGACGACCGACTCAAAATGTTGCTTACCCTCGCCTCCCTTGACCCCGTTCCGGAATCGGTGCCCGTCAATGCCCTGGTAGCGGTGGAGGGTACCCCGCTGGAAGATCAGCAGCCGGTCAATATTTTCGAGATGGTGCGCATGATCGCCGTGACGCGGATCGTGCTGCCGACGACCACCGTCCGCCTGAGCGCGGGCAGAACCGAGATGAGTCCGGAGGGACAGGCCCTCTGCTTTTTCGCCGGGGCGGGAAGCATCTTCGCCGGCGATAAGCTGCTCACTACGCCTAATCCCGAAGCCTTCGCGGATATGGAACTGTTTGCCGCCCTCGGCCTGCGCCCCACCGCGGCCTACGCCAAGGGTGAACGGCCCGTTCCGACGGAAGATCCCGGCCCTCCGGGTGAGAAGCAGCGGGTACGCTGGAGCCGGCCCGGCCACAAGATCGAGCGCAACGAGGCCAAAAGACACTAAAATTAACTACCCGAAAATAGTACACTATGAGCCGCACAATGGTCGCCGGAAACTGGAAAATGAATACCACCCCCACCCAGGGCACCGCGCTGGTGAAGGAGGTTATGAATAAAGTACCCAATCCGCCCACGAAGGTGGTATTCGGGGTGCCGGCCATTCAACTGCTCGCCGTGCAGAAACTGGTCTCCGGTCACGCCAACTACGCCGTAGCCGCCCAGAACATGCACCAGGAAGAAAAGGGGGCCTATACCGGGGAGACCAGCGCGGAAATGCTAGTGGACGCGGGCATCGAATACGTGATTCTGGGCCACAGCGAACGCCGTGACTACGACGGCGAGGACGACGAACTCATCAACCGCAAGATCATCCGCGCGCTGGAAGCCGGGCTTAAGCCCATCTACTGCTGCGGCGAGAAACTCGACATCCGCGAAGCCAACAACCAGGAGGTTGTGGTCGGCAAGCAGATCGAGCAGGCTTTCTCCTCCCTCTCCCCCGAGCAGGTCGCTCAGATCGTGATCGCCTACGAACCCGTTTGGGCCATCGGCACGGGCGTGACCGCCAGCAAGGAGCAGGCCCAGGGCATGCACGACTACATTCGGCGCATGATCGCCAACCAATTCGGCAGCGAAGTGGCTAAGGGGATGACCATCCTGTACGGAGGTTCCGTAAAACCGGACAACGCCGAGGAACTTTTCGCGGAGCCCGACGTGGACGGTGGCCTCGTCGGAGGTGCCAGCCTGGACGCGGAAAACTTCGCGGCCATCATTCGGGCAATAAAGCCCGCTTAGACGAGCCGCTAAAGCTTATCCCTCTATATGAAATGAGAGGGTGAAGGTGCGGCTGGTTACTTTTTCCAGCACCCTGCTTTCGGGCAGCGTGGGATTAAACAGCAGCGTGTTGCCGATGCCGTGGCTAATCTTGAATTCCGGCGACAGGATGAAGTAGGGAAAGAAAATTTGGATGCCGGCCCCGTACTCGACGCTGAAATCGTGGGGACTGATGCGCACCAATTCCTCGGCCTGCCGTGTACGACTTTCGCTGGCTACATCAAAACTGTACTTCATGCCGGCGATCAGGAACAGTCGCTTATCGCGGTAGGGTGCCGATTTATAGCGGAAGTAAAAGGGCATCTCGACGAAGACCGACTCTACCTTTTCCTGGCTCTCGGCGCGGCGCACCGAGCTCTGGGTGTAATTGAGGGTGCGTTCGGCAAAGCTGAATCCCGGCGTGAACCGAAAGTCGAAGTACTTGCCCAGTTTGAGGTTGCCGATCAGGTTCAGGTTAAAACCGGGGCCGCTGAGGCTCGTTACCCCCACGATGCTATCGGCAAAAATGAAGTCCTTGCTGCGAAAGGGGGTATAGCGACTAGAGTTGTAGCCCAGCGTAATTCCGAAATAGTAGGGCTTCGCCTGGAAGTCGAAGAAATTCTGGTTCTTCCCTCCCACGAATTGGGCGCGGGCGCAGGAGCAGAGTCCTACCGTAAAGAGCAGGGTAAGAACTACCCGTTGGCGGTATAAATCGAGGCCACGCCAAAGGTGAGTGGTTTGCATTTAGTGTCGTTGTAGCCGACCCGGTCAAGGATCGCTGTAAAGTGTCTGCCGCTGGGAAAAACCTGCACGCTCTCGAAGAGGTACGCATAGGCGCGGGGGTCATTGCTCTGTAAACGGCCGATCAGCGGCATAATTTTGCCAAAGTAGAAATTAAACGCCCAGCGCAGGGGCGCAAACCGGATTCGGCTGAATTCCAGAACGACGAGTTTTCCGCCGGGACGCAGCACCCGCCGCATCTCCGCGAGTCCCCGCTCCAGGTTCTCGAAGTTCCTTACCCCGAAGGCCACCGTTACGGCATCGAAGGAATTGTCGGCAAATGGCAACTCCTCGCTGTCGCCCTGGAGTAGCGTGATCCGTCCGTCGAGCTGCAATTTTGTCACCTTTCGGCGGCCGATCTCCAGCATCCCCTCGCTGAGGTCGAGGCCGGTGACGTGCTCGGCGCCCGTGCGCTTTACGGTCTGGATGGCCACGTCGGCCGTGCCGGTGGCTACGTCGAGGATCTTGTGGTGAAGCGTGGGGTCGAGCTCGGCGATCAGCTTGCGCCGCCACAGGGTGTCGATGCCCAGGGAGGTGCCCCGGTTGAGCAGGTCGTAGGTCGGTGCGATCGAATCGAACATCCGCCCCACTTCTTCTTTCTTGGACTCCGCCCGTCCGTAGGGTTTGACCACCTTTTCCTTGCTTTTCATATGACCTAGTTAACGGGTCAAATTAGCTTTGGTTGAGGTAGGTTTTGAGGCACGATTTTTGTACCTTCGCGGGCGGGACAGACCGCGGAAATACTTGACTAACAAGGTGTCCGCGGGCTTGCCCCGCGCCGCGGCCCGCGGCGAAGCTAAAACAACCATTTTCAATGCCAAATCAAAGAATCATTCCGGTCAATATTGAAGACCAGATGAAATCGGCGTACATCGATTATTCGATGTCGGTCATCGTAAGCCGGGCCCTGCCCGATGTGCGGGACGGCCTCAAACCGGTCCACCGTCGCGTCCTCTTCGGCATGTCGGAGCTCGGACTGAGCTACCGGGGTTCCCACAAGAAATCAGCCCGTATCGTCGGCGAAGTACTCGGTAAGTACCACCCCCACGGCGATTCGTCGGTGTACGACACGATGGTGCGTATGGCCCAGGATTGGTCGCTGCGCTACCCCCTCGTGGACGGACAAGGAAACTTCGGATCGATGGACGGCGACAGCCCGGCGGCCATGCGCTACACGGAAGCCCGCCTGCAGCGCATCTCCGATAGCATTCTCGGGGACCTGGACAAAGACACGGTTGACTACCAGCTCAACTTCGACGATACGCTGAAGGAACCCACGGTAATGCCCACCCGCATTCCCAACCTGCTCGTCAATGGAGCATCCGGAATCGCGGTCGGTATGGCAACGAACATGCTACCCCACAACCTCAATGAGGTGGTGGACGGCATCATCGCCATGATCGATAATCCGGACATCACCATCGACGAGCTTATGGAGTTCGTCAAGGCACCGGACTTCCCCACCGGCGGCATCATCTACGGCATGGACGGCGTACGGGAGGCTTTCCGCACCGGCCGCGGCCGGGTGGTGGTACGGGGCCGGGCCGACATCAAGGTCGACAGCAACGACCGCGAAACGATCATCATCAGCGAGATCCCCTATCAGGTCAACAAGGCTACCCTGGTCGCCAAGATCGCCGAGCTGGTCAACGACGGCAAGATCACGGGAGTAAGCGCGGTACGGGATGAGTCCGACCGGGACGGTCTGCGCATCGTCATTGAGGTCAAGCGCGACGCCATGGCTTCGATCGTGCTGAGCTACCTGTACAAGTATACCCCCCTGCAGTCGAGCTACGGCGTGAACAACGTGGCGCTGGTCGGCGGCCGCCCCATGACGCTGAACCTCCAGGACCTGATCGAGGAGTTCGTAGCCTTCCGCCTGGAAGTGATTCAGCGCCGCACGCGTTTCGAATTGAATAAGGCCCTGGCCCGCGCCCACATTCTGATCGGGCTGCTGATTTCGCTGGACTACCTCGACGAGGTGATCCGGCTCATTCGCGCCAGTGCCAATCCGGAAGACGCCAAGAACGGGCTGATGGCGGGCGACTTCATCGAAGACAAGGCCGCGTTCTGGAATAAATTTGGCGAACTGGTTCGCGAAGTGCAGACCGACGAACTGGTGGTTGCCGACGGGAACGTTATGAGCGAGGAGCAGGCCCGGGCCATCCTCGACATGCGCCTGCAAAAACTGACGGGACTCGAGATCGACAAGATCCGCGACGAGTACGCGGAGATTCGTGCCCTGATCGACCGACTGCGGGAGATTCTCGAAAGCGAGGAACTTCAGCGGGACATCATCAAGGAAGAACTGCAGGACGTGCGCGCCCGCTTCGGCGACGAGCGGCGGTCCGAAATCAGCCTGGATACCTCCGACATTTCCATTACGGACATGATCGCCGATGAGGACGTCGTAGTGACCATCTCCCATCTCGGGTACATCAAGCGTACGCTGGTATCGGAGTACCGGGCCCAGAGTCGCGGTGGCCGCGGCAGCCGGGGATCCAAGACCCGCGATGCCGACTTCATCGAGCACATCTTCATCGCGAGCAACCACAACTACCTCCTGCTCTTTACCGAACAGGGCAGGTGCTACTGGTTGCGCATCTACGAAATACCGGAGGCGGGCAAGAACAGCGGCGGACGGGTACTGCAGAACATTCTCGCGATGCCCAAGGAGGACAACGTGCGGGCGTACATCAGCGTAGCCGACCTGACCGACGCGGAATTTCTCGCCCAGCACTCCGTCATCTTTGCCACCCGGAAGGGACAGGTCAAGAAGACCAGCCTGGAGGAATACAGCCGTCCCCGCACCAACGGGGTCAACGCCATCACCATCAACGAAGGCGACGAGCTGCTCGAAGCGCGCCTTACCACCGGCAACAGCCACGTTTTCCTGGCTACCCGCAAGGGGCAGGCCATTCACTTTGAAGAGGAGAAGGTGCGCAACATGGGTCGCAATGCCGCCGGTGTCCGGGGCATTACGCTCAACGGTGCGGAGGACGCGGTAGTCGGAATGGTCACCATCGACCACGACCTCGATGCCGACAAATCCATCCTGGTCGTCAGTGAGAAGGGAATGGGCAAGCGCTCCGAATGGTCCGAATACCGCATCACCAACCGTGGCGGTAAGGGCGTATCGACGATGAAGATTACCAAGAAAACCGGGGAACTGGTGACCATTAAGGCGGTCAGCGACGACGACGACCTGATGATCACGAACCGCTCCGGCATTCTGATCCGGACCTCCATGGAAGCCCTGCGCGTTATGGGTCGGTCCACTCAGGGGGTACGCCTCATCAAACTGGAAGCCGACGACGCCATTGCCGACGTGGCCGTGGTGAGTATCGACGAAGAAAGCATCGTTGCCGAGGAAGAGTAGCCACCGGCTATTCTCAACGGGTCAGCCGATTATATCGCACGACGAACACCATTAGAGAATGGTTGTTGCCGTAACTTTAGGAAGGCGTTAACGATACTTGCGCCCCTATGCACGTTTTGCAAGTACCCTCCACACAAATCAACTGACTTTCGGAGGCACACATATTATTCAGAAACCAACCACTATTGCCATGCGTAATTTTATGCTTAGCGCCGTCATCGCGCTCTTCGCTATCTCCGCAGCTTTCGCACAGAGCGGCGAAGACAAGCTGAAAGAAGCTTCTAAGGCTTACGACAACTTCACTACCAGCAAGGACGTCGTAAAGCTCCAGGAAGCCGTCGACGCCATTCAGGTCGCCCTGGAGGATCCTACCGTTCAGAGCGACTACAAATCATACCTCGAAGCCGCCGACATCTACGCCGCGGCCATCACCCAGTACGTCACCGACCGCACCCTGGCCAACAACGAGCCGATCGCTCCGATCGTAGGCCGTGCCGCTTCCCAGGCCGCCAAGTTCTACATGAAGGCCTACAATCTTGCCGACAAAAAGTCCGGTCAGAAAGCTGCCCTCAAGGGACTGGAAGCCCTGCAGGGCAACATCTCCAACGAAGGCATCTACGCCATCCAGGACAAGTCCTACGACAACAGCTTCGAAGCCTTTAACACCAGCGTGGAGGTCCACAAGTTCCTGATGGACAACGGCGGTACCAGTGCTTTCGCCGAAGACGAAGCCAAACTGAACGACGAGCGGTACTATGCCGCCCTCTCCGCCGTACTCAACGAAGACTACGACTCCGCCGAGCCCCTGTTCGTTGCCCTCTACGATTCCGGTTACAGCGACGTAGGACTCTACGACGGCCTCTACAAGGTCTACAGCGGTAAGGACGACATGGAAACCGCCGGCAAGTACCTCCAGGAAGGCCGCGAGAAGTTTCCCGACGAAACCCAGCTGCTCTTCACCGAGATCAACTACTACCTGGCCCAAAACAAACTGGACGTGCTGACCTCCAAGCTCGAGGAAGCTATCTCGGCCGAGCCCGAAAATGTTAGCCTCTACGCTACCCTCGGATCGGTGTACGACCAGCTCTACCAGTCTACCCGCGATGAAGACCCCGAGAAGGCAAAAACCTACTTCGAGGAGGCCAAGAAGAACTACGAGGCCGGATTGCAAATCGATGGTGAGAATGCTTCCCTGATCTACAGCCTCGGCGCTCTTTACTTCAACCGTGCCGCGAACATGACCACCCAGTTGGTGGAGCTCGGTAACGACTTTAGCAAAGAAGGCCAGGCCAAGTACGAAGCACTCGAAAAGGAGATCAACGCCGAATTCGATATCGCATTCCCCTACTTCCAGAAGGCGGAAAAGACCGACCCCAACAACCTCAATACCCTGATCGCGCTGAAGGAGATCTTCGCCCGCCGCGACAACTACGAGGCTTCTGACGAAATGAAGACCCGCATCGAGCAGGTCCAGAACGGACAGAAGATCGAGAAGTCTTACTTCGCAGAACAGGGAATGTAATCCCCCCTTCGCCTTACTCCAGGCACGACAAAGCCCCGCTGAATGCACTTCAGCGGGGCTTTTCTATTTAATGCTGTCGGTGAAACTGCTATCCGAACAAGACAAGCTGACCGGTGTCCACGGCGTGCCGTCCGGTTTTGGTTGCACTATGGGTAACCTGTTGCCGGATGGCCAGGGGATCGAATCCCAGCTGGCGGAAATCCTTGTCGGCGCAAATCAGGAAATACTGAGCGCGCTTCCAGACCACCCCGATCCTGCGCAGGTGCTCACGGCGCAGGGGCCGGAACCTACGGGCATCAATGATTTTGCGGGCCGACTTGATGCCGATGCCCGGAATCCGCAGGACCATCTCGTAGGGAGCGCGGTTAACGTCCACGGGAAAAAGTTCCGGATGGCGGAGGGCATACGCCAACTTCGGATCGATATCGGGATCCAGGTTAGGTTGCCCCTCGTCGACAATCTCATCAGCGCGGAAGCCGTAGAAGCGCATCAGCCAGTCGGCCTGGTACAAGCGGTTTTCCCGGCGCAGGGGAGGTGCGGCAAGGGTAGGCAACCGGCTGTCGTCGCTGATGGGTACGTATCCGCTGTAGTACACCCGCTTTAGTTGCTGATCTTGGTACAGGGTAGCGGCGAGGGAAAGAATGTCCTTATCCGACTCCGGGCTCGCGCCGATGACCATCTGGGTAGACTGCCCGGCGGGCGCGAAATTCGGCGTTTTCATCAGCGCCTTTTTCTCCTCCCGGTACCCGGTGATCGACTCCTTAAGGAAATTCATCGGCTGATATACCTCGGCGTAGTTCTTCTCCGGTGCGACCTTGCGCAGGCTTTTCTCGCTGGGCATCTCCAGGTTAACGCTCAGTCGATCGGCGTAGAGGCCGGCTTCGTGGATGAGCTCGTCGCTGGCTCCCGGGATGGCCTTCAGGTGGATGTACCCGTTAAACTTGTGCTCCGTACGCAGGTTTTTCGCAATCCGGACGAGGCGTTCCATCGTATAATCGGCACTCTTGAAAATACCGGAGGAAAGGAATAACCCCTCAATGTAGTTGCGTCGGTAGAAGTTAAGGGTCAGGTCCACCACTTCATCTACCGTAAAGGCGGCCCGCTTGACGTCGTTGCTGCGCCGACTTACACAGTAGGCGCAATCGAAGATGCAGTGGTTGGTCAGTAGGATCTTCAGCAGGGACACGCAGCGCCCATCCTGAGTGTAGGTATGGCAGATGCCCATCCCCGTGGCGTTACCGAGCCCGTCTACCGTATTTTTACGTTTGCTGCCGCTGCTGCTGCACGAAACATCGTACTTGGCCGCATCGGCTAAAATGGTAAGTTTTTCGGCTACTCTCTCGTTCATATAAGCTTTGACTGGAACGGCGAGCCGCTCATTTGTACAACCCTACAAAGTACAACAAATTGTGCTCACTAAAGGCAGATTACTTACTTTTTGTTGGTCAAAGAAGGGTCTAATTGCAGCGATTGTCGCCGTTGGGGTGATCTGGTGGATAAACTGCCTGCCCTCCCCCCTTTTCCGGGCTCCCCTGGCCAGTGAATTGCTCGATCGCGACGGTCGCCTGCTCAGTGCAGTCATTGCCGCCGACGGGCAGTGGCGTATGCCGGCGGCGGATTCGGTTGACGGGCGGCTCCGCACGGCCATCGTAAGCTTCGAGGATCGACGGTTTTACCGGCATTTGGGAATTGACCCGGTAGCCATCGCCCGGGCTACCCGTGCCAACCTTCGCGCCGGAAGCGTAGTGAGCGGAGGAAGTACTCTTACCATGCAGGTGGCACGCATGGTGAGGGGAATTCGCAACCGGTCACTTTATCAGAAGGTAATTGAGGGCCTGGTCGCACTGCGCCTGGAATCCGTGTACTCCAAGGAGGAAATCTTGTCCCTCTGGTTGGACAACGCCCCATTTGGTGGCAATGTGGTAGGCGTGGAAGCCGCGTGCCGTCGCTACTTCGGGCGGAGTCCCGCCGATCTTTCCTGGGCCGAAGCGGCCACGCTCGCGGTGCTCCCCAACAGTCCCGGACTGATCCATCCGGGAAGGAACCGCCACGCACTCCGCCAAAAACGAAATGAGCTGTTGCGGACCTTGCTACTCGACCAAAAATTGACCCGGGAGGCTTACGAACTTGCCCTGCTGGAACCCATCCCGGACGCCCCCCTTGCACTGCCCCGCCTAGCCCCCCACTTGCTCCAGCGACTCCGGCAAGCGCAGGGCGGCGGGGGCGGAAGGATCCAGACTCAAATTATTGCCAGCCTTCAGGAACAGGTGGGTACGATCGTGCAATCCGCCCACCGGCAATTATCGGCGAACGGCATCCATAATTTGGCGGTACTAATTAGCGACGTGTCGACGGGAGAAGTAATAGCCTACCACGGCAATGTACCCGGACTAGCGGCTGACTTTGCACCGGATGTGGACCTGATTACCGCACCGCGAAGCCCGGGCAGCGTCCTTAAACCACTGCTGTACGGTCTGGCACTCGATGCCGGAGAACTGCTTCCCACTCAATTTCTTCCCGACGTACCCATGTCCTTCCAGAACTTCCGTCCGACCAATTTTAATCCCGAATTCGACGGAGCGGTGCCGGCCGACGAAGCCCTCGCGCGGTCGCTCAATATCCCCTTCGTGTTTCTGCTGCGGGATTTCGGGGTACCCCGTTTCCATACCGCGCTTCGCACTGTTGGCTTTGCCCAGATGACCCGGGAACCGGGGCACTACGGGTTGTCCCTCATCCTGGGAGGAGCGGAGATCACGATGGAAGAAATACACGCCTGGTACCTGGGAGTGGCCCGGCAACTGCGGTTTTACGATGCCCGCCGGCAGCAGAATCTTCCGACGACCTTCGGGGGAATGAGCGCCGGTGCGGCCTACAGCGTCCTCGAAGCCCTCCGGGAACTCAACCGACCGGACGAAACCGGTGCCTACCAGCAATTTGAAAGCGAGCGCCCCGTAGCCTGGAAGACGGGCACCAGCTTTGGTCTTCGGGATGCCTGGGCGGTAGGGTGCACTCCTGCCTATACCGTAACTGTGTGGGCCGGTAACGCCGACGGGGAAGGACGGCCGGGCCTGGTCGGTGTGAAGGCCGCCGCCCCCGTGCTCTTTCGGGTGTTGAGGATACTCGAAAGCTACGATACCGCTTCCCCCCGGTGGTTCGAACGGCCCTACGATGACCTTGCGCCCACAACGGTCTGCCGGATCACGGGATACTTGTCGGGACGCGATTGCCCGCAACGAACCGTATGGGCGCCGCTGCGGGCGGAACGTGCTGGTATCTGTCCGCGTCACCGGCCCGTTACCGTAACGATGGATCAAACGTACCGCACCACCCTCTCCTGCGATCCACAGGCAGTTACCCTACCCTACTTACTGCTTCCTCCCCTGCAGGCGCATTTTTATCGCCGCAAGCATGCCGAATACCGCACCCTTCCCCCGTGGCAGCCGGGGTGTGAATCATCCGGTCCGTCCGAGCCGGTGATGCAGGTGGTGTATCCCGACGGCAGCGGCAACCTCAGCCAAACCAAAAACTGGGAGGGCGAACTGCAACCGCTGCACTTTGAGGTGGCTCACCACGATCCAGACGCCGTGGTCTACTGGCACCTGGACGGAGAGTACCAAACTTCTACCCGGACGTACCACCACTTTTCCGCAAGTCTCTCCCCCGGCGAGCACCAACTGACCCTGGTGGATGGGTACGGAAATCGACTAATTCGGTCGTATAGGGTGAGGTAAGTGTTAAAATTACACTAAGACTCGAGTTTTTCGGACCACACTCCTCACGCTAGGTATGGCAAAATTCGTGGTAGCGGGCACCTCAAATCCAGAATAAAGCGCGGGCCACAAGCGAATGAAGGGTACAAATTGGGGGCTTAGCAAAATTTCGCTAAATAATTTTGAACCGCCGTTTGATGAGTACTGCCCCGTTGCAATTAGCCATAGCAGTACGGACAACATATGGCATTTTTATCCGGCACACCGTACGGTAGATTTGTGTCAACGACCCGGGCAAGGGAAAGGTAAAGAGGCACAGCGACCATACTTCCTCCGACATCTTCCACGCACCGGCTTCTATTGTGGCATGATCGACTTTAAGCTATTTGATGAACGGCTCTCCGAATTGGGAGCCGTTCTTTTTATTTAGCGATGCACCGAAATCCCAGGTGATTCAGACCGCTATCTTTCGCCGTGAACTGCTTCTGCTGAAGGTCGAAGCCGGTGCAGTAGCTCGTACTGCACAGAAAGGAACCACCCTTGATGACCGATTCCTTAGTGGCCGTTCGCTCGGTAGCCGTCCACTCCCACACGTTGCCCGAGATGTCGTAGAGACCGTTCTCGGCGGGTGGGAATTGCCTGACCTCCGCTATGCCAGGAAAACCGTCGCTTACCTCATCGGCGTAGGGGAAGGGACCCTGCCACCAGTT
Organism: Neolewinella aquimaris; assembly: GCF_014197245.1. Taxonomy (GTDB): domain Bacteria; phylum Bacteroidota; class Bacteroidia; order Chitinophagales; family Saprospiraceae; genus Neolewinella; species Neolewinella aquimaris. Next base: position 480,044 of record NZ_JACIFF010000001.1, on the reverse strand, counting down.
GCCCAGGTATTCCCCGTCGGGTAGCATTTCGCTGCCCCAGGGAAACGCCGTGTGCTTTCCGCCCTGGGTGGCCGCCTGCATCCATTCTTCTTCAGTAGGAAGTTGCTTGCCCGCCCAGCGGGCGTAGGCCGTTGCGTCGCGGTAGCTTACCTGAGTGACGGGTTGGGCGGGAAGCGCGGGAGCGGCGTCGGGACCCAGGGGGTACTTCCAATTGGCGCTGTCGACCGGTAACCAGGCTTGCTCCTCCTTGGAGAAAACCCCCGACCAGCCAAAGCTGTCCGCTTCGGTACGGTAGCCCGTAGCCGCAATAAACTCCGCAAACTGGGCGGTGGTGACTTCGGTCTCGTCCATCCAGAAACCACCATCCGGACTTTCGATCCACACCATGCCGGCGGTTGGCGGCTCAGATTCCGGGGTGGCTACCCGATCGGCCGGGCTTTCACAGCAAAACACGGCACCCGCGAGCCCGCCCAAAAAAATCAACTTTGCGATCGACATAGGATAATTAAAACGATATTGACCCCAAAAGTACGCAGATAGATGAGAAGACTGCCCGCAGAGTGGGAAAGCCAACAGACTGTTTTGCTCTGTTTTCCGCGCCGTGGCGGAGACTGGGGGGAAGTGCTCGATGCCGCCTCCCTGGCCATGGTCGAAGCGGCAAACCGCATACACGAAGCGTGCCCGGTCACCCTGATCGTCAGCGATACCGAGCATTTTGCCCGCTTTGCCCCCCAGTACCGGGGAAGCATCCTCGAATTGCCGACAGACGATAGCTGGATCAGGGATTCTGGTCCCATCACAGTATTTGACGACGGCCCGCTGCTCCTCGACTTCACCTTCAATGGCTGGGGGGGTAAGTTCGATGCGCGGCGGGACAATCAGCTCCCCGAAAAAATTCAACGGCGGCTGTTTCCCGACGCTGCTTACCGAAGAGTGAAGGAAGTATTGGAGGGTGGCTCGATCGAATCGGACGGCCGCGGAACCATCCTGACCACCACCCGCTGTCTGCTGTCGGGGGGCCGCAACGAATTTACCGACCGACAGGAAGCGGAACGACTGCTGATCGATACGCTGGGCGCAACGCGCATCATCTGGCTGGAACACGGCGAACTCATCGGCGACGATACCGACGCCCACATCGATACCGTGGCACGCTTCCTGGATGAAGGCACGGTTGCCTACGTGGGCCCTCCCCCACCGGATGATGAACAGTATTCGGATTTTGTAGCCATGCGCACGGAAATTCACGAGAAACTGGCCGATTACCGGCTGGTGGAACTACCCTGGACGGGCACCATAAACAGCCGCATCGACGGTCACCGACTGCCGGCCTCTTACGCGAATTTTCTCATTAGCAACGGCACCCTGTTCTTACCCACTTACGGCGTGCCGGCGGACGACGAAGCGGTCGCGGTACTGGAACGTGAATCCTCCTACGCCATCGTCCCGGTCGACTGCCAACCCTTTGTAGAACAGCACGGCGCCCTCCACTGCCTTACCATGCAAATACCCAACTGGAACCTATGAGCCCGCACTCCCGACGCACCTTTCTCAAACGGACGCCCGCTACCCTGGCGGCGGTAACCGCCACCTCCTCCTGTCAGGCGCAGGATAATCCTCCGGCCACTGAAGCGGTCCGCCCCGTCGTGATCTCTACCTGGCGGCACGGACTGGCCGCCAACGATGCGGCCTGGAAAATTCTGGACGCCGGCGGTTCCGCCCTGGACGCCGCCGAAGCGGGAGTACGGATTACCGAAGCCGATCCGGAAGTACGTACGGTGGGCCTGGGAGGCCGGCCGGACCGGGACGGTATTGTAACCCTCGATGCCGCAATCATGGACGGCGGAGGCGACTGCGGAAGCGTGGCCGCGTTGGAGGATATTCTGCACCCAATCTCCGTAGCCCGACGGGTAATGGAGGATACCCCCCACGTAATGATTGTTGGAGACGGTGCCCGGCAGTTTGCTATCAGTCAGGGATTTGAACCGACTGAGCTACTCATCGATGCAAGCCGACTGGACTGGGAGGAATGGAAGAAAAACAACCCGGACTACCGCCCCCCGATCAACGTCGAAAATCACGACACCATCGGTCTGCTGACGCTCGACAAGAACGGCAACATTGCCGCCGCCTGCACCACCAGTGGGGCCGCCTATAAATACCACGGACGGGTGGGTGATTCTCCCCTTATCGGCGCGGGACTCTACGCGGACGATCAGGTAGGAGCCGCCACCGCCACCGGCTGGGGGGAGGCCGTCATCCGCGCCTGCGGCAGCTTTCTGGTGGTAGAGCTCATGCGTCAGGGGCATTCCCCCACGGAAGCGTGCCGGCTTGCCGTCGAGCGCGTCATCGAGAAAAATCCCGATTACCGGGAGATCCAGGTAGGCTTCATTGCCCTCGATAAGCAGGGCAACACCGGAGGGTACTGCATTCATCCGGATTTCGATTACGCCGTTTACACCCCCGACGGCGGCAACCAACTGGTCGTTCCCGACAGCAAATTATAAGCAATGCCCGACGTAATTTTTGAGGTCTGCCTGCAGGGCGTTGACGATGTAGTAGCGGCCATGGCCGGCGGAGCCCAGCGGGTCGAGCTGTGCGCGGCCTTGGTGGAGGGAGGCATCACGCCGAGTATCGCTACCATCGCCGCCTGTGCCGAGCTGGATACGGAGGTAATGGTCATGATCCGCCCCCGCGGTGGGGACTTTGACTACAGCATGCGGGAGCTAGCCCTCATGGAGGACGATATCCTGCGGTGCCGCGACCTCGGTGTCTCCGGGGTGGTGTTCGGTATGCTGACCACCGACGGGAAGGTGGCGGGGACGCAGGTGCAGCGAATGAAACGGGCGGCCGGCCCCCTGCGAACAACCTTTCACCGGGCATTCGACGTATGCCGCGACCCGTTTACCGCTCTGGAACAGCTGGCGGATTTGGGGGTGGACCGGATCCTTACTTCCGGTCAGGCCGCCACGGTGCCTGAAGGGATCCCCCGCTTACGAGAATTGATTGCCCGGGCGGAGGGCCGTATCGGTATCCTGCCCGGTTGTGGGATAACGCCGGAAAACGTAGCCAGCGTAATCGATCAGACGGGAGCGAGTGAGTTTCACGCGACGGCCTTTGCCAACCGGGAGAGCAACATGAAGTTCCGCAACAAAGCGGTGTACATGGGTATTCCCGGATTACCCGAATACGAGCGTCAGGTCACGTGTGCGGAAGAGGTCAGAAAATACCTCCGTGCCGTAGGTAATTAAGCGCACAAAATTTTGCGTTCGCCCCCCAGATAAGGTGATCATATCTCAAATTGCGCGGTTTTTTCGCAAATGTTTGCGTTCTATGAAGATTTGTACCAGCGAACAAATCCCAATCGCTTACGTCTGCCGTAAGTGATACTGGGAGGGACCATCACTCGCCCGTCACTACTTTCTTCATCCAAACACAGCATTTATGAATAAGCTTTTACTACGCTGTTTGGGTTGTCTCGCACTAATAATCGTTATGAGCCATTCGGCCGACGCCTCCTCTCACCGGGAAGCGCCGCTGATTGCCGACGATCCTCTTGCGGACAATACCGACGTCTACGCCTTTGTCAGTCCCGACGACCCGAATACGGTCACCATTCTGGCAAACTACATCCCCATGCAGTTGCCCCAGGGCGGCCCCAATTATTACACTTTCGGCGAAGACATCCGCTACGAAATCCACATCGACAACGACGCATCGGTGGTCGGTGACGAATTGACCTACCGGTTCACTTTCACCCGGATGAACGAGGACCCCACTACGTTCTTCAACATCCGCCTCGGAAAGGAAAACATTAAAGCCACCTACAAACTGGAAAGAAGCATCGACGGCGGTGTAAGCTTCCAAACTATTGTGGAGGAAGGCGTGGTGCCAGCCTACAACATCGGACCCCGCTCCATTGAAAGCGAAGTTGGTCTCAATTCTACCTACATGGAGATTTGGGAGAACGCCATCACGGAAGCAACCTCCGGCGAGATGGTATTTGCCGGCCCCGCCGACGATCCCTTCTTCGTAGACCTCGGTGGCATCTTCGACCTTGGAGACAGCCCACGCCAGGGAGACCAGCCCAGCCGCGACGGACTAGCCCAGTTCAACGTGCACACCCTGGCCCTTAAGATCCCCATCAGTACCCTGCTGAAGACGGGTGCGCCCGCCAAGGCGGAGAACATCCTGGATGGCAACTTCGTGATTGGCGTGTGGGCCTCGGCCAGCCGCCCCGCAATACGTACCCTCGTCAGCGGCGACACGATTCAAGATTCGGGTGACTACGTTCAGGTATCCCGTCTCGGTATGCCCCTGACCAACGAAGCCGTCATTCCCATCGGAATGAAGGACTACTGGAACGCCATTACTCCCTACCAGGAGCTGGACGACACGGTGCTCGACAAGTACTTCTACAACCCCGAACTCGCTCTCTACATGGATACCGCCGCGTTCGCAAATGCGGTTCCGGCCTTTATGCCGCTGCGGATTCAGCGCAACAGCCTCGGTGCCTTTGACTTTACCAACGGCGCTGACGGATTGTTTGGCCTGAAGGGTTCCGATGCCGTAGCCGGCACCGCCCTCGACGACGCTGTCTTCGGCACGCTGCTTCTCCCCGGTGCAGGTATGCCACGCTCCGTCGACCTCTGGCCGATCTTCCACACCGGCGTTCCTAACGTGCGTCCCTACCAGCTCGCAACCGGAAAGGATGGTGACCCCCTCGCCGCCGGCAAGCCGTTCATCAACAACTTCCTGCCCAACGGTGGCGATATGCTGCGCCTCAACATGGCCGTACCGCCAACGCCGCGCAACAGCGACAACTTCAGCTCGCTCGGTCTGGTACAGGCAGCGGTCCTCGGTCTGACCGATCCCGCTTACGCCAGCACCGACATTCAGATGATCCCCAACATGGACGGCTTCCCCAACGGACGCCGGCTCGAGGACGACGTAACCCGCATTGAACTGCAGGCCGTTTCCGGTGTCGTTCTGGCCGCCATCGGTCTCTGGTACGACGATTACGATCCGGAGACTTCGGAAAGTCCCGTCACGGAAGACCTGATCAACGTGCTCGGCTACACCACCGAGGTGGAGTCAAACGACAAATCTTTCCGGAGCGTATTCCCCTACGTGGCAATGCCCTGGCGTGGAACCGAAGTGGATCACACCAACTTCGCCGACTAGTAGGCTTGTCCGTAACCCTTTAACTGACCGCCCCGACCGCTATGGTCGGGGCACATCATAAATAATATGCAATTATATCAACCAACTAAAAGTGCGGTCCTGCTGCTGCTGGCGGTGATGATGGGATCGGCACTCTTCGCCTCCTCCCACCGAGAAGCACCCCTTATTGCGGACGATCCGCTGGCGGACAACGTCGACGTTTACGCCTTTCGGTCTCCGGACAATCCGGACATGATCACCCTCATCGCCACCTACATTCCGATGCAGCTGCCCCACGGCGGCCCGAATTGGTACCACTTCGGCGAGAACATCCGGTACGAAATTCACGTCGATAACAACGCGGCGACGTCGGGCGACGAACTGATCTACCGCTTCACCTTTACGCGGAAGAACGAAGATCCTACGACCTTCTTCAACATCCGCCTGGGTAAGGAAAACCTGAAGACCACCTACAACCTCGACCGCATCGACCGCAGTGGAGCGGCTACGCGCCTCGTTACTGACGGCGTGGTGCCCGCACCCAATATCGGACCCCGCTCGATCGAATCCATGGTAGGACTCAATAAGAAGAGCTACGCCAGCTATTCCGACAGCACCGTGGTGACCCTTGATGGCGGCATGCAGATTTTTGCCGGACCGGTGGACGATCCCTTCTTCGTCGACCTCGGCGGTATTTTCGACCTGGGTGATGCACCCCGTCAGGACGGTGACCCCGTCGACGGTCTGGCGTGCTTCAACACCAATGCACTGGTACTGAATATTCCGATCGACGACCTTAAGCGGACCGGTGCCCCCGATGCTCCCGCCAATATCCTGGACGAAAACTTCATCATCGGCGTGTGGGCCTCGGCCAGCCGGCCGAAGATCCGCGTGCTACAGGACGACGGTTCGAAGCCAGAAATTCAGAACAACGAGTACGTTCAGGTTTCGCGCCTGGGCATGCCGCTGACCAACGAGGCCGTCATTCCCGTCGGAATGAAGGACTACTGGAACGCCATCACCCCGCACATGGAACTGGCCGACACCACCCTCGACCAGTACTTCTACAATCCCGAACTCGCCCTTTACATGGACGATGATCTGTTCGGAGGTGCCGTGCCCGCATTCGCGCCATTACGTATTCAGGAGGCCAGCCAAACTGCCCTAGGCAATGTTGACTTCACGAACGGCGCCGATGGATTGTTTATCCTAAAGGGCAATGCCGCCCTCGACGGAACCGCCCTTGACGATGATGTGTTTGGCACGCTGCTGCTTCCCGGTGCGGCCAAGCCCCGGTCGGTGGACCTCTGGCCCATCTTCCACACCGGTGTGCCTAACCTGGCTCCCTACCAACTTGCCACGGGCAAGGACAAGGGGAACCCACTTTCCGCCGGTAAGCCATTCATCAACAACTTCCTGCCCAACGGCGGTGACATGCTGCGGCTCAACATGGCCGTTCCCGTCACTCCCCGCGACGACGAAGCCTTCAGCTCACTGGGCCTCGTACAGGCTGCCGTACTCGGTCTGACCGCCGCACCCTACAACACCAGCACCGATCTGGAATTCATCCCCAACATGGACGGATTCCCCAACGGACGGCGCCTTGAGGACGATGTAACCCGCATCGAACTGCAGGCCGTCTCGGGTGTCGTACTGGCTGCCGTAGGTCTTTTCTACGACGACTACGACCTCGAAGACAGCGACAGTCCGGTAACGGAAGACCTGCTGTCGGTACTCTCCTACACCACCGGTGTGGAAGAGAACGACCTGCCCTTCCGCGATACCTTCCCCTTCCTGGCACTGCCCCACAGCGGACAGGGAGAATGTAGCGGCGCTATTCGTCCGAACTCCAGCAACGACTTCTTTGCCACCGACGGCATGGGTATCAATGCTCCGAACGTAGTGGGCGTCAACTTCCCGAACCCCTTCCAGAATCAGACGACGATCAAGCTACGGGTGCGCGACGCCGCTGCCGTTAACATCGATCTCTACGATCTGAGTGGCCGCCGCCTGGCTAATCTTGCCCACCGCACCTTCCCCAGTGGTGAGCACCTGGTGCCGGTAGAGGTAAGTGACCTTCCCCAGGGCATCTACTTTGCGGTAGTAACCGGTGGATCGGGTCGCGTACTGCAGACGATCCGGATGGTCAAGTCGTACTAACCTTCGACCAACCTGATTAACTTAGCGTGGTACTTCGATTTCGATCGGGGTACCACGCTTTTCATTACGTTCTAACCGATCGCTTAGACCGGTCAATTTTATCTATATGTTTACTACGAAAATACAAGTACTGCTCCTCTTTACGGTTGCCTTGTTCCTGAATGCCTGTGAAGGAGATGGACAGTCGACCTCCGAAGCGGAAGAAGGCAATGTCAACATCCCAGAACTGCTCAAACGCCCGGAGGCGCTGCAAAACGCCATGGAGTGGGACCAAACCCAGAGCGGTTACATGCAAATGAGCAGCAAACTGCGGCTCGAAGACCCCGAGGCCATCGAGCCCCGAATCACGCTGGCCAAGATATTCGTCAACGAAGCCCGGGTGACCGGGGAGCACGGCCACTACTACCCCGCCGCCCTGCAAATGGTGAATGAGGCCATTGAACTGAACCACCAGGGTCCCAAGGATCCCAACCTGGAATTCGACGCGCTCTCGACTAAAGCTGGCGTACAACTGTCTCAGCACGAATTTAAAGACGCCCTGGCTACTGCCAAACAGGCCGTTAGCATCAACCCCTACAACGCGCAAGTCTACGGGGCCGTGGTAGACGCTAACGTCGAACTGGGCAACTACGAGGAAGCCGTGGCCGCGGCGGACAAGATGAACGAAATCCGCCCCGACCTGCGATCTTACAGCCGCGTGTCCTACCTACGTGAGATCCATGGCGACATCGACGGGGCCATCGAAGCGATGGAACGAGCGGTTACTGCCGGAGCACCCGGATTCGAATCCACTGCCTGGGCCCGGCTGACCCTCGGGGAGCTTTTCCACCGCTACGGTCAACCGGAAAAGGCCGCTCAGCAGTACGCCGCTATTCTGCGGGAGCGTCCCAACTACCCGTTCGCCATCGCCGCTCAGGCCAAACTGGCAATGGATGCCGGCGACGAAGCGGAAGCGGAACGCCTGCTGAACGAAGCGCGGGGCATCATCCCGGAAGTCGGCTACTACATCCAACTCGCCGAACTGTACAAAAAACAGGGGCGCGAAGAAGAGGGAAAAGCCATTGAGCAGGAAATAATGGCCATGCTGCAGGACGACGTCGACAGCGGCCACAACATGGATATGGAATACGCCGCCCTATACCGCGATCACTTCGAGGACTACGACAAAGCCCTGGAATACATTCGTAAAGAGTACGAAAATCGTCCGAACAACATCGATGTCAACCGGATGCTGGCGGATATCTACCTCAAACGCGGCGAGCTCGATAAGGCCAGGGAGCATTTGACCAAGGCGGAGATAACGGATTCCAAACATCCCGAACTCGCCCGGATCCGTGATGAGATGGCTAAATAACCGTCACCTCATCGCCTACCCGTAGCGGCCCGTCGCCCCCGCTCCAGATACCATTCATCCCAAAGATCACCTTGTTGCCCCGCTTGCGATGGGTGGCCAGGGTAGTTAGCACGGCGGGTTCCCGCTCACCGGTATCCGGATCGTTGGTGATCATTACGCACCGCGCGCAGGGCTTGGGCAGGTAGAAGGAGTGGGAACCGATGCACAGACCAGTCCATTCGTCCTCCGCGTAGGCCGTAGCCGACTCGATCACTACACTAGGCCGAAAGCGGCGCACGTCCAGTTCCCGACCGTACCGCTGAGAAAGCATATTGAGGCTTGCCGTTGTGGTGAAAAGGTAAGGATAGCCATCGGCGAAACTGACCCGCTCTCCGGATTTGGCGTAGCGCGGATCGATCGTCCTTTCGACACCATCGTGCATGTACGCCAGTCGTATTCCCGGTATGCCCAGCTCATTTGCAAGTTCCGGCGAGTCGATGACGGGTGCGTCGAGGGAGTCGTCCCACACGGTGACCCGCTTCGTCTGCGGTCCCTTAGGTCGGGCATCGGGCAGGTCGACCAACAGTCGGTTGTCAGCTATCCGGTAGATGTGTAGTCCACGATCACCGCTTACGCGCGCACCAAAGCGGGCGAGGTGCGGATGGGTGCGTTGACTGATGAACTGGCCCGAGGCGTCGACGATCATCCACCGGCGGTCATCGACCAATCCCCGCTCGGCGAGATCGGCCTGGTTGAGGGATTCTCCGCCGAGGCTCTTGACGGGATAGCGGTAGATGGCAGCGACGCGCATCCGGCTAAGCTTCTACGGCACCCTTCAACTGGGGCAGTTCCACCTGGGTGCCGAGCAGGTCCTCCATGGTCTCCCGGCGACGAATGAGGTGGGCTTCTCCATCGATAACCATGACTTCGGCGGGGCGGTAGCGGCTATTGTAGTTGCTAGCCATCATGTAGCAGTAGGCGCCGGCATTGTCCATCGCGAGAATGTCGCCCTCCCTGACTTCGTTTAGCTGGCGATTGATTCCGAAGGTATCCGTTTCACAGATGTATCCCACCACGGTATAGATGCGCGGCTTTCCCCGCGGGTTGCTGACGTTCGTAATGTGGTGGTAGGCATCGTAGAACATGGGGCGGATCAGGTGATTCAGCCCGCTGTCCACGCCGGCGAACACCGTAGCGGGGGTAGTCTTGACCACGTTGGTACGCACCAAAAAGGTGCCGGCCTCGCTGACCAGGAATTTGCCCGGTTCGAACATCAGTTCCAACTCACGACCGTACTCGGCACAAAACTCATTGAAGCGGGTGCTCAGACGTTCGCCCAGGTCCTCGATGTCCGTCGCAATGCCCCCTTCCTTATAGGGCACCTTGAAGCCGGAACCGAAATCGAGGTAGTCGAGGTCGGGAAAGTCGGCCGCGGCACGTAGCAAAATTTCGACCCCCTGTAGAAACACCTGGGCGTCGAGGATATCGGATCCGGTGTGCATGTGCAGCCCTTCCACTTTAAGGTCCAGGGCACTTATCACCTTGAGCACGTGGGGTACCTGGTGGATACTGATGCCGAACTTGGAGTCGATGTGGCCGACGCTAATCTTGCTGTTGCCCCCGGCCATGATGTGGGGATTAAGCCGAATGCATACGGGCACGCCGCGGTGCTGATCGCCGAATTGCTCCAGGATGGAGATGTTGTCGATGTTGATCCGGACGCCCTTCGACACCGCCTCATTTACCTCCTCGAGGCTGACGCAATTGGGCGTGAAGAGAATATCGTGGGGATCGAAGCCGGCCATAAGCCCGAGATCGAGTTCCTGCATGGAAACGGTATCCAGTCCGCTGCCCAGCTGTCGGAAAAGCCGGAGTACGTTCAGGTTTGTCAGGGCTTTGCAGGCGTAGTTGATGCGCAGCCGGGGAACCCCGGAGAAAGCGTCCTTGATGCGGGCGTACTGCCGTTTCATCCGATCGGCATCGTACACGTAAACGGGCGCACCGTACTGCTCGACGATACGGAGGGCATCAACACCACCGATCTGGTAGCGGTTATGGACAAACTGCATGGACACTGTTTTATCTAGGGCTAAAGCCTATCGTAGGCGAAAGTTTAACTCCGCTGTAATTTACCCCGGGTGGCGGCCAAATTACCTCGCTATTCTGTCTAATACGTTGCTCCCGCGCGCCCGCCCAACGAACATACGATACTTACCGAGAGGTTAAGTAAAGAAAAAGCTATGTCGATGTACTTACAGTCTGGTTTTTCCGATGACCTCTGGTATATGCTGGGTGCCCTCATCGTCTTGGGCATCGTTTTTTGGGCCACTAAGAAGGCCCAGAACACGCAACGAGCCCGGGAGCTAGGGAAGAACGACCCCTACCAGGAGGTCGTAAACGACAGCAGCTACAACATCAACCAGGAGGGGATCGACGGCCACCGCGACCAGGGGATGACCAAGGAGGAGGCCGAGCGGACTGCGGAAAACATGCACGATACCGGTCACGTACCCAGCGACGAGGAATTTCACGAGTTGCGCAAGGACATAAAAAAGGACGAATAGGCCGCTCTGATGGGGGGGCAACAATCGCAGGGGCCCGGGCGTCTATATGCCTGATGACGCAGCTGGATAAACTGTTGGCTAAATCCTTTGTCGGTCCGTTCATCGTGACGTTCGGCATAGCCCTGTTCGTGCTGCTCATGCAGATCCTCTGGCTTTACCTCGACGATATTGCGGGTAAGGGCCTCAGCTTCTTTATGATCATGGAATTGCTGGCCTACAAGTGCGTCGGCCTGGTTCCCCTGGCCCTGCCGCTCGCCCTGTTGATCTCGTCGGTGATGGTACTCGGCAACCTGGCCGAACACTACGAACTTTCGAGCTTTAAGAGTGCCGGCGTCTCACTGCTGCGGGTGATGCGCACCCTGATCGTGTTTGGCATCATCAGCGCGGTTATTTCTTACGCTTGCTCCGATTACATCATTCCGGCCGCTAACCTCCAATTCGGTGCCCGGATGTACGACATCCAGCAGAAAAAACCGACGCTCAATATGGAGCCGGGGGTATTCAACGAAGATTTCAATCAATTTACCATCCGCCTGGGAGGGCGCAGCGACAACGGACGCGACATCGACAACGTGCTCATCTACGATCACACCAAGGCTAACGTCGGCGAACTGTCCGAGATCGTAGCCGACCGCGGCGAGATGTTCTCCGCCGACGGGGGAAGGTTTTTCGTCATGCGTCTGTTTGACGGCCACCAGTACGTGGAGCAGCGGCCGGGGGGCTCGAGTGGTCGGAGTACGCCCTTCATGCGGACCAGTTTCCGAAGCTACACCAAGATCTTCGACCTCAGCGAGTTCCAATTACGGCAGCACGCCGCGTCCCTTTTTTCAACCAATCGCAGTATGCTCTCCTCCTGGCAATTGCGCGAGGGGGTAGACTCCATCGCCACGGACATTGCCATTCGCAAACAGGCCCTGAGCAATCACCTGCTGGCCTACCTGCCCCAGCTGCCGCGGGATACCGTCCGCTACCGCGAGCAGTTTAACAACATGAGCCAGGGCGATATAGACAGAATGCGGATGGTCGACTCCATACAGGACGCCAGCATCCGGAACGATAGCATAGCAGATAGTATAGCTGTAGATACGGGCGACACCTCCGCCATCGGTGCGGACGGGATTGCCGACACCGCGGCGCTTGCAGTTACCGAAACGGTTCAGCCCCGTCACGGGGTCTCCAGGCGCGACAGTACGGCGTACGCAAATGCGTTGAGCCACGAATTGGTGGTGGGCGCGGCTCCCTGGCCTGGCATTGCGGCCATGCTCGACAAAGTAGATCCCGACGACCGCGTCAGAATATACAATCGGGCCCGCTCGAGTATTCGGTCGGTGACCGGGCAGGCACAATCCGCCGCCCGGCTGCTGCCGGGCATTCAGGAGTCGATGGTCAAGCACGTCTACGACATGCACATGAAGTACAGCATGGCTGTCGTGTGCATCATTTTCATCTTCATCGGTGCTCCGATGGGGGCCATTGTACGGAAGGGCGGGTTCGGCTATCCCATTCTGGTGAGCATCATTTTCTTCGTCATCTTCATCATCCTGACCATTCTGTGCCGGAAGCTGGCGGAGAGTTTCGTAGTCGATGGCGTATTCGCCGGGTGGATGCCCTGCCTGATCCTCTTCCCCGTTAGCCTGTGGATCACCCTGAGCGCCATGAACGATGCCAAGCTGGTGGATACCGACCGCATGACCCAGGCATATCGCCGGGCGCGCGACAGCAAACGGGTTGCGGCCCTGCGCCGGGCGGTGAGCAAACCGTAATTGGCTACCTTCGCGCCATGCCGTTCACCCGCCGCCATTTCACCCCGCCGAGTCTACGACTACGCACCTTCGTACGGGCCAATCGATTTTTCCTCATCGGAGTACTTCTGCTGTTGCTGGCTTTCCTCTATTTGGTGGTTACCAATCAGCAGGGCGACGAGCTCATTGCCATCAACCAATTTCGCACCCCCCTTTACGACCGCATTTTTATCGTCGGCACACAGTTGGGAGAGCCCATTGCGTACATCGTGGTACTCCTAATTCTCCTTACCTACCGAGTACGTACCGCCATTTTCGCCGTTTTGACGGGAGCCGCCGTCGGGGTGATCACGGGACTGTTAAAGATCTACTTCGCCCAAGCGCGTCCGATGCGGTACTTTTTCGACAACTTCGAGGAGACCTGGCACAACCTGAACCTGTTTGACGAGCCGATGCGCAACTGGGGCTACTCGAGTTTTCCCAGCGGCCATTCCGCTTCCGCCTTTGCGCTGTACAGCTTCGTGTGCTTCAATATCCGGCGGCCCAAAATTGCCATAAGCGTCGTTTGTTTTCTCCTGGCCGCCGAGGTAGCCTTCAGCCGGATGTACCTGCTGTACCACTTCCTGCGGGACGTCACCGCCGGGGCGTTCCTGGGTTTAATTATTGCAATCGCCATGTTCTTCCTACAGTGGAAAATCTTCCCGGAGAATAAACTGTTGAACGATGGCCTGTGGTGGTCAAACAGAAAGGAACTACCCCCGGTTAAGGAAGCCGTCACCCCCGACCAAACATCATGACCCCCACTCCCCACACCCCCACTATCGCCGTCATCCGGGAAGAGAAGCAGCCCACCGACGCCCGCGCTCCCCTTTCCCCGAAGCAGGTAGCCAAACTGATCCAGGCCGGTTATGACATTGTCGTACAACCCAGTCCCCACCGCTGCTTTACCGACGAGGAATACCGTGCCCTGAATGTCCCTTTGCAGGAAGACATCAGCGACCGCCAGTTGCTGCTCGGCATCAAGGAGGTCCCCATCGACCGGCTCATTCCGGAAAAGACCTACTGCAACTTCGCCCACGTGGCAAAGTTCCAGCCCTACAATCAGGCCCTGCTGCGTGCACTGCTGGACAAAAAGATCACCCACGTCGACTACGAATACCTGACCGACGAGCAGGGCAAGCGACTCATTGCCTTCGGGTACTGGGCCGGAATGGTAGGTGCGCACAACGGACTCTGGGCGTACGGCAACCGTACGGGCGCTTACAGCCTTCCCCGGCTCCGGGATCTGTACGATTACTCCGTGGCCAAGGAAGTGTACGCCAAACTGGAACTACCCGCTACGCTGCGCGTCGTCCTGACGGGAACCGGGCGGGTAGGCGCAGGAGCAGCGCGGGTCCTCACGGATGCCGGGCTTACCCGTGTCACCCCCGACGAATTTTTGGGAGGGACGACCGGTGCCGTCTTTACCCAATTGCCCGTGGAGCGCTACGTCAGCCACCCGAGCGGCAAGGCCGTTAAGCGTAAGCACTTCTACGCCCACAGCGAAGAGTACAAATCGGCCTTCGCCCCCTACACCGAGCGGGCGGATATTTTCGTCAATGGCATCTTCTGGGATGGTAAGGCACCCGCGTTCTTCACCGCCGAGGCAATGCTCGAGCCTGCCTTCCGTATCCGCACCATTGCCGACGTCACCTGCGACATCGCTCCGGCAGCTAGCGTGCCCTCTACCCTAAAGGCTTCCACGATCGCCGATCCGGTGTTCGGCTACGATCCGGCAACCCGCGCCGAAACCGAGCCTTACCGGGATGGAAGCATTGACGTCATGTCGATCGATAACCTCCCCAGCGAATTGCCGCGCGACGCCAGCAAGGCCTTCGGCAAAATTTTGATCGAGCGCATTCTGCCGGAGTTTGACCGGACGGAGAGCGAGATTCTCCGGCGGGCCACCATCACCCACTACGGGCAATTGGGAGAGGAATTTAAGTACCTGAAGGACTTTGCCGCCGGTATGCTCATGTCAACCCGCTGATCATGGTCGTAAACCTGATTTCCGACACGGCTACCCAACCCACTCCGGGAATGCTGGAGGCGATGTTCTCCGCTGCGGTAGGTGATGATGTATTCCGCCAGGATCCCACCGTCAATGAGCTGGAAGCCACCGCCGCCGATCTGTTCGGCATGGAAGCGGCACTCTTCTGTCCCTCCGGCACGATGACCAATCAACTGGCGATCAAGTGCCACACCCGCGCGCTCGATGAAGTCATCTGTGAGGAAAAGAGCCACGTATATCAGTACGAGGGAGGGGTATACAGCCTGTTGTCGAGCGTAAGCATGAACCTCATCCACGGCGAACGGGGCAAGATCCTGCCCGGACAGGTAAGCGCTGCCGTCAAACCGGAATACGACTGGCTGCCCCGCTCCCGATTGTTGGTCATCGAGAACACCTGCAACAAGGGCGGCGGAAGCATCTATACCATTGCCGAAGCCACCGAGATCGTGCGGGAAGCCCGTAGCCACCAGTTGGCCGTCCATCTCGACGGAGCCCGCCTCTTCAACGCCCTGGTGGAAACGGGCGAGGATCCCCGCCAGTGGGGGCAGCTTTTCGATACCGTATCCCTCTGCCTGAGCAAAGGATTGGGTGCCCCGGTCGGCAGTCTCTTAATGGGCGATACCGCTATGATCGCCGAGGCGCGGAGGTACCGCAAGGTCTTCGGCGGTGGCATGCGTCAGGCGGGTTACCTGGCCGCCGCCGGATTGTATGCCCTGCGTCACCACATCGATCGACTGGCCGAAGACAACGCACGGGCCCGACGGCTCGCCGCGGCGCTCACCCAGCTGCCCTTCGTAGCGCGAGTAGCGGAAACCCAGACCAACATTTGTTTATTCGACCTAAAGGACCGGAGCGCCGCTGAATTCCTCGAAGCGTTACGCGCGGAAGGGGTTTTGGCAACTCCCTTCGGACCCCGGACCGTGCGCTTCACCACGCACCTGGGGGTTTCGGAGGAGCAGATCGATTTTGTTATCGATCGACTGCAACGGCTGAGCCGTTCAACCGCTCCACCGGCACGTGGGTGATGGTTTCTACCGGGCAGATCTGTTCGCACAGCAGACAGGCAATGTCGCAGGGCCGGTCAACGGCAATGGTATCGAAGGGACTCACGAAACCCGCTTCTTGTGGACAGATGGCCACGCAGGCACCGCAGTTGATGCAGGCGTTCCAGCCGATGTTGAATAGAACGGGTTGTAGCTTGCTCATATCTTTTTGAATTCGGAGGTAGGGCTAAAGTAGTCCGACATCGTCGCGTAGAGTAAGCGATCGCGTTCTCCAATGTTCATGTTGTGGAAAATGTCCGTCTTAATTCCGTACAGCTTCCACATCTTATCCCCCAGTTCGGCCAGCCAGGCCAGTTGGTAGGCTTCCAGCGCACCACCCTGTACGGGAAGGCCGTCACCGAGGTGGCCGACCAGGAAGTCCGCCGCGATCTTGCCCCCCGAGATGGCGGTGTGCAGTCCGCCGCCCGTGATCGGATTGACGTGCCGTGCGGCATCCCCCACCAGAATCATATTGTCGGCGTACTGGGTACGTAGGGGTGCTGCCAGGGGCACTCCCCCACCCTGCACCTCCAGGATGCGGCAATTGGCGAAGCGGTCCCGAAAGAAGCTCCGTTTGATGAACTTGTCGAGGTGCCAGCGGGCGGGTTTATCGGTCATCGTTGCAATGACGCCCAGTCCGATCTCGGCGTAACCGTGGCCCTTAGGAAATACCCAGGCATAGCCGCCGGGCGCCCATTCGTGGCCCGTCACGATCTCCAGCAGACCTTCAGTTTCGACCCCGTCCACGATGAATTGAAGACAGCCCGCCAGTTCGGTGATCTTGATGTGGGTCTGTAATCCCGCCCACTTGCCGACCTGTGACTGTAGTCCGTCGGCTCCCACAATTACCCTGGTGCGCAGGTGAATGGCTTCGTTGTACCTGCGTAGAGAGACGGTACACGTCCCGTCCTCCTGGGGTCGGTAGCCGAGTCCCTCCGTCTTTAGCCAGACGTCTACCCCGGCCCGTTCGGCCTGCGTCATGAGGTAGCGATCAAAGCGACGGCGATCGACCACGTAACCGAGCGGCTTCTTTCCGGCTTGGGGTCCGTACTCGTCTGCCTTCAGTTGGCGGTAGTCGTGAACCTTGCGGTTCCCGTGCTCGTCGTAGATGGCAAACCCATAAATGGCCTCGTGGATGAATTCGGGATCCGCGTCGATTCCGGCTGATGCCAAGCCGTGTCCGCTGATGGCACCGGAGCACTGGATCGGTGCGCCCAATTCCTGGCGCTTGTCGACCATCAGCACCTTTAGGCCGGCGGTAGCGGCGAAGCGGGCGGTGGTCGAGCCGGCGGGGCCGGCACCGATGATGATCAGATCGTAGTCAGTTTGGGGCATCTAGCGGAATTGTCTACCTCCAAACCCCCACCGGCTGACTGTGTTCAACCGACCGGAAACTCGCTTGACCTACGACTTTTTCCAAACCTCGTACCAGCGCTTACCCGCGCGCTGGCGTTCCTCCCGGCGCTTGTCCTTCTGTTTGCCACGGCGGCGCTTGCGTATTTCTCGCTCCTTGTCCTTGTTCCACACGCCGTTGCGCTTAGCGATCACGTAGCGGATGCTCACGGCGGTTTGGGTGTACAATACGGATTCCCCGCCGCTGACGTTCAGGGCAGGTTTGAAGTCGTAGCTGAGGTTTACCTTCCCTACCGTTGCTTCCAGGCCGACGATGCCGGTCAGTCCCTTCGGGCCATTAAAGGTTTGTCCGGTTTCGGTATCGATTTCATTGTTCCAGCCGGCGTGTACTCCGGCTCCGTAAAAGAGGTTTAGCCGGCGACTAAGCAGTGGTTGGTGCTGTTTGCCGAGTACCGTGAGCGTGCCCTCGTCCTTTCCGATCGACGACAACAGGATGGTTTCCAGAACGAAGTTCTTGTGGATCTGGGGCAGCCGCAGCTGGGCCGTGGCCCCCCACTCGGTCCCGACCCGGATGCCGAGGGCGGCATCGTAGGACTGTGATCCGAGCAGAAACGGTACACAACATAACAGGAGGGCGGGCCAGTGCTTCATGCTGCTATAACGCCGCCCGCGCGATCTTTGGTTCACCCCCGTCGCCGTCGTGCAACCGCGCGGCTGCGACCAGTCTTTTGCCCACGGAGGTGGTCGGGTTTTTCAGGATATCGATGGGTTTGCCCTCCTCCACGATGCGACCGTGCTCCATCACCAGCACGCGATCGGCAAAACTGGCGACCTGGTGCAGGTCGTGGGTGATGAACAGAATGCCGATCTGATCCCGGGTGGCAATTTCACTGAGCAGCTGTTGAATGTCTTCGCGCAGGGGTAGGTCGAGGCTCGCCACGGCTTCGTCACAGATCAGCATCCGCGGCTTGGCGGCAAGTGCCCTGGCGATTACGATCCGCTGCCGTTCGCCGCCGCTAAGCTGGTTGGGATAGCGGTGTAGGAATTTGTCGGGGGGTAGGTTTACCCGGCGTAGGTATTCGGCGGGGTCGCCTGAGCGCCACAACTTGGTTACTTCCCGGAGGGCATCTCCCACAGTCATTTCCGGGTTCAGGGAGCCCGATACATCCTGAAAGATGATCTGGGCACCGGTGAGTTGGCGCACCAGCCGGCCAGGAGAAGCTACGGGAAGCGTCCGGTCGCCTACGTTTAATGTGCCGGATCGCCCGGTTAGCAGGCCGGCAAACCAGTGGGCAAGGGTCGTCTTTCCGCAGCCGCTCGGACCGATAAGCGCCAGCCATTCGCCCTCGCCGATTTTAATGGAACAGTCCACCACCGCCGGCTCTTCGGTTTCCGGATAACAGACCGTCAGACCGCTCACTTCCACCAGTGAAGTCCCGGTCAGGGTGACGGCGCTCCGGATGGATGTTCGGCGCGGCGGCGGCGGCGGACCGATTCGCATGATCCGATCCGTCACCCGACTGAGCAGCCGGGTATCGTGGGTGATGAACAACATCCCCATATTCAACTCCCTGCGCAGCCGGTCGAGTAAACGAACCATTTCCGCTTCGGTGATTGAATCAAGCGCCGTAGTGGGCTCATCGGCAATCAGTAGCCGTGGCCGCCCGATGAGGGCCATGGCAATGAGGATTCGTTGCAGCTCCCCCCCGCTCAATTCGCTTGGCAGGGAACGCAATACGCGCGTGCGGATACTGGCCAGCTCTACCCGTTGGAGCAATTCTTCCAAAAAGGCTTCCCGATCGCTCACTTCGGGCTGTAGTCGGCGTACGGCTTCCCGCAACTGGCATCCGCAGCGGAAGACGGGATTTAGCGCTGCCTGGGTCTCCTGGAAGACAAGCCCGATTTCCCGGCCCCGCAAGCGGATGCATTCCCGATGGCTTAGCTCGAACAGATTGACCGCCGTCCCGGATTTTTGCATAAAAGCAGCGTGACCACCTTGCACCTGCGCACCCGCCGGCAACAAACCGAGCAGTGCCGCAGCCGTCAGGCTCTTTCCCGATCCGGAAGCCCCCACCAGTCCCAGGCTTTCGCCCGGTGCGATCTCGAACGACAGTCCCTCCACGACGGGCCGTTCACCGGTTCCGAAGGCAATACTGAGGTCCACAACATTAAGCAGGTCGGTCACATCGGTCAAGTTACCACTCAGGAACGGATGGCAGAAAGCGGTAGTCTTCGGCCGTGTAGTCAATTGCGGCTACGTACGATTCCCTTCCGTTAGAGATCATAAGGTAGGGGACGCGCAGGGGGCCGTTGTAGTGGGCGGCCTGTCGGAAGGTGTCGGTGGAGAGCGATACCCGGGGAGCCTTGCATTCGACCAGTAAAAAAGGACGCATGTCCCGGTCGAAGACCAAAATGTCGGTTCGCCGCTGATCGTAGTTGACGCTTACGCCGCGCTCCACGGTGATGCGGTTGCGGTTGTACTTCATGTCGCCGATCAAAAAGTGCAGCAGCAACTGCCGTACGAATTCTTCGGGCTGCAGGACCAACCACTTCTTGCGAATATCGTCGAAGACCAGTTTACGGTTTCCCTCCAGCTTGATGGACAGTTTATTCGAAAAACGCTCCAAACGGAGATCAAGGGGACGGGGGTTGCTCACGGTAGCTTTCTGCCAAAGATTGTAATCGGGGAAACAGCAGAAGCAGTGCCCGGTTGATGGCTGCGTCGTATTCCTGAAGGCTTTCTTCCACGCCGGCGAGTTTTTCCGGACGGCTCAGTCGGGGCAGGAGCCGCTCAAAAACTTTGTGCATTCCGTCCGCAGTAGCGTAGAGGCTTAGCCAGTCGTCCTCGACCATTCCGTTCACGTACCGCCGCGCCCGCTCGGGCATTTCCTCCCTGGCTGCCAGGAGGTTACGGTAGGTCGTACGGGTAAACAGAGCAAACGGCACCGGGCCGAGCAATACCCAATTGCGACACAGGTAGTGGTCGAAGGCAATGTCCGAAATGACACCGGCATACCGCCCGTGACGGCTCCGCAGCAACCGGTTAACGGCACGAACATCCGCATCCGCATCCGTTAGGCGGTCGATGGCACGGTGCATAAGTACGCCCCGGTGGATGCCCTCGCGCAACTGCGCTACTTCCTTCCCCCTGAGTAGGTCACCGAGGTAATTGCCCACCTGCAAATCGGCCGAGAAGTGCGAAAGCGTCAGGTGTGCGAGGAAGTTCAAACCGGCACCAGCTGAGACTTGAAGTAATTGTAGATATCAACCTGGGCCCGGAACTGGCCATCGTCCGGCCCGGCTTTCCGGTACTCGTTCAGCTTACCGTTGCAGATCAGCCGCGACCGCTGGTTATCGCGCCACTGGATGTCCATAATGCGCCGGAGTTCCAGCCGGATAAGGTGATCGAAAATGGGCGTTACTACTTCGACGCGACGGTAGAGGTTACGGTTCATCCAGTCGGCCGATCCCATATAGACCTTCTCGTCGCCGTCGTTCCCGAAAATGAAAATCCGGGCGTGCTCCAAAAAGCGATCGACAATACTGATGATCTGAATGTTCTCGTCCTCGCGGGGCACCAGTCGGCAAATGCCCCGTACGATCATCCGCACCTCAACGCCGGCCCTAGCCGCCTGCCGGAGCTTGTGGATCATGTTGGGCTCCTCCAGGCTGTTCATTTTGAGAAA
Source organism: Neolewinella aquimaris (assembly GCF_014197245.1). GTDB lineage: Bacteria > Bacteroidota > Bacteroidia > Chitinophagales > Saprospiraceae > Neolewinella > Neolewinella aquimaris. Next base: position 458,950 of record NZ_JACIFF010000001.1, on the reverse strand, counting down.
AAGGTAACCGTGGCCTCCGGATTTAGCGATCTCGATCTCGCGGTCGATCAGGTTGAGGAACTCGGATTCCATGTTGAAGGGGGCCACCAGCAGGTGCTTGCACCGGGGAAGGATGAGCTTGCCGCGCAGCAAGTCGAACACCCGCTCGACGTCCTTGCCCAACTTCGGCCGGCAGGTCAGCAGCGCATGATCGGTGTAAAGCTTCGCCGTTTTTTCGTTGAAGTTGCCCGTACCGATGTAGCTGTAGTGAACGGTGTCCCCTTCGGCCGTCTTGCGCTCGATGTGCAGCAGCTTGGTGTGCACCTTCACCGCCGGATAGCTGTACCTCACGTACGCACCGGCCTCCTTCATTTCCTTGCCCCAGTAAAGGTTACTGGCTTCATCAAACCGGGCCTTGGCCTCCACGAAAGCTTCCACCACCTTCCCCTGCTTCAGGGCGTAGAGCAGATTCTGTACGACCTGTGATTTGCTGGCCACCCGGTACAGGGTGATCCTGAGTTTAGTCACTTCCGGATTGTCCGCGGCCTCCCGAATCAGTGCCGGTATGTAGTCGTACTTCTGGTAGGGGAAACTCAGCAGCACATCCGTAGCCTGCATTACCTGCATGATGCTCTCGGCACCTTCCAGCACCGGATGCGGCAGCGGGGGCATCGGTTCGTACGCCAGGTGGTCGCGCCCCGGCGGAAGGGGGAAACTGAAGAAGTCATTGAAATTGTGGTAACGGGCCCCCGGAATCATGTCGTACTTCGAAAGCCTGAGGGCTGACTTCAGCCGCTTGAGCATCCAGCTCGGCATGTCGCCGTCGTAAAGAAAACGGGTAGGCATACCGAGATCGCGGGTGGTCAGGCTGTGCTCGATCTTGCGCAGCAGATCCCCGTCGAATTCATTGTCTATGTAGAGCTCCGCATCCCGACTCAGCTTAAAGCTGTAGCCGAAATCCACGCGCCGGTCCATCCACCGCCCCAGGTTCGCACGAATAACGCTATCGATAAAGATGACGTAATACCCATCGGGATCGTCTTCAGGACTGGGCAGCACCACAAATCGACCGGTTTCCTTCACGGGGATTGCCACCAGGGCTACCTCGCCGGTTTCCTCCGCTTCGGGTTCGTTCAGGGAGATGGCCAGGCACAACTGTCCGTCGTCGAGGAAGGGAAGCTCGTTTTCCGCGTCCTCCTGCCCTTCCGGGGGCAACCAGTGCAGTTCCAGGTGGGGCTGCACGTTGCGGTCGAAGTAGTCGGCGGCAAAGGCCCGTTGCTCTTTGTTCATCTGGTCCGAATGGATCAGGTGGATGTTCTCCTCACGCAGTTGCGGCAGGATCTCTTCCCGGAAGATGCGCCCGAATTCCTCCTGTTGGCGGTACACCGTCCGGCGAATGTCGCGCAGTTCCCGTTTGGGCTTAAAATCGAACAGCTGCCGGCGTTCGTTCTTCGGCAGTTTCTTAAACTGGCGCAGGGAAGAAACCCTTACCCGGTAAAATTCGTCAAGATTCGAGCTGTAAATGGCCAGAAAGCGGATGCGCTCGTAGAGCGGTACCCGCGGATCGGATGCTTCCTGTAGTACCCGGCCATTGAATTCAAGCCAGGAAGAATCGCGTTTGGTCAGTTCGGTAGGCAATGCAGCGGAATTATGTCCCAAAGTAGGTCTTTGGCGGGAACGCAGGTGCAGGTGCGGAGTTGTAAAGAGCGGGGAAATTTGGAATTTCAACCGAGGCGGTTCCGGTGCGAACAAACGGCCTCCAGACGTATTAAACCAGCAACCTATCTATACCGATGAGACTGATGCAACATAAACGGGAGGCCTTTTGGTTCTACCGCTACCTCTCCAATTTCTACGACAAACTCGTCAATCCTCTCTTCTGGACGGCGCGGATGCGGGATAAGTCGCTCGACATTGCGGACTGGGCGAACGGCGATCAACTCCGCGTGGTCGACGTAGGTTCGGGCACCGGCTTCACCACCCAGGGCATCGTCAAACGGGTGCCCGCCAAGAACATCATCTGCCTCGACCAGAGTCCCCAGCAAATGGAGCGCGCCATGGTCAAACCCGACCTGGAAGACTGCCGCTTCCGACTGGGCGATGCCGAAAACCTCCCCTTTGCCGACGATACTTTCGATCGCTACGTCTCGGCCGGCTCCATCGAGTACTGGCCCAATCCACAACGGGGGATCGACGAAGCCTACCGTGTGATCAAGGAGGGCGGACAGGCGCTGATGATCGGCCCCATCGAACCCGCCAACCCAGTCAGTAAGTTCATCGCCAACTTGTGGATGCTCTTTCCCCCGGAGAACGATTACCACCTATACTTCCAGACCGCCGGATTTACCGACGTAAACTGGACCTACATCCGCCCCCACTGGCAGGAAAACGAACGCTACGGCATTGCCATCGTCGGCACGAAGCCCGCCCCCGGCAAACCGACCGGTTACGGTGAGCGCAAGGCTGCCGCTGCCGCCGTGGTCGAAGCCGATCCGAAGGGAGGGTGGCTGGGCCGTAACCTACTACTGACGAGCCGGGTGCTGGTCGGTTCCACCGCCGGCTTCCTCTTCATTCCCATGGCGCTGCTCGCCCACGTCACCGCCCCGATCCGCGGGGTCGAAGGCGAGGTGGAACCCCTCAATCGCGAACAGAAAGCCGTCCTCATCGGAATCGGGGCAATCGCTACCTACTTCCTCGTCCGGGCCATCCTCCGCAAGCGCTAGGCATGCCCGAACTAAACGAGCGCATTCGATCTTTTTACGACCAGTCCACCCCCCTTTGGCTCAACACTTGGGGCGAACAAATGCACCACGGCTACTACGGTCCCGACGGCACGCGCCGGGTAGACCACCGCCGCGCACAGATCGATATGATCGAAGCTCTGCTGGAATGGGGGCTGGCACCCGATAAGAACGTCGGCAGCATTCTCGACGCCGGTTGCGGTGTCGGGGGTAGCAGCCGGTACCTCGCTCTAAAGTATCCCGGAGCCACTGCGCTGGGTGTAACCCTCAGTCCGGTGCAGGCCCAACGCGGGATGGAATACAACCAATCGGCCGGCCTCGCCGGTCGTCTGCGGATCATTGCGAAGGACGTCTACCAGCTCGACCCCGCCGTCGACGGCACGTTCGATCTTATTTGGAGCATGGAATCCGCCGAACACATGGCGGACAAGCAAGAGCTGTTCAGTCTGTTTCGCCGGCTGCTGAAGCCAGGCGGACGGTTGCTGATGGCAACGTGGTGTCAGCGCCCCGAACCACCCTACCTCTCTCCGAGCGACCAGTACACCCTCCATAAAATATGCGAGCTGTACCACCTTCCGCCCCTGGTGAGTATTCCTAACCTCGCCGCGGCGGCCGAGCGGGCCGGACTAAAGCATATTCGCACCGACGACTGGTCGGATGCCGTCGAACCCTTCTGGGGTGCTGTGATCCGCAGCGGCCTCGATCCCCGCAACTGGCCGGGACTCATCCGTTCGGGCATCGGCACCATCCGCGGGGCCTGGGCCATGAAGTACATGAAGCAGGGTTTCGCGACCGGGGCGATCCAGTACGGCGTGCTCTGCGCAACGAAGCAGTAACTGATTTTCCCCGGTTACCTAATCCGCCGCGATCAGCTCCCGCGCGTTCTTCAGCGCCGAATCGCTCGGTGGGTTCTGACTTAGCATGGTGGCAATCGCCCGTACTCGTTCTTCCGTATCGAGTTCGCGAACGCGCGTGATGGTGCGTTCGGCGTCCTTCTTATCGGTTTTATACACAAAATAATGGCGGTGGGCACGGCTAGCCACCTGGGGCGAGTGGGTGATCACCACGACCTGGTGGTGCGTACTTAATTCGGTAAGGATGCGGCCCATCTTCTGGGCAACGTCTCCGCTCACCCCGGCGTCGATCTCGTCGAAGATCAGCGTCGGCAGCTCCATGGCCGAGGCAACCAGACTTTTGGTGACCAGGGCGAGGCGCGACATCTCTCCACCAGAGGCCGCGTCCTTGATGCTTTGCAGTTTTCCACCCTTATTAGCGCTGAACAGGAAGCGTACTTCATCGAGCCCGTTCGGGCCGGGCTTTTCCAGGGGCTTGAAGTCGACTTCCAGACGGGCATTTGACATGCTCAGCTCCGATAGTTGTCGGCGCACGTCACTGGCAAAACGGGGAGCCACCCGCTGTCTTTCCTTGCGCAGCGCGGTGCCCTGTCGGATCAGGTCGGCCGTCAGCCGTTCCCGCTCTTTTTCCAGCTTGGTAATGTTGCCCCCCAGATCGGCGAAGTGGCCGAGGCGATCGGAAAGCTCCTTATATATCTCAATAAGTTCCTGGTTGTCCTTGACCGCATGCTTGGTGTGGAGGCGGTACAGCAGATTGAGCCGTTCCTCGATCTCTTCCAGTCGCTCGGGGTTCACTTCAGTGTCTTCCCCGAACGCTTCCAGGTCGGAGGCGACTTCGTCCAGTTCGAGGCGAATACCCTCGAAGCGTTCGTTGATCGCCCGAAGCTGGGGATCCCCCGCGGCGAGCGGCGTCAACTTCACCGCAATGGCCATGAGCCGGTCGCTGACCGAGCTGTCCCCTTCCGTGAGGTAATGAAATACGCCGGAGGTGAGCTGCTTTATTTCGTCGGCGTTGCTCAACCGGTGGCGTTCGGCTTCCAGCTCCTCCTGTTCGTTGGCCTGCAGCCCGGCCTCCTCAAGCTCGTTGACCTGAAATTCCAGGAACTCCTGTTCCCGACGTGCCTGAGCCTGCTCCTCCTGAAGTTGGTGGAGCCGTCGCCGGGTCTCCTGAAGTTTGCTGTAATCCCGCCGGTAAGCCTTGACGGCCTCCCTTTGGGTAGCCAGTGCATCGAGTAATTCAAGTTGAAACTCGCTGTTGTTGATGTACAACGTATCAAACTGCTGGTGGAGGTCGATCAGGGTCGCACCGAGCTGCTGCAGCACCTTGAGGTTGGCGGGGGTATCGTTCACGAAGGCCCGGCTCTTCCCGGAGGGGGTGATCTCACGACGAATGATCAGTTCGGGATCGTAGTCGAGGTCGTTTTCGGCAAAGAAAGACTCCAGATCGTAAGCAGCCACTTCGAAACGACCCTCGATGACGCACTTCTGGGTATCGTTGAAGAGGGTCTTGGTGTCGGCCCGCCCGCCGAGGATCAGGTTGAGCGCACCCAGTACGATCGACTTGCCGGCGCCGGTCTCGCCGGTGATGATGCTCAGCCCCTCCGCGAAGTCGAGGGTGAGCTCTTCGATAATGGCGTAGTTGCTGATGTGCAGCCGCTTGATCATAGAGGAAATGTTGGAAAAGCCCAAATTTACAACCAATTCGACGCGGACCGAAATGCGCCGAACAATTGTTTTTGATTACATTGAGAACCTAACAACGTACACGCGCATGAACTGGTGGCTCATCCCCCTGGTTGCCCTGATTCCCCTGGCGGTCGGTGCAATCTACTACAACGAACGGGTCGTCGGCGGTATCTGGATGCGGGCTACGGGCCTGGATGCGGATAAACTCCGCTCGGGCAATATGCTCGTCATCTTCGGTATGACCTACCTGTTCAGCATTTTGGTAGCCCTCATACTCCCGAGTATGGTCATTCACCAGTCCGGTATAGACAGCCTGTTGGCTCACGTCGGCGATGAAGTCGGCGCGGAGGTTTTCGCAGCCTTAGATACACTAGACCAGGAATATGGAATTATGTCCCTGCACCGCACCTTCGGTCACGGGTTTTTCCACGGTGTCCTGGTCGCAATTGTATTCGTCGGCAGTCTACTCGCCATCAATGCACTCTTCGAACGACGCCGGTGGAACTACGTGCTGATCCACGTAGGGTACTGGGCCATCACCCTCGGACTGATGGGAGGCGTACTCTGCCAGTTCCTCGTGCTTTCCTAATCTCTCACCCTATCGCTAACCCCTAGTTTTGCATGCCCCCACCCGGTGCCCCCAACCCCTGGTCCTACACCCGCAATCAACGCTTCGGTCTACTTCTATTACTGATACTCATCACCGCATTCTATATGATCAGTCGAGCGTTTGCCTCGTCGAGTACAACCTTTGCCTCTGCGAAAGACCCTGAACTGCTCATTGCCGCAGCCCGCCTCCGCGCTATAGCCAACAAGACTCCTCAACCCGGTGAGTCCGTCGAAAGCTTCCGGTTTAACCCCAATCAGGTGTCGGTCGGAGAACTTCAACGGCTGGGACTTTCCGCAAAGCAGGCCGCCGCGTTCACCAAATTTCGCGACAAACGTCCCTTTCGCCACCCGGACGAGATCGCCAAACTATACGTTCTTCGCCCCGAACAGGCCCACAGGCTTATCGGCCTCGCAGAAATACCGGCACCCAAAGCTCCGGAGGCCCGCACGAAAGCTACAGCCACGCCCCCGCCGGCACAGCGCTTCCCCTTTGACCCCAACACCCTCCCGGCCGACAGTCTCCGCCTCCTGGGATTCACGGAGTGGGAAACCAATGCCCTGCTCAAATACCGCAGCTACCGCCCGGTGACCTTTCGGCGGCCGACCGACCTGCACCGCGTAAGCGTGCTGGACAGCGCAAAGGTCAACGACCTTCTGGACCTAATTACCATTTCTCAACCGAATTCTCCCTCCCCGGCAACTATCGGAGCGTACCCGCCAGCCAATGAAACGTCCGCCCCGGTTGACGTGAATACAGCAATTGACGTGAATACAGCCACCACCGAAGAATGGACCCGGCTGCCCGGCATCGGTCCCTACCGCGCCGAACAGATCGTGGCCTACCGGGAATCGCTGGGTGGATTCGCCCGGGTCGAACAGGTCGCCGCGACTTACGGATTACCGGATTCCGTCTATGCATCCATTGCGCCCCACTTGCGGTGGAGTCCGATCACACGCCCCCTGTACATTAACCGCGCCACCGCCGCCGAACTCGGTCGCCACCCCCTGCTCAAAATGCGCACCGCCGAGATCATTGTCCGCTACCGCGACAACCACGGCCCCTTCGCCTCGGCGGAGGATCTGAAAAAAGTGCGGGCGCTCTCCACCGAAAATTTAGATGCGTTGTTGCCCTACCTGAACTTCGACCGATGAACCAGCTTTTCGACCTGATCGGCAATACGCCGCTCGTAGACCTCTCCGACCTTCAGGAGAACCCCCGCATCAAACTGTACGGAAAACTGGAGGGGCAAAATCCGGGTGGATCGGTGAAGGACCGCGCCGCCCTCAGCATGATCCGCGGAGCCATGGAACGCGGCGAGCTTGCCGGCGGAAAGCGTATCGTAGAGGCAACCAGCGGCAACACCGGCATTGCCCTGGCCATGATCGCGGCGAAGTACCGGATCCCCATCACCCTCATTATGCCCGATAACAGCACCGAGGAACGCGTAAAGTCAATGCGGGTATACGGTGCCGAAGTGATCCTCACCGCCGCCGACCGCACCATCGAATACAGCCGGGAACTGGCCCAGGAAATGGAGGACAGCGGCGACTACGTACAGCTCAACCAGTTCTCGAACGACGACAACTGGCGGGCACACTACCGCTCCACCGGACCGGAAATCTGGCGCGACACCGAGGGGAAAATTACCCACTTCGTGAGCAGCATGGGCACTACGGGCACGATCACCGGCACCGGTCGGTACCTGCACGAGCAGTCGGCGGAGGTAAAGATCGTCGGCGTTCAACCCACCGACGGCAGCAGCATCCCCGGTATCCGGCGCTGGAGTCCGGAATTTCTTCCGGCTATCTACGATCCCACCCAGGTGGACATCAAGATCGACGTCAGCGAAGTAGAAGCCACTACCACGATGCACCGACTGGCGAGCGAAATGGGATTGTTTGCCGGCACCAGTTCGGGTGGTGCAACCGCCGCGGCCCTGCGTCTCGCCCGCGACCTGGACAGCGGACTCATCGTCTGCATCATTTGTGATCGCGGGGATCGCTACCTGTCTACTCTCTAGCCTCCTCGAGGATCCAGGGCTTCGGTCGCAGCCAACTCCATTCGGTGGTTGCCAGGTCCACCTCCGGATCGATGTAGGTCTGCATTTCCCGACCGTTCAGCCGCACTTTGAAGTTTCCGTACACCGCTACCTCCTGACCGCGCCGGGCCCGGGCATCACGAATGTGGTGGGCGTACTGAAGAATCATATCCGGGTGGGTCACCATTTTCCGGTACCGATCTTCGGAGAGACTATCGGCCGGCAATACCGCTTCCTCCCTCCCCGTATTCACGTCAACTATTCGGAAAAAGCCCGTCCCCTGCTTGCTGCGCAGCATCATCCGCCAGCTGTAGCGATGCCCTTCCTCCGTCCAGTTCACGTCCGATCCGAAAAGCAGGTTGCGCAGGGGCAAAAAAACGTGCAGTCCCACCAGCAGCACCAGGGCGGCGGGGCGCGGGTGCCAGTGCAATTTGGCCGGAGAGCGGTCTCCGATCCGTTCCATCCAGCCCTTTCGCCAGCCGTCCACCAGCACGGACCGATGGGCCAGCCACCGGACAAACCGCAGCGGCCAATCGGGAGCGAAAAACATACTGGTGAGCACGAGCGACAGGTAGGGAAAGATGCCGATGTTGAAAATCAGGTGATTCGTCGCGTGAAAGAACAACAGGAGGGCAAGGGCCAGCCACCGCAGTCGTCGGTGCAGCAACATAAACGGTGCGAGGAGGTCGAGCAGCATCCCACCCCAGGCCATCACGTAGGCCGTGGACTTAAGGGCGAACAGTGGGCCCAACACCGGCATTCCGGAGCGTCGCTCCAACCAGAGGTGCAGCGGCATGGCCTCGATGAGCCAGTCGTAGTTGATCTTGTTGATCCCCCCGAAGAAATACACCAGCCCCATCAGCAACGGAAACACGTACACGCTCCACTTCGGAGCGACCGGCGACCACTGGCCCGGATCGCGCCGCACGTCAAGGGACCACTCCCGCCAGGCGGGGGTCAGGGCCAGCAACCAGGCCAGCCACACGAAGAGGTAGGCATGATTGAGGTAATGCGCCTTTTCGAGCAAAAATAGGTAGCTGAAACTGAGCGCGAACAGCGGTGCGGTATAGCGAAATCGCCAGCCTACCGCCACGGCAATACCGGCCAAAAACCCCACAACGAAGTATAGACTTAGCAAGGGCTCCGGCAGCGGCGTGACCCACTCAAAACCAAAGTAACGGAAGGTGAAGCCGGAATAATCGTCGAGGTACCAGTGATAATAGATCCCGTTGCCCAGAATATCCCCCGCCCCGAGAATGCCGAGGGCGACTCTTAACCATACCAACGTATAAATCGGCACCGTCCCCCCCGTCGGCCGACCGAGGAACGAGGCTCGTCCGCCGGGGGGGACGGTATGACCTGGTCGAGACATGTTTGGCCCTGTAGTATAGGTAAATCTGAAGCGCGACTCGGCGGACGACTGTTAGTCGGCCGACGAGTGCGCTCGTCCGCCTAAATTATAAATGCCGCTCCGCATGGTAGCTGCTGCGCACCAACGGACCGCTCTCTACGAAGTCGAAGCCTTTTTCCATCCCGAGTGCCTTATAGTGGGCAAAGGTGTCGGGAGTAACGAAGCTGTCGACGGCCAGGTGCATGGCGGTCGGCTGCAGGTACTGACCGATGGTAACCACGTCGACCCCAACTGCGCGCAGATCGTCAAGAATGCGTTCTACCTGATCTTCGGTCTCGCCGAGTCCGACCATGAAGCCCGTCTTCGTCCGTTTGCCGGCTTCCTTAATTCGCTTCAGCTCCTCCAAGCTACGCTTATAGCGGCCCTGGGGGCGCACCTTACGGTAGAGCTCCTCCACGGTTTCCATGTTGTGGCTTACCACCTCCTGCCCGCCGTCGATCATGCGGTACAGCGCATCCCAGTTGCCGCGGACGTCGGGAATCAGCGTTTCGATGGTGGTCTGGGGCGTACGCGCTTTGATTTGCCTAACGGTCTGGTACCAGATCTCGGCACCCCGGTCCTTTAGTTCGTCGCGATTGACGGACGTCAGCACGGCGTGCTTAACCTGCATCAGATCGATGGCTTCGGCGACGCGGCGGGGCTCGTCTTCGTCGTATTCGGTGGGCCGTCCGGTCTTTACCGCACAGAAGCTGCACGAACGTGTGCATACGTTGCCCAGGATCATAAAGGTAGCCGTTCCGGCTCCCCAGCACTCACCCATGTTGGGGCAGTTTCCGCTCTGGCAGATGGTGTTGAGCTGGTATTCGTCGACCAGTTTGCGGACGCGCTTGTAGTCCGGACCAATGGGCAGTTTTACCCGCAGCCAGTCGGGTTTACGTTGGCGTTCGGCACGGGAGGGGGCTACGGGAAGATCGATCATACGGCAAGGTCGGGGCTACGGATCGAATCATGCATGGCGGGTTTAGGCGCCACTGACTCGTCCCTGAATAAATATGTACAATTACAAAACTACGGCGCCTTAGTTGAATGGGACCTTGGTGGCCGGTCTGCTTTCGTTCGTCGAAAATCAGCGTCCCTCCCCCGGCGATCCCCTACATTTGGGCACTATGGATACGATGGAAAACATCCGGGTGGCGCTACGCAGTGTCAACGCCAACTGGCTGCGGGCTTTACTCACCACACTGATCATTGCCGTAGGCATCATGGCGCTGGTCGGCATCCTGACCGCCATCGACGCGGCGATCTACTCCCTTTCGTCCAATCTGTCCAGCCTCGGTGCTAATACCTTCGAAATCAACCGCTCCCGCGAAACCGTCCGTTCCTCGGGCGGCCGTGACCGGGGGAAACGCTCCGAGCCATTCACTTACGCCCAGGCGATGGATTTTGCCGAAGGCTACGATTACCCCGCCGACGTCAGCATCAGCTTCTTTGCCCGTGGTGCTACGGCGGTCACCTACGAGGACCGGGAAACGAATCCTAATGTCTCCCTCTACGGCATGACCTCCAACTACCTCAACAGCAAGGGCTTCGAGATCGATGCGGGGCGTAATTTCACCCAACGGGAAGTGCGGGAAGGCGGCAATATTGCTATTCTGGGCTATGACCTCGTAGACGAGTTATTCAGCGGCAAGGCACAGTTTGCCATCGGCAAGGAAATCACCGCCGGTGGCATCCGGTATACGGTAGTCGGCACCCTAAAGAGCAAGGGAGCCAGCATGACCAGCAACGATAAACGTGTGCTCGTGCCCCTGCAATCCGCCAAGCGATTTTACGGGTCAAACCGTACCAATTACGACATCCTCGTGGCCGTCCGTGACCCCAACGGCATCGACGCGGCCATGGCCGAAGCCACCCTTACCATGCGACGGGTACGTGGACTACGCGCCGGACAGGAAAACGACTTCGAGGTAGAGAACAGCTCCGATTTGGTCAGCATCATCAAGGAAAATACCGTCACACTACGGCTGGCGGCGGTCAGCATCGGGTTGATGACCCTACTCGGTGCCGCCATCGGACTGATGAACATCATGCTCGTTTCGGTCACCGAGCGAACCCGGGAAATCGGAGTGAGGAAGGCACTAGGTGCGACCAGGCGCAACGTGCTGCTGCAGTTCCTGATCGAGGCTGTCGTGATCTGTCAGATCGGCGGACTGCTCGGCATTGCTCTTGGAGTAGCGGCGGGCAACGCGGTGGTGTTGTTCACGGGCGGTGAGTTCATCGTGCCCTGGATGTGGATCGGCTTGGCCCTGATCGTCTGTACGGTGGTCGGTCTGCTCTCGGGGCTTTATCCGGCCATGCGGGCGGCGGCGCTGGACCCCATCGAGTCGCTGCGGTACGAGTAAAAAAAGGGAGAACGTGCTATATTGACGGCCATGCCCAACCAGGTCACTTACCGCGTATTCGATTTCCTGAAGGAGATCGCGCCCTTCAATTACCTCGACCAGGAGGCACTGCTGCGGGTAGCCGCACGGGTAGAAGTTCGCTACCAACCCCCGGGCACCATCGTCTTCCGTCCGGGTGAGCCCCCGCGCGACCGGTTTTTTGTCGTAAAGGAGGGCACGATAGAGCTTTACAGTGAGGACAAGGACGGCAATGAGCTGCTCATTGAACGGTGTGGGGAGGGAGAGATCTTCGGTATCCGCCCGCTCCTCGCCGAGGACAATTACGTTTTTCTGGCCCGCGCCGCCGAGGAAAGCCTGCTGTACGCCGTCAACAGCGAAGGCTTTCGGGAGCTCATCACCAATTATCCCCGGGTTCTCGAATACCTGATGACCAGCATGGCGGGCAGCAGTCGCTATGCGGTCGAATACCGGGCCTCCACCTCCCCCATCCCTACGGATACATCTAGGATAGCCAGCGGCCCCGATCTGCAATCCCTTCAATCCGTACAACAATCCCGCGAACCCGTCGTCTGTGCCGCCACCGAAACCATCATCAATGCCGCCAAAAAGATGACGGAGAACGGCGTCGGCTCGATCGTCGCAGTCGATGAGGACCAACGACCGGTAGGCATCGTCACGGACCGCGATCTCCGCCGCAGTGTCGCAACGGCAGTCGTGAGCCGCCAGGCACCGGTGTCGATCATTATGTCGAGCCCCGTCCTCTGCATCGGGTCGAAGGCCTCGATCGCGGACATTCAAATCAGGATGCTCCGCTCGGGATACCATCACCTGGTGCTTACCGAGGATGGCACGGATAAATCGCCCGTCACCGGGGTAGTAAGTGAGCATGACCTGCTGCTCGCTCAGGGCAACAGTCCGGCCGTCCTGATTCAGGAGATCAGCCGCGCCCAGTCGTCCCGCTACCTCAAGGAGCTCCGCGACCGCGCCGAAGCAATTCTGGCCGGCTACCTCGAAAAACAGGTGGCGATCTCCCACATCACCGCGGTGATGACCCAAATCAACGACGAGATCATCCGCAAGTGCATGAAGTTGGGACTAGCCCGGATGCAGGCCGACGGGCACGGTAATCCACCTGCCCTGTTCGACTGGTTGGCCCTGGGTAGCCAGGGAAGGGGGGAACAGCTGCTCCGCACCGACCAGGACAACGCCCTTATTTTCGAAAACGTGCCGGAGGAGAAGTACAATGCCGTCAAGGATTATTTCCTGAAGCTTGCCGATTTTGTCACCGAATTCCTGAACGAAGCCGGCTACCAGTACTGCGACGGCGACATGATGGCCAGTAACCCCAAATGGTGCCTGAGCGTCAGCAAGTGGAAGGAGCAATTCAGCCACTGGATGCACGAGAACACCGCCGAAAACATGCTCAACACGTCGATCTTTTTTGATTACCGGGGCGTGTGGGGCGACGGCAGCCTACCCGATAAACTTACCACCCACATCTTTAACGAAATGGCCGGACAGTCGACCCGCTTCCAGGCTTCCCTGGCCCAGGCCGCACTACAAAATCCTAGTCCCCTGACCTTCTTCCGCAACTTTGTCGTCGAGCGATCCGGCGAACACAAGGATCAGTTTGATCTTAAAGCCCGCGCTATGCGGCCGCTAACGGATGCCGCCCGCGTCCTGATCCTCCAAGCCCGCAAAGGCAACATCAACAACACCTTCCGCCGCTACGAAGCCCTCGCCGAAATAGAACCCCAGAACGCCGCCCTCTACCGGGAAGCCGCCGAAGCTTACGAGGTACTGATTCGTCTGCGCGCCGAGATCGGTCTAAAACGTGGAGACAGCGGCCGGTTCATCAAACCCGAGGAACTGACCCAGGTACAGCGGTTGCTGCTGCGCAACAGCTTCAATCCGGTCCGGGAAATTCAACAACTACTGGAGCTTCGTTTCCAGCTCAATTTCCTGCGCTGATGGAGGGGAAAGAATGGTTAAATAAACTCCGCGCGAGATTCACCGGTGCAGGCAACGACGACTGGCCCGACTGGTACCGAACGTACCGCCAGCGCAACGCCACGCCTCCCGCCCCTTCGCGCCTGGTGAGTGAATTGCCCATCGTCGTACTCGACGCGGAAACCACCGGCCTCGATATTCGTCAGGATCGCATGCTCTGCCTGGGTGGTCTGCGGGTGCACGGCAACAGCATCAGCCTCCGGGAAAAGTTCGAAGCATACCTTCATACCCCACCGGGACACGATGGCAAACCCGCCGTTTCCATCCACGGCATCATCCCAAATTCCCACCGCTACACCTACGTAAAGGAGCCAAAACTACTGGCTGACCTGCTTGAATATGTGGGAGACGCCGTCATCGTGGGCCACCACATCGGCTTCGACGTAGAGATGATCAACCGAAGCCTACAACGCAACGGCGCCGGCCCCCTCGTCAACCGCGTCATCGACACCAGCAACCTCGCTAAGCGACTCCGCCCCGCCGGCTACTGGACCCCCGAGAACGACTACTCCCTCGACGCCCTCGCCCGCCGCTACCGCATCCCTCTCTCCGACCGGCACACTGCCCTGGGCGACTGCTACATCACCGCCGTCCTCTGGCTTAAGCTCCTCACCCGTCTAGCAGTGAAGCTTGGTCATGACTTGAGAATGGAAGACTTGTAGTACGGTAGTCTGTAAGTACGGTAGTACGGTAGTATGTAAGTACGGTAGTTTTCCGTGAGTGATTGGCAACCGCAGTGCATTACCGTACTACCGTACTAAACGACTAACCAACTACCGTACTACCCCCCTACTTCCCCTGCCCCTTCCGATGCTTCTTCTTCGCCTTACCGAACGAGCCCGGATTGCCGCCGGAGAAGGTCTTGTACTTGTTGCGCGGACGCTTTTCGCGGGAGTCGTCGTTGTCGCCGGGTCCGGCCGTGCCGTCGTAGATGCGGAGGTTTAGTTCCTGGCCCTTGTCGCGAACTCCGTCGAAGGCTGCCACTACCCGGGTTGCTTCCTTCTCGTCTACATCGATGAAGGTGAGGTTGTTCTGGAGGTCGATCTTGCCGAGGTCGATCTGGCGTCCCGGTACGTTTTTGTTGAGCATGCCGATCACCTGAGGAACCGTATAGCCCTGCCGACGGCCCGCCGCCATACACAGCCTGGTGTAGCTTACATTGGACCTGCGCTCCCGCCGCTCCTTCTTGTCGCGTTTGTCTTCCCGTGGTGCCTCAACGGCGCGAACGCTGCCGATCTGCTTGCTAAAGTCGGCCAGGCCGAAGGCCACGATTTTCCGGATCAGTTCTTCCCGATCGATCCCTTCCAGGGCCTCGCTCATTTCGGGCAGGAGGCTGAGGAGTTTGTTATCGGTCAGCTCGGCGGAGGTAAAGGTTTCGACGAAGCTCATGGCGCGACGGCGGTACACCTCGTCCTGACTGGGGATGGGCGCCTCACTGAATTCCAGTTTACCGTAGCGCTCGATGTCGCGGATCTTGCGCAGCTCACGACCGGTGACGATCGATACGGCAATGCCCTCCTTACCGGCGCGTCCCGTACGACCGCTGCGGTGCACGTAAACTTCGGGTGCGTCGGGCAAATTGTAGTTGATGACGTGGGTCAGGTCCGATACGTCAAGACCGCGGGCGGCGACGTCGGTTGCCACCAAAAGCTTGATGCGTCCCTTCCGGAAGCGTTTCATCACGTCGTCGCGCTGCGCCTGGCTCATATCACCGTGCAGGGCGTCGGCGGCGTGACCGGCAAACCGGAGGTCTTCGGCCACCCCGTCCACCTCGCGGCGGGTGCGGCAGAAAATGACGGCGTACATGTCGTCGTTCAGCTCCACCAGCAGCTTGAGCAAGCTGAAGCGATCGGATCCCTTCACCTTATAGTACAGGTGGGTGATGTTGGAATTACCCGCGTCGGTGTGATCGATGCTGATCTCCTGCGGGTCGTTCATGTAGTCGGTGCTGATCTTACGCGCTTCTTTCGGCATGGTGGCAGAGAAGAGCAGGGTCTGCTTTTCCTTCGGAGTTGCGTCGAGGATGCCGTTGAGTTCTTCCTGGAAGCCCATATTGAGCATCTCGTCGGCCTCGTCGAGCACCACGCGCTTGAGCTGATCGACGACCAGCTTCTTGCGGTTGATGAGGTCGAGCGTACGGCCGGGGGTACCCACTACGATATTTGCACCGCTGCGGATCGCGCGGATTTGGTCGCCGGCACTGGCTCCACCGTAAACCGCTACCACGTTTACTCCCTTGCGAAAGCGGGCGAATTCGGTCAGGTCCTTGGAGATCTGCAGGCACAGCTCGCGGGTCGGGCACAGGATCAACGCCTGCACGGCGTCGAGTTCGGGATCGATGCCATCGACAACGGGCAGACCGAAGCCGGCCGTCTTACCCGTACCCGTGCGGGCAAGGGCGATCAGGTCGCGGTCGGAACCCAGGATGGCGGGAATCGTTTTAGCCTGAACGGGAGTGGGAGTGGTAAAGCCGAGGTGTGCCACGGCCTGTTTGACGTCGTCGCGCAACGTCGTTTCATTGAAATTTTCCATTTCACCGGTAATTTAACGGGCGAAATGGCCTACTACAAATTGCGCTGCGAAAGCACCCGGCGTAGGTCTTCAACCACCCGTGTGATCTAAGAAGCCGCAAAGGTACTACTTTTTATTGGACTTTTGTCCAACTAAAAGCATAAGTTGGATTTCGGGCGGGGCCGCAGGTGCATTGCCATTCATAAAAAGCATACACCGTGACTGTAAAATCTGCGAAAATCTGCGAAGTCGATCCGCGCTAAATCTGCGTTGAACCAACCGAACGCCTTACAAATAATTCCTACCTTAATCCGCATGAGAAAGCTTCTTCTTCTTTTTACGCTCTGCATAACTACAACCGCCGTAACCGCCCAGTCTGACCAAGCAGTCATCCCGGAAGTAGGTATCGTAAACGACCTGGAGAACGATAGCCTCATCGGATCCCTGGGCTTTGGCTGGCTGACGGAAGCAACCCCCAAAATTCTCTCCCCGCGTACGGTCAGCGACGAGGAATTTGCTACCCTCCTTCCCAAAATCAAGTCCCTGCAAGTCCCCCTATACGCCTGCAACATTTTCATTCCCCGGGAACTCAAAGTAGTCGGCCCCGATGTCGACGAAGCCGCCGTACTGGAGTACGTGGAGATAGTGTTCCAACGGGCGCGCGCGGCAGGATTAAGCCTGATCACCTGGGGAAGCGGCGGCTCCCGCGAAGTACCGGATGGATTCAGCCGACTCACCGCAACGGCTCAGTTCATCTATATGGCAAAACGCGTAGCCGAAGTGGCCGCCGAGTACGATATCCTGCTTGCCCTCGAAAACCTCAACAGCACCGAGTGTAACTTCATCACTACCCTACCCGAAGCCCTCGCCGTGGTAAAGGCGGTCGACCACCCCAATCTTCGGCTTTGCGTGGACATCTACCATATGCTCATGGAGCGAGAGTCCGCCGACGCCATTAAAGGAACGGGGCCCTACGCCATCTACTGCGAAATTGCGGAAAGAAAAGATCGGGCCGCCCCCGGAGTCAACGGCCAGTATTTCACTCCCTACTTCTCTGCCCTCAAGGACGAAGGATACACCGGCAAAATAATGATCGAGGCACGTTGGAAAGATTTGGCATTACAGGGCGAAACAGCCCTGGAAACGCTACGTCAGCAGCTCGCCGAGGCATACTAATCTGCTCCCCCCACCCTACGCTTACCGCT
This sequence comes from Neolewinella aquimaris, assembly GCF_014197245.1. GTDB lineage: Bacteria > Bacteroidota > Bacteroidia > Chitinophagales > Saprospiraceae > Neolewinella > Neolewinella aquimaris. The sequence continues at coordinate 441,563 of NZ_JACIFF010000001.1, read as the reverse complement.
ATGAGAATACTTCCCCTCCTTTTCCTCTGTTTTCCCCTTACCGCTCAGCAAAATATTGCCGAGCAACTCGGCCACCCGGCCGATGCCCGCATGCTCATCATTCATGCCGACGACCTCGGCGTGGCGCATTCGGTCGATACGGCCTCGATCGCGGCCTTCGAAGCGCGGGGAATTACTTCGGCGAGCATCATGGTGCCCTGTCCGTGGTTCCCGGAGATCGCCGCCTATGCCGCCAACCATCCCGAAATGGATTGGGGCATTCACCTCACCTTCACCGCCGAGTGGAAATACTACAAGTGGGATGGAGTACTGCCGTCCAGTGAAATTTCCAGCCTCCTGGATACGACCGGCTATTTCTACGCCTCTGTGGGGGAATTTATCGCCCACGCTGACCCGCTAGAGGTCGAAGCGGAAATGCGGGCCCAGATCGACCGCGCCCAGGCTTTCGGAATTAAGCTTACCCACCTCGACAGCCACATGGGCAGCCTGTACGCCAAGCCCGAGTTTACGGAAATATTTCAGCGGGTGGGCCGGGAATACGGTCTGGCGGTTTTTCAGCCTTCCGCTCTCCCAATCGCGCTGGATTCGACCAATATCATTATCGATGACGTGTACATGATGGATGAGACCATTCCGGCACACCAGTGGCCATCCTTCTACAACGACCTGCTGGCGCAGATGAAACCCGGACTCCACGAATTGATCGTCCACCTCGCCTTCGACGGTGCGGAGATGCGGGCGGTGACGATAGATCACCCCGCTTTTGGTTCCGCCTGGCGGCAGAACGACTACGACTACGTTACCTCAGATGCGCTCAAAGCCTTTCTCGCCGCCCAGCAAATTATTCTGGTCGACTGGGGCGACCTGCAGAAAACCCTAAACTTCGATTAATTTCCTTCCCAGTACTGGTTTCTATGCTCAATTTGCAATCGCTCCACCACATCGCCATCATTTGCAGCGACTACCAAAAGTCAAAAGCGTTTTATACCGAAGTGATGGGGTTTCGGGTGATCAACGAGCAGTTCCGGAAGGAGCGAAACTCCTATAAGCTGGACCTAAGCCTCTGCGACCAGTACCTCATCGAGTTATTCTCTTTCCCGGATCCCCCGGCCAGGCCGACCCGCCCGGAGGCAACCGGCCTCAGGCACATCGCTTTCGCCGTTGCTAATGTGGAGGCGTCGATTCAACTCCTAAAAGATAAAGGAATAGCGGCTGAGCCCATACGCATAGATGAACTGACGGGCCGCAAATTCACCTTCTTCCAGGACCCGGATGGGCTGCCCATCGAGCTATACGAACAGTGAGGGTAAGACCACGGTAGTCTTTGCGTCCCCTGATCGCCGGGGTCGACTGAGGTACCGACGGAGACGGAAGGATGGATTTCTCCCACTCCGTTCCGGGCAACATCCCCCTAGCTTCTTTTAACTCGTCGAACCAAAGGGCCGAGCGCTTCGTGCATCGGTGAACTTATCCCTTCCCGTCGGTAAGCTGCTCGCGGCAGTACGCAAGACAGCGTGCGACTTCCTTCACTGCATCCGAGCCTTCGGGAATATCGTATTCCAGCTCGACGGTAGCGGGGAATTTGTATTTCTCGGCGCTCATGAGCCGCAGTACGTCGCCAATTGGGGTATCCCCCTTGCCCCACATCAAGTTGCCTTTGCCGTTTTCGGGGGTTTGACGATCCTTGAGGTGCATGCTCATGATGTCGCCGTGGTGTGCCTTCAGGATGGCGATGGGGTCGTGGCCGGTCGCTACGTAATGACCGATGTCGAGGTTCATCGCATTGCCCTTTGACTGTTTCAGGGCGGTATCCCAGAAGGTAGGCGTTTGTTGTTCATGGCCGTGGTAGGCGATGCGTACCTTATTCTGCTTCGCCATCTTTCCCAGCTTGAGCGTACGGGCGTCATCGGCGGGATGCTCAAGCGTTACGTGGGAGGCACCGAGGGCACGGGCGGCCTGCATGCCAAAGTTTATTTCCTCGTCGGAGTTATCCTTCTCGAAAGCGCGCGGTTTGAAGGCATAGATGTTGACGCCCGCATCGGCGTACATTTCACGGACCTTCACAAATTTATTCATGTCTGCCGTAGCACGCCACTTAGCTACCTCCTTGTTATAGGCGTCCATTTCCGCCCGCATTTCATCCAGTTCACGGGTTTCATCCTCGGTAAGTCCCTCCTCGCCCCGTTGCTTGCGGAATAGACCATAGAGTCGGCTGCGGTCGACCGGATTCTCCGGCCGGCCGGCAAAGGTTTCCGCCGGATCGCCCATCAACTCAATGGCACTCATGCCGCTATCGAGCACGTACTGCAGGGTCGCCTCCGCACTCTGGTCGGGCATGCTACGGAAGGAATAGGTAATGGTACCGATCTGGACACCGTTGATCAGCGAGTCGGGTTTATTGTAGTGCTTCAGGAGAGCTGGGGCACTGCTTAAGCGTGGGGCACCGAGCATCAGACCAGCAGTGGCCAGGGCGGTTGTGCGTAAAAAGTTACGCCGGTTATTGGGTTGGTTTTGCATGATTCTAAGTTATTGGTGGTGAATAAGGTACAAACTGTTGGGGAGCTACCGCGACAACCGGTCACCGGGTTTAAACACGATGTCCTGAAGCTGAACTAAAATCTGGCCCTGGCGGGCTGCTGGATTCTTGACGACGAAGAAGATGTTGTGGCGGCCGCTCGCTTCGGCGACGGGCACGGTATACTCCCGGCGAAATTTATCCCGCACTTCGCGATACCCCGGTTCGGGACCCTTCTTTCCTCCGGCTTCCCACTCGGCGCGCAGCTTAGCTACCTCTGCACCGAAATTGATCTCGACGGACTCAACTGATTCCGTTGTTCCTAAGAGGGTACCATCCGGCGCATCAAGCCGGACTTCGATTACACCTCCGGCGGCACCGGACCGCTTGGACGCTTCGGCATGAATAATGACTTCGGATATGCCCGTCAGGTCCAGGTTATTGTAGCCGATGTAGCCGCCATCCTCCACTACATTGAAGGAGCGGCCCGGAGTGGTGGTTAGTTGGGTTCCCTTGGCGGCATCATTTCTCTCGACATCCAAAATGGGGTTGCGTAAAGCAATGATCTTTTCAGCGGTAAGGGGCCTTAGTTGGCCGGTGCCGCGATCGGTGTAGGCAGCCCGCAACAGGTAGCCGCCCTTGCCATTTTCTCCGGGTGGTGTGTTGGTCACAAAAGTTCCCCGAAGGGGTAGCTCTTGCTTTTCGGCCGCTGCATCATCAAGACTAAGAATATAGTCGACCATTAATCGGGCCTGTCGTTCGGGTAGGTCGGGGTGCGCACTCATGCCGTGGTCGCCCCACTTGCCTACACTACCCTGCAGGATGTTGGTGACCAGCATCTGCTTTTCCTCCGGCGTACCTCGGTACCGATCGGCCACCTGTAGGTAGCTCGGACCTACTGACTTCACGTCCACGCGGTGGCAGGATAAGCAGTCGTTCGCGTCGATCAACTCCTTGCCCTTGGCGTACAGCACCCACTCGTCGCTACTGCGGTGATTTTGCGCGATCTCGATCGGATCGTACCCCTCAGGTGCATAGTCGAAGTTGATGGCAACCGCGTCCTTCGCTATTTGACCCTGCTCCAGGCTACCGTCTTCCTGATCCTCGACACTGATGGTATAGTCCAGCTCGCTTCCCGGAAAATAGAAGGATTGATTGCCACCGCTGATTACGATGTCAACTACGGGTGGTGCATTACCGGCAAGAATACTGAAGGATTCGGTGCCCGTATTGCCCTCACTGTCGGTGACGGTCAGGGTCGCCGTGTAGGTACCTTCCTGGTCGAATTGAACGGTGGGATTTGCGCCGGAAATTTCTTCCCGGTACCCGTTATCTGCCGTGATCTGCCAGTCGTACGAAAGGGCGTCACCGTCGTAATCCTGGGTGCCTTCGCTGAAAAGTCTGACTTCGAGCGGGAGTGCTCCCGCTACCGGATCGGCCGAAGCGTACACTACGGGGGGGCGGTTCCCGCCGTTGTACACAATCTGTTTCAGGTGGGCATTTTCGTTACCCTGAAACCAGGCCGAGCCGTACTCAAGCACGTAGAGATTGCCGTTGGGTCCGAACTGCATGTCGATCGCGCTGGAAAAATTTTCATCCGGCAGGAAGGGTTCCATTCCCGCGTAATCTCCGTTCTCATTAATATCAACAGCCATGATCCAACCGCGCATGAATTCCACCATCAGCCACTTCCCTTCGAAGTAGGCGGGAAAACGGCGGTCGGTATCCGGGAAATCCGCCTGACGGAAGATCGGTCCGCCCGTTGCGCTCCGTCCGGCACTTCCCATGAGGGGGAACGTCTCAGAAAAGGAATAAGGGTACCAGATAAAAGCTGGCTGGGGTTCGGGCAATTCCGCGAGTCCCGTATTGTTAGGAGAGTCGTTGATGACCCTGGTGGTATCAAATAAGGTACCGACGGAATCGGTAGCGTAGTCGAAGTCCGCGTAGGGAATGTTATCACCGATGAAGTAGGGCCAACCGAAGAATCCGGGACCCTTGGCCCGGTTGAATTCATCGTAGCCACGGGGACCGCGGGGACCGTCTTCCGCAGCATCGGGGCCCACCTCGCCCCAGTACATGTATCCGGTCTTACTGTCCAGCGATACGCGCCAGGGATTGCGGTGACCCATGGTATAAATCTCGGGTCGCGTCTTCTCGGTGCCCTTTGGAAACAGGTTTCCAGCTGGTATCGTGTAGCTGCCGTCGGCCTCGGGATGGATACGCAGGATTTTACCGCGCAAATCGTTGGTGTTGCCGGCGGTGCGCTGATCGTCGGCGGTTTCTTCGCCCGGTCGTTCGTCGAGGTTAGACGTTCCGGAGGGTGGGTTGGCGGTGTTGTTGCCGGTCGTTAGGTATAGATTTCCATCCGCATCGAAGACCATGCCACCACCGGTATGACAACAAACTTGCCGCTGGGCCGGGTATTCGAGCACGATCTTGCGGCTTTCGGTGTACAGGCTATCGTCGCGTAATTCGAAGCGGGCAAGCACGTGTTTTGCAGTGTCCGGATCGGCGTAGAGCAGGTAAACCCAGTGGTTTTCCGCAAACTTTGGGTCGGCGATGACGCCCATCAGACCCTCCTCGGCTACCCGTGATTTGCCCGCCTTGTCGGTGTAAATTGTATTTACCGCGATATGCCCGACCCGTCGCATATCCCGCTCAGCAATGTTGAATGCCTTTACTCCACCCTTGCGCTCGACAAGGAGGACGTTATCCTCGTCAATAAAGGTGAACGCCATCGGTTCGTCGAGCCCACCCGCGTCAGTCAAAACGCTGGTCGTGAATCGATTGTCCTCTACCGGATCGATCTCCGCTGCTGCTTCGCCCTCACCACAGGAGGATGCCTGCAGGCCTAGCAAAGCCAATAAAATCAGTATAGGAAGCGGGGTGAACCGCCGGTCCGGTCGGTAAGCTGGTGTTGGCATGATCGATCTGTACTAACGGATAAGGGCCCACACTGGCCCGTTGATCGCCAAAGATAATCGCTGACCACCTTTGAAAGCCCAGTGGTAAGCGACGCTAACCTTCCTTTCTACGGATGGGCCTCTAAAATCTATACCTCCGCATAGTTCGTATACAGCTCGGCTTTGCCACCCGGCAAGATGCCGGGAACCACTACCGGTTCGTGGCATCCTGCCGCGGGCACTACCGGTTCGTGGCATCCTGCCGCGGGCATCTCGGTTCGTGGCATCCTGCCGCGGCATGCCAGAGGAAGTGCCGCTGCGGCAGGGGATGAATTTGGTGGCTTAGGCGCTGCCAGAGGCAGCCTTGTGCTTTCGCCCCGATAGCTATCGGGGAAGGCAGCGTTGTACTGGGGAGATTTTACTAACTTTGCGGCCTACCGCCCGGATGGCGGAATTGGTAGACGCGCTGGACTCAGTTTAGTGTTCCGTATGCTGTTAATATCTTGCTTGGTATGAGATATACTTATACTGAAATGGATTTACGGAATGCAGTTCGTGACGCCTATAGTATTGCCGAGGTTTGCAGAACGCTGCAGATTAAAGCGGCGGGAGGTAACTATACCACCCTAAAACAAAAGTTTGCTCGATGGAATATTGACACCTCTCACTTTCGGGGACAGGGGTGGAATGTGGGTTTGGCGTTTAGGCCTAATCCAAGAAAGTCACTCGATCAAATTTTAGTAGAAGGATCTAGTTACCAACCGTATAAATTGAAGCGACGATTATTAGCAGAGAAAATCTTGGAAGCGCGATGCAATGCGTGCGAATTGGAAACCTGGATGGACCAGGCCATACCTCTGGAACTACACCACGTAAACGGTGAACGTTCCGATAATCGGCTGGAAAATTTGGCATTACTCTGCCCTAATTGTCATGCTTTAACGGAGAACTATAGGGGAAAGAACATTGGGGTTGCCCGGTGAGAAATTTCCGGAGTAGAACTCGTCAAATTCGGTGAACGCTTCGACGGTGACGTCGGTGCCAATACCGAGCCAAGCCCCAGGCAACTGGGGAAGGTGTAGAGACTTGACGGCGAGCACCTAACCTTTCGTTGGTCAGCCAACGAAGTATGGTGAAGATAAAGTCCAGACCACAAACGCCCAGCAGCAAGGGCGGCGGCGAAAGCCGTAGCGGTAAGTAAAATCCAGTTCCCAGCATTGGGAGTACGGGTTCGATTCCCGTTCCGGGTACGGAAAAGGCAGCAGGTGATCTCCGGATTGCTCTGCTGCCTTTCTGTTTTCACGGCACCCGCGTCCCCGCCCATTTGTTATAGCAATTCCCTGACGTGAAGGATGACATTGAGCAGCATGACGGCGGCCAGGGCCAGTCCCAACAAGCGCATCCAGGTAGCATTATCGCGGCGAAACTCCTCGGCCCGGCTGCGGGTATCCGGCTTACCGACTTTGACGGCGCCGCGGGCAAAAAGGTAGAGGTAAACCCCGAGTGCGAGGAAGAGAAGTTCGATGACGAGACCGATGATGCTGGTGGTCATTCCGGGAGGGTTGGTGCGAATATCGTACTTTTCGGCCGCCCAAATACCGATCATGACCAAAGAACAACTAACTGCCGCCGCAAATGAGGACGGCATGCTGCTACAGGTAGCCCGACTGAACCACCGCCTGGAACGAATCCTGGAGGGCGGCGGCGCCAAACGCATCGCCAAGCAGCACCAGAAGGGAAAATTGACGGCCCGCGAACGGGTCGCACAACTCATTGACCCCGGAACCCAGTTTCTGGAATTCGGCGCCTTCGCCGGCTATGAGATGTACGAGGAACACGGCGGCTGCCCCGCCGGCGGCGTCATCACCGGTTACGGGCGCATCAACGGGAGGCTCTGCGTAGTAGTGGCCAACGACGCCACGGTTAAGGCCGGCGCGTGGTTCCCCATCACGGGCAAGAAGAACCTGCGCGCCCAGGAGATCGCCATGGAAAATCGGGTCCCCATCGTTTACCTCGTCGATAGTGCCGGCGTATTTCTACCCATGCAGGACCAGATCTTCGCCGACCGGGACCATTTCGGCCGCATCTTCCGGAACAACGCCAAAATGAGCGCCCTCGGCATCACCCAGATCGCGGCCGTCATGGGAAGCTGCGTGGCCGGGGGGGCCTACTTACCCATCATGTCCGACGAGAGCCTCATCGTAGAGGGAACCGGCAGTATATTCCTGGCCGGCCCCTACCTGGTACGGGCCGCAATCGGAGAAAAAGTAGAAGCCGAAGCGCTCGGTGGAGCCGAAATGCACGCATCGGTCAGCGGTGTGATCGACTACAAATGCACCGACGACCAGGAATGCTTGACCACAATCCGTGACCTGGTCGGACGAATCCCCGATAAAACGCTCACTCCCTTCGACCGCATTGAACCGGTAGCCGTGGAAGAGGCCGACATCCTCGGCGTACTTCCCGAAGAGCGGGCCAAACCCTACGACGGACGCCAACTGATTCGTGCCCTGGTCGACGGCGGCACCTTCACGGAGTATAAGGAAGATTACGGCAAGACCCTGCTGTGCGTCTACGCCCGCATCGACGGGTGGTCGGTAGGCATTGTCGCTAACAACCGCGAGGTCGTCCGCAGCGGCAAGGGAGAAATGCAATTTGGCGGCGTGATCTACAGCGACTCGGCGGATAAGGCCGCGCGCTTCATCATGGTGTGTAACCAGAAGCACATTCCCCTAGTGTTTTTGCACGACGTGTCTGGATTTATGGTGGGCAGTCGGTCCGAGCAGGGCGGCATCATTAAGGACGGCGCCAAAATGGTTAGCGCGGTAAGTAACAGCACGGTGCCCAAGTTTTCCATCGTCGTCGGCAACAGCTACGGTGCCGGCAACTACGCCATGTGCGGCCGCGCCTACGACCCCCGCCTGATGCTGGCGTGGCCGACGGCCCGAATTGCCGTGATGGGCGGTGAACAGGCGGCCAAGGTGTTGCTCCAAATCCAGGTAGGCAGCCAGAAGGCCCGCGGGGAGGAAGTCACCGAAGCCGAAGAACAGGAGCTGCTCAAGAAAATAACTGAACGTTACGACGCGCAAACCAGCCCCTACTACGCCGCCGCTCGCCTGTGGGTGGATGAGCTGATCGACCCCCGCGATACCCGGGCATACATCTCCGCCGGCATCGAAGCAGCCACCCATGCGCCGACGGAACGATTTAATGTGGGAGCGGTACAGACGTAGCGACGGCCTTTAGCCGTCACGCTGCTATTGAGTACGTGACATACATGTTTAAGTAGCGACGGCCTTCAGCCGTCACGCTGCCTGTATTCGTTTTGCTAAAAGCTTGTCGGCTGAAGCCAACGCTACGGTGAACGGCCTTCAGCCGTCACGCTGCTATCGCGTACGTCGTATTCAGCTGGTCCACTGAAGTGGACGCTACGGTGGATGGCCTTCAGCCGTTACGCTGCCTGTACTCGTTTTGCTAACAGCTTGTCGGCTGAAGCCGACGCTACTAGTAAATACTCGGTCAAAAACGGCCCGCCACCGGTCACAGCCCCTTCCGCCGCCTTACTTTCGCGGCCATGTACAAAAACGATCTTTTCCTCCGGGCCGCCCGCGGTGAATCCGTCGAACGCCCCCCCGTATGGCTAATGCGACAAGCCGGTCGCATTCTGCCCCAGTACCGCGCACTGCGGGCCAGCCTGAGCGGGTTCAAGGAACTGGTATCGACCCCCGACCTCGCCGCGGAGGTAACGGTTCAGCCCGTTGACGAGCTCGGCGTGGATGCCGCCATCATTTTCAGCGACATCCTCGTGATCCCAGAGGCCCTCGGGCTCGATTACACCATGGTGGAAAAGGTAGGGCCCAGGTTCCCGAAGGTGATCCAGTCGTCGGCCGACGTCGAAGCGCTACGTCCGGCGGAGGATGCTCCGAACCACCTCGGTTACGTGTACGACGCCCTCGACGCCACCAAGCGACGGCTCGAAAATCGGGTGCCCCTCATCGGATTTGCGGGAGCCCCCTGGACCATCTTCGCCTATATGGTAGAGGGCGGCGGCAGCAAAACCTTCAGCAAGGCCCGGCGTATGCTCTACCGCGAACCCGCCCTCAGTCACCGACTCCTCGAACGCATCGCAATTGCTTCCGCAGCTTACCTGAAGGAAAAGGTCCGCCACGGGGCCGATCTCATCCAGCTCTTCGACAGCTGGGCCGGTGTGCTCCCCCCCGCACACTATCAGGAGTTCAGCCTGCGCTACATCGATCTGATCTGCAAAGAACTAGATGAAACGCCGGTAACCGTATTCGCCAAGGATGCCCGCCACGCCATTCCCGCAATCGGAGCACTTGATTGCCAAGTTGTGCAGCTGGACTGGATCGCCGACGTGGAACGGGCCCGCAGCGAGGTCAGGGGAAAAGTATTACAAGGAAATCTGGACCCCTGCCAATTGTACGCACCCGTCGATCAGATCACCGCGGCGACCACCAGGATGCTAGACAAATTCGGGCGCAAGCATATCGCAAACCTGGGCCACGGGGTCTACCCCGACACGCCGCTCGACGGAGTAAAGGCCTTTGTCAATGCCGTCAAGTCCTACCGCTACGACCGTTAGTACACAAACCAGCGGTCCGCCATTGCCGTATGTAGGGTGATGTTTAGACCGATCAACCTACTGCTGACCGCGCTGCTGCTCTTCACTGCATGCAGCGACGAAGAAACTTTCATGACCTTACCCGGCAATGATCCAGATCGAACCGCCACTCCCGACACGACGGTTTCCTACCTCGCCCTGGGCGACAGCTACACCATCGGCACCAGCGTAAGTGCAAGCGAGCGGTGGCCCGCTCAACTGGCCGATCAACTGCTGAGCCGGGAACGCATCAAGGTCGAACCACTGGAGATCGTAGCCCGCAACGGCTGGCGAACCGACAACCTCGCAAACGCCCTCAGTGCCGGTAAGCCAGGTAGTGACTTTGATCTGGTTTCCCTGCTCATCGGCGTAAACGATCAGTACCAGGGCTTTTCGGTGGAGACGTACGTTCCGCAATTTGAACGCCTGCTGCAGTGGTCCATCGGGTACGCCGGCGGCGACACATTGGGTGTCTTTGTAGTGTCTATTCCCGATTACGCCTACACGCCCTTCGGCGGCGGCCGGGAAGAGGTAAGCAGGGATATCGATGCGTTTAACGAGGCGGCCAGCGCAATTTGTAGCCGCTACGGTATTCCGTTTTACGACATCACGCCCATTTCACGGGACGGCCTCACGGATCCGGACCTCGTGGCCAGCGATGGATTGCACCCCAGCGGGCAACAGTATAATCGCTGGGTAAGTGAGGTACTGCTAGCCAAGGTCGCGGGACAGATCCGCCACCGCGACTGAAGAACCCTCGGTGCGGCCGGGATAAATCCGCAGGGCCTCTTCCAGACAATCCATTGCCGACTCGAGGTCATCTACGTTGAGCACGTACGCAATACGGCATTCGGCGTTTCCCAAACCGGGTGTAGCATAAAAGCCAGGTCCGGGGCTTAGCATTACCGTGGACCCCTTGTATTCAAACTCTTCGAGCAACCACCGGCAAAAGTCCTCGCTGTCCGATATCGGGAAGCGGGCAAAAAGGTAAAAAGCACCTCCGGGTTGGGTGGCGAACACTCCCGGCATCCCCTGAAGCCGACGGTAGACGACATCCCGGCGGTTGCCGTAATCTTCCTTGACCCCGGCCAGGTAGGGACCGTCGTCTTCGAGCATGAGTTCGCTGAGGCGTTGGCCGAGTCCGGGGGGACTCAGTCGGAGTTTAGCGTAGCGATCTACGGATTCGCGCACACTGAGGTTGCGGCAGACCAGTGCGCCCACCCGTGCACCCGTAGCGCTGTATCGTTTGGAGACCGAATCGATTACGATGGCGTGGTCTTCCAGTCCCGGCAGTTGCAGAATCGATTGCAGGGGGGCATCGTAGGAGAACTCCCGGTACACCTCGTCGACGCAGAGAAACAGGTCGTGATCCTTGACGATCTCGGACATGCGTTCCAGCTCGTCGCGGGTATAGCACGCCCCCGTCGGGTTATTGGGATTGGTGATCACGATCGCCTTGGTGCGCTCCGTAATTTTTCCCGCAAATTTATCGGCTGACGGAAGGGCAAAGCCATCTTCAATGTGGCACGTAATGGGCACCACGCGCACGTCGGCGATGTGGGCGTAGCCGTTGTAATTCGCGTAGAAAGGTTCCGGCACGATGATCTCGTCTCCCGGATCGAGGCAGGCCAGCATAAAGAACAGGATGGCTTCGGAGCCACCGGTAGTGACCATGATCTCGTCGGCTCCGAGATCCACGTCAAAGCGGGCGTAATAATTGCGCAGTGCTTCCCGGTAGGAATCGATTCCATTACTCGGACTGTAATCGAGAATTTCCCACGGCAGGCGACGAAATTTTTCCACCGCGGCGGGGGGAGTCTTGATGTCGGGTTGCCCGATATTCAGGTGGTATATGTGCTTACCGTTCGCCCGGGCACGGTCCGCAAGCGGAATAAGTTTGCGGAAGGGGGAAAGCGGGACAGTCTGGGACCGATTTGATACCTCGGGCATTGGCTTGTAGGTTTTGTGCGGGCGGCGGAGCGCGGGAGCGGGCCGGACGGGTTAAGTGCAAAGCCGACCACAAAGTTAGCCCGCAGCGAACGGTTACGGAGCGGGCTGATAGAAATATTCCCCATCGTACCCGTCGTACAATCCGCCCAGCAGCGGATTGGAGTTTTTGTGGAGGAGCCGGAGGAAACGGTCCAGGCTGGTTACCCCTTCGCCGTTCACCGAAGTTATGACGAACCCGGCTTCCATGTTCGTGGATTCCGCCGGACTGTGCCGGAAGATCGATATGACCCGCACCCCGCCTTCTGGATACTGCCGCAATTCCGTTGGCGTGAGGCCCCTTACTTCGAATCCGAGTTGGTGCAGTAGGTCATCGGAGCGCTCCCCGACCAGCTGTCCGGGCCGGTTGCTCTTGTCGCGGAGCAGAATACTCAGGTTCAGTGATGCGCCCCGCCGGATGTAGGTTACGCGTATGCGTTGTCCCGGGCGGTACCGGCTCAGTTGTTCCTGCATTTCGGGGCTGGAGTTGATTTCCACGCCGTTGATGGCGGTCATGACGTCGCCCACCTGTAGTCCGCCGCGGGCGGCCGGGCCGTCGGGAGTGAGGTTAGTGATGAGGGCGCCCCGGGCGGAAGGCAGGCGCAGTTGCTTTGCCTGGGCGTCGTTGATGCCCTGGATCCAGACACCGAGTACGGCCCGCTTCACCTCCCCGTAGTCGCGGAGGTCCCGAATTACGCGATCGGCCAGGTTACCGGGAATGGCGAAGGCGAATCCCTCGTGACGGCCGCTGTTGGTGATGATCGCCGTATTGATGCCGATCAGTTCGCCCGCGGTATTCACGAGGGCGCCGCCGCTGTTGCCCGGATTGACGGCCGCGTCGGTCTGAATAAAGCTCTCTATGCGGTCGTCCGGTTCCAGTACATCGATGCTCCGACCCTTAGCCGATACGATGCCGGCGGTAACGGTACTGTTCAGGCTGAAGGGGTTGCCGACGGCCAGCACCCACTCACCCACCCGCAGGCTGTCGCTGTTGCCGAACATCAGGTTAGGCAAACCGTCGGCTTCGATTTTGAGGAGTGCCAGATCGGTACTCTCGTCGACGCCGACTACCTCGGCATCGAATTCCCGCCGGTCCTCCAGGGTTATGCGGATGCGCCGGGCGCCTTCGATCACGTGATTGTTGGTAGCAATGTAACCGTCGGGGGAGACGATGACGGCCGATCCGGTGGTGGTACGCTCCCCCTGAAGATCACCGAGCAGGTCGCGCTTTAGGTACGACCGAACGAATACAACTGCTGGAGTCACCCGCTCCGCAGCACTGATAAAGCTGGTTGGAGAACTGCTCGCGAAGGTGCGCAACCGTAGATCGTCGAGCTGGGTGCTGACTGCCTGGTCCTCGACGGAGGGTACATCCCGCAAGGACGAGGCAACGAAAACCCCGAACATAGCGGATAAAAAACAGGCGCTGATCAGTACGGCGAGCGAACGTGTCGTCATAGTCGATCACAACGCCTTGGCCAACCCATTTGTTACCCCCGATCACGGAGAGATGGTTGGATATTATCTTTACGCGGTGATTAACAAACCACCCCCACCAACGGACCAAACTCCGGTCGGCAACATTTTCGGCTGGCGCGTATCGCTGATCGGACTCGTGCTTATTGTCGCCCTTGCCGCACTGGCCGCTTACCGTCACTATTCGCTCTCGGTACCGGTTGGTTTTGATGACCCCCTGGAGCAGGAGGGAAGCAAGGAGTATCACCAGGAAAAGGCCGCTCGCGAACGGGCCGCGCAGGACTCCATTCGCAGCAAGCGTCAGCAATAATGGAAATCAACTTCCGCAAATACCAGGGTGCCGGCAATGATTTTATTCTACTAGACGATCGTGGGGGTACCCTCGTGGACAAGCTGGACCGCCCCACCATCGCGCGGCTCTGCGACCGGCACTTCGGCATTGGCGCCGACGGCCTGATGCTCCTCCGACAAGCGGATGCGGAATACGATTTTGAGATGGTGTACTTCAATGCCGATGGCGGACGCAGCACCATGTGCGGCAACGGCGGACGGTGCATCGTGCGCTTTGCCGCCGATCTGGGTATCGATCGCGAAGTCTACAAGTTTTTAGCCGTCGACGGGCCCCACGAAGCTACGGTCACGCCTGCGGGTGAGGTGTCCCTGGAAATGAACGATGTAACGGAAATTCGTGAACTGGACGGTGACCTCGTGCTGGACACCGGTTCGCCCCACTATCTGAAGTTCGTTGACGATCTGGATGATGTCGATGTTGTCACCAACGGCAGAACCATCCGGCAGTCCCCTCTCTTCCGCGAAGCGGGCATCAACGTCAACTTCGTTCGGGAGACCCCCGAGGGACTGGAGCTGGCCACCTACGAACGGGGCGTAGAGAACGAAACGCTCGCCTGCGGAACCGGTGTCACTGCGGCCGTGGTCGGTCACCTCCACCGGCGGGGCGGCACAACCGACGGCCCGTTTCGCATCAAGGTGCGCGCGAAGGGTGGAAACCTTTCCGTTACCGGGGAGCGATACGGGACACAGTACCGTCACCTTAGACTCATCGGTCCGGCGGAGCTGGTATTCGAAGGAACCTTTACCATTTAGCATGCTCGACCAAGTATACGTCAACGGCAAATTTACGGCGATGCGGGACGCCACCCTGCACGTCTCCGACCTCAGTATATTACGGGGGTATGCCGCGTTTGACTATTTCCGCTACAGCAACGGCACGCCCAGGTTCCTTGAGGACCACCTTGCCCGGTTTCGCCGGAGCGCGGCAGGACTCCATCTTGACTTGCCCCAAACGGATGAGGAGCTAAGGAACATCATCGGTGAACTGATCGAACGGAACGGCGGAGGCGATGGCGGAATGCGACTCATTCTTACCGGTGGCTACGCCGATGACGGATATACGCCCCGTGAAACCAACCTGCTTGCCCTACCGAATGCACACAAGCCACCGCCGGATACGGCCTACCTGACCGGCTGCTTGGTGATGATGCACCGATACGAACGACAGCTGCCGGAAGTCAAATCGATCGACTACATCGAGGGCATCCGCATCAAGCCGCTGCTCAGGGCGATGGGGGCGGACTATCCTGTGTACGTCGATCGCGCGGGGAACGTCCGCGAGAGCGACCGCTCCAATGTGATGATCGTGCAGGAAGGCACCCTGGTAGCTCCGGTCGACGATATTCTACTAGGCATTACCCGCAAGCACCTGATCCTACTGGCAGAGCGCCTCGGAATACCCTGTGAACAGCGCCGGGTGAGTGAGGAGGAATTCAGGAACGCAGACGAGGCCATCATTTGTAGTACCATCAAGGGGCCCATGCCCATCGGCACCATCGACCGGACCAAAAAACCGGTGGGGCCGGTGACCCTAACATTGATGGAGGCCTGGGAGTCCTACGCATGACACAACAAAGCCCCGACCGTAGGACACGATCGAGGCTTCACTAAGTGAGTTGGAAAGAAAATTATACTTCCTTGTCGATGTTGCCGGTTGCGGCGTCGTTCTCGCCTTCGTTGGCGGCTTCGAGTGCGTCTCCGGCAGCTTCGGCTGCCTCGGCCTCGGCGGCAGCCTCTCCGGCGACCTGGGCGGCTGCTTCGGGATTGGTCTCGGCACGGGCAGCATCCAGCTCAGCGGTAGCTGAAGGCTCGGCCTGCGGCTCTTCGGTAGCGGTTTCCGTCTCAGCGACGGGCTCCGGTTCCGGCTCGGGTGGCGGGGGAGGTGTACCGGATACGGCGGCACGGAATTCCGCTTCCTTCTTTTCCTGGGCGGCGCGACGTTCGGCGGTAGAGCCTTCCTTCGTATCGATCCACTCTTCGAATTTCTTGTCGGCTTCTTCCTGGCTCAGGGCTCCCTTGGCTACACCCCGCATGAGGTGCTTGCGGTAGAGTACTCCCTTGAAGCGGAGGATGGCACGGACCGTATCGGTGGGCTGGGCGCCCTTCATCAGCCATTCGTAGGCGGAGGTGCGGTCGAGCTCGATGGTGGCCGGTACGGTCATGGGATTGTACGTACCGATCTTCTCGATGAACTTACCGTCGCGGGGTGCGCGGGCGTCCGCAATGACGATGTGGTAAAAAGGGCGTTTGCGGCGACCCTTACGCTGGAGGCGAATTTTAACTGGCATGGTGACAACTTGTCGTTTGTTATTGAAGACCGACCTACTCCCGCAAGGGGGCAGCCGGTTTTGCCGGGGCGCAAAGGTAACTAAAAAGGTAAAGATAAACAGCCGATGCCCGCCACATTTTATTCGTTGCCTAATTTGAACGATACGTAGTAGGGATGTCCGGCCAAAATCCCTGGTTGGGCAGTACCTTGCTGGTGAACTCTACTCGAATTATGCCAAGCCTCTTACTTACTGATTATGCCCTCTTTTTCGGGCGGTTCCACCCGCTAATCGTTCACTTGCCCATCGGGTTTCTGTTGCTGGCCGTCCTGCTGGAGTTGTGGCCGGGCGACCGGGTACGGCCAGCCATCCGGGTCGCCTGGGTACTCGGGGCTGCATCCGCCGTAGGAGCCGCTACCGCCGGCTGGTTACTCGCATCGGGGGGAGGCTACGGCGGACCTACCCTGTTCTGGCACCGCTGGGCGGGAGTGGCCGTGGCCGTACTGGCCGTGGGGGGATGCTACGTACAGAACCGCGGTGGAATAACGGCCAAGGTGTACGGCCTGATGACCGCCGGAGCACTCACTCTCGCCGGCCATCAGGGCGGCAACCTGACCCACGGGGAGGAATACCTGTTTCAATATGCACCGCCCGTAGTACAAAAACTTGCCGGACACGTGCCGGATACCGCGGTGTTGCAGGACTGGTCGGCGGTAAATATCGATAGCATTAACGTGTACCGGACCTTTCTGCGACCGGTGATCGGCGACAAGTGCGTACGCTGCCACAATGCAGACAAACAGAACGGTGGCCTACGGATGGATTCCGCCCACTTACTTTATGCCGGAGGCGATTCCGGTCCGTTGTTTGTTCCCGGAAAAGCAATGGACAGCCGGTGGGTGAACCGGGTCACGCTTCCCTCCTCGAACGTAAAGGCCATGCCCCCCCAGGGCGAACGCATGACCTTCACCGAAGTAAAGTTACTGGAGTACTGGATCAACCACGGTGCCGATACCCTGAGTACCCTGGTGGTAAGCGATATCCCCGACGACCTGAAGGCCCTGCTTTTGCGCGATTATGCACTGGACCTGCGGCCCCGCCAGTATGTAGAAACGGTGCAGGGAAGCGCGATCGACGAACAGACGCGGGAAGGACTGCGATCGCTGAACTGGCTGATTTCCGATCTGGTGCCCGGCGGACCCGCCCTGGAGGCCAAACCGCAGCCGGGCAAAACCGTGGATGCCAAAGCGCTCCGCGAACTCTCCGCCGCCGCCGGCAAACAAGTTGCCTACCTCTACCTGGACGGACAGGCGCTAAGCGACGATGACCTGGCGATCGTAGCCGACTTCCCCAACCTGAACCGGCTAAGACTCACCGGAACGGGCGTGGGAGAGCAGACGCTCGACGGTCTGAAACGCCTCGAACACCTCGAGTCGCTGAACCTATACGGTACGGAAGTGGGAGATTTTACCTTCGAATACCTATCTTCCTACCCCGCCCTACGCAGGGTGTACCTCTGGCAAACGGCCGTCACTCCGGGAGCGGCAGCGGCCTTTGCCGAGAAGCACCCCCAGATTGCCGTCGATACGGGATATAGCATCACTCCTTCCAACCTCACGAAATAACCCAGGCTTTGAATAACCGACGATCATTTTTGCAAAAATCCGCCGTGCTGGGACTGGGAGCGATGGGCCCCATCCTCCCCGCCGCAACCCACATATCAGGAGCGGCCGACGTAGTGGGCCACGGCGATTTTACATACCGGGCCGACCAAAAATGGGGCCAACTCGATCCCCGTCGTCACGCCGTACAGCACTGCCACGAGATGGTGATGGACAGCCGCGGCCGCCTGGTGTGTTCGTCGGTCTCCCTCGGGCACGACGTACTGGTGTATAATAAGGACGGAAAACTCCTCGATGCCTGGAAACACGACCTGCCCGAACCCCACGGCCTGACGCGCGCGGGCGAGGGCAAGGACCAGACCCTCTGGATCACGGATACGAAGACCGGCGCGGTTGTCAACCTCGACCTCGACGGCCGCATTCTGCGGGAGCTGGATCGCCCCCCCAAAGACATACTCAAGGGCAAGCCCTATAAGCCCACGGAGACCACCGTGACTACGGATGGCGATATCTATGTGGCCGACGGCTACGGTAGCAACCTGATCTTTAGGTACGACGATAAGGGCAGGCTGCGGGATTCGTTCGGCGGAAGCGAGCACTTCAACTGCTGTCACGGCATCGTGGTGGATTACCGGACCGAGCAGCCTACCCTGCTCATCACCAGCCGGGCGGCCAATGAGTTTCAGCGGTGGACGCTCGACGGGAAGCACCTCACCACTTACCAGCTGCCGGGGCTTTCCATTTGCCGGCCGGTTATCAACGGCGATCAAACCTACTTCGCCGTGATCGTGACCCGGAGCTGGTACGACTACGACGGGATGGTCGCGGTACTCGATGCCGATATGCAGGTAGTGTCGCTGCCGGGCGGTAGCGCCCCGATCAACCAGCGGGACTTCAATGCCATCGAGTACGATAACCGTACCTTCCTGAACCCCCACGACGTATGCCTGGACGGGGACGAAAATCTTTACGTGCCCCAGTGGTTTAGCGGTCGGACCTATCCGATCCGGCTGAAGCGCGTGTGAAACGGCATATTTATCGTACAGATTACCTAAAACGCTGGGAAACATCCCGGAGGGTGGTATGTTAGCGCCATAAACACAGTAAACTACCGAACTATGAAGTTCTTCATCGATACCGCAAATCTAGACGACATCCGCGAAGCCGAATCCCTCGGCATTCTCGACGGCGTGACTACCAATCCTAGCCTGATGGCCAAGGAGAGCATCAGCGGCAACGAAAACGTCCGCGATCACTACAAGAAGATATGTGAGATCACCGACGGTGACGTAAGTGCCGAAGTGATCAGCACCGACCTCGAAGGAATGAAGCGTGAGGCCGGTGAGCTGGTCAAGATCGCCGATAACATCGTGGTCAAGATCCCCATGATCCGTGAGGGCGTAAAGGCCCTGGCCTGGTGCCGCGACAACGGCATCCGGACCAACTGTACGCTGGTATTCAGCGCGGGACAAGCGATCCTGGCAGCTAAGGCCGGTGCTACCTACGTGAGTCCCTTCATCGGTCGCATCGACGACATCGGTTGGGAGGGCATGTCGCTCATCTCCGACATCGCCGAGATCTACGCCATTCAGGGTTTCGAGACTGAGATCCTGGCCGCATCCATTCGCAACGGAAAGCACATCGTGGAGGCCGCCAAGGCCGGTGCCGACGTCGTGACCTGCCCCCTGAGCAGCTTCGATAGCCTGTTCAAGCACCCCCTGACGGACATCGGACTCGAGAAGTTCCTCGCCGATCACAAAAAAGCGTTGAGCGTAGTTTCTTAGCCCCTAGGTCACCCGGAACCTTAGCTATTCGTTCCGGGTGACCTTCTTTACTTTTAGTCATTAAATTACCGACTCTCAAATTCGCTCATGAGTAAGCCCCGCGTAATAAAGAATTACGATAAGCTCGACGATGAACTTCTCGAGCAGATCAAACTGAACTATCCCAACGGGTTCGAGCGCAACCTGATCCGCTTCACCGACGTGAACGGTAAAATCGCTAGTGCCCTTCCCTTCGAAACCGCTGAGAAGTACTACCTGATCCGGATGACCAAGTCCGAAGCGCAGCTCATCATCGAAGACGATGACGACTACGACGATGAAGGCATCCTGACCGACGAGGCCCGCGAAGAGTACGGTGATAAGTACGACGACGAGATCGAGGAAGCGGACATCGACCTGGATGAGCTCAGCGACGAGGACGTCGCCGACGATGACGACTAGCGGCGACACCGAACGTTTCTACCTTACCGTCTCCGGATCCCCCCATCCCCTAAGCGCCAATTCGCGTCTGCTGGCTAGTCTGGCTCACCTGACCGAGCACGCTCTGGTGTCCGCCGGCAACATCGCCGACCTTCCCGTCTTTCAGCCCGATCGCGACCGGTCCCCGTGGCCGGCGACCGTGACCGAATGGCGCGACAAGTGGCGGCAGGCAAGTAGCGTGATCCTGTGCACCCCCGCCTATCTCCACACTATTCCCGCCGTACTGAAGAACGCCCTCGAGTGGCTCACTTCCTCGGGCGAAGCAGCGGGTAAGCCGGTGCTCTTACTCACCTTTACGCCGGCCCCACCCCGGGGAGAACGAGCGATGCGGACCTTGCAATGGACGTTGCAGGCACTGGATGCCCGAATCGTCGCTACGATGCCGCTCTACCAAAATGAGGTAGGTTTCACCGACGGTGGCGATATTGCGGACAGTGCCGAGCGGGAAGTCCTCACCGAAGCCCTTAATCTGCTGGGGTAACCACTACATTTTATCGTCGTGAACCACCGATTGATCGTCAGCCTGTTCTTCCTGACCTACTTCATCGTAGGCTACCTGATCGTGGACGACTACGGCATCACCTACGACGAGGCGGTACAGCGGCGGCATGGCCACGTAACCGTCGAGTACGTGGCCGATCGGTTCGGTATCGACCACCCACCGCTGGCTACCGAGGGCAAGTCTTTTTCTCAGTACGGAATGATCTATCAGATCGTTGCTACCCTGGCGGAGATCGAACTCGGAGCAATCGAAGATCCCTACCGCTACTACCGCATCCGGCACGTGATGAATTACCTGCTGTTCGGGATTGCGCTCATGTTCTTTTACCGAACGCTCCGCCTGCGGTGGCCGACGCGCCGGTGGTTTCCCCTCATCGGCACGGTCGTACTTCTTTTGAGCCCGCGCATCTTTGCTCATGCCTTCTTCAATCCAAAAGATCACATTCTGCTGGTCTTCTACCTGATTGCTACCTATACCCTGCTCAATTTTTTGCGCAAGCGTACCAATCGTGCCCTGGCCTTCCACGTCCTTGCCTCCGCCCTCGCGCTTAATACCCGACTGCCCGCCATGATCATTCTTGCGGCCACGGTACTTATTCTGGTCTGGGAACAGCTCTTCGAGAAGCCCAATGGGTACCGCAGACTTGTGCAGGCGGCCGTGTACCTTCCGGCGACTTTGCTCCTCATGCTCCCCTTCTTCCCCTACCTGTGGGTCGATACGGGCAGCCGATTGACCGGTGCGATCACCAAAATGTCAGACTACAGTTGGGATAGCTCCGTGCTCCTGTTCGGTGATTACATCCACGCTATGCAGCTGCCCGCCTATTACATTCCTGCCTGGATCGCGATTACGACGCCAATCGTTTACCTGGCATTCATGTTTGTGGGGATATGGAAAAGTAGTCGGGAAAGTATTTCCGGCGTTTTTCGCGGGAGGCTGTGGAGGGACTTCAGCGGGCAAATGGATTTTGTGCAGCTGGGGCTGTCGATCGGGCCAATCCTGGTCGTGATCATTCTTAATTCAACGCTATACAACGGGTGGCGCCACCTGCACTTCGTTTATCCCGGTCTGGTGTACCTGCTCATGGTCGGTTACGACACAGTGGCTACCCGGTACCGGAAGTGGGCAATGCCTATTCTGGCGGCGGGGATCGTCGTTACGGCGATCAATATGGTGAGGATGCACCCGCAGCAGCAGGTGTACTTCAACGCGCTGATCAGTGGAGATCCCATTCTGAGGCGGTTCGATATGGATTACTGGGGAGCCGGATACCGGGAGGCCCTGGTCAAGCTCGCCGACCAAATTCCGGAGGGAGAGACGCGACGCGTAAAGTGCCAAAACTGGCCCTGCATCGACAATATTCGGGCGCTTCCCCCCGCCGCCCGGGCCAAGATCATCAACGAACCCCAGTGGCACCTGGCCGATTACGTAGCCACAAATTTCCTCTATCCCGAAGAGCGAGAACAGATCGGGAAGCGGGAAGTCCATTTCGCGCATCCCGTAGTGGAAATTGCCCCCCGCAGAGACATCAGCATCGGCATCTACAAGATCAACCATGAGTAAACGTATCGGGCTACTGTCCGACACCCATTCTTACCTCGATCCGGCGGTGTTCGACTACTTCGGGGACTGCGATGAGGTGTGGCACGCCGGCGACGTGGGAGACGCTTCCGTACTGGACGAACTGGAAGCCTTCAAACCGCTGCGGGGGGTGTACGGGAACATCGACGACACCTCCGTGCGAAGTCGCCTCCCCCTCAACAATTCTTTCGTTATCGAGAACTTACCGGTACTCATCACCCACATTGGCGGGTATCCGGGGCGGTATACCGCGCGGGTGCGGAAATTGATCGAAGAGGAGAAGCCGAAACTTTACATCTGTGGCCACAGCCACATCCTGAAGGTAATGATGGACAAGCAGCGGGGCGTACTTCACATGAATCCCGGGGCCTGCGGGCGCCACGGTTTTCACCGCATGAGAACCCTGCTACGGTTTGCCGTAACGGACGATCGGGTAGAAGACCTCGAGGTCATCGAACTCGGGCTACGGGGAAAGATCGATTAATCGACCATGGTTTCCGGCAGTTCGAGGCCCATCGCCTTGGCGCGGTCGCGCCAGCGTTCGCGGGCGAGCCGTTGCATGTCCTGGGTGCTGTCCATTTCGTCCATGATCTCCAGCCCAAGTAAGGTTTCCATGGCGTCTTCCATCGTGACCAGTCCTTCCATCCCGCCAAATTCATCGACGACCATGGCGATGGGCTCCCTCCGCTCCAGCATCATGTCGATCAACTTGTGCAGGGAAGTGTCCTGGCTGACTGCGAGGATGTCCCGGGCAAGCACTTTCACGGGCTCCTCCTCCCGTTTTTGGATGATGGCCTTGTACACCATATCCTTCAAGATGTAGCCAAGTACCTGGTCCCGGGTTTCTCCAAATATCGGGTAACGGCTGAAGGGGCTGTTGTCAAACTTTTTATAGAATTCTCCGATGGTGAGCGTCGCCCAGGCCCCTACGACCACCGTGCGGGGCGTCATTACGTCGTGTACGGTAAGTGACTCGAAATTGAGCAGGTTGCGCAGGATGCGCCCTTCTTCCTCCTTCAGCTGCCCGCCTTCCGTCTGGGCTTCGGCCATCATCGCAAATTCTACGCGCGTGAGAGCCGTAGAATGGGCATCCCCTCCGCCCATCAATCGGTTGATGGCATTGGAAATCTGGACCATGCCCAGCAGCTTGAAGATCTTGACGAGAATATTCAGCGATTTGACCGTGAACGGCGCCAACTGTTTCCAGTAAGTCGCCCCGAGGTTCTTGGGAATGATTTCGGAAAAGATGAGAATAGCGAGGGTCATTACCACACTGACGATCACCTCGTAGGATATCTCGTAGCCGATAAACGGAAGGACGAACCCACCTTCGCCGAATGCCGCCCCCGTACTGGCCCCGACGAGGATCGCCCCGACGGTGTGCGCAATGGTGTTGAGCGATAAAATGGCCGTCAGTGGCTCGTTAAGCTCCTGCTTAAAGCGTTGCAGCAGCATGCCGGTGGTGCCTCCCTCCTTTACTTTGACCTGCACGTAGCTGGGAGTGATCGACAGGAGCACCGCCTCGAAGATCGAGCACAGGAAGCTGAAGGCAATGGAGAAGAGGGCGAATAATAATAAGGGGACCATGTAAGCGGACTAGTTACCGACAGTAGAAGGCGAGGTCGGGCCCATTAGTTTACGTAGAGCTTCTGAAAGGGCACAATGACGTCCGCGGGAAGCAGGTCGTTGAGCCGGCGCAGCTCTTCCACCGAAATGCTGTACTGGCGGGAAATCGAGTAAAGGCTCTCCCCTTCCCGCACCTGGTGGGTGGCACGCAGGTCGGTCTGAACCGGTGCGGTCGTTCCGTAGGTGGCAGGAGCAGCATCTCCCCCACTGATGTCGATCCCTCCGCCGTAGGCCGGTGGAGCAGACGGTCTTCCAGCGTCCGGCACGGTGCGGGCCGGGGGCGGCACGACCACGTTTACCGCGGGCTGGGCCACGGAGGCGGGTTGGGGGTAGCTGTCGGTATAGTCCTGGGGCATCTCCGGATATTCGCTGCTTGCGGCGGGCGAAGGAGCCGGAGCGACGTAGGTACTCGGCCGGGGAACCTCGACTTCCGGCAGATCATTGGTCACCGCAGCGGCCGGCGGGGGCGGGCAATTACAGTCGCTGGTCTTCAACCTTTGTCCGATTTGCGCGACCGCCTGATCGCTCACGCCGTTAAACTCGCGAAAGCGGGCGGTAGTGTAGCCAAACCGAAGGGCAAGACTGGCGAAGGTTTCACCCGGCTGGACGATGTGAAATTTATCGGAGGTTACGGAAATAGGTTCGGAGGTTTCCCGCTCGTAGGGGACGGGCACTGCCACTACTGGCGCTGCGTATTCCTCCTGGCTCGGTGGCGGCACGGTGGGTTCTACCCGGTCGTCGCCGACCGCGAGCTGCTGGCCTACGTATATCGTATTATCGACTAATCCGTTGCGGTGCTTAATGGCATCCACCGCAACTCCATAGCGCCGGGAGATCGCATAAAGCGTTTCGCCGGGAGCGACGTAGTGGATGGTAACCGGAGTTGTCGCGGGGGGCGGGGACGCAGATGCAATGACGTGGGGAACATCCTTCGCCTGTGCCTCGGTGCTGATGGAGGGGGGTGGTGCGGCTTCCACGTAGATTGGTCTGAAGGAGCGTTGCTCTTCGGTATAGTTCGTAGCAGCAGTGTCGTTCCCGTCTTCTCGTTCGCGGAGGTAAGTGATCAGGTCGGTGCCGTTCACCTCGCGGGCCGAGATTTCCGACTCCTCGCTAAACTTACCGTCGCCACCCATGCGGCGTTGTACGATACCTAGTCCCGGGATCAGTTTGTATTCGATGATCGGGTGGGCGCTAAGGGGATTGTGCTGACGGAATAGAAAGGCACCACCGAGCTCCTCTCCTTCCTTTCCTTCAAAGTATACGTGGGCGCCCTGGTTCCCATTGTCGAGATTCACTCCGATGACGGCATCATCGGGAGTAAAACTGAACGCAGCAAAGGGAGAGCGGTACCGAATGTCGTTGCCCCGTTGCTGCATTACCGCCGCCATCACTACGGGTTGCATTTGGTACTGCTCATCACCGGTGGGAAGCACGACGAATAGGTGGGTTTGTCCACTGTTGATCCGATCGGCCAGCTCGGCCGTGAGGGACAGGTCGGAACAGGACAGGTACTGCGGGGGCAGGATGTGGCGGTAGGTTGCCCCTTCGGCGTCCGTTTCGAAGATAAGTTGGGATCCGTCGGAGACGGTCAGTCCGTAGGCAAAATAGTCCATCCGGGATGCTCCACCTACGGTTCGCTCGTAGCGAATGTGGTCGCCGCAGCCTTCATCGAACAACAAATAGACCTGATCCGCCCGAAGTCCCGTCGCCCCAATCAACAGCGCAAATAGTACCAAAATTGGTTTCATCATCTAAGTGGTTTGGTATCGTAAATGGAAGGGGCAATAGACGGTCTAACCGGGATGAAGTTCACAACAATTGACGGACGCTACGCGAGAAACACACCCCATCCCGGAGCGTAAGGTAGGGACAATAGTGTATTTAGCACCCAGAGCTCTAAGGGATAAAAATATCAAATGTTTACAAACAAATCCCGCGGTGAGCCCCTCTTAACATAAACTCAAACGGTATGAAATTTTTGGCTGTGTTCATCCTCCTTATTGGTTCCTTCGCCTGCGGTTCGAACGGCAACAGACAGGACATTGACCTAAGCGACCAGGTGGTGGAAAGTCCGGTCGACGGGGTCGGCCATTACGTGTACGCCCTCAACCTGCCGGAGACGATCACCGCCGGCGAGAAGTTTGAGGTGCAAATGGAATGGCGCACCGTTGGCAGCGTAGATCCCAACGCCCGGTACACGATGGATGTCACGCTCGCGGGTCCCGCGACGAAGGTCTATTCGGTCCCCTCCGGCGCCAATACCGTCGGAGAGCTGCACCTGGCTAACTGGCTGAGTTACCGCTTTGACGTTCCGGCGGATTTCTCGCCGGGCACCTATATGGTGGGCGTTCGCTTGCGCGACGCAAACCGCGATCTACAGGAGGTACCCCTGGGCTACAAGGAATCACTGAACATGAGCGACGGGTTTTACCGGCTGGGTTCCGTAGACTTGGTCGCCGAATAGATCAGACCTCCACGTAGTGATCGTCCAGCCTACGCTCCTTTGGTTCACCGAGTTTGCCCACCGACTTCGCGACGAGCATGGCCACCGTCGCGTCTCCGGTAACGTTGGCAACCGTACGGCACATGTCGAGGGGACGGTCGACGGCGAAGATTAGGGCTAACCCCACCTCCGGAATCCCCACCTGTCCGAGCACGATCACCAGCATAACCATTCCGGCTCCCGGTACGGCCGCCGAGCCGATACTGGCCGCCAGTGCCGTTGTGATGATGGTGAGCTGGTCGCCCAGATCCAGACCGATGCCGTAGGCCTGCGCGATAAAGACCGCTGCGACCGCCTGGTAGAGGCTCGTTCCGTCCATATTGATGGTGGCGCCGATGGGTAGTACGAAGCTCGTGACTTCTTCATCGACCCCCAGGTGTTCTTCCACCCGCTCCATGGTCACGGGAAGGGTGGCCGCGCTCGAGCTGGTGCTAAAGGCGAGTAATTGAGCGGGACTGATGCCGCTCATAAAGCTCGAGTAGCTGCGCCCCGTCACAACCTTTACCAACAGGGGGTAAATGACAAGGACCATTATTGCCAAGCCACCGAGCACGCAGGCGCTGTACTTCAGCAGGGCAAAGAAGAGATCCTTGCTCGGAGCCTCGACCACCAGGGCCGCCAGCAGAGCAAACACTCCGAAGGGTGCCGCAGCCATGATCATGTCGATCAGTTTGAGCACGACTTCGTTGACCCCGTCGAAGAAATCCTTGACCGGCTTGGCCCGCTCCGGTTCGATGAGGATCAGGCCCACGGCGAAGAAAATGACGAAGAAAATCACCTGCAGCATATTGCCATTACTGCTCGCTGCACCTACAATATTGTCCGGGACGAGGTCGACCAGTGCCTGGAGGGGTCCGGTATCCGCTTGCTCGTTGGCGGCCGTGATCCTTGCTCCTGCGTCCTCCGCAAAATCATTCAGCAGGTTATCGCGCGTGGTTTGGTCGAGTCCCCGACCGGGCCCAACTACATTGACGATCAGCAGGCCGATAACGATGGCCACGACCGTGGTCGAGATGTAGAGTAAGATGGTGCGGACGCCCATCGTGCTCAGCTTGCTGATGTCCTTCAGGTCGGTGATGCCCTTAATCAGGGAAGCCACGATGAGCGGGATCGCGATGAGTTTGAGGCTGTTGATGAAGATGGTGCCGAAGGGCTTGATCCAGTCTTCGACGAAACCGCCCCACCCCTGGGTGGAAGCCAGCACCCCGAAGGCAACCCCGAACGCCATGCCGAGTAAAATCTGCCAGTGCAGTGCAAGCTTTTTCATGATTTGGTTGGTTGGGGGCTGAAAATAGGTCGGCGGAGGTCACACCGCAAAACGGCGGTCTACCCTAGATCAGGTTGGGGTACTCGTCTTCCGGCGGTTTGGGGATCGGGGTAATCATGGGCAGATCGACCACCTTGGCCTCCTTGGGTCCGATGGTGATGAAGCGCAGAAAGCCCCCGTGGCACTCGGCAATGTGGCGGGCGAAGGTGCGGAAGTTGTGGTAGTACAGGTATCCGTAAGGCTCGCGGAGCTTGGGCAGAATCTGGTTGAGCTTGCTGAGCTCGCCGACGATGTACTTTTCCCGCTGCTCGATGCCGTTTTGCATGCCGTTGTAGAGCTGCTGAATCCGCTCGGAAAGCCCCTCGTCGATCATCTCGTAGTAGGCGTTGAGCCGACCGCGCGTATTGTAGCTGCGGATGTCGGCCAGGCGCTGGGCTTCGGAGAGTTCCACTTCGTCGAGCACATTATCGGCCGCCCCGACCAGAATCGTAATCAGGGGGATGGCGTCGAACATGAGCTGCTGCTCTTCCGGGGTCAGGGTGTTGAACTCTCTCAGCATTAGTTTCTACTTTGGGCCAACAAACATACAATGCACACCCCAAGCCCATGCAGCAATTTCTCCTTTTTTTGATGGCGGTGGTCGCGGGAGCTATGCTGGCGGTACAGGCTGGGCTCAATAGCGGCATCGGTAAGGCGGTGAAAAGTCCGGTGTACGGTGCCCTGATTTCCTTCGTTACCGGGGGAATCGCGCTGCTAGTGTACTGCCTGGTCACCCGGGTTCCCCTGGGCAACCTGCGCCGCGCCTTTGAGCTGCCGTGGTACTACTGGATGGGGGGGGTGCTCGGCGGGTTTTACGTGTTTGCGATCATCGTACTGGCCCCCCGCCTCGGCGTGGCCCTTACGATCGGACTGACGGTGGCCGGGCAGATGGTGTTCAGCTTGGTGATCGACCACTACGGCATGATGGGGATTCCCCAGCAATCCATCAATTGGCTGCGCGTCGCGGGTATCACCCTCATCATCGGGGGCGTGGTGATGCTGCGAACGAACTGAACTTGTTTACCTTTGCCGATTCTATAATAGGTATACATGGGATGGTTTAAACGACTCAAGGACGGCATACAGACGGCCACGCGCAACAAAAAAGAGGCTCCGGAAGGCCTCTGGTACAAATGTCCCCGCTGTAGCGAAACCGTGACCCGCAAGGAGTTGCGGGAGAACGTTTATAAGTGCCCCAACTGCAACTACCACGAGCGGATCGGCTCCCAGGAATACTTCGACCTCCTCTTCGACGGCAACTTTGAAGAGTACGAAGCCGATATGGAAGCCGTGGACGTGTTGCAGTTCAAGGACCTCAAATCCTACAAAGACCGCCTGAAGGCGGCTAAGAAAAAGACCGGCCTGTCGGACGCCATCCGGGTGGCCCGTGGCAAACTCAACCGGCGCCCGCTCATCGTCGCCGCCATGGACTTCGGTTTCATCGGCGGAAGCATGGGCAGCGTTGTCGGAGAAAAGATCGCCTTCGCCATCGACGAGGCCCGCAAAACGCGTACTCCCCTGCTGATTATTTCCAAAACCGGCGGTGCGCGCATGATGGAAGCCGCGTTCAGCCTGATGCAGATGGCCAAAACCAGCGTGAAACTCAGTCAGTTGGCAAAGGATGGCGTGCCCTACTTCAGCCTGATGACCGACCCCACCACCGGGGGCGTAACGGCCAGCTACGCCATGCTCGGCGACATCAACCTGGCCGAGCCCGAAGCCCTGATTGCCTTTGCCGGCCCCCGGGTCGTGAAGGAGACGATCAAGAAGGAACTTCCCGAAGGATTCCAAACCTCCGAGTTTTTGCTGGAGCACGGCTTCCTCGACTTCATCGTCGACCGGGCCGAACTCACGGAGCGACTCAGCGACCTCCTGCACCTCTTCGAGTCCGCCCACAGGCCTAATTAGGCGATTGCAGCGCTTCGCGGTACACCTCGCAACCACGCTCGAACCCAGCGCGCGATCAGAATTCCCAGGCGAAGCCAGCCGACCGTCCCGGTAAGCTTACTCACCAGGCGAATGATGTCGACGGTAGTCCCCAGAAAGAAAGCGACCCCCTCCGCCATCCGCTTCAGGTATGCGGTATGGGCCCTGCGGTCCGCTCCGGACGCCGACGTATCGAGAAAAGACACCACGTCGAAGTCGATGACAAACTTCGTCAGCAGCACGGGATGCCGGCCCTCCACTGCCTGCCCCAGCGATACGAAGGGCCTTCCCAGCAGGTAATGGGCAAAGTACCGGAAGCCCGCCAGAAAACAACCGATCCCTTCCTGGATGCGCTTCACCACCGACTTCACGAAGTCGAATACGGCCCCGAGGAGGTCATCCACCACCCCGGTAATCCATCCGACAACCCGTCCGATCGCCCGAAAGGCCCCGCGGATCAACCCCCGAAGTCCGTAGTACACCCTCCGGTCTGGATACTTATGTAACTCGCCGTAGGGCCCTTTAAATTCCTCCCGACGGTGGGCGAGCTGGTCATCCAGGGCCGCTTCCTTCCCCTCCCTCCTGATCCGGTCCCAGATCAGTTCCTCCTCCCGATTGGCCGTGGCCTCATCGGGTGGCATATATGCGTCCAGCAGCATACCGGCCAGCCGCAGGTCTACCACCCACAGCCGGTCTTCCCCCTCCCCCGCCGGCAGGCAAACCCGATTTAGTTGGTGCTCCTTCAGCGTACCGCCGGCCTCGCGCTCCTGTTGGATCAGCGCGAGCAGTGCGTCGTGACTCATCCGACCGAATAAGCCGTCGAGGGTACCGGTGTAGAATCCGGCCCGCCACAGACACAACTGCAGCAACCGTACCCCGAGCCGGTTATTTCCGGTGTCCTGGTGGAACGCGTTCTTAGCAACCTTTTTGCCCGCCCGGCGACTGAGGCGGTCGAGGAAGTCAGCCCCCCGATCCGCCGGTCGGTCAAGGTCGTACACCAGAAAATACGGTTGCCGACGATCCGGCAAAAAGCGGTGGCGCTCCCTAAATTTTTCGAATACAATTCGGGCGTCCAGCAACAAGGCCTGTAGGCCAGGGTGCAGGTGATGGTCCTCCCTCCGGGGAAGCCACTGATGAAAGGGGTCCCCCAGCGAATTGTCGAGGGTGTGCAGGAAGGGCACCAGGTCGGCGTCGAAATACACCTTGCGTGCATCCGTTCTGCGATCCACGAAGTCGTGAAAATAGAGGCGAATACGAAAGGCCAGGCTCCGGCCGTAAGCCGTGCGCTCCCCAATGCGGTAGCTTGGCCTCGGTGAGAGTTCGGCATCGAAGGAGGTCAGGGCAGCCGCCCGGTGTACCAGGATGGCCAGGGTACGTTCCGTCCAGTCGAGCCGGGCTGTCCGATCGGCAGCGGGGAATTGGTCTACCTGTCCGAAGGGGGCATAATCGTCCTCGCTGACAAACTGCCCAACGGCCGATAATACGGCATCGAGCAGCACCGGCGACAATTCACCTTCTCCGTTTTGTCTCCATTCGTGCCACTGCCGGAAGCGGGAGGGAGTGAGGTAGGCAAGGTCGGTTAGGTGTTGCACCAATTCGTGCAACTGTCCGCGGCGATTGTGCATATCCCGTCCTCCGCGCTCGAAAACCGGGGAGGGACCGGGAGGGAAGGGCATGGCGTAGCGCACCGGCAGTTCCTCCTCCGCGGCGGCAAGGGCCCGCCGGGCTACGTCCGGTGAAAAGTCCAGCTCCCCCAGTTGGCGGCAGGTGGCGATGAATGCTTCGGCCCCCACCCCACGTTATTTCTTATTTCCGATCAGGAGCTTTGCGATACCATCGGCCATGGCGGCGCGTGCGATGCCGGCTGCCTTTACGGACTCGTTGTGGAAGTTCAGGTAGATGGCCTCGTCGGTAGACAGATTTTCTCTGACGAAGGAGACGGTGTCCTTGTCCAAACTAACGTGGGTGGCGGCTAGTGCCGATAACTGGGAGTCCCGTTTCATGATTCTTCCCTCCAATTCGCGCATGATGCGGGAAAACCGGAGGGGCCGGTCGCCGTCATCGTTTCCGTTTGACGCGACCTCGACGTCGTTGACCTGAACGGTGAGGTTACCCGTGAGGGTGACTACGTCGAGGCTGCTCATATCGTTGATCAGGTCGCCGAATGTTTTATTTTCTGACATGGAGTAGTGTGGTGAGGTAAGTGGTATTAATGAGGCACTGCGCGCAACCTGTCGAGTTGACTGCGCAGGAATTCGCAGGATTTGCCGGGAACGCGGGAGCAAGTTTCTTCGGGTAGCAAGGTGTACCGGAAGATAGGCTTTATTCCCGGTTCCTGGGGCCGGGTGTATGTCAGTAATAAATCGCTCAGCAGGGTGTAGGCCCCCATGGTGAGTCGCGGCCCGCCGGCCACCCGCCGGCCGCCCCGGTCCTGGTCTCTGCGGGCGGTGAATGGGGTGCAGTCGATCAGCTCGTCCAAATCGTTCAGATAACTCCTGCCGCTGATGACCTGACATCCGGCGCTCCAATTGCTTATTCCCAATCCGCTCCAGTGAATGTTGAAGGTGGGATTGGGTTTTCGATCAAATCCGTCGCGGCGGTTCTCTGGGGTCGGGGCATTGTGTCCGTGAACGTCGCGGATCACCATCACACCCTCCCCCGCTGGGCGTCCGGCTTTGTAGATCCGTGTCCTTCGTCTCCCGCTGATGTTGTGCCAGTCGAATCGGTAGCGGTGCTGGCCCTCCACCAGGTAACCTTCTTTTTTGGGACTCGGATCCGCATCCACCGACCCCCAGAAGTAGAACGATTTGCCGTTAATGAGCAAGACGAAAAGGTCGTCTACCGACCGATCCGCTTTGTCCGGTAAACGGAAGGAGGCCCCGGAACGGAAGGCGATCAAATGTGGTTCGGCGGGATCGAATTGCCAGTCTTCGGGTACTAACGAATCTCCGCGGCGGTCGGCACGGAGAAGGTGCTGCATGACGGATGTCGGGTGATCCCGGTAGTAAGCGGCACAATCGTTTAGGTAGCTGAACCAGTGTTCGTAGTCCGGGGTGGCCTGCCCGTCCGACCAACGGCTGCGTTTGCCCTCCCGCTCCCATCGATCGAGGTGGTGCAGGGTGTCGTTTCCAACAATGCCGTCCGGCCAGGAGGGAGGCTCGTCACTGGTTCCGTCCTGCACCAGATCAGTTGTCCTGACGTATTCCTGGAACAGGCGTACGGCGGCCTGGGTCACGTAGCCGAAGATGCCGTCGTGGGCGGCGTGGGGCATGAAGCCGGCCGCCTGTAGCCGGTGGGTTAGTGCCTTGATGCGGTCACCGGGCAGTTGTTCCCACTCCCGCCATTCGTTGCAGCTGTCGTCGCGGAAGCGCAGTTCGCTCTCGGGAAAGCCGACGGGGTGATGATAAAGGGTAAGAAACTTTCGCTTCTCCGCCGCGGAGAGCGAGACCGGGGCATCGGTACGGCCGAGACGCAGCAGTTTCACTTTTTATCTTTAAAGTTAGTGACCAATTTCGGCCATTGCATATTTAATTTTTCTAAGGCGTCGACGATGATTTCCGTCATGATATAGTCGCGGTACCACCGCTGGTCGACGCCCACGATGTGCCAGGGAATCTCGCTGCGGCTGATGGCGTCCTCGTACGCGGCCCGGTAGGCGTCCCAGTGTTCGCGTTCCTTCCAGTCGCCGTCGTTGTGCTTGTAGAACTTGTCGGGCTCCTCCAGTCGCTCCATCAGTTCTTCCCGCTGCTGTTCCTTGCTGATGTGGAGATAGAATTTCAGGATCAGGGTCTGGTTGTCGTAGGCGAGCAGGTGCTCGAAGGCATTGATGCTTGCCAATCGTTTACTTACCTGCTCTTCGGTGATCCAGCCGTGCACCCGTTGCACCAACACATCCTCGTAGTGGCTGCGATTGAAGATCACCATTTCTCCCTTGGCCGGCACTTGTTTGTGGATGCGCCAGAGAAAGTCGTGGTCAAATTCCTCCTCCGTTGGCTTTTTCCAGGGTACGGCCCGCAGACCGAAAGGGGAACACTCCCCGAAGACATTCCGCATGGCACCGTCCTTACCGCTGGCATCCATCCCCTGCAGGACGATGAGCACGGCGTATTCCCGTTCGGCCACCAACAACTGGTGCAGCTCGGCAATGCGTTGGGCGCGCTGGCGGGTGATCCGCTCGGCTTCGTCCCGGTCGAGATCATCGGGTGCCCGGGTGGGGATGTTGCTTAGGTTGACGGTGCCCATAGTTGGGGGTTTTCAGGGAGTGGAGCTTACCAGAAGTAGCCGACCAGGATGAAGGTGAGGATAAGGAGAATCAGGGCCTGGTAGCGGTAGTTCTTGTACCAGACCACCCCTTCCAATTCACGGGATTCGGCGGCGATGATGCCGTTGTTCCAGGTGTAATTCGCCACCTTCTCCGCGGGCGGGGGGGGAGTTGCCAGGCTCACGACGACATTGATAATGGCGCAGGCCAGGAAAAGAAAGGAGGTACGGTAGAGAAAGTGCATCTCCAGAAACGCGTTGGATTCCATCGTTCCTCGGGCTACCATCACGCTCATGATGACGTACACAATGGAAACCAGTGCCCCGATGATGAGGCTATAGAATGCCCCGTGACCGTTTGCCCTCTTGTAGAACATACCCACGATAAAGGCCGCGGCCACCGGAGGTGCAATAAAGCTCAGTACGATCTGTAAGTATTCCCACAGCGATGCGGCTTTTTCGATCTGGGGAGCCCACAGGCAAGCGAGTACCACCAGGACCAGGGTCGAAATCTGACCGATCCGCACCAGTTGCTTACTGGTCAGGTCCGGTTTCATCTTGATGGCGAAGTCCATCGTGATCAGGGTGGATGCTGAATTGAAGGTGGCACTGACCGAAGACATCATCGCGGCGAGCAGTCCGGCCAGAACCAACCCGAGGACTCCCTTAGGCAGCAGCGTAAACAACAGCAGGGGGTAGGTCGCATTCGGACAGTCGACCAGGTTCTGGCACACGCCCCCGTCGGGCAGTTTGTACGCCAGGGTGGCGATGTCGAAGTCCTTAAACAGGATGATGGCCAGGGTGCCGGGAAGGACCATGATGAAGAGCACGGGCAGCTTCAGCAGGCCGGCAAAGAGCGCTCCCCAGCGACCGTGGTTCAGGTCTTTGGCGCCGAGCACCCTCTGTACCATGAACTGATTGGTGGCCCAGAAATAGAACCCGAGGATGGGCGCACCAAAGAGCAGACCGGGCCACGGCATGAAGCGGTCATCGGCCGGGCGCACCAGGCTCAGCACCTCCTCGGCGTTTTGGGGAGTATAGTAGGTGGATTCGTATACGCGGTCGGCAAGCGGAATGGTGGTGGTCGCGACACCCTCCAGCACCCCGGAGGCTTCGGCGTTGATTTCGTTGATGTTGGGCAGCTCTCCGGCAGCGCCCAGGATATCGAGCTTGGCGATCATTTCGCTCCAGCCCCCCACTTCGTCGAAGGCATAATACGTGATTAGGCAACTGCCGATTACGAGCAGGATCGCCTGGATCACTTCCGTCTGAATCACCGAATTTAACCCACCCGGCACCGTGTAGGCGGCCGCCGCAATGGCGAGGATGGATACAATCGTGAAGGTGTTCAAATCAGGGAACAAAAGCTTCAACACCACCGTGCCGACGTACAGGCCCGAGGCGGTGTCGATCAGGACGTTGCCGACGATCGTGATGAAGCTGAAGTAGTAACGGGAACGGACGTCGTACCGCCGTTCCAAAAATTCCGGCATGGTGTACACCTTCGACCGAAGATAGAAGGGCAGAAAGAAGATGGCGAAGAACACCAGTACCACTGAGGCCAGCCATTCGTAATTAAAGACCTGGGTATTGGTCTTGGCGGCGTCCCCGGCCAGACCGACCAGCGTCGAACTCGAAATATTCGCGGCAAACAACGAAATTCCCACGATGGGCCAGGTCATGTTCCTCCCGGCCAGGAAGTATTCTTCCGATGTCTGCGCCTTGGCGGAATACAGACCGTAACCAATAATAAAAACGGCGTAGACCGCCATCACCGTAAGGTCTAGCCCGGTCAGTTCGAATGTGTTCATGTATCGACAGTACTAATGAGTTCATCGCGTAAAAACGCGTGTAAGTATAGTGAAATACCGGAATAACCCGGCAATCGGGTTTCACCCAGGCTTAATTTCCGGACGGCTCAGCTTTCATGAATTGCACTGCACCCGCGCACCCGCCCGAAATTTTCCCTAATTTTGCGGCATGACCAAACTGCTGCCCCTGTGGCTTTTGTTACTCGCCGTTGGCTGTAGATCTAAGGTGTCCGGGGATGTGGTAACAACTGATGACAACGGGCTCCGGATCGAAGCCTTCGATGAGGCGGCTACCCGATCGCTTTTTGGGGAAACACCCGTGATCGAAGTGCTCTTTGGCGGCATGGACTGGTCCGAAGGCCCCCTCGTTCTTCCCGACGGCACGGTTATTTGTTCGGATGTTCCCCGCAACCATATTTTACAGTGGGTCGGGGATACGAGTCGGGTATGGCTAGCCAATTCCGGTGCGGCAGCCAATGAATACAGCGGGGAACCCGGCAGCAACGGCCTGGCTCTTACGGCCGACAATCAGCTCCTGCTCTGTCAGCACGGTAGTCGGCGCGTGGCACGCATGGAGGCCCCCGTCACTGCCCCCCGCGCCGAATACAGCACGCTGGCCGACCACTACGAGGGCAAACAGTTTAACTCCCCCAATGACCTGGTGGTAGCCCGTGACGGCAGCGTCCTGTTTACCGATCCTCCCTACGGCCTACCCAGGGATGCAGAGCGTGACATGGACTACTGCGGCGTATTCCGGGTCGACCCCAGGGGAACGGTTACCCTGCTGACCAAAGAGTACAGCCGGCCGAACGGCATCGGGCTGAGTCCGGACGAAAAAACACTCTACATCGGCAATTCGGACGGGAAACGGGCGGTGGTGACGGCCACGCCCATCCTCGACGAAGAGTTCACCCTCGGCGAGGCACGCATCCTTATCGACGCGACCGACCTGGCCGGCAGCGTTCCGGGATCACCCGACGGACTGGCCGTAGCCGCCGACGGACGCATCTACGCCACGAGCCCCGGCGGCGTGTGGGTGATTAAGCCCGATGGAACCCTATTAAGTAAAATACGCAGCGACGCGCCCGTATCCAACGTCGAATTGTCGCCACACGAAGACTGGCTCTACCTGACCAACGACGACCGGCTAGTACGGGTACAACTCAATAAAATATGATCCAGCTAAACGATCACGACATTAACGACGCAGCCACCGCCATCCGGCGGGGTATGGAGGTGTACATCCACCGCGAACACGGCCGCATGCTCATCGCCGACGACCCGGAACGCAACGTGCGCGCCGATCCGGAAGTCTTCGAAGCCATCATGCAGGACGTGACCCGGGACCCCGATGCCTACATCCACATCGAGCGAATGACCGCCCCGGAAGCCATCAAGGTGATGGCGGCCTTCACCGACCGCGTCCGCAACCAGGAGCTCTGGCAGGCCCTTACCTATGCCCTGAAGCGGCCCAACCCCTTCCAGAACTTCAAGGCGGAACTGGCCCGCTTCCCCAAAAATTACGAAAAGTGGCGGGAGTTCCGTCAGACCAAATACTCCGACTACGTGCGCGGAAGAGTACAGGAAGCCCAGTAAGCCTTGACCGCCAGCGTTCGCCGCCTGCGCCGCAACCAGATCGATGACGCGCGTTGGGACCAAGCGGTCCTCGAGGATGCGCGCCCCCTACCCTATGCCCTGAGCTGGTGGCTGGATGCGGTTACCGAGAGGCACTGGGACGGATTGGTCTACGGAGACTACACCGCCGTGCTTCCCCTGCCGCGCCTGCGGCGCTTCGGTATTGTACCGGCACTCGTCCGTCCTCCCTATACCCAGCAGCTGGGCCCGTTCGGAGCGTTGAACGGGAGGGTCGTCGGGGCGCTGCTGCAGGCCGTTCCCGCCGCCTTTCAGATTTCCCTGCCCCTGCGGACCGATCTCGATCCTGGTGATATACCCGACCGTTTCGCTCGCCGCAGACGGACGAACTACGTCCTAGACCTCGATCGACCCTATGCCGACTTAACCCGCGCCTTTCCCAAAAAACTGCAGGCGTACCTGAAAAAAAGCAAGGAAGATGTCTTGGTTTCGATCACTCCCGCAGCGCTGGTGAGCCAGTGTCGGCAACAGTTGGGGGCACGCGACGGGATGCGGGAATCACACTTTCGGCGCTTGCGGGACCTGATCGACGCAGCAACTCCCCGGGGACACGGACAGTCCTACGCACTATGGGAAGAAGGCGAATTACTCGCCGTAGGGTTTTATCCCGAGCTGGGCGGACGGACCATCAACCTGGTGGCCGCTTCTACCCCCCGCGGACGCAAACGCAGGGGAATGAGCAGGCTGATCGCGCTCGTGTTGAAGGACCGGGCGGGGAACGCGGGTGCAGTGTTTGACTTCGAAGGTTCCGAGCTTCCCGGGGTGGGAGCCTTTTTCGCAAAGTTCGGATCTTTTGACGAGGGCTATTGGCTCATCGAGGAGAAGCTGTTTGGTCTGGCATAGGCCACAACTGCCGGGCCCCG
The DNA here is from genome assembly GCF_014197245.1 of Neolewinella aquimaris. GTDB lineage: Bacteria > Bacteroidota > Bacteroidia > Chitinophagales > Saprospiraceae > Neolewinella > Neolewinella aquimaris. The sequence continues at coordinate 403,527 of NZ_JACIFF010000001.1, read as the reverse complement.
GTGCCGTTGTGCTGTGAAACCGACCTCGACATGCCCGAATTGCCGGAAGTCCACAACTTCAAACTTTACTTCGATGCCGCGGCGACCGGACAAACCATCGCATCGGTAAGGGTGCACGACGATTACATCATCCGGAATATGTCCGGCCCCGCCTTCGCCGATGCCCTCGCCGGTAGAACCATTACCGGCAGCCTGCGGCGTGGCAAGTACCTTTTTGCCGAACTCGACAACGGGCACAGCCTGCTTCTGCACTTCGGCATGACGGGCGATCTGAACCTCTACCAGGATGAAGTAGACCGCCACAAATTCGAGCGCTTCGCGCTCCACTTTACGGACGGAAATATTCTGGGTTTCGACGATCCAAGGAAGTTCGCACGCATCCTTTACCTCCACGATCGGGACACTTACATCCGAGAGATCAAATTAGGACCGGATGCCCTAGACATTTCCCTGCAAACCTGGCTGACCGCCGTGCGGGGCCGCAAGACAACGATCAAGGGGGTGCTGCTGAACCAATCCATTCTCGCGGGCGTCGGAAACCTGTACGCCGACGAGATCTGCTACCGCACCCGCATTCACCCGGCTGCCCGCGTCGATTCCCTCACCGACGAGCAACTCACGTCCATCCACACCGAAACCGTAGCAGTCATGACGTACGGAACCGAAAATGCACCCTACTACAAGAATTACCCAGAAAACTGGTTCTGGCACGTATGGCGACAAGAAGGCAAACCCGGACCGGAAGGAATCGGAGAAGTCAAGATCACCAAAGTAGCGGGGCGTACGACGTATTATGTCGAGGGGTGGCAGATGTTGGTAGAGTAGTTCGGTAGTACGGTAGTACAGTAGTTTTATCTACACTACTGTACTACCGTACTATCGTACTACCCGACTACATCCTCTCCGGCATCTCTATCCCCAGTATCCCCATACCCGATTTGAGGACATTGCCAACGGTGCGGCACAGGCTCAGACGGAATGCAACTGCGGCTTCGGTATCGGCATTCAGGATGCTTACGTCGTGCCAGAATTTGTGCAGGTTTTTGGCGAGTTCGTAGCAATACATGGCCACTACGGACGGATCGTACTGGGCGGCGGCATCGCGGAGCAAGGCTGGGTAGGCGTACAGTTGGCTGATTAGTTCGCGTTCGGTGGGTTCTAGTCCGGAATAGTTGGCAGCGGCAGTGAGGTCGCGCTCCCCCGCTTTGCGCCAGACGGCCCGGGTACGCACGTACGCGTTCTGCACGTAGGGACCGGTTTGCCCCTGTAGATCGACGCTTTCCTTCGGGTCGAAGGTCATGCGCTTCTGGGGGCCCACCTTGATGATCTGAAACTTGAGGGCCGCCATGCCGACCTTGCGGATGATCTCGCGGCGCTCTTCCTCACTGAGTTCACTGGTTGCTTCCCGCTCGAGGCTAGACTGGTAGGCTTCCTGAATGACTTCGTCCATCAGGTCATCGGCATCGACTACGGTACCCTCGCGGCTTTTCATCCGGCCCGTGGGCAAGTCGACCATGCCGTAGCTAAGGTGGAAGAGTCCGTCGGCGTAGGGTTCCTCCAGTCGCTTCAGTAGTTCGAAGAGCACCTGGAAGTGGTAATTCTGCTCGTCGGCTACGGTATAGACCATGCGGGTGGCACCGAAGTCATCGTAACGTAGGCGCGCGGTGCCCAGGTCCTGGGTGATGTACAGGCTGGTACCGTCGCTCCGCAGAATGGCTTTTTGGTCGAGGTTGGCGTCGGACAGATCGGCGAAAACGGAACCATCCTCCTTGCGGTAGAATGCGCCTTTTTCCAGCCCCTTTTCAACCATGTCTTTACCGAGCAGGTAGGTCTGGGATTCGTAGTACAGTTTATCGAAGCTGACTCCGAGGCGGCGGTAGGTTTCGTCGAATCCTTCGTATACCCAGCCGTTCATTTTGTTCCAGAGGGCCACCGTTTCGGCATCGCCGTCTTCCCACTTCAGTAACATGTCCTTAGCGGCGGATCCCAGTTCGCTGTAGGTATTGAAGTACTTGTTCTTGTAGCCCTTCCAAAAATCCTCGGGGGATAGCTGTTTCGGGTTGTTTGCCAGTACGGTAGCAGCGGTATCGGACCGTTGCCATTGCTTGTACTCCTCCTGGAAGTGTTGCTCGAACTTGACGTAGTACTTTCCGACAAAGTGGTCGGGCTTCGTGCCGGTAGACTTTGGCGTCTCACCTCCGCCAAAACGCTGCCAGGCCAGCATCGATTTGCAAATTGCGATGCCGCGGTCGTTGATGATCTGCACCTTCTTGACGTCAAACCCGGCGGCCGAGAGCAACTGACTGGTCGACCATCCGAGCAGAATGTTACGCACGTGACCGAGGTGAAGCGGCTTATTGGTGTTTGGGCTGGAAAATTCGACGACGACCCGTTCGCCGTTCTTTTCGGCCGTTCCGTAGGCTTCGTCGGCCGCAGCGTCGAGGAGAAATTCAATCCAGTACTCGTGAGAAATGACCAGGTTTAAAAACCCCTTGATCACGTTGAAGTCGCTCACTTCGGGCAATTCCCGCTGCAAGTATTTTCCGAGTTCCGTACCGATCTCCTCCGGTTTTTTCCGCGCTAAGCGGGTGAGGGGAAAGGTGACTATGGTAAACTCACCGACGAATTCCTTGCGCGTCGATTGGAGGGTAATATCCTGCCCCGCGGCATCGATACCGTAGAGCGATTCGAGGCCGGCGCGGGCACCGGAAGTCAGTTTTTCTGGAAGCTGTTGGATCATATGGGCGGCAAAGATAGGGTGTAGCTCCGGGACGATTTATACGCCTACATCGGTCAGGGAGACCCGCAGGTGTTCCAACGTCTCCTGTGCGAGCGCCCTTACTTTTGCCGGGGTTCCCGGGTCGTCGACGTAGTGGGCGAGCACGGGGATGTACTGGGCATCGCCCAGGGTCGAGATCAGGCGCAACGAGGCCATTTTTAGTTGGTGGTCGCGCCCACGAAGGTTACGACGCAGTGCCTTGAACTCGAGTCGGCGCAACTCGTTCACGTTCTCTTCCAGCGGCGGGAACTCGCTGCCCTGCCCGGCAAGCATGCGTTGCCGCCGGTCGAGCAGGGGAATGATCAGCCGCTTCAGGGAAAGCTCGAGCAGGTTGTCCAAAAACTCGATGCCGCTGATCTGAATGGAGGTCGTGTCGCTGTTCAGGGCAAGGTGGACGGGAATGATGTCCGCCGGTGGATAGCGCAGCCCCAGGAAACGAAACATCCGGTTAAAGGTACCGGTCATCCGTTGCCGCAACAGATTAGCGTAGGCCTCCCGGTAGGCCAGCTCCTCTTCGTTGCGGGTGAAGCGGAGCAGGATGTACTGGTTATTCAGTTGGTGTTGCTGGGACTCGTAGGTCCTTGCTTCGGCTACGATCTGCCGGTAGATCAGTTTTGCCGGCAGGTTCCGTTTCGGAAAGTCGCGGCGCATGGCGTTCAGCGCCCGCAGTACTTCCATGCGCAGCGGCAGGTCGTGGGGATACCACCGCTCGATCAGGGAGAACAAAATATCGACGGTTTGCTGCCGGTCGATCTTCTCCAGCACGGACGGCAATCGGCGCACCTCTTCCAGCGACAGTTCCTTCGAAGCGATCAGTCCCGGAACCACCGCAAGCAAACCGCCCTGGTACTGCACCAGTGCATTGATTACGAGCGGCCGCATGGTGGGTACCGTAATAAGGTGTAACAGGGGCACAATAAGGTTCTCGTGGAGGCTTTCACCGGCCGCCAGGATCGCGTAGCGTAAAACGGTTTCATCTTCCTCCAGCAAGGACCGCTGAATAAAGGCCCGCCCGGTAGCCGTATTCGACCGCCCGGATGCCTTCAGCAGGTAGTGGTACCACTTTGTCCGCACCTCCTCGGGGTAGGTGGGCAACATGCGAATGTGGCGGCGTAATCGCTGACTGATCTTCCACTGCCGTTGCCCGAAATCGTTACTGGCCATCTCGGTCGCCAGACTCACGAGCGCCGCCCCGGCAATGTCCGGATCTGGATCATCCAGGTGAGCGATCAGCGTTTCCGTACCAACCTCCTTGGGCCGGGAAAACAGGTAGTCGAAGGCAGCCGACCGCACCAGCTTGTCGGGATCGCGCAGCAGGGGCATCACCTCATCGATCAGTTCGATTCCGGGCTGCAGATAAAGGCTACGCAGCGCGCGCGACCGTACGCTGCCCGATGGATGCGTGAGCAAGCGGCGCACCGGTTCGCGGAACGACTCGTTGCTCAGGTCGTCGGTTCGCTCCAATACGTACAGCAGTTGCTTCTCGTGGGTGCTCATTTGCCCCTCTTCCAGCACTTGCAAGAAGCCCGCCATTACCTTTCGGTGGTGGCTTTTAAGGCGGCTGCGGTGCTGCTTGGGCTTCAGGTGGGAGAGCTGCGCGCGGAACGCCTCTATGTATTCTTCCCTGATCAGGATTACGCTGACGATCCAGCCCATGACCAGGATAAGGATGAACCAGCTGATGGCCGGCGCCGATATACCGAGCACCTGCGTCAGTGCGATCAGCAGCAGTCCGCCGAAGCCGCCCGCCAGGCTGTCCACAAAAACATCGATGTAGGTCTTCACTTTTTTCTTCGTCTCCTCGTCAAGCGGTAAGAACAACATTTCGATGCTGGCCCGCCCCAAACTTTGCTTCAGGCTGCCGTCTACCGAGCGGCTGATGATCGCAGCGTTCAGTCCGGGCATGAAGAGCATAACGGCGGCACCGAAGCCGAGTCCGACCGGTAAGAACAGCAGTGCCCCACTGACTCCCAGACCCTGAACGACCCGATGAGTGAGCAACAATTGAATGCCGAGGGCAACAATGTTAAAGGTGGAATACCAGAAGCCGAAGAAGGCCGCCAGCCGGTCCTGGTCGCCGTAGCGCTCCGCGGCCAGAACACTAAACTGGTAGTCGACCAGCTTGGCTACCGTCACGCTTAGGGCAACGATGCCGCAGAGCAGCAACAGGTGCCGGTTGCCCAGGATAAGGCGGTGGGGCGCTAGGTTGTCGGTATTCGATTTTTTCTTCCGTGAAATGACGCTCTTCCGTTTCACGACGTAGCGGCGCCAGATGAAGGCCGTAAGAATGAGACAGGGGATCAGTAGTGATGCAGCCAGGAACACCAGGTTCCGCGCACCGATTTCCCTTGCGAGGAGGGTGGTCACATAGCCCCCGGCAATACCACCCGCGATCGCCCCGGCCCCAATGAGCCCGAAAAGACGTTTGGCCTGCCGCACGTCAAAGACGAAACTGGCCATCATCCAGAACTGGGAAGCGGCCAGCACCCCGAAGATGGCCGTCCACAAGTACAGGACCACCGCCACCATCGGCCGGGCCGGCGGCAACCGCATAAAGGCAGCACAGGCCAGCAAAATAAACAGGCAGACCACCAGGGACACGACACTGACTTGCAGTAAGTTATACCTCCTGAGTGCGGCGGAATATCCGGTGCTCACTACGGCAGCAAGACCGGCGGTACCGAGAAAAATGTAGGGTAATCCCACCGCACCGTATTCGGAAAGAAAGAGCGCGCTGGCGGTAGGCTTTACGATCAGCAGCGTGCAGATGATGAGAAAGACCAACAACTGGAGCAAAAGCACGGCCCCCCACTCCCCGGGACGGGCGCGAAATAGCTTGCTCAGAACCTGCTGCATGGGTATTTGTTAACGTCTAGATTCTAACCATCACATAACGCATAATATATGTCAACCTCCTACCAGTTCGGCGAAGTGCTCAACCAAGTGAACAATACGCCCCGCAAAGAAACCATTATTCTCGGTGGCGGGTGCTTCTGGTGCGTCGAGGCCGTCTTCGTCGATATCGAAGGTGTCGAAAGCGTCGTCAGCGGCTACGCCGGCGGAACGGCCGAAACCGCTAACTACGAAGCGGTCTGCACCAAGCAAACCAAACACGTGGAAGTAATCCTCGTAGAATTCGACCCCACCGTTATCGACCGCAGGGATATTCTCGAAATATTCTTCGCGGCCCACGATCCAACTACGCCCAACCGTCAGGGAAACGACGTCGGGCCACAGTACCGCAGCGCCATATTCTACACCAGCGACGAACAGAAAGAAGCTGCTCAACAACTGATGAATGATCTGGTCCCCGAACTCTACGGAAAGCCGGCCGTTACCGAGCTTCATCCCTTCCAGGCCTTCTACCCGGCCGAGGGCTACCACCAGGATTACTATAACAAGGTCGGCGACCGCAACAGCTACTGTAGCTTCGTCATCACCCCCAAAGTGAGCAAGATAAGAAAGAAGTACAGCCACCGTCTTAAATCCCGCGCATGAAACTGTTAGCCAGCTTGCTTGTATTACTCCTTTTTACCGCCGCGGCAGCGGCGCAAAATTCATCCACTATGGATACCACCAGTTACAGCCTCGGCATCGTGCTGAGCCAGAACCTCAAACAGCAGGGCTTCGACAGCATCGACGCATCCAGCTTGGCGAAGGGATTTGAAGAAGGACTCAATGGCACCGCCAAGGTTACTCCCGAACAAGCCAATCAGTACATCCAGCAGCACGTTGAGAAGGCGGCGGCAAGCGCAGGAGCGGAAGCCCGCCAAGAGGGCGAAGCTTTCCTGGCACAAAACGCCAAGCGGCCCGAAGTAAAGGTGACCGATTCCGGCCTGCAGTATGAAGTGCTTAAGGAAGGTACCGGAGCAAGCCCCGCGGCAACCGAAACCGTGCGCGTCCACTACCACGGAACCCTGATCGACGGCAGCGTCTTCGACAGTTCCGTCGAACGCGGCGAAACGATTGAGTTTCCGTTGAACCGGGTTATCCCCGGTTGGACCGAGGGCGTGCAGCTGATGAAGGAAGGAGCAAAATACCGCTTCTTCATTCCTTACGATCTGGCTTACGGTCCCCGGGGATCGGCACCCGCAATCCCCCCGTATGCTGCCCTGATTTTTGACGTCGAACTGTTCGAGGTCAAGTAAAGCAGCGATCGATTAAAACTGAACGGGCCTTCCGGTGTCGATGCAACCCTTGTTGCCGGTGATCGGAAGGCCCTTTCTGTGTCTAGGCGACGGGCTCCGCAGCGGGAGCGGTGGCGATCAGTTGTTGGAAGAAGTCCGCTAACTCCTGGGTAGCACCCATTCCGTAGGCAGCGGCACTTAGCATAGATACGGTGACGATGAAAGTAACGACCCTTGCCTGGCGGCGGCGCTTGCGATCGTTCTTAAGGGTGATATAGCTCATATTTGGTACGTAATTGTAGGTCTTGCTGATTTAACGCTTAATATACTGAAAATCATATCCGTTACCCCGCCGGTTCACTCAATTTGGTGACACCGCCGGGCCCGCTTTACGGCGCGGGGCAAGATTGGCAGGGACCGGTATGTTTTCGGCAAGGATGAACTTTTCCACCCCGGGCCGGCTTGCTTAAAAAATTTAACACATGTCCCTAAACGATACCTACGTCTCCCTCAGCCGGGAGATTGCAGCCTCCGGCGCGCGAATGGTCGCCGTTACTAAAACGCATTCCGTTGAGGTCATTCAGTCACTCTACGATTTAGGTCACCGGGATTTTGGGGAAAATCGAGTAGCGGAGCTAGCCGAAAAACACGCCGCACTGCCGAAAGACATCAACTGGCACTTTATCGGTCACCTTCAGACGAAGAAGGCGAAGAACGTGGTCCCCCTGGCCCACCTGATCCACTCGGGCGACAGCCTCAAATTGCTGCGCGAACTGGACAAACGAGCGGGTGGAAACAGTGTGGACGTCCTGCTGCAGTACCACATCGCGGTGGAGGAAAGCAAGTACGGACTCACACGCAGCACCGGCGTGGAATTGTTAGACGACGTTTCCCGCCACCCGCTCCGGAATGTTCGGATCCTGGGGGTGATGGGTATGGCCACCTATACGGACGATCGGGATCTCGTAGCGGAAGAATTCCGTACCCTCCACGAAATTTATTCGGAAGTAAAGGAGACTTACTTCGAAGACAACCCCATGTTCACTGAGATCAGTATGGGAATGTCGGGCGACTACCGCATCGCCCTCGACCAGGGAAGCACCCTCGTCCGTATCGGTAGCCTGCTGCTCGGGGAGCGTCAGTAACGCCACGCCAGTATGCGCATCTGTTTGTTCCCCTGGGCCAGGCGGATCTCTTTCACTTCGGAAGCCTGCCGTTGTTCCAGGTGCGCAAGGGCCTGCTTTAGGTACCCCCGTTTGGAGACCAGGGTCGTAAACCAACCCACGCGTGAGGCATAGGTAGCACTTTCCTCGATCATGGTGCGCAGGAAACTCGGCTCGCCACCAACGGTCCAGAGTTCCCGGTCGGCCCCGCCAAAGGCCAGTCCCCCATCCGACCGACCCAGCTTTTCCCATTTCTTGCGGGCAGCCAACGTCGCCGCTTCGCGGCTGTCAAAAAATGGCGGATTGCACATGATAAGGTCGAAGGACTCCCCGTCAACAATAATGCCATCGAAGATGCGGGAGGGATCCGGCTGCTGCCTAACTTCAACCCGCCGCCGCAATGATGGATTAAACTGAATCAGGGCCCGGGCTACCTTTACGCTCGTTGCATTGATCTCACTCCCGACAAAAGACCAGCCGTACTCCCCCACCCCGAGAATCGGGTAGATCAGGCTTGCCCCGGTCCCGATATCGAGCACCCGCTTCGTATCCGGACATAAATCGTGGAGGGCATGTATGTAATCGAGGCGCCCGGGTATCGGTGGGGTGAGGTTTTCCGCCGGTATATCCCAGTGTTTGAGCTTGTAGTCGCGCAACAGCAGGGTTCGGTTCAGCAGGTACACCGCGCGGGGATGGCTGAAGTCGAGGGAAACCCGGTCGTCGGGCGTCACGGTCAGAAACGGCCTTAGTTCCGGTTCCAGCGCGCAGAGGGCGCTGAAGTCGTGCTGGTCTCGGTACCGGTTCTTTTCGTGCATGGTCGGGCAAAAGTAGGCACTTCTCTACGGTCACTTTAACGGGGGTAGTAGGTCCGCACCGTCTTACCTAATTTGGGCGCCATGGATACCCTCCCCCTCTCGCAACTCGCCGCCTTTATTCGCCGCGTCTTCGCCCTCAACCTGCCGGAAGCCATCTGGGTGTCGGCCGAACTGGCCCAGGTCAGTGGATCGAGGGGCCACACCTGGCTCACACTAGTCGAGAAGGCACCGGATTCGGGAGAGATCACTACCCAATTGGATGCGGTAGTGTGGGCCAGCGCCCTCAAAAAGATACGGAAGGAACACACCTCTAGAGTCATCGACGGCCTGCTCCGCGAGGGAATGTCGGTCAGACTCAAAGTCACTGCCTCGTTTCACGAACGCTTTGGGCTCAAACTGATCGTGGAGGACGTCGATCCCGCCCACACCATCGGTAGTCTGGAAAAAGCGCGGCAGGCTACCCTGGAAGCACTGAGTCGCGATGGCATCCTAGACCGCAACGCTTCCCTGCCCCTCCCCCCGGTACTGCAGCGGCTGGCGGTGATCAGTTCCGATACCGCCGCGGGACTGGTGGACTTCGACAGGCAACTGCGGGAAAACCCCTACGGATACGTATTCCACACCGACCTATACGGGGCCGCCATGCAGGGCGTGCAGACGGGCGAGGAAATCTCCTCCCGACTGCGGCAGATCGCGCGCCGCCGGGATGAATACGACGCCATCGTGATTGTGCGGGGCGGAGGCGGAAAAACCGACCTGGCGGCCTTTGACGAAGAGCAACTGTGCCGAGCGGTGGCCGCCGCACCGCTTCCCGTACTCGTCGGCATTGGCCACGAGATCGATACGACGGTGCTGGACCGGGTCGTACACCGCAGCCTGAAAACCCCGACCGCCGTCGCTGCTTTTTTGGTCGACAGCCTATTACGTGCGGAAGCGGGCTTGCTGGCCCTGGGTAGGTCGGTCGCCACTATCGTGGACCACTTAGGCAACCAGCAAGCAAACCGGCTCGACCGACTGCAATCCGGCATCCACCAGACCGCCCTGGCCTCCGTGAGTGCTGCGCACCTGCGCGCCGCCGCCCAGGAAAAACAGCTCAACGATGCGGCCCGCAGGGCGGTGGCAACGACCAGGCTGCAGCTGAATCATTACGATAAACTGTTGGAGGCGCTGCATCCCACGACCACGCTGAACCGCGGGTATGCCCTGGTGAGCCAGGCGGGCAGGCTGATCGTCGATCCTGCGGCAGTCAACACCGGTCCCGTGGAAGTCAGGCTCCGGAACGGCAAGGTCGTCCTGCGAAAGGAGGATTAATTACCGAAGCCGATCGATTTTTTGCTCAGCTTGTTGCTGCGGTAGAGCGCTGCCATGCGGATGGCGGTGACGGCGGCCTCGACCCCCTTGTTTCCGTGCTTTCCACCGGCGCGGTCCAGGGCTTGCTCATGAGTGTTGGGGGTGAGCACCCCGAAGATGTACGGTTTTCCGGTTGCGATGCTGAGGTTGACGAGCCCCTGACTTACGGCATTGTTGATGTACTCATCGTGCTGGGTTTCCCCCTTGATCACGCATCCAAGGCAGACGATGGCATCCAGCTTTTCCCGACTAGCGAGAAGGCGGGCGGCCGTGGGCAGTTCGAAGGTGCCGGGAACCTGTACGGTGTGAATGTTTTCCGCCTGGGCACCGTGCTTCACGAGGGTTTCGTAGCACCCCTCGTAGAGTGCGTGGGTGATGTCTTCGTTCCAGTCGGCTACCGCAATTCCGAAACTCATCGGGGCGGCATCGGGCAGGTTGTTTTCGTCGTAGGAGCTAAGGTTTTTGCGGGCGGAGGCCATGGGGGATATTTTGGGATGGATACACCCGTTGCGGGATCAATGTTGGCCCCGGGTTAAAATGGTAGCTTGTCGACGTCCACGTTTCCACCGGTCAGGATGATGCCTACTTCCTTTTCGGCAAATTCCTCGGGGTAGCGCAGTACCGCGGCGAGGGGCACGGCGCAGCTGGGCTCGACGATGATCTTCATCCGCTCCCAGATGAGGCGCATGGCGGCAACGATTTCCTGTTCCGAAACCAGAAAAATCTTGGGGACGTAGCGGTGAATCACTGCGAAGGTGCGCTCGCCCAGGTTCGTGCGCAGGCCATCGGCGACGGTCACGTTGGATTCGTTGATCTCGATTTTACCGCTTACGAGACTGCGGGCGGCATCGTCGACGGCCTCCGGTTCGGCACCGTAAACTTGCGCCTTTACGCTGAAGTAGCGAGCCGCCAGGGCGGTCCCGGCGAGTAGTCCTCCCCCACCCACGGGGGTGATGATGCAGTCCAATACTACGCTGGTGTCCTCGATCAGTTCCATTCCTGCCGTAGCCTGACCGGCGATCACCCCGTAGTCGTCGAAGGGGTGGATGAAGGCCGCACCGGTGCGCTCCACGACGGAGTCCAGGGCCTGTTGCCGCTCCCGGGGCGTGTTGTTGCAGTAAAAGATGGTAGCCCCGTAGCCTTCCACGGCGGCAATCTTTACCCGGGGAGCGTCGTGCGGCATCACGATGTAGGCGGGCACCCCGAGTTCCTGAGCGGCCCGGGCTACGGCCTGGGCGTGGTTGCCGCTGCTGTGGGTAGCCAGTCCGCGCAACCGTTCGGCAGGTGTAAAGCGCAGGGCGGCACTCGCGCCACCCCGCATCTTAAAGGCGCCAATCCGTTGAAAATTCTCGCACTTGAAGTACAACTTCGCCCCGGCCATCCGGTCGATGCTTCGGTTGGTCAGCACGGGGGTGCGGTGCACGAAGGGGTGAATGGCTTCGTGGGTCACCAGTAGGTCGGCCTGGTTAGGGATTACGTTAAGCGGCTGCAACTCGATCATCGGTACGAATAAATTTGGTTGTTCAGGGCTTGACGTAGCTGCCATCCACCAACTGCAGGACGTAAGCGCCGGTGAAGCCGGCCGCAAGCGCCCGGCGCTGCACCGATTCCGCCTGGGTGAGGGAGGTAAGTCCGTCGATGTAAAAAACGGTCAGGTCGCCCTTCTGCATACTGGCCAGGGTCCCGAGTGCCGTCGCCCGCTGCCGGTCAAAGTTTTCGGGTTTACCGAAGGCGCCCAACTGCACCCGGAACGGCGCATCGGTGGTCGTAACGGTGGGAGCCGGAGCGGCAAGAACAGCTGCTACTTGCGTTTCAGTGACCACAAAACTGCCCGCGTATCCCAAGTCCTTGACCTGGCTAGCCGCCGCGACCGCCTGCTCCCGATCGGCGAAGGTGCCCACCCGTACTTTGTACCGTCCGTCGGCCTCCACTGCGTACACCCGACCCAGGCTTGCAAGCTTGTCGAATGCAGTCAGGTCCGGCGCCGAGGCAACGCTGGCGACCTGGATGGCAAAGCCGGAGGGGGGAGCGACGAGGGAGGGCGACTCACCGTACGTCTGGGGGGCGGGTTCCGCTTGTGATTCTTCGGGCTGCACCTCAGTTGCCGGCGGGGCGACGGGATCGGCCACCGCTACGGACTGCGCCGGCAGCAGGAGTATGTTTCCAAAAAGGTCTGGATCGGCGGCGGCGGTGGTCGTTACCGGAAAACTCATGGGCTCGTACCCGGTGGCCTCCACCTGCACGTCATACACATTGTTGGGTTCCACCGCGAGGTAGTAGGCCCCTTCCGCGTCGGTCCGCATGTTGGTCACCGAGGCATCCCGCCTGCTGGTCACTTTAACCGCGGCGTCCGTTACCGGCCTGCCGGTCTGAATATCGGATACATACCCGCGAACCCTGCCGTACGGTACCGGCGTATTGCTCACTACGCCCTCCGGCACACCGGTGCTGATCGCGGAGGGTGAAGCCGCTTCCGCGGCGGACACTGCGGGGCTGATCAGCTCCAGCTGTACGGCATATATGTCCTCTTGCGTTGCGTCGCCCGTGCGATTGGACACGACGTATCCCTGTCCCGAGGCGGGGTCATAAATAAAGCCCATATCGTCGCGTGAACTATTTACCGCACCACCCAGGTGAAAGAGCGTCCCGGGACGACCGTTTTCCATACCGGCCCGAAATACGTCGTACGCCCCCAGTCCCTGGTGCCAGTTGCTGGAGAAAAACAGGCTGGAGCCATCGAAATACGGGGTGATCTCGTGTCCCTGGGTATTGACGGTCGGTCCGAGGTTCTCCGGCGCAACCTCCCAGTCATCGCCCAATTTTTTGACGCGGTAAAGGTCGTAGCCGCCCCACCCGCCCGGCCGGTCGCTGGCAAAGTAGATCGTAGTCCCGTCGCTTCCGAAACTACCGAAACCGGTATTGAAATCGTTGCCGTTGAAGGGTAGCGGCCGAACGTTGGTCCAGGCTCCGGCCTCGTTAACGTCCGCTACCATCAGGCTCAGCGTAATGCCGGCTTCGGGGATCATCCGGGTGCCGGGCGTGAAGTTGTTGCGACTGAATACGACCTGGGTGCCGTCGGGGCTGTAGCTGACCGGGCCGACGTTGCCGTTCTCCACCCGGTAACGGAAGACAACCGGGACGGGCGCTGAAAGGGCACCGCCATCCTCCACCACCGATACATAGGGCCGGTTTACGGCAACGCCACTGAAGTCTTCGTCAATGCGGGATGAGTTGAAGACCAGTTGGCCGGAGCGGGGGACGGTGGGACCGAAATCGGCCGCCGGGCTGTTCACGTTTACCGGGCGTACCGTAAACCCGGCGGACTCGTTGCGCTGCAGCACGGCAAAATCGCAACTCCTTGCGTAATGATTGCCGACGGTAGCCTCCGCTTCACGGGCGTAGGCCAGGTAGAGCGGTTGGGCCTGCTCGTATTCACCCAGCGCCTTAAGGGTGTGGGCGTAGGCCAGCAGGGTTTCCGGGGTGACCCGGCGGTCGTTGATTGCCCGTTCGTAGAACATGCGGGCCGTATCCAACTGATTGAGCATCCGGTAGGCATCGCCGAGGCGCGACAGGGTCTCCAGGTCGTCGTTGCGGTAAGCGAGGGCACGCCGGTAGCTCTGGATCGCGAGGTTGTAAGCGTGCAGCTCGAATTCTTTGTCGGCGGTACGCTTTTCGGTCCGGAACTGTGCCGTCACCGGAAGCGCAATACCGCAAAAAAAGAGGAGGGCGAGCAGGCGCGTGCAATGTTTCATTGATTCAAGGTAGGTCGCCCCAAACATAGGGATTTTCCACGCGTCACTTTTGGGCGGGGACGCAGGAGCGGGGCAACCGGAACCACCGGCAACCACCACCCCGGCGGTAGTTGAGCGGCGGGAAGCGTAGCTTTGTCGAAAACAGAGGCTATGAATGTGGACGAAGGCCTAGTATTGCGCCTAGCGGATCTATCAAAACTGGCGTTGCCCCCCGAAAGGGTGGAGCGACTGCGCACCGACCTGGTCAACATCCTGGCGATGGTAGAGAAACTGAACGAGCTCGACCTGGAAGGTGTGGAGCCCCTGCGCTACGTCACCGAAGTCGAGCAGGTGCTGCGTCCCGACCGGATCGGAAACCACCTCGACCGCAATAGCGCACTGGCAAACGCGCCGGACAGCGACGGGGAATACTTCAAGGTTCCCCGGGTCATTTAACTTTTTTATAACCCCATCCTACGCCTATGTCTGCCGTCATCGACATTAAATCGCTCACCAAGACCTATATCATGGGCCAGACCCAGGTAAGGGCCCTACGCGGTATCGACCTGCAGATCCTGACGAACGAGTACGTTGCGCTGATGGGCCCCTCGGGTTCGGGCAAGTCTACGCTGATGAACCTGCTGGGTTGCCTGGACACGCCGACATCCGGCACCTACCACCTCGACGGCAAAGACGTCAGTAAAATGGACGATACGGAGCTGGCCAATATCCGCAACGAGAAGATCGGCTTCGTCTTTCAGACTTTCAACCTCCTGCCGCGGCAGACCACCCTCGAAAACGTTGCCCTGCCCCTCGTCTACGCCGGACTGGGTCGTCGGGAGCGACAACAGCGTGCGGCGGAAGTCCTGGAGTCCGTCGGACTGGGCGATCGCCTCGATCACCGCCCCAATGAACTCTCCGGAGGACAGCGACAGCGGGTGGCCATAGCCCGGGCCCTCGTCAACCGGCCCGCCATCATCCTGGCCGACGAGCCCACCGGAAACCTGGACACCAAAACATCCATGGAGATCATGGGAATCTTTGAGGAAATCCAGAATCGGGGCAACACCGTGATCATCGTAACCCACGAACCCGACATCGCCGAGCACGCCCACCGTATCGTCCGTTTGCGGGATGGGGAGACGGAGAGCGACGAGCTGAACGAGCACATCATTCGGGCCAGCGATCCGAGCCACCGGTACAATCAGGCCTGACGTACTATCTTTGCCGCCCAGAAAAGTGGGATAGTATATATGAACCAACGTACAATTGCCGGCACAGTCTCCATTAGTGGGGTAGGCCTGCACACCGGTCAGCAAGTAAATCTGACCTTCAAATCCGCACCCACCGGTCACGGCGTTAAGTTCAAACGTACCGATCTGGACGAGCAGCCGCTCATGAACGTAGACGTCAACCGGGTGGTCAGTACCGAACGTTCGACGACCCTGGGTGGAGGATCCGCTACCGTCTCGACCATCGAACACCTGCTCAGTGCCCTGAGCGGTTTGCAGATCGACAACATTCTGATCGAGATCGACGGCGGTGAAGTACCGATTCTGGACGGCAGCGCAAGCCCCTACGTCGAAGTGCTCCAGCAGGTCGGCTTTGAAGAGCAGGACACTCCCCGCGACTACTTCGTGGTGGAGGAGCCCATCACCTTCCGCGACGAAACCACGGGTTCGGAGATCGTTGCCCTACCCTACGACGGATTCGAGGTCGTGAGCATGATCGACTTCGACAGTCCGGTGCTCGGACAACAGTACGCTACCCTGCGGGGCTACGAAGACTACGCCGAAGAGATTGCGCCCTGCCGCACTTTCGTTTTTCTACATGAATTGGAGGCCCTCTTCGAGCACGATCTCATCCGCGGGGGCGACCTGACCAACGCCATCGTAATCGCCGACCGTCACGTGCCGCAGCCCCGCCTCGATTCGCTTGCCCAGAAGATGGGGAAGGATACCGTGGAGGTGACCGAGCAGGGAATCCTCAATACCCTCGACCTAAAGTTTCACAACGAGCCGGCTCGCCATAAACTGCTCGATGTGATGGGCGACATCAGCCTACTCGGCGTACCGATCCGCGGGCGTATCCTGGCCACTAAGCCCGGACACCGCGTCAACGTCGCCTTTACCAAGCTGCTCAAAAAGGCGTACCTGGACCAGCGGCGCCTTAAGGGTCGCCCCCAGTACAATCCCAACGACGAGCCGGTTTATAACGTAGAGCAGATCCTGGAGATCATGCCCCACCGCTACCCTTTTCTGCTCATCGACAAGATCATCGAGAAGGGGGAAAACCACATTGTCGGGTTGAAGAACCTGTCGTTCAATGAGGCTTTCTTTCAGGGCCACTTCCCCGGCAACCACGTCATGCCCGGCGTTTTGCAGATCGAAGCCATGGCGCAGACCGGTGGTCTGCTGGTCCTTACCCAACAGGAAGATCCGGGCAATTGGGACACCTACTTTCTTAAAATTGAGAACGCGAAGTTCAAAAACTTCGTTGTCCCGGGAGATACCATTCTATTCAAGATGGAATTAATCGCACCCGTACGGCGGGGGATCTGCCAAATGCGGGGCACTGCTTACGTAGGCAACAAACTGGTATCGGAGGCTGACTTAGTGGCCCAAATCGTTCGCCGCAGCTAGACGTTCGGCCCTTTTTTCACCCTTTTTAACCCACCACATGTCCATTCATTCCCTGAGCGTCGTTCATCCCAACGCGAAACTAGGAGCCGGTGTAACCATAGGGCCCTTCACCACCGTCGAGGAAGATGTTGAGATCGGGGAGGGCTGTGAGATCGGTCCCAACGTTACGATCTATGGGGGCGCCCGCATCGGGAGAAACGTGCGGATATTTCCCGGAGCGGTGATCGCCGCCGTTCCTCAGGACCTCAAGTTTCGGGGAGAATACACCACGGCCGAGATCGGTGACGGTACGACCATCCGGGAGTACGTTACGATCAACCGCGGCACGGCCGCAGCCGGCACCACCCGCGTCGGCAGCAATTGCCTGCTAATGGCCTACGCCCACGTGGCCCACGACTGTATACTGGGCGACAACATCGTCATCGCCAACAACGTAAACCTGGCCGGGCACGTCGTACTGGAAGATTACGTGATCATCGAAGGACAGGTGGGCGTGCAGCAATTCGTTCGCATCGGACGACACAGCTTCATTGCCGGGGGAAGCCTGGTGCGCAAGAGCGTACCTCCCTACATCCGTGCCGCCCGCGAGCCCCTGAGCTACATCGGGGTCAACCGGATCGGGCTGCAGCGGCGGGGCTTCACCATCAACCAGATCAACGCGATCCACGAGATTTACCGTATTCTGTTCGTCAAGGGCCTGAATATCACCAATGCGGTGACCGAGATCGAGGCTTCGGTACCGGTATCGGACGAGCGCGACGAAGTGGTAAGCTTTATCGGAGCGACGGAAAAGACCGGCATCATCCGCAGCTTCCAGGCCCTGGACAATGGAAACTGATATTCCGCAATTACGGATCGAACTGCGGGAGGTATCGAAAAAGTTTGGACGGGAGTGGGTACTCAAACAGCATACCGCTACCTACGTATCCGGCGGCATCTACGGGATACGTGGGCGCAACGGCTCCGGAAAATCTACCCTGCTGCGAATCATTGCCGGACAACTCAGTCCCAGCCGGGGAGACTTAAAGTACACGATTTCCGGGCACGATATTCCGGTAGGCGATATCTTTCGCTACGTGAGTTGGACGGGCCCCTACCTCGAAATGGTCGAGGAACTTTCCGTTATTGAGCTGCTGGAGTTTAATTTTACCATGAAACCGCTTGTGGTTGGCCTTACTCCCCAGTCCATCTGCGAGCGGATCGGCCTCGGATCTTTCCGCGACCGAAAACTTACCGATTGCTCTTCCGGCATGCGGCAACGGGTGATGTTGGCCACCGCACTGTACGCGGCCACTCCCCTGCTGATCCTGGACGAGCCTACCGTAACCCTGGACTTTCCGGCCGCCGAGTGGTTCTTTGGGGAGCTCGACCGGTTCGCAACGGGCCGCCTTACCGTTATTGCCAGCAACGATGCACGGGACTTAGTGTCGTGCAGTTTAATTACCGACCTGTAGCATTCGTGCTTCCCCCACTAAATTCGGATATTACACCCACCTCACTGGGGTACCTATATGTTATTCAGCTACGCCGAAAAGAATACGCCCTTTATCCTGAGCCCGGATACCCTGGACTGGCACCTGGCCCGGGGATGGTACCGTATGGGATCTACCATCTTTACCACCCATTTCTTGTTTTTCAAGAACCGGCCGTATTCCGCGCTCTGGATACGGATCGACCTGCAAGACTTTGCTTTCTCCCGGAGCCAGCGCAAACTGCTGCGCAAGAACAGCCAACTGTTTACCACCGTCGTTGCTACCCGCACGATCGACGAAGAGCACGAAGACCTGTACGACCTGTACGCCGAACAGTTCGACGGCCGCCTCTCCCCCACCATTGCCGACAGCCTGGAAGACTACGACGGGGACGTGGTATTCAACACCTGGGAGGTGTCGGTGCGCGAGCGGGTCAGCGGCAAACTGGTGGCCAGTAGCTACTTCGATCTGGGCAATGAATCGGCCGCTAGCATCCTCGGCATCTTCGACCCCAACCTGCGCTCCTTCAGTCTGGGCTACTACACGATGTTGTTGGAAATTCAATTCTGTCTGGATCGCGGGATTCGCTACTACTACCCCGGCTACGTAGTACCGGGGTACGCCAGGTTCGACTACAAGCTCCGGCTCGGTACCGCCGAATACTTCGACATCCGTACCGATAAGTGGCAGCCTTACCGGGAGTTGGATCCGCTGCGGGAAGGTCCGGTGGAGGCTCAGGTACACGCGCTCACGAAGTTTGTGGAACTGTTCAATGACCTGGGGCACTCGGTGCAGCTCAAGGTATATCCGCTGTTCGAGGCCGGGCTGTACGACATTTGGAACGACGACTATTTCCCCTACCCCTACCTGGTGCCCCTGACCGAAATAATGGAAAAGGAAATCTTCGTGGTCGCCTACGATCCGAAAGACCGCAACTACTTCATGCTGGAATGCCGCCATATGGTCCAGACCCAGCTGTTGTTCAATGCTGAGTATCTCAAGACCTTTAGGGCGGAAGGATTCGTAACGGAACTACTCGCCGTACGCAGGATAATCGTGCGTACGCCCTCCGTCGAGCACATCGCCAAGGTTTGCGATGCCATGCGTCAGGTTCGCTAGCGGATTGAGGTTTAGGCCTTAGGCATTTCCGGAAGCTGGCAGTCCTCTTCGGGAGTTTTGCCGCACACATCGCATTTGCCGATCTTGTTTTTCAGCATCGGATTGTTGCTGGCGCAGGTGCCCCGAAACTCGTCACCGGTAATTAGATGCCGGATGTTGATCAGCACAAAGCTCAGTCCAAAAACGGCAAAAATGACGGCAAAGAGAGTGAGGAAGCTCATGTTCTAAGGTTTGTAAGGGGCAAAGATAGAACGACTTTCGCGCTGGGATGGTTGTACGACAAAAGAGGGTCCGAACTTTCGATCAGACCCTCCGGAAAAACACCTAAAACCCATATTCATATTGAGAGACACTTAATACTTTGGCGACGACTATACATGCCGTTTCCGGTCATGTGACGCAGCTCACCAAAAAAGGTCACCTCATGTTTTTCGTTTCATCGATCCAAGAATCGTTGCTCGTCGGAGCGTGTACCAGCTGGTAAATACATACGTATTTATTCGATGGAACCGTTTTGACAACCGGGCAATAATTCCCAGACATTCCAGAATTATTGGTTATGCTCCGTAAGATAGTATCAGATGACCTTTGGAAACAAGCCTGGCAGCTGATTTTTGAGGCCCTTAACACTCCTGACCATCCCTACGCTACTCCGGCGGTCGCCACTACCGACCCATACGGCGTTCCTAGACTACGCACCGTGGTGCTGCGCGACGCCGCCACGGAAGATCAATCTACCCTAAGGTGCTACACCGACATACGTTCCGTAAAGATGGATCACCTCAGGCGGGAGGGCGCGGAACTGTCCTGGCTTTTCTGGGATCCGGCTACCAAACTACAGCTCACCTGTGGTGGCCCCGCACTCCTGGTGAGAGACGAAGAGCGCCAACGGATCTTCAGTGAACTGCCGAAACACGGTCGTCGCGCCTACGCTACCCTACTTCCCCCGGCTGCCGGGTTGCCGGAAGCCCAGACCGGCCTGCCCGCCGACTGGGATGAGCGGACGCTCGCTGAAACGGATTACGCCGAAGCAAATTTTTGCGTGCTCGAAACCCAGCTGCGGTGGGGAGAGGTTCTGCAACTCAGTCGGCAGGGTAACGCGCGCCTGACGGCTACCAGAGCAGCCGGAGTGTGGAAACTGGACTGGATCGTCCCCTGAGCTACCGAAGTTCCCGGCAGATCGTAAGCCACTCCCGATCGATCAGCATGTCGATGGATGGCATTTTCCCCCGGGTCATCAATTCGCCGATCGCGGCGGTCTCGGCATCCCGTTTTACTCCGAGGCAGGCCTGAACGTGACGGTCCTTGATGTAAAATGCGAGGAAAGGTCCGTCGCCCGGCTCGCCGTCAAACACGATGCGATCGAAGTTCGTCGCGTGGCCCACGTAGCGGAAATTTGTGCCCTGCTGGTTCGACCAGAAGAAGGGAACCATATAGTAGGGTTGGGAATTTCCCGCCATGTTGCGCCCCGCTACGCGGCCCTGTTGAGCGGCTACCTTCCAGTGCTCAATGCGTACGAACCCTTCCCGGTCGGGATAGGTGGCAATGTCTCCCGCAGCCCAGGCATTTTTACCGTGGATGGCCAGGTGGCCGTCGACCTTCAGGCTACCGTCGTTCTGAAAGGCGATACCGCTTACGTAATCCGTCGTGGGTTTAACGCCGATGCCGACTACGACCAGGTCGGCGGGAAGGATCTCCCCGCTTTCCAGTTCCACTTCGCGGACTTTACCTTCTCCCCTGATTTCTTTCACCTCCCCACTCATCCGGAAGGTGACGCCGGCTTCTTCATGTAGCTGGCGGATGAAGCGTCCTACCTTTTCGCCAAAGGAGGGTTCGAAGAGAATTTTCTCCCGGGTAACCACCGTAATGTCTCCTCCCCGTTTACCGAGGCTCATTGCGGCCTCCAGTCCGATGAAACTGCCGCCGATGATCACTACCTTACTTCCCTCCCCGGTCGCTTCCCGGGCCAGGTGGGCGTCTTCGGCCTTGCGGAGGGTGTAGACGCCATCCAGGTCACTGCCCGGTACCTTGAGCTTCAGCGGCGTAGCCCCCGTTGCCAACAGGACCCGGTCGTAGCTCAGGGTATGGCCGTTCGGTAGCGTCACCGATTTTGCTTTCAGGTCGAGCCCCTGCACCTGCGTTCCCGCCAGAAAATTCACGTTGAGCTTGCGGTAAAATTCGGCCGACCGTAGGGGAAGTTTTTCGACCGGCATATCCTTTTCCAGGTAGGGTTTGCTGACCATGGTGCGGTCGTAGGGCGGTAAGCCTTCTTTAGCGATGAACAGGATGCTGCCCTCGGCATCCTCGCCGCGAATGGCCTCTACCGCGTAGGCTCCGGCGGCCCCACCGCCCACCACCAGGTAGTCAACCTGCTCGACGGTATCGATTTCCGGCAGGGTCCGTTCCGGCACCTTTTCGGGCCGGGGTTCCTCGACGGGTTCGTTGCTTACCGATATGTCGTCTCCGGTGACGCGGACGGCAAAGCGGGCCAGACCATCCATTCCGGGTGCCTCTATCTGCGCTCCGGTGCGGACATCGAAGCAGGCGTGGTGCCAGGGGCAGCGGACCCGGTGTTGGCACAGGGCACCCCCCGTAAGCGGAGCGCCGTAGTGGCTGCACTTGTTTTCTACCGCATAGACCTCACCGGCAACGTTGGCGAGCAGTACGTCGTACTCGCCCACCTTCACTTGGTGCATGTGGCCATCGGGTAACTGGGAGAGGGTGAATACCGGTGTCATGGGCGGTGATTTTGCTACTAAAACCGCCCTTCCGGCATTAGTTCACACCACTTCGATCAGCTTACCGTTCCCCGGTGAAATCATCTCCCCGAATGAGGTGACGGGATGCCCCTTGCGCTCACAAAACGCCCGAAATTCCTCCTCCGATTCCGGCGCAACGGCCACCAACAGGCCACCACTGGTTTGGGGATCGGCGAGCAACCACTTCTGCCGCTCCGTCGACAAGTTTACGTGGTCGCCGTAGCTGGCATAGTTGCGTTTGGTCCCTCCCGGAATGCAGCCGGCATTCAGGTAGTGGTCCAGGATTTCGGCATCGATGAGCGGCACCCGATCCATGTACATGGTCGCCCGGGTGTTGCTGGCCGTGCACATTTCGGTGAGGTGACCGAGCAAACCGAAGCCCGTGACGTCGGTCATCGCGTGCACGAAACTATGACGAGCGAGTTCCGGTCCGATGCGGTTGAGACGAACCATTTGTTCGGTAGCGAGCAGCGCATCTTCGCGACGCAGCAGCTTTTTCTTCTGGGCGGTACTCAGGATGCCTACTCCGAGCGGTTTGGTCAGGAAGAGCAGGTCGCCCGACCGTGCCCCGCCATTTTTCTTCAGGTGAGCGATGTCGACCCTACCGCTGACGGCAAGGCCGAAGATCGGTTCGGGACTGTCGATGCTGTGACCGCCGGCCAGGGGGATACCCGCTTCGGCGCAGGCCTGTCGGCCGCCCTCGACCACCTGTCCGGCCACCTCGGGGGGCAATTTATCGACCGGCCAACCCAGAATCGCGATAGCCAGCAAGGGTGTGCCACCCATGGCGTACACGTCGCTGATCGCATTGGTAGCGGCGATGCGGCCAAAGGTGAGCGGATCGTCCACGATGGGCATGAAGAAGTCGGTCGTACTGATGACGGCCGTACCGTCTCCGAGGTCGTACACCGCGGCGTCGTCCCGTTCGGCATTGCCGACCAGCAAGTTGGGGAAGGGTTCTCCCTTGGCCGTCTGGGCAAGAATACGGTCCAGCACGGCCGGAGCGATTT
Organism: Neolewinella aquimaris; assembly: GCF_014197245.1. GTDB lineage: Bacteria > Bacteroidota > Bacteroidia > Chitinophagales > Saprospiraceae > Neolewinella > Neolewinella aquimaris. Next base: position 380,560 of record NZ_JACIFF010000001.1, on the reverse strand, counting down.
TACACCCGCAACCGGCGCCGTGAGAAAATTCGGTAAGCTTGACCATTAATAGTTCATCAGACTGGCATCGCGCTCGGGGGCACGGCGGTTCTTGCCCTTGGTGCGCTCGGCAAGACGGACGGCGGTGTAGGCGTTGGCTAAGCCACCGGTAGCGGATAATTCCGAAAATTTGATCTTCTCGTTTTCCGATCCGGGCTTGATTACTTCCAGGTTGACGGGCAGGGCGCTTTCCTCGATGATCTCTTTCACTTGTTTCGCCTTCAGGTCGGGGAAGTAACTGCGTACCAGGGCGGCAACTCCCGCCACCATCGGTGCGGCCATGGAGGTGCCGTCAAATTTGGCGTACTGGTCATCAGGGATCGTCGAATAGATCTGGGCACCGGGGGCGAATACGTCTACGTACTTTTTGTTGTAGTTGGAGAAGCCGGCGGCGAGTTGGTCGCCGTAGTCGCTGCTGGCGGCCCCCACTTCGATCCATGTCTTGCTGCTGCGCTTTTTGCCGTCGTAGGTATCGTTGGGGTAGTTGTTAGCCAGGGTAAGCAGTTTACCGTCGTTGCCGGCGGCGTGTACCATCAGTACGTCGCGCTTCTCGGCGTACTTCATGGCCGCGTCGACCTCCCTTTTGTAGGGGCTGATGCCCTTGCCGAAGCTCATGTTGATCACCTTTGCTCCGTTATCGACCGCGTACCGGATGGCGTTGGCCACGTCCTTGTCCCGCTCGTCGCCGTTGGGTACGGTACGGATGCTCATGATGCGCACGTTCGGTCCGCCTACTCCGTTCACGCCGATGCCGTTGTCACGTACTCCGGCAATGATGCCCGCTACGTGGGTGCCGTGGGCCGCATCGGGTCCTTCTACGTCGCTGTTGCCGTAATACCGCTCGTCGAGGTTCTCCGGGTTATCGCCGACGATCTCGCGGGCGTCGAAGTCTGTGTTGTAGTTGTACTTTATTTGGCCGTCGAAGTATTCGGTGCCCTGTTCGAACTGGTTGTACAGATCGGCAAAGCTTCCACCATTAGCCGCGGTGTTGGCTACGATGTTCTTGACGATCATGGTGATTTGGTCGTCGCCCTTGTACGCAGCGATGTCGTCGGAAGTGACCTCGTCGGCAGACTTGCCCATTTTGGCAAGCACCTGATCTAGTGCGCCCTTGATCATCGTAAACTGCTCCGCGGTGGGCCCGAGCTCGGCTTCCTTCGCCTCAATCTCCTCCTTGTACTGGAGGTAGGCGTCGTACTCTTTTTTCTCCTTCTTGCTCAGTCCGTCCCGGTTGCGGTTGTTGTACTTGGCGTGAAGTTTGTTGTACATCCGTACCACTTCCAGGTTTTCGTAGTTGACGTTGCGGCCGTCGGCACCACCGATGAAATTCCAGCCATGGATGTCGTCGACGTAGCCGTTGTTGTCGTCGTCGATGCCGTTTCCGGGGATTTCGTTGGGATTGGTCCAGATGACGTCCTTCAGGTCTTCGTGCTCGATGTCGACGCCGGAATCGATGACGGCGACCACCACTGTTTCCGCTTTCTTACCTTCGAGGTAGGCGTTGGCCTTCGCTGCACTCACACCGGGAAAGGTATTGTCCGTGCGGTCGAGTTCCCACCAGTTGTTGGGGGTTCCAGCTTCCTGGGCACCGAGGGTTACCGCACACGAAAGTGCAAGCAGAAAAAAAAGCTGTTTCATCATTTGGTTATTTTGGCGCAAGGTAAACACTTCCCCCCCGTCGTTCGGTTGTGGCGGGGCCGCGGGAGCAGGGTTCACACTGAATGCCAAGCTAACGGGTGAGCAGCCGGAGCGTTTATTAGGGGAAGGTTAAAGTCGTTACTGCACATTCACCGGCAGGAAGTCCGGCTGGCACGGCTGTTTCCTCCCGGCGGGGACGGACGGCACCTCATTCCACAATCATCACGTTGAATTTTCCGTCCGTAAATTCCAGGGTGCCGCTTTCGTCCACAATGCCCATAACCATGGAAAAGGTACCCGCCGCGGACGGGCCGTTCGGCCCGTCGTAAAATTCTATATTCAGGGTACCCATTTCTGCGGCGGTTTGTCCACTTAGCAAGTAGTTGTTCGTTTCGTCTACGTATAGTGCGGACAAGCACGGGATACCGGGGCTGCTGCTGCAGTCTGGGTCGTAATCGTACTGACCGGACAGCATTTCATCCTCACTGGTTTGGAACAGGTAGATTGAAAAGGTCTTCTGGCTACTAAGACCGGCATCCGTGAGCGCTGAGATGGATAGCGTTCGGAAGCCCCCTCCTACCGATTGGGCACCAAAGGAGGCGGTTGCCTTCCAGATGTTGCCGTCGATGCGGGTCTGTAGTTCTCCGATCTGCAGGTTACGGGCTGCGGAAAGATCGCCGCCGTCCTGGTCGTCGCCGCCGCCGTCGCAGGTGGAGAATAGAAATAACAGCAAGGTCAGATGAAGTAGCGTTCTCATAGGTGGTTGATTGTACCAACCTAAGCAGGAACTGCGCTTTCCACTGCGGATGAAAAACTGAATCTGACCGCCCGAATGAGCCAAAACTTTGACCGGGGGACAAGATGAATGGCGTGAAAGTGCAAGCGGTGCTTCGAATGTGACGGCAAAATCAAGCTCCACATCGCCTACCCAGAACAGCGAATACCGGCAAAAAAATTACTCGAAGTGGGGAAATTTAGCTTTCTGAACCCCCATGTGAAAGGTCAATGCTCTGCCACCGCTGGCTATGGGAAAGGTACACCAACCGGCTCCTTAGGATAAAGTGATGTGCATAGTGCGAGGGGTCGGGCCCCTACTTGGATAAAAACTACCGGGATGCACCAGACGAGCCAACGGCGGCATGATTAATAGAGCGTTGTTTTTAGGTTACCAAACACCAATTAAAAGTTATTTAATGCTATTCGCGAGTACGAACATACTACTTTATGTGACAACATACAAGTGTTGTTTCAAAGGCAGCCGTATGCCAGGCGGCAGTTAATAGTGCGTCCCCGCCCGAACGAAAACGTTCCGTTAACACAATAAGGGGCTATGCCAAGCGGGAAAGCCGTACCTTTGCGCGCTTAAACGCGGCCCCCCGCGCTAAACCCTTAGGTATGCAGTCAATTCGTAACATCGCCATCATCGCCCACGTCGATCACGGCAAGACCACCCTGGTGGATAAAATGCTGCTCGCCGGCCAGCTTTTCGGCGATCACGAGCGGCCCGGTGAGCTGATCATGGACAGCAACGACCAGGAGCGCGAGCGCGGAATTACCATTCTGGCCAAGAACGTGTCCATCCAGTACAAGGGCACGAAGATCAACATCATCGATACCCCCGGTCACGCGGACTTCGGCGGTGAGGTGGAGCGCGTCCTGAATATGGCCGACGGCGTACTGCTGCTGGTCGACGCCTTCGAGGGCCCGATGCCCCAGACCCGCTTTGTAATGGACAAGGCCCTTAAGCTCGGCCTCAACCCGCTAGTAGTGGTCAATAAGGTCGACAAGCCGAACTGTACCCCTGAGGAAGTGCACGAGATGGTCTTCGACCTGATGTTCAGTCTCGACGCTACGGAAGAGCAGCTCAATTTCCCAACCATCTACGGCTCGGCCAAAAATGGCTGGATGAGCACCGACTGGCGCGAGCCCACCGAAAACATCCTGCCCCTACTCGACGCGATCCTCGAGCACGTACCCGAGCCCAAGATTAAGGAAGGAAACACCCAGCTGCTGGTCACCAGCATTGAATTCAGTAAGTACATTGGCCGTATGGCCATCGGCAAACTGAGCCGCGGTACCCTGAAGGCCAACCAGCAGTTGACGCTGATCAGCCGCGAGGGGGTTCAAACCAAGGCACGCGCCCGTAATCTTTTCGTTTATGAAGGATTCGGCCGCGTGGAAGTGGACGAAGTACAGTCCGGCGACATCTGTGCCGTGTTCGGCGTAGAAGGATTCGAGATTGGAGATACCATCGCCGACGGGGAGAACCCGGAGGCGCTGCCCACCATCGACATCGACGAGCCGACGCTGAGCATGGTCTTTACCATCAACGACAGCCCCTTCTTCGGTAAGGAAGGCAAGTACGTAACCAGCCGTCACATCAAAGACCGCTTGACCGCCGAGCTCGAACGTAACCTGGCCCTGCGCGTAGAGGATACCGAAAGCGCCGATAAGTTTCGCGTATTCGGACGGGGCGTCATGCACCTTTCGGTACTCATCGAAACCATGCGCCGGGAGGGATACGAACTCCAGATCGGTCAGCCACAGGTCATCGTAAAGGAGATCGACGGCCAGAAGCAGGAGCCCGTGGAAGAACTGACGGTCGACCTGCCCGACGAGCTCTCCGGCACCGCCATCAACATGATTACCCAGCGCAAGGGAATGATGCTAAGCATGACACCGAAGGGCGAACGCGTAGTCCTCGAATTCGAGATCCCCAGTCGCGGCATCATCGGCCTGCGGTCCAACATGCTGACCGCCACCCAGGGTGAGGCCATCATGACGCACCGTTTCAAGGAGTTTCAGCCCCACAAGGGCGAGATTCCCGGTCGCCTCAACGGTTCGCTGATCTCCATGGAGAACGGCAAGGCCATCCCCTACTCCATCAACAACCTGCAGGACCGCGGTCGCTTCTTCATCGACGCGAACGAGGAGATTTACGAAGGACAGGTTATCGGTGAAAACAGCCGCTCGGTCGACCTGGTGATCAACGTGACCAAAACCAAGAAGCTCACCAACATGCGCTCCTCCGGTAACGACGATAAGGCCCGCCTGATCCCACCCCGTAAGTTCTCTCTTGAAGAAGCCCTCGAATACATTCAGGCCGACGAGTACGTAGAGGTTACTCCCGAGAGCCTGCGCCTGCGCAAGACCCTGCTCCGCGAAGCCGAGCGTAAGCGCGGTGAGAAAATTCTGTTCTAACTACAGATCGCCCGCTAAAGACCGGCGGCGGACCTAGTGTCCGTCGCCGGTTTTTTATGTATGGTTAGCGGGCTAACTCGCTTACGATCAGTTCGCTGAGGTCGTAGACCATCACCTGTCCCTGCTTTTCGCGGGCGGCAACGCCGTCGGTCATCATGGTGAGGCAGAAGGGGCAGTTAACGGCGATCACGTCGGCGTTAAGACTCAGTGCTTCATCGGTACGTTCCACGTTGACGCGCTTGTCGCCGGGTTCGTCTTCCTTCCACATCTGCGCTCCGCCCGCGCCACAGCACAGGCCGTTTTGGCGACTGCGTTTCATTTCCACAAGTTGCCCGTCGATCGACTCTAGTACCGCCCGGGGCGCTTCGTAAATTCCGTTCGCCCGCCCGAGGTAACAGCTGTCGTGGTAAGTGATCCGTTTCCCCTTGAACGCTCCTCCTTCGGTCATCTTGATCCGTCCCTCGTCGATCAACTGCTGCAGCAACTGGGTGTGGTGTACGATATCGTAGTGCCCCCCCAGTGCCGGGTACTCGTTCTTGATCGTGTTAAAGCAATGCGGACAGGCCGTGACCATCTTCTTTACGCCGTACATGTTCAGCGTCTCGATATTCTGCAGCGCCACCATCTGGTACAGAAACTCGTTGCCGGCCCGGCGGGCGGGATCCCCGGTACAGGCTTCCTCATCTCCCAGCACGGCAAAGTCGATCCCCGCTGCGTTTAGAATTTCGGCAAAGGCGCGCGTCACTTTTTGGGCCCGATCGTCGAAGGAACCCGCGCAGCCTACCCAGAAGAGGATTTCGGGCTGGCGGTCTTCGGCGGCGAGTTGGGCCATTGTTTGTACGGTCATTGGGGTTGGTTGTTGATTGGAGGGGGTTGTGGGGTTGTTGGATTGGTAAGTTGTTGGGTTGTGCTATTTGTTAAACTTTGGCGGTTGCTCTTGCTTTGGCAAATATTTGTAGGAGGGTTTGATATTCTTTGCCCAATACACGCACTTCGGTTTCATTTACTCGGATTTCGCTTTCCATAAGTACTTCGAGCCAAAAAACCGTTTCGTCACATTCTTCGACCACAATACACATCTTAGCGTACCATTCCTTTTTTGAACGTGCTCGGCATGCTGCGCGGTAGTTTGCCGCTACGGAGGTTCCTGATTTTAATAGTTGGTACCTCACCACGCTCAACGCAGGACTCTTGCCCGTCCTCTCCATAAAATTAACCAAGCGAATTGCAGCCTCCTTCGTCCGCCGTTTTAGTTCAATGGCAAACTCCCTGCTGGAGGTGCGTCCCTCTCCATATTCCTTAGCGGGTTCCATCAACAAACTTCTTATCTCTTCAAAGTCATCCATCTCTCCTCAATTTAGCAATGTAACCACGCAACACCTGCAATTCACCAACTCAACAATTCACCAACCTACTCCACCCAATCCATCCTTGATCCTCCCACGCTCCACGCCCGCTGCTGGTTCTCGATGCTGTTGAAGAGGGGGCGCCAATCAGAGGGACCGGCTGCTTCGGTGAGGATTTCGTGACGGCGAAGCTTATTGATCATTTCCAGGGGATTGATGAGAATGGGACAGGCTTCCACGCAGGCGTTGCAGGTGGTACAGGCGTGAATTTCCTCCCGGGTGATGTAGTCCCAGAGGTTGCGGCCGTCCTGGAAATTGGTGCGGCTGAGGGGCTGGTCGGCGTGTTCGGCGTACTCGGTGTTGCCGGAGCGGATCTTGTCGCCGATTTCTTCCGCGCGGTCGCGGACGTTCATGACGATCTTGCGGGGGCTCAGCTTTTTGCCGGTGATGTTGGCGGGACAGACGGCGGTGCAGCGACCGCATTCGGTGCAGGAGTAAGCGCCCAGTACATCGATCCAGCTCATTTCGGTTACGTCGTCGGCGCCGAATTCGGGTAGCTCCGCGTTCATGTCGGGCTCGGGGGCGTTGGGATCGCCGAGGCCCATCATGGATTTCACCTCGTTCATGATCTCCGGCATGTTGATCATTTGCCCCTTCGGTTTGAGGCGGGCGAAGTAGGTGTTGGGGAAGGCCAGCAGGATGTGCAGGTGCTTGGACTTCGGCAGGTAGTTCAGGAAGACGAAGACCATCATGATGTGTCCCCACCACCCTACTCGCTCCAGCACGTAAAGGGTTGATGCGTCAAAGCTTCCGAAAATCACCGGGCCAAGGAAGCCGCTGACGGCGAAATTGGTAGCGCGGTAGTGGTCCGGGTCCTGATCCTGCAGCACGACGTCGGTACCGTTCATGGTGAAGATGCAGGCCAGTAGGATAAGCTCGAAGACCAGGATCAGGTTCGCGTCCAGTTTCGGCCATCCCTGCATTTCGGGCTTGTGGAAACGGGGGATGAACAGCACGTTGCGCCGAACCAGAAAGATGACCGTAGCCACAAAGGCAAGAATGCTCAGCAGTTCGATGGTGCTGATGATAAAGTTATACATCCCCCCCAGCGGACCCAAGAACCAGCGGTGCACCCCAAAGATTCCGTCAATGAAGATCTCGATCAGTTCGATCTGAGTAAAGACGAAGGCTACGTAAAGCATAAGGTGCAACACGGCCGGAATGATCCGCTTGAACATCTTCTTCTGCCCGAAGGCGACCAGCAACATGTTCTTCCACCGCTCACCCGTCGGCCCACTTACCTCTTCCGCCTTACCCAACATTACGTTTGCCCAAACCTTGCTAAACTGGAAGTATGCGAAACCCAGTGCCAGCAGGGCCACCACCGCAAAAACGATCGACTGTACCATACCGGTAAAGGTAAATGGTGGGGCCGGGCGGTCCAAAGAAAGCCAGCGAATTTTCGCTGATGGTCGGGAGCTAGTTGGTTTGGTTCAAATTCGTGTCGCCGTACAACTTAAGGTCCTTATCCTTTACCAATTTGGTCCAGAAGATGATCTGCCCGGTATGGTAGCTTAGGTGCTCCACGACGTGCAGAATGATAAAGGTCCCGTCGTGGACGAAGGCCTGTACGGGGCGCTCTTCTATAAGGTGGTGTGAGGGTAAATTTCTGATGATATCGACGGCCTCATTAACGGTCTCGGTCAACTGTTTATACAGTTCGGTCTTATCAATTCCTCCCGATGCGGAGAACTCCTCGTCGCGCTGCCGTTCGTCCGCCACTCCACCCAGTCCGGTGAGTATCCACTGCCGAATGTTCCCGCGTAAATGGAGGAGTTGATTGCCTACGCTGTTGGAATTGTCATTTGGGCGTTGCCAGACTTCTTCTTCGGTCAGTTCGTTGAGGCAAGCGGCAATCCGTTCCACGTTCCAGTGTAAGAAGTGAATGGAGGCTGCGATGAACGGTTTGTCGGTGGTGCTCATAAATCGGTGCGTACGTTTCCCAATAAAAAGTCAGTAAAGTTACCTTTGCGCGATTATGCAGAAGAAGGTAAATGTATTCAAATTCGGAGGTGCTTCCCTAAAGGATGCCAGCGCCATACGCCACGTAGGCGAAATTCTTCAACCCTTCGCCGGTGATTCACTGGTGATCGTCGTGTCGGCCATGGGAAAAACCACCAATGCGCTGGAAGAAGTCGCCCACGCCTACTGGCACGGAAAACCGGATGAAGCCCGGCAAAAATTGCACGACATCCATCAGTCGACCACGGCCATCATTCAGGAACTCTTCGCCGAGGTGCCGGAAGAACTTACCGCCTCCATCAATGACCTCTTCGTATCGGTGGAGTGGGCCCTCGACGAAACGCCGAATGAGGAATATGACTTCGACTACGACCAGATCGTCAGCCTCGGCGAATTGATCAGCAGCCACATCGTTGCCGCCCACCTTAATGCCGTCGGCCTACCCACCAGCTGGCTCGACGCCCGCGACGTCATCCAGACCGACAACACCTACCGCGAAGGTTGGGTGAAGTGGCCCGAAACGGAAGAACGGGCGGATCGATTGGTTCCCCCACTACTGAAGGAAACGAACTTCGTCCTGACCCAGGGCTTCATCGGCAACACCAGCGAAAATTACACGACCACCCTCGGCCGCGAAGGGTCCGACTACTCCGCCGCCATCTTCAGCTACTGCCTGAACGCGGAAGCCATGAGCATCTGGAAAGACGTCCCGGGCGTACTTACCGCCGATCCCCGCATCTTCGAAAACGTCTCCAAGATCGACCGCCTCAGCTACCGGGAAGCGATCGAAATGACCTACTACGGCGCCAAGGTCATCCACCCCAAGACCATCAAACCGCTCCAGAACAAGAGCATCCCCCTCTACGTCCGCTCCTTCATCGAACCCGAGCTGGAAGGCACTTTCGTCACCGACGACGCCGGCGATGCCTACCCCCCCATGGTCGCCGTAGAACCCGACCAGGCCCTCATCAACATCAGCACCCGCGACTTCAGTTTCGTCGCCGAGCACCACATCAAGGAACTCTTCGAGCACATCACCACGACCCGCCTCCAGGTCAATATGATGCAGAATACGGCCATCAGCTTCAACGTAGTGGTAAACGACATCGACGATCGCGTAGAACGCTTCTGCACCCTCATCGACGAAAACTTCAAAACCACCGTCGACCGCAACCTCGAACTTATCACGATCCGCCACTACACCCCCGACGTAGTCGAAAGCCTCCGCCGCGGCAAGGTCAACCTCCTCGAAGGCCGCCTCCCCCTCACGCTACAAATGGTGGTGAAGGATGTGCCGGTGATGCGGAGGAAGGAGAGTTGATTGGTGGGTTGTTGAGTTGTTGAGTTTTGACGGCAATGCAGCAACTCAACAACCCAACAACTCAATGAAGACTACTCGTAATCAGCTTCAAAAACTCATTCCGCGTACGCTCCGACTTAAAGGCGCCCGTGAAGGCGGAAGTGGTGGTGACGCTGCTCTGCTTTTGTACGCCGCGCATCATCATGCACATGTGTTGGCATTCGATGACGACGGCCACGCCGAGCGGATTGAGGGTTTTTTGGATGGACTGTAGGATCTGGTCGGTCAGTCGTTCCTGGACCTGGAGGCGGCGGGAGAAGACTTCGATGACGCGGGGGATCTTGCTGAGGCCCACGATGTATCCGTCGGGGATGTAAGCCACGTGGGCTTTGCCGAAGAAGGGCAGCAGGTGGTGCTCGCAGAGGGAGTAGAGCTCAATGTCCTTGACGATGACCATCTCGGAATAGTCCTCGGCGAACATGGCGGAACGGAGGATATTTTCCGCGTCCATGTCGTAGCCCTGGGTGAAGAACTGCATGGCTTTAGCGGCGCGGACGGGTGTCTTCAGCAGGCCATCGCGGTTGGGATCTTCACCGAGTCCGCTGATGATTTCGGAAAAGTGGCCGCTCAGGACGTCGGTGGTTTCTTCCTCGTGGGTCAGTAGTTCGTTGGGCTGCATGGGCTATTTTCTTCCGGCCGGACCGTAGTAGTCGGCGTAAATGTTTTCGGTTTCGTAAAGGCGGACTCGGTACAGGCTGGCGCCCAGTTCGGCGACCCCGGCTTCCAGACGCTGAAAGATCTGGGTGGTGAGGTTCTCGGTGGTCGGCTGCTTTCCGTCGGCGAACCAGTCGATGTCAAGGTTTAGGTTGGAGTGGTCCAGTTTGTCCACCACTTCCCGCCTGACGAGATCCGAGAGTTTCTTGGCGTCGAGCACGAAGCCCGTCATGGGATCGGGGGTGCCGCTGACGGTGACACGCAGGTCGTAGTTGTGGCCGTGCCAGTTGTGGTTGGCACACTTGCCGAAGATCTCTTTGTTCTTGTCGTCGGGCCAGTCCTTTACCGCCAGTTTATGGGCGGCATTGAAGGTTTCGCGACGGGTCAGGTAATGCATGACGGCTCGTTTGGGCGCGCAAAGGTAGTTAATCGGACAAGTCCATCCTGCGCAGCTTATCCAACAACAGCGCCACGCGGAGGTTGAGCCGCCGCCCCGCATCGAAATACTGCCCGTCGATCATAAGGTGGTCGCCGTGGATGCCGAGTCGTCGGACCGTCGTATACGTAGCGGCTCCGGGGGGCTGCAGCACGTTCTTCCAGTACACGCCACTGTCGGTCATCGCAAACCCCTGTTTGCCGTTACCGAAGATGCTCTGGTCGCAGATGAAGAGTACGCGTTCGTCGCGGTCTGCGCGCAAGTATGCCGAGGTTGCGTTCTTGAGCACCCGCGGCGGCATGGTCACGAAATCTGTATACACCGACTCCGTTTCCCGGTCGAAGTCGAGGTAAGCCATAACCAGGCGAAAGAGATCCACCTTTTTCCAATCCAGCCCCTGGAATCGCAGCAGCTTCTGGGGAAACAAGCCTTCGTGTAGCTCGGCTCCGCTTTCCACCATGAAGTATTCAGTTAGATCAGCCAGTACATCACGGCGGCGGCGAGCAGCTTGGGCATCGCGGTCGTGGCCATTGAGATAGGTACTCAGGGAAGCTAAGCTTACGTCCCGAATCCGGTGAAAATTGTCGTCGTTCCGGTAGATTTCCAGGTAATCCGGTAGCGCATCGGCTCCGAAGTAGGCCGTCAGCTTGTCGCCCAGCCCGTCTTCCAGTTCGCCACGCAATTTGGCAACCGTTATCTCCTCCGGTATTTCGTCCAGCTCCAGGGTTTCCTCCGCTTGCTCCTGCGCTCCGCCGCGATCCTTGGGCGGGGACGCGGGTCCAGGGTCGGTATAGTCAAAAGCAAAGGTGAACCCGGTAGGTTCCGGCGTGCTTGTGGGTTTCGCGTCGGTGCTTTCGCCATAATCGATCTCCAGTTCGATCTCTGGGTGGCGGGTGATGGGGGCGGCCTGCCCGGCCTTGCGGGCCTTCGCCCGGGTGATGAAGTCTTCGAGCTGGTTGAATTGTTCCTCGTCGAGGGTTGACTGCTCGGGGTCGAAGACGGGTTCCGACCAGTCATCCGCAGCCAGACGATAATCGGGCAGTTCCTCGTAATACGGCTCGTCGGCGGCGGTCGGAAAATCGTCTTCCTCTTCCACTACCACTTTTGCCGGCTCCGGCTTGCTAACTACTTCCGCCGCTTTGACCATGTGGATTCGGTCGATGCCCGCGTCGCCCGCCGCTTCCCCCGTGTCGATGAAGCCGTGCTTGGTGAAAAAGGCGATTGCGCGCTGGTTGTAGGGGCGAACCGCGAGGCGCAATCCAGAGCCCGGACGTAAGCGCTGCACCCCCTGCTCCAGGAGCTCCTTCCCCACCCCCGAACCCCAGGCACCCCGCTTTACAATGAGGTGTACGACTTCCGCGTGGTCGCCAGAGTTTAGCGCCAGGATGAGGTAGCCCACAAGGTTGCGGCGGCGGTTGTCCCAGGCGGTGAGGACCAGGTGGTCGGGGCTGTTCAGGGCGGCGATCGCGCGGGTCTTGGCCTGGGCGACCAGCTCGTCGTTTTCGGCCCGTTGGTCGTCGGAAAGTCCCGGCACGTCGAAGCCGGGGAAGATCGCCTGCCAGACGAAGGTCTCCAGGTGATCGAAGTCACTTTCCTTGCCGGGACGATACTGCATAATGGGGGAGAGAAATTTAGCTTTCGGATATAGGATAACCGGCGGGCCCATAGCTGGTTCGCCCCTTTCGGTACCCGCGTCTAAATCGCGGCCGCTAAAATATACATTCACCGGGCTAAACCGCTACCTTCGCCCCGTGCCCGATACCCGCACCATACACAACAGCGCCCGCTTTGCCCTGACCATCGAACGGCTGTGCCGCCACCTGATCGAGGAGCACGGCGATTTTGCCGACAGCTGCCTCATCGGCATCCAGACCGGCGGGGTACAACTCGCCGAACGGCTGCACCGTCGGCTCATCGAACTCGGAGTGACCAAGCTTCCCTACGGAAAACTGGATATCACCTTCTACCGTGATGATTTTCGGACCAAGGCCGGCCCCCTGACCGCTCACCCCACCGAGATCGATTTTCTGGTGGAAGACAAACGGGTGGTGCTGGTCGACGACGTGCTCTTCAGCGGCCGGACCGTACTGAGTGCCATGACCGCCCTCAACCACTTCGGCCGCGCGTCTGCCGTAGAGCTGCTTGTCATGGTCGACCGCCGCTTCCGACGTACCCTACCCGTCCAGGCCAACTACCGCGGCCTGGTGGTCGATACCCTTACCGACGAATACGTCGACGTGCAGTGGGCCGAGACTCACGGCACCGATCAGATCATCCTCACCGGCTCCTAACCCTCGCGATGGCCTCCGTTCAGCAACTATCCACGAAACACGTTCTCGGCATCAAGTACCTCACGGCTGCCGACGTCGAACTCATTCTGGATACCGCCCGCGAGTTCAAGGACGTGATCAATCGCCCCATTAAAAAGGTCCCGAGCCTGCGCGACATCACCATCGCCAACCTCTTCTTCGAAAATTCTACCCGGACGCGGATCAGTTTTGAACTGGCCGAAAAGCGCCTTAGCGCGGATACCGTAAACTTCAGCGCCTCCAGCTCCTCCGTTAAGAAGGGAGAAACCCTGCTGGATACGGTCAACAACATCCTGGCCATGAAGGTCGACATGGTGGTGATGCGCCATCCCGCCCCGGGTGCCCACCACTTCCTGGCCGGAAAGATCGACGCCAGCATCGTAAACGCCGGCGACGGTACCCACGAACATCCGACCCAAGCCCTGCTAGACGCCTACTCCATGCGCGACGCCCTCGGGGGTGACCTGCGCGGCAAGCGGGTATGCATCTTCGGCGACGTGACCCATTCCCGGGTGGCGCTGTCCAATATTTTCTGTCTCCAGCGCCTTGGAGCAAAGGTGCGGGTGTGTGGCCCTCCCACCCTGATTCCCAAGTTCATCGGTAGCCTGGGCGTAGAAGTAAGTTACGACGTTCAGGATAGCCTGCAATGGTGCGATGTTGCCAACGTCCTGCGCATTCAACTGGAGCGTCAGGATACGAAGTACATCCCGAGTCTGCGGGAATACAATCGGCACTTCGGCATTACGCGGGCACGCATGGACCGCCTCGACAAGGAGATCGTAATTATGCATCCGGGCCCGATCAATCGCGGGGTCGAGATCGATACGGAGGTGGCCGACAGCTCCCACAGTATCATTCTGCAGCAAGTTGAAAACGGGGTGGCAGTGCGGATGTCCGTGCTGTACCTCCTCGCCGCGAGACGCAATGACGCCTGATGCTTTATTACCTGGTTCGGCCGGTTGCGCGTCACGTACTCTCCTATTACTTTAAAGAAATCGAGATTACGGGGCTCGAGCACATCCCCAAGGATGCTCCGGTGATCCTGGCCGCTAACCACCCGACGGCCTTTCTGGAGCCCTGTATCATGGCCTGCTTTCAACCCAGGGTGCTGCATTTTCTGGCTCGCGGCGATCTGTTTGTCAATCAATTGGCTTCGGTCACCCTGCGGGGCCTCAATATGCTCCCCGTATACCGGATACAGGACGGCGGTTACGGCAAGCTCACGGAGAACTACGCCACCTTTCGGGAGTGCTACACCGCGCTGGCGGGGCGAAAAGCGCTGATGATCCTGGCGGAAGGCAGGTGCATTCACGAAAAACGCCTGCGGACGTTGCGGAAGGGAACCGCCCGCATCGCGCTGGGGGCACTGGATAGTGATTCCGCCATTCCGGAGGTTTACATCGTACCGGTAGGGGTGAATTTTACCGCAGCCGCTAAGGTCCGCTCGTCGGTAATGATCCGTTGCGGCGCTCCCCTGCGGGCAAGTGCTTACCTGGCCGGCTTCCGGCACAACGAGGCGGCGGGGATTCGCGAACTGACTGGTGATCTGGAAGCCGCACTATCGGCGCAGGTAATCAGGTTTCCGGAGCGGGATTCCGACGACCTGTACGAATCGCGGGTCACCGTGCTCCGGGAACTCGCCGTAAATTCGACGGCAGGTAGCGCTGATTCCAGAGACCGACTCGAGCGGGAGCTTACCGGGCTTGCAGGCTATTCTCCCGATGATCACCGCTCCTTGCGCTACGCCGCCCGCCTGCAACAGAATGGTATTACGGATGCCGGACTGATGGCCGGTGGGAAGGGGAAAAAATTTCCCCGGATGGGGTTACTCGCGGTTTTGCTGCTCGTGCCCCAATTGCCCCTATGGATGTTGGCTGAGGTAATTGCGCTGAAGGGGCCGAAAACGATCGAATTTTATAGCCCGGTTCGCTTCGCTACTGTCGCTGTGGGGACCCTGCTTTATCTGCCCCTGCTTTTCCTGCTTCCCTTCTGGTTGTCCGCCTACCTGGTGGTGTCGACGATCCTAACGCGGTGGTCGCTGCGGCAGATCGATGCATTGCTGCTGTGGCGGGAGGCTGCCCTGGCCGCCAAACTGAGTCTGCCGGAAAAAGAAATACTGCTGGAGATGCGGAGAATCCTACTTGATTAGGAAATTGTCGAAGACTTTGACCACGTCAAATTTTGCTTCGTGGTCCTCAACGAATTTGAGGTGAGTCGGCGAAATTTGGTAGGCATCGTGTGCGGCAACGTCGTCGAACCAGAGGACGAGGGAGTAATCAAAACTGTTGTCAACCACGTCTCGCGATGGCGTTGTGGCCGGTTTACCGACGAAGGCGCGGAGTACCGATGGCGCCTCCTGAAGGCTCTTCATTCCTTGTTCGAAGCTCTTCAACTCGGCGTCCGTAAGTCCGTCGTGAAGCCAGAAGTAGACGGTGTGGGCCATACCGGGGGCGGAGGTCTGGGTCATAGTGTTATTTTGCGGATTGTGGGCTACACAGCCGCTGGTGGCAAGACCGAGAATCAACAGGAAGGGCAACAATTGCGGAGTGTAGATCATTGAGTTAGCTTAAGTACGCGGCCAAGATACTTCGTCCGCGCCAACCTCTACCTATGACCGTCATCATCATTCTCATTACCGCGCTCGTCTCCTGGCAGGCCTTCAATAACCCGGAGCTGAAGAGCCGGCTGATGTTCATCCCCACCGCCGTGAAAGACCGCGGGGAGTACTACCGGTTCCTGACCCACGGCTTCGTACACGCCGACTTTCGGCACCTGCTGTTTAACATGTGGGCCTTGTACATTTTTGGACAGGCCGCCGAGGATATTTTCCAGGTGTACCTGTTCGGTCCGGCCTTCGGGAAGGTGGCCTACCTCCTATTCTATTGCGCGGCGATCGTGGCGGCCAGCGTGCCCGACTACTTACGCCACCAGGACAACCGGATGTACGCTAGTCTGGGCGCCTCGGGTGGTGTCGCAGCCATGATCTGGCCCTACATCATGTGGATGCCGTGGGCGTGGTTCATCTTCCCGCCGTTACCGGCCATCCTGATCGGCATCGGCTACATTGCTTATTCTCACTACGCCGACAAGCAGGGGGGCAGCAACATCGGCCACAATGCCCACCTGTGGGGTGCCATTTTCGGCCTGATCGCCTACGTTTCCCTCTCGCTGGCGTACGAGCCCGGATTGATGACGGAATTTGTTGCGCGCCTGCTACAGCCGCAGGGACCGAATTTCTAAAATCTGTTATACCGTTCAAGCGCAATCGGCACCCTGCCAGCCGCCGGCTTCGTACCTTTGCGGTCCTTTAGCAAAACCTGAGAGCATATGGGACTTAAGTGTGGTATCGTGGGCCTGCCGAACGTGGGCAAATCAACGCTTTTTAATGCGCTGACCTCCGCAAAGGCACTCGCCGCCAATTACCCCTTCGCCACGAAGGATCCCAACCTCGGGGTGATCACCGTTCCCGACCCGCGGCTCGATAAGCTCGCCGAGCTGGTCAACCCCCAGCGCATCCTGCCCACGACGGTCGATATCGTCGACATCGCCGGCCTGATCAAAGGAGCCAGCAAAGGAGAGGGGCTCGGCAATCAGTTTCTCGGCAACATTCGCGAGACCGACGCCATCCTGCACGTGGTCCGCTGCTTCGAAGACGATAACGTCGTGCACGTAGACGGCAGCGTGGACCCGGTGCGCGATAAAATGATCATCGACACCGAGCTTATTCTGAAGGACATCGACACGGTCGAGAAGAAGGTCGAAAAGTTCCGCCGTACGGCCAAGAGTGGCGACAAGGAATCCAAGCGCGTCGTCGAAGTAGGCGAAGCGCTCCTGGCCCACCTGGAAAGCGAAAAACCCGCGCGCAGTTTCGAGACTTCGGAAGAGGGTGAGGAAGTCGTAAAGGAACTTATGCTGCTGACCGGCAAGCCGATCCTCTACGTCTGCAACGTCGACATCGACAGCATCGACGACGGCAACGCCCACACCGAAGCCTTCCGCGCCGCCGTGGCCGACGAGGATGCCGAAATAATTCTCATCTCCGCCGGTATCGAAGCCGACATCGCCGAGCTGGAAACCAAGGAAGAGCGCGCCGAATTTATCGAAGAGATGGGCCTCAACGAACCCGGTGTCAACAAGGTGATCCGTGCCAGCTACGAGCTGCTCGACCTGGTCACCTACTTCACCGCCGGCGAGAAAGAAGTTCGTGCCTGGACGATCCACCGCGGCACCAAAGCTCCCGGCGCGGCCGGCGTGATCCACAGCGACTTCGAGAAGGGCTTCATCCGGGCCGAAGTCATCCACTACGAGGACTACGTCACCTACGGATCCGAATCGGGCGCCCGCGACAATGGAAAGCTAAACGTGGAGGGAAAGGAATACGTCGTCCAGGACGGTGACGTGATGCACTTCCGCTTCAACGTGTAAGGAGAGGGCATGAGTTGACCAGGAGAGCGTTGAACCTGGACCGGGGGGCCGGGTTAGGTGGGAAACGTTGTACTATGTCAAAACCCCTCTACCTCATCGCCCAGTTCGAACTCAACAAAGCCGATGAATTCGCCGACACCTTCGCCGAGCACGCCCGCGCCAGCAAGGACAAACCCGGATGCCGCTTCTTCTACCTCATCCGCGACCGCGAAAACCCCGCCAAGTTCGCCACCATGGAGTGCTGGGACACCTACGCCCACTTCGAACAACACGTAGCCGACGACGAGCACACCGAATTCCACGGCAAGATCAAGCAGTACTGGAAGGAGGAGCCGGTGGTGATGGAAGGGGATTTAGTACGGTAGATTAATAGTACAGTAGTACAGTAGTACGGTATTGCCTACATGACTACCGTACTAACAACCTAAACCGCCTTATTCACTATCGCATCTTGGTGATCAATGCTCTCCTGGTGAATGGCCCGGAGGTAGCTTTCCATGAATTCCTTGCTTAGTCCGTGCTTTTTGCCCGATTTGGTGGCTTCCTGGAGGATGGCTTCCCAGCGGCTTTCCTGGAGGACGGCGATGTTGCGGGCTGCCTTGAATTCGCCGATCTGGTCGGAGAGTTTCATGCGGCGACCGATCATGCCGATGAGGTCGTTGTCAATTTCGTCGATCTGGCGGCGGAGTTCGGTGAGGGGTTCCATTTCCATTTCGTCGACGGTGGGCTTGCGGAGACGGAGTCCCTGCAGGAGTTCGCCGAAGACGGAGGGGGTGATTTGCTGGGCGGCGTCGGACCAGGCTTCGTCGGGACGGGGGTGGACTTCGGTCATGAGACCATCGTAGTTGAGGTTGAGGGCCTCCTGGGCGACTTCGGCGAGCATGTGCCGGTTGCCGCAGATGTGGCTGTTGTCGACTACCATCTGCAGGTCGGGGAAGCGGCGTTTCATTTCGATGGCCATTTGCCAGCGGGGCACGTTGCGGTAATTGGTTTCCCCGTGGTAGCTGAATCCGCGGTGGATGAGTCCAATGCGGGTAATGCCAGCCTTGTAGATGCGCTCGACGGCACCGATCCAGAGTCCGAGGTCGGGATTGATGGGGTTTTTAATCATCACCGGTACGTCGGCACCGCTTAGGGCGTCGGCTACTTCCTGTACACTGAAGGGATTTACGGTAGTACGGGCTCCGAGCCAGAGGACGTCGATGCCGGCTTTAAGACAGTCGTATACGTGGCTGGCTTTAGCTACTTCGGTGGTGGTCTTTAGTCCGGTTTCTTCCTTGACCCGCTTGAGCCACGATAGCCCTTCCGTGCCTACACCTTCGAAACTACCGGGCCGGGTGCGCGGCTTCCAGATGCCGGAACGGAACAGATCGACCTGATTCAGTTTGGCGAGGTCCTTGGCGCACTGCATGACCTGTCCCTCCGTCTCGGCGCTACAGGGTCCGGCAATTACGATTCCCCGACCGGGGGTAGGCGTGATGACCTTTTTAATATTCATTTCCATGGTAGTAGTATTTATTGGTGGAGAGTAGATTGAATGGTACTTAAGTCGGTGTCCCTACTTCAGGATTTTTTCGATTTGATTGGCGCGCTGGATTCTTTCGTAGAAGCCATCGTAGTCGCGCTTGATGAGTTGGGTACGGAAGCGTGCCAACTGCTCGATGTGTTCGTCGAGGACGTCGAGGACGTGATCGCGATTCTGTCGAAAGATCGGCACCCACATGTCGGCAGAGCTCTTGGCCAACCGCACGGTCGAGCCGAAGCCGGAACTGGCCAGTTCGAAGATGCGCTGTTCGTCCTTTTCTTTTTCCAGCACCGTAAGGGCGAGGGCAAAACTGGCGATGTGAGAAATATGGCTTACGTACGCACAGTGCAGGTCATGGGCGCAGCGATCGAGGTGGGTAAAAGTCATCCCCGCGCTACTGAACACCCGCTTGGCCATATCTACGGCATCCGGATCGCTATCCTGGGCATCCACGATCACGCAGGTTTTGCCGGTAAACAGATCGGGAACGGCCGCTTCGGGCCCGCTGAACTCCGTACCGGCCATCGGATGACAGGCTACGAAGCGTCCCCGCCTGGGGTGGTCCTTTACCAGGTCCAGGAGCGATTCTTTGGTGGAGCCGACATCGATCAGGGTCTGGTCCGGCCGTATGCGGTCGAGCAGGCGGGGTAGCAGGTTCAGCATGGCATCCATGGGTGTTGCCAGGACAAGCACGTCCGAGACATCCATGCCCTGCTCGAGGGGGAGGTCCTCATCGATCAGCCGTCGCCGCACTGCCTTATCCAGGTTAAGTTGGCTGGCGTCCATACCGATCACGCGGGTAGCCAGTCCACTCTCCTTAAGGCTGATGGCCAGTGAACCTCCAATGAGCCCGATGCCGATGATGCCGACTACCATGAGTGGCGTGATTCAGGTTGGGAATCGTCGGAAGCGGCAGAAACCGCTAAGCGGTCCAACGCCTGGAGCAGTTCCGCTTCCGTACTGCACAAACTGATGCGCACGTACTGTTCTCCCGCCGAACCGAAGATGCCGCCCGGGGTAAGGAACACGTCGTGGTCGTACAGGGCGCGGTCGCAGGTGCCGTATCCATCGGTAGAGCCGGCGCATTTGGCCCAAACGAACAGTCCGACCTGCTGCCGATCGTACGTACAGCCAAGGGTATCCATGATTCGGAACGCGACCTGCTGGCGCCGGCGGTACGTTTCGTTTAGTTTGGTGTACCAGTCCTCTCCCAGACCGAGGGCCACGGCAGCCGCCCGCTGTACGGGAAGAAACATGCCGCTGTCCATGTTAGACTTGAACCGCAGCACGGTTTGCAGGTATTCCTCCGCGCCGGCAAGTACGCCCACCCGCCACCCGGCCATATTCTGCGCCTTGCTGAGGCTGGACAACTCGAGGGCTACCTCCCTGGCTCCCGGCACCGATAACAGGCTCTGGACGGAATCCGTCAGGATGAATGCGTATGGATTATCGTTTACCAGGAGAATGCCGTTGCGCCGCGCGAAGTCGACGAGGCGGGGGAAGAAATCCGGAGGGGCCGTAGCGCCGGTGGGCATGTGGGGGTAATTGATCCACATGATCTTTACGCGATCGAGTCCGGCAGATTCTAGGACCTCCAGATCGGGTAGCCAGTCGGATGCTGCACTGAGGTCGTAGCTGCGCACCACCCCTCCGGCGAGTTCGGTGGCCGAGCGGTAGGTGGGATAGCCGGGGTTGGGCACGAGCACTTCATCGCCGGGATTGAGAAATGCCATGCTGATGTGCATGATCCCCTCCTTGCTGCCCATTAGGGGGAGCAGCTCGGTGTCCGGATCGAGCGTCACTCCGAAGTACCTGGCGTACCAGGAGGAGAATGCAGTCCGCAGTTCGGGGCGGCCGACGTAGGGCTGGTAGCCGTGGGCATCTTCCGAGCGGGCACTTTCCGTAAGCGCGGCCACTACTTCCGGTGCGGGGGGTAAGTCGGGACTGCCGATGCCCAGGTTGAGGATGTCCTTTCCGGCGGCGCGTAGGGCGGCAATTTCGCGCAGTTTGGTGCTGAAGTAGTATTCCTTGGTATCGCCGAGGCGGTCACTGACCGGGATGACGGGCCGAACGGCCGGGATGGTGTTAGCTTTCTTCATGGGGTTCAGGGTTTTTCACCGGCCGTGTAGATACCCTGGATGCGCAGTTCTTTGGTGATGGGCCGAATTCCCGCCAGGGCCTCCGATACCGTGATACTCCCGTTAAGGAGGAAATCCACGTAAAAGCGGTACTGCCAGGGGCGGCCTACGATCGGGGTACTCTGAATTTTGGTCAGGTTGATCTTATACGCATCCAGCACCATCAGCACCCGGGAGAGGCTGCCTGATTCGTGGCTTACGGAGAAACTCATGCTCACCTTGTTGCCCTCGTCCAGGCTGGTGTCCCGGCCCCGCTCGAGCACCAGGAAGCGCGTGTGGTTGAGTTTATTGGTTTCGATGCCGCTGGCCAGGATGTCGAGGCCGTACAGGCGGGCGGCCAGCGTGTGGGCCACCGCGCCGCGGGTGCGGTCGTTGCTCTCCTTCACGTGCAGGGCACTCAGGGCAGTGTCGGCCGATTCGACCAGTTTGATCTTCGGCCAGGGTTTGAAGAACTCACGTACCTGCACGAGGGCGATGGGATGGGAATACACCTCCCGCAACTCGTCGATGCCGACTCCCGGAAGTGCCATCAGATTTTGCCGGATCTTTAGGTAGACTTCACCCGTGATCCGCACGTCGGAGCGCTGCAGGAGGTCGTAGTTGGCCATCAGGCTGCCGGCCAGCGTATTCTCGATGGCCATGAGGGCGACGTCGCTTTCGCCGCTTTCAATTTGGCCGATCACATCGGCAAAGGTGTGTCCGGGTACAATGACGACCTCGCGATCGTGAAAGTGTTCCCGGGCGGCGGCCTCGTGAAAGGCTCCGGCATACCCCTGTATGCTGACGCGAAGTTGCTGAATGTCGGTAGCTGACGGCATGGAGAGATTAAAATAAAAAAGCGGTACCCATCAGTGGGGGACCGCTCGTGCTGTTACTTTCTAATTCGTGTGTTCAGCGTCCCCCTACTCGCGTAGGCAGTAAAAGCTAAACCAGAAATAGAAGGTGGAATTCATCATTGTGCGACAAAGCTATGGCACCCGGTTGGAACAACAAAATGTTGTTATGGCAAGTGCTTTACTCCGGTGGGTTACGGGCGGCATGGTATCTTTGCGCGCTAATACTATCAGGATGCGTTTTACCCCAATTATACTTGCCCTCCTTCTCTTTACCGCCTGTGAATCCGACGGCCGCAGCGGCTACCGTGCCCTCGACCTTACGGCCTACAACATTCCCGTAACGATTCAGGCACCGGACAGCGCCCGCGTAGTCTCCGGCTCGCTTTCGGGCGTGATCGACGACATCACCGTGAAGAGTCCCGCCGATCGCTTTGCCGTTCAGATCCTGGCCAGCGACGCGACCACCAACGACATGGCTCGCCTGAAGGCCAACGAACTCGAACTGGTCCGCGACAACCGCTACTTCGAACGCATCGTCACCGAAGAACCGCAGGGATTCGTATTTGAGAATAAAATCGACAGTATATCGGCCTACGGGTTTCGCTACATCATCTACCGGGGCGACCGCGAGATCGTGTTCCAGAACTCCTTCGACGGCGTCTTTACCCTTTCCGAAGCCGAGGCCATGTACAATAGCGTAAAACCCGCCCAGTAGATGAAGATCAGTCTTATCCTCAAGGGGATGGCCATGGGCATCGCCGAAGCCATCCCCGGCGTCAGCGGCGGTACCATCGCTTTCATCACGGGCATCTACGAACGACTCCTGGAATCCATCGGCTCAATTCTGGGCACCCGGGTAGCCGGAACCTTTAAGCGGGAGGGATTCCGACCCGCCTGGCACGCCGCCAACGGCGCCTTCCTGCTGCAACTCGGCGGCGGAATGGTGATCGGACTGGCCTTCGCGGTAAAGGTCATCACGTACTTGCTGGAAAATTATCCTACCGTGGTCTGGGGATTCTTCTTCGGACTCATCATCAGCTCGGCAATCTATGTAGGACGACAGATCCGGGGGTGGAGTTCGGGTACCGTTACCTTCCTGATCGTAGGGGCCGTGGTGGCTTATTTGCTCACTACCATCAACCCCCTGGCCGGCAGTACCTCACCGCTCCTGGTATTCTTTTCCGGCACGGTTGCCATCTCCGCTTTAATTCTGCCGGGGGTATCGGGAAGTTTTATTCTCGTTTTACTGGGTATGTACACCGTCGTTTTCGGTGCCGTGCAGGGACTCACTTCGGGCGAGGACGGTGCGCTACTCATCGTTGCCTGCTTCGCCGCCGGCTGCCTGGTCGGACTGGCGCTGTTCGCCAAGCTGCTCACCTGGACCTTTAAAACCTACCCCAACCGCACCTTCGCGCTGCTCACCGGCTTCATGATCGGGTCCCTGAATAAGCTGTGGCCCTGGCGTAATGCAATCACCACCCGCACGAACAGTAGTGGCGAAGTAGTACCCGTACTGGAAGCAAACGTCCTACCCGCACACTACCTCGGCGGCGAACCCTACGTCATCGCAGTCATCATTGCCGTTCTGATCGGCCTCGCGGTAGTATTCCTACTGGAAGCCACCGCCACCGAGCGTAAGGAACAGACCGCGGCCTGAGCATACCCACATTTCATGACCACCTACGCCCTTCTCGGTTATCCCCTCTCCCACTCCTTCAGCCGGGGTTACTTCACGAAAAAGTTTGCCGAACTCGGGCTAAGCGACACCCATCAGTACGTAAACTTTGAGCTTGAGGACGTAAATCAATTAAAGGAAAAGCTGGAGGAGTACGAGGATGTAAGGGGTTGCAACGTCACTATCCCCCATAAGCGAAGCGTGGTTGAGCTGATGGACGATATAGACCCCGCAGCGGAGCGCATTGGCGCGGTGAACACCATCCTGATCCGGGAAGGGCGAATGATCGGCTACAACACCGATTACTGGGGCTTTCGCAACGACCTGCTGGAGCAGATGAAACTTCAGGGTCACGACACCGATCTTTCCGGACAGTCGGCCCTCATTCTCGGAACCGGGGGAGCCTCACTAGCCGTTCGCGAGGCCCTTAAAAGTCTGGGCGTCAGCGGTCAGTACGTCAGCCGTAGCCCGGGTGTAAATCAGCTCACGTATTCCGAATTGGATCGGAATACCATGGAAAGCCACCGGATCATCGTAAATACTACGCCACTGGGTATGAGTCCGCGGGTGGAAACCGCTCCGGATATCCCCTTTGAGTTTATCTCGGATCGCCACTTTTGTTACGACCTGGTCTATAATCCCGCCGAAACCAAGTTTCTGCGTTTGGCAAGGGGCGGGGGCGCAGGAGCAGCGAACGGACTGGGAATGCTGCACAAACAGGCGGAGGCCAGTTGGGAAATCTGGACCCGCGAATAATTGCGATATTCCACGATCA
The DNA here is from genome assembly GCF_014197245.1 of Neolewinella aquimaris. Lineage (GTDB taxonomy): Bacteria > Bacteroidota > Bacteroidia > Chitinophagales > Saprospiraceae > Neolewinella > Neolewinella aquimaris. Next base: position 356,181 of record NZ_JACIFF010000001.1, on the reverse strand, counting down.
AATCATCGATCGTGGCTACCAAATTTCTTTGCTTTCTTCTGGTGTGCATCGCTCCCGCGCTGGCCGCCCAGGACCTTTCCGTGTTCGAACTGTTTACCGATCACGCCGTGCTGCAACGCGATGTCGAGCACCCGATCTGGGGTTGGGACCGCCGGGGTCGCTCAATTACCATTACGGTGGACGGGCAATCAGTAAAGACTAAAACGGAGCGCGACGGGAGATGGAACGCCTCCTTACCCCCGATGCCGGCGGGTGGCCCACACACCCTAACGATCTCCGACGGTCGCAGTGAAATACGCCTCGAAGACGTGTACTTCGGGGACGTGTACCTGCTTTCCGGCCAGTCGAATATGGAGTGGAAATTGTCCCAGTCCGACCCCGATAGTACCCGGGCACGCACGATCGCCGACCCCCTGATCCGCCAAATCCTGGTATCCAAAACCTACAGTGATGCTCCGGAAAACCACCTCGCACTCGATGAAGCGTGGAAGCCGGGAGTGGCCAACGAAATAGCGGATTTTAGTGGAGTGGGAGCCTACTTTGCCCACTACCTGCGGGAGGGCGGTGTGGAGGTCCCGATCGGTCTGGTGCACTCGAGCTGGGGCGGCAGCCGCATCGAACCGTGGATCAGTGCCGAAGCACTCGGGATCGACCCAACCCAAATTGCCGAAGATCGTCGCGCCGAACACGAGCGGGTAAATCAAAAGGCAGTCGAATTCTATGCGAGTGAATTCGGAGACGGTACGCCCCCCAAGACCGATAAGGGCCGCGACCTCGGCTACCTGAACGACCGCATCGATTTCGACGGCTGGGCAACTGCTCCCCTGCCCGGCACCTGGGAAAGCCGCGGCTACGACAATGTGGATGGGGTGTTCTACTACCGCCGGACCTTCGAGCTTACCGAAGCGCAGGCGACGGGTGCGGCAACGCTTTTCCTCGGACCTATCGACGACGGCGATGAAACGTTCATCAACGGGAAGCAGGTCGGCATTACTCCAAATGCATACTCCGAGCACCGCGAATACAGCGTACCCGCCGGTATTCTGCGCCCCGGGGAAAATACGCTTGCGGTCCGCGTATACGACGGTGGGGGCGGAGGTGGATTTACCGGGAGTGCCGAGTCCATGTACCTGGAAACTTCGGCCGGAAAGGTACCCCTGGCCGGGACCTACCACTATCGGATCGGTGAGTTTTCCACCCAGTCCGCCAGCCGCGCAAATCAGACCCCTACCCTGCTCTACAATGCGATGATCGCCCCCCTGCAAAACCTACCATTGACCGGTGTGCTCTGGTATCAGGGCGAATCCAATGCGGGACCGGACGACGCGGAGGCCTACGCCGATCGAATGCGCACCCTGGTCACTTCCTGGCGCAAGCGGTTCGAGCGGGAGGAACTGCCCTTCTACTGGGTGCAACTGGCCAACTTTAGGGCGCCGCCGACCGGACCCGACGAACCGGGATGGGCGATTTTGCGAAATAGCCAAACTGCCGCCCTCGACCTGCCGGGTACTGGACAGGCCGTGATCACCGACATCGGCGAGGCGGACGATATTCATCCGAAGAATAAGTGGGAGGTGGGTCGCCGGCTTTCCCTTCATGCACTCCAGAATATCTACGGTAAGGACGTGCAGGCGAGTAGTCCGGTGGCCGTCAACTTGGAGATCAACGGTTCGACCGCGACCGTAAGATTCGACGAAGTCGGTTCCGGACTAACGGTGGTGGGTGATTCAACGCGCTACCCGCTGGTAAAGTCACTTACCGTTCGCAACGCACGCGGGGAATGGCAGTGGGCGGTCGGCGTTCTCAACCAGAAAAAGGGTACGCTTACCGTCGTAAATCCGGACGGCGAGGAGATCACCGCGGTTCGGTACGCCTGGTTCGACAATCCGGACGATGCCAATTTATTCAGCAAAGAAGGCCTGCCGGTGACCCCCTTCGAGCTGCTCGCGAATTAGGTAGATTAACCGGAGGCTTGTCGTAGATTTGGCGGCCTTGGAACTAGGCACCTCATACCGCAGCATCTGGAAAGTTAGCATACCGATCATCATTGGCAGCGCCGCTCAGAACGTGGTGGCCATGACCGATTCGGTGTTTTTATACTACCGCAGCGAGGATGATTTTGCGGCCATTGGTTTTGTCGCGGCCTTCTACATCATCGTAGCGGCCGTGGGCTTCGGTTTCAGTCGGGGCGGGCAGATCATGATTGCCCACTGCGCGGGTCAGGACCGACCGGAGTTGGTGGGAAGAACCTTCTACAGCACGGTGTACTTCGAGCTGGTGCTTGCGATCGCCGTGTTTTTGTTCATGACTTACGGTGCGTACTGGCTCTTTGCCTCACTGGTCGACTCGGACATCATTTTCTACAAGTCGCTGGAATACCTAGAGACCCGGAAGTGGGGGGTGTTCGCGAGCTACCTCGGGGTAGCGTGTATCGCGTTGTACACGGGGATCGCGCGGCCGGTCTTTATTGTGATCGATACCGTTGTCCTGGCGGCTACCAATATTTTCCTGGACCACGCCCTCATCTTCGGCAACTATGGCTTTCCCGAGATGGGCATTGCGGGCGCGGGGCTGGCGAGCACGATTTCGGAGTACGTCGCCCTCGGGGTTTTTCTGGTGTACATGCTGTTTGACCGGAAGAACCGGATCTACCGGATCGGCAAACTGCCCGACTGGGACCGCAAGCTGATCCGCGAGATTGTGGGCCTCTCGGTGCCGATCGTAGCCATGTCCGTAGTCGGGCTGGGCAGCGGTTTCTTCTTTTTCGGCCTGGTCGAGAATTTCGGCGAACGGGCGCTGGCGGTGACCAATATCGTTCGCATTGCCTACCTGATTCTCTCCATACCCGCGTGGGGATTCTGCACGGGTATCAATACCCTGGTCAGTTACTTTGTAGGGAAGGGACAGCTGTACAACGTAAAGATCGTGCTCTGGAAAACCGCCTATATGTGCCTCGGAGTGACCTTGTTGATGGGACTACCGATCATCCTGTTTCCCCGGGAGGTACTCTACCCCATCCTGGGAGACGGTCGGGCGTATTTGATCGAGGCCGCCTACCCGGTCTTCTGGGTACTGCTGGGTATCCTGATCACCTTCAGCTTCGGCAGTATCTTCTTCAATGGATTGATCGGCGCGGGGCAAACAAAGAAGGCACTGATTTATCAAACGTCCTGTGCCGTACTGTACATGGCGCTAGTCTTCGTGGTCGTCCGCAGCGGATGGGGAAACCTGACCATCGCCTGGAGCGTGGAGATTGTGTACTGGGTCGCTATGTTCGGTCTGAGCCTGCGGTACTTCCGGCGACCGCGGTGGCAGAGCCGGTACTAGGCGGACTCGAGGGCGGCGGCACCACCGACGATCTCGAGGATCTCGTTGGTAATGGCTTCCTGGCGTGCCTTGTTGTAGCTGATCTTCAGGTCCCGTAGCAGGTCCTGAGCATTCTCGGTAGCCTTGTCCATGGCGGTCATGCGGGCACCGTGCTCCGAAGCGTGGGTATCGAGTAGAGCAGCCTGAAACTTAGTCTCCAGAATGCTGGGAACGAGGTAGGCCAGCAGTTCCTCCTTGCCGGGTTCGAAGATGTAATCGGCGCGGTAGTGGGCACGGCCCGTATCGGTGACGGATTCATCCGATGCCTGTTCCTCCACCGGCAAAAACTGCTCGCTCGTCGCATACTGGACGGCAGCGTTTTTAAAGCGCGCATAGGCGATATACACCCGGTCGTACCGGCCCACTTTGAAGCGCTGCATGATCAGCTCGGGAACCTCTTTGGTGACATCGAAACTGAGGTCATCGAACAACGATTGAAAGTCCGTGACCACCTTTACGTTCTCGCGCTTGCCGTAGTGCTTGCGGAAGTATTCGGCCCCCTTGCGCCCGATGCAAATGATATCGAGCGGACCGGACAGTGGCCCGAGTTCACGGATGGTAGCTTCGGCTGCCTTGATCACGTTAGTGTTAAAGGCACCAGCCAGCCCCCGATTGGAGGTAACCACCACCACGCACGCACCCGTAAGCGGCCGCACCTTATTGAAGACCGTATCGGCATCCCCTTCAAGATTCGTGAGGATGTTGCGCAGCATCTCATCGAGCTTATCGGCGTAGGGCCGCAACTCAGTGATTGCCTGCTGGGCACGCCGCAACTTGGCCGCGGACACCATCTTCATTGCACTCGTAATCTGCTGGGTGTTCTTTACCGAGCGGATCCGTTCGCGTACTTCCTTGAGGTTTGCCATGGTAGAGGTTGGGTTGGCGGGTTGTTGAGTTATTGAGTTGTTGAATGTGGCTAACGCAACAATTCAACAACCCAACAACTCACTTTCTTACTTTTTAAACTGTGGACTTAGCTCAGCAGCCAGCGATTCCAGCTTCTGTAGATCTTCGTCCTGGTACTTCTTTGCGCGGAAGTTTTCGAGGACTTCGGGGTACTTGCGTCCCAGCTCGCCGAGGAAGAGCTTCTCGAAGTTTTTGATCTGATCGACGGGGACGTCCCGCATGAGGTTCTTGGTGCCGAGGTAGATGATGGCGGTTTGCTTCTCTACGGATACGGGGCTGTACTGCGGCTGCTTCAGGATCTCCACGTTGCGCATACCCTTTTCGAGGATACCCATGGTGGAAGCATCGAGGTCGGAGCCGAACTTGGCGAATGCTTCCAGTTCGCGGTAGGAGGCCTGGTCGAGCTTGAGCGTACCGGATACCTTCTTCATTGGCTTGATCTGGGCGTTTCCACCTACGCGGGATACGGATACACCTACGTTGATGGCGGGCCGGATACCGTTGTTGAAGAGGCTGGATTCGAGGAAGATCTGGCCGTCCGTAATCGAAATTACGTTGGTCGGAATGTAGGCGGATACGTCACCGGCTTGGGTCTCGATGATCGGCAGGGCCGTCAGCGAACCACCGCCCTTTACGATGCCGGCTTCACTCAGGCTTACGGGCAGGTCGTTCATGCCCTGCGCGAGTTTATCGTTGTCGATCACCTTGGCGGCGCGTTCCAGCAGGCGGCTGTGGAGGTAGAATACGTCACCGGGGTAGGCCTCACGTCCCGGAGGGCGACGGAGGAGCAGCGATACTTCCCGGTAGGCTACAGCCTGCTTGGAGAGGTCATCGTAGATGATGAGTGCGGGGCGACCCGTATCGCGGAAGTACTCACCGATGGCGGCTCCGGCGAAGGGGGCGTAGAACTGAAGGGGCGCGGGCTCGGAAGCCGAAGAGGCAACGATGATGGAATAATCCATCGCGCCGTTGTCCTCAAGGGTCTTGGCCACCTGGGCCACCGTGGAGGCCTTCTGTCCGCAGGCTACGTAGATGCAGTAGACGGGCTCGCCGCGGTCGTAAAACTCCCGCTGGTTGAGGATGGTGTCAATGGCGATGGCCGACTTACCGGTCTGGCGGTCGCCAATGATAAGCTCACGTTGTCCGCGACCAATGGGGATCATGGCGTCGATGGCCTTCACTCCGGTCTGGAGGGGCTCATTCACGGGTTGGCGGTAGATGACACCGGGGGCCTTCCGCTCCAGGGGCATCTCGTAAGTGGTACCGGTGATGTCGCCCTTGCCGTCGATGGGTTGACCCAGGGAGTTGACTACCCGGCCGACCATGCCTTCACCTACCTGGATGGAGGCGATACGACCGGTGCGGGAAACCCGGCTGCCTTCGTGGATGCCCGTAGCCGAGCCCATCAGTACCACACCGACGTTGTCTTCTTCCAGGTTCAGTACGATGGCTTCGGTACCGGTTTCGAAGCTCACCAATTCACCCGCCTGGGCGTTGTTGAGACCGTACACGCGGGCGATACCGTCACCTACCTGCAGTACGGTGCCGTACTCCTCCAGTTCGGTCGCTGTATCGAATCCGGAAAGCTGCTGCTTCAGGATTGCGGAGATTTCATCAGGTTTTACGTCAGCCATGGCTTATTGATATTGCTTGTTGATGTTGTCGGTCCGGGGGTGGAACCGTATGGGGAGACTTGCCGGGGGGCTTAGTCGGTTACTTTGTTTACGTAAAGATTTGGTTTGCGCAGCTCGTTCTTCATGTTCTTGAGCTTATGCGATACGCTCGCATCGTAGACCTGTCCGTCGAATTCAAGGATAAACCCACCGATCAGGTCCGGGTCGATGTTCGTTTCCAGGTCGATCTTACTTTCGGTCCTGCCGCTGGCGATCAGCTGCTGCTGCAGGGTAGATAGCGTGGCGGCCGAGAGGGGCGCGGCACTGGTAAGCTTAACCGTGGAAATGTGCTTGATCTTCTTGTACTGCTCGTTGAAGGCCTGCAGGATACCGAGCATATCCACCTCACGGCCCTTGTCGATAAGCAGTTTGACGTAGAGGCGAACGAGTTTATCGACCTTTGCTTTGTCGAGCAACTCGCTCAGAATGGCCTGTTTTTTACTGGGATTGACGACCGGGCTACTGAGCAGCAGCGCGAAGTCGCGGTTCTTACCCATCGCGAGGATGGAGTCCACATCGGCCTTGATCTGGTCGAGCTGGCCACGTTCCAGGGCAAGTTCGATCAGGGATTGTGCGTAGCGCTTGGCTACCGTAGGGTTGGTCATGCGGGGCTTAGTTTAGGTCGCTCACGAGCTCCCGAACGAAAGCTTCCTGATTGGCGTCGCTGCGGAGGTCCTTCTGCAGGATTTTTTCGGCGATTTCAACGGCCATGGTTCCAACTTCCCTCTTCAGGTCGACCATTGCTGCCTTGCGCATGTTTTCGATGTCGCGTTTGGCGTCGGCGGCTACCTTCTGGGCGGCTTCCCGGGCTTCGTTCTTTGCCGCGGCGACCATCTCCTTGCTCTGCCGTTCGGCTTCGGTGATAATGCGGGTGCGTTCCTCCCGGGCTTCTACGAGCAGGCGCTGGTTGTCGGCGGCCTGAGCTTCCATTTCGGCGCGGGCGCGTTTGGCTTCGTCGATGCTGGTCTGAATCTCTTCATCCCGGCGGCGCAGGGCTTTCTGAATGGGCTTCCAGGCCAGTTTTCCCAGGATCGCGTAGAGGATCAGGAAGATGACGACGGTCCAGAAGATGAGTCCGAAATCGGGTTTGATTACACTGAAATCGGCGAGAAAAAGAGTGGACATGAGGTAAAGTTAAGATTAACTCGAGGGACAAAATTAGCCGGTGGCGCTGCCAAGCGCAGTTCGCCACCGGCTGGGGTTGTGGCCTGGGCCCAAACGGCTACTAGAGCAGCTTGTCCAGAAGACCTACGATGATCGCGAACAGCGCGGCACCTTCGACGAAGGCGGCGGTAAGGATCATTGCACTACGGATATCGGCGGCTGCCTCAGGCTGGCGGGCGATGCTTTCGGTGGCTTTGCTACCGATGAGTCCGATTCCGAGTCCTGCGCCGAGGGCGGCGATACCTGCTCCAAGAGCTCCCATGTTGTATAATTGAAATGGGTTAATAAAATTCTTTGCTGCGTTAGGTTGCTGAGGTGTGCATGCCGGTTACGGCACCGCCCATGGCTCCTCCTTCCGCAATTTTTTCTTCTCCGTGATGACCGAGCTCATCGTGGTGGTGGGCATCCTCGACGGCCGCGCCAATGTAGCTTGCTGATAGAATGGCAAAGATGAAGGCCTGCACGAAGGCGACCAGCAATTCAATGCAGTTCATGAACAAGGTAAAAGCCACTCCAACCACTGCTCCTGCGCCCGCGCCAATCACATTCTCTCCGTTGGAACCGAAGATGAAGATGAGGCTGATGAGGCTCAGAATGATGATGTGGCCCGCCGTGATGTTAGCGAACAAACGCACCATCAGCGAGAAGGGCTTGATGACCAGTCCGAGAATCTCGACCGGCGTGAGGATAAATATTTTGATGGCAGCAGGTACACCCGGCATCCACAGGGTGTGGGCCCAGAAGTGCTTGTTGCCGTGGAAGTATGCTACGAAGGCCGCGATCACCGCCAGGGCCATCGTCACGGCGATGTTGCCGGTTACGTTGGAGCTGCCGGGGAAAATCGGCACCAGGCCGAGTAGGTTGCAGAACAGGACGAAGAAAAACACCGTCATGATAAAGGGCTGAAAGCGCTCGTAGTGCTTCTCGCCAATCATGGGGATGGTAATTTCTTCCCGCAGAAAAACGAAGAAGGGCTCCATCAGGCTCTGAATGCCGGTCGGTGCCTTGCCCTCGTTCTTTTTATACCGACGTGCTACCGCGCCCCAGAGCCAAATCAGCAGGAGGGCCGCCAGTAACATCGTAAACACGTTCTTCGTAATGCTAAAGTCGTAGAAGCTGGTGATGCCACCGCCGAGCAGTCCGCCATCTCCAACGGAGGGGGCGTCAAGCAGGTACTCCTGACCGTCGATCTTGGCGGCGTAGATGTCGCTCGTTTTCCCGTCAACCGTTTCCTGGCGGTGCACGATACACTCCACGTGGTGCTCACCGTTCAGCACGGCGGCGTCCTGATCGGCGATGCGGTTGACCCGCCCGTGGTTCATGACGTAGCCGTCGATGGCGGTTTCGCCGTGGTGGAACATGCTGCTGAGGCCGACGGTCCAGCCGTGGTCCGGAGCGTAGAGGAATACCGGCAGCGGAATCGAAACATCCCCGAACACGTGGAATTCGTTGGCGTCGGCGATGTGGTGGAGAATTACTCCGGCCGGATCGTAGTCGTCGCCGTGGGCGTCGCAGCTCTGGTGAACATCCGTCTCGTCGCCTGCCGTGCCGTGGTCCCCGGCGGTGCCGTGATCATTGACTGCCTGGGCGGAGACCAGGCCAAAACCAAAGCAGAACAAGAACAAAAGAAGTAAGCGAGCGCTGGCCGTCATGCGTTGGGAAGTTTTGCTGTCCCTCAAATGAGCCGCAAAGGTAGCATAAGCTCGCTTATTATTATAGGCGGGGGGTAGTTTTTTGGTTTCAACGGATGCTGCGACGAACCGACCCTACAATTCAAGGTCGGCACCGACCTCCTCGTGCCATTCCAGACCGTGCTTTCCGAGTACCTCCAGGAAGGGGTCCGGATTGAATTGCTCTACGTTATATACACCCGTACCGTCCCACTTTCCCTGGATCAGCATCATGGCACCCGTCATCGCCGGTACTCCGGTAGTGTAGCTTACGCCCTGCGCCCGTGTTTCCCGGTACGCGCGTTCGTGGCTACAGTTGTTCCAAATGTAGTAGGTCCTTTCCTGCCCGTCCTTGATGCCGCGGATGCGACAGCCGATGCTCGTCTGGCCGCTGTATCCTTCGCCGAGTCCGCCGGGATCGGGCAGTACGGTTTTCAAGAATTCGAGGGGAATGATCTCTACGCCCTTGTGCATGACGGGCTCGATACCGGCCATGCCGATGTTCTGGATTACGCGTAGGTGGGTCAGGTACTCGTCGCCGAAGGTCATCCAGAAACGGGCCCGCTTGAGGGTAGGAAAGTGCTTAACCAGGCTCTCCAGTTCTTCGTGGTAGAGGACGTAACTCTCTTTCGGGCCGATGTCGGGATAGGTCAGGTCCTTACGGATGCTGAAGGCGGGGATCTCCACCCACTTCCCGTTTTCCCAGTACTTGCCGGGTTGGGTGATCTCGCGAATGTTGATCTCGGGATTGAAATTGGTAGCGAAAGCCTTGCCGTGATCTCCGGCGTTGGCGTCTACGATGTCGAGGTAGTGGATTTCGTCAAAGAAGTGGGTAGCCGCGCGGGCGGTGAAAATACTCGTCACTCCGGGGTCGAATCCGCAACCCAGTATCGCCGTCAAGCCCGCCAGCTTGAACTTTTCCTGGTAGGCCCACTGGTGGCTGTACTCGAATTTTGCTTCCTCCTTGGGCTCGTAGTTGGCCGTATCGAGGTAGTGGACACCGGCCTCCAGACAGGCGTCCATGATGGTCAGGTCCTGGTAGGGCAGGGCCACGTGGATGACCATGAAGGGATCGTAGTCCTTGATGAGTTTGGTGAGGGCCGGCACGTCTTCGGCATCGACGGCGGCGGTGGTGATCTTATCGTAGCCCAGGTCTGATTTGATGTCGGCGGCAATCTCGTCGCACTTACTTTGCGTACGGCTGGCGATCATGAATTCGGTAAACACCTCCGGGTACTCGGCACATTTGTAGGCCACTACGCGTCCGACGCCGCCGGCGCCAATGATCATCACTCTAGACATATTCTTCTTTTTTGCAAGGCTAACGCGGGGGCGGGGCCGCAGGTGCAGTGAAATTCACGGTAAATGCGATGTATTCCGAATCTCTTCCGGTAGCGAGCAACTTGCGTTACCCCAAGACCGCTTCCATTTGGGCTGCAATTTCGGTAAAATCCTCCACAGCCCTAAAATCCCGAAAGTAGGTAACCTGCCGCTTCGCGTAGCGACGGCTGTTCCGCTTGATGAGCTCGATCGCCCGGTCCCGGGGATATTCTTCCCTGAAGTAGGGCCACCACTCCTGGTAGCCTACGGTCTGCAGGGCCGGTAGTTGCTGATATGCCAGTAGGCTCCGCGCCTCTTCCTCCAGGCCATTCGCCAGCATGTGGTCGACGCGTTTCTCAATTCGTTGGTACAGGTAGGCGCGCTCCGGGGCCAGGGCATAATAGTGCGACTGAAAACTCCGGGGGGTGACCTTGTTTAGGTAGCTGCTGTAGGGTAGTCCCTCCGTGAAGCAGACCCGCAGGGCTCGTTGCAGTCTCCGCCCGTTCTGCTGATCCACTTCGCCGAAGTAGGCAGGATCTGCCTCCCGCAGGGCACGTTGCAGTCCACTCAATCCTTCGCGTGCCTCGATTTCTTCTACCCTGCGGCGAGCTTCTTGGGTTACCTCAGGAAATTCATCTAGCCCCTCGCAGAGAGCCCGGATAAAAAGACCGCTTCCTCCCACCACGACGGCTAGATCGTGGGAAGTGAAAATTTCCCGTAAGCGGTGCAGGCCCTCCTCGGCGAAGCGACCGGCAGATAGCGGCTCGGTCACCGAACGATCGGCCACGAAATGGTGGCTGACTGCCGCCAGCTCTTCCGGAGAAGGACGCGCAGTACCGATGCGCATCTCACGGTAAAACTGCCGGCTGTCCGCACTGATGATCTCCGTACCGAAGTGCCGCGCTACCTCGATGGCCAGGCTGGTCTTGCCGCTCGCGGTGGGGCCGCCGATGACGATTACCCGCTTCACCGCTTACTGTTCCTGCGGTTGCAGAATGCGCTCGACGAATTCCCGACTGGCCTCCGCTACCCTACTCTCCTGACCCGCAAGCGAGCGAATGAAGGCACTCCCGATAATGGCACCGTTGAAGTACTCACAGGCGGTACGAAAGGTCGCTGCGTCACTGATGCCGAAGCCGATGAGTTTAGGATTATCGAGGCCCAGCTTTTCAATCCTGTCGAAGTACGCGCGTTGTTTGTCGCTGATTTCCGAGCTGCCCCCCGTGATGCTACTGCTCGATACCACGTACAGAAAACCGGTGCTGCTCCTTGCGATTTCCCTGATCCGGTTGTCGGTGGTTTGGGGGGTAATGAGAAAGCTCACCTGCAGGTCGGCTTCCTCCGCAAGCCGGCGAAAATCTCGCTCGTACTCGTAGGCTGGCAGATCGGGTAGGATCAGCCCGTCAATGCCTGCTCCTGCGACCGCGCCCACGAAGCGCTCCATGCCGTACTGCAAAACCTGGTTGAAGTACCCCATCAGTACCAACGGCACCTCCGTGTGCCGGCGGGCCTCGGCGATTTGTTGCACCAGCAGGTTGAGGTTCATGCCGTTGCTCAGGGCGACCGAGCTGCTGTGCTGAATGGTCTCGCCGTCGGCCATCGGATCCGAATAAGGCATCCCGATTTCGATGAGGTCGGCACCGGCTTCGGCCAGGCTTCGGATGATGGGCACCGTACTATCTAAGGTCGGGTAGCCGGCCGTGAAGTAAATATTGAGGACGTCCTTCTTTTTTTCGGCGAATAGCCGGGCTAATCTGTTCATCGTTGTTCTTTGCTGGGGTGCTACGCGGGATTGAGGGGTACGGAATCGAGGTAGGAAGAATAGGCGGCGAGGTCTTTATCACCCCGCCCGCTGAGACAAACCACAACGACATCGTCGGGGCCGTACGCCATCTGGTCCAGTGCGGCAAAGGCGTGGGCCGTTTCCAGGGCCGGAATGATCCCCTCCTGCCGGGCTACGAACAGGGCGGCGGCCAGGGCATCGTCGTCGGTAACGCTGATCGCCTCAGCGCGCTTTCCGTCGATCAGGAAGGCGTGGAGGGGGCCAATACCGGGATAGTCCAGACCCGCCGAGATGCTGTAGGGTTCGACGATCTGCCCGTCCTCCGTCTGCATCAGCAGGGTGCGGCTCCCGTGAATGATGCCCTCCGTGCCGAGCTGACTGGTAGCGGCGGATTCCCCACTGTCAACGCCCAGTCCGGCCGCTTCGACCGCGATCAGGCGCACCCGTTCGTCGTTCAGGTAATGGTAGTAGGCTCCGGCGGCGTTGCTCCCGCCACCTACGCAGGCCACGATGGCATCGGGGTAGTCGCGACCGATCTTTTCCTGCAGTTGCCACTTCGTCTCCTCCGAAATAATAGCCTGAAACCGGGCGACCATGTCGGGGTAAGGGTGCGGCCCGACCACCGAGCCGATGATGTAGTGAGTGTCTTCCGGGTTGTTGATCCAGTCCCGAATGGCCTCGTTGGTCGCATCCTTGAGGGTGCGGCTGCCGCTGAGGGCCGGACGTACTTCGGCGCCGAGCATGCGCATACGGGCTACGTTCGGGGCTTGCCGCTCGATGTCGACCTCCCCCATGTACACGATGCACTTCAGGCCCTTAAGGGCGCAGACCGTAGCAGTCGCTACGCCGTGCTGGCCGGCACCGGTTTCGGCGATGATGCGCTTTTTACCCAGTCGCTCCGCCAGTAGGATCTGGCCGATGGTGTTGTTGATCTTATGGGCGCCGGTGTGGTTGAGGTCTTCTCGTTTGAGGTAGACCTGGGTGCCGTAGTGCTTGCTCAGGCGTTCGGCGTAGTAGAGCGGGCTGGGCCGTCCGACGTAATCGCGCATGAGCAGGTCGAACTCCTGTTTAAAATCCGGGTCGGCCATCATGGTCAGGTAGTTGCGGCGCAACTCTTCGACATTGGCGTGCAGCATTTCGGGGATGTAGGCTCCACCGAAGCGGCCGTAGTAGCCGCGATCGTCTATTGCAATGTTTTTCATACCGTGGTGGCTTGTCGTGATTTGACGAAGTTCAGTAAATTTTTGATCATCAGGCGACCGTGCTCGGTCATGATGCTTTCGGGGTGAAATTGCACCCCGAAGATGGGTTGCTTGCGGTGGCGCATGGCCATGATCCCGCCACTTTCATCGGTAGCCGTGACCTCCAGTTCGTCCGGCAGGGTGGCCGGATCGATCACCCAGCTGTGGTAGCGACCGGCCCGAAATTTCGGGGGTACGTCGGCGAAAAGTTCGTCGTCGGTCAGCGTGCGTTGCATTTCGGTCTCCACGCCGTGGTGTACCTGAGCCAGATTGTGCAGGCTGGCACCGAAGGCTTCACCAATGGCCTGGTGACCGAGGCATACGCCGAAAATGACCGTTTTACCGGCGTAGCGTTGGATCAGCTCGGGCATGATCCCGGCTTCGGCGGGCAGACCCGGGCCCGGGCTCAGAACCACGAGATCGTATTTTGCTACCTCATCGAGGGCGATCTCGTCATTGCGAAAAACATCGATCGATTCACCCAATTCCTCCTCGATGTAGTGCACGAGGTTGTAGGTGAACGAATCGTAGTTGTCGAGAATTAAGATTTTCATTTTCCCAAAATTTTTGCTACAGCGGTCCAACGGGGGGACCCCGTTGGACGGGTTAGAAGCTGGCCGAGTAGGTCTCCGCTTTGGTGATGGCTTTGGTGAGGGCCCCTAGCTTGTGGTAGACCTCTTGCAGTTCGCTTTCCTCGTCGCTGGCCGCCACCACCCCGGCCCCCGCCTGGTAGTAGAGCACGTTGTCCTGACTGAAGAACGACCGGATCAGGATGGCCTGGTTCATACCGCCGTTGAAGTCGATGAAGCCGATGGCACCGCCGTAAAATCCACGCTGCTGATTTTCGTACTTGTCGATCAGCTCGATGGCCCGGTACTTGGGTGCCCCGCTGAGGGTGCCGGCGGGGAAGGTATCGCCGAAGATGCGCACCGCCTCGTCTTCCCGTTCCAGCTTGCCGTCGACGGTGCTCACCAGGTGAATCACGTGGCTGTAATAGTGGACCTGCCGCAAACTCCGCACCGTCACCTCTCGTGTGTGGCGACTGAGGTCGTTGCGGGCCAGATCGACCAGCATGACGTGCTCGGCATTTTCCTTAGGGTCGGCGAGGAGTCGTTCGGTGGCCTCCCGGTCGCGGTCGACGTCGCCGGTGCGGCGGTAGGTACCCGCGATTGGGTTGAGGCGCGCTACCCCGTCGCGAATGACCATCTGACTTTCCGGACTAGAGCCCATGATCCGGTAATCGCCGTAGTCGAAGTAAAATAAGTAGGGGGAGGGATTGATGCTGCGTAAGGCACGGTAAACCTGAAACTCGTCGCCCCTGAACTGCTGACGAAACTGCCGGCTCAGCACGATCTGAAACACGTCGCCGACGCGGCAGTGGTGCTTTCCCCTGGCCACGAGTTCGCGGTACTCCTGGTCGGTAAGGTTGCTTGACTCTTCTCCCTCGGTGATGAAGGGGTGTACGGTGCCGCCGGTGCGAATGGCATTCTCCACTTCGTCCAGACGGCTCTCCTCCCCTTCGGGCAGGTTCTCGATGAGCAGGAGCTCGTCGCGGAAGTGGTGAAAAACCAGCACGAAGCGGTACAGGTGATACCTCAGGGCGGGCGCGCGCAGGAGCCGTGGATTCTGGAAGGAGAGCGTATCGAAATAGGCAACCCCCTCAAAGTTGGTGTGGCCGATCAGTCCGTTGAACTGCCGAACAAGTGGTGTGGTGTCGCCAAAGTCGATCGCAAAGGAGCGGAGGAAGGCACTGAGGTCCTTGCTCACCGTTTCGGCGTCGTTGCACGGCACCTGCGTACCCGCCTCCCCTACCCTGCCGCGGTGGATGAGCCCGTCGTCGACCCGGTAATACGCGAGGGTATCCAGGCCCATGACGCTGAAGTAGTGCTCGTTGTGGCGGGTTTCGTTTGATTCCAGCAGGACGGGATCGGTGAATCTGTCCCGCAGCGCGAGGTAAAGCGAGACCGGCGTCAGCTGATCGGCCGTGAGTCGCCGAGTGACGACGCGGAGGCTGGTGATTTCCTGGGTGAGGGTTGCGGTGGACAAGTGAGGAATAGTTTATGCCGGATGCCGGTGCTGGCCTAACGAAAAAGGCCCGCCGGAGCAACCGACGAGCCTTTGAATCTTTACAAATGGGCTAGTGCGTGCTCAGGGGAGAGTACGGGTGAGCCACCAACCGAAGGAGGTTTTCATTTGCATGGCGGAAAGGTAGGAAGAATTTTTATTTCACGCGAGCCATTTTATCGTAAGGGCCCATTTTGCCGCAATTGCCGTGCGCCCGTATGGTGCGTACCTTGCAGTAAGCAACTGTAAACCAACCGAACCTATGTCCGACTTCATTCTTTACGGTGCCTACGGGTACACCGGCCGGCTCATCACCCGCTTCGCCGCGGAATACGGCCTCCGCCCGCTGCTCAGTGGCCGCAATGCCACCCAACTCGAGGCGATGAGCAATGAATTCGGCTACAACTACCGGGCCGTGGACCTCAACAACCGAACCGAATTGCACAGCTTGCTGCAAGACCATAAGGTAGTATTGCACGCAGCCGGCCCCTTCGTCAACACGGCGGATGCCATGCAGGAGGCCTGTCTGGCTACCGGGACCCACTACTTGGACATTACGGGTGAAATCCCGGTGTTCGCCAAATCGGCCAAACGGGGTCCGGAAGCGGAGCGTGCTGGCGTGATGCTGATGCCGGGCGTAGGCTTCGACGTAGTGCCCACCGACTGCATGGCCGCCTACCTGAAGCGACGCATGCCCGAAGCCACCGACCTGGTGCTCGCCTTCGCGTGGAAGGGCGGTATGATTAGTAAGGGCACCTCGAAAACCATGCTGAGCGGACTGGGTAGCGGCGGAGCAATCCGTCAGCACGGCGAGATCGTCCCCGTCAAGGCCGCCTACGACAAACGGAAATTTCCGTTTACCGCCGAGACCAGCCTGCGGGCCGTTACGATTCCCTGGGGGGATGTTTTTACGGCTTACTTCACGACCGGTATACCCAACATAAAAACCTACTTCGCCGTACCGCCCGCTCAGATCAAGATGATGGAGCGCAGCAACTACCTCGGACCCCTGCTCCGGCTCGGCGTGGTTAAGAAGTACCTGACCAAAAAGATCGAAGCGAGACCGGCCGGTCCCGACGACGCGCAACGCGCCGGAGCCGAGGCCTATATATACGGCGAGGTAAAGGACGTGAGCGGAAAGACGGTGGCCGCTCGTTTGCGGACACCCGAAGGCTATACCCTTACCGCCATCACCGCCCTGATGATCGTCAAGCGGGTACTGGCCGGAGACGTCGAGCCGGGGTACCGTACGCCGGCCGGTCTGTACGGTGCGGACCTTATTATGGAGGTAGAGGGGGTGACGCGGGAGGATTTATGAGTGAGGGACTCGGCGTGCAATACTCCGACCTTAGGCTTCCCTTAACCTCTCGTTCGTAATCTAATCGGCCGGCCCGACGTTTTGGTGTAAAGACCTGTGCTATGGTACGTTCGTTACTACTACTTCTATTCGTTGGACTATTGTCGCTGCCCGCCGCGGCGCAGTTCGGAAAACTGGGCAAACTGGCGGACAAGGCCCAGGGCGTGCTGAACGGAGATACGCCGCTGAGTGAGGACGAAATCGGTGCCGCCCTTAAACAAGCTCTTGATCAGGGGGTTGGTCAGGCAGTCACCTCGCTTTCCGCCCAGGACGGCTACCTGAAGAGTCCGTACAAGATATTGCTGCCGGAGGAAGCCCAGACCATCGTGAACCGGGTGAGCGCTTTACCGGGATTCGGAAACGTCGAGCAGGACCTTACCGAGCGCATCAACCGCGCCGCGGAGCTGGCTGCCAAAAAGGCCACCCCAATTTTCGTAAATGCCATTAAAGGATTGACCTTTAAGGACGCGATGAATCTGTTAATGGGTGCCGACGATGCTGCTACGCGCTATCTGGAGACCGGAACCTCTACCGCACTGACCGGTGAGTTTCGCCCCGTGATTCGTACCGCCCTCGACGAAGTGAACGCCAACGAGATCTGGGGCAAGGTGGTGACGGCCTACAACAAACTACCGCTCGTAAAAAAAGCGGAACCCGAATTGGACCTGTACGTGACCGAACGGGCACTGGAAGGAATGTTCGGACTGATCGAGGTAAAGGAAACGGAATTGCGCCAAAAGCCGGCCCTACGGAATACGGAACTGCTGCGCAAAGTTTTTGCCCGCCAGGATAAGTAGGCGCCGGTAAGCTTCCGGCAGGGATTTGTGAAAGGTTAACATTAGGTTAACGTGGAGGTCGAAAAATCATTAGACCTTTGCGCCAAATTACGCGGGTATTTCCCGGAACCTAATCAACCAAATCCTTTCTAGTATGAGGTTTTTTACCACACTTCTCACCGTCCTACTGGTGCTGATGCTACTGCCCATTGGCGTAGCCGCACAGGGGGTGACGACTTCTTCGATCTACGGACAAATTACCGACCTCGACAGTAAAGAGCCGCTGATCGGCGCTACCGTTCAGGCCGTCCATACCCCCTCGGGTACTACCTACGGCAACGTGACCGATCTGGAAGGGTTTTTCCGGCTGCCCGGCCTGCGGGTTGGAGGTCCTTACACCATCTCCGTTACCTATACTGGCTTCAACCCCGTCGTACAGGACGACATTTACCTTGCCCTCGGCCAGGCGGTGAACTTCAGCCAGGCGCTGAGCGAAGGCTCGGTTTCCCTCGGCGAAGTTACCGTTACCGCTACCCGTGGCGGTGTATTCGACAGCAAGCGTACGGGACAGGAGACCACCATCAACGAACAGCAGATTGACGCCCTACCTACCGTCAACCGCAACATTTCCGACTACGCCCGCCTCAACCCGCTGGCCAAAGTAACGGAGGGCGACGGCTTCGGCATTTCCATCGCCGGCCAGAACAACCGCTTCAACTCCATCTACCTGGACGGTGCGGTAAACAACGACGCCTTCGGCCTTTCCGGTTCCGGCACCAACGGTGGCCAGACCGGTGTTTCTCCCATTTCAATTGACGCCGTGGAGCAGTTTACGGTATCCGTTGCGCCCTTCGACGTCCGCCAGAGCGGCTTCGCCGGCGGATCCATCAGCGCGGTTACCCGATCGGGTACCAATGACTTCGAGGGAAGCGCCTACTACTTCCTCCGTAATAAAGGGCTTACCCGCAACGAAGGGTACGTCAATTCCGATCGCTATAATTTCGATGACATTGCGGAATTCACCGCCAAGACCTACGGTGCCCGCCTCGGTGGTCCCATCGTAAAGGATAAGGTGTTCTTCTTCGTCAATGCAGAGCTGCAGCGCGACGAGACGCCCCAGCCCTTTAACATCCAGAACTACTCCGGCAATTCTACCGCCGCCGACATCGAAAGCCTGCGCAACTTCGTCAGCAACACGTACAACTACGATCTGGGCAGCTACGACAACAACACGGCCTACCTGAACAGCGATAAGATCCTGGCGAAGCTGGACTTTAACCTAAGCGACGTGCACAAGCTTTCGGTCCGCCACTCCTACGTGAGTGCCGAGAACCTGGAAGCCCGGAGCTCCGGAGCACGCAGCATCAACTTCATTAACGGCTCGGAGTTTTTCATCAGCAAGACCAACAGTTCCGCCGTCGAACTCAACTCGATCTTCAGCAACAACACCTCGAACAACCTTACGGTAGGTCTTACCATCGTGCGCGACGACCGCGACCCCTTCGGCGCTGACTTTCCCACGGTTCGCATCAACGACGGCAACAACGGCGAGCAGATCGAATTCGGTGCCGAGCGCTTCAGTACCGCCAACCTGCTTAACCAGGACGTGCTCACCGTCAAGAACGACTTCAACATCTACAAGGGCCGCCACAACATTCTGATCGGAGCCAACCTCGAATTCTTCAAGGCCGGCAACCTGTTCGTGCGGGAGAACTTCGGTTCTTACCAGTACTTCGGTATCGGTGATACATCGGCCGTCGACCAGTTTCTGCTCGGCCTCCCCTCCAGCCAGTTCGACCGCAGCTACAGCCAGGTAGATAACGTGACCGGTGACGACAGCGAGGCCATCGCCAGCCTGAAGCAAACCCTCGTTGGATTTTATATCCAGGACGAGTTTCAGGTTACCGACCGTTTGCGCCTGACCGGTGGACTGCGCGCCGACGTTTCCATCTACCCTAATGATGTGCCCACTAACGCCCAGTTCAACAACGAGACCGCTCCCGCACTGGAGGCGGCCGGCTACGACCTGGAGGGCGCACTGACCGGACAGGGCATCAGCTCTTCCATTCTCTTCAGCCCCCGCCTCGGATTCAATTACGACGTATTCGGCGACCGTACGCTTCAGATGCGTGGTGGCATCGGCATCTTCACCAGCCGGGCTCCCCTCGTCTGGGTAGGCGGTGCGTACAACAACTACGGCTTCAACATCGGTGGCGTGCGTGAACGCGGAACCGTTGCCTTCAACCCCGACGTCAACAGCCAGTTTCCCGGAGACATCGACCTGTCCAACCCGGCCCCTTCCGGCCAGATCGACCTGTTCGCCAAGAACTTTAAGCTGCCCCAGACGACCAAAATTAACCTGGCCGTTGACTACCAACTGCCCGGTAATCTGATCCTGACGGTAGAAGGTCTCTACACCAAGTTCAACAACTACGTCCGTTACCAGAGCCTGAACCTCGATCCCGCCAATCAGTCGCGTCTTACCGGCTCGCCCGACAACCGCGTCTACTACACCAGCTCTTCGAGCCTGGACCGCACCTATACCGGTATCTACCTCGGCACCAACACCGACAAGGGCTACAGTTGGAATTTCTCGGCCGTACTGCAAAAGCCCTTCTCCAACGGCTTCCTCGGCACCCTGGGATACTCCTACGGCGATTCCTACAGCCTGTTTGACGGCACCTCCAGCCAGAACTCCTCGCAGTGGCGTGGCTACTACAATCCGGAGGGTCGCAACAACGATGGTCCCGTCCAGCGTTCCGCCTTTGCCGCCGGCCACCGGGTATTCAGCTCGGCCTCCTACGCTATGGAGATCAGCAAGTACACCAAGACCACGATCTCGCTGTTCATGAACGGTGATGTAGCCCAGCCCTACACCTACGTAGTTGGTGCCCGCAACCGCGACCTCGTTAACGACTTCGGCTTTGACTTCAACGAAGTGGCCTACGTACCTGCCAATGCCGGTGAGATCAACCTCGTCGAAAACCGCGATGGCGTAAGTGCCGCCGCCCAGTACGCCGCCCTGAACGAATTCATCGAGGCCGACGACCACCTCAGCGAACGCCGCGGCCAGTACGCCGAGCGCAACGGTGCCTGGGGACCCTTCAAGGTGATTTTCGATGCCCGTATCCTGCAGGACTTCAACGTACCGATGAGCAACGGCAAGACCAACATCTTCCAGGTATCCCTCGACATCTTCAACCTCAACAACCTGCTGAACAAGAACTGGGGACGCCTCAACAACCTCGGCTTCGGTACTTACTCACTGGTTAACCTTGAGGACATCAGCGACGAAGGAGTACCTACCTACACCGTGCCCAACGAGATCCTCGAGGGTGCTTCCCCCGACAACATCTGGAACGACAACCTTGACGATTCCGGATTGCGTAGCAGCCGCTACACCATGCAGCTCGGCTTCCGGTACATCTTCCGGTAAGCCTACCCGCCAGTTCGTTTGCTCGTCGCAAGCGTACCGAACCCCCGATCGCAAATGCGGTCGGGGGTTTTTTGGTTTCAGGACATCCTGTGCTAATGTCAAAATTGCTGCTTATTCAGAACATAATCACCGGCAGACAACATCTATAGGGGGGCGACAAAATGCACAACTACACCCGCTTGTGTCTTAAAATGGCGCACTAAACGCCCTGTAATGTACTGTTTACCCGCCACCAACGCTCGGGCCTAACTTTATCATTCAAGACCATTTCAACCACAATAAAATCAACCGATCATGGCACAAATAAGAATTGAAGAAAAGAAATCCGGAGGCTCCATTTTACCCTGGATCATTGGTCTCCTCCTCCTCGCGCTCATCATCTGGGGCGTCGCCGAGGCCTTCGATGAATCGGAGGAAGTACTGACCGAAGAGGTCGTCGAGGAAGACGGTACCGTTGCACCCGTCGCTACTGGAATTGACGAAAACAACAACTACAACGATTACGGCGACGAGGCCGTCGACAAGGATCAAATGCGCAACGGCATGGGCAACTACGGTGAGGCCCGGACGTCTTACCTAGACTACACCGCCAATATGGAAGGTGAAATGGGCCTGGGACACGACTTTTCTAGTACCGCCCTCACCCGCCTTTCCTACGCCGCCGCCGCACTCGCCGAAAGCAAGGGCATCGACGCGAATGACCCCGACAGCAAAGCCAACCGGGCGCGTAAGATGGCCGATGAAATTACCCGTGACCCGATGGCGGGAAGCCACGCCGACAAGATCGTCACCGGTGCGCTGCTCATCACCGAGATTCTGGAAGACGTAAACGAACGCGCCTACGACGGCGAGTTTGACGCTGAAGTAAATAAGCTCCGTAGCGAGGCGCAGGCCATCGATGGCAGCACCCTGACCCTCGAACAAAAGTCCGACGTACGTAGCTTTTTCGGCCAGGCGCGCCGCGTGCTGGAGATGATGGAGTAGTACCACCATTTCCTCATTCCTTAACCATAAAACGAAACGCCATGAGCACCACACTGAATCATAACCCAAATAAGAACCTCGAATTACTGGATAACCTCGAGGGGTACAAGGTCCATCACGACGATACCGATCCCCGCGGCTATAAAGTTGTTCTTCCTTCCGGGGAAACAATCGGCGAGGTCGAAGGCCTGCTGGCCGATATCAACGCCAAACTGGTACGCTACGTCGAAGTTGAAATCGACGACGATGTGATCAAACGCCACACCTTCGATCGTTATGATGCCGCGGATAAGCACGCTCTGGTGCCCGTCGGGCTAATTCAGATCAACGAGGCCAACAACACGGTGACCATGCACGGCCTGACCCTGGACCAGATCATCGACTATCCGCGCTTCCCCAGACAACGCGGCTATACGACCCGTTATGAGGTGGACACGAACGACTACCTGGCCGGATTCCACGATTACGGCTCCAGCTACGACCGCGATCGGTACTCCACCGATCACCACCGCGACGCGGATTCCCTAGACGATGCGTTCTACGACAGCAACTTCTACCGCAATCCATCCTCCAACGACCGGCTTTGATCGCGTCGGTCCGGATGTAACACCTAAGCCCGTTTCGCTTCACCGCGGAACGGGCTTTTTAGTATCCGAACTGCTGGCGTCCGTCGTACCGGTTCTGGTTGATCGGAACTTCCAGGAAGTCAAAGGTTCCCGGTTTTACCGCAATGCTGAACTGATAGGTATTCCGCTGCGGTGCCCAGCTGAAGCGCATCTCCCAGCAGTGCAGGTCACGGGCAAAACTGAGGTAGGGGTACGTGATGCTTTTGCTCGTGAAATCGTAGCCAATTTGGCCGATGTTAACGCTCCAGTTTTCCGTAAGCTGTAAAGCCCCCCTCAGCTCGATGCTGTTGGCATTGGTATTGAACCTGAGCGTGTCACGGGCACCCGGCGTAGTAGAAACTTCCCGGTCGAGGCGGTAATTCAGGGTGTGGCGAATGCTGAATTTCTCGAAGAGGCTCAGGATGTCCGTCTCCTCGAACAGGGTATTTTCCTCCTCCCGACGCCGGCGTCGTTCCTCGACGACATCGGTGACGTACTCCTCTTCCTCCCCCTGGAACAGTTCCCGGATTTTGGCGACGGTCAGGTTGGTGGAGATGGTGCCGTTGAAGGTGTTGAGCTGAACGGGCACGCCGCGCTCACTCAGCGTTGTGGTATTTATCCTCCGCACCGCCCCGGTTCGAGTATTAAACTCGCTGATGTAGGGATCGAAATTTGCCCGCAAACTTACCTGAGTAAGCCCCTTGAAGAACTGAGTACTGCCGCTCACATTAATCGCGCTCCACTTCAGGGTGTCGGCGGTCAGGTCGTAGTTGCCGCTTACGCCAATGTTTTGGAACAGTTTGATGATGTTGTCCGTGCTGTCCTTACGGTTGTACACCTTCGCCTCGAAGAGGTTGGCGATGGAGTAGCTCACGCCGAATCTCTCCTCCGAGGAGTTCGGCGCACCGAAGATCTGATTATCAAAGGGAGTGACGAACAGGTCGGGATTGCCCCTTACCGGATCAATCAGGGTCTGGCGAATGAAGTAGGGCGTTCCGCTAATGAAGTCGGTAGCGTTGCGGTAATCCGGTGAGTAGCCCACGGTAACGGACGGCTTGATCACGTGGCGCAGCCCCTTCAGGCCGAACAGCCCCCGCCCGCCCATACGAATGGTCCCGAACAGCTGGGTACTCACGCTTACGCCCGCGCTGTAGCTTCGGAAACTGGCGAGTCCGGGATTGAGTCGGCTTTTGATCGAGGCAAACGAAGTAGTGTCCACTACCGGGTTTCCGTTCTCGTCGATTCCGGGTGCGGTGACGATGGTGCTGGGGTCAAGAAAGTACTCCAGCGTCTTGCCGTAATATACCTCGCTGTAGCTGGCATTCGGACTTACGTTGAAGTACCTCAGCGCGTTTAGACTGAGGGAGGTGGTGACGTCGTGTCGAAAGCCGTACCTCGCCTCATCGAAGGTCTGCTGGGTGAAGAAAGTGGTGTCCTGTCCGGAGAATTCGGTCTTCAACTGACTGTTGTACCGGAAGCTCAGTTTCTTGTACCAGGCGCGCTGGCTGCCGGGGAGTTTGCGGAACGGATAGATCGTCTGGGTCTGGAATCGCGCGTCGGGAAAGCTTACCGTGATGGCACCCGTCTGGTTGTTCTGGCTGTGGTTTAGTCCGGCGGTTAGGGTCGACTTTAGCTTCGGGAAAGACTTGGTGATATTCATCGCAGACCGGATGATGTTGGTGCTCGCCGCTTCGTAGGTATTTAGATAGCGCTGATCGGCCAGGTTGGTCTGGAAGTTGATGCTGCCGCCGAAGTTAAAGGTCGGGTGGGCCCGCTGGTCTTGCCGGTGACTCCAGCCCAGGGTAATGCCCTGGTTCACGTTTGGCTGCAGGCCTTCCGATATCGCGGTTTCATCGACCAGGCGCCGGTAGCTGAAGTTGGCGCTTCCGCTGTACTTGTACCGCCGCCGGTAGCTGGTAGCGGTGTTGATCGTAAAGGTGCCGTTGAGGTAGATGTCGCTGGTGGCGGTAAGATTGACGTGTTCGCCCAGGGGGAAGAACCACCCCACCCCCTGAAAACCGAATCCCCACTGCGGACTGTACTGGTAATCGCTCGGAAAAAGCAGGCCGCTGCTGCGGCCACTCTTGAGTGGAAGGAAGCCAAAGGGCAGCCAGAAGGGAGTCGGCACCCCCATAATCTCCAGGTTTGAAGGACCGATAATGGCCAGCTTATTCGGCACCACCTTCGCCCGCTGGGTGCGGATGCCGAAGTGCGGATGGTCCAGCGAGCAACTGGTAAAAATGGCCCCCTCGGTGTAGATCACGTCGGAGCGGGAGCTGTCGTTGGTCTCGATTCCACCGCTCACGAATTTCGACTTTCCCCCGCGCACGAATACGTCGTCCTGGGTAGTCACCGTTTCGGTGACGATCCCCTTACGGCTCTTAAAGTTATAGGTGAGGCCCTTTGCCGTAAACTCCTGTCCCCCATCGCTGAATCGGGGGTCACCTACTTTGGTGCCGGAACTATCGGGCCAGGGCTCCGCATTCACGATGTTCTGTCCGTAATCGAGTACGATGTGATTGGCCTCGAGGGTAACTTCCTGGTAGTTCACCCGGGCATCACCGTACAGGTGGATGCGCTGATTGACCAGGTCTACGTCCATGCTGTCGCGGCTGCTGTACTCTACCGGAGCGACCAGACTGTCCTCACTGATCGCGTAATTGGCCGTGGTGCCCGCAAAGCCTGCTTTTGCCGGAATACTATCCACCTGCGCCCCCGCCCACGACGTCAGCAGCAGCAGGCAGGTAAGTAGGGCGGCGGTGCGCAGGTGCGAAAAGAAGTTGGTCAAAGCGATGTGTATCTCCGGTCAGGCTAACGACCCCGCCGGCACGTCCGCGGTTTGTTAGGGGTGCCTTTAACGGTTCGTTAATACGGCCGGGTAAAAGTACAACAGTTGACCGGGCGGCACCCACGTAAATTGCCCGGCGGTTAGGTGCAGAGGGTGAGATTGGGTATATTTCCGGGAATCCATTTTTACTAATTCCCAGTCAATATATTATGATATGCCATCCAATTTTATCTTCGAACTGCTCTGCATCGACCCCGACGACATCAACGACCAGCGCGGGTTTATCCACGCCATCAGCTATAGCAACGATGTGTGGAACGGGCGTTCCCCGATCATTACGAAGGACAAAAACGGCAACGATTACATCAAGGGGGAAAGCGGACTTATCGTAACCGTCATTAATGTCGACACCAGTAAAATCCTTACCGATCTCGTAGAAGCCGCCTTCGTATTGCGGGTAGAAAGCCAATTATTCGAACCCCTCGAGCCCTTTCGCCAAAGATTGCTTCGCCACCTGAGCGACAAACTGCGCTTTGCCCACCTGAGGGTACTACAGGACGACATCAGCAGCGAAATCGCCAACCAACTCTATCCCAAGATCAACGCGGTAGAAAACCTCCTGCGCCGCTACCTGATCAAGTTCTTCTTCCAGCGCGTGGGCATGTCGTGGTGGGAAGTGACGGCTACGCCCAAAATGATCGAAAAGGTCAAGGCCCGCCAGCGCAACCGCTCCAACCAGTTCAGCTACTTCATCAACAGCGACATCGAATTTGCCGACTTCGACGACCTCGGACTGCTGATCTACAAGCAGTCGACGGGATTCAATGAACCGGAAAAAGTGCTTGAGCGCCTGGGCACCATCGAAACGCTGGAGGAGCTGCAGGAGCTCAAATCCAACCTGGAAGGCAACTACACCAAGTACTTTAAGACCTTCTTCCGCGACAAGAACTTCGAGCGGCTGTGGAAGGAGATGTCCAAAATCCGGAATAAGGTCGCCCACCAGGCCACCTTCTTCCACAGTGAGTTGCGTAAGGGCATCGAGCTGTCGGCCGAACTCACCGCCATCATTAAGGAGGCGGAGTACCACATCGATGAGATCGTCCTGTCGCTCAAGGAAAAGCAGGCGATTCACCAGGCGGCCGCCGAAGTGGTCCGGGAGGAACAGGAAGAGGCCGCGGTACAGCAGGCACAGGACATCGCCGGCGGACGCCCCCACACCACGATCGAGGAGCCGGCAACGGGTCCGGTGGGCGGAGGCACCCCGAAGGACCACGATCACCGCGTCAAACTGACCGGCCCCAAGATCATCGGAAAAATTAAGCTGGAGCACAAGACGAATACCTACCGCGATACCGCCCCGCCCGGCTACCGCGTGATCACGGCGGAGGAAATCATGGCCGAGCTCCACGAAGCCCTCCACCTTAACTTCACCACCTACGTGGGCCTGAAATGGTTCGTGACCCAGTACCTGGCCAATAAGGGCTACGCGATCGGCACAACCTACTCTCTCGTCAATATCCTCATCGAACAGACGCACATCGAACTGTACGACTGGGAAAGCCCGGAAGGCTACATGATCAAGGCGGTACGCCTGCCTAGTTCAAAATCCTGAAGGTGGTGCGCCGGTTGCGCTGGTGCTCCTCTTCCGTACAGCGCTGACAGACACACTCGGCTACGGGCTGTGATTCCCCGTACCCCCGGGCCGTGAGCCGGTCGGGACTGATGCCCTGGGCCACGAGGTAATCGACGGCGGCGGCGGCACGGGCCTGGCTCAGTCGGTCGTTGTAGGCGTCCGTGGCGCGGCAATCCGTGTGGCTGCCGAGCTCGATGCGGATGTCGGGATTGCGGGTCAGTAGGTCGGACAGTTCATTCAGCGTAGGTTGGGCGTCTTCGCGAATGAAGCTTTCGTCGAGGTCGTAGTAGATATTCTCGAGCACGATCTCCTGGTTGCGGAAAATCTTTTCGATCTCCAGTTCAAGTTCGTACCGCTGCTCGGGCGCATCCGGATCGCGGGGCAGGTTACGGCTGCTGAAGCGCCCCTCTGCGGCCAGGTAGTCGGGACGCTCGGCCCGAAATTCGTAGCGCTGATCGTCTACAAGCACCAAACTAAGTTGCCCTTCCTCGTCGGTGGTGACGGTCCGGCTCTGGTCGCCCACCTTGGCCACTACGGTTGCGTTGGGTACGGGTCGCACGCCGAGGGTACGGCTGGCGGGATTAGCGGGATCCTCCAGGATCTTTTCCACTACGGTCACGTCGAGCACGTTGCGGTAAGCAATGGGTGTGGTATCGGGCGGTGGCGGAGGCAGTACGGTTTTGGTGTAGGCATAGATGTCATCGCTTCCCGCTCCCCCGGGCCGTGCACTACTGAAGTAGCCTGTGGTCGTCGATCCCACCCCCTCGCCGTTCCGCCGCAGGATGGTGTAGGCAAAGTCGTCGGCGCCGCTGTTGATCGGCATGCGCAGGTTTTTCGGAGCGTTGTAGCGCCCGTCTTCGAGGGGCCAGGTGCGGAAGATGTCCAGCCCCCCCAGGCCCTCCAACCCATCGCTGGAAAAGTACAGGGTGTCGCCGTCCAGGGTGGGGAACTGTTCGTTGCCCTCAGTATTGATCGCCCGGTTCATCAGGTCGGGCTCGCTCCAGTTTCCGTCGGGGCCGAGGGTGACGGTATAGAGGTCGTATCCTCCCCATCCGTCGGGCAGATTGGCCGAAAAGATCAGTTTGTCGCCGTCCGCACTCACCGCCGGGTGCATGTAATTGGCGGTCGCGGTGACGAAGGGTAGCTTTTCCGCCGGACCCCAGCCCTCCCCCACCCGGTCGCTGCGGTAGATCCCGCAGTAAGCATCGGAGCGCTTCTGGGGCGGTGAGCAGCGGGTGAAGTACATCGTATTGCCGTCCGGACTGAAGGCTGGAGTGCCCTCATTATCGCCGGTGTTAAGACCCGTGCTGAATCCCTGAACTACGGCGGCCTGGGGATCGACCCGGAAGAGATCGCTGAACTTGCGGCCGGTCCACTTGTAGCTGTCCTCCCCGGCGGCGGCGCCCCGGTCACTGGTAAACACGAGTTCGTCGCCGTAGGATACGGCAGCATAATCGGCGGCTGCGCTGTTGAAGGGGGCCGGCGTCACCTCGTATTCCTTTACGGTGGCGGCTTCCTGCTGGGCCTTCAGTCGCATGGCGAGTTCGGCACCGGCGATGTCGCGGCGAAACTCGTAGCGGGAACCGATCTCGAATCCTAGATCAGTGTACACCTGAATGGCCTCCTCGTAGCGCTCCAGTCGCTTCAGGGCAGCGGCTCGCTCCCGCAGGGCGTCCGGGCCCACCCCGTTGTCGTAAGCTACCTGGAACCATTCGACCGCATCGGTGTCCTGGCCGGTTTCCCGCAGACTGATGGCAAGATTCATTGCGACCTCGCCCTTCTGCGCCCGCGATTTCGCCCGCTTGAATTCCCGCTGTAGCATCGGAACGGCCACGTCGTACTGTTTACGGTCCACGGCGGTTGCCCCGTCGGTAACCTTTGCCGTGTACGTGCAGCCGGCCAGCAGGACGAGGGCGAAAGCAAGGAAAAAGAAGCGCGACATGAAGGGAGATTTGCTGAAAAACGACTGACGGCGGCCATTGTTTCCACGGGGCGGGGCCGCAGGTGCCGTGAACGTGACGAAGTGCAAGGTTAATTGGCATTCACCGACGCGGCGTAGTACGAGGTGAAGGCAAATTACTCGATCCCAAGCAACGAAATATGTTTGATTTACTGACAATCTGTCAGCCCAATCGTTTACCTTTGCGGGTCTAACCGGATAGAAGCATGTATAACGAAAATCCGACCCTTCAGGACCTTGGGTCTAAAACGATCGACGAGTCAGCCCAGGGGCAGGTGTACGCAGCTGCGGCCGTGGCGGAAGACCCCGACACCAAGTTGTTTTACATAGAGAGCTACGGCTGTCAGATGAACTTCAGCGATTCGGAGATCGTCGCGTCCATTCTCGGCGATGCTGGCTATAACCCTACCCGCGACCTCGACGCCGCCGATCTAATCCTCATCAATACCTGTTCGATCCGGGAAAAAGCAGAGGATACTGTACGCAAGCGGTTGCGTGTCTTCGACAAGGTGAAGCGTCGCAAGCCGGGCACCATGGTCGGCGTACTGGGGTGCATGGCCGAGCGGCTAAAGGCAAAGTTCCTGGAAGAAGAGAAATTGGTCGACCTCGTCGTCGGCCCCGACGCCTACCGCGATCTTCCAAATCTGGTGGCCGGAGCCGAGGAAGGGGACAAGGGCGTAAACGTTTTTCTGAGTCGCGAGGAAACCTACGCAGACATCAACCCCCTGCGCCTGCAGACCAATGGTGTAACGGCCTTCATCTCGATCATGCGGGGTTGCGACAATATGTGCTCCTTCTGCGTCGTGCCCTACACCCGTGGCCGTGAGCGCAGCCGTAGTGCATTCAGCATCGTTGCCGAGGCTACTGACCTGTTTGATCGTGGATTTCGGGAAGTCACCCTGCTGGGACAAAACGTCGACAGTTACAAGTGGACCAATCCCGAAACGGAGGAGATCGTAAATTTCGCCGAGCTGCTGACCCTTACCGCGGCGGTTCATCCCGATCTGCGTATTCGGTTCAGTACCAGCCATCCAAAGGACATCACCGATGACGTGCTTTACGCCATGCGCGCTCACGAGAACGTCTGTAAGTACATTCACCTACCCGTACAGTCCGGTAACAGCCGCATCCTGGACCTAATGAATCGTACCTACGACCGGGAGTGGTACCAGAAGAAGATCGATCGCGTGTACGAGGTCATCCCGGAGTGCGCCATCAGTTCGGACGTTATAACCGGATTCTGTTCGGAGACGGAGGAGGAACACCGCGACACCCTGTCGATGATCGAGTACGCCCGCTACAGCATGTCGTACATGTTTTACTATTCCGAGCGCCCCGGGACGCCCGCCGCCCGGAAGTTTGCGGACGATGTTCCCCTGTCGGTCAAGAAACGGCGCCTCCAGGAGATTATTGACCTGCAGACCGGTATCAGTCACGAACTCAACCAGCAGGACATCGGCAAGACGTTCCGGGTCCTCATTGAGGGAGAATCCAAGCGTTCCGATCAGGACTGGAAGGGGCGCAACACCCAGAACAAAATGATCATCTTCCCCAAGAACGGAGACCACCGCCCCGGCGAGTACGTCACGGTGACGGTTACCGATGCGACCTCCGCCACCCTGCTCGGACACCTCAACACCCCCCACTAACGGTATGGCAGCCATCGACAGCACCAAACGCCGCTACGGTATCGTGGGACGCTCCCCCGCTCTGGAAAATTCCCTGAATACCGCACTGCGCGTGGCCCCCACCGACCTGTCCATCCTGATCACCGGCGAGTCCGGCGTCGGGAAGGAGGTATTTAGTCGCATCATCCACGATAACAGTCCGCGCAAACACGAGAAGTTTATCGCCATCAACTGCGGCGCGATCCCGGAGGGGACCATCAACAGCGAACTATTCGGGCACGTCAAGGGAGCCTTCACAAATGCCACGGGTGACCGTAAGGGGTATTTCGAATCCTACGACGGCGGAACCATCTTCCTGGACGAGATCGGCGAGATGCCCCTCGACACCCAGACTTACCTGTTGCGCGTGCTGGAAAGCGGTGAATTTATTCGCGTCGGATCGAGTACGGTGCAACGAACGGACGTACGCATCGTTGCTGCCACCAACCGGAAGCTCAGCGAACGGATCGAGTCGGGCAAGTTTCGCGAAGACCTCTTTTACCGCCTCGCTACCGTAAACATCGAACTACCCAGCCTGCGGGAACGGTCGGAGGACATCTACCTGCTCTTCCGCTACTTCGCCAACAATTTCGCGGAGCAACAGGGGTTCGAACCGATCCGGATCGACGAGGAAGCCCGGTGGCTGCTGGAAAATTACCAGTGGCCCGGCAACATTCGGGAATTGAAGAACGTCGCCGAACAGCTGAGCATCCTCGCCGAAAAACGGGAGCTCACCGGACCGGACCTGCTGTCCATGATGCCCAAACTGCGCGACCGCAACCTGCCCGCGATCACGAAGAACGGACAGGGCGACGGAATGCAGGAGCGCGAAATTCTGTACAAGGTCCTTTTCGACATGAAGGCTGACCTGAACGACCTCAAGGGGCTCATCTTCGAGCTCATTCGCAGCAATGACCTCCGGGTCCCCGATATGGGAAAGATCCGGGCGCTACAACTGCCGGGGGCCTACCCCGCCGCGGCTGAAGAAATAGACCGTCGGGCCGGTCTCGACAACGACGCATATCGTCCCTCCATGGATGACCCCATCATCGTAGATACGGGCATGCAACGGGCCTATGACCGCAGTGAGATCGTCGAGGAAGACCTTAGTCTGGCCAATGCGGAGCGTGAACTCATCCGCAAAGCGCTGAAGAAGCACAACGGTCGCAGGAAGGAAGCCGCGGCGGAGTTGGGCATCAGCGAAAGAACCCTCTACCGGAAGATTAAAGAATACGAAATCGTAGAGTAGCGAGTCGGCTGCTCTCCTCCACCCGAATGCTGCCGCGCACGGGCCAAACCAATCGGTTCACCATCGCGTTACACACGGGTATTCACCGACCGCGCCCGGCGCGCCTCATCTAGTTACCCCTCCCCCCTATGCGTTACGAAGTCAAAATTGGAATCCTCGCCATCGTGGCCATTTTACTGGCCTTTTGGGGTTTCAAATTTATCCAGGGGAGCAACCTTTTTTCTTCATCACAGACCTACTACGTAGACTATAAAGACGTCGCGGGGCTTACCGTCGGAACGCCGGTACAGATCGCCGGGGTAACCGTCGGCACGGTCAAGCAGATCAACCTCGACCAGATCAAGAAGCTGGTGGTCGTTACCCTCGAGGTCCGCAAGAACGTAAACGTTCCCGTAGAAACCCAGGCGTACATCAGCACCATCAGTTTGCTCGGTGAGAAAGCCGTACAGCTGGAGTACGATCGTCCCTGCTTTGGGGAGGACGACTGCGCCGAGAGCGGCAGTTACCTGCAGGGATCCTCAAAGGGGATTTTGGCTTCCTTCCTGGGGACCGATCCGGATGCGGATCCGGCTGCGGGCATCAAGGGACAAATCAGTGAGGCCGTCGATAGCATTCGGTGGACCCTATTCAGCGAAGAAAGCAATAACCCGCTGGCGCGCTCCTCCCGCGACCTGGCCGTCACCATGGAGAACCTAAAGTTAACGACCGCCCGCCTCCAACAAATTATGGATGCCAACAGCCGCGAGATCAACACAACTTTCGACAACCTCGCCACCCTCACCGGAGCGCTAAGTGATCAGGAGGAAAGCATCACCAGCATCATCGCGAACGCCGATACCCTTACCACTAACCTTAGCAGCCTCGATCTCGACCAGACCATGGATGAAGTCAACACCAGCATCGTGCGGCTGCGGGGAACCCTCGATGAAGCCGACCGCGCCCTGGGTGGAGTCACGGCCGTGATGAACGACGTCCAGAGCGGCAAGGGGACCCTCGGAAAGCTCCTCACCGACGACGAGATCTACAACCGGCTCAACCGGGCCAGCATTGCGGCGGATACCCTCCTCTCCGACCTCCAGGATCGTCCCTACCGCTACGTTCCCTTCAAGAGCCGCAAGCGCGTGCTTAAATTTGATCGCAAGGACGCGGAGATCGCGGAAGAAAACTAACGCCATGCGCATCCTCTCGGCCAAACAGCACCACGCCCTCGATGAGGCCACCATGCGTAAGGAGGACATCAGCAACCTTGACCTGATGGAACGGGCTGCAACTGCCTGGTCCAAAAGATTCAGCCAACTATATCCCAACAAAAATCGGCGCATCACCGTCCTCGCGGGAACGGGAAACAACGGCGGAGACGGATTGGTGGTCGCCCGGCTCCTCCGCTTCGAAACCTATACCGTCAATGTAATTTGTGCCACCATCGGGACGGCAGCGGCGGACAACGCGACCAATCAGCGACGGGCTAAGGACGTAGGTGTACCCATCCGCTACCTGAATAAGGACGACGCCTTCCCGGTTTATCCCCCCGGCACGATCGTAATCGATGCATTGTTTGGTACCGGACTGAGTCGTCCCGTCGAGGGATACTGGGCCCAACTGATCGAACACCTAAACGAGCAGGAAGTCACCCGGATCGCCCTCGACCTTCCCAGCGGCCTGGCCACCGACGAGGTATCCCGCGGTGCTGTTGTCAGGGCGCACCGAACCCTCAGCCTCGGTTATCCCAAACTCTCTCTGTTTGCTCCCGGCAACACTCCTTACCTCGGCCCGTGGGAGTTGGTCCCCTTTGCGGTAGCGGACGCTTACGTAGATGGCCTACCCGGCCAACGTTTCATGCTTTCCGATCGCTACGTCGCGGGGCTGTTGAAGCACCGCCACGGAAACGACCACAAGGGCACCTTCGGACACGCACTGCTCGTCGCGGGATCGTTTGGTAAGATGGGAGCGGCCGTCATTTGCGCCCGCGCCGTTCTACGTGCCGGTGCCGGCCTGGTAACCACCCACATCCCCCGCTCGGGCTACGAGATCATGCAGATCAGTTTTCCCGAAGCAATGTGCAGCGTGGACGTTCACCGTTACCACTTTACCGGCATCGAGGAGGACATCGCGCCCTATGCAACGGTTGGCGTCGGCCCGGGAATGGGTACGGACGAGAGCACCGAAAAGGGACTCTTTGCCCTGATCGCCGACTGTAAGGTGCCAATGGTCGTCGACGCCGATGCCCTGAATATCCTTGCGACATTCCCCGACCGGCTGGGTGATCTACCCGCCGGCAGCATCCTTACTCCCCACCCGAAGGAATTCGAACGGTTATTCGGGCCGACGGAGGATGATTTTTCCCGCTGGTCCCTGCAGCGTGATCGGGCGCAGGCGCTCGGCCTCACCATCATTCTGAAGACGGGCTACACGAGTATCGCCACCCCGGACGGCAGGTTATTTTTCAACTCGACGGGCAATCCCGGCATGGGTACCGGTGGGACCGGTGATGCGCTCACCGGTATGTTGACCGGTCTGCTCGCCCAGGGCTACACCCCCACGGATGCGGCCTGCCTGGGTGTGTACCTGCATGGTCTGGCGGGCGATCTGGCGGCGGAGGTGCTGGGGCAGGAAAGCCTGTTGGCGGAAGATGTCGTCAGCCACCTTGGGTCAGCCTTCCGGAAACTCCGGAGCACGACCGGCCACGCTTAGTACCCAATCACCTTTTTTAGAAAGAACCGCCGTACGGCAAACGGCAGGAACCCATTCGCAAATGCGAATACCTTAGTATCCCTCCCTACGTAGTGATGTACCCGCTTGCTCTCCAGACTCGCATAAATTGCCCGTGCTACGTCGTCGGGAGTAAGTTTGATGCCCGATTCGGGAAGCTTGCGGAGTAGGTGACGGTTTGCGGTGATGAGCGCCGTGCGGGCGTACATGGGATTAATGTCACATACCCGGATGCCGTCCTTTTTCCAGGCGATGTCGAGGCTCTCCGTAAAGCTGTTCACCGCCCGTTTGCTGAGGCTATAGGCCACCATTTCGGGGTTGCCGTGAAGCGCAGAAGCGCTTCCCAAATTGATCAAGCGTGATCCGGGGGTCGTTTTCAGCAACGGGTGAGCGTAATACGCCATGTTCATTACTCCCTTCAGGTTGACGTCGATGATGCGGTGCTCGGCCGCGAGCGGCAATTCAGCAAAATCACCCACACCGATGATGCCGGCGTTATTCAGCAGCACGTCCAGTCGGCCACCGGTTTTCTCCGCGAACGCTTCCAGGGCGACACGGCATTCGTCGGCATCGGTCACGTCAAGTCGACGAATGAAGCACCGTTCGGGTCCGTAGTTGGCCTCCATCTCGCGGAGACCGACTTCGTCCACGTCGAAGAGGCCGAGAAAGTACCCCGCGGCGGCAAAGCGGGCGGCACTGGCGCGTCCGAAACCGCCTGTTGCGCCGGTGATGATGATAGTCTTAGTCATACCCGCAAGGTACTGCCGGGCTGAACAAATAAGGGGGGTGACCAGTATTGTACCGAAAGCTAAAGTCATCCCCTTGGAAGAAGAATTTACCCACCCGGACCCCACCCAAACGATCAACGGGACCGCTATGCAGTTGATCGATCCCAGTCTGCCCCAGCTCCTCACCATCCTTCCCCTTTCCCAGCGTCCGATTTTTCCCGGTACGGCATTACCCATGACCTTTACCGGAGCGGACAAGCTGACCGCCATCAAAATTGCCGTCGAGCAACACGACGGATTTATCGGTGCGGTCCTGGAGCGGGAAAGCAACGAAGAAGACTACCGCGCATCGGAGTACTACGAGGTCGGGACCGTCTACCAGATCATTAAGGTAATGCCCATGGGGTCCAGCAGTGTCCAGGTGCTCGGAAGGACCATCAAGCGATTCCGCCTGCAACGGGTAGTGCAGACCGAACCCAGCCTGCGCTGGCGGGTACAGTACGACAACCAACCCGCCACCAAGCCGGATCCAGAACTCAAGGCCTACATGCTGGCGATCAGCTCCGACATCAAGAGCCTGCTCGCCCTCAATCCCCTCTTTCAGGAACAGGTCAACATGGTGGTCACCCAGCTGAATTACGAAAAGCCCGGACAAACCATCGACGTCATCAGCAACCTGGTCAGTTCCGAAAAGGATAAGCTGCAGGACCTCCTCGAAACCTGGGACATCTTCGCCCGCTCGAAGAAGTTGCTCAGCATCATCAAGGATGAACTGCAGGTAGCCAAGATCCAGTCGCGGATCAACAAGCAAATCGAGCAGGGAGTCAACGATAAGCAAAAGGAATACTTTCTGCGCGAACAGCTTTCCGCGATCCGCCGGGAACTGGGCGAAGAGCAGGACGACAGCGAATCCATCACCGAACGCATCGTTTCCAAGCTTGCCGGAAAGGAATTACCCCCGGAAGCACGGGAGGTCTTCGATCGGGAACTGAACAAATTAAAATCGCTCAATACCCAGAGTCCGGAGTTCAACGTCACCCGTACCTACCTGGAAACCATGGCCGGTCTACCCTGGGGAGTGTTCAGTCCCGACACGAACGATATATCTGAGGCACGCCGCATTCTCAATGAAGATCACTACGGCCTGGACGACGTGAAGGACAACATCCTCGAATATCTGGCTACCATCATCAAACGTGGGTCGGTCGCGGGCAGCATCATCTGCCTGGTGGGCCCGCCGGGTGTGGGCAAGACCAGCATCGGTCAGAGCATCGCCCGCGCCCTCGGCCGCCATTTCTACCGCTTCAGCGTCGGGGGTATGCGGGATGAGACGGAAATCAAGGGACACCGCCGCACGTACATCGGTGCCATGCCCGGCAAACTGATTCAGGCCATTGACCGGTCGAAAAGCAGCAACCCGGTCATTCTGATCGATGAGATCGACAAACTGGGTAGCGGACATGGCGACCCCGCCTCTGCCCTCCTCGAAGTGCTCGATCCGGAGCAGAACGAAACCTTTGTCGATCACTACCTGGACGTGCCCTTCGACCTGTCCAATGTCCTATTCCTCACCACGGCCAATCAACTAGACACCATCCCCGGGCCCCTGGTTGACCGCATGGAAGTGGTCAGGCTGAGCGGTTACATCAAGGAAGAAAAAATAAAGATTGCCCAGCAGTACCTTATTCCCAAGCAACTGAAGGACCACGGCTTCGCAACCGATGAGGTGACTTTCACCGCCGCCAGCCTCGATTTTCTTGTCGACCGTTACGCCCGGGAAGCCGGCGTGCGGAACCTGGAAAAGCAACTGCGTAAAATCATTCGCAAACTGGTGCTTAAGCAGGCCGAATCGGACCAGCACGACTTCGAAGTTACCGCCGCGATGGTTGAAGAAATGCTCGGCCGCCCCCGGTTCACTACGGAAAAACTCTACGCCGAGCCCCTGCCGGGGGTAGTCCTGGGGCTGGCCTACACCGCCCTCGGAGGCGCAACCCTTTACATCGAAGCAAGGGGTATACCGGCGGAGAACGCGGGCTTTCGCCTGACCGGACAACTCGGCGACGTCATGAAGGAAAGCGCCCAGATCGCCCTGAGCTACATTAAGTCCATCCTTAGCACGGCGGGTAACAATTACTACGATAACCACCAGGTGCACCTGCACGTACCGGCCGGAGCGACGCCGAAGGACGGTCCCAGTGCAGGCATCACCATGGCACTGGCACTCTACACCCTGGCGACCGGACAGCCACCCAACGATAATCTGGCGATGACCGGAGAACTTACGCTAACCGGTCGGGTACTGCCCATCGGCGGCGTCAAGGAAAAGACCATCGGTGCCCGGCGGGTGGGTATTTCGACCCTGATCTTCCCGGAGGAAAATCGCCAGGACTTTGAGGAGCTGGACGACTACATCAAGGAAGGTATAACGGCTCACTTCGCCGCTACCTTCGATGATGTACTTGCCGTAGCCGTTACTCCGCGGATTTCCGCTTCCGTGGTGTCTTGAAGAACTCCTTGAGCTGTTTATCGCTCATAAAACCGTAGTCGATCCAGGTAGCTACCGTGGTTTTCTTGATGTCCCGGTAGTCCTTTCCCCGCTTGTTGGTGTGCACTTTGATTAAGCGCTTGGTGTAGCGGATGGCCAGCCTTCTCAGGTGCTGGTTGAATTGCTCGTTGGCAAATATTTTCATGTACACCGGAAACAACTTCCCGGTCAGGCGGAACCACTTATTGTACTCATCGGTACCCAGGCTGGCGGCCAGATCGTCGAAGTACGTCAGGATCGTCTTGCGAATGTTTTCGTTGATGTCGCTCAGCCCTTCCTGCTTCAGGACTTCCTCCTGTATGGCCTCCTGCACGTCCGCGTCGTCGTAGCCCTCCGCGTGAATTCTGTCCGTCAGGTTGAAGTAGGCGGTCAGATCGTCGTCGATGCTGCGGTCGATGATCAGGCCCAGATTGGCTTCCTCGTCCTTGCCGAAGGTCACCTGCGGGTCGTTCTTTAGCCGGAGGATGAAGGTCATGATCTGCTCCGATACCCGCTTTGGGTCTTCCTTGCGTTCACGGTTCAGTACGTCCACCACCGCCTGCTTGGTATCGTCCTGTGGAGGCAGGTATGCGCCGTAAATCACGAGGGGCCGAATGATCTCCTTCCGTCCGGCAAAATCAGGATTGGTCACGAAGTGGTACAGGGGAGCGGGAAGCGCATCGTTGTTCAGGTCCTTGTTCGAGACCCGGTACAGCAGGAATTCAACCGCGTGGTTGGTGTGGGAGATCAGTTCGCCCACCTGCTGGGGAAACGGAGCGTACTGGTAGTTTCGACTGGCAAACTGCCGTTTGTAGCGGTTGAAAATTTGCTTGCGGCCATCGGCGGTACGCGCATCGTCGGATTTCTGCTGGAGCAGGAACTGCCGAACGCGCTTGGTAGGAATTTCGTCGATCAACCCAGTCACGTAGATGTCGCTGCTCAGCGCGAAGCCCACCTGTACGGCCTGCCCGATCCGGGTCCGAAGTTGGTCGAAGTTCATGTTGCCCGCAATGTAGGTCAGCAGGGTGCCGAAGTGATCGTTCTGGCGGGCGTAGTAGAACAATTGGTTGATCTCGGGACGCAGTACGCTATAGCCCAACACGCGGGGGAGGAACAATCCCTCAAAGCGGTCGTCAAGGAGGTACCGTTCGAACGCCTCGATCTCAAAGGGGGAGTAATGGTTGATCTGTTCGTGCGCGGCCTCTATTTGCGGCTCGAACTCGGCCTTAAGGGCTTCGTAGTGCTCGTCCTCCTCTTCTTCAAGGTAAAGGGCCAGACTGGGACTGGCCTGGATCGCGTCGGCAATCGCATCGAGGTGGGCTTTATAGGTATCGTTCAGTTCGTACATGACGTTCGGTTAAGATCAGTAAAAGAAAACCCGGTAATGCCACTTAAGGCATTACCAGGTCCCGCAACTCCCGTGAGCGCAGGGCGAAGATACGCAAACCGCTGCTTAGGAGGTAATGCAACGTACGGCATTTGGGGCGGGGACGCCCCGGTAGCTACCGGAGCAATAAAATTCGGGTAAAGCACCGGCCCAAACCCGCAACCACCATTCCCGAATGGTCGTTATATTACGGCAACATAAATTATCCCATGTCCCTCCTCATACTTATCCCGCTGATCCTTGCCCTACTTGTCATCACGGGGAGTTTTTTCACCGTCCGTCAGCAGAGCGCCGCGATCCTCGAACGGCTCGGCCGCTTTCAGGCCATTCGGGGCCCGGGCTTTCACTTCAAGGTCCCCTTCTTCGACCGCGTAGCCGGTAAGGTCAGTCTCAAGGTGCAACAACTCGACGTCAACGTTGAAACCAAAACCAAGGACAACGTATTCGTCAAGCTGAAGGTAGGCGTACAGTTTGCCGTAGGAGCCGATAGCGTCTACGATGCGTTCTATAAGCTCGACAACCCCTACGAGCAGATCAACTCCTACATCTTCGACGTGGTCCGCGCCGAGGTGCCGAAAATGAAACTCGACGACGTTTTCGAGCGCAAGGACGACATCGCCAACGCCATCAAGACAGAGCTGCAGGACGCCATGAAAAACTACGGCTTCAATATCGTTAAGGCCCTTGTCACCGACATCGATCCCGACGCCACCGTCAAGGTTGCCATGAACCGGATCAACGCCGCCGAACGCGAAAAACTCGCCGCCGAGTACGAAGGGGAAGCCGACCGCATCCGCATCGTTGCCAAGGCCCGCGCCGAGGCCGAATCCAAGCGCCTCCAGGGCCAGGGTATCGCCGACCAGCGCCGTGAGATCGCGAAGGGACTGGAAGAGTCGGTCGACATCCTCAACAGCGTCGGCATCAACAGCCAGGAAGCATCCGCCCTCATCGTCGTTACTCAGCACTACGATACCCTGCAGAGCATGGGCGAGAACGTCAACTCCAACCTGATCATGCTCCCCAACGCTCCGACCGCCGGCTCCGATATGCTCGCCAACATGACGGCCAGCTTCGTTGCCAGCCAGCAAATGGGTGAGGAAATGAAGGCCACCAGCGATAAGATCAAGGCCCAGAAGAAACGCGAAAAGATCGAGCTTAAACGGTAATTGCGTATACTCATCACCGGTCCGGAATCATCGGGTAAATCCACCCTCGCACGCGCCCTCGCCTGGAGCCTCGATGGGATATTCGTCGCCGAACAAGCCCGAACCTACCTTCAGGAAAGAGATAATCTGTACGGCCCCGCAGACCTTCCCCAGATATGTCAGCGGCAGTTAACTGCCGAAAAAACTTTTGCCGCCCCCATGCCATCTTACCTTGTCTGCGACACCGGACCGGAAGTCATCTATGTCTGGTCCGAGGTAAAGTATGGCCAGGTAGCCCCTTCCGTTCGGGAAGCTCTGCGACAAGTTAAGTACGATCTTACCCTACTGTGTGCCCCGGACCTGCCCTGGACCTACGACCCCCAGCGTGAGCATCCGGAGGCATCCGACCGGTGGAAAATTTTTGAACGCTACCGTATTTTACTCCCAGATGCCCGGATAATTAGGGGACAGGAACGGACGGCCACTGCACTACGATTGATTACCACTTCATGAAAGCGAATGTCGTAGTACTGATTGTGGCTTTCCTCGCTCTCGTGCTGCACCATGCCTTCTTTTTCTACGGCCACTTCGGCTTCGACGACCTGCACTATGCCCGCTTGGCCCATGACCTCACGTCGGGGGTGTTCGACCCAGATAATCCCTACAGTTACCGCATTCTTCCGCTGGCTCTCATCGCACTGAGTTACTCGGTATTCGGCGTCAACGATCTTGCTTCCGCACTTCCTGCTCTATTGTGTTCCGGAGGAATTCTGTACTTATTCTACCTGACCTTCCGGGGAGAAGCGTGGTGGAAACTCCTCCTGTGTATCGGCTTCTATTTTGGGATGAAGTGGAACGTTTTTTATTCGGACAAGCTTATGCCGGACATTTTCGTCAGCGGCTTCGCCTTTGCCGGCTGGGTGGCTTACGAGCGGGGCAGGCAACTGCCGTCGTTCGGCCGGTGGGCGGGCGTTTTAGCCGCCCTTGCCCTATTCGCGGCGTTTAACGCAAAGGGCACCATCATTTTATTGGCACCGATATTCCTGGGATACTTCCTGTGGGATGTTCTCAGTAAGCGGTGGATGTTCTGGCGCAATTTCCTGGTCGTGACATCTGTGCTCCTGGGGGCGTATTTATTGGTCATATACTCCTTCACCGGGTCGCCGTTCTCCCGCTTCACGGCCATTACCAGCAACCATTACCTGAATCCCTGTTCCTACGATTCCCTACCCTGGGCTACCCTGATCGACCGTTGGACCACCGGCTTCTGGCAACTTTTTACGGGTGCCGGGCTGCTGATTCACCTGGCCGTAGCCGTCGTTACCCTGGTGGTACTGCGATACCGGCGATCCGCGAACGCGCGAAACCTGTTCTATCCCCTGACCGTGGTTCTGGGACTGCTGTCCGTGAACTTCATGACCATCTCGCTTACGTCCTATAATCCGATCTGTTTGGACCCGCGGCATATCCTGCTGTTCTCCCCCATCTTCGCGGTGTGTTCCGTGCGGTCGCTAAGCCTGTTGACCGGATTCCGCCGAATTGCCACCAACTCTTCGACCTTCTTGCTGGCAATTGGGCTGTTACTTACTGGCTTGTGTACACCGACGGTGCAGCAGGCTATTTACGGCCGCACGCTCGAATACGCGGAGGTAAAACGGTCATTTCAACAATTGATCGGCGAAGCACCGAAAGGGTCGGTACTCTACGGCTCCGAAGTGACCAGGAACCTGGGTGACTACTTTAATGGTTTTCAAACCGGATCCCCGGTGTTTCGCAACGTTGCCGATCTACCAAAATGTGCCACTGAGGTTACCGACGATCAAACCTACCTGGTAAGGAACTGGTATGCCGACTGGCACGCCAGTCACGGCAGCGGCGAACTGGCGAAACGGGTCCAGGAACAGGAGTATCGCCTCGTCCCTACCCCGCTGACGACCGATCGAATCGGTGTCGAACGGATAGCGTGTCCCTGATCATAAGTGAGCCAGAATGTCTTCCAAAAATTCGCGGTGATTAGCCAAGCGCGGCACCTTGTGTTGTCCACCCAGCTTGCCACGTTCCCGCATCCAGTTGTGAAAGAATCCGGACGGGAGCAGGGTGAGTTTGTGGCGGACGATAGCAAAGTCATTCCCCCGCTTGGCGGCGTAGTTATTGTTCTGTTCCTGGAGCGCTTCGTCCAGCGTGCGGTTAAATTTCTCGATGTCCGTAGGAGGACGCTCAAACTCAATCAGCCAGTGATGGCGCCCCTGCTTGCCTACTTCAATGTACTGGGGAGCAACGGTAAAATCCCTGACCAGGGCACCGGTCTCTTGGGAAGCCATTAGAAGGGCCGTTTCTGCTTCCGACCGGAGTAAGTCTTCGCCGAAGGCATTGATAAATTCCTGGGTGCGTCCGAGAATAATGAGTCGGTAAGGATTCGTCTCGGTAAACTCGATCAAATCACCCATCGGGTAGCGGTACAGGCCGGCGACGGTCGTGATCAGCATCACGTAGGGAGTACCCGTTTGTACGCCGGATAAGGGGACCGCGGTAAAATCTTCGGATTGGTATGCCGACCAGGGAACGAACTCGTAGTAGATGCCATTACTCAGCAGTAGAAGCATACTGCGCAGCTCGTCCTTGTCCTGAATGGCGAAAAATCCTTCCGTTGCGTTATAGATTTCCTGAAACAGAAAATTCGGCTTGGGAAACAGTTGCTCGAATTGCTTACGGTAGGGAGCGAAGTTCACTCCACCGTGCATGAATACGGACGCCTGAGGCCACACGTCGAGCATGTTCTCCCCGCCGTGGATTTCCAGAATACGGCGATACAGGGGCAAGTTCCAGGTAGGGACTCCGCCCAGAATGGTGATGCCGGGCTCGTGGGCGACGAGCTGGGCGATCTTCTCGATCTTTTCCTCGTAGTTGACGGCGGTGGCGAGGGCCACGTCGGGAATGTAAAACGGCCGCATGATGCGCGGAATGCTCTGAATGATAACGGCACTGATGTCTGCCTTGGGGATGTTTAGGCCCTCGTGCATTCCCTTAAAGGCGCCACCGATCAGGAGGTTCCTGTGGCTGAACACCTGCAGCTCCTCGTCCTTTTCGTAGAGCGCAGCCAGACTGAGCCAACTCCCCTTCAGGTGAATTTCCGTTACCGCGCGCTGGGGGATTGGGAGGTACTTCACCGAGCCGGTCGTACCGCTGGTGGTGGCGATCCAGGCCGGTGGCTCGTGGGTGAGCACGCGCTCTTCTCCGTTTAGAATGCGATCGATGTAAGGCTTGTGTGCGTCATAGTTTCTTACGGGGATCCGCGAACCGTAGCGGTCCGGCTGCCGCCACATTCCCTCAAAATCGTGCTCCCTGCCAAAGGCGGTTGAGCGGTTGGACTTTAGGATATCCTGGAGTACGGCAGCCTGGAGGTCAAGTGGAAATTCGTAATGCTCGTGCAACTCCCGGCGGTAGCGGCCCAGGTAGGTCTTAAAAATAGAATTGACGAGGCTGATCATGACGCGTCTTGGGGTTCTCTAGGATAGTGTTTCGAGCAATTCACGTTTGCTTTCCAGGGAGCGCAGAATGTAAGGTAATCGCTTTACGGTATGTTCGTACCCCACATCGTGCAGGTCCGTCAACCGATTCAGGTTGAATATATGGTAATCGTTCAGTGTGCTCGGCTCCAGTACAATATCGCACAGTTCGGCAGACGGCAGGGTGTTTGCCATAATGGAAAGGTCGAAACACCGCCATACGATACCGACCACGGTCTTTACGGCGGCGGGTTTCAGGTTCTCGTAGGGCATCAGGTTGCTACCGATGATGAAGTCGGAGCGGCTCAGCAAGGGTCGTACCGGCATGTTTTCGATCACGCCTCCGTCAACGTACTGAGCCCCGTCGATGACCACCGGTCGAAACAAAAACGGAATGCCGCAACTCGCCGCCACCAGATCGTGCAGGGGTCCCCGATCCCAACATTCCAGCTGCCCGGTATTGAGGTTTGTCACCCCTACGTGAAACGGATACCGCAGGCCGCCGAAGCTGTTCTCGGGAATGACCGTAGCCAGTCGCTCCTTCAGGTAGTCGCTGCTGGTCAATCCCGTGAGGGGCATCCCGAGTTTGTAGAAGCGGAAGATCGAGGATTCCAGTGCGAACGACATCATATCGTCGGGGTGGACTCCCGCGGCGTACATGGCTCCGACTAGGGCACCGGCACTGACGCCCACGACCCGCGTCGGTTCGATGCCAGCTTCCAACAGCGCGCGCAGCGCCCCAATATGTGCTGCTCCCCGCGCTCCGCCGCCCGAAAGCGTTATAC
Source organism: Neolewinella aquimaris (assembly GCF_014197245.1). Classification (GTDB taxonomy): domain Bacteria; phylum Bacteroidota; class Bacteroidia; order Chitinophagales; family Saprospiraceae; genus Neolewinella; species Neolewinella aquimaris. The sequence continues at coordinate 311,755 of NZ_JACIFF010000001.1, read as the reverse complement.
CGATGCTCAATTTGTCCATCATACGTACAGACAAGTGGCGGCGGGCGCAGGTTCAGGGCCCAACCTTTAAAGCAATGTTGCGTTGGTGGTGGCATGGAAAATTTACAGAATAAGACCGCCTTTATCACGGGCGGCAGCAAGGGAATCGGATACGGCGTAGCCGAAAAATTAATGGAAGCCGGCGTAAACGTGATCATCACGAGCCGCAGCCAGCAGTCGGTCAACAAGGCCGTCGACCAGCTCGATAAACTGGGCCACCCCGGAAAGTGCATCGGCGTAGAGGCGGATGTGCGGGACCTCAACAGTCAGCAACGGGCCATGGACCTGGCCAAGCAGGAGTTCGGCGGGGTCGACATCGTAATCGCCAACGCCGGAGTGGGTCACTTTGCCCCCATACAGGAACTGACGCCCGAGCAGTGGCAGGAAACTCTAGATATCAACCTCACCGGGGTGTTCAACACGGTCAAAGCTACCCTACCCTCCCTCATCGAAAGCAAGGGCTACCTGATCACGATCGCCAGCCTGGCCGGCACCAACTTCTTCGCCAAGGGCAGCGCCTACAATGCTTCCAAATTCGGACTCGTCGGCTTCACCCAGGCCGTCATGCTCGACGTACGTCAGGAAGGAGTGAAGGTGACCACCATCATGCCCGGCTCCGTCGCCACCCACTTCAACGGCAACACCCCCGACGAGGACGATGCCTGGAAAATCCAAATTGAAGACCTCGGCCAGCTCGTCGTCGACCTGCTAAGAATGCCGGCCCGTACGCTGCCGAGCAAGGTGGAGGTGCGGCCCAGTCAAACTAGTAAGGGGTAGGGAAAGGATGAGCCCCTCTGGGGCGACCCTGGAACGCTTCCTACCTACATAGCAGGGTCGGCTTAGAAAGCCTCAACCTTAGATAGCGTGTCGGACCAGAGGCCGCTTGACCTAAAATCCGCGACAATCCGCGAAGACAATCTGCTTAAATCTGCGTTGAAAAAAAGCTCGACCTAACCCAAGGACTAGTCGTTACCTGATTCATTGGAATCCTCGCCGGTGCCGATGCTTTCGCGGGGGTCGGCGGAGTTGGTGCGGCGGACGACTTTGTCGATGCGGGTAGCCAAAACTTGATGGTCGTAGGCGGAATTTCTGCCGAGTACGTTGGACATGAGGGCTACCATGTAGCGGGTACCGTCGGGCTGCTCGACAATAGCGACGGAGTTCATGTAATTCATGCGGTTGCCCTTGTACTTGCCGCAGCTGGTGCCGGGTAAACACCCGTAGAGGCTGCCCGATTTGAAGTACACGGCGGCGGAATCCAGTACGGGGGCGTGGGCATAGCGAATGCGACGATCGGTCATGTACATGAGCCGTTTAATTTCCAGACTGGAAGGGGCATCCACTACCCTACCGGACTCGAGGGCGGTGAGCCACTGCATGAGGCCCCGGACCGTTCCGGTGCTGCCCCCCTTGGGGGGAACGATGGCGCTGGCCCCGCGGGTAAACATGGTACCCAACCGCCAGGCGTCGCCGTCGATGCCCATGTCGCGGAGGGGGCCGTTGACGATGTCCTCGCCGATGTTGCGTAGGGAATCGCGGGGCGTTTCCTTGAAGTAAGTCATCATCTCCTCAAAGGTGAGGTCGGGATATTCGTCCCCGAAGACGCGCATGAGAAGGGCCTCGCGCCAGACGATGCTGGCGGCACCGTTGTTGCTTACCGAAAGCATATGGTCTACCCACTCGTAGAGGTTGAACTCATCGTTCGGGTCCACCCGCTTACGGGCGTAGCGTTCGGTTGCCGTGTCGTACAGGGGAATGGTGTGGTGATCGTATACGCCAAAGGGCCCCGCCTTGACGACTTTGGTGCGCATGAGCTCCCACCGTTTTTCGTAATCTTCCGGGTACAGATTCTGTAGCTCGCAGAAAAAGGCGGTCACTACGGCCAACTTGCCCACGCTTCCGGGCTGGTATCCCGCCGTTGGGTTGCGCTCGGCGTAGCGGGGAGCCCGGCCGGGCGTCATGTCCAGTACGGAGACGGAGTAGGAAGGATGCATATTGGGAAAGATCGTCGAGATCTCCCGTTGCAGTTCGGCGTCTACGGTGGGTAACGAATCCAGGGGCTGATCCATCAGGTTCAGCCGGACGTACTCCAGGCTGTGCCGTCCACCGTAAGGCAGGGTACGCACCAGGGCGGCGCTGTCCATTTTGGTCAGTCGTACGAGGCGGGCGATACCGGTTTCGGAAAATCCGTCGATCGGGTAACTACCGGCGGGAAGTGAAGGATACACTACGGCAACAAGGATGCCGAAAAAGAGCACAATGCGAAAGTTCCTGAAGGTCATAAATACGACTTAGGGCGAAAGGGTAGGATGAAAACCGTTGGGGTTAAAGATACGGGATGGGTGGCGGTCAGGAATTCTAACGGCGCGCAACACACGAAGGTGCGGGGCAAAGCTGGCACGAAACCCTACGGGGTACGGTTCTGGCTGAACCATTGTCCGCCAATATGCTTTCATCCACTAGCCGTACCTTTGCGGCTGAAAAAAATAAGCATTTATGCCCGCAACCGAAACGCGCCCGAACTACAAAGTAAGGGACATTGAACTGGCCGACTACGGCCGCAAAGAAATCAGGCTCGCCGAGGCGGAGATGCCCGGACTGATGGCCCTCCGCGAAGAGTACGGCTCTAGCAAGCCCCTGGCCGGTGCCCGCATTGCCGGATGTCTGCACATGACGATCCAAACCGCCGTACTGATCGAGACGCTCGTCGAGCTCGGCGCGGAGGTAAGCTGGTCGAGCTGCAACATCTTCTCGACCCAGGACCACGCCGCCGCCGCCATTGCAGCCACCGGGGTACCGGTTTTCGCCTGGAAGGGCATGACCGAGGAAGAATTCAACTGGGCCATCGAGCAAACGCTCTACGCCTTCCCGGACGGTAAGTCGCTCAATATGATCCTCGACGACGGCGGAGACCTCACCAACATGGTGTTCGACGAGCACCCCGAGCTGGTCAGTGAGATCCGCGGGCTATCCGAAGAAACCACTACCGGCGTTCACCGGCTGTACGAGCGCATGAAGAACGGCACCCTCGTGATGCCCGCCATCAACGTGAACGACTCGGTGACCAAATCCAAATTCGACAACAAGTACGGCTGTAAGGAATCTGCCGTAGACGCCATTCGCCGGGCTACCGACGTGATGATGGCCGGTAAGGTCGCCATCGTGGCCGGATACGGTGACGTAGGAAAGGGAACCGCCGCTAGCCTGCGCGGTGCCGGCTGCCGCGTGATCGTAACCGAGATCGACCCGATCTGCGCCCTACAGGCGGCCATGGACGGCTACGAAGTAAAGCGGATGGACGATTCCGTCCCGCGTGCCGACATCATCGTAACCGCGACGGGCAACTTCAACATCCTGACGGAACGCCACTTCCGCGCCATGCGGGATAAGGTGATCGTATGCAACATCGGTCACTTCGACAACGAGATCGATATGGCCTGGCTCAATAAGAACTACGGGCATACCAAGGACAACATCAAGGCACAAGTCGATCTGTACAACATCGACGGCAACGACGTGATCATCCTCGCCGAGGGACGTCTGGTGAACCTGGGCTGCGGTACGGGCCACCCGAGCTTCGTTATGTCCAACAGCTTCACCAATCAGGTGCTTGCCCAGATCGAACTGTGGAAGAACAGCGGCAACTACGAAAACAAGGTGTACATGCTGCCCAAGCACCTCGACGAACAAGTCGCTCGCCTGCACCTGGCCAAGATCGGCGTGGATCTGGAAGACCTCAGCGAAGCCCAGGCCAAGTACATCGGCGTGGAGCAGAACGGTCCGTTCAAACCGGATCATTACCGCTACTAGGCAAGTAGTCATTGCTTATGCTAACGGGGCCCGCTGGATCGACGATCCGGCGGGCCCCTTTGTTTGTCCGCAACCCTTCCGAAGCTGCCGGGTTAGACCTAAAATTCAGACCAACATGGGAAATCCGAACGAAGGTGCCGCCCCACCAACCTGGAAGTTGATGCTCGTGAAGTGGCTCGGACTGTTTCCGATCCTGCTCATCCTTGCCTACGCCCTACAGTGGGTGGGGGTCGAGCCCCTGTGGTTTAAGTTAATTCTGGAGACCGCCATTTTGGTACCACTCCTGAACTACGTCATCACGCCGCTCATGGATACGCTGTTTTCTGAGTGGCTCTATAAGGGGCTCGATACGGACAAGAAGAACCAGTCGATTAACCTCGGGCGCTAAGCTACTTGGTCCGTTTTTCCCGAACGACGACCTGCATCCGTTCGGCCTTTGAGACATCGAGAAAGAACTGACGGTATCCCGCATAGGCCTCCTTCGGCAAGCTTACGGGCAGTAGCTTGAGGCTCCTGATCCACTGCAGGCCCGTCTCGGTGGGGACGATGCGCGAACGATACTCCCCGGCCGTGTGGGAAAATTCGGTCGTGGATTCACCGCCACCACTTTCAAATTCGAGTTCGGGGGGAAGGTGCAGGTTGACGGTGTCGACTAAAAAGCGGGTAGTGTAGGTTTCGATCGGCAGCTTGCGGTCCGGATCGCTGCTTGGCACGTCGGATTCCGGGAAATAGCCATTGATGGGTACGAACAGCCGCTTACCGAGGGTCCGGACGTAGTTGCCCACCCCGGTGGTGTACGTCATGCTGACCTCCGGGCGATCCTTATTCGGGACAAAGGAATACCCCTTACCGGAAACGTCGGGCAGCAGCTGTTGCTCGTGCAGCCACTTGACCTGATCCTGGGGATCGGGAAGTTCGGCAACCATGTACCGAAAGAATTCCTGCGCCCCACCGTACAGGGTGGCCTGTATTCCGACCTCCGTCCAACCGTCGTGGTTCACGGTCAGGTCTACCGTACGCGTGTGCCCGTTGGCGGCGGGTTCGAGAATAGGCGTCCGGGCCAGTTTACCACCCTCGGGGGTGATCCAGAGGACATTGCGGTCCTGCTTGTCCTCCCCCAGGTAGCCCGTGGGGGCGTCGTTGCTGGTACACTCGAGGTACATGTCCTGGGAGGGCACGTAGAGAACCATATGGTTAAAGGAGGAGGTGGTAAACTCTTCGGTCAGTGGGTAATCCATTTGTTCCTCCCATTCGATCAGTACGGGATACGAGGTGATGCCCACTTCCCGGAGCATCGCGCCCATGTAGTTGCTGAGTGCCTTGCAGTCGCCGAACCGATTCTGCTCGACGTAGGCAGCGGAAAACGGTTGCCAGCCGCCAATCCCCAATTGAATGCTTACGTAGCGCATCCGCTCCTGCATGAAGCGGTACAGCCGATCGATCTTTTCCAGTTCCGTAGTCGCTCCGGCTACCCTGTCGTGTACTTCCCTGGCCAAGCCGTCGGGAAGCGCATCGCGACCCACCATAATGTCTCCGATGAATTTTCCAAAATCCTCCCAGCTGCGGTAACTACCACGAAATCCATCGATTTCGAAGTCGGCGACGGCGAGCCGCAGGTACGGAAGCGTGGTCGATTCCGCCGGAGCATACGACTCCTTAGGTTGCGCGGGGAGGTTACTGACCGTCCAGCGATATACCTTGTTGTCGCCCTCCGTAGCAACCGTCGGATCGGCGAGAAGATTGCTGCGGTAGAGCAGTTCGTTGGTGGAGGGAACGTAAGCCGTAAACGAGGCTTCTACGAGCGACTGTCCGCGGCGAACCGGCTGCCAGTGGGGAATTCCCGCGACGTAGGAAAAGTCCGCTACCTTTCTCTCCACCTCGAATACGATGGTACAGGGATAGGTTGCGCAGGGTATTTCGGCGTACTTCACCCGGGTATCTTCATAAAACGATACCTGACTGGTAAAGCGACTGTCGGAGATGTCGCTGTTCTTAAGCTTGTACGTTTGCTGCCCGAAAACGTCGTATGCCGCGGCCCTGAAGGTGGTGACCTTGCTGTCGTCGTCGTAGAACTCGTGCATTACGTTTCCGCTGCGCTCATCCGCGTTTAGTAGGCTAATCACCTTACGGGAGGAATAGGTAGCGGAATTAAGCGACGTGATCCGGTATTCAATGTCGTGGGAGAGGACTACGGAGTTGCCGGTCCGCAGGGAATCGGGTGCCGCCAGTGCGCTCAGCTCCAGCCGTTGGCCCTGCACCTGCGCGCCCGCCCAGAAAAGGAGGCATCCCAGAAAGAGGTAGTGGAGTACGTTCATTACTTGGCGCGTTTTAGGACGATGCTTGCCTCCTGTAATTCAATGATTCGCCGGTACATGGCCCGCAGCGTAGCGTAATCGGCGGCCTGGTAGACCGTACGGTCCAAATCTACCGAGAAGTTGATGGTGATGGTACGATCCGGTTTGGCAACTGCGGTGTAGGTGGCTTCCATACCTCCGTCTTCGGAGCGCAGGCGGATTGACTCGGGCAGTTCTTCCACCGCATAGCCCTCGGGAACCGTAACGTTGGTAATGTACTGTTCGCGCCAGGGGTACGGGAAGTCAATGGGGTAAAGCCGCTCCTGCACATCGTCCAACTCCGCGTCAAGCAGGGGGAGCAAAATTGGTTGGATGTAGAGGTAGTCGTCGCTTGCCATTCCCGCCGCGACGTTCATCCGCACTTTGTAGGTCAGTGGCTGGGCCGAATGATCGCCTCCGCTAATTATTTCCTTACTCACGACGGTGGCTTCGGGGAAATGGGTAAGGATATCCGAGGCGATGGGTGCTTCCGTGTCGTCCTTCATCTTCTTGAGTTGCAGCCGCCCCGAGTGGGCGAAGTAACTTTCCAACCGTCCGGTTAGGTCGACTTCTGCCAAGCCCGCTTCGTCTACGCTCATTTCACAGAGCATCACCCGGCGGGCACGCGGCACCTCTACCGAGGTCCAGCGTGGATTCTGCGTACTCGCAATCCAACCCCGGTGGTTCAGAGCCCGCTCACGCGGCAAGCCGGGAGGACGGCTTACACCGTTTGCGTCGAGCAGGATACTGCCTTCTCCGACCGTAGCGTACACCATCAGGTGATCGAACTGATCGACCAGCGGATACACTTCGATCGGTACTCCGCCGTCGCGCAGGGAGACCAGCATCGGCTGGGCGTCGATGCCCGCCTCGTTCAGTAGGGCGAGTAGGCAAAGATTCAGGTCGGCGCTGTTTCCCACGCCAGCCTTGAAAATGTTGTCCGGGGAGTCCGAACCGATAAAGTGGTACCGTTCGTCCCAGCGAATGCGGGAGGCGACAAAATAGTAGGCGGCGGCGATTCGCTCCCTGGGCGATTCGGCGGCCATGACCGTTGGGCCGGCTGCCTTCCACAACTGGTTGTAGTTCCCCTTTACCTGGTAGGCACGTCCGAAGTTGCGGAGTTCGTCGAGTTCATTCGCGACGGCGTGCCAATCCTTGAGCACGGGCTGAACCATTGACTGCGGATACTGTACGGACTGCAGCTGCAGGCGCACCCGGGGGAGGTAGTCGCGCAGGTTGTTGGTGTATGGTTGGTGCTTGAAGGGTACGATGTCCTTCATTACGAAACGCATATCGGAGTGCATGATCATTTGCTCGTTGCTGAGTCCCCGTAGGGCAACCGGACTCCAGCGCAACGGTCGCTGCTCGACCTCCCGAATGTGGTAGTTGCCGTGCATACCCAGACTCAAGTAGGAATAGTATTTAGGGATGCGAGCGGTATACTCCGCCCAACGCACGGGGATGTCTTCCTGAAACACGTAATTGGTGGGCGTCAGAATGCTCTCGGTCGAAAGGGTATACCGATACTCGATCACCGCGCCCGGGGTGATCTGGGGAAAGGTAAACTTCATCGTTTCCTTCCGGTCGTCACCCTTCTCCCGCACGAAATCACCGCCGCGCAGTTTGATGGTCGTCCCGTCGGGAAGGTGCACCTGTGCATCCAGGTTACCTAGGCTCTGGAAGGATCGGTCGTAGCGAAGGGTGATGTTGGCGCGATCGAAGCTGGACGGTTTGAGCAGCTTGACCCGACGATGAAACGATTCCTTTAGAACCGGGCCCTTATCCGGTAAAAAATCGAAGCTCAGGTCGAGTTTGTCGTAGAGCACGTAGGCGGCGGCAGCGGAATCGCCGGGGACCAGCAGCAGCTGCCGGTCTTCGTCGGTGATCTTTCCGAACTTGAGTCCGTCTTCGTACTGAGCGGATAAATTGGTGGCAAACAGGAATAGAATACTAAAAGCGAGGGTGAATGGGTGGTGCATAGGTGACTTAGTGTTCCCGCCTGAAAACCAGGGGGGAGTTTTGTAATTCAATAATTCGGCGATACATATCGCGGAGTCCGGTGTATTGGTCGGCGGGGTAAAAGGTGCGGGTCAGGCTGACGTTGAAGATTAGGGTCACTGCCCCATCCACCATCACGTTGGTGGCGTAAGTGCCCTCCATGCTGCCGTCTTCGGCACGCACCTTTAGAGCGGGAGGCGTTTCGTCGAGGACGTAGCCCTCGGGTACGCGAATATTGACGATGAAGCGCTGCTCCCAGGGAAATTCAAAGTCGATCGGATACAGACGCCTTTCCACGTCATCGAGCTCATCGTCGAGTACCGACAACAGGAGGGGCTGTACGTAGAGGTAGTCGTTAACTGCCGTTGCCGCTGATGGGATGCGCAGTTTCAGGGAATAATCCAGCGGGGCGGTTGGTACATCGCTAGCGGCGACGGTACCCGGCATTGTCACTTCGGCTTCCGGAAAGCGGGCGATGATTTCGGCTGCCAGGGGAGCTTCGGCGGGGGTCTTGGCGTTGCGCAACTCGCTGCGCGCGGAAAAAGCAAAATAGCTTTCCAACCGGCTGCGGAGGGCTACGCTGGCGGTGCCGTCTTCCGTTACCGAAATTTCCTGCATCACGATCCGGCGGGCGGCGGGGACATCGATGTCGATCCAGCGCGGCCGATCGGGATCAGCCACCCAGCCGCGGTGATTGAGGGCCGCTACGCGGGGCAGCCCGGCGGGGCGATCGGGGTCGTTGGCGTCCAGCAGAAAGGGCTGCCCGCCCAGTTCGGTATACACCATGAGGTGATCGAACTGATTGACCACGGGGTATACTTCGATCGGGGCACCGCTGTTTCTCAGGGACACCAGCAAGGGGTGGGCGGTGATGCCGGCCTCATTGAGCAGAGCGAGCAGGCAGATGTTGAGGTCGGCGCTGTTGCCGGTCCCGTCGTCGAGCACCGCATTCGGGCTGGCGGAGGCGAGAACACCGTAGTTGCCGTTCCACGACAGTCGATCGATCACGAAGCGGTAGGCCGCCTCGATTTTTTCCCGGTCGCTGCCCGCTGCGGCGATGGCGTCCTCGGCGGCCTTCCAGAGCTTTGCGTAATTGCCCTTTTTCCGGTAATACCGGCCGAAGTCCTGGCGGTCGTGCAGGCTGTTCACCGTTTCCTCCCAGTCGCTGAAAATGGGTCGTGGGCCCTCCCCCGGATACTGGACCTTCTGCAATTGCAACCGGATGCGCGGGATGTAGTCCTCGGCATTATTGGTATACGGTTGCCGTTCGAAGGCGGCCAGGTCTTTCATCACCCACCTAAGCTCGCTGTGTTCGATTCCATTTACCCGGGAACCGTAAGTAACCACCCCGAAGCTGGGACCGAACTCGGCAAGCGACAGCTTGGCTTCCTTCAGGTGGTACTGTGCCGGGTTGGCAAGACTCATGTACTGATAATACGGCGGGATGAGTGCCGTGTACTCCGCCCACCGTACGGGGATGGATTCCTGGAAGTAGTACACCGTGGGCGAGAGAATCGACTCCTGGCTCCGCGAATAGGTGTACTCGATGATCGCTCCGGCAACTACGCGCGGAAAGGTAAACTTTACGGTGGCACGGCCGTCCGAGTCGCGGTCGCTGACGAAGTCCGTATCACGTAGTTGAATGGTGCCGCCGTCGGGCAAGTGGATCACGGCCCGTAAGTTATCGATGGACTGATGATCGCGATCGTAGTGCAGGCTTACGTTTGCCAAATCGAAAGAAGCCGGCTTAAGCAGCTTCACGCGGCGGTGGTGGGTTTCAAACAGCGAAGGACCATCGGTATCGTTGTACCGGTACGCGAGATCGAGGTGGTCGTACAGTACGTAAGCGGATGCGGTAGAATCGCCCGGTACCGTAGTGAGCTGTCGGTCCTCCTTTGACACGCGGCCAAATTCGAGCCCCTTTTCGTACTGGGCCGCAAGGGGGTGTATTCCTACCACGAGCAGCAGGAATAAAAGGCGGGTGACCTTCATAAACAGCGGAATAAGTGGCTGACCAATCAGCCGGGCAAGGAGATAAAATCAATCGAAGATATTCTTCGTTTTGATGATCCTTCAGAAAAATAACGGACACTTGAATATGTAATTGTGTAGTAAGTCAAAGGATTTTCGGGGCGGCGCGCGCGGGAGCAAGGTGAGCGGCAAAGTGCCGGCATTTCGGGCAATTATTCCAACCCTGAGTCCCGTAGGTACGTATTAGGTGGTATGAAATTTGGCCAGATTCCAGACCCCGCTGCGATCGACTACCAACTACCGGTCGAGCCGCTCGCCAACCCCGCCCGGCTTGACCGCTACGAGCTGGGGGCGGGACAGGGCAGGCCGCAGGTGTACATCGGTGCGACCGGCTGGAGTATGAAGGAATGGGTGGGTAAGTGGTATCCCGCCGGGACCAAAACAAAGGATTACCTCTCCCACTACGGCGAGCAATTCAATACCATTGAGCTCAACACCACGCATTACCGCATCCCGACGGCCGATACCATCGCGAATTGGTATGCCGCCGTACCGGCCGACTTTAGGTACTGTCCAAAATTGCCCAAATCCATCAGCCACGTCAACGACCTCGGGGCGGGCTCCGATGCGCTTCAACTTTTCGTAGCCGCGCTCGACGGCCTGAAGGAGAAAATGGGGTGTGCCTTCATTCAATTGCCCCCTTACTTCGGCGCGGACCGCCTCCCCGTGGTAGAACACTTTCTGGACCGCTGGCCCCGTCTGCTTCCCCTGGCCCTGGAGGTTCGTCACGAGAGCTGGTTTGCCGATCCCTTCAAAACCGAATCCCTGATGGATGCCCTTGCCGCCCGGGGAGTCGCGGCCGTGATTACCGACGTAGCCGGCAGGCGGGATGTGCTACACGGCTACGTGACCGCACCACGCACCATGATCCGGTTTGTGGGCAACGGATTGATCGACAGCGACTTTACCCGCCTGGCGCAGTGGGCCGAAAAGCTCCGGGAATGGAATCTGCCGGAATCTTTTATCTTTCCCCACGAGCCGGAGAATGTTCTGGCCCCCGATGCTTCCGCCTGGTTTGCCAATCACCTTGCGGGTTTGGGGTTTGCCGAAACCCGGGGACCGTCGCCCCACCGCGGCCCGGAGCAAATGCGCCTTTTTTAACCCCGATGGTTTTATCCCTACCCAATATTATGAAAGATTATCCGGCCATACCCCGCGACATCAGTTGGCTTTCCTTCAACCACCGGGTGCTTCAGGAAGCGAAAGACCCGAGCCTACCCCTATTCGAGCGATTGAAGTTTTTGGCCATTTATTCCTCCAACCTGGATGAATTCTTTCGGGTACGGATGGCCAACCACCGCAACTTGCTGCGGGTAAACAAGAAAACCAAACGGGAACTCGACATCAGCCCGAAGCAAACCGTCCGCACCATCCAGCGGATCGTCAACCGCCAGCAGGTTGAATTCAGCCGCATCTTCGAGAAAAAGATCATCCCCCAACTCGCCAAGAACGGAATTACCCTCAAGCGTCGCCTGGACCTGACGGAAGAAGACCGGACGTACGTGGAAAGCTACTTCCGGGAGTACATGCTCCCCTACGTGCAGCCCGTATTATTGATTAAGGACATGGTACGTCCCTTCCTGAACAACGCCCAGTTGTACCTGTCGATTTACATGAAAGATAAGGTAAAGGGCAAGACGAGCTACGCGATCGTCAAGATTCCGAGCGACCACCTGCCCCGCTTCATTGAATTGCCGGGAAAGGACGGAGTGCATAACCTCATCATGCTGGACGACATCGTTCGACACTCCGTATCGTGGATGTTTCCCGGCTACGACATCGAGGATACCTTCAGCATCAAACTGACCCGGGATGCGGAACTCTACATTGACGATGAGTTCTCGGGAGACCTGCTCGCAAAAATTAAGACCAGCCTTAATCGCCGTCACGTCGGCCCCGCGAGTCGCTTCGTTTACGACCGCACAATGCCAACCGAACTGCGGGAGTACCTCGAAGACACCTTCGAACTCGACCGCTACGATATTCTGGCGGAGGGCCGGTACCACAACAACTTTGACTTTTTCAGCTTCCCGACCTTTGGGATGACGAAGCTGCAGAATCCTCCCCAGCCGCCCCTGCCCTACCCCGCACTGGAGGAATCCTCCGACTACTGGGCCGCCATCCGGGAGCGGGATCACCTACTGGTCTATCCTTACCACCGGTACGAATCCGTCGTCCTCTTCTTCGAGCGGGCGGCCGAAGATCCGGCGGTCTCTCACATCAAGATCGTGCAGTACCGCGTGGCCCGCAAGTCGCGCATTATGCAGGCCCTGATGCGGGCGGTGACCCTGGGTAAGCAGGTAAGCGTATTCATCGAGGTGAAGGCACGCTTCGACGAGGAGGCCAACCTGCGGTGGGGAGAAAAACTGGAGGAGGCGGGCGTACACGTACACTACAGTTTTCCGGGGGTGAAAGTCCATTCGAAGCTGGCGCTGGTCCGCCGGGTAGAGGATGGTGATGAACAGATTTACAACTACCTCTCCACCGGCAACTTTCACGAGGATACGGCAAAGATTTACAGCGACTTCGGACTGTTCACCTCCGACCCCCGTATAACCAGTGAGGTCTCCCGAATTTTCAGTTTTCTGGAAAACGTGATGATACCGGATCAGCCCTTTCAGCACCTGATGGTCGGACAGTTTAACCTGCGCAGCGGGCTGGAGGAACTCATCGACCACGAGATCGCCGAAGCCGAAGCCGGAAGGCAGGCCGCCATGACCCTCAAGATGAACAGCCTCCAGGACGAGCCCATGATCGAGCGGCTGTACCGCGCCAGTCGGGCAGGTGTCAAGATCAACCTTATCGTGCGTGGCATCTGTTGCCTGGTTCCCGGTCGGAAGGGGTACAGTGAGAATATTCACGGCATCAGCATTGTCGACCGCTACCTCGAACACGCCCGGGTATTCCACTTCCACCATTCCGGTGAGGAACTGGTGTACCTCTCCTCGGCCGACTTCATGACGCGCAACCTGAGCCACCGCGTGGAAACCACCTTCCCGGTCTACGACGAAGAGTTGAAGGACAAAATCTTTGAGATCCTGGACATCCAGCTCGCCGATAACGTAAAGGCCCGCCTACTGAGCGATCAACAGGGCAATACCTACTACCGCGGAGGGAGCGATCTATCCATTCGCAGCCAGGAAGAGACCTACCACCTGATCAAACGCACACTGGTCGCCGAGCAGCTGGAACTGGAAGAATAGACCGGGCTTACTCCCCTACCCGCTGGTGGATGGTGCCCGGCCTGTGGCGAAGGGAAGCACCCGACCGATCACGGAAGACGGAAATGATCTCCGCAACGACCGACATGGCGATCTCCTCGGGCGTTTCGGCTCCGATGTCGAGCCCAATGGGTGAATACAGACAGTTGTAGTCGAGGAGCCGAAGTTCTCCGTTCTGGCGAAGCACTCCATCCAGTTTGATGGTTCGCTTACGGGGCCCGAGGATACCCAGGTAGGGAGGAGACTGTGGCAGAAAGTGTTCGATCATCTGGGTATCGCGGTCGAAATCGTGGGACATACAGGCTACAGCGGTGTACTCATCGACGGTCAGCGCGGATGCCTCTCCGTAATCGTACAGCTTGCGGGCAACGGAAGAAAGGGTGGCGGTAAATTTCCTTCTCTGCCCGATCACACTGATCTTCCAACCCAGGTGGAGGGCGGTGGTGACGAGGGGCGGTATGTCGTAATTGTCACCAACGACGATGAGGTGAAGCTCGGGTCGCAGTAGTTCGTAAAGGCGTTCGTACCTCCGGCCACTGGCATCCGTATACCCGTGCACCCGTGACCTACCGAGTGGTAAGTCGACGGAATGTAGGGGCACTTCCTGTAATTTCCCGTCGAGCGCTTCGCCTGCCGGCACGGTTACGGTCTGGACCAGCAGGAGGGGAACACGGGTGTCGAGCCGTACGCGTAGTATCTCAATCTGATTGTTACTATTCCCAAAGTCCAGCGGCACGAACAGCACTTCGATGCGGCCGTTGCAGCCGAGACCGATGCCGATCTCACGGTCCTCCCCTTCCAGGGTATCGTACACGCGTTTGCTGGGCATGCCTTGATAGATGGCGCGCTGGGCACGGCGGAGTGCGTCCCCCTCCAAACAGCCGCCGCTGATGCCACCGGTGTACCGTCCGTCCGCCCCGACGAGGAGGCGAGCGCCGATGCGTCGATAGGAAGAGCCCTCTACACTTACGACGGTGGCCAGTGCGCAGGCGGTGCCATCGAGCCTAAACTTGTCGTATAATTCAACGATGTTCCTGATCTCCTTCATGGCGTCGGTAATCTTCCGGGGTGTCTATGTCAAAAATGGGTGCGGGAGGGTGTAGGCGGAGGACACCGGAGGGGTTTGCTTTTAAAATTTGGCCGGCTCCCGCGTCCCCGTCCAGTGCGATAAGATCGGGAAAATAAGCCGCGGGAAAAAGTGCCGGCACACCGCTGTGTTCTCCGTAGGCAGTCGCGATGAACCGTGTCGGTGCCCGCGCCGCCGCGTCAACCACCTGCTGCAGGTAGCGGGTTTCTACACCGGGCTGGTCCCCGAGGGCGATGAGCAGGTGGGTAAACCTACCACTGTTAACGATTTGCCTCACGCCCGAACTGATGGTTGAACCTAAACCTTCGCTGTAATTCTGATGGTAGAGTATATTGATCTTCAGGTCTTTAATACTGCGCTCAATCTCTTCCCGGTGCGCACCCAGCATTACGAACCTAGCGGTTGCGGCGATCGGTTCCGTACGTTGGATAGTATGGCGGAGCAGGGTTTCTCCCCGCCAGGGAAGCAATTGTTTCGGCCGTCCCATGCGGGTAGAACTGCCGGCGGCCAGCATGAGGATCGCAAGCTCCATCCGCCCTAGGGTAGAATGACGATCTCGACTACCCGGGCCGAGTCCAACACATCCGTTGCGTCCAGGCAGTAGGCCAGGCGATCTTTGCGCGCGCAAGCCCGGCCTCCCTCCTGCTCGATCGCATCGGGTTTCCCGATTCGCTCCACCAACTCCGCAAAGGTGTTGCCCACCCGTAAACCGTCGCGCGTCACTACGTCCGTAGAAGTAAGGTGAATACTCCCGATCTTTGACTCCTCCACGGCGATCAAGTAGCCGAGGCGATCGCCGCGCCTTCCCTTAATGTAAAAGTGGCCCGCATCCCCCTGTTCCAGTTCGCGGGAAAACGGTGCGAGGTCGCCGCCGGGCCGCATCTCCATAAACGCGCCGTCGCCAATCTCATACGGGTCATCGGCATCGACGTCGTAGATGGCGGTGTTGCCGGCGTTGGGATTTTCGACGGGTCGGGTCTCCGGGGTAGTGGGCGGCTGATCCGAGCAGGAATACAGCAGGAGCAGGAATAGCGAAAGTCTAAGCATCGGGCGCCGGGATTTGGAAAGAAGAACGGCTGTGGACGCGTAAAGGTGCACCGATCTACCGGATGACGGTCACCGTGCCGATGAGGTTTTCCGTCCGGCCGCTTTCGTAAGTGACCCGGGCCCGCCAGGTGTAGGCCCCCTGCAACACCAATTCGTCGCTACCGCTGTAGCTGCCGTCCCACCGACCCGTTGGCCGTCCGTCCTCAAGCTCCTCGGTGGCAAAGATGCGCTGACCGTACGGACTGAATACTTCGAGCGCGTACTGCCGCACCAGCATGCCCTTTGCGCCCCACTGACGTACCTCATCGGGTCCGGAAGTGGGCGAGATGGCCGTAGGCACGAAAAAGCGTCCGAAGGATTCGGTTTGGACCACCCGGCTCACGGAGTCGAGGCAGGCAAACCCGCCGGCGTAATTGGCGGCCGCAATCAATTTCACGCTGTACGCTCCGTCGCCGCGGTAGATGTGGTCTGGGGATGTGGCGGTGGACATCGTAGAGTCGCCGAATTCCCAGCGGTAAGTATCCGCCCCGGTGCTCCTGTTCTCAAACCGTACGTCGCCGATGGCTACCGGATCTTCGTTCACGTGAGGAAAAAAATCGGCGGTAGGCCTGGCTTCCAGTTGCAACACGTCGGGCACCGTAAAAGTGTCCCGGCAGGTTTCCTGATTAATGGCGACCAGGCGCAGGCTATAGGATCTGTTCTCGGTGAGCAGGGTATCGAACAGCCGGCCGGCAAAGGTTAATTCTTCTCCATCGAGGTACCATTCGAAGCGGGATGCATCGGTATCCTCCGCGCGAAAGCTCACTTCTAACGGACCGCAGGCCACCGGTGGGGGAAGTTCGAACTTAGCAACCGGTGCCGCCAGCATCCTCACGCGCATTGCCGCGGTGTCGCTGCACCCGTAACCCGACCGGGTGATCAACTTTACCGGGTACTCCCCCGGCTCTTGGTAGGTGTGCACGGGCGCGGCAGCATCCGACTGCCGACCGTCGCCGAAGGTCCACCGGTACGACGCCGCATCGACTGCTCCGCTGCGAAAAGGTACTGCTGCGGTGGGGCCACAGAACTCCTCCGCGGGAGCAGTAAAATTGGCAACGGGGACGGGAAGTACCCGTATCCGGCTCAGCACGGCGGTCGTACTGCACCCGCTGCTGTCCGTCACCGTAACGCTTGGTTCGTAGTTTCCGGCAAGCGGGTAGGTGTAAGTGGGTGATTCCTGGTCGGATACGTCTCCGCCCTTATCGAATTTCCACTGGTACGTCAGACCACTTTTCGCAGCCGCTCCGCTGCTAAAAGTGGTGGTGAAGGGTTGGCACCCACTACTGTCGATTGCTGCTGGCCTGGCTACG
Organism: Neolewinella aquimaris; assembly: GCF_014197245.1. Lineage (GTDB taxonomy): Bacteria > Bacteroidota > Bacteroidia > Chitinophagales > Saprospiraceae > Neolewinella > Neolewinella aquimaris. The sequence goes on along the minus strand of NZ_JACIFF010000001.1, from coordinate 294,840 downwards.
GGCTGGGGAAGGACATCGATTGATGTGGAAACCTTGGTCGTGCAGCCGGTGAAGGGGCTTTCGGCCGTCAGCTCGATCAGGTGGATCCCCTTTTTGGTGAAGCTTACGGTCGGACTCATATCGGTGCTCGTGACCGACCCGCCAATCCGCCAGCGGGGATTTACGAAGGCGCTGCCGTGGGGCTCAAGGGTAAGTGCTTCCGTCTGACAAACCGCTTGGGGAAGGTCTATGCTCAAGTCAGGTGCCGCCGTGACCGTTACGTATGCCGTATCGGTGGCTGTTCCGCAGCGGCTTGCCCCCAGTACGATCCGGTATTCTCCGGCCTCCCGCAGGGTGAGTTTGGGGGATTCACCCGCTCCGGTGGCTACTTTCTTCCCCAGCGAGTCGAGTACGAACCATGCCAGGTCGGCGCCGGGCGTCGCGCCGCTGCGCGGGCGAACCGTCCACGGTTGGCAGCCCACGGTTTCTTCCAGGCTAATCATGGAGCGCACATCGGCGGGGAATACCCGGATCCTCTGGTGGGCGGTGTCGCGGCCACAGGCGTTCTCCGCGTACAAATTGATTGAATAGGGGACCGACAGGTCGAGGCTGGCGAGGTACTCCGGCACCTCCGGTTGAGCAGCGGTGCTGTAGTTTCCGTTGCCAAAGTCCCATTGGTAAGAAACGACCTCCCCCTGGCTCCGGTTATTGATCCTCGGTACGAAGGGGGAACATCCGGTGTCGAGCGCTAAGGCGAAAGATGCCCTGGGCCGGGGCTTTACCCGTACGGACCGCTCCTGCGTCCCCGCCCCACATCCGTTCTCGGCGACCAGCGTGACCGTCAGGCTAGTGTCCCTGAGGTATCCGTCAATGATGTGGGTGCCCGAGGGTGTATCCGCTACGGTGTCCCGCCCGACGAACCAGTATGTCTGCACGATCTCTCCCACGCTCTCCGACTGAAGATCAAGGGTAAAGGGTGAGCAACCGACCAGGCTATCGAGGGCAAACGAAGCGGTGGGTCGGGCAGTCACGTAAACGGTGCGCTGGGTATCTACCCGGCAGCCCGCGGCCGAGGTGACCGTAAGTCGTTGGTCATAGGATCGGCCGCCTTCGGTGTACGTATGTTCCGGAGCCGGGATGTCCGAAGTAGCTCCGTCGCCAAAATCCCAGTGAAAGGATGCATCGGTCTCACCATCAGCGGGTTGGAACGGCTCGGCTACACAGAGTGAATCGGGGGTACCGAAGGTCACGATCGGGCGGGCGGAGTACTTCACCACCTTCGTTGCCGTAGCCGTACAACCCGACGGACCGGTCCGGGTGTAGGTATAGGTGTAGGCTGAATCAGGCATCAGCTCGGTAAGGTGGACCGTAAGCCCGGAAAGCGCTGGACCCGTCCACTCCCCATCCAGCGGTTGTGCGCCCAGCAGCAGTAAGGTGTCGGCTTCTCCCTCACAGACCTGCTGGCCGGCACCAGCGCTCAGGCCGTGGCCAGGATCATCGACGGTAATCACCGTTGTTGCCGACCGCTCGCAGGGGGTTGCTCCGTACAGGGTATACCGGTAAGTGAAGCGACCGCCGCCCGTGCTGCTCAGGTCAATTGAGCCGGTTAGCGGATCTACACCGGGTCCGCTCCAGACACCCCCCAGGGGACTTGCGACTAACCGATACGTCAGTTCACTCACGCACAAGTCCGGAACCGGATCTACGGTAATCCGTACCGGTTCGGTTACGTGAAGTACAACATCGTGGGGGACGGTGCAATTCGCCTCCCAGTACACCACCTGAAGCACCAGCGTATCCGGCCCCGTGGTCACTCGGGTGGGATTTAAGCGACCGGCCGCGATCTCGCTATTATCGACCGACCAGGTGAGCGTGCCGCGGGCGGCCCAGTCGGTCAGTCCGCTGATGGATGTGAGGTCATAATCGGCATCGGCAAAGCACACTTCGATCGTGTCGGGCACCGGGATCGCGGGAAGCTCCGCGACAACCACGGTCGGTCGTCCCACGACCCGACATCCGCTACCGTCCGTATAGGTATACAGCGGAGTATGACTCCCAACGCCGGCCAGGGCGGGATCGAACAGGCCGCTGCGCTCATCCGTGATGCCGGTACCCGACCAACTGCCGCCGGAGGGGGAAGCGATCAATTGCTGAGGGGCACCATCGATACATAGGGCAGCATCCGGCGTGGCGACCGCTTCGCTTGCGACAACCTTAACCGTGATTTGGTCGGAGTATTCGCATCCCTTATTGCTGACCGTATAGGTGATGACGTTCTCCCCCAGCCGGGCACTGCCCGGATCGAAGCGCCCGGTGAGGGGGTCGACGATGCCGGAGCCGGACCACTCCCCACCCGCAACGTTCGCCGTGAATTCCGTGGGCGCGGTGCCGCTGCAGTAAGTGGGTTCGGCAGTTAATTCGAGCGATCCTTCCAGGTTAACCGTCACGTCCGCCTGCCAGGATTGTAGTCCGCAGGAGCTCTGAATGTTCAGCTGCACCGTTCCCGAAGTCTCGAAGGTGTACGTGCCAAAATCTTCGCGACAGACCGTATCGCGCCCGCTTTCTTGCTCGAATATCCAGCACAGTTCGTCGTATTCTCCGCCCATCCAGAAATCGAGCTCACCGACCGTCAGTGCCAGGGGGCCGCACGATGGATCGGGGGCCGTCAGGTTAGCGATCGGAGAGGTACGCACCCGGATGGAACTCTCCACGATCTCGCTGCTGCAGGCATTCTCGCCGGTCAGCCGGATCCGAAAGTCTCCCACTTCCCGGAAGCGGACGGTAATCACTTCGGACGTGAGGTCCATGTCGGAATCGGTGAATTCCCACTCCTGGGGGGAAGAAATTGCCCAGCGCACGTTGGTGTACTCGCTCGACTGATTCGTAAAGGTGATCGCATCGCCTACGCAGACCGTGCGGTCTCCTTCACTAACGGTAAAGGCGGGATCGGGAGGGGCAACCACCCGCACCTGGCGCACTACCTCGTCGGTCCGGTTGCCGCAGCCCCCGCGGGCGGTGACGCGCAGCCGCACGGTGTAGTTGCCCGGACTAGAAAAAACGTGTTTCGGGTTCGCTTCGGTACTGGTAACGCCATCGCCGAAGTTCCAGAAGTACCCGTCGCTGCTTTCGTTACAGCTCTCTTCCAGAAAGACCACTTCCTCCCCCACGCAGGCTTCCGCCCGGACGGAGAAATCTGCCGTAGGGTCCGGGAATACTTCCACGTAAACCGCACCGGTCGCGCAGCTGGTTCCCTGGTCGCATTCGCGTACGCCGCGGTAGGTGATCCGGTAGGTTTCGGCGGGCGAGCAAAATCCGTCTTCCGTCGCTGTGTACACGTGGCTGATCGGTCCGGCGTGGCGCACGGTATCGATGGTACCGTCCCGCCAGTCGATCACGAAATAATCAATACCTGCTTCGGACCGATTCGGCAGGGTGAAAGGTTCTCCCCAACAAGCAACCTCCTGGTCGGTGTCTCCGAATTGGACCTGAAGATCGCCACAATCGCCGGCACTGCAGGAAGTGAGGCTCTGGGCGGGGACGCAGGTGCTGAGTAAAAACACGAGAAGCGTAGCGTACAATAATCCGAACTGGGTACGGGGTGTCAAAAGTGGCGTAAGTTTTTTCATCAGTTCTGGTACCAGATGTTGTCGTAGATACGGTTACGCGAGGTGCCAAAGCTGTAGCAGGCGGGTCGTCCGCCGGAGGTAAAATCGTTCGTTCCGCCGGTGGCCAGGCAGGTGATGCTCTTACCGAAGCTGAAGGTGGCGGTCAGCTCGAAGGGTGCGCGTACGTAATTTTTCAGGCTGCCGTACTGGAGGGACCACCCTAGTCCCAGATCGACCCGGGTATATCCATCGGGCAGTACTGTACCCATCTCGGCGCGGACGGTCATCCAGTTTGCCTTCCCCTCGGAGGAGTTGGCGATGTGCTGGTAGAGCCCCAGTTCGAAGTTTCGGTTCCAGGAGAGTCCGCCGCCGAGCTCCAGGTAGGAGAACTGTTGCTGTCGTTGGGCAATGATCAGGGGGTGTACCGACCAGTACCGTTTATTTTTCTTGGCCACCACTACGCTGGCGTTTCCGCTGAATACCCAGCGCTCGCGCAGCCCGCCGTCCAGTCCGATGAGGGAAGCGGTCTGCCGGCCGTCCTTACTCACCAGTCCGCTCCAGTTGTGTACCGCTACGCCGACATCGTAGGTGATGGGTCGATCGCCGATGCGCTGAATCCGGTTGAGCATCCCCCCCTTGATCGAGGCGCCCAGGCTGGTGGACGTATACCACGGGCTACCCGTCCGATCGGCCGGGACGAATCCCGTAGGGTTGGGGTTCCCGTTCCAGTCGATGAGCCCCGTTACGTCGCTCAGTTGATCGAGGAAGATCAGTCCACTGTAGTCGATCCGGCGTTGTCCGCGCGTCAGGCCAAGGCCCAAGCGAAGGTTGCTTACCCGATCGGTGGAGTTTTTGGTCAGGGGGATGGCGACGGCGACGCGGCCGCCCATTTCGCTGGTGGTCAATTGACCGTGGCCCTGGGAGTTCCGTCGGGCGAACAGCCCATAATCAAAAAACAAGCACGGCAGCCCTTCTTCATAATTGACGACCCGCGATTCGTAGCCCGCCACCGAAGCTCCCCCACTTCCGCTCGCCGATCCCCACTGGCTGCGGGTGCCGACCGTGACCCGGGTGGCGCCGACCTGTCCGGTGAAAGCAGGATTATAGGTTGACTCGTGGCCCCTAAAGTGCTGTGCGAGAACGTCTTGCGCATAAGCGGATCCACCTACGCATAGCAGTAGCAGGACGGTTGGGAAAAGATGATTCATGGTGTGCCTCCCGGGGGAAGTTGCTTAGCGCTGGTACTTAGCCGAAAAAATTCAGGTAAGGATGCGACTTACGTGTGTAAACTAGGGTGTATAAAGGGCGAACGGCCGGTAGGTAATTATAGTATCAGTTAAGAAAAACACCGGGGCTTAGCCCGGTTTGTGGGAACTAACGTAGCTGAATATCTCCCGTACGACCTTTCGCTTGATCTCCCGCTGCTGGTTGCGGTCAAAGCTCTTGAGGCGGAACTGGAACTTGAGCTCCATGAAGTCCTTTTTCACCTCGACGATCTTGAGCAAGTAGGTATCGGCCTCGATCATGTCGGCGTAGGCACTGATGCTCTCCCGGAGTTCCACCTCCAGCTGGTCGATGTTCTTGATGGCCCGAATGTCCATTTCAAAGTCGACACTCATCAATCGGACGTCGCGGCGGGTATAATTGATGATCTCATTCGTGTACACCTTACCGTTGGGAAGAATGACCACGTCGTCGTTATCGTTAAGTATTTTGACCTTCAACAATCCAATGTCCGCTACCCTACCCCTATAAGTGTAAAATCGCACGTAGTCGCCCACCTCAAACACGTCGGTGAAGCTGTAATAGATGCCGACGATCAGGTCGTTCACGAAGTCCTTGGAGACAATGGCGATCGCCGCCGCCACGATGCTGAGCGAGGTAAACAAGGTGCGGAAGTCGATACCGATCAGGGAAAAGATGGTGAAGATCACGACGGCACCCAGCAGCAGCTTGCGGATGTTTTCTACCCCGTACACGAAGTTTTTTGCTCCGCGGCGTTTGGCGTAGTTGCGGCGGCGGTAGAGCCACTTTACGAACCGGGTGGTCACGTTGAGAATCGCCACGGTCATCGCGAAGTAGAGGAGGACGCGCCAGAAATCCGGTCGCCCCTCGGCCCACAGAATGTTTTTATCGAACTGTATCAGGTACAGGCCCGCGATCAGAATCCCCAGTTCCAGCAGGATGAAGACCAGATTACCGGCGAATGAGCGGTCTTTCATCTCCTATCGCCACTGTTTATAGCTGTTGATCAGTCCGTTGGTTGAGCTGTCGTGGCTACTGACTTCCTTCTCGCCCTTCAGTTCCGGAAGGATCGCCTTGGCCAGTTGCTTACCGAGTTCGACGCCCCACTGGTCAAAGCTGTAAATGTTCCAGATGACGCCCTGCACAAATATCTTATGTTCGTAGAGCGCGATCAGCTGTCCCAGGGTGAAGGGAGTAATCTGCTTCACCAGTATGCTATTGGTCGGTTGGTTTCCGTCGAACACCTTGAAGGGCACCAGTTTGGCGATCTCCTCGTCGGCCTTTCCCTCCTTGCGCAGTTCGGCCTCTACCTGGGCGGCGGATTTTCCGTTCATGAGTGCCTCGGTCTGGGCGAAGAAGTTGCTCAGCAAGATGGCGTGGTGCTCCCCCAGCGGATTGTGGGAAACCGCCGGCGCGATGAAATCACCCGGAATGATCCGCGTACCCTGGTGGATCAATTGGTAGAAGGCATGCTGACCGTTCGTTCCGGGCTCTCCCCAGATAATCGGTCCCGTATTGTAGTCTTCAATGGGGTCGCCGTTGCGGTCTACGCTTTTGCCGTTGCTTTCCATATTGCCCTGCTGGAAGTAGGCGGGAAAGCGGCTCATGTACTGATCGTAGGGCAGGATCACCTCGGTCTCCGCGTCGAAGAAGTTGGTGTACCACAGTCCGATCAGGGCCATCTTTACGGGAAGATTCTGCTCCAGTTCGGTGTGCCGGAAGTGCTCGTCCATGTCGTGCATCCCGTCGAGCAAGGCCGCGAAGTTATCGAAGCCGATCGTGAGGGCAATGCTCATGCCGATGCTCGACGACAGGCTGTACCGCCCCCCGACCCAGTCCCAGAAGCCGAACATATTATCTTCCGCGATGCCGAAATCCGTTACGCCGGCGGCGTTGGTGGACAGGGCGACGAAGTGCTTGGCCACGTCCTCCTGGCTGCCGCCCTGATCGAGGAACCACTGCCGCGCACTGCGGGCATTGGTCATGGTTTCCTGGGTGGTGAAGGTTTTTGAGGCTACGAGGAACAGCGTGGTTTCCGGATCTACTTTTTTGAGCACTTCCGCCAGGTGGGTACCGTCAATGTTGGAAACGAAGTACACCTCCCGCCCGTCGATCCAGTAGGGTCGCAGCGCTTCGGTCACCATTACCGGCCCGAGGTCCGATCCGCCGATGCCGATGTTTACGACCTGGGTAAGGGGTTTGCCGGTATAGCCGGTGTGTTCCCCCGAATGGATGCGGGAAGCAAAGGCGTCCATGCGTTCGAGCACCTCGTTTACTTCGGGCATAACGTCCTGCCCATCGACCATAATCGGATCGTTGCCCCGGTTGCGGAGTGCGACGTGCAGCACGGCCCGGTCTTCCGTTCCGTTGATTTTTTCACCGGTGAACATCTTTTCCGTCGCTTCCTTGACCCCGCATTCCCGGGCCAGCTTGTTGAGCAGGTCCAGGGTCTCCTGGGTCAGGATATTCTTAGAGTAATCGACCAAAATATCGCCGACGGTCTGGCTAAATCGCTGAAAGCGGTCCGGATCCTGGGCGAAGAGATCCTTCATGTGCCGCTGCTGCATTTCGTGGGCGTGGATTTCGAGTTCTTTCCAGGCGAGGGTCGTAGTTGGGTTCAGCTGTTTCAGCATAGCTTGGGTAATTAATTGGTCAGGCATAGATACGGCTGATCGGGGGATATGTGCATAAGCACAAGGAAAGTGGATTACTGAACAAGGCACGCCGGCTTACGTTTTAATGGCAACCCAACAACGGGCGAATGCCCGACACGCTTTTTTTATCACAAACCTTTTGAAAATGAAGAATTTATTATTTAGCCTCATGGCATTCCTTGCCGTGATGGCATTCAATCCCGCTACGGTCCTTGCACAGACCACGGATCAAGCAGACAAAAACATCGTTCAACTTGCGAGCGAGAATTCCGATCTGGGTACCCTGGTTGCCGCTCTGAAGGCTGCAGACCTGGTATCGACCCTGGAGGGCGACGGTCCCTATACCGTTTTCGCCCCTACCGACGCAGCATTCCGCGCGCTTCCACCGGAAGTGTTCAGTGCGCTGCTGAAGGCCGAAAACCGCCCTGCACTGGTTGAGATTCTCAAGTACCACGTTGCCGATGGCAAAGTAGCCGCCGCTGACGTAACCGCCGGCATCGAAGGAGCTTCCGACGACGAGCCCTTCATGGCATCGACCCTGAACGGTGACTTCACCGCCAACCTGATGGATGGTTCCGTACAACTCACCGATGGTAAGGGCAACACCGCTCTGGTAACCACCGCCGACGTGATGGCCTCCAATGGTGTCATTCACCTGATCGACCACGTGCTGCTTCCGGATAACGTGGACGTAGACGCACTGATCATGAACGACATGGAAGTCAGCGATACCATGGAAGACCGTCTGGGCGCCGTAGAGGATGAAGCCGACGACGAAATGATGGAAGGCGAAATGGCCGCCGAAGAAATGGGCAACGAAATGCGCGAAACCGCTAAGGAAGCCGGCAACGAGGTAAGCGAGACCGCTCAAGAAATGGGCAACGAAGCGCGTGAAACCGCTCAGGCAGCTACCAACGAGGTTCGCGAAACCGCCCGGGAAATGGGCAACGAGGTGGAAGAAGCCGGTCGCGAGATGGCAAACGAAGTCGAACGTGCCGGTGAAGAAACCAGCCAGGCCGTACAACGGAACACTACTGAGGTTGGAAACGACGTAAGCCGCGAGATGGACGACATGGGTAACATGACCACCCGTAAGACCACCTACGGTAATACGATCGTCGACGTAGCCAGCGGCAACGAAGACTTCAGCACCCTCGTTACTGCCGTACAGGCCGCCGAACTCGGTGACCTGCTCGGAAGCGATACGGAGTTCACCGTATTCGCCCCCACCAACGATGCGTTTGACAAACTGCCCGAAGGCACCGTAAGTGATCTGACGCAGTCCAGCAACAAGGAGAAGCTACAGGGAATTCTTTCCTACCACGTAGTTGCTTCCCGCATCACCGCAGCCGACCTGATGAAAGCAATCGAAGCCAATAAAGGCTACTTCCGCATCCAGACCCTGGGCGGTGGAAGCCTCATCGCTTCAATGCAGGACGGTAACGTCATCCTTACCGATGGTAACGGCGAAATGGCCACCATTACCGCTACCGATGTTGCTGCAAGCAACGGACTGATCCACTCGATCGATGGCGTTCTGATGCCGAAGGAATAATCTTTCCCCACGCACCAAACGTTTCATGCGATGGCCGCTGCCCCCCGGGTAGCGGCCATCGCTGTTTTACGGCAGGGAGAGGGCTTACGTTGCGCTGCTTACCTTGGCGAAATGAACAAGCCAAACCGCATGCGCCCATTCTACCTTTGCTTTTTACTGAACCTCCTTTGGACCTGCGTCCCCGCCCAAACCCCTACCCCGGCCGCCGACCGTGAGGCCGGCTACGAACAGCGAATGCTGCTGCGGGAGGATTCTCCGGTACGGGGAATAGCGTTTACCAACATCGGCCCCAGCATCATGAGCGGACGGGTGACCGACATCGCGGTGGACCCCGCCGACCCCACCCATTTCTACGTAGCCTACGCCAGCGGCGGCCTCTGGGAAACCCGGGACAACGGCACCACCTTCACGCCCCGCTTCGACGATGAGGCCGTCATGACCATCGGGGACATCGACGTTCACTGGCCTACGGGAACCATCTACGTCGGCACGGGGGAGGTAAACAGCAGCCGCAGTTCCTACGCTGGAAACGGGGTGTACCGCAGCAAGGACGGCGGAGAGACCTGGGAACACCTGGGCCTCGACGAAACACACCACATCGGTCGCCTGATCGTAGACGGCAGCGATCCCAATACCGTCTGGGTAGCTGCCCTCGGTCACCTCTACGGCCCCAATCCCGAAAGAGGAGTTTACCGGACCGTGGACGGCGGTAAGACCTGGAACAAGGCCCTCTTCGTGAACGACAGCACCGGAGCCGTGGACCTCATTCGCGACCCCAAAAAACCGAACGAGCTCTACGCAGCAACCTGGCAGCGGGAACGGAAGGCCTGGGACTTTACGGAAAGCGGAGCAGGGTCCGGCATCTACCACAGCAGCGACCGGGGCAACAGTTGGAAACTGCTTTCGACCGAGCAAAGCGGGTTCCCGACGGGCCGGGGCGCGGGGCGGATCGGACTTGCCATCAGCTACGACAAGGGCGGAAAACGCCACCTGTACGCCAGCATCGACAACTACTTTCTGCGGGAAGCGGAGAAGGAAGACCCGGAAACACTCACCAAGAATCAACTGCGGAACATGCCGAAGGAGGACCTGCTCCGCCTGGAAACCTACCTGCTCGAAGATTTTCTACGCACGAACGGTTTTCCGGAGGAACTTTCCGCAGCTACGGTGAGAAAAAGGCTGGAAAGCGGCGACATCACTCCTTTGCAGCTCGTTGAGTACCTGGAGGACGCCAACAGCATGCTCTTCGACGTGCCGGTGAAGGGGTTCGAACTCTACCACAGCACCAACGGCAAGCAGTGGGAACGCACCCACTCCGACTACATCGATGACGTGTACTACAGTTACGGATACTACTTCGGTCAGCTGGCCGTGCACCCATCCGACCCGCAGACCATCTACGCCATGGGAGTACCCATCATCAAATCAACCGACGGGGGAAAAACGTGGAAGGGAGCAAACGGCGACAACGTCCACGCCGACCACCACTACATGTGGATCAATCCCGCCCGCCCCGATCACCTGATCAACGGCAACGACGGCGGCGTCAACATCAGCTACGACGGCGGCAAGAACTGGATCAAGTGCAACATGCCGCCCGTCGGCCAATTCTATAACGTTGCGGCAGATAATCACCCGAACGGCTACCGGGTGTACGGCGGGCTACAGGACAACGGCACGTGGCGGGGCCCCCACGATTACGAAGCGAGCACCGACTGGCAGCAACGCGGAGAATACCCCTACAAAATGCTCTTCGGCGGCGACGGCATGCAGGTGCAGGTGGATCCCCGGGACAACGAAACCGTGTACGTAGGATTCCAGTTCGGCAACTACTATCGCCTCAACCCGAAAGAAGACAAGCGCACCTACATCACGCCGAAACACGAGCTGGGCGAGCGTCCCTACCGGTGGAACTGGCAGGCACCGATTCTGATCAGTCCGCACCAGCCCGATATTTTCTACATGGGCTCCAATCACTTTCACCGAAGCTTCAACCGGGGCGACGATTTCGAGACTCTCAGTGCCGACCTCACGGGGGGAGGGCGCCGCGGCGATGTTGCCTTCGGCACCCTGACCGCCATCGACGAAAGTCCGGTTCGTTTTGGTCTGCTCTACGCGGGAAGCGATGATGGAATCGTACACCGCAGCCTCGACGGCGGAGCCACTTGGGAGAAGCTCGGTGGCTTTCCGGAAAATCTGTGGGTGGCCCGTATTCAGGCTTCTCACCACGGGGAGAACGTGGTCTACCTGGCCCTCAACGGCTACCGGGACGATAATTTCGACAGCTACGTGTACCGCAGTACAGACAAGGGAACGACCTGGGAACCCATCGGCACCGACCTCCCCGTAGAACCCGTCAACGTCATCAAGGAAGATCCCGTTAACCCCGCGCTGGTGTACGTTGGAACGGACCACGGGCTTTACATCAGTCAGGATACGGGTGCTACCTTTGCCGCCATTACCGACCTTCCGGCGGTAGCCGTTCACGACCTGGTGGTACAGGAGCAGGAAAAGGACCTCATCGTCGGCACCCACGGAAGAAGCCTCTACCGGGCCGACGTGGAGCTGCTGCAAGTGGTTGCCGGAGCGACCGATTCGGCGCTGGTGATCTCTTCCGTCCCAACACAGCGGTACTCGGGGCGCTACGGCAGCAGCAGCTGGTTTACGGACAAAACGGAACCGGAAGTGGTTTTCCAGGTATACAGCAAGGGCGGGGACGCAGGTGCAAAGCTATCGGTAGAAACCAATGACGGTATGGTGCTGACTACCAAAGAGGTATTACTTACTCCCGGCATCAACACCTTAACCTACGATCTTGCATTTGATGCCAGTAAGGCTGATGAAGTAGCAAAGCTGCTAAACCAGGACCGCAAGCAGGACAGCAAGCCCGTCAGGGTCCAAGCGGCGGACAACGGAACCTTTTACTTACGTCCCGGAAAGTACCACCTCATCGTTCAGTCGAACGACGGGCGGGCGTCTACCGACCTCGAGGTCAAGTAAGGCCCGCCCCCACGCTAGGTTGTTACGGCTTCAGTACGACCTTGATGCAGCCGTCCTTCTTGTCGCGGAAGGTCTTGTACATCTCGGGTGCGTTCTCGAGGGGTTCGGTGTGGGTGATCAGGAAACTCGGATCGATCTCACCGGCCTCGATCTTATCGAGTAGCGGTTGGAGGTACCGCTGTACGTGGGTCTGTCCCATCTTAAAGGTGAGCCCTTTGTTCATGGCCGCTCCGAAGGGCAGGGTGACGTTTTGGGCATAAACTCCCGGTACCGACAGCGTTCCTCCCTTACGGCAGGCCATGATCGCTTGCTGGAGCACGTAGGGGCGGTCGGATTGCAGGTGCATGGTTTGCTTGAGGTCGTCCGCAGCTGCGGTGACCTGATTGGCGGCGTGGGACTCCGCACCAACGGCGTCGATGCACCGATCGGGACCGCGGCCGCCCGTCATCTCCTTGAGCTTTTCCAGGACATCGGTTTCGGAGAAGTCGATCGTTTCGGCCTTGCCGTGGGTTTTAGCGAGCGCCAGTCGCTCGGGCACCTGGTCGATGGCGATCACCCGGCCGGCCCCCATCATCCACGCGCTCTGGATGGCAAATTGACCTACGGGCCCACAGCCCCAAATGGCTACGGTGTCGCCGTCCTCGATTTGGGCGTTTTCGGCGGCCATGTAACCGGTCGGGAAAATGTCGGATAGGAACAATACTTTTTCGTCCGGCAGGTCGCTGGCGATCTTGATGGTTCCCACATCAGCGTAGGGCACCCGGAGGTATTCGGCCTGTCCGCCCGGAATTCCGCCCAGTAAGTGGGAATAGCCGTACACACCGGCCGGAGAATGGCCCATTGCCTTCTCGGCATTTTCGGGCTTGGGGTTAGAGTTGTCGCAGAGGGAATACATGGTCTGCTCGCAGAACCAGCAGCTGCCGCAGGAGATGGTGAAGGAAACCACCACCCGGTCTCCCTTTTTAATATTCTTTACGGCCGAGCCCACTTCCTCTACGACGCCCATTGGTTCGTGACCAATGATGTCGCCCGCCTTCATCATGGGGACGAAACCGTCAAACAGGTGCAGGTCGGAGCCACAGATCGCCGTTGAGGTAATGCGGATGATGGCGTCGGTGGGTTTTTCAATGCGGGGGTCGGGGTGGGTGTCTACGCGTACGTCGCCCTGACCGTGATAGGTTAATGCTCTCATTGGTTCTTTTCCTATGTATAGGAAAATGTACCGGAAGGTTCGGACGTGTGCATTGTTAGATCAGCCGACCGGCGAATTAAAAGGGGTAGCCGAAGGCCACAACCAGTCGAATATTTTTGTCAACCGGATCACCGACAAACTTTTGGGGGATTTGAAAATCGTTGACGGCGTCCTGATAGGGGATTTGAAAGGGCTTTGCCAGGTCGAGCCGGAAAATGAGGAAGGTCAGGTCGAAGCGGAATCCGATGCCGTAATCCATCGCCAGCTCGTCGATGAAATCACCCTGGCGGAAGTCGGTGTCGAGCGGCTCGAACTCGGTCTTATAGGTCCATACGTTACCGGCATCGATAAAGGCTGCTAACTCGATCAGCGGGGTGACCTGCTGCCGGAGCTCCAGGCTGGACTCAAGTAGGAGGTTGCCATATCCGCTTGAAGTCAGCAGGTTGTTGTTCACCGGCGCGGTCCGTCCCGGGCCGAGTTGCCGGGGGGCAAAACCACGGAGGCTGTTAGGTCCGCCAATGGTGTACAGATCAAAGTAAGGGACGATGGCCCGGTCCGTAATGGGATAAGCAATGCCTCCGTGTAGGCGGGTGGCTAGCTGTAGCTTAGGCGTAAGTCCTAGGTAGTACCTAAGGTCCGTCTCCAGCTGGGGATAAATACTCGACACGCGACCGATGTCTTCGGTACCACTGCCGACCGGAAACACATTATTGAAGTTCATGGACAGGTACTGCTGCCAGAATATGTTCTGGCGGTCCTCTCCGTCCAGGCGGGAATCGTAGGTCAGTGTGTAATTCGGTGAATACACGATCATGCGGTCGAAGCGGCTGGTGGCGCTCGTATTTGCATCCGAAGCACCCTCGGCAAGACCGAGGTTCCGGGCGATGTCGAGTACTTCGTCGTTGCTCACTACCGGGTCCTGTAGCCTGATCGAAAGGGGGTTCAGGAGGTGACTTTTCTTGACGCGTCTCCGCCAGGTGTAACCGTACTCCGCCTTTATCTGCAGCAGGCTGACCGATTCGCTCGCTTCCGGATTTTCCTCCAGCAGGTCGGCCAGTTCAGACAAGTTAAGCTGCGCGATCTCGGTGCTGAATTTGCTCAATGTAAGGGATAGGCTTTCCAACTTCCCCCCTAGCGACATCACCGTACCGCTGCTTAGTACCCGGGGAATGAGCTTACGCCGATTTGGAAGCCAGAGCCGGGGCACGGTCAACGAGGCAGTCAGCCCGTAGATACCGGAGGTGGGCACCCGAATCTGATCCCGGTTCCCGAGAAACACCGCGTAGCTAAAGTCTCCCTCCAGCTTAAATAGTTCGGCCCCGTGCAGCAGGTTGCGGTTGGAGTAGGCGAGGCGCACGTTCGGACCTACGTACCGTGCGCTGTTGTAGGTCAATCCCAGTTCCCCCTCGAACCGGTGGCGGGGCAGCGGGTCCATGAAGGCGTTGAGGATCAGGGTGGAGTCTGACCCCGGTACGTCCTCGTAATCGAGGCTGATGTAACGAAAGATGTTGTAGCTGGCCAGGCGCTGGAGGGTTTTGCGGTGGCGATCCGGATTGTACAAATCTCCGGCAGCCATGTAGAAGCCCTCGTCAATTATTTTGGGACGCAGGGGGCAATCTTCGCACCGGATGTTGAGGCCATTCAGTTCGGTCAGGTTGATACTGCCCCGGTCGGTGGTGTCCGAAAGGTCGAAGTTCGGGAAGATGTTGACTTCGGTGATGCGTTGGGGCCGTAAATCCTGGGGGGGCACGTCGGTTTTCAGTTTGGCGAGCAGGTCTACTTCGTAGTCGCCGGTAACCGTATCCGCCAGGAAAATAAAATCATTCCCGTTGGCGTAAAAATACCCCTCCTGCTTGAGGGCTTCCTGCCAGCGGTTCCGTTCGGCCTTGATGGCGTCCAGATCGTAGCGGATTCCCCGTTCCAAATACGTAGTTGATCTTGCCGCGTTAACGATTCTGGCTACACTGGTATCTCTCCAAAAATACTCTACGGAGTCGATCGTATAGGGCGTACCCACCGAAATGACATAGTCGGCCGCAACTTCCCGCGCCTGTAGGTTAGTGTCCAGGCTGTACGTGGCCTCGTTCAGGAAGTATCCGTTGTTGGACGCCCGGTTTTCCAGTAGGTCGCTGACTGCCTCCACGACATTTTCGTCGAAGAAGATGGGCTCCTCGCCCCTTATCTCGTCGGGATCGTCAGCATACTTTTCCGGCTTACGGGCCTTTTTCTCCTCGAATTTATAGTAGCGCCAGATGTTGCGGTATCCGATCAGGGGAATCTTCTGGTTGGTGTTCTGATTCAGTGCCGCGGTAAGTTCCGTCTCCAACTCGTCGGTATTCACGCTATCGGCAGACTCTATGGTGAGCGACGCGCCCCGGTAGAGTAGTTCACCCTCGGGCAGGTACTTGGTCACTTTGCACCCGGTGACGGTGACGACAAGCAGGGCCAGAATTAATCGCATGCCCATCATTGATTCTTATTTGGCGTCCAGAAGAAACGGTCGAAATCCTTGCTGAAGGTCAGTCGCCCGCCGTAGCGAAGGACGTTGCCTCCCACGAGAATGTCGCGGTCCCGGTCGTTGAAAAATTTCAGTCGGAAGGTGCCGTCGTCGTTGATGAGGTACTCGGCGGTAATGTTGTCCAGGTAGGTCTGCTGGGTACCGGCTGCCTCGTCGGCGGCGTTGCCGGCAACGCCATCTACACTGATGACTACCCGGTCGTCAAACAGGGTCTTCCGTAAACTTACCCGAAGGTTGGTGTTGGTCTGACCGTTCGTTGCCTGGTAGCTGTCCAGACCGAAATCGAGTTCAACGAAGCCGACGTATTTGTTGGCCAGGTTATTCAGGTATCCTCCCAGCGCATTATTGAGGGTGGTGTTGACCAGACTGGTACCGTCTCCTCCGCCCTGGTCGATGATCGGGATATTAAATCCGTCAAAGGCCAGCAGCTGAAAGGTCGTAGTAGTCAGTCGGCTGTCGTCCTGCCGCAGTGCGGAAAGTGCGTTGGACACGGAGCTAAGTCCGAGGTTGCCGTAGACGCCCTCCGGGTACTCGACGTTGGTGGTCAGTTTGCTGTTCGTAAGCTCCCCTTCCAGTCCGATCAGGGCGTAGAAGGTTTGCTTTCGCCTCAGGGTGCCGGCATCGGAAACCGATCCTCCGCTCATCGCTTCGACCAGCGGGAGCGGTGAAGTCTTGACGGCGTACCGCACGGTGACATCGAGGATCGGATTCTGAATGTCCCCGTTGAAGGTCACGGTGCTCCCCTTCACGATATCCAGTTCCTTATTGATGACCTGGTAGATGAAGTCGTAGCGCCCCTGTACTACTTCGACCCGCCCGGTGGCCTCCTGACTACCGTCCGGATTTATCTTTAGCGTCAGATTGCCTTCGGCCCGTCCGACAAAGGTTTGACCGGTGGCCGGATCGACCACCACGGTGACCGATAAGTTGGGCTTAATGTCAAGGTTGATGGTCATATCGATCCCAGTGCGTGCGGACACGAGCGAATCGGTGTTGATGGTGGTATCCCGCCGAATGATGTCCCCCCACTGGTACTTTTCCTCGAATTCGATGATGCCCTCGTTGTCGACCAGGCCCTCGGAAGGGACGGAATAGATGTACGTAATGTCCGAGCCGTCGTTGGTGGTTGCGTCTACATTGAGCACGGGAAGGGTGGCGGTACCGCCTATCTCGACCCGTGCGTCGACCGACATGGTTCCGTAGTAGTCGGGATTGTCGTCGTCGGTGGAATTGATGGCCGTAAAGTCCTCGGCTACCAACAGCATATCGAGCCGGATGTCGCTCAGGCTATTGAGATAGATGTCGCCGGTCAGTACGGCATCGTTGTTCTTGGTATCGTAGATACTTAGTCCGTCGGTAAAGGTGATGCGCTGACCGGTGAAGGTGATGGGGTTTTCACCCATACGGAACCGCTCACCCAGCAGACTGATCACCAGGCTAGCTTCGCGGAAGGCCACGCTGCCATCGAGAACGGGGGCGTCGATAGTACCCGTCAGGTCAATTTGCCCGGTAAGGTACCCTTCGGTGTCGGTGAGGTATCCCAGGCTGAATGGTTCGGCACTCGACAACTGAAACCGTTGCAAATCGATCAGGAGATCCATCGGGCCGTTCAGGGCGTAATCGCCGGTGACGGTCATTTCGTTGCCCTCATCGGTGAGTGCCACGTCAATGTTGTAATTCTGCTCATCGCCGCTCGTCACCCGGGCGGTCACGTCTCCCACTACGGTTCCCGTCCAGGACAAGTCTTCAATCGTCAGATCGGTTTGAATCCCCAGGTTCGACAGGACGTTGTCCAGGCCTACCGTCCCGTTAAGAATGCCCCCCAGTACTTCCTCCTCCGAGAACAGCAAACGACTCGGAGTATGCAAATCGAAGTTTTCGAACTCGATCCGGACCTTGTTCGAGTCGGCAGATTGCGCCATCAGCGACTGGGTCTGGTGCCGGAGGGAAAAGTTGTTGATGATCAAATTCGGCCCCGCCAGCGCAATCAGGTTGTTGGCGGGGACCATCCACGTATCGAAATTCAGGATTTGCTCTTCCTCTAGCTGCACCGTCAGTGAATCACCCTCCTGATCGATGTAGGCACCGAGATAGTGGCGCAGGCTGTCCGCCTCGGTATACAGTTTGAGTTCCACCAGCAATTGCTCGTCGATGGTCTCTGCGGATATGACCGTCCGCCCGAGCTGTACCTGGTCGTTGTAGTTCACATCCCCCCAGTCGGCGGTGAAATTCAGTGAAGAGGTATCACCGATGGCCTTCATGTGCAGGTCGCGGGCTTCGATGCCGGAGAACACTAACTCGCCCAGATTCAGGTTGAACAACAACTCCGGCTGAGCGTCGCGGTAGAGCAACGACATATTCATTGGAGACAGTTGGGTCAGCCCATCCACCAAGCCACCGGTCAGCACCTGCGGACGCTTTAGGTTTAGACTGACGTCCATTGAGTTGCCGTCCTCCACGGGATCGGGCTGCCGGACCGAGGGGTCCCAGTACCCGATCAAAAATTGGGTCAGCTTCTCCGGGGTTTTCAGGGGATCGAAACGACCCACCACATCACCGTCGATGACGTCCGAGCGCAGGTATATCTTGTTGTCCCAGTCGTGCATGGAGGCCGTCAGCAACAAGCTGTCGACGTAGCTGCTTCCCGTCTCGCCGCGCAGGATAAAGTCGTCCAGGCGGAAGAAAGCATCCAGTGCATACGGATCGATTCCCTCGCTACGGGCCACGATGTCGCCGGAGACTTCCATACGTTGGGAAGTAAGTCCCCATTTCCGCAGCTCGATCCGCTCCACGTCCACCAGACCTTCCACGAAGACTGTACTATCAGCGTTGATCAGGTACTTCCCGCTTCCCCTCACCAACATATCGGGATGCTTCACGGCAAACTCGCCGGAGTAACGGGAATCGGTAACCAATGCAGTAAGATCGAGCAGGGAATCCCCGTCGGCGTAAGTGACCATGGCAGCAACATCCAGATCCATCGTGGGCTCAAGCTTTCCGGTTACCTCGGCATTCACGTTCAGGGGACCGAGTTCGAGCTTAAGCAAAGTGTCACGTAGCGGCCCGATGAACAAGTCGGGTATGCTGATGCCGGTTAAATTAGCGGTTACGTTGAGGTCTTCGGGGTTGTACCTCCCACTCAAATCCCAGTTTCCGTTCGAGGTTTCCAGGGGTACGTCGAAGGTCATATCGGTGAGCGAACCGGATATATGGGCATTCCGAATGCGTAGATCGGGAAGATTGACGTTGGCCGGCAGCAGGCTATCGGGCAAAATGCTCCGTACGTCGGCAATGTTTATGCCGAGGTCGCTTACTTCCAGATCCAGTGACAGCTTATCCGGATCCATGGCATTGCGCACGTTGCCGTTGATGCGGGCGTAGGTGCTGTCGCCGGGTAAATTGAGTCGCAGGTTAACGTCCAGGTTCTCCATCGGGCCGGTCACCGAGCCACTCCCCCGTACGTAATCCGGGAGAGTATAGTCTTCGGGCAGGGTGCCGGGGGGAACATAGGCCAGTATCGTGGCCCGGGTAGCCAGCAGCGTATCCAGCGTTACGTCAAGCCGGGTGCGGGGAAAGGCCGTTACACCATTTACGATGCCACTGGTCCTTACGCGGCTGTTCAGGCCGTTGCCGAATACCCGATTCTCCAGCGCGTACAGGTCGAGCACGAGACGATCGTTCCGGTATTCCGCCCTGCCCTCCGCGATGATCCGTTGCGGCCAGTCGATGCCGGGCGGCAGGGTGCCCTGGGGTAGGAGCGGCAGAAGGGGGCCTGGCGTGATGCTAAATTCCCGTAGGAACAATCTGCCCCCTACCCGCTCCGTGTCCAGAATATTCATGGCCGATCCGCTAGCGCGTACTTTAATACCGGGCCCATCGATTTGTATCCGGCCGATCTCCAGTTGCGCAACGGTGCCGTCCGCCCGGAGGGAAAAGTTGATCTGCTGCCCGAGATTGCTGTTGATAATGGATTCCGAGGCCAGGTCGGGCGCGATGAGCGCAATGTCACGCATTCCTAAATGACCGTCGAGCTGCGCCCGGGCCACCATTTTTTCCAGGTCGGTGGACGCAAAGTCGTACTTGATCGCCGTATCGTCGCTGCGCAACGCGCTGTTCGTAGTCTCCAGCACAAAATTCTGTAGGCCTAGAAAGGAAGGATTGTACACCACGGTACCTTCGGTTTTAACTACTTCCAGACCGCTCTTTTCGCGCGCACTCAGTTGGCGGAGACGCAGGTGCAATGAATCGACGATGTAAGCAATGTCGGTGGCTTCGGCCTCTACCGCGCTCAGAGCCAAATGGTTGTAGTCGATTCCCGGACCCTCCAAGGGCGGTGCGGGGGTGTCCATCCGCAGTGCGAAGTCCCGCAACTGAAACAGTTCGCCCCGAAAGGCCATGCTGTCGCCCATCGTAAGTTCGGATCCTTCCAAGTTGACGTAGGGGAGCTCCGTTGCGATATCCAGGCTGTCCATGCTCATCTGGAATGCACTCTCCGAAATGGTGAGCCTTCCGGCAACGAGTTCGATCGGAACGGTTTCCGCGGTCGTATCGACCGGCGTGCTGCTTTCACCGATGGCAACGGCGATGTCCGTTCCCTCAAGGTCCACGTAATCGATGTCAAAGCGCATCGCATTCAGGTCGGCCTCGTTGATTTCGGCCTGCAAGGTACGGGCGGTCACGTCGGCGAGTATACCGGCGGGATCGTCTTGGTAGTAAATGTCCGCATTGGTGAGCGAGAGCGACGCGCCGTTCAGATCGATCAGCCAGCCACCGGAGGTGGCTGCTACTGAATCGGCCGCGGGAGAATCGGCCATGGCCACGGTGTCTACCGGTAAGAAGGCATCAAGCAGGAACTGGATGTTGCTGCTCGAATCCGTCGTGACGACATTAGCGTATACATCGTTGATCTCGACGTCGGTAATTTCGGCCGTCGACCTGACGAGCGACCACATATTGATTCCCAGACCCAGGTGGCCCAACTTGGCGATGGTGTCACCGGCCGGGTTGTTGATGTACAGGTTGTCGACCTCCAGGCGGGAAGGAAATTTGATGCTGATGTCGCCGATACCCAGGTCGGTCTGCAGCGTAGACTGTGCGATCTTCTCGATCTCGGTCGTGATTTTTCGCTGAACGAAGGGCAGTTGGATCAACAAAAACAGCAGCACGATCAACCCCAGCAGCGAGGCGACGAACCAAAAGATGAATCTGCCTACTTTCTTACCTGTACTTGCTGCCAAAGGGTGAAATACTTGTTTGGGGTTACCGCCTTAGAACCGGGGATGTTTTACTAGGTTCGGTATTCCCCGGTTCGGCATACCGAAAGTTAGCGGACACCACAAGCCGACCGATTTCAACCCGACCGCTCCGCCCACAATACGTTCTGTCCCTTCCTCGTTCATTGCGCAGTTCGGGCGGTGATCAATGTCTTGATGACAGCTGATGGCGCCCACTCACTTTATCCTATTTACGCGGGTACCGGTGATCACATTTTTTATACCGGCTGCTACCACCCCCCGTAGCGGTCAGACCCGTACCCGCATTCATTAAATCCGTATTCCAGATGACAACGTTTAATTTGCCGAAACTTTTTGCACCGGCCTTATTCCTTTTCCTGCTGCTGCCCTCCTGTGAAAAGGAAGAGTCCAGTACCGAGGCCAAGGGAGAATTCTCCATGGAAATCACCGATGCACCCATTGACGACGCCAGCGTAAAGGCGGTCTTTGTCACCGTAACCGATGTACGGCTCGACGGAAATTCCGTCGAGGGCTTCAATCAGACTACCGTAGAACTGTCCTCCCTGACCGAAGGAAAAACCGCCACTCTGTTCACCGGCCAACTCGACGCCAAAACCTATTCGAGTATCGACTTAGTCCTCGAAGACGGAGACGTAAACGGTCAGCCGGGCTGCTACCTGCTGAACCAGGACAACGAAAAGGTCGCCCTGGAGGTCGCGAACGAAGGCGTGATCCGCATCGAGAACTCCACGACGGAAGTTAAGCAGAACAGCGCCGTACAGGCCGTGGTCGACTTTGACCTGCGCAAGGCGCTGATCCGCACGGAAGGCGCAAGCGAATCCTACCGCTTTGCGGGGGAAAGCCGGCTCCAGAGCTCGGTCAGAATGGTGCGGCGCGACCAGTCGGGCACCCTGAGCGGCACGGTGACCAACTCCACTTCCGAAGACGGCACGATCGTGGTCTACGCTTACGAAAAAGGCACCTACTCCAGCCAGGAAGCCGAGGGGGAAGAGAACAGCCGGTTTCTCCGGGCCGTATCGAGCACGACTGTGAAGGCCAGTGGCGACTACACCCTCGCCTTTCTGCCGTCCGGCACCTACGAGTTGGTCGCGGTGTCTTATAAGGACACCGATAGCGACGGCAAGATCGAGATGCGCGGCACCTTCTCCGCCAGCGCACTTGCGGGCGTTAACCTGCTCGGGCTTAGTGTGAATGCCTCCAGCACCACCACCGCCGACTTCACGCTTACTTCACTGATCCGCTAGGAGCGGAACCTCCGAGGGGACTGGTACGGCTAATCGATGCGCAGTACCAGTCCCTTTAAATATTCCCCTTCCGGGTGGAAAAGGTTTACCGGGTGGTCCGGCCCCTGCCCGAGACGGTGCAGGACCTGCGCCCGCCGCCCCGATTCGAGTCCCGCCGCTACAATGGTATCGTAGAAAAGCTGACGGTCCACTACCCTGCTGCAGCTGAAGGTAAACAGCAGCCCCCCCGGTTTAATGGCCTCAATCGCCCGGGCATTTAATCTCTTATAGGCCTGCACGGCCTTGTGGCGACGGTGCTTGTTTTTAGCGAAGGCCGGTGGGTCTACCACGACGATGTCGTAAGACCGAGGTTCCGCGTTCTCCTTCAGCCAATCCATTACGTCGGCCGTATGCGCTTCGTGTGCGGCTTCGAATTCCCCGTTGCGGGTGACGTTTTCGGCCGTGAGTTCCGTTGCCTTTGCACTTAGGTCGATACTTTGCACCTGCGCGGCGCCGCCCAACAGGGCATACACGGAAAAGCCCCCCGTGTAGCAGAACGTGTTGAGGACCCGCCGGTCCCGGGCGTAACTACCCAGTAACCAACGGTTTTCGCGTTGGTCCAGAAAAAACCCGGTCTTCTGTCCGCCCGCGATGTCTACGTGGAAGCGACGGCCGTTTTCCAGCACGACAACCTCATTCACGGGATCGCCCGCCAGGGTACTGTCCGCGGCCACATAGCGTTCGGGGAGCACCCCACTACTTTTGTCGTATACGGAAGTGATCACCCCCGGCAGAAGATTCAGCAAGGCCGCGGCGATCGCTTCGCGCTGATGGTGCATCCCAATGCTGTGACATTGCACCACCGCAACCGAAGCGTAGCGGTCGACAACCAGGCCCGGAAGCTCATCGCCGGCCCCATGGACGAGCCGGTAAGCATTGGTTAGCGGATCCTCAGTCAGCCCCAGGACGCCACGTAGCTCGATCGCGGCGGCAAGTTGACGGGTCAGGTGATCCTCGGGCATCTCCGCCTCGCCGAAATAAAGGAGCCGGACGCGAATGCTTCCCGCCTGGTAATGACCGACGCCCAGCTGTTTGCCCTGGTGGTCAGTCACCCGAACGGTATCTCCGTCAGCCACGCCATCTTCCTCCTGCTTAACGGCACCCGAAAACACCCAGGGGTTGCGCCGCTGGATGGCGCCTTCGCGGCCTTTGGAAAGTGTGATCGTACGCATAAGGGAGTCGGCTTTAGGCCGCAAAGGTAACCACCCGCCGATGGGCGCTGGCACCGATACGGTGACGTCCGAAAAAGCTCCGCAGCGATTTCCTTCTCCAGCGTCGAATAAAGTCGCAACTTGCGGCATCGACTACCTCATCATCGGTCAGGGACTGGCGGGTACGCTAATCGGTTACCGCCTGGAAGCTGCGGGTCACCGGGTGCATTACCTGGATGCTCCCGAGCAGACCGCTGCTAGTAGCGTCGCCGCGGGAATCATCAATCCCATTACCGGTCGCCGCTTCGTAAAGAGCTGGCGCATCGACGAGCTGCTGCCCGAAGCCCGGCGCCTGTACGGAGAGTTGGAAACCCTCCTTGGGGTGAAATTGTGGCACGATACACCCCTGGTGCGAACCCTTTTCAACCGCGGAGACGAGAACGACTGGCTGGCGCGATCGGCCGATGCGGGCTACGCCGACTACATGGAGGATCACCCCGCGCTCGGGCGCATCCCGGACGTCACGGTGCCTGCCTTTGCTTACGCCTGCGTCCGCCATAGTGCCCGGGTGGACGTTAGCCTGCTCGTATCGGCCTTCCGCGATCGGATTTCCGAGGAGAACCGGTTCATCGCGGGGTCCGTAGACTACGACCGGCTTCCGGACGGCTACGACCGCATTATTTTCTGCGAGGGCTGGCGCTCCCGGTTCAATCCTTACTTTGACTTTGTTCCGCCGGGTGGGAACAAGGGGGAGGTACTGTTCGTGACAACGGCCGAGGCACCGCTCGATCGGCTGTTCAAGCACCGCGTGTTTCTGGTTCCGCAATCGGATCAATCTTACTGGATCGGGGCCACGAGTGAAAATAACTTTACTGACGACCTGCCGACGCCGGCTGCGCGGGAATACCTCACGGACCGTCTGCGGGAAGTCATGACGGTACCCTTTACCATTACGGATCACCGTGCCGCTATCCGGCCGACCGCGCGCGACCGCCGAATGGTAATCGGCAGCCACCCCGAGCGACCGCGGTTGTACATTTTTAACGGGTTGGGGACGAAGGGAGCTTCGCTGGCTCCGCTGGGTAGTCGGTGGCTGCTCGAACTACTGGAACACGGTCAGGCCCCGCCGCACGAGGTAGATGTACGCCGGTGTCTTGACCTGAAATAGCGTCGGCTTCATTATTTTTTAGTGATTTCATCCCCCCGAAAGCATTTCCGGCAACATAAGTTGGCCACTCCAGAACCATTCTTCTCAAATTTGAGTTAAACCCCTACGGTGGACCGCGTTGCTTATTATCGGTGCGCCATGCCTATGTTTTAACACGCCCACCCGGACTCCTGGGACCAGGAGTCGTCCTTTACAAGCCATTTTCAACACCACATTTGTATGACCAATGCTACCACCCCGGCGGGTGGAACGCACGGTACCCTGGCCGCCAGCCGGCCTTACGATATCGTCGTGTTCTGTCACCTGCGCTGGGACTTTGTCTACCAACGCCCCCAACACATCATCAGCCGCCTGGCCCAGCGCAAGCGTGTACTGCTCGTCGAGGAACCCTGGCACCGGCCGGAACAGTCCGGAAGCTCGCTGCGATCCGTTCAGGAGGGGCTTGATGTCCTCCAGCCCAACGTGACCGATATCGGCCAGGTGGGGTCAATCGTGACCGAATACGCCGGCACCGGAGCGTCCGTTGGCTGGTTCTATTCACCTGCCTTCATCGGAGTGCTTACCGAGCTGTCGTTCGACCAGGTAGTCTACGACTGCATGGACGAGTTAAGTCTGTTCCGCGGCGCGCCGGCCCAACTGATCGAACAGGAAAGGATGCTGCTGCGGCGTGCGGACGTAGTGTTCACCGGGGGCAGGTCCCTCTACGAAGCGAAAGCGGAACTCCACGACGATGTACACTGCTTCCCCAGTTCGGTGGACCAGGACCATTTCGCGCGTGCGCTGAAGGGGTTACCGGTACCCGACGATATGGCCGCGCTTTCCCGACCGATCGTTGGCTACTTCGGAGTTATTGACGAACGCATTGACCTGGCCCTGCTGGACGGTACGGCCGAACTTCTCCCCGACGTGCAATTCGTGATGATCGGTCCCCTGGCCAAAATTTCACCGGACGATCTGCCCCGCCGGTCTAACCTCCATTACCCGGGGATGCGCGATTACCAGCAGCTCCCCAACTACCTGCAGTGTTTCGACGTGGCGATGATGCCCTTTGCCCTGAACGACGCAACGAAGTTTATCAGTCCTACCAAAACCCTGGAGTACATGGCTGCCGGTCGGCCCATCGTTTCCACCGCCATTCGGGACGTAGTGAGGGAATACGCCGACGTCGTTCAGATCGTCAACAGTCCAACATCCTTTGCCGAGGCCGTACGCAGCGCGCTGGCCGAGGCTTCCGCCCCAGATTACACCGCCATCCTAACCCAAACCTCCTGGGACGCCACCGTGCGCCGCATGGAATCCATCATCGCAAAACAACCCGCGTGAAACATTCTGACATTGTGATCATTGGTGCCGGGATTTCCGGTGCCGTCCTGGCCGAACGCTACGCCTCCCGGGGCAAGCGGGTCACCATCATCGAGAAACGGGATCATATTGCCGGCAACTGCTACGACTACGTCGACGACAACGGCATTCTCGTTTCCAAGTACGGAGCCCACCTTTTCCACACCAACTACGACGACGTATGGGCGTACGTAAACCGCTTCAGCGAGTGGTACCCGTGGGAACATAAGGTGCTGGCCAAGGTCGACGACAAACTCGTGCCGATCCCGGTCAACATCACTACCGTGAATACTTTATACGGGCTTTCCATCAGCAACGAAAGCGAGATGCGCGAGTGGTTAGAGGCCGAGCGGATCGACATTCCGGACGCCGCTAATGGCCGCGATGCCGTACTGCACAAGGTGGGGGAAGACCTGTACGAAAAAATGTTCCGTCACTACACCAAGAAGCAGTGGGACAAGTACCCCGAAGAGCTGGATGCATCGGTGCTGAATCGCATTCCCGTGCGGACCAACTTTGACGATCGCTACTTTAGCGACCGGTACCAGGCCCTGCCGAAGGGAGGCTATACCCGCTTCTTCGCCGCCCTGCTCGATCATCCGAATATTGAAGTCCTGCTGAATACGGATTACTTCGATGTGAAGGACCAGATCGGTCGGCCCGAAAAGCTGTTCTACACCGGTCCCATCGATCGCTTCTTCGAGTTTAAGCACAGCCTGACCGAGAAGCTGGAGTACCGCTCCATCAACTTCGTGTCCGAAACTGTTGAGTGTAAGGAATTTCAGGAGAATTCCGTGATCAACTACCCCGGTCGCGAAGTAGACTATACCCGCATCGTCGAGTACCGCCACTTCGGTAACCAGACGGGTCCGGCCGTGACCACCATCGTCAAGGAGTATACCACCGACGAGGGTGATCCCTACTATCCTGTGCCCAACGCCCGCAACCAGGAAATTTACGAGCGCTACCGGAAAGAGGCGGAAGCCCTGGAGGACGTGTATTTTGTGGGACGTCTGGCAAATTACAAGTACTTCAACATGGACCAAGCGTTCAAGAACGCCCTCGATTTGTTCCAGCAGTTGGAACCGAAGCAACTGAAATCCATCCCCACGACGGCGGTAAAGGCGATGGCCGGTTGACCCCCTTCCGCTCCTTCCTGATGGGTGGTTTTGAGTGTGCCGACCACGTCAACCGCTCCGGCGATCGCGTGAACTTACTCCGTACTACCCAGCACGACTTGCGTGCGGAGGAAGACTATACCTTGCTCGCCGGTTTATCCATCTATACCGTCCGGGAGGGCATCTGCTGGTCGGCAGTGGAAACCTCTCCCTACGTGTTTGACTTTTCGGAAGTCGGTGCAAGGGTGCTGGCGGCGCAGCGGCGGGGTATCCAGGTAATCTGGGACCTGTGTCACTTCGGTTACCCCGACGACCTCATGCCCACCCACCCCCGATTCGTAGATCGCTTCGTGGCGCTGTGCCGTGCCTTCGCCGGCTTTCACCGGAGCCTGGTGACCGATACCCTGTTCGTGGTTCCCATCAACGAGATCAGCTTTTTGTCGTGGCACTCGGGCGATATGCGGGGTACGGTGCCCTTCGCGACCCACGCGGGCTGGGACATCAAGTGGCACCTCTGTCGCGCGGCCATTGCCGGTATACAGGCGCTGCTGGAAACGGATCCCGGCTGCCGGATCCTTACCGTCGAACCCCTGATTCGGGTGCACCCTACGGAACATTCCAGTCCCGCCCACATTGCCAATCTCAACAACGATCAGTTTCAGGCGATGGACATCATTGCCGGACGCATGTGTCCCGACCTGGGGGGACAGGAACGGTACTTGGATATCTTAGGGTTTAACTACTACTACAACGGGCAGTGGACCGACGGTGTGGTGCCCCTACCCTGGCCGGACACGGAAGCGCGTCGGGTACCCCTGCACCAGATGCTGTTGCACGCCCACCAGCGGTACCATCGGCCGTTCTTTCTCTCGGAAACCGGCCACTTCGGGGATGGCCGCGCAGCCTGGCTGCTGGAAATTACCGAGGAAATCCGTTTGTTGCGGCAGCATACCGACGACTGCCTGGGGGTGTGCATCTATCCCGTGGTCGACCGGCCCGATTGGGATAACCTGACGAGCTATTCCAATTGCGGACTATACGATCTGGACGAACGGGGCAATCGCATTCCCCACCTCCCTTCGTTGCGTGCCGTGGAGGCGATGCAGCAAAAGCTTTCAACCAACCACGCCTACTGACCGGACAGCGCGCTGTTGAGCATATTCAACAGCGAACTGTCTTTGTAACGTGAGATGATCTGCCGCTGATTTTCGTTCCACGATTCACCCAGGCTGACCGGAAGCTGATTGAGCGACTGGAAGGCCGCTAAGCGGTCCTGAGGATAGTCCTGGTAGAGATTGTCGTAGTGGGTTTTGAGGTTGCCGAGCAGGCGTTGGTACTTGGTGCGAATGTCGCGTAGCTCACTTCTCACCGTTTGCATCCGCACTTCCTGCTGATCCAGAAAATCTAGCGAGGCTGCGTTCAAGTCGGGAAATTCCTGGACGATGGCGTCGTAGGATGCAGTATAGTTGATGGTATTGTCGACGATGAACTCCTTGCGGGGGCGGTCGGTAATGTCGTCGAGGAGCTGCCACTGTACTTTTTCCAGTTCGTCCATGAGGGTGCGGGCAACGAGGATGTCCTGGTTGATCTTGTTCTGCAGGTCGAGGTCCTGCCCCATAAACTGCTGTAGAATAGAGATGTACTGCTGAAACTGACGGTTTTTGAGGGAAAGCTCCTCGACCTTCCGGAGCACGTCTTCGTCGTCGATGGCTTCCAGTTTGATCTTGCTTCCGCGGTCGTCGCGGAAGTAGTGGGTTCCGTCCAGTTCGACAATATCCTGGGTACGGCCGCGGCTGTCGGCGATCGACATGCCTCCTGCGAACGCATTGCCCATCAACCCGATCAGGGTGGAGAATTTGCCCCCCAGCAGGAGGTTATCCACCGTGAGGGCGATGTCCTCAAAGTTGAACTGGGAGATATCCCGCCGCACCTGCGACAATTCGGTTTTCTCCGTGGCATCGGCCTTTTCGAGCAGCTGGGTAAAGTATTGCTGGAACTCAACCGATCCGAAGGGGTTGTAGCCCTGGGTTTTGAGTCGGGCGAGGCCGGCACTTTCTTCCCGGCCGATGAGCTCCCGTAGGACTTTATGGTAGCTTTCGATCCGTTTGAGTTCTTCGGTGTATGCCCCACGCAAGGTTCGGTAACGCTCGGGTTTGGAGCTCAGCTGATTGTCGTACTGCCGTTGGTTGCGAATGTTGTCGATGCCGTAGGGTGTGTAGGGAATGATCTCGGCGCGGGAGAGGATGAAATAGCCGGCAGTGGATTCGAAGGTGACAATTACCTCATCCACATCGACGGTCTGACTGATATAGTATATCTGACGGTAGGTATCCGCCCCGCTGAATTGATAAACGGCACGGGCCGCTTCGACTTCCTTACCGTTGACAATGGGTAAAATCGTGATGCTCCCGCTCAATTTGGGATTATCGACGAAGATGCTGGAGTCCGCCGACCCGATGAGCCGGGCATAAATGATGATCTGACCGATGTTTTCCACGGGTACCCGTAGAAAGGAGGTGCCCTCGATGGTAGTAGTATACGCTCCACTCTGGAGTCCGTAGACGCTATCGATGCGGAAGGCGTGCCGGAAATTTACCAGCCGGGAAGAGGGTTGACTGACGTCAATGACCACCTTTTCCGCCTCGTTGAACGTCTTGTGCTGGGCACCTAGTCCCGACCACCACCCCATCAGAATGGGTAAGATCAGCAGGTAAGGGAGAAGGAAGCGTTTGGTACTGTACATAGGTTAGTTGTGCCTGATCGTTTACGCAATAATGTGGCCGGTTACCGTAGGCCAGCTCGTGCGGAGCAAAAACGACCCATTTGGTGCGGAATTGTTCGGGGCGGCATTCGCGGTAGCCCGAAGAAAAAACTATTCTAATTATATAAGTCCATCCTACGAAGTTTCGGCGACTGACTCATTCATTAGGCCGACGCCCAAGGCGGTCAGCGCAAGCCCAATCAGTAGCAATAGGTCCAGCCTCAGGCCGGCAACGTGGTCCCCGATTACGCCAAACAGGGAACCCACAAACACCAAAATTCCAGCCAGCGTCATGAGGGGTAATACCTTGCTCCCCGCGCCCCGCCGCCCGAATATCGCGTAGAAAATCATGGGCGCCAGCAGGGAAGTACCCGCGAAGCTGGTGCGGGCGAGCAAAGCCAGTTGATCGCCACTCACGATGCTGAAAGCCAGCGCTACCAGGGCAAAGACCCCAATGCCCACCTTGGTGATGCGAAGCAGTCGCCGATCGTCCTTAATGGCCAGAATGGAGCGCAACTCCGTCCCCAGGGCAAAGATCTGGGAGTCGGCGGTTGAAATGGCAGCCGCCAGCAGACCGATAAGCACGAAGGCCGCAAGGGTGGGCGGCTGATCGCGAATCAGCGTTTGGGTCAAAAATTCGAAGGCCGATAGCTCGGGATAGCGCACCGAACCGTACAGCCCGATGAAGGCCGTCGGAAGGATCACCAGGATCGCAAAGACGCCTACCCCGACCGCCATACGGTACATCGACCGGTCGTCGCGCATGATGGCCAGTCGAATGCTGACCTGCGGTTGGGTAAAGGGGATCAGCAGGATGGCTACCATCGAGCCGATCAGGAACTGGGGCGTAAACAAGCCCTTCGGACCGGGTACGCTAAGTAGGGCAGGTTCTTGCTGTTGCAGGGTGGCGTATCCCGCACTCAGTCCGCCCACGCCCTGCAGGCAATTGATGCCCACGATCCAGATGACCACGAGCACGATCAGGCCCTGAATGGCGTCGTTATATACGATGGCCTTCAATCCGCCCAGCTCGCTGTAGAGCAACATGACCGAAACCATCAGCACCGACCAGCCCCATCCCGGCAGGGTACCCGGAAACGCATGGGCCACGAAATCGGAAACGCCCTTGATCTGGATGGCTACATAGGGAATCAGGAAGATGAATACACCGAAAAAAGCTACCCCGCCGGCCAAACGATTGCCGTAGCGCTGGTTCATAAATCCCGCCATGCCGTAAAACCCCTGACGCAGGGCCGCTTTACGGAAGTGGTATCCGATCCAGATCACTCCGAAGATGAGTGCCATATCGCTGACGGCCAAAAAGTGCCACGCCCCCACCCCGTGAACGCGAAACAGATCGGGCATCCCGAGAAGCGTAAAGGTGCTGAACAAGGTCGCGGCAAAGGTGAACAGGCCCAGCACGGTGGGCAGGCTGCCGCCCGCGAACAGGTAGTCTTTACTGTTGGTCTGGAGGCGCCGCTGCCATACGGACACCCCGATCAGTAAGGACAGGTACACGATTCCAACGACGATCAGGGCAAGCATCATGGTCGGTCAGCTTTTTTAGTTCCGGGGTGTACCAGCGTAGCGAAGTAAGTGATGCCGACCATGACGATGCAAAGGGCAATGCCCGTCCACAGGGCGTAGGGCATCCCGGCCACCGTCGGCGTCCAGACTCCAGCCGGAATCAGAAGCGGCGTAAAGGCCAGGCCCATCACCACTACGGCGAGGGTACAGCAAATGCGCCACGCCGTATATTTTTCTTCCGCCTCTTTCATGGTAGCGTCTTTTTCATAACCTGGGCAGGGTGAGCCCACCATCGATCATGATGACCTGACCGGTGGAATAAGGAAAGTCGCCCCGGACCAGGGCTGACACGGCCCGACCGACGTCTTCGGGATAGCCCCAGCGGGGTTGCAGGGTGATCCCATCGGCGATGAGCCGGTCGTACTTTTCGGTAACCCCCTGGGTCATGTCGGTGCGGATGATGCCGGGCCTGAGCTCATATACCGGAATACCCTCCGGGGCCAGGCGGGTGGCGAATAAGCGGGTCATCATACCGATTCCGGCCTTCGATACGCAGTATTCGGCACGGCTGATGCTGGCTACCGTCGCGGAGATGGACCCCACATTGATGATGCATCCCGAAAAGGTGTCTCTATCCCGCCGGTCGGCCACCATACGTTTGGCGATGGCCTGGGTCAAAAAGAAGGGACCCCGTAAGTTTATTTCCAGTACCCGATCGTAGCTCTCGGATTTCATGTCCAGCACATCCGCCCGTTCGCGGGGCGCCACGCCGGCGTTGTTGATCAGTACGTGAAGCTGTCCGAAGTGGGTATACACTTCGTCAACCATTCGTTCACGATCTGCATCGTAGCCGATGTTTCCTTGGACGTAGTGCACCGCTTGATCCGTGAGCGCGCGGAGCTCCGCGAGAACATCCCCTACTTCAGTTTCCGGCCGCATGCCGTTGATCGCCAGCGCATAACCCGCAGTGGCCAGCGCGCGGGCGATACCTAGTCCGATGCCCCGGCTTCCGCCGGTGACAAAGGCCGATGGCTGGTGCTCAGCGTTTGTCATATCTCCAGGTCCTCTACGTTCAGCATGCACCGCTGCTCCCAACTCTTCAATCCGAGTTCGGCGAGTTGTACGCCCTTTGCGCCCTCCAGCAGGTCGTTCGGGAACGGGGTGTCCAGGACGACGTGCTTCAGGAAGAGCTCCCACTGGACTTTAAAGGCGTTGCCGTAGGCTTCCTGTTCCGGCACCTGCGACCAATCTTCGTAGAAGTCGATGGGCTGCTTCACGTCGGGGTTCCAGACCGGCTTGGGGGTGTTGCCGTAGTGCTGCACGTGGCACTCCCGTAAACCGGCTACGGCGGAACCGCGGGAGCCGTCTACCTGGATGGTGAGCAAATCGTCCCGGCGTACCCGGGTGACCCAGCTGGAATTGAACTGGGCCACTACCCCACCCGCCAGTTCGAATATGGCGTAGGCGGCATCGTCGGCGGTGGCTCTATAGGGTTTACCGTTTTCGTCGATCCGTTGCGGGATGTGGGTGGCACCGAGGCAGAAGACGCTTTCTACCTTACCGAACAGGTTGTCCAGGACGTAACGCCAGTGGCAGAGCATATCGACCATGATCCCGCCATCGTCCTCCTTCCGGTAGTTCCAGCTGGGGCGCTGGGCCGGGATGGACGTGCCTTCGAAGACCCAGTAGCCGAAATCACCGCGTACGCTCAAAATGTCGCCGAAAAAGTCGGCCTCCATTAGTCGTTTTAGTTTGCGCAGACCGGGGAGCCAGAGCTTATCCTGCACCACCCCGTGTTTCACCCCGGCCGCCTTGGCGAGGCGGTACAGTTCGAGCGCTTCTTCGGTGGAGGTACCCGTGGGTTTTTCGCAGTACACGTGCTTACCCGCCTCGATCGCCCGTTTCACGGCCCCGTACCGACGTCCGGTGATCTGGGCATCGAAGTAGATTTCGTAGAAATCATCCGCCAGGGCCTCGTCGAGGTCGGTGGTCATGCGTTCGATGCCGGTGCGCTCACAGAGCGCACGGAGCTTTTCCGCATTGCGCCCCACTAGAATGGGTTCCGGGTAGATAGTTCCGCCCTCCGGAAGCGATACCCCGCCCTGCTCGCGGATGGCGACGATCGAGCGCAGGAGATGCTGGTTGGTTCCCATCCGGCCCGTCACACCGTTCATGATAATGCCGACGGTTCGCTGTCCGGCAGGTTTAGGTTGGTCGGGAAGTATGGGTATGGATTGATTCATTTACGGTTGTCTTTTCGGAAGTTAGGTTCAACTGTGGGCGCGGTAGGCGTCGGTGATGCGCGCCAGGAAATCGTCCTGCTCCATGGCCCAGTAATCGTTTGAAAATATTTCGACCTCATTGTATCCCCGGAAGCCGGCGGCCTCTACCCAGGAGCGAATCAGGGGCACGTCGATACAGCCCTCCCCCATCAGGCCCCGGTCGAGGAGCATATCGGAAGTTGGCACCTTCCAGTCGCAAATGTGGAAGGCATACAGGTTGTCGTTTTTGCCGCAGCGGGCAATCTCCTGCTCCAGACGGTCGTCCCACCACAGGTGATAGACGTCGACGGCAATTCCAACCTGTGGGTGATCGATGGCCTCAGCAATATCGTTGGCCTGTCCGAGGGTACTGATGGCCGAGCGGGTGTCGGCGTACATCGGGTGGAGCGGCTCAATGGCAAGCTTCACTCCGTTGCTCGTGGCGTGATCGATCAAGCTTTCGATGCCCTCCTGAATTTGCCGCCGACTTTCGGCGAGCGGTTGCCGTGGCTCGGCACCACAGACTAGTACTAGCAGCGGGGCACCCAGGGTAGCGGCTTCGTCGATCAGTTGCCGGTTCTTGTCAAGCGCGCGCGCGCGCTCTTCACGGCTATGGTTGGGAAAAAAGCCGCCGCGCACGTAACTGACCACTTCCAGGGGAGATGCCTCCAGGATGCGTCGGGCCTGGGTTAGCCCGACTGAGGTAGCCGCATCCTGCCAGACGCTAATTCCCGCGACTCCCGCCGCGGCGTACTTGTCAACGGCAACGTCCAGCGACCAGGGTTTGGTCGTGATGGTGTGTACGCAGAGTTTAGATAAGTCGGTGGGCATGGCGGGAATTATCGGACGCAGTCAAAAAAGCGGTAATCCTCACCCGCCAGAAGTTTGCCCGCGTAAAGGACCGCTTCGCGCGCATGGTAATCACCCCACATACTGGATTCGCCGTAAGGAATTTTGGCCCCGTCGGGCACGTAGTCCCACCCATTGGGCCGGTGATAGATGGAATGTAGGATAAGCCCCTGGTGGCCGTCATCCGTACTCAAATACGGCTCGTCGAGCAGGGTCCGCAGTACCGTGAGGCCGGCCTGGAAGTAGGTTCTTCCCGCCTCCGGATCGCGCTGTTCCAGATAGCGGCCCAGCCGCAACAGTCCCTGGGCACCGATGGCGGCGGCCGAGCTGTCTACCGGTTCGAACTCATTGTACGGGTCGGCGGGTCGCGTCGTGTAATCGCCGAGTTCGTGGAGTCGGGGCGCGCCGGTATCCCAGTACGGAATGCCGTCGGTAGCCGTGTTGGCAAGGTAAAAATCGCAGGTCGCGCGGGCCGCTTTCAGGTAGACTGCTTCAATTTCCTCAAAGCCACCGAGCGCTTCGAGTGCCTCAGGATCAAGCTGCGAAAGGTATTCGAGTTGCTCGGGAAATCCGGCCATCGCCCAAGCCAGTCCACGGGTCCAGGTGGTGAATCCGGAGAAGCCCTGCTGTGCATTCGGGCAGCGGTAATTGCCGTCGTTGGTATTGAAGATGCTCTCGTGGGCGGTCCTTCCCCATTCATCGTAACTGTCCCGACCCTCGCCGTAGTAAATAGCGAAGCGAGCGGTTGCCAGTCCGTGTTGAACAGATCGTTCGAGCAAACTGACTTTCAGATCGTTGTCCCCCATCAGTGAATGCCCTAATTCATGACTCACGACGAGCGCACGCACGGTACGAATGGTATCGACGAAGAGGGAATGCGGACCGTTAAAGGAGTACAAAAATCCGCCGCCGTCGCTGATGGGCGTCCACCGCCGGGCCTGTACGGCACCGCTCAACTGCAGGGCAATCTCGTAGAAGTGCCGCTCCCAGTCGTTTGGCTCGATCTTCCCGTTGCGCATCAGTCGCAACAGGTTACCGTAGGTGCTCACGTTATTAAATCCGTGGTCGTGCACGCCGAAGTGACTGACGTGGCTGGCCATGCGCTCGGTGGTTCCTTTCCGACCGTACTCCAGGAAACTTTCGTCGCCGGTTGCGTCGTACTGGAGAATGGACGACCCGTACTGGAAGCCCTGGGTCCATTCCGTCCATCCCCGGGTGGTATACCTGCCGGCTGCGGTGAAGACGGGAGTGCCCTGGCTCTCGTCGTAATCCTGCTCGATCGAGGTGATCTTTTTCCCGGATAGGCGCCAGAAGTTATCCATTTTGCCTTGCAGGTCCTGGAGGCGCAGGTTGTAATCTATTTGCATGAATGTCGGTGAGTTGGAGGCTAAAATAGCAACTGAGTGGTAAATAAATGAGAAAAGCCCACCGGTCGGGCGACCAGTGGGCTTTTAGCTCTAAAGGGGAAGCGATGGACTTACTTGCCTTCGACTTCTTCGAACTCGACGTCCTGGACATCGTCCGCGCCCTTGGTTCCGGCGCTGCCGCTGGCATCACCGTCCGTTCCGGCACCTGCGGCGTCCGCCGTTGGGTTGCCGTCCTGCTGGGCTTGGTACATATCCTGGCTGGCTGCGTTCCAGGCGGCGGTCAGTGCTTCGGTCGCGCTATCGATCTTGGCGATGTCCTCGGCCTTGTGGGCTTCGCGCAGGTCGTTGAGACCGGACTCGATGACCGATTTCTTCTCGGCCGGAATTTTGTCGCCGAATTCCTTCAGCTGCTTCTCAGTCTGGAATACCAGCTGGTCGGCACCGTTCAGTTTCTCGACGCGCTCGCGGGCGATTTTGTCGGACTCTTCGTTCGCGGCTGCTTCGGCCTTCATGCGCTCGATGTCCTCCTTGTTCAGTCCGGTACCGGCTTCGATCTTGATCGACTGTTCCTTACCGGTACCCTTGTCCTTGGCGGTTACGCTTAGGATACCGTTGGCGTCCATATCGAAGATCACCTCGATCTGGGGTACGCCGCGGGGGGCGGGGGGAATGTCACCGAGTACGAAGCGACCGATGGGGCGGTTGTCCTTGGCCATCTGACGGGCACCCTGGAGCACGTGGATCTCCACGCTGGGCTGGTTGTCGGAGGCAGTGGAATACACCTTGGATTTCTTGACGGGGATTGTGCTGTTTGACTCGATCACCGTGTCGAATACACCACCCATGGTCTCGATACCGAGGCTCAGCGGGGTTACGTCGAGGAGGAGCACATCCTGTACGTCTCCACTCAGTACGCCACCCTGGATCGCGGCACCTACGGCTACTACCTCATCGGGGTTCACGCTCTTGTTG
Source organism: Neolewinella aquimaris (assembly GCF_014197245.1). Taxonomy (GTDB): domain Bacteria; phylum Bacteroidota; class Bacteroidia; order Chitinophagales; family Saprospiraceae; genus Neolewinella; species Neolewinella aquimaris. Next base: position 258,039 of record NZ_JACIFF010000001.1, on the reverse strand, counting down.
GCCTTCTTGCCGAAGAACTTCTCGACGGCTTCCTGGATCGCGGGGATACGGGTAGAACCACCAACCAAGATCACCTCGTCGATTTCGTCCTTGCTAATACCGGCGTCGTTCATGGCCTTCTCGCAGGGCTTGAGCGTACGCTGAACCAGTTCGTCAGCGAGCTGCTCGAATTTGGCGCGGCTGATCTTGACGACCAGGTGCTTGGGCACACCGTCTACCGCCGTGATGTAGGGCAGGTTGACTTCGGTTTCGGTCGTGCTGGACAGCTCGATCTTGGCTTTCTCGGCGGCTTCCTTAAGGCGCTGGAGGGCCATGGGGTCCTTCTTTAGGTCCATATTCTCCTGCTTCTTGAACTCCTCGGCGAGGAAGTCGATCAGCACGCGGTCGAAGTCGTCACCACCGAGGTGGGTGTCGCCGTTGGTGGATTTTACCTCGAATACGCCTTCACCTAGGTCGAGAATAGAGATATCGAACGTACCGCCACCGAGGTCATAGACGGCGATTGTCATGTCCTTGCTCCGCTTATCGAGACCGTAGGCCAGGGCCGCGGCAGTGGGCTCGTTGATGATGCGGCGGACGTTGAGTCCGGCTACCTCACCAGCCTCCTTCGTGGCCTGACGCTGGGAATCGTTGAAGTAAGCGGGAACCGTTACGACGGCTTCGGTTACTTCCTGACCGAGAAAATCCTCGGCGATTTTTTTCATTTTTTGCAGCACCATGGCGCTGATCTCCTGGGGCGTGTACTTACGTCCGTCGATCTCTACCTGGGCCAGACCGTTGTCGCCCTTTACTACTTTGTAGGCGCTGCGGTCTACTTCCGACTTCACTTCGTCGAAGCGCTGTCCCATATACCGCTTAATGGATGCGACCGTCCGCGTGGGGTTGGTAATTGCCTGGCGCTTAGCCGGCTCGCCGATCTTGCGTTCTCCGGCGTCCAGAAAAGCCACGATGGAAGGGGTCGTATTACGGCCCTCATCGTTATAGATCACGGTGGGCTCGTTGCCCTCCATTACCGCCACGCATGAGTTGGTCGTACCTAAGTCAATTCCGATAATCTTGCTCATACGATTGTTTATTAATAGTTGTGTGACACTGTTGTCGGCCCGTAACGTGCAACCACCGTGCCAGGGGTGGGCGGGGTCGCGGGTGCCGGGCAAGTTGGCAAACAGCCGGCCCAATTCCACCTGCCAGTATTGACAAAATGGCAGAGGGGCGACACTTTCGTGCCTCCCCTCTGTTCGATGCCTACAGTATTAGAACTACTGCACCGCCAGACGCAATGCCTGAATGAGCCGCCCGTCCTCGTTCCTGAGGGTCACGAAGTAAGTGCCGGCGGCAAGGGCTGAGGTCTCCAGCAAATACGTCTGTTTGCCCGGCTGGGGATTGACGAAGATTTCCTGCTGAAGTTGGCCCAGTTGCGTATAGACGAAGACCCGTCCCCGGAAGGACTGGCGCGTCTCGATTTCCAGGGAAGCGCCCCGTCCGGCACTCGTCGGATTGGGGTACATGCGCGCGGCAAATCCGTCGGGCCGGAAATCCCGGGTGCCTACGATGTCTCCCCGCGTTACAACAATCGAGGAGGCCGGTCCGGGACGGTAGTTGCTTCCGTCGCTGGCCAGCACGCGGTGGTAGATGGCGGTTGGGGTACCGGCAAGAATTCCACTTCCTACGAGTAGGGTGTCCAGGGTCGCGTAATCCGAATCGAAAAAGGTATCCCGACCGGTGTTGCTCGCAAAGAGGACATTCTCAAACAGGCTATCCGCGGCCAACTGCCAGATGTAGATCACCGTATCACCGTCTACGTCGGTCGTGGACTCATATATCACCCGCAACATCTCGTCGGCATCGCCGGCCAAGTCCAGGCTATCGCCCTCCGTAGGTGAAGTTATGCTGGATGCCGCCGGGGGAAGGTTCAACTCACCCAGTACCTGTCCGCGGGCCTCACCGCTCCTGACCATGGTAGTGTGTACGTTGGCGTAAAGCCGTTTCCCCCTTAGGTCTTCCAGCTGCGACATCGTGAGGGTGAAGGTATTGTCCTCGATACTGAAGGTAGCACTCTTAAGGTCCTCCGCCGGCGTGGCGTTCAGTCCGATCTGGATACCACCGTTCTGCCCGGCCGGGGCCAGGTGTAGGTGGGCACCCCCGGCCACCGATGCATCGAAGTCGCCCTCCAACATCGTTACGCTGCCGGATACCTTCAGGGTGGAATCGATTAATTCCATCTTAAGCCCTCCCTGGGCGGTCGTTGCTACGTACGCTGGCTCGTTGACTCCGGAAAAGGTCGTGTGGAAGTAACTGCCGGCCAGTGGTAGCATTTGGCCACGAATGGCACCCCCGCGGTTGTTGGCAGTGTGAACGTTAGCGTAGATCATGCGGTCCAGCATGGCCTCTAGACCGGCAGCGGTCAGTTGGATCATGTTGCTGTCGGCGTGAATTTCTCCGCTGCGGTCGTCCTCCGCTATTTCCGTATTGATTGCTTCTACGATCCCGCCGTTGCTTCCCGCGATGGCCCGGTGCAGGTGCATCCCTCCGGCTACGTCTGCGGCAAAGTCGCTGTCAAGTCCGGCGAAGGAGCCAACCAGGATCACGGTGCTGTCCGTTACTTCGGCAGCCACCATTCCGGTAGCGTCGGTCGGTACGCCCTGCGGTTCGCTTGCCCCGGAGAGGGGACCGAGGAAATAGCTCTCGGCCTCGGCCAGCGCGCTGCCCCGGATCTCTCCACCGGGCTGCTCGAGCGAGTGTACGTTGACGTAGAAGAAACGATCGGTAAGCGTATCCAGGCGATCACCCGTAAGCTCGAAGGTGTTGTCCATCGGCATAAATCTACCTTGCATGTCATCGTCGTCCGAAGCGACATTGAGGGGATAAATTACGGGTCCTGCCTGCCCCGGATACCCGGCGTGTACGTGCGCGCCGCCGGCGATGGCGGTATTCAGGTCACTCATCAGGTCGCGGAAGCTTCCCGTTACCGTCATCCGGCTACCCATCTGTTCGACCTTGACCAGTCCCCGACCGGTGGTGATTACGGAGGGAATTTGCTGGTTGCCGTTCAGAAAGGCCGTAAACACCGCCTGGCTTTCGGGTAAAAGCTGACCCCGCAGCTCGCCCGAAGGGTGGTCCTGGGAATGAACGTTCAGGTAAATTTCCCGCCCCAGCAAAAGGGCACGAGTATCCTCCGTCAACTGATACGTATTCGCTGCTTTGGCAAAACTTCCACCCAGTGAATCCGCGGTGAGTTCTACCGTCAGCGCCTGGAGTACGGGCCCGTTTTCCCCGGCCAGACCGGGATGAAGGTGGGTACCGCCGGCAATGGTGGTCGCGACGGGGCTACCCAAGTTGGAAAAACTTCCCACGAGGGTCAGGTTCTCATCCACAATATGGGCCAGAACCTGACCGGAACCACCACTGGTGACCACGGGCCACTCGTTCGCACCGGATAGGTGGGCACGAAATATGGCGTCCGCGGGCGGAAGCACCTGCCCCCGCAGTTCGCCACTCAGGTGACTCCCACTGTGAATGTTCGCGTACATCTGACCGTTGCGCAGCGCCGTTTTCTGCTCCTCGGTAACGGAAAATGTATTCGTGCCACTCTCGAAGACTCCGCTGCGCCGATCGGTATTCACCGTCGGGTTCAGTGTGATACGCACGGGACCGTTCTGGCCGGGAAGTCCGAGGTGCAGGTGCACTCCACCCGCGACCTGGGTAGCCAGTGTGTCGCTCAGGTCACGGAAGGAACCGGTGACCACCATCACGTTCTCGACTTCGTCCACCTGCAAAAGGAGCGCCCCGTACCCGGAAGAGATCACGGACGGAACCTCGTTGCTCCCCAGTAGATTGGTGAAGTAGGGCGCATGGCCGTCCCGCAGTACCGCCCCCCGCAGTTCGCCGCCGGGATAATTGGCAGTATGGATGTTGATGTACACCTGCCCCACGTCGACGTCTTCAAAATCCGTCACCGGCACGACGAAGGTATTATCCTCTTCGTTAAATGTGCCGCTCAGTGAATCGTCCGCAAGCTCGGGGACCAGGGGAATCACCACTCCGCCATTTTGCCCCGGGTAACCGACGTGAATGTGCGCTCCACCGCTGATCTGGGTGGCCACCGCGGAACTAAGATCACTGAATTCCCCACTGACCGTCACCCGCAGCTGATCGGTGCCCACGGCAACAAAATCTACGCGGGCCATCCCGGTAGCCGCGGTGATCACGGGCAGGACTTCCTGCTGGCCGCTGAGCCTGGCCGTTCCGGAGGTCGGCAGCTGGCTAAACAGGGCAGCCGATCCGAAGAGCAAGAGAATAAGTGTGAGGATGGGAGTATACGTTCGTTGTCTCATAGTGAAATGGTATGGGTTAGAAAGATGGGTGCTGCCGGCCGTCCCCCCGTGGGAAACGGCGCAATTCGCGGCAACTAAAGTTAAGGTACGCCGATTGGTGAGTTCCGATTCAATAAATGATTTGCCGCGATAGGTCCACTTCCTTGCTAAATGACGTGTAGCCGACTTCTGACAGGGGTCCGGCGTACCGAAATGTGCTGGTCGCCACCAGGTTTCGTTGCCCCGATCGGGAACTAATGAATCGTCTCACTCTTCTATTCCCGTAATCTAAGCCCCTATGCTTCCCCAACCGCAAGACACTACCGCCAGTGACGTTCCCGAAAAAATCGACCTAAACCCCGGAGCCATCCTGGAAAAGATCGACAGCTGGGTCGACGGCTTGGTACGGCTCGTACCGAATATTCTCGTAGGTATCGTTGTCCTCTTCATCTTTATCTTCGTTGCCCGCTTCGTCGCCCGGACGTTTGAGCGACGGACCGTAGACAAGAACCGGGAGAATCTAGGACGCGTCGCCGGAGGCTTCATCAAGTGGGTCATCTACGTGATCGGCTTCCTGATTGCAGCCACCATCGTCGTACCGACCCTGAACCCCGGTGACCTCATTGCCGGACTCGGCGTCAGCTCCGTCGCCATCGGTTTCGCCTTTAAGGACATCCTGCAGAACTGGCTGGCGGGTTTATTACTTCTCCTCCGTCAACCCTTCAACATCGGCGATCAGATTGTCGTCAACGGCTACGAAGGAACGGTTGAGCGGATCGAAACGCGAGCTACCATCATCAACCTCTACAACAACGAACGGGCGATCGTACCCAACAGCGAAGTCTACACCAACGCCGTCCGGGTCAAAACCGCCAACCAACTCATTCGCTCGGAATACGATGTAGGCATAGGATACGGTGACGACATCCATCAGGCCACCGAGGTCATCCGCAAGGCCGTACGCGGCGTGGAGGGTGTAGACGCCAAAGACATCGACGTCTTCACCTGGGACCTCGCCGCCAGCTGGGTCGCCATCCGCATCCGTTGGTGGACCGACAGCCAGCGCGCAAGTGTAGTAAAGGTGCACGACCGCGTCCTCACCGCCGTCAAACTCGCCCTCGACGAAGCCAAGATCGACATGCCCTACGAAACCCGCGTCAACCTCCTCCACGACCAAACCGAAGCCACCGACGGCGACCGCTCCCAACAACGCGAAGGCTGGCCCGTCCCCCAACAAGGCACCACCCCCCAACCCCGCTGGAAAGCCATCCAAGACGCCAAAGACAAACAATCAAAAAACACCCCCGACTAACATACTAACCGACTACCGTACTCCCCTACTACCGTACTACCCTACTAATTGACTACCGTACTAACGGCCTCCCCTACCCCCTATCCCTCGGCACCTCCCCCTCACTCACCTCCTGCCGCCTGAAGTAGTCCATAATTTTTTTCGCCGTACTCAGATTAGTCACCTCCGCGATCTCGCTGGCCAGCGCGTTTTTGACCTTTTTCGTGCTCCCAAAGTGAGCGATCAGTTTCTGCACGGTCTTCTCCCCTACCCCCGGAATATTGGTCAGCTCGGTCTGCATCATGCCGCTGCTGCGCTTGTTGCGGTGATGCCGCAGGCTGAACCGGTGGGCCTCGTCGCGACACTGCTGGATGAGTCGCAGCGATTCGCTTTTTTTATTGATGTGTAAGGGCACCATATCGTCGGGGAAGTAAATCTCTTCCAGCCGCTTGGCAATTCCGACGATGGTCATCTTTCCCCGGAGCCCGAGCAGGTCGATGCTTTCCATTGAGGAACTCAGCTGTCCCTTACCACCATCTATAATTACCAACTGGGGCAGCGGCTCCCCCTCGTCGACCAGCCGGCGGTACCGACGGTGCACCACCTCCTTCATGCTGGCAAAGTCGTCCGGCCCCACGACGGTTTTAATGTTGTAGTGGCGGTAGTCCTTCTTGCTGGGCTTGGCGTTCTTGAACACGACGCAGGCGCTGGCGGGATTCGTACCCTGTATGTTGGAGTTGTCAAAGCATTCGATGTGCATCGGCAGCTCGTCCATTTGCAGGTCCGATTGCAGCTGGCGCAGGATGCGTTCGGCGGGCGTCTGGCGATTGGCGTTGCTGATGCGCTGCTTCTTGCGCTGCAGGAGCATGTACTTCGCGTTCTTTTCACTCAGGTCGAGTAGTTTCTTTTTGTCGCCGATCTTGGGTACGGTAACGGTTGCGTCGACGCCCCCCAGTTCCAGCTCGTGGTTTAGGATGATCTCGGGAGCGATGCTGTTGAAGCGGTCGCGCAATTCGGGAATGGCGTAGCTGAGTAAGGATTCCTCGTCGTCGTCGAGGTTCATCTCGATCTCCTGGGTGTGGGTATGAATCACCGCGCCGTTTACGATCTTGATGTAGTTGAGGTAGGCCTCCTTTTCGTCCATCGCCAGCCCGAAAACATCGAGGTCGCGGATGCTGGTGGACACGATCGTCGACTTGCTCTGGTAACTTTCGAAGGCCTTTAGCTTATCGGCGATCTGCTGGGCCCGCTCGAATTCGAGGTTCTCGGCCAGCTCCTCCATTTCCGCCTGAAAGTGCCGCTTCACTTCGACGAAGTTGCCCTTGAGGATGTTTTTGACCTGCTCGATTTTTTCGTTGTAGTTCTCCTCCGATTCCTCCCCGACGCAGGGGCCCTCACAGTTCTTGATGTGGTACTCAAGACAGACCTTGAACTTACCGGCCGCAATATTTTCCGGTGACAAATTGAGGTTGCAGGTACGCAGCGGGAAGAGCGTTTTGACCAGGTCGAGAATGATCTTTAAGCGATTCTTGCTGGTGTACGGACCGAAGTAATAACTGCCGTCGCGCCACACCTGACGGGTAATAAATACCCGGGGGAACCGCTCGTTTTTAATGCAGATGTAGCTGTAGTTTTTGTCGTCCTTCAGGTTGATGTTGTACCGGGGCTGGTGGGTTTTGATGAGTGCATTTTCCAGCAGCAGGGCGTCGGCCTCCGATTCGACGATCGTAAACTCAAGGCGCGCGGCGTTCTTCACCATGACCCGGGTACGGTTCAGTCGGTCCTTGCGATCACCGAAGTAGCTGGCGACCCGGTTGCGCAGGGTTTTTGCCTTACCTACGTATATGATGGTATCGTCCGGACTGATGAATCGATACACCCCCGGTTGGCGGGGCACGGTGTCGGCAATGCGCTTGAAATCTTCGGTCGTCATGGCTTAGGAACCGCCCTTCACCGCCGACGGTTTAACCATGCTAAAGGGGCTTTTCTATAGCAACAACCCTCCCGGCCTGCTTAGCTTTGCGGAAACCTACGCCCGCCCATGTCCCAGCTACGTATACCCGTCACCCTTCTCTTGCTCTGTTTTCTCTTTAGCTGTGGTGATTCCTCGTCGGAGAATTCAGCTACTGCGGAGGGCGCCAACAACAGCGATTCCCTCCGCATCAGTCAGGAACCTGCCTTGCCGCCCCTCACCGAAGGCGATACCGTGATGGCGTGGGTCGACGGCCTATACGTACGGGCCCGTCCGGAAAAGAATGCGCAAATTATAGCGCAGGTAAGTCAGGGTACTCCCCTGGCTTTTTCGGGAGAAACCTCTGACGGGATAGAGACGATTGTTCTGCGGGGAATCGCCTTCTCCGAACCCTGGCTGCGGGTAAGCACCGCGGAGGGTCAGACGGGATGGGTCTTCGGTGGCGCCGTGGAACGCCGGGGCATGGAAAAGGGCATCGGTCAGCGCGATCCGGAACACCTTAGCTTTCCAAAATTCGGCGACTTCGACCTTACCGAATGGGAGAAAACCTCCGATCGGCAAACCAGCGGGGGGGACGCTACGAGCACCATTCGCGTCTATAATAAAGATGGACGGCGGCTCACAATCCGGCGCACAGACACCGGAGACTACGGCTACGAGCACGAATACACGCTAAAAAACGAGGCGGATGAATTGCTCAAGTCCCGTACACTAAGGTTCCAAACCGAGCCCGAACACGTGCTGGTCGAGATCGTGACGGACTTCACTTCCACCCCGCCGGTCCAGTACCGGCGCAGTCAGCCCATGCAGCGACACTTTGCGCAACTCAATGCCCGCCCGGAGATGGCCTCGGGCCCCTGGGAAATTCGCAAGCCCCGGAATTAAACACGATGGGCGGGGGCGCAGGAGCAGGCTAATCGGGTTCCTGCTGCAGCAAGCGGTAGAATACGATAATGAGGCCGACGACGAGTGCTACGATACCCGCAAGGACCAGGTAAGCGACCGGCCCGGTACCGCCTAAAATTTGTGGGAATGCGAGATAGGGCATAGCGACTTTGTCTTTCCGTTCCCAACAACTTACTGAGCTAAAAGGTCATGGTTTGTCCGCTCTCTTTCACCCCGGCCGTTGCACATTCTCCCTCCCGACCGTTGTAGTCGTATGAAACTTATCATCCCCCTCCTCCTGCTCTGCATTTGCTCCGGTGCCGTGGACGCCCAGTTCTGGGCTGCCGATTTCGCTACCGCGCAAGGGGCGGCCGGAAGTGACGGAAAGCATATCGTGCTGGTCTTTTCCGGGTCCGACTGGTGCGCGCCCTGCATTAAACTCGATCGGGAGATTTGGCAGGACGAAGGCTTTCGGGCGGCTGCCGGGGAGGAATTCGTCTTCTACCGCGCAGATTTTCCCCGCAAAAAAGAGAACCGGCTTCCGGAAGCAATCGCCGCCACCAACGGCGAACTCGCCAACCAATACAACCGGGGAGGCAGCTTTCCCCTGGTCGTGGTCATCACGCCGGAAGGGGAAACCGTCGGCCTAACCGGCTACCTGAAATCAAACCCGGCCGAGTACCTGGCCCTACTGCGTTCCTTTACCGCTCAGTAATGCGGTGCTGGTTGATCATAGTCCTGGGATTTCCGCTGATGGTGGTGGGGCAAAACGCTGGGTACCACCGGGCGGAGCGGCTGATGGGGTGCAACTTCGACCTTACGGTTGTAGCTGCGGACGAGGGCAGCGCGAAGGACTACCTAGACCTTGCCGTAGCGGAAATTCAGCGGATCGAGCGACTCATTTCGAGCTGGGATTCTACGTCACAGACATCCGCCATCAATCGCATGGCCGGTACCGCCCCGGTGGTGGTAGACCGCGAACTATTCGACCTGATTCAGCGCGCGAACGGCATCTCCCGGCTTACGGACGGGGCCTTCGACCTAACGTACGCCGCGCTGGATCGAATCTGGGCCTTCGACGGATCGATGACCCGTATGCCGGACCGCGAGGCAGTTCGCGCCTCCGTTGCGAAGGTGGGGTATCGGCACATCCGACTCGACCCGGAGAGCAGCAGCGTTTATCTTCCGGAAGCGGGAATGAAAATAGGATTTGGGGCGATCGGAAAGGGATACGCGGCCGACCGGGCGCGGGAGCTGCTCGAGCGGGCCGGTGTAAAGGGAGGCATCATCAATGCTTCGGGCGACCTGACGGCCTGGGGTACCCGTGCCGACGGCCAGGAATGGAAGGTGGCCATTACAAATCCGCTCAACCGCGAGAAAGCCTTTGCCTGGTTTCCTATTTCCGACCGGGCGGTGGTGACCTCGGGAGACTACGAGAAATTCGTTACCTTCGAAGGGGTACGCTACACTCACATCATCGACCCCCGCACGGGTTATCCGAGTAGTGGTATCGTGAGTGCCACGGTATTCGCTCCGAAGGCGGAACTGGCGGATGCGCTGGCGACTGCCGTATTTGTAATGGGCATCGAAACGGGCCTGGACTTCATCAATCAACTGCCGGAGATCGACCTGATCATTGTCGACGAAAAAAATCAACTACATGTCTCTAACGGAATCGACCTGGAAGTCTACCGTGCCGATAATTAAAGCATGCATCGGGTGCGTACTGCTTACCGCTACCCTGGCGTCCTGCGTATCCGTCAGGGGCTACGAGATGGTCCGGCTTAACGATCCGGATATGGCACTTAATCCGACGGGAACGGAGATACAGCAGGCCGATTTTCAGAGCTACCGCGAAGCGGCGGCCGGCGCGAACGGGGGAAAAACCGGTGGGGGCTGTGGCTGCAATTGAATCGCTCACCGGCCGGGGTGCAAGGCCAGTACTGATCGCTTTATTGGTCGTTTATTGCTCCTGCGTCCCCGCCCAGGACGTTGCGCCGGTGGCTGCTACCACGTATAAAAAACGGGTTCTGGAGAATGCCGAACTGCAAATTCTCAGCAGCTACTATGCCCAGGACGGCGATAATGCGGCGGTAACCGGTGGACGGGGAACGGAGGAACTTACCGACGTGCATCCGACCGTCATTCTGGCCATGCCGCTCAGTGACGATGGTGTACTCACCGCAAGCTTCGGAGTATCCGCCTATACTTCCGCTTCATCGAGCAACGTCGATCCCTTCGACGGCCGGGGGCAGGCGGATCCCTTCCAGGCCTCTACGGGTGCCTCCGGAGACGACATCTGGATCAACGGGACGCTCACCTACGCCCACAGCTCCGAGGACCGCAACACGGTAGTTTCGGGCACGGTATCGGGGTCCAACGAGTACGACTATCAGTCCGTCGGCTTTGGTGGCAGCATCACCCGTCTGCTGAACGAAAAGAATACCGAACTGAGCCTGAAGGCAAATGTATTTCTGGACGACTGGAAGTTGATCTACCCCATTGAGCTACGGGGGCAGGACGATCTACTCGATGAAAGTTCCCGCAACAGCTTCAACCTTGGCTTAAACTTTTCGCAAGTAGTGTCCCGCAGCGTACAGGGTATGCTCTCGCTAGACCTGGTGCAGCAGACCGGCCTGCTGTCGACCCCCTTTCAGCGGGTTTATTTTGCGGACCTTACCGATCGCTTTTCGGGGAATTTCCCTCTAGCGGACGATATCGAGCGATTGCCGGACAGCAGGGTCAAACTAGCCCTGGGGGGCAGGTTGCACGCATACCTGAACGAGCGAATGGTAGTGCGGAGTTTTTACCGCTACTATGCGGACGACTGGGGGGTAGGATCGCATACGCTGAACGTGGAGCTTCCCGTAAAACTCGGCCAGTACCTGACCGTACGTCCTTCCTATCGCTTTTATACCCAGACGGCGGCCGACTATTTTGCCGGGTTTAACGAGCACCTCACGGACAACCGGTTTTATACCTCCGATTACGACCTGTCTGCTTTCGTCGCCAATCAGTTCAGCATCGGTTTATCGTACTCCGATATTCTTACCAGAGCACGGTTGCTGGGTTGGGGGCTGAAGAGTATTGATGTAAACATAAGTGCGTACGGTCGGGACAATGGCTTTCGGGCCACGCAATTGTCCCTCGGGGTGAAGGTGGTTAACGATTAGCCGCATCGGCCTCCAGTTGGGTTGCCAGTTCAGTGAGGCCCTGGTTGCGGGCGTAGTCGGCCGCCGTAAGCCCGCGCTGATCCCTCACGGAAGGATTAGCTCCTCGTTCGACCAGCAGGCTGGCCAGGGCGGGACGGTTGAACATGGCCGCAAAGATCAGGGCCGTGGCACCGGTGGGATTCTGGATGGACGGATCGGCTCCCTGATCGAGCAGGTAGGTGGCGATCTCCTCATTTCCTTTGAAGCAAACCCCCATTAGTGGCGTACTACCGGCTCCATCCCGGGCATTGAGATCGGCACCGGCGGCAACCAATTCCTTGGTGATTTCCAGTTGTCCAAGGTAGGTGGCGAGTACTAGCGGTGTAGATCCGCGCGGGTCACGCGCCTGCAACAGTTCCGGCCGTTGAGTGATAAGGTTACGTATTTCGGTGATCGATCCATTGCGGATGGCGGTGAATAGCTGTTCGGTAGGGCTCATATAACAGATAATTCAAAATCGGCACAAAAGTTAGTGACGTAGGTCAGTTTCTGAACCTGGAGCACAAACAGGTTTTGACACGCATCGGCATCATCGGGACTCGGGGCCGGCACCCTTATTCGAAAAGGCTGGATAAACTGGGGGACGAAAAGAATTCTTAAAGAAATTTAAATGTGGAATCTGTTAATATTTGGTCTATGCACACCATGTTCGATGATTTCAACGATTAATTTTCAAGTCTCACTCTCATGAACGTTCAAACCATCCCAGTTCCTACCCGACTGGAAGCCGCTACGGCGGGTCCCCAATTTATCCTCTGGGGCAATCACCTTCTCCGTGCTTTTCGCAGCAGCGACGCGGACACGGTGCGCGCACTTGCCAAGGAATACCTGCAACTGGCGGAATCGAACCGTCAAAGCAAAAATTACGGCAATGCCATTCATCAGGCCAATACGGTACTGGGTCTCCTTGCCCTCGAGAACGATCACGTCGACCGCGCCGAGTTTTACCTGGCCGCTGCCGGTCGTACGCCGGGTTCCAGCCAGTTGGCCGGTTTCGGTCCGAATATGCTGCTGGCGCACAAGCTCCTGAAGGCGGGGCGGTCACACGCCGTGCTGAAGTACCTCGATTGCTGCAGTAAGTTCTGGAAGTTAAGCTTCGGTAAGCTGTGGATGTGGAAGTTTGAGATTCGCCGCGGACGGGTACCCAACTTTGGTGCGAACCTAAGTTATTTGCTCGATCCCAAGTCTTTCGGCTAGTGGACAAACTTAATTTTCCTGCTGTCGCGGTTACCCCGCTATTGCAGCTGCCAATCCTGAGTTGGTGCAATATTAATAAGTTGGCGTAACATCTACTATTGCGTTCGCGTTGTGACAGAGTGTTCATGCTTGAAACCAACGCTTGTAATGGAAAACGAACTAATACTGATGGGGCGCCGTCTGCTTAAAGCATACGCCCGGCGCGACTACCTGGCGGTCAGCCAGATGGCCATCGACTACCTCGCAGCGGCTCAGCGCCTTCCGAACTGTGCCAATTACGGCAACGCCATACACCAGGCAAATACCATGCTCGGTCTGGTGGAGCTTGAGAACGACCGGGTGGATCGCGCGGCGGCCTACCTGATGGATTCCGCCCGCACTCCGGGTTCCCCCCAAATCAAGGCCTTCGGCCCCACCATGTTGCTTGCCGACCGGCTCCTCGCCCACGGTCAGCGGAGTGCCGTCCTGCGCTATCTTGACGAATGTCGATCGCTCTGGATGCTCAACTTCGGAACCCTCTGGCGCTGGCGCCGGGAAATCCTACGTGGCGGCACCCCCGATTTCGGGGCCAATCTGTCCTACCTAACCGACTACAAATCGTTCGGTTAACCAACCTTATCCGCACGGTAAACGACGTATTTATCGGTTTCCGCCACGGTGGTTGCCCGAAAGAGCTTTTCCAGGTGGGTCGCATAGTTAAGGTGGCGATTAGCCACTACCACCAACGAGCCACCCTCCCGTAAGACGCGGCGGGCCTGACGAAATAATCCCAGGCTGACGTCTATATTGTTTTCGTGCCCGAAATGAAAGGGGGGATTACTAACCACCAGGTCGATCGATCGATCCACCACCTGATCCAGTGTATGGTCGTAGAGTATCCGGGAGCGGTCCGCGGGCAAGTTCATTTTGGCACTTCGGACCGCCAGCAAACTGTCGTCCGTCGCGGTCAATCGGGCCTCCGAATACCTGCGCAGGAGCTGATCGCCGATGATACCATTCCCGCACGCGATATCCAGTATGCTCGTGGGGGTCGATAAGCCGGACTCCACCTTTTCCCAAACGGTAAGTAGAAACTGGGTGGCGTAGTCGATGTGGTTCCCGGAAAACACGCCGGGGTGCTGTCGGTAGGTAACTCCTCCGTATGCGAGTTCGTTGTACCGGATTTCCGGACGCTCCCCGCGGAAGTCGCTGAGTACGAGCAGTCGGGCTTTCTTCCGGGCCCTGGTTTGGGCAACCGTATCGGCATACCCACCGGCCACTTCCAGCAAGCGGGGCGTGAAGTGACGGGTCATGAAGCCTGCCGCCACGATAAGTCCGGGACCGGCCGCGGCGGCTATGCGATCCAGATAAACCGCAAATAGATCCAGCGACTTCGGAATTCGCAGGAGCCCCCGGTTTATCCCGGACAGTGGGTCTAACACGGATACCTGCCGCACGGGACGACCCGCGGCATTGCGGCGCAGGGCTTCCTCCTGGCTGTGGAAAGCGGACATGAATACCACCGGCGGTGGAGCGCCGAGCGCAAGCACCCCGAATCGGTCGTGGGCAACAACCGTTGTTCCGGCGTGGCTACAGTGTTCATGCGCCCATTCCAGCAGCAGCTCGTCGGCGACACTGCTGACCCGTAACGATGGATCGGAGGAAGGGGGATAGCGTTCCAGGTGAAGGTAGTTTGGTCCGGAGGGAAAACTAAAGTTTGGCGAGGACCTCCTGCCGCCGGCCGCGACTGATGGGGATGACGTCCGATCCGATGTGCAGGCTGTCCTTCGTGTACCGCGTCACTGATTTCAGGTTGACCACGTAGCTGCGGTGGGTCTGGACAAACTCGGTTTCGGGCAGCTGACTTAGTAGTTCGCTCAGGGATGCGCGCAGCACCAGGGCCGGTCGATCGGACAGGTGCAGGCGGAGGTAGACGTGTTCGGCTTCGAGGTATTTGATCGATGCCGTATCGACCACGTGGGTTTCCCGACCGTCCTTCAGCGTAACCGTTTCCACTCCAGGATCGGATTGGTGATTGTGCATCGCTACCGCGATCGTGGAGAGGAGGGAAGGAATCTGCACGGGCTTGCTGAGGTATCCCGCGGGGAAGGTTTCTTTCGCCAGATCCAGGGTGGTCCCGTCCATCTGTGAGGTCAGGTAGATGAAGGGGATTGGAGGTTTTTGCTCGTTCAGGAAGTGGGCGAAATCGATACCGGTAAGGTGGCCGCTCAGCCGGATGTCAACCAGCGCCAACTCCGGGGGATCTTCTTCGTACAGTTCGACTGCTTCTTCGTACGATATGGCCTTTCCCGTGACCGTATGACCGTTGCGGACAAGGTTTCTTTCAATACTGTCGGCGATGATGAATTCATCTTCCAGTACGAGGATGCGGTAACCACCGGGAGCGGGTGCAGATGCGGGGGACTTCATGAGAGTAAAATAAAGCTAAATCGGGTGCCATGCGAAGGTACGCTATTCGATCAATTCCTCAGACCGTACCATTTAGTACGCGCTCCCGTTTTCTGCGGTTCTTTTTCTGACTGGGAAGTGCAGATTGATTTTTACGCTTAAAGAATACCCGGGTAAGCGCTCCATTCAAATTCAGGGATTCCATGCGTCCACGCAACTGCCGGCTCATGCCATTCAGTAGATAGGTACCCAGGCCACCCTCGCGTTCGGTGAGGGCACCCTGCGGGAACCCGGGTCCATTGTCGTGGTATTCCAGGCAGATTTGGTCCTCCAGGGTCGACATACTGATCGAGATCTTCAGCGGTTCCCCGGTTTCGGGCACGCCGTACTTAAAACTGTTCGTCAGCAACTCATTGAGCACGGTTCCCAGGGGAATGGCCGTTTCCAGGTTGAACCAGTAATCTTTGATCTGAATATCGAACTCGCAGCCTTCAGGCAACCCGTATAACTGATCGAAGTGCCGGCAGATTTTTTCGGTGTACAGACAGAAGTCGATCTCCCCTCCCCGACCGTCCTGGTACAGGGTCTCGTGGACGGCGGCCATACTGAAGACGCGGCCGGACATCGCCTCCAAACACGCCCTGGCCTCGGGATCGGACAGGTCTTCCATCTGCAGCTCCAACAGACTGATGATTACCTGTAGGTTATTCTTGACCCGGTGATGGACCTCACCCTGTAGGATCTTTTGCTTATTGAGTGATTGGGTTAGTTCTACGTTTTCCTGCTCGATCAGGTATTGCTCTTCCAGTTCGGTCTTGGCCCGCCGCAGCCTGTTGTAAAAATACCCAAGCAGGGCCAGGCAGATCGTCGTAAAACCGATAAGTATCATCAGCGTGGAACGACGGTCCCGCTCCTCGATCAACATCCGCTCTTGCTCGGCGATCAGCTGACTGTTCTTTTCGTTCTTGTAGCGCGCTTCAATCTCCACGGCTCGCTGGTCGTTGACCTTCTTCAGGTGCTGTACCCGCGAGTTGTGGGCCATGTTGAGGTAGTACCATGCGGAATCCGGTTCACCCATCATTTTCATCAACTCCGCCCGGTAGTCGTACACACGGCTAACGTAGGTGCTGTCCCGGTCCTCGACCCTGGAGGCATACACCATAGCGGAATCATTGGAGACCAGTGCCTCACGAATCCGCCCGCCGTCCATTTGCAGACGGTTTACCGCAAGCGTCATCACGAGGTAGTCACTCATGCTGCCGGTGTTGCGGTAGTACTTAGCGGCATTGGCTAGATGGCGCTCGCTGGAACGGGGGTCTTCCTTTCGCTTTAACAGGCTGATGATGTAGTGGCCCAGGGCAAGTTGGTGGGAATCGTTTTGCTCGCGGGCAACGATCACGGCCCGATTGGCCAGCTTAAGGGCTACATCCCGATCACCGTAGTGGTAATGGTAGGCGGCGGTGCGGTTCCATAGCCGGGCGTTCAGTTCGTGCAGCCCGTGGTCTTTGATCAGATTTTCGGCTTGCTTAAGGTAGGCAAGGCATTCCTCGGGACTATTCTGTCGCTGGAGAATGTACGCCATCCCGAGGGCGGACTCCGCTTCAATCTTATATTCCTGTAGGACGGAAGCCTGGTCAATCAACCGCAGCAGTTCTTCCGTCGCCTTAGGATATTTTCGCTGTTTTGTAAGTGCCTGGGCGCGCACCAAATTTACCCGCAGTCGAAATGCCCGGTCGGCTGGCGTGTCTTGATCGAGAGAAACCAGCATGCGGTCCAGTATAACGATAGCGGTGTCATTGCGGGAAGCAGTAATGAGACCTTCGGCGGTCAGCAGCTTACGCCACATGTCCTCGGTCTGGGCCTGTCCGAAGAAAGAAAGCAGTATCAGTGCCGAAAGGGCGAAACCCCTCATTTTATACGATAGTAGCACGATTGCTGAAATTTTCGTGACACAGATAGCACAAGGTACGATCTGCTGATTTAGTAAGATCACCAAAGGGAGGCGGACACGTTGGCGTCCGCCCACCCCAATGATAATGCCGCTAGCCAAGCGACTTAACTGAGAGACGTAGTCTTCATGATCTGCGCAGGGCAAATCATCTCATGGCTCGTCGGACTAGCTCGTAGTCCAGCTTGATGCCTGCGCAAAGCAGTCAGTCTTTCAGTCACCCGTATCGACTATTTAATTGAACGCAAAAGCAGCAGAAAAATTAATGCTGTAACAGCTATTAACGGGTTTTGCGGAACGAGCAAACGGTTGATTTGCTACCCTGGATTTCGTCCCTTTCCTTCCTTCCATTGCCTAAACATAAGGCTCAGCGGCTAGGGTTGTTACATGCCAAGCGCGCTATGTTCTGAATCACCCGTGGCGTGTTCTTAATGAGTTACATTGTAATGACATGCATATTAAAATTGCTCAATATGTATAGTATCAATCGGGGCCGTACCCGACTAAAATTTCCCCAATTCCTGGGAATTATAACTCATATAGATCTATGCAAATTCCGGCCTGACGACTATAGTTACCTGGACCGGTTGCCGTCGGTACTGACCGTGGATACATGCATAAAAAAACCCGGCTTTGTTAGGGCCGGGTGATGGTGTAATTCAACAGGTTAAATAGAGGTCTACGTCTCTCACAACGTTAATCTCTGAAAACTAAAATTCAAGTAATTCGGTAGCTAATTTATCGGTAATTTCTCTCCGTCTCTCACAACGTTTCATTATCGATGTCATATAGATAATGCCTCAATCGAAGGTAAAATTACGTACCGCCCCCCCTGTGTTCTCAACTGCACGATCCGTGTTCCGAACGGGCCGCTGGGTCACTTTGCCAAGGAAAAGCACCCCAACGATAAGTGGCAAGAATAAAAAACCCGGCCTTGTCCGGGGCCGGGTAATACAACTTCAAACAGTTGATGGATTAATCTCTCAGTAAACTTCGTCTCTCACAACGGCTAACTGAACCGACAGCAGATTGGGATTACATTTCGCTGTCTGGATAAAAATAGGTTTTTAAGCACTTACGTTCTTCACTACGTTAGTTATGGATGTCGGGTAGATAATGTCCGGATTGGTCACTAAATTTTCTCCTGTCCTTTCCGTGTTCCCAAACGTAGGATGGGTGTTCTGAACGGTCATTTCGAGTGACCAAAACAAAACCCGGCCACGAGAATGGTCGGGTTCAGTTTAGCGCATCAAGTATCGGATGGCCACGCTCTGATGTCAGCGGTGTCCGTAGTCAAAATGACCAACTGATGCGGGTAGGTGAGGGAATAGGTGGTCTTGCCCGTTTAGCGTAATGACGCAAACGGTAGCCGGCGTGACAATGGTGAATAAGTCATCGCCTAGAAAATTGCGTCTTCGATCAAGGTTGAATATTTAAATTAACAATATGAGTTTGTACGGCAGATCATTAATGTAATCCACAGACAAAAATTATGTAACCCACGGCAAAAGTTCTGAAATACCTCGATGTTGTTTTGAACGGCGCTCGCGAACGGCTTTTAGTAGTCGACCGGCAGCCAATCCTTCGGATACGGACATAAAAAAAACCCGACCACAAAAGTGGGTCGGGTTTATAAGATCGCACCAACAATTAGTTCTTTAACGAATGCTGTATATGCCAGTATTCGTGTGGGTGTAGGGTGCAAATCATGTAATACATGTGTTGTTCCTGAAAATCAACGTCTCTCACAACGTTATGGCTAATCAATAAAGCAGTAAAACAACGTCTCTCGTAATGTCAATTAACTCGGGATTATAATTCTACCATCAGTCGCAGCAGTCGGGATATTCGGTCAATTTATAGAGCAACTCCGTATGATGATGATACAAACATAGGGTGGCAACCGCCCACATCACTAGCTTTTCGGCTTTCATGTTCTGACCGGTCACTTTGGTGTTCTGAACCGTCAACGTGTTAGACATTTCTTCCACTTACGGCAAAATTTTGCACCATTTCGGCCTTCGGAGCCACCCCAATTCGGGTGATTCGTATGTTCGCTCCATGTCCGAACCAGCTACCCTCCACAACTATCTACACCGATTCGTCACCGACTTCCCTCCCACGGCGGCCGCCACCGCAAAGGCTCTGCCCGGAGAAATCGACGAGAATTACCGGGTAACCGATTCGAACGGCGTTGCTTATGTACTCAAGATCAGCCCGCCGGCGGCTGCTCCGGAATCAATTCACTTCCAGTCTGCACTGCTTCGCCATCTTTCCGGCACCGAATTGCCATTTAGCATTCCGACCCTCATCGAAGAGCACCCGTTCGAGACCCCCGCCGGTACGCGCTTGCTTCGCCTTCACTCTTGGGTGGAAGGGCGGGTACTCGACGAGGTGAATCCACGCACCCCCACCCTCTACCGCTCATGGGGCCGTACCTGCGGCCACCTCTCCCGTACGCTCGCTGGCTTCGATCACGCGTTCGCCCACCGGGAATACAAGTGGGACCCCGTTCGGGCACCAGCTACTAAAGGCTTGGTAAAGTATCTAAATCAAGATCAGAAAAAGCTGGCTGAGTATTTTTACGAAAGGCTGGAAGGGCGAGACTTTAATCGCCTCCGCCGCTCCGTCAACTACAACGACGCCCACGAGCACAATTTGATAGTGGAAAATGAGACCGTGTCCGGCATCATTGATTTCGGCGATGCGGTCTATACGGCCACGGTCTGCGAACTCGCGATCGCGTGTGCCTACGCGGGCATGCACCAACCGGATCCGATTGCGCCGATGCGGGAGCTCATCAACGGTTACCAGTCGGTATTTCCGATTGAGGAGGGCGAACTGGATGCCCTGTTCGACCTGATCTGCGCCAGACTCCTGCTCTCGGTGACCGCCGCCGCCGAAAATCGCGTCCTGTTCCCCCACAATGCCTACCTATCCGTTTCCGAAGCTTCTGCCTGGAAGTTGCTGGAGCGGCTCCGCAACATTCACCCCGATCTAGCCCGCGCACATTTTCGACTTGCCGCAGGGTATACGCCCCACCCCAGTTGGCACGCCTTCCACGAATGGGCCGGCACGTGCCATTCGGCACCACCGTTACCCCTGGACGGACAAGCACTGATCCCCATCGACCTCGGGGTCGGAAGTACCACCCTCGGACTAAACCACAACTTTGAAACCATTGACACCTTTACCACCCTCGTTCGCCGCTACCTGGAGGATCGCCACGCAGACTGGGCAATCGGGGGATACGGAGAAGCGCGTCCCGTCTACACCACCGATGCGTTTCAGGGCGTCGGCAACGACGGTCCGCGCTGGAGAAGCGTTCACCTCGGCCTGGACTTCTGGACCGGGCAGTCGGGGACCACGGTCACGGCACCCCTTGACGGCACGGTCC
The DNA here is from genome assembly GCF_014197245.1 of Neolewinella aquimaris. GTDB lineage: Bacteria > Bacteroidota > Bacteroidia > Chitinophagales > Saprospiraceae > Neolewinella > Neolewinella aquimaris. The sequence goes on along the minus strand of NZ_JACIFF010000001.1, from coordinate 237,436 downwards.
ACCATTGCGGTTCGGACCCGACCTCCGGGGGCTACGGTCACACCATCATTCTGCGGCATTCTCCCCTACCCCACCTCACTTTTTACACCCTGTACGGTCACCTGGGCGCCATAGCAAAGGATTTAGTGGCGGGCACGCAGGTGCAACAAAATCAACCAATAGCAACCATCGGATCCAAGGATACCAATGGAGGCTGGCCACCCCACCTTCACTTCCAGGTGATGCTCGACGTGCTGGATACTGAAGCCGACTTCCCGGGAGTAGCCTACCCGGAGGAACGGGAGGTGTGGCTGGGTATCTGTCCCGATCCCCGCACCCTGATCCCCGTGCCCGTGCCGGATGAAACACCCCCCCCGGCCACTTCCAACCAACTCCTTGCGCGCCGGCGGTCCAGGCTCGGAAAAAGCCTCAGCGTGTCCTACCGGCGACCGCTACACATCCTGCGCGGATCCATGCAGTACCTCTACGATCACACCGGGCGCCGCTACCTCGATACAGTCAACAACGTCTCCCACGTCGGTCACGAGCACCCACGCGTGGTGGCAGCCCTCCGGCAGCAGTCGGCAGTGTTGAACACCAACAGTCGGTACCTGCATCCCAACATCCTAGAGTTTGCCGAACGACTCCTCGCGACCCTACCCGGTGAGCTTTCGGTCGTCCACTTCGTTAATTCCGGCAGCGAAGCCAACGAGCTTGCCCTCCGCATGGCGGAAGCCTGCACCGGCACCCGGCGCACCCTGGCTATGGAAATGGGCTACCACGGTAATTCAAACCGTACCATCGAGGTCAGCAGCTACAAATTCGCCCGCCGCGGCGGGCAGGGACAGCCGCCCGACACCTCCCTGCTGCCCATACCCGACCAGCTGCGGAACCGCAACCTCGACCCCACTCCTCACCTTCCCGAAAGCAAGGTGTCGTTTATCGCCGAAAGCATCCTGAGCTGCGGCGGACAGATTCCCCTCCCGCCCGGTTATCTCCGGCAGGTGTACGACCACGTACGGTCGCGGGGTGGGGTCTGTATTGCCGACGAGGTTCAGACCGGCCTGGGGCGGGTGGGATCGCACTACTGGGCCTTCGAACTTCAGGAGGTGGTCCCGGACATCGTCACCATCGGCAAACCCATCGGCAACGGCCACCCCCTGGCGGCCGTCGTGTGCACCGAGGCGGTCGCGGAGGCCTTCGCGAACGGGATGGAATACTTCAATACCTTCGGCGGCAATCCGGTAAGCAGCGCGGTGGGGCTCAGCGTACTCCAGGTTATTGAGGAAGAGCACTTGATGGAAAACGCCCGCGGTGTAGGAAGTTACCTGACGGGATTGCTCTCTTCCCTGCGCGCTGAGCACCCGATCATCGCCGACGTACGTGGACCGGGCTTGTTCCTGGGATTTGAATTGTGCCACCAAGACCTTGCACCCGCGACCCCGCAGGCAACTTATCTAAAGGAGCGCATGCGCGAACTGGGCTTCTTGATGAGCACCGACGGACCCCACGAAAATGTACTAAAGGTAAAACCGCCCCTCTGCTTCCGCCGCCGGGATGCGGACCAGTTGGTGGAATACCTGCAACGGGTTTTGCGGGAGGATGCCATGCAGCTGTAGGCCGCCGGAGCCGGAGAAACCTCCTGAAAAGAAGGAAGGGATGACCGCTGCTGCGATCATCCCTCACTCTTCCTGGTCGGGGCACCAGGATTCGAACCTGGGGCCTCCTGCTCCCAAAGCAGGCACGCTAACCGGACTGCGCTATGCCCCGTGGCGGAGACGGCGGGATTCGAACCCGCGGTACCCGGTAAGGGTACGTCGATTTAGCAAACCGGTGGTTTCAGCCACTCACCCACGTCTCCGGGTGTTTTGCTCTCAACGGGCCGCGGCGGCGATAAGTTGCTGCCGGTACCGTTGGTGCTAAAGCGACGCAAATTTACGCTGGATAGTTCGGTTACAAAAGCATTGCCGGAGTTTTTTTACCCCCGGCCCCCTTTATCTAATTCGGCACCGCCCAGTCGGGAACGTGCCCCGGATCGTAGCCCCAAATCAGGGGAAGCAGGTAGTAACAAAATAGGGCGATCACCCCGATGGAAAGCAGGTTGAGCCACAGCCCCGCCCGCACCATATCCGGGATCGAGAGATAGCCCGACCCAAACACCACGGCATTAGGCGGGGTGGCCACCGGAAGCATGAAGGCACAGGTAGCCGCAAGCGTGATCGGCACCATGAGGGCGTACGGGTGAATACCGAGCGGCACGGCAGCGGCGGCGAATACCGGCATGAGCATGGAGGTCGTAGCCACGTTGCTCGTAATCTCGGTAAGGAAATTTACGGCGGCCGTAATGATGAGAATAACCACGAGCAGGCCGACCCCCTCGGGTACCCGCAGCGTATTGCCGATGTACTCGGCCAATCCACTATCCGAAAAACCGGCCGCCAGCGCAAATCCTCCCCCCAGTAGCAGAATAATGCCCCAGGGCAGGCGCACGGCCTCCGACCACTCCAGTAGAGGACGATCGTATCGGTCACCGGGCACGATAAACAGGGCAACCCCACCCACCATGGCAATAATGGGATCATCAAGGCCGGGCACGAAGTTTTGCAGTACGCTGGTGCGGAAGATCCAGGCCAGTGCCGTAACGGCAAATACGATGAGCACCTTCTTTTCCTCCCGCGATATGGGCCCGAGCAACCGTTGCTGCCGGCGCACTTCCTCCCGCCCCCCGGTAAAGGTTTTGCGGTCGAAGCTGAAGGCGACGCGGGTGAGGTACCACCAGCACATGATCAACAGGACCACCGACACGGGAAACCCGATCATGAACCACTGGGCGAAGCTGATTTCCACCCCGTAGGTCTCGCGCACAACCCCGGCAAAGACCAAGTTTACGGGCGTACCGATCAGACTGGCCATGCCACCAATGGAAGCGCTGTAGGCCACGGCGAGCATGAAGGCCTTACCGAACTGATCGTTCTCGTCGATCTCGGTGCTGGAATCGTCGCGCAACTGGGCTACGATCGCGGTTGCGATGGGTAGCATCATGACCGAAGTCGCGGTATTGGAGATCCACATCGATAGCAGGGCGGTGGCCGTCATGGCCCCCAGGATGATCATCCTTACGTTCGTTCCGATCAGGGCGATGATGCCCAGCGCGATACGGCGGTGCAGGTTCCACTTTTCGATGGCCATGGCGATGAGGAAGCCGCCCAGAAACAGGAAGACGTAGCGGTGACCGTAGGCGGCGGTGGTCGGCTCCAGTTCCATACCGCCCGTAAGCGGAAACAGGATGATGGGCAGCAGGGCGGTGACGGCGATCGGGACCGCTTCGGTGATCCACCAGGTAGACATCCAGGCCGTCGCGGCAAGCAGCGCGGTGCCTCCCGCCGACAGTCCGGCGGGATGAAAGAACAGCTGAATCAGCGTGAACAGTAGTGGACCGAGCAGTAGTCCAACGCGCTTGGTGGTCATGTATCGGCGGCGGCGATCGGGCCGGGCTAGAGCTCCCGCACCCAGATGTTGCGGTAGGCCACCAGGTTGCCGTGGTCCTGCAGCTTGATCACATCGTCGCCGTGGGCAATGTTGCGGGGCAGTCCGATGTATTCCGTCGTGCCCTTGATTTCAGTGTGGTTTTGGACCACCACGCCGTTCATGAGTACGGTAACGTATCCGGGACAAACCAACATGCCGTCCTTATTGAATTCCGGAGCGTCGTAGATGATGTCGTAGGTCTGCCACTCGCCCTGGGGCTTGAGCGCATTGACCAGGGGCGGCGACTGCTTGTAGATGGAGCCGGCCTGTCCGTTGGTGTAGGTGTCGCTGCCTTCGCTTTCCAGCACTTGCACCTCGTAGCGGTTGGAAAGGAATATTCCACTGTTGCCGCGGCCCTGGCCTTCTTTGTCCGGTTCGCTGGGGGAGCGCCACTCGACGTGCAATTGCATATCACCAAACTTGCGGCGGGTCACGATGTCTCCGGCCCCGGGCTTCACTACGACGGCGTCGCCCTCCTGGGTCCATTCCGCGGTAGCGTCGGACTTTGTCGATTTCCACTCGCTCAGGTCCGCTCCTTCTCCCAGCAGTACGATGGCGTCGGCGGGCGGCTGACCGAGGGTGGCCCCGGGCTTGACTTTCGGGGGTACGGGCTCGTAGAATTCAGTGGCTTTGGGGTCGGTAATTTGACAGGCGGCGGTGCCGGCCAGACAGACGAAAAAGATAAAAAAGAGGTTGCGCATAGTCGGTTTCATTGTTTAGGCCAAGGTACTGAACTGCCTTCACTTCTGTGCGTCCCGCCCCACGTGGGGCACGCCGTAGCGGTATAAATCCCTGGCCGCATAGGATTGGGGAAAAATTGCCCGGGCCTCCGCTTCGTGGTCGTTCACCTGAGGATAGCGCGAGCTGAAGTGACCGAGAATCAGGGTACCGGCCCCCGCGGCGCGGGCGGTTACGGCAGCCTCGTGCGCGGTGGAGTGTCCCTTTTCCCGGGCCTCTTCGGCCATGTCGTGTAGAAAAGTTGCTTCGTGGTACAGCAAGTCCACTCCCCTCACGTAGCTGGCCAGTTCGGGAAAGTACACGGTGTCGGAACAGTAGGCGTAGGATCGCGGCGGGGACGCGGGAGCAAGGAGTTCCGCATTGGGCACCCTCCTTCCGTCCGGAGTCGTATAGTCGGCGCCGGCCTTGATGTCCGCGATTTCCTGCCACGGGATAGCGAGCGCGCGTACCTGTTCCTTCAGAATATTGGGCTCCCGCGCCCTTTCGCGTACCAGGTAGCCGTTGGTTGAAATGCGGTGCCGGAGGGGAAAACTGAAGATTTCCAGATCACCCGTTGTCGTCAGCAGACCGTATGCCCGTGCGGCATGGGGCACGAACGTAAGAGGGAAGGGCAGTTGCCAGCGGTCGAGTTCGAGGAGGGGGGCAATCTTTTCGCGCAGACCGGGCGGACTCACGATCCGTAGCGGGGCGGTCCGGCCGGTGAGGGCAAGGCTGGTAATGAGGCCGGGAAGTCCGAAAAAGTGGTCGCCGTGTAGGTGAGTGATCAGGATCACCTCTACCCTTCCCAGTCCGTGGCCCGCCGCCTGCAGGCGCATCTGGGTGCCTTCTCCGCAATCAATGAGCACGTCCGTGGCCTCCGAAGACAGAAAATGCGCGGAGGAGTGGCGTCCGGCCAGCGGCACCGCTCCGTTCGAACCCAGAATAGATACCTCGAAGCGCACCCGCGATCCTAGTCTTCGCCCGGCTCGGCCTGCATATCGCGTTGCAGTTCCTCCATCAGAATAAAGTCGATGGCTTCGCTCATAGTAGGCAGGATGGTCAGCACGGTGTCGACCTTGCTGATCTCTACCAACCGCTTTACGGCGCTGTGCTCTACGCCGGTGACGACGAACGTACCCAGGTTGCTCCAGAGCCGGCGTGCCGTAAGGATCGCGCTGAGGCCCGAGGAGTCTACGTACTTCACCCCGCTCAGGTCGAGGATCAAGTTGTTGATCCCCTCGTTGGCCAGGATGACGAACTCCGATTTGAGCTGAGGCGCTACGGCCGAGTTGAGGTTATCCTCCTCCGGCTTGATTACGCTGTAGCGTTCCTGCTTGTCAATACTGAATTTCATTGATGCATTATTTTTTGGGTTCCCCGCCGCAAATGTATGTAATAGTAAGGTAGCCGGACCCGCACAGCGCTCAACCCCACGTTCACGGCTCCCGCGGCCCCGCCCACCGCGTGCTCCCTAGTCGTCCACCCGCAGGTAAAAAACCGCTAGCCCCAGCAGCACGGCCATCAACAGCGCAACCAGACCCAGGCCTACGCGTAGGCCCTCCACGCCCGGAAAGAAAGCCATGCCCTGCGGCAACAAGGAATTTTGGTAATCCGATACGAAGCCGATCAGCGGCGGCCCGAACAGGAAGGCAGAGTACCCGATCGTACTCACCGAGGAAATGCCCACTCCCGGCCGCAACCCGGGCACCTTGCTCGCCTCGCTGAAGATCACCGGAACGATATTGGCCAGGCCCAGACCGACAAGCCCGAAACCGAGAATACTCACCAGCGGTGTCGGAAAGAGGATCGCGGCGCTTACCCCGAGAAAGGACAAAAATGCGCCGATGCGTACCACGGAAAGGGAGCCGATACGGGCGCGTACGTAATCGCCCACGGACCGCCCCACCAGCATGGCGCCACTAAACGCAGCTTGCCCCATCGGCGCGAGAGCCTCTTCGCTCCCCGTCACCCGCGTCATGTAGAGGGGTGTCCAGTCGGCCATTGCCCCCTCCCCGATCATGGTGCAGAGGGAGGCGATGCCCAGTAGTATGATCGCCAGACCGAACTTGGAGCCGTTACCGCCCGAATCAACCGCAGCAGCCGGGTCGTCGCGCAGGAAGTAGGGCAAAGAAACCGCGGCCACCAGCAGGGCAATTACCGAAACCGCCAGCAAATGGTGCCCCAGGTCGAACCCCAGGTAGATGAACAATGCCGCCGTCCCCGCCCCCAGAAACATACCTCCGGAAAAACACGCGTGGAAGGAACTCGTGATCGGCTTGCCCCACAGGCGCTCGATCTCCACCGACTGGGCGTTGATGGCCACGTCCATCACCCCGGTCGCTACACCGATCAGCGGCATCAGGATCAGCAACCCCAGGTACCCCGGCATGTACGCCATGGCCGGTACGGAAAGAATGAATACCAGCGTCGAAACGATTGACAACTGCTGACTGCCGTTGCGTACGATGAGGTAGCCCGCCAAAGGCATCGCCAGCAGGGCCCCCACCGCGAGGGACGTCAGGACGAAGCCCGTCTCCCCGTTATCGATGTCGTACATCGTCTGCAGTCGCGGCAGCCGGCTCGTCCAGTTTGCGTAAATGAAGCCGTTGATCGAAAAGGCCAGGGCGACGGCGATCCGGGTGCGGAGGAGGGATGCGGAGCGTTCGATAGGTGGCGATTTGGGCGCGAAATTACGGCAATGTAACCACTACGCCCGGCTGATTGCGCAGAGAAATCAGCCACCGGTCCGGGCCCACCGCAGTGATGGCTGTGACTTCCTCCCGGTTACGTGAGCCTCCAAGATCGATGAATACGGTACGCCCGTCGGGCAGCAGTAGCTGCAGGGCGGCCGCATCCTGTCGGCCCACCCGTGGGAGCACCTCGAGCCGGTTGCCGCCCAGTAGGATTCCCGCGGGGGTAGACACCGCCGCATTTAGGGTCGTGACCTGAGCCTCAGCGGGCAGTGGAGTTACCCGCCAGCTGCCGTCCTCCATCCGTTGCAATCGCGCGTGGGCCAGGGTGGCCGCGGTGCGGTGCGGGGGACCGAGATCGGGAAAATTCTCCCGGAATGAGCGTCGGCTGAAATCGCTATAGCTCAGGTTATTCCTCCGCCATCCGGATAACTGACGGGCCAGTTCGTCCTTGTCGGCCAGGGTGTATTCGCTTCCGTTCCACACGTAGGTGATGAGGGGATCGGGTCGGCCGTTTCCATCGATGTCTTCGAGATAGAGCCGCAACGGCTCAGCGGAGGTGGGCGATCCCAGTGAGCTGTTGAGCCCCCAGTTGCCGGCGATAATTTCGGTACGCCCATCCACTTGTATTGGAGTAAAGGATTGCCACCAGCCCTCGGTACCCGGAATGCTTTCGTAGTGCCACACCCCGTCAGTACGGGTACCGAAGCGCAGCGGCTGCCACATGCCGCCGGTGATGCGTGTGCCATCGGGTAAGTCTAGGATCAGCGTACTGTCCCCCACGGTAGCGCCGGCAAAGGGCTGGAGTGGTTCCCGATCAAAGCTGGCGGACCGGTCCGGCCAGTAGTCTACGGAGTCGGACGCAGTAACCTCATACGTGACCTCGGCTGCGGGGCGTACCGCAGCTCCCTGTTTGATCTTCAGTTGCTTATCTGATAGGGTCAACTCAAATTCTTCCGCCACACTCCCGTCACCCGCATACCGCAGCAAGCCGACGGGAAGCCCCAATTTTCCGGCTACGCCCAGGGTGAATACCGGAGCGGACTGCGACAGAAAGCCCCGCTGCACCCGCCGCTCCACGGCACTACGACTCCCATCCGCGTATAAAAATTCGTACCACGCCTGTCCGCGTTCGAGAAGGGAATCAATGATGCGTAGGCCGACGAGGGTATCCGCCCGGATCATCGGAACAAGCTTCGCTCCGGGGTGTCCTTCGAGAGCTACCGGATCGAGAAAAGTCGTCTGCCCCAGAAAGGTATTTTCGTACAGCATTGCGGGGGCATTGACGTTGTTGACCACCAGATCAAGGTCGCCGTCCCCGTCCAGATCGGCCGTCGCGGCACCGGTGGAACTGCCCACGTAGCCCAGCCCCCAGTCCGCTTCCCGGTAAGTAAGCGAACCGGTCCGTACGAACAATTGATTGGCGACGTGCCCGGTGGGCATCTGATCCACCACGGCCAGGTTGCTCGCCGATCGCGCCAGGGAGGAACTGATAAACTTAAGGTAATCCAGGTCGTTCGGCCGCCGTTCGATGCCGTTGGCCACGAATACCTCCGGGTGACCATCCAGGTCGAAGTCCTCCAGTAGCACCGACCAGCTCCAGTCGGTCGCCGCCAGCCCCGAAAGCTCGCCGATTTCAGAAAAGTGGCCCCGCCCCCGGTTCCACTGCACGTTGTTGCGGGGCAGTTGGTCGTAGTAACCCGATCTACGCTTGATCCGGTACACATTGTAGGCATCCGCACTGGCGGTAGATTTCAGGATCCGCTCGTCTCCCGGTCGCATATCCAGGCTCACGATGTCCGGCCAGCCGTCCCGATCCAGGTCGCCAACGTCGCTGCCCATGCTGAAGTTGGAGGTATGGCCCGTGCGTTCCCGGATGCGCTCGTCGAAACCGTTCCCGTCCCGGTTGAGGTAGAGGTAGTCGTTCTCCGAAAAGTCGTTGCAGACGTACACGTCGGGATAGCCGTTGCGGTCAAAGTCGCCGATCGCGGCGCTAAGTCCGTAGCCTATTTTGGACGAGTAAATGCCCATCTCCCCGGTCACGTCGGCAAACCGTCCACCATTGTTGCGGAGCAGGCGGTCACCGGCCAGAGAATCTGCTTGGGTGCGTTCGGTTGCCTCTCCGTAGGTGGCGTCGTTATGGACCGAGTGCCGCAGTAGATACAGGTCATCGTCTCCGTCCCGGTCGAAATCAAACCAGTAGGCCTGGGTATTGAATCCACTGAAATCCAGCCCGTAAGCCGCCGCTTGTTCCGTAAAGGTTCCGCCGGATTGTTGCACGAAGAGTTCGTTCCGACCGGTCAGCTCTCCGTAGCCCCCCACGTTGCAGACGTAGATGTCGGGTAGCCCGTCGGCATTGATGTCGGTGACGCTCACTCCGGTCGACCAGTTCATTGCTCCTGCGACCCCGCCCACGTCGGTTGCGTCGCGGAAGTGCCAGTTGCCTTCGTTGATGTAGTAGCGGTTAGGTGCCTGATTGTTTGTGAAGTACAGGTCGGGTAATCCGTCGCCGCTGATGTCGGTGGCCGCCACTCCTCCGCCATTGTAGTAGTACAGGTACTCCACGATGTTGAGCGATTCGGTGGGCGCCAGCAGGTTGGCACTCGTGACTCCGGTTTGCCCGCGTTCCACAAACAGCTTTGCCTCCGGGGCGGGGTCGCAGGTGCAGAGCAAGGTGGCGCAAAGCAGGGCGGGTATGGTGCGCAAGACGGCGTTCATCGCTTCTGTAGAATCACCGGAGCGGCATTGTTGCGGGCCAGCACGTAGCGCCCTCCGGATAGCCGGGCAATCCCCCGGACCTCACCCGCAACGTTGATGCCACTCCGCTCCGCCCGGACAGCGGTAAACCGGCCGGTCCCGTCGTTTTCGAGCAACAGGCCCCGCCCGGCATCGAAGCGCCCGATTTCCGGCTTGACGTAGTAAAAGTTACCGCCGAGGATCAGGTCTGGGTCCCCGTCTCCATCCACGTCGTCGGCAAGTATGGCCCGAACGGGCGTCTCCTGGGCGGCGGCGGGCAGGTACCTCACCTCCAGGCTGTCGGGTCCTTGGTTCATGAGCACCAGCGACCTGAGTTCGGTAGCGGCGTAATACAGCGAATTGTCCAACGCCTCCTTGCCGAAGATGTCCTCCATGGTCTTGTCCCCAAACTCAGCGTACTTCAGGTATTTTTTTCTCAGCCCCGGCATTTGCTTTACCAGGTCGTGGAGCAGCGCGGTGGGGTAAGCCTTTCCGTCTTCGTAGGTCGACACCAGTTGCTCGGCCGTTCCGTTTCCGTCGAAGTCGTTGACGTGCATCATGACCGGACTTTCCGGCGTGGCGCGAAAGCGACTGTTCAGGCCATGGTTGCCAAGGATGATGTCCTCCCGCCCGTCTCCGTCCAGATCGGCGATCGTCAGGGCAGTGTACCAACCGGTGAGAGTATTTACGCCCGGCAGACTGACCTCGATAAACTCCTCGGCAGTGACCGTAAAGGCCCGGGGAGCCAGGTATTCACCTACCACCAGCAGTTCCTTCCGACCGTCGCCGCTTACGTCTACCCAGCCGGCGGCGGTCACCATACCGACTTCCAGACTACGCTCCCTGAAAATTCCCTTCCCGTCATTGACCAACAGGTAACTGTCAGTTGGCACTCCGTAGAGTCCGGGCCGTATCCGGCCGCCTACGAAGACATCCACGTCGCCGTCGCCGTCGAAATCGTGGGGGGCTACGGTGCTGCTTACTACGGTCTGCTTTCCCGTCGGCAGCACTTGTGGACTTTTTCGCCAGCTTCCCCGCTCATTCAGGTAGAGCCGGTCGAGCAGCGCTGAAGATGCCGCCCCGAATTCGCTGCTGCCACTGGCTACGTAGAGATCCAGGTCGCCGTCACCGTCGGCATCGAAACAGGCGCAGGCAACGTCTTCCGCCGTTCGGTCGGCTTCGAAAAGCGGACCGGCGGTACGCTCGAATCCCTCCCCCCGGGAGAGGTAAAGGGCTCCGGCCTGGTCCCGGGCACCCCCGATGTACATATCCGCTTTGCCGTCGCCGTTCAGGTCGCCCGAGCACAGCGCCGGACCATCGGCACTCAGCATAAAGTAGGTGAGCGGATCGCGGTCGAAGTCGCTGTACCGGTTCTCCCGGTGCTGAAAATCGATGCCGTAATCAGCTGCCGCAACGGTCGTTATGGGGGTCGGTGGAGATTGCGGTTTGGGGGAAGCGGGCCGGCTACCCGTCTGATCCCGGGCGATAGTCAGGAGCTGATCGACGGCCGGGCTGACCACCGATGAGCGTTCGCCATCGGGCCATTCAATATCGATGCGGTCGATGTGGTCGATCTGTCCGAGTCCGAAGTGGAGGCGGTACTGCATGCTCGATTCGAAGCCCCGCATGGGCATAAATTCGAGGTAAAACTGACGGTCGCCGGATACCACGGTTGCCTTGGTGCCGACACCGAAGGGGTTCCCTCCCCCAACCCGGAATTCCAGTTGCAGATAGTGGTTGCCCGCGCTGTGGTTGCGGTACACGAGGGCGGCGGCGTTGGTGTTGTTGATAACGAGGTCGAGGTCGCCGTCGTTGTCGAGGTCGGCGTAGGCGGAGCCGTTCGTAAACCCTTCGAGGTCGAGTCCCCACTCCGCGGCGGCGTTTTCGAAGCGGAAATCTGCCTCCGGACCGAGGTTACGAAAGGCGAAGTTGCGGACCGGGTTGGAGGGGATGGCTCCGACCAGTAGTTCGAAGTCGACCTTTCCGGATTCCGTCACCTTTTGTTTGAACTCTTCGTCGGCGATGTAGTCAAGGAAGTCCCGGTTGGTGAGGTCCTGGTAGATGCCGTTGGCCACGTAGAGGTCCTTGTAGCCGTCGTTGTCCATATCGAAGATGAGGGCACCCCAGCTCCAGTCGGTCGCTTCCACCCCGCTCAGTCGGCCGATCTCGGTGAAGGTGCCGTCGCCGTTGTTTCGCTGCAGTACGTTGCGGGTAAATTGGTGGAAGTAATCGTTCTTCAGGTTGTACTGGTAGCGGTTCCAGTTCTCGAAGGTGGTGGCCTCCTTCATGCGGCGGTTGCTGGCCGGCAACATCTCGGTCACGAAGAGTTCGGAGTAACCGTCGTTGTCGATGTCGGCCAGGTCGGCCCCCATGCTGGCGGCACTGATGGAACTCATGGCGTCGGTGAGGGTCTCCCGGAAGGTCCCGTCCCGGTTGTTCATGTAGAGGTAGTCGCGTTCGAAGAAGTCGTTGCTGACGAAGATGTCCGGCCAGCCGTCGCGGTCCACATCACCTACGGTTACCCCCAATCCGAACCCGATGATCGAACCGTAGATCCCGGCACGTTCGCTGACGTCGTGAAAGTACCCGTCGCGGTTTTCGTAAAGTCGGTCACCCCCCACCGAGTCGCGCTTCGGACGCTCGTTTTTCTCCAGGTTAAAGGAGCCGATGGCCTGGTAGCTGTTGTTCAGGAGATAGAAGTCGAGGTCACCGTCGCGGTCGTAGTCAAAGAATACGCCGTGGGTGCTAAGCCCTTCGTTAGCAAGACCGTACGCATCGGCAGCTTCCGTAAAGGTTCCGTCCTGATTGTTAATGTAGAGCTCATTGCGCCGGTTGTCGCCATCGATATCTCCGGAGTTGCAGACGTAGATGTCCAGCCAGCCGTCGGCGTTGACGTCGGCCATGGTGACGCCCGTGCTCCAGGCCGCCTTTCCGCCAACGCTTGCCCGCTCGGTGACATCGTCGAATGTCATGTCACCCCGATTCAGAAAAAGCCGGTTCGGGACGCGATTACCACTGAGGTAAATGTCGGTGAGCCCGTCGTTATTCACGTCGCCCAGGGCTACGCCGCCGCCGTTGTAAAAATTGCGGTAGGTGTAGATATTGAAGTCCTCATCAAAGTCCAGAGTATTAGCAAACTCAACGCCGGAAACCGCGGGGGGCAGGGCTTCGAAAAGGGTCTTGCCGTCCCAGGGGGGAGCGTTGTCGGCTACGCGGGAATCATTGCACCCGGTGATCAGCCCCAGCACCAGCGTACCCGCCAAAAAGAGTGTGGTCGGTCTACTACTCATTAGTTACCACGTAGGTGAAGGGGGTCTCCGTCGAGTCCGGACAAGTCGGTGAACCGGCCCTTAACGGTGCTGTCGTCGGCGGCCCACAGCGCGAGGTGCATACTCCCGTTGACGTGAACGTACATATCGCCGAAGTGAGGATGGACGAGCTGGATAAATTCGACATTCTGGATACGGCTCATGTATTCCGCTACACGGGGCAGCAGCTGATCGGCGTAGGCGGTTTTGTTCCAGGGGGACCACTCATCGTAAATGAAGGTGAGCTCCATCGCGTCGATCCGCCGGGGATTCGTCTGCGTAAACACGGGCTGGAAGGTCATTCTTGCCGGCCGGTCCAGATCGTTTTTCAGTTCGTGGGCTACCTGGTTGCTGCCGCCCGCCATGGTGATGAGTTGCTGGCGATTCAATTCGGTGCACCGGTCGTAAAATTCCCGGTCCGTATCATTTAGGTGAATCCCCATCACGGTTTCCGCGGTGGATGGCTCCTCCTCCAGTCCGGCTTCTACGGCACGCAGGTATTGCCCCAACGGCGTGGTATCTTCCTGCTTGCAACCCACAAAGAAGAAGCACATAAACAGCAGTGAAACAGTGACTAGCCTCATTCGGTCTGTATTTTCAATTTAAGCAGTGTACCGCCGGAACGTGCAAGTATAAATTCATCCGGCGTCGTTTGACGAGTTTGCACCGCCACAATTCCCCTTATGTCTCCCCGGATATAGAGCCCCGTCTGCCGGGGATCTTCGGTCACGAATGTTCCGTCGCCCGTATTGCGGAGTACCAGGCCGATCCCACCGGCGTAAATGCCGAGCTCCGGCCGGCCAACAGACTGATTTCCCCCTACTAATAGATCGCTCGCCGTATCACCGGATTCAGGTGCGATGGGTTGCAGGGCGTAAAGCGGACCCAACTGTGCCTCGGCCGGCATAACTGCGAGTTTGGGACCGGCGGTCTTGTTCAGCACTACGAGCGACCGCAGTTCCGTAACCTCGAGCACGACGGAGCGCGCGAGTACATCTTCCGGGAATAGCTCCTCCATCGTTTTACCCTGGTAATCTTCGTACCGGGACAAAGACTTTCGAAGCCCGGGAAGTTGTTTGACCAGATCGTCGCGCAGCACCAGGGGATAGGCGCGCCCGTCGCCCGTATAGCGAGTCAAGATCTGTTCGGCCTTGCCGTTGCCGTCGAAGTCGTTGATGTACAGCCGCAGCGGCTGCTCCGCGCTGGCGTGCAACCGTGAATTTAACCCATGGTTTCCGGCGGCAAGGTCTATCCGTCCATCTCCGTCAAAATCGGCTGCCGCCAGTCCGTGCCAGAGCCCTGCGGTACCCGCTACCGTATCAATACGGGTGAGCCCCCCGAACTGGTCGAAATACAGGTAGCGTAGGGGCGACCATTCCGCGGCTATGGCCAGTTCGGCCCGTCCGTCGCCATCGAAGTCTACCCACCGGGCGTCAGTCACCATACCGAGGTCCGGCACGGGAATCGCCCGCAGACCGAGGCGGCCCCGGTTTTCCAACAGATAACTATCCGTTGGGACGCCGTACACACCGGGTTTGAGTCGCCCACCTACAAATAGGTCGGTGTCGCCGTCGCCGTCGTAATCGTGGGCGCGGACGCAGGAGCTGGCAACGGCCTGTTTGCTGCTCGGCAGGATTTTATCGCTTTTACTCCACCGTCCGCTCCCCTCGTTCACGTAAAGGATATCGAAAAGCGCGGTGGATGCGGCACCAAACTGGTTGCTGCCGTTGGCGACGTACAGGTCAAGGTCCCCATCCCCGTCGGCATCGAAGAAGGCGGCATCGACGTTTTCCGCGGCGGCATCTCGCAGGAATAATTCTTGGGCCACAGCGGTGTAGCTGCCGTCCACCGTGGCGATCAGCAAGCGGCCCACCTCTCCGCTGGCTCCGCCGACGTAGAGGTCCGTGCGGCCGTCCCCGTTCAGATCGGCGGCGGCAAGGGCGGGACCCTCATCATTAATGCCCAAAAAGAGGAGGGGATCGCGGTCGAAGTCCACGGCCGGGTCCTCGGAGGTCAGAATGACGCCATCTTGATCGCTTACTTCCGACAGGAGGTAGGTACTATGTCCGGTAGCGTCCCGTGCCGGCACCAAGGAGGGCCAGGAGGTAGGCATTCCCCCACCCCGTTCCACCTTAGTCACCGCGCTCGAATCGCCGCGAAGGTCGAATGCTTCGATCCGTCCATCGGGCCAGCGCACCGCAATCGAATCCAGGCCGAAGCGAGTGTGGATACGCCGGTCGACCGTACTCTGAAACCCGCGCATGGGGTGCAGCTGGGCGTAAGTGGTGGTGGTGTCGCCGTAGGCAATAAGTTCGGCTCCGATGGCCGCCGGGTTGCCGGGTTGATCGGAGTGTAGAGCGACCATCCGCGATCGTACGGTGGTGTTGTTGCGGTAAATACCGGCCCGGCTGTCCACGTTGTTGATCACCAGGTCGAGGTCGCCATCGTTGTCCAGATCGGCGTAGGCGGATCCGTTGCTGAAGGTAGGCTGACCGAGCCCCCAGTCAGCGGCGACGTCGGTAAAGGTGAGGTCGCCGTTGTTGCGGAACACGGCGTTGGTCAGTGCTTCACTCGGGATTTGGTCGATGAGGTCGGTAATGCCCTTTCCTTCCTGGAAGATCATGCGCCGAATGGCCGCCGGGTTTCCGTTGAAGTTGATGTAGTCCTGATCGAGGAGGTCCTTGCCAGTGCCGTTCGCCACGAAGATGTCGCGATACCCATCGTTGTCCAGGTCACACAGTAGGGCTCCCCAACTCCAATCGGTGGCTTCCACTCCGGCCATGCGTCCGATCTCGGAGAAATTGCCGCCGCCGCGGTTAAGCTGCAGCACATTGCGGGAAAACTGCTGGTGGTAGCCCCGGTCGCGGTAGAGCTGGTACCGATTCCACCCTTCGAAGGCGGCCTTAGTCTTGTAGCGTCGCTCGTCGACGGGAAGCATCTCGGTCACGAAGAGTTCCGGCAGGCCGTCGTTGTTGAGATCGGCCAGATCCGCGCCCATGCTTCCCTTGCTGATCTCGGGAAGGTGGTCCACCAGTTCCTCCCGGAAGGTGCCGTCGCCGTTGTTGTAGTAGAGGTAGTCGCGCTCGAAGTAATCATTGCTAACGAACAGGTCCGACCGGCCGTCGAGATCTACGTCTCCAACGGTCACTCCCAGACCAAAGCCGATGCTGGAAGAATAAATGCCCGCCGCGGTGGTCACGTCTTCGAATACCGTCTTGCCGGATTCAATCAGGAGGTTGCGAAAGAGCTTGTTGCCCCCTTCCGGATCGGGCACTTTTCTGAGCCCCTCCACAAGATCGTAGCCGGTAGTTGCCCGGGTGGAGTTGTTCAGCAGGTAGCAGTCGAGGTCGCCGTCGCCATCGTAATCAAAGAAAGCAGCGTGCACCGAAAGGCCGATTACGTCGAGTCCGTACTCGCTGGCCGATTCGGCAAACGTTCCGTCTCCGCGATTGATAAATAGTTCGTTGTGGCGGACGCCGGTCATACCGTCGATCCGCTCGCCGGCGGGTGGTCCGGCTTTGCACACATAGATATCCGCCAGGCCGTCTGCGTTTACGTCCGCAATAGAAACTCCCGTGCTCCAGCTGTCCGGGCAAGCCACACCGGCGCGTTCGGTGACGTCTTCGAAGCGAAAATTACCGAGATTTCTGTAGAGCCGGTTCTCAACCAAGTTGCCGGTAAAGTAGATGTCAGGGAGGCCATCGTTGTCGAAGTCGCCAATGCCCACGCCGCCGCCGTTGTAGAAGTTGCGGTAGGTATAGGGGTTGAGGGCTTCGGTATAGCGTAGGTCGTTGCTGAAGCTGATTCCCGTTACTTCCTGTCCGGGCGCTGTCATCCACGAAAACCGCTGGTCGGCGGCAATTTGGGGCTCGTCCTTGGGTTGACAGGCAGTGAAGGAGAGCAGACAGACGAGTATGATCGACGCTTTCGGCAAGGGAGGGCAAAGATAAGCACAGTTAGCAGCGGCGGTCTTCAATACCGCCACATATCCAGCAACTTGCGAAACACTTTGACGGTATTTTCGGCATCATCGAGGGCGCGGTGTGGTTCCCCCGTCCATTCAAACCCCTCGTGGCGTACAGCTGACGCAAGGCCACGCTTTTTGGGCAGCCCGCGGATCTCACGGTACTGCGCCTTGAGGTCGATCGAGGGACCCAGCCACCGATCGTCCAGTCCGTGCAGCTGACAGTCTCGCCGCAATTGTTGTTCGTCAAATCGCCCCCAGGCGGACAGCACGTACGGTTCGCCGTGAACGTCGATCCAGTCCTGGAAAGCAGCGATCACGCGGGAAAAGTCGCGGGCCCGGTTGATGTCCGGCTGGTCGATCTGGGTCAGCCGCCGGCAAAAGTGACTGAGTTGGGGGTGCAACAGCGGTTTGATGAGCCGACTGAACGCGCTGCCGACTTGTCCGTAGGCGTCTACTTCGAACGCACCTATTTCGATGGTTTCCTGGACCATTCCGGGAGGGCGACCTTCCCAGCAGGTCGCCTCGATGTCATAGACGATGAATCTCACACGTACAGAACGGGTAGCCCGGTACTACGTTCAATGGTACCGCGGTCAGAGGCGGGGCATCCGGCTTTTAATGTCGGCGTGGTAGGCCTTGCCCATTTTGAGCTGGTGATCGTCGAGTTCGATGACCCCGTCGGCAAAACTGATGCGGTTGACCTGGGTGAAGTTGACCAACAACCCACGGCTGGCCCGTACAAAGTCTCCTGCTTCCAGTTCTTCGGCGATGGTGGCCAAGCTGCGCTTCACGGCGAACCGCTTATCGCGGGTCTGGATGTAGGCGTAGTTTCCGTCGGCCTGGATGTAGTGAATATCGGTCAGGGGGATCTTGATGTAGGTGGTTCCTTCTCGGAGGAAAAGGTGATCCATTGGCTGGGAATTGAAAGAGTTCATAAGAGTTAGGTTTATTTCATTGTGGCTCAAAATAATTAAGCCACATAACTACGGACGCGCCGTCACCAATTTAGTAACGCTGGTCGCCAACTAATTGTACGATAATTTGGCAAGCGTGGATTGTGCCAACCTTGGCATAACGTAATTTTTTTTTATTTCGCATATGCACAATCTCCCCCTTTACCAGGTCGATGCCTTCACCGGCACCCTCTTTGGCGGCAACCCGGCTGCCGTAGTTCCGGTCCCCGACTTCCCCTCCGATGCCCTCATGCAGGACATCGCTACCGAGAACAACCTCTCGGAAACGGCCTTCGTAGCCATTCGTGGAAAGGGACGCTTCGACATCCGCTGGTTCACGCCCACGACCGAGGTAAGGCTCTGCGGACACGCCACGCTGGCAGCCGCACACGTGCTCTATCATTCCGGAGGGAAAGACCTGAAGAAACTTCGCTTTACCACCCGCGAGGCAGGCACCCTGGTGGTCACGCCGCAGGCCACGCCCGGCACCTACGTCCTGGCACTCCCCGTAGACAAGCCGAAAAAAACCCGTGCCTCCAAGAAAATTCGCGGCGCCCTGGCCGGCATCAAACCCGTAGAAGTGCTGGAGGGACAGGACGACCTTCTGGTCGTGCTCAAGAACGAGCGACAGTTACGCAAACTGCGGCCCAACTTTCACGTCATCGAAGGACTGAAAAAACGCGGCCTGATCGTTACCGCGCCGGGCGATGAGGTAGACTTCGTGAGTCGGTGTTTCTACCCCGCCTACGGCATCACGGAGGATCCGGTGACCGGCTCGGCCCACACCCTGCTCACACCCTTTTGGGCCAAACGGCTGAACAAAAAAACCCTGACCGCACGACAGCTTTCCAAGCGGGGCGGTGAATTGACCTGCGAGCTGCGCGGCAAAAAGGTTCGACTGGAAGGACAAGCCATTACTTACCTGGCCGGTCAGATCTTGCTGGACCGGTTGTAAATAATTGTCGACGGCGTGTGCTCCGATTATTACCCCTTGCTACTCGGGCGTACGCAATGCCTTCATCTCCTCCGCCGAGACGATCTGCACCGGCCGGTCGATGGTTTCCTCGAGGGATATAAAGGTTTCCGTTCGCTGAATGCCCTCGAAGGCCTGAATTCGTTGCAGCACGTCGCGCAGGTGGTCCGTGTCGCGGCACACGACCTTGGCGAAGATGCTATACACTCCGGTAGTGTAGTGCGCCGACACGATCTCCTGAATGCCCTTCAAATAGGCCGCGGCCTGGTTATAGAGTCCGCTGCCCTTTAAATAAATGCCTAAGAAGGCCACGACATCGTAGCCCAGGCGGGTATGATCGACGATGAGGGTTTGCCCCTTCACCACTCCCGCGGCGATAAGCTTGTTCATCCGCACGTGGATGGTGCCGCCGGACACGAACAGTTTTGCTCCGAGTTCGGTGTAGGGCCGTTTGGCGTTTTCCATTAGGAGGGCCAGGATCTTGCGATCGAGGTCGTCGAGTTCGTAGTTGACCGGCATGTGGGGGGACTGTTTCGTGAGTGAGTAAAAAGTGCTGCGTTCAGGTGGCCGTGACGCGTCCTACCCGAACGGGGACGCCTCCGGGATTGTCGATCTCCGCCAGCCTGAGCTCGTTGCCGGGTTCCAGCCACTCGGCGAGGGCGTCGGCGGTGGCGTCCTCGTAGTTGAGCCCCCGCTCGGGAGTTTCCATCCAGAGCAGGCAGACCAGATTGCGGGGGTTCTCGAGGCGACGTTCCGCCTCCGCCCAGAACCAGTAGGTCGATTTGGGTCGCGACCGCTTCACCAATCGGAAGTAGGCAAGCTGAAGTTCGATCCACCACTTCTTCCGCATTGCCCGGTTAACCACCCGGATCAGGCGCTTGGTGTCGTGAAACTTCTTACCGACGTGGGCCGCCAGCCCCTCCGGGCTGCGGCGCGTGCTCTTGTGGAGCTTACTACGGGAGCGGTAGTTTTTTACCTCCACCAGCCACAGGGCGTCATCCGGTGCCAGGCAGAGGAAATCAACTCCCTTGAGGCCGTGACCACTGACGCTCCGGTACGCGGCCGTTCCGTCAAATTTTCGAACGATCCAGTCGTCCGGAAAAGTCAGCATCAGATCGCTCTCCGTGAAGGTGTTCATCCGACCACGAAATTGACCATTCGTTTGGGCACGACGATCACTTTCCGTACGGTCTTGCCTTCCAGGTATCCTTGCACCTGCGTATCCGCCCTTGCCGCATCCTCCACGTCCTGCTTGGTCGCGTCGGCCGGAATGTCGAGGGTAAGCCGGGTTTTACCGTTAAAGGCGATGGGGTAAGTGAAGCTGTCCTCGACGAGGTACTTCTCCTCTACGTCCGGCCAGTCGGCGTGGTGCACGCTCCCCTCCCCGCCAAGGGCTCGGTAAAGCTCTTCCGACAGGTGGGGTGCAAAGGGGGCAATGAGGCGCACTGCGGGCTCGAGCACCGCTCTTTTGTTGCAGTTCAGCTTAGTCAGTTCATTGGTCGCCACCATGAACGCGCTCACGCAAGTGTTGAAACTTAGTTTATCGATGTCTTCGGTCACTTTCTTGATCAGGGTATGCAACACCTTCATTTCCTGTTTGGTAGGTGCCCCGTCCGACATCGTAAGTTGATCTCCCTCGCCTACGTAAAGGTTCCAGAAGCGCCGCAGAAAACGGTAGACCCCGTCGATCCCCGATACGCTCCAGGGTTTGGCCTGATCGATCGGACCGAGAAACATCTCGTACATCCGGAAGCAATCGGCCCCGTAGCGGGCGCAGATGTCGTCGGGGTTGACGGCGTTGTACTTGCGCTTGGACATTTTGCCCTGCTCGACGCTGAGTTCGAGGTACTGCCTCCCCTCGCGGTCGGTCTTCCAGGCGAATGCTCCCGCCTGCTGCAGGATGGTCCGGAAGTACGCCGCATCCTGGTGTTCCATCCGCTGGGCTTCCTCGACCGAGCTGCGGTAGAGCCGCATACTCGACTCGTTGTTCACGGACGTTTCGGTGACGAAGCGCAGGGGGGTAAGGCGGGTACCGGCGCTTCCGTCGAGCACCAAATGACCACTACCGACACCGTCAACGGATAGCGGCGTGCCCTCGGCAACGTCGCTGCTGACCCAGATCGGGTGGCGCTGACCGTCCTCGGTAAGCAAGACCCCGAGGTGAATGTAGCTGATGGGACCGCCGATCATGCCCTGGTTCAGGAGCTTCTTGTACGGCTCGGAGGTAGGTACCTTGCCCAGGTCGTACAGAAATTTGTGGATCAGGCGGCTGTACAGGATGTGACTGACCGCGTGTTCCGCACCCCCGACGTAAAGATCTACGTCCTGCCAGTAATTGACCGCCTCCGGGCTCACGAAAGCGTCCGAGTTGTGGGGATCCATGTAGCGGAGGTAGTACCAGTTCGAGCCGGCGGTGGCGGGCATCGTATCCGTTTCCCGGCGGCCCAGGGGGGTGTTCACCCACTCTTTCGCCCGTTCCAGCGGAGAGACTCCACTTACCGCGCGGAAGTCCTCCATCTCGGGGAGGGTAACGGGCAGTGCTTCGACGGGTACGAGCCGGGGCACGTCGTTTTCGTCGTACACGATCGGCCAGGGTTCTCCCCAGTACCGTTGCCGGCTGAAGACCAGATCGCGGATGCGATAATTTACCTGTTCCTTTCCTCGGTCCAGCGACTCGATCCTGCGGGTGGCGGCCTCGATCGCTTCCGGCACCTCCATGCCGTTCAGGAAGTCGGAATTGATGAGCTTACCCAGTTTGTCCTTCAGGGTAGCCCCGGGATAGTCGCTCTTGTCGACCACGTCGATGATCTCAATCCCGTACTTCTCAGCAAACCGCTTGTCGCGTTCGTCGTCGCTGGGAACGGCCATGATCGCGCCGGTACCGTAATCCTTTAGCACATACTCCGCGATGTAGATCGGCAAGCGGGCATTGTTGAGCGGATTGATCGCGTAGGCCCCGGTGAAGGCACCCGTTACCTTGTTTTCACTCACGCGATCCAGCTCGCTGCGGCGACCGACGTACGCCAGGTAATCATCGATTTCCTTCCGCTGCTCGGGCGTGGTGAGTTGATCGACCAAATCCAGTTCCGGTGCGATCACCATGAAGGTGGCCCCGAAAATGGTGTCGGCCCGGGTAGTAAAAATATCCAGCTGTTCGTCGTGCCCCTCGATATCGAAATGGACGAGTGCCCCGATCGACTTACCGATCCAGTTCACCTGCTGCGCCTTTAGTCCTTCGCTGTAGTCTACATCCGCCAAACCCGCCAGTAGCCGCTCGGCGTAGGCCGTAATCCGGAGGCTCCACTGCAACATCGGGCGCTGTTCTACGGGATGGTTACCGCGTTCGCTGCGGCCGTCCTTTACCTCATCGTTGGCCAGTACGGTACCCAGGGCCTCGCACCAATTGACGTAGCTGACGCTGCGGAATGCCAAGCGGTAGTTCATCAGCAGGTCGCTGCGTTCCTTTTCGGTCATGGCCTGAAACTCACGGGCCGTGACGATTTTTTCCTCCGTTTCGGCGGCATTGATTCCGTCGGTACCGTGCTGCTCCAGGTGAGCGATCAGTTCGGTGATGGGGCGGGCGCGTTGGGCGTCCCGGTCGTACCAGTGCTCGAACACCTGACCGATGATCCACTGCGTCCACTTAAAGTAGTTGGGGTCGGAGGTGTTGACGCTGCGGTCCCAGTCAAAGCTGAGTCCCA
Source organism: Neolewinella aquimaris (assembly GCF_014197245.1). Lineage (GTDB taxonomy): Bacteria > Bacteroidota > Bacteroidia > Chitinophagales > Saprospiraceae > Neolewinella > Neolewinella aquimaris. Next base: position 214,884 of record NZ_JACIFF010000001.1, on the reverse strand, counting down.
GAGTTTCCATTTGCTCGCGGTAGCGGGCCGTATTCGTGGCGGTGGATTCAGCGGGATGGACGCCGGTATCGATGGCGTACTGCTCGGCCGGCAGACCGAACGAGTCGAATCCCATGGGATGCAACACATTGAACCCCCGCTGCCGCTTGAAGCGGGCGACGATGTCCGAGCCAATATATCCCAGGGGGTGACCGACGTGCAGCCCCGAACCCGATGGGTAGGGGAACATGTCCAGGACGTAAAATTTCGGTTTTGCGGTATCCTCGGGGGTTGCGTAAGTTTTTTGATCCTTCCAGTATTGCTGCCACTTCTTATCCAGCACTTGTACGTCAAACTTCATCCAGGGGTATATAACTTAGTGAATGCGTAAAGGTACGGCATTGGGCGGGTGCGCAGGAGCAGGCAACCGGCGATCCGGTGTGCTTACCAGAGATAGACTTTCTGCCGGCGGTAGTCGATGCCTACGGTATACCGACTCAGAAATTCGGAACCAAGGATTCCCGCCAGGGGGACACCGCCCCCGGTGTGCAGGTGATCCAGATCCATGGCCACGAATCGCAGGGGCTCCGCGCCGTCCGGCAGGTTGTCCGGAGCGTCTATCCGCACCGTGGGGCAATCCGCATCGTTACCATCAAGGCCCTGGATGTTGATCATTTCGTGCGTTTCCGTGACCTCGTCGGTCTCCACGAGCTTTCGGTCGATCAGGTTGGAGCCGGCTCCGGTATCTACGGCGAAGTAGTATTTTTTCTTACCGATGTTGAGTTGCACGATCGGCAGGTGATCGACCAGCGTAAACCTGAGTACCGCACGGGGCGACTTTCCCAGGTGCTGGGGCCGGCGGGTGGACTTAAGCAACTGGAATGTTTCGTCGTCGTAATCGATGCGCAATTCACCGGTGTTGATCAGGTCGTAGCCGACAAAGCCGTCTACCCGCTGGTCCATCCGCTCCTCCAGATCGCGCAGGTCCAGTCCAATGGCCCAGTAGTTGTCCGTCGTCCGTCCTCCCATCTCAAATTGGGAGACGCGGTGGTCGGTCAGGGCTACATCTCCGCCGGCGCCGATGCCGGTCCGGGTGGTTTCTTCCTCGGCGGTACCACGATGGTTGACAATCAGGCTGGGTGCGCCGGTATCCAGAATGTAGTTTCCGGGCTCGCCGTCTACGGTAGCGACGAAGAAAATCAGGTTACGCGCCAGGGTAAAGGACTCCTCCTCCGTGTACCTTTTTTCTATGATCTCTTCTCCCCCGGTTTCGGATGGAGTCGTTCGCAGAAAGCCGACGGACCGCTGTGCCATGCCTTCGTTGCCCCACATCACTACCCCAACCGCCAGCAGGCAGCACAGAAGTCGGCGGTAGGTGGAGGAAGGAATTAACATTGCTACGGGATACAAAACTCCAAGTTAACGCTTTGTTTACACAGAATTAACACGCGGCGCCTATTTAACATTCGAATTAAGATTCACGGCTCCCGCGTTCCCGCCCGAAGTTCCCCTGCCGTTGTCTACCTTTGTGTCCCGTAATCGTAGAATATGACCAAGTATATTTTTGTTACGGGCGGGGTGACGTCGTCCCTCGGTAAAGGAATTATTGCGGCCTCCCTGGCCAAACTTTTGCAGGCCCGCGGGCTGTCCGTAACCATCCAGAAGTTCGATCCCTACCTGAATGTCGACCCCGGCACGCTGAACCCCTACGAGCACGGGGAATGCTACGTGACCGACGACGGTGCCGAAACGGATCTTGACCTCGGCCACTACGAGCGCTTTCTGAATACGCCCACCAGTCAGGCCAACAACGTGACCACCGGACGCATCTACCAGAGCGTCATCGAGAAGGAACGGCGGGGCGATTATCTCGGTAAAACCGTGCAGGTTATCCCCCACGTCACCGATGAGATCAAGCGCCGCATCCAGTTGCTCGGCAATTCGGGAGAGTACGACATCATCATCACCGAACTCGGAGGTACGGTGGGCGACATCGAGTCCCTACCCTACCTGGAAAGCCTGCGGCAACTGCGCTGGGAACTCGGCATTGACAATTGCATCACGATCCACCTGACCCTGATCCCCTACCTCGCGGCCGCCAAGGAGCTAAAAACCAAACCCACTCAGCACAGCGTCAAGGAGTTGCTGCAGACCGGCATTCAGCCCGACATCCTGGTCGTGCGGACCGAGCACTCGATCGACGATTCGATCCGCCGCAAACTCGCGCTGTTCTGCAACGTCGAGAAAAGCTGCATCATCGAAGCGATCGACGCGGACACCATTTACGATGTGCCACTGCACATGCTCAAGGAAGGGCTCGACACCACCGTCATCAGTAAACTGCGCCTTCCCGACCGCAAAAATCCCGACCTGCGCCGGTGGAAAAATTTCCTCGGCAAACTGAAGAACAGCACCCACGAGGTGACCATCGGGCTGGTTGGCAAGTACAACGAGTTGCAGGATGCGTATAAGTCGATTTACGAAGCCTTCATTCACGCCGGCGCCGTCAATGAGTGTAAAGTAAAGGTAGTGCCCATTCACTCCGAGCAACTGGAGGGGACGCGCAAGGAGGTAAGAAAATTCCTCAGCCGGTTCGACGGCATTCTGGTCGCTCCAGGCTTCGGAGAACGCGGCATCGAAGGCAAGATCGAAGCGGTACGCTACGTGCGGGAAAACAACATTCCCTTCTTTGGCATCTGCCTGGGAATGCAGTGTGCCGTAGTAGAATTCAGTCGCAACGTAGCCGGAATCGAGGGCGCGGGTTCTTCCGAGGTCGACGAGTTTTCGGAGTTCCCCGTCATCGACATCATGGAAGACCAAAAGGACATCTCCACGAAGGGTGGCACCATGCGCCTGGGCGCCTACGACTGCGAGCTGAAGCCCGGTACCCGCACCGCCCGCGCCTACGGCACCACCGAAATCAGCGAGCGTCACCGCCACCGCTACGAATTCAACAACGCTTACCTCAAGCAGCTCGAAGACGCCGGGCTCACCATTGCCGGCATCAACCCGCAAACCAAGTTGGTAGAAGTAATCGAAATCAAAAATCATCCCTACTTCGTCGGCGTACAGTACCATCCGGAGCTGAAAAGCACGGTCGAAGTGCCGCATCCCCTGTTCGTGTCGTTCGTGGCCGCTGCGATGAAGAAACGGGAGGGGGAGGGGTAGGTTGGCAGATCAGTATTTTAGTTCGTTAGTCGATCAGTCAGTTAGTGAGGCACTACGGACTAACGAACTAAATGACTAATCAACTAACGAACTCATTCCCCTATTCCAAACGCCTCCCTCACCCGATCGACATAGTCCAGCTTTTCCCAGGTGAAGGTTTCGACCGTGAGGGTCTTGGTTTCTCCGGAGCCGTTGCGGAAGGTGACTTCCTTTGTTTCGCTTTTTCTTCCCATGTGGCCGTAGGCCGCGGTGTCGAGGTAGATGGGGTTGCGGAGTTTCAGGCGTTGCTCGATGGCGTAGGGCCGCATATCGAAGATCTCCGCGATTTTTTGGGCGATCCCGGCGTCGGTCAGGTTTACTTTAGCACTGCCGTTGGTATTAACGTAAATGTTGGTGGGCCTGGCAACGCCGATCGCGTAGCTGACTTGTACGAGCATTTCACTGGCGACACCGGCAGCAACCAGGTTCTTGGCAATATGACGGGTAGCGTACGCCGCCGAACGATCCACTTTACTGGGGTCCTTGCCGCTGAAGGCGCCGCCGCCGTGGGCACCCTTGCCGCCGTAAGTGTCGACGATGATCTTACGGCCGGTAAGACCGGTATCACCGTGGGGGCCCCCGATCACGAATTTACCGGTGGGATTGATGTGGTAGGTAATATCGTCATTAAACAGCGCCTGCAGTTCTGGCTTAAGTTGTTTGCGTACGGCAGGAATGACCAGGTCGATGACGTCCTGACGAATGGTCGTAAGCATTAAATCGTCTGCGGCGAATTCATCATGCTGGGTGCTGACGACGACCGAATCGATCCGCACGGGACGGTGGTTGTCGTCGTATTCGATGGTTACCTGAGACTTAGAGTCGGGGCGGAGGTAGGTCATCTGCTCACCGGCGCGGCGAACGGCGGCCAGTTCCTTCAGGATGCGGTGGCTCAGGTCGAGCGCTAGCGGCATGTAGTTTTCCGTCTCGTTGGTGGCGTAGCCGAACATCATTCCCTGATCGCCCGCACCCTGGTCTTCGGCCTGCTGCCGTTCGACGCCCTGGTTGATGTCGGGAGATTGCTCGTGGATCGCCGAGAGCACGCCGCAGCTGTTTGCCTCGAACATGTACTCCGACTTCGTATAGCCGATTTTACGGATCACTTCGCGGGCCAGGTCCTGGACGTCGAGGTAGGTACTCGATTTTACTTCACCGGCGAGTACGACCTGCCCGGTGGTGACGAGCGTCTCACAGGCGACTTTGGAGCTGGGGTCAAAGGCAAGAAAATGGTCGACTAAATTGTCACTGATCTGGTCAGCGACCTTGTCGGGATGGCCTTCGGAGACGGACTCGGAAGTGAAGAGGTATGGCATGTAGAGATGGTTATTCGGGAACAGCGCGCAAGGTAGGGAATTTGGTAGTGAACCATTGCCCCGTCCAATGCCTTGTGCTAGGTCAACAGTCAATACTCCGGTTTGCCAAAGCTATATCCCTTCGACGGCGTCATCCAGCACTATGCCTGGGGTGGCTACACCTTTCTTCCCGAACTGCTTCAGCAGTCAAACGAGGAGCATCAACCCTGGGCGGAGCTCTGGATGGGTGCCCACGCCAAGGGGCCCGGCCGAATCAGGGATTCCCGGCAAACCCTGGCCGAAATAATCGCCGATGAGCCAAAGCAGATGCTCGGGGAACGGGTCGCCGCCCGGTTCGCTGATCGGCTTCCTTTCCTGTTCAAGGTGCTTGACGTGCGGGAAATGCTTTCCATCCAGGTTCATCCGGACAAACAGGCAGCCGAGGCGGGCTTCGCCCGGGAAGAAGAAAACGGGCCGCCCCGCGATGCCCCCGACCGCAACTACCGCGACGACAACCATAAACCGGAGTTAGGAGTCGCCCTGACCGATTTCTACCTCCTGCACGGATTCCGATCCGAAGCAGCGATCACGCAGACGTTAAATGAGGTACCTGGTTGGGAAGAACTGATTCCTATACTGGAGCAGCACGGCGTGAATGGCCTGTACGCCCACGTCATGGATGCAGCAACGGACGCTATTGACCGACTGCTCTCTCCACTGGTCGATAGCCTTGCGGATCAGGACTACACCCGCGAAGAGCCCCGGTTTTGGGCCAAAAGGGCCGTAGAACAGTATACCCAAGACGGCCACCACGACCGCGGCATTTTCTCCATCTTTTGGTTCAACCTGGTCAAACTCACCCCCGGTCAGGGAATTTTTCAGGACGCCGGCATTCCCCACGCCTACCTCGAGGGGGTGTGTATCGAACTGATGGCCAATAGCGACAATGTTTTGCGGGGCGGACTGACTCCAAAACACATTGACGTACCGGAACTGCTGGACAAAACCCGCTTCGAAGCCGTCACCCCTACCCTACTGACGGCAGTGGGCACAGACTCCGACTGGGCCTATTTTCCCACCCCGGCGCCGGATTTCAAATTATGGATAGCGAGACCGCAAACGAATGAGCAAGTCAGCGTCGACACCACCGATGGTGCGGCTATAATGCTCTTGCTACGGGGCGAGCTACGGGGGCCGGTCGCTTTACATGAACGGGCGCGGACGGTGTTCGTGCCCGCGGGTCAGCAATTTGACCTTACTGCGCAGACGGATTCCATTGTCTACATGGCTACCGTCGGGGACCAAAAATAGAGGCTTGCCGGAACATTCCGACAAGCCTCTTCAACAGGGAAAAAGATCTAATCCGGTCACCCGATGTTAACGCAATAGCGTCACATCACCAGTAAATAGCTGGCTGGTTCCGTCGACGAAGTCGACCTCTGCAGCCCAGATATAGACATTGCTTTCTAAAAGTTTATCACCTAAGCGGCCATCCCAGCCGTTGCCGACGCTGCCGGTGGTACAGTCTTTGCATTCGTACACGATCGCTCCGTAGCGCGACATCACCCGCAGCGTTTTCAGCGCCCGTACGGTGTTGTCCTTGACGTCGAGGCCGAAGAAGTCGTTGTAGCCGTCGTTGTTGGGGCTAAAGGCATTCGGCGCGAAGATGCGATCGCGGTAATCCTTGTTCACCCGCACCCGCATTGAATCCGACGCGATACAGCCGTTGACGTCCTGCAATTCGACTGCGTAAAATCCATCCTGAAGGGGAAGTGCGGTGGTGTAGGGTGAGTTGGGGTTTGCGATGGAGTCACCGGTCCACTGCATTTCGGCGATGTTGCGGGGGGGGAAGACGTTTACCCGTAGGTCTAGCTTATCGCCCAGTTCCACGATGGTATCCTGATTGGCTGCCGTTTTGATGGTGGCCTCAAAGCCGGGGAATACCTTGATGACGGTCGAGCTGTCTATGCTACAACCGTTGGCACTGGTGACCCGCAGGTTCATTTCGTAGGTGCCCTTGTTGAAGTACGGCGCATCGAGGGGATCATCGAGGGAAACAAGGCCGTTGCCGTAGTCGAAGGTCCAGCCCGTTTGCGGAGAAACGATGTTCATGGCGAAGGGCATCTCCTCACAGGCGCTGCGGGGCATTTCGAAACTCATGGCCGCGCCGTTGTATTCTCCGATCTGTACTTCGGTACTGTCGACGGACTTACACCCGTTGCGGCTCACCACTTCCAGTTTCACATTGTAGTTCCCGGGTTGTTCGAACACGTGGGCGGCGTTCCTCTTCTGGGAAACCTTACCGTCGCCGAAATCCCACTCGAGACCGTAAGTGGTCGCATTTCCGGTCGGGGTAAACTGAATTTCCTTGTCGACGCAGTTAGCTTCGGTTGCCAGCACCTCGAAGGAGGGATCCGGAGAAGGCCGTACGGTGATCGAGTGCGAGAAGGTGTCGATGCCACACAGTTGGGCTACCAGCTCAATCTGGTAAGTGGTGTCGCGCTCCACATTGTAGGTGTGGGTAATGCTTTCCAGTTCGTCGATAAATTGGGGAGAAGAGCCGTCGCCCCAGTGTACGAAGGTGAGGGCACCGGGCGTGGAGCTGTTATCGAGCGTGACTTCCGCTTCGGAGCAGATGTCCTTGTAGTTGAGTCCGAAGGCAGCCTCAGTCGTGATGGGTAAAATGTAGATGGTGTCAGAGTGGAGCTCGTCGGGGCAGCTTACGTTCGATCCCTCCAGCGTAATGGGGTACCGAAGGACCCGGTCGGTGGTGTTCCTCAGGACGAGCGTTCGGGGTAATTCCGTAGCCTGGCGACCGTCGGGGTAACTTACCCGGTAGTCGAATGCATTCACGGAAGTATTGGACAAAAAGATGGTGTCGTCGGAGCACACCGTATTGTTGTCGTTCAGGATATCGAAGGAAACCCGGAACCTTAGCGGCAGCACAACTCCGAAGGTATCGGTCGTGGTGTAGCAGGCGTTGCTTACGGCGGTCTTGACTCCCAGCACTTCCGGCGCCAGGGGGCGGATTAGTTCAATGACCGGGTTAGCCTCCGTGCTCCGGTCAGAGCTGGTGAACGACCAGTCATAGGTCAACCCGTCGGGCTGGTCTCCTACGGAGAAACCGATGGTCAGTGAGTCACAGATGCTGCTGTCCATGTCGGCGTAAAAGTTGAGCACCGGGGGGAAGAGCACGTTGATCGAGATGGTCGTGGTGTCCGTACACTGGCCACCGGGGAATGCCACCACCTGCTGGAGGGTATAGGTGCCGGGCTCCTGGATCAGGAAGCGGGCTTTTTCGCGGTTGCAAGCCTGCTGGCCGGTTTCCAGGATTTCGTAGCAGATGACTTTGGCGGAGGAGAGGTTCTCTACGTTGATGGGATCGAGGCCGGCGAAGATCGCTCCACCTGTTCCGTCTCCACAGCTGTCGGTGACCACCCTGAAGGCGGCGCGGGGAAACTCCTGGACGGTAATACTGAGGGTATCCTCTCCGCCACAGTAGGTCAGGCTGGAGAACGCGATGCGGTAAATTCCCACGTCCAATCCGGCGGATTCAAACACGTTGTTCTCTACGCCGGTACCGGTATAGCTTCCGGCCTGCAGGTCGTACAGGTTGACGCTATCGCCCTGACAAATCACCAGATCTTCCCCGAGGTAAACTTCCTGCGGAATAACGAAGAAGTCGAGCGGGTAAGAAGCACCGCAACTGTCTACCACGACGAGCTGTACGTCGCCCTCTACGAGTGAAGGACTGAACACGTTGTCCGCAACTCCGGGACCCGATATCCGGCTCACGTTGTCGGGGCGGGAAACGAAGTCAAGCAGTTGAATAGGCGGCTCGGTGGTACAAATGGTGTCGATGCTGCTGATGTCGAACACCAGCCCGGCTCCGTCCCGTACCCGAATGTTGATCGGGATGTTGTACTGGTCACCACAGACATCAAAGCCAGTTGCGGTAATCACATACTCCCCGGGATCGGCAAAGGTCAATTTGGGACAAACCGCGGTAGAGTCGCTGAAGTTGACGTCGGGCTTGTCTGCCGACCAGCGAATGTTGTCGGGCGTAGGCTGAAATTTCAGGCTTTCACAGAGGTCGAGTACGTAGCCGGTACAGGTTACGATGTCCTCAATAACTTCGATGGTCTGGCCGCGGTAGGTGGTTACCTCGAAGGTATCCGCAACGGCGGAACAGTACTGATTGGAAGCGTTAACGATGATCACCCGCACACCGGCCTTGTTGTTGTCGATGTCAATGACCGGGTTGGGAGCCGAAGGATCGGAGAAGGTCACTCCGGCGGACGGGCTGGACCAGGAGTACTTCGTAGCGTATTCGTAGGTGGAATTGGTGATGACCTGAATGGTGGGGTTACAAAGTTGGGCCGTGTCCAGTTCGTAGGACAGGTTGATCTTCGGGGTGGGCCGGATCGTGAAGGGCTTATCGTAGTAGTACTTGTCGCAGCCCTTAAATGGGGTTACTTCCAGGCGTGCCACGTAGGTGCCGGGGCTTTCGAATTCGTACCCTTTCAGTTTTTTGGAGGTTTCTCCCTCTAGCAGTTCGCCGTCCATGTACCACTGGTAGGATTCTACCAGTTTCTCGCTACACAATTTGCCTTCGAAGTTAATGATGAAGGGGGCCTCAATACAGGTAAGATCGCTGGTCTTGATGTCCAGGATCGGATTCGGAACTACCCGAAAGTCATAGGAACCTTTTTGCTTGTCCCCGCGCTCGTCCACGCAATCTTCCCGGATGATGGTCAGGGCTCCCTGGTATTCGTAGAACAGGGCATCGTTGCTGGGGGGAGTGGGCTTTCCCGGAGGCTGTCCGCAGTCGAACAGGAAGCGCTTGGTTACAGTGGCGGTGTTGACCACGTTGGTGTATACGGTGTCGCTTCCGTCAGGAAATTCAATCCGGTAGGTACCGGGGTCACCATTGTTGTATACCTTAAAATTGACGGTCACCATCCCGCTGCTGTCGGCACAAAACGTACTGGTCGGCGGGAGGAGGAAGGGTTCTTCCGATCCGCAACTTGACTGGGCGGAAATAGTTCCGGCGAGTGTGAGGAGGGGAAGAAGTAAAAAAGTCTTTAGTAGGTGGGACATCTTAACTGAGGCAATTTTTGCTCAATTCTGTCAGCTCCTACAAACGGGTAGAGATAAAGGCGTCGGCTCTGACCGGGAAAGGCCAAATGAGAGGTGACGGGGTCGGGTCGAATACAAAAGAAGGAAACCGACCTATTTTTCGTTTGAGAGACGCTGGCAACAATTGACCAGGAAATAATAAAATCCAAAATCGCTGCCCCGAAGGGCGAATACAATAATCGATACCGGCTGCATTGCCGGCGATGTAGGGATAGCGATATGGGGGGCCTATATATTGCCGCGCCATTTCAAACTTTAACACTTATATTTCTTTGCCGGTACAATGGAGGGGCTCGGGCGGGAACGCAGGTGCAACGTTCGGATCACCGAATGAGCGTTACATCGCCGGAAAACACCTTGCTTACGCCATCCGCAAACTCGATTTCCGCAGCCCACAGGTAGATAGCAGACTGCATGGGTTTACCGCCTACGGTGCCGTCCCACCCGTTGCCGGAATTGCCGGCCGGACAGTTTTGGCATTCGTAGACCATCGTCCCCCAGCGGTTGATGATGCGCAGGTACCGAATGGCGCGCACCGTATTTGGCTTCACGTCTATTCCGAAGGTTTCGTTGCGCCCGTCGCCGTTCGGGCTAAATATATTCGGTACGTACACCCGCCGTTCGTATTCCTTGCTGACGGCCACGCGTATGGAATCCGTGGCAAGGCAGCCGTACTCATCGGTTACCATGACTTCGTAAACGCCATCTCCGGAGGGAAATACCGTGGTAGCCCGAGTGTAGGGACTGACAACCGAATCGCCGTACCAGCGGATGCTGTCCAGTCTGCGGGCAGGCATCGCCCGAAAAGACAACTCGAGGGGGGTCCCGAACTCAACCGTCAGGTCTTCATCGGGGATGATCTCGACCGAGAAGCGCGGATGGACCTTTATGGTGCGCGTGGTGTCGATGCTGCACCCGTTCTTGTCGGTTTTCGTTACGGTCAACTCATACTCTCCTTCTTCCTGATAAGGCCGGTCGATCGGCTTACCGGAACGACTATCGTTTCCGTAATCAAAGAACAGGTTGTCCACGCCGTTCGGTAAATCCAGGTTCAACGGCGCATCTTCGCAAACGGCAGGAGGAATGGATACGGCAAGCGCAGGGCCAGTGTAGTTGCCGATCACCAACTCCGTACTGTCGACGGCACGGCATCCGTTGGAATTGGTTACTTCCAGGCGCACACGGTAGGTGCCGGTAGTGTCGTACGTATGGTGCGGGCGGTGATGCATGGAGGTTTTTCCATCGCCAAAGCGCCAGGCCATGCTGTTCCCCCGTGCTGCCGCAACCGGATTGAAAATGATTTCCTCGTCGACACAGTCACCATCCGGAGCTGCAATGTTAAACGAGGCATCCGGACTAGCTCTGACCATGAAGTTCGTGCTGAAGGTATCGGAGCCACAGAGCTGGGAACTCAGGGAGATCGTGAAATTAGTATCGCGCTCAACGGCGTAAGTGTACGATGCCGTATCGAATGCCCTGATCCCCTGAAAGGTGGAGCCATCTCCCCAAATGATCCGGTTTACACTGCCCGGTGTGGAATGATTGATCAACTCCACCTGCGCCGGCGAGCAACTGTCGTCGTAGTGTAGCGTAAAGGCGGCCTGGGTATTCACCGGAGCGATAAGTAGTGTATCCACTGCATACTCGGCCGGGCAGCTGGGATTAGTCCCGTCGAGGCGAATCGGATACTTTAGCACTTCTTCAGAGTGATTCTCAATTATCAGACTGGTAGGCAGCGAGTCGATTTGCCTTCCGCCATTCAGTGTAGCCAGTAGGTTAAACGCACCGACCGAATTATTGACCAGGAATGCCGTATCGCCGGAGCAGATGGTGTTGTTGTCGTTCAGAATCCCGAAAGACACCTGAAATCGGCGGGGAAGATTGATGGGAAAGGTGTCCCGCACGGTGATGCAGCCGTCAGTAGCCGTTACCGTAGCAGTCAGTACTTCAGCACTGTAGGGGCGCAGGAGCCGGAGCGTAGGGTTCTCCAACTGGAGGGTGTCGCCACTGGAAAAGGTCCATGAATATGTATTCAGGTCCGTGCCCCCGCCGTTAAGAAAGGAAATGAGGATTGAATCACAATCCGTACTGTCGATCTGGATCGCGTAATGTGGTTTGAATACCGGTATAACTTCAATCTTCTGGCGTAGGGTGTCCGTACAAAGTCCTCCCGCAAAGGCAACGACTTGCTGGAAGGTGTACATTCCCGCGACCGGCAACGTAAAGACAGCCTCGTTGCTCCCGCAAAGCTTGTCGCCGGTCTCCAACACGGAATAACATAATACCTCTGCATCGGAGCGATTGACCAGACTGATCGGCTCGTTCACGGGAAACTTTGCACCTGCGTCCCCGCCCAAACAGCCGTCGCTGATCATGTCGAAACTTGCAACGGGTATGGGCTCCACGGTGATGTCGAAAGATCCTTCCCCCCCACAGAGATTCGTACTTACAAAGTCTATGGTGTAGGTACCGGCCTCCAAACCAACGGAAGAGAATACGTTGTCGCTCACCCCCGGTCCCGAATAGGTACCTTCCTGTAGGGCATACAGATCGATGGAGTCACCCATGCAAACGTGGGGGTCACCGCCGGCATACACGCCCTCGGAAAGCACAAAAATTTCGAATGGATAGAGGGATCCGCAACTATCGGAAACCGCTAAGGAGACCGTACCGCTCAGATGGGCAGGGTTAAAAAAGTTTCCGATAACGCCGGGACCGGTGATCTTGCTCACGTTTTCCGATCCTTGAATGTAGTGAAATAAATTGAGGGGCTCGGAGCCCGGACACAGCGTATCCACGCTGGAAAAATCAAGCTGAAGGGGGGCATCGTCCCGTACGGTCACCGGGAAGGTCTCCGTGAAGCGATCGCCACAAATGTTCGTCCCGGTGGCGGTCAGCTCGTAGGTGCCACCCTGGGTGAAGGTTACCTCCGGACAAGCGGTATTGGCCCCCTCGATACGGGCGGGATCGTCGGTTGTCCAGAGAATGGTCACAGGTGCGGGTTCGTACACCAGGCGATCACAAAAGGTGATGGGCACGCCCGAACACGCGCGAAGGGCTTGGGTGGTGCGAAGCCGCTGCTCGCTATACGTAGTGATGTCGAAGGATTCACTAACCGAGTTGCAATATTCGTTTTCGACGGTGAGGGTGATCGTTCGGGTGCCCGACTGGCTATTCAGAACGGTGATGACCGGACTCGGGGCGGCAACATCGGAGAAGCTGACATCGGGAGAAGAACTAGACCACATAAAGGAGGTGACGTCATCGTACCGGGTGTCGGTCGTAACGGTGACGACGGGGGAGCATAGCGCGGAGCTATCTACAGTGTAGTTCAGTTCGATGGTTGGCTCACCGACGACAATCACTGGTCGTTCGAAAGCGAATGACTCACATTTATCACTGAAGGTGGTCGTCTCCAGCCGGACGATGTACTCACCTGCGGTGGGCAGTATGACATCTCTAAGCGTTTTGCCGGTAGCGTTAGGAAGAAGACGTCCATTCAAGTACCACTGGTACTCCTTGACCAGGTCGTCGTTACATAGCTTGGCATCAAAACTTAAGTTATACGGTGGCTCCCCACATACGCGACCGTTGATTGTAATATCACTGATGGGATTCGGAATGATGTTGAACGGGTAAGTACCTACCTGAGGCTTCAGGTCATCGTCCACGCAATCCGTTCGGGTAATGATCAACTCACCCCGGTAGGCATAAAACTCCTCTCCCCTACTGGGCCTGATGGGATCCCCGGGCGGGTTGGAGCAGATAAATTCCATGTCGTGGATGATCTGCAGGGAACCATCCACTCCTACGTAAGTGGTGTCGGTGCCGTTGGGGAAGGATATAGTATAGTCGCCGGGGTCTCCTTCGTTGATAAGATTGAAGGAAATTCGGGCTGAATCGTTGTTGTTGACACAGAACGTCCGGGCCGGGGGGAGTAAAAAAGAGTTCTCTCCGCCGCAGAAGGTCTGCGACTGGCCGACGGCTTGCTGACAAACAACGATGACTAGAATGGCTAGTGATCTGAGAAATATCAAATTCAAGAGTGTGTGGGTGTAAGAATACGGCGTCAGCCTACCGCACGGAGGTAAGTGTCAATGCAGGCCAACTTATACTACCCGGTGCAAAAAAGATCAAAACCGTGTGCCGGAAGCGGTGTGGGCCGGTGACACGTGTTTTATTAAAATGGGTGAAAGCACCGGAAAAGAAAAAACGTATATAGGCATAGTGACCTATTACAAACGAAGATAAGCATTCTGGGGTGGAAATACCTTTAATCAGGCGACGAGATTAATACCGGCTAAAAGCACTCAGGATTCGGTCGGGCAGCTTACCTTCTTTGCTGCTCGTCAGATAGTCCTGATAACTGCAGGACACCAGACGGTTACGGGCTTCCCCGCGGTAGGTCTCCGTGGGTACCTGGACCCACCAGCGGCTACTCCGCGGCGACCGCCAAAAGGTAAGCCGGCCGGCCAGGGTGGTGTCCACGACGTACTCCGCCATGCCGGTAAGGGATACCGGAAAATCCTTCACCCTCCGGCTGAGGCCGTGGAGGAAATACCATGCGAGCTGCGCGTAGGCCGCTGCAGTGAGCTGACGACCGTCTTGATTCGGGTGTTCCAAGTCAAAGCCATAAAGCCCGAAGGAGGCAAGGCGATCGCTGTTTCCGGCATAATAGCAGAGCTGACTGGCCTCCTGCAGGGAAAAGCCGGATGGGTGATGACCTCCCTGCGCCGGGGCTTCCGACCACTGAATCGCCCCAAGGCCAAGCGCGAAAAGGTCGGCGTCGCGTATCGCTGGTTCCAGATCCGCCAGGTTCGCGCGTGACTGACCAAGGGGGTAGTTTTCGAAGTGGCGGGCGGCAAAAAGGTACTCGAGTCCCGGGTCTACCAGATGTCGCTGAGAGCCGGCGTGGGAAAGGTGGAAAACGGGGGGGGCTTCCCGGTAGATGGCTGCATCAAGCGCACGGTCCGGACCTAATTCACCCGAGGAGCGCAGGTTTACCCGCTGATCGACGGCAAAAATGCCTACTTGTCGATTGAGTTCACCGAAGGCCAAGTACTGGGCACTGAGCATCCGGTCTTGGTCCCCCAACAGGATGGGGACAATACCGGCTGAGTAAAGTTCGCGGAGCAGCGGAATGGTGAAGTCGATCGTTTGCTTACGGAGGTTTCCAAGGTCTACGAGGTCCAGACCTCCGAAATCCCAGTAGTGGCTGTATAGGTGATGGCGCACTGCATCGGCGGTGGCTGCATTCACTCCGATCAGGGCCACCCGCGTGGTCGGCGAGGGGTCGGCAGTTAGGTGACCGGCAACCGAGGCGGGGCCGAAAGTGGTGGGATCGAGGGGGCTTGAGGATAACCAGGTGCTGTACATAGGCAGGGGCCAACAAAGGTAGCAAGAGAAGGTAATTATAAAAAGAATGGTCATTTGCTGAACAACTGCTACCTTTGACAAATGAACTAGAAGTTAACCGAAAATCGGCAATTTGCCGCGTACCATATCACTTCGAATCACTACCGGCATGCCGGACCACCACCCATCAAACTAATTTCTAGAATCATTTCCATGAAAATTCTTAGCCTTTTAATCTTCTGCCTGTGCTTCAGCTTGGGTGGAGTCATTCATGCGCAGGGCACGCCAATGCCTACCACCGATGATGCTACTTCCACTGTCCAGGAAGGGGAAATGCAAGCTCCCGTAAATAAGCGAGACCAGAACTCAATGCTGGAAGTCGGGATTTCACCGGTCTATTCCTGGCTCTCGAGCGACGTGACCTCAAAGGGGGGGTATGGTGCCGGTCTGCACGTGAGAAAGTCTCTCGATCACCTGTTCTCCCTGCGTCTGGATGCGCTCTACGCCAGAAGCAAGGGCGATGACGGCAGGGCACAGAGCGACGGCAACCGCCGGTTTGATACCGACTGGTACAGTGGAACCGCCTATGGCGTAGTGACGCTTAACAACTTCACCTTTAAGGGCGACATTCGCAACGTCAACGTGTACATGATGGCCGGTGCCGGATTCAACTTTTTTGGCAACGAGTTTCAGTGCAACAGAGAAACCGGCAACCGCTACGGCTGCGATGGAACCAACCGTCCCTTTGCCGAAAACCGCAATGGGGTAGTCGACAAATCCTTCCAGACCCACGCTGCCTTCGGAACGGGCATCAACTTCCGCATTAACCCCCGCTTCAACATCGGCGTCGAATACCAGGCACTCGTACCGCTGGGCAAGCGTGCCGACATTGTCGATGGCTATGATGCCAGCGATTTCCGTGACGTGCAGAACATCGCCGGAGTTTCCCTCAATTTCAACCTGGGCAATCCCGAACGCAAGACCGAACCTCGCTACTGGACCAACGCCTTCACTCCCGTCAAGGAGGACATTGCAATGATCAACCGTCGCGTCGACGAAGCCACCATGGACGATGACGGTGATGGCATCGTAAACTCAATCGACCAGGAGAATGACACCCCTAGTGGAGTACCGGTTGACAGCCGGGGACGTACTCTCGACAGCGACAAGGACGGTGTACCCGATTACCGGGATCTCGAACCCTTCTTCCCTCCCCGCGAAGGCGAAGTGGTTAATGCCGACGGTGTAGTTACCGAACGGATTGACGCTCCGCTTACCGAAGGTGAGATTCAGGCGCTCATCGATTCGAGCCTCGATCGCTTCCGGCAGGACACCATCTTCCAGCGTAACGGCAGCACCTATCTGCCCACGATCTACTTCCCGCTGAACTCGGCCGAAGTGAAGTACGATGATTACGGTATGCTGGCTGGCGTTGCCCGCGTAGTGAAGGGCAACCCGAACATGAAGGTCGTTGTACGCGGGTACACGGACCGGACCGGCACCACCGACCGAAACCTTAACCTGTCCTACCGCCGTGCTCTAAATGTGGTTGATCACCTGGTTACCGTACACGGGGTGAACCGCGACCAACTGGTACTGCAGTACCGTGGTGAAGACGAAGCCATCGTGCCGCTTGACCGCAGCCTGGTGAACCGTCGCGTGGAATTCCTCACCGGAATCAATGGTGCTCAGGAAGACCCTGCCCCCGAAGGCATGGAGATGGATCGTAACTAGGCGGACCACTCCAATCGGTTAATCGAAAGCGCCCCCCGACCGTCGGTCGGGGGGCGCTTTCGATTGTGCTTCAGTTAGAAAATTCTCTACCTTTCGGCGGTGAAGCCCATACAGTGTTTGTTCATTGCCCTATCTCTCCTATCCGTACGGCAGGTCTCGGCCCAGGTGCACCAGGACCTGTCGGGCAGTTGGACTGGATTGCTCCTGCAAAACGAAGGCGGTTTTTCCGATCGCTTTGAACTGTATTTCGACATCGAGCAGATTGGAATTAGCCTGAGGGGAACGGCCTTTGTCAAACTCGGGGCACTGGAGGCCGAAATGAAGCTAAGTGGCTACCAAACTGCGAGTGGCAGTTGGCGCATCACGGAGACGGAGATCCTGCGCAACAACAAGGCTGGACTCGCCGTAGCGTGGTGTATGAAGGAGTATGAGTTGTGGGTAGATTACCAAAAAGACGCCCTGGTGCTCACCGGCCCCTGGTGGGGTAGTAGCGAATACGGCCCCTGTGTGCCGGGCTCCATCACGCTAAAACGTCGCGTGAAAGTTGCTTCACTGTTCTTCCGCCGCCAAAACCCCGTTGATATCGAGGCGCATCGCCATATCCATCACGGTTACTACGCCCTCCACGGGGGCTTCGCGATCGGGGGCAATGAGCATGCTGTATCCCCGTCCGGCCTGCTGTTGTAACCGTCCTTCCAGTTCAGACTGACTGATCCGGCGGTCGTTGAAGAAGAAACCTCCCGTAGCGTCGATGCGTACTTCGTCTAAACGATCCGTGGCCGGAGCGGCCGGTGTATCGGAGCGACCGGGCAACTTTAGATTTAGGGCGTTGGGGGCCACGACCGTAGAGGTGAGCATGAAGAAAATAAGCAGCAAGAAGATGATGTCGGTCAGGGACGACATATTAAATTCCGCGCTTACTTTCGATCGTTTCTTTAGGGCCATAGCTGCTGGATCGTTTATCCCTGTATGGGTTGAGTGGCGATGATCGCCCGGGCCCGTCGCTGAGCCGCCAGGTTCATGATCGGCGTGATGCGGCTAAACGGAACTCCGGTCTCCGCCACGATGGTCACGGTCGCATCCTTCTGATTGTTGGTTTGCTCCAGGGCATCGCTGAGGGCCGCGAGCACGGACGCTTCCGTGACGGTGATGTTGTTGACGCGCAGCGCGCCGGATTTCTCTAGTTCCACTACGATGTTCGTAGGGGCGACGGTCTGGCTATCGGACTTTGGTAAATCAAAGGGCCGGATCTGTACGAAGTTAGAGGTGAGCATAAAGAAGATGAGCAACAAGAAGATGATGTCAGTCAGGGACGACATATTGAACTGCGCGTTGGCCTTATTCGATCGTTTTAATCCCATGTTCTTGCTGTTGTAAGTTTCAATGCCCCTCTCAATTGACGGTAGTGGCCTTAGCCGGGCTCCTGGAGCAAATCCATAAACTCTGTCGTGGATCGCTCCATTTTGTAGACGACCCGTTCTACCTGGGCAACCAGCAAGTTGTAGCCTACGAAGGCCAGGATACCGATAAACAGTCCGGCGGCGGTGGTCAGAAGGGCCGAGTAGATGCCCCCGGCGAGCACGTCGGGTGTAATGTTCTGGGCGTTGGACATCTCATAAAACGCATTGATCATACCGGTTACGGTACCGAAAAAGCCGATCATGGGTGCGGCACCGGCAATACTGGCCAGCGTACTGAGGCCCTTTTCCAACCGAAACACTTCGAGATTACCGACGTTCTCCACGGCTGCATCGATGTCCCTCAACGGGCGCCCGATCCGCTGTAAACCCTTATCTACCATGCGGGCTACGGGACTGTCGGTCGTTGTGCACAGGGCACGTGCATTGGCCATGTTGCCGGAAGAAATCTCCCGGCGGATCCGCTCCATAAAGCCTTCGTCATCGGAGCCGGCCGCCTTGATGGTGATGTAGCGTTCCGAAAATATGTAGAGGCCAATGATGAACAGCAGGAGCAGGATACCCACGATTATCATGGTGAGGATACCGGACTCGAGCAGGACGTCGAATAAGCTCTCGGCTTCCATGGCCGGTGGCACGACGGGGTCCAGGTTAAGATCGCCCTGCGCCTGCAGGAGTAAAATAAGGTGATTCAGAAACATCAGGGTTGCTTTAGCGCTTGCTTAACGTCGCCCGGACGCGGGATATGTCGAGCGAGTGGCTGCAAATGTAAAAAACTTGCGACGCCCCCCGCGAAGATCCTTCAATTTGGTGGGGCACGGCGGTGCGGATCGCGGCAAATTTCAACCATCAACAGACGTACCGGTTAATAATCCGATCCCGTGTTACTTCCGGGCTTCTAACTTTACCGCATGGATACCTTGATTACTGTCGGACAGCTGGTCCTTAGCCTTTCCATTTTGATCGTGCTGCACGAGTTCGGTCACTTTATTCCGGCCCGCCTCTTCGGTACGCGTGTAGAAAAGTTCTACCTCTTTTTCGATCCGGGTTTCAGCCTGTTTAAAAAACAGATTGGCGAGACCGAATACGGCATCGGGTGGCTGCCCCTCGGGGGATACGTAAAGATCAGCGGCATGATCGATGAGAGTTTCGACAAGGAGCAAATGGACCAACCCGCCCAACCCTGGGAATTTCGGTCTAAGCCAGCCTGGCAGCGACTCATCATCATGCTGGGAGGCGTTACGGTCAATTTCATCCTCGGATTTTTCATCTACGCCATGGTGCTGTTCGGCTACGGCGAGGAGTACTTTCCGGCGGACAACATCACTGCCGGGATTGCCGTGGACAGCCTTGGCCAGGAGATCGGGCTGCAAAACGGCGACAAGATCATTCGCGTCGGCGACGTCCCCTTCGAGCGATTTAACGATCGAATCGTGTTGCGTGAAATTGCCATCAACAACGCCCGGCAAATCGAGGTCAATCGCAACGATCAACCAACGACTGTGGAAGTCGACCCGAAGTGGGTAGATCTGTTGACCCGTTACGAGAACAAGAATTCCCGGCTATTTACGGCCCGCATGCCCTTCGTGGTCGGCATAGTCCAGAAGGGAGGACCGGCGGATGAGGCCGGATTGCTCATCGAAGACCGGATCGTCAGCGTCGACGGAACTCCTACCCCCTTCTTCGATCAATACACCGAGGCGGTTCGGGGTCGCGGAGGGGAGACCGTAGTCCTTGGCGTCAGAAAAAAGGACCAGGAGGACGTTCGTGAGGTTTCCGTAACGCTTACTGAAGCGGGACAGCTGCTGGTTGCCGCCGCCGGCCCTGATTACTTCTACGATACGGAGCGTCAGGAATACTCCTTCGCTGAATCCATTCCCGCTGGTGTCAATCAGGGGGTGAACTTCCTCAGCGACCAGTTCAAGGCCTTCGGGCAGATGTTTGCCGGTAACATCAAGGTGACCGAGAGCCTGGGAGGCTTCGCCAGCATCGGATCCATGTTCGGCAAAACTTGGAACTGGGAACGGTTCTGGTACATGACCGCTTCCCTGTCGCTCATCCTGGCCTTCATGAACTTACTCCCCATCCCGGCGCTGGACGGGGGACACGTTATGTTCCTGCTCTACGAAGTTGTAAGCGGTCGTAAGCCGAGCGATACCTTCATGGAACGCGCTACGATGGTCGGATTTGTGATTGTACTCGGTCTGGTGGTATTAGCTAACGGCCTGGACATTTGGCGCTGGATCAACGGATAATGACGGATTACTTCTCCTTCTTCGGGCTCCGGCCCTCCCCCACCCTCGACCGGGCGGCACTGAAAAAAGCATTTTACTCCAACAGTAAACGGTTTCATCCCGACTTCCACACCCTGGAAGCCGCCGGGGTGCAGGACGAAGTGCTCGAACAAAGTACCATTAACAACCAGGGGTACCGCATCCTTTCGGACGACGACCAGCGGCTACGGCACCTACTGGAACTGAAACAGGTACTCGGTCCCGAGGGATCTAACCAGGTGCCCCAGGACTTTCTGCTCGAGATCATGGAAGTGAACGAAGCCCTGATGGAACTGGACTTCGAGGATGATCCTAGCGTGCGCGTAAAGGTCACCGGCCTGATCGATCAACTGGAGGCCGATTTGGATCGGGAAGTTGGGCCGATCATGGAAAATTACGACGACGATACCGTGACGGAGGCAGAGTTGGAGGCCCTCAAAGACTACTACCTAAAACGGAGATACCTGCTGCGCCTGCGGGAGAAAATTTAATACATGCTCATCTTATTATCCCCCGCCAAGACCCTGGATATGTCGCCGGTGGAGGTGGGGGCGACCCAACCCCGACTACTGGAAGATTCCGAAAAACTGATAAAGTCGCTCCGCCGAAAGTCCAAGCGGGCACTGGCCAACCTTATGTCCATCAGCGATACGTTGGCGGAGGAAAATTTGCTACGCTTTCAGGAATTTTCGCTCCCCTTTACGCGGGAGAATGCCAAACCCGCCGGATTAGCCTTTTGGGGGGACGTCTATCGGGAACTGGACGCGCGGGAATTTAGCCCACAGGAGTTTGAATTCGCCAACCGGCAAATCAGGATTCTGTCTGGACTGTACGGACTCCTGCGACCCAGCGATTTAATGCAGGCTTACCGCCTGGAAATGGGCACCCGGCTTCCGACCCGGCGGGGAAAGGACCTTTACTCCTTCTGGGGCGACCGGATCACTAAGCTGGTCAATGCCGATTTAGCCGGTGATCCTTCCCGGCTCGTGGTGAACCTCGCAAGTCAGGAATACTCCCGCAGCCTGCAGCCCGACCGGATCGAAGGGCGCCTGCTTACTATTCACTTTAAGGAGATGCGGGACGAGAAGTACAAAGTCATCGCCTTCAACGCAAAGCGGGCGAGGGGCAAAATGGCTCGACTCATCACCCTGGAAGGAATCACCGATGCCGAACCCCTGCGGGACCTCGACGTGAACGGGTACCTCTACAATGCCGAGATGAGCACGGAAAACGACTGGGTGTACACCCGTAGTTAGTCCGCCACTTCTTCCCAGTACGCCAGCAACTGCTGCGCGCGGTGTGCCGTAGTGTGCGCCTCGAGGACGCGCTGCCGGGCGCAGTTGCCAACCTTACGCCGGACGGACTCTTCCGTACCGTAGAGCACGTCCAAAACGTCCTGTTCGGTTTCCACGCAGAAGAGTTCCCGCGTAGATTCGAAAAAATCACTGAGTCCGGACCACTCGCGGGTGAGTACCGGCACGCCGCAGGCCGCCGCCGCAAGCAATTGGCGGGAAGGTGTGTAACCTAATCTACGGCGATCGTCGTGACCGAGGATAAGGGTGCAGGATTGGCGATTGTAAAAGTCAACGTGATTGGTATCCGGAAGGTGCTCCAAGTACGTCAGGTTCTGCGGCCAGGCGTGACCGGCCGGATAGCCATCTCCGGCCAGGATGAATTGACGATTGGGAGTGGTACGGGCCGGCGAAAGCAATAGTGCGTCAATCAAGGCGGTCCGCTCCGATTTGAAATTTCCGATGAATCCAAGATCATAGGATTTATCGATATCCATACGGTAATATGAAAAGGGATCGATGCTCTCGTACAGCGGCCGTGCGCACCTAATTCCGTACGTATGGGCCAGGCTCTCCAGGGCCGGACCACCGGTTGTGGATAAGTAGAGGTTGAAGGATCGGATCACATCGCGCGACAAACAGGTATCGCAGGGGATACCGGCAGCCAGGCTACTGGTGGTGCGGGCCAGATCGGCGTCGTAGTATATCGTGATTCCCCGAGCTTCTTCGATGATCCAGTTGGCGATGCGGTCCGACTGGGGGATTCCTGAACCCAGCATAACCAGATCGGCCGACTGAATCGCGGGAAGGTATTCTTCCAGTAGGATTTCCACGTCGCTGTACGTCCATACTTCGCAGTAGGGCGAGCGCAGAAGATCGCGGCGGGCGACGCTGTTCGGGTCAACGGGCTCAAGGAAGGTGGTTCGGTGACCGTGGTGCGCCAATTCATTGATCAGCCCCCGGTACAGTTCCGCCGTCGGGTTGGCGTAGCTGCTCAGGATCGAGCGTCCGATAATAACAAGATCGAGGGTATTGCTGGCAAAACTCACGGTCCGAAGGTACGCAGATTTGCCATCCACGCCGCGTCTACATTAACTTTCAACCTAGGAATAAGCAATGTAGCGGACCTATTGCGATTCAGAGAAAATGGCACGCCGGGACCATATATTTTAACACTTTTAAATATATTGTGCACGTCCCGTTATTTAATGCGGCGTCTTTCTGAAAAATTAGGTTACACCTTACCCTATCTATGAACAATAGTTTACGCTCCTTACTTGGGGTGGCGGCATGCGTGTTGTTTACCGGCTTACTATTCGCCCAGCAACACCGCCAGCCGGATTCCCCCGAGCGACACTCCACTCCCGTACGCGCGGGTCAACTCATTCCCACTACCCTTCCTGACGGTACCACGGTTCACCTGAATTTACAGGAGGTCAACGTCATGTCGGCCGATTTGACCCGGGCGGCACCCGATATTTATACCTTTCGGGTGGCGAACGAGGGACTCCGCGGAGCCGTCACCCTGGCTGATACGCAAGTTCTCGGCGACATCGAATACCGGGGCGAGTGGCTCTCCCTGCGTCGCACTAGCCTTCCGGGCCAGGATTTGACGCTTCGTGCGGTGGCCCATGCAACGCCAATCGAGGAGGGTGCCGATCAACGTACGTGTGCTACGGAAACACTTTCCTCCCCTACCCCGCTTGGTACCCTGCTGAGTAAATCTCGTTCCTCTACGTTGAACAATACGAACGGAAAGTTCAAACGCACCTATCGTCTGGCAGTAGCGGCGACCGGGGAGTTCTATGCGGGAAACGGCGCGAACGTAGCGCAGGCACGCGCAACCATCGTACAAACCGTTTCTTTCCTTAATTTAATCTTTGAAAACGACCTAGCCGTCACCTTTACCCTCGTCGACCCGAAAATCTACGAGGATCCGGATACGGACCCCTTTCAACCCGATCAGATGGGCGGCGACCGTCGGGTCAACCAGGCCGCTGAGGTCATCGCCGATAATTTTCCGGACGCCTCCTATGACGTCGGAATGGTGTTTCACCAGTGGGCAAGTGATGGCGGCTGGAACAGCGGCGGCTCGGCCTATGTGGGCGTCCTGTGTGACAACGATCTGATTCCAAAGGCTTATGGCTCGTCTACCCCCAACGAACCAGATGGTAAGGACGGACCCTACAAAGCCGGCGGATGGAGCGGATCGTACAGCAACACCTCTATCGGTTGGAAACGAATGGTTAGTCACGAATTAGCCCACATGCTGGGTGGTACCCATACCTTTAACGGAGCGGGTACCAACTGTACGTCGGCAAATATTTCCGGGTCCTCGGCGGTAGAGATCGGTAGCGGTACGACCCTGCTGAGCTACGCCAACCTCTGTAACTCAGCGTACAACGTCCCTTACGATCCGGTGACCAGTAGTTACTTCCATCAGTTCTCTATCGCACAGATGCTGGCCTACCTGGAGCAGAAAGCCTGCGCCCAGGAGACCAACAGCAATAATTCTCCACCGCAGGTGAACGCCAACCCCTGCAGTGCGAACACCACCATTCCAAGCGGCACCCCCTTTCTCCTGCGCGGATCGGCCTCCGATACGGACGTCGACGACCGACTGACGTATTCGTGGGAACAAATCGACGAAGACGGCGCCGGTACCGTTTCTCAGGGAGCGACCCTTAATGAAGCTGGGCTGGACAACCTTACCGCTGGCATGAGCGAGGTTGCACCGCTCTTCCGCTCCTACCCCGCCTCAACGGACCCCGTCCGGCGCTTTCCTAGTAATCCCTCCGGCCAATCGACCGAGTTCGAGGTACTCCCCGAAGTAGCCCGCGTAATGACGTTCGCCCTGACGGTCCGCGATAACCATCCGGGAGCCGGGGGCATGGCAACGGAATCCGTGACCGTAAACGTCGACCAGAGCGGCCCGCTCGTGTTTCATGGTCCCGCCTCGACCGCCCCCCTGGTTCCGGGCGAAGCATATACCTTTTCCTGGGACCCGAACGGCTCCGAAGATCTCTGCGGGCAGGTCACCGTTGAGATGGCCCTGAACGACTCCGACATTTATGCCTACTCACTGGGCACCGTGGCCTATGCGGACGGAACGGCCAACCTACAGATCCCCGCGGGGGTACCGACGACGGATCGGCTGCGGTTTCGGCTCATCTGTTCCGACACGCCGTGTCAGACATTTTATGCCGTGGACCGGAACCTGCGTGAAGTATACAATGAGAATTGTACAGCCTCCGCGACCAACATCTACCCCCAGGAGTATATTTCGGCGGAAGTAGGCAGTCGCGACACCGAGCTTGAACTCAGCACGGTTGGTGAAACGGTGGATCAGCTATCGATAAGCGGGAATTTAGGTGAGCAGTACACCGGCTACGCCTACCGGCGGGGTAAGGAACTGTACAGTGGCTGCACTAAGGTTGCGATCGATCTTCCGGTCGACCACCATACCATCGTTCCCTCCGAAAGTGGGGACTTCCGATTTGCGGTCACTTCCCGTCGCGAATACCTTGGCATAACGATCTATGAGGAAAGCTTCGATCCGGAAAATGGCTGCGCGACGTGGATCAATTCGATGTTCGGCAATGGAATCTATCACCACGACGTGATTGCCCCCCTGGTCGCGGGCAAGAAATATGTACTAACCGTCTCTACGTACGATAAGAATCACCCGGTCCGTGATGAGAATCCCCTGGACTACTCCATCCAGGTAGTAGGAAGCCCCGAGGGAAACAAGTGGATTCAGGACCTCGCGCCCGCCCCCGGTTACGACTACACCTACCTTGCCGTAGCGCAGGAGGAAGGGGAAGACATCAGGGCGGTGAGCTCGACCGCGGATTTCTCGCTGCTCACGGCGGGCAACTATCGGGTTTACGGCATCGCGTACCCGGTTTCTACTAAGCCCAGGGGCTGGGTGGGTAACAAATTGACTACGGTGGTGATGGATGATGCCGGAGGCTGCCGGCGCTTGAGCGACAATTCCCGCTCCATGAGCCTGGTCGGTGCCCAGGCCGTCGTTCCGGTTGAATGGTTATCCTTCACCGGCACGCCCCGCTCCGGAGGTATTGGGTTGCACTGGTCAGTAGCCTCGGAGACGCAAAATGACTATTTCGACGTCCAGCGATCGTCCGACGGTAAGCAGTGGCAGGATATCGGCCGGGTATCCGGCGCGGGCTCCAGCAATCAGCTGGCTACCTACCGTCACCTCGATTCCCAACCTGTATCCGGCACCAATCTGTACCGGCTTCGCCAGGTGGACTACGACGGCAGTAACCACTTTTCGTCGGTGATCACCGTCGCCTGGACGGTAGTCCACCAATCCGGACTCGCCGTGTATCCGAATCCCTTTGTCGATTACTTCGACGTGCTGCCGTCGACCACCACGACCGGCCTACCGATACTCTACGATGCCCAGGGGCGTGACCTCTCTTCATCGATCGGCGTCGAGTCCGGTCCGAAACGGACCCGGATTACGACAGCTGGACTACCGGCCGGACTGTACCTGCTCCACTACGGGGAGGAGACCCTGCGCGTGATAAAGAGGTAGCCCGGCGCTTACCTAATTTGCCGGCTACTCTTCGTGTTCTGCGCTCCTGCGTCCCCGCCCTAATTGGATGACGGATTAAAAAACGGTTGTTACACTACGGCTGATGCCGCTGTCGCCACGCACGGTCACCACGACGAAGAGCGGTTCTTCGGTCCCGTTACGGCGAATGCCCTCAGCGGGAATGCGTAAGCGGAAGGTTTCTCCTCTCACGGTACTTGCCTCCTGCTGGAAGCGAATTCTGCCCAGGACGTCGAACAGTTGCACGGTAAGTTGCCCGGCCGGGGGCAAATTGATCCCAAGGCGAAGGTCCTGCCCGTTGGTCGGATTGGGGAATACACTTACTCCCTGTAGGGGTATGATGCGGTTGGTGACGGAATTGATCAGCTCACCACACGACAGGGTATCCAATTGCAGTGCCCTGACGCGCTCGAAGAGAATGCGGTGGCCGCCGTCGTTGAGGTGTACTCCGTCGCCGCTGTCCAGGCTGTCGAGGATGAAGCCGTTGTCCGCTGCCAGGCCGGTCCAGAAGTCGATCGAGCGTTCTCCATAGCGGGCGAGGATCGAGTCCCTCACCTCCCGCTGGATGTCTACCTGCGCCGTGTTGGTGAAGTTGCGGGGCTGGGTGGTTGCGACGTAAACGTTCACGCCTTCCTCATTCGCTGCATCGACAATGTTCGCGAAGTTGCTCAATTGATCGGCGACAGGGAAGTTATTGGCCGCGTCGTTAGAGGGCATGTTGACGATGATGGCGAATGGATCGAACGAGAGGGCCTTGGTGACGTTACGCGTGACGTCGGGTACGATATTCACACCAGGTGGTATCGTGGAACCGGTAGGTAAAATGTGATAGGTGGTGTACCCACCCCGCCCGAGGTTGATCACTTCGAAGCGGGTATCCCCCTCCAGCGAGCGGGCGTACCGGTTGACCCAGGCGCTATCGGGAGTGGAGGCACCGGTACCCTCCGCGGTAGAAGACCCCAGTACCACGATGCGGCAACTCGTGGTGTCGCTGGAAATGGTGAAGTAATCGTCACTGCTGTCGGTTAGGGTGTCGGAGAGGATGCGGACCAGCGCCGAGTCGGTCGGCGTATTGGGCACCGTCCAGGCGTACGCACCGCTGGCCCCCACGACGGTGTCGATGGTCGACCAGGAGCGGCCGGCGTTCTCGGAATATTCAAGCACCACCCGGGCGAGGTTCCGCGACGACCACCGGATGGTTGGCTGCTTGCCCGCCTGCCAGAATTCACCGCCGTTCGGGCTAAGCAGGGAGAGCGAAGCACCGCCGGCCGGAGCCTGGTTGGGGTAGGTCAGTCGCAGCAGGCCCAGGTAGTAAAAACCAGCACTATTGGTATTGTTGGGTCCCGTCGATGCGGTGATTTGGATCTTGCCCTCCGCGTCGGGTCGTAGGGTGACGGTCGCGACTTCATCGGTATTGGACGCGGCATCGAGGTACACCGTGTCGTTGGTCGCTCCGGCGAGGGCGTACGTGGTTTCCCGGTTGTCGGAGGCGTTGCGCGATGCAAACAGTTCCATGGTGTACTCCACTTCGGGATCGAGGCCGGTGAGTTCGACGCCACCCGTAGGTTGGATTTGTCCGCTGAACTCAGTCACGTTTCCGAAAAAGCTGTCGCCCGTGGCGGATCCCGGGAAGTCCAGCGCAGGATCGGGATTAACCGTTCCGGCCGTATTGATGCCGTTAAAGGGATCGAAAACCGAAATACCGAATCCCGACTGAAAGCCGGAGGAGTTGAGCAGGTCCGCAATGCTTCCTTCCTGGGGGTCGGTTACGTTGTTCCAGGGGGCGGCGGAAAGGCTCGACCCACCAAAATCCACCAGGACCGTATCGGCGACGTCTTCACCCACCGGCGGGGGCGGGGGCGGCGGCGCGTCCTCCGCATCGTAAGTGACGACTAGTGCGCCCAGGTAGTAAAACCCGGCAGAGTTATCGTTATCCGGACCCGGCGCGGCGGTGATGGTAATGGTCGAATCGGCCGCCGGCCGCAGCGTAATGGTTACGAGTTGGTCGGTGTTCTCGGAGGCGTCCAGGTATAGGGTGTCCTTGGTATCGCTGGCCAGCGCATAGCTCGCCTGCCGGTTATCATTAGCACCCACACGGGAGGCAAAGATGGACAGCGTGTATTCTTTATCGGTCCGCAATTTTCGCAGTTGGACCGCCCCCGTAGGTTGCACCTGTCCCCCGAATGTCGTCACGTTCCCGAAGAAACTGTCCCCACTCGCGGTGGCCGGCAATCCCGTACTTGCGTCCGGAGATTTTGTCCCCCCCGTGTTAACGTTATTGAAGGGATCGGTGACGGCAATCCCGTAGGTCGTCAGGTTTCCACGCCGGTTAAGCAACCGCTCGATCGTGCCCGCCACCGGATCGGTGACGTTGTTCCAGGGGGTGGCCGATAGGTCGCTCCCGAAATCTACCAGGATGGTATCGCGGTCCTGGCCCTGTAGGGCTGCACTTAGCAGTACAAATAGACCTAACCATCCGAAGAGGACGCGGCGTAGGGAAATTCTCATAACCTTTGAGTTTAATGGGGTAATCATTGGTGACAAAGGCCAATATATAGTATTTACCGCTGGTCTAGATTTCTATCCGCAGACTGAATTTTTCGGTATCCACGCGACAACCTACCCCGACCGGCAGCGTACACATATTCTTGATGTGGCCGATTGGAAAACCGTAGGCTACGGGTATACCAAGATCGCCGAGTCGGTCGGTTAGGGTTTGGCGAAGGGTAAGCGATCGATCGTCCGCATCCGCCTCACAGTCCGCGAATACGCCCAGCACGATTGCCGCCGCCGTCTCCAGCGGCCACGCCTGCCGCAGTTGGGTCAGCATCCGATCGACGCGGTAGGGTTTCTCGCCTATCTCCTCGATAAACAGGATGTTGCCCTCTACCGGCGGTGCATATTCGGTCCCCGCCGCAGCGGCCAGCAAGCTTAGGTTGCCGCCCCAGAGTTGCCCGCCCGCGCTCCCAGGTGTAATCACGTACCGCTCCCCTGCTTCCGCGGGTGGGAAAATGGGGGCAAATTGCCCACCGTCCATGATCGCATTTATTAGGTGCTCACGGGTGTACTCCGTAAACTCCGAGCTGCCCACCGGACCGTGGTAAGTCACTATACCGGTGCGGAGGGTAATCGCGTTCAGCAGGGCCGTGATGTCGCTGTATCCAATCAGTATTTTCGGGTTGCGCTCGATCAGTTCGAAATCCAGACCGGGCAGAAGCCTTCCACAGCCATAGCCGCCGCGCGCCGCCCAGACCGCCTTCACCGTGGGATCGCCAAACATCGCGTGCAGGTCGTACAGCCGCTGCGCGTCCTCGCCAGCCAGGTAGCCACGTTCGGCGCGGATATTTTTGCCCGGCTTTACCTTCAACCCGAGGCCCTCGATCTGGGTGTATGCTCGTTGTAGCCCATCGTCGGTCAGGTAACTTCCTGGGGTCACCAGGCCCACCGTATCTCCGGTTTTTAGGCGTTGCGGTACTGTATTGCGGCGGCGCGCGGGAGCAGGGTAATTGAGGAGGGGCAATGCCGGTATGGCAAGCAGCCCTTGGGTAAATTGTCTACGCTTCATCCGGGAGTAAGTTGGGTCGATCGGTATGCACAAGCCAATGTACTACCCTCAATGCAAGGCGACCGGCCACAGCAAGTAACCTCCCAGGTACCCGATCCCAAAACTGAAGACGAGAATGAGTAAGAGAACGGTGATCAGCGACTGACGGAAACGGGGAAATTGGGTGGTTGACATGAGTAAGGTGGTATTGATTACCGCACAAATCTCCCGCATCCGCTGCGGGTAAAAAAGGACACTTTCCTCTGATGCGTTCCGCATAAATTCACGGTTCACGCAGCCTTAAATTTCTGCACTCCTTTCGCTATCAAACACTTGCGCGAAACTGCGGCAGAGCTGCTGCTGGTGATGGTTCTTTAGTCTTCATCCATTCCTTTGGGATGTACGTCGACAAAATGTTGGTCGCCCTACCCCGGGGAATATATTTACGAAACAAAAAAAGTCAACAAGCCATGGGTGTTTTCGGACGATATATTCTCTATCTACTGGACTGCGTAGTCATGCTGGGCATTCTGGCCCTAGTGTTCCTCCTCTTTCGTGGAGAATTGCCCTTCGGCCACGATCCCGAACGATGGCTCGAAGTTCTGCTCGACGGCGGTAGTGTTTACGTGACCACCCTGCTGGGGGCCACGCTTTACTGGTTCATCATCGATTACCATCCGACCGTCGCAGGGTACCGGCGATCCCGCGTAGCAATGCTGGCCGACGGCCGGCGGCCGGATAATGGCACTCGCTTACTCCGTTCCTTCATCAAGGCATTTACCCTGTTTGGTGGAGAGGTGCTGCTGCTCTTTGCACTCTTCAGCGACGGGCACCGCTTCCTGCACGACTACATTGCGCAGACCGAGCGGATCAAACTGGCCGACTCAGTAGACTGAGCGGCAAGTGTAATAAAAAAGCCCTCCGCACGAAGTGCGAAGGGCATGAAGGAGACTACGTATGTAATCTAGTGCAAAATCTTAGGCGGTTCCTAGATCCCGTAGCTTACGCCGAAGGAAAACTCACGTCCGCGCTCGTAGCTCTGGAAGATGTATTCCCGGTCGAAGGTCGAGAAGCTCTCGAAGGCGGGATTGAGCAGGTTCCGTGCCCGTAGGCTGAATTTAAAGTTGTCTACCTTTTTCGAGACGGATACATCCAGTTGGCTACGGCCGCGCTCGAAGATGTCGGGGCTACCGACGGCGCCGATGCTTTGCAGCCGGTCGCCGAAGAAATTATACGCGGCGACAAAATCCCACCCGCTCTCCGGCGTAGCGTAGCTCAGGTTCGCATTGGCGACGAAGGGCGACTGACCGTTGAAGCGGCGGACGGCACTGAAGGAGGGGTCGACGGCCTGGCCCAGAGCTACTTCCTGCTCGTCGATCCGTTGTTCCGCCTGGATAAAGGCAAGATTGGAACTGACGGTGAAGTCGTCGAGCTTTTCGTTGAGGAACCCGAGGGACTTCCGGAATTCTACTTCCAGACCGTATAGGTCGGCACTTTCGGAGTTTGTCCAGGTAAACTGTTGATCCCCGGCGATGCGGAAGGTCGTCACGATGGGGTTACGGAACCGCTTATAGAAGGCGCTGAACGCCAACACTTCACCGGCGTGCGGGAAGATCTCGTAGCGCAGGTCGTAGTTATCGACACTGGTGAGTTTTAGGTTTGGATTACCGAAAACGGGAGGCTCGCCCAAAAAGCCGAAGGAGCCGAACGGTGCCACTTCCCGCATGTTGGGACGCGCGATGGTTTGGGTAAAGCTTCCACGGAGGTTGCTGTTCTCCCCAACTTTATACACCAGGTTCAGGGCG
The DNA here is from genome assembly GCF_014197245.1 of Neolewinella aquimaris. GTDB lineage: Bacteria > Bacteroidota > Bacteroidia > Chitinophagales > Saprospiraceae > Neolewinella > Neolewinella aquimaris. The sequence continues at coordinate 183,267 of NZ_JACIFF010000001.1, read as the reverse complement.
GGCATGAGGCTCGTGGTGTCGATGTCGGCCGTGTTGGCGGCGATCCGGTTGAGGTCGGGCTCCCTACCCGCCACTTCGGCCTGGAGGTACTCGTTGGGGACTTTATCGCTTTCCACCAGGATGCGCGTGTTTTCAACCCGCAATCCGAAGATGGCCTTCAGCCGGGGCGTCACCTCATAGGTCATCATGGCGTAGGCCGCGGCGACATCGAACTTGCCGGTATAGCTATTGGCCAGGTTACTGTTGTCGTAAACGTATACGCCAATGGAGTTGCGGCCGTTCACCTGCTCGATGGCTCCCAGGTTGCCGGGGCCGAGGTAAACGTCGAAATCGCCGCCGGCTTCGGTGAACGATAGTCCCCGATCATTTTCGTAAGCGTAGATGGACTCATTAAAATCCCGCTCCTTGGTACGGTACTGGCCGCCAAATTTGATCGCGTTGCCCTTGCTCTTGTTTTGCAGCACGGGTACCGTTACGTCCAGCGTTCCCTGGTAGGAGTTGTCAGACAGGTCACGGAAGTAGCGACTCGGACGGCTGAACTGGCTTGGGTCCATTAGGAAACGGCCGTCTTGCTCGATGTATTCGTAGAACCGCAAGTCGGGCTCGTTCTGTTGGCTGTTGATGTAGTTGGCCGACCATTCAATTTTCGTATTACCGAGACCGGTGAGGGTGTGGTCGCCCTGCAGTACGTAATCGATGAGCTGGCGCTCGAGGAAGCTGGCAGCCTGGGAGTAGTAGTAGTTGTCGTCGGTGCCGGCGGCGCCCTTTCTCTCGTTGCTGCCCTTCAGCACCCGTCCTTCCAGGAATCCCTGGTGGCTGTAGATGGTATAGAAGGTGATGTTGTTAGCGGGAGACGGGCGGAGGGCAAAACCGACCATGCCACCCAGTTTGCCGGATTCCACGCTCTTGCTGTCGGTGAGGTCGAAAACCTCCTGGAGCTGGTTTTCGCCCAGATTGGGGTTGACGTAGTTGCCGCGGACACCGTTTGTGTACTGACTGTAATCCCGGTTGTAGCTTACCGTAGCAAAAACGCCGAGGGGCATGGTACCGATGTTAAACTGGTTGCCGATGTTGGCACTCAATCCGTAGTCAGGACCGCTTCGCTTGGTACCGAGGTTAAACGCGTTGCCAAAGCTATTGGCGACCTCATGCACGGCAGTAGCCAGCGCGGCATCGGAACGGGAGCGGCGGTCCGCATCCGCTTCCAGCACTTCCATTTCACTCAGGCGAGGATCGTTGAGGATGGCGGGGCCGTCCAGCGTACCGTCGTTGTATCCAAGACCGATTTTCTTGCCGCCGTCAAAGGTCATGAAATCGTTGCGGAAGTTGCTCAGGTCGTTGTAGCTGCCCGAAGCCGATACTCCCCAGGTAAATCTTTCCGGGAGCGCCTTAATTTTGATGTTCACGCTACCGCCGGTGAAGTCACCGGGCAGGTCGGGGGTAAAGGTCTTGCTGGCGGTGATGTTGTCCAGGAGATTGGTGGGAATCAGGTCAAGCTGGGCGGAGTTGCGGTATGGATCGATACTCGGCAGCTGTAGACCGTTCAGCGTGGTCGCGCTGTACCGATCTCCCAGACCACGTACGTAGACGTACTTGCCGTCGACTACCGTGGTTCCGGTCACCTTGGTAAGGGCGGCCGCGGCGGTGCCGGCACCGAGGCGCTGGATCTCCTGACTGGAAATAACGTCCTGCACTTTGTCGCTGTTTTGCCGCAGTTTCATGACCGCTACTTCACCCCGCTCGAGGGCCTGGGCGGTAACCGTGACATCGAGTTCGAGTTCTACCCCGGAATCCTCACCGAAGGTGATGTCGAGAATAGTAGTTTGATTGGCGGTTACCACGATGCCCTCACTGAGGTGCTCCCCGTATCCGACGTAGGAGGTAACGATGTTGTAGGTGCCTGGGTCGACCTTAAACTGATATTTACCTTCGATAAAATCAGTTTGGGCCCCGATTGAGGTGCCCTGGATGACCACGTTGGCTCCCAGCATTGGGAACCCGTCTTCGTCGTAGACGGTCCCGGAAATGGCCCCCTTCTGGGCGAAGGCCGTAGCGGTCACCAAAAGCAAAGCGACCACGTAATAAATGCGGTTAAGCATAAGAAGATGTATTGAATGTTGCACTAGAATTGTAGACGATTGGGGTTTAGTGGCTTACCACCATTTTCTGTAGCAGGCGGCTACCTTCCGCTTCGAGCAGAATGAAGTAGTTACCGTTAGCGAGTTTGCTGGCATCGAGCAGGTAAGTCTGCTCGCCGTTGTCGTATCGTTGGGTATTACGCAGGAGGGGGCGGCCAACGATGTCGTAAACCGTGAGGGTTACACGGGTGGCCCGGGGCACCGAGAAGTTGATCTTCGTCGTAGCGAAAGCAGGGTTGGGAGCCGGGGCTTCGAGTAAAAAACCCGCGTGGTCGACCTGGCCAACACTGTTGAGCACATCATCGGTGAGCATGTATTCGGAAAGAGCGGTCCAGCCGGAGAGCCAACTTGGGTCACTGGCGTAGGCACCGGGGACAAACGCTCCGTAGTACGCCGTTGTCTCGAACCCTTCTTCGGCTTCGGGGGCGCCGGTAGCGGCGGGTCCGAAGGTATACACCCGGGGATCAAGGTTGCCGCCGTCATCGTCCCGGTTGCTGATGTCGTTCAGTACGGGATCGGCGATCACATTGCCGTTCGCGGCAAACTTGGCGGCCACTTCCTGTGAGGAGGCGGGCACGATGTTCTCATTCTGGTCGATCGCCAGGAAAAGATCGGCGGCGGTGTTGCCGGCTCCAAAGTTGAAGAAGTAGTTGTTCGTAAACCCGAGATCCCCGGCCTGTAGGCGGGCGTAGGAATCCACTTCACCGTCGGTGCGGTCTTCGATGGCCACGGCCGCGCCGTTGAAGTCGGTGAAGATCGAATTGCGGTAGTAGCCGCCCGCGTTATCCCGGAAGATTACCGAGACGGGCAGGGTGCGGTTAGCGTCGCCTCCGGTAGCCGTCTGATCCTTTCCGATACCGATGTAGGTAGCGTTATATATGGTCGGTTGGCTGAACGGAGCTTGTCCGTCGGGATCGGCACCGTCGTGTTCGCCGGAGCGTCCGGTACCGTCGTTCGGGCCCTGTAGCGCAAACCAGTACTGCCCTGCACCGCGCCAGCCGTAGTCGTAGTCGAAGCCATCGTCGCCGCAGAAAGCTACCGAGGCGTGGGTCACCTTCACCGTACCGCCGAACCACTCAATACCGTCGTCTTCGTTCGCGAATACTTCGATGTAGTCGATTTTGGTGCCGGAACCGACGCCACCGAGCGTGAGGCCGTTGATTTCATTGTCCGTCGAGAGCTGGGCGCCGCCGTGGCGGATCGATACGTACTCGAGTACGCCACTGTTGTCGGCGTCATTACTGCCGCCGAATTTGGCGCGCACTTCGTCGGCGTCAATGCCTTCGATTCCGTCCTCACCGCCGGGGCGCGCAATGGTGGCGTTGCCGAGTACGATCAGGCCGCCCCATTCCCCGCGGTCGGTGAAGTCGTAGTCAAAAGGATCGGCAAGGTCGTCCTCCGCTGCAGTGAAAATGATGGGTGCCGCTGCAGTGCCCCGGGCGAAAATTTGGGCGTCGCGGGCGACGATGAGGGCGGAGGTATTGTCGCCGGTGGTGATGCTGTTGCCACTTAATCCCCGAATGACGGTACCTGCCTCGATGTTCAGGATTGCGTCGGCTTCGAGGTAAACCAGTCCGTCAAGATTATAGCACGTCCCACCACCCCAGTTGTACGTTTGTCCGCCAACCAGATCGGCATCGCGAACCGTGACGCAGTCTAGGGTATTGACGGGCGTTACTTCATCTCCGAGAAAGCCGTACTCCGACAGGGCGGTCCATCCCTGTAACCAGTTGACGGAGTTTCCGAAGGCGCCACGGTAGGCCACGGCGTCAAAAAATTCATTCTCGAGGCCATCTGCGCTACCGCCGCCGAGGGCGGCGCCACCGGCATTGATGCGGGGATCCAGGCTGCCGTCGGGCAGGCGGCTGACCCCGGCGATACCACTCGCACCAATGGTATTGTCCGCAGCAAGGGCAGCCGAGAAAGTCGCGGTAGAAGCCGGGACGATGGCCTCGTTTTGGTCGATCGCCAGGAAGAGTTCGGCGGCCGTGGTTCCTGCGCCGAATCCATCAAATAGGTTGTTCGTAAAGTCGAGGTCTCCCGCCTGGAAGCGGCCGTAGGAGTCTACTTCCGAGTCGGTACGGTCTTCGACCGCAATGGCGGCTCCGTTGTAACCCGTAAAGATGGAATTGCGGTAGTAGCCTCCGGCATTGTCGCGGAAGATAACCGCCAGTGGCAGGGCGCGTCCGGCATCTCCACCGCTTGCCGTGGCGCCTACCCCGATGCCGATGTAGGTGGCATTGGCGATGGTCGGCTTGCTGAAGGGGGCCTGACCGTCGGGGTCGGCACCGTCGTGTTCACCGGCACGGCCGGTACCGGTATTGGGTTCCTGAAGGGCGAACCAGAACTGGCCGTTGCCCCGCCATCCGTAGTCGTAATCGAAGCCGTCGTCGCCGCAGAAAGCTACGCTGGCGTGCTTCACGTTGACCGTTCCACCAAACCACTCGATGCCATCGTCCTCGTTGGCGAACACCTCTACGTAATCAACCACGGTACCGGAACCTACCCCACCGAGGGTAAGGCCGTTGATCTCGTTATCCGTCGAAAGCTGGGCCCCGCCGTGGCGGATAGAGACGTATTCGATGATGCCGCTGTTGTCTGCATCATTGGTACCGCCAAATTTGGCACGCTCCTCGTCGGCATCGATGCCTTCGATGCCGTCTTCTCCACCCGGGCGGGCTATGGTGGCATTTCCCAGGATGATGAGTCCGCCCCATTCTCCACGATCGCCGGCGTCAAAGTCGCCGGAATCGCTCAGGTCGTCGTCTTCGGCCGTAAAAATGATGGGGCGTTCGGCCGTGCCCCGGGCGAAGATTTGTGCGCCCCTGGCAATAATGAGTGCCGAGGTATTATCGCCCGTGGTGGGTTGCCCGCCGCGGACGACGGTACCGGCGGCAATGTTAAGTGTAGCACCCGACTCCAGAAAAACAAGGCCGTCCAGTACGTATTCTTTGTCGGCCGTCCAGTTGTACGTATTGCCACCGGTGAGGGAAGCATCACTAATGACTACCTGTTCCTGTGCAATCCCAGCGAAGGACAGCAGTAGAGCAAATAGGGAGAGTGTAGATGGTTTTCTCATAAGGTCAGTTGGAGTTGGTTGCTTGAATTCTAAATTCACTGCAAAAGTCCTGTTCGGACATGAACTCCAAATGACACTTAGGTTAACTTATCATTACATATACACTAAGCCGTTAACGAAGGGGTCACTTTGCGTCCCGCTCCAACAGCTCAAGGGCGCGGCGAATGGCGGTAGCGCTATCGTGCGCGCGTTCGTCGGCCTGGCTTACCTTGTCGGTAAGGGCGATCAGGTAGCAGCCCGCCGCCCGTGCGGCGATTCCTCCCGGTCCGCTGTCTTCTATGGCGATGCACTCCGAAGCCTTTAGCCCCAACCTCCTCGCGGCAAGCAGATAAATATCCGGTGCCGGCTTCATTTCCTTGACGTCGGAGGCCGTGACGCTGATGGGGGTGAACCGATCGAGCCGCGCCGCGCCGATCATCATGTCGGCATCTAGTCTGCCGCTGTTTGTGGCAATCGCCACGGGATAGCCTTCGTCTACGAGTTGGCGCAGGGCTTCATCGACTCCGGAGAACGTTTTTCCCTCCCGCTCCACGGCTTCGTGGTAGCGTACTTGTTTGCGTTTGATCAGTTCTTCGTCGCTGATGGGAAGCCGGTCCTGCTCCACCACGTAGCGGGCCAGCACCCGGTCACTCGTCCCGATCCACTGCTCGAACCACTGCGCGTCGTAATCGACGCCGAATTCTTCGGAGAGCGTGTCGAGCCAGGCTGTACAGTGCAGGGGTTCGGAGTCGGCCAGGGTGCCGTCTAGGTCACACAGGAGACCCCGTAGTTTAGAATTCACCATGAAGTGTGTCGGATAAACCAGATAATGAGTTGCGCGTGACACCCGGTGTGCCACAGCCGATAGAAGCGATCTGGTCCGAAAAAGTTGTACCCGGCGGGAGCGAAGCTTACCGTAGCATCACCCGCTTGATGACTTCGACTCCCCGGTGGATCAGGGTGGCATTGCTCACGACCCGCTCGCTTACCTGCTGCAGCTGATCGAACTTGCCCTCCTGCTGTAAACGGACGGTACGACCCGCCAGGAAACCGGAGCAACTAGCGCTGATGATGAGCAAGCACACGAGAACGGAAAACAACTTGAATTTGGCATTTGCCATAGCGGCGAGAGATTTCATAGCAATACGGCTACGAATATAAGCGATTCGTAGAACATTGCCCGGTATCACACCTAATTATTCCCGTTCCGGACCGGAAATTGGAAGCTAGTTGAACTCCTTCATCACATTTACAAGAGTTTCTACTCCTTCGTACGGCATACTGTTGTAGATGCTTGCCCGGAAGCCTCCTACGCTACGGTGACCCTTGATTCCGTCGCAACCGGCCGCTTCGGCAGCTGCCAGAAAGCGCCCCGTATCGGCATCGTCGGTACAGACGAAGGTTACGTTCATCAGACTGCGGCTCTCATCGTCGCTGACCGTGCCCGTGAACTTAGGGTTCCGGTCGATCTCGTCGTACAGCAGCTTCGCCTTGCGCTCGTTGTGCGCCTCCATTGCCGTAAGTCCGCCCTGCTCCTTGATCCAGCGCAGGGTCAGCATCATGACGTAGATGGGGTAAACCGGAGGCGTGTTAAAGGTGCTGCTTCCCTTGATGTGCACCCGGTAGTCGAGCATACTGGGCAGCTGCCGCTCTACCGTTCCGAGGAGGTCCTTGCGAACGATGACGAGCGTAGCACCGGCCGGCCCGAGGTTCTTCTGGGCACCGGCGTAGATGATTCCGAAGCGCTCCAGCGGAATGCGGCGGCTGAAAATATCGGACGACATATCGGCAACCAGCGGTGCGTCCGTCTCGGGGAACGACTGGAACTGGGTTCCGAAGATGGTATTATTGCTGGTGAGGTGGAGGTACTTGAGATCCCCGGGTACCGTATACCCCTTGGGGATGTGGTTGTAGTTGCTCTCCTTGCTGCTCGCTACGACGTTTACGTGACCGAACAACTTGGCTTCCTTTATGGCTTTGGCGGACCAGGAACCGGTATCCAGGTAGCCCGCGGTCTCGTCCGGGTTCAGTAGGTTCATCGCCGTAAAGAAGAACTGGGTGCTGGCCCCACCGGAGAGAAATAGCACGCCGTATTCATCGCCTACGTTAAGCAGTTCGCGCACCAGCGCCTCGGCTTCCACCAGCACGGCGTCAAATGCTTTGGACCGGTGGCTGATCTCAAGAATGCTGAGGCCGCTACCGTCCAGGTCCTCTACCGCGGCGGCGGCTTGGGTGATGACACTTGCGGGAAGGATGGCCGGACCGGCACTGAAATTAATCTTTTTCATTTGGCGATGCTTTGAAGGTGCGAAGGTACCACCTTAGCGGATTACACGGTAGCGGACATTGACGTATGTACAAGCCTGTTTTAGTGGGCCGCCCGACCGTAGCCATCGGAAATCCGCCGGATGGAATCAAACGTGAGGGTAGCCGTCAACATCCACGGTGGTTCCCTCCTTATAGTACCTGCCCGGTCGGATGCACCATTCATTGCCGTACCACGACCGGTGCCCGTGGTTTACCCCTAACTACAAACCTTGCCTAACTTATGACACGTCTTCTGACCTTTATCCTCAGCTGCAGCTTCCTGCTGTCCCTGATCACGGCCTGTACCCCAAAGGCAGCCGGTCCGTCCACCCCGACCAACCCGACAACCGACCGGACCACCGCGACCACTACCAAACCCGCCAAGCCGGGAGAAACGCTCAGCCCCTGCCCTAAATTTTCCGATGCTCGCAGCCCGGAGGATGCCGAAACCAACTACGTCATCTACCGCACGGCACTAAAGGCTAAAGAAATGGACCGTGCCATGAAGATGTGGCGGCAGGTATATGCCACCAGCCCCGCCGCGGACGGCCGCCGCCCCACGGTCTACACCGACGGCGTCGCCTTCTACAACAATTTAATTCTCGAAAACCCGGATCGAAAGCAGGCGTACGGCGACACCATCATCATGCTGTACGAACAGGCCCGGCAATGCTATCCCGGTGACGGCTACATGGCCGGCATCCAGGCCTTCGATAGCTACTACACCTACCCCGGCTCCGCCACCGACGAGGAAATCTACCAACTGTTCAAGGAAAGCATCGAGCTCGATGGTCCCGAAGAGCTGCAGTACTTCATCATCAACCCGATGTCCCGCCTGGTCGTCGACCAGCACGAGGCCAAAAAGATCGACGATGCCGAAGCACAGAAAATCGTTGCCGCCCTCAAAACACGCCTGGCAAAGGGCCTGGAGGAGTGTAAAGGCCAAAACTGCGAAGCCTGGAAAACGATCGAAAGCTACGCCCCCAGTAGCCTGCAGTACTTCGAGACCGTTAAGGGTTTCTACGACTGCCAGTACTACGTAGACGAGTACTACCCCGACTTCGAAGCCAACCCGACCGACTGTGACGCCATCACCACCGCCTACAGTCGACTGAAGTGGGCCGACTGCGCCGAATCCATCCCCGAATTCCAGAAGGTCAAGGCCGCTTACGACGCCAACTGTGAAGTAGTGGTCTCGGCCTCCAACGGCAACGCCAGTACCCTGCGCCAGGCCTACGACGCCCTCAAAAACGGTCGTTCCAGTGAAGCGGTACGCCTTTTCGACCAGGCCGCCCAGGAAACGGACGACGCCGAGCGGAAGAGCCGTTACCTCCTTACGGCCGCCAAAATCTACTACCGCGACCTGCGCAACTTCAGCCAGGCCCGCGCCTACGCCCGCCGCGCCAGTTCCGCCAATCCTTCCGACGGTGAACCCTACATGCTCATCGGCACCCTCTACGCAAGTAGCGGACCGCTCTGCGGACCCGGCACCGGCTTCGATAGCCAGGTAGTAGTGTGGCCGGCCATCGACCAGTGGCAGAAAGCAAAGTCGGTCGACCCCTCCGTAAGCAGTAAGGCCAACCAATTGATTGGCCGGTACAACCAGTACATGCCCTCTAAATCGGACATCTTCCAGCGGGGCATTTCCGAAGGTTCGAGCTACACCGTTGGGTGCTGGATTCAGGAAACTACGCGGGTACGTACACCGTAGTTGAGATTTCCTATATTTGCAAAGATGCCTTTGCGGCTATTTTGCAATTACCGAAACCAACTTTTTCGTGAGACCACTCTTTACTAACCGGAAGCGTAGACTGACCGCAGCAGTCTACGCTTCCGTGGTTTGCGCCCTCGTAGGGAGCAGCATTCTATACGGTCTAATGGCCGTGTCCAAAGCCCCCGGCGCCCCCCAACTCTCCGATACCGCTTTCCCCATCGTGGAACCCACGGTCCGATACGGCGTCGCCCTGGACACCTTCACCGTTTCCCAGGATACTATCCAGTACGGACAGACCCTGTCGGATATTTTACTCGGATTGGGACTTGAACCCCAACAGGCATTCGATATCGCCGGGAACTTCAACGACATGCTTGACGTGCGGAACCTCCGTGCCGGCCGTACTTACGAACTACTAGACGACGCCGATACGGAGGGGCCGGATTTCCTGGTCTACGCCCCCACCGTCTACCGTTACCTGCGACTCGATTTACAAAATACCGGACGCGATAAATATCAGGAAATGCCCGTTAAGCTGGCCGAACGATTGGCGGCGGGCACGATCGAGAGTTCCCTTTGGAACGCCATGGTCGGAGCCGGTCACAGCTTCGCCCTCACCGATAAAATGGAAGACGCGCTGCAGTGGTCGGTCGACTTTTACCACGTCCAAAAGGGGGATGCGTTTCAGTTGGTTTACGAACAGGAGTACGTACACGACACGGAGGCCGGTTTCGGTCGGGTGCGCGCCGCCCGCTACAGCACCGGAGGAAAGGACATCTATGCCTTCTACTTTGAAAGCGAAGACGGCAGTCAGTCGGGGTATTTCGGCCTGGACGGTCAGCCCATGAAATCCACCTTCCTAAAGGCTCCCGTACGGTACAGCCGCATTAGCAGCAGCTACAACCTACGCCGCTTTCATCCCGTGCAGCGGCGGATCAAGCCTCACCTCGGCACCGATTACGCCGCCCCCTATGGCACTCCCATCGTAGCGGTGGCCGACGGTACGGTGAGTCGGGCGGGACGCACCGGCGGAAACGGCATATTCGTCAAGCTGCACCACGACAAACGCTTCGACACCCAGTACCTCCACATGCAGCGCCGCGCCCCCGGAATCACCGTAGGCAAGCGAGTCAGTCAGGGAGACGTGATCGGTTACGTCGGCTCCACCGGTCTGGCGACCGGCCCCCACGTATGCTTCCGGTTCTGGGACAACGGCAAACAGGTGGACCATACCCGGATGGACTTTCAGGACAGTGAGCCCATGCCGGAAGCTTACCTACCCGAATACTTCGCGGTAAGAGACCTCTACCTGGACAAGCTGAACAGCGTAGGCAGCCCGGTCGAGGGTCCGGCTAAGTAACTGATTGTAAATCGACGGCCTCAGAGAATCAGGTCCATATTCACGTGCTCCTCGATCAGCTCGACGGCGCGGCGGATCTTCCAGGGCGTCTTCAGGTTGATCTTCACTTCCATCTGACTGATGCGCACGGCCGCGCCGTAAGTGTCCAGCGAGCTGGCGACCACCGGAATGTTGTTGGCCTCGAGAAATTTAAGGTGCGGCAGACGGGGAGACTCGTCCATCAGGCCGGTAACCACCACTCCTGAAATCGTCGTACCCGGCAGTCCCCGCGATTTTAAAATCCCCTGCAGGGCACTTAGGGCTTCGTAGAGTCGACGGTGACTGACAATCACCAGCAGGTTCTTGAGGTTCTCCACCTCCTCCTGGGCGAGCAGGCTGCCGCTGGCGATGTTCTCCACCTGGTTGTCCAGCCCCTCCCGGTTGAGCAGGGTGCGCCCCTTTAGCGAGTGGCGTACGGAAGCCATGATGGGGTTAGAGAGAATTTTTTCAAATGGGAGCACGCCCAACAGTGGAATGCCGGTCTTCTCCAGGTACTTCCCGACGTAGTGGCCCACCTTTTCCATCTTGGCCGGCCGGGTCTTGTTTACGATCACCCCGCGGACCTGCACCCTGCGTTCCCTAAACATGGCCAGGTTCATATTCAGGCGATCGATGGTGCTCCCGATCCCCCCTTCCACGATCATGACCACCGGTGCACCAAGCAACTGGGCCACCTGAGCGTTGCTGACGTCACAGACGCTGCCTACACCGGGGTGCCCCGTTCCCTCGTAGATCACAAAGTCGTTTTTAGCCTGTAGTTTGCGACTGGCTCGCGTAATGGCCCGGTTAAATTCGTACTTGGTCGGATCGTCCAAATAGCTGGCCGTCACCCCGCTGCCAATGATGACGGGACTATGCAGTTCCGCCTTCAGCTCGAAGTCCATTCCCCGGGCAAACAGCAGCGCATCCTTGTCCACCTGTAAATCGCCGAGCTCCACCCACTCCTGCCCCACTGGTTTGCAGTAACTCACCTTGTGGTTGCGGCCACGGATGGCGGCCATCAGTCCCAGGGTACAGGTAGTCTTGCCGACGTGCTGGGAAGTAGCGGCAATGTAAAGTCGGTCAAGCATAGGATATGGATAGGGTCAGGTTCGCAATGTAACATTTACCCCAGTTCGTTGCGGCATATGGCGGGGACGCAGGTGCAGCGGAAGTTGGAAAAAACCAATGTGCTACGGGCACCGGGCTAGTGCACACTCGCTTCACCCGCACCGCTGGGGATACGGATGCGTTCCACCATTTCCTGAACATCCTCCGGTGGAGTGCCCGTAAACCTGCTGACGATCAGGGCAACCACCAGGTTAACGACCATCGCGACACTGCCGAATCCTTCCGGGCTGATGCCAAACCACCACTCCGATTCCGGAGGCACCGTATCGACGAACCACCCCAGTCGATACACGGCCATGTATCCGAACATGAGCAGGATGCCGACGACCATGCCCGCCACGGCACCTTCCCGGTTCATGCGCTTATCGAAAATACCCAGCACGATGGCCGGAAAGAAGCTCGCCGCGGCAAGACCGAAGGCCAGAGCGACCGTCGCGGCCACGAAACCCGGTGGGTTTACCCCGAAGTAGGCGGCAACCAGCACGGCGGCGGCGGCCCCTCCCCTGGCCCACCAGAGTTCCTCCTTTTCACTCATGTTTGGCTTGATCTGCTTGCGCATGAGGTCGCGGCTCACGGCGGTACTGATCACCAATAGGAGGCCGGCGGCGGTAGACAGGGCTGCGGCCAGTCCCCCGGCCGCCACAAGGGCAATGATCCAGGCCGGTAGGCCGGCGATTTCCGGATTCGCCAGCACCATGATGTCCCGGTCGATGTACACTTCGTTGGAGTTGTCCGTCGGCACGTTCAACAGGAGTGCTTCACCGGAATTTCCTTGCACCTGCGCGCCGCCGCCCGCCCGTTGTTGTTCTACCGCTCCGACGAACGGAGGACCGGGGGCGTACTGCAGTTTTCCGTCTCCATTCTTGTCCATCCAGGCTACCAGTGCCGTTTCCTCCCACTTGGCGAACCAGGGCGGCAGCTCCTCGTAGGGGCGTTCGGATATGGTCGTGATCAAATTGGTGCGCGCAAACGCCGCAATTGCGGGAGCCGTGGTGTAGAGAATAGCGATGAAGAGCAGGGCCCAACCGGCGCTAATGCGAGCGTCCTTGACCCGGGGGACGGTGAAGAAGCGGACGATAACGTGGGGCAGTCCGGCCGTACCGGCCATCAGTGCCAGGGTGATGGCGAATACGTCGATCGTCGATTTACTGCCGTCGGTGTATTCCGCAAAACCCAATTCTTGGTGGAGCAGGTCGAGTTTGTCCAGGAGTGCCATTCCCGATCCGTCGTTGACCTCCGCCAGGAAGCCGAGCTGGGGAATGATGTTGTCGGTCATCTGCAGGCTGATGAAAATAGCCGGCACCATGTAGGCGAAGATCAGCACGCAGTACTGGGCCACCTGGGTGTAGGTGATGCCCTTCATGCCCCCCATGATCGCGTAGAAAAACACGACCACCGTGCCGATGTATACGCCGGTATTGATCTCTACCTCTAAAAAACGGCTGAATACAAGGCCCACGCCGCGCATTTGTCCGGCCACGTAGGTAAAACTGACTACGATGGCGCAGATTACGGCCACCGTACGGGCCACGTTGGAATAGTATCGATCGCCGATGAAATCCGGCACGGTAAACTTGCCGAACTTGCGGAGGTAGGGCGCCAGCAGCAGGGCTAGCAGGACGTAACCGCCCGTCCACCCCATGAGGTAGACCGCTCCGTCGTAGCCGGCGAAACTGATGATGCCGGCCATGGAGATGAAGCTGGCCGCGCTCATCCAGTCGGCCGCCGTCGCCATACCGTTGGCAATGGGGTGAACGCCGCCGCCGGCCACGTAAAATTCCTTGGTAGAGCCCGCGCGGGCCCAGACCGCGATCACGATGTAGAGCAGGAAGGTAGCGCCGACAATGAGGTAGGTCCAGGTTTTTACGTCCATTACTCTCCTACCCCGTACCGGGCGTCTAGTCGATTCATCAGGTATACGTAGACGAATATGAGGACCACGAAGACGTAGATGCTTCCCTGCTGGGCGAACCAGAAGCCGAGTTTAGCCCCACCGATGCGGTAGTGATTGAGCTGGTCCACAAAAAGGATGCCGCAGCCGAAGCTGACGGCAAACCATATCGTAAGTAGAATTGCTAAATACCGCAGATTGGTCCGCCAGTAGTGGCGGTGTTCTCCGGAAGGGGCCATCTAATCAGAATTGGTGGGTGTATGTGTGGCCCGCGAAAAAAAGTGCACGATCGACAAGGCTCTTTGACGGACCGATCTCCGTCTTGGCCACCAAGATATAGCGGCGCTTATGATTATCCAAATAAATGCGTGACCTTACCACCACGCCGATTTGTGCGCGTTGCCCGCTTCAACACCCCGGGCCGGCGACCGCAGGGTACATTGCATAACGATAAACAAGACTACGGATATGGCCGACTGGTACGAAGGATGGACTGACGTCACCTACCCTATTTTCGAAGGAATGACGGGTTGGCCCGGACAACCCGAGACCTCCTATGACACCCTAAGCTGCATCCACTGCGGAGATACCGCCCGGGTATCGATGCTGCACTTCAGTTCGCATACCGGTACACACATGGATGCACCGAGCCACTTTCTGGCGGAGGGGATCGACATGGCACGGGTGCCGATCGAAATTGGCCTAGGACCGATGCGCATTGCCGAAATCGACTGTAAGGCTGCCGTCACCCCCGAAGACCTGCTGGCCTACGAGGGTCGCACCCGCCCCCTGGAGCCCGGTGAGCGATTGATCCTGCGTACTCCGAACAGCGACAAGGGGTTCTGGCCGCACAAACCCTTTGACGAAGATTACCATGGTATCGGTCCGGCCGCCGCCAAGCTCATCGTGGAGCGCAGGCTGCTGCTGATCGGAGTAGACTACCTGTCCGTCGGCCCCTTTCACGAGGGCAATCCGCAAACCCACCGTGCCCTGATGGGGGGAAACGTCTGGATCATCGAGGGGGTCGACCTCAGGAAAATCACGGAGGGCGACTACGATATGATCTGCCTGCCGCTCAAACTCGCGGGCTCCGACGGCTCGCCCATCCGTATCCTGATAAAGCCGGCTGCCAGGCAAGGAATCAAATAAATTGTTTGATACAATTTGCTTTACACAACAAACCGTTGTAAATTTGCTCTGCGTCGCATCTAGCGGACGTGGTTGCAAAAACAAACGGTTATGTCTCGATCCACCTCCCCGGCCCACTCCGCCGGTCAGCAAAAAGTACTTACCATCGACTGGCGCCTGCTCTGGCGCCGACTCCGCTCGCGGGGCGGACTTTTTCTTACTTCCGCCCGCCACCGGGCCGCCAATACGGAGTACATCCCGCCTACGTGGATGTCCCGGCTCCGGCTCACTTGGTTCCGGGTTGGGCTGATTGCCCTCGCGGCCTTCGTATTTACCCAGAAACAAATAGATTTTACCGTCAGCGTCGGTGCCGACGGACTGGGGGTCGATGCCGCCGCGGATCGTGACGGTACCGCTACGACCGTCGCCCAGACCACCACCCTCGGTATGCTGCCCGGTTCCGGCACCAGCACATCAACCACCCCGCCGGTCTGGAACGTCAATGACCTGGATGCCGCTACCGTACGGAGCTACGTAAACCGCTTCGAGCGGGTGGCCAAAACGGAAGAGGTGAAATTCAGCATTCCCGCCGCGGCTAAAATGGCCATGGCCATCCTGGAAAGCGATGCGGGCCAGCACCGGGCAGCCACCCAATATAACAATCACTTCCCCGCCGCAAGTACCACCAAGCATTACGACAACGCCTGGGGCAGCTGGCGCGGGCACAGTGAAGACCTCAACCGCCGCTTCCCGGACCTGGCCCACGAGTCGGTAAACTACCAGCAGTGGATTGCCGCCCTCGACCGCTCCGGCTACAGCCGTGACCCCCAGTACGGGCAGAAGCTGCTGCGCATCATTGAGCGGTTCGACTTGCAGTCGCTGTAACCGCCCAGTAAGATCTTTTTTTCTCTAAGTGGTTTTCTCGGCCGCCTCTCCTGTACGGAAGGCGGTCCTTTTTTTAGGAGCCACAACCCGCCGCCCCGATCTCCGTTTAGCATGTCGTGGTTGAACAAGACGAAATTCTCGAACAGGAGTACCGCCGCTTTATTGAATTCGGTCAGCTACTCGATGTCCGTACCCGCCGCTACCTCGTCGAATACCTCCGGGCGCGCATCGGCGGCACCGAGTATAGCGGCCCTGAGGACCTAAACGACCGCTACGGTGAGTACTTCCGCCGCGCCCTGGACGAGATCGTAGGGGTAGACGACTTACTGTTCGTCTGCGCCGATAACCAGAGCATTACCCGCCAGATCGTGCTCGATACGCTGTACTGGATCAAAAAGACCTTCGCGAAGGTGGAGGCGAAGCATCCCTTCGGCAAGGAACTAGAGTTGCTGAGCGGCTGGTCTGTCACCCCGGCAAAGGCGTTTCGCGCACGCTACCCCGCCTTACTGCAGTTTTTAGGATCCACTTACCTGCGGGAAGAGCTCGACACCGCATTCTACCAGGATAGGTTGCAACGGTTCTTTGCCCGGGACTTCGACGAGTGGACGGACGAGGACCGCCGCAATTTCGAGCGCATTTTCACCGATCTGCTGAGTCAGTGGGATGCCCTCCTACAGGCCAGAATCCTAAGCTACCAGCTGCAAAAATTTAGCGAGGCCAAGGACAATTTCGTCGACCTGCTCGGGCAAAAGGTGGAGGAATACCGGCGGCTGAAGTCCATCCTGAATCCATTCACCGAGTACCTCGGATGGGACATGAGCCGCGACCTGTGGCAGTCCACCAGTTTCGACGCCCTTAAAAAGTACGATGAATTACTGGCCAACGAAGACAGCGTTCGCCAGCTCGCCGAGCTGCTCGGCAAACTCCGGGAGGCGGAGATCGAAATCGAAGAAGAAACCTTCGAAAAGACGATCGTACGTCAGGAATGGCGGGTAGACCCGCTGTCCCGCTCGGAGATCGTCGGCGTCCACGAGAGCAACGACCTGAGCCACATGCTGAGCTCGGAAACCGCCCTGCTGAGTAGCGACGACACCGAAACGGCCTTCCTCAAAAAGTACGCCGACAGTAATCTGCTTTCCCTCCGGTACGAAGACCGCAGGCTCGTGCGGAGCGAAGACCAGATCATGGAAGTCAACCAGCGCGTAAAGCAGCGGGAGAAGGGGCCGTTCATCGTCTGCGTCGACACGAGCCAGTCCATGATGGGCCGGCCGGAGGAGATTGCCAAGGTCCTGACGCTGGGCATCCTGAAAATGGCCATCAACAGCAATCGCCGGGCCTATCTGATCAGCTTCAGCACCGGGATTAAAACGATCGACCTGCACGACATCGCTAATTCCGTCGACGAGTTGGCGGCCTTTCTGAACATGTCGTTCTACGGAGGTACCGATGCGACGCTGGCCCTCTACGAAGCCCTGCGCCAGCTCAAATCTCAGGATTACCAGGATGCCGACGTACTGATGATCTCCGACTTCGTGATGTACCGGATCGATCAGGACATCCTCAACGAAGTCGCCTTCTACCAACACAACAAGAATACCGAATTCCATAGCCTGGCCCTCGCCCGTGAGGCGAACGCCGAACTACTTAGCCGCTTCGACACCAACTGGGTCTACGACCCCGCCACCCGGGGCATCATCCGCGAACTGACGCGGGGGCTGGACCAGATTGGCTACCGCCCCTAAATGCAAAACGCCCCCGGTCGGTAGACCGGAGGCGTTGTTATGTATCGGAAGAGAAGGACTAGGAAGCCTTTCTGCGGGTTACCACGATAAGGATGATAAAAAATCCGGCAACGGCAACCCAAAGGATCGGGTTTTCGTACCATTCGGTTTTGTCGATGTCGATGTCGATCAACGCATCGCCCTGGGCCTGTGCGACCGTGGATAGGAGGGTGGCCATTATGGCCGTGAGAGTAAATGCTCGCATGATTAAGGAGGTAAGTTTCGTGTAGAAAAGATTTTCTAACACGATGTTCACGGGCTAAGTCGTACGCCCTACACTTTAACAAAAATGCGCCGGCGGTACAGCCAGGTGCCCAGCACCAGATAGAAGGCCACCAGCACCAAGGCGTAGAGCAGACTGGATAGTTTGTCCGGCATAAAATCGTGCACGAAAATGGTCTCGTAAAGGTACCCGTGCAGTGAGGTTTCCCCCACCCGAATGCTTCCGAACACCTTCGCGAAAAAGCTGGAGAGGAAGTACAGAATCAGGGCATTGGCTCCCGCGAAGCGGAACACTTTGCCCCACGCGTAGCCCTTCACGTCGGTGAGGTAGTAGGTCAGCGCCAGAAAGATCAGGGCCCAACCGCCCGTTACGAGCACGAAACTGCTGGTCCACAGCGCCTTATTGATCGGAAAAACCAGGCCCCACAAATGACCGACGACGAGTAATGCCGCACCGGCCATGACCAGTCCCCGCACTTTTCCGCCCTCCCCGCCGAGCAGAAAGCGCCCGGTCACCACCCCAATCAGGCAGCTGGCAATGGACGGCAGGGTGCTCAGCAGTCCCTCCGGGTCGTAATCCTCCTGCCAGGTATGCGTCCCCAGCAACAGCTTATCGAGGTACATCGCCCAGTTGTTGGGAGCCCGCTCGTAGGTCGGCGCGCTTCCGTCCGGCAGCGGCACGAATCCCATGATCACCCAGTACCCGATAAGCAGCAGGGCAGTAACGGCCACAATTTGGCGGGTACGCAGGTGCAGGGCCAGGGGAGCCGCGAACAAAAACACCAGTCCAATGCGCTGCAACACGCCGGGCAGCCTGATCTCGCCCCACGATTTTACGAAGGGCGGATAAATCAGGAAGGCCCCCAAGAAGATTCCGAGCGCGATAAGTTTCAGGCTCCGGACCACGATCTTGCGGTAGGTGGCAGCGTCGGGTTTCTTTCCCCGGTAGGCAAAGGCGATCGAACAGCCCACGATGAACAAAAAGAAGGGGAAGATCAGATCGGTCGGCGTGTATCCGTGCCAGGGTGCGTGAAGCAGGGGCGCGTACACATGGTCCCAGGTACCCGGATTGTTGACCATGATCATGGCCGCAATGGTGAGTCCACGGAGCAGGTCTACCGAGTCGATCCGGTTACCTAAGCCCGTGGGCGGTGCGGTCGTCGGGGGGCGTTTGGTCACTTCAGGAAAGATTCTGCTTTCTCGACCATTTTCGTGCTGCCGGCAAACAGGGGCACCCGTTCGTGAATATCCTTGGGCTTGATGTCCAGGATGCGTCGGTAGCCATCGGTCGCCCGCCCCCCCGCCTGCTCGACGATGAAGGCGATGGGATTGGCCTCGTAGACCAGTCTCAGCTTACCGGCTTCGCGTTCCGAACTCTTGGGGTAGATGTAGATGCCGCCCTGTATTAAGTTGCGGTGGATATCGCTGACCATGCTGCCGATGTACCGGCTCGTGTAGGGGCGATCGTCCTCTTCCTTCTGGCAATACTTAATGTAGTCCTTTACGCCCTGGGGAAAGTGAGCGTAATAGCCTTCGTTGATCGAGTACACCCGCCCCTGCTCGGGCATCATAATGTTGGGGTGAGAGAGGTAATACGTACCGATGGCGGGGTTGAGGGTGAAGCCGTTCACGCCGTTACCGGTGGTGTAGACGAGCATCGTGGAGGTGCCATAAATGATGTAACCCGCAGCTACCTGCATATTACCCGGCTGCAGGAAATCGTCGAGGGTAACGGGAGTTCCCTCGGGAGAGATGCGCCGGAAAATACCAAACACCGTACCCACCGATACGCCGGCGTCGATGTTGGAGCTGCCGTCGAGGGGGTCCATCACGACCACGTATTTGTTGCGGTTAGCGTTATTGGCTCCGCTGATCGTGATAAACTCCTCATTCTCCTCGGAAACGATTCCGCAGACGATGTTGCGGTTCGTGAGGGCATTAATGAATACGTTGTTGGCGAAGACGTCCAGCTTTTTCTGCTCCTCCCCCTGCACGTTCACGTTGCCGACCGTACCGGTGATGTCCACAAGCCCCGCCTGCCGGATCTCGTGGTTGACCACCTTAGCGGCCAGTCGCATGCAGTTCAACAGCCGGCTTAATTCACCGGAGCTGTATTCGAAGTCTTTTTGGTTGCTGATGATAAACTCACCGAGCGTTTGTGGGTGTAAGGTCATGGGTATTGCTGTGGTATTGATTGGTGTAGGTGATGCCGAAGGCTAATAATAAGCGCCCGGACGGAGGAAATTGCGTACGTAGTCGCTTACCCCGTCTTCCAGAGAAGTGAAAGGTTCGTCGTAGCCGGCCCGTCGCAGTTTGCCGATATCGGCCTCGGTGAAGTACTGATATTTTTCGCGCAGATCGGCGGGGGTATCGATATAGGTAATTCGGGGCTCCCGTTCCATGGCACGAAAGGTGGCCTCCGCCAGATCACGAAACGCACGGGCCCGACCGGTACCCAGGTTGTAGATGCCGTTGTCGTCGGGTTGGGTTTCCATCAGCCAGTGGCAGACGCGGCATACGTCCATGACGTAGATGAAATCACGACTCTGCTGTCCGTCCGCCACGTCGTCGCGGTGACTGCGGAACAATTTCATGCCCTCCGTTGCCTTGACCTGACGGAAGGTGTGCCAGACCACGCTCGCCATCCTTCCCTTGTGGTATTCGTTGGGGCCATAGACGTTGAAAAATTTGAGGCCGTACCAGTGAGGCGGTGCCGTGGGGTAAGTGACGGCCCAGGCATCGAAGTCGTTCTTGCTGCGCCCGTAGGCATTGAGGGGGTCTAGATCGACCGCGGCGGTTTCGTCGGAAAAGCCCCGGTCGCCGTCGCCGTAAGTAGCCGCACTGCTGGCGTAAACCAGCGGAATATTCAGCATTGCGCAGCGCTCCCAGATCTGCTTGGAGTAGTCGAGGTTCAGCTCCCGGAAGAGTACTTCGTCCGTTTCGGTGGTATCGGTGCGCGCGCCGAGGTGGTACACGCCCCGCAGCGGCCACTGCTCCTGGTCCCAGATCGGAAAAAGGGTCGTGCGTTCCACCTTTACGAGGTAGTCCTTTTCCTCCAGGTTGGGGGTTTTATCGGGATAGTGCACGAAGTCGTCAACCAGGATAAGATCCGTGATACCGCGGGCATTCAGATAGCCGACCAATACGCTGCCGATGAACCCATTGGCACCCGTGATCAAATACATAGGGGAGATTTGTGAGGGTAATGTAAGGACTTTGCTCTGGCTATTCTACCCAGTTGGCCCGCTCCTGCGTCCCCGCCCGTGCCTTACCTTGCGAAAAAATCAGGACGATGGCAAAGCACGTAGTAGTAAAGAAGAGCCGCATCACGGTAGACGTAGGCCTCGACGGACAGAATATGCCCGTGGAAATGAAGTGGTCGGCCAGCGACAATCCCAACGGCAACAAACCCCAGGAATGCAAGGCGGTGCTACTGGCCCTCTTCGACGAAAAATCGAAAGAGACCCTTAAGATCGACCTGTGGACCAAGGAAATGCAGGTGCTCGAAATGGACCGGATGTTCTACCAGACCCTGCGCGGCCTCTCCGACACCTACTTTCGGGCCACCCAGAATAAGGAACTCGCCAACCAAATGCAGCAGTTTACCTTCTACTTCGGGCAGGCCACGGGGGCCATTCCGAAGGAGGACGAAGTTTAATTTCCCACACCGGATGAGGCGGGATACTGGTTTAAAGGTGGTGTATTACCTTGGCGGCCAAGAAAACACCCACAGAGATCATGGCAACCTACTTTGACGACATCCCCACCATTCAGTACGAGGGCCCCGAAAGCGATAATCCGCTGGCCTTCAAGTACTACCAGAAAGACAAAGTAGTCGCCGGCAAATCCATGGCCGAGCACTTTAAGTTTGCCATGGCCTGGTGGCACACCCTGCGCAATACCGGCGGCGATCCCTTCGGCCCGGGCACGGCCAACTACCCCTGGCTGGGCGACAGCGACCCGGTACAGGAAGCGAAAAACGCGGCCGACGCCGGGTTCGAGATCCTGGAAAAGTTGGGGCTGGATTACTTCTGCTTTCACGACATCGACCTGCTGGAGGAAGCCGGCGCGGACCTGACTACCTACCGCAAACGGCTGGACGAGGTCTCCGACTACATCAAGGAAAAAATGGACGCCACGGGTAAAAAAGTCCTGTGGGGCACGGCCAACCTGTTCAGCAACCCCCGCTACATGAACGGGGCCAGCACCAATCCGGACTTCAAGGTTGTGGCCTACGCCGGTGCCCAGCTCAAGGGAGCTATCGACACCACGATCAAGCTGAACGGCGAGAACTACGTCTTCTGGGGCGGCCGCGAGGGCTACATGAGCCTGCTCAATACCGACCTGAAGCGTGAGGTCGATCACCTGGCCCGCTTCCTCACCATGGCCCGCGACTACGCCCGCGCCCAGGGCTTCAAGGGGTACTTCTTCATTGAGCCCAAGCCCTTCGAGCCCAGCAAGCACCAGTACGACTTCGACAGCGCCACCGTGGCCGGCTTCCTGCGGCAGTACGACCTCATGGACGACTTCAAGCTTAACATCGAGGTCAACCACGCTACCCTCGCCCAGCACACCTTCGAGCACGAGCTCGCGGTGGCCGCCAGCCAGAACCTGCTCGGCAGCATCGACGCCAACCGGGGCGACTACCAGAACGGTTGGGACACCGATCAATTTCCCAACAGCGTACAGGAACTCACCGAAGCGATGATCATCATCCTCGAGGCCGGTGGCCTTCAGGGTGGCGGCGTCAACTTCGACGCGAAAACCCGCCGCAACTCCACCGACCTGGAAGACATCTTCCACGCCCACATCGGCGGAATGGACGTCTTCGCCCGTGCCCTCATGGCCGCCGACCGCGTACTCACCAAATCGAAGTTCAGCGACATGCGCCGCGAGCGCTATTCCTCCTTCGACCAGGGAGACGGCAAAAAATACGAAGACGGCAGCCTGAGCCTCGAAGACCTCGCAAAAATTGGCCTCGCCGGTGGTGAACCCGGACAGACCAGCGGCCGTCAGGAGCGCTACGAGAACATCATCGCGCAGCACATGTAACCATCGCCCGGCTACCGGGACGGTCAAGCGGTGCGGGTTATAGCATAGTATTTCGGTAGATTTCAGGCTCAGCGCAGCGGCGGTGAGCTAGATCGCCTGCCGAATTCTCACGAGTTTAGTGAGCAGGTCCTCGAGCTGGTCGAGGGGCAGCATGTTCGCGGCATCGCTCTTGGCCTCCGCGGGATTGAAGTGGGTTTCGAGGAACAGTCCTTCTACCCCCACCGCGACGCCTGCTCTGGCGATCGTTTCGATCATGGCCGGCCGACCACCGGTAACGCCACTGCTCTGGTTGGGTTGCTGTAGGCTGTGGGTGCAGTCCAGCACCACCGGCGCGCCGTACGACTGCATCGTATGGATACCCCGGAAGTCGACCACCAGGTCCGTGTAGCCGAAGGTGACGCCGCGCTCCGTCATCCAGACTTGATCGTTGCCGCTGTCGATCACCTTTTGCTGGGCGTGTTGCATGGCGGAGGGACTGAGGAATTGCCCCTTCTTGATGTTCACCACCTTACCGGTCTCGGCTGCCGCGACGAGCAGGGAGGTTTGGCGACAGAGAAACGCCGGAATCTGCAGGATGTCGGCGTATTCGGCGGCCATGGCGGCCTCCTCGTCGGCGTGGATGTCGGTCGTGGTCGGCACCCCGAACCGCTCCCCTACTTTACGCAGGATCTTCAGGGCTTTTTCGTCCCCGATGCCGGAGAAGCTGTCGATCCGGCTGCGATTGGCCTTCCGGTAGCTTCCCTTAAACACGTAAGGGATGTCCAGTTTTGCCGTGATGGCGACGACACGTTCGGCGATGCGCATGGCCATGTCTTCCCCCTCGATGGCGCAGGGGCCGGCGACGAGAAAAAAGTTGGCCTGGTCGGTGATACCTTTCATGGGATTGAATTAACCGGGAGCCTGGGTGAGTTCAATAAATTTTGCCTTGACCGATCCGGCCAATTCACGGGCCCGCTCCTGTGAATTTGCCTCGGCGTAGACCCGCACGATGGGCTCGGTATTGGAGCCCCGCAGGTGGACCCACCCGTCGGGAAAGTCTAGCTTAAGTCCGTCAATATTGGTTTTCTGAACCTCCGGATAGAGTCCTTCCATCACGGACAGGGCGTCGGAGAGGTCTAGGTCCGGGTCGAGTTCGATCTTATCCTTGACCATCTCGTAGTGGGCGTAGGAATCCCGCAGTTCGTTGATGGATTGTCCGCTCGTAGCCAGGTGACTGAGTACCAGGGCCAGACCGATCAGGCTGTCGCGGCCGTAGTGCAGGCGGGGATCGATGATGCCCCCGTTGCCCTCGCCGCCGATCGTGGCATTCACTTCTTTCATCTTCTCCACCACGTTTACCTCACCCACCTTTGAGGCGTGGTATTCCTGGCCGTACTTGGCGGCGATGTCGGCCAGTGCCCGGCTGCTGCTGAGGTTGCTGACTACCGGTCCGGGTTCGTGTCGCAGTACGTAGTCCGCTACGGTAACCAGAGTGTACTCTTCTCCGATCCAGCGCCCGCCAGGTCCGACGAAGGCCAGCCGGTCGACGTCCGGGTCCACGGCGATACCCAGGTCAGCGCCGGACGTTTTCATTCGTTCGGTAAGGCCCGTTAGGTTAGCCGGCAGGGGTTCGGGGTTGTGGGCGAACTGTCCGTCGAGGCTGGCATTCATGACCTGGCAGCGCACGCCGAGTTGTTCGCACAAGGGTGGGATCGAGATGGCCCCGACGCTGTTGACCGCATCGAGTACGACGGAGAATTTTGCCGCCTGAATGGCCGCTACGTCTACCAGGGGGTGAGCGAGCACCGCATTGATATGATCCTGTAGAACTGCTTCATCCTGGGTGAGGCTGCCGAGGTCGTCGACTCCGGCGTAGGTGATGTTGCCCGAATTGACCGAAGCAATCAGGTCCTGGCCGGCGGCGTGGCTGATGAATTCTCCCCGGTGGTTAAGCAGCTTCAGTGCGTTGTATTCTTTGGGATTGTGACTGGCCGAGAGAATGATACCGCCCCCGGCACCCCGAAAGACGACGGCCATTTCTACCGTAGGCGTGGTAGCGAATCCACAGTCGATCACATCTATGCCCATACACTGTAAGGTTGCGGCAGTGAGAGCGGAGACGACCGGACCGGACGGACGACCGTCGCGGCCGATGACCACAAGCCGCCGTGCGCCGCTGCGAATCAGCCAGTCGCCGTACCCGGCTACGCTGCTGACGATGTCTTCGGGAGTGAGATTTTCGCCGGCCTTTCCGCCAATGGTTCCGCGGAAGCCGGAGATAGATTTAATAAGGGGCATAAACTTGGGTTGGTGGGTGTACGGGGGAGGCCACAAAGTAACTACTTAGGCCGGTAACCGGCTACCTTTGAACGATGCAGCATCCCCTGAACGACCGTAAGACCCTCA
The DNA here is from genome assembly GCF_014197245.1 of Neolewinella aquimaris. Classification (GTDB taxonomy): domain Bacteria; phylum Bacteroidota; class Bacteroidia; order Chitinophagales; family Saprospiraceae; genus Neolewinella; species Neolewinella aquimaris. The sequence goes on along the minus strand of NZ_JACIFF010000001.1, from coordinate 158,197 downwards.
ATGGGTGGGCGCTTTTCGACTGGGCCAACTCGGCCTTCGCGCTCGTCATCACCACCGCCATCTTTCCCCCTTACTTCGAGGAGATGGTCGACGAGCAGTTTACCGTCCTCGGTCTGGCATTCACCAACAGCTCCTGGTTTGCCTACCTCATTACCTTCAGCTACCTCGTCATTGCCCTACTGTCTCCCCTGCTGAGTGGCATTGCCGATGCGGGAGGACGGAGAAAATGGTTTCTGCAACTCTTTACGACCATGGGTGGACTGGGCTGCCTGAGCCTGTTCTTTTTCGACGGGATGTCCACCATGTGGATCGGGAGTCTCGGATTCATTGTCGGCCTGATTGGCTTTGCGGGCGGGCTGGTGTTCTACAACAGCTTTCTGCCGGTGATCGCCACCCCGGATCGTTTCGATCGCCTGAGTGCGCGGGGTTTTGCCATGGGCTACGTCGGGAGCGTCATCCTGCTGATCCTTAACCTCGCAATGGTTCAGAAACCGGAGTGGTTTGGCCTGGCGGATACCGGCACCCTGGCCGTGCGGATGGCCTTCGTAACGGTGGGTATCTGGTGGTTGCTGTTCGCTTATATATCCCTGTCGCGGTTGCCGGACGACGAGCGTCGGCCGGGCAACGGGCTGCTCGACATGGCTGCCATGGGTTGGGCCGAGTTGCGGCAGGTGTGGCAACGAATGAAAGAATACCCCCAGGCCAAGCGGTTTTTGCTGGCCTTCTTTTCCTACTCTGCAGGAGTACAGACGGTGATCTTTCTCGCGAGCATTTTTGCTAAAAAGGAACTGGGCTTCGAAACGGCCGAGCTGATCGTGGTGGTACTCATTCTACAGGTCGTGGCCATCGCCGGGGCATACCTGGCCGCCAAGATCAGCGAGGCGAAGGGAAATAAATTCGCCCTCTACTTCGAGCTGATCATCTGGACGCTGATCTGCGTAGTCGCCTACTTCGTTAACGGTAAGATGCAGTTTTACATCCTGGCCGGTGCGGTAGGCCTGGTTATGGGTGGGGTGCAGTCGCTGAGCCGGTCGACTTACGCCAAGGTGATCCCCGGCGGAGAGGATGGAGAAGCGGCCCCTTCCGACACCACCTCCTGGTTCAGCTTCTACGATGTGCTGGAGAAGGTGGCCATCGTGTTCGGCACCTTCTTGTTCGGTTTTCTGGATGCGCTGACGGGTAGCATGCGGGTCAGCATCCTGATCCTGGCCGTTTTCTTTATTCTGGGTATGGTGTTTCTGTCCCGCTTTCGGGTGGTTACGCCCCCGCTCGATTAAGTATTCACGGCTCCCGCGCTCCGCCGCAAACCTCCCCCCCTCGCGCCGGTTAGGGGAAGCATGAAAGAAGGGATGGAAATTGTGGCGAGTAAGAAAACTGCCCTGCTCCTCGGAGCTTCGGGCCTGGTGGGTCAGCACCTGCTCGATAAACTCTTGGCCCACGCCGCTTACCAAAAAGTAGTAGCGCCGACCCGCCGCAGCCTGCACCGGACCCACAAAAAGCTGGAGAATCCCCTCATCGATTTCAATAACCTGGGCCGCTACCCGGAGCTGTTTCGGTGCCAGGACGTCTTTATCGCCCTGGGTACGACCATCAAAAAAGCCGGGAGTGAGGAGGCCTTCCGGCGGGTCGACCACGATTACATTCTGAATGCCGCGATCCTGGCCCAAAAGAAGGGAGCCAACCAGTGCCTGCTGGTGAGCGCGGCGGCGGCCGACTCGGAAAGCCGCTTTTTCTACAACCGGGTCAAGGGGGAAACCGAGGAGGACATTACCCGACTGGATTTTTGGGCCATCCACATCTTCCGGCCCGGCGTACTGGTGGGAAACCGCGAAGAAGCCCGCATCGGTGAACGCGTGGCGGCGGGAATTACGACGCTGCTGCGTAGCATCTCCCCCGCCCTACTCGGCGACTACAACCCAACGAATGCCGACACCCTCGCGCAGCGCATGATTGAAGCCGCCCAGGCCATCTCGCCGGGGGTTCACTTTCACGGTGCACGGGTGCTGGTATAGGTTGGGGCGTTATTCCTCTTCCTGTTTCTTCAAATCTTTGGGGTACGCGATGCGCAAATGATGGGTACTCTTCAGCACCGAGCGGAATATGCGGCGTACCACCTCTAGCTCGCGGAAGCTCAGGCGACTCATCACCAATTGTCCGTTGGTCAACTTGCCCCGAATGATGGTGTCGATCAGGTCATACAATTCCTCCTCGGTGGGCTGTTTCAGGGACTTGGAGGCGGCCTCCACGCTGTCGGCGAGCATGAGTACCGTCTGCTCCTTGCTGGTGGGCAGGGGGCCGTCGTAACGAAAGTAGGGCTCGTCGATCTCCCGCTCGGGGTGGTCCTTGATGTGATTGCGGTAGAAATACTCCGCCCGGGTGGTGCCGTGGTGGGTACGAATGAAGTCGAGGATCACCTCGGGTAAACCGGCAGATTTGGCCAGTCGGACCCCCTCATTTACGTGGTCGATGATGATCTTGGCACTCTCCAAGTCGCTGATGCGGTCGTGCGGATTGGAGCCGGTCTGGTTTTCGATGAAGTATTCCGGATTTTTCAACTTCCCGATGTCGTGGTAGAGGGCCGCGGTACGCACCAACAGGGAATTGATACCGATCTCGCTGGCGACCCGCTCCGCCAGATTGGCAACGTTCAGGCTGTGCTGCCAGGTACCGGCGGCCTGACGGGCGAGTTTCTCCAGCAACGGCCGGTTCATATCGTTCAGCTCAATGAGCGTGATCGGGGAAATGAGCCCGAAGAATCGCTCCAGCAACGGAATGAGCGGATAGGCCAGCAGCACCAAAAATACGTTCAGGGCCAGCCACATGAGGTCTACGTAGTTGATGGCCATAAATCCGGATCCCTGCACCAGTTGAATGCCGATGTAACCAAAGAGGTAGAAGGCGAAGAGCAAGAGCAGGCTGCTGAAGAAGCGCGACCAGTCGCGGGTGTCGATGTCCATAAAGATGACCACGACCCCGGCCATGATGCTCAGGAAGGTAAAGGAGTACCCCAGCGAGGTCAGAAAACTGGCAATCAGCACCACCGCCACGTGGACGAAAAACGCGAGCCGCTCCGTAAAGAAGATCCGCATCACGATGGGGACGATACAGAAGGGCACGACGTACGCACTCCAACCCGGTGCCAGCTCAACGGAACGCACCAGGACGGCGTAGAGGATCGGCCAGAGGAGAATGAAGATCAGGTTCTTCGGCCGCACGTAAACCAGCGGAAAAAAGGTGCGGAGGTAGAGGAACAACAACAAGATCACCAGCCCAACGAGAATACCGTAGCCGGCGATCACCGAGATGTAGCTGGAGGACCCCTCCAGGTTGCTGTTGTACAGCCGCCGGTAGGAGATCAGTTTTTGGTACACGTTTTCCGAGATGACCTCTCCCTGTCGCACGAGTAGGTCACCCTGGGAGACCAGCCCGTCGAAGGGACTTACGGCTTCGAGCGACTGGGCGCGGAGGCGATTGGTCAGGCTATCGTTGTAGAAGGTGTTATAGTCGAGTTTGTCTTCCAGCAGGGGCTCCAGAAAATCGGGGGCGGCCAGGCGGGTGTAAAGCAGGCTGTCGGCAAGCCACTGCCTCGCCCGTCCCGGTGTTGAGAACACTTGTCCGATGGTTCGGGTATCGACCTCGCTCCCGTCGACGATCTGAATGACGGAAGCCATCCCCGCCCGGGCTTCATCCTCGGTGCGCAAGCGTACGATTCCACGCTGGTAGATCCGGTCGAGTATTTCCAGTCCGTAGAGTCGGTGGGCTTCGGGTTGCCGACGCAGACCGGCGTACGTGCTGCGGGCCTCGGCGCTGTCAAGCGCTTCCTTAAAATCCTCGATGTAAGCAGCCCGCGCCCGACGGGCCACTTCCGGATCGCGGCGGTACACCGGCGTAAGACCGCTGATGACCGCTTGTCGGTCGGCTTCCAGTCGATCCTCCCGCTTGAGAATGGGAATATCGTAGGGCGCGGCCAGATCGGCGTACTGCCAGGTCTGGTTGAGCTCGAACTGGTAGGGGAAGGTGAGATTGTTGGGATAGAGGAGGCTGATGAGGATCACGGCACCTACTCCCAATAGAATGCGGGGCAGCCTCCGCCTCCAGGTACCGCCGTGCGTTGTTCCCTCCATGCCGACAAGTTATTTATTTTCAAGCTTTAAGAGGGAGCGGCGACCGTAAACGGAACAGATGGGGCAGTCCGTCATCCGGTGTCCCCGCGCCGGACAGTATTCCCGACCGAAGAAAATGATCTGCAGGTGGAGTTTGTTCCAGGATTCCCGGGGAAAGGCCCGCTTAAGGTCCGCTTCGGTGCGCACGACGTTCTTTCCCGTCGATAGTGCCCAGCGGTAGGCCAGGCGGTGAATGTGGGTATCCACCGGAAAGGCCGGCACTCCGAAGGCCTGGCTCATGACCACGCTCGCGGTTTTGTGTCCCACTCCGGGTAGTGCTTCGAGTGCGGCCCAGTCCTGCGGTACTACGCCACCGTGCTCCTCGTCGATGATGCGACTTAGCTCCTTGATGGCGGCACTCTTGCTCGGCGACAATCCGCACGGCCGTATGATCTCACGGATTTCCTCAACCGGTAGGGTCTTCATCACCTCAGGTCGGTCGGTCACCGCCCAGAGGGAGGGGGTGACCTGATTGACGCGCACGTCGGTACACTGGGCCGAGAGCAGGACGGCCACCAGCAGGGTGTAGGGATCCGTATGGTCCAGGGGGATGGGTACCGTCGGATACAAGTCATCAAGAATGCGGCTGATGCCGGCGATTTTTTCCGCTTTCGTCAAATCCGTTCGCTTTTAGTCGATCCAACGCTTAAGCAGATCCCCGTAGGCATCGATGCGGCGGTCCCGGAAGAAGGGCCAGATGCGCCGCACATCCGCCGTTCGCTTGCGGTCGATAGTGACTACCTGGGTCACTTCCTCGTCCTGGGGTGCCTGAAACAAGAACTCCCCCTGCGGTCCCGTGATAAAGCTGCTGCCCCAGAACAGGATGCCGTCAGTCACCGAGCTCGGGTCGGGCTCGAACCCGGTCCGGTTCACGGCCACGACGGGCAGTCCGTTTGCTACGGCGTGGCCCCGCTGGGAGATGATCCAGGCGTCGCGCTGACGTCCCCGCTCGGGAGCATCGTCGGCGATCTCGTAACCGATGGCGGTGGGGTAGATCAGTACTTCCGCGCCGGCCAGCGCCATGAGGCGGGCCGCTTCCGGGTACCACTGGTCCCAGCACACAAGCACGCCGAGCTTACCGACACTGGTCGCAATGGGCTGAAAGCCCATATCGCCCGGCGTAAAGTAGAACTTCTCGTAGTAAGCCGGATCGTCCGGGATGTGCATCTTGCGGTACTTCCCCGCTACGGTTCCGTCGCGCTCGATCACCACGGCCGTGTTGTGACACAGCCCGGGAGCGCGGTTTTCGAAGAGGCTGAGCACCAGCACCACACCGAGTTCTTTGGCAATGGCACCGAAAAAATCTGTACTGGGGCCGGGTATCTTTTCAGCTTGCTCGAAGACTTCGGTGGCTTCGGTCTGGCAAAAGTAGAGCCCGGTGTGCAGTTCCTGTAGTACAACGAGCTGGGCACCGTCAGCGTGACACTTACGGATGCCGGCTTCCGACTTTGCTAGGTTGGCGCTGCGGTCTCCGGTGTTGGCCTGCTGGACGATGCCGATGTTCAGGTTAGTCATGGGGTCGGGGTAAGGGTAAGGCGGGATACTACCAATGTCTCAGCTACCGCCATAGTTCGCACCGCGCCTGCGCCCCCGCCGCCGTTTACTCCTGGTCGTAGTCGAACGGGAGGCGTTTGACGTCCTTGACCGTGGAGAGGGTCATCAGGGTTTTGAGGCGCTCGATCTCGTCGATCTGTTGGAGCGTCTTGAAGAGCAGGCGTTCGTAGGTCGGGATGTCTTTGCAGACGATCTTAATCAGAAAGTCCGCTTCGCCGGTGATGATGTAGCATTCCGTAATCTCGTCGATGTTCTGTACCTGCTCGAGAAAATTCTCCCGGGCCTGGTTCTTTCGCCAATCGAGGGAAACCAGTACGAAGGTTTTGACCATAAGCCCGATGGCTTCCGGACTTACCTGGGCGTGGTAGCTCTGGACGACTTCGTTCTGCTCCAACTTTTTGACGCGCTCCAGGGTGGGTGCCGGACTGAGGCCGATGCGCTTGGAGAGATCGAGGTTGGTAATCTTGCTGTTGTCCTGAAGAATCTTGAGGATACTCAGGTCAATCTTGTCGAGTTTGTCGGACATAAGGGAGTAAGGCGATGTTGATGCGGCAAAGATAGCCGCACCAACAATTATTTCACAGTTTCGGTGAAATAAGTATTTTATTCGCCTACAACCGCCCTACGGCCAAATTCCCAGGCTGATGTAATCGTTCGATATCTTGCTGATTGCCAGCGCGAAAGCGGCGGTGCGCAGGTCATTCACCCCTTCCTGATCGCGGTAAATGGCGTAGATGCCCTCGAAGCCGGTGATCATCGTCTCCTCCAATCCGGAGCGTACGAGGTCGATCTCGTCGGCTCCGTGGACGATCATCTGGCGATCCCGCTCGCTGATGCTCTTGCCGGTGGTCTCTTCGATCTGGTTGACGATTCGCTGGTAGTTGCGTTCGTCGAAGCGTTTTTGCAGGCGACCGAAGCGCATGTGGCTCAGGTTCTTCAACCACTCGAAGTAACTTACCGTAACGCCACCGGCATTCAGGTAGATATCGGGTAGGACGATGATGCCCCGCTCGGCCAGAATCGCGGAGCCGTCGGCCGTGACCGGTCCGTTGGCGGCTTCGGCTACGATCTTGGCCTTTACGGCGTGGGCGTTGTCGGCGTCGATCTGGTTCTCCAGCGCGGCCGGCACGAGAATATCACACTCAAACTCCATCACGGCGCGGCGCTCATCCTTACCGAACGACTGGGCGCCCGGGTAGCTCAGGATGCTGCCGTGCTCTCCGCGGTGGCGGATCACGTCGTGGATGTCAAGGCCTTCCGGATTATAAATCGCGCCCTCCACTTCGGAGACGCCGATGATCTTTACGCCCCCTTCGTCCTGGCTAATGGTGGCGGTATGGGAGCCTACGTTACCGAGTCCCTGCACGACCATGGTCTTGCCCTCGATGCCGAGGGTCAGTCCGAGCTTGTTCATCAACTCCTGCTGGTTGCAGGCCTCGCGGATGCCGTAGAACACGCCGCGACCGGTCGCCTCCGAACGTCCACGTACGCCGTTCTGGCTGACGGGCTTGCCGGTTACACAGCCGGCTGCATTGATGTCATCCGGGTGAAACGAGCGGTAGGTATCGTAGATCCAGGCCATTTCCCGGGGTCCGGTGCCGTAGTCGGGCGCGGGCACGTCGATGGCCGGTCCGATGAATTTGCGGCGGATGAGTTCGGTGGTGTAGCGGCGGGTGATCTTTTCCAGGTCGGCCTCGGTGTACTCCCAGGGGTTGATTCGCACGCCGCCCTTGGCACCGCCGAAGGGGACGTCGACGATGGCGCACTTGTACGACATCAGGGTGGCCAGGGCGACCACTTCTTCCTGGTTTACGTGATTCGAGTAACGAATACCCCCCTTGGTGGGGCTGCGGTGGTGGCTGTGCTGGGCGCGGTAGGCCTCGATCACTTTCACTTCGCCGTCGATCTTTACGGGGAAGTAAATTTGGTAGACCGAGTTGCAGACCTTGATCTGCTTTAAAAGTCCATCCGGCAATCCGGTATGGGGAGCGGCGGCGTCAAAATAACGACCGACACTTTCGAGAAAAGTCTTGTCAGGCATGATCCTCAATTTGGTTTTCAATATTGGTTAGGCGTCGGTCCAGTCGCCACAGGTAGTAGGCCAGTCCGAGAAATACGACAACGATAACCGCGACGACAACATACATCTTACCGATACTGCGCAGAAAATCCGGGGCCGGCGCTTCCGCACCCTGGCCGAAGAGCGTTAGGGCGGGGACGCAGGTGCAGAGTAACAGGAAGAAGCGAAGCAAACGCGGCATATCGACGGCTGGTTAGGCTTGGCGAAGGTAACACGCAGCGGGGGAGTTGTCGGGGTGAAGCGCAGGGGAATTTTTTGCCGGCACTATTGGTCCGTTCGGCGACTTGATCGAGCCAAAACCGGCATTGGTCTATTTGGTTTCTCCGGGGCTGTTTCGGGGAGATATATTAGGAGAAACAATTGCCCGATGCGTATCCTATCACTTCCCATCAACGACGATCTGTTAGAGGTTCACAACAGCATGTGGACCGGCGAGGAGAAGATCTACTTCAACGGCCAACTGGCCAGTGCCGGCACCAGTGTGTTCGGCCGCAGTCACTACTTTACGGTCGACACGCCATCCGGAGACGGTATCGACAAATTCAGGGTAGAAATTGGCATGAGCTGGATCGGTGGCGTAACCGTCGACGTGTTCCGCAACGACCGCTGCCTGCTGGCCAGCAGCAAAACCCCCATCACGCGGGTCGACGCACGGCTGCTCGAGGGCAACGATTCCAAACCCTACCACATCAAGCGCGACGGCCAGGAACCCGTGCTCGACGATGAGTTCTTTGTTTAGTTCTCCGGTTCTTTAGTTCTTTGTGCGGTAATCACCGGCCCCGCCACGAAGCGTGACCCAACAAAGAACCCCAGCATGTCACTGAAAGCCATCAGTCCGATCGACGGACGCTACGCCGCCAAAGTCGCTCCCCTCTCCGATTATTTCAGTGAGTACGCGCTGATCCGGTACCGGGTACTGGTAGAAGTACGCTACCTACAGGCACTGCACCGGGCCGGTCTGCCCCAGTTGCAATCGGCCGACGCCGCCTCAATCGCCGCCCTCGACGAAATCATCACCAATTTTAGCGAAGCGGACGCGGAAGAAATCAAGCGTACCGAACGGGTCACCAACCACGACGTAAAGGCCGTGGAATACTTCGTCAAGGAACGGCTACGCGCGGCGGGCCTGGATGACATCGTTGAGTTTACCCACTTCGGCCTGACGAGCCAGGACATCAACAACACCGCCATTCCCCTCAGTCTGAAAGAAGGGTTGGCCCACGTCATCGACCCCGCCCTCGACAACCTGGTTACGAAGTTGGATGCCCTGGTGGAGGAGTGGAAGGACATTCCGATGCTGGCCCGCACCCACGGACAACCGGCCTCCCCCACCCTGCTCGGCAAGGAATTTGCGGTATGGACGGCCCGTTTGCGGGAACAGTTGCGACAACTAAAAGAAGTACCCATGTCGGCCAAATTCGGTGGGGCTACGGGCAACCTCAACGCTCACTACGTCAGCTTTCCCGACCGCGACTGGCACGCTTTCGCCGGAGAATTTGTGGAGGGCACCCTCGGACTTAGCCGCAGTTACCCGACGACCCAGATCGAGCCCTACGACAACCTGGCGTCTCTCTTCCATGCCCTGTCCCGGGTGTGCACCATTCTGATCGACCTGTGCCGGGATGCCTGGACCTACATCAGCATGGAGTACTTCCGGCAGCGGACCATCGCTGGAGAGATCGGCAGTTCCGCCATGCCCCACAAAGTGAATCCCATCGATTTTGAGAATGCGGAGGGCAATCTTGGCATCGCGCGGGCCCTTTTCTCCCACCTTGCGGACAAATTGCCCATCAGCAGATTGCAACGCGACCTGACCGACTCCACCGTACTGCGCAACATCGGTGTCCCCATCGCTCACCTGCTGATCTCCACCCAGGCCATCGAAAAGGGACTAAGCAAACTGCTCCTCAATCCGGACAAGATCGCCGCCGATCTCGAAGCCAACTGGATGGTGACCGCCGAAGCCATTCAGAACATCCTCCGCCGGGAAGGATACCCGAAGCCCTACGAAGCCCTGAAGGAACTGACCCGCGGGCGTACAAACATCGACGAACAGGTGATCCACGAATTTGTCGAGGGGCTGGATGTATCCGATTCGGTAAAGAAGGAGCTGCGGGCGATTCGGCCGGAGAATTACGTGGGGCGGTTCTGATTTGCCGATTGCCATTTGAATAAGAATTCTTGAAAAGTAGAGTTGCTCTCCAAACTGATCAAGCATCGATATTACTATACTCCACTTTTCTTGGAAGTACCTAAATTGATGATAGCATAAATCATTCAATCCGTTAAATGCTTACGTTATAAATGTTTGGGCATTATTAGTACACGCTTGGACCACATCTTTTGACCTTAAACAGTTAGTGCAAATATTTCCTTTTCAAAAGGATTGCTTAACTATTTATGTATGTGGATATAAATTTGCGAACTTGCCGGAACGTAACTGCACGACAGACGACATAGAGGGTATAAGCAAAATCTTTGCTGGAGGTTGGAGTAAAGTATCCAAGCCCTCTAAACAATCCATAGCGTGCGGCACTATAGCGCTCGTGTCTAACACATTGTCGCGTCCAATGCCAACACTGATGAGCTACCATCTTTTTGTAAAGGGATTTCGAAATATGACTACTCATTCCCGGATGTCCGTAAAGTGCAGTAACCGCTTCAATGCGTCGATTTAATGCATCTCTATTAAAAGAAGTACCGCTTCGGTTGTTTCCATGCCACCTCCACACTACAGAGTGAGTATATACTTGCTGTAATGGCAAACGAAGCAATACCCTGCCTAACCAATTAAAGTCCTCGGCAAAGATGCGTTCGCTTGGCTCCAATAGCGCTATGTGCCTAGGAATAGCATAGGGTAATAAATTGTCAGCAATCTGCCAATGTTGGACAAGTGGCGATTTCTTCGCATCGAAAAAAGGGGAGAATACTTTGGCACCAGTCGTTTGAAGTTCTATGATACCAGTTTTGTAAATGGCAGAAGTGTTTCCTGACAGTTGAATTGATTCATTTAAAACCTGCAAATGATTTGGAAGATAATAATCGTCGTCATCGAGCAGACATATATATTCACCTTGCGCTAAATCAATTCCGTGCTGCCGAGCCGGTCCAGGGCCTTTATTATTTTGGTACCGATATTTTATTTTTTCAGAGCAATTAAATCTCCGAACGTAAAACTCTGAAGTAGGATTAGACCCATCGTCGATGACAATCAACTCCCAATCCTCAAACGATTGATCAATAACGCTCTGTATTGCCTCAACGAGATAGTTAGGCCTATTGTAGGTAGTAATGATGACCGAAAACCTAGGCACCTTCATAGAAAAACTTTGTCACATGAGTAAAATACACGAATTTACGTCTAATGTCAGCCTCCGAAGACAAATTTTATCTTCATTACATCGAAGCATTCGACCATACGGAGCTCCTTGACAGGTGGGTTCCAGTAATTGCCGGTATTCCCCGTATTCAAATAATCTGCCACGTAAAGCCGGAATACATCGGTATACTGAAAAAAAGATTTTCGCAAGTTCCCAGTATCACGATCCGCGGTCCCCAACGGGGCACGGGCTGGCGTGACTACATCAGACACACCGAGTTTTCCGGTAACTGTCTGGCACTAGTGGCCACCATCGGCAGAAAACCGCACTGGTACAAATACCTGATCGGCCGGGTGCCATACTTCGTGGTGCTACATAATCTCAATTTCTGCTTCGATCGGGAGGGGACCCGGATCCGGAAAAGTGGCCCGCTGTCCCTGGTTGACCATTCCGTTCATTGGTGGATATGTAGGCATCAACTCAAATTGATGCAGGCTGCCGAAGGGTATGTTTACCCATCGTCCCCCCTGATGGAAACGGGGAGCCGGGAAAAGGCATACCGGAACAAGCAACACATAAAGATTCCTTTTTCCTTTACCCGGGAATTATCCGGTAGCCATTTACCCCACCGGTCGGGTACAATTAAAATAGTCATTCCCGGAGCAGTCACTTCCCGCACCAGGGATTACGGACCGGTAGAGCACGCGATCCGATTTCTTCACGAAAGAGAAATACATACGGTGATCCACCTCGCGGGAAGGGTTAAGGACGAGCGCATCATTCGCCGTCTCCGGCAAGTGGTAAACGAGACACCTACCGTAAGACTCGCATATCACCAAAATGGCGTTTCACCGGAAGACTTCACTGAAATCATGCAGTCCGCGGACGTGCTGTTAGCCCCCCTAAAGAGAACGGTCGCTATCGGTCAGTGCCTCGAGGTGCTGGGAACAACTAAAGTCTCGGGATCGATCTACGATGCCATGCATTTCGGAAAGCCGATTCTGGTACCGCACTGGTATGAATCCGGAGAAGAACCACTGCTTCAGTTTTCCGACGCGGATGACCTGGGAAGAATGTTGGTGAGTTTCGCGCAGTATGGAGTTCCCTTATCCGAAAACAGGCCGGCGGCCTGCACTGAATCCGTGGTACGTGGGCAATGGCTCAGGCTTCTGACTCACAGGACACCGTGATCAGCCGGGCAAAACTGTTTCGTTCGTTTTCACTGCTCCTGCGTTCCCGCCCTAAAAGTCTGGGCTGTTGCCGAAGGGGTCGTCCGGGAGGGACTGGCCGTCGCGGAAGAGGTCTTCGTTGCCGCCGTTGTACGCATTGCAGTCCATTTCAATGCCGAGTTCCCCCGAAGGTTTGATCCAGCCGGCCTCCGTGTTCCAGCCCACCTGTTCGTCTTCCTGAGCGGAGCGCACGAAGCGGCGGAAAAAAGGTTTGGCCATATTCGATCCGGCACCGAGAGCGAGGCTACGGAACCTGATCCAGCGATCGTCGCCGCCCACCCAGGTACCGACGATGAGTTCGGGGGTAAGGCCCATGTACCAACCGTCGGTCTGGTCGTTGGTGGTACCGGTCTTACCACCCACCGGGCCCTTTACCCCACCGAGATTGCCGACCGAAGCGCGGGAGAGCATGTTCACCATCACGTAATTTGCCTGCGGACTGATGGCGGGCCGTTCTTCGGGCAGGTACTCGTAGATGACGCGGCCCGTGCGGTCTTCGATGCGCGTGAGGTACACCGGTCGGGTAAAGACCCCGTTGTTACCGAAGGTGGTGTAGGCTCCCGTCATCTGCTGCACGGTAAGGTCGACCGAGCCCAGGGCAATGGAGGGCGCATCGGGAATCTCCTCCTTGGGAATGCCCATATTGGCCACCATATTACGGATGGGTTCGGTAGAGCCGAGCTCCTTCATCAGATAGGCGGAGATGCTATTTACGGAGTTTTTGAGGCCCTGGTAAAGGGTGTAGTCTTCGTAAGTATATCCGCCGCTGGCGTTGCGGGGCGTCCATTCTTTACCGAGGTGAAAATTGCCGTCCCCGGGTCCGATGGTGACGGGTTGGTCCAGAACCTTCTGGCACGGCGTGATGCCCCGTAGGTCGATGCTGGCCGCGTAAACGAAGGGTTTAAAGGTCGATCCCACCTGCCGTTTGGTGGTGACGTGATCGTACTGGAACCACTTGAAGTCGCTGCCCCCCACCCAGGTGCGTACGTATCCGGTGCTGGGCTCTACCGACATGCTGCCGATCTGGAGAATCATCTTGTGGTAGCGCACGCTATCGAGCGGGGTCATGAGGGTGTCCGTTTCCATCCGCGCATTGTCGTAGGTGAACACCCGCATTTCTACCTCCTTGTCGAATTCGGCCTTCACGGTCTGCTGAAGTTTCGCCCAGGCAGTCTGAAGTTCTTTGAACTCCGGCAGTTTCATCACCTGGCGGTGGCGGGCGGCGAAGTCGTTGGAGATCAGGTTGAGGCGTACCGTTTCGGCAATCACTCCTGGATTTTTGGCTTCTTCCACCATGCGTTCCACTTCCCGGTCGTTGGCGGAGAAGCGAAAATCGAACTTGGCGGTAATCTTACGCAGCACCGGACTGAGGATGCGGTGGCGGTACATCTGGTAGCGATCCGACTGCCGAATAGCATTGGTCAGACTCTCCTGCCGCCGTTCGACCCGGACCTCGGTTTCCGATCCCGGGTTGGTGTAAGTCCACGGGTCCATATTTTTCCAGTGGCGAAAGAACTGTTCCTGCAGTTGTTTCATGTGGACCTTCACCTCCTGTTCGGCGTGACGCTGAAGCAGTGGATCGATCGTGGTGTAGAAGGTGAGTCCGTCGCGGTAAAGGTCGTAAGACTGTCCGCTGGATTTCAGATAGGGTTCCTGCGCTAGGATCTTTTTGGCTTCCTCGGCGAGCACCATGCGGAAGTAGGGTGCCAGTCCGTCGTCGTGCCGCTGCCGGGTAAATTTCACTCCGAGGGGGAGCAGGGAGAGGGAGTCAAAATCAGTTTTCGTAATGCGCTCGTTGCGAACCATTTGCGCGAGTACCTGATTACGACGCTCCTGGGTGCGTTCCGGGAAGCGAAGCGGATTGTACAGCGAAGCGTTCTTCAGCATCCCGATCAGCATGGCGGCCTCCTGCACGTCGAGATCGGCCGGCCGCTTGCCATCGAAGTAATTCTCCGCCGCGGCCCGGATGCCCTGCGCGCCGTTGATGAAGTCGTAACGATTGAGGTACATCGCGATGATCTCTTCCTTCGTGTACTTCCGTTCCAGCCGTACGGCGATGATCCACTCCTTAAATTTCTGAAAGCCCCGCTCAATGATGTTGGAGCTCGCCTGCCCGGTAAAGAGCAACTTAGCCAGCTGCTGGGTGATCGTCGAGCCGCCGCCCGCGCTTTCGTCGCCCATAATGGCCGTCTTGATCACTACCCGGGGAAGCGACCGCCAGTCAATACCGCTGTGGTTGTAGTACCGTTCATCCTCCGTACTCACGAGGGCAGATTCGAGGTGAGGCCCCAGATCCTTAAAGTCGACCATCACCCGATTTTCCACGAAGTAGCGTCCAAGGACCGTCCCGTCGCTCGCCAGAACGGGGCTCGCCTCATTGTTCTTCGGGTTCTCCAACTCGGTCACCGACGGTAAATCCGTAAAACTCAGTCCGGTAAACAACAGCACCGTGCCAATCGGTATAGCCAGTACGCAGAGCCAGAACACGATCAGTGCCGTTCGTTGCCATCCGGAAGTGCCGCCGAGGAGGAAGTGGGTCATGGAAGGGGGGGGGTTAGTACGGTAGTTCTTTAGTACGGTAGTACAGTAGTTTTGTAGTAGGAGGTAAATTAACGAATGCTAGGTAATCTGCAGTACTATAGTACTACCCGACTACGGTACTAAAAGACTACCGTACTACATTACTAATCCAGTTTCAACACATCCAAAAAGGCCTTCTGGGGCACCTCCACCTTACCAAATTGGCGCATCTTACGCTTGCCGGCTTTTTGTTTTTCAAGCAGTTTGCGTTTGCGGGAGATGTCTCCGCCGTAGCACTTCGCAGTGACGTCCTTGCGCATGGCGGAGAGGGTCTCGCGGGCGATCACTTTAGCGCCGATGGCGGCCTGGATGGCGATCATGAACTGCTGACGGGGCAGGAGCTCGCGGAGCTTTTTGCACATGCCGCGGCCGACGTACTCTGCTTTGGAGCGGTGGACGAGGGCGGAAAGGGCATCGACGTTTTCTCCGTTGAGCTTGATGTCCATGCGGACCAGGTCGGTCTCCTGATAGTTCTTGGGCTGGTAGTCGAAGCTGGCGTAGCCGCGGGAGATGGACTTGAGGCGGTCGTAAAAGTCGAAGACGATCTCGGCGAGGGGCAGAATGAAATGAAGCTCCACGCGCTCCGGGCTGAGGTAGGTTTGCTTGGTCAGGGTACCCCGCTTGTCGATGCAGAGCGTCATGATGGCCCCGATATACTCGGTGGTCGTGATGATCTGGGCGGTGATCATGGGCTCTTCGACCTTCGAGCGGTGGTTGACGTCGGGCAGCTCGGCGGGATTGCGAATCTCAGTTACGTTGCCCTTGGTGTCGGTCACTTTGTAGGTAACGTTGGGGACGGTGGTGATGACGTCCATATTAAACTCCCGGAAGAGTCGCTCCTGTACGATCTCGAGGTGCAGCATGCCGAGGAAGCCACAGCGGAACCCGTAGCCGAGGGCGGCCGAAGTTTCGGGCTCGAAGACCAGGCTGGCGTCGTTGAGTTGCAGCTTTTCGAGGCTGTCGCGGAGGGGCTCGAAATCATCGTTATCGAGGGGGAAGATGCCCGCGAACACCATCGGTTTCACCTCCTCGAAGCCGGATAAGCGCTCACCAGGCCGATTGTCGAGGGTGACCGTGTCGCCTACCTTGATTTCGGAGGAGGTCTTCAGGCCGGTGACGATGTAGCCCACATTACCGCAGCTGATCTTGGGCTGTGGCTTCGGCGTGATCTCCATCGCGCCGACTTCATTGGCCTCGTAGACCGACTCGGTGGCGATAAAGCGCAGGTTGTCGTGCTTCTTCAGCTCGCCGTTCATGACGCGCACGTAGGCGATCACGCCGCGGAAGGGGTTAAAGACCGAATCGAAAATGAGGGCCTGCAACGGTGCTGCGGGGTCGCCCTTGGGGGCAGGCACGCGCTCGACGACGGCCTTCATGATCTCGGGTACGCCAATGCCGGTTTTGCCCGAAGCGAGAATGATGTCCTCCCGCTCGCAGCCCGTGAGGTCGATCATCTGGTCGGCCATCTCCTCGATCATGGCGGTTTCCATATCCACCTTGTTCAGGACGGGAATGATCTCCAGGTCGTGCTCGAGGGCCAGAAAGAGATTGGAAATCGTCTGTGCCTGAATTCCCTGAGTGGCATCCACCAGCAGCAGGGCACCCTCGCAGGCGGCGATCGACCGGGAGACTTCGTAGCTAAAGTCGACGTGGCCCGGCGTATCGATCATGTTGAAGGTATACATCTCCCCGTCGGTGTGGGGATAGTGCATCTGGATGGCGTGGCTCTTGATAGTGATCCCACGCTCGCGCTCCAGGTCCATATCGTCGAGCTGCTGGTCCATCTTCTCCCGTTCGTTGACGGACTGGGTGAAGTCGAGCAGGCGGTCGGACAGGGTCGACTTACCGTGATCGATGTGGGCAATCACGCAAAAATTACGAATGTTCTTCAAGGCAGGGCAGAGTTACGGGGTACAAGACGCAAAGATAGCTAACGCCGGCGCGCCGTCCGTGGTTTTTGGCGGGGACGCGGGAGCGACGTTTCCCTTGCCAAAAGCAATAAAGACTGGTTAAAATCCTTAACCAGGTGATCTCTAGTCGTGCTGGTGGGTTCCCCCAGTGTATACAAGAACGACCGACATGCGATTATTCTCATTTTTTCCCGATCTCTCCAGGCTTCTTGACTTGCTCGACGACATTATCACGGGTTCCCCCGAACCGGTTCCGGTTCGTATCCCGGTCAGGTCCGGCGATCAATCGGCACCCGGCGGCAGACCGCGGTTGCCCCGCTAATTTATTCTTCTTCGGCCATGCCGTCGATATCCCACCCACCGTACTCTCCGTACGCTCCTTGGTCGTAATCGGAGCGTAACTGAGCCTCCAGATCGGCCACGCTCCCCCGCACCGCGTCGACGTACAGATCCTCGTCGAAGCGCATACCGGCCAGGGTCTGTAGGGCAGCCAGGTCGTGGCGGAAGAAGCGATGGCCATTGCGCTCCAGCCGGTAAGCGTGTACGCCCAGGAGTTTGAGGGTTTGCTTGCCGGCGGCCACACCGCTGTAGAGCGTGTCTCGGAAAATGTGCAGTACCCCGGCGTCCATTAAGTCGTAGGTGTCCGGATAATCAAAGGCTCGCACGATTTGGTGCAGGTGGGGAAAGTGTTTTTTCACCGTCTCGACCAACCGCAAATTTTGTTCCGGACTCGGCAGCCCGATCACGATCGCCTCTGCTCCTGCGGCCCCCGCCGTTTCCAACAAGTCGAAACGCGTAGCGTCACCGTAGTACACCTCGAATCCCATCCGACGCAGTAAGTCGACCCGGTCGGAATCGTTGTCTAGGATGGTGGCCCTCACGCCGTTTGCCCCCAGAAATCGTCCCACGACCGCTCCAAAGCCTCCGAATCCGGCAACAATTATCCGCCGGGGTTCTTCGATTTCCGGCGGCGGAGCATCGTCGACACTTTCTTTTACCCCGAAGCGTGGTTGAATGTACCGCGCGTTCACCAACATAATCAGTGGCGTAAGGGCCATACTGACCGCTACAACTACCAACAATAGAGCGACGACGGACTGCGGTAAAATCCCCTCCTGCTGGATCAGCGACAGCAGTACGAAGGCAAATTCGCCCGTTTGTGCCAGTCCGAAGGAAAAAAGCGCATTTTGATCCTGCGCCAAGCCGAACACCCGACCGGTAACGAATAGCACCAGCGCCTTGACCACCACGAGCAGTAGCACCAAGCCAATCACCGTACCGGGTCGTGCGGCAATCAGACCGAAATCGATCGACGCCCCTACCGCCATGAAGAACAGTCCGAGCAGCAATCCCTTAAAGGGTTCGAGGTCACTTTCCAACTCGTGCTTATAGTAACTGTTGGCCAGCACCACGCCACCGAGGAAGGAGCCCAGCGCGGGACTCAGGCCCACCGCGGACATCAGTACGGCAACCGCCACGATGAGCAACAGGGCGACACCGGTAAGCAATTCCCGCTGACGGGCGCGCGCCACCACCCGCAGTAAGGGAGGTACCAGGTAACGCCCCGCCACCACCAGGATAGCAATTGCCAGCAGGGTCGCTCCCGCCCTTAGCCCGGCCGGCAACCCTTCCAGTAGACCACTGGCACCGCCGTGGCCCTCACCATCCGCCCCGATTTCACCCAGCGCCAGCAGCGGCATGACGGCCAGGATGGGAATGACCGCAATGTCCTGAAAGAGCAATACCGCAAAGGAACTTCGGCCCCCGCTCGAATTCAATTGGCCCCGCTCCCCCAGGGTTTGTAGCACAATCGCCGTACTCGACAGCGCGAAGGTCAATCCGACTGCCGTGCTCTCCTGCCAGCTCAACCCCATAAGGTAGGCCAGTCCACCCAGTACCACGGCGGAGAGGGCCACCTGCATCCCTCCCATCCCCAGAATCGGGATGCGCATGCGCCAGAGCAGCGCCGGTTCGAGTTCGAGGCCCACCAAAAACAGCATCATCACCACGCCGAATTCGGCAAAGTGCATCAGTTCCTCCCCCTCCTCACCAATAAAACCCAGCAGGTACGGACCGATCAGGATACCGGCGAGCAAGTAGCCGAGCACGGATCCTAAACCCAGGCGCTTAGCCAGTGGTACGACGATCACCGCGGCGGCCAGGTAGATCATCGCCTGAAAGAGGAAGTCGGGCGTCATCGCAGTTCGTTTGGCAGGTCCAAAACTTCGTTGGCGTAGGCAATATCCTGCCAGTCGGCGGTGTCAAAGCGGTCCGCTACCACCCCCCGCAAAAAGGTATGATACCTTTCTCGTTCCCGGTCTACCTGCTCCGAAGCGAGTTGGCGCGTGACGTGTATGACGTAGGGTGGCAAATACTCCATTCCGCAACGGCGGGCGGTTTGCTGCAGCGGGCGAAGGAATTCC
Organism: Neolewinella aquimaris; assembly: GCF_014197245.1. Classification (GTDB taxonomy): domain Bacteria; phylum Bacteroidota; class Bacteroidia; order Chitinophagales; family Saprospiraceae; genus Neolewinella; species Neolewinella aquimaris. Next base: position 138,938 of record NZ_JACIFF010000001.1, on the reverse strand, counting down.
GGAACCGGGAACCGGTTGTACCGATTCGGCCGGTACGTGTCCCGTTCGCCGCCCGCCGTCAGCACATTCATGACGCGCTTGCCGCGTAAGTAGATACCGCCCGGTCCGTAGGCCCACCGGTATTCGAAGGTCATTTCGATCCACTGTTTGAGCAGCGGCGGCATGCTGTACCAGTTCATGGGGTACTGCCAGATGATGAAATCGTGCAGCAACAGCAGTTCCTGTTCCCGCGCTACGTCAATGTGGAAATCGGGATACAGTTGGTACAGGTCGCGGAAGGTGACCCCCGACAATTGGGGCAATCCGGTAATGAGGGAGCGGTGAACGCGCGATCGCTCCAATTCCGGATGGGCGAATAAAACAAGGACGTTGGACATGGCCGGGAGGGGGGGGATCAGCCCGGAGAACGGCGGGAGGGGGAATTTCGTTGAGGACGGGTGAGCAGATTGTAACACTCCGGTGGGTTGTAGCGTTAAGGTGGAGCACGCATTTTCTACCGCCGGACGTATTGATGTCAGATCAGCCGCAAGCCACTCCCCCCCCGAAGCCGCGCCGTAAGCGCAGGTGGTGGCAGCGGCTGCGTAAGACCTTCGTATGGCTCATCCTGCTGCTCGTCGTACTCCTCGGATTGCTGCAACTCCCCTCCTTCCAGAATTACCTCGCCGATCGCGTCACGGCCAGCATTTCCAAGACGTTGGAGACGGAAGTGCGGGTCGACTACGTGCGGCTTTCGTGGTTCGACGAATTGGCCATTAACGGCATCTACATCCAGGACAAGTACGGCGATACCCTGCTGTACGGTAAACGGCTGGAGGCCAACTTCAACCTGCTTTCGCTGCTCAACAACGCCCTGGAGATCGAAGCCCTGACCATCGCCGACACCCGCTTCAAGATTCGGCGCGACCTGGGCGATGCGGAATCTAACCTCGAAACGGCCCTCGAAAAATTGTTCCCTCCCCGCGATCAGCCGAGTAAACCCATCAACCTGGCCCTGGACCGGCTGGACCTGAAGAACATCGTCTTTGTCCAGAGCGACAGCGTAAGGGGACAGCGTTTCGACGTGAGCCTGGAGTCGGGCATCATCCGAATGGACCGACTTGACCTACCGGGCAAAGTAGTAGCGATCGATCATGCCGAACTCCGCAGACCGGTGGTGCGGCAGACCACCTTCCCCCCCACCCCGCTAACGAATGTTCCCGCCGTGGAGCAGGTGATTCGGGCGCTGGACAGTACCTCAGTGGATACCAATCGGGTAAGTCTACACATTCTGGCCAGCAGCGTGGAAGTGATCGATGGCGCCTTTACGCTGAACAACTACCGTAAGGATGCCATTGAGTCGGCCGACATCACTTCGGTGGATTTTGCCCGCCTGGATACCCGGAACGTAGACCTGGAACTGACCGACATCGACTTTCAGGACAGCAAGTTTGCCGGCCGGCTGCAACACCTGAGTCTGGAAGAACAAAGTGGGTTCGTCCTGAACCGCCTGAGCGTACAGGACCTACGTGCCACACCGACCGAGCTGCAACTGTACGATTTGGTCCTTACCACGCCGGAAAGCTCGCTTTCCGACTCCCTGTACTTTAGCTTTCCCGGAGGCTGGAGCTCCTGGACGGAGTTCAACGACCGGGTGCGGATGGAGATGAACCTGCAATCCAGCCGGCTGGCGGTGCGTGACTTGCTGTACTTCGCCCGCAAGTTGCGCTTCAATCCGTTCTTTCGCGACAACCGCGATCGGAGCATCGAACTGGGTGGCAGCTTCGTGGGCCGGGTCAACAACCTGCGGGCCGAGGACGTGATGCTGGCGCTGGACGACCGCAACTTCCTGGAGGGTAGTTTCAGCAGCCGAAACCTGGCCCTTCCCGGGTCGGAAGCCCTTAACCTCAAGCTTACCCGCCTGAACTCGAGCGTCGCCACCCTCCGGCGCCTGATCCCCCGGATGACCCTGCCGCGGAACTTCGACAAATTGGGCCGCCTTGACTTCAATGGCCAGTTCGACGGCTTCTTTACGGATTTTGCCGCCAAGGGAGACCTGCGTACCGACATCGGACGGGCCGTCCTGGATATGCGGATGAATATTGAAAACGGGGCCGATCGCGCCGACTACAGCGGTACCCTGTCGCTGAATAATTTTGAACTGGGACGGTGGACCGACAACGCCCAACTCGGTACCGTTAACTTCAGCGGTGCCATCAACGACGGCCGGGGACTGCTCTCGGAAACGGCGAGTGCGAACCTTACCGCCACCGTTGAAACCCTCAATTTCCGGGGGTACCAGTATGAGAATGCGCGCATCAGCGGGCGACTCGAACAACAGTTCTTCAACGGAAGCCTGGAAATTGCCGACGAGAACATCGACCTGAGCTTTCTCGGGGAGCTGAACTTTCGCGACAGCATCCCCGTCTTTGACTTTCTTGCCGAAATCCGTGAGGTCGACCTACAGGCTCTAAACTTGAGCAAGCGACTCGTGGTCCTGTCGGGCAACGTCGACCTGAACCTGAAGAACACCGTATTCAGTGAGATGGAGGGCCGCGTGGAACTCGACAGCTTCCGGATCGTCCGGGATACCGCCACCATCGAGGTAGGAAAACTGCTGGCGTATTCCAACTTTAACGCCGAAGGGCAGAAAGTGGTCAAACTGGAGAGTGACATCGCGCGGGGAGAGATCGTCGGCCGCTTCGACCTGGATGAGGTGTCGACCAGTCTGACGAAGTACCTCGTTGATTACTATCCCGGCTGGGCCCGCCGCCTGAACATACCGCCGCCCCGCAACGTACCCGAACCGAACCGCTTCAGTTTCGACCTGACCATTGTCGACTCCAAGGGACTTAACCGGCTGATCGCTCCGAAACTGGGTCCACTGGTGGATGTCCACCTCGTTGGCAGCTACGATGGCTTTGAGGACAAGATGGAGGCCGAACTGATGGCCCCCCGCTTCACTTTCGACGACGTATCGCTGGTCGACCTGATCGTACGGACCAAGGGCGACGGTTCGGAAGGCGAGCTCGACCTGGTGATCGACAGCACCTACATCAAGGGCAAACCCCTTTTCGACCAGTTGACGCTGCTGAGCCTCATCGACCGGGATACGATTGACTTCGGCATCAATTACGGCGGGGCGGGCGGACTCTTCCTGGGTAAGCTGAACCTGAACGGTGAAATTACCCTACCCGACACCGCGAACTACGCCATCCGTTTCGACGAGTCCGACCTCGTTCTCTTCCAGGAACCCTGGTCGATTCGCCGCGACAACCGCATCGTCATCGGTCCCCAGTACATTGACGCCCGCAATTTTAGCCTCCGCAGCGGCGACCGCAGCATCCGGGTAGCCAAACGGGGAGTGCGCGGACTTGACCTTAATTTTCAGAACATGGCACTCGGCCTCATCGATTCGGTGTGGAACTATCCGCCCCTCGACTTCGGTGGTCGGGTGAACGTTAGCGTAGGGGTCGATGATGTCTTCAAGTTACAGGGATTAAGTGCGCAGGTACGCAGCGACACCTTCCTGATCAACGGGGACAACTACGGCCGTATGCGTATGGACCTCGTAGCCCCTAACCCCAAGGGAAAACTGAACGGCTACCTCAACCTGGGCCGTGATACCTCGCAACTCATCGTTGAAGCCTCCTTTAATTTAGGCGACCTGAACGAAAATCCGCGCGCCGATCAACTCAAGAACTACCTGGACCTCACGGTAGACCTGACGGGCTACCCCCTTGACCTCGCCAGTTACTGGGTGGGGGGATCGGTATCCAACATTGTAGGCAGCATCGATGGCCAGTTGAATGTTGTCGGTCCCGCCACCGAACCGGATGTGTCCGGCTACATCGACGCCACCGCCGGTGCCTTCACCCTCGATTACCTGCAGACGCGGTATCACTTTACCGACAGCCGGGTGAGGATCACCAATACCCTCTTCGACCTCGCCGGTACGAAGTTGCTCGATCGCTACGACAACGTAGCCAATCTCACGGGCGGCATTACCCACGATCGCCTCAAAAACCTGGGCATCAACGCCCGCCTGCAGACCGACCGCTTCCTCGCGCTCGACCTGTCCCCCGGTCAAAACCCTAATTTCTACGGCCGGGCCATCGGTAGCGGCACCGTAAGCTTTACCGGCAACTTCCGCCAGACGGATATTTACGTGCGGGCAACGGTCGGCCGTGACTCCCGGCTTTCCATCCCGGTGGCGGAGGGCAGCGGTGCCGGGCCCATTGAAAATGTAAGGTTCGTCAACCGCAAGGTCTACACGGAGGAGGAAGACCGCACCACCGCGGCGGACCCTACGGGGGTGAGCCTGGAAATGGAGATTGAAGTGACCGACCAGGCCGTCGGGGAAATCATTTTCGACGAAGAGGTGGGAGACGTGCTGCGCGGGCAGGGAAATGGAGATCTCACGATCCGCATCCCCCGCGACGGCGACCTGCAGATGTACGGCACGATCACGCTTACCGAAGGCGACTATCTCTTCACGCTCTACCGGGTGGTGAACAAAGAATTCTCCGTTAGACCGGGCGGGACCGTCGCTTGGTCCGGCGACCCCTTCGCGGCCAGAATCGACATTGCCGCCGATTACCAAAACCTGCGGACGCCCATCATCAACTTTATCCAGGAGTACCTTACTTCGGAGACCGGCACCACCGATGCGGCGGGACTGACGAGTGCCGCCAGCCAGGCCACCGACATCGAACTAACCCTGAAGCTGGACGGTATTCTGACCCAGCCCAACATCAATTTCGATATCGCATTCCCTAATCTTACGGGAAAACTCGAAAACTTCGCTAACAACAAGCGGCGGCAATTGCTCCTGGACCAGAACGAGCTCAATCGCCAGGTATTCGGCCTGATCGCAGTGGGCCAGTTCTTGCCCGCCGACCTGAGTTTCAACGTGGCCGACGTGGCGGTAAACACGGTGAGCGAATGGCTGTCGAGCTACCTGAGTTTACTGCTGAACGACCTCGTGCGCGATGCCTTCGGGGAGGATGCCTTCATTTCGGGCTTCGATTTCGACATCGACTACAGCAACTATTCCACCAGCACCCAGATCGACCGCGAAAGTACCGTGATCCGTGGCCAGGCCGTGGAGTTTTCCTTCCGCCGCGACATCAACAACCGGCTAAGCCTGCGGGGCGACGTCAATGTCCTGAACAACCAGTTCACCTCCGGTGGCGCGACGGGCACGTTCATCGGCAACGACGTAGTCCTCGAGTACGTACTCAACGACAGCCGATCGCTCAAACTGCGCATTTACCAGCGCCGGCAACCCGACATCGCAAGCGGTAGGAGGTTGCAGGTGGGTACCGGTCTGACCTGGAACCGGGAGTTCGACTCCCTCGCAGAATTTTTCGCCGGTTTCAAGCGGGATGCGGGAAAGTAGCAGCCTACCTGATTACCCCCGGTGACCCAGCCGGGAAAAATGCTCGGTCAGTATCCGCCAATCGTCGGAGACGGCGTAGTCCCGCGCGTAAAACAGGTTCAGGTGGTGCACCATATCCGCATCCGGCTCAAGGCCCAATCCCGGCCACAGCACACCGGGGCGGAGACGCGGGAGCAGGGAAAGTCCGGGATCGCCGGGATGGTAACCCACCCAGCTCCGCCGGCCACCCAACACCGCGATTGCATTAAGCAGGAACCCTCGTTTCTGCCCCATAAGCCAGATCACAAGGGGAGCACTTACGAGTAAAAACAACGCCATGCTCCGATCGAAGAGCCACTTTCCCCGCCGGTTGGTGGGATCGTTGATCCGTAGGTTCACGTCGATGGTGTAGAGCGTTCCGCGCTGGTCGGGGCGGTGGCTGCCAATGATGCTTCCGCTGGACTCCGGAAGAATGCGGTACTGAATGTTCGGCCCCAGCCGGCTCATCCACCGCTGTATGTCGGTGTTGTCCAGGTCGGCGGAACAGAAGATGATCTCCTCGGCCCGGTACAGCTGAACGAGGGTATCCAGTCGGTCGGCGGTACCGATGGGCTCGTCGTCCTCTTCCGCCCTTCCGCCCGCCGGTTGAATTCTGCCCAGGTAGTTTCTGCTCGCCCCCGCCCGTTGGAGCAGGCTAAGGGTGCGCTGGGTTTCCGAGGCCCGGCCGACGACGAGTAGGCGGGGCTCGGTCTGCCCCCGCAACGTACCAAACGTGAGTGCACGCGCTACCGTCCGGTTGACTGCGGTCCAGCCCACTGCCCAGGCCGCTCCCAGTACGAGAAGGGCCCGACTCGGCCGCAGTTCTTCGGGTAGGAGGCCGTAGATGCTGAGAAGGAGCAACGTGCCGAAGGCCAGGCTCCGCAGCAAGCGTGGGGTAGCGAACGGGCGGTCGTAACCGCCCCCCAGAAAAATGCTTCCAACCCACAGTGCCGTGTAGGCGGGAAAGTGCAGGTAGTTGATGTCCACCGGGAAGTAGTCCGGGTCACCGAAGTGATAGGCCGACCAGATGCGTTTGAGGGCTAGGAGGCCAATGTAAATCCCTACCGCGTCGATCAGCGGAAACCGCAAACGATTCCAGAGTCCGGCCGCCACCGTAAGCACCGCCCGGAGGTAGATCGCGAGCTGCATCATCCAGACCAGCAGCCGGGCCTGGGAACCGGCAAAGTGCTTGCGGGCGAAAATGACCATGGCCTGGTAAAAAACGCGCACGTAATTGAGGCTGCCCCGCTTGGTACTTTCCCCCTTGTAGTGGATGATGCTGGTCCCCGGGTAATAGTAATTATCGTAGCCTCCCTTGATCAGCCGGTACGATAAGTCGATGTCCTCGCCGTACATAAAAAAATCCTCGTCGAGCAGGCCCACTTTTTCCAGGGCCGTGGCCCGCATCCACATGAAGGCGCCGGAGAGTACCTCGATTCGGTGGGTTTCTTCCGCGCTCAGATACCCCAGGTGGTAGTGGTTGAAGCGGCGGGAACGCGGGAGCAGTCGGGACAGGCCAAAAGCTTTCGTAAATGCGACCCAGGGCGTCGGTAAACCGCGCTTGCTCTCCGGTAGAAAACGACCGCTGCCGTCGATCATTTTTACGCCCAGTCCGCCGAGCCGGGGGTGCGCTTCGGCAAAAGCGAAGCAATTCTGGAAGGTATCCTCCCGCACGACGGTATCCGGATTGAGCAGCAGGATGTACTTGCCGCTCGCCTGACGGATTGCCTGATTGTTACCGATGGAGAAGCCGGGATTGTCCGAATTTGCGATAAGCCGTACCCAGGGAAAGCGCCGGCCCACCATTTCCACGGAGTCGTCGGCGCTGTTGTTGTCGACCACCCAGGTCTCCACCTCCATACCGGCGGTGGCACGGCTGACGCTCAGTAGGCACTGCTCCAGAAAGTAGCGTACGTTGAAGCTGACGATAATTACGGAGAGCTGCACGGGGTAAAGGTAAAGCAGGGGCTTATCTTTACGGCTTCAAGCTACCCTATGTCAGATCGATTCCGCGGCACCTCGCTGCGCCTGCTGCTCTTCACCCTACTCGGCGTACTGGTGATGTTGCTGCTGGGCGGGGGAATCGTGACCGCGCTCGCCCTGCACTACGGCCTGCCGATCGGCGATCCGTCGGCCACCTTCGCGGGGCCCGCAGACCGCCAGCAACTGCGGTTTATCCTCCTGCTCAACAACCTCGCCACCTTCGGACTTTCGGCCATGCTGGGCCTGCTGCTGACCTACCGACAGTGGTGGCCGGTCGCGGCGGGATTGGTCTACCCTACCCGACCCCGGCTGATTCCCGTTGCCATCGGAGCGTTCTTGGTCGGGTTGCCCCTCATCGGTCTGGCGGCTTACCTCAATCTGCAACTCGACCTGCCGGAGTGGATGGTTCGCTCGGAGGATACCGGTAACGCTATGCTCGCCGGGGTACTGACCTTCGAAAGTTTACCGGAATTATTGCTGGCACTCCTTACCGTTGCCGTCGTTCCGGCCGTATGCGAGGAATTGATGTTCCGGGGTGTGGTACAGGGAAGGCTGTTGTCGGAGGTGATGAGCGGCCACCTCGCCGTATGGGTAGCGGCGGCCATTTTCTCCGCCATTCACGTTGAATTTGCCGGTTTTATTCCCCGCTTGCTGCTCGGTGCCCTGCTGGGTTATGCCTACCGTTGGACGGGCTCCCTCTGGATACCCATCCTCATTCATTTTTTCTTCAATGGTTCCCAGGTGATCAGCACCTACCTCTCCGGGGAGTTTACGCCGGACACCGAGATGGATTCCGCGTTCTGGCCCCTGCTGGCAGCCGGGCTGGTCAGTCTGGGGGCCACGGCTTACCTGATCTGGCGCACCGAATCGACCCTGACAAGCGATCTACCGGCTAAGGACGATATTTCTGGGTAGCGGTAAAAATATGCTGGAGCACGGCCCGGTCGGTATCGGTAAACGCGACATTTCGCCGCAGCATCACCCGCTCGACGGTAGCTATGGCTTTATCGAGGCGGTAGGTCTGGTTGTCTTCCTTCCCTCCCCAGGTAAAGGACGGGATAAAGTCCGCCTGAAAGCCCGGGCCGAATATGCTGGCCGACACGCCCACCACGGTACCCGTATTGAACATGGTATTGATGCCGGCCTTCGAGTGATCGCCCATGATGAGCCCGTGAAACTGCAAGCCACTCGGGCGTCGCTCCCCGTGCGGATACGACCATACCTTCACCTCACTGTAGTCGTTTTTGAGGTTGGAAGCGTTGGTGTCCGCACCAATATTACACCACTCTCCGATCGCCGCGTTGCCGAGAAAGCCGTCGTGCCCCTTGTTGCTGTTGGCCTGGAAAACAACGTTGTTAATTTCCCCGCCTACTTTGCAATGGTCGCCAATGGTGGTGGGACCATATATCTTTGCTCCCATTTTAATCACTGCTCCCGCGTTCACCGCAATCGGTCCACGGAAGTTCCCCCCTTCGAGGATGACCGCGTCCCGGCCAATGTAAATGGGTCCACTGCTGGTGTTGAAAGAACAGCCTTCTGCCGTTACGCCGGCTTCGATGAACAGTTGATCGGCCGGACCAATCAGCAGGTTGCTCGGCGGCAAGCCGGCTGAGGTACGCCCCGACGTAAGCAACTCGAAATCTTCCCGGATGGCACGGTCGTTCAGACTGAAGAGGTCGGAGGGACGGGTGATTCTAAACAGGGGCAGATTTGGCAGGTTGAGCCGGCGTTCTACTACACTTTCTCTGCTGGCGATGAAGCGTTCCGAATTCGGACGATCAAAGGAGGCCACCACCATTTCCCCCTCCGAGAAGTAAGCCGTATTGTTCTCGATCTGATCGAGGAAGGACAACAATTCTACCGACGGGAGAATGCTGCCGTCGATGAACAGGTTGCGCTCCGCGACGCGGTGAGGAAACTTCTTTTCCAGGTAATCCTGGGTGAGAAAGGAGACCTGCCCATCGGTCTGGCGCGCCCACTTTTCCGCGATGGTGAGGCTACCGATGCGCAGATCGGCGACCGGACGGGTGTAGGTCAGGGGCAGCAGGGCCTGGCGGACGACTGAGTCGAACAGAATAATATTCATAGCGGGCTACAGGTCGAATCCAATATCGGGGCGGAAGTTTACTCCGTCAAATGTTATGCGTCGAGCGTTTTCGTAGCACTTCGCAAGGGCATCTTCGTAGGTGTCGCCGTAGCTGGTCACGGCCAGCACCCGGCCGCCGTCGGTCACCAGCCGACCTTCTTCGTCCGTTCGGGTCCCGGCCTGAAAGACCATACTGCCCTGAACCGCGTCGAGTCCGGTAATTTCCTTGCCCTTCTCGTAGTCGCCGGGATATCCGCCGCTTACGAGGACGACCGTGGCCACCTGGCGGTCGTCCATATCGATCACCGCACTGCTCAAACCACCCTCGGCGGTCTCCAGCAGCAATTGCATCAGGTCGTTGTTGAGGCGTGCCATCACCGACTGGGTTTCCGGGTCTCCCATGCGGCAGTTGTATTCGATTACGTAGGGCTCGTCCTCCACGGCGATGAGGCCGATGAAAATGAAGCCGTGGTAATCCAGTTTGCGGGCCTGAATGCCCTTCAGCGTAGGCTGAATGATGCGTTGTTCTACTTTCCGCATCATATCGGCATCAACGAAGGGCGGGTGGCTTACACTGCCCATTCCGCCGGTGTTTAACCCGGTATCGCCCGCTCCGATGCGCTTATAGTCTTTCGCTACGGGGAGGATGCGGTAGCTTTCGCCGTCGGTAAGTACAAACACGGAAAATTCAATGCCGTCGAGAAATTCTTCGACCACCACCGTAGTGCCTGCATCGCCAAACTTACCGCGAAGCATATCGCGCAGCTCGCGTTTTGACTCCTCCAGGTCGTTGAGAATTATCACCCCCTTACCAGCCGCGAGTCCGTCCGCCTTTAGTACGTAGGGCGCATGACTCTGCTCGAGGTAGCGTTCGCCGGCTTCCATCTCATCGGCCGTAAACCGCTGGTACCCGGCAGTCGGGATGCCGTATTCCTCCATGAATGCCTTGGCGTAGGCCTTGCTTCCTTCCAGCCGGGCGGCTTCCTTGCTCGGGCCGATGAAGTATACCGCCTTGAGCTGATCGTCGGTACTAAAGAAATTCTGTATTCCCCGTACGAGTGGTTCTTCCGGGCCGCAGACGACGAGTCGGATATTGTGGTCGACGACCGCGCGGCGCACGGCTTCGAAGTCATTGGGATCGACCGGTAAATTGATGCCGAACTCCTCCGTCCCACCGTTACCGGGCGCGATGTAGAGCTGGGCGCATAGTGGGCTCTGGGCCAGCCGCCAGGCCAGTGCGTGTTCGCGGCCACCGTTGCCGAGGAGAAGTACGTTCATATTCTGAGGTTTTGCGGGGCAAAAGTACGTTGGTTATTCCACGGTAAGGGGCTGGGACCGGGTAAAGTATTCGGCCTGAACGCTTACCCGCAGGTTTTTGTGGCGGTCTTTGTACAGTTGTTGCTTCACGAAATAGACCGAATATTCTCCGGGAGAAATGTCGTTGATGGCCGAAGTCGGGAGCGAAACTATGCCGGAATCAGTGGGACCGGTCACAAGTATCCGCTTTGGATTACTGCGATCGGCGGGTTCGAAGAAAAGCAGCAGGCTCTCCTCCTCGGTCATCCCGCGGTCCCCTACGGCAAAGTTGGCCGCTTCGGTACGCCGCAGGGTATCCGGCAGCGAATCAATGTACACGCGGTGAAACGGAAAGGAAAAATTGGCCACGGCCCCCTGTTCCGTTACGGAAAACCGAATGTCTCCGGGAAGGTCCTGGACCCGTTCGAGTCGGAAACGGCGGGCCGGAAAGCCGCGCAGCGGTCGCATCGGGTCGCCTAAAAAAGTGGGGGGGCGTTCGGTGGAATCCGGCAAGACCAACTCGGCCTGCAGGGTCCGGGCATCTTCCTGGTACCGGAGGTTGCCGCTGACCGTTTTTACTTCGGCAACCGGGGTGGGCTCAGCGGGGCCGCAGCAGGTAAAACCGAGAATGATCAGGGGGAGCAGGAAGCGCAATCGCTGTAGTTTGGGCGCAAGGTATCACTCGATCTGCCAATCGATCGGTGTCTTCCCGTTGGCAACCAGGTATTCGTTGGCCTGCTTGAAGTGGTGGTTGCCGAAAAACCCCTTGTCCGCCGAAAAGGGAGAGGGGTGGGCGCTTTCCAGTACCAGGTGACGCTTACCATCGATCAGTTCGGCCTTTTTGCGGGCAAACGCACCCCACAGCATGAAGACTGTATTTTCGGTCCGGTCGCTCACGGCCTTGATGCTGGCATCGGTAAAGTACTGCCACCCCGAGCGCTTGTGGCTGCCCGGCGTCTGGCGTTCCACGGTTAGCATTGAATTGAGCAGGAACACGCCCTGTTCGGCCCACTTCGTCAGGTCGCCGTGGTCCGGAATCGGGAGATCGAGGCTGTCGTTGATTTCTTTGTAGATGTTGCGCAGGCTCGGCGGAGGCGTAACTCCCCGGGGCACGCTAAAACTTAGGCCCATCGCCTGACCCGGATTATGGTACGGGTCCTGGCCCAGAATGACCACTTTCACCTGATCGAGGGGCGTCGTGTTGTACGCATTGAAAATTAGTGATCCGGGGGGATACACCGTTTTTCCGTCGGCCTTTTCCTGTTTGATGAATCCAATGAGGGTGTTGAAATAAGGCTTGCTGAATTCGGGCTCGAGGGCTTTCTTCCAGGAGGGCTCTATCTGTACGTTCGTCGCGGGCATGCGGGTAGGGGTGTGGGTTGCGGTAGTGTAATTGCGGATGGGGGGCTTTTGTTCCCATTCTCCCCAAACTCGTCGGCTCACGGCACTCGTCGGCCGACCGAGGCACGAGGCTCGTCCGTCGAGTAAACCAGCAAGCACTACTGGAATAAACTCATCCACCTACCCGGCGGACGACTTCGGAGTCGGCCGACGGGGCTCGTCGGGCACTCGTCGGCCGACCGAGGCACGAGGCTCGTCCGCCGAGTGAACCAACAGGCATCACTGAAATCAACCCAACGGCCTACCCGGCGGACGACTTTAGAGTCGGCCGACGGGGGCCGACGGGGCCGACGGGTAGACTACACCTTCACCAGCTCATCAATCCTTACCGTACGCCGTTCCGCCAGACTCTTCCGGGCGGCGACGCCGATGAGTACGGACAGTGCACCATCACGGGTACCGGCCATGTGCCCCAGCGGGTCGGCGGCATCGGGCTTGACGAACAGGTAATCAAGCATACGCCGGTCGCCACCGCCGTGGCCGTAGCGGTACTTCGGCACCTTGATGCTCTCGAAGTCGGGCTCGAAGTTTTCGTGCACGATGATCTCATGAAACTCGGTAGGCGTCTCTTCCTTACCGAACGACATTTCGGCCTTGTGCAGGTCGGCCTGCTCCTCCTCGTTGTACTCGCCGCGCTGGTAGGGAATGTCTTCCCACGAGTCGATGCGCCCGTCGTGGCCGTTGAAGGCAATCCGGTAACCCTCGTAGGGAGAGTAGGTCGTCAGGGAATAGTTGACGACCACGCCGTTGTCGTACAGAATCTGGGCGCTCATCTTGTCCCAGATGTCGATGTCCTCGCGGAATACGCAGGAGTCGCGGATGTACCCGTCGTACTCCTCGTTGTCGACGTACAGCTCCATCGCACGCTTGTCCTTGGTGATGTCCCAGAAGTAGGGACATTCCGCCTTGTGGTCACAGGTACGGCACGAGGCTCCGCGGAACGGTCCGTTCTTTCCGTAGTGTTCCAGGGCACCGTAGGCCGTCACCTCCACCGGAGTTGCGCCCACCCACCAGTTGAGCAGGTCAAAGTGGTGAGTGGCCTTGTGTACCCAGAGGGAACCGCTGTTCTCCACGTAAGCGTGCCACCGGCGGAAGTAGCTGGCCCCGTGGTAGACGTTGAGGTACCAGTGGAAGTCCACGCTGGTCACCTTGCCCACCCGATCGTCGTGCAGCAGTTGCTTGATGGCCGTGTTGTGGGGCGAGTGACGGTAATTAAAGGTGACGAGCACCTCCCCGCCGGTTTTTTTCTGGGCGTCCAGGATGGCCTGACACTTTTCGGCGTCGGTGGTCATCGGCTTTTCGGTAATCACGTTGACGCCGGCCTCCAGCGACTTGATGATGAACTCGCTGTGGGTCGAGTCCATGGTCGTCACGATCACCCACTCGGGCCTGGTTTCGCTGACCATTTTATCGAAGTCCGTGTAGGTCGGGCAGTCGACGCCCATGTACTCCCGCACGGTTTCCAGGCGGCCCGGATTGATGTCGCAGAGGCCCACGAAGGTGACCTCTTCGCCGTAATTCTCCACCAGATTTTTTCCCCACAGCGATGAGCCGCGCACTCCGGTGCCTACCAGGGCCACGCGTTTATTGGCCGCGCTTTTCCAAAGGTTGAAAGCGCTTGCCTGCCCGGCTGCCAAGGTTGCCGCGAATAAGGAGGTGGACTTTAGAAAATCACGTCTTTGCATAATCGGTTATTTGTGCGATCAAGTTAGTACATCTTTTTTGTCGGGGACGCAGGTGCCAAGGAAATTCGTGAAAAGCAAGGCCTAACGGTACAATACGTTGTTTTCTGCACTACCCTTGTTAAATTTTGCGTGACTCGCCTGCGTACCTTGGGGCCATGGCCATCTTACTCAACGCCGATTTAGGAGAAACGTGGTACGACCAACAGGTCGGCAACGATGAAGAAATAATGCCCTACCTCGACGCCTGCAACATCGCCTGCGGTTTTCACGGCGGCGACGCGCTGACCATGCTGAACACGGTAAAATTGGCGGTGCACCACGGTGTGGCTATCGGAGCCCATCCGAGCTTTCCGGATCGAAAGAACTTCGGCCGTTTGCCCATGCACCTTTCACCGGAAGTCTTGCACGCTACCCTACTCTACCAAATCAGTGCGCTCGCCGGAATGGTCAAACTGGTTACCGGTAGCGGGCTGCATCACGTGAAACCCCACGGTGCCCTTTACCACTACGCAGACAAAGAGGCGGTCGCGGCCGGAGTGCTCGCCCGGGTAATAAGTGATCTTGGTATTCCGGCCTTGTTCGGACCTCCCTGGGGGGAACTGGAGAAAGCTGCCGAGGTAGCCGGCTTATCCTACTTCTCTGAGGGTTTCGTGGATCGCCGGTACGAACCATCCCTGCTCCTGCGTTCCCGCACAAAGCGTGATGCCACCATTGATGACGTGGCGGCAGCAGCCGAACAGGCCGGTCTGTTGGCCAGCGGAAGAGTGCGGGCCACCGACGGAAATCTGTACCCTATTGCAGTGCGGACGTTATGTGTTCACGGAGACCATGCAGGGGCGGCGGAGCGCGCCCGGGCAGTCCGGAGGACTCTGGATGCTATTCCTCCTCGATGACGGCGTCGTCGATGAGACTGTCGCCGTCGCCGTCCGCATCGTCGAAACCGGCGATCAGATCGCTCTTCTTGCGGGGACGATAATCGGGATCGTCCTGAATGCGCATTGGCTTCCCTCCCTCGTTGTGGTAGTCGCCGCGGGCGAAGCGGTCGGCCCGGTCGAAGAAGGAATCGGTGCCGCTGAGGGTGGACTTGTCCGTATCGCGGTCGGCCTCCTGGTTATCAAACGCACGGGCCCGAGCCTCCGCCTGAGCGGCGGCGGCATTTGCCTGCTCGATGGACTCCTCCAGTTTCATTTTTTCGGCCTCCCGATTGGCGTGTTCCACGAAGGCATCGGCCTTTCCCTTAAGGGTGGTTCCGGCGGCAGCGGCGCGATTCAGGGCCTCATCGGCCAGTTTGCCGGCGGTGTCCTTGGCCTTTAGTCCGGCCCGGGCGGCTGAATCCAGGGTGGAATCGGTCACTTGCCGCAGTGCGGAGGGCTCCTTGGGGGGTGCGGTGGGATCGACGGTCGGCTCGTCGTCTTCGAAGGAGATCGTTCCGGATTTCGGCGCTTCCCGCGGGGGCGTTTCGTCGAGATCGCCGAGGGTTAGTTCCTCGTCGATGATGTCCAGTCCTTCCCGGGTGTCTCGATCGGCCTTGGGGCGGAAATCGGCCTGTTTGAAGACGGCGTCGCCGAGCTCGCTCAGGGCATCCTTACCCTTATCGATGTAGCCGGGCGCGCGGGCGGCAATTTCGCGGGCCGCCTGTTTGGTCAGGTCGATTAATTCGTCGCCCTGAGCGGCCAGTTCATCGCCCGCTTCCCGGGCGGCCTCGTTTGCGCGAGAGGCTTGGTGCTTGGCGACGGATTTGGCGCCGAAGAAGATTCGTTTGAGGTCGTTGAAGATCGGCATGACGGATAAATTTTTGTTAGGCAGTCAGGATTTTGGCCCCGCCGGTGATTCACTAAAGTACGTATCCGCCACCGAAGTTCGCGGCTATACGATCACGTTTCCCGGAGTTTCTTTACCCACCTTCTTGGAGGTCTGGGCCTCGCTGGCCGACGGCACTTCCCCGTTCTTGTACTTGTAGAAACCGTAGTGCTTTTCCTTGTCGAGCGTCAGTCCGGGTCCGTGAAACATGATGCGCCACCATGCTTTGGGATGACGGTACTTGGCCATGTCGCGGAACATATCTACGTGCTCGTGGAACACCAGTTTCACCGGATTATAGCTGTTGACCGGCTTGAGAATGCCGTAGTTCGGGGTTTCCTGCTCGGGGCAGAAGGTGCCGAACATGCGGTCCCAGATGATGAGGCTCGATCCGTAATTTTTGTCCAGGTACTTTTCCTCCGTCGCGTGGTGTACCCGGTGGTGACTGGGCGTGACGAAGAAGAACTCCACCGGCGCCCACATACGGTCAATCAGCTCGGTGTGGATCCAGAACTGGTACAGCACCCCGATCTGCATACAAATGAAGAACACGAAGGGATCGAAGCCCAGCAGTGCCGCCGGAACGAAGAAGATCACCTTGATGTGTTGCGTCCAGCTCAGGCGGAAGGATACCGAGAAATTGTACTGCTCCGAACTGTGGTGGGTGACGTGAGTAGCCCACCAGAACCGCTGCTCGTGGCTAATCCGGTGCGCCCAGTACCGGCAGAAATCGACTACGAAGAAGCAAAGGATAAAACTCCACCAGGTGGTGGGGATGTAGAGCGGACTGAGGTTATAAAAGAACAGAATAACGCCGAAGGTGAGGGCCTTGACCAGTGCCGTACTGATGAGGTTCCCTACCCCAACGCCGGCGGCGGCCAGTCCGTCCTTGATGTCGTAGTTGTGCTTCTCGGCGCGGCTGCTGCCGGCGCGGTCGGCAATGTAAGCCTTCAGCTCCTCGGCGTACAGGTTGCGCCGTTTGGTGTAGGCAACCGGGTTCCATCCACAGTTGCGCAGCGTGGGCGCGTAATCGGTGAGAAATCCCAGTGCTTCGGCGGCCTCCTCCAGTTCGTGAATGTATTCCCGTCGCCGCAGGAACCATTCGATGACGGTAAGGGCAACCATGACGGGTACGGCGTACACGATGACGGGGGGAAACTCCAGGTTCTGAATGTCCTCAAAGGAGTAGAGCGGCTTATTCATGGATCGGTTACTTTCCGTTGTCGTAGAGACTTTTTCCGACTTCTTCGTACTTATCCCCCTCCTTCCAGAAGGGCAGTTCGTCGCGGTTGGCGATGAGGCGTGCGGCGAGGGTATAAATCTGGCAGTATCGCTTCAGGTATTCCAGATCGATGGTTTCGGGGTTGTCGGTAACTTGATGATAATACTTGAAGATGGCATCGTCGAAGTCCGTCATCCCGGGCGCGAAGTTGAGGGCGGGAATTCCCTTGGCGGCAAAGCTTACGTTGTCGGAACGATCGAAAAGGCCCTGTTCGGGTGCCGGATTCGAAATTACCGAAGCACCGAACGCGGCGGCGGCCCGCTCGATCTGTTCGTCGATGCCGGTACGCCCCATGCCAATGACCGAAATGGCGGACGTATCGTTGTATCCCGCTCCGTCCGTATTGAAGTTAAACACGGTTTGCTCCAGTGGCACGAGCGGATTATCGGCGTAGTACTTACTGCCCAACAGCCCCAATTCCTCACCCGTCACCGCCAGGATGATGATCGAGCGGCGGGGCGGATTCTCGGCAAAGGCCCGGGCGGCGGCCAGCAGACTGATGGTACCAAAGGCATTGTCGCGCGCACCGTTGAAGATGCTGTCCGCCTCGGAGTAAAAGCCACCACCCTGGGCACCTACCCCGACGTGGTCGAAGTGGGCCGTCATGATCATGTATTCGTCCGCTACCGTCGGGTCACTTCCCCGGAGAATGCCGCCCACGTTTCGGCTGCCCATATCGCTGGTCTGCATACCGCTGCTCGTTAACTCGCCCGGCATACCGTCCTTGTTCGCCTGCAGATCGGAGACGAACGCATCCTCGAATTTGATGAATCCGTAAGGGATCGTGGCCGCCGGCTTCCCATCGTCCACCGACATCCGTTCGCCGCCCAGAAAGCCCTTAAATCCCTGCCAGGGATAGGGAAGCGCATAGATTTCAAAGATTCCCACCGCTCCTGCGCTTGCCGCCATCTCCGCCTTTTCGCTTACGCCTTGAAAGATGGCCTGCTGGCCCTGGTCGCCGGGCAGGCCGGGGCGGGTGATCACGATCTTGCCCTTTACGTCAAGGTCTTCATAATCGTTGTGCCCGGTGGCTTCGTCCACCCAGCCGTAGTTAGCAAACACCACCTGGCCCCGGACGTCCGCTTCCGGTCCCCGTACGATGAGCATCTCGCCGCCGTGGACGAAAGAGTGGTCGCCGATCTTTACCTCCGCCGAAGTCGGCGGCTGGACCTTGCGCAGCGGCACGGTCTGGAAGTAGGAGCTGTCTTCCGTATTAATGGGTTCGTAACCGAAGGCCCGCAACTGGGCAGCGATGTACTCCGCAGCAATCTCGTTGCCCGGGGAGCCGGTACGCCGACCCGCCAGGTAATCCGACGCCAGGAAGTACATTTCACCGCCGAGCACGAGCTTGTCGAAGCGGAACTCGGGCAGCGTAGGATCGATGTCCTGCTGATTGGCAACCTGCGCCCACGCACCGGTGGATACAAGCAGCAGCAGTATGGGAAGGACGTTTTTCATCTGCATTATTTTTAGGAAACCGGAGCGGCAAAGGCTTCGGCTACTTCGTCGTAAACGATCTCACCCCTCACGATATTCAGGCCAGCCTTGAGCCCCTTGTTTTCTTCGGTAGCCCGCTCCCATCCCTTCTGGGCAATTTGCAGCAGGTAGGGGAACGTAGCGTTGGTGAGGGCCAGCGTACTCGTGAAGGGTACGGCGCCCGGCATGTTGGCTACGCAGTAGTGGATGACGCCATCGATGACGTAGGTGGGATCCTCGTGGGTGGTGGGGTGACAGGTTTCGATGCAACCGCCCTGGTCCACGGCAACGTCGATGACCACGGTACCGTCGCGCATCTCGCTCAGCATCTGACGGGTGATCAGGTTCGGGGCCTTGGCACCGGGGATGAGCACCGCGCCGATGATCAGGTCGACCCGATCCAGCTCACGGCGGATGTTGTACTCGCTGCTGAAGACCAGGGTTACGTTGGCGGGCAGAATATTGGCTAGGTGACGCAGGCGATCCAGACTGATGTCCATCAGCGTAACGTTGGCGTGGAGGCCGGCCGCCATCTTGGCCGCTTCGGTGCCTACGACGCCGCCGCCAAGAATGAGCACCCGGGCGGGAGGAACACCGGGGACGCCACCCAGCAGAATTCCGCGACCGCCGGCCGGTTTCTCCAGGTACTTGGCTCCTTCCTGAATGGACATACGTCCGGCTACTTCACTCATCGGGATCAGCAGGGGCAGACCGCCGTTGGGACCTTCTACCGTTTCGTAGGCCAGGCAGATGGCCTTGCTTTTGACCATGGCCTCGGTAAGGGGGCGGGAGCTGGCGAAGTGGAAGTAGGTGAAGAGCAGTTGCCCCTCGCGCACGAGGGCGTATTCTGACTCGATGGGCTCCTTCACCTTGACGATGGTTTCGGCTTTAGCGTACACGGACTCGATGTCGGGCATGATTTCCGCGCCCGCCTCCGTGTAGTCGGCATCGCTGTACCCGCTGTTGATACCGGCGGTCGACTGCACGAGTACGGTGTGTCCGCGGCGGACGAGCTCGAGGGTACCCCCGGGCGTGAGGGCAACGCGGTTTTCGTTGTTCTTGATTTCTTTAGGGCAACCAATGATCATGGGAATGGCTTTAAATGGTGGTGGTAGGGCTAGTAAAATGGTTAGTTCTGGGCGACGATCGCTAGCTGGCCGCGGCCGTCGTAGGCGAGCCGGCTGATGCGCCGCAGGCCATAAAATCCGAGGTCCACGACCTCGCGCCAGGCGGCGGGGGTGGTGGGGTCCAGTCGGTATAGTTTGGAGTCGTTCCCGGCCAGGTAACTGCCGTCCGGTAGTACGACGAAGTCTTCCGTACCATCCACCATGGGCGCAATGACCTTTGGCGCTTCCTCCAGTCGGTACAGGTTGCGTTCGACGAGCTGCCAGGGGGTATTGCTCTTGTCTACGTATACCAGGTTTCCGTTGGTCAGGCGGGTGAAGGTGCGGCCGGTGTTGGTGGCCAGGGTACGGGGGCTATCTCCGTTTGCTGATGCCATCACCAGTTGGTTGGGATTGCCGACCAGGAAGAGGGCCAGTTGGTTGTTGTTGAGCCACTCGTAGTAGCCGATGCCGCTCGTGGTGGAGAATACCGGACGGCCGTTATCGGAAAGGTCCGCCGGAAATTCCCACAGCCGCAGGACCGTATCCCGATCGACGTACTCCTGGCGAACGGCGGAAAAGCGGCTGCCGTCGCCCATTCTTTTCGGACTGTACTCTCCCGATTTGGTTTGCGTCAGCCGGGTGCGGGTCGTGTTCGCCAGATCAAAGCGGTAGATGTCGGGTTGCTCCATGTCCGGTGTGGAAACGGAAGCGTACAGTACGTTGCGATCCGCCCAGTGGGGATGGTCGTTGTAGCCATTTCCGTTGAAGCCGGAGAGGTACCGTGGATTGGTCAGCGTGACCAGGGTATCCCCCACCTTGATATCGAATACGTAGAGTTGTGACTTCGGTGCCTGCGCCGCGGCCGTGCCGAAGTAAGCTACACTGACGATAAGGCAAATTAGAAAGCGGAACATGGCGGTAGATTATAGAGTAAGGGCAAAGATAAGCGAGGAGGTTAGTCGGATTCCAGTAAATCAGCCATGGTGAACACGCCCCGTCTACCGGCGATCCAGTGGGCGGCCTGTATGGCACCGCGGGCGAATCCCTCCCGGGAGTGGGCGGTATGGGTCATCTCTATTTCATCGATGTCGGAGGAGAATCGGAGCAAGTGAGTGCCCGGCACGTCCTTTTCCCGGTAGGAGATGATGTCGGGTCGGTCGCCCCGTAAGCCGGCCGCCACCGTTTCCGCCAGCGTAATGGCCGTTCCGGAGGGGGCGTCGATCTTTTCCGTATGGTGGGTTTCCTCGATGGACACCCGGTAATTTTCCTTGCTGATGAGCTCGGCCAGCCGGCGGGCGGCGGCAAAAAATACGTTGACGCCGACGCTGAAATTGGACGCCCAGAAGAGCGCTCCCCCGGCTTCTTCCACCTGCTTGCGCACGGTGGGCAATTGATCCAGCCAACCGGTAGTACCCACGACTACCGGCACGCCGGCAGCTAGAGCCAGTTCGATGTTGGCAACGGCAGCATCCGGACGGGAGAAATCGATGGCTACGTCGACTCCCTCCAGGTCCGCCGAGCGGATATCCGCCCGGTTGTGCTCGTCTACCCGCAGCACGACCTCGTCGCCGCCCTCCGTGGCCAGCCGCTCGATGTAGCGACCCATTTTACCGTATCCGAGTAGCGCGATCTTCATGGTTGCGAAAGTACGTCAGACAAGCGAAAGCACCCCGTTTAGTGGAATGGGCAACCAGGCCGGACGACTGTTCAGCTCGTAGGCGACCTCGTAAACGGCCTTTTCCAGGATAAAGAGTTCGAGGAGGGCGCGGCGATCCGCATCACCCGCAGGCAGGAAGTCGGCCGGGCCGCAGGCCTCAAAGTAAGCATCGAGGTAAGCGTCCGCTACCGTCCGGTACCACTCTTCGGCGCGCTGGCTCAGGTCTCCCCGGTTTGCGTATCGGTCGGCATTGAGCAGCAGCTGCCCCTGAGCGGCGTAGTGGAAGGAGCGGACCATACCTCCGACGTCCTTCAAGGGCGGACGTTTGCGGCGGCGCTCCGGAATCGTCAGCAGGGGCTCCCCCTCGAAGTCGATGATGTAGAAATCGCGGTCGGTGTAGAGGACCTGTCCGAGGTGATAGTCGCCATGGATGCGGGTCAGCTTCGCGCTCATCTCCCGGTCGCGCAGGGCTCCGAGTTTTTTCAGGAGGCGCGGTCGGGCGTCCAGTACGCGTTGGGCCAGTTTGCGGTTATTCTCCGGCAGTTCCCCCAGGCGGTCGGCGAGCTGTCCGAACTGTCGGTCAAGCAACTTCAGCGCCGCTCCCGTTATTTCGGCCCGGTATTCACCGGTAAGGGGTTCCGGGGTCAACTCTGGGCGGTCGGCTCCGGCCGAGGCCAGTGCCCGGTGCATTTCTGCAGTCCGTATGCCCAGCAAGCGCGCCCGCAAGATGGTTTCGGCATCCACCGGACCGTCGCCGGCAAAGTAGCGTTCCGTAAGTTGCTGAAACAGCTCCCAGGCGTCCCCCCGGTTGTCCACCTTGCCGCTCATGAGGCCCAGGTTGAGGTAGTCTTCGTCCTCCATTCGACCCACGCCCAGGCTTCCCCCGTAGGGCGGGCAGTGCGCGAAGTCCGTTTGCTCACTCAGGAACCTCACGAGTTCGAGATCGGGGTTCAGGCCCGGATCGAGTTTGCGAAACAGCTTAAAGAAGAAGCGGTCGTTGTAGATGATGGCCGTATTGCTCGTATCGATCGCGGGAACCGTACTGGTGACGCTCTCCGGAGCTTCCCGCAGCACCCGCCCGGCTTCCGCGGTGAGGCGTTCGCTGTCGGTCTTGCCCGCTTGGATCATCCGGTAGATCGCCGCGCGAAAGTCGGCCCGGGGCACGGCATCGGCGAGCAGACCGGTACCCGTTATTTCCCCCAGAATGAGGTTCGGGTGATTTTCCTGGTAGAAGCCCCGCTGTTCGCCGCCTACGTTCAGCGAGAGGGGCATCTGGTAGGTTTCCCGGCTTCCGTCGGCAAAGTCTACCGCAATGATCGCGATCCCGGCATCCTCCAGCACCGTATAGTAATCTTCCAGAACGCAGTTCGTGATGTTCTTTCCCTTGCTGGTGAACCACCGCTGGAGGGGCAGGTAGCCCGGCAGCAACACGTCGGTGAGGGCATCTAGGAATTCAGGGTCGCGAAACAGGTCGGAAAGACGGGTAGCTGGCATGTGTGTGGTTCTCTTTGAGGAGGTACGTTCGCGCGGTAACTTTGTTTAGCCGAAGTTAATCTGCCGCCCGCAACAAACCGTACATCTTCCGGACGTCGTACCGGTCGCCCGGGAAGGCCCAGTTCTTCCGGTCCTTGGTCTGGATCAGCAGCACCGTCTCGTCCGTATTCGCTCCCCGCCCCACCGCTTCCATGCGTACGTTGGCCAGATTGGGAATAGGGTAAGCTTCCTTCCCAATGGTTAGGGTGGTCGCGTCGATGGTAACGTTCGGGTACTTGAAGAGGGTCCAGAAGGCTCCGAGCAGGGCCATCAGGGCCAGTAGGGCACCGAAGTAAGCCAGCATGGGCAGCAGTACCCTACGGCGCGGATCGGCCTCCCCGGCCCGCGACGCCCGGAAGGCCAGGAAAATCATGACGGCAATCAGCACCGTGCAGCCGACCAGGGTAAAGTACAGGTCACCCAGCTCGGGGATAAATTCGACGGCCTCCATCTATTTTCCGGGTGCCCCACCCTTTTTTTCGCGGGTCAGGTTCGTCAGCACCTCATCGAGTTGCTCGGCACTGATCCGCTTGCTCACGATGTTCTTGTCCTTGTCGAGCAGGTAGATGGCGGGGGTAGATTTGATGCTGTATTCCTTGTAGTAGCGTTGGTAGGGATCGGCGACCTGCACCCAATCTCCGATACCGTGCTCATCGACGTATTCCCAGCACTCGCCCAGGTCTTCCACGCCCTTGGTGCATACCGAAAAGATGGTGACGCCCTTGTCCTTCCAGTTTTCGTAAAATTCCTTCATGTGGGGGGTCGACTTTTTACAGGCCGGGCAGTCGTAGCGCCAGAAGTAGAGTACGGTATATTCGGTATCGATGTCGTACAGGTGAATATCCGTGCCCTCGCGGGTGACCATGTCCAGGTCGGGGGCCTGACGTCCGATCAACAGCGGACGCAACTCGTCGGCCGTCTCAATCATTTTAGTTTGTTGCTCCTCGTCGGCCCAGAAGGCCTTTCCGTCGCGGTAGTATTTATCGACCATGTGCACGTAGAGCGCGTCCATGCCTACGATGTTGCTGGTAGCCGCCTCGTTGGTGAAGTGTACGGTGTAAAACTTGAAGGCATCCGACAGCGGCTCAAACTGTTCCAGCACGAAATCAATCGCTCGGGCTAAGGTATCCGGGTGCTTCAGTTGCAGCGTGTGTACGTAGTAATTGATGCGCTCGAAGAGGAAGGGCGTACGCAGCAGGCGCTCGTCCTTGAGGTCCAGTCCGTCGAAGTAGTGCGATTGTAGCCACCGCCACTGCTTGGTGCGCCGGGCCTCATCGTCCGCTTCGTCGGCAAAGTCGGGGGGGATGGCCGCCTGATTTCCCCGGATGATGGCCGTGACGAACGCACTGGGGTGCTCGGAAATCAGGTTCTGCTGGTAAGCCTTCACTTCCTGGTCCATATCCTCCATTTGTTGCCGGGCCTGGGCGGCAAGCGCGGGAGCAAGGGTGGTATCGGAAAGCTGGGTGCGTGTTGCCACACTCCGCTGTTGCATGTCCGTGATAAAACCGAGGTACTGGTAGAAGAGGTCGTTTTCCTCACTGCCGGTCACCTCCATCTCGTGGAGCGATCCCATGCGGGTCTTCATCGTGAATTCCTGATCGTCGTCGTCGCCTACCACAAATTGGAAGTAGCTATTGTCGGGGGACATCACGACGAGGTAAATGCCCCGCGGCAGGGGTTCGGCATCGTCCTCGAATACGTAATCTCCCGCATCCGACCGGTAAGCCGTGTCGATGATGTACTGCTTATCGAGCAGGAAGTATCCCAGGGTGAGGATGTCCTCTTCGTAACCATCGATCTCGACGGCGATCCGGTGCCCCTCTTGCTGGGCGGACAGGGAGGAGGAGAATAACAAAGCGAAGAACAGGAGGCGTAGCAGCATCGGAGGTGATTAGGGGCGCAAAAGTACGGTAAAACGAACACCGACCAAACGGTCGTCGTTGCAGAAACGTCCGGTAATCAGGACTTTTAGCATAACCTTAAATGAAATCGCCATGAGAGAATTCACATCATTTCGGGGCATTACACCCGCCAATTCGCGCTACCGCCACATCGATCATCCCTTCGAAGAACAACGCAGAAGGCTCTACGGCAACCAGACCATGAGCGGCGATTACGAACTTAACATACCCGGTGCCAACATCACCGAACTCGACGAGGAAAACCAGGGCGGATACCTCATCGAACTCGCCGCCCCCGGCTACCAGCGGGAAGATTTTCACATCAGCGTCCACAACGACGTACTGACCATCAAGGGGGAACTTCACGCCGATCGGGTGCGCGACCACGACTCGTTCAGCCGCCGGGAACACAACTTCCACACCTTCAGCCGGAGCTTTAGTCTTCCGGACAGCACGGATGAGGATAACATCACGGCCAAGTATACCAACGGCATTCTCGAAGTATACGTGCCCGTACTCCGACCGGTCGCCGAAACCAAGACCCCCCGTCGCATCGAGGTGGGCCCACATTAACTAACTACCAAGCGAATTGTAGTAAGCCAGCGACCGCGTGATCATATCCGCGGTCGCTGTCTTGTTTACTACGGCCTCCCCCGGCTTTTCCAGGAAGGTAAAGTTGATCGCCTCCGTATCGTTTTTCTTGTCCTGCCGCATCAGGTCCAGCAGTACAGGAAAACTGGCCTCCGGCACGTGTTGGTGTCCGTATACCCTGAGGCAGTAATCGCGAATGTCATCTAGCGCCGCCGCACTCAGATCACCCGTTTCGTGGCTGAGCCAAGATTCCGTGATCATCCCGATAGCAATGGCCTCTCCGTGCAGCAGTCGGTCTTCGCGATGCAGAAAGTAGCTCTCTACCGCGTGTCCGATGGTATGACCAAAATTGAGCGCTTTCCGAATGCCCCGCTCGAAGGGGTCCTTCAGCACCACCTGCCGCTTGATGTCGACACTACGTTCGATGACGGCCGGCCAGTCAAGGCCGCGTATATCCTTGATGTCCCGCAACTCCGACCACTGCTGCTCATCCGCGATCAGTGCGTGCTTGATGATCTCGGCGTAACCGGACCTGATCTCCCGTTCCGGAAGGGTACCCAGAAACCCGGCATCGACCCACACCGCTTGCGGATTCGCAAACAGCCCGATGCTGTTCTTGACTTCGTAAAAATCGATGCCCAGCTTCCCCCCCACGCTCGCATCCACCTGACTGAGCAGGGTGGTAGGAATCTGCACGAAGTCGATGCCCCGCTTAAAGGTACCGGCGGCAAATCCGCCCATATCCCCGATCACGCCGCCACCTAAATTCAGGCAGCACCAGCGCCGGCCCACGCCGCCCCGGAACATCTCCTCCCAAATAAATTTACAGGTATCCAAATGCTTGTGCCGCTCACCGGCCGGCACCACGATCTTGACCAGGGGAGTTGACCCCAGGTAGCGCTCGATCCGCGGCAGACAGTACCGTTCGGTCTCCTCGTCCATGATGAGCACCCAGCCTGCGTAAGCTCTTTCGCGCAGCCACGCAAACTGCTCGGCCCCAACGGCATCAATCACAATACCGTACTCCCCTCCAACACTCAACTCCATAGGATATATTGTAAATGACCCCCACCCGACCTGACTAACCGACTAAAGAACTATCCGCCTAAAAGACTCCCCTACCACCGTTTCCCAATCTGAAAATTCAGAAACAAACTGAGAAACAACGGGCTGTTCGACACCCCCGGGGTCAGTTCGCTTTCCACCATGATGTCGGTATTGCCGAGAAAGTAGTCCGCCATAATGCCTGCCTCCAGCGACTTCGCGGTCTCGTCGTACGCACCGAAGCCGAAGTGGGTAGCAAATTTAGCGTGTACGCCGGGCCGTAATCCGATCTCGTCCAACCCCACCGTCCAGGCCGAGGCACCGAAGATGTTGGTTTGGTTATTGATGAATACGTCCAGGTTATCTCCCGTAAAGCGGACGTCGATCGGTGCGGCGTCGTTGCGCTCGATCTCGAGGTAATAGGGTTTCAGCAGTCCGAGGCTGGGCCCGAACTCATAAGAGTAGCCGATCGCCACCCCCCGCTCGCGGGCTTTTTCCGAAAGAAATTTCTTCATGCCGAAACCGAGCCGCAGGGCGTACAACTGGTTTTGTTTGCCGAACACGTAGGCCCGGCTCACCCGGTTGCTGATCACGTTGACGCGGTCCGGATTTTCCCGCCGTTCGCGGCTGTGGCGAATGTCGCCGATGGAAAGCGTCCAGTAACGGGTCTTGTCGTAGGTCAGCAACTTACCCGATCGTACGCCGAGGAAGAAGTTCCGCGGGGTGGCCAGGGCGACGTTGAAGGTGAGCTCGTGGTTGTAGATGATGCCAATGTCCTTTGCATCGTAAATATTCCGGTTGCCGGGTAGCTCCTGCTGGGCCGTGAGTCCCAAGGTAAAGAGTGCACCGCAGCACATGATGATCAATCGTCGCATGAGGGGAAAGATATACCGAAATTACAGTCCGGGAGGCCCCTTTGTTGTTTCCACCTACCTTTAGCAGCCTAATTGTCGCCCGACTTGTCTTCCGTTCCCGAGATCACCGTTGTTACCGCGATCCGCCATCCCCGGCTGCGCTACGTGCTGCGGATCGTCGGCGACGATCTCGGTTACCGCTTTCGATTCTCCAACGACCGCTCCGTATTCGGCCCGCGACTGCCCCGCTACGGCATCAACTACGGAGGGGAAGGGCCCCGTACGCTACCCCACCATCCACTGCTTTCCGGGCGAGACACGGGACCCGCGGACCCCGCCCAATTATCCGAGGACGGCCTGCCGGTTTTTTGCATGACCAAGACCGGTCCCGATCTGCTCGCCTGCATATTCTACTGCCTGAGCCGTTACGAGGAGTACGACGCGTTCACCCCCGACCGCCACGGCAGGTTTACGGCCGCCGCTTCCCACGCAGTACAGAATGGCTACCTGCACCGCCCCGTCGTGCGGGAGTGGACCGCCGCGATCGGCCGTCAGCTTCGCGCCTGGTTCCCTACCCTGCCCGCCCCCCGTCGGTACGGCTTTACCTTTCGGCCTACCTACGACATCGACCTACTCTACGCGTACCGGCACCGGGGCTGGCGGGGCGGACTGAGCGGAATACGCGACCTGCTGGCGGGCAACGGATCCAGGTTCGTGAGCCGACTGCGCGCTACGCGGGAAAACGACCCCTACAACACGGTCGCGGCCCTGGAAGACCTCCACCGCAAACACGAATTGAGGGCTACCTATTTCTGGTTGCTTTCAACAGGAACGAACCGGCACGACACAAATCCTTATCCCATACCGGAAGCGCAGAGAGCGCTCATTCGCAGGCTCGCCGCCACCTCCAGTACTGGCATTCATCCGAGCTACCTCTCCTCCCAGTCTCCCGCGCTGATCGGACAGGAACGCAAGCGGCTGGAGCAGATCGCGGGGGAGCGAATCACGGCCTCCCGTCAGCATTTTTTACGCTTCCGCCTACCCGACACGTACCGACAGCTGAGTCAGCACGGCATTACCGACGACCACAGCATGGGATATGCCGATCGATCGGGGTGGCGGGCCGGCACCAACCAGCCATTTCCCTGGTACGACCTGCTGCGCGAACGGGAGACCGGCCTGACGATTCACCCCTTTGCGGCCATGGATGTCACCCTAAAAACCTACGAGGGGCTTTCCTGCGGGGCCGCGGGTGCAGCGATCATAAAGTTAGCGGAGGGACTTGGTCGGTACGGCGGGCCCTTTCCCCTGCTCTGGCACAACAGCAGTTTCGCAGCGGACTACGGCTGGGCCGGCTGGTGGGAGATGTACGTAGATCTGGTGGGCCGGCTGGCCGGGTGGGAAGGCGTTACTCCAGATCGAGCAGGTCCTTCACGCCCGGGTAGCGACGAACATTAAAGGCTTCGGCGTACTCGTATCCGGCCTCCCGTCCGAAGTACCGCCCCTTTGCGGCGAGAAAATCCATGAAGTCCTTGCCGCTGATCGGCGTAGCGACCTCGGTGGCGTATTCGTTATTGACGTGGTCGTTGAACTGGGAAGCGTAACAGGCGATGGCTTCAAACTTTTGCTTGACGTAGGGAGAGATGTCTACTACGAAGTCGGGCTGCCGGTTGCGATCCTGGATGTAGTGGTAGATCGCCCGTGGCCGCCATTCTTCCTGCTCCTCCCCCTCGAGGTTGTAGGTTTCTATTCGTTTGAGCCCGCTTAGGTAGCAGGCGTTCGCGACGATTTCGGCACTCCGGCCGTGGTCCGGATGGCGGTCGCCGAGGGCATTGGCGAGCACGATGTCGGGCTGACAGTCCCGGATGGCGGAGATAATCTTGAGCTGGGTTTGCTTGTCGCCGGTGATGAATCCGTCGGGCAGATCGAGGTTTTCCCGGAACTTTGCGCCCAATTTTTCCGCGGCCGCGTAGGCCTCCCGGGTCCGTATCTCGGCAGTGCCCCGGCTTCCCAGTTCTCCACGGGTTAGGTCCAGCAATCCGAAGGTATGGCCCAGGGCCGCGTGCCGCAGGAGGGTGCCGGAGCAGCTTAGTTCTATATCGTCCGGGTGGACGCCAATGGCAAGAATATTAACCTTCATCTCTTTGGTGGGGTGTCAGATTATGGAAGTTGCACCCGGTCGGTGGTAACCGCCGTTTAGGGGGTGCACGGGGCAAAGAACGCCAAACCTCCCGAACCGGGGAAGTTTAATCGGTAGTATTCAGAAATCTCATTGTGCGTAAACCCTGAACACCCAAGGGGAAGCGTAGTTATAGACCGAACACTATACTCACGATGCGCATAGCCTTATTTCGTTGCACCAGTCTTGTGGCAGTGCTACTTACCCTCAGCCAGTGTGCTGACTACAGAATTCACGAAGCCGAAATCGAGGGCCTCACCAGCGAAGCCGTGCCCACGGGCGAGCTGGAGTACTCCACCTTTATGGTGGGTGACCTGGGCTACGACTTCGAACGCGGCCTCACCACCCTCGGTGCGATGGTCGAACAGATGCCGGCGGGCAAGAAGAACAGTTCGCTGCTCCTGCTCGGTGACATCACCGGTCCGGACGGGCTACGTAAAAATCGGAACGAAGACCAAACGGCCCACCTGGATGCCCTGATCGACCGGCTCCAGCGGGTACCCGGAAAAATCTTCTACACCCCCGGAGAGAACGAGATCGGTCGTAGCGGACAATTCAGCCGATTGGAAAGGTTGGAGAAATACTTCAAGGACCACAGCGAGAAAAAAGTCGACTTTCTTCCCAACAACGCCTGCTCCGGTCCGGACGACGAGAAGCTCTTCGACCGCGTCGGCCTCATCGGCATCAACACGGCCTGGTACATGAGCGACTGGGACCGGGACGAAGAGGTCAGCGAAGGCTGCGATTTCACCAATCGCGACGCCATGACCTTCGCGCTGGCCGACGAGATCAAGGGGTACCGCGACCAGGTCAAGATCGTTATGATGCACCACCCCCTGCAGGCCAACGGAAACCGGGGTGGAGAGTATAGTGTTGGCCAGCATCTTTTTCCCCTCGCCGATCTGATCCCGGGAGCCTACGTGCCCCTGCCCGTGGTGGGGAGCATCTTCCGCCTCATTCAGGGGGTCGGAGGTGGACCGCAGGACCTGCACAACCTGCGCTACCAGCAGTTCATCAATAAAGTGAAGGCCGGCATCGACGATGAAGTCAACGTGATCTTCGTCAGCGGTCATGAACACAACATGATGCTCGTGCACGAGGACGAATACATGCAAATCGTTGCGGGCTCCGGCAGTAAGCGCGGCCCCGGGGTCGGCGGCAACGACGCCAACTTCGTGCAGGGTGCCATCGGCTACAGCCGCCTGGATTTTTACGACACGGGATCCGTCTACGTCGGCTTTTACACCGTAGACGAAGCCGGCCGGGAAGAACGGGTGTTCTACCGGCGCATCATCGAGGACCGCTTCGCTCCCCAGGACGAAGGGATTGAGGAAGTCCCGACGGAAACGGTCACCGACAAGGTGGTCAAAGCCTCCATTTACGCCGCGGAGGGCGACGACAAGAACCTTGCTTACCGCACCACTTTCGGTCGGCATTACCGTCCGCTGTACTACCTGCCCGTCGAGGTGCCGGTCCTGAAGATCGATACCATCTTCGGTGGCCTCTCTCCCTACCGTCGGGGGGGTGGCATGACCACCATGAGCCTGCACACGGAGGGGGCGGACGGCCACCTTTATCAACTACGGTCGGTACGCAAGAACCCGGCGCAACTGCTCCCCAGTCTGCTCGAGAACAGCTTTGCCGCCGACGTAGCCAAGGACCAGTTCACGGCCATTCACCCCTACGCTCCCCTTACCCTGCCCCCCATGCAGGAGAAGCTCGGACTGCTTGCCGCCGACCCCTATCTCTACTACGTACCCAAGCAGCCGGCGCTCGGCACGTTCAACACCAATTTCGGTGGAGAAATGTACTGGTTGGAGCAACGGCCAGACGAGGACTGGAGCGGGACCCGCTTCTTCGGGGGAAGTAAGGACATCATCAGCAACAGCAAAATGCGGGAGGCCCTCCTCGACGACTGGAAGAACTACGCCGACCAGAAAAACTACGCCCGCGCCCGCCTCTTCGACTTCTTGATCGGCGACTGGGACCGCCACCGCGATCAGTGGCGCTGGGCGGCCTTCCCGGAGGAAGACGGTCGCACCCGCTACGAGGCCATCGCCCGCGACCGCGACCAGGTGTTCAGCAATTTCGACGGGGGCTTACTCAGCGTCGCCCGCATCTTCGTGCCCGAGGCCCGCAAACTTCGTCCGTTTACCGGTGAGCTGGACAAGGCCAAGTGGCGGGGACTCAACGGCAAGTGGAACGACCGGGTTTTCCTGAACCAGGTTACCCGCGAGGAAATGGTAGCCGAAGCCAGGAGGATTCAGCAGGCCCTTACCGATGCGGTAATCGACAGTGCGTTACAACGCATGCCCCCCGAAGTACTCCCCTACAGCCTGGAACAAGAAAACATCGCCGGCAAGCTCAAGCAGCGGCGGCAACAACTTGATCGCTTTGCCGAAGAGTACTACGAAACCCTGGCCGAACGGGTGAACGTACTGGGTACCGACAGCGACGACTACTTTCTGCTAACGGGGCTCGCCAACGGAGACCTGCAGGTAGAGGTATTCGACGCCGACAAGGAGGGGCAGCCGGATGAGAAGTTCTACGAACGGACCTTCCACGCGGTAGAAACGAAGTACGTGTCCCTCTACGGAATGGACGGAGACGACCACTTCGAACTAACCGGTGAGCGCAGCCGCATCAAGGTGCGGGTGATCGGCGGCACCGACGGAGATGAAGCGAACGCAAGTGGTGAGTTGACCGCACGGATCTACGACGAAGAAGAGGGAATGGAACTAAGTGGTAATACAAGTCGCCTGCGCGATCGGCGGACCGACCGGTATCCCGAGTTGAACACTTTTGATTTTCAGGAATACTACCCGAACTACACCACCCCGGTCCCCTCCCTGGGCTTCAACGTCGACGATGGGCTCTTTATCGGCGGTGGATTCGTCCACACCGTGACCGGCTTCAATCCGGCCCCCTACGCCCAGCGCCACACCTTCATGGGCAGCTACAGCACAAATGACTTTTACAAGTTCACCTACAAGGGAGAGTTGAACAATACCTTCGGGCGGAGGAAGGACCTAACGCTCACCGGTCACTACTTCAGCCCGGGATACGTGGCCAACTTCTTCGGCCTCGGCAACGAAGGCGTAGGGCAGCCCGACGAAGACGAGACCGAGCTGGACGACGATCAGATCCTGGAATACAACCGTGCGCGTCGCCAGGAAATTTTCTTCAATCCCATGCTGCGCTTCCGCGGCAACCGCAACCGTTTCAGCTTTTCGGTCGGACCGTTCTACCACAGCTACGACCTCGACGACGCCCCCGACTATACCCTGATCGAAAATACTCAGGCTATCGATCCGCGGGTATTCGATAAGCAGGCGTTCGCTGGTCTGGAAGCGGCGATCTCCTCCAACAACCTGGCCATTCCCCTGATGGCCGATAACGGAATTAAGTACGATCTCTTCGCCCGTCAAACCTGGAACCTCGACGACAGCGAGCGCACCACGACCAAGTACGGTGGCAGCCTAACCTTCTACCGGATGCTCACCAAGGCCATCAACTTCGCGACCCGGGTGGGCTTCGAACTTAATACGGGCGATCCGGAGTTTTATCAGTTGGCTTCCATGGGCGGTCGCCTCAATTACCGCGCCGCGCGGGTAGATCGCTACCTGGGCAATAATCTCTTTTACCAAAACATCGACCTACGCTTCATGGGTTTTGGTTTTGGAAAGGGTGAAGTGCCGACCGTGGGTGGATTCATCCTGGGGCTCGACCATGGGCGCGTCTGGCTCGACGGAGAGGACAGCAGCACCTGGCACTTCGGCTACGGCGGCGGCGTATGGGTGGCTCCACTCGGTGCCACCATCATCAGCGCAACCTACTTCCTCGACGAGGAACGGGGTAGATTCAACTTCGCTGCAGGATTTCCTTTCTAAATTACCCGCTTATGAACAGGATCTGGGAAAGACCGAACCTTATTTCCGTTGTCATTCTGGTGATCATACTGGTCATCGGAGCCGGGTACGTACTGTTTACCCTACAGGAACGACCGGAAACGGAGAGCTTTACGGTCGACGACGATTACTTTTTCCCCTACAACTTTGACCGACTCGACCGGGTCGTAAAACTTCCGGGGGAGCTGGAGGAAATAAGCGGACTGTGCCAGGGATTTCGCGCCGATGAGGTATTTGCGGTACAGGACGAGGAGGGGGTAATGTACCGGGTCAATGCGGTAAGCGGTGAATTACTGCAGCGATTGACTTTCGGCAAGGACCTCGACTACGAGGGAATTACCCGCAAGGACAACCGGTTCTACGTACTCGAGGCGGATGGCGACATCCACACGTTCGATTACGCGCAGGATACTACCGCGGAGGTTGTATCGAATAAATTGGAAACCAGCTTCAGCTACCGCAACGATACGGAGGGCATCTGCTACGACTCCATCACCAATACCTTACTGATCGTCCCGAAGGCGCAGGAGTTGAACCCGCAATCGGACGACGAAACCCGCCGGGGTATCTATACCTACGACCTGGTGATGAACGAACTTAACAGTCAGCCGACCTACTTCGTGGACGGACTGGAGGTGGGTCAGATCATTTTCGGCAAGAACCGGGAGTACGTCATTAAACCCAGCGGAATTGCCGTCGAACCCTCCACGGGCTATCTATTCGTACTTTCCGCCGTTGGCAATATCCTCATCGTAATCGACCGCGACAGCCAGGTGAAACACATCGAGTTGCTCGAACAGAATACCTTTCGTCAGCCGGAAGGGATCACATTTGGTCCCAACGGCGAACTATACATCAGCAGTGAAGGCCGTGGTGGACGCGGCATGATTGCGACACTCACCCGAAATGCACAAACCACCAGCAACAATGGACAAAGAGGAGAAAGCGACCGCGGAGAAAACTGAGGATAAGGTTTTTAAGCGTGCGGAAGCCTATGTCCGGGCTCGCTTCAACGAATCGCTGGACCCCATCTATCTCTTCCACAACTACGCGTTCTCGGAAGAGATCGCGGACAAGATCGTCGATCTGGCGGAAGAGGCCGACCTCGACGAAGCCCTGACCAAAAAGCTGCGACTGGCGGCACTCTTCTACCCGCTGGGGTACACCAAGGGCCATAAGAAATTCGCCGAACGCTCCGCAGCGGAATTGCTCGCCTTTGCGAAGGAGGAGGGCTTTGATGCGGAAGACGCCGCTTCTTGGATCACCGCTGCTCCCGCGGCTACCGCCCAGAGTCCCTTCGAAGTCCGCCTGCTGCACGATGCGGCCTGGAGTTGGCTCGGCCGAAAGCGCTACGACCGCCGTTCCAACCTCCTACAGTTGGAGCGGGAGGCGGTCGAAGGAAAGGTGGGCGACCCCGTCAAATTTGGTAAGGAGATGCAGGACTTCCTACTAAAATTCAATTACCTCACCGATGTCGGGAAGGAGGAATTCGACAGCCGCCGCCGCAAGAACGTCAGCAAGCAACAGAGCAACAACTACAAGATTCAGCAGAAGGAAGTAAAGGCCAAAACGGGCAAGAACTTCGGCCGGGGCATCGATACGATGTACCGGACGGCCTTCCGCAACCACATCAACCTGAGCCGGATTGCCGACGATAAGGCCAATATGATGATCTCCATCAACACGATCATCCTGTCGATCCTGATCGCGGTCTCGGGTGCGGGACTCAGCTTCTTTGAAGAGCTTTTCTTCGAGGATCCGGAGTTTCTGGCGCCCATCATCATCCTGCTCATCAGCTCCCTCACCGCGGTCATCTTCGCGGTATTCTCCGCACGCCCCAAGGTGACCGAGTACCGCATCAAGAAGCGCAAACTGCTCGAAAGCAAGGAAGCCAGTCTCCTTTATTTCGGCAACTTCCTGAAGCTGGAAAAATCCGACTTCATCAAGTACATGTCAAAAATGAAGATGGACCAGGACAGCCTCTACGACGACCTCGGGCGCGACCTGTACGACCTCGGCCAGGTGCTGCACCGCAAGTACCTGTTGCTGACCATCAGTTACAATACCTTTATCGGTGGACTTGCCCTGGCGGTGATCATCTTCCTCACCGTGTATATTTTCAATCTTACCAGCTTCAACTAGGTCTGCTAGGGTCGGTCGGTCAATTCCTGGATCAGCAGCGTCTCCGTACTATCGTAGGGCGTGCCGTCCGGTCGAAATACGTCGTGAAACCACTGTTGCGGTTCCGCGGTATAGATGCTGTCCCAGCTCTCCCAGGGATAAATGGTCTGGCTTTTTCCGGCTACCAGTCCCCAGTTGTAGGCCCCGATGTTTTCTTCCTTAAAGATGGGCAGGTAGCCCGCGAAGGTGCTGCCGTTCGTGCGGGCCATGTACTCGGTGCACACGATTGGTCGTCCGTAACGGGGCAGGAATTCAAGATACTTCGCCCGCAACTCTTCCGGAGAGCCGTAGGAGTGGAAGGTGATTATGTCCGAATTATTCAGCTGAAACGCATTAAAGGCACCTAACTCGTGGGGATCGCTGATGTCCCCAATCCACACGCCCGCCGTCAGGGGTTGAGAGGGGTTCACCGCCCGGGCCCACTCGAAGCAGGCGCGTAAGAGGGGGAAGACGCGTTCGCCCTTGGTGTTGGCCCGCTCACTAGGGAACTTTCCGAAATTGTTGTTGTCCGGCTCGTTGTACAGATCGTACATAAAAATTCGATCGTCTCCGTCGAAGTGACGGAGGATCCCCTCCACGTATGACCTGAATTGGGGGTAATGACTCCGGTCACCACTCAACTGCCTTTCCGGGGGGCTCTGCACCCAGCCGCTATTGTGGGTGTAGGGTTTCGGAGCGGGCTGTGGGCCCAGATCGCTATTCGGATTCCAAACGGCGTCGAAGAGCACGAAGGTGGTGGAGATCCCGTGGCTGTCGGCAACCGTGAGGTACTGCTCCAGTCGGTTCAGAAAGGCGGTGCTGTCCTGTTCCCACAACAAGTTATGCAGGTACACCCGCATCGAGTTCATTCCTATGCCCGCGGCCCACCCGAGTTCCTCATTGATTTGGGCAGTATCGAAGGTCTCGGCCTGGAACATTTCCAGTTGATTGATGGCACCGCGGTTGTTGTAGTTTGCCCCGACGATCCAGGGGTGCGCATCGTAGTATTCCTGAGCTTTTTCCCTGGACCACCGGCCGGCAACGGTGGACGTATCGAAGTTTACGAACTTCGACTCCGTGGTATCGGCACCATTACCGGGCCCTCCCCCTCCATCGCATGAAATAAGGATAGGCAGCAGAAAGAGTAGCGCAATGAGTGGTTTCATTCTACCAATGTAATAACTCTATCCGATGGATTTATTCCATAGGTGTCGGTCACTTACCTAGTCCAACACCTGAAGTTTGGCAAATTTCAGCATAATGCGCTTTTCGGGCTGGGGCAGGTCGCTGAAGTGGATCGTGGCAATCCGGTTGTCCGCTCCCCCGTCCACGTGCAGCACTTTGCCTTCCCCAAATTTCAGGTGCAGTACCCGACGACCGGTTTCAACCTCGGTGATGGGGCTCGGTTCGAAGGTGGCGGGGTCCACTTTCGGCGCGGCGAAGCGGGCGGTTCCCCGACGCTTGTTGGGGGTGACACCCGTTACCCGTGCCCGGTGCTCCCGCTGGCGGGCCACCTTATCGAATTCGAAGTCGTTGCTGCGCCGTCCGCCGCCGGTGGTGTTCTCGACCGCGTCCGCCGGCACCTCGGCCAGGAAGCGGCTGGGCTCGTTCATGACCATTTTACCGTAGCGGTAACGGGTGTTGGCGTAGCTGAGGGTAAGGTAAAGCTCGGCCCGCGTGATGGCCACGTAGAACAGCCGCCGCTCCTCGTCCAGCCCCTCCATACTGTCCATGCTCATCCAGCTGGGGAAGAGCTTTTCCTCCAGGCCGACCACGAAAATGGATTTGTACTCGAGCCCCTTTGCCGCATGGACCGACATCAGCGTCACTACGTCGGTATTGGTGGAGTCGCTCTCGTCGGCGTCGGTGAGCAGCGCAATGTTTTGCAGGTAGGTGGCCAGTGATTTGTCCGGGAGCGTATCGGTATCGATGACTGTATCGTCCTCGACAAAAGATTTGATGCCGTCCAGCAGAGCCTCGTGGTTTTCCAGTCTTCCCATGCCCTCGATCGACTTGTCGTTGCGCAGCATATCCGTCAGTCCGCTGCCTTTGGCAATTAGGTCGGCCAGTTCGTAGGCATTGGCGGTGTCGGCTTTGGCCATGGCCTGCTCGATGACGTGAATGTATCCATCGGCGGCGTGGCGGGTACGTTTGGGTAGGTCCACGTGCTTGAGGGCCTCGAAGAGGGTCAGGTTCTGCTGCCGGGCCAGCGTGGTCACCTTCGCGACGCTGGTGCCACCGATGCCCCTTTTAGGATGATTGATCGATCGCCGGAAAGCTTCCTCGTCGTTTGGATTGACCACCATACGTAGGTAAGCAATCAGGTCCTTGACTTCCTTGCGCTGGTAGAAGCTCTGCCCCCCGTATACGCGGTAGGCGATATTAAAGCGCCGTAAGTATTCCTCGAAAATGCGCGACTGAGAGTTGGTCCGGTACAGGATCGCAACGTCGTTGTTTTGCAAGTGGTAGCGGTTCTTCTGCTCCAGAATGGTATCCGCTACCCGGCGTCCCTCCTCGTTGTCGTCGACGGCCTTGATGACGCGGATCTTGTCCCCTACCCCCTTATCGCTCCAAATGCTCTTCTGAATCTGCCGCTTGTTGTAGCTGATGACGGCATTAGCCGTGTTTACAATATTTTCCGTGCTGCGGTAATTCTGCTCCAGCTTGAAGGTCTGAATGCCGAACTGACCGAAATCCTGCTCGAAGTCCAGAATGTTCTGAATCGTTGCCCCCCGGAAGGCGTAGATCGACTGGGCGTCGTCTCCCACCACGCAGATGTTGCGCGGACTATCGGGGTACTGCACCAGTTTTTTGATGATGGCGTACTGCAGGGTATTCGTGTCCTGAAACTCGTCTACAAGCACGTACTTAAACTTCTCGCGGTACTTCTGCACTACCTCCGGCACGTTCTGCATCAGCTCGAACAGGCGGAACAGCAGGTCGTCGAAGTCCATCGCGCCGGCCTTCTTGCACCGGGCTACGTAGGCGGTATAAATCTTGTACACGAGGGGCATGTTTGCCAGCTTGTCCTGGGCCAGCAGCTCCTCATTCTTTTCGTAAAGTTTGGGCGTGATCAGGCTGCTCTTCGCGGAGCTGATGCGGTTTTTGATGGCATTGGCGCCGTACACCTTCGGGTCTAGATTAAACTCCCGGATAATGGAGTTGAGCAGGCTCTTCGTATCGTCGGTATCGTAGATCGTAAAGTTGCTCGGGTAGCCAATGTGCTGGGCCTCCACCCGCAGAATCCGCGCGAACAAACTGTGGAAGGTGCCCGCCCAGATGTAGCTGGCCCGTTTGCCCACGACTTCCTCGATTCGTCCCTTCATCTCCCGCGCCGCCTTGTTGGTAAACGTCAGGGCCAGAATTTCCCAGGGCGCCGTCCCCTGTTCGATGATGTGGGCGATGCGAAAGGTGAGCACCCGGGTCTTCCCCGATCCCGGTCCGGCCACCACCAGTACGGGCCCGTCGATCGTCGTGACCGCCTGCCGCTGTACGTCGTTCAGGGAGTCGAGGTAGCTGCTGGTCTTAGGTTCGGGCATCATGTATCGGTTTCGAGCGAGCGGCCAAGATAAGCAACAATTTGTTTGGCGGGGCCGCAGGTGCAGGGTATATTAGCGGAAAGCAATGAATGATGGCCGTAGCTCACATCACAAAACTGCCTATTACCGAATACCTTGCCTTCGAACAGCAAGGGGAAGTACGGTATGAATATCACGAAGGCGAAGTATTCGCCATGGCTGGAGGGACGATACAGCACAGCATTATTTGTGCGAATTGTGCCGGGCTCCTCCGCAGCGAAATAGTTGCTGGCGGAAAAAAGTGTATTGCTTTTAATTCTGAAGTTAAAGTTGAAATCAATGAAGGCAGTCGCTACGTCTATCCCGACGCCGCCGTGGTATGTGGGAAGGTTAACGAATCAGACACCATCACTGGTGCTGTCCGCAATCCCCGGGTAATAGTTGAAGTCATTTCCGCATCCTCCGCGGACTATGACCGGGGCTCCAAAATGCGTTACTATCTTTCCTTGCCGACGGTAAGAGAAATTCTTCTTATTGACCAGGATAAAATACACGTAACACTCTACCGACGCTACGAAGAAAGCAATCTCGGCAGCTTCCACTAC
The DNA here is from genome assembly GCF_014197245.1 of Neolewinella aquimaris. GTDB lineage: Bacteria > Bacteroidota > Bacteroidia > Chitinophagales > Saprospiraceae > Neolewinella > Neolewinella aquimaris. Next base: position 99,478 of record NZ_JACIFF010000001.1, on the reverse strand, counting down.
GCCGATGGATTAGAGGAAAGCATAACCCTTGCTAGCCTCGGCGTCAGCCTCCCACTCAGTGAGCTGTACCGCGATGTTCAGATCGACGCCCCACAGAAAGAATCTAACAAAGGTTAACTGCCCTAAACGCTCGTCGGCAACTCATCAGTCGGATCGTCGGGTAGCCACTTCCCGTGCAGCCTTAGCGTTCGCTCGATCACGTCCCGCACGGCTCCCGCGCCCCCGCATTTATCGCTCACGTACTTCGAAATTGACAATATCTCCGAGCAAGCATCCTGTGGACAAGTCGGAAATCCCACCAGCCGCATCACTTCATAGTCCGGCACGTCGTCTCCCATAAACAGGACATTCTCGTCGTCCAGGTCATACAGGTCCATATACTCCCGGTACGCCTCCACTTTATCCTGCACCCCGTAGTAGATGTCCACCACCCCGAGTCCCTGCAACCGCGAAACCACTCCCTGGCTCTTCCCCCCGGTAATTACGCACACCTGATACCCCTTCTCCAGTGCCCGCTTGATCGCGTACCCATCCCGCACATTCATCTGCCGCAACAATCCCCCATCCTCCAGTATCATCAACTGTGAATTGGTCAGTACCCCATCGACGTCGAAGATGAAGGTGGTGATGTCGGTGAAGCGTTCTAGCTCGTTCATGTTTTAGTACGGTATTCTAGTAGTACGGTAGTACAGTAGTACGGTCTACAGGACTACCGTACTACTGTACTACCATACTACATTACTACTCTACTGATTCTCCCTCCACTCATACACCCACTTCGCCTGAATCTGCTCCAGGTGCTCTTCGGTAGATTGCTCGCGGGTGCCGGTGAACTGCGGAATTTCCAGGATCCAGTCCAGGAGGTCGGTGAAGCGGATGCGGTAGATCTTGTCCTGGCCAAAGTCGTCTCCGAAGCGGTCGTAGAGCGCGATGGCAATGTCCTCGTGGTCGGGCCAGCCGAAGGGAAAGTCGTTGAAGTCTTTAAAGCTCAAAATGTAGTAGTTTAGTTCGTTAGGCAATTAGGCATTAGTGGTCAAATTCCTTAGTCGATGGACTGGGCAAAGTATTGCCTATAACGGACCAAAGAACTAACCTACTACTTAGTGTTCGTGTCCGATGATCCGGCTCTGGTCGGGAATTTCCACTTCGATGACGGCGTCTTCGTCCAAAATGACGGCCTGGCAGCCGAGGCGGCTCTCGATGCGGGGATTGATGGCGCGGTCAATGAAGTCTTCTTCCTTGTCGCTGATTTCCTCCAGCGCGTCTTCGCCCTTGTTCACGTAGATGTGGCAAGTAGAGCAGGCACACACCTCTCCGCAGTTGTGATTCAGGTGAATGCCGTTGTCTTCGGTCACCTCCAGGATGCTCACGTCGGTCGGGACATTCTCGACCGTTTTGGGCGGAATATTCTTGTCCTCAAAGGTAAATTTTACGGTAGCCATCGGTCAGGGGTCATTTTCGGGTTGCAAAGCTAGAACATATTTAACGACCGTAAGGCACAGCAGTTCTAAGTCGTCTTCACTTATGACGTAGGGCGGCATCAGGTACACCAACCGACCGAAGGGCCTGATCCATACCCCCCGACCCACACAGTGAGCCTGGAATGAGGCAACGTCAACGGGGTCCCGCATTTCCACTACCCCGATGGCTCCCAGCACGCGCACTTCTTTCACCCGATCGCTCTGGGCGGCGGGGCGCAGGTGCAGGGTAAGGGAATCCGCAATGCGGGCAATGTTGGCTTTCCAATCCTGACTCATCAGCAGATCGATGCTCGCTACGGCTACGGCACAGGCCAGCGGATTAGCCATAAAGGTGGGACCGTGCATCATCACCCCGGCTTCGCCCCGTCCGATCGTATCCGCTACTTCGCTGGTACAGAGTGTCGCGGCCAGGGTAAGGTATCCTCCGGTAAGCCCTTTACCAACGGTCATCACGTCGGGCATTGCTCCTGCGTCCCCGCCCACAAAGAGTTTGCCCGTACGGCCGAAACCAGATGCGATCTCATCAAAGATGAGCAGCAGTCCGTGGCGGTCGCACAGTTCCCGGAAGACGCGCAAGTAGGCCGGATTATAAAAATGCATCCCCCCCGCCCCCTGCACCACCGGTTCGACGATGAAGGCTGCGGCGCGATCGGCGTGAGTCGCGAAAAAACCCTCCAGGCCACTAATGTATTCGGCATCAACCGCCGCAGTAAATCCACCGGGCGGGCGGTCGTAAAATTCGTGTCGCGGCAGGAAGCCCGCAAAGAGCTGGTGCATCCCCGTCACCGGATCGCAGACCGACATCGGGCCCGTCGTATCGCCGTGGTAGCCGCCCCGCAGGGTGAGAAAAGTGGTCCGGCTACGGCCCAGTGCGTGCTGGTACTGTACGGCCATCTTCATCGCTACCTCTACGCTCACCGAACCGCTATCGGCCAGAAAAACGCGATCGAGGCCGTCCGGCGTAATCTCCACCAGCCGCCTGCCTAATTCAATGGCCGGTTCGTGGGTCAATCCGCCAAACATGACGTGCGACATCTTCGCCAACTGATCGGTTGCCGCCCGGTTAAGCTCCGGAATATTGTATCCGTGAATCGCGCACCACCAGCTCGCCATCCCATCGACCAGCTCGCGCCCGTCAGCCAGTCTCAACCGACACCCACTCGCCGACTCCACCGGATAAACCGGCAGCGGATCAGCCAGACTCGTGTAGGGATGCCACAGGTGACGTCGGTCAAAATCAAGATCGGAAGAATCAATCATCTACTGGGCACAGCAGCGTTTCAGGAGCCACCCAACGCCACGAGCGCAGCGAGCTTCCACGCAAATTGTAAATTTGATATTGTAAATGGGAAATGGTAAATCCCCTACCCCATTTCCTGCACCACCTCCTTCACCTGCGGCATCATGCGCTTGAGCATCTGCTCGATGCCAGACTTCAGGGTGACGGTAGAACTCGGGCAGCCGGAGCAGGCGCCCTGCATTATCACGGTCACGATGCCGTCCTGGAACGACTTGAACTCGATGTTGCCACCGTCCATTTCCACGGCGGGCTTGACGTAAGTGTCGATGAGCTCTTTGATCTGGGTGACCGTTTCGGCTTCATCTTCGGTGTATTCGTAGCTCACGCCGCGTTCCGCCTCGATATCGGCGACCGCCTCGGCAAATCCGTCGTTGATGATGGGCTTGTTTTCTTCAAGGTAGCCCTTGACGTACTCCTTCAGCTTGAGCATGATGTCGTCCCAGCTGTAGTTGAATTCCTTGGTGATCGTGACGTAGTTGTTGGCGATGTACACCTTCTTTACGTAGGGAAAGTTGTACAACTCGGAGGCCAGCGGCGACCACTCCCGGGCAAACTCCTCCTCACGGAACTCGGCGGTGCCGTTGTAGAGCATGCGGTTGGTGACGAACTTGAGGGTTTCGGGATTGGGGGTCTGTTCGGTGTAGAGAAGAACGGGGCGCTTGGTGGCGGTAGCTTGGCTCATGTTGATCTTTTGTACACTAACGTCTGGTACACTTTTAGGGTTGAACGGACCCCCTGCAACATAAAAGGAGGTGCAATCACGCCGTAGTAGCTTACAGCAAAGACCAACTGACAAGGGTTGTCCAGTGTCAAAAGTGCCTATACCACCAACCTTTTCTTCTGCACGACCCTCCTTGCTCCTGCGCACCCGCCCCTACATTCGCGATTTCCGCGCATCTTTGCGCTCTGAACATATTACCTATGCATTTAATACGCGCCACCGTCACCTTGTTCCTCCTACTGGCCTGTTTTGTACTGCCCGCACAGGAGTTCAGCGGCGGCTTCCGGGCCGGCCTCAATTTCATTTCTTTCGACGGCGACGCGGAAACGGACGCATCCGGAACGACCCTCGAAGAATTCAAACGGACCACGGGCTTCCACGTAGGGGCCACCTTCGCTTACGAAATTACCGATCTGTTTGGTCTGAAAGCCGACCTAATGTATAGCCAGAAGGGGGGCGAAGTGATCTACCAGGGCCCCTCCTTTTTCTACCTCTACGCCGACGCCGGTGATACGGAAGGCGCGCGCATCATCGGAGACCTCGACAGCGAACGCGACGTACTCAACAGCTACATCGATATCCCGCTGGTTGCCTACTACCGACTCGGACCGCTGGAAATCGAAGGTGGGGTAAGTGCCGGCTTCCTCGTGAACAGCCGGGCCTCGGGAGCGGCTACCTACACGAACGTCCGGGCGCTTGACGGACGCCCCATCCGCGACATTGCCTTCAACTATGATTACAACTACTTCGGTGATCCGATCGGCGGCGCGGCCATAGTCGAAGTGTCGGAAACACCCCTGAGTGCCGATATCCAGAACCGTCCCCCTTCCGTCATCGATGCCTACTACAATTCGAACGACAATACTCCGCTCTACCAGCGCCTCGATTTCGGACTCATCGGCGGAGTCGCCTACTTCCTGAACAACGGTTTGTACCTCGGCGCACGGTACCAATTTAGCCTCACGGACGCCACCCGCGGAGAGAACGACCAGCGACTCACCCGTACCGAGGGCAGTACGGATCGGGAATACAATACGGACGACAAGGACTTCAATCGCGTCATTCAGGCCAGCGTAGGATTCAGATTCTAGGTACGTATGAAGTCACTCCTCACCCAACTTTACGCCCGCCACCCCCTGAGCCGGAAGACGGCCTATACGACCCTGTGCCGCATTGCCAACGGAGAAGCAGCGGACCCGGAAATCGCCGCCGTAGTCTCCGCCATCAATATGCGACCGGTTTCCCTGACGGAAATTCAGGGCTTCCGGGATGCCCTGCTCGAACTGGCCATCCCCCTGGATCTTGCGGGACGCGAAACCATCGACATCGTCGGTACCGGCGGCGACGGCAAGAACACCTTTAACATCTCCACCCTCTCCTGCGTCGTGGTGGCCGGCGCCGGCTATCCGGTGACCAAACACGGCAGCTACGGGGTCAGCAGCAACGTCGGCAGCAGCGACGTACTCCTTGCCCTGGGCTACGAATTTTCCAACGACCGCGACCGCCTGCTCGGTGACCTCGATCGGGCCGGAATATGCTTCCTCCACGCTCCCCTCTTTCACCCGGCGATGAAGAACGTGGTGCCGGTACGTAAGGCGCTACGGGTCCGAACCTTCTTTAACTTACTTGGCCCGCTCATCAATCCGGCCCGCCCGAAATACCAGCTGTTCGGCACCTACGACCGCGAGGTGAGCCGGATCTACGACTACATGCTTCAGGCAGAAACCCAGCGCGAGTACCTTATCGTTCACGCCCTGGACGGCTACGACGAGATCAGCCTGACGGGAGGATCCAGCGTGCGGGGACGCAGGAGCCAAGCTGTACTGCATCCGAACGATTTCGGCTTACCGATGCTTTCTCCCGATGCCCTGTACGGCGGTGAGACCCCGGAAGCGGGTAAAGCAATCTTTCTTGGCGTACTGGATAATGCCGCTACCGAGGCGCAACTGGCCGTGGTGTGTGCCAACGCCGGACTGGCCATTCACGTCGTCCACCCCGAGCGCAGCCTTACGGACTGCGTCGCCGAAGCCCGGGAAAGCATCGTGAGCGGCCGTGCCCGCGACGTCCTGCGGAAACTGCTGAGCTGAGACAACCCAGTACCGGCTTCACGCCTTATCTTGTCCAACCAAGTAACCGCCAATGGCCAACATTCTCGATCGGATCGTCGAACATAAAAAGCTGGAAGTAAACCGCCGTCGCGCGGAGTTTCCCGTTAGCGCGCTCAAAGACAGCGACGGCTACCACCGCGATCGACGCAGCCTCTGTAAAGCACTCGAAAACAGCGAGCACTTCGGCATTATTGCGGAATTCAAGCGCAAGTCTCCCTCCCAGCAGGACATCAACCTCGGTGCCGACGCCGCCGAAGTGGCCCGCGGCTACGCCGCGGCCGGGGCCGCCGCCCTGTCGTGCCTGACCGATGCCCATTTTTTCGGTGCCCGCCCCGACGACATCGACCGGGTAAGGGCCGCCGTTGATCTGCCCATCATCCGCAAAGATTTCATGATCGACAGCTACCAGGTACACGAAGCGCGTGCCATGGGTGCCGATGCCATCCTGCTGATTGCCTCCTGCCTCTCCGCGAGCCAGCTCGACGAACTCGCCAGTGAGGCCAACGACCTGGGAATGCAGGTGCTCTGCGAAGTCCACGACGAAGAGGAAGTGGCCCGCATCAGTCCGAACGTCGACATCATCGGCGTAAACAACCGCAACCTTGCCACCTTCGAGGTAAGCATCACCAACAGCCTCGAACTCGAACCCCTCCTACCCCCCGGTATACTGCGGATTAGTGAGAGCGGTATCGAGGATCCCCAGTCAATCGTAAAGCTGCGGCGGCACAGGTTCCGTGGATTCTTGATCGGCACCTACTTCATGCGGCAACCCGATCCCGGCCAGGCTTGCGCGGAATTCATTCAGCGTGCCCACGAGATCGAGGACGTATATAAGGACGCCATCGCATGAAAGTAAAAGTATGCGGCCTGCGGGAGCCGGAGAATATCACGGAGATCAGCCAGCTGGACGTGGATTACCTAGGCATGATCTTTCACCCGGATTCCCCACGTTTCGCCGGTAATGCAGACCTGGGAGAATGGATCGAAGCCAAGCAAAAGCTCCTGAAAAAGAAGGAGTTGTTCGGTGTATTCGTCAACGCCGAGATCGACTATGTGCTCAATACCGTTCACGATTACCACCTGGACTGGGTGCAACTCCACGGAGACGAAAGTGCCGGCTACTGCCAGGAACTTAAATTGCTCTGGTCGGTCAATACGCTGCGAAAGGCAAGCATCTGTAAGGCCTTTCCGATAACCGAAGGCTTTGATTTTCGCAGGACCAACGACTACGTCAGTAGCTGTTCCCTTTTCGTTTTTGATACGGGGGGGCACCGGACGAACGGGGGCACGGGTAAAAAATGGGACTGGAGTAAGCTAGCTGAATACCGGGGCCCCATCCCCTTCCTACTGAGTGGCGGCATCGGCCCGGAAGACGCGGAAGCCATCCGGAAAATCGATCACCCACAACTACGCGGCGTCGACCTCAATAGCCGCTTTGAAACCGAACCCGGGAAAAAGGACGTGCCGTTACTCTCCCGCTTCCTGCACGAACTGCATGCCTGAGACCAAGATCGCTATCGTGGGTAGCGGCAACCTGGCCTGGCACCTCGCCGCGGTACTCGACGGTCCCGGTGTCGTGGTGAGCCGGAGCAATCTATCCAGTACGGATTGGCCCCTTCCGGTTATCGACTACGATCAACTTGCACGCCTGCGTCCGGCGACGGTGGTATTGGCGGTGCCCGACAATCGCATCGGTGAGGTCAGTGACCGGCTGGCGGAGGTGCTGCCCGCCACGACCACGGTTTACCACACGAGTGGCGCGACTCCGGTCGACCGTATCTCTTCCTATTTCCGGCACCGGGGGGTGCTCTGGCCGATCCGCTCCCTGCGCCGGGGTGATCCGGTTACCGACTGGAGAGATTTGCCTTTGGTCATCTATGCAACCGATGAGATCACCCGCGACCGGCTCACGAGTCTTGCCGCTGCCCTCAGCGATACGGTAGCCTATCTAGATGATGCCCAGCGGGCGCAGTTGCACCTGGCGGCCGTATTCTCTAACAACTTCGTCACGGCCCTTTACGAGATCGCCTACCAGCTCTGCCACCAGCATCACATTCCCTTCGATCTTCTGTTGCCCATCATCCGCAAAACCGCCGAGCAGCAGGACGGCAGCCGGCCCGCCGACCGACAGACCGGTGCTGCTGCCCGGAACGATACCATTACGATGCAGCGACACCTCGATTTGCTGAGCGATGCGCGGTACGAGAAGCTGTATCGGGACCTTAGCCGGTTAATCCTCCAGTACCGGCTGCCCAAGGACGACCTTGACCTCCGGCGTGATCCGGATGATGATTTTTAGGATCAGGGGATCGCGAAGCGTGGCCTTTGTTTGCCGTTGCAGCCGGTACGCGGTGCGGATAGCGGTGAATACCATGGTAATGGCGGTTTCCCCGCGGTGAGCGGCCATTCGTTCCCGGATTATTTCTTCATTCCACTGCTCGTGGCTGCCCAGCAGTTCTACGTTGAGCGAAGGGCTGAGTGCCAGGGTCATCGAGAAACTCGTGATGTCGAGTCCGTAGGTGGCTAACGTGGGAAAGATCTGCAGCCAGTCCTCGATCATCTTATTGGTCTTTTCGCGGGTTCCCTCTCCCACGGTGCTGGCTAAACCGGCTACCGCCTTGCGGGCTCCGTCGAGTATATCGTCAAGCATGGTATCTGTAATTTCAGTGAAGATCGGTCGGGTCGGCGGATTCCGAACAACGGCATCGACCGACAACTGCGGTGCATCGACCGGATAAGGGTGATCGCCCTGCGGCAATCGTGGTTTTCCACCTCCTTGCCTGGTGGGCAAACAAACTTCGGGACCGCCCCTTCCTGGAATGCGAATTGTTCCTTACCTTTGCGCCCCGAAATCTATTTTTTTCACCAACATCCATACTAGATGTTTGCAATCGTAACCATAGCCGGTCAGCAATTCAAAGTTGAGGAAGGTCAGGAGATCTTCGTCCACCGGTTAGAAGCCAAGGCTGGCGACTCCGTCAGCTTCGACGCGGTCCATCTGCTCGCCAACGGCGATGATGTCACCGTTGGCACGCCGATGCTCAGCGGCGCCTCCATTGGCGCTACTGTCGTTGAACCCCTCGTTAAGGGGGATAAGGTCGTCGTCTTTAAGAAGAAGCGCCGTAAGGGCTACCGCGTAAAGAACGGCCACCGTCAACAATTCACTAAGCTGAAGATCGACTCCATCGCGGGCTAGTCACGGCCCCATTCCTAACTATTCCCTACGGGGGAGCCTAAATACAATATCATGGCACACAAAAAAGGTGTAGGTAGTACCGACAACGGCCGCGACAGCAAATCCAAGCGGCTGGGCGTTAAGCTGTTCGGCGGTCAGGTCGCTACGGCCGGTAACATCATCATTCGCCAGCGCGGCACGAAGTACCACCCCGGTGAGAACACCTACATGGGTAAGGACTTTACCATTCACGCGAAGGTCGACGGAAAGGTTTCTTTCCGCAAGAGCCGCCTCAATCGGATGTACGTCAGCATCGATCCGGAAGAAGCCACCGCTGCCCAGGAGCAGGCCTAACGACCCCTTCCAACCTAATCAGAAACGCCCGTTCGAGCTAGCTCGAACGGGCGTTTTCAGTTTAATTCCACACAAGCCCTCAGGTGGTTTGACTCCTGCTGAAAACATGGTTGGGATAGCTGGCCTGGTTCGGTAATCCCCTTGTCTTCACTCACCTAAGCAAGATCAGAACCCTGACAAGTCGAAGGGTTTAAGGCCCGCCCTAGACAGGCCGAAGTCACTTCCCAATTTAAATAAATTGTAGGGTCAACCAATTTTAGGACCTGTGTGGATAAGGTAAACGCAGGGGGGGTGGGTTTGGTTGGGGGGGGGAAGGGGTTGAGGGATTGAGGGGGGTGAGGGATTGAAGGGGGTGAAGGTGAGGTGAGGGAGTGGGTTGTTGGATTGTTGGGTTGTTGAGTGGGTGCGGTCGGATAAGTGGTATGTTCTTTTCATTGCCGAGATGTCCTGAAGTCGGCGGGCCATCTCGTCGGCCGACCGACGTAGGAGGTTCGTCCGACGAGTGTGGGAAAGGGCATAACCGAACTAACTGAGAGAAAGGTGATGCGGCGGGATAGTATAGTCAGCGGACGACCGACGGAGGAGGTTCGTCCGCCGAGTGTGGGAGCTTGGTCCGCCGAGTGTGGGAAAGAGTACAACTGAACTAACTGAGAGAAAGGTAATGCGGCGGGATTGTATAGTCGGTGGCCGACCGACGTAGGAGGTTCGTCCGCCGAGTGTAGGAGAGAGTACAACCGAACTAATTGAGAGGACCGGGATGCGTCGGGTCAGTATAGTCGTCGGACGAGTCTCGTGCCTCGGTCGGCCGACGACAAGGACGAGCGGAGCCGCAAATTGACTATTGTAAATTAAAAATGGCAAATTGTAAATTTAGTCTTACCTTTGCGCCGCGAGCCGGGACCCCTATTGCTTCCTCCGATCCACGCCTCGCCCCATTCCCCTGAATCATCGGGTGTATGCACATTCGGACCGAAGCGCTTACGAAACGTACCTGGCACCTCTGCCATTGGCCGTTGCTGCTCCGCGGAACCGCCGGGCAAATTCAACCCCTTTTTACTATATGGACACCAAACGTCCCACCCGCTCCGGCAAAGGCCGCGGCAACAACAGCTTTAATCGAAATAAGAAATCCGGCGGCGGCGGCAATCGCGATCGTCGCGGCAGCGGCGGAGGCCGTTCCAACCACAATTACATTCCCCTGCCCGCCGACCAGATGGTGCACGAGGGCGTCCCCCTGAAAACCGTCGAGTACAAATCGGAAACCAAGTTTGCCGATTGGAAACTGAACCCGAAACTGAAGAGCGCCATCAAGGCGGCCGGCTGGGCGTACCCCACCGAGATTCAGGAGAAATCGTTCGAGCACATCAACGCACTCAAGGATGTGATGGGCATTGCCACTACCGGTACCGGTAAGACCGGCGCCTTCCTGATTCCCATCATCGATGCCCTACTCGATAGCGAACAGCCCTTCCAGACGCTCGTGCTTGCCCCAACCCGGGAGCTGGCCCTGCAGATCGAAGACGAATTCCGTGCCCTCACCCTGGGAATGAAATTCAACGCCATCACCCTCATCGGTGGCCGCAACATCAATACCGATATCGTGAACCTCCGCAAGCGCAGCTACCACCTCGTAGTGGCTACGCCCGGACGTTTGAAGGACCTCTACCAACAGGGCAAGATCGACTTGCAGGAAGCTTCGGTACTCGTCCTGGATGAGTTCGACCGCATGCTCGACATGGGTTTCCAGAAGGATGTAATGTTCCTCGCCGACAAGATCGGTGAACGCGACCAGACCCTGCTCTTCTCTGCCACCCTCGACCGGAGTCAGCAAAAGTTGATCGACCACTTCCTGACCGACTACGCCACGGTTGCCGTCAGCAGCGGTCAGGCGTCCGCCGAGCACATCAATCAGACGGTCCGCTTCGTGGAGCCCGACAACAAATTCGACGAACTCATCAGCCTGATGCAGGAGCCCGAACTAAAGCGCGTGCTGATCTTCGCCGAAACGAAGCACCGCGTGAAGAAGGTGACCAAGAAACTTCAGCAGGCCGGCATCAGTGCCGACGAAATTCACGGCAACAAGAGCCAGAACTACCGCCAGAAGGCCCTGAACAATTTCAAAGCTGGTAAAATCAAAGCCCTGTGTGCAACGGATGTTGCCGCCCGCGGTCTCGACATCGATGACATCACCCACGTCATCAACTTCGAAGCGCCGACCGACTACGACACCTACATCCACCGCGTCGGCCGTACCGGTCGGGCCGGGAAGGGTGGCGAAGCGATTACCTTCTACGACAAGTAGTAAGCGTCGCATCGCCCCGGATGAACCCGGGTTCATACAATGCCCCGTCGCTCCCTGCCCCGCAGGACCAGCGACGGGGCATTTTGCGTTTTATCTTAAGGCCATGACCACCCTACTGATTCGACCGACTACTCCGCGGGAATGGAAAGGCCTCTTCGTTCTGTACCTCAGCTGTTGTTTTGTGTATTATCTGACCACCTGGCAGGCCTACGGTGGTTTTTCCGGAGGGCATCCTCCGCTGTTGAACCTGGAGGAATTCGTGGCTTCAGCGGGCCTGAAGTTTGCCGTTTTCCTTTGCCTTTCCCTTTTGCTCTTCCGGTTACTACCCCGGGCGGACGACCCGACATCGGGCATCTACTTCTGGGTACAACCACTGATTGGCCTGGTCCTTTTCGTGCTGCTGTCCGACTGCTTGCAAACGGTGCTGCTTGATCGGTTTAAATGGGTGCACTTCTTCGGGGGGCGGCTCTATGTGTTCAATTACCTGATCGCCGGTGGTTTTTACGCCCTGCAGTGCTCGTTCCTGGCAGCCCTTAAGTTTAGTGGGCGGGAAACGCAGGAGCTACGAACTCAACAAGAAGCAAAGCGTCCCGAAACACCGTGGATCCTCGTGCGTAAGGGCAAAACCGAAGTGCCGCTTGTCCGGGGCGATATTCAGTACTTGAAGGCGTGCGGGAACTACTGCCGGCTCCGGGCGAACGATCAAAGCTACCTGCTGTCGATGGGTATCGGTGCGGCGGAACAGCGGTTCCCCGATCTTCCCTTCTTGCGCATTCACCGCTCCTACCTAATCAACCTCAATCAGGTGGTTCGCATAGCTAAAGTTGGCCGCAAACATCAGGTCGAGTTGGAAGACGGAACAATCCTACCGGTCGGGGCAAAGTACCTTCCAACATTGTCGGCGCTCCGTGACTGACGCGTTCGTCCACCTATTGACAACTTCGTCATTAATCGTTTGGCCGGCGGGTGATTTCCCGTTTACTTGGCTTTTATGGAAATCCGTTGCTCCCGCGCTTCGCGCCCGATTCTAATCGCACTTGGCCTGTGCCTTGTTTTCGACCTACAAGCACAGCTAAGAACTATTACTGAAACCTATCCCGACGGAAGGCCCAAAATGCACCGTCAGGAAGCGAACGAGCTGGCGGAGGGGGAATGGTTAGAATGGTATCCGGACGGAACGCTCCGCTTCCGTTCCTGGTGGCACAGGGGAAAGGGAGTGGGCATGTGGGAATATTTCTATTCCAGTGGGCAGTTGCGCTCCGAGACGGTCTACGACCAGGACCGGCCCGTAGGCATCGAACGGGCGTACCACCCTAACGGCGCTTTGGCTAGGGAAACGATCTACGTAAGGGGAGAACGGCACGGGATAGAACGCCGCTATGATCCCGTAGGTACCGAACTCTCGTCGAGTAGATATTACCGGGACACGCTGGTCGTGGATAAACCGACACGCTTTGCCCCTGAGGTAATCTCCCGCGCGGAAAGCAATGAATGGGGTCCTGCCTTTAGTCCTACCGGAGATGAGCTTTTCTTTGCCCGACGGGGTATCGACAGTACCGTCCAGCAGATTTATGTGAGTGTATTCAGGGACGGCACTTGGTCCACCCCTACCGTTGCCCCGTTTTCTACGTCCACTGACGAAAGTCCCGCCCTGAGCCCGGATGGAAATCAACTCTACTTTGCGTCTTTCCGACCGCTACCGAATCGTCCCGCCCAAACACCCTACGACATGAATATATGGCGGACATCCCGGGCTGAAGAAGGCTGGACGACGCCCGAGCCGCTACCCGCCACGATCAATCGCGTCATGCAGACGGGTGATCAGTGGCCCTACCGCTACGAGGCTGGGCCAACGGTTGCGCCCGATGGAACACTTTACTACTGGACGGCGCTGGCCGACACTACGGATGCCGACATCGTCCGCACCACAGAACGGGCGGACGGATCGTGGACAACTCCGGAACGGGTGGCAGGACTCAGCGGACCGGGATCGCAAAGCGACCCGGTATTTTCGCCCGACGGGCAGCTCGTTTGCTTCAGTGCCTACGGCAAGCCTGATGGCTACGGTAGCGAAGATCTGTACTGCGCGCGCAGAACCTCGGCAGGTTGGAGAACTCCGGTAAATCTGGGTCCGGAGATCAATGATTTAGGAAACGAAACCGGCGCCGCCTTTTCTCCGGATGGAAAGTATTTCTACTTCTGTAGCGAACGCGGCGATTCCGGCCAATCGGACATCTATTACCTGGAAGCGGCATACGTGCCCTTTCCCGGCGATGAGTAGCTCGCTACCGCCTATTCCATACGAATGTAATCCGTCTTATCCGCCGCTTCCTGGGCGTAGGTGTTGAGCTTGACTTGCGTCCCCATGCCCTTGGGGCGGATCTTCATGTTGAGAAACTCGACGAGTAGGGAGAAGGCGATGGCAAAGTAGAGGTAGCCTTTGGGTACCGTACCGATCTCATTGTCGAACACATTGAGGTGGCCCAAATGGGCTCCTTCGATGATGAGCATGAATCCAATCAGGATCAGGAAGGCTAGACCCAGCATCTGGACCGTAGGATTGCGGTTGACGAAGTTGCCCACCGGTACGGCGAACAGCATCATAATCAGGACGGAGACGATCACGGCAATGATCATGATGATGAGCGCGCCCACGAGGCCGTTGGTCATGCCGACCGCCGTCAGGATGGAGTCGAAGCTGAAGACGATGTTGATGATGGTAATCTGGACGATCACGGATTGTAGCGAGGCTCCGACGCTTGGCGTCCCGGGATCTCCGTCGACGTGTTCATCCCCCTCGAGCTTGTGGTGAATTTCGGAAGTCGACTTGTAAAGCAGGAAGATTCCGCCCGCAATGAGAATGAGGCTCTGTCCGCTGAAGCCCGCGCTGGCCCAGCCCCAGTCGAAACTGACGAACGACTCTTCCAGCGACACCAGCCACGATACGGCAAAGAGCAGTGCGACGCGCAGGGCCATCGCGAGAATGAGTCCGATGTTGGTGGCCCTTTTTCGATCGGCTTCATTCTTCAGCTTACCGGAAGCGATCGAAATGAAGATGATGTTATCGATACCCAGCACGATCTCGAGAAAGGTGAGGGTGAGGAGAGAAAGCCAGACGGCTCCGCTGCCAAAATCGGGGATGGTGAACATAGAAGAGGTGGTCAGAAGAGGGCGGGGATTTTCCCCGCTTAACGCAAAACTACGCCACCGGTCATTTGTTTGGGCTCACTATGAAGGAAACGAAATTCCGCCGCCTGCGCCGTGACGAACTTGAAGAGGTTACCCCGCAGTTCGTAAAATTTCTCAGCGTCAACGGAATCGACGCCGACAGCTGGGTCAGGATTAAGCGCGAGGAACCGCAACGTGCCGACGCCCTCATCCTTCAGTTCAGTCAGATCGTTTTCGCCGGCGTGATCGAGCGGGTGGAATTTTTGGTGCACCGCAAGCCGCACGATCTGCGCACTTACCGCACCGGACCGGATAAGATCGAAATGCGGGGCTTACTGCTCTCCGGTCCCACTAAGGTTGATCTCACGGACATTTCAATCACGCCGAGTGAAATTTTCGCTCAGTTGAAGGCCGACGGTGCTACGCCGAAAGTGTATTCCGCCGAGCGGGCTTACCTGCCGATCGGGCGCGACCAGGATATTTTCCTGCGTATGGAGGAGGGTGCGCTGATCGACGGCGGGGAACTGTTCCAGTTGCTGGACTCGCTGTGATCAAAGCGGACGTCCTTCCGCCGCCCGAAAATACTTACATTGTCCTACCTATCTCCTGCCAACGCGTCAAGCCATGCTTCGTCACCTCACCCTCTGTCTCCTGTCTGTCCTGCTCCTTACCTGTGGCGGATCCGAAGCCGACGTCAGTGACACTCCGGCTGCGGTTGCCGACAGCCCGCGGTTGAATACCGAAACGGCCATTTACCACGATGCGACGCAACCCATCGACGACCGCATTGCCGACCTGATTGGACGCATGACCGTGGAGGAAAAAGTGGCGCAGATCACGGCCGTATGGGCCGACAAACACAAGATGGAGACCGAGGACTACTCCTTCGATCCGGTCAAAGCACGGGAGGTAATTCCCTTTGGCATCGGCCACGTGACCCGTCCGAGTGAGCGTTCCGGGAGTGGAGAGCCCGGGCGTACCGGAGCGGAAGCGGTGGCGTACGTGAATGCCATCCAGCGATACCTCGTAGAGGATACCCGTCTCGGAATTCCCGCACTGATGCACGAGGAAAGCCTGCACGGTTTGGCGGCCCGGGACGCCACCAGCTGGGGTCAGCCGATCTCCGTAGCCGCTACTTTCAACCGCCGGCTGACCCGCAGGCTCTATTCCGTTGCCGGACGGCAGGCGGCCAGTCGGGGGGCCCATGTCGTACTTACCCCCGTAGTGGACGTCGCCCGGGATCCCCGGTGGGGACGCGTGGAAGAGACCCTTGGTGAAGACCCCTACCTTGCCGCCCAAATCGGTCTACAGGCGGTGCTGGGCTTTCAGGGCGACAACGACCAGTGGGACGAGGGGGAAGTCTTCGCCACCCTAAAGCACATGGCCGGTCACGGCGAACCGGAGGGGGGGAACAACATCGGTCCGGCCCACATCAGCGAACGTACCCTGCGGGAAGTGTTTCTGTTCCCCTTCCGGTATATTGTAGAGAACAGCAACGTACGCAACATCATGGCCAGCTACAACGAGGTCAACGGCGTACCCAGCCACGCCAACGGGTGGATGCTGAACGATGTGCTACGCGGCGAGTGGGGGTACCGGGGAGCGGTGGTGTCCGATTACTTTGCCATCCGGGAGTTGAACAGTCGTCACGCGGTCGCGTCAAGCCTGAAGGAGGCGGCCGTTCGGGCGATCCGTAGTGGCATTGATATAGAACTTCCCGATCGGGAAGCCTACCCCACCCTTGTGGAGGCCGTCAATTCCGGTGAGCTCAGCGAATCCATCCTCGATACCGCCGTGGGAAGGATACTTCGGCAAAAATTCGAGCGCGGCCTGTTCGAAAACCCCTACACCGATCCGGAAAAGGTGCTATCCAATACCCCGGAAGACGATGCCCTGGTACGGGAAGCGGGTACCGAAAGTATGATCCTGCTGAAGAACGACGGCCTTCTGCCACTCGACGGTGAATTGACCATCGGTCTGGTGGGGCCGAATGCCGACAAGGTGCTTCTGGGCGGCTACAGCGATCAGCCCCAGCATTTCATTACGGTGCGTAAAGGCTTAGAAGCACACGTTGCAGCTACTGGCGGTCGTCTGATCTACACCGAAGGTGCCCGGGTAACGGAGCCCGGGAGCTGGTACCGCGACACGGTGTCGGCCGTGGCAGCCGAACAGGATCGTAAGCGCATCACTAAGGCGGTGGCCGACCTGGCCGACGCCGACGTCATCATTCTGGCCCTGGGAGGTAACGAACTCACCAGCCGGGAAGCCTGGGCCGAAGGACACCTCGGTGACCGTCCCTCTTTGGAATTACTGGGCGCACAGAATGACCTCATTGACGCGCTGGCAGAACTTGACAAGCCGATGGTCGGACTCGTATTCGGGGGCAGGCCGCTCGACATCCGCAATCTTCTGGATAAGTCGGAGGCCGTGTTTCAGTGTTTCTACCTCGGACAGGAAACGGGTCACAGCGTGGCCGACGTTCTTTACGGCGAAGCGAATCCCAGCGGTAAACTTCCCATTAGCCTGCCCCGGTCCGCGGGCCACATTCCGGCGTTCTACAACTACAAGCCAACGGCACGACGGGGGTACCTTTTCGATAACGTCAATGCGCTGTATTCCTTCGGTTACGGCCTGAGCTACACGACGTTTGAGTTTAGCGAACCCCGCCTTGGCGTGGAGCAAATGTCGACTACCGGAAATACTACGGTGTCCGTCGAAGTAACCAACACCGGTACGCGGAGCGGATACGAAGTAGCACAGTTGTACATCCGGGACGACTTCAGCACGGTAACCCGTCCGGTGAAGGAGTTGCGAGGATTTGAGAAGGTCTTCCTCGACCCCGGGCAGACCAAGGTAGTAACCTTCGAAATCGGCTTCGAACAACTGAATTACCTGAACGAAGAAATGCGCTACGTGGTCGAGCCCGGCACCTTTCGCATCATGGTAGGCAGCAGCAGCCGGGACGAGGATTTGCAGTCTACCGTATTGACCATCACCGGTCAGGCTAAGTAAGCGCGGAAAACCCAGCCCAGCAGTTTGCCGGGCTGGGTTACAAAACAAAAAACAGCAGGATAGCTCTTACTTAAAAGCAAAGCGGTGGCCCGGCGCCGTTAGGCCGGACCACCGCTCGCTTACGATAGTTTACCTGTAATGTTACAGCTCGCTGATGCGGCGCTGCACCTCATAGAGGCGGGTATTCTTGTCTACTTCTTCGGTCCAGGGATCGTGCTCCAGGTAGTTGGCCGAGATCAGCTTCAGGGAGTGGATGCGTCCCTTTCCGTCTTTGATGGGCTGTACGTACTTGACCCACAGGCTGCCCTTGGCGCGCACGGCGTAGATCTTGTTTTCCTTGATCTCATGGACCCCGGCGATCTGACGGCAGATGATCACATCTCCGTCGTTGATGACCGGCTCCATCGAGTTGCCGTTGATCGGGAAGGCAACGAAGCCGTCGCCGAACAGGTCGGGCAGACTGAAGAACTGTGCTTCTTCGCGGATGAAGCTGTCGTTGTCTACGCTGGCACCGGCGAATGCCTCCGTGGAGGTGAAGAGGATATTTTGCTTGGTTTCCTTACCGTCGACGTCGTTGGCCGTGGGCAGGTCCATTCCGAAGGGAGTACCGGTACCCTCGAGGAGGTAGGTCGTGTTCACCCCGTACTCGCTGCATACCCGACGGGCCTGCTCGTAGTTGATGCAGCGCTTATCCTTGGGATTGAGGTAGGCCCGGATGATGTGGCCATAGGAGCGATTGTTGAGAATGCGCTTAGCGAAGTCACCAAGCCCACGCCCGTTGCGGTCGTTCTTGATGATCTCTCCGCGATCTTCCAGGATTTGGAAAACCTCGATAAAGCGATCGTTCAGTTCGCGGCGGTCGGTGGTAATCATTTGTTAGTATCAGTTAATTCTGCCTCAAATTAAAACATTTTCAAACAGACGCGCAAGTTTTCAACAAGTTTTCTTAAATATTTGTAGGTTTTAGGGGTGATTCGGGTGGATTTGTTTTAGTTGAGGGGTTGTAGGGGTTAAGGGATTGAAGGGTTGAAGGGTTAGCGGCGTCCGGCCATTAGGGCTGCGCTGTAGGAGGCGACGTAATCCAATCCTTCCGGGAGGGTGTGGTTGCGTTGGTGGAGGAGGGTGGCCTTGATGCCGGCGGTGATGCGGGGTGGTTTGGCGGCGATGGCGTCGGCGGTTTGCCCTACGCGGAACTGGAGTTGCTTTGCGTTGGCGAGGGCTTCGTTGACCAGTCCGATGCGCTGGGCTTCCTTGCCGTCGACGCGACGGGCGGTGAAGGCCAGTTCGGCGGCAATGCCGGGGGAGACGATGCGGGGCAGACGTTGCAGGGTACCCAGGTCGGCGACGATGCCCAGGTCGACTTCCTTTACCGAGAAGTAAGCGTCGGTGGTGCAGTAGCGCAGGTCACAGGCCGTGATGATGTCTACCCCACCCCCGATGCAGCCGCCGTAGACAGCCGCAATTACGGGTTTACGGCAGCGCTCAATGGCCGTGATGCAATCCTGGAGGTTGGCGATGAAGTCGCGCAGTTGTTCCTCGATTTCCTTCTGTTTGCCAGTAAGCGTTTCCTGCAATCCGGCAAGTACGCTCAGGTCGATTCCCGCGCAGAAGTGTTTGCCCTCACCCGTGAGCACCACTACGTTAACCGCCTCGTCCGCATCCGCCCGCTCGAAAGCTGCACGCATGGCCTCCCAGCCGGCAATATCGAGCGCGTTAGCCCTTTCCGGGCGGTCGAAGGTGAGGGTTGCAATCTTTTCGGATACGGCATACTTCATAGAGGCTTATTTTCGGAACATATCGACCATCCGCATCCGGTTGCCGTGCAGGTGGTCCATGCCGTCGACGTAGAGGGTAGTGCCGCTGGTGTAGCTGGCGAGCGGACTGGCCAAAAAAAGCACGGCGTTGGCTACCTCTTCCACGGTTCCGTGGCGCTGCATCAGGTTGTCCTGTTTCATCCGGTCGAGCAGGGCCTTCACGGGTTCCGCGTAGGTTTCCAGTCCGGAAGAAATGATGGTGCCCGGTGCCACTGAATTGACCCGAACGTGGTAGCGGGCCCACTCCTGAGCCAAGCTTTTCGTAAGATTCTCTACTCCCGCGCGCGCCGCCCCCGTATGCGCCATGCCGGGAAAACCACGCAACATATTGACGATGATGTTGACGATGTTTCCTTCCTGCTGCGGAATAAAGAAACGTTCCGCCATAATGCGACTGACGTAAAAGGTCCCGTTCAGATTGGTGTTAATGACCGCGTTCCACCCCTTATCGGTAAGCTGTCGCGCCAGGCCAGGAAATTGTCCGCCGGCATTATTGACCAGGATATCCAGTCGCCCGAATTCAGTCTGAATCAGGTCGGCCAGGGCCTCCACTTCTTCGCTGTTGCGTATATCACAGGGGCGGGCCACGCAGGTGCCGTGTTTAGCAAGCGCAGCCGCGGCTGCAGCAAGGGGTTCTGGCTTCCTCGCGCAAATGCACACCCGGGCCCCGAGCTTTAGCAGTGCCTCGGCAATGCCGTACCCAATGCCGGAACGGCCGCCGGTAACGAGCGCGGTTTTGCCGGCAAAAAGATCGGGAACGTACATGAGGAAATTTTAAATTTAAAATGTCAAATTTGAAATTGGATATTTGAAATTTTAAAATTTGTCGGCTCGCTGGGATTGTTCCTGCAACGCCTCCCTCATTTCCCGTTTTAGGCGATCGACCAGGTCTGCGACGGCAGGATTATCATCAATCGTCGCCACGCCGTGGCCGGCACTCCAGAGGTTCTTCCAGGCTTTGGCTTCGTGTTCGGCGCCGAAGTCGGCCTTGGCTTTTTGGTCCCACATGTCTTTCGTGATGCCGGCGGCTTCGAGGCTGCGTACCATCCAGTTTGCGGGGATGCCGGAGACGGAGGCGGTGTAGATGATGTCCTGGGTACCGGCCTCGATGATCATATCCTTATAGGCCTGGTCGGCCATGGCCTCGCGGGTGCTGATGAAGCGGGTACCCATATAGGCCAGATCGGCACCCATTTGGAGTGCGGTGGCCACGTCGCGTCCGGTACTGAGGGCTCCGGCGAGGAGGATTACGCCATCGAACATCTTACGAATCTCGGTGACAAAGGGAATGGGATTGAGGGTACCGGCGTGTCCCCCCGCTCCGGCGCTGACCAGGATCAGACCGTCTACCCCGGCGTCGATGGCTTTCTGGGCGTGGTAGGTATTGGTAACGTCGTGGAAGACGAGTCCGCCATAACTATGTACCGCGTCGATCACTTCCTTCACCGCCCCCAGGGAGGTAATGATCACCGGCACCTGCTGGCGTACGATGACTTCCAGGTCGGCCTGTACGCGCGGATTGGTCTTATGTACGATGAGGTTTACGCCAAAGACCGGAAGCGGTTTGCCCCGACGTTCCTCCTCGGCCCGCAGTTCCTCCTTAATTTCGATGACCCACTGCTCGAAGCCCTCCGTTGTTCGATTGTTTAGGGCGGGGAAGGTGCCCATTACGCCGTTCTTACACGACTCCAGCACAAGCTGCTGCTGGGATACGATAAACATGGGGGAAACCACCACCGGAATGTCGAGGTGGAGACTGCGCAAAATTTCGTGACGATCCTTCATTGCCGCAATTTAGCGAAATTTCGCTTATTCTCGTCCAGCACCCTCGCCCGCCGAGCGATGTACCAACCTCGTCCGCCGAGCGACGCGCAGCAGAGCTCGTCGGCCGAGTAGAGTCTCCGTTAGCTTATAAATTTCCAATGCGGGGACGCGGGAGCAGCGAACGCAGGTACTGCCAACTTACTATCTTGCCGCCATGAGTGTCTCCCCCCGACAGCAGGCCGTCAGCGACCATTTCTACCGGCGTATTCGGCAGGTAGCAAACAACCCCGAGATGACCGACACGCAGCGCACGGACGCCCTGCGTCGGATGGTGTTGGAAATATTCGAGCGGGCTACGGAGGAAGACTTGCTCCACTTCAGCACCGTGTACGCCCGCATCACCTACGCCGCCCATAAATTCGGGCTTCCGCGGGAACTGGTCGTACAGGAAAGGCAGTTTCGCCGGGGCCGCAACCAGACGCCCGATCCGGCGGAGCTGGCCAACCGCTTGCTACTCGGCCTGCGCATAGCGACGGAGCTCACCTCCCGATTATTCGGTACGGAAGCTCCGGCAATATTAGCCGAGTACCTTGCTATTGAATTCCCCCCCTACCGCCCGCCCGAGGTAAAACGCCGGTACTACCAGCTGCGGGTGCTGGCGGCGGAGATCGACCCCGTAGCGCAACTGCTCTGGGTGAGAAGGGAAGACCGTCCCGAACTGGTGTACACCATCCCCTACGGCGAACCCGAGCTGGCGGACTCCCTCGTGCGGGGCGCGGTGGAGATCCTGGAAAAGATCAGTGGCCCCTTCATCATCCTCAATTTGCTCAACGCCCAGCTGCGGGAAGGCAACCGCCTGTATCCGACGCAGATCGTCATCGAGCCGGACTTTCTCGTGAACGTCACCGACGTGGCGGGCTGTTTCGGCAACGGTCCGGCCTTTCAGCCCTGGTCATCGCTGCCCAAGCGATTGCTCCCCTTCGAAAAGCGGCCGCCGCTGGTCCGGGGAAACATCGTGAACAGCTTTCTGGACATACTCATCCACCGTCCTGAATCGCGCTTCCGCGACGTGCTGCCCACCATTTTCGAGATGCAGCCCCTGGAATTGTGCCTGTTTTCCGACCAGGAAGTGCGCCAGCTGATTCAAGAACTGAAGCATCACTTCCTCACGGTCCAGAAGTTCGTGGTGCAGCTCCTACCCGAACTGGACATCGATCGGGAGACCGTCATGCTGGAACCCACCTTTTTGAGTCCGAGTTACGGACTGCAGGGGCGCCTGGACCTGCTCCAGTCGCAGCGCGATACCGAAGAGGCGACGACCTCCATCGTCGAGCTCAAAACAAGCAAGATCTACAAGCCGAACCGCCACGGGATCCGAAGCGACAATTTCATCCAGACGCTGCTCTACGACCTGATGATCAACCGGGCCCTGGGTCGGGAAGCCAACGTACGTTCCTACATTCTGTACAGCGTAGATTACGACAATCCCGTCCGCTACGCCCCCCCCGAATTTAACCGGCAGATGGAGGCGATCGCGGCCAGGAACCAGCTCGTCGGGATCGAAATGTTGCTCGCCCAACTCGGCAAGCGGGACCTGCGCCGGCAAACCGACGCCCTCCTAACCCGCATCGAACCGGGTCGATTGGGTGAACTGGGAAGTTTTACCGAGCGCGATCACCAGACCGTACTGGCAACCTACGCCCAGCTGGACGACCTGGAGCGACGGTACTTCGGGGCCTTCCTGGGCTTCGTAGCCCGGGAACAACGCCTGGCCAAAGTAGGCGAGCAAAAAATCGATCACGTCAACGGCCTGGCCAGTCTCTGGCTCGATGAGCGCGACGACAAGATCGACCGCTTCGAACTGCTCGACGGACTTACCTTCGAACACTACGACGTGGCGGAAAATATTCTCACCCTGCGTCGATCGCCGGAGAATAGCACCCTGATCAAATTTCGTCAGGGCGACATCATTGCCCTCTACGGCTGCGCCGAACCCATTGCCCGCCCCGGAGATGCGGTGAAGTCACAAATCTTTAAGTCCACAATCATGGATGTTCGGGAACTTTCTGTGCTCCTGCGTCCCCGCAACCCCCAGCTGAACGACGGCGTCTTCCGGCGTAAGCCGTACTGGAGCATCGAAAAAGACGTGCTCGACAGCAGCTTTAAGAACCACTACCTCGGGCTGTATCTCTGGGCGCAGGCCGGAACCGAAGTGCGCAAGCGGTGGCTCGGACTGCTCCCCCCGGGTCAGGCGGCCCCCTACCCTCAACTCGTATCGGCCGAACTGACCGACGAACAGGACGGCATCCTGCGTAAAATCATCACCGCCCCCGACTATTTTTTGCTCTGGGGACCTCCCGGAACCGGGAAGACGAGCAAAATGCTGCACCACCTCGTGCGCCATCTACTGGCCGAAACCCGGGAGAACATTCTGCTGGTGGCCTATACCAACCGTGCCGTGGACGAAATCTGCGAGAGCATCGAACGTATTACGGACGAGCGCGGCGCACCCTTCCGGGACTACTTGCGCATCGGCAGTAGACTCGGCACCTCGCCGCACTACGAGGACCGGCTCCTGCAGGTAAGGAGCAAGAGCGCCCGCGGCAGGAAGGAACTGCGCCAATTGATCGACGACTGCCGGGTGGTGGTCGGAACCGTGGCCAGTGTCGGGGGGAAGACCGAGCTGTTCCAGCTCAAGCAATTCGACCGGATCGTGGTGGATGAAGCCAGTCAGATTCTCGAGCCCCTGCTCGGTGGCATCCTTACCCGGGCACCCCGGTCTTTACTCATCGGTGACCACCGGCAGCTTCCCGCGGTGGTACAGCAGGGGGAAACCGAAACGCGGGTCGGTGATGCTTCCCTGCGTGAGATAGGTCTTACCAATCTGGGGACCAGCCTATTCGAACGGCTCTACCTTACCGCACGTAACCATGGGTGGTCGTGGGCTTACGATCAGCTCCGGTACCAGGGGAGGATGCACCGGGACATTATGGCCTTTCCCGCCCTGCATTTCTACGGGGGCAAGCTCGACATTCTCCCCGAAACCATCAGCTACCGCATTAAGCAACTGGCGCCGATTGAAGCGGGCATGCCTACCGACGAACTGCAACATACGCTGCGGGCCCAGCGCCTCGTGTTTTTGTCTACCCCGGTGGACATTGCTACTCCAGACCCGAAGGTGAACCGACACGAGGCTGAAATGCTGGTCCGGTTGGTGGAAGCCTTCACGACCCTTTACGCCGGAAGTGAGCGACCGATTCAGTCCGGGGACATTGGCATCATCACCCCCTACCGGGCCCAGATCGCCTTCATCCGCAACCTCCTGCAGACCAGGGGGTACAGTCCCGATGACTTCACCGTCGACACCGTCGAGCGGTACCAGGGAAGTGCCAAACGCATCGTGCTGATGTCGTTGTGTGCCAATGACAGCGGACAATTGCAGCGGATGTCGCAGATCAGCGAGGAAGGGGTCGACCGCAAGCTGAACGTAGCGATGACCAGGGCGCGGGACCACCTCGTGCTGGTGGGATGCCCGGAGGTGCTGCAACACAGCGAGGTGTACGCCAGCTTGCTTGCACACGTTGAATTACAACAGACTACCGCTTAACACTACGTTGACAACCTCTGCGTTTGCCCGTTGTATTTTAGCTTAATATTTCCATCCATGACGCTTACTACCCTACTAATCTACATTTCCGTAGCCGCCCTGTCGCTCACGGCGCTGACGCACGTGTTTTTGCGGTCGACCCGCAACCTGTTCATGAGTCTGCTGCAGAATTTTGCGGGTGCCCTGTTTCTATTTTCCGGCTACGTGAAGGCGATCGACCCCCTGGGTACGGCGTATAAAATGGAACAGTACTTCGCGGAATTTGCGTCTACCGCGGAGGGGGCCGGTGCCGGATTTCTGGCTCCCATATTTCCCTGGCTGAGTAGCATGTCGGTCGGCTTCTCGGTGTTTATGATCGTACTGGAGATCATGCTCGGCCTGATGCTGATCGTGGGGGCTA
Source organism: Neolewinella aquimaris (assembly GCF_014197245.1). Lineage (GTDB taxonomy): Bacteria > Bacteroidota > Bacteroidia > Chitinophagales > Saprospiraceae > Neolewinella > Neolewinella aquimaris. The sequence continues at coordinate 74,272 of NZ_JACIFF010000001.1, read as the reverse complement.
AACCGAAGCTGACCGCCTGGTTGTTCTTCGTTATCGTAGCCTTCTTTACGGTGCTAACCGGGTTTACCTACCTCACGGGTTACGTGCCGGCGGGAGTAAATTTCTTCGCTTTCGGCGACTGGGGGCCGTACGCGGAGAGTAACATGAAGGTGACCGATTGCGGGTGTTTCGGTGATTTCCTCAAACTCGAGCCACGGGTCAGCTTTTTGAAGGATGTCTTCCTGCTGCTGCCCGCCCTCGTGTTCCTGATCGCTCCCGGAAAGATGCACCAGCTCTTCACCTCGGGCGTGCGTTCGGCGGCGGTAATGCTTACCGGGGCGATTGCCCTTTTCTACTGCCTGAGCAACTTCGTGTGGGACATTCCCGGACAGGATTTCCGTCCCTTTAAGATCGGTACGGACGTGGCGGCGGTGAAACAGGCGGAGGAAGAAGCGGCCGGATCGGTGGAAGTGCTCGGCTACGTGCTTACCAATAAGGAGACCGGACAGGTGGTCGAGATGTCTACCGCTGATTTTTTGGAGGTTTACAAGGACTATCCGGAATCGAACTGGTCGTACGAAACCTTTTCTTCCGAGCCGGCCATCGTGGCCACGAAGATCAGCGACTTCGAGGTGAGCGATACCGAGGGCCACGACATCGTGCCGGAGTTGCTGGCCGATCCGGGGTACACCTTCATTATCGTGGCGTATGCCCTTAAGGGGGAACCCGGGAACTGGAACAAGGACTATGTGGAAGACTGGGTCAACGACATCCAGCCGGTGGTCGAGCGGGCCGAAGCGGCGGGACATACGGTGATGGCCATGACTAAATTCGCCGACGATGCCTACCTGGATGATTTTCGGCAAACCATCGGCGCGGATTATCCCTTCCATCGGGGGGATGACATTCTGCTCAAAACCATCGTTCGTTCCAACCCCGGCGTAGTGTTGATGAAGCAGGGAGTCATCGTCAATAAGTGGCACCACAGCCGCCTTCCCTCCTTCGACGACATTGCGCGGCAGGATATTTTGGCGGCAGCGGGTCAGTAGTCGGCCTTTTTTCGTTGCTTTGCGGGGCAGACCGGTAGTTCCACCCCTGCAAAATTGAAAACCGGACCCAATTATGCTGAGTCGCCGCAACGTACGCATCAAGATTATGCAGGTCCTCTACGCCGCCCAGCGGCAGGAGCGCAGTGACATCCGGGCCATCCGCAGCCACTACTCCCTGATGGTCAAGCGGTCCTTCGAGCTCTACCTACAAAATCTGCTGATCCTCCAGCGAACGTGCGAGTACGCCAAACAGGACCTCGCCACCCGCAACGCCAAGCTGCGCCCCTCCGAAGAGGACCTGACCTTCAAGGCTACCCTCGCCAATAATCCGGAGGTGCGCTCGCTTTCGGACAACAAGGAACTCAGCCGGCTCTACGACCGCTACCACATTCGTTCGCTCATCGACGCCGATCAGGTTAAGCAGCTTTACCGCGACTTTCTCGCCAGCGAAGCCTACGCGGAATACAGCGCACACGAAGAAGCAGGCCACCCGGAAACCATCAGTGTGCTCCTATCCCTCTACAAATGGCTGCAGGGGCAGGAGCTTTTCCTGACGATGGTGGAAGATCACTTTCCGTTGTGGGATGAAGACAAAAGCCTGGTCGTCGGCGCCATGAAGAAGACCATCAAGGCGCTGCCCGTTGACGAAGATTTTGCGCGGGAGTACGAAAGCAGCTCCGAAGCCGTCAGCGAATTCGGTGATGTCCTGCTGAAATTTGTGGTGGACGCAGACGAGGCTTTACTGGAGCGCATCAAGTCCGTCCTCCAGAACTGGGATGCGGAACGGGTAGCCATCATCGACATGATCCTGCTCAAAATGGCGATCGCCGAATTCCTCGAGTTCGATTCCATCCCCCCCCAGGTCACCCTCAACGAATACCTCGACATCTCCAAACTCTACAGCACCGATAAGAGCAAGGAGTTTTTGAACGGCATCCTCGATAAGTTGCTGAAGGAGTTGCAGGCGGAGGGATTGGTGAGGTAAGAGGCGCCAGCGTCTATCTACCAATCAATTTTCCCGCGTCCCGCCTTCTTCTCCCCCGTCCTTTTCTTGCGATCCAGCCGCTTGCGGTTGTTTGCCTTAAAGGCCCCGGCCTTGCGCTTTTTGGGTGGATTGCGGATGCCGCGCTCCAGCAGTTGACGCATACTTGCGAGCGCCCGCTTGCGGTTGGTGTGTTGCGACCGGTCGGATTGATCCGTTACGGAGAGCCGACCGTGGCCGTCGAGGCGGGAGGAAAGGTGGAAACGCAGGTTGTCTTTTTCGCGGCGACTCAGTCCCTGGCTGGCGTTGACGTCGAGGACCAACTCTACGCGGCTCTCGGTTTTATTCACGTGCTGTCCGCCCGCACCGGAGGACCGGGAGGTACGCAGTTCGAGTTCTCGTTCGATCGTCTCCCAATTCATCGGTCGAGGTTAGGGACGAAGGTGAAGGTACGTTCATCCAGGTTCAGGGCGCAGAGGTGTCCCATGCCGGCTTTGACGTGGAAACAACCGGCGTCAATGTCGAAAACGGGATAGGCACGGCGGCGGGGGTGCAACTGAGCCTCGACCTGTACTTTCGTGAGGGGAGTGTGCCCGTGCACGATCTTCCGGTCGCCAAGCCAGTCGTAATCGATGTGGCGGTACCAATTTCGCCGGTTCAGCATCGCCTTCTTTCCCTTCAGGGGATTTTTGCGCCGAAAGTTGAGTCCGGCATGGACCAGTACGTAATCATCGAGCAGGTAATAGTAGGGAAGCTCGTTGAGCCAGAAAATGTGCAGGGGGTCGATGGCCCCTACGGGGTTTCCGGGCCGGATGTAGCTCTTGCGGGTGCTCGCGGCACCGGCACTGCGCCAGGCGTTCCGGGAGTGCTTGTCGCCGATGAGGGCGGCATCGACCATGTACTGGTCGTGATTGCCGCGCAGCGCATGGATTTTATACCCCTCACGCTGCAGCTTAATGATGTAGTCGAGGACCTGGGCGGTGCGGGGACCGCGGTCAACGTAATCGCCGAGGAGGTACAGGTGATCGGTGGTTCCCAAACTTACCCGGTCCAATAGGGCTTCGAAGGTGCGGGCACAACCGTGAATATCAGAAATGGCTAGTCTGCGGGGCATTCGGTAGAATAGAAAAACGCAAAAGTAGCTTTTCCGTCGGTAAGCCAACACACAAATACGCCCCGCCGGCACGAAGCCGACGGGGCGTAATCACGTTGACCGTAACGCAACGGCTTACTTCGAAGCGTTGGGGTCGGCCACTACCGTGCCGTCGAGGGAAATGACGGTTTGGGGAGGAGTGGTGTTGGCGGTAACGGTCACCTTCTGCTGGCGCTCACCTACCTTGTTACGGGTGTCAAAGCGGACGGTGATCTCACCGGTTTCGCCGGGAGCGATGGGAGCGGTAGGCTTGGATGGAACGGTACAGCCACAGGTACCACGTGCGTCGGAGACGATGAGCGGCTCGCTACCGGTGTTCTTGAAGGAATAGGTATGGGTGATGATTTCGCCCTCGGTAACGGTGCCGAAGTTGAACGCGTCCTCGTCAAACGCAAGCGCGGTGGTGGGGCCGGCCGGAGTGGCTACACTGGGTTGATCGGGAGCGGCGGCGTTGGGGTTCGCGGGGGCTACGGTCTCGATGTCCTGGCGGGCGGCGTCGCGTACCTCATCGTTTCCCTGCTGACAGGAGAATACGCTGAAGGCCATTACCGTAACGGCGAGGAGAGATAACTTAGAATTAAACATAGCATGCTGTTTTGTGGGTCACAAAGATCAGTTCTATAACACTACCCTCCCCCCAATGACCACCAAATTCTTGTTAACGGATTGTCAACATCGACTGCCCTAAATCACTTTTCTTACCTTATCCTCGCCCTCACCCCTCTAACCGATACTATGTACGACTGGCTTTTATTTGATGCGGACAATACGATCTGGGACTTCGACGCGGCGGAAGCCAGCGCACTGGAACGCACCCTGCTCGAGCGAGATTTAGAATGGTCACAGGAAGTACTCGGTACCTACCGCCTGATCAACAAATCGGCCTGGGACGATTACGAGCACGGAAGGTTACCCAAGGAGCAACTCCGCGACATACGCTTTAAGCGACTACTGGAACACTACCGCCAGGACCATCCGGCGGAGGATATGTCGCTGAGCTACCGCACTTACCTGGCCGCCAGCAATCACCTGCTGGAAGGCGCCCGCGAAGTGCTCGAGGCGGTCAGCGGCCGCTACCGGCTGGGCCTGATCACCAACGGGCTGACCGAAGTGCAGCGCCCCCGCCTCGCGAATACGGGTATCGCACCCTACTTCGAATTTATTGCCATCTCCGACGAACTCGGGGTCGCCAAACCCCACGCCGCCTTCTTCGACCACGCCCACCAGCAAATGGGACGGCCCGACCCCTCCACCGTTCTGGTAGTCGGCGATAATCCGAACGCCGATATTCGTGGTGCCCTTGAATACGGCTACCACGCCTGCTGGCTGCGGCGGCCCGGAGCTGCCAATCGTAAGGGCCTGGGAGAAACCTTCCGCATCCGGGCCATTGGGGAGTTGTTAGGCCACCTCAGCACATCGGCGGCCGAACTGCGGTTGTGATGGGATCCCAGATGGCCGCCCAAACCTTAACACGAATGTTATTAAAGTTTAAATAGTCAACACCAGCCCCCTACCCCGGTGTTTCCTACATACTAGAGATGGTGGCAGTGTCCGTTCTTAGACAAAGCACCAACTTGTTGGTTCCGCCCACTTACTATATTGGTCGGGATACGTCTCACTAGTTGTTCATATAAACCCCAATGCAAATGAGCCGCCTCCGTCTCGCCATCCTCGATCTTTACAACGGCATCCCCAACCAGGGCATGCGCTGCATCCGTGAGATCGCAGAGCAGTACTCCGATCGCCTCGAATACGAAGTCTTCGACGTACGGGCCGCCCACCGTATTCCTGACCTTTCCTTCGACCTCTACATCAGCTCGGGAGGTCCGGGCGACCCCCGCGAGGGAGACGGGGTCTGGGAACCCATGTGGGGCGAGTGGTTCGACTCCGTTCGCGCGTTCAACGCGCAGAACGACCGCAAGAAGTTCGTGTTCTTCATCTGCCACAGTTTCCAGATGGCCGTTCATCACCTCGGACTGGCGGAAGTAACCCAACGCCGCAGCCTAAGTTTTGGCACGTTTCCGATGCACATTACTGAGGAGGGCGAGAACGATCCGATCTTTACCGGCCTCGCCGATCCCTTCACGGCAGCTGATTTCCGGCGGTTCCAGGTCGTACAACCCGACATGGAGCGAATGCGCGCAATCGGCGCCACCGTACTGGCAATTGAAAAAGACCGGCCGCACGTGGATCTCGAACGGGCAACGATGGCCATTCGCTGGACCCCCGAAATCATCGGCACCCAGTTCCATCCCGAAGCAGATGCGGAAGGCATGCTCGATCACTTCAGCAGCCTGAAGATTAAGACCGAAGTTATTAACGAACACGGTCTGGATAAGTGGCTGAGCCTGATGGCCGACTTGAGCGATCCTACCAAAATCGCCCACACCCACGATGCGGTCATACCCGGCTTCATCGAGCGGGCCCTCGAAGTGCTTAGCCCGGAGCCCGCTGTTGCGCGGGGTTGATTCATGAGGGCGGCGTGCGTATCACCCTTGCCGGACTGTACTGTTTGGAGTTACCGAAGGTGTAGCGCCTCAACTCGAGTTTACGGGCTTGCGCAGGGCGGAATGCGGGAGAAATAGTATCGATACTGGTGGATCGACACAAAAATCCAGGTGACGGTAGCTACCTTAGCCCGGGCTAATTGCCTCCCCGAACTACACAACACCTTTCCCGGATGACAAAACCTCTTGACTCCGTAGCCGCTGAGTGGACCCTGATCACGGGCGGAAGTCACGGCATCGGGCTGGCACTGGCCCGGGAGTGTCTCCGCCAGGGACTGGGTGTCGCAATAGTCGCCCTACCCAATCAAGATTTGGCGGAGGCGGTAACCGAACTACGCCCACTGGCCTCCGGCAAACTACGCCATTACGGAATCGACCTGACGGCTAGCGGCGCGGTCGTTCGCGTACTACACTGGCTGGAGGAGGAAAACATTCAGGTCACCTACCTGGTCAACAACGCCGGCTTCGGGCGGGGCGGCCTCTTCGAGCATACCGTTTGGGAGGAGTACCAGCGTATGCTACAGCTCAACAACCAAGTGATGACCGAGCTGATCTACCGTCTGCTGCCCCAGCTGAAGGTAAGGAGTGGAGGTATCCTGAACATGAGCAGCATGGAGGCGACCCTGCCGCTGCCCTACAAGACCGTCTACACCGGCACCAAGGCCTTCGTCTACAATTTCTCCCTGGCCCTTCGGGAAGAGTTGCGCCACCACGGCGTCAGCGTTTCGGTGCTGTGTCCCGGACCGGTGATCACCAACGAAGACGGCCTGCGTCGCGTAGAGGCACAGGGCGCAAGGGCCCGCCTGCTCGTAACCATGCCCGATGACATCGCGCCCGCCGCCATCCACGGAATGCTATCGGGAAAGGCCGTCATCGTCCCGGGCCGGCTCATCCGGCTGCTTATCCTGATCAGCTACCTGACGCCCCGCCCGTGGCGAATGCGCATTCTTGAAAAGCTCTTCAGCCGCTACCGCAACGATGCGCTAACGGAAGTAAGCGGTGCGGTACCCGTTAAAACCGATACGTATAGTTCGTGAGCCGTTCGCTCTCTTCCCACAACTTCCGGGCTTCCGTTTCGTCGTAGCTGGAGGAGTAGGATCGCTTCGGCTGCCGGTCGTCCCAGTACAGGCCGGACGGAGGCGGGTCTACCGTCGTTGCCAGAAACACACTCGTGTCGGCTCCTTCCACCGGGGTCTTGTGTCCGCTCATTTGTCGGCGCACCCGCCACGCCAGCCGGTGCAACCAGGTATTGCCCTTCAGGCCGATGTCGGTCTGGACCAGGCCCGGCTGCACGGCACAAATAGTGGTCGCGTCCCGTTTGCGCCGATCGTATTCGTAGCAGAACAACACATTGGCCAACTTGCTCTGGGCGTAGCTGCGCAGGCCGTGGTAGTTGCGGTCGAGATTAAGGTCATCAAACGCGATGCCCCTTACCTGTTTGTGGCTATCGCTGGACACACCGATGATCCGCCCGTCCGGCTGTAGGTGTTCGCGCAGTAATCCCGTTAGGAGAAAGGGAGCAAGGTGATTGACGGCAAAGGTTTTTTCCACACCTTCCGCAGTGAGCTCCTGTTTTGAGTTCCACACGCCCGCGTTGTTTACGAGCACGTCCAGGCGGGGATAATCTGCCACGATGCCAGCGGCAAGCAGGCGCACGGCATTCAAGTCGCTCAGGTCGGCATAAAGGGGGGTAACCCTACCGTCCCCGCCGGGGATCTCAGCGGCGGCGGCACGCGCCTTTGCGAGCGTACGGCCGTGGAGAAGGACGTGAAACCCCTGCACGGCCAGGCCACGCGCGGTTTCGAAGCCGATTCCGGCGGTGGCGCCGGTAACCAGGGCGATTTTTCTCATGGTGTCAGTTTTCGGTGGTCGCGCGTAATTTGGCCAGTTCGTCTTCTACCCCGCGAAGTTTACTCCGACAGGCGGTGATCAACTGTTCGGCCCGGGCCACGCGGGCGTGCAACTGATCGATGTCGGCCGGTACTTCCTGAAGTTGGGCGAGAATGGCCTCAAGCTCGGCAACGGCTTCGGCGTAGCTCATGGTAATGAAGGTTTGCGCGAAAGTACTCCCCTTTTCAGGATGTGGGTCTCCGTCGGGTGCCCGGCAGTAGGGAAAGAACATGCCCCGCGACCAGCCGTTTCAGGGTAAAGTATTCCATTTATGACCCGATTGCTCTACGTCCTATCCCTCTTCGTACTTCTCACTCCGCTGATGGCTCAGAGTCCGGTCGACGTCGGCCGCGGCGGCATGCAGACGCCCCTCCCCGAAGCCAGCACCGGCATGGATGAGTTTGCCACCCTCTTCGATGAGAGTAATGTTGGTTTCCTACACGTCTACGTCGATCCCGCCGTTGATCCGCTGGAAACCTATCTGCTCCGCGGCACCGAAATGGGAGAAGCGGAAGTTGGGCAACTGCCCAATGAATTTTTGGAGGGACTGGGTGCCCGGCAGGGGAAAATGTACGCCACCATCGCCGTCAAGGGAATTGAGGAGAACCTGTACCTCACCCGCTTCGACGGTCCCGGGCGCGACCAGATCGATATGTTCGCCATTCGCGACGGCAAGCTGGTCCACCTAAAAACCCTCGCCTACCTCAACTGCGCCGAACCCGGCAACTGCGCCCAACTCGACAGCTACATCACCGACCTCAACCTCGATACCACCTTCGACCTGGTGCAGATCTCGCGCGATGGTGCGGACAGCGACGAAAGCCGGAATGTCTACACCATGCTCCGCCAAAACAGGACGTGGGTCGAAACGAACGAGCTGGAAGTACCCTGGGAAGGGATCACCTTCTACCAGCACCCCTCCGCGAACCGCAATCACTGATCACTCTTCCTCGGCGGCCAGCCCGACAAACTTCTTCACTTTCCGTAACAACTTCAGCGACGGATCGCTTAGTTCCGGAGCTTGCTCGGGCAACTGATACTGTCCTAAGATGTCGTACAGCACGTTGATGCGCCCCTCCGTATCGTAAAAGCGGTTCACGATGGCTACCCGACGTTGCTCCACGAGGCAGTATCCGGAGGTAAAATTTCCCTTCTCGTAGCGTACCGTATAGCCCAATTCCTTAAGCAGGGTCTCCAGTTTTTTCAGGCTGTGTTTCGTGGTAGGAAGCATGGGGCGGGACCGCGGGTGCAGTGTTGGTAGGGCAGACGTGCAAATGTAATTGGTAGGCGGGGGAAAGCCGGTACGTAACTTACTTTTGCCGCATGCGGTTATTCTTCCCGTTTATCCTACTGTTGCTTGCTTCCGGCGTGGGCGCCCAGACCTTCCGGGCCTCCGTGCTGGCCGGTGCCAACCTGAGCCAAATTGACGGGGACGACCTGCTGGGATTCCACCAGCCGGGCGTGAATGCCGGTCTGCGGGTAGTCGCGCTGTTCGGGGAAAAATGGCGGGTGGGTCCCGAGATCCTGTACAGCCAGCAGGGTGCCCGGCGCAATAAAAACAGCCTGAACGTAAGCGATTTTTACGCCTTCCGGCTGAATACGGTCGAACTCCCCCTCATGGTTTACTACAAGGACTGGAGGCTCACCGCGGAGGCCGGCCTCAGCTACCAACGACTGATCGATTACACGGTAAGCGATTTCCGCCGCGACGACATCACCCTCGATTTTCCCCTCCGGGACGACCTGTTCGCGATAAAGTTCGGCGTCACCCTCTACCTTTCCCCCAAGCTGGGCCTCAACTTCCGGTGGTCGAAGCACCTCACCGATCTGCAGGTTGCCGAGGCGCCCCGCTTGCGGGGCCGCACGATCAGTTTGCGGGCCGTGTATACCCTGGGCGCGGGTGAGGAGCTTCCTGCTTCCCCCGTGGAGGAATGATGGCTTTGCCGCGTTTAGCGTCCCTAATTACCTTGCACCTGCGTCCCCGCCCGATGTCAGTCCTACCCTACCCCCAATAAACCCCACCGGAATGGCCGAAAATTCCCTACACGCCGTGATCGATCTCGGCACCAACACCTTCCACCTTCTGATCGCCGAGGTACGGGCGGAGGAGCAGTTCGCGGAAATTTACCGGGAGCGCATTTTCGTTAAACTGGCCAGCGATGGCATCGAAACCATCGGCCCGGAACCCTTTGCACGCGGGATCGCCACTCTGAAGCACTTTGCCCGGGTGATCCGGGAGCACGGCGTAACGTCGGTCACGGCCATCGGCACCGCGGCCCTGCGTACCGCTACGAACGGGGAAGCCTTTGTCCGCACCGCCAGCTTGGAATGCGGCATTGAGATCGGCCTGATTTCGGGAGATACCGAGGCAGAGCTCATCACCCGCGGGGTACTTGCCGCGCTTCCGCCCCTGGAAGACCGGGTGCTCATCATGGACATCGGCGGAGGCTCTACGGAGTACATCATCGCCTCGTCGGAGGGGGTGCACTGGCGGCAATCCTTTCCCATCGGCGTGGCGGTGCTGCAGCGGTCGTTTCACCACACCGATCCGATCAGTGCGGATGAAGTCAGCCGGTTAGAAAACTTCCTGGAGGTGCAACTTCAACCCCTACGCGAGGCGCTTGGTGCCTACCCGGCCCACCACCTGGTCGGAGCGGCCGGCACCTTCGACGTAATGGCCGAAGTGCTCCGGGACGGGGCCGCCCTCCGCGCCCGCAACAGCCACGTGCTCACCATGGACGGGTTGGAGCACCTTCACCTTACGATCGTGGGGTCCACCGTAGCGGAGCGGCTGGCGATTCCGGGGGTGCCCCCCGAGCGCGTCGACCTGATCGTCGTGGCCATGCTCCTCATTCGCTTCACGATCGGGCTGGCGGGCATCCGGAAACTCACGGTGAGCGATTACGCCATGAAGGAGGGAATACTGCTCAATGCGTCTGATCAAAATCTTGGATCACCCGCAGCATCAGGGTGATGTCGGTGTAGAACTTGCGGATGAGCTGGAACGACACGTTGGACCGAAAGAAGTGGGGTTCGAGCAAGTCGTAGCCGTGCTCCAGGCCGATAAAAAGATCCTGGTCGTGGACCGCAAAGTAGAGGTCGCGCCCCTCCCGCCGGTGAAATTCCAGCAAAGCATCCTGCATGGGGGGCGTCAGGATGCCGGCGACCTTCGTGCCGGGGTGGGCGTAGACGGCGAAAGTCTCCCGGAAGCCGGGATTCAGGATTTCGATATCCGCCGAGCGACCCCGCGATCCGATGTAGGCATCCACGGAACGCTTGAGGCGGCGGAGTTTGTGGCGGGGCCATACGGCTAATCGTCCGCTCGTTTCCTCGTTGAAGATGGCGTGAACGAATAGTCCGCTGAAGACCACTTCGAGGCGGTTGCTTGCCGGGCTGATCTCCTGCACGTAAGTCTCCCCCATTTCGAAGGCCATCTCCCCCACCAGTCCCCGGATGTAGTCCTCGGCGCGGTAGCTGTCTGGGTGGGGCCGGAACAGACCGCTGCGCTCGAAGCGGTCGCGCAGGATGGGCCGGGTGGCATTGTACTCCAGCGATCGAAAGTTGGGGGCGTCGTTGATGAAATTGAGCAGCAACTGGATGATGGCCGGCTTGAAGGATTGACGAAAGCGCTCGATGCGCAGGTACAGGCTTCCTACGTAAAAGGCGACCGGCACCACCAGGATCAGGATCAGGAAACCCAGGTCGTAAATGAGAAAGAGCGTACCGATCACGAAGATGCCCAGGAGCGAAATGGCGATGCCGCGCAGGATACGCTTGCGCAGGCCTTCCAGGCGGAGCAGTTCCGGGCGAATGGTGGTATTGTAAAAGAGCCTTAGCTCGTCGAGTCGCGGCGGTATCATGGCGGCGCAAGATAACCCGCCCCCGCCACCCCGTACTTTGTACAACCTTCTGCCCCCCGTAAGGTGTCTTCTTAAAAACCCCTATCTTTGCGCGCTTATGCAAAACAGCATTAAACTTACCGCTCTCCTGCTGGTCCTCACTTTCTTCGGCTGCCGCTCGGAGTTCGAGACGATCCGTATGAGCACGGATCCCGAATACATCCTGCAGCGGGCCAACGCCTACTACGATGCCGGTGAGTACCAGCGGGCGCAGACCCTGTACGAGCTTACCATCGCTCCCTTCCGCGGACGGGCCGAGGCCGAGCAGATCGCCTACCGCTACGCCTACACCTACTACTATACCGAGCAGTTCGTGCTGGCCAGTTATTACTTCAAGAACTTCGCCACCACCTACGGCGGCAGCGACCTGCGGGAGGAAGCGGACTTTATGGCGGCCTACTCAAATTACCAGCTCAGCCCTACGTACCGGCTGGATCAGAGCTACAGCGTGAAGGCCATCGAGGGGTTTGAGGAGTTTGCCAACCGCTATCCCAACAGCGAACGCGTGACCGAGGCCAACCGGCTCATCGACGAAATGCGCGCGAAGATGGAACTGAAGGACTTCGAGTCCGCCAAACTGTACATGGACATTGAGCGTTATGAATCAGCACTCGTAAGTTTCGAGAACGTGCTCAAGGATTATCCGGAAACCCAGCGGGCCGAGGAGATCCGCTACCTCATGGCAAAAGTACAGTATGAATACGCCAGTCGGAGTTTCCGGCTGCGCCAACCGGAACGACTGGAAGCAACCATCAAGCTGGCCCAGAACTTCCTCGATCGTTACCCCGGTAGCGAGTACCTGTCGGAGGTCGACACCATTTTACGCAAATCAGAAGCACAACTTAAAGATCTAGAAGATGTCAGATATCAAAGCACGGGCACAGGGGCTTAGTCCCGATACCGCCGCCCGCGACATTCAGCGTGTCGTCGGACAAACCGGCAATATTTATGAGTCGCTCGCCATCGTGAGCCGCCGCGCCCGCCAGCTCGCCGTCGACCTGAAGCACGAGCTCGACCAGAAACTGGAAGAGTTTGCCGAAGTCACCGATACCATCGAGGAGGTAGTGGAGAACAAGGAGCAGATCGAGATCTCCAAGTTCTACGAGAAGCTCCCCAACCCGGTCCTGATCGCGATGCGTGAGTACCTGGACGATGAGCTCTACAGCCGCTACAACGAGCGCCGCGAGGAAGACGAGGACGACCTGTAGGCTTGCTCGCCGGTAAAAAGATCATTCTGGGGGTGAGCGGCAGTATCGCCGCCTACAAAGCCGCCCTCATCGTACGTGGCCTGGTCCGCGCCGGCGCCGAGGTGCGGGTGCTCATGACCCAGGCCGCTGCCGATTTTATTACCCCCCTCACCCTCAGTACCCTCTCCCGCAATCCGGTGATCTCGTCGGTGCATACCGACGAGGGATGGAACAACCACGTCGAGCTCGGCCTCTGGGCCGATGCTTACCTGATCGCCCCCGCTACGGCCACTACCCTGGCTAAGTTGGCCCACGGCATTTGTGATAGCGCCCTCGTGGCCGTCTATTTATCGGCCCGGTGCCCCGTGTTTTTCGCTCCGGCCATGGACGTAGACATGTGGCTGCACCCGGCCACCCGGGCCAATGTCGCCCTGCTGCAGTCGTACGGCAATCACCTCATCGACGTGGAAAGCGGGGAACTGGCCAGCGGCCTCAACGGTCAGGGAAGACTGGCCGAACCGGAACACATTTTGCAGCGGCTGGAAGATCACTTTGGAGATCAGCCCAATCAAACGGTAAGTCAGGACCTCAAGGGAAGAAGAATACTCATTACGGCCGGCCCGACCTTTGAAGACCTCGACCCCGTCCGTTTCCTCGGCAACCGCAGTACCGGCAAGATGGGCATCGCACTCGCCGAAGCCGCCGCCGCCCGCGGAGCCGGGGTAGAACTTATTCTTGGTCCGACCCACCTCTCTACGACTGCCGCAAATATTACGACCACGCCGGTCCGGTCGGCCCGCGAGATGCACGCCGCCGCACTCCAACGGTGGCCGGAATGTACGGACGCCATCCTGTGCGCCGCCGTAGCCGACTACCGGCCGGAAACCGTGGCAACGGATAAGATAAAAAAGAAGGACGGGGAGCTGACGCTGTCGCTCGTCCGCAATCCCGACATTGCCGCGGAGCTCGGGAACAACAAACTGGCCGATCAGCGGGTAGTCGGCTTCGCACTGGAAACCGAAAACGGCGTGGAAAACGCCCGCAAAAAGCTGCTGCGGAAGAACCTCGATTTCATCGTACTCAACTCCCCACGGACGGCGGGTGCCGCTTTTGGTCACGATACCAACCAAATCCAGCTCATCGACCGCAATAAGGTCACCGCCTTCGAGTTAAAAACGAAGCGGGAAGTAGCCGATGACATTCTCGATCGCCTCGCCGCCGATAAACCGACACCATGAAACTGACGCTGATCCTCTTCCTGTTGGCTCCCCTGCTCCTCGTCGGACAGAGTGAAATCAACTGGACCGTTAACCTCAACACCCAGCAGATCACCCAGACGGACCGCCGCGTGTTCGAAACCCTGGAGAAGGACCTGGCCATTTTTCTGAACGGGCGCACCTGGACCAACGACCGCTTCGAGCCGGAAGAACGCATCGACGCTACCATCTTTCTCACCATCACCGAGCAAACCGAAAAGAACTCCCAGGACGGCGAGCAGGTAATCCCGAACCGCTACTCCGGAACCCTGGCCATCCAAACTTCCCGGCCGATCTACGGAACCGGTGAGGTGACCCCGATCCTAAATTACCAGGACAAGAACATCTCCTTCGGTTACGAGCAATTCGCGGCCATTCAGCTTTCGGAGCAGAGCTATACCTCGGAGCTGTCGTCACTCATGGGCTTCTACGCCTACCTGGTACTGGGACTCGACTACGATACCTTTTCCCCCATGGGCGGCCAACCCTACTATGAGCAGGCACAGGAGATTTACAACCGCCTCCCGTCCGCCGTCGCCAACAGCCCGGGCTGGAGCTCCGGAAACAAGAGCAACAACCGCTCCTTCCTGCTCGAGAATCTGCTGAGCCCCCGGATGGTGCCCGTCCGCCGCGCGCTGTATACCTACCACCGGCTGGGACTTGACCAAATGCTTACCGATCCGGTAGCCGGACGGAACAACATTACGCTGGCCATCGAAGACGTGCAGGCCGCCAACCAATCCTACCCGAGCTCGGCCCTGGTTCAGTCCTTCGTGGACGCCAAGCGCGATGAGATCGTGGAAATTTACAAGGGGGCTACGGGTCCCGAGCAGAATGCCGTCATTCAGATGATGTCGCGCATCGACCCATCCAAGTCCGGCGACTACCGCCTGATTCGATCATCCGGTCCCGCTACCTCCCGGGGAACGACGATCAACCGCGGGCCAAACGGAAGGCAATGATTTCATCGTTGTCGAACTCCCCGTCAAATTCCTTTTCTTCTTTTTTCGTAATGGAATCTTCTCCCGGCACCCGCTCCTCCGCCACGGCGGCAAGCACGCTGGGGTGGATGTAATACTTACGGCAAACCGTAGTGGTATTCCCCAGAAACTCCGCGACCCGTTCGACCACGCGCAAATCCGGGCGCTCGGGAGGCGTGCCTCCATTTTCCTCCAGTAGCTCCCAGTAAGCATCTACGGCGGCCGCCGTGCCGGCCCAGGTCCGAAAGTACTTGCTGCTGAAGTCCGGACCTACCAACTGCCGCACCATTTCGTTGACTTCGCTGCTGTCTAGGTTGTACATCTTGCCGTCGTCGCCCCGGTAACGAAAAACCTCGTAGCCCGGTAGTTCGCTCATGTTGGAAAGGAGGCCGACGAGGATGGGATCGTTCAGGTTCACCTCCCGTTCCTGCCCGCTCTTGCCCACGTAGTCAAAGTGCAGGCCGTCGTCGTCTACCTCGACGTGTTTGCGGCGCAGGGTAGTCAGCCCGATCGTGCCGTTGCGCTTGCGGTAGGCGGAATTTCCGACCCGCATGCCGGTTTCGTCCATCATGGCTACGGCGATGGCGGCGACCCGCTCCTTCGTCCAGCCCCGACTTTTGTCCTGAATGATGCCGCGCAGCGTTCGCCGGGCACCGGGCAGGGCGGCGGCAAATTCCATCAGGGTATTGAATTTATTGAGTTGCTGGAAGGCCAACCAGTCGGGGTGGTAGCGGTACTGCTTGCGGCCGGCCTCGTCGCGCCCCGTACTGAGTAGGTGGCCGTTTTCCAGGGGGCAGATCCAGACTTCGGTCCAGGCCGGTGGAATGGCGAGGGAGGCCAGGCGGTCCTCGACGAGTTTATCCTTGATCCGGGTACCGTCTTCGCGGAAGTACCGGAAGCTGTCCTTGTAGGGTTTGCGGGTCCACCCGGGCTGTTCGTCGGAGACGTGAACAAGGTCGGGTACGTCCAGGCTTTTCGTACGGGCTTCCTCCATGGGGTTGATGATCTGACCCTGCTTAAAGGAAAAATCGGCCCGCTGGTTTGCTATTTTCTCGTTCTAATGCCGGCGATGCGGGCACGGATATCGTCGAGTAGGCCGGCCGGGGGAGCCTGGTTGCGCATATTGCGCTTCAGGAAGACCTTAAAGGAGGCCAAGTCGGTTTCGGCGTAGGTACTCGGCGGATCGTGCTCGCCGGTCGTCGATTGGTGTTCCACCACTTCCGGCAGCCTATGGCCGGGACGGGAGGGGGTTCCGTTGGGGGAAGGATTACACTCGTTGTACATGACGTTTCGAATTTAAAAGTGCCACCCCGACGTAGTCGGGATGGCACCATTGGGTTAACCTAAGTTTCTGGTATTCACGATACCGAAGGTCGATTCGGCATAGCTCTGCAGTTGCTTGATGAGGGCAATGCGGGAGCGGCGGGTGACCGACTTAACGGTATTCAGGGGCATTTCCATGGCCTCGGCGATTTCCTTTTCGGCAAAATCGTAGAGGTCGGCCATGAGTACGATGGCCCGCTGGCGATCGGAGAGGAAGGTCATCGCCTTCATGATCTGGTCGCTGAAATCCCGGTCGAGGGCCCCGGCAATGCGCAGGTCGGCAAAACCGGCCATGGGGCTGTCCACATCGCGGTACTGGTAGGCGGCGCGCTCGTCCAGCTCCTGCTCCCCCCGCCGCTTGCGCTTGCGGTAGTCGTTGATGAACAGGTTGCGGGCCAGACAGAACAGCCAGGCACGTCCGTTGGTGCCGGCCTCGTAGTGATCGATCTTGAGGTAGGCGCGCACGAAGGTCTCCTGCGTCAGGTCGGCCGCGTCACTCTCCTGGGCGGTCATGCGCAGTAGAAAGTTATAGACCACCGGGTAATGGACCAGGAGCTCAGACTCATAAAGGTGCTCGCGGGCATTGCGTGACATGTCGGGGAAAATCGTTGCGAAGTGTAGCCGTTTAATGCAACCGGCAGAGCGAAAAGTTGCGTGCGGCACGAAAAATTTTAAATAAAAGCTCCGGCATCTGCAATTTATCGGGCGATCGGAAATAAAGTCGGCAACTGCCCCGTTAGGTTCATTGAGCTACCCCAATAAACCGACTGTATTATCTATACCCGTACTAACATTTGCGGATTTGTGCCCGCACTGCTAGACTCTTAGCTTTCGCCTAACTACCCTTTCTCAACTTTCATGACTGCTTTACATAATCTACGCCCGCCGGCAGTAGGACTAGCTCCCTATACCGGCACGTTCGGGCGGCCGCAAGCCGCCCACCTCCTTCGCCGCACCCTTATGGGAGCTACCATCACCGACATAGATGGTGCGGTAAACCAGGGACTCGCCGCTACGATCGACCAACTGCTCGCTCCTGCGGCCCTGCCCCCGCCCCCCGTCAACCACTTCTTCACGGACGACCCCAACGTGCCGGTCGGAGAAACCTGGATCAACGCCCCCTGGCTCAACGACACCGATGTCGGGGAGTACCGCTGGCCCAGCATCCGTGGTTGGTACATGAACGGACTGATCGACTCCCAGAGTAACATCATCGAGAAGATGGCGCTGTTTTGGATCAACCACTTCGGCATCGCCGCGGTCAACGAGCAGCGAGCCGAGTACGATTTCATCCAGTTGTGCCGTCAGTACGCGACCGGCAACTTCCGGGACCTGATCAAGGAGATCACTGTGCTACCGTCCATGCTGGCCTTTCTTAACGGCCGCTTTAACCACAAGGATGCGCCCGACGAAAACTACGCCCGCGAGCTCCTCGAACTCTTTACGGTACAGAAGGGCCGCCCGGGCGACGTCAACTACACCGAAGACGACATCCGCGCCATCGCCCGCGTACTTACCGGCTGGCGCGAGCTCGGATTCTACAGCACGCAGCACAACACCACCAGCAGCTACTTCCAGGCCAGCTGGCACGATACGGGGTCCAAACAACTCAGTGCCCACTTTAATAACGCCGTAATCACCGACGGCGGGGCCGACGAGTATAAGACCCTGATCGACATCATCTTCCAGCACCCCGAAACACCCAGGGCGCTCTGTCGGGATCTCTACACCTACTTTGTGGGCCACCAGATCGACGACGACATCGAGGCGAACGTCATCGACCCCCTGGCCGAGCTCTTCGTCAACAGCGACTTCGAGCTGGCGCCCGTGCTGGAGAACCTGCTGCAGTCAGACCATTTTTTTGCCGACGAGTACCGAGGTACCATCATCAAGAACCCCTACGAGTTTCTGCTCTCCATGACCCGGCCGTTCGGCGGTTACGGCTATCTGAACCTCAACCTACTGGTGACCTACCACCTCGGTACTTCCTACCACTGGTGGGCCGAGACAATGGATATGGACTTCTTAATGCTGCCCTCCGTTTCGGGGTGGAAGGCCTATTACCAGAGCCCGGGTTACTACCGCAATTGGATATCGTCGCCTACCCTGCAGCGGCGGCGGACGGCGGTGCAGGCCATCACCAACAACGGCATCTACACCGAGGGGCAGGGCCGGCCGCTCGACTTCCTGGCCTTCATCGACGGGCTGACCCAACCCTCGGACGTCAACGTGCTGCTGGAAGACGTGAGCGTGATTTTTCTCGCCCAACCGCCGCACGCCGACCAGCTAAGTGCACTCAAGGATATCCTGCTGCCAGGCCTGCCCGACTTCGAGTGGACCATCCAGTACGAAGAATACCGCGATAACCCCAACGATTCGACCTACGTCGATCCCATCCTCCGTAAACTTAAGGCAATGTTCCGCGCGCTGTTCAGCATGGCGGAATTTCACCTCCAGTAATTTTATAATGAATCGTAGAAATTTTCTCCGCCGCTCCGGCGGACTGACCCTCCCATTGCTGAGCGGTATGAGCGGCGTGCGTGCTGCAAGCAGCAGCCAGCTCGAATCCCTGTTTTCTAACGTAGAGACCGACCGCGTGCTGGTGCTCGTCCAGCTCAGCGGCGGCAACGATGGCCTCAACACCCTGGTGCCTCTCGACCAACTGAGCAATCTCAACCGGGTACGCCCTAATGTGGTGTTGCCTGAAACCAGTCTCATCGACATCAAACCGGGCGCCGCCCAGGCCTTTCACCCCCAACTCGGTGGGTTTCGCGACCTCTTCTCCGAGGGTAAACTCGGCATTGTCCAGAGCGTTGGCTACCCGAACCAGAACCGCAGTCACTTTCGCTCGACCGACATATGGAGCACCGCCTCGCCCGCCGACGTCGAACTGACCCAGGGGTGGGTTGGGCGCTACTTAGAAAACGATAACCCCGACTACCCCGAGGGTTATCCCAACACCGATGCACCCCACCCCCTAGCCATCACCATGGGCAACGCGGCAAGCGAGACCTGCCAGGGTACGGTCACCAACGTGTGCCAGACCATCAACGACCCCTTCAATATTACTTACCTGGCCCCGGGGGGTGATACAGCACTGCCGGCCACCCCCTACGGCGACGAGGTGGACTTCCTGCGCATCGCCATCAGCCAGACGAATGCCTACGGTACGGTCATTAAGGAAGCCGCCGACAGTGGAAAGCAGTCTGCTACCTACCCCAATACGACCTTTGCCCAACAACTCAAGAACGTAGCTACCATGATCGGCGGCGGCCTGCAGACCAAGCTCTACGTGGTGCAGCTCGGCGGCTTCGACACCCACGCCCAGCAAGTGACTGGCGACAACACCACCGGAGCCCACGCCGACCTGCTCGACGATCTTTCGGAGGGCATAACCGCTTTTCAACGCGACATCGAGGCCCGGGGCCTAAACGATCGGGTGCTGGGCATGACCTACAGCGAATTTGGCCGCCAGGTTGCCTCCAACGGAAGCAGGGGTACGGATCACGGAGACGCCGCCCCCTTGTTCGTCTTCGGCGGCTGCGGTGAAGGCAAGGTGCTCGGGGAGAACCCCACCATCGAGCCGGAAGTGGAGCGGGGGCTGGCCGTACCCTTCCAGTACGACTTCCGCGACATCTACGGCTCAATACTGGTTGACTGGTTCGATGTGCCCGAGGTGAGCGTGCGGCAGATCGTGTACCAAGACTTCAACTACGTCCCGGTAGCGGCCAGCTGCCGCTCGGCCATCACCCTGCCGGTAGACTACATGAGCTTTACGGCCCGGGGGGGCGACGACCACATCGCCCTGGAATGGCAGACCTCCGAAGAACGCAACAACAAGGGCTTTGAGGTGGAGCGTAGCACGGATGGACGCACGTTCACCTACCTGAGCTGGCAACCGTCCGCGCAGGGCAGCGGCGGGGCGGGTGCGAGTTACGACTACCGCGACCGGGAGGTCGAGAGTGGCGTGCTCTATTACTACCGGCTGCGGCAAGTAGATCACGATGGTAGCTTCGCTGTCAGTAGCGTGGTGTCTGCCCGCCTGCGCGGCCACGGGGCCGGTAAGCTCACCGTCGGCCTGCCTCACCCCAACCCAGTATACGACCGCACGGCCGTCAAGGTGTATACGCCGGTAGATACCATCGTGCGGTACTCGGTACACGATGCGGTCGGCCGGCGCGTAATTACCGACAGTCAGGCCCTGAGTGGGGGGCGCGATACCCTGCTGGAAATTCGGGCCGGCCGCCTGCCGGGCGGCGTCTACACGATTCAATTCGATTTCGACCAGCACCGGGTGGCGCGCCGTATTGTGGTGAAGTGAGCAGCGGGGCCGGGCGGGTAGCCGAGCGGACCCAGATATTGCCTACCTTTGCACCCGCTTCACTAAAACGTTCTCGTCATGACCAGCTACTTTGCCAGCAAGAATGGCCACCTGGGATTAGTGGAGCAGCCCGGCCCCGACACCTGGATCCACCTGGTGCCGCCGTTCTCCTCCGAAGAATTGCCGGAAATTGCGGCCAGGTACGACCTCCCGATCGACTTTCTGACCGACCCGCTCGACATCGACGAACGATCCCGCTACGAACGCGAGGACGATGCGCGTCTCATCGTCATCAATACTCCCGTGCTCAGCCGGGTGGAAACCGAGAACGACAGCATCTACATCACGGTCCCGATCGGCATCATCCTTACCCCCGAGGCACTCATTACGATTACCTCGACGCCCGACCATCCCGTACTGCAACTCTTCATTGACAACAAGCTGCGGAACATCGATCCGGCGCGGCGCAACCAGTTTGTGCTGCGCATTTTCGAGCATACGGTCTACCGCTTTCTCACCTGCCTTAAGCGGCTGAACGTCAAGCGTAACCTCATCGAGCAGGAACTCTACGACAGCAGCCGCAACCGGGAACTGAAGCAGTTGCTCAGCATCGAGAAGTCGCTGGTGTACTTCATCAATGCCCTGAACGGCAACGAACTGCTGAAGATGAAGATGAAGCGGGCGGACTTTCTCGGCATCCGCCACGATGAGGACATGTGGGACCTTTTTGAGGACATCATCATCGACAACGGTCAGGCGCTGGAAATGGCGAACATCTACACCAACATCCTGAACGGGACCATGGACGCCTACGGTTCCATCATTTCCAACAACCTGAACATCACGATCCAGCGGCTGACCCTGATCACGATCGTGCTCACGGTGCCGATGGTGATTGCCAGCTTCTACGGGATGAACGTGCCCATGCCGCTACAGGAAGGCAACTACACCTACCTGCTTATCCTGCTGCTATCCATTTTCCTGAGCTTCGCCGTGATCTTCTATTTCAGGAAAAAGCGGTTGTTCTGAGCGGCGGTACGACCCTGCGTAACAAGCCGTAGGCGTACGACTTATTTATCTACCTTTACGGCCTTACGAGCTAAAGTCCCCTTCATGCCTTTTACTACGATTACCGGTATCGGCCATTACGTACCGAAGAACGTCGTCACCAACCAGGACCTCACCGAAGTGATGGAAACCAGCGACGAATGGATCCGCGAACGCACCGGCATCGAGGAACGTCGGTACATCGAGCGCGGCAAGGAAACCACTACCTCCCTGGCCGTGGAAGCCAGCCTGCGCGCCATTGCGGATGCGGGAATCGACAAGGAGGACATCGACTTCATCGTCTTCGCTACCCTCAGCCCCGATTACTACTTCCCGGGCGCCGGCGTACTGTTGCAACGGGAATTAGGCATCGCGAAGACCGAGATCGCCGCCCTGGACATTCGCGCCCAGTGCTCCGGATTTCTCTACGGCCTAAGTACGGCCGATCAGTTCATTAAGTCGGGAATGTACAAGCGGATCCTGCTCGTCGGTGCGGAAGTGCACAGCGTAGGACTCGACTTCACGACCCGCGGCCGCAACGTAAGTGTGATCTTCGGCGATGGTGCCGGCGCGGTCATTCTGGAAGCTACCGAAGACAAGGAGGTATCCGTCCTGTCTACCACCATGCACAGCGACGGCACCTACGCCGAGAAACTGAGCTACATGTATCCCGGCGCCCACGGCGGATACTTTATCGAGAAATACGGCATCGAAGGATTCGATGTCGACTACAATCTGGAAGAAAACAAGTACGGTGGCGTTTTCTGGAACCAGGACATGCTAGACAAGGGTCGCGTGTATCCCCACATGGAGGGTCAGGCAGTGTTTAAGATGGCCGTTCGCAAATTCCCGGAGGTGATCCTGGAAGCGCTCAAGAAGGCTGGTTTGGGCATCGACGACCTCGACCTGCTCGTTCCCCACCAGGCAAACCTGCGCATCAACCAGTTCGTCGCCCACACCATGGGGCTGCGTGACGATCAGGTGTACAATAACATCATGCGCTACGGCAATACTACGGCTGCTTCCATTCCCATCGCCCTATCCGAAGCACGCGACGAAGGAAGGTTAAAGAAGGGGGACGTAGTGACCCTGGCCGCCTTCGGTGCCGGCTTTACCTGGGCCGCCGCGGTACTGAAGTGGGGGAAGTAGACTTTCGCTAAAGCACCTCGGCTACGGTAAAGATGCTGCCCCCGACGAAAATAATGTCGTGGGCCTCCGCCTGTTTTCGCGCAGCGGCAAACCCTTTCTTTACGGAACCGAATTCGTTCCCGACTAGGCCGTATTCCGCGGCGGCATCGTGCAGTTCCTCCGCCGGTAGTCCGCGTGGGATGTCGGCCTTCACGAAGTAGTAGCTCGCGTTCGTGGGAAAAAGGGGCAGCACCCGGTGCAGATCCTTGTCGTTCACCACCCCGATCACGATGTGCTGGTGCCCCTTACGGTAGGCGTTCAGCTCGTTCAGTAAATCTATGACCGGCCCGAGGCCCTCGGCATTGTGGGCACTGTCGGCGATGGTGAGCGGAGATTCTCCGAGCACCTGCCAGCGACCGATGTAATACGTGAGCTCGCTCAGCTTGAGCCAGGCCGTTTTGAGCGCGGCGGGGTCGAGATCAATCAGGCCGTCGGCGTTCAGGCGCAGAAGCGCGGCTAGGGCGGTGCGGTGGTTTTCGGCTACGTAGGGTCCCGCCGCGGCTACCGGGAAGGGAAAATCCAGCGGTGGGATGGCATCCGTGGCGTACAGGTGCTGGTGGGTAAAGTTGTCGTCGCGGGTGTAGTTTGCCCGCAGGGAGTAGTGCTGATCGGCAAACAGGATGGGGCTGCCCTCTTCGCTGGCCTTCCGGCGAAAGACCCCCTCCGTCTCCGCCTGGGTAAGGCCGATCACGACGGGCCGACCGGCTTTAATGATGCCGGCTTTTTCTCCGGCGATCTCCGGTAGGGTTTCACCCAGGAACTGGGTGTGGTCGTACCCGATATTGGTGATAACGGAAAGCACCGGGTCAACCGCGTTGGTACTGTCGAGGCGGCCACCCAGGCCCGTTTCCAGGATTACCCATTGCACCTGCGCTCCCGCAAAATAATCCAGGGCCATCGCCACGGTGATCTCGAAGAAGCTGGGTTCGATCTGCTCGATCATGGGCTCGATTCGCGCGACGAAGTCGACAACGGCTTCCTGGGAAATGAACGCTCCGTCGATCTTGATGCGCTCCCGAAAGTCCTTGTAGTGCGGGCTCGTATACAGGCCCACCCGGTAGCCGTGCGCCTGAAGGGCGGCAGCAAGCAAGTGACTGACGGTCCCCTTCCCGTTGGTGCCCGCAACGTGGACAAACCGCAAATTTTGCTCCGGGTTGCCCAGTGCTTCGAGCAGCAGCCGGATGTTGGTGAGGTCCTTCTTCATGGCGGCTCCCCCCGTGCGCTGGTACATGGGCAGGCGGGTAAAGAGGTAGTCGAGGGTCTGGGGGTAGGTCATACGAGTACGGAAATAAATCACTGTCCGGCACCGGAGGAGGCGGGAATGCTACCTTTGCGCCATGAGCCGGAAAGATCAAATACTGCAACTGCTGGAAACTGCGCCCAAGGATGCGTTTCTGCGTTTTGCACTCGCAAAGGAATGGGAAAAAGAGGGGAATGATGCCACCGCCCTGAATATTTACCGGAGCCTGGTGAACGACCAGCCGGAGTACGTCGGAACCTACTACCACCTGGGAAAAACGCTGGAGCGTATGGAGCGTCCGCGGGAAGCGTGGAAAATATATTCACGGGGCATGGAGATCACCCGCGAGCTCGGAGAAAACCACGCCATGCGCGAGTTGGCCGGGGCTCGTTTCGAACTGGGAGATGAGGAGGACTTCGCGGAATAATGGGCCACCTCAGAGGCGATACTTTGGCGATACGGCCAGTCGGGAACGCGTTTCGCTGCGGGAAACAAGGAACCCATCGGCGCGGTCGTCCGACAGCGGTTGATAGTCCGGGATGCGGCTGACGGGCGGGACCGTAAGTACATCTAGCTCCTCCACGGACTGCGCGCGCTGGGCCAGGGGGTCGGGACCGGACTGTGAAGGCAGGTTTGCCACTACGGCATAGCCGGCGAGGATCAGCACAATGGCGGCGATCATCCAGGGTCGAATGCCGAAATAGGCGGACCCGCGGTCGCGGCGATCGAGGTGCGACTCGATCCGGTCCCAATTGCGCGGTGCGGGCCGGCGACGCATACCGCGGGCGGTGTGGCGAAATTTGCGTTCGAAAGAATCTTGACTAGACATGGCTGATAATTAGCGGGCGTAGCCCAGTTTTTCAAGTTGTTCGCGCAGCCTCCTTTTAGCCAGGATGAGCTGTGATTTGCTGGTATTGATACTGATCTTCAGTAAGTCGGCAATCTCCCGGTGTTTGTACCCCTCGATGACGTAGAGATTGAATACGGTGCGGTAACCAACCGGCATGGCATCGAGCAAATCCAATATATCGCGCTCGGCCAGTTTTTCCGCCGCCGCGGCCGGAATGGAAAAACTTCCAGGATCGACCTCCGTCAGTTCCGCGGCCTGCTTCAGGGCATGTTTTTTGCGCAAGAGCATCAGCGACTCATTGACTACGATTCGCCGGATCCACCCCTCGAAGCTGCCGTTTTCGGAGAAGCTGTCGATCTTGTCGAATACGCGGTAGAAGGCGGAAACCAACACGTCGTCCGCATCGGCGTCCCGGCGGCAGTACCGGCGGGCGATGGCACCCATGAGCGGAGCGTATCGCTCGTAGACCGCGCGCTGGGCCCGTCGGTCGTTGGCTCTGCAGCCGGCGATAAGTTCCTGCTCGGTCAAGGGGTTCGGTTCGTTTGATTACGGTCGCTAGATGCCAGGGACGGGTGTTTTGGTGGGTACAAATTCGAAGACGTCGGCGAAGTGCCCCTCCATCACCGGCAGTACTTCGGCAAGCTCCACCGGCCGGCCCAGTTCCACGCTCAGACTGGTTACGGCCCGGTCGTCGTCCGCAATTCCACAGGGCACGATGTTGCTGAAGTGGGTCAGGTTGGGCCGTACGTTGAATGCCAGACCGTGCATGGTTGTCCAGCGGCTCAGGTGCACTCCGATGGCGCAAATCTTGCGCCGCGGCTGCCGACGGGAGGCATCGCCCGCCAGCCACACGCCGGTAAACCCGGGGTCCCGCTCGCCCCGCAGTCCGAAATCTTCCATCGTACGAATCACCACTTCCTCCAGGCTGCGCACGTAGCGGTGCACGTCGTTGAAGAAGGCATCGAGGTTGAAAATGGGGTAAGCGACCAATTGTCCCGGACCGTGGTAGGTGATGTCGCCCCCGCGGTTGATCCTGCGAAACGTAAACCCCTGGGCTTCCAACTCGGCCTCGTTCAACAAGAGGTGTTCTTCGGAGCCCGACTTGCCGAGAGTATAGACGGGTGGATGCTCCACGAACAGCAGGTGGTGGTCAGGACCATCGGGTACCGCTTCTCCCCGGCGGGCCAGCAGCTTCCGGTTTACGATTCCCTGGTGCAGCCGGGTTTGCAGGTCCCAGGCCTCCTGGTAATCCATGCGACCGAGGTGATGAAGGTGTACGAGTGGCATACCGGAAGTAACGAACGAGCGGATTAAAAAGGTTTTCCCCTAGGGGTCCACGATGCCGATGGTCATGACGATCTTGCCGACGTTGGCGTTGCTGGCCATGTAGCGGTGGGCGTCGCCGACCTGCTCCCAGTCGTAAATGGTATCGACCACCGGTTGCAGTGCGCCGTCGGCGAAGTGGGGCCAGATGCGTTCGCGGAAGTCGGCCGTGAGGCGGCGGCGGTATTCGTCGGTGCGGCTGCGCATCGTCGTGCCCGTGAGCTGAATGCGCTTGCGCAGGAAGGGAGCCATGCTGAAGTCGGCTACCCGTGCCCCGCCGAGGGCGGCCAGGCTTACGATGCGTCCGTCCGTGGCACAGGCCTGCAGGTTTTGGTTGAGGTAGGGGCCGCCGACAAAGTCGAGAATGATGTCTGCACCCCTGTTTTCGGTGAAGTGCAGCACCGCTTCGGCAAAGTCTTCACTCTGGTAGTCGATGCACAGGGCGGCACCCAGGTCGAACAACTGCTCGTGTTTGTGGGCACTCGCCGTGACGATCGGGAGGGCACCGGCTAGTTTGACCAGCTGAATAGCTGCGGTACCTACCCCACTGGCGCCGGCGTGAATCAGCACGGTGTCGTTTTGCTTGAGCCCGCCGATCCAGTGCAGGGCCTGAAAGGCGGTCAGAAACACTTCGGGGATGGCCGCCGCCTTGGTGAAGGAAAGCCGTTCGGGGAGTTTGAGCAGCATCCGGTAATCGACGGCGATCTGCTGGGCGTACCCCCCTCCGTTGACCAGGGCGCAAACGTTGTCCCCTACTTCGAACCCTTCGGTTTCGGGTCCGACCTCCATGACCGTACCGGCGACTTCGAGCCCGAGGATCGGACTTGCCCCGGGCGGTACGGGATAGTTTCCTTCCCGCTGGAGCAGGTCGGCGCGGTTGAGGGCGGTAGCGGCAACGTGTAGCAGTACGGCGGTGGGCGCGGGAGCGGGGTCGGCTACGTCAGCAATGTGCAACTGGCTTTCATCTCCGGGCTGATCGAATACAATGGCTTTCATACGGAAGGTTTTCCCAGTTCGACGGCGCGGTCTAAGGCGGCGCGGGCACCGGATTTAATGTCTTCGAATACGCTGGTGGCCCGGAAGGTGTTCAGTGCCGCCTCGGTAGTTCCGCCCTTGCTGGATACGCGTTCAATCCATTCGCGGCAGCTCAGGTCGTTTTTCATTTGCAGCTCCACGGCGCCGCGGAAGGTCTGGGCGACCAGCAGCTCGGCCTGACTTTCGTTGAATCCCATCTCGGTAGCCGCTTCGATCATGGCTTCCATGAAGTAGAGCACGTAGGCCGGACCGCTTCCGCTGATGGCGGTGGTGGCATCGATGCTGTACTCATCATCGACGTAGATGGCCTTTCCCGTGGTATTCAGCAGGTTCTGTACCAGCACCAGCTCAATGCGGGTTACGGCGTCGCTGGCCGTGTAGCTCGTCATGCCCAGGCCGATCTGGGCCGGGAGATTGGGCATGGCCCGGATGACCTTTTCGACCCCGAGTCCTTGCTGAATCGATGCGATGGTTACCCCCGCCATAATGGACAGGTAAACTTGCTGGGGATCGGTGCTGGGCCGCAGTTTTTCAAACAGGGTGGCGCTATCCTGGGGCTTTACGGCCAGAATGATGAGGTCGGCGGCATTCAGGCAGGTTTCGGCGGTGGTGTATACGGTTCCGACGTCCTCGAGTCGCAGTGCTGCTGCTTTTTCCTCCTGTCGCTCCAGAATCATCAGGTCCTCCTTCTTCACCAGGTGGGCCCGCAGCAAACTACGGGCGTACGTTTTGCCCATATTCCCGCCCCCGATCACCAGTATTTTCATATCCGCCGTTGTTTGAGGCGGCTAAGATAGAGTAAGGCCGGCCAGCCGCAAGAAACAACCTTAAACGGGTACTCCTTGTATTACTTAGCACACACACATTAAGGTTATGCCTACCATCGAAGAGGAAATTCAACAGCCGACGTTCAGTTCGCCCGCCCACCGCGCGCAGGTCAACGTGCTGTACACGGCTGCGTGGATCGACCAGCAGACAACTGTGGCGCTGCGGCAATTCGGATTGAGTGTACAGCAGTTTAATATCCTGCGAATCCTGCGTGGTCGGGCCGGAAATCCCGCCACCGTAAAGTTGCTCACCGAACGCATGATCGATAAGATGAGCAATGCCAGTCGTTTGGTGGATAAGCTAAAGGACAAGGGGTACGTGGAACGGCAGGAATGCCCCAGCGACCGGCGGCGTGTCGACATCTTCATTACCGAGGAGGGACTCCGGGTGGTCGGCGAGGCTAGTGTGGCGGTTGAAGAAGCAGTGCTGCACAAGTTCAAGAATTTAGACAACGATGACTTTAACCAACTCAGCGGTCTACTCGATCGAATGAGGGGGTAGGTATACATACTGAGGCACCCAATATTTAAGTATTTGAATTAGGAACCTCGCCCTCGCGAGTCTGTTTCATCTCATCAATTGTGTCCATATGAAACGACTACTGCTACTCCTCCTTTGTTTTTCCGCCCTGTCCCTTGCCGCACAACGCTCCCTGTCGGGAACGGTCAGCGATGACACGGGAGATCCATTGCCCGGTGCCTACATCACGGTCAAGGGTTCGACCCTCGGCACTACCACCGATATCGACGGAAACTACACCATCTCGGTGCCGGAAGCAGCAACTACGCTGGTGTTCTCTTTTCTGGGATTTGGCACCATTGAGGTACAGATCGGGGAAAGCGATCGCATCGATGCCATCCTCTCCGCCGGTACGGTACTGGATGAAGTCGTGCTGATCGGCTCACGCTCCGCAGGACGTACCAAGTTGACTACTCCGGTACCGGTAGACATTGTCAACGTAACGGAGGTCGCTTCGGCATCGGCGCAGACCAACGTCAACCAATTGCTGAACTACGTAGCACCCAGTTTCAGCTCCAACACTCAAACCATCTCCGACGGAACCGACCACATCGACCCGGCCTCACTGCGGGGACTGGGGCCCGATCAGGTACTGGTCCTCATCAATGGCAAGCGTCGTCACAATACCTCCCTGGTGAACGTCAATGGCACTTTCGGGCGGGGCAATGTGGGAACGGACCTCAACTCGATTCCCGTCGCCGCCATCGAGCGCATCGAAATCCTTCGCGACGGTGCCTCCGCCCAGTACGGCTCGGACGCGATCGCGGGGGTAATCAACATTATCCTGAAGGAGAAAACGGGGCTGAGCCTCAACGCGGAAACCGGCGCCTACGTAAGCTCCGAAATTCCGGATTACCAGGGCAGCACCGACGGGGAATTTAATCAGATCAGCGCCAATTACGGTATTCAACTCAATGAGGAAGGCGGCGTGCTGAACTTCACCGGCGTCTTCGATGATCGCGACTACACGAATCGCATGCAGGAGTTTAGCGGTCGCATCTTTAGTGGGTACAATAACCCCAACTATGCCGGCGACCCCAGTGACGACATCACCGAACAGGAACTCGCCCGCCGTGGCCTACAGCGCAGTGACTTCAATATGCGCGTGGGCCAGTCCGCGATCCGGAACGGTGGGGTGATGTACAACTTCAAGTTGCCGGTAGCGGCAGCGACGGAAGTGTACAGCTTTGGTGGTCTGAATTATCGCCGGGGCAGTGCAACGGGTTTTTACCGCCTCCCTAACCAGGAGCGTACGGTGACCGATATCTACCCCAATGGTTTCCTGCCCGCCATCAATTCCAACATCAACGACGCCAGCGTGGCGGTTGGCATCGTCAGTGTCTACAACAAGTGGGAGGTCGACTTCTCTAACGTCTACGGCCGTAACAGCTTTAACTACCTGATCAACAACTCCCTCAACGCGAGCCTCGGCTCGGGCAGTCCGACCTCCTTCGATGCCGGCGGATTCAGCTTCTCCCAGAATACGGCCAACCTTGACGTACGCCGCTACTTCGACGACGCCCTGCAGGGACTCAACATCGCCTTTGGGGCCGAGTACCGGTTGGAAAACTACCAAATCACTGCCGGTGAAGAAGCCAGCTACCGGGATTACGGTGCCGCCAGTCAGGTGATCACCACCGGTGGCGATACGGTCATCATTCGTGACGGTCAGGGACCCATCGCCACCGTCTTTGACCCCCTGGGCCGCAGTCGGCCGGGAGGCGCGCAGGTATTCCCCGGATTCCGCCCCGACAATGAAGTAAATGCGTTTCGGAGCAGCGTTGGAGTTTACGGCGACGTGGAGGCGGATTTTACCGAGAGCCTGCTGCTGGGTGCCGCCATTCGCTTCGAAAATTATTCCGACTTCGGATCTACGGTCAACGGCAAGCTTACGGCCCGGCTTAAATTGAGCAACGACTGGACCTTCCGGGCGGGTGGCAGTACCGGCTTCCGGGCCCCCAGCCTGCACCAGTTGAATTTTAACTCCACCTCTACCCTCTTCGTCGACGGCATCCCCTTCGAGGTAGGCGTTTTCAGCAACGATAGCCGGCCGGCCCAGTTGCTGGGTATTCCCCAACTGAAGCAAGAGCGCAGCGTCAACTACAGCGGTGGCTTTACGGGACGTATCCCCGACGCCAACCTGAGCATCACCATTGACGGCTACCTGATCGACATCAACGACCGCGTCGTACTTACGGGTCAGTTTCAGGGCGGCGACGCCACACCACAGCTACAGGAGATCAGCCGGCTACTCCAGCAAGCGAACGCCAACCGGGCGGCCTTTTTTGCCAACGCCATCGACAGCCGTACCCGGGGAATCGACGTGGTCATCACCCACAACGGCCGGATCGGCGAGGGCAACCTGCAGTCTACCCTGGCAACCACCTTCGCAAAAACCAGCCTGCAGGAAGTCAATACCAGTTCCGTGCTCGAGGGGCTGGAGGACACTTACTTCGACCGGACGAGCCAGATCTTCCTGGAAAGCGCCGTCCCCCGCACCAAGACTAACCTGACCTTCAACTATACCCTGAACAAATTCGACGTCTTCTTCCGCAACGTATACTTCGGTCCCGTCGACGAGGCGACCAATAGTCTCGACAACGACCAGGTTTTTAGCGGTAAGGTCATTACCGACCTCAGCTTCGGATTCGCGGTCAGTGAGCGGCTCAAGTTAACGCTGGGCAGCAACAACCTGCTCGATGTGTACCCCGACCTTAATTCACCCGCAAACCAGTCGGACGGCCGTTTTCTCTACAGCCGCCGCAGCCAGCAGTTTGGCGCCAACGGCCGGTACTTGTTTGCCCGGGTCCGTTTTACGCTTTAACGATCCACCCGGCAAACTTCCACCACGGGCTCGTCGCCCTCGATGTTTGTCCAGGCCACCAGCAACTCGCCGTCGTGTAGGGCAAGGCGGGGAAATCCGGAATTGCGGGCGGGTGCCGTCGTGTGTATCCGTCTTGCGTCGACGCTTCCATCCGGGGTGATCGTCCACAGCGTAATGGCAGCCGTTTCCGGATCGTCGCTGCTGGATAGCCCGGTGACGTAGGCCGTTCCATCGGGTCCTAGTTTAATATCTACTCGGCCCAGGGGGTCCTGACCGTCCAGTACGATCGGGGCATCGAAGGCATCCCGGCTCGCGTTGTACCGTGCGAACTGAATACGGGGCATTCCTCCAGCGGCGGTATACCAAGTCACGCCGATGTCCCCGGCTTCGTTTGCGGCCAGGGCAGGACCGTTGACCGGGCATCCGGTGACTTCCCAGTTGTCGGCGTGTACCGGACGGGGCGCGGACCACTCACCGCCAGCGACTCGACTAACGAAGGCGATGTCGCGAATCTCACTCTCCGAGCGGTCGCGGTAAGCGACCATTGTACGGTCACCCGCTACTACGGTTGCCGTGTTGCAGCAGTCGCAGACGCGTTCATCCAACTCCTTTCGCTCACTTACCGCACCCTCCGCCGACAGGGTGGCGGTACGTAGGGTCATCGCTTCACCCCCACCGTGGTGACCGTGATCGGCGGAGGTAGGACTTCCCTCGATTTTGGTCTTGCGACCATCAAGCCACGTCAACTGCAGCTTATCACCGGGAAGATGCGCACTGGACACGAATCCGTGCTCCGCGGCTACGCCGTCGTTGTGCAGTACACCCCGCTCTTCCGACCCGGTGCCGTAGTGGATGTTGTAATCGTAGGTCCCCTCTCCGGAGTAGACGAGGTAATGATAGAACAGACTATCTCCAAAGGGCTTGACGGAGGGGTAATCGGCCCAGTTGATGAACCACTGATCGCCGGAACTCACCATCCGATCGGATCCCCAGACACCATCCACCAACTCGCGGACGTGCAGGCGATCGCCACTGGAGTCGTCCTGCATCACGTAAGAAAGCAGTAGCCTGCCCGAGCCGGCTCCGAAACGCGGCAAACGAGATCCGGCCGGCAACTGAACACAGCGGGACGCGGCGAGCGGTTCGGATGCTTCACCCGGGGTGGTATCACCGCCGCAGGCAACAAGGAGCAGAGCCGTAAGGACGAGCGTTATAGCAGCTGATGGTAAGAAGGCACTGTCTTTTGTGGACGCCATCATAGGCCTAATATAGACCGGTTGCCCGCTTCATCCGTTCCGGCGTCGGCAAAGTCGTCGAAGGCGCGCTCGGTCACTTCGATGATGTGGTCGGCAATAAAGGGTGCTCCCTCGGCCGCGCCCTGTTCGCTGCTCTTGATGGCGCATTCCCACTCGAGTACCGCCCAGCTGTCGTAGCCGTACTTGCTCAATTTAGAGAAGATGCCCTTGAAGTCTACCTGCCCGTCGCCGAGGCTGCGGAAGCGTCCGGCACGGTCGGCCCAGCCCTGGTATCCGCCGTATACGCCCTGCTTCCCGGTGGGATTAAACTCGGCGTCCTTCACGTGGAAAGCACAAATGCGCTCGTGGTAATGATCGATGAATTGGAGGTAGTCCAGCTGTTGCAGCACGAAATGGCTGGGATCGTAGTTGATCTGTGCCCGCTCGTGGCCGTCCAGCGCCTCCACAAACATTTCAAAGCTGATGCCGTCGTGCAGGTCCTCTCCCGGGTGCAATTCGTAGCCTACGTCAACGCCCACTTCGTCGAAGGCGTTGAGGATCGGCCGCCAGCGATCGGCGAGTTCCTTAAAGGCCATATCGACCAGACCGGCCGGCCGCTGGGGCCAGGGGTAAACGAAGGGCCACAGTAGTGCCCCGGAGAAGGTGGGGTGAGCTGTGAGACCCATATTGGCACTTGCCTTAGCGTTGAGCAGCAATTGCTGGGTGCCCCACTCCATTTTAGCTTTACGGTTGTCCTTGGCTTCCTTCGGAGCGAAGGCATTGTACATGGTATCGTAGGCGGGGTGCACGGCCACCATTTGTCCCTGCAGGTGACTGGCCAGTTCGGTGATCTCCAGTCCGTGCTCGGCTACCCGGCCCTTGATTTCGTCGCAGTAGTCCTTGCTGTCGGCCGCCTTTTCCAGGTCGATCAGACGGCTGTCCCAGGTCGGAATTTGCACGCCTTGGTAGCCCAGACCGGCCATGTAGCCGCAGATGTCGTCGAGGTTATTGAAGGGGGGCTCGTCGCCCATAAACTGCGCGAGAAAGATAGCGGGGCCTTTGATGGTCGTCATAGATAGTTGAGATTTTTGGATGCCGATTTGGTGTGCCGCCACCGAACCGCTACATTTTTTTTCGAGCGGGGCCGCGGGTGCGGGACAAACTACTAAATAGCTGCGTACTTTGGGAGCCAGACCCGACAACAGCCCCCCAAACGAACAAATGATCAAGCGCAATTCTCTCTCCCCCACCGAATACGGGACGTTCTACTCCAATTATATCGAACTGGTTCCCGCCGACATCACGCTGCGGACCGCCCTGGACGATTCCGCTGCCGTACTCACGGAATACCTCACCAACCTGCCCGAAGAAAAGGTGAATCACGCCTACGCCTCCGGCAAATGGACCGTCAAGGAAGCCCTGCAGCACATCATCGATACCGAGCGGATCTTTGCCTACCGGGCGCTTTGTCTGGGGCGGCACGACGAAACTCCCCTACCCTCCTTCGAACACAAGCAATACGCTGTGTGGGCCGACGTTACCCGCCGCGAATTTGAGCGCATGATCGAAGAATTTCGAACGGTAAGGAAGAGCACGATCTCCCTGTTCAATGGCTTTAGTGAATCCGACCTCCAGTTTACCGGTTCGGTGGGTGGTGGTCCGATGTCGTGCCGCGCCATGGGTTTCATCATTTCCGGACACACGTACCACCACATGGAAATCTTCCGCGACCGCTACTAGGATTCGCAGGGCCCGCTGTACTTTAGACAACGGATGCCCCGTTTGCAGTTGTGTACCCTACTAGTTTCCCGCGCCTTGATCCGAACCGTCCATCTTCTTCTTCTTCTTCTGCTCCTGTTTTTTTCCGTCCAGCTTGCGGCCTCCGACCTGGGTAATCGCCTACGCCTGTTGTTTCCCGGCGAGGAACCCGCCGTGGTCAGCGAGCGGGAATTTCTCGGTAAGCAGCTAGAGAACATATTTCGGCAGCTGAAGTACCAGGATCGGCTGGAGCGCCGGTCGGTAAAGAAGCAGGTCGATCGCATCACCGATCGCTTTAAGCAACAGGTGTTCCGCACTTACGACCCCGCCGCGGAGTTGACCGACGCCTTTCGCAGTGGAAGGTACAACGACGCCACGGCCTCCGTGCTGGTCTCCCTTACCCTCGAGAAGTTCAACATTCCCCACGAGGGTTACGTCGATCACTGGGAGAGTTACCTGCTGGTCGACCCCCAGGGGAAGCGGTTGATTGTTCGCAACCCCGCCGCCCGTCCCCACGACCCCGAAGCAGAGCGCTCCTTCCGCCGGGAATACCTTTCCCTGGTCCGTACCATGGTGGATCAGGACCTGACCGCCCTTACTCCCGCCGAAGCCGATAGCGTGTTTTATCAGTACTACTACCGGCCCAACCACCGGCTTACCTTCCTGCAGTTGAGTGCGTACGAGCAGTTCCGGTTGGCCCAGTCCGCCTACATCATGGCAGACTACCGCGCTACGGCACGCCACATTTCGACGGCCCTGCTCCGTGATTCTCGGATGGCATTCATGGTACTGGATCAGGCCGCTAAAGTGCAGGCATCGTCCCTGAAGCGGCCCAACGAAGCCGATTACGCTCGCCGCTTATTCGTCGGTTGGCGGGGCGATCCCGACAATCGGTACTACGCCGCGGCTCTACTGCGTCACTTCGACGAAAGACAGCAGGCCCTGCTCTCCGCGGACCGACCGGGGGCAGCCGACACCCTCATCACAGTGTACCTCGCAAACAGCCCGCAGGGCGCTACGGAATGGCAAAATGAGGTACGAACCTTGCAGCAACTTCGTCTGCTTGCCTACCACCAGGAAAAAAACGAGATCGACCGGGCCCTGGAGCTGGCCGAAGAACTTTACGCCGGTAATCCCGAAAGCCAGCAGTACCGGAATTACATCGCGGAGCTTACCCTGGTTTACCTGCGCGACACGTACAGCGATCCGGAGGAACTGCTCCGCCAGGTGGAGCGAAAGGTTGGTCGCTATCCCTTCATCAAGGAGCACGATCGTTATGCGGATATTATCCTGCGGCAGCAAGCGCTCCGGGTCAGGGATCGATTTGCGGCGACCGAAATCGTAGAGGCGCTGGGAGCACTCGCTGAATTTCGGCAACTCCTCGTTACCGTACCCGGGGGACTGGATCGTAAACTCTGGACGCTAACGGCCTTCGTAGCGGCCAGCAACTACTACTTCGCCGAACGGGAGTACGTGCCCGCCCGTGCTTACATCGAGGAGGCCCTACTGCACGATCCCACCAACGATTTTTTACTGCACCAGCAGGATCTACTGAGCCGGTACTGAATCCGCCAGCAGTTCCTTAATGGTGCGATCGAAGCTTTCCGTGAATTCCGCGTACTTCGAAGTGGCGGGGCCGTTGAAGCCCGTATGGATTCTCCTCACCCGGTTGTCTCGGTCGACGAACAACAGGGTCGGGTAGCTGATGACCTTATTTAGCATGGGAAGGGCACGACCGGCTTCGTTCTTATCATTGCTCCCGGCCAGCAGTACCGGCCACTGCACTTCCTGATTTTCAATGTACCTGCGCACCGCCGCCCTACTGCGCTCGTCCGTGGCTCCGTAGCGTTCGAAGGCCAGTGCCACCACCTGAAGGTCTTCGGTGTCGTGTTCGGCCAGGTACTCCTGGATGAAGTTGGTCTCATCGCGGCAGTTGGGGCACCAGGTACCGAACAGCTGGATCAGCTTGGGACCCGGAAAATCGCTCAGCCGCAGGGTATCGCCGTTCGGATCGGGGAAGGCAAAGGCTAGGGGTACCTCGTCCCGTAATCGGGTGAGTTGGTCGGGGTCGGTCAGCTCCGCCGTGTCGCTGCGTGCCGCGGTCCAGTCGGTGATGTAGTGTCTTCCGCTGCGGAACGTCCCCGTGAGGCTGCCGTCGTCCTTAATGAGTGCTTCGAACAGGAAGGCGTGGCTCCCGTCGAAAACGCTGAGGTACAGCTTATTCGCCTGAACGGTACCCTCCAGGTAGCGGTAGTCGCCGGTTTCGGTGCGGATGGTGCCCGTAAGTCGGTTGCCCTCCTGCCGGAATTCGGCCACTCCGGGATAGGGATCTTCGCTTGCGTCTCCCGCGAAGGTTACGGCCCACTGCCCACTTAGGTCTGCGGCGGGTTGCTTGCGCAGCGGGGTAAAGCGGTACCCTTTACCGAAATAGGCCTTGAAGGGGATGCGGTAGTTGTCGCGGTAGTGGACCACCCAGACCCCCTCGATGACGTTTTCCTCGTGGTAGGCGCTGATGTGGGTGTCGTAGACGGGGAAGTCAATCCGAATGGTGTCGCGCCCTGCCTGTTGGTCGCGTCCGGTAGAAATATCCTTCGCGGGTACGGTGATTTTTTCTTCGCCGTTGTGGATCACCAGGTGAAACGTGGTGTCGGTATCGTAGACGACATCGAAGTTGAAGGGAAGTTGTCCGCCGGTAATTTCGTCAAACTCCAGACCTACCTTTTCCGGGATCGGGGCACCCTTGGGATTGGGCACTACGGGGTTGTACTCGAGTTCCAGCACACCGCGGTAGGGCCCGGGGGGTAAGTAAATATAGCGCTTCTGCACAAACACGCAGGAGGCGAGGAGCACCAGTAGGAGGGCCGGGATGCCGATGAGTACGGCGGGGCGTGGGGTAGATTGCCGGGGAGCTGGCATACGGGGGATTTGCGATTTAAGGGTGCCCTAACAACGCTTTTACCCACCGGTAGTTGGTGATGTGAAGACCGCGACGTACTTTTGCATCCGCTTAATCAAGCATCCGGTCTCGTAGTACAACGGATAGTATACAGGTTTCCGAAGCCTGCGATGATGGTTCGATTCCATCCGAGACCACTTCACTGCCCCGGAGGTTTTTGCCTCCGGCCCGGTGACCATTTATCCTCGATAATTGTGTGCTTGTCCCCCTGCAATTTCGCATAGTGGAATTCCTGACCGTATTCGTGTTAACTGAGCGTGTCCGGCAACGCGAATAATTGAAAATTGTTGTTCTAAAGTTAACACTTGAGTGTATAAAGTTTCTATGTTTGTACAACAAAGAAGTCTACCGTCTTCTTTACGCTGTTAAATTAGCTTTCGACACTACCGGTTATAATAAGCCGGGTTTCAAACACTCTTACACTCGCCTTATGTATTTCCCAACCATTGGGGAGCTGGCTACGCTCAGCTCTAAAAGCATTCGTCGCTACGGCTCGATAATGCTTATCCCCGCAATCCTCATCAGTTCTTTTATTGCTATTGCACTGGCAGTCAATCTGATATACCTCATCCCCATTTCAGAGTTATTCCGGGACCCCCTAGCGCTGATCGATGCACCGGTGTATTTCGGGCTACTTTCCCAATTGGGTTTTTTCTTCTGGTCGATACCGATCGGTGCACTGCTCCTTATCCTGGCTCTCGGCAATCGCCTACAGGTATTTTCGAAAGGATTTATTCTGTATTCCTTCCTACTTACTATTGGACTGGCCCTGGATGACGTGTTCATGTTACACGAAACGGTACTACCAGATAACCTGGGTATTCCGGAGGGGATCGTATTTTCGGTATATATATTCAGTATGGCCGGGTATTTGATATTCAATCAAACAGCCATTCTCAATGCGCCGTTTCCCATCCTGTTCGTGGCGCTCGGCCTGTTCGGCGTATCCATGCTGACCGACCTTGCTCCCGGACCGGAACGACTGATCGGGATAGACATGGTCTACCTCCTGGAGGATGGTGCCAAACTGGGGGGAATCATCTTCTGGACCTGTTTCCAGCTAGTGGTATGTCGGAATATTTTATCCAACTCCCTGGCTACGAAGTCGGCAGAGCAGCCCCGCCCCATCGCGAAGCAGGTCAAACGCCTTTCGCACTGGAAAATGGCCCAGACCAATAGCTGAGGGGAAAGAGTATACCTTTGGCGGTCACGTCGTTGTATTCTTTCTGCATGGCCATTACTGGTATTCTCCCGCCCCTTCTCTTCAGTTTAGCGTTCCTCCTGCCCGCTTGGTGGCTCTACCGGCATGGCCGTCGGGTGCTCTTCCTTGCTCCTGCGTTCACCGCCCTACTGCTGACGGCGGCCACCGTAGCTGTGTACCTGGAGGAAGTCAGTCACCGGCAGGCCGTGTACGACCTGGAAACCCTGCTGCGGGAACTGAAGCGTCCGGACCTATATAGCGGAGAGGGTTTGCGCGAATCGGAAGAAACGCTCTTCCTGTTCTCCACCGCCAGCCAGGCCCTGTACCGGGGCCGAACGTATGCCCCCGACCGCGCGGCGGCCGCCGACTCGTTGCTGCGGCGCATGGCCGACTGGAGCGTGCGCTACAGCAATCTGCCGCAGTGGGCAAGCAGTTCCGACTGGGACCGGGAAGTATATTTCCTCGCCCACGCCGGCGCGGTACTAGGCCACTACCAATTGGCCACCGCGGACGAGACGTACGAACCCTACTTTCAGCGCATCGGACGACACCTGAGTGACCGGATGCGCCGCGCGCACTACAAGCACCTCGGAAGTCACGGGGAAGAAAATCTGCTCCGACCGGCCGACAATGCCGCGGCGATCTACACCCTCACCCTGTACGACCAGTACTACGGCGAGGACTTTGCCGCTACCACCCGTGGGGAATGGACCGACTACATCAGCAAGGAGTTGCACTACGCCGAGAGCCGACTCCCCTGCGCCGCCTTCACGACCACCAACCGTTGCAGCATCGAACCGAGTGCCGCCGCGACCGGCCTGTACATTTGTTACCGCGCGGCGGCGGTGCCCGGGAAAGTGAGGGACGACATCCCCTACCGGGAGTGGCTGCACTACTTTAAGCGCTTCAGTGGCAACCCCTTCAGCCTGTCGATCCGCCCCAACATGCGCAAGGGGCAGGAAGCCCGCTGGTGCGATGCCGGACTCGCCCCCCTGGAGTGTGGAAGGTACGAGGACGCGGTGGGCCTGTGGGCGGCGGCGGAATACGGCGGGGGGTACACCTATTTTCGGCTGTTTTTCGGAACGGTTTTCGGACGCTGGTTCGGCGCCGAGCCCGACTACGCCGCACTGCGTACCGCGCGCCGGGTGAAGGAACTGACCGTCGTCGCGCTACGCACGATCGGAGAAACCGTGAACCAAAGCGGGGCGGATTGATTTGGTAGTTGGCTGGTCAACCACCGGCTACCACCCCAAAATTCGCATATGCCTAACGACTTCGACGTAATCATCATTGGCTCGGGTGCCGGGGGCGGCAGCATCGCCTACACCCTGGCCGATACCGGAAAGCGGATCCTGATCCTCGAGCGCGGCTCCTTCCTGCCACGTGAGAAACGCAACTGGGACCCCGAATTCATCTTCGGATCGGATGGATACAAGGCTAACGTGCGCTGGGAAGGTCCGGATGGAGAAGATATTTTTCCCATTCTCTACTACCGGGTCGGAGGAAATACGAAGATGTACGGCGCCCTGCTGCACCGCCAGCGCCCCGAGGACTTTTTGGAGCAACGGCATAAGGGGGGCATCAGTCCGGCATGGCCGGTCGGTTACGACGAGTACGAGCCCTACTACATGATGGCGGAGCACGTGATGAAAATCCACGGCAACCGGGGGGAGGACCTCACCGAGGGTTGGTCGAGCGGCCCCTTTCCGTTCCGCGCCTTTCCCCACGAGCCCCGCATTCAGGAGGTCGCCGACAATCTGGCCGCAATGGGTTTGCATCCCCACCACTCTAACCTCGCCCTGAACCGTGACATGGACGAGCCCTGGCGGCGCCCGTGCATTGCCTGCAACACCTGCGATCCGTTCCCCTGCATGCTGCACGCCAAATCGGATGCGGAAACGGCACTGGTCCGGCCCGCCCTGAAGCACGATAACGTAACGCTGTGGACCGGCAGCCGCGTGGATAAACTGATCCAGGAAGGAGGAAAGATCACCCGCATCGAACTTACCCGCGACGGTGAAGCCATGAGTCTGAGCGCCGACCTGGTGGTGGTCTCCTGCGGCGCCATTCAGACGGCGGCCCTACTGCTGCGTTCGGGCGTGGCCAACTCATCCGATCAGGTGGGGCGCAACTTCACCAAACACAATCAGAGTGGTATATCGGCCATGGACTACCGTAAGCCGAACGATACCGTCTTCCAAAAAACCCTTAGTGTCCACGACTTTTACCACGGCGGGCCGGATATGCCCTACCCCCTGGGTACGGTGCAGATGACCGGTAAGGCGCACTGGACCCGGATCATGGGCGATTACGCCTTCCTGGACATGACCGAGGAGCGGGCCCGGGAAGTCCAGCAGTACGCCGTAGATTTTTGGTTCACTAGTGAGGACCTTCCCGACGCGAACAACCGAGTAGAGTGGACCGATCGGGGCGTGAAGTTCAATTACCGGCCCAACAACCGCGCCAGCCACTACGAATTGATGGATCATTTTCAGGAAAATTACCTGAAGCCCCAGGGGTTTACCGACTTCATCCGATCCACCAAGGAGCTTCAGTTCACCTGGCACCAGGCGGGTACCGCCCAGTTCGGCACCGACCCTAAGAAGAGCGTACTCGACACCAACTGCAAGGCCTGGGACCTGGACAACCTCTACGTCGTCGATGCCAGCTTCCAGCCCAGTCAGGGCGCGACCAATCCTACCCTGACCATCATCGCGAACGGCATCCGCGTCGGGGAACACCTGCGCCGGGAATGGTTCAGCCAGGAGGGCGTGAGTCTGGAGGATTTCCCCCTTTCGGATGGGTACATGGCCGATAACGCCGGGGCCAACATTCGTGACAATGCCTACTCCGGCGGGGACGATGCCAGCTGGGGGGCCTGATCGAATTTTACCAAACGGGATATTGTAACAAACTGCGCCCCCGGTCGCAAAAGAAATCGACTGCCGTAGCGTTTACCCTATCTTGCCGCTTCTTATCGCAGTCACTATGACCTTGAATCGCTTTTTACTTCCCGGCTTACTGTTGTTGCTGTTCGCTTACGACCTTAACGGTCAGGCCACTACGGTCTACACCGAGGCGTGGAGGACCTTTAAACAGGCCGAAGACCACCGTCAGAAGAACTTGCTGGACAAAGCCCAGCGGGAGTATGAGGAGGTAGCGACCATGCTCCTGCCCGTACACCAGCCCGACGCCGAACTCTTGCGTATTCAGTCCGAGCTCAACGTCGCCAAACTCGCCGTACGCCTCGGCAAGAGCGACGGGGAAAAACTGATTCTGGATTTCGTGCGCCGTTACCAGCCCGACCCGATCGCCAATACGGCGCTGCTGGAGATCGCGAAGTACTACTTTGACGAAAACCAGCTGGATAAGGCGGTCGAGTACTACCTGATGGTGCCGCGCGACATGATGAGCGCCGACGAGCGTGCCGAGGTGAATTTCCGCCTGGGGTACGCCTATTTCGTGCAGAAGGAATTCGAGGAAGCGAAGAAATACTTTCAGTTCAGCCGGAGCACGCCGGGGGAATTCTACCACGCCACCAATTACTACCTCGGCATTATCCAGTTTTTCGAGGGCAACTACGACGTCGCCGCCGAGCAGTTTCGGATTGCGGAAAAGGCGCCGGAGTACCAGGCTTACATTCCGTATTACCTCGCCCAGATCTACTTCGCCCAGCGCCGCTACGACGAGCTGATTGCTTACGTGGCTCCCCAGTTGGAATCGGGAGGTGCCCGCATGAAGAACCGCCAGGAGCTGGAACAACTGCTCGGACAGGCGTACTTCGAGCGGGGCGATTACGCGCTGGCCCGCCCCCTCCTCGAAAGCTACGCCAAGGGCAACCGCAAAATGCGGGAGGAGGAGCTTTTCCAGCTTGCCTTCACCCAGTACCAAACACAGGACTACGCGCTAGCGAGCGAGTCGTTCCGGGAGGTTTCCGGCCAGAACACCGCCGTGGGCCAGAGCGCGAATTTTTACCTGGGCGACATTGCCCTGCGCCAGGGAGACGGCGTGGGAGCGCGTACCGCCTTTGCCGCGGCGGGCCGTCAGACGTTCGATACCGAGCTCCAGGAGGAGGCGCTGTTCAACTACGCTAAACTCAGCTACGAGCTGGGCTTCCCCGCCGACGCGGTGACGGCCATCGACCAGATCCCTCCAGGATCGAAGTTCTATACTCAGGGGCAGTCGCTGCTCGGCGACGTGTTCACCACCACCCAGGATTTTCAGCGCGCCCTTGACATCCTCGAGCGGATGCCGAACCGCTCGCCCCAGCTCGACGAAGCCTACCAGCGCGCCGCCTTCCTGCGCGGCCTCGAGTTGCTCGGTCAGGGTGAACTGGTGCAGTCCAAGGCGCTCCTGGAAAAAAGCCTGCAGCGACCGGTCAACGCCAGTTTCCGGGCGCAGGCCACTTACTGGCTCGCCGACCTCGCCAATCGCCAGGGCGACTACGCCGGTTCCATTTCCCTTACCAATCAGTTCCTTACGCTGGCAAAATCTACGGACGGGCTTCCCCCCCAGTCGTCGATCTACACCGGCAATTACCTGCAGGGATACAACTACCTGAAGCAGGACAACTACGCCGCCGCACTCAACTACTTCACCGCTACCGTAGAGGGCATCGAGCGAAACCTCCCCTACATCACCGACACCGACGTACGCGAGCGGGTGCTGGGAGACGCCATGCTACGGGCGGGCGACGCTTACTTTACCCGCAACCAGTACGACCTCGCGGCACGCTTTTACGATAATGCGATCCAGCGGCGGACCGTTGGTTTCGTTTACGCACTCTACCAGAAAGCCCTCATCGAGGGGCTTCGCGGGCGCAGTGCCGATAAGGTCCTTGCCCTGGAACAATTGGTACAGAACTATCCCAACAGCCAGTTTGCCGACGACGCGTTGTACCAGTTGGCCCTCACCTACCAGGAATTGAACCGCCCCCAGCAGGCCCTCGAGCCGCTGCGGACGATCATCAGCCAGTACAAGGTGAACTCTCCTCTGGTCAACCAGAGTTTGTTGCAGCTGGGTCTGATCAGCTACAACCTCGGAAACAGCGAGGCCTCCATTAACTACTACAAACAGGTGTTCACCTCCAACCCTTCCCCGGGGGAGGCGGTACGCGCGCGGGAAGCCCTGCGGGAAATCTATGTCGACGATATGGGGCGGGCCGATCTGTTCTTCCAGTTTTTCGAAACGCTTCCCGGGCAGGAGATCGCTACCGACGCCCGTGACAGCATCAGCTTCCGGGCCGCCGTAAGTCAGTACGAGAACGGCAACTACGAGCGGGCGGTGACTTCCCTGACCGAATACTTGCGGCAGTACCCGAAAAGCCCCAATACCCTGCCGGGAGTATTCTACCGCGGGGACAGTTACGTAGCCCTGCGCCGGTACAACGAGGCGCTGCCCGATTACGAGGCCGTGATCAATGCCGGACCGAGCCGCTTTTACCTTCCGGCCCTCAAGAAAGCCAGCCTGATCGCTTATAACAGCGTCAAGGATTTCCAGCGGTCGTACCGCCTGTACACCCTGCTGGAAGCGGCGGCCGACAACGAGACCGTACGCTTTGACGCGCAGGTGGGTGCCCTGCAGTCGGCCTACCGCCTCAACGACATGCGCGCTACGGAGGATTACGCCGCCAAGGTGGCCAATAACTCGAACGCAACCGCCGCTCAGCGCACCATTGCCAACTTCTACCTCGGCAAGATCGCCTTCGACCGCAAGGATTTTGTGCGGGCGGTGCCTTACTTCGATCAGGTCATTGCCAACAGCGACGACGAGCGGACCGCCGAGGCCCGTTACCTGCGCGCCAGTTCGGTGTACCAACAGGGCAGTCTGGACCGCGCCCAGCAGCTCTCACTGGAAGCGAACCGGGAAAGTTCCGGCTATCCGTACTGGGTGGCGAAAACGGTGATCTTGCTCTCCGATGTCCTGCGCGACAAAAAGGACCTGTATAACTCCCGGGCCGCGCTGGAAGCACTGCTGGAAAACTATACCGAAGATGCCGAGATCGTGGCCGAAGCCCGCCAGAAACTGGCCCGCGTGGAGGCGGAAATTGCCGCCGGCAGCCGCCTAAACACCCAGCCTACCAACCCCAATCGCCTCGAACTCGATAACGGAGGTAACAAGAAATAATGCACATG
Source organism: Neolewinella aquimaris (assembly GCF_014197245.1). Lineage (GTDB taxonomy): Bacteria > Bacteroidota > Bacteroidia > Chitinophagales > Saprospiraceae > Neolewinella > Neolewinella aquimaris. The sequence continues at coordinate 29,608 of NZ_JACIFF010000001.1, read as the reverse complement.
CTCCGCCCCCTCATCCTCGGCTGCTCCCTGCTGGCCACCGTCACCGCTTTCGGACAGGGTAACCTGGAAGACAACAGCGTTACCGTCGTAACCAACTTCGAGGCCCGCCTCACCGATGCCGAGCGCATCAAGGTCAACCCCGTTCCCCCGCCGGCCGATACGAGCAGGCGGCGGCAGACTTACACCATCATTCCCCGCCCCCTCGAAATCGAGTACCCGGCACCCACCATCCGGCCGCGCGCCATTACCCGGGCCGAACTGCCGGAGATCAAGCGCGGATACGCGAAGATCGGTCTCGGCATGCCCAACGCCTTCTACGGCGACCTGAGCTACGACCTTACCGGCCAGGACAACCTCGACCTGGGCTTCTACGGCAACCACTACAGCTTCAATAACGATAAGAAGATAGAGAATCAGAAAGCCAGCGACACCAAGCTGGGGGTAGAGGGCAACTACTTGTTTGAGCAAGGTTTTGCCGTGCGCGGCGGACTCAGCTACGATACCCGCAGCCGCTACTACTACGGCTACAACTTCCCCGAATTCGAACGCGACTCCAACCTCACCTTCACGGACGATGAGGTGCGTCAGCGTTTCAACACCTTTTCCCTCCACACCGAGATATACAACGGCACCCGTACCGAGGGAGATTTCGATTACCACGCCGGCATCAGCCTGTACCTGATGGACGCCAGCCCGTCGGTGCGCGAAAGTACCTTCGACATTAATATCGGGGCAACCAAGTGGATCAACGGAACCAACCCCCTCGACGTGGAACTGCGGGCCGATTTTACCTCCTTCAAAGACACCACCTCCCAGAACCTGAACGTAGTCAGCCTGAGCCCCAGCTACACCGTCGTCATCAACGAGACGATCAAGTTAAAGGCCGGCGTTCGCCTCACCAGTCAGGAGGACGACTTCGATATTTTCCCCAATTTCTCCGCTTCGGCCGTGTTGGTCGATGGATTGATCAACGCATTCGCGGGCGTCGAAGGAAACGTGCAGAAGAACACCCTGCGCTCGCTTACCGACTACAACCCCTGGATCAACACCCGCCTACGGGTGCGCAACTCGGAAGCCACGCGCTTTTACGGTGGCGTAGAGGGCACTTTCCGGGGCATTGCCTACCGCGCCGAAGCCGGGTACAAGTACCTCGACAACCTGGTCCTGTTCAAGACCCGCCGCGACGGCAGCGGCATCCCTAAATTTGACGTCGTGTACGACGACGGCAGCCAGATCTACCTTCAGGGAACCGCTACCCTACCCTTAGTCGAAAACCTGGACCTGAATGCCACCTTCACCCAGCGCTTCTACAGCATGGAGGATGAGGAAAAACCCTGGCACCTGCCCAGCCTCAGCCTTAACGTGGCCGGCATCTATACCCTGAGTAATATTCCCCTGCAGTTGCGGGCGGATTTCTTCATCGAAAACGGCCTTCCCTACCAGACGGCCGAGGGGGGTACGGATCACCTCAACGCGCTGCTCGACCTCAGCCTGAACGCGGAGTACACCATCAACGACACCTTCGGTGCCTGGGTGCGCGTCAACAACCTGCTGAACAACAAGCGGGAGCGGTTCTTTCAGTACCCCACGATAGGAACGAACTTCATGGTCGGGGGAACGGCGACCTTCTAGGCAAGATTGTTGCTTACTCGCCGTAGGTCTCCCGCACGAAGCCAAAGCGCATCAAATCCACCAGTACGCCACTCGGCATCCGGTACTCTGACCTTAGGTCACCCTCCCGGCTAAATCCCACCCTCCGGGCGAGCCGCTGGCTGGCGTAGTTATCAATGAGCGTCTTGATGATCAGCTTGTCGAGTTCGAGTTGGAGGAAGGAAAAGCGCACTACCCGGGCCAGTACTTCGGTCATGATCCCCTGCCGGATCAATTCCCGGTCGATGAAGTAGCCCAGTTCACCGGAGGGCACGCCCCAGTCAATGTTGAATACCTGTACGAATCCCACCAGTTCGGTCGATTCGTTCAGCCAGATTCCCATTGCGTACCGCTGCTGCAGCAACCACTCCGCGATACACGCCCGCACGAATATTTCGGCCCCCTTTCTCGATTTACCGGCTTCGGCCATCAGGTAGGGGAAGTGGTCGAGGAGGTAATCCCGGTTGCCATCCAGTAACTTGTAAAACGCCTTCCCGTCGTTTTCCCGGAACCGCCGAATCACGCAGCGCTTAGTCAGCAGGGCAGTATCAATATCGAAAAGTTGGTGGCGCATGGGTATAAATTTTAAATTGATTATTTGACATTTAAAATTTATTCCACCCACCGTACTTTTTCGCGCCAGTCCCCTACCCTGCGGGGGAGCTCCGGAGCATCGGGCCGGCCGAGGTAAAACATGCCCAGACATCGCTCATTGGTTGCACTATCCGGCCACTCCCCGTAGTCGCCGCACACAAAACCGGGACTGCTCCAGTATCCTCCCAGCCCCGCCCCGTCCAGGCTGAGCCATAGGTTTTCTACAGCCGCGCCCACTGCCACGATCTCCTCCCACTCCGGTACGCTCTCCCGGGGGTCGCGGTGAAGAAAAATCAGCAGTACGGCGGCGGATTGATCGATCTTGCCCGCGAACTTCTTGGCGATCGCCGCTGCATCGGGCTTCTCCTTTCCGTATACCGTAAGCAGTTCTTCCTTCAGTTGTTCCTTACCCGGACCGCGGTATACCCGAAAGCGCCAGGGCTCGGTCTTGCGGTGATTGGGGGCTAAATTGGCAGCCTCAATGAGTTGTTCGATCGCTTCACGACTCACCGGGTCACCGGTGAAGAACTGGGGAAATATGGAACGGCGGGCGGCAATGGCGGGTAGCATAGGTAAGTTATGGCGGGTGCGCGGGAGCAGGCTTCATAAAATAGAAACCGGGCAACCCACCCAAAGGTAGATCGCCCGGTTTGCAAACGGTCATCGTTCAGACTAGTTCTGCGTAACGTTCGGGTTGGCGTCGATTTCGTCCTGAGGGATGAGCCACTGCCAGCGGGGGTCGCCAGCGGGGACCTGCATCAGGCCATTGAGTAGCGTGGCGTTGTGATTTCCACCCGTGCGGTCCAGGGGCATGTCGAGTCGCTTGAGGTCGAAGAAACGGAACCCCTCTCCCCATAGCTCCCAGCGGCGCTGCAGCAAAATCTCCTCGATGAGCGGCTGACCGGTGTTGGTCGATTGGGTATACTCTGGGTTGCGGTTTAAGGCGAGGGGAAGCAGCGCTTCAGCTCCACCGGAACCTAGCCGGGCCTTCGCTTCGGCTTCGATTAGGTACATCTCCGCCATGCGCATATAGGGCACGTCTCCCCGACTATCCCCCGTTCCAAAAGCAAGGAACTTCTGGCTGGTGTACGGGAAACGCGAGTGACGGTCACTGATCTCATAACCGGCCGGCAGGTTCTCGTGGTCACCGGAGGCACTGAATACCTTAGAGCGCACGTCGGTCTCCGGAATCTGGTCGTAGAGCACGCTGAAGATCGACTTGGGATTGCCCCGGATGTTCGAAGAACTGAAGTTGCGCGACATCCAGGCGCCGAAGTTGGTAAATAAGGATCCTTGCTCCTCGTTGTAGTAGCCTCCCCACATCCACTCATTGTTGGTGTAATCGTTGAAGCCGCTTTGGTATTCCTCATTGTCCATCAGGCTGAATCCTTCGCGGGCCTGTACGGCAAAGTCGGCTGCCATCTGCCAGTTACCCTGTACAAGTGCTACCCGCGCCTTGATCCCCTGGGCAACCTGCTGATTGATGTGGGAATTGTTAGGTCGGCTATAGCCCTCAAGTAAACTGATCGCCTGGTCAAGATCTTGGTTGATCTGAATGTAAACCTCCTCGACGCTTGACCGGGGCAATCCCTCCGTGGTCGGGGTCAGGACCAGGGGTATGCCCGGCTGACTATTGCCCCCACCGGTTTTGTAACGCTCGGCGTGCCGCTGTACCAGGAAGAAATGGGCAAAGGCGCGGTAGGCAAGGGCCTGCCCGAGGGCGGCATTGCGATCGGCCTCCGGACCCTCGGCGGCTTCAGCTCCGGCAATCACAATATTGGCGTTATTGACCACTTTGTACATGATGCGCCAGCCGTGGCGCAGGTCGGAGTCCGTAGCACTGGTATGGTCATTCCAGCTGGCCATGTTGATCCACCAGCCGTTGGCGCGGGCGTTCATGACCAGGTCTTCACCTAGGGCATCGTTTTGAATCATCATGGCCGAGTAACCGCCCCGACCGTTTGATCCCTGCCGTTCGTACATCAGGCGGTGAATGCCGTTGATGACCAAGAATAAATTGTCCGTAGAGGCAGTAGCGGAGCTTGCCGAGACGCCCGTAGTGGGTGATTCCTCCAGAAAATCTTTCTCACAACCGGTCAGTGCTAGCAGCAGGACCAGGGGAAGGGTGAATAATTTTATGTAGTGCATCTTAGATCTTACTTTTAAAAGGAGGCATTTACACCGAAGGTGATGGTGCGCGAGGGGGTGAAGCGGTTCTGAGTGGTGCCGTTGAAGTTCTGGTTGACATCCATACCCGTCCGGGTGGTTTTGAGGAACAGATTTTCTCCGTTCGCAAATACCCGTAGGGAAGTCATTCCGATCCGGCTCATCAGCTCGATCGGCAGATCGTAGGAAATATTGGCCTGACGGAGCGCGAGATAATCCGAATCCACCAGGAAGCGACTCGAACCGGCATTGAAGTTGTTGGCCTGGGAAGCGTCCATGCGCGGCACATTGGTGACGTCGCCGGGCTGCTGCCAGCGGCTAAGCACTTCGGTGCTGAGGGCGGAGCCATAGCTGTTGTTGTCCAGCAAGTTGGCCAAGTTGGTGTCGTAGGTCTGTCCGCCGAGCTGATAAGTGAACAGGAAACCGAAGCGCAGATTACCAATCCGGAATTTGTTGGTAAAACTCCCGAAGACATCGGGAATAGCTGTACCGACAAAGGCAAACTGAGCGTTGTTCGCTTCCGTGGTGACGGTCACACCGTCCACCGTGCGCACGTCGTCGCCGGTTGCGTCGCCTTCGGAATCGAGTACGTAAAGCGCGGCGCCATCCGCCGGGTCAACGCCGTAGAAGTCACGCAACCAGTAATCATAGATCGAACCGCCGACCACAAGCTTTTTACTTCCGTTGATGATTTCCTCCTGGGGGAGTTCGGTAAATTCGTTGTGGATGGTGGAGCCGTTTACGTCGAGCGTCCAGTTGAACTTGGGTGTGTTGATGATGCTGGCGGAAAGGCTGATTTCGATGCCACGGTTAAACATAGATCCGATGTTGGCATTTACGGCATCGTTGCCCGTCGAGAGCGGGAGGGGAACTTCGAAAAGAAGGTTATCCGTTACCCTGTTGTAGTACTCTACCGAACCCGACAGTCGGTAGTCGAAAAACCCGAATTCAACGGCTACGTCACTCTGGGCGTTGGTTTCCCACTCCAGAGTAGGGGAACCCAGCGAACCCACCAGGATGCCGGGTTCGGATGCGTTATTAAAGCCAAGGTTGAACAAGGCCTGACTAGCGTAAAAGCTCAGTGCACCGTTGTCCAGGTTGGAATCGTTACCTACCTCACCGTAGGAACCACGGAGTTTCAGCACATCGATCCACGAGACGTCAGCGATGAATGCTTCCTGGTCCAGGCGCCAGGCGGCACCGACGGAAAAGAAGTTACCCCACCGCACGCTTTCGTCGAAGCGGGAAGAGCCGTCGGCCCGGAAAGAGCTGGAGATGAAGTATTTGTTGTCGAAGTCGTACTCGGCCCGAGCCAGGTAGCCCTCCGTGGTGTACCTCCGTGTGAAGGACTCCAAATCGGAGGTGGTCGTGAAGTTGATCAGTTCGGTGTTGCCCGTTGCGATCAATCCCGTACGGAATCCGGTAAGGTAGTTGAACTCGTATTCGAAGCTCTCGTGACCGGCAAGCAGGCTCACACTGTGCGCACCGAAGGTCTTGCCATAATTGAGCAACTGGTTGTAGCTGATGGAAGAGGTAACGGAGTTGATGCGGAATGCCCGTCCGTCAGGAGCGGCATCACCCACTATAGGGTTACCGAAGATCTCGTTGTTGAAGCTCTGACGGTCCAGGCCCGCGTTAAGCGTAAACTTGAAATCCTGAAGAAAGTAAAAATCCACAAAGGCACGGGCTCCCATGGTGTTTCGCTTCTCCTCATCGATATTGAGAATGGTTTCCTGTACGACGTTGCGTCCGTTGGTATTACCGATGCGGTCATCGCCGAGGTTAAAGATGCGCTCGCCGTTATCGTCCAGAACGTACTCGCCGGTTACCGGATCGTGCTCGTAGAGAGGATAGATGGGTGCGATGTTACGGGTGGAAAAGAATGGGTTGACGAAGCTGGTACTACCGCCGTCGGCCGCCTGATTGGTGGTGGAGGTCGCCAGGTTAGCATTCAGTCCGGTCTTGATCCACTTCCGGGGCTGGGTGGCTACATTCATTCTGCCCGATACCCGTCCGAAATCGGCGCCAAGGATCCAGCCGGTATCGTCGATGTAGCCCAGGGAGGTAAAGTAAGAGGTGGTTTCCGTACCGCCCTGGTAGGAGATGTTCGCCTCCGTCCGGTTGCCCAGGCGGGTAAGGGCATCCTGCCAGTTCAGGTCATCGCCGTAGAGCAACTGGGCATTGGGGTTAAGGCGCCCGTCGGTACCCACTACCAGGCTGTCCGCCACGTTGTAGGGATTGACCCCCAAAGATTTCACGATCTCACGCGATGCCTGCCGGTTGGCATCTTCACGACTTATTTCACTCGTCGACTCGAGGCTGTTGCGCAGCCCCTCCCACTGGATTTCGTAGTACTGTCCCGGGCCCAGCCGGTCGTACTCCGGGATGGCGCGGCCGCTAAAGCCCTGGCTTACGTTGACGTTGAACCGCGACTGTCCCGCTTTGCCTTTCTTGGTAGTAATGAGGATTACGCCATTGGCGGCCTTAGCTCCGTAGAGGGCGGTGGAGGAAGCGTCTTTCAGCACCGTCAGACTTTCGATGTCATTGGGGTTGATGCTATTCAGGCTTCCGGAGAAAATGATACCATCGACTACGTATAGCGGATCGGAGGAAGCATTTACCGATCCGAAACCACGAACCCTTACGGGCGAACTGGCACCCGGCTGTCCGCTACCCGGAGAGTACTGGATGCCCGGTGCCCCCTCGATGGCGGCCGTAATGTTAGTCACCGCCCGACCCTCCAGGGCCTCCGAGTTGATCTGGGTTGCCGATCCGGTAAAGGAGCTCTGTTTTGCGGCGCCCCCGTAAGCGGTCACGATAACCTGTTCGAGCGCAATGCTGGATGCACCCATCTCGACATCAATGGTGGTCTGGGTACCGACGGGAATCTGTAGTGTTTCCATACCGGTGTAGGAGAAGACCAGTACGTCGTCGGAATTAGCCGCAATGGAGTAATTCCCGTCAAAATCGGTGACGGTTCCCGTAGTGGTGCCGTCCACCTGTACGGTCACGCCGATCAACGGATCACCACCGTCTGCATCGATCACCGTACCAGTGATCGCCTGGGCGTTTACCGCCAGTCCCGGTAAAAGGAATGGTAGTAAAAGCACCATTTTTTGAATGGAGTAAAGAAATTTCATGCTGTTGGTATGATTAGGAAATGTAAAGAACGTATTAATCCTGAACCCGCTGTAAGGGGCCTATAAGCACTTAGATAAGCAAAGGCTTATCGCCGTGCGGTGTGTATACTGTCCCCTTTACCGTGCAATGACGTGAATCACTCGCCCAGCCTTTTCCCTAAGCCTCGCCCAATGTACTGCTTTGTTGTTTGCAAGCACAAGTGTTTATGCGACAATGGATAAACTCAGCCACTTCATTGTTTAATAAAACATCCCCGCCACCGTCCCCGTCATCAAACAGGCCACCGTACCGCCGAGCAGGGCGATCATTCCCAGCTCGGTCAGGTTCTTCCGTTGGCCGGGCGCGATGGCACTGATGCCACCGACCTGGATGCCGATACTCGCGAAGTTGGCAAAGCCGCAGAGGGCATAGGCGGCGATCAGTACGCTCTTCGGGTCCAGGGTAGCTCCGGATGCCTGTACGGTGCGGAAGGTATCGTAGGCTACGAATTCGTTAATGACGGTCTTGAGGCCGAGCAATTGCCCCACCACGGTGATGTCCTGCAGCGGTACGCCGATCACCCAGGCTACCGGTGCGAAGACGAGGGCCAGTAGGTAAGTGAAGCTGAATCCTTCGAAGCGCCCGTCGGTCGATGCCGCGATGGCCGCATTCCAGTTGGCATCCGTGAGTCCGAGGTAAACGGCCAGGTCATTAGCCAGATCGGTACCGCCCACGAAAAAGACGTTGAGCATGTAAATCAGGGCGGTAAACACCAGCAGCATTGCCCCGACATTAATGGCCAACCGCAGGCCGTCGCCGGTGCCCCGACTGATGGCGTCGAGCAGGTTGTTGCTGTCGTCGGCGGCCATCTCCAGGCGCTGGTCGCGCTCCGGTTGCTTGGCCTCGTGGGGATCGTCGGTAGCACTTCCGGTCACTTCCGCCAGCTCCAGGCGATCCTCCGGCAACAACATTTTCGCGCATACAATGGCCGCCGGGGCCGAAATGATGCTGGCCGTCAGCAGGTGGCGGGCAAAAAACTGCTGGCTCGCTTCGTCCACCCCACCCAGAAAACCAATGTAGGACACGAAGACGCTGCCCGCAATCGTAGCCATACCCCCCACCATCACGCACAACAGTTCGGAACGGGTCATGCGCTCCAAGTAGGGTTTTACCACCAGGGGGGCCTCGGTCTGTCCGATGAAAACATTTGCCGCGGCGGCCAGACTTTCCGGGCCGCTCAGTCCCATCCCCTTGCTCAGCAGCCAGGCCAGACCGAAGACCACCTTCTGCAGAATGCCCAGGTAGTACAGGATGGCCGAAAGGGCCGAAAAGAAGACGATGGTCGGCAGCACCTGAAAGGCAAAAATGTAGCCGAAGCTGTCGAGGTCGTTCACAATGTTGCCGAACAAGAACTCAGAGCCGGCCGCCGTAAATTCCAGCGTCTTGCGGAACCCCGCCGCGATGTAATCGAAGATCACGCTGACCCCGTTCACCTTGAGAATCAACACGGCCAGTACGAACTGCATCGCTACACCGATCCCCACGAGCTTCCAGTCGATCGCCCGGCGGTTGGCACTGAAGGCGTAACATACCGCCAGCATTACGCTCATGCCGAGTGCGGTGCGAAAAAGATCGTAGAGAAAATCCATGGCGGTATTTGGGTAGGGCGCAAGGTAGGTATTCCACTGCACCTGCGCCCCCGCCAAACCAGTCTGGCGCCGTAACGTACCTTCGCCCCCGTATGGCAACACCTTTCATCATCGGCATCACCGGCGGCAGCGGCAGCGGCAAAACCACCTTCATCAGACAACTGCGGGAGGGCCTGCCCGACGATAAGGTTTGCCTGCTGAGTATGGACGACTACTACGTGCCCCGCGAAAAGCAGCAGAAGGACGATAGCGGCGTCCATAATTTCGACCGACCCGCCTCGATCTACCGCAAACAATTCGTCCGGGACCTCAAACTGCTGCTCAACGGACAGACCGTCCAGCGGGAAGAGTACGTCTTCAACAACGAACTGGCTACCCCCCGCATGCTCACCTTCGAGCCGGCACCGGTAATTATCGTGGAGGGGCTCTTTGTTTTTCACTACAAGGAACTCCGTAAGTTGCTCGACCTCAAGCTCTTCCTCCACGCCAAGGACAACCTAAAGGTCGTACGACGGATCAAGCGCGACCGGGTGGAACGCAATTACCCCCTCGACGACGTACTCTACCGCTACGAGCACCACGTGCTGCCGGCCTACGAGAAGTACGTGCAGCCCCACATGGAACGGGCCGACATCATCGTCAACAACAACACCGACTTCAACATGGGACTGGCGGTCGTGCGGGCGTTCGTAGAAAAGAAGGTTGCGGCGGACTGAATAAGCTTGGGCGGCGGGGCGCAGGAGCAGGCCAATCAGTGACGCCGCTGGGCCAACATCCACTCATAGAGCTTGGGATCGTCGTAGGCGGGATCCCAGGCGTTGTGGCCCACCCCCTCGTACAGCGTCAATTTCGGCTTCGGCGTCATACGCTTGCGCTGCAAATTCTCGATCATATCCACGGATTCGCTCGGGTGGATCAGCTCGTCCTCCGTGCCGTGGTGCACCCATATCGGTAGATCATTCGGGATCCACATATCGTAGGAATGAGCAACGGCTCCACATACGGGAACCAGGGCAGCAAACCGCTGCGGCGTGTGCATGGCCAGGGTCCAGGCGGCGAAGCCGCCCCGGCTAAGTCCGGTTAGGTAGACCCGGTTGGTGTCCACCCGGTTCGCGGCCAAGAAGTCGTCGAGCAGGTAGCCCAACCCGACGTTGTCCCAGAAGCCGCGCTCGAAGCGGTTCTGGGGAGCCAGCAGAATGAAGGGGAAGTTCGTCCCGGCGGCTATCCGTTTCGGCGGACCGTGACGCTTGACCTTCTCCAGATCGCGGCCGCCCTCCCCTCCCCCGTGCAGGAACAGTACTAAGGGATAATCCTGGGTAGAGGTATCGTACCCCTCCGGATAGTACACCAAGTAGTGCATGGAATCTCGCCCCAGATCGATGCTTCCCCGATCGAACTGTGCGGAGAGGGAAAACGAGCAGGCCGCAAGCAGGAATAACGTAAGCTTCATCTCCGAAAGATAGTCGATCGAACTACGTCGTGCCGACCGGACGCTGAATCAGGTCCCAAAGATTGCCGTAGAGGTCGGCGAAGACGGCCACCGTCCCGTATTCTTCTACGGACTTCTCGCGTACGATGGTCACGTCGTACTTTTCCAGCCGTTGGTAGTCGCGGTCGAAGTCGTCCGTTTCGAGGAAGAGGAACACCCGGCCGCCGGTCTGATTGCCTACCGCGGCAAGTTCCTCCTCGTTCTTTGCTTTTGCCAGTAGTATGGCCGCTCCGTTTTCCGTGCCCCGCGGCCGTACGCGTACCCAGCGCTTTTCGGGGGAGAGTTCGGTGTCTTCCAGTAGGTCGAATCCGAGGATGTCGACGTAGAAGGCGATGGCGGTATCGTAATCGTCCACGACCAGTGCGAACTGGGCAATGCGTTGCTTCATCGGGGCAAGGTAAGGATATGTGGCACCGCCGATTGGAAATGGTACACCCCGAAATTGTAAATTGTAAATTAATGTCCTACCTTTGCGCTCCATTTGTAAAAAACGGTGCCATGCCTAAGATGAAAACGCACAGCAGTGCAAAGAAGCGCTTCAAGATTACCGGTAGCGGTAAGGTGAAGCGTTTCCAGGCTTACACATCGCACATGATGCGCAACAAGTCCAAGAAAGCCAAACTGCGTCTGCGTGACGGAGCCCTGGTTTCCGAGGCCGACGAGAAGCGCATCAAGCGCCTTTTGTGTAAGTAAATTTTTTAACGAGAGTACGGGCCCAAAGTACCACTACCGGTCTCCGTGCTGTACTAAAACTAGCAATTATGCCACGTTCAGTTAATGCGGTTGCCAGCCGCGCGCGCCGCAAGCGCATCCTCAAGGCCGCCAAGGGATACTTCGGCGCCCGCTCCAAAGTCTACACCGTAGCGAAAAACGCCGTCGACAAGGGCTACAACTACGCCTACCGCGACCGCCGCAACAAGAAGCGCGTATTCCGCCGCCTCTGGATCGCCCGCATCAACGCCGCCGCCCGCCAGAACGGCACCACCTACAGCCGGCTGATGCACGGGCTGAGCACCGCCGGTGTCGGACTCAACCGCAAAGTGCTCGCCGACCTGGCCATGCACCACCCGGTCGCCTTCACCGCCGTCGTGAACAGCGTGAATAAGTAGGCGCGCCGCCTGCCCAACGTTTTAAAAAAAAGCCCCTTCGATTCGGTCGAAGGGGCTTTTTGCGTCAGCGGCAACCGCAGGGGTTGATGTCGGATATTTACCCTACTTTCCTGACCTCAACACTCTCCACCCGCTATGCGTAACTACCTTATTTGTCTGCTTCTCCTGGTTTTTCTTGCTCCTGCGTCCGCGCAAAATGCCGCAAAAGCCGGTCTTTCGACCGTCGGACTGGAACGCTACGGAGACTGGCTCGAACGGGAAATAGCCGAAGGGCGGATCCCCATGGCCGAAGCCCTGATCTACCGCAACGGCGAGATCGGCTACCATGAGCTCCTGGGCACGGAAAATTTAGGTACCGGAACAGCGCTCGGAAAGGACCGCATCTTCCACCTGATGTCGATGACCAAGCCGATCGTGAGCGTAGCCTTCATGATGCTGTATGAGGAAGGCCATTTTCAACTGAACGATAAGGTATCCAAGTATCTGCCCGAGTTCAAGGACCTACGCGTAGCGCGCAACGACAGCACGGGCATCGCGGTAGCTTCCGACCCCGTTGAGCAGGAAATCACGATCGCGCAAGTGATGTCCCATACGGCCGGCTTCTCCCACGGCCTGGGAGGCACGAAACTCGACAACGAGATCGCGGGAGCGCTCTACTTCCGCCCGCAGGCCGATATCGCGGCACGGGTGAACACGCTGGCCGGACTGCCACTGGTCGCCGAGCCGGGTACAAAGTGGTACTACAGCGCCTCTCCGGACATTCTGTCGCGCCTCATTGAGGTGTTTTCGGGAATGACCACCCTGGAGTTTTTGCAGCAACGGCTCTTCGACCCCCTCGGCATGAAGGATACGGGATACAATATCCCCGCGGAAAACACCGCGCGCCTGGTCACGAGTCACGAGATCGGCAACAGCGGTCTGGCCGTTGCGGGGCGCCAGCTTCCCAGTACCGGCAATACGATATACGGCGGCACCCACGGCCTGTACTCTACCGCGAAGGACTACCTGCAGTTTTGCCGTATGCTGCTCAACCAGGGCGAGCTGGACGGGCGTCGCTACCTCAGTCGCAAAACCGTGGAAATGATGACCGCGAATCACGTCGGCGACCTCATCGGCAACGGCTGGGGCTTCGGGCTGGGCTTCGGCGTAGTGGTCGACGTGCCGGCAACGGGCATCATCGGATCGGAGGGTCAGTACTACTGGAGCGGGGCCTACAGTACCTACTTCTTCATCGATCCGAAGGAAAACATGATCTCCATACTGCTGTCGCAGCGTTCGCCCTATTCGGGTTACCACTCCGATATGATGCGGCAGATGGTGTACCAGGCGATCGGAGACTGAAACCGGTAGGGTAAAAAAGTAATCCTCCATCCGGTTACTTCGCCTGCGCGAGAACGGGGATGGAGGATTACTGCTAGGAATAAGCAGAACGGCGCGATTACTTTCGCGACACCTTCTTGCTCTTCGGGGCGGCGATCACGTCCACTTCGCGGTCCAGGATCATACGGTTGTACTCCGGTACCCGCTCGGCGACGATGCGGTTGTACGCTTCGATCTCCGCATCGATCTGGGCGGTAAGCTCTTCCTTCACCTGGTAGGCGGCGGCGGTAGGCTTGTAGGTGCCGATGCCGGTCAGGCTGTTGAGGTGGGCCAGCTTATTGGTCAGCCGGATCGGGAAGTTCAGGGGATCCTGGCCGCTGCGGTTCTTGGTCTGGTAGAGGGTCTCCTCGATAGTGGTCAGGCTATCGACAATTTCCTTTCCGTAGTCAATGATCGCTTCGTCGGCGATCCGGTCCTGGAAGTCGTTGATCTGATCGCGGAGCTTCCGCAGGTCGATGATTACCTGGTGGGCCTCGCTGGTTTTGTCCTGCACCTCCTTCATGAAGGTAAACTGCGCCTGACGGTCTTCTTCGGAAGCCTGCACCCGGGGATCGGCCTTGATGGTAAACGGCTGGGTCTGCATCCGCTCCCCGTACTTGAACGAGACGGTATAGTCACCGGGCAGGGCCATCGGTCCGCCGGCACCGGCCCACCACAGGATCATACCGGGTACTTCCACCCCGTCGGGATACCGCATGTCCCAATTGATGACCTGCCCGCCTGATTTGAGCTCCAACTTGTTTTCCTTCTCCTTGGCGGTGGTGCTCCAACTGCGGATGGTATCGCTGCCCTGAAGTACCGACAGTACCATTGGCATGGTGTCCTTGGCTACTTCTTCGCTCAGGAAGAGGTGGAAATTGACGCCGCCGGGATGATTCTGGCCGGCGGTGCGGCTGCTGCGGCTGCTACCGCCCATACGCCACGCATCGGCGGGTTTGAAGAGGTGGAAGTCGGGGTTTGCGGCAACGGCATCCAGTTGCTGTAGCGGCGTAAGGTCGTCGATGATCCAGAAACTACGGCCCTGGGTAGCGATGATCAGGTTGTCGTCCTTAAAGGTGAGGTCGGTGACGGGCACGATCGGCATGTTCTGCTGGAACTTGCGCCAGTCCTTGCCATCGTTGAGGCTCATATACAGGCCGCTTTCCGTTCCTGCAAAGAGTACTTCCGGATTGCCGGGGTACTGCCGCACCACCCGGGTGAAGTGGCCGCGGTCGATGCCGGCATCAATTCTTTTCCACGTCTTGCCGTAGTTGGAAGAGTGGTACAGATAGGGGGTGTAATCTCCGGTCTTGTAGGCCGTTCCCGCGGCATAGATTCCGCCCGTGCCGCGCTGATCGACGTCGAGGCTGTTCCACATGACGTACTTGGGGGCATCCTTGGGAGTCACATCCGTCCACGTTTCCCCGTTGTCGCGGGTCACGTGGATGAGTCCGTCGTCGCTGCCGGTCCAGATGACACCGGGCTCCTTGTGGCTTTCCGTAGCGGCAAAGATGGTGGCGTAGTATTCGACGCTGGTGTTGTCCTGGGTGATGGGACCGCCGCTGCTCTTCAGCTTTTCGGCTTCGTTGCGGGTGAGGTCGGGGCTGATGATCTCCCAGCTTTCTCCTTCGTCGGTACTGCGGTGGACGTGCTGACTGGTGGTGTAGAGCACCTTCGGATCGTTGGGGCTGAAGAAGATCGGGAAGTTCCACTGAAAGCGGTACTTCATCCCCTCGGCACCGTAGCCCATCGGGTTGTCGGGCCAGACATTAATGGCGCGCACCTGATTGTTCTCGTGGTCGTAGCGGGTAAGGAAGCCCCCGTAGCTGCCCCCGTAGACGATGTCGGGGTTGGTAGGATCGGGTGCGATGTGGGCCGATTCTCCGCCGGCCGTCTCCTCCCAGTCCGATTCGCCGATGGTGCCACCGTCGGTACGGTGCTGGATGCGGACGGTGGAGTTGTCCTGCTGTGCCCCGTAAATGCGGTAGGGAAAGCTGTTGTCCGTGGTCACCCGGTAGAACTGGGAGGTTGGCTGGTTGTGGTAGGTACTCCAGTTTTCGCCTTGGTCGAAACTTACCTGGGCGCCGCCGTCGTCGCCGATGATCATCCGCTCGTTGTCCTCCGGTGCGATCCACAGGTCGTGGTGATCGCCGTGGGGGGCGTTGTTCGACTCGAAGGTGCGCCCGCCGTCGGTGCTGTGGTGGTAGGAAACGTTCATCACGTAGACTCCGTCGATATCCTGGGGCTCGGCGTAAATACGGGTATAGTACCAGGCGCGCTGGCGCAGGGCACGGTCGTCGCTGCGGGCCGTCCAGGTTTCACCGGCGTCGTCGCTGACGTACACGCCACCCGCTTTCTCGTTTTCGATGATGGCGTAGACCCGGCTGCCGTCGACCGGACTGACCGCCACCGCGTTGATGCCCCAGATGCCCTTCGGCAGGCCCTTATTTTCGGTGATTTCCTTCCAGCTATCGCCGCCGTCGGTGCTCTTCCAGAGACCGCTGCCCTCTCCGCCGCTTTCGAGGCTGTAGGGAGTCCGGCGAATTTTCCAGGTGGAAGCAAAGAGTACGCGGGGGTTGGAAGGATCCATGCTCAGGTCAACGGCTCCGGCGCCCACATTGGCGAACAGGATGCGCTCCCAGGTCGTACCCCCATCCTTGCTGCGGTACACGCCCCGCTCTTCGGTATCCTTGTACAGATCGCCCATGACGGCGGCGTACACAAGATTGGGATCGCGGGGATGGACCCTTACGCGGGAGATGTGACGGCTGTTTTCAAGGCCGATCTGCTCCCAGCTCTTACCGCCGTCGATGGTCTTCCACATGCCGTAGCCGTAGGAGACGTTGCCGCGCACCGTCTTTTCTCCGCCCCCTACGTAGATGATATTGGGGTCGCTTTCGGCCACCGTGACCGCCCCGATGCTGCCGCCGAAATACCCATCGGAGATGTTGGTCCAGGTCTGTCCGCCGTCCTTGGTCTGCCACACGCCGCCGCCGGCAGCTCCGAAGTAGTAAAGGTTAGGCTTGTTGGCAACTCCCGTCACCGCAGCCGAGCGGCCGCCACGGAAGGGGCCGATGTTGCGAAATTCCAGGGAGGAGTAAAGGGTGGAATCAATATCCTGAGCCGTCACGGACAGTCCGCAACACAGCAGTAAAAGCGTCAAAAAGCGCATATATGGTAATTGTAGTTAGGGGCATCAAGATAAACAATCTCGCATTCTACTCCCCATTATCACCCCGATCGCCTCATACGACGGCGTGGAAGCTGGCGTCGCCGTATTTGCCGAGCCGGATGTTGGCCTGGTCGATGTTGAAGGCGTCGGGATTGAAATCCTGCGTCAGCCAGCCCGCCATTTCTTCGTGTTCGGGATGATTGGGATCTCTGAGTACGTCGAGCAAGCGTTTGTAGCCCGGAATGCCGCCGACGTCCTCCGGTGGGCAGGCACCCTGACCGGCTGTACAGATCGGGTAGTGACGCCGGGGTTCCGCCTCGGATTTTTCCTCCAGCAGGATGTCGTGGTACCAGCTGTCGCCGCTGTCGAACTCATAGCCGCACTGTTGGCCGACGGTAGTGAGCAGGTCGCAGAGGCGCGGTTCCTCGGTCGTGGGTAATTCACGGTCCATCTGGGGGAAGAACTGAAACTGCTCGGATCCCCGCCAGCCCACGGCCGCCTGTATGATGTGGTGGAGGCGGGTCTGCCGCACGTCGGCCGGCACCAGGATGCGGCGCCAGATTTCCGGATCGCTGCCGTCGATGGTTACCCGCAGACGGTAAATCTCCCGGCTGGGATCGGTGGTATCTTCCACCAGGTCGGTAAACTGTTCTTCCGTTTCCTCCAGCACCGGGGCGGGCGTCGCACTGGGCTCCGCGATGGTGGTGGGGACGGCAATGGGTTCCGTCGAAAGTTGCTTCTCGGTCTCGGTACCCAAAAGGGCGGCGAACGCCCGGGCGTAGTATTCTTCCAACTCCCCCGTTACCGCATCGACACCGGCGGTCTCCCGGTCGACAATCACGTCCCACAGCGCCAGCAAAAGTTCGTCCTTTTCCGGAACGGTGGAGACGGGTGGCTCATCTTCGCGCCGCTCGAAGTGCTCGAGGTAAGCGGCGTAAGCTTCGTTCACGTCCGCGGTCGTCAGGGTAGCATACTGACGGCGCACGTCTTCAGCTGCACTTGCCAGGGCTTGTTGTAAATTGTCGGTTGACATAGTCGATCTATTCGCGCAAAGATACACACTAGCCTTATGGCCATTTCGTCGCTCACCGGCTGCAAGGAAAAGCCGATCCTGAAGTTCTCAGACGGTCGCTTTCACGCCGTTGCCGACTGGGTAGCGGAAGAGGAACCTTTGGAAATTCGGGTCACGCACCGGGGACGTTCCCGCGCGGTAGCGATCACCATGCGCACCCCAGGCAATGACACCGATCTCGCTCTGGGCTTCCTCTTCACCGAAGGGCTCCTTCCCCCCGGCCAACAGTTGGGCGGCGGCGCGCGGGAGCAAGCTAATTCAGTGGAAATGCAGTGGCCCGCGGAACTGCCCCTGGAACTCGCGCGGGTGGAGCGACATTCCTACACCTCCAGCAGCTGCGGGGTATGCGGCAAAACCTCCCTGGAAATGGTGTACAACGCCCTACCCTTTCCGCAGGATCCGCAGCAGATGAGCGTTGCCCCCGAACTACTTTACCAACTACCCGATCGCCTGCGTCGCGCCCAGCAGCTGTTCGACGCAACGGGAGGAATCCACGCCGCGGGCCTGTTCGATACGGAGGGCACGCTTATCCACTTCGCCGAAGACGTCGGACGCCACAACGCCCTCGACAAGCTCATCGGTTACGGTTACCGCCACGATCTCCTACCGCTCACCGACCGCCTGTTGCTCCTCAGTGGCCGCGCCAGTTTCGAACTGCTACAAAAGGCCGCCATGGCCGGTATCCCCTTCGTGGCGAGTGTAGGCGCACCTTCCAGCCTGGCCGTAGAATTGGCGGAAGATCAGGGAATCACCTTGTGTGGGTTTCTCAAAGGGAACGGCTTCAATTGCTACACCCATGCCGAGCGAATCGCGCAACCAAACGGCAAATTTTGAATTTCACATTTTCAATTTCCAATTTCCAATTTTACATTTTCAATTTTAAAACGCATGTCCGAACTGACCCCGCCCCGCCTCACCGGCCTCGAACTCAAGGAGCCCTACGATAAGGCGGCCGGAATGTCAGCGCTGCGCTACTCGCTCAAGCACGTGACGGAGTACATGCACCTGGGGGAAGGACTGGAAACCCTGGCAAAGCTCAACCAAAAAGGAGGCTTCGACTGCCCCGGTTGCGCCTGGCCCGACCCGGACGGAAGCCGCACCCCGATGGCGGAATACTGCGAGAATGGAGTGAAGGCCATTGCGGAGGAAGCCACGAAACGCCGCGTCGGTTCCGACTTTTTCGCCCGGCATACGGTGGAGGAACTCGGTACCTGGACCGACTTCGAGCTCGGGAAAAGTGGTCGGATCGCCCAACCATTGCACCTGCGCCCCGCCGCCCAGCACTACACGCCGATCAGCTGGGCCGAAGCCTTCGACCTGATGGCCGATAAACTGCGGTCGATCGAACCGGACGAAGCCATATTTTACACTTCCGGACGGGCAAGTAACGAGGCGGCCTTTCTCTACCAACTTTTCGTACGGCAGTACGGCACCAATAACCTGCCCGACTGCTCCAATATGTGCCACGAAAGCACCAGCAAGGCCCTGGCCGAAGTGATCGGACTGGGAAAGGGCAGCGTGACCCTGGAGGACATCCACGAGGCCGATCTAATCATCTGCATGGGACAAAATCCCGGCACCAACCACCCCCGCATGCTCTCCGCCCTGGAGACGATGAAGGAGCGGGGCGGCCGCATGATCAGCGTGAACCCACTGCCGGAAACCGGACTGAAAAATTTCGTCAATCCCCAGCGCCCGCTGAAAATGGTGACGGGTGGTACGGACCTTACCGACCTGTTCCTGCAGGTTAAGATCAACGAAGACCAGTCGCTGCTGCGCGCCTGGCTGAAAATCCTCTACGACCGCGAAAAGCAGGCCCCCGGAGAATATTTCGACCAGACCTTCATTCGGGAACACACCTCCGGTTACGCCGCGATGGCGCAACTGCTGGAAGAAACCGACCTGGACTCCTGCATCGCCAACACCGGCCTGACGCGGGATGAAATCGAGGAGTCTGCCGGTCTGATCCACGGTTCCCGGCGCATCATCATCTGCTACGCGATGGGCCTGACCCAGCACGAGAACAGCGTGGACACCATTAAGGAGCTCGTCAACCTGCTGCTCGCAAAGGGAAGCATCGGCAAACCCGGCGCCGGTATTTGCCCGGTCCGCGGCCACAGCAACGTGCAGGGCGACCGGACCGTAGGCATCTGGGACAAGCTAAAACCCGAACTGGCCGAAGCCCTCCGCAACTATTACAACTTCGAGCCCCCCACCGAGGACGGTTACGACGTGGTCAAAAGCATCCACGCCATGGCGGAAGGAAAGGCTAAATTCTTTCTTGCCCTCGGCGGTAATTTCATCAGCGCCACTCCCGATACCGAACTGACGGCCAAGGGCTTGCGAAAGTGCGATCTGACCGTCCATGTTTCCACCAAACTCAACCGCAGTCACCTCGTGCACGGGCGCGAAGCCCTGATCCTGCCCTGTCTGGGGCGCACCGAGCGGGACCTACAGGCCAGCGGCGAGCAATTTGTCAGCTGCGAAAACAGCATGGGCGTCGTGCAAATGAGCAAGGGCGTACTGGAGGTCGAGGACATGGACCTACTGAGCGAGTGCGCCATCGTCTGCGAGCTGGCCCGGCGCACCCTGCCCGAATCGCGGGTACCCTGGGTGGCGTACCGCAAGGATTACGATCTGATCCGCGACGCCATTGCCGCCTGCATCCCCGGCTTCGAGCGCTACAACGAAAAAGTACGTGAGCCCGGCGGATTTAACCTGCCCAACGGACCGCGCAATCGCCGCTTCGACACCTCCGACGGCAAGGCGCAGTTCTCGACCACCCGCCTCACGCCCCACACCCTTGCGCCGGGAGAGTTCCTGATGACGACCGTACGCAGTCACGACCAGTACAACACCACCATCTACGGCCTCCACGACCGCTACCGGGGCATCCACAACGAGCGCCGGGTCGTGCTGATGCACCCCGAAGACATCGCCATGCTGGGCGGGACCGCAGGAGCAGTGGTCGATCTGAAGAGCAATTACCTGCGCAAAGAACGAACGGCAGAACGGTTTCAACTTGTGCCCTACTCCATCCCACGGGGCTGCATCGCTACTTACTTTCCAGAAGCCAACGTGCTGGTTCCCAGCGAGGTGACGGCCCGGGGGAGCAATTGTCCGATCAGCAAATCGGTGCGGGTACTCGTCGGCCCGCCGAGGTAGCTCGTCCGCCGAATATCTGACACTCGTCGGCCGACCGAGGCACGAGGCTCGTCCGCCGAGTAAACGGGTTGGCTTCTTCAGTTTAGTCGGCGGACGAGCTTAGGCTCGGCCGACGACAGGCCGGCTCACTCGTCGGCCGACCGAGGCACGAGGCTCGTCCGCCGAGTAAACGGGTTAGCTTTCTTACCCTAGTCGGCGGACGAGCTTTGGCTCGGCCGACGACGACGGGCCGATAACTACTTCTTCCCTTTCCTATTCTTCTTCCGCTTCTTGCCGCTTTTCAGTTTACTGCGGTGCTTCTGCAATTCCTGGCGGGTCATGGGGCGCTTTTTGTTAAGTTCCTTTTTTTCGTGGAAGGCGCCTTCGGGTGAGACCTGGATCTTTACCTCTGGAATGGGCTGGTTGGAGACGGGCATTTCCTCGGGGATGAGGGTGTCGGAGATTTCCACTTCCTCCGGGAAGGGGAGAACTTCGACGCGGCGGTCCATTAGGGTTTCAATGGATTCGAGGTGGGGCAGCTCCGCTTCGGTGGTGAAGGTGATGGCTGTGCCGGTGCGATCGGCCCGACCGGTACGACCGATGCGGTGCATGTAATTTTCGGGTAGGTCCGGGGTGTCGACGTTAATTACGTGAGAGACATCACTGAGGTCGAGGCCCCGGCTCACGAGGTCGGTGGCCAGCAGGATGCGGTGTTCTCCCGACTGGAAGCGGTCGAGGCTCCGGAAGCGGTAGTTTTGGCTCTTGTTTCCGTGGATGACGCCGATCTGTTCGGGGAAGTCTTCGTCCAGCCGATCAAAGATCAGGTCCGCGAATTTCTTGCCGGGGGTGAAGACCAGTACCCGGTGGTAGGTTTCGGAGTCCCCCAGCAAGTGCCGCAGCAGGTTGATCTTCGTATTGAAGTTCGGTACCCGGTAGTCGAGCTGACGGATGTTCTCCAGGGGGGTGCCGGTGGGTGCCGCTTCGACGGTTTCCGGAAAATCGAAGGTATCGGCAATAATGGCGTCCACCTCCTCCGTCATGGTGGCGGAGAACAACAGGTTTTGCCGTCGCTCGGGCAGCAGGTCGAATAGCTTCGTAAGCTGCGGCAGGAAGCCCAGTTCGAGCAGCTCATCCACCTCATCGATTACCAGTTGCTTTAGTGCCTTAAACTTGAGGCTACCAATGACAACAAGATCGTATAGTCGACCGGGAGTACCCACCACGATGTCGCAACCCTGTTCGACGGCCGCGGCATTTACCTTCAGGTTGACGCCGCCGTAGACTCCGACGGTCACGACGTTCATGTAGGCGGTCAGCTTCTCGATTTCCTCAACGACCTGAACGACCAGTTCGCGGGTGGGTACCACGATCAGGGTCTGGGGGTAGGGATGCTTTTGGAACTTCCACAGCCGGAGCAACGGCAGCAGAAAAGCCAGTGTCTTGCCGGTACCCGTTTGGGCGATGCCGACTACGTCGCGGCCGGACATGATAACCGAAAAGGCCCTTTCCTGAATGGGCGTCGGGTGCTCAAGGCCGAGATCGGCCAGGGCATTAAGCAGGGGATTCGAAAGGTTCAGGTCGGAAAAGCGTACGGACATACCCTTATCAACACTTCAGCCGGCCCCGGTTGACCCACCGGCAGAAAAATTAATCCGGCACGTTGCCGCGAACGTGCAGCTTGAAGGCGCTGCGGTACTCGGTGGCTGTCTTGCCGGTGTGCTTCTTGAAGGCCCGGTTAAACTGGCTTACGGTATTAAAGCCGCTGTCGTAGGCTACGTTCTGAACGGTACTGTGGTCGTCGGCCAGGAGCTTGCAGGCATAGACGATGCGGTAGTCGTTGAGGTAGGTAACAAAGGTCTTACCCGTAGTCTTCTTAAAGTACCGACAGAAAGCGGGCACGGTCATCGCGGCCACGCCGGCAATCTCGTCCAGGGGGATGTCTCGTTCGAAATTGGTGTGAATGAACTCCTGGATCTGGTTGAAGCGCTCGAAGCCGTGGGTCTCCACCTCCAGGTGAAATCCTTCCGCGTTCAGGTTTTCGTACTCTTCGCTGACCGCGAGGTCGTTGAGGATGTCGATGAGCAGCAACAATCGGCTGAGGGGGGGCAGGTCGATCAGTCGTTCCAGGCGGCTACCGACGATCGTGCGGGTGGTCCCGTGAAAACTAATGCCGTTCCGGGCCCGGTACATGAGCTCCTTGACCTTCCGCATCTCGGGCAATTCGAGAAAATCGCCGTGCGGGAAGTTATGGGCGAACTGGACGACCGTTTCCTTCTGGTTGCGGGTCATCCGGTCCGTAAAACCGAGGTGAGGCAGGTTAGATCCGACCAGGATTAGCTCTCCGTCGCGGAAGTGGCTGATGTGGCTTCCGACGTGCCGGCGACCGTGGCCTCCGCGGACGTACACCAGTTCCAGCTCCGGGTGAAAGTGCCACTTGGGCAGCTTATTCACGCGCAACTGCGGCTCTGGGTAATGCTTGACCAGGAAGGATGTACCGGGCGCGGGAATCACCTGTTCTCTCACAGGTTGCGTTTGCGTCTCCATTTGGTGTTGATTGGGGGAAAAAGTCGGCGCTTAAATACCGCCGTAGTACAAAACTTGGTAATGTTGAAACACCCTTTGGCAACAATAGTTAGCCGCGCCGGTACGCAGGAATTATCCCAGGCTGCGCATGCTTTACCCCCACCCGGAAGCGGGGTCAAAATCTGCGTGACGGTAGCCAATTTATGCATCGATCCACGTATCCCGGCGGCTGACCTTTGCAGTGCAAGGAGTTGATCACGGCCCCAGTGGTAACTCACCAAAAGGGCCAGGCATAAAACCTAATCGTATTTCTCAACCCCTATAACGCAACAACCATGAAAACCATTCTCTTCACCCTCCTGTTTTTGACCGCCGCCGCTACCCTGCCCGCTTCGGTCAATCCTTCCGACCTGATTGTCCGGGCCGATCCCGCCTCCCACACCCTGATCCTGCGTACCACTACCGGGATCGAAACCCCTACGACCCTGAAGATCGTAGACGCCGGCGGATTGGTGCTGCACTCTTCCAAGCTCGAGGCAGGCGACTACCTCAGCCAGCGCTTCAACCTGGACGCCCTACCCACTGGTGCGTATTCCGTTGTGATCTCCGACGTGCTGAGCAGCACCGTTCAACCCATCGTGATCACCGCCGAAGGGGTGCATGCCGACGCCGCCCTGGCTACCCGCACCTTCTTCCCCCAGGTCAACCTCAAGGATAAGTTGCTAACCGTCAACTACCTGAACGCCACCGGCCACAGCGTCAGCATTCGACTGTCCGACGGATTCGGCAACGAAGTCATTGCGGACCGTCTGCCCGGTACCACGAGCGTACAGCGCGCTTACAGCCTGGAGAACCTGCCCGCCGGCGAGTACTTCGTAACCGTAAATTCCGCTGACGTCAAAAACCACACAACCAGCATTTCGCTGAACTAAGAATTTTGCATGATCGACTTTAAGTTTCGCCCCTTCGCCGTTTCGGCGGGGGGGCCTTTTTTTGTGTACCCTCCACCCCATTTATCCTTGTTTGGTGTGGGCAACCGGCTACTGCCCTAAGTTCGAGTGGCCGCCCGTAACGCGTCCACCATGCGGTCCATCTCCTCGGGCCGGTTGTAGACACTTGGCGATACCCGGATGGCATCTCCCCGGTAACTCACGGAAATATGACGTGCACGGAACTCTTCTTCCACTCGTTCCACCGCAATATTCCGGGGCAGGCGCAGACCGACCAGGTGATTGGCCCGCTTTCGCGGCAGCGTGATCTTTAAATTAGCCAGGTCGTCGGTAATTTCCGCCCACAGTGCAGCGGTGTAGGCTTGCACCCCTTCCGGTTGCCACGCGCGGAGCTGATCGATCGCGGCCTGTTGCATCGGTATACTTAAAAAATTGCTGTGCTCCCCAACGGAGTACCGGCCTGCGAGGGGCCGGTAATCGTTTTGATAGTTGGCCAGTTGGCTGAAGTGCTGACTGCCGGCGCGGTTGATCCAGTTCTCCTCCAGAGGGACGCCACCGTCCATCCGCGGTCCGTACCAGGCGTAGCCACAGCCGTAGGGACCGAGCAGCCACTTGTATCCGGCAGCAATGAGCGCATCCGGCCGAATGCATTCCACATCGAAGGGATACGCGCCGATGGACTGGGTACCGTCGACGATCAACCAGCTTCCGAACGCGTCGGTTCGTCGGCGAATACTCGCTAGATCGAAGAGTGTGCCGTCCGACCAGTGCACCTGGGCCATTGCCACGGCTGCCGTGTCCGCGTTAATTGCATCGATAATTGCTTCGGACCAGTCCTGGTCGCCAGTGGGCCGGGCCACGGTGATCAGATGGGCCCCCGCTTCCTGACACAGTCGGTGCCAGGCGTAGTAATTGCTGGGGAACTGATCCTGGGCGACAATTATGTTTTGTCCAGCGCGCAGGGGCAGATTGCGGGCCACCGTAGCGATGCCGTAGCTCGCGGCTGGGATGAGGGCAATTCGTTCCGGCTCCTGGGCGCCGATGAGTCCGGCAAACGATTCGCGTAATCGCTCGACCGGGCTAAAGAATGCGTCGATTGGCATTCCGCTGTTTTCCTCCCGCCACTGCAGGGCCTGGCGGGCGGCCTCCGCACCCGCATTTAACTGTGGTGAGCGACTGGCCCCGTTGAGGTAAGCGTCGTAGTCGGCGAGGGGGAACAAATGGCGTTGGCAGTCTAACATACGGGGGGTTTGGGCGGGCAAGCGCGGGAGCAATGAACGACAATATATAGCCATCGAATCTGGTAACCGAACTTGCCATTTGACGTTGGGGTTGGTACACAAACCCCCGCCGACTTTTGACCACCCACATCCTCCTGTTGTTACTCGCCGGTATTGCACTACTGGGAACTTTCATCATTCCCAGTTTGATTCGCAACAAGATGGTGAGCCTGCCCATCATCTACGTGGCCTTTGGCTTCTTCATTTTTCGGCTGCCGCTCGATCTACCGCTCATGAATCCGGAAGACGCCCGGATCGACCGGCAATTGATGGAGTACATCACCGAGTTTATTGTAATCGTGAGCCTGGCGGCGACCGGGCTGAAACTGGATCGTAACCCTTCCCTAAAAAATTGGAGCGCGGGCCTGCTTTTACTGGGTATCGCTATGCCCCTAACGATCGCCGCAGTGGCCTTTCTGGGGTGGTGGTGGGCGGGACTGGCTCCGGCCACCGCAATCCTGCTCGGCGCGGTGCTGGCTCCTACCGATCCCGTGCTCGCGGCTAACGTTCAGGTGGGGCCTCCGAATGAGGATATTCCGGAGGACGACGTACGGTTCGGCTTAACGCTAGAGGCGGGGCTCAATGATGGACTGGCGTTTCCCTTTGTCTACCTAGCCATCGCGCTCGTCGATGCTACTTCGGTTGGCGATACCCTGTTTAAGTGGGCGTGGTGGGACTTTGGCTACCGGGTCGGAATGGGTACGTTGATGGGTATTGTTCTCGGAAAAATCCTGGCGTACGTCTTCTTTAAGTTTAAGGATAAGATGGCGGAGGTGAGGGAAACCGAGATCGAATCCGGTTTCTTCATTTTGGCTGCTACGCTGCTTACCTATGCGCTCACTGAATTAACCGAGGGGTATGGCTTTTTGGCCGTATTCGTCGCATCGGTAGTGAGCCGGCGTACCCGTACTGATGACATGGCAAAGGAAGCGGAGTTGGAGAGTTACGAGGCCGCAGACCAAGTGGAGCAGGCTGTTCTTGGTATATTTCTGATTGCTTTCGGGGGCATCATCGGCACCGGAGGACTGAATGACCTGACGCTCAACGGTGCACTTATCGGCGTGTTTTTGCTGTTGTTCATCAGACCGATATCCGGCTTCATCAGCTTTTTACCCTCCAAAATGCCCTGGGTGGAGAAGGTGGCCATCAGTTACTTCGGAATCCGTGGGGTAGGCTCGCTGTATTACCTCGCTTACGCCCATAATAGCGAGGCTTTTCCGGCAATCGATAGCATTTGGTCGATCGTAAACTTCACGATCCTATTATCCATCTTCTTGCACGGCCTGAGTGTTGGTCCCGTCATGAAGTGGGTCGACCGCAAAATGGGCCGGTCGAGGGAATAGCCTATCCGGTTATGAAGCGCGTCATTCCTCCGTCGACACTGATGGTTTGCCCCGATATGAATCGGGCGGCGGGTGACAACAAAAAGGCCGCCATCTCGGCAAATTCTTCGGGTTTACCCAACCTACCCAGTGGTACTTCCGCCAGAAACTGCTTCTCGACCGTCTCCTTCGATATGTCTTGCAACGCCGCCGCCTTTTCCAGCACGGTAGTGATGCGGGTTGTAGCGTGGTAGCCCGGAGCCAGTATGTTGGCACTAATTCCGTTCGGTCCCTCCTCGCGGGTAAGTGTTTTTACAAACCCGGCGACGGCCGCACGGAAGGCGTTACTCAGGACCAGGTTATCGATCGGCTGTTTGATCGACACGCTTTCGATGAACAGTAGGGTGCCATAATTAGCCTGACGCATCATGGGAAGTAGCGCCTTGGTCAGTTGAATCTTCCACCGCAGGGTGGTTGCGTAGGCGTTGTCCCATTCTTCCATCGAAAGGTCGAATACGGTACCGGGGGGTGGCCCGCCGGCGTTAAACACACATCCGGAAACCTTGTGCTCTATCAGTTGTTCTCCGACCACCCTGATGGAGGAACTGTCGCTCAGGTCCGCCGGAAACGCAATAAATTGTTCTCCGTGCTCCTCCGCTAAGTTGGATAACTTATCCTGGCTGCGGGCTACTCCGATTACGGTGGCACCCTCCTGAATTAGTTTTTCGGCGATCGCTCGCCCCAGTCCGCTACTTGCCCCGCCAACGGCGAAGGTCTTGCCGCTAATGTCTAAGTCCATGGAACCAAAGTACGGATTTAGCGCGCTACGACGGCCAGGGCTGCAGCCGGTTGTACGATGCGACCGGTAATGCGGGTCTCGGAAGACTCCCGGCCCGTATCGTGAATGATGCGGTAGGCGTCGCGGTACGTGAGATCCGGGTCGAGCGATTTCATCACGCCGATCAGGCCGGCTACGAAGGGGCAGGCCATGCTCGTGCCGCTGTAGCTCTTGTAACCATTGCCGGGTACGGTACTGTAAATGCCAACACCGGGTGCGGCGATGGCCATTTCGATGTTCTCGGTTCGGTTGCTGAAGGGGGCCCGTAGCAGCAACTGGTCGATGGCGGCCACCGTGATCATGCCGTCCGCATTGGCGGGCGCAAAGTCTTTAGCGTCCCGGTTTGAATTTCCGGCGGCGGCGACTACCACCGCACCGTTGCGGTGGGCGTACTCAATTGCGGCACTGTAGGCGCGCTGGCTGCTCTGGTTACTGCGGCCGCCCAGGCTTAGGGAGATCACATCGGCGCCTTCATCGGTTGCCTCGATGATTCCTGCGATGATCGTTTTCTGGGTTCCCATCCCTCCGGAACTCAGCACCTTGACCGAGCTCACCTCCACGAAAGGGCTATCGGCCGAGCCGGCCAGACTACCTATACCTATGCCGTTGTTGGTGACTCCGGCGGCAATGCCTGCACAGTGGGTACCGTGGCCGTGGGGATCGTTGTCGTATTTGCCCTCGATGGAGAAATAGTTATCTACCAGGTCCTCGTGGTTCCCGTCTACCCCGGTATCGAGAATGACCACTTTGGCCTGTTTGCGTGGTGTTTGATTTTTCAGCAGACGGTAATAGTCGTCCATGTTCAACACTTCCATTGCCCACTGCTCGCTGGTAAATGGATCGTTGATGCTCAATGAGGCGCTACGCGGTCCAGCCGGATCATTTGCCACGATAAAGGGTTCCACCTGAATCGTCTCGTTCGGTTCGGTATACAGCACCGTAGGAAGAGCGGAGAGTTGTCCGATCAGTTCCGGAAGCCGGTCGCCGCTCACTACATAGTAATTGTCGAGATAAGTTTCCGATGCCGCCTCCGGAAAGAAGGCTGCCTCTACCGTAAAGTTGTGGTCTTCAGCGAAGGACAACAGCTCGGCGGAAGAACTGCCTTCCCGGATTTCTACCAAATAGCTGTCCTCCAGCGGAAGGGCGGCTGCGGCTGTGCCAAGTTGTTGCTCGTCCGTATTAATGAGCTCATCGAGGTAGTGAACCGCGGCAAACATACCGAAGATGAGCACCACCGCCATCCAGACCGATATTTGCTTCTTGACGGCCATGGACTGCACGAATCCCACCATTCCGAGCATAATGAAGTCCTTCAGGATCTTCGGGAAGGCGCTGGCTGCCGTGGACACCGCGGTGAAGTCGGTCCAGAAAAGTAAACCGACACCGGCGTACGTCAACACCATCCAAACGGGGGCATCCTTCAGATCCCGGCGCCAGAACCAGAGGGACAGAACGATCGCGGTAAGAAGTAGCATGGTATCTATATTTTCCTAAATATAAGGATTATAGCTACGACGGCGCAGCCCTAATCGACAAATGGACGATAAGGGAACGCTGAGGGGTAGGGATGGGTTTTACCGCGGATTGCGCGGATTGGTTTCGCGGATTTGAACAGATTGGTTTCGCAGATTTGAACGGATTGGTTTCGCGGATTGACGCAGATTACTCCGCCGCTTATCTCGCCTGCCACGCCTACCACGCCTAATCTGCGCAAATCCGCGACCTACATCTGCCCTAATCTGCGGTAAGCTTTTCCTCCTCCTTCGTCCCCCCCAAACGGAGAAAGCCCCACCGCTGCACTAGCGATGAGGCTTTCATAAAATTGGCGGCGACCTACTCTCCCGGGATCAAGTCCAAGTACCATCGGCGCTGGGCAGCTTAACTTCTCTGTTCGGAATGGTAAGAGGTGATCCTGCCCGCTGTAGCCACCAAAGTCTTTGCATCCCGACTTCCGTAGTAGTAGTCGCCGGGATCGTTTCTTTGGTAACGATCAACAAGTTCGATAAGAGAGCTTCAGTCCTCTTCAAGTGGACTACTTACGATCAACATTAAGACCGATTACTTAAAACTAATACTTTTCCACAAGCGTGCTGCCTTATTTGGATTCTTACTCATAAGTCTCAGACCAGTTGATTCAACTTGTCATGATACACTCACTTCAAAGAAAAAAT